>NZ_CP199850.1:0-10000 GCF_052692335.1 Geobacillus sp. YF-1
GTGGAAAATATCCATGACTTATGGAATCGCGTGCTCGCGGAAATCGAGCAGAAAATTAGCAAGCCGAGCTTTGAGACTTGGCTCAAATCAACGAAGGCCCACTCTTTGCGAGGTGACACGCTCGTCATCGTAGCCCCGAACGAGTTTGCTAGAGATTGGCTTGACTCCCGCTACTCCCATTTGATTGCCGAAACAATCTATGCCATTACCGGCGAAGAGCTGGCCGTCAAATTTATCATTCCGCCTAACCAAGGCGACGAAGACGCCGAATTTCAGGCAGCAGCGAAAAAACAGCGCAAGCCATACGAAGAGACGAACGATTTCCCGCAGAGCATGCTAAATCCGAAGTACACCTTCGATACGTTTGTCATCGGCTCCGGCAACCGATTTGCGCACGCCGCTTCCCTAGCCGTCGCCGAAGCCCCGGCGAAAGCGTACAATCCGCTGTTCATCTACGGCGGTGTCGGGCTAGGGAAAACGCATCTCATGCACGCCATCGGCCATTACGTCATCGAACATAATCCGTCAGCGAAAGTCGTCTACTTATCTTCGGAAAAGTTCACGAACGAGTTTATCAACGCCATCCGCGACAACCGTCCTGATGACTTTCGCAACAAGTATCGAAACGTCGACGTTCTGTTAATCGATGATATTCAATTTTTGGCGGGAAAAGAACAAACGCAGGAAGAGTTTTTCCATACGTTCAATACGCTTCATGAAGAAAGCAAGCAAATCGTCATCTCGAGCGACCGGCCTCCAAAAGAGATCCCAACGCTTGAGGACCGTTTGCGTTCGCGCTTTGAGTGGGGATTGATCACAGACATCACGCCGCCTGATTTGGAAACGCGAATCGCCATTCTCCGGAAAAAAGCGAAGGCAGAGGGATTTGATATCCCAAATGAAGTGATGCTCTACATCGCCAACCAAATCGATTCAAACATCCGCGAGCTGGAAGGGGCGCTCATTCGCGTCGTCGCCTATTCCTCGCTCATTAATAAAGAAATCACCGCCGATCTAGCAGCTGAGGCGCTCAAGGACATCATTCCGAGCGCGAAGCCGAAGGTCATCACGATTCAAGACATTCAGCGCGTCGTCGGCCAGCACTTCAACATTAAGCTTGACGATTTCAAAGCTAAAAAACGAACCAAATCGGTCGCGTTTCCCCGGCAGATCGCCATGTATCTCTCCCGTGAACTGACCGACTGTTCGCTGCCGAAAATCGGCGACGAATTCGGCGGCCGCGACCATACGACGGTCATTCACGCCCATGAGAAAATAACGAAGCTTTTGCAAACGGACACGCAGCTGCAAAAACATATTCAAGAGATTCAAGAAAAGCTGAAGCAATTGTGAATAACAGTCGCTGTCTTACGCACAGCTTATCCACATGTGGACAGGCTGTGCTTGCTCGTCTTTATTTGTTTATCCACATACCAACAAGCCATACGACTAGTACTATGATCTTTGTTTTTATATCTTTATAATTTATTTCCGAAGACATTCCAAATGGGGAGGAACAACAGCGTGAACATTTCCATTGACCGCGAAGCGCTCGCCAAAAGCGTTCAAGATGTGATGAAAGCCGTATCGACAAGAACGACGATCCCGATTTTGACCGGGATTAAACTGACAGCCTCCGCTCGCGGAGTCACCTTAACCGGAAGCGACTCGGATATCTCCATTGAATCGTTTATTCCGCTCGAAAAAGAAGGGCGGCTGCTGGTGGATGTAAAGAGGCCGGGAAGCATCGTCTTGCAGGCGCGCTTTTTCTCTGAAATCGTGAAAAAGCTGCCGCAGCAAACGGTGGAAATCGAAACGGAAGACAACTTTTTAACCGTGATTCGCTCAGGGCACTCCGAATTCCGTCTCAACGGATTTAACGCCGACGAGTATCCGCGCTTGCCGCAAATCGAGGAAGAACACGCCTTTCAAATTCCGGCTGATTTGCTGAAGGCGGTGATCCGCCAAACGGTATTTGCCGTCTCAACATCGGAAACGCGCCCCATCTTGACAGGTGTCAACTGGAAAATAGAAGATGGTGAACTCGTCTGCACCGCTACCGACAGTCACCGTCTGGCAATGCGCAAAGTCAAAATCGGCATTGAAAGCGATTGGGCGTATAACGTCGTCATTCCTGGAAAAAGTCTGAATGAATTGAGCAAAATTTTAGCTGACGGCAACCATCCGATCGATATTGTCATCACGGCCAATCAAGTGCTGTTTAAGGCGGAGCATCTTCTGTTTTTCTCACGCCTGCTCGACGGGAACTATCCGGAGACAGCCCGCTTAATCCCGACGGACAGCAAAACAACGGTAACCGTCAATGCCAAGGAGTTTTTGCAGGCGATCGACCGCGCCTCCTTGCTAGCAAGAGAAGGGCGAAACAACGTGGTGAAACTGGCGACGCTCCCAGGAGAAAGGTTGGAAATTTCCTCAGTTTCCCCGGAGATTGGGAAAGTAACAGAACAGCTGAAAGCCGAATCGCTTGAAGGCGAAGAGTTGAACATTTCATTCAGCGCCAAATATATGATGGACGCGTTGCGCGCGCTTGATGGCACCGACATTCAAATCAGCTTCACCGGGGCGATGCGGCCGTTTGTCTTGCGCCCGCTCCACAGCGACTCCATGCTTCAGCTCATCCTGCCGGTCAGAACGTATTAAAGCCGATCCACTTTGGCGCGCCTGATGGCTAAGGCTGACTTGAATGCCATCAGGCGTGCATTCAATGAGGGAGAACCACCGCTTTTCTCCCTTTCATCGGGTTTCTTTGCGAACGGACGAATTTTTCGGTAAAATAAAAGAATAGGCAGTTTGTAACGAAAGCGAGCGATGAACGGATGGAACGACAAGTCGCCATTAAGACGGAGACGATTACGCTAGGGCAGATGCTAAAGCTGGCGCATGTGATTGACACCGGCGGCGCAGCCAAATGGTTTTTGCAGGAACATGACGTGCTGGTGAACGGGGAACGGGAAAACCGGCGCGGGCGGAAGTTAAAAGAAGGCGACCGGGTCGAGATCAAAGAGGTCGGCGCGTTTGTCATCGTAAAAGCGGAGTAGGTGAAGGCCGGGTGTTTTTAACCGACTTAGCGTTGACGAACTACCGCAATTATGAGCGGGAAACGATGCGTTTCGATCAAGGGGTAAACATTATTTTGGGGGAAAACGCCCAAGGAAAAACGAACATGATGGAGGCTATTTACGTTTTGGCGATGGCCAAATCGCATCGCACGTCCAACGATAAAGACCTTATTCGTTGGAATGAAGAGTATGCTAAAATAGAGGGGAAAGCAGAGAAACGCAACGGATCGTTGTCGCTCGAACTGTTGATCTCCAAAAAAGGGAAGCGAGCCAAATGCAATCACATTGAGCAGCAGCGGCTCAGTCAATATGTCGGCCATTTAAATGTTGTCATGTTCGCCCCGGAAGACTTGAATTTAGTTAAAGGAAGCCCACAAGTGCGGCGCCGGTTTATCGATATGGAAATCGGGCAGATTTCACCCGTTTATATACACGATTTAAGCCAGTACCAGAAGTTGCTGCAGCAGCGCAATCATTGCCTGAAAATGATGCAGACCCGCGAGCGGAGCGACGAGGCGGTGCTTGACGTCCTAACCGAACAGCTTGTTTGGCTGGCGGCCAAAATTACGTTGCGACGCCGCCAGTTTTTGTCGTTGCTTGAGCAGTGGGCAGCTCCCATCCATCGCGAAATCAGCCGTGGGGCCGAACAGCTCCACATTCGCTATGAACCGTCGGTCGACGTATCAGACAAGGCGGAATTGTCGAGAATAGTAGAAGCATACAGAGAAACGTTCGCCGCCGTAAAGGAGCGAGAAGTTCAACGAGGGACGACCTTGGTCGGCCCCCACCGCGATGAGGTGGCGTTTTGGGTGAACGGAAAAAATGTACAAACTTTCGGTTCGCAAGGACAACAGCGCACGACAGCGCTGGCAGTCAAATTGGCAGAAATTGAGCTCATCTTTTCCGAGTTAGGCGATTACCCCATTTTATTGCTTGATGATGTATTGTCGGAGCTGGACGACTTTCGGCAAACCCACCTCCTTGATGCCATCCGGAAAAAAGTGCAAACTTTTGTCACAACGACAAGCATCGACGGCATTAACCACGATGTGATTCAAGAAGCGGCGATTTATCGAGTCCATTCCGGTTCGGTCATCGCTCCTTCTTGATCGTGATTGAACGTTTGCAAAGAAAGCGTAGGTGATCAGGCATGACCATGGAACAGCGAGTCGAGGCGTACGATGCAAGTCAAATTCAAGTGCTTGAAGGCCTTGAAGCCGTCCGCAAGCGCCCGGGAATGTATATCGGATCAACGGGATCAAAAGGGCTGCACCACCTCGTTTGGGAAATCGTCGACAACAGCATCGACGAAGCGCTGGCAGGCTATTGCACGACCATTGATGTGACGATCGGCAAAGACAACAGCATCACCGTCGCCGACAATGGACGCGGCATCCCGGTTGACATTCATGAAGCGACTGGTCGCCCGGCTGTTGAAGTCATTATGACCGTTCTGCATGCCGGCGGGAAGTTTGGCGGAGGGGGTTATAAAGTATCCGGCGGCTTGCACGGGGTTGGCGCTTCCGTCGTCAACGCCCTGTCGGAGTGGCTCGAAGTGTACGTGTATCGCGATGGAAACATCCATTACCAGCGGTACGAGCGGGGAGAGCCTTGTACGGACCTGCAAATCATCGGCGAAACGGACCGAACCGGGACAACGACCCGTTTTAAGCCGGACCCAGAGATTTTTACCGAAACGATTGAGTTCGATTACGAAACGCTGGCCGCCCGGTTGCGCGAGCTCGCCTTTTTAAATCGCGGCTTGAAAATCACGTTGACCGATGAACGGGTTGACAACCGGAGAAACGAATATGTTTATGAAGGCGGCATTCGCTCCTATGTCCAGCATTTGAACCGAACGCGCGAAGTGCTGCATGAGGAGCCGATTTATATCGCCGGCGAGCGGGACGGCATTGCGGTTGAAATCGCCTTGCAGTACAACGACGGGTACACGAGCAACATCTATTCGTTCGTCAACAACATTCATACGCATGAAGGCGGCACGCATGAATCCGGCTTTAAAATGGCGCTGACGCGCATTATCAACGACTATGCCCGCAAGCAACAATTGGTGAAAGACAACGATGCCAATTTAACCGGTGAGGATGTGCGTGAAGGATTGACCGCCATCGTGTCGATCAAACACCCGTCTCCACAATTTGAAGGGCAGACGAAAACGAAGCTCGGCAACAGCGACGCCCGTACGGTGACCGATGCGATTTTTTCCGAACAGTTTGAAACGTTTTTGCTGGAAAACCCGACAATCGCCCGCAAGATTGTGGAAAAAGGCATGATGGCAGCGCGCGCCCGGCTGGCGGCGAAAAAAGCGCGCGAGTTGACGCGGCGCAAAAGCGCGCTCGAAATTTCCAATTTGCCCGGGAAATTGGCCGACTGTTCATCGCGGGATCCAGCGATCAGCGAGCTGTACGTCGTTGAGGGCGACTCGGCGGGCGGATCAGCGAAACAAGGGCGTGACCGCCATTTTCAAGCCATTTTGCCGCTGCGCGGGAAAATTCTTAACGTGGAAAAAGCACGCTTGGACAAAATTTTGTCAAACAATGAGGTGCGGGCGATTATTACGGCGCTTGGCACGGGCATTGGCGAAGATTTTGACATCTCGAAAGCCCGTTATCATAAAGTCATTATCATGACCGACGCGGACGTTGACGGCGCTCACATCCGCACGCTCCTTTTGACGTTCTTTTACCGCTATATGCGCCAATTGATTGAACAAGGCTATATTTATATTGCCCAGCCTCCGCTCTATAAAATCGAGCAGGGGAAACAAGTCCGTTACGCTTACAACGACCGTCAGCTTGAACAAATTCTCGCCGCGTTGCCCGATCAGCCCAAACCGACGATTCAGCGCTACAAAGGGTTGGGCGAGATGAATCCGGAACAGCTTTGGGAAACGACGATGAATCCAGAGACGAGAACACTGCTGCAAGTGAGTTTGCAGGACGCCATCGATGCGGATGAAACGTTTGAAATTTTAATGGGCGATAAAGTCGAGCCGCGCCGCCAGTTTATCGAAGAAAACGCGCGTTACGTGAAAAACTTAGATATCTAGGAGGGTCGGTGAACGTCACATCATTGGAGTCCGTTTTAAAGCTGATCCATCTATTTTTTGTAGGCTTTGAACTGAGAGAAAGACAGCCCCCTTCCCGCTTCGTGACGCCGCTGGGTGTCCTCGCATGCGCAGGTGGACTGACGCCACCCGTCTGTCGCCGGCCAGTCGGATCGGAGGAGGGTTTTAAGGGAGGTTTGAAGAATGGCAGAACATGAACAACCGCGCATTCGCGAAGTCAATATCAGCCAAGAGATGCGTTCCTCGTTTCTCGACTATGCGATGAGCGTCATCGTTTCCCGCGCGTTGCCGGATGTGCGCGACGGCTTGAAACCAGTGCACCGCCGCATTTTGTACGCCATGCATGATCTTGGAATGACCGCGGATAAACCGTACAAAAAATCAGCTCGCATCGTCGGCGAAGTGATCGGGAAATACCATCCGCACGGGGATGCCGCCGTGTATGATACGATGGTGCGCATGGCGCAAGATTTCAACTACCGCTACATGCTTGTTGACGGCCATGGGAACTTTGGATCGATCGACGGCGACGCTGCCGCCGCCATGCGCTATACGGAAGCGCGCATGTCGAAAATCGCGATGGAATTGCTTCGTGATATCAATAAAGATACGATTGATTACCAAGACAACTATGATGGCTCGGAAAAAGAGCCGGTCGTGCTGCCGTCCCGATTTCCGAATTTATTGGTCAACGGCTCATCGGGCATTGCGGTTGGAATGGCGACGAACATTCCGCCCCATCAGCTCGGTGAAGTGATCGATGCGTTGCTGGCGCTAAGCCGAAACCCAGAGATGACGGTTGCCGACTTGATGAAATACATCCCGGGCCCCGATTTTCCGACCGCCGGACAAATTATCGGCCGCAGCGGCATCCGCAAAGCGTATGAAACCGGCCGCGGTTCGATTACGCTGCGCGCCAAGGCCGAAATTGAGCAGCAGCCGAACGGCAAAGAAACGATCATTGTGAGCGAACTTCCTTACCAAGTGAACAAAGCGAAGCTGATTGAGCGGATCGCCGAACTTGTCCGTGAGAAAAAAATCGACGGGATCACTGATTTGCGCGATGAATCGGACCGGAGCGGCATGCGCATTGTCATCGAGGTGCGGCGCGATGCGAACGCCAAAGTCGTGCTGAACAATTTGTACAAACATACCGCGCTGCAAACGAGCTTTGGGATTAATATGCTCGCTTTGGTGAACGGCGAGCCGAAAGTGCTGAACTTAAAAGAATGTTTGGAGCATTATTTAAACCATCAAAAGACAGTGATTCGCCGACGGACGGCATTTGAACTGCAAAAAGCCGAAGCGCGCGCTCACATTTTAGAAGGTTTGCGCACGGCTCTCGATCATTTGGATGAAGTGATTGATCTCATCCGCCGTTCGCAGACGACAGAAGCGGCGCGCCAAGGATTGATGGAGCGGTTTTCCCTCAGCGAGCGGCAGGCGCAGGCGATTTTGGATATGCGTTTGCAGCGGCTGACCGGCCTCGAGCGGGAAAAAATTGAACAAGAATATCAAGAGCTTGTCCGCTTGATCGCTGAGCTGAAAGCGGTGCTCGCCGATGAAGAAAAAGTGTTGCAAATCATCCGTGAGGAATTGAGCGAAATCAAGGAGCGGTTTAATGATGAGCGGCGCACGGAAATCGTGGCAGGAGCCGTCGAACAGTTTGATGACGAAGACTTGATTCCGCACGAGCGCGTCGTCATTACCCTCACCCATAAAGGCTACATCAAGCGTCTGCCTTTATCGACGTACCGGAGCCAAAAGCGCGGCGGTCGGGGTGTGCAAGGAATGAACACAGCGGAAGATGATTTTGTCGAACACTTGCTGATCACATCGACTCATGACACTGTCCTATTTTTCACGAACAAAGGGAAAGTATATCAGGCGAAAGGCTACGAAATTCCAGAGTTCGGACGAACCGCCAAAGGGCTTCCGATCGTGAACTTGCTCGAACTTGAAAAAGGTGAATGGATCAACGCTATGATCCCGATCGAGGAATTTGACGGCGAACGTTACCTCGTGTTTGCAACGAAACAGGGGATCGCGAAACGCTCTTCGCTCTCCGCGTTTGCCCATATTCGCAACAATGGGTTGATCGCTATTCATTTGCGTGAAGGCGATGAACTCATTTCGGTCCGATTGACAGACGGTCAAAAGCATGTAATTGTCGGCACGAAAAATGGTCTGCTCATTCGCTTTCCGGAAACCGACGTGCGGGCTATGGGACGCAGCGCGACTGGAGTCAAAGCGATCACGCTTGACGACAACGACGAAGTAGTCGGGATGGAGATTTTGGAAGATCACCATGACGTGCTTGTCGTCACGAAAAAAGGGTTCGGCAAGCGCACTCCGGCTTCGGAATACCGCGTGCAAAGCCGCGGTGGCAAAGGATTGAAAACATGCAATGTTACACCAAAAAATGGCCCGGTTGTTGCGGTGACGACTGTCGTCGGCAACGAAGATTTGATGGTCATTACGACAGGCGGCGTGCTCATTCGTATGGCGGTCAGTGACATTTCCCGCACAGGGAGAATCGCTCAAGGCGTAAAACTTATCCGCCTTTCTGGCGATGACGAGCATGAATGTGTAGCCACTGTGGCGAAAGTGCCTGAAGAAGAAAAAGAAGAAGGACATCTCGCCTAATGGGGACGACGCTCTGCTGCAACGGACAGGGAGCGTCGGTTTTTATGTCGAAACCGCTGTCCATGCACCCAAAGTCATGTTACGATAAAAGATATAAGAGAAGGGAGGAACAAACTGATGGTTCGCGTAAACCGTTCCCGGCTTCGTGAAGGATGCGTGCTTGCCGATGATGTGCTTGGCCCGACCAAGCGGCCCATTATCCCGAAAAATACGATCATCACGGAGCCGCTGCTGCACGTGCTTGAAAAGTTTCTCATTGACGAGGTGGAAATCGAGCCGGTTCTCGCCAATGGTGAGCCGTTTTTTGAAGAAGATGTCATCGGGGCGACGGCTCATCGACAGCCCATTTCCTCGTATTTGCAGGCGGTCCAACGATATAAACAGCTGTTTCAATCATGGCAATCGGGACTGCCGATTGAAATCAGGGAAATCCGCGAGCTGATCATTCCGCTTTTAGAGCAAATGGCGCACGCGAAGCACGATTTGCTCACAGTTCGTCATTATGCGTCCAAGGACGATTATCTTTATCATCACGCTGTCAGTGTAGGAGTGATCGCTGGTTTGCTGGCAATGGAGCTCGGATACAGCGAAGGGGAATGCTATCAAGTTGCTCTTGCCGGCGCGCTAGCAGACTGCGGAATGGCGAAAGTCAGCAAACAGGTTTTATGGAAATCGTCCGCTCTTACCGAGGCTGAATTTAACGAGGTGAAACAGCATCCGATTTTCGGTTATCGCATGGTACAAAAAATCCCGGCCTTAACTCATGGAGCCAAACTCGCGGTGTTGCAACATCATGAACGAAAGGATGGCAGCGGTTACCCGCTTGGCGTTCAAGCAGAAAAAATTCATCCGTACAGCCTGATTGTGGCTGTCGCCGATGTATTTCATGCCATGACTTCAGAACGGCTATACCGCCGGAAACAATCACCGTTTCGGGCGATTGAAACGATTTGGCGAGAACAACCTAGCAAACTGGACGCCCAAGCTGTCGCCGCGTTGATCAACGGCCTCATTGGGCTGCAAAAGGGCACGATTATCCGGCTTTCTGACGGCCAGCGGGCCGAAGTAATATCTGCTCGCTCTGACGATCCTGTCCGACCGATTGTCAAAATCATTGAAACGGGACAGTTGCTTCCATTGAATCAACGGCGCGATCTATTTATCGATGAGATCCTATAAAAACCGT
>NZ_CP199850.1:15000-87500 GCF_052692335.1 Geobacillus sp. YF-1
TCCCAAGGGTTGGGCTGTTCGCCCATTAAAGCGGTACGCGAGCTGGGTTCAGAACGTCGTGAGACAGTTCGGTCCCTATCCGTCGCGGGCGTAGGAAATTTGCGAGGAGCTGTCCTTAGTACGAGAGGACCGGGATGGACGCACCGCTGGTGTACCAGTTGTCCCGCCAGGGGCACCGCTGGGTAGCTATGTGCGGACGGGATAAGCGCTGAAAGCATCTAAGCGTGAAGCCCCCCTCAAGATGAGATTTCCCATCGCGTTAGGCGAGTAAGATCCCTCGAAGATGACGAGGTCGATAGGTCCGAGGTGGAAGCGTGGCGACACGTGGAGCTGACGGATACTAATCGATCGAGGGCTTAACCTAGAAAAGCGGAGGACCCCCGCCGATCGGCGAAACGCGCTGGAGGGCCTGCGAGGAGGCTATACCGCCATAGCAGGATCGAAGCGTCGCGAGCCGATGGCGGCCGGAGCTAGACAGTACGAAGCGCGGCTTCTTCCGACGGTTATCTAGTTTTGAAGGAATGAGTTCCTTCTTGACAGGAATTGATTTTCTGGTATAATGATTCATGAAAAACGGAATCGCTTGCCTAGTGGTGATAGCGGAGGGGAAACACCCGTTCCCATCCCGAACACGGAAGTTAAGCCCTCCAGCGCCGATGGTAGTTGGGGCCAGCGCCCCTGCAAGAGTAGGTCGCTGCTAGGAAAAAAATCCCTTGTCGACATGAACATCGACAAGGGATTTTTTGTTTGGTTTGACCGTTATGTTTCGTACTGTAAAGAAATAGTTTGTTCTCAGCCAACGCAGAGTGGCAGCCGTTACTGCGGGTTGGATCATAACGGCATTTACGCATCGGCTGAGCAGCTGTTCCATTTTTGCATCAAGTATTCATTCACGAGCCATGGAACTTTTTTCGCTGACACGGTGAGAAATTCGACAATAAAAATATACGCTTTGCTTGGATAGGAGTGAAGAAGCTCGCACCACCACTCGGTTTCATACCGAGAAATCATGCTCAAATTGTACAACAATAAATAGTGAGCATGTATTTCCGGTAACAAAAAAATTTTTTCTTTCTTGACCGCGATTCGATAGGTGCCATCAAGCTGAAAGAAAAATGGTCCCTCCCCGACCGGGGAAAGCGGCGCTGTCAGTTGAAAACGTAGCCATTCTCCTTCTTCATTGACAAATGTGATCGCCTTTCCTTGCCCCTCTTCCCGTAGGTATTGAAGGAAGCGAGTCAATGGCATGTGATAATAGTCTAAAATGGCTTTTGGGATGGCTACCATTGGAGGGGAGACAGTATGTACAACCGGCAAAGACAACTGCTTTTTTCGTCCACTTAAGAGGAAAAAGGTGTCATGCAATTCGCCGATCCGTTGCAGCAACGCCCCCATCCGAAACTTCTCCCCGGCTTCCTGTTTCACATGAAACATTTTTTCAGAAAAATGAGTGAATAAACCGTTTTTTTGTACTTTTACCTCATCATCAAGAAATTCATAACCTTGCTTTTTCCGTTTCCTTGCTGATACACCGTGGGCGAGGACTGACGTCGACTCAGGATAATCGGGATCAACGGTAAGCAGACATGCTTTTAAAAGCTGCACCATACCATAAAACAACAACACCGGCTTGATTGACAGCGGTGCCTGTTGAGCCGTAGCATAAAAGTTCTGCCCGTGCTCCAAATAATATAAAAACGGGTAGCAGTTCGTATAGCTGCGCTGAACAGCATCTTCGCGATGCAATTGTTTGTAGCATTGCTGCAAAAATTGGCGAGCGGTGTCAGCGGATTGGAAAACGGAAAGGCGGGGTTGTTTGTTGTTATTTCCGAACATTTTATCCCCCCTGTTACTAGATGATGAACAAATAACTGAAAAGTTGAACATTTCCCTGATTCCTTGACAGTAGTTTAACCAGTTGTTAAGCTACTAATAATATTTCCGGACAAGGGGGAGAAAACATGTGGGAAACGAAATTTGCAAAGGAAGGTTTGACGTTTGACGATGTTCTTCTCATCCCAGCCAAATCAGACGTATTACCGCGCGACGTTGATGTGACGACAAAATTGAGCGATACCCTGCAGCTGAACATCCCCATTATTAGTGCCGGCATGGACACTGTGACGGAAGCCGAGATGGCCATTGCCATGGCTCGGCAAGGAGGACTTGGCATTATTCATAAAAATATGTCCATTGAGCAGCAAGCCGAACAAGTTGACAAAGTGAAACGCTCAGAGCGGGGGGTTATTACCGATCCCTTTTTCTTGACACCTGACCATCAGGTGTATGACGCGGAACATTTAATGAGCAAATACCGGATTTCAGGTGTGCCGATCGTCAACAATGCTGAAGAACAAAAGCTTGTTGGCATCATTACGAACCGCGATTTGCGTTTCATTCAAGATTACTCGATAAAAATTTCCGAGGTAATGACGAAGGACCATTTAATCACTGCTCCGGTTGGAACAACGTTGGAGGAAGCGGAGAAAATTTTGCAAAAACATAAGGTTGAAAAACTGCCTTTGGTCGATGAAAACGGAGTGTTGAAGGGGCTCATCACCATTAAGGATATTGAAAAGGTGATCGAGTTTCCTAACTCGGCAAAGGACGCTAAAGGACGGCTTGTTGTCGGTGCAGCCGTAGGGGTGACAGCCGACACAATGATCCGCGTCAAAAAGCTTGTTGAGGCGGGAGTCGACGTCATTGTTGTCGACACAGCGCACGGTCACTCCAAAGGTGTTCTTGAGACGGTAGCGAACATTCGTCGTCAATACCCAGACTTGAACATTATCGCTGGCAATGTCGCGACAGCTGAGGCGACGCGCGATTTAATTGAGGCGGGGGCGAACATTGTCAAGGTTGGAATTGGACCGGGATCCATTTGTACGACGCGGGTTGTCGCCGGGGTCGGTGTTCCACAAATTACGGCGATCTACGACTGTGCGACAGAGGCGCGCAAACACGGCGTTCCCATTATCGCTGATGGCGGGATTAAATACTCCGGTGACATCGTGAAGGCGATCGCAGCTGGAGCGCATGCCGTCATGCTTGGAAGCTTGCTCGCCGGCGTTTCGGAAAGCCCGGGAGAGACAGAAATTTATCAAGGCCGCCGCTTTAAAGTATATCGGGGCATGGGATCGGTCGCGGCGATGGAGCGCGGCAGCAAAGATCGCTACTTTCAAGAAGATGCGAAAAAGTTCGTTCCCGAAGGCATTGAGGGGCGCGTGCCATACAAAGGACCGCTCGCCGATACGATTTACCAGCTCGTCGGCGGACTGCGCGCCGGTATGGGCTATTGCGGGACGAGAAACTTGGATGAGTTGCGGGAGAAAACGCAATTTATCCGCATGACGGGCGCAGGGTTGCGCGAAAGTCATCCGCACGATGTACAAATTACGAAAGAGGCGCCAAACTACTCCGCGTTTTAAGCGCAGTTGCGCCAATCGTCCTAAGTTTGACGGAGATTCGTCCTCCGTCTATTTTTTTGGCTGTCCATATGTTACAATAACGGTTGTGTAAGGAGGGTGCGACGTGAAAACGAAAAAACAAACTTGGTTTTTTTGGCTGCTATCGATTTGTCTTTGTTTGACCGTTTGGCCGTTCCAACGAACGGTGCAAGCGGAAAGCGCGCCGCTTGACATTCGAGCCGATGCGGCCATTTTAGTGGACGCGCAAACAGGAAGAATTTTGTATAAAAAAAATATTGATACAGTGCTCGGCATTGCCAGTATGACAAAAATGATGACCGAATATTTGCTTCTTGATGCGATTAAGGCGAAGCGTGTCAAATGGGACCAAACGTATACGCCGAGCGAGTATGTATATCGGCTTTCCCAGGACCGTGCCTTGTCGAACGTCCCGCTGCGCAAGGACGGCAAATATACGGTGCGGGAACTGTATGAAGCGATGGCGATTTATTCAGCTAATGCCGCAACGGTTGCCATTGCTGAGGTCATAGCTGGATCGGAAAAAAATTTTGTAACGATGATGAACAAAAAAGCGAAGCAGCTTGGGCTCAAAGATTATAAGTTCGTCAATGCGACCGGACTCAGCAATCAAGACTTAAAGGGCTTCCATCCAGAGGGAACGAATACGGATGAGGAAAATGTTATGTCCGCACGGGCCATGGCGATGCTTGCCTACCGGCTGTTGAAAGACCATCCCGAAGTGCTGGAAACAGCGAGTATTCCCCGAAAAATATTCCGGGAAGGAACAGAAGATGAAATTCGAATGGACAACTGGAATTGGATGCTTCCCGGCCTTGTATACGGATACGAAGGGGTTGACGGGCTGAAAACTGGCTATACAGAATTTGCCGGCAACTGCTTTACCGGAACGGCAAAGCGGAACGGGGTGCGCCTCATTTCTGTTGTTATGAACGCGAAAGACGCGAGTGGAAAAACGACAAAAGAGGCGCGCTTTCAAGAGACGGCCAAACTGTTTGATTACGGATTCCATCAATATTCGCTTCAAACACTTTATCCGAAAGGGTATGAACTGAAAGGAAAAAGCACAGTTCCGGTAGTCAAAGGGAAAGAAAAAGAAGTGCGCGTCGCTACGGCGAAAAAGCTGACACTGCTCGTCAAAAACGGTGAGGAAAAACAGTACAAGCCCGTCTATGTATTCGATAAGAAAAAAATGACAAAGGAAGGGAAACTGCTCGCTCCGCTGAAAAAAGGAGAAACTGTCGGGTATATGACGCTCGACTATAAAGGAGATGACTCCCTTGCCTTTTTAAGCCCGGACATGGAGAAAAACATCCGTGTTCCGCTTGTGACGACCGTCGAGGTGGAAAAAGCAAACTGGTTTGTGCTCTCCATGCGTGCGATCGGCGGCCTGTTCGTCGACTTATGGACGAGCGCTGCGAAAACGGTGAAAAGCTGGCTGTGAAGCGACTCCCCTGCTTGGGGAGCTTTTTTCCATTGTGATTTTTGTAAAAATTGAGGTAAAATAAAACAGTGGAATCATCCTTTTGCGTATATGACTAAGCATAAGGATAGGAATAGGGGGAATCAACGTTGGCATTGACAGGCACAGACCGCGTCAAACGCGGCATGGCGGAAATGCAAAAAGGCGGCGTCATCATGGACGTTGTCAATGCAGAACAAGCGAAAATTGCTGAGGCGGCAGGGGCTGTCGCGGTCATGGCGCTCGAGCGCGTCCCGGCGGACATTCGCGCTGCCGGCGGTGTCGCGCGCATGGCGGACCCGACGGTGGTCGAAGAAGTGATGAACGCCGTTTCCATCCCGGTGATGGCGAAAGTGCGCATCGGTCATTATGTGGAAGCGCGCGTCCTTGAGGCGCTCGGCGTTGACTACATCGACGAAAGCGAAGTGTTGACGCCAGCTGATGAAGAATTTCATATTGACAAGCGGCAGTTTACGGTTCCGTTTGTATGCGGGTGCCGCGACTTAGGTGAGGCCGCCCGCCGCATCGCGGAGGGGGCGTCGATGCTGCGGACGAAAGGGGAGCCGGGGACAGGCAACATCGTTGAAGCGGTGCGCCATATGCGCAAAGTCAACGCGCAAATCCGCAAAGTCGTCAGCATGAGCGAGGACGAGCTTGTCGCTGAGGCGAAGCAGCTTGGGGCTCCGGTGGAAGTGTTGCGCGAGATCAAACGGCTTGGCCGCCTCCCGGTCGTCAATTTCGCCGCCGGCGGTGTCGCGACACCGGCTGACGCTGCTCTCATGATGCACTTAGGCGCAGACGGCGTCTTTGTCGGGTCAGGCATTTTCAAATCGGAAAACCCGGAAAAATATGCGCGGGCGATCGTTGAAGCGACGACTCATTACGAGGACTACGAGCTGATCGCCCACTTGTCCAAAGGGTTGGGCGGCGCGATGCGCGGCATCGATGTCGCGACATTGTTGCCGGAGCACCGCATGCAAGAACGCGGTTGGTAAGCCGGACAAAGGAGCTAAGGAACGATGAAAATTGGAGTGCTTGGACTGCAAGGGGCCGTGCAAGAACATATGCGCGCCATTGAGGCGTGCGGCGCCGAGGCGGTCATCGTGAAAAAACCGGAGCAGCTCGCTGGACTCGATGGGCTCGTGTTGCCGGGTGGCGAAAGCACGACGATGCGGCGCCTCATTGACCGGTACGGACTCATGGAGCCGCTGAAGCAATTTGCCGCCGCCGGCAAGCCGATGTTCGGCACGTGCGCTGGACTCATTTTGCTGGCGAAACGAATCGTCGGTTACGACGAGCCGCACTTAGGGTTGATGGACATTACGGTCGAGCGGAACTCGTTCGGACGGCAGCGGGAAAGCTTTGAAGCGGAGCTGTCGATTCAAGGGGTCGGCGACGGGTTCGTCGGCGTCTTCATCCGTGCGCCGCACATCGTCGAGGTCGGAGACGGGGTCGATGTCCTCGCGACATACAACGACCGCATTGTCGCGGCCCGGCAAGGCCAATTTCTTGGCTGCTCGTTCCACCCCGAACTGACCGATGACCATCGGTTCATGCAATACTTCTTAAATATGGTCAAGGAAGCAAAAACGGTATCAAGCGTATAATAAATGCGAACGCGATGAGAGGAACTAGTAGCAGGCATCCCTCCTTTCAGAGAGCCGGTGGGTGGTGCGAACCGGCAGGAGGCGCCTGTGAATCCATCCTCGAGCAAAATGCTGAACACCTAAGCGGTCAGTAGGCGTTTTCGGCAGCCGCCGTTATCGGCATGAGCGGAAGGCATGATTAGCCTTCAATAAGGGTGGCACCGCGGGAACGCTCCCGTCCCTTTTTTTGGGACGGGAGCGTTTTTATGTATAATAAATGGTGGGTAAGGAGGTAAAACAAATGCTGGATGTAAAATTACTGCGCACTCAATTTCCAGAGGTAAAAGAAAAGCTGATGCAGCGGGGCGGGGACTTGGCCCACATCGACCGGTTTGAGCAGCTCGACAAGGAGCGCCGCCGTTTGATCGCGGAAGTCGAAGAGTTGAAAAGCAAGCGCAACAATGTGTCGCAACAAATCGCCGCCTTAAAGCGCGAAAAAAAGGACGCTGAACCGTTGATCGCCGAAATGCGTCAAGTCGGCGACCACATTAAACAATTGGACGAGCAAATTCGCCAACTTGAAGAAGAGCTTGACGGCCTTCTTTTGTCGATGCCAAACGTGCCGCATGAGTCTGTGCCGGTCGGCCAATCGGAAGAAGATAACGTCGAAGTGAGACGATGGGGAGAACCGCGCTCGTTTCCGTTTGCACCGAAGCCGCATTGGGAAATCGCCGATCAACTTGGTTTGCTCGACTTCGAGCGGGCTGCCAAAGTGGCAGGAAGCCGGTTTGTGTTTTATAAAGGGCTAGGGGCTCGTCTTGAGCGGGCCTTAATCAACTTTATGCTCGACATTCATCTCGATGAGTTTGGTTACCAAGAGGTGTGGCCGCCATATTTAGTGAACCGGGCGAGCATGATCGGAACCGGGCAGCTTCCGAAGTTTGCTGAGGATGCGTTTCATTTGGACAGCGAGGATTATTTCCTCATTCCGACAGCGGAAGTGCCGGTGACGAACTTGCATCGCGATGAAATTTTAGCGGCTGACGATTTGCCGCTTTACTATGCGGCTTACAGCGCGTGCTTCCGTGCCGAAGCTGGCTCGGCTGGCCGCGACACGAGAGGGCTCATCCGCCAGCACCAATTCAATAAAGTCGAGCTCGTCAAGTTCGTCAAGCCGGAGGATTCATATGCCGAGCTCGAAACATTGACGCGCCAAGCGGAAACGATCTTGCAGCGGCTCGGGCTTCCGTATCGTGTCGTCGCCTTGTGTACAGGGGATCTTGGATTTTCCGCGGCGAAGACGTATGACATCGAGGTGTGGCTGCCAAGCTATGGCACGTACCGGGAAATTTCGTCGTGCAGCAACTTCGAGGCGTTCCAGGCGCGCCGTGCCAATATCCGCTTTCGCCGCGAGCCGAACGCAAAGCCGGAGTATGTGCATACGCTAAACGGCTCAGGGCTGGCGATCGGGCGCACTGTCGCCGCCATTTTGGAAAACTATCAGCAGGAAGACGGATCGGTCGTCATTCCCGAGGCGCTCCGTCCGTACATGGGGAATCGGGATGTCATTCGCTAAGCGGGGAACAGAGGTGATTCCTCTTCGCCATTGATTGACTTTTCCTTGCGGTCGTGTTATAGTGAATGACGTTGGCAATGAGAAGAAAGGAACGGCAGACGCCAATTCCCCTATTCTCAGCCACGGCGATGAAGAGCCATACTGACGCGCATAAGAGGAGAATTGTCTATTCGGAACGGCTTCCCACTAAGCCGCCGTTTCCGACCATAAAAAAACCCGCCGATTGAAGGCGGGTTTTTTTATCCGTCATCCTCCCCTCTTTCCGACGATAAACTGATCATTGATCAACAACCAATTTTGCGGGAAATCAAGGCCAAGCTTCCAGTAACTCACCCCGCGCAGCCCGAGTTCTTTGACTAACTGGAATTTGGCTTGAATCGACCGGGCGTCTTCAAACCATACTTCATGTTCGCGGCCGTTCTCATCGCGATAGCGAAAGTGTGGCGCCTGCGCCTCGATGTCGTATTCAATGGCGACGTTATACCTCGCAGCGAGGGCGATGGCTTGCTGCGGACTAATCGCTCGGGCGTATGGACCGCCCGGTACGTACGGCAACGTCCAGTCATAGCCATACAAGTTTTGTCCCATTAAAATTTTTCCTGCCGGCATTTCCGAAAGAGCATACTCAAGTACGCGCCGGACCGGGCCGATTGGCGAAACGGGCATTGGCGGTCCGCCGCTGTACCCCCATTCGTACGTCATAATGACGACAAAATCGGCGATTTGTCCGTGGGCACGGTAATCGTGCGCCTCATACCAGCGCCCGCGCTGAGTCGCACTCGTTTTCGGCGCTAACGCGGTCGACATTAGCCACCCTTCTCGTTCAAACCGCCGTTTCGCCTTGCGCAAAAAGGCGTTGTATGCCTCGCGGTCTTCCGGGCGCAAATATTCAAAATCGAAATGAATGTCGCGAAAACCGTAACGTCTGGCGGTCGCGACAATGTTGTCGAGCAAGCGGTTTTGTAGCGTCTCATTCGTTAAAATAAGGGCGCCAAGCTCGTCGCTGAATTGCCCGTTTTCAATGTTGGCAACCACCATAACAAGCGTGACGCGGTTGGCGCGGGCGATGGCCGGAACGTCGTCAAGCGGCGGTTCTTGCAGTGTCGCGTCGCGCCGGATAGAAAAATAAAAGGGGCTTAAATAGGTCAAATACGGGGCGGCCTCGCGGGCGCTCGCTTCCAGTGCCGGGCTGACAGTCGTTCCGCGCGGCTCAATGTATGCGTTAAATTCCGCTCTCCGCTTGGCGCCGGGAGGGATGTACAGCCGCTGACCGACCCGCAGCGGGGCATTTAACGAGAGGCGGTTCACCTCTGCAAGCCGCTGCATCGGAATCGAGAATCGGCGTGCAATCGACCATAAACTGTCGCCGCGCTGCACCCAATAAAAACGGCCAACGATCGGGATCACCAGCGTCTGGCCGACAACGAGTTTATCAGGGTTTGGGAGCTTGTTGGCGCGGACAATTTCCTCGACGGTCGTTCCGTATGCCTCGGCAATCCCGCTCAACGTTTGTCCGCTCTGTATGACATGGATTTGCATACTGGCCCTCCTAGTTGCGTCTTTATTCTCCATATTTTATGATGGAAAGGCAAGAGAAATGACCGTTTGCGCAAAGGGGTATACGATGAACCACGATGAGTATTACATGAGGTTGGCGATTGAAGAGGCAAAAAAAGCCGAACAAATCGGCGAAGTGCCGATCGGCGCCATCATCGTTCAAGACGGCCGCATCATCGCCCGCGCCCATAATTTGCGGGAAACGGAGCAGCGCGCCATTGCCCATGCGGAAATTTTAGCGATTGACGAAGCGTGTCGGTCCATCGGTTCATGGCGGCTTGAGCGGGCGACGTTGTATGTGACGCTTGAGCCATGCGCCATGTGTGCGGGAGCGATCGTCCTTTCCCGCATTGAGCGGGTGGTGTTTGGTGCCAGCGACCCAAAAGGAGGCTGCGCCGGGACGTTGATGAACTTGCTGCAAGAGAGCCGGTTCAATCATCAAGCTAGCGTGACGAGCGGTGTGTTGGCAAGCGAGTGCGGTTTGCTGTTAAGCGATTTTTTCCGCCGGCTGCGGGAACAGAAGAGAAATGTTGGCGGGAGTTCCAATGAAAAATCGGTTCGGTGACATTGCTTTTTTTCTGCAAACGAGCTATACTGATAGTGCCGTGCTAAGCGGGGAGGTAGCGGTGCCCTGTACTCGCAATCCGCTCTAGCGAGGCTGAATTCCTTCTCGAGGTTAGTCTGTTGTGAGGTCTGTCTCAAGCAAGTGGTGTTGACGTCTGGGTCCTGCGCAATGGGATTCCGTGAACCCTGTCAGGTCCGGAAGGAAGCAGCAGTAAGCGGATGCTCCCATGTGCCGCAGGGGTGCCTGGGCTGAGCTAACTGCTTGAGCAACGCTCGGGGCAGCTAATCGACAGAAGGTGCACGGCCTTACATAGCCGAAAAAACCCACTCATAACGAGTGGGTTTTTTGTTATTTCAAATCGAAACGAGAAGTTATATAATAAATAAGATGAGAGGAAGAGGAGGGCCGTTTTCCGTGGCATATCAAGCGTTATACCGTGTTTTCCGGCCGCAGCGCTTCGCTGACATGGTTGGCCAGGAGCACGTGACCAAGACGTTGCAAAGCGCCCTGCTTCACCATAAAATATCGCACGCTTACTTATTTTCCGGTCCGCGCGGGACGGGAAAAACGAGCGCGGCGAAAATTTTTGCCAAGGCGGTCAACTGCGAACGGGCTCCGGCGGCCGAACCATGCAACGAATGCCCTGCTTGCCTCGGCATCACAGACGGAACGATTCCGGATGTGTTGGAAATTGACGCCGCCTCCAACAACCGTGTCGATGAAATCCGCGACATTCGCGAAAAGGTCAAATTCGCTCCGACCTCGGTCCGCTACAAAGTGTACATTATCGATGAAGTGCACATGCTATCAATCGGCGCGTTTAACGCCTTGCTGAAAACGTTGGAAGAGCCGCCGAAACACGTCATTTTTATTTTGGCTACCACTGAACCGCACAAAATTCCGGCGACGATTATTTCCCGCTGCCAACGGTTTGATTTTCGCCGCATCCCGCTATCGGGTCTCGTGTCGCGTCTGAAATACGTAGCCAATGCCCAGGGGGTGCAGGCATCCGATGAGGCACTGTCCGCTATCGCTCGTGCTGCCGATGGCGGAATGCGTGATGCTCTCAGTTTGCTCGATCAGGCCATCTCGTTTAGCGATGGAACGATCGAGCTTGACGATGTGTTGATGATGACCGGGGCGGCGTCATTTGCAGTGTTGGCCGGTTTGATTGAAGCGATTCACCGGAAAGACACGGCCGCAGTGTTGCAACAGTTTGAGGCGATGATGGAGCAAGGAAAAGACCCGAATCGTTTGGTGGAAGACTTGATTTTGTACTATCGCGACTTGCTTTTCTATAAAACTGCCCCTCATGTCGAAGACGCCATTCAAATTGCCATTGTTGATGAAACGTTCGTCTCCCTTGCTGAGACGATTTCGCTCCACGATGTGTACGGGGCTATCGAATTGCTGAACAAAAGCCAGCAAGAGATGAAATGGACGAACCACCCGCGCCTTTTGCTGGAAGTGGCGCTTGTGAAGCTTTGTCATTCGCCATCCGCCGCTTCGGCGCTCTCTGTTTCCGAACTTGAACCGTTGATGAAGCGACTGGACATGCTAGAAGCAGAATTGCGCCGTCTAAAGGAACAATCGTCCGTTTCTTCATCCGCTCCCGCCTCAACGAAAAAACCGGTGAAAGCGGTGAAAGCAGGGGGATATAAAGCGCCAGTCGGCCGCATTTATGAGCTGTTGAAGCAAGCGACGCACGAAGATTTGGCACTGGTGAAAGGCCGCTGGGCGGATGTGCTTGATACGTTAAAGCGGCAGCACAAAGTATCGCACGCCGCGCTCCTGCAAGAAAGCGAGCCTGTTGCGGCAAATGCCTCGGCATTTGTGTTAAAATTTAAATATGAAATCCATTGCAAAATGGCAACCGATCCAGCAAGCTCGGTCAAAGAAAACGTTGAAGCCATTTTGTTTGAACTGACTCATCGGCGCTTTGAAATGATCGCTATCCCGGAAGAGGAATGGGGAAAAATAAGGGAAGAGTTTATCCGCAACAAAGAAGCCAAAGCGGAAAAAAGCGAGGAGGAGCCGTTGATCGCTGAGGCAAAGCGGCTGTTTGGCGAGGAATTGATCGAAATGAAAGAATAACCGACCAAAGGAGGATGTGAAAATGATGCGTGGCGGAATGGGCAATATGCAAAAAATGTTAAAGCAAATGCAAAAAATGCAAAAAGAAATGCAAAAGGCGCAGGAAGAACTGGCGGAAAAAACAGTGGAAGGCACAGCCGGGGGCGGCATGGTAACCGTGATCGCCAACGGCCATAAACAAATTTTACAGGTAAACATTAAAGAAGAAGTGGTCGATCCGGATGACATTGAAATGCTGCAAGATTTGGTTTTAGCAGCGACAAACGACGCCCTCAAAAAAGCGGATGAACTGGCCAATGATATGATGGGGCAGTTTACAAAAGGGCTTAACATTCCAGGATTGTTCTAGGGGGATACGATGCATTATCCAGAACCGCTATCCAAACTGATTGATAGCTTTATGAAACTGCCCGGGATCGGCCCAAAAACGGCTGCCCGCCTAGCTTTTCATGTGTTAGCCATGAAAGAGGATACCGTGCTTGAATTTGCCAAAGCGCTCGTTGACGTCAAGCGACAGATTCGTTACTGCACGGTTTGTGGACATATCACCGATCGCGATCCTTGCTACATTTGCAAAGATGAGCGTCGGGATCGAACAACGATTTGTGTCGTACAGGATCCGAAAGACGTCATCGCCATGGAGAGAATGAAAGAATACAACGGCTTATATCACGTCTTGCACGGCGCAATCTCCCCAATGGAAGGCATTGGTCCGGAAGATATTAAAATCGCCGAACTATTGGCGCGGTTGCAGGACGAAACGATTCAAGAAGTCATTTTGGCAACCGACCCAAACATTGAGGGAGAAGCAACGGCGATGTATATCTCGCGCCTGTTGAAGCCAACGGGGATTAAAGTGACTCGCATCGCTCATGGCTTGCCTGTTGGCGGTGATTTGGAATATGCGGATGAAGTGACACTGTCAAAGGCGTTGGAAGGGCGTCGCGAACTATAGAGAAAAAAAGGTGGGGATCGATTTGCTTTGGCGGCGAAAGGGGAAACTAAAGAGACAGTTTGATGAAAAGCTGCTAGCTGAACTGCAAAAGGCAAGAGACGAATGGCTCGAGCAAAAGCAGCTCATCGAAAAAAGCGTCGACCCGTCACCAGAAGTGTGGAGCGCGCTGCAACTCGCCGAGGCCAAATATTTGTTTCTTCTCCGCGAGGCAAAGCACCGCCGCGTGACAAACGTCCATCGGTTCCATCCTATGCGCGGAGCGGTTCGTCGCTGAGCATAGGAGAAGCCGGTGATGTCGGTGTGGAAATCGTTGGTGATTGTTTCTTCCGGTTAGACGGCTTTGAGCGCCCACTACTAGGGCTGAAATGCAGCCGAGGGGTTAGAAACGCCTGAAACCATGGAAGGCCGGTGATTGAAGGAGAAATACCGCTCTCCAACAGTGTTTCTCAAACCTTCCTTCTGATGAAAAGAATGTGCCCTTCGCTATATTTTTTGTTCTTTTTTCCCCCGCTGTTCATACGTTTGTAGTACAAGCGTAGAAAAAAGGGGGTTGAGTCTTTGGAGCCAAATGTTGTGATTCCTTTGTTATTGGTATTCATCACAATGCTGCTGATTGTTGGCGCCCGCCTTAAAGCGCTCCGCTTGATCGGTTACGCTGCCGTTCGGCTGCTCGTCGGCGCGCTTGCATTGTTTGTCATCAACGCCATCGGCGGACAGTTCAGCGTTCATATACCGATCAATTTCATCACTTCACTCATTTGCGGGTTTCTCGGTCTTCCCGGAGCAGCAGCGTTGATTGTCATTGATCAGTATATTTTGTAGGAGAAAGGCCATTCTTGTAGCGAAAGGGCAAAATCCAATATAAAGAAACGATGGAACACGAATCGTTTTGTGATGGAGAGAAAGAGACGTCTCCTTACTTTTTTAGGGACGTCATTTTTTTATAAAAAACCATTGACTTTTTGATCATTGTTAGGTATATTAAATAACGTCGCTGTCGACAAAAAACATCTTGACAATGACTTGATGGATGTCTATAATAATAAAAGTGTGCGAGATGATATCGCTCATGCTCCTTGAAAACTAAACAAAACCCAAGCGCCAATACGAAAAGCGGAGGCCGCTCGCCTATCGGCGAAACGCGCTGGAGGGCCTGCGAGGAGGCTATCGCCGCCGCAGCAGGACCGAAGCGTCGCGAGCCGATAGCGGCCGAAGCTAGACAATACAAAAAGTGGAGGTCGCTTGACACGTTTGGTGTCGGCGCCGAAGCTTACAAAGCCAATCCACTTTTTTTGGAGAGTTTGATCCTGGCTCAGGACGAACGCTGGCGGCGTGCCTAATACATGCAAGTCGAGCGGACCGAATCGGAGCTTGCTCTGGTTGGGTCAGCGGCGGACGGGTGAGTAACACGTGGGCAACCTGCCCGCAAGACCGGGATAACTCCGGGAAACCGGAGCTAATACCGGATAACACCGAAGACCGCATGGTCTTTGGTTGAAAGGCGGCCTTTGGCTGTCACTTGCGGATGGGCCCGCGGCGCATTAGCTAGTTGGTGAGGTAACGGCTCACCAAGGCGACGATGCGTAGCCGGCCTGAGAGGGTGACCGGCCACACTGGGACTGAGACACGGCCCAGACTCCTACGGGAGGCAGCAGTAGGGAATCTTCCGCAATGGGCGAAAGCCTGACGGAGCGACGCCGCGTGAGCGAAGAAGGCCTTCGGGTCGTAAAGCTCTGTTGTGAGGGACGAAGGAGCGCCGTTTGAACAAGGCGGCGCGGTGACGGTACCTCACGAGAAAGCCCCGGCTAACTACGTGCCAGCAGCCGCGGTAATACGTAGGGGGCGAGCGTTGTCCGGAATTATTGGGCGTAAAGCGCGCGCAGGCGGCTCCTTAAGTCTGATGTGAAAGCCCGCGGCTCAACCGTGGAGGGTCATTGGAAACTGGGGAGCTTGAGTGCAGGAGAGGGGAGCGGAATTCCACGTGTAGCGGTGAAATGCGTAGAGATGTGGAGGAACACCAGTGGCGAAGGCGGCTCTCTGGCCTGTAACTGACGCTGAGGCGCGAAAGCGTGGGGAGCAAACAGGATTAGATACCCTGGTAGTCCACGCCGTAAACGATGAGTGCTAAGTGTTAGAGGGGTCACACCCTTTAGTGCTGCAGCTAACGCGATAAGCACTCCGCCTGGGGAGTACGGCCGCAAGGCTGAAACTCAAAGGAATTGACGGGGGCCCGCACAAGCGGTGGAGCATGTGGTTTAATTCGAAGCAACGCGAAGAACCTTACCAGGTCTTGACATCCCCTGACCACCCAAGAGATTGGGCGTTCCCCCTTCGGGGGGACAGGGTGACAGGTGGTGCATGGTTGTCGTCAGCTCGTGTCGTGAGATGTTGGGTTAAGTCCCGCAACGAGCGCAACCCTCGCCTCTCGTTGCCAGCATTCAGTTGGGCACTCTAGAGGGACTGCCGGCGACAAGTCGGAGGAAGGTGGGGATGACGTCAAATCATCATGCCCCTTATGACCTGGGCTACACACGTGCTACAATGGGCGGTACAAAGGGCAGCGAACCCGCGAGGGGGAGCGAATCCCAAAAAGCCGCTCTCAGTTCGGATTGCAGGCTGCAACTCGCCTGCATGAAGCCGGAATCGCTAGTAATCGCGGATCAGCATGCCGCGGTGAATACGTTCCCGGGCCTTGTACACACCGCCCGTCACACCACGAGAGCTTGCAACACCCGAAGTCGGTGCGGTAACCCTGACGGGAGCCAGCCGCCGAAGGTGGGGCAAGTGATTGGGGTGAAGTCGTAACAAGGTAGCCGTACCGGAAGGTGCGGCTGGATCACCTCCTTTCTAAGGGGAAAAGCGAAGGCCGCCCGCCAATCGGCGAAACGCGCTGGAGGGCCTGCGAGGAGGCTATTGCCGCCGCAGCAGGACCGAAGCGTCGCGAGTCGATGGCGGCCGGAGCTAGCCAATACGAAAAGCGGAAGCAAGACAACGATGGATCGTTCACACAGAGGCGCTTGTGGTTTTGTTTAGTTTTGAGGGAGCATGATTCCTCGACACAACGATATTGGTTATGGGCCTATAGCTCAGCTGGTCAGAGCGCACGCCTGATAAGCGTGAGGTCGGTGGTTCAAGTCCACTTAGGCCCATCTCGATGAAGGGGCCTTAGCTCAGCTGGGAGAGCGCCTGCTTTGCACGCAGGAGGTCATCGGTTCGATCCCGATAGGCTCCACCATTTCCATCGTTCCTTGAAAACTAGATAACCGGAAAAGCTGAGGCGCCGAAATTTCGCCTAAAGGCCGCCCGCGTCCTGCGGGCAACGGCGAAATATCGCCATCCTAGCGATCTCGAAGCCAAATGTTCTTCACCCGCAGGGATGCTTGCATCCCAAGGGGGAGGTTATTTGGCAGAAGAGAGCTAGGCGCCGAAGCTAGACAATAAGGAAGAAGCCGAGACGCTGTAGGTTAAGCTAGAAAGGGCGCACGGTGGATGCCTTGGCACTAGGAGCCGATGAAGGACGGGGCAAACGCCGAAACGCTCCGGGGAGCTGTAAGCAAGCGTGGATCCGGAGATGTCCGAATGGGGGAACCCACTGTCCGTAATGGGGCAGTATCCATGCCTGAATCCATAGGGCATGGAGGGCACACCCGGGGAACTGAAACATCTTAGTACCCGGAGGAGAAGAAAGCAAACGCGATTCCCTGAGTAGCGGCGAGCGAAACGGGAACAGCCCAAACCAAGAGGCGAGTCCTCTTGGGGTTGTAGGACCGCTCACTATGGGAGTGAGAAAGGAACGGGGTAGACGAACCGGTCTGGAACGGCCGGCCAGAGAAGGTGAGAGCCCTGTAGTCGAAACTTCGTTCCCTCCCGAGCGGCTCCTGAGTACGGCGGGACACGGGAAATCCCGTCGGAAGCAGGGAGGACCATCTCCCAAGGCTAAATACTCCCTAGTGACCGATAGCGAACCAGTACCGTGAGGGAAAGGTGAAAAGCACCCCGGAAGGGGAGTGAAAGAGAACCTGAAACCGTGTGCCTACAAGTAGTCAGAGCCCGTTCATGGGTGATGGCGTGCCTTTTGTAGAATGAACCGGCGAGTGACGATGGCGTGCGAGGTTAAGTCGAAGAGGCGGAGCCGCAGCGAAAGCGAGTCTGAACAGGGCGTGAAGTACGTCGTCGTCGACCCGAAACCAGGTGATCTACCCATGTCCAGGGTGAAGGCCGGGTAACACCGGCTGGAGGCCCGAACCCACGCACGTTGAAAAGTGCGGGGATGAGGTGTGGGTAGGGGTGAAATGCCAATCGAACTTGGAGATAGCTGGTTCTCCCCGAAATAGCTTTCGGGCTAGCCTCGGGTGTAAGAGTCTTGGAGGTAGAGCACTGATTGGGCTAGGGGCCCTCATCGGGTTACCGAACCCAGTCAAACTCCGAATGCCAACGACTTATGCCCGGGAGTCAGACTGCGAGTGATAAGATCCGTAGTCGAGAGGGAAACAGCCCAGATCGCCAGCTAAGGCCCCCAAGTGCACGTTCAGTGGAAAAGGATGTGGAGTTGCGAAGACAACCAGGATGTTGGCTTAGAAGCAGCCACCATTTAAAGAGTGCGTAATAGCTCACTGGTCGAGTGACTCTGCGCCGAAAATGTACCGGGGCTAAACGTGCCGCCGAAGCTGCGGGATGACCGTTGGTCATCGGTAGGGGAGCGTTCTAAGGGCAGAGAAGCCAGACCGGAAGGACTGGTGGAGCGCTTAGAAGTGAGAATGCCGGTATGAGTAGCGAAAACAGAGGTGAGAATCCTCTGCGCCGAAAGCCTAAGGGTTCCTGAGGAAGGTTCGTCCGCTCAGGGTTAGTCGGGACCTAAGCCGAGGCCGAAAGGCGTAGGTGATGGGCAACAGGTGGAGATTCCTGTACCACCTCCTTCCCGTTGGAGCGATGGGGGGACGCAGGAGGATAGGGCGAGCAGGCGGCTGGAAGAGCCTGTCCAAGCAGTGAGGCTGGCCAGTAGGCAAATCCGCTGGCCGCAAGGCCAAGCTGTGATGGCGACGGAGTGATCCGGAAGTCCCCGATTTCACACTGCCAAGAAAAGCCTCTAGCGAGGGAAGAGGTGCCCGTACCGCAAACCGACACAGGTAGGCGAGGAGAGAATCCTAAGGCGCGCGGGAGAACTCTCGTTAAGGAACTCGGCAAAATGACCCCGTAACTTCGGGAGAAGGGGTGCTCTTTCGGGTGAAGAGCCTGGAAGAGCCGCAGTGAAAAGGCCCAAGCGACTGTTTATCAAAAACACAGGTCTCTGCGAAGCCGAAAGGCGACGTATAGGGGCTGACACCTGCCCGGTGCTGGAAGGTTAAGGGGAGCGCTTAGCGGAAGCGAAGGTGCGAACCGAAGCCCCAGTAAACGGCGGCCGTAACTATAACGGTCCTAAGGTAGCGAAATTCCTTGTCGGGTAAGTTCCGACCCGCACGAAAGGTGTAACGACTTGGGCGCTGTCTCAACGAGAGACCCGGTGAAATTATACTACCTGTGAAGATGCAGGTTTCCCGCGACAGGACGGAAAGACCCCGTGGAGCTTTACTGCAGCCTGATATGGAATTTTGGTATCGCTTGTACAGGATAGGTGGGAGCCTAAGAAGCCGGAGCGCCAGCTTCGGTGGAGGCGACGGTGGGATACCACCCTGGCGGTATTGAAATTCTAACCCGCACCCCTGAGCGGGGTGGGAGACAGTGTCAGGTGGGCAGTTTGACTGGGGCGGTCGCCTCCCAAAAGGTAACGGAGGCGCCCAAAGGTTCCCTCAGAATGGTTGGAAATCATTCGGAGAGTGCAAAGGCACAAGGGAGCTTGACTGCGAGACGGACAGGTCGAGCAGGGACGAAAGTCGGGCTTAGTGATCCGGTGGTTCCGCATGGAAGGGCCATCGCTCAACGGATAAAAGCTACCCCGGGGATAACAGGCTGATCTCCCCCAAGAGTCCACATCGACGGGGAGGTTTGGCACCTCGATGTCGGCTCATCGCATCCTGGGGCTGTAGTCGGTCCCAAGGGTTGGGCTGTTCGCCCATTAAAGCGGTACGCGAGCTGGGTTCAGAACGTCGTGAGACAGTTCGGTCCCTATCCGTCGCGGGCGTAGGAAATTTGCGAGGAGCTGTCCTTAGTACGAGAGGACCGGGATGGACGCACCGCTGGTGTACCAGTTGTCCCGCCAGGGGCACCGCTGGGTAGCTATGTGCGGACGGGATAAGCGCTGAAAGCATCTAAGCGTGAAGCCCCCCTCAAGATGAGATTTCCCATCGCGTTAGGCGAGTAAGATCCCTCGAAGATGACGAGGTCGATAGGTCCGAGGTGGAAGCGTGGCGACACGTGGAGCTGACGGATACTAATCGATCGAGGGCTTAACCTAGAAAAGCGGAGGACCCCCGCCGATTGGCGAAACGCGCTGGATGGCCTGCGAGGAGGCTATGCCGCCACAGCAGGACCGAAGCGTCGTGAGCCGATGGCGGCCGGAGCTAGACAGTATGAAGCGCGGCTTCTTCCGACGGTTATCTAGTTTTGAAGGAATGAGTTCCTTCTTGACAGGAATTGATTTTCTGGTATAATGATTGATGAAAAACGGAATGGCTTGCCTAGTGGTGATAGCGGAGGGGAAACACCCGTTCCCATCCCGAACACGGAAGTTAAGCCCTCCAGCGCCGATGGTAGTTGGGGCCAGCGCCCCTGCAAGAGTAGGTCGCTGCTAGGCAATTGAAGGCAGCTCATTGCACACAATAAGCAATGAGCTGCTTTTGTTTTTACAGGAACGTGAGAAATCAAGGTAACGTATCTTTTCAACTACTATTTCCAACTGCTAGCAGTATAGAACGGTAGAAATGGGGGAAACATAGAGGATGGGAGGTGGAGAGTGTGAGAGCGTCGGCGGCAGGCGGAAATCAGCGTGAGGCGGTTTGCCTTGTATGTGAACAGGAAAAAAAGGAAGGCATTTTTCTTTTCGGCCATTTTCTTTGTCTAGATTGCAACAAGGCGATCGTACAGACGGATCCCGATGATCCGAATTATTCATTTTATGTGCAGCAGCTGCGAAAAATGTTCATATCGAAAATTTATTCATAACAAGGGCCTGTTTTGTGTATCAGGCCTATTTTTCTTGTATGGGCGTACTAGACTTGTTACTATTATTCTTAGTATTCACCCTCGTTCCTCTTTGGCGAGAACGGTTTCTTCTTGAGAGAACGGCTGCCTTGGTCGGTCATTTTCGGCTAGCATAGAGAACAAAACGTGGTCGCGAACGTTTTTTGAGAAAAGTACGGCCGCTCTTGTTTTCTTCTAAGAAGTGTCCCTGTTGATCAAAGCGGGGGACGGGAAAGATGATGCATTTCATGTTTTTAGATGAAAAGGAAGAGGTTGATGATGGATCAGTCACGAACGCCTTTATATGATGCCCTCATGCATCATTGGACACAGCGTCCGGTTTCCTTCCATGTGCCGGGCCATAAATATGGGACGGTGTTCTCAAAAAAAGCGAAGACTATGTTTCTGCCGTTATTAGCATTGGATGCCACGGAGATTGCTGGACTTGATGATTTGCATCATCCGGAGTCGGTCATTGCCGAGGCGCAGGCGTTAGCAGCTGAGCTGTATGGCGCCCGGGAGACGTTTTTTCTTGTGAACGGATCAACGGCAGGAAATTTGGCTATGATCGCCGCTGTATGTCGGGAAAAGGGACAGAAAGTGATTGTGCAACGCAACTGCCATAAGTCAATTATGCATGCGCTGCAACTGATGGGAGCGACTCCAGTTCTTCTTTCACCGGAAGTTGACACCCATGTGCGTGTCGCCTCCCACGTTCGCACCGATCTCATCAAAGAAGCGTTGGCGTTGCATAGCGATGCGGTTGCCATTGTGCTGACCAACCCGAATTACTATGGAATGGCCGTTGATTTGACAGAGATTGTCCGTTTGGCTCATGAACGGGGCATTCCTGTACTGGTGGATGAGGCTCATGGCGCCCACTTTGTCGCCGGTTGCCCGTTTCCTAAACCAGCGTTGGCATGCGGCGCTGATATCGTCGTACAATCGGCGCACAAAACGCTGCCCGCCATGACGATGGGGGCTTTTTTGCACGTGAACAGTGAACAGGTTGATATCGAGCGGTTGAAATATTTTTTGCAACTGTTTCAGTCAAGCAGCCCGTCCTATCCGATTATGGCGTCGCTTGACTTAGCGCGAAACTATGTGGCGGAACTTACGAAAGACGATGTGGCGGCGATCGTTGCTGAAGTGGAAGAATTGAAGGCTGTCATAGATGACATCGATGGAGTGGCCGTGGTGTCATCGCAGCAGTCTGGCGTGCAGACCGATTTGTTAAAGGTGACGGTGCAGACGCGCTGTCGGTTGACAGGGTATGAACTGCAGCAACAGCTCGAGCGTCAAGGAGTGTTTGCCGAGCTGGCTGATCCGTTCAATGTGTTGCTTGTTTGTCCGTTGGCGGCGACAGGGCGTCTTCGTGAAGCAGCAGAACGAATGAAGCGGGCATGGCGGCAATTGCCTACAGGCGAGGAGCCGACGTTTGGTTCGTTCATGTTGTCCGATTCGCCATTGTCAAGTGTCGTTTCGTACGAGAAATTGCGTCATGCACGGAAAAAGGCGGTGTCTTTAGAGGAAGCGGAAGGGCGTGTGGCGGCGGAAACGGTAATCCCATACCCTCCGGGGGTGCCGCTCGTTTGGATTGGGGAGCGGGTCGGTTCGATCCATATTGCGCAAATTCGTGAACTTCTCCGCCATCGAGCGCATTGGCAAGGAGGAAGCCAGCTCCGGGAAGGGAAGCTCGTTGTATACGAATGGGAAGGGTAGAAAGGAGGCGACGACGATGAACGGATGCTTTTTTTCGTTTGAAGGGCCGGAGGGGGCCGGGAAAACGACAATAATCAGCAAACTCGAACGGTTTTTGCGGGAGCAGGGCAGGGCCGTCTTAACAACGAGAGAGCCTGGAGGGGTCCGCATCGCTGAGGCGATTCGTTCGCTCATTTTAAACCGCGAGTACACGGAAATGGATGGGCGCACGGAGGCACTGTTGTATGCAGCAGCGAGAAGGCAGCACTTGCTGGAAAGGATTGTTCCGGCGCTTGAAGCCGGGTGCATCGTTCTTTGCGACCGGTTCGTTGACAGCTCTCTTGCTTACCAAGGATTTGCCCGCGGTCTTGGCATCGAAGAAGTATGGAAAATCAACGAGTTTGCCATTGACGGGCATATGCCGGACTTGACGATTTACTTTGATCTTGATCCGCGCATTGGACTCGAGCGAATTCGACACAATGCGAGAGAGGTCAATCGGCTTGATCTTGAGGCGTTGTCTTTCCATGATAAAGTAAGGGAAGGGTATCGGCGGTTGGTTGAGCGATTTGCCGATCGGATCGTTGTTATTGATGCGAGCCGCTCGCTTGATGATGTTTTCGCTGAAACGGCAGCAGTGGTGCTCGCTCGCCTGAAAGGAAGATGAAAGCGTGATTTCCATGAATCCGGTCGTGATGATGATGAGCGGACATGATAGAATAGAAAGTGAAAAAGGGGAAAAGAGTGATGACGATGCGGTGGGAACAGTTAGCGAAGCGGCAGCCGGTCGTGGCGAAAATGCTGCAAAGTGGGCTTGAAAAGGGACGGATTTCCCATGCCTATCTGTTTGAAGGGCGGCGAGGGACAGGAAAAAAAGCGGCGAGCCTCCTGCTGGCCAAAAGTTTGTTTTGCCTGTCCCCGTCTGGCGTCTTTCCATGTTTTCAATGCCGCAACTGCCGTCGCATCGATTCAGGCAATCATCCGGATGTGCGGGTGATCAGTCCGGATGGGGAAACGATCAAAAAAGAGCAAATTGAATGGCTGCAGCGAGAGTTTACAAAAACGGCGGTCGAGTCGGATAAAAAAATGTACATTGTGGAGCACGCTGAACAAATGACGACAAGCGCCGCCAACAGCCTGCTAAAGTTTTTGGAGGAACCGCATCCGGGAACGGTGGCGGTGTTGCTGACCGAACAATATCACCGCCTGCTGGAAACGGTGATTTCCCGTTGTCAAGTGTTTTCGTTTCGGCCGTTGCCGCCATCGGAACTCGCCGATCAGCTTGTCGGCGAGGGGGTGCCGTTGCCGTTGGCATTGCTTGCTGCCCATTTGACAAACAGCGATGACGAGGCGTTGGCGCTCAGCCAAGATCGTTGGTTTGCTGAGGCTCGAACAGTAGTGCTACAATTATACGAGATGCTCAGCAAACCGGAGCTACAGCTGCTGTTTTTTGTGAATGACCGCTGGATTCCGCATTTTTCCGAAAAACATCAGCTTGACTTGGGACTTCAGTTGCTTTTCTATCTGTATCGCGATTTGTTGCATATCCAGGCCGGACAGACGGACGGCTTGTTATACAGCGACCAACTTGAACGTTTGCAGCAATGGGCGCTCACTTGCCCGCAGCGTCGGATTTTGGACGGCATGGAAGCCATTTTGCAAGCGAAGGCGCGTTTCCATACAACGAATATGAGCACGGTGCTGCTTGTCGAGCAGCTCGCTCTTCAATTAAAGCGGTAAAGGAGGGAGAACGGTTGTATACAGTCGTCGGCGTCCGTTTTAAAAAAGCGGGGAAAATTTATTATTTTGATCCAGGCGATTTTGTCATTCCCGTCGGCGAATTTGTCATTGTTGAAACGGCTCGCGGGATTGAGTATGGCAAAGTCGTTATCGCCAATAAACAAGTCGATGAAAACGATATTGTGCTGCCGCTTAAAAAGGTGATTCGTGTCGCGAATGAAAAAGACAAATGGATCGTGGAAGAAAATAAAAAGGCGGCGCGGCAAGCGTATGATATTTGCTTGCGCAAAGTGGAAGAGCATGGGCTGGAAATGAAGCTTGTCGATGTGGAATACACGTTTGACCGCAATAAAGTGATTTTCTACTTCACAGCAGACGGACGGGTTGATTTTCGCGAGCTGGTGAAAGATTTGGCATCGATTTTCCGCACGCGCATCGAATTGCGGCAAATCGGGGTGCGCGATGAAGCGAAAATGCTCGGCGGCATCGGACCGTGCGGCCGCATGCTTTGCTGCTCGACATTTCTTGGCGATTTTGAGCCGGTGTCGATCAAAATGGCCAAAGACCAAAACTTGTCGCTCAATCCGACGAAAATTTCCGGATTGTGCGGACGGTTGATGTGTTGTTTGAAATACGAGAGCGAAGAGTATGAAACGGCGAAAGAACAGCTCCCGGATTTAGGGGAATACGTCGAGACACCGTACGGGTTTGGCAAAGTGGTCGGTTTGAACATTTTAGAGCGGGTGCTGCAAATCGAACTGCCGGAACACGGCCGGGTTGTTGAGTATACGCTGGATGAGTTGATGAAGAACGGAACGCTGTCCATTCGAGCGGCAGATTAAGTTGGGGTGGGGCTAGGTGGAAAAAGTAGATAAACAGGAAGTGTTTCAATCGGTAACGAACATGGAAGAGCAGCTCAGCCATTTTTACCGCGAGCTTGTGCAGTTGAAACAACGGGTTGCGGAGCTGTTGGAGGAAAACCATCATCTCCAGATCGAAAATGCCCATTTGCGCCGGCGCCTCGAAGAGCTGTCGGAGGCGTGGGAAGAGGGAAGGCGGAAAGGGGCGAAACATGGCAAAAAGTTGATCGACATTGGTGAAGGATATGACAATTTAGCCCGCCTTTACCAAGAGGGGTTCCACATTTGCCATGTCCATTATGGAAGTGTCCGCACAGATGGTGATTGTTTGTTTTGTTTGTCGTTTTTAAACAAAAAATAAAAGTAACGCCATCCTTTCCGCTTTGGAAAGGTTATTTTTTCAATGGAGGAAGATGTATGACGGTGGAACTGCGCGAAGATGAACGGCTCGATTATTTGTTCAATGAGGAGCTCCGCATCATTCAAAGTCCATCCGTATTTTCCTTCTCCCTTGATGCCGTCCTGCTCGCCCATTTTGTCTATATGCCGATTCAAAAGGGAGAGATTGTCGATTTATGTACCGGCAATGGGGTCATTCCGTTGTTGTTGAGCCGGAGAACAAAAGGGACGATCATCGGCATGGAAATCCAAGAACGGCTTTGCGACATGGCGAGGCGAAGCGTGCGGTACAACGGGCTGGAAGATCGCATTCGCATCATTCATGGCGACATTAAAGAGGCGCCGTCACGCATCGGTTACAGCCGATATGATGTCGTTACGTGCAATCCGCCGTATTTTCCGATGGTCGGCAAAGATGAGCTCAGCAAAAATGAACATATGGCCATTGCTCGCCACGAAATTTATTGTACATTGGAAGACGTCGTTCGTATCAGCAGCCAGTTGTTGAAGCAAGGTGGCAAGGCGGCATTCGTCCATCGACCGGGGCGTCTCCTTGATTTGGTGACGTTGATGCGCCAATACCGGCTGGAACCGAAGAGGCTTCGTTTTGTTTATCCAAAAGCCGGGAAAGAGGCCAACATGATTTTAATCGAAGGAACGAAAGATGCGAGTCCGGATGTAAAGGTGCTGCCACCGCTGGTCGTTTACGGCGAGGATAATGAATATACTGAGGAGATCAAGGGGATCTTATCCGGCATCATTCCGTAACCGGGCTCGATTGACAGGCGGTCTTTCATCACGATGGTAAAGGGGCGGAACAGAATGCTTTGGCGACAAACCAGTTTTGCCGAATCGCCAAAACGGGGAACGCTGTATGTCGTTCCGACGCCGATCGGCAATTTGGAAGATATGACGTTTCGTGCGGTACGAACGCTGCGGGAGGTGGATGTGATCGCTGCGGAGGACACGAGGCAGACGAAAAAGCTGCTCGCCCATTTCGACATTCATACGCCGCTTGTGAGCTATCATGAGCATAATAAGTACGCCAGCGGCCGGCAGCTTGTCGAATGGTTGAAAGAAGGAAAAACGGTCGCGTTGGTGAGCGATGCGGGCATGCCGGGTATTTCCGACCCGGGGTATGAGCTGATCGCGGCGGCGCTCGCCGAGCGCTGTTCCGTTGTTCCGCTTCCCGGGCCCAATGCAGCTTTGACCGCATTGGTCGCCTCCGGGCTGCCGACGGACCGCTTTTTGTTCGTCGGTTTTTTGGGGCGGACAAAAAAAGAGAAGCGAGAACAGCTGCAGTCGTTACAGGCGGCGACGGAGACGCTTATTTTTTATGAAGCCCCTCACCGCTTGAAGGAAACGCTCGCCCTGATGTACGAAGTGTTTGGCGAGCGGCGCATCGCCATTGGCCGTGAGCTGACGAAACGGTTTGAAGAGTTTATCCGCGGCGATTTGAGCGAGGCGGTTGCTTGGGTGGAGACGGCGGACATTCGCGGGGAATTTTGTTTGATCGTGGAGGGAGGAACGGGCGAAAAAGAGGAGGGCCAAGACGGGGAAGCGTGGTGGCAGCCGCTTTCGCTTGTCGAACATGTCGATTATTATATTCGCGAACATCGCCTCTCTCTCAAGGAAGCGGTCAAACAAGCGGCCGATGACCGAAATATGTCGAAACGTGACGTTTACCAAACCTATCACCAACAGCGAGAAAAAAAAGAGTTTCTCTGAAACCAGAGAAACTCTTACCTTATTCTTCTTTGCCAGCGGCCGTTTCCAATTGTTGTTGGATTTCTTGCAGCAAAATTTCTGCGCCTTCGCGGCTCAAAATGATTTTTCCGCCAGCCAGTTTAAAGTTGTCGTCCGACACTTCTCCTGTGACTACACACGTCATGTTTGGTTTGTATTTTTTCAAGATGATGCGGTCATCGTCAACGTAAATTTCCAAGGCGTCTTTTTCGTTAATATCCAAGGTGCGGCGCAGTTCAATCGGAATGACGACACGACCTAACTCATCCACTTTACGCACGATTCCTGTCGATTTCATCGTCTCGGTTCTCCTCTCCAAACAGAATAGTTTTGTCGTTTATTCGTCAATATTCGACAAGTTCCTACACCCTAATCATATCAGTGTTTCCATTAAGCGTCAATCCTTTAATATGTAAAATTTAAAAAAAATGTATTTTGTTATTTCAAAAAAGATTTGCTGATGGAGGAAAGCGCGTTTGCCGAGGCGGGTTGGCATCGGCCCTGATCGTGTCGACAACGAGAAAAGAAGATTGTCCGCGAATTTGGGCGTTGTCCATCTCGGAGCCGCCAAAAAGAGAACGAATGATGCTGGTTGCAAAAATCTTATCTTTCTATAATAAATTCGGGGGTGATGATAGAAAATAGGACGGTATTTTGGAGCGCTCGGGTATATTTTTTTCGTCAAGGAGAAATAGATGTTTTTGTAGCAATGAAAAAATTATGTAAAATAGAAGTAACGCCGCTCCCGTCGCCGGACGGGGGTTTTTGTGCTCAACAGTACGAGGGAGGGCCTGTTGATGGAGAAAAAGACGTTTTACTTGACAACGCCGATTTATTACCCAAGCGATCGCTTGCATATCGGGCATGCGTATACGACGGTGGCGGGGGACGCGATGGCGCGCTATAAGCGGATGCGCGGGTACGATGTCATGTATTTGACCGGCACCGATGAGCACGGGCAAAAAATTCAGCGCAAGGCGGAGGAAAAAGGAGTGACGCCGCAGCAATACGTTGATGAAATCGTCGCCGGCATTCAGGAGCTATGGAAAAAGCTTGATATTTCCTATGACGATTTCATCCGGACAACGCAGGAGCGGCATAAAAAAGTAGTGGAAGCCATTTTTGCCCGTCTTGTCGAACAAGGCGATATTTATTTGGGCGAGTATGAAGGCTGGTACTGTACGCCGTGCGAATCGTTTTACACCGAACGGCAGCTTGTCGACGGCAACTGCCCGGACTGCGGCCGTCCGGTTGAAAAAGTGAAAGAGCAGTCGTACTTTTTCCGGATGAGCAAATACGTCGACCGCTTGCTTCAATATTACGAGGAAAATCCGGATTTCATCCAGCCAGAGTCGCGGAAAAACGAGATGATCAACAACTTTATTAAGCCGGGGCTTGAAGATTTGGCTGTGTCGCGGACAACGTTTGACTGGGGCATTCAAGTGCCCGGCGATCCGAAACATGTGATTTACGTCTGGATCGATGCGCTCGCCAACTACATCACCGCGCTTGGCTATGGTACGGACGATGACGAGAAGTTCCGCAAATATTGGCCGGCCGATGTTCATTTGGTCGGCAAAGAGATCGTTCGTTTCCATACGATTTATTGGCCGATTATGCTGATGGCGCTCGGCTTGCCGCTGCCGAAAAAAGTGTTCGGCCATGGCTGGCTGCTCATGAAAGACGGAAAAATGTCGAAATCGAAAGGCAATGTCGTTGACCCGGTGACGCTCATTGACCGGTATGGGCTCGATGCGCTCCGCTATTATTTGCTGCGGGAAGTGCCGTTCGGTTCGGACGGTGTATTCACCCCGGAAGGGTTCGTTGAGCGCATCAACTACGATTTGGCCAATGACCTAGGCAATTTATTGCATCGCACTGTCGCGATGATTGAAAAATATTTCGCCGGGATCATTCCGCCGTACCGCGGGCCGAAGACGCCGTTTGACGAAGAGCTGACGCAAACGGCGCGTGAGGTGGTTCGACAATATGAAGAGGCGATGGAGCGGATGGAGTTTTCCGTTGCCCTTGCCTCGGTTTGGCAGCTGATTGGTCGCACGAACAAATACATTGATGAGACGCAACCATGGGCATTGGCCAAAGATGAAAGCAAACGGGAAGAGCTCGCCTCCGTCATGACTCACCTCGCGGAGTCGCTCCGCCATACGGCTGTTTTGTTGCAGCCGTTTTTGACGCGCACGCCGGAGCGTCTGTTTGCTCAGCTTGGCATCCATGACCGTTCATTGAAAGAATGGGACAGCTTGTACGATTTCGGCCTCATCCCGGAAGGAACGAAGGTGCAAAAAGGTGAGCCGCTCTTCCCGCGCTTGGACATTGAGGCGGAAGTCGAGTACATTAAGGCGCATATGCAAGGCGGCAAACCGGCCGGTGAACCGGCCAAAGCGGAAACGCCAACCGCTGGGACCGCTGAAATTTCCATCGATGAGTTTGCCAAAGTCGACTTGCGCGTGGCCGAAGTCGTGCGCGCCGAACGGATGAAAAACGCTGACAAGCTGCTGAAGCTCGAGCTGGATCTTGGCGGCGAGAGACGGCAAGTGATCTCCGGCATCGCGGAATTTTACAAGCCAGAAGAACTCGTCGGCAAAAAGGTCATTTGTGTCGCTAATTTAAAACCGGCCAAACTGCGCGGCGAATGGTCGGAAGGAATGATTTTGGCCGGCGGCAGCGGCGCGGAGTTTTCCTTGGCGACGGTTGACCGCCATGTTCCAAACGGAACGAAAATAAAGTGATGGCTGGGGGGTGTCGCGCCTGACACCTCCTTGTCGTTATTTTGTAATGGAAATGTTAACGAATTGTGACGTATGTAACCAATTTCTATGCTACACTTAACATCAAAGTGGAAAAGAGGGTCATCGTATGCTTTTTGACACGCATGCCCATTTGAATGCGGTCCAGTACAAGGAAGATGTCGAACAAGTCATTGAACGCGCCCGCGCTGAAGGGGTTTCCCATATCGTCGTCGTTGGGTTTGACCGGCCGACGATTGCCCGAGCGATCGAGCTGGCTGAACAGTATTCGTTTATTTACGCGGCGGTCGGCTGGCACCCGGTGGATGCGATCGATATGACGGATGACGATTTGCACATGATTGAACAGCTGGCTGCCCATCCGAAAGTGGTGGCGCTCGGCGAGATGGGGCTCGATTACCATTGGGATCGCTCGCCGAAAGACGTGCAGAAGGATGTGTTTCGCCGGCAAATTCGTCTGGCCAAAAGAGTGAAATTGCCGATCATCATCCATAACCGCGAAGCGACAGCGGATATTTTAGATATTTTGCAGGAGGAAAACGCCGCCGAAGTCGGCGGGATCATGCACTGTTTCAGCGGCAGCGTTGAAGTGGCGAAGCGGTGCTTGGACATGAATTTTCTCATTTCCCTTGGCGGACCGGTCACGTTTAAAAACGCGAAAAAACCGAAGGAAGTGGCAAAGGAAATCCCGCTCAGCCATTTGCTGATCGAGACCGATTGCCCATATTTAACGCCTCACCCTTTCCGCGGCAAACGGAATGAGCCGAGCTATGTCAAATACGTCGCCGAAGCCATCGCCGAAATCAAAGGTGTTTCCTTTGACGAAGTAGCAGAAACAACGGCGGAAAATGCCAAAAAATTGTTCGCCATAGACCGATAAAATAAGGCGTCGAATGTTGGGGAGGCTTGTCAAAAAAGAAGGAAAAAGGAATCCGTTCTACATATTCAGCCAAGATGGAACAACGGCGTGTCGACAAGTCTTCCTTCCTTTTTCACTGAATTTTCTGCATAATAGAGTATGCTCGCGCGTACATGTTAAAGGGAGAGGGGAATTTCAGGAGGAAAAGGAGGCGTTTCGTCTGATGTTGCCGAACGGGAGGAAATGGCTGGACTTATGGAGGAAAAACGTGACGGTCACAGCGGGAGGATTTCTCGCCATCTCCGCGACAACAGGAGTGGCCAGCTATGAGATGGCCAAAGATGATGTGACACTGACCGCCAATGGGGAAAAGCAGGAGATTCGCACGCATGCGCAAACGGTGAAGGAGCTGCTTGCTGAGCAGCACATTGAACCGCGCAAGGAGGATTACGTTTATCCATCGCTCGATACACCGATCACTGACGATTTGCACATTATTTGGGAAGCGAGCAAAGAAGTAACGTTGGCGGTCAATGGGGAAAAGAAAACGATTTGGACGACGGCCGATACGGTCGCGGAGCTGCTCCGTTTGCAGCACGTGACGGTCGGTCCGCATGACAAAATTACGCCGTCGCTCTCAGCCAAAATTAAAAAAGGCATGAAGATCGGCGTTGAAAAAGCGTTCCCCGTCCGCATCGATGTCGGCGGCAAACAGCAGCAGGCATGGACCACTTCGACTACGGTCGCTGACTTTTTGAAGCAGCAAGGAATTCAGCTAGGGCAACTCGATCGCATCGAACCCTCCTTGCAGGAAACGGTCAGAGAGCCAATGACCATTCGCATTGTTCGGGTCAAAAAAGTCACCGATGTAGTGGAAGAGCCGATTGATTTTGCCGTGGTGACGAAGCGGGACGATTCGCTGCCAAAAGGAGAGCGGCGCGTCATTGCACCTGGGGAAAAAGGAAAAGTGCAAAAAACGTACGAGGTAACGTTGGAAAATGGAAAGGAAACGGCGCGCCGGCTGGTTGCTGCCAGAACGGTAAAAGAAAGCAAGGCGCGCATCATCGCCATCGGCACGAAAGCCATGCCCCCACGGTGGACGTTATCCGACCGGCCATCCTCGCGCGGCGCGGATGATACCGCTGCGAAGGAGTTTTACGTCACCGCCACCGCCTATACCGCCTATTGCGAAGGATGTTCAGGCATCACAAGCACAGGCGTCAACCTGCGACAAAATCCTTCCGCCAAAGTGATTGCTGTCGACCCGTCCATCATCCCCCTCGGGTCGAAAGTATATGTGGAAGGATACGGATACGCCATTGCCGCTGACACCGGTTCTGGCATCCGTGGATACAAAATCGATGTGTTTTTCCCGGATCGGTCGGATGCGTTTCGTTGGGGCAGAAAACGCGTGAAAATACGGGTATTGCCATAAGACAGGCTGGGGCACAGCGGAGGGGTTTTTCCCCTCTGCTTTTTTTCGTTATAATGGCATTGTGCCAAGACGCCGCGCGCCTTGCTGCTTCTAATGAATTAGACGGTTGATGTGGAAAAAAGTTTCGATGGAATTGAAAAAATAAACATCAAGGAAGAACAAGCAACGGCGCATTCTATTGCTTATTTTACCGGAAAGGAGGCCGTGCAGAAATAGGAAAAAGCTCTTATTCCAAGGTTTTTCACCAACGATCGATCTGGGCATCCACAAGGACACATCATCCGCCCTTACGCCGAATCTAGAAGGCCGGTGAGTTAGTGCTAAACGCACTGATTCCATTTGTTTCTCAATTAGAGAAACCTTGCAGAATCAGTTTTCTTTTCTAAATGAACATACCGCCGATTCGTGTGTGACAGCGGTTTTTTCGCCGCCCTTCTAGAAGGCTGGTGAGTTGTGGTGATGAACCTTATTCCGTCGTTTCTGCCATGATATGATGAAAGTGAAAGAAGTGATTGTCGTAGAAGGAAAAGATGATACGGCGGCCATTCGGCGCGCCGTTGACGCCGATACGATTGAAACCAATGGGGCGGCCATCGGTGCGGACGTGATTGAGCGGATCAGGCTGGCGAAAGAACGCCGCGGCGTGATTATTTTTACCGATCCCGATTTCCCGGGCGAAAAAATTCGCCGCACGATTGCCGAGCAGGTGCCGGGGTGCAAGCACGCGTTTTTGCCGCGCGAGGCGGCGAAAGCGAAAAACGGGAAAGGGATAGGGGTGGAACACGCGTCCCCTGACGACATCCGGCGGGCGCTGGCCAACGTGTATGAGGAAGCAGCGGATTGGAAAGAAGAAATTACGTTCACTGAACTGGTCGAAGCGGGATTGGTCGGCGGCAATATGGCGCGCCGGCGCCGGCAGCGTCTTGGGGAGGAGCTGAAAATCGGCTATGCGAACGGTCGGCAGTTTCATAAGCGGCTCCGAGTGTTCCGCATTTCCCGGGCCGCTTTCTATGACGCGTTGGCACAAGTCATACAGGAGGAGGCAGGCGATGCATAAAGATATTGCCACACCGGGGCGAACAAAAGCGATTTTGGAGCGGTATGGCGTTTCGCTGAAAAAGAGTCTCGGGCAAAACTTCTTGATTGACGCAAACATTTTGCGGAAGATTGTCGATGCGGCCGGCGTTTCCAGCGACACGGGCGCCATTGAAATCGGGCCGGGCATCGGGGCGCTCACCGAACAGTTGGCGCGGCGGGCGAAAAAAGTGATTGCCTTTGAAATTGATGGCCGCTTATTGCCGATTTTGGCCGACACGTTATCCCCTTATCAAAATGTGCGCATCATTCATCAAGATGTGCTGAAAGCGGATTTGCACGCGGTGATCGCGGAACAATTGGCCGATGTCAGCGATCGAATGGTCGTCGCCAACTTGCCGTATTATGTGACGACGCCGATTCTCATGAAGTTGCTCAGCGAACGGCTGCCGATCCGCGGCATGGTTTTGATGATGCAAAAGGAAGTCGCTGACCGGCTTGCCGCCAAGCCGGGAACGAAAGATTACGGTTCGCTGACGATTGCCGTGCAGTATTACACCGAGGCGGAAGTTGTGATGACGGTGCCGCGCACGGTTTTTATGCCGCAGCCGAACGTCGATTCCGCCGTCATCCGCCTGACGAAGCGGTCTGCCCCTCCTGTTGACGTCTCCGACGAAGAGACGTTTTTTCAAGTGGTGCGGGCCAGCTTCGCCCAACGCCGCAAAACGTTGTTCAACAATTTAGTGAACAATTTGCCGGGTGGGAAAGAGAAAAAAGGGCTCATTGAACAGGCGCTTGTCGCTGCGGGCATTGACCCGCGCCGCCGGGGTGAAACGCTCGACATGGCGGAGTTCGCCTCATTGAGCAACGAACTGGCGCCCCTTTTTGCCTAAAAGGCTGGTGAAAAACCGCTGTTTGCCTTGATCGATGATGGAACGCGCGAACATAGAGGTTGAGGCAACAAGTTTTTTTACTTGAGAAACGATTCGGAGAAGCGGTTGCGCGATTCAATCATCAGCCTTCTAAAAGCAGTTCGTTCCCGATTTGGGCCCGCCCGTCGTTTTGCCCTTCCCTTCGTTAGGTGCCGTTAGGCTGGCGCCCGATAGAAGTGCGCGGCTATCACCTATTGTCCGTCCTTGCATATCGTATGGATGACAACGATCATGCATTGGAGTGAGCGGGGATGGACGTCATTCAAATCGGCGATATTGTTGCGCGCAAGTCTTATCAATGCGATGTATTGTTTCGGGTCATCGACATTAAAGAAAAAAACGGCGAACGAGAAGCGATTTTGTATGGCGAAGATGTCCGCCTTGTTGCTGACGCGCCGTGCAGCGATCTCGTTGTGATCGACGAGCGGGAGCAGCAAGAACGCAAAAAACGGGAACGGGAATGGATTGAACAGTCTTACCGTTTGTTTCGCCAAGACTATCAAGCGATGAAGCAAAAAGTGGAGTATCGGGCAACGGGTGGATACCGGGTGGAGAAAGATTTTTTTCAAATTCCAGGGCGCGTTCTCCATTTGGACGGTGACCCGTTATATTTGCGCAAATGTTTAGATTTATACGAGCGGATTGGGGTGCCGGTGCATGGCGTTTACTGCGAGGAGAGCGAAATGCCGGAGGCGGTGGGCCATCTGATTGAGCAGTTTCGCCCGGATATTTTGGTCATCACCGGCCATGATTCATATTCGAAAACAAAAGGAGGCGTAAACGATTTAAAAGCCTACCGCCACTCTCGCCATTTTGTGCAAACCGTCAAAGAAGCGCGCAAAAAAATTCCCCACTTGGACCAGCTGATTATTTTTGCCGGAGCCTGCCAGTCCCACTTTGAGTCGCTCATCCGGGCTGGTGCCAATTTCGCCAGTTCGCCGGCAAGGGTGAACATTCACGCCCTTGATCCGGTCTATATTGTTTCACGGCTTAGTTTGACTCCGTTTACAGAGACCGTCGATGTATGGGATGTGCTTCGCAACACGTTGACCGGGGAGAAGGGGCTGGGAGGTGTTGAAACGAAAGGCGTTCTTCGCACTGGCATGCCGTTTCGCCTTATTGCGAATCGCGAGGAAAACCGCCACGGTTGATGGGCGGTTTTTTCTATCTTTTGTCGCATTTTTTTACAAAAAAGTTCCATGAGGTACATAAAAAGAAGGATATTGTAGAAAAATATGCATTGACAGAAACAAAAATACACTGATATAATCATTATTTTTTGACTTTCAGGACCAATTTTGTTATAATTGCAACCAGTGAGGTGGATGACGAATGCCAAAAACTTTATCCGATATTAAAAAAACGCTGGATTCTAATATCGGGAAACGGTTGACGCTGCGGGCCAACGGCGGACGCAGAAAAATGATTGAGCGTTGCGGCATTTTGGCGGAAACATACCCATCGGTATTTGTCATTGAACTGGATCAAAAAGAAAACTCGTTTGAACGGGTCTCGTTTAGTTACGCTGATGTATTGACAGAGACAGTCAAGTTGACGTTTTGGGATGACGAGCAAGCAGGGGGGCAGTAGACAACATTTGTTTGCTGCTTTTTGTTTTGCCGCGGAAAAAGCGCGGTTCGGCCTAGAAGGCTGCGTTCGATCGGGGAGAAATCACAACGAATGAAATGATGACGTTGCCACGTTTTTCGGTTTGGGAAACACTGTCGAAGAGCAGTATTTCCCCTTACATCACCGCCCTCTTAGAAGGCGGGGGAAAAACCATTCGCTTCATTGACACGAAATCACAACGAACGAATGGACGACGCTGCCACGTTGACACTGTTGAAGCGCAGCAGGTCCCCCTGCCATTGCCAGACATAAAGCGACCCTCTTCTTTTCATACTAAAACTGCCGCAGAAAGCCGTCTTTTTCTCAGCCGTAGGAAATCAGCCGGCGAGTTCGCCTGAGGATTGCGAAACATTTCGTGCCATTGCGCCACTGAACGGAGAAAGGGGTTGCTGACATTGGGTCGACGCCGTGGAGTGATGTCGCAACGCTTAAAGGAAGAGCTGGCGAAAGAGCTAGGCTTTTATGATGTCGTGCAGCGCGAAGGATGGGGCGCCATCCGTGCGAAAGACGCAGGAAACATGGTGAAATTGGCAATTGAACGGGCGGAACGTCAGCTGGCTGGAAAAACGGAATAGCATCGGCGGCGTGCTGCGGCGGGGGTGTCCCCAATCAAAGGGGCGCCCTTTTTTTGCATACATAAATTATGATTTGGCGGCGTCGTCAAGACGTGGTAATATGGTAAAATGGATTGACGGAAAAAGTCGGGGCGGGCGCGGCTCGCAGAGGGTTGACGTCCATTGGTGAATGCGCGTGGAAGTAGGTGAAGATGGAGTGGGATTGTCGATCAAGGCGCCGGCGAAAATCAATTTATCGCTTGATGTTCTATATAAACGGCCGGACGGCTATCATGAAGTGAAAATGGTGATGACGACGATCGATTTGGCCGATCGCATCGAGCTCATTCCGCTGCCCGGGGAAGATGTCATTCGCATCGTTTCCCAAAACCGTTTTGTGCCGGATGATTGCCGCAACTTGGCGTATCAGGCGGCTAAACTTCTGAAGGAGACGTTTTCGATTCGCGAAGGCGTGGCCATTTCGATTACAAAACATATTCCGGTCGCGGCTGGTTTAGCTGGGGGGAGCAGCGACGCTGCCGCGACGTTGCGCGGGCTGAATAAGCTTTGGAGGCTCGGGCTGACGACGCGCGAACTGGCGGAGCTTGGGGCAACCATCGGCTCGGATGTCGCTTTTTGTGTTTACGGTGGAACAGCTGTGGCGACAGGACGCGGGGAAATCATCACCCCGATTCCGTCTCCGCCGCCGTGCTGGGTCGTATTGGCCAAGCCTCCGATCGGCGTGTCAACGGCGGAAGTGTATCGAAACCTAGAGCTTGAGCATGTCGTTCATCCGGATGTCGACGCGATGGTGGAGGCGATTAAGCGGCAAGATTACGCGGCGATTTGCCGATCGGTCGGCAATGTCCTTGAAGAAGTGACATTGAAAAAATATCCGGAAGTCGCGCATATTAAGGAGCAAATGAAGCGCTTTGGCGCCGATGCCGTGTTGATGAGCGGAAGCGGGCCAACGGTGTTCGGCCTGATTGAACACGATTCCAGAATGCAGCGTGTATACAACGCGTTGCGCGGTTTTTGCGATCAAGTATTTGCCGTAAGACTGCTCGGTGAACGGCATTCCCTTGATTAAAAACGTACATTTTTGTTAAAATGTATTTATAATATTCGGTTTCGGGAGGTCGGCTATGAAGCTAAGGCGAAGCGGCCGTTTAGTGGATATGACGCATTATCTTCTTGAACGGCCCCATCAGCTCATTCCGCTGACGTTTTTTGCGGAGCGATACGAATCGGCCAAATCATCGATCAGTGAAGATTTAACGATCATTAAACAGACGTTCGAGCAGCAGGGAGTTGGAACGGTCCGGACGCTGCCCGGCGCAGCTGGCGGGGTACAGTATATTCCGAAAATGGCCGCCGAGGAAGCGGACGAGGTGGTTGCCTATTTATGCGGGCAGTTGTCGCGCCCAGATCGGCTCCTCCCAGGGGGATACTTGTATATGACAGACATTCTCGGCGACCCAAGGATTATGAATAAAATCGGCCGCCTTTATGCATCGATTTTCGCCGACCGTCCGGTAGATGTCGTCATGACGATCGCCACCAACGGCATTCCGTTCGCCTACGCCGTCGCCCATTTTTTGTACGTGCCTGTTGTCATCGTCCGCCATGATAATAAAGCAACGGAAGGGCCGATGGTGAGCATCAACTATGTATCCGGTTCGTCCAAACGCATCCAAACGATGGTTTTGTCGAAGCGGAGCTTGGCGGAGGGGGCGAACGTGCTCATCATCGACGACTTTATGAAGGCCGGAGGCACCATCAACGGCATGGTCAGCTTGCTGCAGGAGTTTCGCGGAAATGTGTCCGGCATCGGTGTGCTCGTCGAATCGGAAGAGGCAAAGGAGCGGTTGGTGGACGAGTACATTTCGCTCGTCAAATTGTCCGAGGTGGATGTGAAGGAAAAGCGCATCGCCGTCAAAGAAGGCAACTACAAATCCTTTGTTTGATCCATCTTATCATCCAAAACAGGAAAGGGGAACAAACGATGAAAAAAGTCGAAACGACAAAAGCGCCACAAGCGATTGGCCCTTATTCGCAAGGCATCATCGTCAACAATGTGTTTTACAGCTCGGGGCAAATCCCGCTTACCCCGGAAGGTGAAATGGTAAAAGGCGATATTCAAGCGCAGACGCATCAAGTGTTTCAAAACTTGAAAGCCGTTCTCGAGGCAGCGGGCGCGTCGCTCGATACCGTTGTCAAGACAACCGTATTTTTGAAAAGCATGGACGATTTTGCGGCCATGAACGAAGTTTACAGCCAATACTTCCCGAATCACAAACCGGCGCGTTCGTGCGTGGAAGTCGCTCGTCTGCCGAAAGACGCCCTTGTTGAAATTGAAGTCGTCGCCCTTGTTCGCTAACGAAATGGTCACCACTTTTTCCCTGTGAAAATTTTATAAAAAATTTTTCGAAAAAGCAGGAAAAGGCTCGGATGCGTGGAATTAATACATCGAGTCTCATATCGGGAAAAGGTGGTGAGCAGATATGGAAGTGACAGACGTAAGATTACGCCGCGTCAATACCGAAGGTCGGATGAAAGCGATCGCTTCCATCACGTTGGACAATGAATTTGTCGTCCATGACATCCGCGTGATTGACGGAAACAATGGGCTGTTCGTTGCCATGCCAAGCAAGCGCACTCCGGATGGGGAGTTCCGCGATATCGCACATCCGATCAATTCCGCTACGCGCGGAAAAATCCAAGAGGCGATTCTTGCTGAATACCACCGCCTCGGGAAGATGGAAGAAGAACTTGAAGAAGCGGGCGCTTCGTAAACATATGAGAGGGAGCTGAGGTGAAATTCACCAAGCTCTCTATTTTTTTGGCAGCCGCATTGTTTCCTTGAAAAGTGAGGCCGATTCATATATATTCAATTATGGATAAAAGGGTAATTGGAGGCCTTTCACATGAATCGATATGCGGTCGTTTTGGCGGCCGGACAAGGAACGCGGATGAAATCAAAGCAGTATAAAGTGCTTCATCCCGTTTGCGGCAAGCCAATGGTTCAGCATGTAGTAGACCAAGTCTCCAAGCTTGGGGTGGAAAAAACGGTTGTCGTCGTCGGATTTGGGGCGGAGCAAGTGAAAGAACAGCTTGGCTCCCAGTGTGAATATGCCTTGCAGGAAGAGCAGCTGGGAACAGCGCACGCGGTGATGCAAGCGGCTGCGCACTTGCGCGGCCTTGAGGGGATCACGATCGTGGTTTGCGGGGATACGCCGCTCATTACCGCCGAAACGATGGAAGCGTTGATCCAACATCACGTCAACGCCGAGGCGAAGGCGACGGTGTTAACGGCCATCGCCGAAAATCCGACTGGATATGGCCGCATTGTCCGCAATAAAGCCGGCCATGTCGAAAAAATTGTCGAACATAAAGATGCGAGCGAAGAAGAAAAGAGCATTTGCGAGATTAACACCGGAACGTATTGCTTTGATAATCAAACGTTGTTTCAAGCGCTTACAAACGTGACCAATGACAATGCTCAAGGGGAATATTACTTAACCGATGTGATTGAGATTATCAAAGCGAACGGCGGCGTGGTGTCCGCCTATCAGGCGCCGTCGTTTGAGGAAACGATCGGCGTCAACGACCGCATCGCTCTTGCTGAAGCGGAGCGGCTCATGCGCCGCCGCATCTGCCGCCATCACATGCAAAACGGAGTGACCATCGTTGATCCGGATGCTACGTACATTTCCGCTGACGCAGTGATTGGGCGCGATACGGTCATTTACCCTGGCACCGTGATCGAAGGCGAAACCGTGATCGGCGAAGATTGTGTCATCGGCCCTTATTCGGAAATCAGCCGCTGTATGATCGGTCATCGCACCTCGATTCGTCATTCCGTCGCTCATGACAGCGAAATCGGCTCCGATGTCACGATCGGTCCGTTCGCCCATATCCGTCCGCTGTCCAAAATCGATGATGACGTGCGAATCGGCAATTTTGTCGAAGTGAAAAAATCGACATTCGGTAAAGGAAGTAAAGCGTCGCACTTAAGCTATATCGGCGATGCCGAAGTCGGCGCTGAGGTGAATCTTGGCTGCGGTTCGATTACCGTCAACTACGATGGGGTCAACAAGCACCTCACGAAAATTGAAGATGGGGCGTTTATCGGTTGCAACGTGAATTTGATCGCACCGGTCACCGTCGGCCGAGGTGCTTACGTCGCCGCTGGATCGACGGTCACCGACGATGTTCCCGGCCGTGCGCTCGCCATTGCCCGGGCGCGGCAGGTCAATAAGGAAAACTATGCCGACCGTCTGCCAGGCAAGAAAAAATCGTGATGGAGGTTTATCATGTCTGACTGCCAGCACCAATTAAAGTTGTTCGCCCTGAACTCCAACATGAAGCTCGCCCAAGAAATCGCTGAAGTCTTGGGAATGGAGCTTGGCAAATGCTCCGTTTCCCGCTTTAGCGATGGGGAAATTCAAATTAATATCGAAGAAAGCATCCGCGGCGATGATGTATTTGTGATTCAATCAACGAGTGTACCGGTCAATGAGCATTTAATGGAGCTGCTCATCATGATCGATGCGCTCAAACGCGCCTCGGCCCGTACGATCAACATTGTGATGCCGTATTACGGTTATGCGCGCCAAGACCGGAAAGCGCGTTCGCGCGAACCGATCACGGCCAAGCTGATCGCCAATTTGCTCGAGACGGCAGGAGCGTCGCGCGTCATTACGCTTGATTTGCACGCTCCGCAAATTCAAGGATTTTTCGATATCCCGATCGATCATCTGATGGGTGTGCCGATTTTAGCCGATTATTTCAAAAGCAAGCAACTGGAAGATATCGTCGTCGTTTCGCCGGATCATGGCGGTGTGACACGGGCGCGGAAGCTGGCTGATCGCTTGAAGGCGCCGATTGCCATCATCGACAAGCGCCGGCCGAGGCCGAACGTGGCGGAAGTGATGAACATCGTCGGGCAGGTGGCGGGGAAAACGGCCATTTTGATCGACGACATCATCGATACGGCCGGCACGATTACGTTGGGCGCCAACGCTCTTGCGGAACACGGGGCAAAGGAAGTGTACGCCTGTTGCACCCATCCGGTGTTGTCCGGCCCAGCGATTGAGCGCATTCAAAATTCCAAAATTAAAGAGCTCGTCGTCACCAATTCAATCGCCTTGCCAGAAGAGAAGAAAATTGATAAAATTGTAGAGCTGTCGGTGGCGCCGCTCATTGCCGAAGCGATCACGCGCGTCTATCAAATGAAGTCTGTCAGCGTCCTGTTCGACTGACAACGAAAACATGTTTATCCCTTCTTGTTTTAGGATAAAGTAATCAATAGATTCTAATTCAGGAAGGTGAGGAAACATGACGATCGTGTTGGAAGCGAAAGAACGCACAGACAAAAAACGTTCGACATTGCGCCGTATTCGTTCACAAGGAGGCATTCCGGCCGTTTTGTACGGCAAGAAAGTCGAAAACAAAATGATCGCAGTCAGCGCCGCTGAGCTGGAAAAAGTGCTTCGCGAAGGCGGACGCACAAGCCTGCTGACGCTGAAAGTCGGCGGCCAAGATTACTCGGTGCTGCTGCGCGAGATGCAGCGCGATCCGCTGCGCAGCGAGCTGCTCCATGCCGATTTTCAAGCCGTCGACTTATCGACTGAGGTGGATATTGACGTTGAAGTGCGTTTAATCGGCGAGGCGCCTGGCGTCAAAGATGGCGGTGTGCTCCAGCAAAACTTGCATGAGCTGTCCATCCGCGTCTTGCCCGCCAACATTCCGCCAGCGATTGAAGTCGACATTTCCGGGCTGCAAGTCGGCGATACCATCACCGTTGGCGACGTGCAAACGAACGGCCAATTTGAAATTAACCATGAACCTTCCGAAGTGATCGCCACGATCTTGCCGCCGCAGCAGGAAGAAGAAATTCACAGCGGCGAACAGCAAGAGCCGGGGCGTCCTGATGCTGAGGAAGGAAGAGAGACAACGCCGGAAGAATGACAGACGTAACCGCTTCGGTTACGTCTTTTGTAGTATCATACAATGGGAGGGGCGCCAAGATTGAAACTGTTTGTTGGGCTTGGAAACCCGGGCAAAGAATACGAACAAACCCGGCATAATATCGGTTTTTTTGTCATTGATGAGCTGGCCAAACGTTGGGGGGTGTCGTTAACGGCCGCCAAGTTTCGCGGCCTGTTCGGCACGGCGGTAGTTAACGGCAAAAAAGTAGCATTATGCAAACCATTGACATATATGAATTTATCAGGGGAATGTGTCCGTCCCCTCATGGACTACTACGGCATTGCCCTCGACGATGTCATCGTCATTTACGATGACCTCGACCTTCCACCGGGGAAAATCCGCCTTCGCCTCAAAGGAAGTTCCGGGGGTCATAACGGCGTCAAATCGTTGATTCGACACCTCGGCACGGAACAGTTTAAGCGCATCCGCATCGGCATCGGCCGGCCAACGAACGGGCAGCCGGTGGCTGACTATGTGCTCAGCCGCTTTACCGACGAGGAACAAGGAGCGGTGGAAACGGCAGTGCTGCGGGCAGCCGACGCGTGCGAACAGGCGTTGTCTGTGCCGTTTGCCCAAGTCATGAACGATTTTAACGAGTGAATATTTTCCTCCGAACTGGTGCACAATGTGAGTATACGATTGTGGCGGAACAGTCCAGTGAGGAGGTTGTCACAGATGGCGCTCCATTACTATTGCCGGCATTGCGGAGCAAAAGTGGGAACGATTGAGCAAATGCCGATCTACAGCGAAAAGTTGGGTTTCCATCATCTCACCGAAGAAGAACGGCTTGACATGATTTCATATGAACCAAACGGCGACATTCATGTCAAAACCATTTGTGAAGACTGTCAGGAAGCGTTGACGCGAAACCCGGAGTGGCATCAATACGAAAAATTTATTCATTAGAGCTTTGGGCGACCAAAGCGTTTTTGCGTTTGCGCCAATTCAAAACAGGCGTTGAGAGGAGGGAGAATAGGGGTGCTTTCGCTGCATCGCTATTTAGCTGAAAATCAGGATGTTCGCACCATTATCGAAGGGATTCGTGTCCGCTTAAAGGAACAGCTTGTCGCCGGGCTGTCGGGGTCGGCCCGGTCTGTTTTTATTTCTGCCCTCTATCGGGAAACGGATCGGCCGCTCTTAGTCGTCGCGCACAATTTGTTTCAAGCGCAAAAAATGTATGATGATCTCGTTGCGCTGCTCGGGCCGGACGAAGTGTTTCTCTATGCGGTCAATGAAGTTATTGCCGCGGAAATGGCGGTGGCCAGCCCGGAACTGAGGGCACAGCGCCTAGAAATTATGAACCATTGGCTGCAAGGGGGAAAAGGGGTCGTCGTCTGTCCGGTGGCTGGGGTGCGTCGTTTGTTGCCGCCGCCGTCGCTTTGGAAACAATATTTGTTCACGTTTTCTATCGGACAAGAGCTTGAGTTGGAACGTTACAAACAGCTGTTTGTCGACATGGGATACAAGCGGGTCGCTACTGTTTCCGCTCCTGGAGAGTTCAGCATCCGCGGCGGCATCCTTGATATTTATCCATTGACCGCCGAGCTGCCGTACCGCATCGAGCTGTTTGATACGGAAATCGAATCGATTCGCACGTTCACCCCTGACGACCAACGTTCACAAGGGCAAATCGAGCGCATCATGGTCGGACCGGCGGAGGAAATCATTCTCGATGGCGAAACGCGGCGCCGCGGCGTGGAGCGGATTGAAGCGCAGCTTGCGGTGAGTTTGGAGAAAGTAAAAGACGAGTCGGCCAAGCAGCGGATGTACGAACAGATTCACGCGGAACTTGAACAGCTGCGCGCCGGGCAAGAAGTCGAACAACAATATAAATATATGTCGCTCTTTTATGAAAAGGCTGCCAGTTTGCTAGATTATATGCCGGAAGATGGCGTGCTCCTCATGGATGAAATGAGCCGCCTTCAAGAGGCAGCGGAGCGGCTGGAACGCGAAGAAGCCGAATGGTATACGAGCCTGCTCGAGAGCGGAAAAATGATCCATGGCGTTCCCCTTTCGCATTCCTTTTCTGAATTATTGCAAAAGCATCGATTGCAACGAGTGTATTTGTCTTTGTTTTTGCGCCATGCGCCGCATACCCATCCGCAAAATGTCGTCAATATTACGTGCAGGCAAATGCAAAACTTTCATGGCCAAATGGCGCTGCTTCAGTCGGAAATCGATCGATGGAAAAAGGCGAACTATGCCGTCGTTTTTTTGGCGCCGACTGCCGAGCGCGTGAAAAAGCTGCAATCATTGCTTCAAGATTATGAGATTGACGCGCTGCCGCTCGCGCGCGATGCAGCGCTGCTATACGGCAAATGTCAGCTCCTCCAAGGCGATTTAAACACCGGGTTTGAATTGCCGCTGCAAAAACTCGCGGTCATCACGGAAGAAGAGCTGTTCAAAAAGCGGGCGAAACGCCCGGCGCGCCGGCAGAAACTGTCCAACGCCGAGCGGATCAAAAGCTATGCCGAACTGCAAGTCGGCGACTACGTCGTCCATGTGAACCACGGCATCGGAAAATATTTAGGCATCGAGACGTTAGAAATCAATGGAGTGCATAAAGATTACATCCATATCCAGTACCAAGGCGGCGATACGCTGTACGTTCCGGTCGACCAAATGGATCAAGTGCAAAAATACGTCGGCTCGGAGGGAAAAGAGCCGAAAATTTATAAGCTTGGCGGCACGGAATGGAAAAAGGTCAAAAAGAAAGTGGAATCGTCCGTCCAAGACATTGCCGAAGACTTAATTAAGCTGTACGCTGAGCGCGAAGCAAGCAAAGGATATGCGTTTTCCCCGGATACGGAGATGCAGCGCGAATTTGAAGCGGCGTTTCCGTATCAAGAGACGGAAGACCAGCTTCGCTCGATTGAGGAAATCAAGCGTGATATGGAGAGCGACAAACCGATGGACCGCCTCCTTTGCGGCGATGTCGGCTACGGGAAAACGGAAGTGGCGCTGCGGGCGGCGTTTAAAGCCATTATGGACGGCAAACAAGTCGCCTTCCTCGTGCCGACGACGATTTTGGCCCAACAGCATTACGAAACGGTGCGCGAACGGTTTCAAGGGTTTCCGATCAACGTCGGACTGTTGAACCGCTTCCGGTCGAAAAAACAGCAGGCGGAGACCATTAAAGGGTTAAAAGACGGCACGATCGACATGGTCATCGGCACGCACCGGCTGCTGTCGAAAGACGTGAAATTCAAAGATTTAGGCTTGCTCATTATCGACGAAGAACAACGGTTTGGTGTGGCGCATAAGGAAAAAATCAAACAGCTGAAGGCGAACATTGACGTGCTCACCTTAACGGCGACGCCGATTCCGCGCACGCTCCATATGTCGATGATCGGGGTGCGCGATTTGTCGATCATCGAGACGCCGCCGGAAAACCGATTCCCGGTGCAAACGTATGTCATGGAATATACCCCGGAGCTCGTCAAAGAGGCGATTGAACGCGAGCTCGCCCGCGATGGGCAAGTGTTTTTCCTTTACAACCATATTGAAGACATCGACTTGAAAGCGGAAGAAATCGCCCAGCTTGTCCCGGAAGCGCGCGTCACTTACGTGCATGGCCGCATGTCGGAAACGGAGCTCGAATCGACGATTTTGGCGTTTTTGGAAGGGCAATACGATGTGCTGGTGACGACGACGATCATCGAAACGGGCATCGATATACCGAATGTCAACACGCTCATCGTCTATGATGCCGACCGGATGGGACTGTCGCAGCTGTACCAGCTGCGCGGGCGCGTCGGCCGCTCCAACCGCGTCGCGTATGCGTATTTCACCTATCGGAAAGATAAAGTGCTCAACGAAGCGGCGGAAAAGCGGCTGCAAGCCATCAAAGAGTTTACCGAGCTCGGCTCCGGGTTTAAAATCGCCATGCGCGATTTGTCGATCCGCGGCGCGGGCAACATTCTCGGCGCCGAACAGCACGGCTTTATCGACTCGGTCGGATTCGATTTGTATTCGCAAATGTTGAAAGAGGCGATTGAAAAACGGCGCGGCATCAAGCGGGAAGATGAGCAGCCGGATGTCGTCATTGATATCGAAGTCGACGCCTATATTCCGGGCACATACATTGCGGATGAGTTGCAAAAGATTGAGATGTACAAGCGCTTCAAGGTGGTCGAAACGCTTGAGGATGTCGAAGCGTTGCGAGAAGAAATGGTCGACCGCTTTGGCGATTATCCGGATGAGGTCGCCTATTTGTTCCAAATCGCCGAGATGAAAGTGCTGGCCAAGCAGTTGGGCGTTGAGTCGCTGAAGCAGCATAAGCAGCAAATTGACATCATCTTTACAGAAGAGTCATCGAAAACGGTGGAGATTCAGCGTCTGTCGGATATCGGCCGCCAACATGGGCGCCTGTTCGGGTTCGGCATGGACGGAGGAAAGCTGAAAATCGTGCTCTATATTAAGGGGATGAAGACGCACGAATGGCTGTTGATTTTAGAACAAACGCTGCGGCGGCTGTCCGGGATGGAACAAGAAAAGTCGGTGACGGCATAATCAAGAAAAAGTTTTCACATGTTTATCGTTTTCTGCATGTGGCGATAATGAAGGATGGGCAATTTTATCTAAAATGGCCAAAATCACTTTCATCACGTATAGAACGCGGATGATGAAGGATACTAATGACAGCAATGGTGAATTCCCCATGATCAAGGGTTCATCGGAGTATCCTTCAAATCCTATGATGAAAGTGAGGTCATATGAAGGCATGAAAGCAACCGGTATTGTTCGTCGCATCGACGATTTAGGAAGGGTTGTCATTCCGAAAGAAATTCGCAGAACACTGCGCATTCGTGAAGGGGATCCGCTCGAAATATTTGTTGACCGCGATGGAGAAGTCATTTTGAAAAAATATTCGCCGATCAGTGAATTAGGCGACTTTGCCAAAGAGTACGCTGAAGCGCTGTTTGACAGCCTCGGGCAGCCTGTGCTCATTTGTGACCGCGATGTGTATATCGCTGTCGCCGGTGTTTCGAAAAAGGAATATATGAACAAAAGCGTCAGCCCGTTGGTGGAAAAAGCCATGGAAGACCGTCATTCCATCCTTCATACCGAGGAAGGGGAAGTCGAGCTTGTGGATGGGATGACAGAAACGTTGAAATCATACACGATTGGCCCGATTGTCGCCAACGGCGATCCGATTGGAGCGGTCATCATTTTATCGCGCGAGAAAACCATTGGTGAAGTGGAACATAAAGCAGCTGAAACGGCGGCCAGCTTTTTGGCTCGACAAATGGAGCAATAAATGAACTGTGAGGGAAAGGCGTCCCCAACCTCGGTTGGGGCGCCTTTTTTTGCTTCCTGCTGCGCTTTTCGGCCTTCGCTTTTGTCTGTTGGACGAAAGTTGCGCTATAATATCGAGCGTAGCCGTGGCATTGGGCGGTGTCGCTCGCCCGTTGCCATCGAGGAGGAGAAAAGTGGGAAACGCATGGAAAGGAGCGGCCGTTTTGACCGCGGCTGCTTTGGTCACCAAACTATTGAGCGCCTTGTATCGCATTCCGTACCAAAATATGGTTGGCGATATCGGTTTTTATATTTATCAACAAATATACCCGATTTATGGCATCGTCGTCGCCCTCTCGCTGACCGGCTATCCGGTCGCTGTCTCCCGGCTCATTGCCGAACGAAGGGCGGTGCCGGATGCGGCGGGGGCGGCCGCTGTCGGTCGCGCTGCCTTATTCGTGCTCGGGGCGATCGGGGCGGCGCTGTTTGCTTTGTTGTATATCGGGGCGGAGACAGTGGCTTTATGGATGGGGGACCGGCGGCTGGAACCGCTTTTGCGGCAGCTTTCTTTTTCCTTTTTGCTCTTTCCACCGCTCGCTTGGCTGCGCGGATATTTTCAAGGCCGGCACGACATGGCGCCGACGGCGATGTCCCAGGTGGTGGAGCAGTCGGTGCGGGTGACGGCGATTTTAGGGTTGTCGTATTGGGTGTTGCGGCGCGGCGGCGACGATTACGCCTGCGGCATGGCGGCTATAGCTGGCACGCTCGCCGGCATGGTGGCGGCGCTGTTCGTTTTGCTTTGCTTTCTCGTCCAGCGCAGGCCGCAGGGCTGGAGAGAGCCCGCGCCGCCGGCTTTGACCCGACGTTTTGCCCGCCATCTGTTAACGGCCGGCTCGCTCGTCTGTTTGACGAATATGGCGTTGACACTCATTCCACTTGTTGATTCGTTTTTGTTCGTCCCGCTTCTCAAAGAGGCGGGGACAAAGCTGAATGAGGGGCAATGGCTGAAAGGAGTATACGACCGCGGACAGCCGCTCATTCAGCTCGGCACGGTGGTCGGCACGTCGTTTTCATTGGCGCTCGTTCCGTTGATTTCGGGCGCGCGCCGGCCGGACGACGCGACCGCTCATGGAGCGTTGGCGATCCGGATTGCCGCCGTCATCGGCGCCGGTGCTTCGCTCGGGCTCGTTTGTCTTATTCGCCCGATCAATCAAATGTTGTTTGAAAACACTCACGGCTCGCTGCTTCTTGCCGTGCTGTCCGCCTCTGTCTTTTTCACCACCATTGCGCTGACCGCTTCAGCGCTCCTGCAAGGAATCGGAAGGGAGCGGATCGCGGCTGTTGGAGTAGCGATCGGGGTGGCGGGAAAAATGGCGCTCATGCATTGGTTTGTGCCGCTGTGGGGGGCGCTTGGTGCGGCTGCCGCTACGACGGGGGCCTACGCGCTGATGGCCGCCTTTTTGTACGCGGCGTTGCCGCGTGAGTACCGGGCGGCCGGCTATCGCTGCGCGTTTCCGATCGTGAAGGCGGCAGCGGTGATGGTCATTGTGCTCCGAGGTTATCTATGGGTGTTGACGTCTGCTTTTGGAGGACGTCTATGGGCGGCGGTCGCAGCGCTTGGCGGCTCGGCCATCGGCGCGGCCGTGTATGTGGCGTGCATCGTGAAAAGCCGCGCGTTTTCTGAACGGGAATGGTCGACGCTACCGTTTGTCAGCTCATTTCGCTTACGGATAGGAGGAAAGTGAGTGGCGATGAATACGATTCATGTTTTCGGGCTCGGCGCCGGGGATTTTGAACAGCTCCCGGTCGGCGTTTATCGAAAGCTGAAGCGGGCGCATCCGCTCTTTTTGCGAACGAAGGAACACCCGGCTGTCCAAGGGCTGAGAGAAGAAGGAATCGCGTTTGTGTCATTTGATGATGTGTATGAAAAGCACGGGCAGTTTGCCGATGTGTATGCAGAAATCGCCAAGCGATTGACGGACGAAGCGAAGCGCGGCGATGTGTTTTACGCCGTCCCCGGCCACCCGCTCGTTGCCGAACGGACGGTACAGCTTCTGTTTGAAGCGGAACAGAGCGGCGCCTGCCGGGTGGTCATTGAAGGCGGGCAAAGCTTTTTGGATGCTTTGTTTGCCGCGTTGCGCATTGATCCGGTTGACGGATTTCAATTGCTTGACGCGACCGCTTTCCGCGGTGACGAGTGGTCGCCATCGCTTCACGCCGTCTTTTGCCAAGTCTATGATTCGTTCGTCGCTTCGAATGTGAAGCTGTCTTTAATGGAACAGCTTCCCGACGAGTATCCGGTCTATATCGTCACCGCAGCGGGAACGAAAGCGGAGCAGGTGAAACGCGTGCCGCTCTACGAACTAGACCGGCAGACAGCGCTCGACAATTTGACAAGCGTTTATGTCCCGCCGGTCCAAGATGAATCCCTTCTTTATCACCGGTTTGAGACGCTGCGCCGCGTCATCGCTGCACTGAGGGGGCCGAACGGCTGTCCGTGGGATCGGAAGCAGACGCATGCCTCATTGAAACGTTATTTGCTAGAGGAAGCGTATGAACTGCTGGAAGCGATTGATGAAAACGACGATGACCATATGGTCGAAGAGCTCGGCGACGTGTTGCTGCAGGTGATGCTTCATGCGCAAATCGGCGCTGACCGTGGACAGTTTTCCATCGATGACGTGATCCGCACGTTGACGGCCAAAATGATTCGTCGCCATCCGCACGTATTTGGCGATGCGACGGCCGAGACGGCGGAACAAGTGGTTGAGAATTGGGAAGCGATCAAGCAGAAGGAAAAAGGGAGCGAGAGGGCGAAATCGATCTTGGATGATATTCCAAAAAGCTTGCCGGGGACGATGCGGGCGTACGAACTGCAGAAACAGGCAGCCAAAGCCGGATTTGACTGGGACGATGCCGCTCCGATATGGAAAAAAGTCGAAGAAGAAATGGCTGAATTCCGCGCGGCAGCGTCCGGCGCCTGCCGGAACGAGCTGATCGGCGAATTCGGCGATTGGCTGTTTGCGCTTATCAATCTTGCCCGCCACTATGACATTCAGCCGGAAGAAGCGTTGCAAATGGCGAATGATAAATTTGCTCGCCGCTTTGCTTACATCGAGGAACAAGTGCGGAAAAGCGGCCGGCCGATCGCTTCATTTTCGCTCGCTGAGCTCGATCGTTTTTGGGATGAAGCAAAAGAACAAGAACGGCAGGAGGGATGATCATGCGCTTGGATAAGTTTTTGAAAGTCTCCCGGCTCGTAAAGCGCCGCACGCTCGCCAAAGAAGTGGCAGATCAAGGGCGGGTATGGATTAACGGCCATGTCGCCAAGGCGAGTTCGGACGTCAAAATTGGCGATGAACTGACGATTCAATTCGGGCAAAAACGGGTAACAGTAAAAGTGACCGCAGTCAAAGAAACAGCGAAAAAAGAGGAGGCTGCCGAACTGTACGAACTCATTCGCGAAGAGCGGACCGCCCCCGAACCGGAACAGGATGATGTCTAATTTGGTTTGAAGCTGAAACGCCTTGACGGAATTGACGAACGAGCCGCCCGAACCGGAACAGGATGGCGTCTAATTTGGTTTGCAGGCTTGTTCTAAACCGTCCCCCGCTGACATACATATGGTACAAACAGCGAATGTGCCGGCTTTCATGACCAATACGGAAATGCGGGGGATGATGAGCATGAATCGACATGATGAATTTAGCACAAGCGCGAATAAAGGTCCGGTCCAAGAACATGATGTGATCATGCGCGGCCGGCGTCTTCTTGACATCACTGGGGTGAAACAAGTCGAGAGCTTTGACAATGAAGAGTTTTTGCTTGAAACCGTCATGGGCTTTTTGGCCATCCGCGGGCAAAACTTGCAAATGAAAAATTTGGACGTGGAAAAAGGCGTCGTTTCGATCAAAGGCCGCATTTTTGACCTTGTGTATGTAGACGACCATCAGGAGAAGGCTAAAGGGTTCTTTAGCAAGTTGTTCAAATGAGCATAAGCATCCAGTTTTACACCATGCTGGCGATGATCGGCATGGGGGGCTGGATCGGCATGGCGTTCGATACGTACAGCCGCCTTTTCAAGCGGCATGAGCGGGCGCATTGGCTCGTGTTTGTGAACGATGTGCTGTTCTGGGTCGTGCAGGCGCTGTTCGTGTTTTACGTGCTGCTGCTCGTCAATGAAGGCGAGCTTCGCTTTTATTTGTTTCTTGCTCTTTTGTGCGGGTATGCCGCCTACCAAAGCTTGCTCCGTTCATCGTATGTTCGACTGTTGGAGCGGCTCATTTGGTTGGCGGCAAGGGTTGGACAGGCGCTTGCTGAACTGTTCCGCGCCGTCGTCGTTCGCCCGCTCGTTTTCGTTGGACAGATCGGACTTGCGCTGCTTTTGTTTGTCTTTCGGCTGCTCGTTTGGGCGACCCGGTTCGGCCTGCTCGCCGTCTGGAGGACGATTCGGTTACTGCTCGCCCCGTTCGTTTGGGCGGCCATGAGCATTTGGCGCCGCATGCCGCCTCCCCGACGGGCGATGGTGGCAAAAATTTTGCGCCCCTTCAAAGGATTTGCTGGACAAATCGAGAATACAAAAGAGAAAATAGGCATGTGGCTTGCGAAATGGCGAAAGTAAAGAGGTGCAAAGGCAATGAACGTGCCCCGAAACATGAATGTGACAAAGCTCCCATCGATGTACACGGCTAAGCAGGAGGAGAAAAAGCAGCGGGCGGCAAGAAGGCGGCGGGCGGTGGCCGTGCGCTTGGCCTTTTGGTCCGTATTGTTGGCATTGCTCGCTTCCAGTCTCATGTATTTGTTGCACTCCCAAGCGAAAGCGATCGATGCGAAACGGACGGAAGAGCGAAAGATGCAAGAGCAGCTGGCGGAGCTTCAGCGGCAGGAGCAGCAGCTGAAAAAAGAGATAAAAAGGCTGCATGATGATGACTATATCGCTGAGCTAGCGCGAAAAAAATATTACTTATCGAAAGACGGAGAAATCATTTTCGTCTTGCCGGAAAAATAATGGTGTTCATCCATGCCCGTTTTATACGGGCGTTCGTCATATTGACACGCATTTTTCCCATTCGCTATAATGAAAGAAACATCATATTTCAAGCGTTTTAAGGAGGAGCACTTTTTTTATGTCGATTGAAGTAGGCAGCAAGTTACAAGGCAAAGTCACAGGCATTACGAAATTTGGGGCGTTTGTGGAGCTGCCGGAGGGGGTCACGGGACTCGTTCACATTAGCGAAGTGGCCGACAACTATGTCAAGGACATCAACGACCATTTAAAAGTCGGCGATCTCGTGTACGTGAAAGTGATCAACGTCGGTCAAGATGGAAAAATCGGCTTATCGATTCGCAAAGCCAAAGACACGCCTTCTTCGCAGCGGCCGCGCCATCGAGGCCACGATCGCTCCGCAGCGGACAGCCTTGAACAAAAAATCAGCCGTTTTTTGAAAGAGAGTGAAGATCGGTTGGCATCGCTGCGCCGTCATACCGAATCAAAGCGGGGAGGTCGTGGGGCGAGACGAGGGTAACTTGCTGCTGAAAGACTGCGATGGGAACGATCACGAAACGCGGAATCTACAAGCATCCATCGGATATGGATGCTTTTTGTTTCGCATGGCCAACAACAGGATGTATTTTCCGCTCGTCTTTTTCGCTTATGTGTATTGACAACGGTCGTCTTCTTCGTTATGATAGTAACTGTTGCACGAGGCGGTGTAGCTCAGCTGGCTAGAGCGTACGGTTCATACCCGTGAGGTCGGGGGTTCGATCCCCTCCACCGCCACCAAATCTCATACAAAACGGCCCGTTGGTCAAGTGGTTAAGACACCGCCCTTTCACGGCGGTAACACGGGTTCGAATCCCGTACGGGTCATAGAAAACGAGCATGCGCTAGCAAGCGACATGCTCGTTTTCTTTTTTGTCTTCTGCTGTCGGAAGAGGGGCATCGGCGGCGGTTTTCCGTAGAAAACGTCGAACGATTTTTCATTTTTCTCTTTTGTTTTGACAAATTTCTGACAATTGAAGCGATATAATAGGGGGTAATAGAAAGGAAAAGGAGAGGATCGGAAATGGAAAGAGCGGAAAGAGGGACGGTGCGTCGCATTTCGGAAGTGCCGATGAGCGAAACGCAGGCGACGGTGTCGCGTTGGATGCGTCATGTGAAGTTGCGTCTTGGCCATCTGTTCGTTCATCAAGGTTTTTTGCTTCTTCTTGTCGGCTTTTTGCTTGGACGAGCCCTCATCTTATCAAAACTGACACCGTTTGCCTTGCCGTTTTTTGTGTCGGTCTATATGCTGCGCCGTGACAAGGCGGCTTTTGCTTTCGTTTCCTTGCTGGCCGGCGCTTTGACATTGTCGTTTGACGCTGCGCTGTTTGTCGGCTTGTCCATGTTTGCGTTCCTGCTGATTTATGGCTGGGTGCGAAAGGTGATTAGCGAGTCGCTGAAAATCGTTCCGTTTGTCGTATTTGTGCTGTCGCTTTCCGCCAAATGGCTCATCTCTTATTATTGGCTTGGGGAGCGGACGGCTTACGACGTGGCGATGGCTGTGGTCGAAGCCGGGCTGTCGCTCGTCTTGACATTGATTTTCATGCAGAGCATTCCGCTATTGGCTGCGCGGAAACATCGACATACGCTGCGAGCGGAAGAGATCATTTCCTTGATTATTTTGCTCGCCTCCATGCTGACGGGAATGATCGGCTGGACGCTGTCGGGGTTGGCGCTCGAGCATGTGGCATCGCGCTATCTCGTGTTAGTATTTGCGTTTGTAGCTGGAGCGGCGACCGGCTCGACCGTCGGTGTGGTCACCGGTCTCGTTTTGAGCCTAGCCAATGTCGGCAATTTGTCAGAAATGAGCTTGCTGGCGTTTGCGGGGTTGCTTGGCGGGCTGTTGAAGGAGGGGAAAAAGCCGGGGGTTGCGCTCGGCTTACTCATTGCCACCTTATTGCTCGGCTTGTACGGATCAGGGAAGGCGGAGATCATGCCGACGCTTTTGGAGTCGCTCATCGCTGCCGCGCTGTTTTTCGTCACCCCCCGTTCGCTGACGGAGAAAATGGCGAAACACATCCCTGGTACCGCCGAATATGTGAACGAACAGCAGCAATACGTCCGCAAAATTCGCGATATGACGGCACAGCGCGTTTATCAGTTTTCGAACGTCTTTCAGGCGCTGGCGGAAAGTTTTTCCCCCGAGCCATTAAGGGAGGCGGCTGAATATGAGGAGCGCGAGGTCGATTACTTTCTCAGCGACATTACGGAAAAGACATGCCAAACGTGCTTTAAGAAAGTGCAATGCTGGGCCGACAACTTTCCTACGACGTATACCTATATGAAACAAATGATGCGTGAAGCGGATGAACAAACGATCGGACAAAACCAGTCGTTGATGCGCGAGTGGGAGCGGTACTGCGTCAAGGCGGGTAAAGTCGTTGATGCCATTGAAAAGGAAATGGTCACCTATCAGGCGAACCGCAGGCTCAAACGGCAAATCCATGAAAGCCGGAAACTAGTGGCGGAGCAGCTGCTAGGCGTTTCACAGGTCATGGATGATTTCGCCAAAGAAATGCAAAAAGAACAGGAAAATCATTACTTGCAGGAAGAACAAATTTATCACGCGCTGCAAGAGTTTGGCGTCGAAGTCGGACATGTTGACATTTACAGTTTAGAAAAAGGAAATATCGACATTGAAATGAGCATTCCGTATTGTGAAGGGCGCGGCGAGTGCGAAAAGCTGATCGCCCCGATGCTGTCCGATATTCTCGGCGAGACGATCGTTGTCAAGCGCGAGGAGTGCGCCGCCTATCCGAACGGGTATTGCCGCGTCGCTTTCGGTTCGACAAAGGCGTTCGTCGTCGAAACGGGCGTCGCGTTCGCGGCAAAAGGCGGAGGGTTCATTTCCGGTGACAGCTATGCGACGATTGAGCTTGCGACCGGCAAATACGCGGTCGCCATCAGCGACGGTATGGGCAACGGCCAGCGGGCGCATTATGAAAGTCGCGAAACACTGCGCCTGTTGCAAAAAATTTTGCAGACGGGAATGGATGAATCGATTGCGATTAAGTCGATCAATTCAATCTTAGCGTTGCGGACGACCGAAGATATGTATGCGACGCTCGATTTGGCAATCATCGACTTGCAAGACGCAACGACCAAGTTTTTGAAAATCGGTTCGACACCAAGCTTCATTAAGCGCGGCAACAAAGTGATGAAGGTGGAAGCGAGCAATTTGCCGATGGGGATTATTAAAGAAGTGGAGTTTGACGTGGTTACCGAGCAGCTGAAATCCGGCGATTTGCTCATTATGATGAGCGACGGCGTGTTCGAAGGGCCGATCAACGTGGAAAACCACGATCTATGGATGAAGCGGAAAATTCAAGAATTGAAAACGAACGATCCGCAGGAAGTGGCCGATGTGATTATGGAGGAAGTGATCCGGCAATGCGGAGGGGAAATTGAAGATGACATGACGGTCGTCGTTGCCAAAGTCCGACACAACACCCCGAAATGGGCGACCATTCCCGCTTATATGTACATGAAAAAGGCGCAGTAGTCGGGGTATAAAAACCGTTCCCCGCGGCGATGATGGTAATACATTCGTCAAGGAGGGGGAACGAACGTGCGAACAGGAACATTGCGGCAAATTTTGCTCATTACCGATGGTTGTTCCAATCATGGCGAGGACCCGGCCGCCATGGCAGCGCTCGCCCGCGAGCAAGGGATTACCGTGAACGTGATTGGCGTGTTGGATCAAGATACCATCGATGAAAACGGCCGCCGGGAAATCGAGGCGATCGCGGCCGCCGGCGGCGGGATGAGTCAAATTGTATATGCGAAGCAGCTGTCGCAGACGGTGCAAATGGTGACGCGCCAAGCGATGACCCAGACGCTGCAAGGGCTCGTCAATCGCGAGCTGAAGCAAATTTTAGGCTCGAACGCTTCGCTCGAGGATTTGCCGCCGGACAAGCGCGGCCAAGTGATGGAAGTCGTCGATGAGCTCGGGGAAACGGTCGCGCTTGAGGTGCTGATTTTAATTGACACAAGCGGAAGCATGAAAACGAAACTGCCGACCGTCAAGGAGGCGCTCGTCGATTTGTCGCTCAGTTTAAACGCGCGCATGGGCGCCAATCGGTTTTCGGTCTTGATTTTCCCGGGAAAACGATCGCATGTGGAAAAACTGGTCGACTGGACGCCGAGAATGGAGGAGTTATCGGCGATTTTTCCGAAGCTGGCATCGGGAGGACTGACGCCGACCGGGCCGGCGCTGCGCGAAGCGATCGCCTATTTTGAGCGAAAACGGTCGCTAAGGAGCTGGATCGGCCATGGCGATGAGCCATACGTGGAAGAGTCATCTTTGTAGCTTGCCGCCGGGTACGATCATCACCGGCAAATGGCACGGCCATTCGTATCGGCTGCTGCGGCGGCTTGGCAGCGGGGCCAACGGCGTCGTCTATTTGGCGGAGAACGGGCGGAATCGGGTCGCTGTCAAATTGAGCGATGATTACGCGTCATTGGCGTCGGAAATGAATATATTGCGCCGCTTTTCCAAGGTCCAGGGAGCCGCCCTCGGGCCTTCTTTGCTGGAAGCCGATGACTGGCCGAGCCCATTCGCCCGAGGCACGATTCCGTTTTACGTTATGGAGTATATTGAAGGAGAGCCGTTCGCGGTTTTTGTCCGCCGCCACGGAAAAGAGTGGGCGCCCGTGCTGCTCGTGCAGCTGTTGTCGGTGCTCGAGCGGCTGCATGAAGAAGGCTGGGTGTTCGGTGATTTAAAGCCGGACAATGTAATGGTCACCGGCCCTCCGCCTTCGGTTCGGCTGTTGGACGTAGGAGGAACGACGCTGCAGGGCAGGGCGGTCAAAGAGTTCACCGAATTGTACGACCGCGGCTACTGGGGGCTTGGATCACGCAAAGCCGAACCGTCGTACGACTTGTTTGCCGCCGCCATGGTGATGATCGTTTCTTGTTCCCTAGGTCCGATAGAAAAAAAGGGGAACGGACGGGCGCAGCTTGTTGCCCTCATTGAAGCGGACCGTTTTCTTTCACGCTATAAGGAAGTGCTGCAAAAGGCGCTTGACGGCCGATATGCAAGGGCGGCCGAGATGCGCCGCGACTTATTGGCCGCTTCCGCGCATCGGCCAACCACCCACAACGTTCGTCGCCAGACAGCGCCGAGCCGCCGACCTAGCCGGCGAACGAATAGGCGCCGCAAAGCGAGAGGGGTAGTGGAGACCGTCCTGATTGCCGCCTTATTGCTTGGCCTCTATGGCTTTTATATTTATCGGCAGCTGTCGATGTAACGATCAGCAAACGGAAGTTTTGAGAAAATAAGATGAACGTGTTACGATGAAGCTAAAAGGGTGAAGAAGGGTTTTATCGATGATCGAGAAAGTGCGTGCGTTTATCGACAAGCATCGGCTGCTTGCCGAAGGAACGACGGTCATTGTCGGCGTCTCCGGGGGGCCTGATTCGCTCGCGTTGCTGCATGTTTTGCTTTCGCTTCGCGGCGAGCGGAAGCTGCGGCTTGTCGCTGCCCATGTCGATCATATGTTTCGCGGTCGGGAATCAGAAGAAGACATGGAGTTTGTGAAACATTTTTGTGCCCAGCATCGTATTGTATGTGAGGCGGCGCAAATCGATGTTCGAGCGTTTCAGCGGCGCATGGGCATGGGCGCCCAAGAAGCGGCGCGCCGCTGCCGTTACGATTTTTTCGCCAAATTGATGGAAAAACATCAGGCTCAGTACCTCGCGTTAGGCCATCATGGCGATGATCAAGTCGAAACGATTTTGATGCGGCTCGTCCGCGGCAGCACGAGCAAAGGGTACGCCGGCATACCGGTGAAGCGGCCGTTTCAAGGAGGCGATCTCATCCGCCCGCTTTTGGCCGTCAGCCGCGCCGAAATCGAAGACTATTGCGCCAAAGAAGGATTGGCCCCGCGGCGCGATCCGAGCAATGAAAAGGACGACTATACGCGCAATCGGTTCCGTCATCATATTATCCCGCTGCTGCGGCAGGAAAATCCGCGCCTGCACGAACGCTTTCAGCAATATAGCGAAATGATGGCGGAAGATGAACGGTTTTTAGAGGAATTGGCGTCAGAGGCGCTGAATAAAGTAATGGAAAACGAGCTTGGCGATGTCGTGCTTCGCATCGGCCCGTTTTTGGCGCTGCCCCGACCGCTGCAACGCCGGGCGCTGCAAGAGCTGCTACTCCGTCTTTATGGCGGCGTTCCGCCAGCGTTGACATCTGTACATATCCATCATATACTGATGCTTTGTGAAAGCGGCCAACCTTCCGGGACGCTTGATTTGCCGCAAGGGCTGCAAGCGGTTCGTTCGTATGACCGCTGCTTGTTCACCTTCGGCCAAAAACCGTGCGGAAAAGGGTATCGGTTCGAGCTGCCCGTTCCGGCGCGATTGCCTCTCCCAAACGGGCGCGCAATTGTCAGTGAATTTTGGGAACACTATCCGGGAAAGCAGGCGGGCAAAGACGTGTTCATCATCGATCCCGCTTCCATCGCGTTGCCGCTTTACGTGCGGACGCGCCGTCACGGCGACCGCATGGTGCTGAAAGGAACGGGAGGGACGAAAAAGCTGAAGGAAATTTTCATTGAAGCGAAAGTTCCGCGGATGGAGAGGGATTGCTGGCCGGTGGTGGAAGATGCCGACGGCCGCGTCCTTTGGGTGCCCGGCCTGAAAAAGTCGGCTTTTGAAGCGAAAAACCAAGGGAAAGGCCCATATATTTTGTTGCACTATCAGGCGATGAACAGCTAGGAGGAAAAAAGATGGGGATGAAAGACGATATCCAAAAAGTGCTGATTACGGAAGAGGAAATTCAGGCAAAAGTCAAGGAACTTGGCCGTCTGTTGACCGAAGAATATGAAGGCCGTTTTCCGCTCGCTGTCGGCGTCCTCAAAGGAGCGATGCCATTTATGGCCGATTTGCTTAAGCATATCGATACATATTTGGAAATGGATTTTATGGATGTGTCAAGTTACGGCCATGCGACGGTTTCGTCCGGCGAAGTGAAAATCGTCAAAGACTTGAACACGTCAGTGGAAGGACGCGACATTTTAATCATTGAAGACATTATTGACAGCGGGCTGACGCTCAGCTATCTCGTCGATTTGTTCCGCTACCGGAAGGCGAATTCGATCAAAATCGTCACGCTTCTTGACAAGCCGTCTGGGCGGAAGGCGAACATTCAAGCCGATTACACCGGATTTACCGTCCCGGATGAATTCGTCGTCGGCTATGGGCTCGATTACGCGGAAAAATACCGCAACCTCCCGTTTATCGGCGTCTTGAAGCCGGAAGTGTACCAGAAGTAGAACCGTTGTTGCGCGCCGGCCGAATTGTTTGTATTTAAGCAAATTTCTATGATAGTATTGAGTATAGTGTGTTTCATATGGGAGGAGGCAAGCAATGAACCGCATTTTGCGCAACACCATCTTTTATTTGCTGATTTTCCTCGTCGTGATCGGCGTTGTCAGCTTTTTTAACGGAACGAATCAGCGGACGGAGCCGATGACGTACGATAGGTTTATCACTCATCTGGAAAACGGGGATGTCGAATCGTTTTCCATTAAGCCGGAGCGCGGCGTATATGAAATTAAAGGGCGATTGAGAACATATAATGAGGGGCAGTATTTTTCCACCTATGTCGTGAACAGCGATAAAGTGCTTGACCGCATTGACGCTGCGGCGGCGCGAACGCGGGTGGAAGTGGTGCCGGCGGATGAAACGAGCGGATGGGTGACGTTCTTTACCTCCATCCTCCCGTTTGTCATCATGTTTATTTTGTTTTTCTTCTTGCTGAATCAAGCGCAAGGTGGCGGCAGCCGGGTGATGAATTTCGGCAAAAGCCGGGCGCGGCTGTATACGGATGACAAGCGGAAAGTCCGTTTCCGGGATGTGGCTGGGGCGGACGAGGAAAAAGAGGAACTCGTCGAAATCGTTGAGTTTTTGAAAGACCCGCGCAAATTTGCGGAGCTCGGCGCCCGCATTCCAAAAGGAGTGCTGCTTGTTGGACCGCCGGGGACAGGGAAAACGCTGCTGGCGCGCGCGGTCGCAGGGGAGGCGGGCGTGCCGTTTTTCTCGATCAGCGGGTCGGACTTTGTAGAAATGTTCGTCGGGGTCGGCGCCTCGCGCGTGCGCGACTTATTTGAAACGGCGAAAAAAAATGCGCCGTGCATCATCTTCATTGATGAAATTGACGCCGTGGGCCGCCAGCGTGGCGCCGGTCTTGGCGGCGGCCACGATGAGCGCGAGCAGACGCTCAACCAACTGCTTGTCGAAATGGACGGCTTTAACGGCAATGAAGGAATCATTATTATCGCGGCGACGAACCGGCCGGACATTTTGGACCCAGCGCTGTTGCGTCCGGGCCGTTTCGACCGGCAAATCACTGTCGACCGGCCGGATGTCAAAGGGCGCGAAGCGGTGTTGCGCGTGCATGCCCGCAACAAGCCGCTCGATGAATCGGTTGATTTAAAAGCGATCGCCATGCGGACACCGGGATTTTCCGGCGCCGATTTGGAAAATCTGCTCAATGAAGCGGCGCTTGTAGCTGCCCGCCGCAACAAAAAGAAAATCGATATGAGCGATATCGATGAGGCGACGGACCGGGTAATTGCCGGACCGGCGAAGAAAAGCCGCGTCATTTCCGAAAAAGAACGGCGCATCGTCGCGTTTCACGAGGCCGGCCATACGGTGATCGGCATGGTGCTCGCCGATGCGGAAATGGTGCACAAAGTGACGATCGTTCCGCGCGGCCAAGCCGGCGGCTATGCGGTCATGTTGCCGAAAGAAGACCGCTACTTTATGACGAAAGCCGAACTCATGGATAAGATCACCGGGTTGCTCGGCGGGCGCGTTGCCGAGGAAATTGTGTTCAACGAAGTAAGCACCGGAGCCCACAACGATTTTCAACGGGCGACGAACATCGCGCGCCGCATGGTGACGGAGTTTGGCATGAGCGAAAAGCTCGGACCGCTTCAATTTGGCCAACCGAGCGGGCAAGTGTTTTTAGGCCGCGATTTGCATAACGAACAAAACTACAGCGACAAGATCGCGTATGAAATTGACCTAGAGATTCAACGAATCATCAAGGAATGCTACGACAAAGCGAAACAAATTTTGACCGAGTACCGGGATAAATTGGATTTGATCGCCAATACCTTGTTGGAAGTCGAGACGCTCGATGCCGAACAAATCAAGCATTTGTTTGAACACGGCACGTTGCCGCCGGATCGCAAAGGGCGCGATGAGACCGGGGATGTCAAAATCAACATTCAAAAGAAAGACGAATGAGAGCGGATGTCTCTGTTTTGGAGGCATCTCTTTTTTTTGCCGCTGCGCCGGGAAGAGAGCCGGCTTTTTGGCGGCAATTATGATATGATAGAGAGGGGAATTTTATTTGTGAAAAGTGAGGAATGAAGCGATGATTTTTGTCTTGGATGTCGGCAATACAAACACGGTGTTAGGAGTTTACGACGGCGATGAACTGAGGCACCATTGGCGCATTGAGACGAACCGGGCGAAGACGGAAGACGAGTACGGCATGACGATCAAGTCGCTTTTCAACCATGTCGGTCTTCAGTTTTCCGACATTCATGGCATCATCATCTCATCGGTGGTGCCGCCGATCATGTTCGCTCTTGAGCGGATGTGCGTAAAATATTTTCATATTAAGCCGCTGATTGTTGGTCCCGGCATTAAAACCGGGCTTGACATCAAATACGAAAACCCACGCGAAGTCGGAGCTGACCGAATCGTCAATGCGGTCGCCGGCATCCACCTGTACGGCAGTCCGCTCATCATCGTTGATTTTGGCACGGCGACGACGTATTGTTACATTAATGAACATAAACAATATATGGGAGGGGCCATTGCCCCGGGAATTATGATCTCAACCGAAGCGCTGTTCGCGCGGGCGGCGAAGTTGCCGCGTATTGAAATCGCCCGTCCGGACGATATCGTTGGCAAAAATACAGTCAGCGCCATGCAGGCGGGCATCGTGTACGGTTACGTTGGGCAGGTGGAAGGGATCGTTTCCCGAATGAAAGCCAAAAGCAAAGTTCCGCCCAAGGTGATTGCGACCGGTGGTCTCGCTCCGCTCATTGCCAGCGAGTCGGACGTCATTGATGTCGTGGATCCGTTTTTAACGCTGACAGGACTGAAATTGTTGTATGAGAAAAATACAGAGAAAAAAGGATGAAAGGCTTGATGGAGATGAACGATTATTTAGTGAAAGCGCTCGCTTATGATGGACAAGTGAGGGCGTATGCGGCAAGGACAACGGAGACGGTTGCCGAAGCGCAACGCCGCCACCAGACGTGGCCGACCGCCTCAGCGGCCCTCGGCCGGGCGTTGACCGCCGGCGTCATGATGGGGGCGATGCTGAAAGGCGAGGAAACGTTGACGATAAAAATTGACGGCGGCGGCCCGATCGGCGTCATTTTGGTTGACAGCAACGCTAAAGGGGAAGTGCGTGGCTATGTGACAAACCCGCATGTCCATTTTGAACTGAATGAGCATGGGAAGCTCGATGTGGCGCGGGCGGTTGGCAAAAACGGGATGTTGACGGTCGTGAAAGATTTAGGCCTGCGCGACTTTTTCACCGGACAAGTGCCGCTTGTCTCCGGGGAGCTCGGCGATGATTTTACGTATTATTTTGCTTCGTCCGAGCAAATTCCGTCATCGGTCGGCGTAGGTGTGCTCGTCAATTCCGATCATACGATTCGGGCGGCGGGAGGTTTTATCATCCAGTTAATGCCTGGAACGGACGAGCGTACGATCACCGGCATTGAAGAGCGGCTGAAACAAATTCCGCCCGTATCGCGCATGATTGAAAGCGGGCTCAGCCCGGAGCAGATGCTCGAACAGCTGCTCGGTGACGGCGGCGTACGGGTGCTTGAAACGATGCCGGTGTCTTTCGCTTGCCGCTGTTCGCGCGAGCGGATTGCGGACGCCTTGATCAGCCTAGGGGCTGATGAAATCCAAGACATCATTGACAAAGAAGGCAAGGCCGAGGCTTCATGCCATTTTTGCAACGAAGCGTATCATTTTACCAAAGAGGAACTGGAGCAGCTCAAGCAACTCGCCAAAAAAGGATGAAAACATCAAAATGATTGACAATTACGCCAATAACTGATACATTGGAAACAAATTCGATAAAATTAATCGGGATTAGGGGTGGAATCATGGCACGCACAGTCAACTCGATCACCGAATTGATCGGCGATACGCCGGCCGTGAAATTGAACCGCATCGTCGATGAAGACAGCGCCGACGTGTACTTGAAGCTGGAATTTATGAACCCGGGCAGCAGCGTCAAAGACCGGATTGCGCTGGCGATGATTGAAGCGGCGGAAAAAGCAGGCAAGCTGAAGCCGGGCGACACGATCGTTGAGCCGACAAGCGGCAACACTGGGATCGGTTTGGCGATGGTCGCGGCGGCGAAAGGGTATAAGGCGGTCTTGGTCATGCCGGATACGATGAGCTTGGAGCGCCGCAACCTGCTGCGGGCGTATGGGGCCGAGCTTGTGCTCACACCGGGCGCACAAGGGATGCGCGGCGCCATCGCCAAGGCGGAAGAGCTCGTCCGCGAGCACGGCTACTTTATGCCGCAGCAATTTAAAAACGAAGCGAACCCGGAAATTCATCGCTTGACGACCGGCAAAGAGATCGTGGAGCAAATGGGCGACCAGCTCGATGCGTTTGTCGCCGGCATCGGCACGGGCGGAACGATTACAGGTGCTGGAAAAGTACTGCGCGAGGCGTATCCGAACATTAAAATTTACGCCGTTGAACCGGCCGATTCGCCGGTGTTGTCTGGCGGCAAACCGGGTCCGCATAAAATCCAAGGAATTGGAGCCGGGTTTATTCCGGATATTTTAGATACAAGCATTTACGACGAAGTGATCACGGTGACTACGGAAGAAGCGTTTGCGGCGGCCCGCCGCGCGGCTCGCGAGGAAGGCATTCTCGGCGGCATTTCGTCTGGCGCCGCGATTCATGCGGCATTGAAAGTGGCGAAAGAGCTCGGCAAAGGGAAAAAAGTGCTCGCCATCATCCCGAGCAACGGCGAACGTTATTTGAGCACTCCTCTTTATCAGTTCGAAGAATAAGACTAGCATTTCTCGGCAGGGGCGACCCTGTCGAATTTTTTATAGGGAGGATGACCGGAACAGCGAATCATTGTACAATAAGAGTAACGATGGACACCATAAGGAGCTGACAAGGATGAAGCAGCGGCGCAGGCGACTGAAACGAACGATCGACTATCGCGGGCGGGATTGGTTCCGCCAGTATGAGCGGCTGGCCTATGGCCGGTCTCATCATGTGTTGCTTCAGAGCGGTCAAGGGGGAAGGTATAGCGTGATCGGCCTTGACCCGATCGGAGTGATCCGCGCTGATGAGCGACGGCTCTTCATCAAGCAGCGCGAGGGTGAAACGGTGCTCGATGGCTCGCCGCTTGAAGGGCTCCGGCAATGGTTTCGCTCGTTCGCCGTGCCGGATGAAGGCGACTCGCTGCCTTGCCAAGGCGGGCTGATCGGTTTCGTTAGCTATGATGCCGTTCGTTATTTAGAACGGCTCCCGGTGCTCGCGCAAGATGATTTGCGACTGCCGTTTTTGTATTTTTTTCTCTTTGATGACGTAGCGATTTATGACCACCAAACGGAACAGCTTCATTTGCTTGCCTATGCGAATGAAGGGGAGGAAGACGATGCCAAGCAGCGGCTTGAGGAGCAGGCGCGGATGTGGCTCGAGGACCGGACGGAATCCCCTGTTTGGCCGTTTGCCGCCTCGAGAGCGACGCCATCTATGTCAATGACAAAAGAGCGGTTTATGGAGGCGGTTCGCCGCGTGCAGCGCTATATTGCGGCGGGCGACGTGTTTCAAGTCAACCTATCGGTGCGCCAGTCGCAGCCGCTGTTGACACACCCATTTGCCGTCTACAAACAGTTGCGGGCTCTAAATCCATCCCCTTATATGGCGTATTTGCACACCCCGGAGTTTCAAGTGGTCAGCGGCTCGCCGGAGTTGCTCGTCCGCAAGCGGGGATGGCGCCTTGAGACGCGCCCGATTGCCGGCACCCGTTCGCGCGGTCGGACAGCGGCAGAGGATGAACAAATCGCCCGCAAGTTGCTGGCGAGTGAAAAAGAGCGGGCCGAGCACGCCATGCTCGTTGATCTCGAACGGAACGACCTTGGGCGCGTCTGTGCCTACGGGACGGTTCGCGTGGACGAATGGATGACTATCGAAAAGTATTCTCATGTGATGCATATCGTTTCTCACGTATCCGGCACGATGGCGCCGGAGCACGATGTGTTTTCCGTCATTCGCGCCATGTTCCCCGGCGGGACGATCACCGGCGCCCCCAAAGTGCGAACAATGGAAATTATTGAAGAGCTGGAGCCGGTTCGCCGCGGCTTGTATACGGGTTCGATCGGTTGGATCGATTTTCAAGGCAACATGGAGCTCAACATCGCCATTCGCACGATGGTCGTCAAAGACGGATTGGCGCATGTCCAGGCAGGGGCGGGCATCGTCATCGACTCCAACCCGGAGCATGAGTACAAGGAATGTGTAAAGAAAGCGGCCGCCCTTTGGAAAGCGAAAGAGCTGAGCGAAGCAGAGGCATTATTTTTGAGCACGAGGTGAGAATTGATGATCGTCATGATTGATAATTACGATTCGTTTACGTACAATTTGGTGCAATATTTGGGCGTGTTGGGCGAAGAGCTGATTGTCAAACGGAATGATGAAATTACGGTGGCTGAAATCGAACGGCTCCGCCCCGATTTTATCATGATTTCCCCCGGCCCTTGCACACCGAATGAGGCAGGGGTCAGCCTAGAAGTCATTGATCGCTTTGCCGGTCAAATTCCGATTTTCGGCGTCTGCCTTGGCCATCAAGCCATCGCCCAAGCATTCGGCGGCCGCGTCGTCCGCGCGCCAAGGTTGATGCATGGGAAAACATCGTCCGTCTACCATGATGGGGAGACGATTTTCCGCGGCGTGCCGAACCCGTTTACGGCCACGCGCTACCATTCCTTGATCGTCGAGAAAGAGACGCTTCCGGACTGTTTCGTCGTGTCGGCTTGGACGGAAGAGGAGGAAGTGATGGCCATTCGCCATCAAACGCTGCCGGTGGAAGGCGTGCAGTTTCACCCGGAATCGATTATGACCAGCCATGGGATGCAGCTATTGAAAAATTTTATCGACACATATAAAAAGGCGTGACGGTCATGTATGTGTATATGAACGGGGCGGTCGTTCCGCGCGAGGAGGCTCGGCTGTCAGCGTTCGATCACGGGTTTTTATATGGGCTCGGCTTATTTGAAACGTTCCGCACGTATCGCGGTCACCCATTTTTGCTTGACGATCATTTGGCCCGATTGAACAAAGGGCTGTCTGAGCTTCACATCGAAAGGCAGTTCGGCCGCGCCGAAGCGGTGGCGATCATCGAACAGCTGCTCGAAGCCAATGGCTTGTGCGACGCGTATGTGCGCTTCAATGTATCGGCCGGGGTCGGCGATCTCGGCTTGCCGATCGAAAAGTACCGAAGTCCGACCGTGATTGTCTATATGAAGCCGCTGCCGCCGCCTGCCCCCTCGGAAGGAAAAGAAGGGGTGGTGCTCGCGACAAGGCGGAACAGCCCGGAAGGAAAGGAGCGACTAAAGTCGCACCATTATTTAAACAATATGATTGGGAAATGGGAGCTCGGACATCGACCGGATGCGGAAGGAATTTTTTTGAATTCAGAAGGGGCGGTAGCGGAGGGGATCGTTTCCAATCTTTTTTGGGTGAAAGACGGCGTTGTCTACACGCCGGCGCCGGCTGTCGGCATATTGAACGGCATCACAAGACAATTCGTCATCGCACTGCTCAGACAGTTGGGCATTCCTGTCGAAGAAGGGGCCTATCCGCTCTCCCATCTGTTGCAGGCGGACGAAGCGTTTATCACCAACTCGGTGCAGGAAATTGTCCCCCTTTTCCGCATTGGCCGTTGCGTCTACCAAGGAAAAAACGGCCCGGTCGTTCAGACGCTGCAGCATCATTACCGGCGCTTGGCCCATCAGTTATGGACGAGGAATGAATTGGCGGAAAGGATGAACGGCTGATGACAACATTGACGCGCCCTCTTCGGCTTCAATGCCGCGGGCATGAATTTGACTTAAGCAAAAAAACGTTAATCATGGGCATTGTCAACGTTACGCCCGATTCGTTTTCCGACGGCGGCCGGTTTTACGACATCGAAAACGCGGTCAAGCACGCGAAGCGGCTTGTAGCGGAAGGAGCAGACATCATTGACATCGGCGGGGAATCAACTCGTCCGGGGGCAGATCCAGTGCCGCTCGATGAAGAGCTGCGCCGAGTCATCCCGGCGGTCAAAGCGATCGCTGAGGCGGTGAACGTACCCATTTCCATTGACACTTACAAAGCCGAGGTCGCCCGGCAAGCGATCGAAGCGGGAGCGCACATCATCAACGACGTTTGGGGAGCAAAAGCCGATCCCGATATGGCCCGCGTCGCCGCCACGTACGGCGTGCCGATTATTTTAATGCACAACCGCCGCGATATGGCGTATCGCGAGTTGATTTCCGACATGATCGCTGATTTGCAGGAAAGCATTCGCATTGCCAAAGGAGCCGGTGTGAAAGAGGAAAACATCATTTTAGATCCAGGCATCGGCTTCGCCAAGACGGTCGAGCATAACTTGGAAGTGATGCGCCGTCTTGACGAATTTGCCGCTCTTGGCTATCCGCTGTTGCTCGGTACGTCGCGCAAACGGTTTATCGGCCATGTGCTCAATGTCCCAGTTGAGGAACGGATGGAAGGGACGGGCGCGACCGTTTGCCTCGGCATCGTCAAAGGCGTGCATATCGTCCGCGTCCACGATGTATTGCCGATCGCTCGCATGGTGAAAATGATGGATGCCATGCTTGGGAAGGGAGAGAGCAGCCATCGATAAAATTTACGTGCACGGCATGGAATTTTACGGTTACCACGGGGTGCTTCGCGAAGAAAACATCCTCGGCCAGCGGTTTTTGGTCGATGTGACGCTGGAGCTCGATTTGCAGTCCGCTGGGCGGAGCGACCGTCTTGAGCATACCATCAACTACGCTGATGTGTACGAGCGCTGCCGGATGATTGTGGAAGAACGGACGTTTGCTTTGATCGAGGCGGTCGCCGAAGCGATCGCCGCTGACTTGCTTGCAGCGTTTCCCCGTATCCAGCGCTGCACGGTGAAAGTGATCAAACCGAATCCGCCGATCCGCGGCCATTATCAGCACGTCGCGGTCGAGATGAGCAGGGGGCGTTGAATGGAAACGATCGCGTACATTGCGTTAGGTTCCAATCTCGGAGACCGTTTGTCATATTTGCGTTCGGCGATTGAAGCGCTGAATGATCATAAGGAAATTGCTGTAACATCCAGTTCATCCATTTATGAAACCGACCCGGTTGGCTATGTACAGCAAGGCAAGTTTTTAAACATGGTGATCGAGGTGGCGACAACGCTATCACCGTTTGCCTTGCTTGACGTGACCCAAGAAATCGAACAAAAATTGGGGCGAAAAAGGGAAGTCCGTTGGGGGCCGCGAACGTTAGACCTTGACATTTTGCTGTATAATCATGAAAATATTGAGACAGAGCAACTGACGATCCCGCATCCGCGCATGATGGAGCGGGCGTTTGTGCTCATTCCGTTGTTGGAAGTCAATGCGTTTGTGACCATACCAACTCTTTCTGAACCGCTAACCGACATCATTGACCGGCTGCCGGACAAAAAAGGAGTTCGCCTATGGAAGCAGAAAGATGGGGAAGACGTATTCGCGCTTTTCGAAAGCTGAAAGGATATACACAAGAAAAGTTGGCTAAGGAGCTTGGTATTTCAGTATCCATCCTTGGTGAAATTGAGCGTGGTAATCGGATGCCATCCGATGCGCTCATCGGGCAAATCGCCGAACGGTTGAATGTGTCAGTGGAGGAGCTGTCTCCGCCAACGTTCGAATCAAACAAGTAGAAAGGAGGCGTTTTCGATGTTTCGCATCGGTGACGTCGAAATCAAAAACCGTGTCGTGCTCGCCCCAATGGCAGGCGTGTGCAACTCGGCGTTCCGCCTGACCGTCAAAGAATTCGGCGCCGGGCTCGTATGCGCTGAGATGGTCAGCGACAAAGGAATCGTATACAACAATGAAAAAACGTTGAATATGTTGTACATCGATGAGCGGGAAAAGCCGATCAGTTTGCAAATTTTCGGCGGCGAGAAAGAAACGCTTGTCAAAGCGGCGAAATTTGTCGATAAAAATACGAATGCCGATATCATCGACATTAACATGGGTTGCCCAGTGCCGAAAATTACAAATTGTGACGCTGGAGCGAAATGGCTGCTTGATCCGAATAAAATCTATGATGTCGTTGCCGCGATCGTCGATGTTGTGGAAAAACCGGTCACGGTGAAAATGCGGATCGGTTGGGATGAACAGCACATTTACGCCGTCGAAAACGCTCAAGCTGTCGAGCGCGCCGGCGGCAAAGCTGTCGCTGTCCACGGACGGACAAGGGTGCAAATGTATGAAGGAAAAGCGGATTGGAACATCATCAAGCAAGTGAAAGAAGCGGTCAACATCCCTGTCATCGGCAACGGCGATGTCAAAACGCCGCAAGATGCCAAACGGATGCTGGAAGAGACAGGAGTCGACGGTGTCATGATCGGGCGGGCGGCGCTCGGCAATCCGTGGATGATCTACCGCACGGTCCGCTATTTAGAAACGGGGGAACTCATCCCCGAACCGACGCCGCGGGAAAAAATCGATGTTTGCCTGTTGCATTTGGATCGGTTGATTGCCTTAAAAGGCGAGTATATCGCCGTAAAAGAAATGCGCAAACACGCAGCTTGGTATTTAAAAGGGATTCGTGGGGCGGCGAAAATCCGCAATGCCATCAACGAATGCGAAACGCGAGACGAATTGGCCGCGCTGCTGCTTCAAGTAGCGGAAGAAGCAGAAGCCCAAGCAGCGGCGAACGCCGAAGCTGTTTAGCGTCGCTTTGCAAGACGGTTCCTGCTCCGAAGCAAAGGGAGAGTGGGGAATGCGTCAAGACGCAACCGAAGGCGGTGATCGAACCGTGGGGCGCATGGGGATCGCTCAGCCCATTTTCCGGCATAAGATGGGATGATCGGAGAAGCCCCCGTCTTCTATGCATGACCATAGAAGATGACATGGTCCAACAAGGACGATGTTCATGCAGCGGAGAACTGCCAGCGGGCGCTGGCAGTATTTTTCGTAAAAAATCGCTAAATGGAGTGAATGAGCTATGAGCCACGAGGAATTGAACGACCAACTACTCGTCCGCAGGGAAAAGCTGAAAAAAATCGAAGAATTGGGCGTCGACCCGTTTGGCAAACGGTTCGAGCGCACGCACAAGGCACAAGAGCTATTTGAACTATACGGTGAATGGTCAAAAGAGCAGCTAGAAGAAAACCCGATCGAAGTCGCTATCGCCGGTCGCATCATGACTAAGCGCGGCAAAGGCAAAGCGGGATTTGCCCACATCCAAGACGTTACAGGGCAAATCCAAATTTATGTCCGCCAAGACGATGTCGGCGAACAACAGTACGAACTGTTTAAAATCTCCGACCTTGGCGATATCGTTGGCGTGCGTGGCACGGTGTTCAAAACAAAAGTCGGCGAACTTTCCATTAAGGTGTCGTCGTACGAATTTTTGACCAAGTCGTTGCGCCCGCTGCCTGAGAAGTACCACGGCCTTAAGGACATTGAGCAGCGCTACCGCCAGCGTTATCTCGATTTAATCATGAATCCGGAAAGCAAGAAGACGTTTATTACTCGCAGTTTGATCATCCAATCGATGCGGCGGTATCTTGACAGCCATGGTTATTTGGAAGTTGAAACGCCGATGATGCACGCTGTGGCTGGAGGCGCTGCGGCGCGTCCGTTCATTACACATCATAACGCATTGGATATGACGCTTTATATGCGAATCGCCATCGAGCTCCATTTAAAACGGCTCATCGTTGGCGGTTTGGAAAAAGTGTACGAGATCGGCCGCGTTTTCCGGAACGAGGGCATTTCCACCCGTCATAATCCGGAGTTTACGATGCTCGAATTGTACGAGGCGTACGCCGATTTCCGCGACATCATGAAACTGACCGAAAATTTGATCGCCCACATCGCCAATGAAGTGCTCGGAACGACGAAAATTCAATACGGCGAACATACCGTTGACTTAACGCCCGAATGGCGGCGCCTCCATATGGTTGACGCCATCAAGGAATATGTCGGCGTCGATTTCTGGCGACAGATGAGCGACGAAGAGGCGCGGGAGCTGGCGAAAGAACATGGCGTGGAAGTCGCTCCCCACATGACCTTTGGCCATATTGTCAACGAGTTTTTTGAACAAAAAGTCGAGTCCCATCTCATCCAGCCGACGTTTATTTACGGCCATCCGGTTGAAATTTCGCCATTGGCCAAGAAAAATCCGGACGACCCACGTTTTACCGACCGATTTGAGCTGTTTATCGTCGGGCGCGAACATGCCAATGCCTTTACCGAACTGAACGACCCGATCGATCAGCGTCAACGCTTCGAGGCGCAGCTAAAAGAGCGCGAACAAGGAAACGATGAAGCGCATGAAATGGACGAGGACTTCCTTGAAGCGCTTGAATACGGCATGCCGCCAACAGGCGGGCTTGGCATCGGCGTCGACCGCTTGGTGATGCTCTTGACCAACTCGCCGTCCATTCGTGACGTGCTGCTCTTCCCACAGATGCGCCATAAATGATAGCGATCGTCCCCTGTTTCTTTCCTTGACAGGGGACGATTGGCTATTGACTTTAAAACAAGAAGCGTATAGAATAAAAGTCGTCTTTATGAACGAAGATAAAAAATCACCGTTGACAAATCGTTTTTGGTGTGCTATACTATGATAGCATGCTGAAATGACAACCATTGCGTTCAAAAATAAAGATTGTATTGACAAACGCAACAATTTGGCTATAATATGACTTGTCCAATTGGTCGCCTAGTGGTGATAGCGGAGGGGAAACACCCGTTCCCATCCCGAACACGGAAGTTAAGCCCTCCAGCGCCGATGGTAGTTGGGGCCAGCGCCCCTGCAAGAGTAGGTCGCTGCTAGGCGATGGCGTGGAGGATTAGCTCAGCTGGGAGAGCACTTGCCTTACAAGCAAGGGGTCGGCGGTTCGATCCCGTCATCCTCCACCATCTTAACCTAT
>NZ_CP199850.1:92500-565000 GCF_052692335.1 Geobacillus sp. YF-1
ACGAAAGGTGTAACGACTTGGGCGCTGTCTCAACGAGAGACCCGGTGAAATTATACTACCTGTGAAGATGCAGGTTTCCCGCGACAGGACGGAAAGACCCCGTGGAGCTTTACTGCAGCCTGATATGGAATTTTGGTATCGCTTGTACAGGATAGGTGGGAGCCTAAGAAGCCGGAGCGCCAGCTTCGGTGGAGGCGCCGGTGGGATACCACCCTGGCGGTATTGAAATTCTAACCCGCACCCCTTCAGCGGGGTGGGAGACAGTGTCAGGTGGGCAGTTTGACTGGGGCGGTCGCCTCCCAAAAGGTAACGGAGGCGCCCAAAGGTTCCCTCAGAATGGTTGGAAATCATTCGGAGAGTGCAAAGGCACAAGGGAGCTTGACTGCGAGACGGACAGGTCGAGCAGGGACGAAAGTCGGGCTTAGTGATCCGGTGGTTCCGCATGGAAGGGCCATCGCTCAACGGATAAAAGCTACCCCGGGGATAACAGGCTGATCTCCCCCAAGAGTCCACATCGACGGGGAGGTTTGGCACCTCGATGTCGGCTCATCGCATCCTGGGGCTGTAGTCGGTCCCAAGGGTTGGGCTGTTCGCCCATTAAAGCGGTACGCGAGCTGGGTTCAGAACGTCGTGAGACAGTTCGGTCCCTATCCGTCGCGGGCGTAGGAAATTTGCGAGGAGCTGTCCTTAGTACGAGAGGACCGGGATGGACGCACCGCTGGTGTACCAGTTGTCCCGCCAGGGGCACCGCTGGGTAGCTATGTGCGGACGGGATAAGCGCTGAAAGCATCTAAGCGTGAAGCCCCCCTCAAGATGAGATTTCCCATCGCGTTAGGCGAGTAAGATCCCTCGAAGATGACGAGGTCGATAGGTCCGAGGTGGAAGCGTGGCGACACGTGGAGCTGACGGATACTAATCGATCGAGGGCTTAACCTAGAAAAGCGGAGGACCCCCGCCGATCGGTGAAACGCGCTGGAGGGCCTGCGAGGAGGCTATACCGCCATAGCAGGACCGAAGCGTCGCGAGCCGATGGCGGCCGGAGCTAGACAGTACGAAGCGCGGCTTCTTCCGACGGTTATCTAGTTTTGAAGGAATGCGTTCCTTCTTGACAGGAATTAATTTTCTGGTATAATGATTCATGAAAAACGGAATGGCTTGCCTAGTGGTGATAGCGGAGGGGAAACACCCGTTCCCATCCCGAACACGGAAGTTAAGCCCTCCAGCGCCGATGGTAGTTGGGGCCAGCGCCCCTGCAAGAGTAGGTCGCTGCTAGGCAGTAGATCTTTTAGCACGCCTTTTCTTTTCGGAGAAAAGGCGTGCTTTTTGTTTATCTGTTTTTTTGACGTTTTGCCATTGGAAAAAGAGGATATTCTATAGATGCCCGCTGTTTTTCAGTAACGCTTGCATTTTTTCGCCATACATTATATAGTAAAAGTAAGGTCAAATATAGTCAAAGTCAACGGATGGATTTGATCGTCTGAGCAGTTCGGTTGTAAGGAAGGTGGGAGGTAGAGTGCCAAACATTTCCGACATTATTGAGCAATATTTAAAGCAAGTTCTCAATATGAGTGATCAAGATATTGTAGAAATTAAGCGAAGTGAAATCGCCAGTAAGTTTCAATGCGTTCCGTCACAAATCAATTATGTCATCAACACAAGGTTTACCTTGGAAAGAGGATATATTGTTGAAAGCAAACGCGGCGGCGGCGGGTATATTCGGATTATGAAGGTAAAGACAAAAAGTGAGGCGCAGCTCATTGATCAGCTGCTTGAGCTCATTGGTTCTCGCATCAGCCAGTCGAATGCTGAGAATATGGTGAAACGTCTCGTTGATGAAAACGTGATTTCGGAGCGCGAGGCAAAAATGATGTTAAGTGTCATGGATCGCTCCGTTTTATACATTGACCTGCCTGAACGGGATGAACTGCGAGCGCGCATGCTGAAGGCGATGTTGACGTCGCTGAAATATAAATAGGGGGAGGGGAAGTCTTTGGTTTGCCAAGAATGCAAGCAACGGCCGGCTACGATGCATTTTACGAAAATCGTCAACGGAGAAAAAACGGAGTTTCATCTTTGCGAACAATGCGCTAAGGAGCACGGCCATATGTTTATGTTATATGGCCACGACGATTTTCCACTCAACAACTTGTTGGCGGGGTTACTCAACTTCGAGGCTCCGGTGAAGGAGATGACGGCGAACGCGTTTCCAAACCCGGATTTGCTGCAGTGCCAGACATGCCAGATGACCTATCATCAGTTTACACAAATTGGGCGGTTCGGCTGTGCGGATTGTTATCGAACATTTGCCCGTTACTTGCCGCCGATCTTGAAACGGCTTCATAGCGGCAATACGGCCCATTCAGGGAAAATTCCGAAGCGAAAAGGGGGCGTGCTTCATTTGCGCAAGCAGCTTGCCGCTCTGAAACAAAAGCTTCAGGAATTGATCGCCCGCGAGGAATTTGAGCGGGCGGCAGAGGTGCGTGACCAAATCCGCTCGTTGGAAAATGAACTTCGCCAGCGCGGAGAGGGGGATATGTAACGGCATGTCGTTTGAGAAATTTTTCAATACTGCGGTCAGTTCGTGGATGAGTCAAGAGGGACCGGATTCGGATATCGTCTTAAGCAGCCGCATCCGGCTGGCGCGCAATATCGTTGATTTTCGTTTTCCGACGCTGTTCAGCAGCGAGGAGGCAAGACAAATCGTCTCGCTGTTCGAGCGGGCGTTTGCGCACCGCTCTTATAGGGAGGCGGGGCGTTTCGAGCTGTTGAAAATGTCGGAGCTTCAGCCAATTGAAAAGAGGGTTTTGGTGGAAAAACATTTGATCAGTCCTCATTTGGCGGAAGATTCGCCGTTTGGCGCCTGCCTGCTCTCGGAGAACGAAAAAATCAGCATCATGATTAACGAAGAGGATCATATTCGCATCCAATGCCTGTTCCCCGGTTTGCAGCTTGCTGAGGCGCTGGAAGCAGCGAGCGAATTGGACGATTGGATTGAAGGGCATGTCAACTACGCCTTCGATGAACGGCTTGGCTATTTGACAAGCTGTCCCACCAATGTGGGGACGGGGTTGCGGGCTTCGGTAATGATGCATCTTCCGGCGCTTGTCTTGACGCAGCAAATGAACCGCATTGTTCCGGCGATCAATCAACTCGGTCTTGTCGTTCGCGGGACATACGGCGAAGGGAGCGAGGCGTTGGGGAACATTTTCCAAATTTCCAACCAGATCACACTCGGCAAATCGGAGGAAGATATTGTCGCTGATTTGCATATGATCGTCCAGCAGCTGATCGCCCAAGAACGAGCGGCGCGCCAGGCATTAGTCAAAACTTTGGGCATACAATTAGAAGATAAAGTGTTCCGTTCATACGGCATATTGGCCAACTGCCGCGTCATCGAATCAAAAGAGGCGGCGCAATGTTTGTCCGATGTGCGTCTTGGCATTGATTTAGGATATATCCAAAACATCTCGCGCAACATTTTAAATGAGCTGATGATTTTGACGCAGCCAGGATTTTTGCAACAGTACGCCGGTGGGGCGCTCCGCCCGGAAGAACGCGACGTCCGCCGTGCAGCGCTGATTCGAGAACGTCTAAAAATGGAAGAAAGAAGAAAGATGGAGGGTGATGAACGATGATGTTTGGCAGATTTACGGAACGGGCACAAAAGGTGCTGGCGCTGGCGCAAGAAGAAGCCATTCGCCTTGGCCATAACAATATCGGGACCGAACATATTTTGCTCGGATTGATTCGTGAAGGGGAAGGAATTGCAGCCAAAGCGCTCATGGCGCTCGGACTAGGCCCTGAAAAAATTCAAAAAGAAGTCGAATCGCTCATCGGCCGTGGCAATGAAGCGTCGCACACGATTCATTATACGCCGCGGGCGAAAAAAGTCATTGAGCTGTCGATGGATGAAGCGCGGAAGCTTGGCCATTCCTATGTCGGCACGGAACATATTTTGCTTGGGCTCATCCGTGAAGGGGAAGGGGTAGCGGCCCGTGTGCTGAACAACTTGGGCGTCAGCTTGAACAAAGCGCGCCAACAAGTGCTGCAGCTGCTCGGCAGCAACGAATCGATCTCAGGCCATGGAGGCGGAGGGGCCTCACATGTGAGCACGCCAACGCTTGACAGCCTCGCTCGCGACCTGACGGCGATCGCTCGCGAAGGTCGCCTTGATCCGGTTATCGGCCGGAGCAAAGAGATTCAGCGCGTCATTGAAGTATTAAGCAGACGGACGAAAAACAACCCGGTGCTGATTGGGGAGCCGGGAGTCGGAAAAACCGCGATCGCTGAAGGGCTGGCGCAGCAAATCGTCAATAACGAGGTGCCGGAAACGCTGCGCGACAAACGGGTGATGACGCTCGATATGGGAACGGTTGTCGCCGGAACGAAATACCGTGGCGAGTTCGAAGACCGTTTGAAAAAAGTGATGGATGAAATCCGGCAGGCGGGCAACATCATTCTGTTCATCGATGAACTGCATACGCTGATCGGCGCCGGCGGGGCGGAAGGAGCGATCGACGCGTCGAATATTTTAAAACCGGCGTTGGCGCGCGGAGAATTGCAATGCATCGGAGCGACGACGCTTGATGAATATCGGAAGTACATCGAGAAAGATGCTGCTCTTGAACGTCGTTTCCAGCCGATTTATGTCGATGAACCGACTGTTGAAGAATCGATCCAAATTTTAAAAGGGCTGCGCGACCGCTATGAGGCGCACCATCGTGTTTCCATTTCCGATGAAGCGATTGAGCAAGCAGTGAAGCTGTCCGATCGTTACATTACCGACCGTTTCCTGCCCGATAAGGCGATTGACTTGATCGACGAAGCTTGCTCGAAAGTGCGCCTCCGTTCGTTTACAGCGCCGCCGAAGCTGAAAGAGCTCGAGCAAAAGCTCGAGGAAGTGCGGAAGGAAAAAGATGCTGCCGTGCAAAGCCAAGAGTTTGAAAAGGCGGCTTCGCTGCGCGATATGGAACAACGGCTGCGCGAAGAGTTGGAAGAGACGAAACGGGCGTGGAAGGAAAAACAAGGGCAAGAAAACTCGGAAGTCACGGTGGAGGATATCGCTGCGGTTGTGTCAAGCTGGACCGGCATCCCGGTATCGAAACTGGCCGAAACGGAAACAGAACGATTGCTCAAGCTTGAGGAGATTTTGCATGCCCGCGTCGTCGGCCAAGATGAGGCGGTGAAAGCGGTGGCGAAAGCGGTGCGCCGCGCCCGCGCCGGTCTGAAAGATCCGAAACGCCCGATCGGTTCGTTTATTTTCCTCGGCCCGACCGGCGTTGGGAAAACGGAATTGGCTCGCGCCTTAGCAGAAGCGATGTTTGGCGATGAAGACGCCCTGATCCGCATCGACATGTCGGAGTATATGGAAAAACACTCGACATCGCGGCTCATCGGTTCACCGCCGGGGTATGTCGGCTACGAAGAAGGCGGCCAGCTGACAGAAAAAGTGCGCCGCAAGCCGTACTCCGTCATTTTGCTCGATGAGATGGAAAAGGCGCATCCGGATGTGTTCAATATTTTGCTGCAGGTGCTGGAAGACGGGCGCTTGACTGACTCGAAAGGACGGACGGTCGACTTCCGCAACACGATCATCATTATGACGTCGAACGTTGGCGCCGACGCGCTGAAGCGGAACAAATACGTCGGATTTAACATTCAAGATCAGCATCAGCAGTATAAAGACATGAAAAGCAAGGTGATGGACGAACTGAAAAAGGCGTTCCGTCCAGAGTTTTTAAACCGGATCGACGAAATTATCGTCTTCCATTCGCTTGAAAAAGAACATTTGAAACAAATTGTCCGCCTGATGGCCGATACGCTTGTGAAACGCCTGAAGGAACAGGATATTGACTTGGAGTTGACCGAGGCGGCCATTGAGAAAATTGCCGCTGAAGGGTTTGATCCGGAATACGGCGCTCGCCCATTGCGCCGCGCCTTGCAAAAGCATATCGAAGATCGGTTGTCGGAAGAGTTGCTAAAAGGCACGATCGCCAAAGGGCAGACAGTCGTCGTCGATGTCAAAGACGGGGAGTTTGTCGTGCTGGCGAAACAGGCGGTTGTGTAAGGGAAGGGGTATGCGGCAGTTTGCTGCCCATACCTTTTTTCTCATCTTGCCGATCCGGCGATAGAAGGGGTTTGTAGAAATGGTCAAAAAGAAAACGAAGTTTGTTTGTCAAGAGTGCGGCTATGAGTCGGCCAAATGGCTCGGCCGCTGTCCAGGATGCCAAACGTGGAATTCGTTTGTGGAGGAAATCGAGCGGGCGGTTTCTGGGCGCGGCGCGTTTTTTCACACTGAACCGTCCAGTTCGGCCCAACCGGTTCCGATTACCGCGGTCACAGCTACGCAAGAGCCGCGCATCCGAACGAACAGCGCGGAACTCGATCGCGTGCTCGGCGGCGGGATCGTCAAAGGTTCGCTCGTCTTGATCGGCGGTGACCCTGGGATTGGCAAATCGACGTTGCTGCTGCAGACGTCGGCCCAGCTCGCCGCGGCCCGCCACAAGGTGTTGTATATATCCGGGGAGGAATCAGTGAAGCAGGTGAAGCTGCGCGCCGGGCGCCTCCACGCCGAATCAAATGAACTATATGTGTTAGCCGAAGCGAATATGGAATATATTGTAACAGCGGTGGAAACGATTCAGCCTGCCTGTGTGATCATCGATTCCATTCAGACGGTGTACCGAACCGATATTACGTCAGCCCCGGGCAGCGTCGCCCAAGTGCGCGAATGTACGGCCGAGCTGATGAAAATCGCCAAAACGAAAGGCATCGCCATTTTCATTGTCGGCCATGTGACGAAAGAAGGGGCGATCGCCGGGCCGCGCTTGCTTGAACATATGGTTGATACGGTTCTTTATTTTGAAGGGGAGCGGCATCATACGTACCGTATTTTGCGGGCGGTGAAAAACCGCTTCGGTTCGACGAATGAAATCGGCATTTTTGAAATGCGCGACATCGGGCTGCGAGAGGTGGAAAACCCGTCGGAAGTGTTTTTGGAAGAGCGGTCGCGTGGAGCGGCGGGCTCAACGGTCGTCGCGGCCATGGAAGGGACGCGCCCGGTGCTCGTTGAAATTCAGGCGCTCGTTTCGCCGACGAGTTTTGGCAACCCAAGGCGAATGGCGACCGGCCTCGATCACAACCGCGTTTCGCTGCTGATGGCGGTGCTTGAAAAGCGGGTCGGGCTGCTGTTGCAAAACCAAGACGCCTACTTGAAGGTAGCGGGCGGGGTAAAGCTTGACGAACCGGCCATTGACTTGGCGGTCGCCGTTAGCATCGCCTCAAGTTTTCGCGACCGGCCGACCCATCCGGCCGATGTGATCATCGGCGAGGTTGGCTTGACCGGCGAGGTGCGCCGTGTCTCGCGCATTGAACAACGGGTGCAAGAGGCGGCCAAACTAGGGTTTTCGCGCGTCATTGTGCCAAAAAACAATATCACGGGCTGGCAGCCCCCCGACGGCATCCAAGTAATCGGCGTATCACATGTCGCTGAGGCGCTCGAGCATACGATGTTATAAAGCGGGCGAAACGTGAACCCTTTTTGCTTCCATCAACGTAAGAAAATCATGGGCGCAAACTGCCGCGGCATCATCGGCATTTCTATTGTTACAAGTTGATGTCGAATGTTCAAAAATAGTGAAAAATGGTCTTCCAATTGGTTTCAAACATGGGAAACTGTTTATAATGTTAAATAGGAGGTGAAAATGGGCCGATGGTGAAACGGATTGTACAATTGTTTTTTCTTGCCGTAGGCGGAACGTTAGGCGCCATGTTTCTGCCCGATTTGTTTCAGTTGTTGAATGTAAGCGGCCTGCCGCTTCTTCATCATTCATATTTGTTGGCGCTCTTGGGGGCCGTTCTGTTCTTTTTGCTGACGTTTTGGCTTGTGGATTATGTCGTCGATATGATCCGATGGGTTGAGGAAACATTGGTGAAAGCGCCAGCCGTCGATGTGCTGTTTGGCAGCCTTGGGTTGATTTTTGGTCTCATTATCGCGTTTTTCATTGTCATGCCGTTGCAGTCGTTTCGCATTGAAGTGCTCAATACAGTGCTGCCGGTTTTTTTGACCATTTTGCTCGGCTATTTAGGGTTTCGCGTTGGTTGGAAGAAACGGAATGAGCTAATGAATTTATTTTCGCTTTCCAACCGCATGACAAAGAAAAAAAGCGCAGAGGTTGAGAACGAACCGTCAAAAGGCGGCGCCGTCAAAATTTTGGACACGAGCGTCATCATCGATGGGCGGATTGCGGACATTTGTCAAACCGGCTTTTTGGAAGGACCGCTTGTCATCCCGCGATTTGTCCTCGAAGAATTGCAGCATATCGCCGATTCGTCCGACGTGCTGAAGCGGAACCGCGGCCGCCGCGGCTTGGACATTTTGAACCGCATTCAAAAAGAAATGGCCATGAAAGTAGAAATTCATGAAGCGGATTTTAATGATGTCCAAGAAGTCGACAGCAAGCTTGTCAAATTGGCTAAGCAGCTGCAAGGGGTCGTTGTGACGAACGATTTCAATTTAAACAAAGTATGTGAGCTGCAAAACGTGCGCGTCTTAAACATCAACGACTTGGCGAACGCGGTCAAACCGGTCGTGCTGCCGGGGGAAGAGCTGAACGTGCACGTCATCAAAGACGGCAAAGAGCATAACCAAGGTGTCGCCTATTTGGACGATGGGACAATGATCGTTGTGGAAGATGGCAAAGAATATATCGGCAAACGGGTTGACGTTTTGGTGACTAGCGTGTTACAAACATCTGCGGGGAGAATGATTTTTGCCAAGCTAAAACTGTTGCAAAAAGCGCTTTAGAAGAATAGGGGAAACGTCCAATGAAGTATGAAGCGATCGTGTTGGCGGCCGGACAAGGAAAGCGGATGAACGCCGGCATGAACAAGCAATTTCTTGAACTTGGCGGCGAACCGCTCATCGTTCGGACATTGAAAGTGTTTGACGGCGATGAGCGGTGCGCCGGCATTGTGCTCGTCGTCAACCCGGCTGAACGACAGCGGTTGGCGCAACTGCTTGAACGTTATCGCATCCGCAAAGTCACAGCGCTGGCCAACGGCGGACAGGAGCGGCAGCATAGCGTGTATAACGGGCTGCAGGCGCTCAAGGGAGAGGGGATCGTCCTCATCCATGACGGCGCTCGCCCGTTTATTCGCGTCCGGCAGTTGCATGAGCTGGCCGATGCCGCGGTTCAAGACGGGGCGGCCATTCCAGCCGTGCGGGTGAAAGACACGATTAAAAAAGCGAACGGCTTGTTTGTTGAAGAAACGATCGATCGTTCCAGCTTGTGGGCGGTGCAAACGCCACAAGCTTTTCGTCTGTCTTTGATCATGGAGGCGCACGAGGCGGCGAAACGGGATGGTTACCTAGGCACGGATGATGCCAGCCTCATCGAACGGCTCGGCAAGCCGGTGAGGCTTTTGGAGGGAGACTATCAGAACATTAAGTTGACAACACCGGACGATCTGCTGTTTGCCGAAGCGATTTTAGCAAGCCGCCTTGTCGAGTAGAATGGGGGAAAAGATATGTTTCGCATTGGACAAGGGTTTGACGTTCATCAGCTCGTGGAAGGGCGCCCGCTTATCATCGGTGGTGTTCATATCCCATATGAGAAAGGGTTGCTCGGTCATTCTGATGCCGATGTGCTGTTGCACGCGGTGGCCGATGCGTGCCTCGGCGCGATTGGCGCTGGCGACATCGGGCGGCACTTCCCTGACACCGATCCGCGTTATAAAGATGCTGATTCAGCCGAACTGCTTGCTCGCGTATGGGGGCTCGTTCGGCAAGAAGGCTATGTGTTGGCGAACATGGACTGTACGATTATTGCCCAAAAACCAAAGATGGCCCCGTATATTGAGGAGATGAGGGCGATCATCGCCCGGCTGCTCGAAGCTGAGCGTTCGCAAGTGAATGTGAAGGCGACGACGACAGAAAAACTGGGATTCACTGGGCGCGAAGAAGGCATTGCTGCCCAGGCGGTCGTATTGCTGCAAAAGAGCGGGGCGTAATATTAGGGTGCTGCGATGCCGTATGATGACCGCTTAGGAAGCGGCGGCATGACGGATCCGGAAGCGTTCCGGCCTCGTGTTTTTCCGCTGGGGCGTGAAGGCGTCGAGCGGAAGAGGCCGGCGTCCGGCGGCACAGCGCTGATGAGGCGAGCCGTCCGTTTTGAACATTGCCGCGATAAACGGTACAATAATAGCACAAGTTTGATGGAAGTGGAGGGGTTGGACGATGGCAAAAGAGGTGCGCGTGCGCTATGCGCCGAGCCCGACCGGCCATTTGCATATCGGCGGGGCGCGAACAGCGTTGTTTAATTATTTGTTTGCCCGCCACCACGGTGGAAAAATGATCGTCCGCATCGAGGATACGGATCTTGAACGGAACATTGAAGGCGGCGAACAGTCGCAGCTTGAAAACTTACAATGGCTTGGCATCGACTATGATGAGTCGGTCGACAAAGACGGCGGCTACGGTCCGTACCGGCAGACGGAGCGGCTCGATATTTATCGGAAATATGTGAATGAATTGCTTGAGCAAGGCCATGCGTACAAATGTTTTTGCACGCCGGAGGAGCTTGAACGGGAACGCGAGGAACAGCGGGCCGCCGGCATCGCCGCTCCGCAATACAGCGGCAAATGCCGGCATTTGACCCCGGAGCAAACGGCGGAGTTGGAAGCGCAAGGAAAGCCATATACCATTCGCCTCAAGGTACCGGAAGGAAAAACGTATGAGTTTGACGACTTGGTGCGCGGAAAAGTGACGTTTGCGTCCAAGGATGTCGGCGGTGACTGGGTGATCGTCAAAGCGAACGGCATTCCGACGTACAACTTTGCGGTCGTCATTGATGACCATTTGATGGAGATCAGCCATGTGTTCCGCGGCGAGGAACATTTGTCCAATACGCCGAAGCAGCTCATGGTATACGACTATTTCGGCTGGGAGCCGCCGCAGTTCGCCCATTTGACGCTGATTGTCAACGAGCAGCGGAAAAAACTGTCGAAGCGCGATGAATCGATCATTCAGTTCGTTTCGCAATACAAAGAGCTCGGCTATTTGCCAGAAGCGATGTTCAACTTTTTCGCGCTGCTTGGCTGGTCGCCGGAAGGGGAAGAAGAAATTTTTACGAAAGACGAATTGATCCGCTTGTTTGACGTCTCTCGGCTGTCGAAATCGCCGTCGATGTTTGATACGAAAAAGCTGGCCTGGATGAACAACCAATACATGAAACAGCTCGATCTCGATCGGCTCGTTGATCTCGCTTTGCCGCATTTAGTGAAAGCCGGGCGCCTGCCGGCGGATATGACGGAGGAGCAGCGGCAATGGGCGCGCGATTTGATCGCCTTGTACCAAGAGCAAATGAGCTACGGGGCGGAGATTGTTCCGCTGTCCGAGCTGTTCTTCAAGGAAGAGGTCGACTATGAAGAGGAAGCGCGTCAAGTGCTGGCCGAGGAGCAGGTGCCGGAAGTGCTGTCTGCCTTTTTAGCGAACGTGCGGGAGCTTGAACCGTTTACGGCCGATGAGATTAAAGCAGCGATCAAAGCGGTGCAAAAGTCGACCGGACAAAAAGGGAAAAAGCTGTTCATGCCGATCCGCGCCGCAGTGACCGGACAAACGCACGGGCCGGAGCTGCCGTTTGCCATTCAGCTGCTCGGCAAACAAAAAGTGATCGAGCGGCTGGAGCGGGCGCTGCAGCAAAAATTTTAACTCCGCTTTGCACGTTCAGGCGGTAAATGTGATATAATAATACAAAGTTTTTGGTGGAACAAGTTCATCATGATAAAGCGTTGACGAGGAAAAGTAGGAGGCATCGGCATTCCAGAGAGAGCCGTCTTGGCTGGGAGCGGCTTATGTGCGGTGCCATCCGAAATGCGCCTCGGAGCCTCCTTTCGAACCGGAACAGAGACGTTCTGCAGTAGAGGGGAGCGGAGCATCTCCGTTATCGGACTCGAGTGAGCGAAGCGCCCCCCGTTTCGCTAAACAGAGTGGAACCGCGCCAACAGCGTCTCTGTGTCTTCGGCACAGAGACGTTTTTTATTCGAGACAGCTTAGGAGGCTGGTGAAAAACGGTTGTTTCTCTTGAGCAATGGGGGAACGCTTGAAAGGCGATCCTGATGCGACAAGGCTTATCTATTTGAGAAACGGGCTTGATAAGCGACTTGTCCCCTTAAATCACCGGTCTCTTAGAAGTGGAGGGAGGATGTCATGTTTAAAACATTGAAAGAGGACATTGAAGTCATTTTTGAACAAGACCCGGCGGCGAGAAGCTATTTGGAAGTCATTTTAACGTATTCCGGCCTTCATGCCATCTGGGCGCACCGGATCGCCCACGCGCTTTACAAGCGGAAATTTTATTTCCTTGCCCGCTTGATTTCACAAATCAGCCGCTTTTTCACCGGCATTGAAATCCATCCGGGCGCGAAAATCGGCCGCCGCTTTTTCATCGATCACGGCATGGGCGTGGTGATCGGCGAGACGTGCGAAATCGGCGACAATGTCACGGTCTATCAAGGGGTCACATTAGGCGGGACAGGAAAAGAAAAAGGGAAGCGCCATCCGACGATTAAAGATAACTGTTTGATCGCTGCCGGCGCGAAAGTGCTCGGATCGATTACGATCGGGGAAAACTCGAAAATCGGCGCCGGCTCGGTCGTGTTAAAAGACGTGCCGCCCAATTCAACCGTCGTCGGCATCCCGGGCCGTGTCGTCGTGCGCGACGGGGTAAGGGTGAAGAAAGATTTAAACCATACTGACCTGCCTGATCCGATCGCCGACCGGTTCCGGGAGCTTGAAGAGGAAATCGCTCGGCTGAAAAGCGAGCTTGAGGCATTGAAACAACAAGAAAGGAAGAACGAGTATGAGCAGCATACGGCTTTATAATACGTTGACGCGAAAAAAAGAACCGTTTGAGCCGTTGGAACCGAACAAGGTGAAAATGTATGTGTGCGGCCCGACGGTGTATAACTATATTCATATCGGCAATGCGCGGGCCGCCATCGTTTTTGACACGATCCGCCGCTATTTGGAGTTCCGCGGCTATGATGTGACGTATGTATCGAACTTTACCGATGTTGATGACAAGCTGATCAAAGCGGCTCGCGAGCTCGGCGAGAGCGTTCCGGCAATCGCCGAGCGGTTCATTGAGGCGTATTTTGAGGACATTCAAGCGCTCGGCTGCAAAAAAGCGGACATCCATCCGCGCGTGACCGAAAACATCGGTACGATTATCGAATTTATTCAGACGCTCATTGACAAAGGATATGCCTACGAAGTCGAAGGCGATGTGTATTACCGGACGCGCAAGTTCCGCGAATACGGCAAGCTGTCCCATCAATCGATCGATGAGCTGCAAGCGGGGGCGCGCATTGAAGTTGGCGAGAAAAAGGACGATCCGCTTGATTTTGCCCTTTGGAAAGCGGCGAAAGAAGGGGAGATTTCATGGGACAGCCCATGGGGGAAGGGGCGGCCCGGCTGGCATATCGAATGCTCGGCGATGGCGCGCAAATATTTGGGCGATACGATCGATATTCACGCCGGCGGCCAAGACTTGACGTTTCCGCACCATGAAAACGAAATCGCCCAGTCGGAGGCGCTGACCGGCAAACCGTTCGCGAAATATTGGCTGCACAATGGGTATTTAAATATTAACAACGAAAAAATGTCGAAGTCGCTTGGCAATTTCGTGCTCGTTCACGATATCGTCCGGCAGATCGACCCGCAAGTGCTGCGCTTTTTCATGCTGTCGGTGCATTACCGCCATCCGATCAACTACAGCGAAGAGCTGCTTGAGAGCGCGCGGCGCGGGCTTGAGCGCCTGAAGACGGCGTACAGCAATTTGCAGCATCGCCTGCAGGCAAGCACGAACTTGACGGACAATGATGAGGAATGGTTGTCGCGCCTTGCTGACATCCGCGCTTCGTTCATCCGTGAAATGGACGACGATTTCAACACCGCAAACGGCATTGCGGTATTGTTTGAATTGGCGAAACAGGCCAACTTGTACTTGCAGGAAAAAACGACGTCCGAGAAGGTCATTGCCGCGTTTTTGCGCGAGTTCGAGCAGCTGACGGGCGTACTGGGACTTACCTTGAAACAGGAGGAGCTGCTTGATGAGGAAATCGAAGCGCTGATCCAAAAGCGCAATGAAGCGCGAAAAAATCGCGATTTTGCCTTGGCTGACCGCATTCGCGACGAACTGAGAGCCAAAAACATCATTTTGGAAGACACGCCGCAAGGAACGAGATGGAAACGAGGATCGTAAGCGATGATGCCGTTTGAGACAGTCGAGAATGCAGGGCAGTTAAACGGTTTGGCGCTCGCTTACATCGGCGATGCGGTCTATGATGTGTACGTGCGCCGCCATTTGCTCGCGGCTGGGAACGTTCGGCCGCATGAGCTGCACCGGCGGGCGGTTCGCTATGTGTCGGCGCGGGCGCAAGCGAAAGTCATTTTCGCGCTGCTTGACGAAGGCGTGCTGACCGATGAGGAAAAAGAGATTGTTCGCCGCGGCCGCAACGCCAAATCCGGCACGATCCCCAAAAATACCGATGTGCAAACGTATCGGCACAGCACGGCCTTTGAAGCGCTGATTGGGTATCATTTTTTAGTGAATAACGAAGCGCGGATTATGGAATTGATCAGCCGTTCCTTTGCCATTATTGAAAGGGAAGAAAGGGCGTTGGAATGATGGACTACATTATCGGTAAAAATCCGGTCATTGAAGCGCTCAAAGCGGGGCGTGACATCAATAAAATTTGGATCGCTGAAGGGGCGCAGCGCCATACCGTCGAACCTGTGCTTGAATGGGCGAAACGGCGGGGCGTGCTCGTTCAATACGTCCCGAAACGCAAGCTGGACCAAATGGCGGAAGGGGCCCATCAAGGGGTGATCGCCCAGGCGGCGGCTTACCGCTACTATGAAATCGATGACTTGTTCGCTCGCGCCGGCGAGCGGGGCGAGGCGCCGTTTTTTCTCATTTTGGACGAGCTTGAGGATCCGCACAATTTAGGGGCGATCATGCGCACCGCTGACGCCGTCGGGGCGCATGGCCTCATCATTCCGAAGCGGCGTTCGGTCGGGCTGACCCCAACGGTGGCCAAGGCTTCGACCGGGGCGATTGAGCACGTTCCGGTCGCGCGTGTCACAAACTTGGCGCGGACGATGGACGAGCTGAAAGAGCGCGGCGTCTGGATCGCCGGCACCGATGCGGCTGCCAAAGATGACTACCGTTCGCTCGATGGCACGATGCCGCTGGCGCTCGTGATCGGCAGCGAAGGGAAAGGGATCAGCCGGTTGGTGCTGGAAAAATGCGATTTTTTGGTTCGGCTGCCGATGCGCGGGCACGTCACCTCGCTCAACGCCTCTGTCGCCGCCAGCCTGCTCATGTACGAGGTGTACCGGAAGCGGTATCCGTTAGGGGAATAGCCGATGAACATTTTGATTGTCGACGGCTATAACATGATCGGGGCATGGCCGGCGCTGCGCCGGCTGAAAGAAGAGGGCGATCTGGCAGCGGCAAGGGATTTGTTAATTGCGAAACTGGCCGATTATAAAGGATTCACCGGCGATCATGTCGTCATTGTGTTTGACGCCCACCTCGTGCAAGGCAATGAAAAAAAATATAAGCATTATGATATTGACGTCATTTTTACAAAAGAGCATGAGACGGCCGATGAGCGGATTGAACGGTTGGCAAAAACATTGATGAACGCGCGCACGAAAGTGTACGTCGCTACCTCCGACTACACCGAGCAGTGGACGGTGTTCAGCCAAGGGGCCTTGCGCAAATCGGCCCGCGAGCTGTTATATGAGGTTGAATCGGTCGAGCGGGACATTTCCAAAAAACTGAGCGATATCAAACAGCACACCCCAACCTCGAAAATGCCGCTCAGTGACCAAGTTGCCGAAATCTTCGAAAAATGGCGAAGAGGGCAAAAATGAGCGGTTGACGCTGTAAAAATTTGTCCTGTATAATAACTAATAGCGAGTTATGCGGTCGGGGGGATCAGCGTGGGGGAATGCGTCAACGTACATAAAATCAAGGATTATCGCCACCTTGATGACGAACAGCTTGTTGCGCTTGTTCATGAGGGGGATGGGGAAGCGCTCGATTTTTTGATCCATAAGTACCAAAATTTTGTGCGCGCTAAGGCCCGCTCCTATTTTTTGGTCGGCGCTGACCGGGAGGATATCGTGCAGGAAGGGATGATCGGCCTGTATAAGGCCGTCCGCGACTTCAAGGGGGACAAGCTTTCTTCGTTTAAAGCGTTTGCAGAACTTTGTATCACTAGGCAAATGATCACCGCCATTAAAACGGCGACCCGCCAAAAGCATATTCCGCTCAATTCATATGTGTCTTTGGACAAACCGATTTATGATGATGAATCGGACCGCACGCTGATGGACGTGCTGTCCGGCACGCAGGCGACCGATCCGGAACAGCTGATCGTCAACCGTGAGGAAGTAGGGGACATTGAGTTGAAGATGGCTGAGCTGTTAAGCGACCTCGAGCGGAAAGTGCTCGCGTTATATTTGGATGGGCGCTCGTACCAAGAAATTTCCGAAGAATTGAACCGCCATGTCAAGTCGATTGATAACGCGTTGCAGCGCGTCAAGCGGAAGCTGGAAAAATACTTGGAATATCGTGAAGTTCATTTGTAGGTGGCGTGTCGGCAGCGACAAGGAGAAAAACATGACATTGACAGCGGAACGGACAGTATGATAAATTTTTATGGACATCTGGCTGAAACAGGCGGAACGTTGGAGCGTCGAACAGCGCCGTTGCCGCGCAGACGATCGGCGCGCGCCTAGTGCTGACCAAGATGCGGCAAGCGTGCGGTCCATCGCCAAATCAAACCGGTGATGGAGACAGTTTGGAGCGATCGTGGAGGTACGAGTGATGCAGCGGATAACAAATTTTTTGCGTGAAGTTGTGCGCGAGCTAAAAAAAGTAAGCTGGCCCAACCGGAAGGAATTGGTGAACTATACGGCGATTGTGTTGGCTACGGTGGTGTTTTTCACCGTCTTTTTTGCCGTTGTCGACCTCGGCATTTCCGAACTCATTCGTCTTTTGTCTGAATAAGCAGGCGAATGATATGCTATAATGAAAGATAATCGCACGAGCATGGAACCCGGCAACGGGTTTTTGTTTTGCGCAAAAATGGGATAAAAACCGCCCGAGGGAGGCTCGCTGATGGAGAAAAACTGGTATGTCGTCCATACCTATTCGGGATACGAAAACAAAGTGAAGGCGAATTTGGAAAAGCGTGTTGAATCGATGGGGATGCAGGATAAAATTTTTCGCGTCATCGTTCCGGAAGAGACCGAGACCGACGTGAAAAACGGAAAACGAAAAACGACCAAGAAAAAAGTGTTTCCTGGCTATGTGCTTGTTGAAATGGTCATGACGGACGACTCATGGTATGTAGTGCGCAATACGCCGGGGGTGACCGGATTTGTCGGCTCAAGCGGAGCCGGCTCAAAACCGACGCCGCTGATGGAGGAGGAAGTCAAACTAATTTTGAAGCGGATGGGCATGCCGCTCGCTGAGGTGGACGTCGACTACGAAGTGAACGAAATGGTCCGCATCAAAGAAGGGCCGTTTGCGAACTTTGTCGGGAAAATTGAAGCTATTGACCCAGACAAGCATAAAGTGAAACTGTTGATCGATATGTTTGGGCGCGAAACGCGGATGGAGCTCGAGTTTTCCCAAATTGAAAAAATCTAGCTGGATAAAGAACTTGCAATTACTAGGGAAAAGTGATACTATTTTAAAGTCAGTATGTCTCTGAACCGGAGACATCAAGCAATGAACTTATACCGGCGCGTATAAGGGAGCCTGTTATTGTTCTGCTGATCCTCTCAACGGAAACGGGAGATATCGAAACGGCTCATAAGATGGGGAGCCGGATGAGTGGGAGGGGCAATCCCTAATACCACATCACGGACGTAAGGAGGTGTGTCTCGTGGCGAAAAAAGTCATCAAGGTCGTCAAATTGCAAATTCCTGCAGGAAAAGCGAATCCGGCGCCGCCAGTAGGTCCTGCGCTCGGTCAAGCCGGTGTCAATATTATGGCGTTTTGCAAAGAGTTTAATGCTCGCACGGCTGATCAAGCAGGGTTGATCATTCCGGTTGAAATTACGGTTTTTGAAGACCGTTCGTTTACATTCATCACGAAAACGCCGCCTGCCGCTGTATTGCTGAAAAAAGCGGCTGGCATTGAATCGGGCTCCGGCGAACCGAACCGCAACAAAGTGGCGACGATCAAACGCGACAAAGTGCGTGAGATCGCCGAGCTGAAAATGCCGGATTTGAACGCGGCGAGCATTGAAGCCGCCATGCGCATGGTCGAAGGCACGGCCCGCAGCATGGGCATCGTGATTGAAGACTAATGCTGTCGCGCGGCTCGGGAGGAGAGGTTGCATCAAGTGGCAACCTCTTTCTCCATGAATGACACTTGCCTGCCGCGCCTTTCTTCACTTTCTTCGCGGGGTGAAGAGCGTTTCGTGTGGGAGGTTTTTTCCGCTACAACCACAACCGAGGAGGATGTTTTATATGCCAAAAAGAGGAAAAAAATACTTGGAAGCATTGAAGCTTGTTGATCGCTTTAAAGCGTACCCGATTGCCGAAGCGATCGAGCTCGTGAAGAAAACGAACGTAGCGAAGTTTGACGCCACGGTCGAAGTCGCGTTCCGTTTGGGCGTTGACCCGAAAAAAGCGGACCAGCAAATCCGCGGCGCTGTCGTCCTGCCGCATGGCACAGGGAAAGTCGCGCGCGTGTTGGTATTCGCGAAAGGGGAAAAAGCGAAAGAAGCGGAAGCCGCTGGCGCTGACTATGTCGGCGATACCGAATATATCAACAAAATCCAGCAAGGTTGGTTTGACTTTGACGTCGTCGTTGCTACGCCGGACATGATGGGCGAAGTCGGGAAACTCGGCCGCATCTTAGGCCCGAAAGGCTTGATGCCAAACCCGAAAACCGGAACCGTCACGTTTGACGTCGCGAAAGCGGTGCAAGAAATCAAAGCCGGGAAAGTGGAGTACCGCGTTGATAAAGCAGGGAACATCCATGTTCCAATCGGCAAAGTGTCGTTTGACAACGAGAAGCTGGCTGAAAACTTCGCCGCTGTTTACGAAGCGATTTTGAAAGCGAAGCCGGCGGCGGCGAAAGGGACGTACGTGAAAAACGTCACGATTACGTCAACGATGGGCCCTGGCATCAAAGTCGATCCGTCGACGGTAGCTGTCGCGCAATAACCGTTGACTTTTGCTTGCCCATCTGCTAAAATGCCATTTGGCTGAGCAAATGAATATCATTTGTACCGTAGACAGTAGGTGCCCGTTTGCGGCTTAATTTCCTACCGAGGTATGTGGACGATAGAACAGCGCGCCGTCTGTTTTCCGTTCGGTGCGCTGAACGATACCTCCATGTCTACGCGGCATGGAGGTTTTTTGTTGAACGCCCAAGCGGTATAAGTGGTATTCTTCGATTCTTTTCACAGGAGGTGCAGAACGTGTCGAGCGCGATTGAACTGAAAAAACAGGTCGTCGCTGAAATCGCGGATAAATTCCGGGCCAGCAAGGCGACGGTCATCGTCGACTACCGCGGCTTGAACGTGGCGGAAATGACCGAGCTGCGTAAACAGCTGCGTGAGGCGGGCATTGAGTTTAAAGTGTACAAGAACACATTAACCCGCCGGGCGCTCGCGGAAGTCGGCTTGGAAGGATTGGATGAAGTGTTTACGGGTCCGAACGCCATTGCCTTCAGCAATGAAGATGTCGTGGCGCCGGCGAAAATTTTAAGCGAATTTGCTAAAACGCACGAGGCGTTGGAAATCAAGGGCGGTGTCATTGAAGGAAGCGTCGCCAGCAAAGAAGAAATCGATGCCTTGGCCAAACTCCCGTCCCGCGAAGGCTTGCTTTCGATGCTGCTTAGCGTCCTTCAAGCCCCGATCCGCAACTTGGCGCTTGCGGTTAAAGCGGTGGCTGACAAGCAAGAAGAGCAAGGCGCGTAACAGCGCGCTCGGATATGCGTAAACGATCATGATCAAAAAAGGAGGAAGTCACGATGACGAAAGAACAAATCATTGAAGCAGTGAAAAACATGACGGTATTGGAGTTAAACGAACTTGTTAAAGCGATTGAAGAAGAATTTGGCGTAACGGCTGCGGCTCCGGTTGTTGTAGCGGGCGGCGCAGCGGCTGGCGCTGAAGCGGCGGCTGAGAAAACCGAATTCGATGTCATTCTCGCTGACGCTGGTGCGCAAAAAATCAAGGTCATCAAAGTCGTTCGTGAACTTACTGGCCTTGGCTTGAAAGAAGCGAAAGACTTGGTTGACAACACGCCGAAACCGATCAAAGAAGCTGTCTCCAAAGAAGAAGCTGAAGAAATTAAAGCAAAACTCGAAGAAGTTGGCGCGAAAGTCGAAGTCAAGTAATGGCTGCGCCGCTGAAAAAAGAGGCTGGCCCGAAGCAAGGGTCGGTCTCTTTTTTGTTACACTATGGGATGAAGGCGGTGCAATCTGTCAGCAAAAAAGGAGGGAACGATCGTGAGTGAGCATTATTACTCGGTCCGTCCAGCGTCGGAGCGAAATCCGCAAACGTGGACGTACGTGCTGCGAGGACATGAATTCCGCTTCACGACGGACAGCGGAGTGTTTTCGAAACGCGACGTGGACTTTGGTACACGCTTGTTAATCGAAACGTTCGAAGAGCCTGAAGTGGCGGGGGATTGGTTGGATGTCGGCTGTGGATACGGGCCGATCGGGTTGGCCTTGGCTCGATCGTTTCCGGATCGGCGTGTTCACATGATTGACATCAACGAACGGGCGCTCGAGCTGGCGGAGACAAACAGGCGAGCGAACGCGATTGCCAATGCGGTCGTTTACCAAAGCGACCTGTTTTCTGCAGTCGGCGAACAGCGGTTTGCGGCCATTATCACCAATCCGCCGATCCGGGCCGGCAAGCGGGTCGTGTACGCAATTTTTGAACAAAGCCGCGATCATCTGCTTGATCAAGGCGAGCTATGGGTGGTCATCCAAAAAAAACAAGGCGCCCCTTCCGCTTTGCAAAAGCTGAACGAATGGTTTCCCGTTGTAGAAGTCGTCGCCAAGAAAAAAGGATATTATATCATAAAGGCGAAAAAATGTTGACACCGTTTTTTGATTGTGGTAGCATTATAAAATGCTAAATAGGCACATTTCCCGTGTAAAGGGGAGACGTATAATTTTGTGTGCAATGGAAAAAATGATAAAATCCATAAGCAATGAACCATATGGTTTTCTATTGCAATAGAAACCATTTTCTTTTTTTCCCCATTCAACGCCTGGTTTCCTCGCACCGGGAGCGTGTTGAAATCCCCTTTCCCGAAACGGTGGTGCACGCAAGCAAAGCCGTTTCCGCCCGGACGGCGGGGGCCGGCCGCAAGCATGCCTGCTTTGCCCCGGAATGACGGAGCGGGCCAACTGATAGGGATGGTTTTTTATGTCCCTTCCGATCCGTTGGCGACCACGTTCCGGTTCCGGTTTTCATAATGTCTACATTTGAGGGGTGAATCACTCTTGACAGGCCGACTGGTTCAATATGGGCGACACCGCCAACGCAGAAGCTACGCACGCATTAGCGAAGTGCTGGAATTGCCGAACTTGATTGAAATTCAAACGTCCTCTTACCAATGGTTTCTCGATGAAGGGCTGCGGGAAATGTTCAAGGAAATTTCCCCGATCGAAGATTTTTCCGGCAATCTCTCGCTTGAATTTATCGACTATAGTTTAGGAGAGCCAAAATACTCGGTGGAAGAGGCGAAAGAACGCGATGTTACATATGCGGCTCCGCTTCGCGTCAAAGTTCGCCTGATCAATAAGGAAACGGGCGAAGTGAAGGAACAAGACGTGTTTATGGGTGATTTTCCGCTCATGACGGAAACCGGGACGTTTATCATCAACGGAGCGGAACGCGTCATTGTGTCCCAGCTCGTTCGTTCACCAAGCGTGTACTACAGCGACAAAGTGGACAAAAACGGCAAGCGCGGCTACTCGGCGACGGTGATTCCGAACCGCGGCGCATGGCTTGAGTACGAAACCGATGCGAAAGACGTCGTTTACGTGCGTATCGACCGCACCCGCAAACTGCCGGTGACGGTGCTTCTTCGTGCGCTCGGGTTCAGCTCCGACCAAGAAATCATCGATCTGCTTGGCGACAATGAATACTTGCGCAATACGCTCGAAAAAGATAATACCGACAGCACAGAAAAGGCGTTGATCGAAATTTATGAGCGCCTCCGTCCAGGCGAGCCGCCGACGCTTGAGAACGCGAAAAATTTGCTGGCGTCGCGCTTTTTTGACCCGAAACGCTACGACTTGGCCAGCGTGGGGCGCTATAAAATCAACAAAAAGCTTCATATTAAAAACCGGCTGTTCAATCAGCGGCTCGCTGAGACGATCGCCGACCCGGAAACCGGGGAGGTCATTGCGGAAGCGGGAGCGATGATCGACCGCCGAACGCTGAACCGTCTTCTTCCTTATTTGGAAAAAGGTATCGGTTTGCGAACGTACCGACCGATTGAAGGGGTGGCGGACGGCGACATTTCCGTGCAGACGGTCAAAATTTACGCCCCGAATGATTTAGATGGCGACAAAGTGATCAATGTCATCGGCAACGGCTTTATTGCTGAGGATGTGAAACATATTACGCCAGCGGACATCATTGCGTCGATCAGCTATTTCTTCAACTTGCTCCACGGCGTCGGCGATACGGATGACATCGACCATTTAGGCAACCGCCGCCTCCGTTCGGTCGGCGAACTGCTGCAAAACCAATTCCGCATCGGCCTATCGCGCATGGAGCGCGTTGTGCGCGAACGCATGTCGATCCAAGATACAAATACGATTACACCACAGCAGTTGATCAACATTCGGCCAGTCATTGCGTCGATCAAAGAGTTTTTCGGCAGCTCGCAGCTGTCGCAGTTCATGGATCAAACGAACCCGTTGGCCGAACTGACGCATAAGCGCCGCCTGTCCGCGCTTGGCCCTGGCGGATTGACGCGCGAGCGCGCCGGGTTTGAGGTGCGCGATGTTCACTATTCGCACTACGGGCGGATGTGTCCGATCGAGACGCCGGAAGGTCCGAACATCGGCCTCATCAACTCGTTGTCGACCTACGCGAAAGTGAACAAGTTCGGCTTTATTGAGACGCCGTACCGGCGCGTTGACCCGGAAACAGGGAGAGTAACCGACCATATTGATTATTTGACGGCCGACGAGGAAGATAACTATGTCGTGGCGCAGGCGAACGTGCCGCTTGCCGAAGACGGAACGTTTCTTGAAGAAAACGTCATCGCCCGTTTCCGCGGCGAAAACATCGTTGTCAAGCGCGACCGCGTCGACTACATGGACGTTTCGCCCAAACAAGTCGTCTCGGCCGCGACCGCTTGCATTCCGTTTTTGGAAAACGACGACTCGAACCGCGCCTTGATGGGAGCCAACATGCAGCGACAAGCGGTGCCGCTGCTCGAGCCGGAAGCGCCGATCGTCGGCACGGGCATGGAGTACGTCTCGGCGAAAGACTCCGGCGCGGCGGTCATTTGCAAACACCGCGGCATTGTCGAACGCGTGGAGGCGAAGGAAATTTGGGTGCGCCGGCTCATTGAAGTCGACGGCAAAGAAGTCAAGGGTGATTTAGATAAATATCGGCTGCTGAAATTTGTGCGCTCAAACCAAGGCACGTGCTACAATCAACGGCCAATTGTGAAAAAAGGCGACATTGTCGAGAAAGGCGAGATTTTGGCGGACGGTCCGTCGATGGATAAAGGCGAACTCGCTCTTGGCCGCAACGTGCTCGTCGCCTTCATGACATGGGATGGTTACAACTATGAGGATGCCATCATTATGAGCGAGCGGCTCGTCAAAGAAGATGTGTACACGTCAATTCATATCGAAGAATACGAAGCCGAATCGCGCGACACGAAGCTCGGCCCGGAAGAAATTACGCGCGACATCCCGAACGTCGGTGAAGACGCGCTGAGAAACTTGGATGAACGCGGCATCGTCCGCATCGGTGCAGAAGTGAAGGACGGCGACTTGCTCGTTGGCAAAGTGACGCCAAAAGGGATGACCGAACTGACGGCTGAAGAACGGCTGCTGCACGCGATCTTCGGGGAAAAAGCGCGCGAGGTGCGCGATACGTCATTGCGTGTGCCGCACGGCGGCGGCGGCATCGTCCTCGATGTCAAAGTGTTCAACCGCGAAGACGGCGACGAGCTTCCGCCAGGCGTCAACCAATTGGTGCGCGTTTACATTGTGCAAAAGCGAAAAATTTCCGAAGGTGACAAAATGGCTGGTCGTCACGGGAACAAAGGGGTCATTTCCCGTATTCTTCCGGAAGAAGATATGCCGTTCTTGCCGGATGGCACTCCGGTTGATATCATGCTAAACCCGCTCGGCGTTCCGTCGCGGATGAACATTGGGCAAGTGTTTGAGCTGCACCTTGGCATGGCGGCGAAAAAGCTCGGCTTGCATATCGCCTCTCCGGTCTTTGACGGCGCAACGGAAGAGGATGTATGGAACATTCTCGAAGAGGCCGGCATGGCCCGCGACGCGAAAACCGTGCTGTATGACGGCCGCACCGGTGAGCCGTTTGACAACCGCGTGTCAGTCGGGATTATGTACATGATCAAACTCGCCCACATGGTGGACGACAAGCTTCACGCTCGCTCGACGGGCCCGTATTCGCTCGTCACGCAACAGCCGCTTGGCGGCAAGGCGCAGTTTGGCGGCCAGCGCTTTGGCGAAATGGAAGTATGGGCGCTTGAGGCGTACGGAGCTGCCTATACGCTGCAAGAAATCCTAACTGTCAAGTCCGATGACGTCGTCGGCCGCGTCAAAACGTACGAGGCGATCGTCAAAGGGGAGAATATCCCTGAGCCGGGGGTGCCGGAGTCGTTTAAAGTGTTGATTAAGGAATTGCAAAGCTTGGGCATGGATGTCACGGTTTTGACGAGCGACGAGCAAGAGATCAACATGGAACACTTTGATGACGATGACGACCATGTTCCGGACGCCATTATGGCTGACGTCAAGCCGGTTGAAGCGGAAGAAGCTGACGAAGAAAAAGATGTCGTGACGAAAGAGTGAAGCGGTCATGACGGTTAGGCGGGGGGATTCCCCCGCCGCCGGCCGTTCGAGCGGATGGACGGCAAACAAGCCATGGAGCAAAACCGACGGATCAAATAAGGGAGGTATACCCCTTGCTGGATGTCAATAAATTTGAGTACATGAAAATCGGGCTCGCTTCCCCAGAAAAAATTCGTTCTTGGTCGTACGGCGAAGTGAAAAAGCCGGAGACGATCAACTACCGGACGCTGAAGCCGGAAAAGGACGGCCTGTTTTGCGAGCGCATTTTCGGCCCGACGAAAGACTGGGAGTGCCACTGCGGCAAATATAAGCGCGTTCGCTACAAAGGCGTCGTCTGCGACCGTTGCGGTGTCGAAGTGACGCGTTCGAAAGTTCGCCGCGAACGGATGGGCCATATTGAGCTCGCCGCCCCGGTGTCGCACATTTGGTATTTCAAAGGGATCCCAAGCCGAATGGGGCTCGTCCTTGACATGTCGCCGCGGGCGCTTGAGGAAGTCATTTATTTTGCTTCCTACGTCGTCACCGACCCGGGCGATACACCGCTTGAGAAAAAACAGCTGCTGTCGGAAAAAGAGTACCGCGCCTATCGCGAAAAATACGGCCAATCATTCCAAGCGTCGATGGGGGCGGAGGCGATCAAAAAACTGCTCCAGGACATTGATTTAGATAAAGAAGTCAACGCGCTGAAAGAAGAGTTGAAAACGGCGCAAGGTCAGCGGCGCACCCGCATCATTAAGCGCCTAGAGGTACTTGAGGCGTTCCGCAGCTCAGGAAACGATCCAGCATGGATGGTGCTTGATGTGCTGCCGGTCATTCCGCCGGAATTGCGCCCGATGGTGCAGCTTGACGGCGGTCGGTTTGCGACGTCGGACTTAAACGATTTGTACCGCCGCGTCATCAACCGCAACAATCGGCTGAAACGGCTTCTCGACCTCGGCGCGCCGAACATTATCGTCCAAAACGAGAAACGGATGTTGCAAGAGGCCGTTGATGCGTTGATCGACAACGGCCGCCGCGGCCGTCCGGTGACGGGTCCCGGGAACCGTCCGTTAAAGTCGCTCTCTCATATGCTGAAAGGGAAGCAAGGCCGCTTCCGGCAAAACTTGCTCGGCAAGCGGGTCGACTATTCCGGCCGTTCCGTCATTGTCGTCGGCCCGAACTTGAAAATGTATCAATGCGGCTTGCCGAAAGAAATGGCGCTTGAGCTGTTTAAGCCGTTTGTTATGAAGGAGCTTGTCGAGCGGGGCTTGGCGCACAACATTAAAAGCGCGAAACGGAAAATCGAGCGCGTCCATCCGGAAGTATGGGATGTGCTCGAAGATGTCATTAAAGAACATCCGGTGCTGTTAAACCGCGCCCCGACGCTGCACCGTCTCGGCATTCAGGCGTTCGAGCCGACGCTTGTCGAAGGGCGGGCGATCCGTCTTCATCCGCTCGTTTGTACGGCGTACAACGCCGACTTCGACGGCGACCAAATGGCCGTGCACGTGCCGTTGTCGGCTGAGGCGCAAGCCGAAGCGCGCTTGTTGATGTTGGCGGCGCAAAACATTTTGAACCCGAAAGACGGCAAACCGGTCGTTACCCCATCGCAAGACATGGTTTTAGGAAACTACTACTTGACGATGGAGCGCGAAGGGGCCATCGGCGAAGGCATGGTGTTCAAAGACACGGACGAGGCGTTGCTTGCTTATCATAACGGTTACGTCCATCTCCATTCGCGCATCGCCATTCATGCCGGCTCGCTGAACAACGAAACGTTTACTGAGGAACAAAACAGCAAGCTGCTCCTGACGACCGTCGGCAAGCTCATTTTCAATGAAATTTTGCCGAAGTCGTTCCCGTACATCAACGAGCCGACAACGGAAAACATTGAAGGGCGGACGCCGGATAAGTACTTCCTTGACAAAGGGGTCAACGTGCGCGAAGAGATTCGCAAACGCGAGCCTGTCCCGCCGTTTAAGAAAAAAGTGCTCGGGCAAATTATCGCTGAAGTGTTCAAGCGTTTCAAAATTACTGAAACATCGAAAATGCTTGACCGGATGAAAGACCTCGGCTTCCAATATTCGACGAAGGCGGGCATCACGATCGGTGTCGCTGACATCGTCGTTTTGCCGGAAAAACAAGAAATTTTGGATGAAGCGCAAACGAAAGTCGATACGGTTTTGAAGCAGTTCCGCCGCGGATTGATTACCGACGAAGAGCGGTATGAGCGCGTCATTTCCATCTGGAGCGCGGCGAAAGACAAAATTCAAGACCGGCTGATGAAATCGCTCGACAAGCGCAACCCGATTTTTATGATGAGCGATTCCGGCGCTCGCGGGAACGCCTCGAACTTTACGCAGCTTGCGGGGATGCGCGGCTTGATGGCCAACCCGGCCGGCCGGATCATCGAGCTGCCGATCAAGTCGTCGTTCCGCGAAGGTTTGACGGTCTTGGAATACTTTATCTCCACACACGGCGCGCGGAAAGGGTTGGCGGATACGGCGCTCAAAACAGCCGACTCGGGTTACCTCACGCGCCGCCTCGTCGACGTGGCGCAAGACGTCATCGTCCGCGAGGAAGATTGCGGCACCGACCGCGGCATTTTGGCGCGAGCGCTGACCGACGGCACAGAAGTGGTGGTCAAGCTCGAGGAACGGCTTGTCGGCCGCTATGCGCATAAAACGGTGCGCCATCCGGAAACGGGAGAGGTGATCGTTCGCAAAGACGAGATGATCACCGAAGATATCGCCAATGAGATCGTGAAAGCCGGCATAACGGAAGTGTGGATTCGCTCCGTCTTCGCCTGCAACACGCGCCATGGCGTCTGCAAAAAATGTTATGGCCGCAACATGGCGACCGGCATGGACGTCGAAGTTGGCGAAGCGGTCGGCATCATCGCCGCTCAGTCGATCGGCGAGCCGGGCACGCAGCTGACGATGCGGACGTTCCATACAGGCGGCGTCGCCGGCGATGATATCACCCAAGGGTTGCCGCGGGTGCAAGAGCTGTTTGAAGCGCGCAATCCGAAAGGGCAAGCCGTGATTTCGGAAATCGACGGCACGGTTATTTCGATTAACGAAACGCGCGACAACCAATATGAAATCGTCGTCCAAAGCGAGGTGGAAACGCGCACGTACGTAGCGCCGTACAACGCGCGGCTGAAAGTCCAAGAAGGGCAGGGTGTCGAACGCGGCCAAGAGCTGACGGAAGGCTCGGTTGACCCGAAACAGCTGCTGCGCGTGCGCGACATCACGTCCGTCCAAGAATACTTGCTCCGCGAAGTACAAAAAGTTTACCGGATGCAAGGGGTGGAAATCAGCGATAAGCACATTGAGGTCATGGTGCGGCAAATGCTGCGCAAAGTGCGCGTCATTGATGCCGGAGACACCGACGTGCTGCCGGGCACGCTGTTGGACGTTCATCAATTTACGGACGTCAATGCCCAAGCTCTGCGCGAAGGAAAACGCCCGGCCACGGCTCGTCAAGTGCTGCTTGGCATTACCAAAGCCTCGCTGGAGACCGATTCGTTCTTGTCGGCTGCTTCGTTCCAAGAAACAACGCGCGTCTTGACGGATGCAGCCATCAAAGGAAAACGCGATGAGCTCCTTGGCTTGAAGGAAAACGTCATTATCGGAAAATTGGTCCCGGCCGGAACCGGCATGGCCCGCTATCGCAACGTAAAACCGGCCATCAAGAAAGAAACGGCCGGCGACCCGGTTTCGTCCAAATAATGTGAACGGCGCCGCCCGCTAAGGTTATCCTTAGCGGCGGCACCGACTGCAAAATGCTGTTGACAATCGCCAAAGAAAATGGTAGTCTAATAAAGGTGTTCCAACAACCTGGTACTTTGGAGGATATGTTACATGTCTTATGAAAAAGTATTACAGGCTGGGAAAATTGTGATTGGAACCAAACAAACGATAAGGGCTTTAAAGGAAGGGAAAGCGGTAGAAGTGATCGTGGCGACGGATGCCGACTCGCCGATCATCGAGCAAGTGGCGACGGCCGCCAATGAGGCGAATGTGCCGGTCACGAAAGTCGATTCGATGAAAAAGCTCGGCAAAGCTTGCAAAATCCAGGTCGGCGCGGCCGCGGTGGCGATTCTTCGCTAAGCGCTTTTCTTTTGCCTTTAAACCTTTGTTTGCATAAAGGATGAACCGCCTGGATATGTGGGCTTAAAACATGCGAAAGGAGGAGCTTTTCATGCCTACAATCAACCAATTGGTCCGCAAAGGACGCGAGAAAAAAGTATTTAAGTCAAAATCCCCTGCGTTGAACAAAGGGTACAACAGCTTCAAAAAAGAACAAACGAACGTGTCGTCTCCGCAAAAGCGCGGCGTATGCACGCGTGTCGGCACAATGACGCCGAAAAAACCGAACTCGGCGCTTCGGAAGTACGCCCGTGTCCGCCTGACGAACGGCATTGAAGTAACGGCCTATATTCCGGGGATTGGCCACAACTTGCAAGAACATAGCGTTGTGTTGATCCGCGGCGGACGTGTCAAAGACTTGCCAGGGGTGCGCTACCATATCATCCGCGGCGCGCTCGATACCGCTGGCGTAGCGAACCGGATGCAAGGTCGTTCGAAGTACGGCGCGAAAAAACCAAAAGCAGCGAAAAAATAATGAAATGAAGAGAATGTTTTCCTGAAGGGAGGAAACACTATGCCACGTAGAGGCCCTGTTGCTAAGCGTGACGTATTGCCGGATCCGATTTACAATTCCAAACTGGTTACCCGTCTGATCAATAAAATTATGGTTGACGGCAAAAAATCGAAAGCACAAAAAATTCTTTATACATCGTTTGATATGATCCGTGAACGCACGGGTAAAGATCCGATGGAAGTGTTTGAGCAAGCGTTGAAAAACGTGATGCCGGTGTTGGAAGTGCGCGCTCGCCGCGTCGGTGGGGCGAACTACCAAGTTCCGGTCGAAGTCCGTCCGGACCGCCGCATTTCCCTCGGTCTGCGTTGGCTCGTGCAATACGCCCGCCTTCGCAATGAAAAAACGATGGAAGAGCGCTTGGCAAACGAAATTATGGACGCTGCCAACAACACGGGCGCAGCGGTGAAAAAACGCGAAGACACGCACAAAATGGCCGAAGCGAACAAAGCTTTCGCCCACTACCGCTGGTAAGGACCGCCGCTTAACTTAAAAGGAATAGGTGAGAAGGCACGATCGCTGCCTGTTCACCTATCTTCCTATATATTGGAGCTTTTTTCAGCAAGGCTGTTCCGCTTTGTGAAAGAAAAGAGGGCGGCGCCATCTGTTTATACTTTATATTGAAGGAAGGAGAAAATAACCGCTATGGCACGAGAGTTCTCCTTAGAAAACACTCGCAACATCGGGATCATGGCGCACATTGACGCCGGGAAAACGACGACAACCGAGCGGATCTTGTTCTACACCGGCCGCGTTCATAAAATCGGGGAAGTGCACGAAGGCGCAGCCACGATGGACTGGATGGAGCAAGAACAAGAACGCGGGATTACGATTACGTCGGCGGCGACAACGGCGCAATGGAAAGGCCATCGCATCAACATCATTGACACGCCGGGGCACGTCGACTTTACGGTTGAGGTTGAGCGGTCGTTGCGCGTGTTGGACGGCGCGATTACCGTATTGGACGCGCAATCCGGCGTAGAGCCGCAAACGGAAACCGTTTGGCGTCAAGCAACGACTTACGGTGTTCCGCGGATTGTGTTTGTCAACAAAATGGACAAAATCGGCGCCGATTTCTTGTATGCGGTAAAAACGCTTCATGACCGCCTGCAAGCAAACGCGCATCCAGTGCAGCTGCCGATCGGCGCTGAGGACCAGTTTTCTGGCATCATCGACCTTGTCGAAATGTGCGCGTATCATTATCACGATGAGCTCGGTAAAAACATCGAGCGCATCGAAATTCCGGAAGACTACCGCGATATGGCGGAAGAATATCGCGCCAAGCTCATTGAAGCAGTGGCTGAGCTTGACGAAGAGCTGATGATGAAATATTTAGAAGGGGAAGAAATCACGAAAGAAGAGTTGAAAGCGGCGATCCGCAAAGCGACGATCAGCGTGGAATTCTTCCCGGTCTTCTGCGGCTCGGCCTTCAAAAACAAAGGCGTTCAGCTGCTGCTTGACGGAGTTGTCGACTACTTGCCGTCTCCGATCGACATTCCGGCGATTCGCGGTATCGTTCCGGATACGGAAGAAGAAGTGACTCGCGAAGCGCGTGACGACGCTCCATTTGCGGCGCTCGCGTTCAAAATCATGACCGACCCGTATGTTGGAAAATTGACGTTCTTCCGCGTCTATTCCGGCACGCTTGATTCCGGCTCGTACGTCATGAACTCGACGAAACGCAAACGCGAACGGATCGGCCGTCTCTTGCAAATGCACGCGAACCACCGGCAAGAAATTTCGAAAGTGTATGCCGGCGATATTGCGGCCGCAGTTGGTTTAAAAGACACGACGACCGGCGATACTCTATGTGATGAGAAAAATCTCGTCATCCTTGAATCGATGCAGTTCCCAGAGCCGGTCATTTCGGTGGCGATCGAACCAAAATCGAAAGCCGACCAAGACAAAATGAGCCAAGCGTTGCAAAAATTGCAAGAAGAAGACCCGACATTCCGCGCTCACACCGATCCGGAAACGGGACAAACGATCATCTCGGGAATGGGCGAGCTGCATCTTGACATCATCGTCGACCGGATGCGCCGTGAATTCAAAGTCGAAGCGAACGTCGGCGCGCCGCAAGTCGCTTACCGTGAAACGTTCCGCAAATCGGCGCAAGTCGAAGGGAAGTTTATCCGTCAGTCCGGTGGCCGCGGTCAATACGGTCACGTTTGGATTGAATTTTCGCCAAACGAGCGCGGCAAAGGCTTCGAATTCGAGAACGCCATCGTTGGTGGGGTCGTTCCGAAAGAATACGTGCCGGCCGTTCAAGCGGGTCTGGAAGAAGCGATGCAAAACGGCGTCTTAGCCGGCTATCCGGTTGTCGACATTAAAGCGAAACTGTTCGACGGATCGTACCACGATGTCGACTCGAGCGAAATGGCGTTCAAAATCGCCGCTTCCATGGCGCTGAAAAACGCCGCTGCGAAGTGTGATCCGGTTCTGTTGGAGCCGATCGCGAAAGTGGAAGTGGTCATTCCTGAAGAGTACCTTGGTGACATCATGGGTGACATCACGTCCCGGCGCGGCCGTGTTGAGGGAATGGAAGCGCGCGGCAACGCTCAAGTCGTTCGCGCGATGGTGCCGCTGGCCGAAATGTTCGGTTATGCGACATCGCTCCGTTCGAACACGCAAGGGCGCGGAACATTCTCGATGGTGTTTGATCATTACGAAGAAGTTCCGAAAAACATCGCCGATGAAATTATCAAAAAAAATAAAGGCGAATAATTGATTTCTTCTGCTAGTTTCGCTATAAATACTTATGTAAGTAAGACTTGGGAACATTTTGTTCCCAAGCATCCTATACTTAACAACCATATCCATTATATTTTCATTTTTAAGGAGGATCTCTCATGGCTAAAGCGAAATTCGAACGCACGAAACCGCACGTCAACATCGGCACGATTGGCCACGTTGACCATGGGAAAACGACGTTGACAGCTGCCATCACGACGGTTTTGGCAAAACAAGGAAAGGCGGAAGCGAGAGCATACGACCAAATCGACGCGGCTCCGGAAGAGCGTGAGCGCGGAATCACGATCTCGACGGCGCACGTTGAGTATGAAACGGACAATCGCCACTATGCGCACGTTGACTGCCCAGGGCACGCGGACTACGTCAAAAACATGATCACGGGCGCAGCGCAAATGGACGGTGCAATCCTTGTTGTATCGGCAGCGGACGGTCCGATGCCGCAAACGCGCGAGCACATTCTTCTCTCTCGCCAAGTTGGCGTTCCGTACATCGTTGTGTTCTTGAACAAATGCGACATGGTGGACGACGAAGAATTGCTTGAGCTCGTTGAAATGGAAGTTCGCGATCTGCTCTCTGAATACGACTTCCCGGGCGATGAAGTGCCGGTCATCAAAGGTTCGGCATTAAAAGCGCTCGAAGGCGACCCGCAATGGGAAGAAAAAATTCTTGAACTGATGAACGCGGTTGACGAGTACATCCCGACGCCGCAACGTGAAGTAGACAAACCGTTCATGATGCCGATCGAGGACGTCTTCTCGATTACGGGCCGCGGTACGGTTGCGACGGGCCGTGTTGAGCGCGGTACGTTGAAAGTCGGCGATCCGGTTGAAATCATCGGTCTTTCCGATGAACCGAAATCGACGACGGTTACGGGCGTAGAAATGTTCCGCAAGCTTCTCGACCAAGCGGAAGCCGGCGACAACATCGGTGCGCTTCTCCGCGGTGTATCGCGCGATGAAGTTGAGCGCGGTCAAGTGTTGGCGAAACCGGGCTCGATCACGCCGCATACGAAGTTTAAAGCGCAAGTTTACGTTTTGACGAAAGAAGAAGGCGGACGCCATACGCCGTTCTTCTCGAACTACCGTCCGCAATTCTACTTCCGTACGACGGACGTAACGGGCATCATCACGCTTCCGGAAGGCGTTGAGATGGTTATGCCTGGCGACAACGTCGAAATGACGGTTGAACTGATCGCTCCGATCGCGATCGAAGAAGGAACGAAATTCTCGATCCGTGAAGGCGGCCGCACGGTTGGCGCTGGTTCGGTATCGCAAATCATTGAATAATTGAAGCGAAAAGAGGGTGTCCGGAAACGATCGGGACACCCTCTTTCGTTTTCTATCAGGTTGTGCGATCTTGAACGGCGGCGTCTTTTCGGTCAGCCTTTTTCTTTTGCCTGTTTGGCCAAAAGAGCGACGCCCCCAACGTTGGTTCACCCCTTTTCCTCGAGCGAGCGCGGTGCTTGCATGTGCTCCCCTTCCATCTTTCCTTTTCCCGAGGCGATGTTGAAAACGGCCCGGTGCCTCGGTATAATGAAGAAGTGTGGGAAAAGCGAAGAAATGGCTTGCAATCTCCCTTACATACCAGTATAATATCAAATGTTGGTCTTTGACTGCGATGAAGCGGAAGGTTGCTGACACACCCGGCCGCTTTGCCACGGCGGGGTGCAGGAAATTTCCGTGGAGAAGTCTATTTTCAAAATAGGCGAAGAAGGAGGGAAACCAAATGGCAAAAGAAAAAATTCGCATTCGTTTAAAAGCTTACGATCATCGAATTTTGGATCAGTCAGCGGAGAAAATTGTGGAAACCGCAAAACGTTCTGGGGCAAAAGTGTCGGGTCCGATTCCGCTGCCGACAGAAAGAACGGTGTATACGATCCTGCGCGCCGTTCACAAATACAAAGACTCCCGTGAACAATTCGAGATGCGGACACATAAGCGCTTGATTGACATCATCAATCCGACTCCGCAAACGGTGGATTCGTTAATGCGATTGGATTTGCCGTCCGGTGTGGACATTGAAATTAAACTTTAATGGATTAGGAGGTGTGACCAATGACGAAAGGAATCTTAGGAAGAAAAATCGGTATGACGCAAGTATTTGCGGAAAACGGCGATTTGATTCCGGTAACTGTCATCGAAGCGACGCCGAACGTCGTTTTGCAAAAGAAAACGATCGAAAACGACGGTTACGAAGCGATTCAATTAGGTTTTGAAGACATTCGCGAAAAGCGCGCCAACAAACCGCAAATCGGCCATGCTGCCAAAGCAAACACGGCACCTAAGCGCTTCATTCGCGAAATCCGCGGCGCCAACGTGGATGAATACGAAGTTGGTCAAGAAGTGAAAGTGGACATTTTCAGCGAAGGCGACATCGTTGACGTCACAGGCACTTCGAAAGGGAAAGGGTTCCAAGGGGCCATCAAGCGCCACGGCCAATCTCGCGGACCAATGGCTCACGGTTCTCGCTACCATCGTCGCCCTGGTTCGATGGGGGCCATCGCGCCGAACCGCGTATTCAAAACGAAAAACTTGCCGGGCCGCATGGGTGGCGAGCGTGTGACGATCCAAAACTTGAAAATCGTCAAAGTCGATCCGGAACGCAACTTGCTGCTCATTAAAGGCAATGTGCCAGGACCGAGAAAAGGCTTAGTGATTGTCAAAAGCGCTGTGAAAGCGGCGAAGAAGGCGAAATAACATCCGGCCAAGAAAGGAGGAACTACGTAATGCCAAAAGTAGCATTGTACAACCAAAACGGACAGACAGTCGGCGAAATTGAACTGAACGACGCCGTTTTTGGGATTGAGCCAAATAAACATGTGTTGTTTGAAGCAGTCATCATGCAACGCGCTTCGATGCGCCAAGGAACGCACAAAACGAAAAACCGCGCTGAAGTGAGCGGCGGCGGCCGCAAACCGTGGCGTCAAAAAGGGACAGGACGCGCCCGCCAAGGTTCGATTCGCGCTCCGCAATGGCGCGGCGGCGGCACGGTCTTCGGTCCGGTACCGCGCAGCTACAGCTACAAACTGCCGAAAAAAGTTCGCCGTTTGGCGATCAAATCGGCTTTGTCTTCGAAAGTGCTCGAAAACGACATCGTTGTCTTGGACCAATTGTCGTTGGAAGCGCCGAAAACGAAAGAAATGGTAAAAATTTTGAATAACCTCTCGGTTGACCGGAAAGCGCTCATTGTCACCGACGAATTGAACGAAACCGTGTATTTGTCGGCGCGCAACATCCCGGGCGTCAAAGTGGTGGCGGCCAGCGGCATCAATGTGCTTGATGTGCTGAACCACGACAAGCTCGTCATTACGAAGGCGGCCGTGGAGAAGGTAGAGGAGGTGCTTGCATAATGAAAGACCCTCGCGACATTATTAAGCGCCCCATCATCACGGAAAACACAATGGACTTGATCGGGCAAAAAAAATATACGTTTGAAGTCGACGTCAAAGCGAACAAAACGGAAGTAAAAGACGCCGTTGAGAAAATTTTTGGCGTCAAAGTCGAAAAAGTCAACATCATGAACTATAAAGGGAAATTTAAACGCGTCGGCCGTTACAGCGGCTATACGAACCGCCGCCGCAAAGCGATCGTGACGCTGACGCCGGACAGCAAAGAGATCGAACTGTTCGAAGTGTAACGAACTCATATTTGTGACGAAGGAGGGACATTCCGATGGCGATTAAAAAATATAAACCGACATCGAACGGCCGTCGCGGCATGACGGTGCTGGACTTCTCGGAAATTACGACAGATCAGCCGGAAAAATCGCTGCTCGCTCCGTTAAAGAAAAAAGCGGGCCGCAACAACCAAGGGAAAATCACGGTTCGCCATCAAGGTGGTGGCCATAAACGCCAATACCGGATCATCGACTTTAAACGCGACAAAGACGGAATTCCGGGACGCGTTGCTACGATCGAATACGATCCGAACCGTTCCGCCAATATCGCGCTCATCAACTATGCTGATGGCGAGAAGCGCTACATTATCGCGCCGAAAAACTTAAAAGTGGGCATGGAAATCATGTCCGGCCCGGACGCAGACATTAAAGTGGGCAATGCGCTGCCGCTTGAGAACATCCCGGTCGGTACGCTCGTCCACAACATCGAGCTGAAACCAGGCCGCGGCGGGCAATTGGTGCGCGCAGCCGGCACATCAGCCCAAGTGCTTGGGAAAGAAGGAAAATATGTCATCGTTCGTCTTGCTTCCGGCGAAGTGCGCCTGATTTTGGGCAAATGCCGCGCTACGGTCGGCGAAGTCGGCAACGAGCAGCATGAGCTTGTCAACATCGGGAAAGCGGGACGCGCTCGCTGGCTTGGCATTCGTCCGACAGTCCGCGGTTCGGTCATGAACCCGGTTGACCATCCGCACGGCGGTGGTGAGGGCAAAGCGCCAATCGGACGCAAATCGCCGATGACGCCGTGGGGCAAACCGACGCTTGGCTACAAAACGCGCAAAAAGAAAAACAAATCGGATAAATTCATCATCCGTCGCCGCAAGAAGTAATGAACGAGCGCAATTCAGAAGGGAGGTTCACTTATGGGTCGCAGCTTGAAAAAAGGTCCGTTTTGCGATGAACATTTGATGAAAAAGATTGAAAAATTGAATGAAACAGGGCAAAAACAAGTGATCAAAACATGGTCTCGCCGTTCGACGATCTTCCCGCAATTTGTCGGGCATACGATCGCAGTGTACGATGGCCGTAAACACGTTCCCGTTTACATCACGGAAGACATGGTCGGGCACAAGCTCGGGGAATTCGCGCCGACGCGCACGTTCCGCGGCCATGCCGGCGATGACAAGAAAACGAAACGGTAATGAGAGGAGGTTCTAGATATGCAAGCTAAAGCAGTTGCGAGAACCGTTCGCATCGCTCCTCGCAAAGCGCGCTTAGTCATTGACTTGATTCGCGGCAAAGAAGTCGGCGAAGCGTTCGCGATTTTGCGCCATACGCCAAAAGCGGCTTCTCCGATCATCGAAAAAGTATTGAAATCAGCGGTCGCCAACGCTGAGCACAACTATGACATGGACGTTACCAACTTGGTGGTTTCTCAAGCCTATGTCGATGAAGGCCCGACGCTGAAACGTTTCCGTCCGCGCGCGATGGGACGGGCAAGCGCCATCAACAAACGCACAAGCCATATTACGATCGTCGTTTCAGAAAAGAAGGAGGGATAATCCGTGGGTCAAAAGGTTCATCCGATCGGTCTGCGCATCGGCATCATTCGTGACTGGGAATCAAGATGGTATGCGGAAAAAGACTACGCCGATCTGTTGCACGAAGACTTGAAAATCCGTGAATATCTCAACAAACGCCTGCAAGATGCGGCCGTTTCCCGCGTGGAGATCGAACGGGCAGCCAACCGCGTCAACGTCACGATCCATACGGCAAAACCGGGCATGGTGATTGGGAAAGGCGGCTCTGAAGTCGAAGCGCTCCGCAAAGCGCTCGCGCAGCTGACGGGCAAGCGGGTTCATATCAACATCGTTGAAATTAAAAAGCCGGATTTGGACGCGAAACTTGTCGCTGAAAATATCGCTCGCCAATTGGAAAACCGCGTTTCGTTCCGCCGGGCGCAAAAACAAGCGATTCAACGGGCGATGCGCGCTGGGGCGAAAGGGATCAAAACGATGGTATCCGGCCGTTTAGGCGGTGCCGATATTGCTCGTTCGGAACATTACAGCGAAGGGACGGTTCCACTCCATACGTTGCGCGCTGACATTGACTATGCGACGGCAGAAGCCGACACGACGTACGGAAAAATCGGCGTCAAAGTATGGATTTATCGTGGGGAAGTCCTTCCGACTAAGAAAAAAGCCGAGGAAGGAGGAAAATAATCATGTTGATGCCAAAACGCGTCAAATATCGCCGCGAACACCGCGGACGGATGAAAGGCCGCGCGAAAGGCGGTACGGAAGTTCATTTCGGTGAATTTGGCTTGCAAGCATTGGAATCGGCTTGGATTACGAACCGGCAAATCGAAGCGGCTCGCCGGGCGATGACTCGTTACATGAGACGGGGCGGGAAAGTATGGATCCGCATTTTCCCATCCAAACCGTATACCGCCAAGCCGCTTGAAGTGCGGATGGGTTCCGGTAAAGGGGCGCCGGAAGGATGGGTTGCCGTTGTGAAACCGGGCAAAGTGATGTTTGAAGTGGGCGGTGTTTCTGAAGAAGTGGCACGTGAAGCATTGCGTCTCGCTTCTCACAAACTTCCGATCAAATGCAAATTTGTAAAACGTGAAGAAACTGGTGGTGAAGCGTAATGAAAGCGAAAGAAATCCGTGAGTTGACCACTGCCGAAATCGAACAAAAAATTAAAGCGTTGAAGGAAGAACTGTTCAACCTTCGCTTCCAGCTGGCGACCGGCCAATTGGAAAACACGGCGCGCATCCGTCAAGTGCGCAAAGACATCGCCCGCATGAAAACGATCATTCGCGAACGTGAGCTCGCTGCCAATAAATAATGTTGTTTGAGAGGAGGTTTGCGAAATGAGCGAACGCAATCAACGCAAAGTGTACGTTGGACGGGTTGTATCGGACAAAATGGACAAAACGATCACCGTATTGGTGGAAACGTACAAAAAACATCCGCTGTACGGCAAGCGCGTGAAATATTCGAAAAAATACAAAGCGCACGATGAACATAACGAAGCGAAAGTCGGCGACATCGTCAAAATCATGGAGACTCGCCCGCTGTCGGCCACGAAACGCTTCCGTTTGGTCGAAATCGTCGAGAAAGCCGTTGTTCTTTAATGGTTCTTCGCTTAGTTCGGAGAGATAATTCCGAAAGGAGGTTTCGTCGATGATTCAACAAGAATCTCGCTTGAAAGTAGCTGATAACTCTGGCGCACGCGAAGTGCTCGTCATTAAAGTGCTTGGAGGCTCGGGCCGCCGCTATGCGAACATCGGCGACATCGTGGTCGCTACGGTTAAAGATGCGACACCAGGTGGCGTTGTTAAAAAAGGTCAAGTCGTGAAAGCGGTCGTTGTTCGCACGAAACGCGGAGTGCGCCGTCCGGATGGCTCTTACATCCGTTTTGACGAAAACGCCTGCGTCATCATCCGCGATGACAAAAGCCCGCGCGGCACGCGGATTTTCGGACCGGTTGCCCGCGAACTGCGCGACAAAGACTTCATGAAAATCATTTCGTTGGCCCCGGAAGTTATCTAACGGAACGGAACAGCGTTTCAAGGAGGTGCGAATGCGATGCATGTAAAAAAAGGTGATAAAGTGCAAGTGATCTCCGGAAAAGACAAAGGCAAACAAGGCGTCATCCTCGCGGCATTTCCGAAGAAAAACCGCGTCATCGTCGAAGGCGTCAACATCGTGAAAAAGCACGCGAAACCGTCGCAAGCCAACCCGCAAGGCGGCATTATCGAAAAAGAAGCGCCGATCCATGTTTCCAAAGTGATGCCGCTCGATCCGAAAACAGGCGAACCGACGCGCATTGGCTATAAAGTGGTTGACGGCAAAAAAGTGCGCTACGCGAAAAAATCCGGAGAGATTTTAGATAAATAACCGTGACGCAGGAAAGGAGGTACTTTTATGAACCGCCTGAAAGAGAAGTATGTAAATGAAGTCGTTCCTGCTCTCATGAGCAAGTTCAACTATAAATCGATCATGCAAGTGCCAAAAATCGAAAAAATCGTCATCAACATGGGCGTCGGCGACGCGGTGCAAAATCCGAAAGCGTTAGACAGCGCCGTTGAAGAGCTGACATTGATCTCCGGCCAACGTCCAGTAGTGACACGCGCGAAAAAATCGATCGCTGGCTTCCGCCTGCGCCAAGGAATGGCGATCGGGGCGAAAGTGACGCTGCGTGGCGAACGGATGTATGAGTTTCTCGATAAGCTGATTTCGGTCTCGCTTCCGCGCGTGCGCGACTTCCGCGGCGTATCGAAAAAATCGTTTGACGGCCGCGGCAACTATACGCTCGGCATTAAAGAACAGCTCATTTTCCCAGAGATCGACTACGATAAAGTGAACAAAGTGCGCGGCATGGACATCGTGATCGTCACAACGGCCAACACCGACGAAGAAGCGCGCGAATTGCTGGCATTGCTCGGCATGCCATTCCAAAAATAATCCCATAGCACAAGGGAGGCGAAATCGTGGCTAAAAAATCGATGATCGCGAAACAAAAACGGACGCCGAAGTTTAAAGTAAGAGCGTACACCCGCTGCGAGCGCTGCGGCCGCCCGCACTCGGTTTACCGCAAATTTAAACTGTGCCGTATTTGTTTCCGTGAACTCGCATATAAAGGTCAACTTCCAGGCATTAAAAAAGCCAGCTGGTAATCAACCCATTGATTGGGAAGGAGGTAAAACAAATGGTGATGACAGATCCAATTGCTGATATGCTGACTCGCATCCGCAATGCGAACATGGTGCGTCACGAAAAACTCGAAGTCCCGGCTTCGAAAATCAAGCGGGAAATCGCGGAAATCTTAAAGCGCGAAGGGTTTATTCGTGATTATGAATATATCGAAGACAACAAACAAGGGATTCTCCGCATTTTTCTGAAATACGGTCCGAACAACGAACGTGTCATTACCGGGCTGAAACGCATCAGCAAGCCAGGATTGCGCGTGTATGTCAAAGCCCATGAAGTGCCGCGCGTCTTAAACGGCTTAGGAATCGCCATTCTTTCGACATCGCAAGGCATTTTAACGGACAAAGAAGCACGGCAAAAAGGCACGGGCGGCGAAGTGATCGCCTACGTTTGGTAATTTATCTGCTCAAGAATGGAGGTGTTTTTGACATGTCACGTGTCGGCAAAAAACCAATTGAAATTCCGGCCGGTGTTACGGTTACGATCAACGGCAATACGGTCACGGTGAAAGGGCCAAAAGGGGAACTGACCCGCACGTTCCACCCGGATATGACGATCACCGTTGAGGGCAACGTGATGACGGTGACGCGTCCAAGCGATGAAAAACAACATCGTGCGCTGCACGGCACAACGCGCAGCCTGCTCGCCAACATGGTCGAAGGCGTTTCGAAAGGCTACGAAAAAGCGCTCGAACTCGTTGGGGTCGGATACCGGGCGTCGAAACAAGGGAAAAAGCTGGTGTTGAGCGTCGGTTATTCTCATCCGGTCGAAATTGAGCCGGAAGAAGGGCTTGAAATTGAAGTGCCGTCCCAAACGAAAATCATCGTCAAAGGCGCAGACAAACAGCGCGTCGGCGAGCTGGCGGCCAACATTCGCGCCGTACGTCCGCCGGAGCCGTATAAAGGCAAAGGCATTCGCTACGAAGGCGAACTGGTGCGCTTAAAAGAAGGCAAAACGGGTAAATAACGCGGCATAGCGAAGCGAAAGGAGTGACATTCGATGATCACGAAAGTGGATCGAAACGCGGTTCGGAAAAAAAGACACGCACGCATCCGCAAAAAAATCTTTGGCACGGCTGAACGTCCGCGGTTGAGCGTGTTCCGTTCGAACAAACACATTTACGCGCAAGTGATCGACGATACGAAATCGGCAACGATCGTCAGCGCCTCGACATTGGATAAAGAATTCACTTTGGATTCGACAAACAACATTGAAGCAGCGAAGAAAGTCGGCGAACTCGTCGCCAAGCGGGCGTTGGAAAAAGGCATTAAACAAGTCGTCTTTGACCGCGGCGGGTATTTGTACCACGGCCGAGTGAAAGCATTAGCGGATGCCGCCCGTGAAACTGGCCTGGAATTCTAATTACAAAGGAGGGACAACGATGCGTCGTATCGACCCAAACAAACTTGAATTGGAAGAACGTGTAGTCGCAGTCAACCGTGTAGCAAAAGTCGTGAAAGGCGGACGCCGCCTGCGCTTCTCTGCCTTGGTTGTCGTCGGCGACAAAAACGGCCATGTCGGCTTTGGCACTGGGAAAGCGCAAGAAGTTCCGGAAGCGATCCGCAAAGCGATTGAAGATGCGAAGAAAAACTTAATTGAAGTGCCGATCGTTGGCACGACGATTCCACACGAAGTGATCGGCCACTTTGGCGCTGGAGAAATCATTTTAAAACCGGCTTCCGAAGGTACGGGAGTCATCGCCGGCGGTCCGGCGCGCGCCGTTTTGGAGCTGGCAGGCATCAGCGACATTTTGTCGAAGTCCATTGGTTCGAACACACCGGTCAACATGGTGCGTGCCACGTTTGACGGCTTAAAACAATTGAAACGCGCCGAAGACGTCGCAAAATTGCGCGGCAAAACAGTCGAGGAACTGTTAGGATAAGGGGGGAACGATCATGGCAAAAAAACTGGCGATTACCCTCACACGCAGCGTGATTGGCCGTCCGGAAGATCAACGCGTCACCGTTCGAACGCTCGGCTTGCGGAAAATGCATCAGACTGTCGTTCATAACGATAATCCTGCCATTCGCGGGATGATTAACAAAGTCGCTCACCTTGTCAACGTGAAAGAAATCGAAGAATAATGAGGTCATAAGGAGGTGCTTTGCGATGAAACTTCATGAATTGCAACCAGCGCCGGGTTCCCGCAAAAAAGCGGTTCGCGTCGGCCGCGGGATCGGTTCGGGCAACGGCAAAACGTCTGGTCGTGGTCAAAAAGGTCAAAATGCTCGTTCTGGCGGGGGCGTGCGCCTCGGTTTTGAAGGAGGACAAACGCCGCTGTTCCGCCGCTTGCCGAAACGCGGGTTTACGAACATCAATCGGAAAGAATATGCGGTCGTAAACTTGGACAAATTGAACCGCTTTGAAGACGGAACGGAAGTCACGCCGGAGCTGCTTCTTGAAACGGGCGTCATCAGCAAGCTCAAATCGGGCGTGAAAGTTTTAGGCAAAGGCCAAATCGAGAAAAAGCTGACGGTCAAAGCGCACAAGTTCTCGGCGTCGGCAAAAGCAGCCATTGAGGCGGCTGGCGGTAAAACTGAGGTGATTTAATGTTTCGGACAATCTCCAACTTTATGCGCGTCAGTGACATTCGAAACAAAATTATCTTTACTCTTCTTATGTTGATCGTGTTCCGCATCGGCACGTTCATTCCGGTTCCGAACGTGAACGCGGATGTATTAAAACTGCAAGATGAACTGAATGCATTCGGCGTCCTGAACATTTTCGGCGGCGGGGCGCTGCGGAATTTTTCAATCTTTGCCATGGGGGTTATGCCCTACATTACGGCGTCGATTATCGTCCAACTGCTGCAAATGGACGTCGTTCCGAAGTTTACGGAATGGTCCAAGCAAGGCGAGGTTGGCCGGCGTAAATTAGCTCAGTTTACCCGCTATTTTACGATTGTGCTCGGGTTCATCCAAGCCCTCGGCATGTCGTACGGCTTTAACAATTTGGCCAACGGGATGCTTATTCAAAATCCAGGCATTGGCACGTATTTGCTCATTGCGGTCGTCTTGACTGCGGGCACCGCCTTTTTGATGTGGCTCGGTGAGCAAATCACGGCCAAAGGAGTCGGAAACGGGATTTCGATCATCATTTTCGCCGGGATCGTTTCCGGCATTCCGACGGTGTTGAACCAAATTTACGCCCAACAGTTTGAAAATGTTGGCGATGACTTGTTTTTGCGCATCGTCCGGCTGCTGCTTGTCGCGTTGGCGATCATCGCCGTGATCGTTGGCGTCATTTACATCCAGCAGGCGTTCCGGAAAATTCCGATTCAATACGCGAAGCGGTTGGAAGGGCGAAGCCCAGTGGGCGGCCACTCGACCCATCTGCCGCTGAAAGTGAACCCGGCCGGGGTCATTCCGGTCATTTTCGCGGTGTCGTTTTTGATTGCGCCACCGACGATTGCATCGTTTTTTGGCACGAATGACGTAACATTATGGATTCGCCGAACGTTTGACTATACCCATCCGGTTGGCATGACTCTCTACGTCGCGCTCATCATCGCTTTTACGTACTTTTACGCGTTCGTTCAAGTCAACCCGGAGCAGATGGCGGACAATCTGAAAAAGCAAGGCGGCTATATTCCAGGTATTCGCCCAGGGAAAAGCACGCAAGAATATGTGACAAAAATTTTGTATCGATTGACATTGGTCGGTTCAATCTTTTTGGCGGTGATCGCGATCTTGCCGGTGTTCTTCGTAAACTTTGCCAACTTGCCGCCCTCTGCCCGCATTGGCGGCACGAGCTTGCTTATTGTTGTCGGTGTGGCTTTGGAGACGATGAAACAGCTCGAGAGCCAGCTAGTCAAACGCCACTACCGCGGATTCATCAAATAAGGCAAGAGCGGACGTCCCTTGCCGTTTAGGGGGAGTTAGGGTGAATTTAGTGCTGATGGGGCTGCCAGGTGCCGGAAAAGGTACACAGGCTGAGAAGATTGTCGAAGCGTACGGAATCCCGCACATTTCCACGGGAGATATGTTCCGGGCAGCGATCAAAGAAGGCACTCCGTTAGGGAAGCAGGCCAAACAATACATGGATCGCGGTGATCTCGTTCCTGACGAAGTGACGATCGGCATCGTCCGTGAGCGGTTGAGCAAGGCGGATTGCCAAAACGGGTTTTTGCTCGATGGCTTTCCGCGTACGGTCGCCCAAGCCGAAGCGCTCGAAACGATGCTTTCGGAAATCGGCCGCCAACTCGATTATGTCATTCACATTGATGTCCGCCGCGAAGTGTTGCTCGAGCGTCTGACCGGCAGACGAATTTGCCGCAATTGCGGAGCGACGTACCATCTCGTTTTTCATCCGCCCGCGGTGCCAGGGGTGTGCGATAAATGCGGCGGCGAGTTATACCAGCGCGCCGATGACAATGAAGCGACGGTAGCCAATCGGCTTGAGGTGAATCAAAAGCAAATGAAGCCGCTGCTCGATTTTTATGAGCAAAAAGGCTATTTGCGCCATATCAACGGCGAACAGGACATGGAAAAGGTGTTTGCTGATATCCGGGAATTGCTCGGGGGATTGTCTGCATGATCCGCTGCAAAACCGCGCAGGAAATCGCGCTAATGCGCGAGGCGGGAAAAATCGTGGCCCTTGTCTTGGAAACGTTGAGAAAGGAAATCCGTCCCGGGATGACGACAAAGGAATTGGACGCCATTGCGGAGGAAACGATTCGTTCCCATGGCGCCATTCCGTCGTTTAAAGGATATCAAGGGTTTCCGGGCAGCATTTGCGCTTCGGTGAATGAAGAGCTTGTGCACGGCATTCCCGGCGAGCGAGTGCTAAAGGAAGGCGATATTATCACTGTTGACGTTGGTGCCCAATATCAAGGGTATCATGCTGACTCCGCTTGGACGTATCCTGTCGGGGAAATCGATGCCGAGACGAAGCGGCTGCTCGATGTGACGGAGCAGGCGCTCTACATCGGGCTCGCTGAGGCGAAGCCAGGGACGCGGTTGACGAATATCTCCCACGCGATTCAAATGTACGTGGAAGCGAATCACTTTTCCGTCGTCCGGGAGTATGTGGGGCACGGAATTGGTCAACACTTACATGAAGACCCACAAATCCCACATTATGGGCCACCAAACAAAGGGCCGGTGTTGCGGCCGGGAATGACCTTATGCATCGAACCGATGGTCAACGCCGGCAGCCGTCATGTGAAAACACTGGCGGATGACTGGACCGTTGTCACCGCGGATGGGAAACGGTGTGCCCATTTTGAGCATACCATTGTGATCACAGACGCTGGCTATGAAATTTTAACCGTTTTGTAAAAGCTCCCAGTCGCGAGGAGCGAATGAAAAGATCGCCCGCTCAATGTCCGTTCGGTTTTGCGCAACACCATGTTACTCATTCGTAAGGAGGGGGAGCCGCCCGATGGCTAAGGACGATGTAATCGAAGTGGAAGGCACCGTCATTGAAACATTGCCAAATGCGATGTTTCGTGTAGAATTAGAAAATGGGCATACGGTGTTGGCCCATGTGTCCGGCAAAATCCGCATGCACTTTATCCGCATTTTGCCCGGAGACCGGGTGACGGTGGAGTTGTCGCCGTATGATTTGACGCGGGGACGAATTACGTATCGGTATAAATAAAAGACGCACTCCGTTTCATTTAAGGAGGGAAACAACATGAAAGTAAGACCGTCCGTCAAGCCGATTTGCGAAAAATGCAAAGTCATTCGCAGACGCGGCAAAGTGATGATCATTTGCGAAAATCCAAAGCATAAACAACGCCAAGGGTAATTTTCAAGGAGGTGCACAACGATGGCACGTATTGCAGGTGTTGACATTCCGCGCGACAAACGAGTCGTCATTTCGTTGACATACATTTACGGAATTGGAAAATCGACCGCGCAAAAAATCTTAAAAGAAGCGGGTGTATCGGAAGACACGCGCGTTCGTGACCTGACGGAAGAGGAGCTTGGCCGCATTCGCGAAATCGTCGGCCGCCTGAAAGTGGAAGGCGATTTGCGTCGGGAAGTATCGCTCAACATCAAACGGTTGATGGAAATTGGCTGCTATCGTGGTCTTCGCCATCGCCGCGGCTTGCCGGTTCGCGGACAAAACACGAAAAACAATGCCCGCACGCGCAAAGGTCCGCGCCGTACGGTAGCGAACAAGAAAAAATAATCACGCAAAGGAGGTCATTTGACGAATGGCACGCAGAACAAACACGCGCAAACGTCGGGTAAGAAAAAACATTGATACAGGCATCGCTCATATCCGTTCGACATTCAATAACACGATCGTGACGATCACGGATGTTCACGGCAACGCCATCGCTTGGGCGAGCGCCGGTTCGCTCGGATTCAAAGGTTCGCGCAAATCGACGCCGTTTGCGGCACAAATGGCAGCTGAAGCGGCAGCGAAAGCGTCGATGGAACATGGCATGAAAACGGTCGAAGTGAACGTCAAAGGTCCAGGGGCTGGCCGTGAAGCAGCGATCCGCGCTTTGCAAGCGGCTGGATTGGAAATTACGGCGATCAAAGACGTCACTCCAATCCCGCACAATGGATGCCGTCCGCCAAAACGTCGCCGCGTGTAACGCTTCGTATAGAATTTGCCCCATTGTCAATAATGGGATATGATAAAGACCATGGCAAAAAGAAAGATTCATGGGGGAATGTTGTTAGGCGTGTACCGTTTGGTCGGGGTCTCGACGTTTTGAAGGAGGGTATAATAATCGATGATTGAAATTGAGAAGCCGAAAATTGAAACGGTCGAGCTGAGCGAAGATGCCACCTACGGCAAATTCGTCGTCGAACCGCTTGAGCGCGGATATGGTACAACTTTAGGAAACTCCTTGCGTCGTATCCTATTGTCTTCACTCCCTGGTGCGGCTGTAACATCGGTGCAAATTGACGGCGTTCTGCATGAGTTTTCAACGATCGAAGGCGTCGTCGAAGATGTGACGGCCATCATTTTAAATATTAAAAAGCTGGCGTTGAAAATTTATTCGGATGAGGAAAAAACGTTAGAAATCGATGTGCAGGGTGAAGGAGTTGTCACAGCTGCCGATATTACTCATGACAGCGATGTCGAAATTTTAAACCCAGACCTTCATATTGCGACGCTGGCGGAAGGCGGCCGCCTGCGCATGCGCATGACCGCCAAACGGGGGCGCGGCTATGTCCCGGCTGAGGCGAACAAGCGCGAAGACCAGCCGATTGGCGTCATTCCGATCGACTCCATTTATACACCGGTCTCCCGCGTTTCTTATCACGTGGAGAATACGAGGGTCGGTCAAGTGACGGATTATGACAAACTGACCATCGATGTGTGGACGGATGGAAGCATCGGACCGAAAGAAGCCATTTCGCTCGGGGCCAAAATTTTGACTGAGCACTTGAACATCTTTGTCGGCCTGACCGATGAAGCGCAAAATGCCGAAATCATGGTCGAAAAAGAAGATGATCAAAAAGAAAAAGTGCTGGAAATGACGATCGAGGAGCTTGATCTTTCGGTTCGCTCCTACAACTGCCTGAAACGGGCCGGCATCAACACCGTTCAGGAGCTCACGCAAAAAACGGAAGAAGATATGATGAAAGTGCGGAACCTTGGCCGCAAATCGCTTGAGGAGGTCAAAGCGAAGCTCGCTGAGCTGGGTCTCAGCTTGCGCAAAGACGATTAAAAGCCGCCCTTTGGCGAAAGCGGCGCCGTGCTTTGGCCATATCTTTTGCGGTGCGGCCGGTGCGATCAGCAGCAAAGAATTGCATCACTCTAAAAGGGAGGGACATTTGATGTCGTACAGAAAGTTAGGACGCACGACTTCGCAACGGAAAGCGTTGCTTCGTGATTTAGCCACTGACCTGATCATCAATGAACGCATCGAAACGACGGAAGCGCGGGCCAAAGAATTGCGCTCGGTGATGGAAAAAATGATTACGCTTGGCAAACGCGGCGATTTGCATGCCCGTCGCCAAGCAGCGGCGTTCATCCGCAAGGAAGTCGCCAACAGCGAAACGGGCCAAGATGCGTTGCAAAAGCTGTTCAGCGACATTGCGCCGCGCTACCAAGATCGCCAAGGCGGCTATACGCGCATTTTGAAACTTGGTCCTCGCCGCGGTGACGGGGCGCCGATGGTGATTATTGAACTCGTGTAACGGTTTCATTCAACAAGGGCGAGACAGTTTCGTTTGAACTGGATCTATGCCCTTTTTTTGTTTACCATATCTTAAAAGCCGCATCGGCAAACGCGGCGGGAGCAAGGGGAAACGATCATGGCCGAACCGATCTTGTCGCTGGAAGAAGTATGTTTTCGTTATCCAAATCAGTCGGAGTATGCGGTTCAACACGTCAGCTTTCAAGCCGAACGCGGGGAATGGCTGGCGATCGTCGGCCATAATGGATCCGGCAAGTCCACGATCGCCCGTCTGGTGATCGGCTTGCTTCGGCCGGAGCGGGGCGTGATTCGTCTGTTTGGCCGCCCACTGGATGAAACAACGGTGTGGGATGTGCGCCGTCGCGTAGGCATGGTGTTTCAAAATCCAGACAATCAGTTTGTCGGCACGACGGTCGAGGACGACATCGCTTTTGGCTTGGAAAACAACGGTATTCCGCGTGATGAGATGGCTTGGCGCATCGATGAAGCGATCCGTCAAGTGCATATGGAGCCGTTCCTTCATCATGAGCCGCATCGGCTTTCCGGCGGACAAAAACAGCGCGTCGCCATCGCCGGCATTTTGGCGCTTCGCCCCGATATGATCATCTTGGATGAAGCGACATCCATGCTGGATCCTCGAGGGCGCGACGAAGTGTTGGAGACGGTGCGCCGCCTGAACCGCCAGCATCGCATCACCGTCTTGTCGATCACCCATGATCTTGAAGAAGCGGCCAAGGCCGATCGCCTGATCGTCATGAACAAAGGGGAAGTGATGGCGGAAGGGACGCCTGAGCAAATCTTTCGGCTCGGCAGCAAATTGGAACGCATCGGTCTTGATTTGCCGTTTGCGGTAAAAATGGGCAGCCGCTTGCGGGAACAAGGGCTGCCGCTGAGGCTAGGGTATTTTACCATGGAGGAGTTGGTCGAGGAGCTATGGACATTGTATTCGAAAACGTAGAGCACATATACAATGCCCGCTCTCCGCTCGCCCGCCGCGCCCTATATCACGTCAACGTCACGATTCGAAGCGGAGCGTATGTCGCCATCGTCGGCCATACCGGTTCGGGCAAATCGACGCTCCTTCAGCACTTGAACGGCCTCTTGCAGCCGACAAGCGGCACGGTGAAAATTGGCGAAGAGACGATCACAAGCGGCAAACGGCCCAAGCAGCTCAAACCGCTTCGCAAAAAGGTCGGGATCGTGTTTCAATTCCCGGAGCACCAACTGTTTGAAGAGACGGTTGAAAAAGATATTTGCTTTGGTCCGCTGAATTTCGGCGTGCCCGAGGAAGAAGCCAAGCGGAAAGCAAGGGAGCTCATCCGGCTGGTCGGGTTGGACGATGAAACGCTTGCCAAATCGCCGTTTGACTTAAGCGGCGGACAGATGCGGCGCGTCGCTATCGCCGGCGTGCTCGCGCTTGAGCCGGAAGTGCTGGTGCTCGACGAGCCGACCGCCGGGTTGGATCCGCGGGGGCGGAGGGAGATTATGGAGATGTTTTACCGTCTCCATCGCGAAAAGCGGCTAACGACCGTATTGGTAACGCATAGTATGGAAGATGCGGCTCGGTATGCCGATGAGCTGATCGTGATGCACGAAGGAACGGTGTGGGGCCAAGGGACCCCCGAGGAAGTATTTCGCGACGCCGAGCGACTGGCGGCCATCGGTTTAAGCGTGCCGGAGACCGTCAAGTTGAAACGGGCGTTGGAAAGGCGGTTTGGCGTCGCCATTCCGTCGCCATGTTTAACGATCGAACAGGCGGCCGAAGCGATTCGCGACTGGTTTTCTAGGGTGAGCGCTCATGAGTAATCATTTGATTATCGGGCAATACGTGCCCGGACAATCGATCATTCATCGCCTTGATCCGCGCGCCAAGCTGCTCATTGTGTTCGCCTATGTCTTGATTGTGTTTTTGGCCAATAATGCTGCGACCTATGCCCTGTTGTCCGTGTTTGCGTTCTTGTTCGCCGCCCTGTCGCGCATCCCGTTTTCCTATATCATGCGTGGGTTGAGGCCAGTGATATGGGTGGTGCTGTTTACCTTCGTTTTGCATGTATGGATGACAAAAGAAGGGGATGTGCTCTATCGAATCGGTGCGCTGACGATTTATGAGGAAGGCGTTCGGCAAGGCATCTTTATTTCGCTCCGATTTTTGTTGCTTGTGCTGATGACGACGATGCTGACGCTGACGACGACGCCGATTGAAGTGACCGACGGCGTCGAGAGTTTGCTCGGGCCGCTCAAAAAGATGCGCGTCCCCGTCCATGAGCTCGCCTTGATGATGGCCATTTCGCTCCGTTTTATTCCGACCCTTATGGAAGAGACGGAAAAAATCATGAAGGCGCAGGCGGCCCGCGGGGTCGACTTCTCCGGCGGTCGCTTTTCCGAGCGGATGAAAGCGATCGTCTCGCTGCTCGTTCCCTTGTTTATCAGCTCATTCAAGCGAGCTGATGAGCTGGCGACAGCCATGGAGGCGCGCGGCTATCGCGGCGGGGAAGGACGGACGAAATTTCGCCAGCTCGCTTGGAAACGGACGGATACGGTCTTTTTCGCGGCGGTTGTGCTGCTTGCCATTCTTCTTTGTCTACTACGCTCATAGCGGAGGAAAGCCATGGTGCGAAGGATAAAATGTGTGATCGCGTATGACGGCACCCATTTTTTTGGCTACCAAATTCAGCCGGGAAAACGGACGGTGCAGGGCGAACTGGAACGCGTGCTCAAGCGAATGCACAAGGGAAAGGAAGTGCGCGTGGCAGCTTCCGGACGAACCGATGCCGGTGTTCATGCTTACGGGCAAGTCATCCACTTTGACACGCCGCTTTCCCTTTCTCCTGAGCAATGGAAAAAAGCGTTGAACGCCCAGCTGCCCGATGATATTGTCGTTCGTTCAGCTGCTGAGACCGATTCCGCCTTCCACGCCCGGTTTTCCGCCAAAGCGAAAGAGTATCGCTATAACGTATGGACCGCGGCCGAGCGCGACGTCTTTCGCCGCCATTACTGCGCATGGCACCCGTATCCGCTCCACATAGACGCCATGAATGAGGCGCTCGTCCCGCTGAAGGGGACACACGATTTTACGGGCTTTTGTTCGGCTAAAACAGCGATGGAGGACCGTGTGCGCACCATTTACCACGCCGAAGTGGAAGCGGACGGCCCAATGCTTCAATTTCGTTTGATCGGCAGCGGTTTTTTATATAATATGGTGCGCATTATCGTCGGCACGGTGCTTGAGGTCGGCCAAGGGAAACGTTCGCCGTCTGACATCGAATGGCTCCTTGCCGCCAAGGACCGCCGGCTTGCTGGTCCGACGGCGCCGGCGCAGGGACTGTACTTGTGGCGCGTATACTACGGAGACGAACGTTTCGATCAGTAGCTTGAGGTCGCCTCTTCCGCTCCGCCAAGAGCGCTGCGACAAGGGCGCTTCGGCTTCGGGAGCTTTTCCGTGGCCGAGAGCTTAAGGAATGAGCGGCGGAGGCAACTTGATTTTCCACCTCCATCGCCACGAGAGGAACGATGACAACGAATCCTCGTGTAACATCTTCTTGACATCGGCGTTCCAGCAGGCTATTATATCATATGGCATGTATTTTCCACGATTAGCCCCGGACAGCAAATCGTGTTGAAATAAAGAGCTAACCTTATTCGTTCATTTTTTATGATTTAGGAGGGAAAGGCATTGCGTACGACTTACATGGCAAAACCGAATGAAGTAGAGCGTAAATGGTACGTTGTCGACGCAGCTGGCAAGACGTTAGGTCGTTTGGCCAGCGAAGTAGCGGCGCTGTTGCGCGGCAAGCATAAACCGATCTTCACTCCGCATGTCGATTGCGGCGATCACGTCATCGTGATCAATGCGGACAAAGTCGAGCTGACAGGGAAAAAGCTAACGAAAAAGCTGTATTATCGCCACAGCTTGTATCCGGGCGGTTTGAAAGTGAGAACCGCGCTTGAAATGCGCACAAATTACCCGGAACAAATGATTGAACGGGCGGTGCGTGGCATGCTTCCAAAAGGCAGCCTTGGCCGTCAAATGTTCAAAAAACTGCACGTTTACCGCGGAAGCGAACATCCGCATCAAGCGCAAAAACCGGAAGTATACGAACTTCGCGGATAATTGATAAGGGAGGGTATTGGTGTTGGCACAAGTACAATATTACGGCACAGGTCGTCGCAAAAGCTCGGTTGCCCGCGTCCGCCTTGTTCCGGGCGATGGACGCATCATCGTCAATAAAAGAGATATTCGCGAATATATTCCGTCGGAAGCGCTCATCGAAATGGTGAAACAGCCGCTTGTGTTGACGGAAACGCTCGGCAGCTATGACGTTTTGGTCAATGTTCAAGGCGGTGGATTTGCTGGTCAAGCGGGCGCCATTCGCCACGGCATCGCTCGCGCCCTGCTTGAAGTGGATCCGGAGTTCCGCGCGGTGCTGAAGCGCGCTGGTTTGCTGACGCGCGATGCCCGCGTCAAAGAGCGGAAAAAATACGGGCTCAAAGGCGCCCGCCGCGCTCCGCAGTTCTCGAAACGCTAAAACAAGCCTTTCGGTTCGGGCTCTCAATCGTTATCGATTGGGGGCCTTTTTCAGTTGCCACACGGCACGATTTTATCTTTAAGGAAAAATACTGCTGAGTTCCATCCATTTCTCAATGAGAGAAACCTCACACAATCAGCTTTCTTTTCTGAATGAAAATGTCTCCAATTGGTGTGACAGCGCCTTTTCACCGGCCTTCAAAGGAAACCACTGTTTTTTACTAGCCATCTACAGGTTGTGCTCAACACCCTTGTACTTGGCGTCGGGGTGTTTTTGTTGTCGTTTCTGGCTGGTTTTTTTGCTGATTTCTGCCTTTCGTCCGCACGTATGAATGCGCCTGATCGTTAAACACTACATCGTAAAGGAGCGTGAAAGACGATGGCCGTCATCACTTCATTGGCGGAGAAAAGGCAGGAAAAGCAATTGCGCTACGAACGGAACATGCTGCGCGAATTATCGTTGGAGAAGCTGCGGGCGAAAGTGCTTGAGCACTTTCTTTCCTTCTATACAACCTATCGGGTGTTTCCGTCCGTTGTCGAGGAAGGTTGCATCGACTTGGCCATTGAAGCCTACTTGCTCGGCGCCCGTTACAGCCGGTTTGGCTATTATGGGGAGGAGGCGGACAGCGTGCGCCGGCGCTGTGTTCAGGAAGAGAAGTACTTAGTCGACACTTTGTTTGATTTTCTTTGTTTCTGGGGCGGCATCGATGAAGACTTCGTGAGCCAGTCGCTCTACTATGCGTGTGAACACTATATCGGCGGTTGGTGGATGGAAGGATTTGAACGGGGAAAAAAACGGCGCCGGTTAAAACTTCGCTAAACGAGTTCTATTCCCGCGCCTTGTCCCATATAAGATAGAGAAGGGAAACGCGCGGGAGGAGAAACAATGAACAAAAAGTGGAAGTGGCTAGCCATTTTGGCTGTTGTCACGATCACAGCGCTTTTTCTATTTCCACCTCTATTTTCCGATTTGACCTCAACAAAGCCATGGAATCTCCCGCTCTCCGGGAGAATCATCGTATTGGACCCCGGCCACGGCGGACCGGATGGCGGCGCCGTTGGCGGCGAAGTGCTGGAAAAAGAAATTGCCTTGAGCGTCGCGAAAAAACTGCGCGACTATTTGCAACAGCAAGGGGCGCTCGTTCTCATGACGCGCGAAACAGACCGCGACTTGGCCAGCCCGTCAACGCGCGGTTACAGCCGGCGCAAAACGGAGGACTTGCGTGAGCGCACCGCTTTGATCAACCAAGCGGAGGCCGATCTATTCATTAGCATCCATCTCAATGCCATTCCCTCCCCCCGCTGGCGAGGAGCGCAGACGTTTTATTACGGTTCATTGATTGAAAATAAACGCTTGGCCAAGTTCATCCAAGCTGAACTACGACGCAATTTGGAAAATACCGATCGATCGGCGAAAATGATCGATACGGTTTATTTGTTAAAGCACGCCAAGATTCCAGGGGCGCTTGTTGAGGTCGGTTTTTTATCGAACCCAGACGAACGGGAGCTGCTCGCCTCGGACCATTATCAAACAAAGTTGGCCGCCTCGATTTACAAAGGAGTGCTGCGCTATTTTTCAAACGAACCGACTCCCCGTGAATAGCGGGGAGTTGTGCTTTTTGCCCTGTTGGCGAAAAAAATGCTCATGGCCTAGCCCGATTTGGTCATAAGTCGTCCGCTGGCGAGAAGGTTTGAAGCCGATTGCGACGTTTTCGCGGAATCGAGCGGCAACATGGCAGCCGCCTGCCCGTTTATGGTATGATGCGTATAGAAGCAACCATCGATTGTGAAAAGGTTGGTGAAGACGATGCTGACAGCAAATGACGTGCGAGCCATTCTTGAAAAAATGAAAGATCCGTTCTTAAATAAAACCTTTCAAGAAACGAATGCCATTCAAGAAATTAAAATCAAGGAAGAGAAAAACCATGTCAGCGTGAAAATTGCCCTCGCCAAAACGGGAACGCCTGAGCAGCTCCGCTTGCAGACGGAGATCGTTCAGCAGTTGAAAAACGCGGGGGCAGCGACTGTTGGGCTGCGGTTTGCTGAATTGCCGCGCGAAACAGTTGAAAAATATCGTCAGCACAAGCCGAAAACGACGTATATTGCCATTGCCAGCGGCAAGGGAGGAGTCGGCAAATCGACCGTCTCTGTCAATTTGGCCATTGCCCTCGCTCGTCTCGGCAAAAAAGTGGGGCTAATTGACGCCGATATTTATGGATTTAGTGTGCCTGACATGATGGGAATTACCGAGCGCCCGACAGTAAGGGGCGATAAAATTATCCCCGTGGAACGGTTTGGGGTAAAAGTCATTTCGATGGCCTTTTTTGTTGAGGACAACGCCCCGGTGATTTGGCGCGGACCGATGCTGGGGAAAATGCTCAACAACTTTTTCAAAGAAGTCGAGTGGGGCGATTTAGACTATCTATTGCTTGATCTGCCGCCAGGGACAGGTGATGTCGCCTTAGACGTCCATACGCTTCTGCCATCGTGCAAGGAAATTATCGTCACAACCCCGCATCCGACCGCCGCGTTTGTCGCCGCCCGCGCCGGAGCCATGGCGCTGCGCACGGAGCACGAGATTATCGGGGTCATCGAAAACATGTCCTATTACGAAAGCCGCAAAACAGGCGAACGAGAATACGTCTTTGGCAAAGGCGGCGGGGAAAAGTTGGCCAAAGAGTTGCAAACTGAACTGTTAGGACAGCTGCCGCTTCAGCAGCCGGATTGGAATGACGACGACTTCGCCCCGTCGGTCTATGCAGAAGATCATCCGATTGGGAAAATTTATATGGATATCGCGCGTAAAATTGTCGCCAAGTCCTCGTAAAAAACAAAGCGTCCGATGGCTGTAGGGCTGACCGTGTTCGTCTTCGGCGAACGGCGCCCTTTCGCATCCGGACGCTTTTTGATTATCCGCTCCCACCTTGTTGGTTTCCGCCTCCTCCTTCTTCTCCTTCCCCACCTTCTTCTCCTCCCTCTTCTTGTTTTCCCCCGCCTTGCTGGAGCGATTCCGCCGCTTTTGTCAGCATATCTTGAATTTTGGCCTGATATAGCGGGCTGTTCAGCGTTTCTGTTACGACTTTTTGCACGTGCTGGCGGAACTCCTTGCTTTTTAAGACATCCATCATCGCTTTTTCTGCTTCTGGATCTTTTAGAATGTCAATCATCATGCCTTGATATTCAGGGTCTTTCATCAGCGCTTTCATCATTTTTTCATGCTCTTTTTGCAACCCTTTGGCAAAGCTTTCGGCAAATTTCGGGTCTTTGAAAGCATTTTCCCAAAATTTTTTTCCTTGTTCAGACGTCAGTACCTGCTGCAGCGTCTCTTTCACAGCAGTCTGGTCCATCATGAGCTGCTGCTTCATCTGCTCGTCAGACATAATATCTTGAATCGCCTTTTTCCCCTCGTCGGTTTTTAAAATGTCAACAACCATTTTTTTCGTTTCATCATAATCCGGTGGAGGGGGGCTGATTTCTTGAGGGGCACAAGAACCGAGAAAGAGAAAACTGAGCAAGAGGAGCGGTAGGTGTTTGTTCATGAAAATGAGCTCCTTTCTGCAAAAATCCCTCACCCTTAATATGAATGTTGGTGAAAAAAATATGCATGGAGAGGAATGGAGCTGGCTTTTTCAAAAGGGCGCTGGTAAAATGATAAGCGGATGATGTTGATGATGGAGGATGAAGTTGTGAACAGCCGCAAATGGGTGCGTTTGTTTTTGTCTACATTGCTGATAGGCGGCATTGCCACGGCAGCCGTTGGCATGATTTTAAACGGGAAGGAATTTGCACATCTCTTTGTCCGCTTGGAGATCGTAGAGCTGCTCGCGGTGTTGTTTTGGCATATTGGCGTCGGTTTTATTTTTAGCGTCATCAGCCAAGCCGGTTTTTTTGCCTATTTGACCATTCACCGATTCGGCCTCGGTTTTTTTCGTTCACTCTGGAATTCGGTGCAGCTCGTTCTCATCGTGTTTGTCCTGTTTGACCTCGTCTATTTTCGCTATATGGTGTTTGCGGACAAGGGAGATTCGATCATCCCTTACCTTCTTGTGGCCCTGTTTATTTTGGCGGTCGGCCTCGCCGTTGCCTATGTTAAGAGTGTACAAACCAATAAAGGTGCGTTCGTTCCCGCCCTGTTTTTTATGGTTGTTGTGACGGTGATCGAATGGTTTCCTGTGCTGCGCATCAATGACCGCGATTGGCTGTATTTGATGCTCATCCCATTATTACTATGCAATGCATACCAGCTTCTTATTCTGCATAAGTTGACAGGCGGCGCAAAACAATAAAAAGGAGACGCCGCCTGTTCTTTTTTCACGTTCGTGAGGGAGAGAGGGCTTGATGTCGGCTCGAGCCGCTCCGGAAGCCGATGATAGAAGGGAAGGGAGCGTGCGGCTTCACAGCATTGTTTCCAGAATGGAAAAGCTTTTCCCCTCAGCCCAGCTTTTTCCCTGTCGACTCATCGATCAAGAAGGGAACCCGTGTTTTTTCGCCTCCTTCCGAGAGGCGGGTGATTTAGTGCAAAAACGATGGATTCCACTCATTTCTCAATTAGAAAAACCTTGCAGAATCCGCTTTCTCTTCTGAATGAAAATGCCGCCGATCGGGAGGTGACAGCGGTTTTTCACCGGCTTTCTAGGAGGCTGGTGATTTAATCGTGGATACGGCTTTACAATGTTATTTCTCAATTAGAAAAACCTTGTTACATCGGTCCTGCTTTTCGCTCATTCTCCCATTGATGAAAGGAATCAGCGGTTTTTTTACCGGCTTTCTCGGCAGCTTCCTTAGTCGATTCCTTTGCTTTTCGCTTCCCCGTTTGCCAACAGTTCCGAGAGTCTGACGTTTTGGTAACCGTTCTCTTTCATCACCGCAATGATTTTGGGCAACGCCTTTGCGGTTTGTTTTGCCGAATCGGAGGCGTGCAAAAGTACGATATCACCTGGTTCTAAATCGTTTGTCACATTGGCTACAATCTGCTCCGTGCCCGGATTGAGCCAGTCTTTTGAGTTAATGCTCCAATGTACAACCGTATAACCGAGAGAATCAGCAATTTTTAGAACGGTTTTGTTAAAATTTCCACCTGGAGGGCGCAGCAGCTCAACGTTTTTGACTCCCAATGTGTCAAACACTTTTTTGGCCATCATTAAATCTTGGCGAATTTTGGAGCTCTCCAGTTCAGTGTAGTTCACAAATTGATACCCCATGCTGCCAATTTCATGCCCATCTTCTTTGATCCGTTTCACAACGGACGGATGGCGTTCGGCCCATGAAGCAGATAAAAAAAAGGTTGCATTTTTGATGCCGTGTTGTTTTAGGACATCTAAAATTTGCTCGGCATTTTCGTCTCCCCAGCTAATATCAAACGTTAAGGCCACTTGCCCACGGGCATTGTCCACTTTATACACCGCTTTTGGTCCAGATGGAAGCGAAAAAACCGGGCGGTTCGTTTCATAAGCGTATAGAATGACGGCAGTGAAAAAAGCAGAGCATATAATAATGAGCGCCTTTTTCAGCATCCTTCCGTTCAACGCATAAAACATGACATCCGTCCCCCTTTGCACGGAAAATCGCTGTCCCAGTAAAATCTTATGCGGACAGACAGGGGGGATATGAATGCTATTTGTAACCAGAACAAAACACAAATCGTTTTCCCCTCCTCCAACACCTCAAAATTCCAGTAAAAATATATTGCATTTTCGACATGTAAATGATAAAACAAAAATCGTCGCTTCAAAAGAAAGGCTTTGAAACGATGATAAGGGTTGACGAAAGCGAAAGATTGTGTTAGTATAAAAGAGCTGCTTGTGAGAGAATGTTGATGAAACTCACGAGCAAAAGTCATTTTCCCTCGTTCCTTGAAAACTGAACGAAACGAAGCGCAACGAAAAGCGGAGGTCGCTTGCCTATCGGCGAAACGCGCTGGAGGGCCTGCGAGGAGGCTATCGCCGCCGCAGCAGGACCGAAGCGTCGCGAGCCGATAGCGGCCGAAGCTAGACAATACGAAAAGCGGAGGTCGCTTGACACGTTTGGTGTCGGCGCCGAAGCTTACAAAGCCAATCCACTTTCTTTTGGAGAGTTTGATCCTGGCTCAGGACGAACGCTGGCGGCGTGCCTAATACATGCAAGTCGAGCGGACCGAATCGGAGCTTGCTCTGGTTGGGTCAGCGGCGGACGGGTGAGTAACACGTGGGCAACCTGCCCGCAAGACCGGGATAACTCCGGGAAACCGGAGCTAATACCGGATAACACCGAAGACCGCATGGTCTTTGGTTGAAAGGCGGCCTTTGGCTGTCACTTGCGGATGGGCCCGCGGCGCATTAGCTAGTTGGTGAGGTAACGGCTCACCAAGGCGACGATGCGTAGCCGGCCTGAGAGGGTGACCGGCCACACTGGGACTGAGACACGGCCCAGACTCCTACGGGAGGCAGCAGTAGGGAATCTTCCGCAATGGGCGAAAGCCTGACGGAGCGACGCCGCGTGAGCGAAGAAGGCCTTCGGGTCGTAAAGCTCTGTTGTGAGGGACGAAGGAGCGCCGTTTGAACAAGGCGGCGCGGTGACGGTACCTCACGAGAAAGCCCCGGCTAACTACGTGCCAGCAGCCGCGGTAATACGTAGGGGGCGAGCGTTGTCCGGAATTATTGGGCGTAAAGCGCGCGCAGGCGGCTCCTTAAGTCTGATGTGAAAGCCCACGGCTCAACCGTGGAGGGTCATTGGAAACTGGGGAGCTTGAGTGCAGGAGAGGGGAGCGGAATTCCACGTGTAGCGGTGAAATGCGTAGAGATGTGGAGGAACACCAGTGGCGAAGGCGGCTCTCTGGCCTGTAACTGACGCTGAGGCGCGAAAGCGTGGGGAGCAAACAGGATTAGATACCCTGGTAGTCCACGCCGTAAACGATGAGTGCTAAGTGTTAGAGGGGTCACACCCTTTAGTGCTGCAGCTAACGCGATAAGCACTCCGCCTGGGGAGTACGGCCGCAAGGCTGAAACTCAAAGGAATTGACGGGGGCCCGCACAAGCGGTGGAGCATGTGGTTTAATTCGAAGCAACGCGAAGAACCTTACCAGGTCTTGACATCCCCTGACAACCCAAGAGATTGGGCGTTCCCCCTTCGGGGGGACAGGGTGACAGGTGGTGCATGGTTGTCGTCAGCTCGTGTCGTGAGATGTTGGGTTAAGTCCCGCAACGAGCGCAACCCTCGCCTCTCGTTGCCAGCATTCAGTTGGGCACTCTAGAGGGACTGCCGGCGACAAGTCGGAGGAAGGTGGGGATGACGTCAAATCATCATGCCCCTTATGACCTGGGCTACACACGTGCTACAATGGGCGGTACAAAGGGCAGCGAACCCGCGAGGGGGAGCGAATCCCAAAAAGCCGCTCTCAGTTCGGATTGCAGGCTGCAACTCGCCTGCATGAAGCCGGAATCGCTAGTAATCGCGGATCAGCATGCCGCGGTGAATACGTTCCCGGGCCTTGTACACACCGCCCGTCACACCACGAGAGCTTGCAACACCCGAAGTCGGTGCGGTAACCCTGACGGGAGCCAGCCGCCGAAGGTGGGGCAAGTGATTGGGGTGAAGTCGTAACAAGGTAGCCGTACCGGAAGGTGCGGCTGGATCACCTCCTTTCTAAGGGGAAAAGCGAAGGTCGCCCGCCTATCGGCGAAACGCGCTGGAGGGCCTGCGAGGAGGCTATGCCGCCGCAGCAGGACCGAAGCGTCGTGAGCCGATGGCGGCCGGAGCTAGACAGTACGAAAAGCGGAAGCGCCGTGATCGGCTCTCGAAGCCAAATGTTCTTCACCCAGAGGGGTGCTTGCACCCCGAGGGGGAAGGTTATTTGGCAGAAGAGAGCCAGGCGCTGGAGCTAGACAGTAGTCCATATGCATGAACATCGCGCTTTCGTTTCGTTCAGTTTTGAGGGAACGAGTGATGTTCTCTCAATGGCAAACATCGTTCTTTGAAAACTAGATAACCGCAAAAGTAAAGGAAGAAGCCGAGACGCTGTAGGTTAAGCTAGAAAGGGCGCACGGTGGATGCCTTGGCACTAGGAGCCGATGAAGGACGGGGCAAACGCCGAAACGCTCCGGGGAGCTGTAAGCAAGCGTCGATCCGGAGATGTCCGAATGGGGGAACCCACTGTCCGTAATGGGGCAGTATCCATGCCTGAATCCATAGGGCATGGAGGGCACACCCGGGGAACTGAAACATCTTAGTACCCGGAGGAGAAGAAAGCAAACGCGATTCCCTGAGTAGCGGCGAGCGAAACGGGAACAGCCCAAACCAAGAGGCGAGTCCTCTTGGGGTTGTAGGACCGCTCACTGTGGGAGTGAGAAAGGAACGGGGTAGACGAACCGGTCTGGAACGGCCGGCCAGAGAAGGTGAGAGCCCTGTAGTCGAAACTTCGTTCCCTCCCGAGCGGCTCCTGAGTACGGCGGGACACGGGAAATCCCGTCGGAAGCAGGGAGGACCATCTCCCAAGGCTAAATACTCCCTAGTGACCGATAGCGAACCAGTACCGTGAGGGAAAGGTGAAAAGCACCCCGGAAGGGGAGTGAAAGAGAACCTGAAACCGTGTGCCTACAAGTAGTCAGAGCCCGTTCATGGGTGATGGCGTGCCTTTTGTAGAATGAACCGGCGAGTGACGATGGCGTGCGAGGTTAAGCCAGGAAGGCGGAGCCGCAGCGAAAGCGAGTCTGAACAGGGCGCAGGAGTACGTCGTCGTCGACCCGAAACCAGGTGATCTACCCATGTCCAGGGTGAAGGCCGGGTAACACCGGCTGGAGGCCCGAACCCACGCACGTTGAAAAGTGCGGGGATGAGGTGTGGGTAGGGGTGAAATGCCAATCGAACTTGGAGATAGCTGGTTCTCCCCGAAATAGCTTTCGGGCTAGCCTCGGGTGTAAGAGTCTTGGAGGTAGAGCACTGATTGGGCTAGGGGCCCTCATCGGGTTACCGAACCCAGTCAAACTCCGAATGCCAACGACTTATGCCCGGGAGTCAGACTGCGAGTGATAAGATCCGTGGTCGAGAGGGAAACAGCCCAGATCGCCAGCTAAGGCCCCCAAGTGTACGTTCAGTGGAAAAGGATGTGGAGTTGCGAAGACAACCAGGATGTTGGCTTAGAAGCAGCCACCATTTAAAGAGTGCGTAATAGCTCACTGGTCGAGTGACTCTGCGCCGAAAATGTACCGGGGCTAAACGTGCCGCCGAAGCTGCGGGATGACCGTTGGTCATCGGTAGGGGAGCGTTCTAAGGGCAGAGAAGCCAGACCGGAAGGACTGGTGGAGCGCTTAGAAGTGAGAATGCCGGTATGAGTAGCGAAAACAGAGGTGAGAATCCTCTGCGCCGAAAGCTTAAGGGTTCCTGAGGAAGGTTCGTCCGCTCAGGGTTAGTCGGGACCTAAGCCGAGGCCGAAAGGCGTAGGTGATGGGCAACAGGTTGAGATTCCTGTACCACCTCCTTCCCGTTGGAGCGATGGGGGGACGCAGGAGGATAGGGCGAGCAGGCGGCTGGAAGAGCCTGTCCAAGCAGTGAGGCTGGCCAGTAGGCAAATCCGCTGGCCGGAAGGCCAAGCTGTGATGGCGACGGAGTGATCCGGAAGTCCCCGATTTCACACTGCCAAGAAAAGCCTCTAGCGAGGGAAGAGGTGCCCGTACCGCAAACCGACACAGGTAGGCGAGGAGAGAATCCTAAGGCGCGCGGGAGAACTCTCGTTAAGGAACTCGGCAAAATGACCCCGTAACTTCGGGAGAAGGGGTGCTCTTTCGGGTGAAGAGCCTGGAAGAGCCGCAGTGAAAAGGCCCAAGCGACTGTTTATCAAAAACACAGGTCTCTGCGAAGCCGAAAGGCGACGTATAGGGGCTGACACCTGCCCGGTGCTGGAAGGTTAAGGGGAGCGCTTAGCGGAAGCGAAGGTGCGAACCGAAGCCCCAGTAAACGGCGGCCGTAACTATAACGGTCCTAAGGTAGCGAAATTCCTTGTCGGGTAAGTTCCGACCCGCACGAAAGGTGTAACGACTTGGGCGCTGTCTCAACGAGAGACCCGGTGAAATTATACTACCTGTGAAGATGCAGGTTACCCGCGACAGGACGGAAAGACCCCGTGGAGCTTTACTGCAGCCTGATATGGAATTTTGGTATCGCTTGTACAGGATAGGTGGGAGCCTAAGAAGCCGGAGCGCCAGCTTCGGTGGAGGCGCCGGTGGGATACCACCCTGGCGGTATTGAAATTCTAACCCGCACCCCTTAGCGGGGTGGGAGACAGTGTCAGGTGGGCAGTTTGACTGGGGCGGTCGCCTCCCAAAAGGTAACGGAGGCGCCCAAAGGTTCCCTCAGAATGGTTGGAAATCATTCGGAGAGTGCAAAGGCACAAGGGAGCTTGACTGCGAGACGGACAGGTCGAGCAGGGACGAAAGTCGGGCTTAGTGATCCGGTGGTTCCGCATGGAAGGGCCATCGCTCAACGGATAAAAGCTACCCCGGGGATAACAGGCTGATCTCCCCCAAGAGTCCACATCGACGGGGAGGTTTGGCACCTCGATGTCGGCTCATCGCATCCTGGGGCTGTAGTCGGTCCCAAGGGTTGGGCTGTTCGCCCATTAAAGCGGTACGCGAGCTGGGTTCAGAACGTCGTGAGACAGTTCGGTCCCTATCCGTCGCGGGCGTAGGAAATTTGCGAGGAGCTGTCCTTAGTACGAGAGGACCGGGATGGACGCACCGCTGGTGTACCAGTTGTCCCGCCAGGGGCACCGCTGGGTAGCTATGTGCGGACGGGATAAGCGCTGAAAGCATCTAAGCGTGAAGCCCCCCTCAAGATGAGATTTCCCATCGCGTTAGGCGAGTAAGATCCCTCGAAGATGACGAGGTCGATAGGTCCGAGGTGGAAGCGTGGCGACACGTGGAGCTGACGGATACTAATCGATCGAGGGCTTAACCTAGAAAAGCGGAGGCCGCCCGCTGATCGGCGAAACGCGCTGGAGGGCCTGCGAGGAGGCTATGCCGCCATAGCAGGACCGAAGCGTCGCGAGCCGATGGCGGCCGGAGCTAGACAGTACGAAGCGCAGCTTCTTCCGACGGTTATCTAGTTTTGAAGGAATGAACTTCCTGGTTGACAATCAGAACAGGATGGATATAATAATTAGTGTCGAAAACAAACAATAGTCGCATCATTTGTCGTTCCGCAATAGCTCAGCGGTAGAGCAACCGGCTGTTAACCGGTAGGTCGTAGGTTCGAATCCTACTTGCGGAGCCATTTTATGCTTCCATAGCTCAGTAGGTAGAGCACTTCCATGGTAAGGAAGAGGTCACCGGTTCGAGCCCGGTTGGAAGCTCCATTTATTTCTAGGCCCGTTGGTCAAGTGGTTAAGACACCGCCCTTTCACGGCGGTAACACGGGTTCGAATCCCGTACGGGTCACTTTCATTCCTCAATCAACCGTCCCCAAAGACGGTTGATTGAGAAGGTATAATTAGCACGGAACAGGCCATAATAATAAACGGATAAGGCGTTTTCACTTTATAGCGTTGGGCTATAGCCAAGCGGTAAGGCAACGGACTTTGACTCCGTGATGCGCTGGTTCGAATCCAGCTAGCCCAGCCATATTTTTTTGCACATAAAACATGAAACTTACTTCGAGCTGTCCCAATGCACTCGGCATCTTCGAATCAGCAGGCAGAGGAAGGGACATCGTCAAATATTTGAGTGTACCCTAACGATGAGCCATTCGCTCAGTAACGAGCGACGCCTCTTTGAGTTCGCTGCGAGTTGTCCCGACGCACTCGGCATCCTTGGATCAGCTAGCAGAGGAAGGGACATCGTCAAATATTTGAGTGTATCCTAACGATGAGCCATTAGCTCAGTAACGAGCGATGCATCTTCGAGTTGACTGCGAGTTGCCTCGACGCACCAAGCTTCCTTGAAACAGCTCGTAGAGGAAGAGGCAGGTAGAGCTCATCAGTACTTAGAGTGTTATGATCACCATGAGCCATTAGCTCAGTAACGAGCGCTACATCTTCGAAATCGCTGCGAGTTGTCCCGACGCACTCGGCATCCTTGGATCAGCTAGCAGAGGAAGGGACATCGTCAAATATTTGAGTGTATCCTAACGATGAGCCATTAGCTCAGTAACGAGCGATGCATCTTCGAGTTGACTGCGAGTTGCCTCGACGCACCAAGCTTCCTTGAAACAGCTCGTAGAGGAAGAGGCAGGTAGAGCTCATCAGTACTTAGAGTGTTATGATCACCATGAGCCATTAGCTCAGTAGGTAGAGCATCTGACTTTTAATCAGAGGGTCGGAGGTTCGAGTCCTCCATGGCTCACCATGTGCGGAAGTAGTTCAGTGGTAGAACACCACCTTGCCAAGGTGGGGGTCGCGGGTTCGAGTCCCGTCTTCCGCTTGGGCGGGGCCTTAGCTCAGCTGGGAGAGCGCCTGCTTTGCACGCAGGAGGTCATCGGTTCGATCCCGATAGGCTCCATCAAAAGCAACCCTTTTTTAGAAAACGGGTTGCTTTTTCTTTGTTTCACTAAAGAGCGAGCCCGCTTTTTTGTCGAAGAAACCATCGAGGAACGCGCTGAAAAGGTTCAACAGCATGGAGATGAGGCCGTGCTTTGGGCACGAAAAGATGACGGGTTTAGGCACGTTAGGCGGCAAATCAGTATAAATATTCGAAAGGTTGTCAAGTTGAGTCATCTCCCTTCTTTCCTCTACAATAAAAGGGCAATGGGAAACGGAAAGGAGAGGAGACAGCATGAAACCAATCTCGATTATCGGTGTTCCGATGGATTTAGGACAAACGCGCCGCGGTGTCGATATGGGACCGAGCGCGATGCGTTATGCTGGTGTCGTCGAGCGTCTTGAACGCCTTCACGATGACATCGAAGATTTAGGAGACATTCCGATTGGAAAAGCGGATCGGATTCATGAACAGGGGCATCCACGCTTGCGCAATTTGAAAGCGGTTGCGGAGGCGAACGAAAAGCTCGCTGCGGCGGTTGATCAAGTCGTTCAACGCGGGCGTTTCCCGTTGGTGCTGGGTGGCGATCACAGCATTGCCATCGGCACGCTGGCCGGGGTGGCGAAACATTATGAACGCCTTGGCGTCATTTGGTATGATGCGCACGGCGACGTCAACACAGAAGAGACATCGCCGTCTGGAAATATTCACGGCATGCCGTTGGCGGCGAGCCTTGGATTTGGGCATCCTTCGTTAACACAAATCGGGGGATATACTCCGAAAGTCAGACCGGAGCATGTTGTGTTGATCGGTGTGCGCTCTCTAGATGAGGGGGAGAAGAAGTTTATTCGGGAGCAAGGAATCAAAATTTATACGATGCATGAAGTTGATCGGCTTGGCATGACAAAGGTGATGGAGGAAACCATCGCCTATTTAAAAGAGCGGACCGATGGGGTTCATTTATCGCTTGACTTAGATGGGCTTGATCCGAGCGACGCACCGGGAGTAGGGACACCGGTTATCGGGGGATTGACGTACCGAGAGAGCCATTTGGCGATGGAGATGTTAGCGGAGGCTCAACTGATTACGTCTGCTGAATTTGTAGAAGTGAACCCGATTTTGGACGAACGGAATAAAACCGCTTCCGTAGCTGTCGCTTTAATGGGTTCGCTGTTTGGGGAAAAGTTGATTTGATTGAGCACCAACGTCAACCGGTTGCCGGAACGCGGATGCCGCCATCTCCTCCCTGCCGATAGCGGATGGTGATGCGGCCGCGGCGCGCAAGTGGGCCGCCATATGGTTGATGCAATAATGTCCTTTTTCGGTTGGCGTTCGTTGGTTTGAGGGGTGGCTTTGATTTGGCTGCCCCTCTTTTTTTATTCTATGGTACAATAAACGTGTTGCCTGAAACTTTTTGCAGTGGAGCGCCGTAGTATACGGTGAGCTGCGAGGCGGGGGTATTGTATTTTATGGATTTGTTTATTAAAAAAAGGATTAGGGCGGTTCAAAAAGGCGACCAAAATGCCTACGCCGACCTTGTTGATTTGTATAAAGACAAAATTTACCGACTTTGTTATCGAATGCTTGGCAATCAACACGAGGCGGAGGATGCGGCCCAGGAGGCATTCATTCGCGCCTATGTTCATATTAACACCTATAACCCTGATATGAAATTCTCGACATGGCTGTATCGCATTGCGACCAACTTGACGATTGATCGGTTGCGAAAGCGGAAACCGGATGTTTACTTGGATGAGGAAGTGAATGGAACGGATGGACTGACGATGCAAGCGCAGCTTCCTTCCCGTGAAGCCTCTCCTGAAGAAGCGGTGGAAAGTCTAGAACTGCAAGAAACGGTTCAGCGGGCCATTGAGCGGTTGCCGGAAAAATATCGCAGCGTAATCGTGTTAAAGTATATCGAAGATTTGTCGCTGCAAGAGATCAGCGATATTTTAGGGCTGCCGGTCGGCACGGTGAAAACGCGGCTCCATCGCGGCCGTGAAGCATTGCGCAAACAATTGGGCCATTTATAAGAGGGTGGGAAAGAATGAAATGTCCAAACGAAATGATATCGCTTATGCATCACTATCTAGACGGCGATCTTCGTCCGGAGGAAGAGCAGCGCCTGAAGGAACATCTGCGCTCATGCGCTGCCTGCGCTGCCTATTTTCATGAGTTGAAAAAAACCGTTGCTTTTTTGCAATATGCCGCTCATCTAACAGCGCCCCCGGCTTTTACGACGAAGGTAATGAAAATGATGCCGAAAGAGAAAAAAAGCGCCCGGCTGCGCCGCTGGATGCATGGGCATCCGTTGCTGACCGCCGCTTCGCTGTTTGTGCTGCTTACGGTTGGCAGCTTTGCCTCTTCGTGGGGAGAGAACGGAGCGTTTTCCGTTTCGGCGGATGAACACGTTATCATTCGCGATCATACGGTCATTGTGCCAAAAGGGGAAACGGTGAAAGGGGACATTGTCGTCCGCAACGGTTCAATTCGCATTGAAGGAACGGTTGATGGGAACGTCACCGTGATTCACGGAAAAAAATATATGGCGTCAGCGGGGCAAGTGACCGGGGAAATCGAGGAAATTAATCAAGTGTTTGAATGGATTTGGTATAATATTAAAGAGAAAGTCAATCACGCGCTCCAATCGCTCGAATGATGGCAGCCATCGTCCGATGGCTTTTTCCATGGCCGTGAGCGGAGCGGAATTAGAGATAAAGGAAGTGTGAAGATGTCCTTCCAAGAGCTCCCCATCGTGTCCTATTTGCTGAAAGTGGTCGATATTCTCGTTGTATGGTACGTTATTTACAAACTGCTGATGATGATTCGCGGGACAAAGGCCATTCAGCTGTTAAAAGGCATTTTTTTGATTATTTTGGTTCGCTTTGTGAGCAATTATCTCGGGTTGACCACGCTGCAATGGCTGATGGACCAAGCGATCATTTGGGGGTTCCTTGCCATCATCATCATTTTTCAGCCGGAATTGCGGCGCGCGTTGGAGCAGCTTGGCCGCGGGCGGCTGTTTACACGTAATACGGTCAATGAGGATGAAGAACGGCTTCGAATGGTGGAAGCCATCGTAAAGGCAACGGAGTATATGGCAAAACGGCGCATTGGCGCGCTCATTTCGATCGAGAGGGAAACGGGAATGAGCGATTATGTGGAAACGGGCATAGCCCTAAACGCGCACGTGTCTTCGGAGCTGCTTATCAATATTTTCATTCCGAACACGCCGCTGCATGACGGGGCGGTGATCATTCAGAAAAACCAGATTGCGGCCGCGGCCTGTTATTTGCCGCTATCGGAAAGCCCGTTTATTTCCAAAGAGCTCGGAACACGCCATCGGGCGGCGCTCGGCATCAGCGAAGTGACGGACAGCGTCACGGTCGTTGTCTCAGAAGAGACGGGGGCGGTATCGTTGACCAAAAACGGCGAACTATATCGCGATTTAACGATGGATGAGTTTCGGGAGCTGCTGACAGGCGAGCTCGTCCCGGTGGCGAAGGCGCCCGCTTCTTCCCGTTGGCAATGGAGGGGAAAGAAACATGGATAACTTAATGGATCATCCGTGGTTTATTCGCCTTGTTTCCTTATTGCTAGCGATCATGTTGTATATGTCGGCCAATGTCGGGGCGAAAACTGGCGAAACACGCAACACGTTTGGGCAAGAAGATACGGAAACGTTGACAGATGTTCCGGTTGTTGCTTACTATGACGAAGAAAACTTGATCGTTTCCGGCGTGCCGAAGTATGTCAATGTCACGCTTCAAGGTCCGGCTAGCATTGTCAAACCGACAGCTCTGCAACGAAATTTCGAAGTGTATGTCGATTTGACGAACTTGCCCTTAGGCACTTACACGGTTCCGATCAAATACAAAGATGTTTCTGAGAAACTGAAGGTGAATATACAACCGGCTTCAGTAAAAGTAACGATTCGCGAAAAAGTGTCCAAACAGTTTTCCATTGGTGTTGAATTTTTTAATCGAAATAAAATGCCGGATGGCTACTCCGTCGGGGAACCGACCGTTGAACCGAACGTGGTGACCATTACCGGGGCGAAAGAGTTGATTGACAGCATCTCGTTTGTGAAAGCCATTGTTGACTTGGAGGGAGCGACGGAAACGGTGACGCGGGAAGCCCGCGTTCGCGTGTACGATCGGAGCGGAAATGAATTGGATCTGGAACCGAAGCCGTCATCTGTTCAAGTCACTGTGCCGGTGGAGAGCCCAAGCAAAGCGGTGCCGGTTGATGTGCAAACGACAGGTGAGCTTCCGGATGGCGTTCATCTCGTCGGCATCACGCCGGAGCCGAACCGAGTGACCGTTTACGGTCCGAAAGACGTGCTAAATCGGATCGATCGGTTGGAAGGATTGACCGTCGATTTGGATGATGTGACAGATGATAAGACAGTGGAAGTGGACGTTCCAGTCCCCGATGGGGTCAAAAGCGTCAAGCCAAACAAAATCAAGGTGCGCATCGACGTAGAGAAAGATGTCACACAAACATGGAAGGACGTCCCCATTGAGGTCGTCGGCTTGCCGGACTCCTATGAAGCGACGTTTGTCCAACCGGTTGGAGGCAAGCTGACCGTGCGGCTGATGGGGCCGCCCGATATCGTTCAAGGGTTGACGAAAGACGATGTCCGACTGTATGTGGATGCCAGTGGGCTCGGCACCGGTCAGCATCAAGTTCCCATTCGCTGGGACAATCCGAAGCAAATCCAATGGCAGCCATCGACGGAAACAGCGATGATCGACATTAGCGAAAAGGCAGCTGTCCAATAAATTGTATAGTAAGGAGAGAGTGAACGAATGGGCAAATATTTTGGCACTGATGGTGTACGTGGAGTCGCAAATCGTGAGTTGACGCCGGAGCTGGCGTTTCGGATTGGCCGTTGCGGCGGATACGTGCTGACGAAAAGTGCAGAGCGTCCGAAAGTGTTGATCGGGCGTGACACGCGCATTTCCGGGCATATGCTGGAAGGCGCGCTCGTCGCCGGGCTGCTCTCGATCGGAGCGGAAGTGATGCGGCTTGGCGTGATCTCTACGCCAGGCGTCGCCTATTTGACGAAAGCGCTCGGCGCGCAAGCCGGCATCATGATTTCTGCTTCCCACAACCCCGTCCAAGACAACGGCATTAAATTTTTCGGGCCGGATGGGTTTAAACTGTCGGACGAGCAGGAGGCGGAGATTGAAGCGCTGATCGACAGCCCGGAAGATATGTTGCCGCGGCCGATTGGCGCGGCGTTAGGCCAAGTGAATGATTACTTTGAAGGCGGGCAAAAATATTTGCAATATCTCAAACAGACGATTGACGAAGAAGACTTTTCCGGGATGAAAATAGCTCTCGACTGCGCGCACGGGGCGACGTCATCGCTGGCCACTTACTTGTTTGCCGATTTGGACGCTGATGTCATCACGATGGGCGCTTCGCCCAACGGCCTCAACATTAACGAAGGAGTCGGTTCCACCCATCCGCAGGCGCTGGCGGCGTTTGTGAAAGAAAAAGGGGCTGATGTCGGTCTTGCGTTTGACGGCGACGGCGACCGCCTGATCGCCGTGGACGAGCATGGCAACATTGTGGATGGCGACCACATCATGTACATTTGCGCCAAATATTTAAAAGAAACCGGTCGTCTCAAGCAACAAACCGTCGTTTCAACGGTCATGAGCAATCTTGGATTTTACAAAGCGCTCGAGGCGCAGGGCATCCAAAGCGTGCAAACGGCGGTCGGCGACCGCTATGTCGTCGAAGCCATGCGCAAAAATGGATATAATCTCGGCGGCGAGCAGTCCGGTCATATCATTTTCCTCGACTACAACACGACGGGAGATGGCATGTTGACGGCGCTCCAGCTTGTCAACATCATGAAAGTCAAAGGCAAGCCGCTTTCTGAATTGGCCGCGGAAATGAAAAAATACCCGCAGCTGCTTGTGAACGTACGGGTAAAGGATAAAGAAAAGGCAATGGAAAACGAACAAGTGCAAAAAGTGATTCAGGAAGTGGAGGCAGAGATGAACGGCAATGGCCGCGTCCTCGTTCGTCCGTCAGGGACGGAACCCCTCGTGCGCATTATGGCTGAGGCTCCAACCGAAGAGGCGTGCCGCGCCTATGTGGAGCGGATCGCCGATGTTGTCCGCCGTGAAATGGGGGCCGAATAACCGATTGTTTGAACCATCCTATGCATAAACGGAACGTTCGCTTTCGTTTATGCATAGGTTATTTTATATAAACGGATGTATAGATGATAGTTGACGCCGCTGGGAATGTGCTGTAATATTAACGTTGTTGCCTTTTACCTGAAAGGAGGCGATAGCGGAGCGGAGATCGTGAAACGACGGCTTGTCGCAGCGGTTTGTAGGACAAAGACAACGCAAATATCGTTGGTTGTTGCTTCGTTTTGACGACGAAAAAAGCGCCTGGACTAAGCGCGGGAACGGAAGCGCGCTTAGTTGACGAGGAGGAGGTTTATCGAGTTTTCGGCGGATGCCTCCCGGCTGGAGCGATGACAGCCGCAAGTCCTCTCTTAAAACAAAGGGGTGACCCTTTGCACAAAGGGGAGGATGTCATCGCGCAACTAGAAAGGGGAGTCTGCCGCAGCGACGGCGAGACCCCGTTGTTCTTTGACAACTGAACATGGAAGGATCTCGTTAGCGGCAGCCTCCGATGTTAAAGGAGGAAAGATTGCCATGTGCGGCATTGTTGGTTATATCGGTTACCAAGATGTGAAAGAGATTTTGTTGCGCGGATTGGAAAAACTCGAGTACCGCGGCTACGATTCGGCAGGGATCGCCGTATTAAATGAGAACGGGGTTCATGTGTTTAAAGAAAAAGGACGGATCGCCGATTTGCGCCGCATCGTCGACCCGAACGTCAAAGCGACGATCGGCATCGGCCATACCCGTTGGGCGACGCACGGGGCGCCAAGCCGGGTGAACGCCCATCCGCATCAAAGCGCCTCCGGCCGTTTTACGCTCGTGCATAACGGTGTCATCGAAAACTACGAGATGCTGAAGCGCGACTACTTGGCTGATGTCGAGTTCCGCAGCGACACGGATACGGAAGTGATCGTCCAGCTCGTGGAACAATTCGTCCGTGACGGGTTGACAACGGAAGAAGCGTTTCGCCAAACGCTCTCGCTGTTAAAAGGGTCGTACGCCATCGCCATGATTGACGCGGAAAACGAGGAAACGTTGTATGCGGCGAAAAACAAAAGCCCACTTCTTGCCGGTCTCGGTGACGGGTTTAACGTCGTGGCGAGCGATGCGATGGCCATGCTTCAAGTGACGAACCAATTCGTTGAACTGATGGACGGCGAAATGGTGATCGTCACGAGCGAGAACGTCACGATTCAAACGCTAAACGGTGAAACAGTCGAACGGAAGTCATTTACGGCTGAGCTCGATGCGAGCGACATTGAAAAAGGGACGTATCCGCATTACATGTTGAAAGAAATTGATGAGCAGCCGTTCGTCATCCGCCGCATCATTCAAAAGTACCAAGACGAAAACGGCGGATTGACGATTGACCAAGCGATCATCAACGAAGTGCTGAACGCCGACCGCCTGTACATTGTCGCGTGCGGAACGAGCTACCACGCAGGTCTTGTCGGCAAGCAATTGATCGAGTCGTGGGCGAAAATTCCAGTCGAAGTGCATATTGCCAGCGAATTTTCGTACAATATGCCGCTTCTGTCGGAAAAGCCGCTCTTCCTCTTTATTTCGCAAAGCGGGGAAACGGCCGACAGCCGCGCCGTGCTCGTGCAAACGAACAAACTTGGCCATAAAGCCATTACAATCACCAACGTCCCAGGCTCGACGCTGTCGCGGGAAGCGGACTATACGCTCTTGTTGCACGCTGGCCCGGAAATTGCCGTCGCTTCGACGAAAGCCTACACGGCGCAAATCGCGGTGCTGGCGATTTTAGCGGCGACTGCGGCGAAAGCGAAAGGCCTCGAATTGGATTTTGACCTGACGAAAGAGCTCGCCATCGTCGCCAATGTGATGGAAATGCTGTGCGATGCGAAAGAAGAAATGGAGAACATCGCACGCGACTACTTGACGTTGACGCGCAACTGCTTCTTTATCGGCCGCGCCGTTGACTACTATGTCTGCCTAGAAGGCGCGCTGAAACTGAAGGAGATCTCTTACATCCAAGCGGAAGGGTTCGCCGGCGGCGAGCTGAAACACGGCACGATCGCCTTGATTGAGGACGGTACGCCGGTGATTGCCCTCGCCACCCAAGATCACGTCAACTTAAGCATTCGCGGCAACGTAAAAGAAGTCGTCGCCCGCGGCGCGAACCCATGCGTCATCTCGATGCGTGGCTTGGAAGGCGACGGCGACCGCTTCGTCATCCCGGCCGTCCATCCGGACCTTACGCCGCTTGTTTCCGTCGTGCCGCTGCAGCTGATCGCGTACTATGCCGCCCTGCATCGCGGCTGCGACGTCGACAAACCGCGCAACTTGGCGAAGAGCGTGACGGTGGAGTGAGCGGTTCGTTGGGAAAAGGCTGTTGTGTTGAATGACAAAAAAGTCGGGTACTTGACAAAAAAGTCGGGAACCGGACAAAAAAGTTAGGTACCGAACAAAAAAGTCGGGAACTGAAAGCCTGTTGGTGAATCCAGCAGGCTTTTGTTTTTTCTATTACAGTGTTTATTTGCTTTGCAAATATAACTGTTATTGGTATCTGCGGAAAATAAAGTCGCATACTGAAAAATAAAGTTGGTAACTAGAAAATAATAATGGTAACTGGGAAAAGGTGTTGGCATAGGTTTATGCCAGCACTTTTTTATTTTCGATCAGATAGAATCACTAAAAAAGCAGGATATTTTAAAAATATTTGTAATATTATGGTACAATTATTGTGAGATATCGATCTTCTTCAAATCACACTGGAGAACATAATTTTTTTAAAATGTGGTGACATGAATGGGGCATAGGCGACTAACGGGTGAGTTGTTTCAATAAGAAAACAGTATATGATTATTAAAAACGTTCAGATTTTAAATAAATTAGAAAGGAGAATCTACATCATGTCAGTTGATTGGAAAAGTGTAGAACATAGAATTTATACGATGTGTATGATTCAAAACGAAGATAAAGTTTTATTAATTAAACGACCTAACCATTTCGGTTTTCCGGGATATTTAGCACCAGGGGGTATATAAACACATTTTACAACAGGGATATTAAGTGGGGAAGCAAGGCATCATTATTGAGCCTTTTGTTAGACAAATCCATTAACAATTGACAATGCTTTTTAGATATGTAAAACTACATATGTAAAAAAGCTTTATAATGGGGGAATAACATGAACTTGGACAGTCTCTATGATAAATTTTTTGCTACTTACCCGATTTATCAACGTTTTAGACCAATAAAGTCGTTTAGAGACTTGCACGATTGGCTTTGGTTTACTGAGATTATACATAATTTTATCGATGGTAAGTGAAGTGTGGAAACATAAATGAATGGGGACTAGGACGGCAACCAAATAATAAAGGGAGAAGTTCGGGGAGGAAATCATAAAATGTACATATCAAGCATGCGGATTCAGAACTTTAGATGTTTTGATGATTTTTTCATCGAATTTAATGAGGGTTTAAATGTTTTGATAGGAAGTAATAATGCTGGAAAAACGACAATTATTAAGGCATTAGAATATATTTTTAGGCGTACGGGTGTAAAATCTCCTACAATTGATGATTTCAATAAAAATGTGGATTTGGCTGTTCCGCCAGAGATAACAATTACTGTGACATTACGCTCTTCAAAAACAGACACAACAGATGATAAAGCGATTGTTGCAAGTTGGCTTACAAAATTGGATACCCCATGGGAAGCCCAGCTCACGTATAAATTTTTTCTACCTGAGCAAGACCATAAACCGTACCATGATGATTATGCAAAAACCTCTTCCACTAAAGAACGTTGGGCATTGCTAGAAAAAAACTTGAAGAGATATGTCTCAAAGATATACGGTGGAAATATTATAAATAAAATTCGTGCAGAATCAGAGTATTTAGACAAAATACATTGTGAATCGTTAGATGCACTTCGAGATGTGGAAAGCAATATGTTTACTGGAAGAAACACGCTTTTAAAGCAATTATTAATGCATTTTAAAGATAAGGTGGTAGCGGCAGAACCTGCGGACAATGGACTGACTAAGGCTCAAATATTTGACCAGTATGCAGACTTGTTAGTGAAGAATCTAATTGAAAGAGTAAACCAAAAGGAAGTGCTAAAGTTTGCAGAAGACACAGGTGCGTCTGTTGGAGGTACACCTGCTTTGGATGGGAATTTAGATGAAAATGATGTGCTATCCGTTCTTCGATTAATAATCAAGGATCGGACTGGAATAGAGATACCTATCATAAACAATGGCATGGGTTATAACAACCTTATATACATATCTCTGATCTTATCAAAATTTAAAATGATTACTTCCGAAGAATACGGGGAAAACGCCAAAACTTTTCCGATACTTCTTATTGAGGAACCTGAAGCACACTTACATCCAGCTCTTCAATATAATTTTCTAAAATTTCTCAAAGAAGAAGTGAAAAATCAAACCTTTAGCAGACAAATTTTTATAACTACCCATTCAACGCATATAACCTCTGCAGTTGGTTTAAAACCAATTATTTGTCTGGAAAAAGATGAAAGCGGAAAAATCTTTGCTAAGTATCCTGATAAAGTATTTTTAGAAAGCAACGAGGATCAGGAATCAAAAAAGTATGTGGAGCGATATCTTGATGCTACAAAATCGGCTATGTTATTTGCAAAGTCCGTAATTTTGGTTGAGGGAATGGCTGAATTGTTACTTCTTCCTGTACTGGCGGAATTGATTGGTTGCGATTTGGATAAGCATCATGTCTCCCTTGTCCGTGTTGATTCATTAACTTTTAAGCACTTCATTAAATTATATGGAGCTGGAGTTACTTCGGAAAGACAAAAATATGCTTTACAAAAAAGAGTAGCCTGTATTATTGATTCTGATCCAGCTAAATTAGAGAAGAGAAACGATAGTAGTTCTGGAAAGAAAAGATGGAAAGAGTGTTGGCCGTTTGAGATAAATCAAGATCCTGAAAACTACGAGTATCGTGAAATATCAGGGGCTGTAAAGAAATTATTAGAACAAAAAAATAACTGTTTGAATGTAGAGATATTCTACAAAAAGGAACATGGAAAAACATTTGAATACGATTTGGCTTGGGACAATTATAACAGTAACTGTAGATGAGCATTTTTCATTACAATAATTTCCATGCCCTAAGAGACAAACAGGGGACCCCTTAGGCGACATGGAGCTGTTTTTTGATCACATCAATGGGAATATTTTGCTTCGCGGCATCGTAGATGAACTCGACGACGCTGTGCCCTTTCCGAGACCGAAGAAGCTCCAGGCCGGAAGAGAGGTCTTGCTGAGATTCGGCGATGCTGTATACGCAGGCGAACAGCACCACGGCCCAATACCGTTTCACCGCCCGAATGTGACGAACACGGTACCCATCGAGCTTCAGCTGGTCTTTGGCCTGCCGGAAAAAGCATTCGATCGTCCAGCGCTGGGCATAATAACGCAAGATCTCTTCATCGCCTAGCTCCCGGTCGGTGCTCAAGACGACATGGAGATGATCTGGCGTCATCGGTTCATCCGCCTTCCAAGCCAGCAGCACCACCGCGTCATCGAGGCCATGGATCGCTCCCTCGTAGCGATACACGCGGTAACGCTCCTTCCCCACCGTGACGAGGTGGGTGTCGTTGGGCTCGATATAGCGGGCGAACTTCTTCGCTTGGATGGCGATACCTTTCGGATAGAGAATCCGGTTCGTCTTGAGCATGGCGATGACATGGAATCCTTGTTTCAGGCAGGCTTCGATGAGCGCTTGGGACGGATACCAGGAATCCATGAGCACATACACCGGCTGAGCCCGCTTCCCCTTGAGCGAGGAAAGCATCTCGATCGCCAGGTCGATTTTGCTTCTTCCCGCCGTCTTGTCATACAGACGAAAGGCGAACGGAAACGCTTGCGAGAAAGTATGCACCATCAGCCAAACAAGCGAATGCCCCCAAACGGATTGATGATCTTTGTGCGAGTAGTGCCAATCACACCCTTGAATGGCGCGGGCAGCCCGTGACGAAGGCTTCGTTTTTTGGCAAATCGTATCATCAATCGAAACAAAAAGGGGTTGATTCTCCCGTTTGGCTAGGCGTTCGATCTGGCGAAGAATCCATTCTTGAAGCTTCTCAAGCAGTTTTTCCTCGTTCCAAGGGCTTTTCGTGAAAAAATGGCTGAGCGTGGTTCGATGGTTGGGATGAAAACTCCAGTACCGGACATCCGTCAATGTCCCCGAAAATCCCTTGGTAGTCAAGGCGTCGACAAGGTAAACGAGATGCTTGATGACCGGCTTCGAGAAATAAAGCGCCAATCCCAACGTCATGAAAAACTTGTGGATTCCTTGATGATGTGCTAATCTATTCATGAGACATGAACCTCCTTGTGTGAATGGGTTTGAGCACATCTATTTTACTCAAGGAGTTGGGTTCATGTCTCCTTTTTTGTTTAGTTGTCAATTTATGTTAGCAAATTTGCTCATCTACAGCAGTAAGCTACTTTTTACTGATGAAGTAGAAATTGTTGAAGTTGACGAACTTAAGGCAAGTAATTGGGAAAATGAGGATAAAGAGAGGGCTAAGCATGCTTCGAGCTTCCTTTTGTACGCAAAAGGGAGAAAAGGTGAACTTGCTTTTGAATTGGCTAGCAGAATACAAGAGAACAAAGATGAAAGATTGATAGTACCTGACCATATTCGAAAGGCCCTTGAGTGGGTGTGTTACAAGGATAATCAAGGGGTAGGGCAGGATGGACAATATTAGACTGATTTCTTCTGATCAACGAATACCATTATCAGATCTTAGTCGTCATTTTAAAGTGATAGCTGGGCCTGGGGCAGGAAAAACGCATTGGCTTGTAGAGCATATCAAAAATGTTCTTCAAAATGCGGAGAATCTTACATATACTTCAAAAATTGCTTGTATAACATACACAACTGTTGGTGCAGAAGAAGTCCAAAGTCGTTTGGGAATGAATCAGGAAAGGGTTGAGGTATCGACGATTCACAGTTTTCTGTATGCGAACGTTGTAAAGCCGTATGTGTATTTATTAAATGATAATCATGGAAAGAGATTGGTTAATGTTGAGGAGTTAGATGGCCATTATGAAAATATAGCAACAAACGGGAAAATATATCAATGGAAGGTAAAAACAAGAGCTCATTATCTTCAGGATAATAAAAAGCTAAAAGAATATTTAGAACAATTGGATTGGAAGCTCGTAGACGGGCAACTATATCTAAAACCAAGAAAAAACTATCGGATCGGGAAATATTATATTAGAATAGAGGACCTTCCTTTATATAAGCAATTATTTTGGGATGAAGGGGTCATTCATCATGAGGATGTCTTGTATTTCTCTTATAGAATTTTGAAAGAGTTTTCAATTATATTGGAGCATTTAAGTGCAAAATACCCCTATATTTTCTTAGATGAATTTCAAGATACCAATCCAATTCAAACAGAAATAATTAAATGGCTTGGGAATTCAGGCTCAGTGATTGGCGTCGTAGGAGATCCAGCTCAGTCGATTTATGAATTTCAAGGGGCATCCCGTCAAGATTTTATTGATTTCACTCTCCCTAATCAGATTATTTACATGATTGAGAACAATAGGAGATGTGGCAGTAAGATTGTTGATTTTCTAAATCATATTAGAAAAGGAGACCAACTAACGCAAAAGCCGACGAGAGAAAATAGGAATCATGATATATATTTTATTGAATGTACAGATGGTCCATATCAAGCTATAGCAAACTTCAACAATTTGAGGATCAGTTTAGGGCTTGAAAAAGATTATTGTATACTCACCCGAAATAACGACACCGTTAAATTACTACGTAACACAGAAAATAGCGAAGTATGGACAAGCTTCAGTGAGGCAGATTCTTCAAATAGAGAACGTTTTATCAAGTCCATTTTGACTGCATATAAGCTTACATTAGATACTCGGTATGAAGTAGCAATTAAGGAACTAGAAAGATCAATAAAAACTGATCGGCATGGAGAATTAAAGGATCCATTTCAAGAAAATCAAATTATAAGTCCCATTATGAAAAGGAGTCTGGCCGTAGATTTACTTGAATTCTTGGCAAACGATTTGAAAACTTCACTTGATCAATCTTTATTCGAATTCTATAACTCCCTTTCTGATTTTTTTATAGAGAAAGGAATTGCAATAAAGAAAATTTCTAGGGGAAAAATAAAGCAATTTTCCGAATCGATAACTATCAGGAACTTGGTGGATAACCTTATATTGTCCGAAGAGAAAACAACCGAGATAAGGACAATTCATAAAGCAAAAGGAGCAGAATTTGAATCTGTTCTTTTATATCTCCCTGAAGTTAAAGATGTGAATTTGCTCGTCAGTCCTGACATTAATTCTGAGCAAGAGGATACGCGAATTTTATATGTGGCTTTAAGTAGAGCAAAAGATTTATTATGTATTTCATGCCCGCCTCTCAACGACGCAATGATTAAAAAATTAGAGGCTTTGAATGTGAAAAGGAACCATTAAAAATTACAAACTGTCACTCTTTAACTCGCACCCTAATATGTAGACAGCTAATAAATCCCGTCCTGAGAAAATAAAAACTGTCCAGGGACAATAAAAAATGTCCAAGAAGCCGAGCGTGGTTAGGGTTTTGCCTGGATCCATGCTGGGCTTTTCTGTTGATAGGGGGACAGGGTATAGGGCGGAAAGGGTTGAGGGATCAGGTTTTATCCCAATATACCCATCCATTTTTCCTCTCTCCTTACCCCTGCTCCCTATCCCCTCCAGATATTTCCTTGGACATTTCCCAACGTTTCGTTTCCCTCATCCCTTCCCCCTAATTCCCTAAATCATTCCAATTGAACGGACACTTATTATTTTCGTGGTATTTTGTTCCAACTGGTTCCTCAAAACCCGAAAACCCTTGCGGCTGTAGGGAAGAGAGGCGGTGAGGGGAAAGTTGTGGGATGGACATGAATTATTGTCTCTTGACAATGTTGTAACAAAAGGTCAGATGCCGAACCAAAAAGCTGAAAACGAAAAGGCCTGTTGGGTGAGTCTAACAGGCCTTTTTTGTAAATAGGCTACGGTTGACCATTTGGCCGCCTTTACCATACAAAAAGCTTCGCAGATTTTGTTTCCGGCTAGAAAGAAACATAATGGCCAAGCTGTTGTAGCGAAGAACTTTTGGGGAGACATGAACCTACTTGGGTGAATGAGTTTTGAGCACAGCTATTTCAACCAAGGAGTCCGGTTCATGTCTCATTTTTACATATGGTTTGATGTAAATGAAGATAGGTATTCGCCACGCACCTTAGCTTCCTAGAAGGCTGGTGAAAAAACGCTGTTTGCCTTGATCGATGATGGAACGCGTGAACATAGAAGCTGATGCAACCGGTTTTTCTATTTGAGAAACGATTGCGAGAAGCGGTTGCGTGAGTAAATCACCAGCCTCCTAGACAATTCCCCATGTTCCGATTTTGTACCCGCTGTAAACTTTTGGGCTCTTCACCAAAAAAGTAAGAGGATGCTACTAAAGTTCAACTCGGGCTAAAATAGATGGTGCATTTCCCTTGCCAAATCTGAGTAATTGTAGTATACTGAATTTTATAAACCATGATAATATTATTAATCAGGATGACTTGAGAAGCCCCACCTCTAAGCGTCAGTGCAGGTGGTGGGAGGATGTCGCTAAAAACAGCATATCTGATAAGACCAAGCAACAGGTAGTTCACCAATCTGCGTGAACTTTAAAAGGGAAGTTTGGTGAAAATCCAACACGGTCGCGCCACTGTGATGCAGAGCGAGGATCAATAACCCACTGTTCCTTGTTTGGAATGGGAAGGGGATCCACCGCGATGAAGCTAAGTCAGGAGACCTGCCTGTTGTATACACTTTCGACCTACGCGTCATAGGGAGGAGTGGGGGAAAATGAACAAGAGGCACTTCAAGTACCTCAATACAAGCTAGTTATGCCCTCCTTCTGTCTGTCTAGAAGGTGGGCATTTTACTTGTATTGAGGAAAATGACATGGAGGTGCTACGATTGGCAATTCATAGTTCTAATTTAGGTTATCCTCGAATCGGTGAACAACGAGAATGGAAAAAAGCATTGGAGTCATTTTGGAATGGGCAATTGGAAGAAGCCAATCTAATGGAAACGATGAAGACCATTCAACTATCATCCATTAAAAAACAAATGGCAAAAGGAATCGAACTGATACCAATCGGGGACTTTTCATTATACGATCATGTGCTGGATACCGCTTTTATGTTTGGGTATATTCCAAAACGATTTGGCCAAGAAAGTGAGCGCCGATGGGATACTTATTTTGCCATGGCGAGGGGAACAAGCAGCCAGCCGGCTATGGCCATGACAAAATGGTTTAATACCAACTATCACTACATTGTTCCAGAGCTTGATGGCCTACAACCAAGGCTTATGGAAAATTTTCTTTTACGTGATTACCAATTTATCAAAGATAATCTTTCAATTGAAACAAAACCTGTTTTGCTTGGACCTGTCACGTTTTTAATTTTGGCCAAGTTAAGCACAGGAGTACATTGGCATAAGCACCTACAGCTCCTCGTCCCCGTATATATCGAATTGCTTGATGAGTTGTATAGAGCAGGAGTGCGCTGGGTACAAGTTGATGAGCCTATTCTTGTGCAAGAGATTGATGAAGACATAGTGGCCGCTGTTGAATACGTTTATCATTCATTCCATCAAAAAGTACCTGGTGTCCAGCTGATTTTACAAACGTATTTCGAAAGCCTTTCTAATTATCCAGAAATCGTCTCTCTTCCTGTTGCCGGGTTCGGTCTTGATTTCGTTCATGATGACGGTGAAAATTTGTACAACATGAAGAAATATGGGTTTCCAAAAGGGAAATGGCTAGCTGCGGGTATGATCGACGGTCGCAATGTTTGGAAGAGTACACTCGTCCAAAAAGCAGCGCTACTGGAAGAGCTATCGAAGCATACGGAACACTTGATTATTCAACCGTCGTCTAGCCTGCTTTATGTACCGATTACAGTCAAACATGAACACCGTTTACCAAAAGGATTGGTCGATTCATTGGCATTTGCGGATGAAAAGCTTGATGAAGTGCGCCTGCTTGCTGAATACGCCCAAGGGAAACGTTCTTTATCCGATTTGCGTCACTATGATGAACAAACCGGGGAAGCTCTTCGCCTACTTCGAGGCCAGTCTATAAAAAAAACGATGCACCCCATTGAGCAAACGGAACGTCCTCCCTATGCAAAGCGAAGGCAAGCACAGCAACAACATCTAAAATTGCCGCTTTTGCCTACTACGACGATCGGGAGTTTTCCACAGACCCGCGAAGTGCGGCAAGCGCGGCTGAAGCGGAAAAAACAAGAATGGGACGAAAAGCAATATCAAACCTTTATCCGTAAACAAATCGCAAAGTGGATAGAAATTCAAGAAAAACTCGAACTTGACGTTCTTGTTCATGGTGAATTTGAACGAACAGATATGGTAGAGTTCTTTGGTGAAAAATTAGGAGGTATCGCCTGCACGACAAACGGATGGGTGCAGTCATACGGATCGCGTTGCGTCCGTCCCCCAATCATATTTGGGGATGTTGTCCATCTTTGTCCTATAACTGTTGAAGAGAGTGTTTACGCTCAATCGCTAACAGAAAAACCGGTGAAAGGGATGTTGACGGGTCCTGTCACTTTGTACAATTGGTCATTTGTTCGTCGGGATCTGCCTCGCTCCGCGGTGCTGAATCAACTCGCTTTGGCAGTCCGTCAAGAAGTGTTGGCGCTTGAACAGGCGGGAATCCGCATCATTCAAGTTGATGAACCTGCACTAAGAGAAGGGTTGCCGCTCAAAAGACAAAAACAGCCGGCTTATTGGCAGGAAGCGGTATATGCCTTTCGTTTAGCGACATCGGCTGTTCGTTTAGAAACGCAAATTCATACACACATGTGCTACTCAGATTTTTCGGAAATGATCGACATCATTGATGATCTAGATCCCGATGTCATTTCGATTGAAGCCGCGCGGAGCGGAGGAGAGCTGTTATCTTTATTTGAAATCCATACGTATCGCAAGCAAATCGGACTGGGGGTGTATGACATTCATAGCCCTCGCATCCCGAGCAGAGATGAGATTCTCATTCAGCTTGAGAGAGCGTTGCGTGTCCTGCGGCCTGACCAATTTTGGGTGAATCCTGATTGCGGATTAAAAACCCGTACGGAGAAAGAAGCGATCGCCAGCTTGCAAGCGATGGTTGCCGCGGCAAAGGAGATGCGTAACCGTCTTTTCGTCTCTCTTCAAGGAGGGGATCAGGATGATAGCAAGCGCTGAACAGTCGAAAACGATTCAGACTAGATTGGTGCTCCCGTCCGATACGAATCATCTTGGTACCATTTTTGGTGGAACGGTGCTGGCGTACATTGACGAAATTGCGGCAATTTGCGCTATGCGTCATGCCCGAAGAGCAGTGGTCACCGCCTCCATTGACAAGATTGACTTTATTTCTTCTGCCAAAATTGGCGACATCTTAAAGCTGGAAGCATTCGTGTATTCCACCGGTCGTACGTCTATGAAAGTATTTGTAAAAGTTGAAACCGAAGATTTATTTACTGGCGAACATCATTTAACAACCACTTGTTTTCTCACGATGGTGGCGATTGATGAAAACAAAAAGCCTTGTCCTGTTCCGACTGTCATTGTAGGGGAAAAAGAGGAACAACTCGTGCAATATTATTTAAAAGCAAACCGATAAGATCGATCTCACATTTCCCACCCTTCCGACGAAAATCGGGAGGATTTTTTTATCTTCCTGTCGAATAAAACCTTGAAACACAAGGAACGCAAAGGAGTTTGCCCGTCATGGACGTTGGAATTCGGGCCATTTATGAAAGTTCTTAATTTGAATAGAATAAGCACTCTGTTCAAAGATCTTAACCTTCCTCAGTTGATGGATCATCTCGTTCCCGTGAATCCGCAATGCCAACCTCGAGCCGGTGACGTTGTCGGCCTAATCACCTTGGATATCTTGAGCGGCCGGCAAGCGCTCGTTCATGGGGAACAATGGGCGCATGACATCGATTGGCCGAAGCGGATTCGGCTAGGACTGGAGCCGTCTTGGTTCAACGACGATGCCATCGCGCGTCATTGGGATCGACTGTATGAGGCGAATCTCCATCAAGTTAAAAACGCGTTCAAACTGCTGAGAAAGCTTGATAAATCAACAAATATCACACTTTTGGCTTTTCACTCAATAAGTGAACATCCGAAACTGGGCTAAACCCTTGATATGATTATGTTTTACGGTTTTTTTGATGAGCTGCTGTCACGGATTCAGGTAAACTCGTTTTGAAAAAATAGGTATTTTCTGCAATGAAATTTGTGGAAAATACGGATGTTTTTTGTAAATGCTTTTGGTATAGTGAAGGTGAAACCGGCCGGTTGCAAATAGCCAATCTGTTTAAACCTTTCCACCCCTTCCCGATGGGACGGGGTATCACTTTTCGTTGCGGATGATTGATCAAGGAAGGAATGAGGTCCGTGCATAAGAGAATTGTTGTCGCTGTTTCAGCCGTGCAGTTTGCCCTTTTAGCCCTAGTGGCGGTCATCATTTCTGATATACACGACCGCTTTTTTCCGGAACAGTTGGGAGTGAAAGCCAAGGTGACATTGGATTTCAGCCAATCCGGCCTGTCCGATGAGGAGGCCTTTCGACAGCTTGGATCCATCAGCGACCGATTAGGGCTGGGTCTGATGAAGGTGGCCCCGGATTTGCGAGGGGATCAGTCAGGCCAAGTTTTTGTTAAAGTGGGAGCGCACGGCTCTTTTCCGAAGCAAATCCAGCGTTTCGGCAATCAACCTGACGCTGAAATTCGCGACAACGGGGCGCTAGTTCATTCGTTCGCCAATGGCGACTATTTGGTGACTGGAAAAACGGATCGCATTGCCGAGTTTAAAGATTGGCTGACGTCACGCCGGGTTGATCAGCAATGGAACGAAGAAACGCTCATCACCATTTTTCAGTTTCTCACTCTGCAGAGCGATTTCGGCGTGACGCTGCTCGCCGTTTCCGCACTGATGGTGTCACTGGCCTTGTATTGGCTGGCGGTCAAGGCAAGGGGGCGAGCGCTGCGCGTGTTGGCCGGTGTGGCGCATTCAATGCGAGGACTTCGTCCGTTTTCTCATGGCGATGGTTTCTGCTGCCGCGCTGTTGGATGTGTTGGCCTTCGTTTACGTGGGTTTCGCTTATGGTTGGGGCTTTGTGCCTTATTATGCCAAGGTGTTGCTTTTGGCCGAATGGATCGTCATCTTCCTGACTATGACCTGCACCTTGGCTCTCTCGGCCGCCTCATGGCCAAGCCCTGCGATGTTGGCGATGCGGGAGCCGGCCGTCAAAAGTTTGGCGAAAAGTTCGGCGGTTCTGAAAATCGCCACGTTCGCCCTCGTTCTCGCCACAGTCGCGCCGGCCTTCGCCGCATATACGGAAGCAAGAAAAACGGCACAGGAACAGGCCACGTGGAAATCGTTGGCCGATCAGGCCGTCTTCGTGTTCCCGTCCCGTCCGGGAAAAGCGGGGGGAGCGGAAAGCGAGAAAATGTTCCAGAAGCTTCAGCCTTTTGTCGGCGACATGGTGCGGGAAGCAGAGGCGGCGGATCAGGTGGCGCTATCTCTCGCGTGGACGGAAGAGTACTTCTCCGTTGATGGATTCCGGATCGCTCCCTATCGTTACATCATCATGGTCAATCAGCGGTGGCTTGATCTTGTGCTAGGGAGAGAGAAAAAACGGCTGTCTTTCGTTCCGCTTTCGCCGGAGCAAATCCCACCAGATGCCAAAAAGGTGCTGGAAGCATCATTTTCATTGTATGTACGAAATCCGCAACAAGCGGTGAACATATGGAACCAAGTGAAGATATATCGCTTAGCTGGATCGCAAACACTTCCTTTTGTCCGGTTCGGTGGGCAGCTTGATTTCGCGAAGCCCAATGAAGTGTTTCTCCTTCTTGTACCGAATGTGCACGCGATGTTTAATGACAACTTCCTGATTTCTGTCGCCTCATCGTCTGAACTTAGCTTCACCGGGTTAGAGGCGGCGCAAAAGCTCGTGTCCGAGCGTGGCTTGCAGAACAACATCCGCGTCAATTACATGGCCGAAGAAGGAATTTTGCGCGCGCAGCTTTTCGCTTATTTTGCGTGGCTGCGAGCCGGATCGCTTTCTGCGCTCATTGTGGCCTTGGCTATTGCCGCCATCATCAGCGCCTTCATTGCTGCGGTGTTGAAAGCGAAGCGCGATTTTCCGCTCCGTCTCGGTGGAGCATCTTGGTGGATGATCCTAAGAGGGCGAATAGCGAAGGAATGGCTTATGGGAGGTGCATTGACGGTCTTGATTATGGCGCTTCAAGGCTCGGATGGCTGGATGGCGGTCGCCCTAGCGGGGGCGATGGCGCTGTTGGCGTTGCCGCTTGTACATATAGGGGCGGCAAGCTGGGTGTTTGCGAAAGTCAGCCTGCGTCAGCTGTAGAAAAAAGCAAGGAGGAATGTAGTGCGTGCAGATCGAAGCGGATCAAGTAACAATGGTACTAAATGGGCGGACGATTATGGAACGAGAAAGTTTAGTCTGCGTGCCGGGGGCGATGACTGCGCTTGTCGGCCCAAGCGGCGCCGGTAAAACGACGCTTCTTCATTTGCTTGGACTACTTTTGCGGCCGACCGGCGGGCGGGTGCTGGCCAACGGCGCTGACACAACCACTTGGGGAGCGCGGCAGCGCCGCCTTTTCTGGAAAAACTATGCGGCGTTTATCCTGCAAGATTACGGGATTATGGAGGAAGAGTCAGTCGCTTTCAATGTCACGATGACATCTAGCCTGTTCCGTTCCAAGGTGGTGGGCGATGAGAAGCGGTTGAAAGCGGTGCTCATGGAAACAGGATTGGGCGGAAGGGAACAAGAATTGGCCGCCCGCTTAAGCGGCGGCGAAAAGCGGCGCCTAGCGATTGCGCGCGCACTCTATAAGGATGCGCAAGTCATTTTGGCCGATGAACCGACTGCTTCCCTTGATGACGCCAACGGCAAACATGTCATTGAACTGCTTGCATCGCTGGCGCGGCAAGGAAGGACTGTCATCGTGGCCACCCATGATGACAAGATGATGCGCGCTGCTGATGTCCAGCACTCGCTAGCGCGTTTTTCGGATGCTCCAAAGGGAAGGGGAGAATAAAATTGCCAAAACAAAGAAGAACATGGTGGTGGGCGGCCTTGTTGGTGGCCGTTTTCGCCGGGGGATTCTTGATCGCCGGAGCTGGCGTCGGCCTTTCGTTCATCCCGTTCCCGGGCAAACAAGAGTTTGCGCGCCCTTCTTGCGGAAAATTGCCGAGCAAGTCAGCTGTTGAAGAAGCGCTGGCCAACCACCGGGATCTTGTCGCCCGCTTGGAAAAGGTGGGCGAAGGCGTTAACGTGGAGGTCGCGACGCCATGCGAAGATGATACAAACCAAGCGGTCATCCGCATCTCCTACAAAACGAAAGCAGAACGTGATGGCATTTCCTCCATTTTAGCCGATCAAGGGTTTGGAACAGCGGTGGAATTGGTAAAACGGTGAGATCCGTCATACCTGCAGAGCTAGTTGGGCCCTCGGGCTCAGCTAGCCAAAGACCACAATACAAACCAATGATGTCTGCCCTTTTTGCCGTGGCTACGGGGCTTCGCTCGAAGCCATCCCTGCCCGTCGGACAGTGAAACACCAAGTGTTTGATATCCCTGTCATCAAAGTCGAGGTCGCTCAACACGAGGCGGAAGTGAAATCATGCCCCTGCTGCGGACGGCTCGAACAGGTGGAGTTTTCACCGGACGTCACGCACCATGTCCAATACGGCAGCGCATCCGTGCGCTAGTCGCCTACCTCCATACGGTGTAGCTTCTTCTTTTTTCTGCCCGGCTTGTTCAGTTGTTCGAGGAATGGTTGGACGCCCCCCATCAGTGAGGGAAGCATCTATATAAGTTGCAATAAAGAATTTCCGGCTTTTCGTTTCGGGTTTCATCTAAGTACAAGTTGATATGAGAGTAATTAGCGGGATGTAAAACAAAATTTCAACTTATATACAATATCGTTCAAGAATCGGCCGCCCGGCTCGAGGTGCTGCGGGAACTCATTCAAGAGAAGCTGTTGGCTTTCCCGATTTTGCACGCCGATGAAATGAGCCTCTCCGTACAAAGAAAACAGCATTGGCTCCATGTGGCCGGCATATCGGAGGCCACATGGCTGTTTTGCCATCCCAAGGTAGCGTCAAAAGTTCTATGAAAAAAATCTTGGATGGTCAAATGGAAAGATGCACGGGATGGCCAAGTGGATGTTTACGAAGTATTGTGATTTCTAAGATGCTGATTGAAAAGCGTGGTGGTTGAACTTATAATTAAAAGTAATCATGGACATGCTATTACCGTATATTATTTCAGGGTGGTGATAGCATGTGCGAGTGGAGGGAGGAAGAAGAAATGGTTATGTTGCAAAAAGAATTGGATGATAAGACAAAGAACGTTGATACACATAAAATTAGTGCCATTTTAAAAAGAGGAACTGTAGATGAGCAAATTTGCTAACATAAATTGACAACTAAACAAAAAAGGAGACATGAACCCAACTCCTTGAGTAAAATAGATGTGCTCAAACCCATTCACACAAGGAGGTTCATGTCTCATGAATAGATTAGCACATCATCAAGGAATCCACAAGTTTTTCATGACGTTGGGATTGGCGCTTTATTTCTCGAAGCCGGTCATCAAGCATCTCGTTTACCTTGTCGACGCCTTGACTACCAAGGGATTTTCGGGGACATTGACGGATGTCCGGTACTGGAGTTTTCATCCCAACCATCGAACCACGCTCAGCCATTTTTTCACGAAAAGCCCTTGGAACGAGGAAAAACTGCTTGAGAAGCTTCAAGAATGGATTCTTCGCCAGATCGAACGCCTAGCCAAACGGGAGAATCAACCCCTTTTTGTTTCGATTGATGATACGATTTGCCAAAAAACGAAGCCTTCGTCACGGGCTGCCCGCGCCATTCAAGGGTGTGATTGGCACTACTCGCACAAAGATCATCAATCCGTTTGGGGGCATTCGCTTGTTTGGCTGATGGTGCATACTTTCTCGCAAGCGTTTCCGTTCGCCTTTCGTCTGTATGACAAGACGGCGGGAAGAAGCAAAATCGACCTGGCGATCGAGATGCTTTCCTCGCTCAAGGGGAAGCGGGCTCAGCCGGTGTATGTGCTCATGGATTCCTGGTATCCGTCCCAAGCGCTCATCGAAGCCTGCCTGAAACAAGGATTCCATGTCATCGCCATGCTCAAGACGAACCGGATTCTCTATCCGAAAGGTATCGCCATCCAAGCGAAGAAGTTCGCCCGCTATATCGAGCCCAACGACACCCACCTCGTCACGGTGGGGAAGGAGCGTTACCGCGTGTATCGCTACGAGGGAGCGATCCATGGCCTCGATGACGCGGTGGTGCTGCTGGCTTGGAAGGCGGATGAACCGATGACGCCAGATCATCTCCATGTCGTCTTGAGCACCGACCGGGAGCTAGGCGATGAAGAGATCTTGCGTTATTATGCCCAGCGCTGGACGATCGAATGCTTTTTCCGGCAGGCCAAAGACCAGCTGAAGCTCGATGGGTACCGTGTTCGTCACATTCGGGCGGTGAAACGGTATTGGGCCGTGGTGCTGTTCGCCTGCGTATACAGCATCGCCGAATCTCAGCAAGACCTCTCTTCCGGCCTGGAGCTTCTTCGGTCTCGGAAAGGGCACAGCGTCGTCGAGTTCATCTACGATGCCGCGAAGCAAAATATTCCCATTGATGTGATCAAAAAACAGCTCCATGTCGCCTAAGGGGTCCCCTGTTTGTCTCTTAGGGCATGGAAATTATTGTAATGAAAAATGCTCATCTACAGAAGAGGAATTAAGCGCTACGATAAAGTGCTCGAAAAACTATCTAAAAACTGATGGTAGAAAAACTTCATCCTGAAGAGTTGCGCTACATCCACGATGAGATGTTGCATTACTACGGCGGAATACCCGGAGAGAAAGACCCTGGTATGATTGAATATGTATGTCAGCAGCCATTTGTGAACTTGTTTGGAAAAGAAATGTACCCTTCCTTATTTGAAAAGGCTGCTGTTTACATGATTGCCATAGCAACCGGACATTACTTTTTAGATGGAAATAAACGGACGGCGGTGATGGCAGCATATTCTTTTTTGATGAAAAATGGGTATGAGTTGATTGTTTCGGATGATGAACTATTTGAAATGTGTATCAAGGTTGCTAAAAAGGAAGTACGTGAGAAAGAATTGGCAAATTGGTTATCAAATCATTCATGTGTATCGAGTGGAGATTATCTAGATGATGAAGAGTAGCCGGTTGCTTACAAAATGCGAAACTGGTTACTCTTTTTTGATTGCACAAAATTAAATTTCCCTCACATTTCACACCCTTCCGACAAAATTGGGGGGATTTTTGTGTCTAGTGTCAAATGAATATTTGCTCGTGGCAGCCGTTTTTCACCGGCCTTCTAAAGCCCTGCGGTAATATGTCAAGGTGAAAAATCATCGAAATGGGAAATTCGATTGTCCGATGATCGGGAAAAAGGTAATTAGTGGATCACTCGTTCTGAACAACAATACGTCTTGCTGCACCCTTTGAAGAGGGGATGTGCTGCTTCCTTCTAAGGAGCTCATCGAAGCGTGCTTTCGCATTCATAATGATCAAAAAGGTGGATTCGGGGTATGAAGCGACGAAATCCATATTCTGTTTTCGATCACATCTTTGGATAACGGTTTATTCTTTTGCCAGGACAGCGATGAAGAATGGCTGCTTTTTGCCGTCTCCATTTTTGCACCGAAGCATTCCTCCGTGCAGGGGGGATGCTTTTTATTATGTTTAACAATAAGAATACCATTAAAATCAATAATTATTTATTGAGAAACGATAAATTAACGATTACAATAAAAGCAAAAACGAATCAGTGAGGTGCTTGCGGTGAAACGAGAAACGCTTTTTTTGAAGGTGGCCTTGGTGTTGATTGGCCTTCCGGTTCTGGCGTTGTGCTTGTTTTTGGTGCCGGTGCTTGCGAAGGTGGCGGTCAAGCTGGTACCGGCGTTCCCTTGGATCAAGTATTTCGTTTATCTTGTGTTCGAGGCGTCGGCGCTGCCGTTTTATTTTGCGCTCTATCAGGCGTTTCGGCTGTTGACGTATATTGATCAAAACAGCGCGTTCTCTGAGCGGTCGGTCGAGGCGTTAAAGAAGATCAAATGTTGCGCCGTCGCCATCAGCGGGCTGCATCTGCTCGCTTTGCCGCTGTTTTATCTTTTTGCCGAAAAGGACGACGCTCCGGGGGTCATTTTCGTCGGGCTGCTGGTGCCGTTTGCGTCGCTCTTGATCGCTGTCTTTGCCGCTGTGCTGCAAAAGCTGCTGCAACAAGCCGTTGACATCAAACAAGAAAACGAGTTGACGATTTGAGGTGGATGACATGCCGATCATCGTGAATCTTGATGTCATGTTGGCGAAGCGGAAGATGAGCGTCACGGAGCTGTCGGAGAAAGTGGGGATTACGATGGCGAATTTGTCGATCTTGAAAAACGGAAAGGCGAAGGCGATCCGCTTTTCGACGTTGGAAGCCATTTGCAAGGCGCTCGACTGCCAGCCCGGGGACATTTTGGAGTACCGAAGTGACGAAGGGGAATCGCATTCGTAAGCGGGGGAGGGGACGGCTTGAAAGGGGAGAAACACGCGGCAGCGGCGGGGGAATGCCCGCCTTGCTGGCTGGTTGCGGTTCGGAGGTGTCTCTGTTCTGGAAAAGCGCGGCTCAGCAAAGCGTTTGTGCAGCTTGTTCGCTTCGGTTGGGCGCAGGCGTTGTCCTGCGTGTTTCCAGTCGTTATTTTTGCTTCATTGGCGCTGACGAAGCTCGCGCCGCTTCCTTTGTTGCCGCGGTATGACTGGCTGCTTGTCATTTGCCTTCTCATGCAATGGTGGATGGTGCGCTCCGGGCTGGAAACGCGCGATGAGCTCAAAGTCATTACTGTCTTTCACTTGATTGGGCTTGCATTAGAGCTGTTTAAGGTGCATATGGGTTCATGGTCGTATCCGGAGGAAGGATATACGAAACTGTTTGGCGTGCCGCTGTACAGCGGCTTCATGTACGCGAGCGTCGCGAGCTATCTTTGCCAGGCGTGGAGACGGCTGAAGGTGGAGCTCGTGCGCTGGCCGCCGTTTTGGCTGGTCGTTCCGTTGGCGGCGGCGATTTACGTGAACTTTTTTACCCACCATTATTGGATCGATGTTCGCTGGTGGTTAGCAGGCCTTGTGATCCCCGTTTTTTGGCGCTCGTGGGTCGCGTATGAGGTCGGGGGAATTCGGTATCGGATGCCGCTTGTTCTGTCCTTTTTGCTGATCGGTTTTTTCATTTGGGTCGCGGAAAACATCGCCACCTTTTTCGGGGCTTGGCAATATCCAAACCAAGCGAGGGCGTGGAGCCTCGTTCATGTCGGGAAAGTCAGCTCGTGGGTGTTGTTGGTCATTGTCAGTTTTCTCATCGTGGCGACGTTAAAGCAAGTGAAGGGCGGTGGAAAGGAAAAAACGGGCGGGACGTCCGCGGACGTAGCCCAAGCCGGGGCGGGCCGAGCAGAGGCCGCCCGCTGTTGAGGCGGCCTGGCTCTGGTTATCCGAGATGCGCCTTGATTTCTTCAATTTGGGCAAGGTGGCGTTGTTCATGGTAGCCGACAAATTCCACCCATTGCTTTAAGCTTAGGGGGCCGAAAATCGGATGCGGGAACGATTTGGCTTCCAGATCAGCCGGGTCGGCTTGCTCGACGATGTGACGCAGTCGCTGCCGCGATTGACGCAATTTTTCCTCCAATTCCTCCCACGTGAAACGCCGGTCGCTCGGGCGGGCGAAATCGGGTGCCTCCACTTTTTTGGAACGGTCAAGGGTGAGGTGGATCGGCTTTTCGCTGACGGGCTGGCTCGCGCCGTGCGTCAATGTCTGGGCGATCATGGCGGCGATCGATGTCTCGATAAGGTACAAATGTTCGAGCACTTGGGCGATCGTCCAACTCCCTTCAGCCACCCGGGTGTTGAGTTGTTCATCCGACAGAGCGGACACGCTTTCAATCAGCTGTCGGCGCACTTGTTCCTGATGATCCATGATTTTCCCTCGCTTCGGTCTGGATTTGACTTCATCGTACTATAAAGAAAGCGAGCCGTAAAGCCGTTTTGTGTTCGCCGTGATGACCGTTTTCACGCGCTCGCTCTCTTCGCCGTAATGCGCCGCTACGGTGCGGACAGAGTCAAATAAAAACAGCGGCGTCGTCGGTTTTCCGTGAAACGGACCGGCAAACGGCCATGGGCCGTCCGTTTCGAGAAGCAGCTGCTCGAGCGGGATGAGGGGCAATAGCGCTTGGTCGCGCTCGCGGTAGCACACCTCGGGAGTGACGGAAATGTAGTAGCCGCACCGGACGATGCGTTGCACCGTCTTTGCGCTTGCCTTCAGCCAATGGAAATGAGCGTGCCGGACGCCAGCTTGCTGCACGATGGCCAAGGCGGTTTCGGCCCGGTCGTAGACGGCGTGAAGCACGAGCGGCAAAGAGACATCGACGGCGATGGCGGCGATTTGCGCCAACAAGTCACAATAGCGAGGCAATTGGGCTGCTGCCTCGGCTGAGTAGTACGGCAGCCCGACTTCGCCAATGGCAGCGAGCTGCGGCCGCGCTTGCTTGAGGAGTGATGTCCATTCATTCCAATCGGCCGCGTTGGGCATGGGACGTTCCGGATGAAAGCCGATGGCGGCGTAGACGAAAGACGGAAACCGTTGTTTGAGCTCCAGCGTTCGGTAGCTGGAGCTTAAGTCAGTGGAGACGGCGACGACGCCGGTTATGCCTGCCTCTTGCCAACGCTTGATTTGTTCATCTACCCGGACGTATTGGTCGAGATGAAGATGGGCATCGATCATCGGCGCGACCTCCCCTGTCGCCGCAGCGTCCTAGAAGGCTGGTGAAAAACATTGGTTTCCTTTGGTCGATGAAAAAAAGTGTGCACTGTTGCAAGGCTTTTCTATTTGAAAAACGATGCTGGGAAGCGGTTGCGCGAGTAAATCACCACCCCTCTAGCGGCAGCCTCTTTATTCTTTGTCGATTTGATATTTGCGGATGCGGTATTGCAAGTTTTGCCGGCTTAGGCCAAGCGCTTTGGCGGTTTTGGTGATGTTGAAGCCGTGATGCTGCAGCGCCTTGCGAATGTAGTAAATTTCGACCTCTTCCATGTATTGGTCAAGCGGTAAAATATCATCCGTATCGAATAGAAAATCGGTCTTGGCCTCGTCAGGGGTAAGCTTGGCCCGGAAATACGCCGGAAGATGGGCGAGTGTGATCACCGTGTCTTGTTCCATCGTTTCCATCGTTTCGAAGATGACAGCCTCTAGTTCGCGCACATTGCCGGGCCAGCGGTAAGCGAGAAACGCTTCTTGCACATCCTCATCGAGCCCTTCCACCGTCAACCCATAGCGTTCGTTGCCTTGGCGGATGAAATGAGCGGCCAACGGCAAAATGTCCTCCCTTCTCTCGCGCAGCGGGGGCAACACGATGCAATGGACGGCGAGCTGGTAGTAAAGCGGCTTCAGCAGTTCCCCCGTTTGCACGGCGTCAATGGGGTCGCCGCTTGTCGAAGTGATGAGGCGGACATCGGCCCGAACAGGTTCATGGCCTTGGGCGCGGACAAACTGTTTTTCTTGCAGGAAACGGGCGAGTTTTTGTTGGAGCGGCAGACTTAACGAGTCAATGTCGTCAAGCAGGACGGTGCCGCCGTTCGCCTGTTCGAACAAGCCGGGCTGAATCTCGCCGTTTGCTTCGCTGCCAAACAGCATCGTTTCCAACCAGTCGTCGGGGAGCGACAAACACGTTTGCGCCAAAAACGGTTTGGCGCGCCGCTCGCTTTCATAGTGAATGCAAGAGGCGAGCAAATCTTTTCCCGTTCCTTTTTCGCCGATGAGCAGCACAGGCGCGTCAGAGCGGGCGGCATGGCGGGCTAGGCGGACCGCCGTTTGCATCGCCTCGCTTTGGCCGATGATGTCAGCCAGCGTTCGTCCCGGTTCGCTGCGCTGGTACTGCTCGGCGATCAGTTTGCGAAACTTTGTGACATCTTTGGCGATTTCCACTGCCCCGATGATGCGCCCGTCTTTCCGCAAAGGGTATGTTTGATTGACCGTTGTCACGGCTTGTCCTTTGTTATTGAAATACGTTTGCTGCTTGTTTCGAATGCTTTCGCCGGTGCGCAGCGCTTCAAGCAAGGTGCTCGGCTGCTCCGGATGAAAGCGGAAGACGTCTAAAATGTTTTTATCGAGCACATCTTCCACATCCATGCCCTCGATTTCCCGCATTTTTCGATTGTAAATAACGGTTTTTCCATGCTGATCGACAGCGTGGATGCCAAGGTCGATCATTTCGAGAATTTGCTCGTACATCGATAAAAGCGTTTCCATCTCCCGGTTCACGATCAGCACCTCTCTTTTCCTTGTATTATAGCATAAGCCATTGCGAAAAAGATGAATCTTCGATACGGAAGGAGCAATGAGAAAAATTTTTTGCTAAATATATTGAAAATAGAAAAAAGAATCAACATAATAGAGATAGGAATCAAGTTTAATTGAAAAAATTTTTTGCTCAATGATGAGCGCCGCTTGTTCGATGAAAATGTAAGCGGTTCCGATTTGATCTGTTAAGGAAGGAGAGTGTGGGGAATGCCACCAGTACAAGAATTAAAGCGAGAATTAAAAAGCAGGCATTTGTTTATGATTGCCCTCGGTGGGGTGATCGGCACGGGGTTGTTTTTAGGATCCGGCTATACGATTCATGAGGCGGGGCCAGGGGGAGCGGTGGCCGCTTACTTATTCGGCGGTCTCGTCATGTATTTGACGATGCTTTCGCTAGGGGAATTGGCGGTGAGAATCCCCGATGCCGGGTCGTATCAGACGTATGCGACGAAATTCATCTCACCGGCTGCCGGCTACTGCATCGGCTGGCTGTCTTGGCTCAATTGGTCGGTGACGGTCGGCATCGAGCTGCTCACGGTCAGCATTTTGATGAAGCGATGGTTTCCCGATGTGCCGACATGGGTGTTTTGCGCGGTCTTTGCCTTGTTGTTGTTTTTGATCAACGCCTTGTCTGTCAAAGGGTTTGGCGAGGTCGAGTTTTGGTTTTCCAGCGTGAAAGTGCTGACGGTGATCGCCTTTATTGTGCTTGGATTGGCGGCGATGTTTGGCGTCATCCAGATGAAAAACGGGCAGCCTGCTCCGTTTTTCACGAACTATACGGATCATGGCGGTTTGTTTCCAAAAGGGTTTTGGGCGATTTTTTCAACCATGATATTGGTTAACTTTTCTTTCCAAGGGACGGAACTGGTCGGCGTGGCTGCCGGGGAAAGCCGCGAGCCGGAGAAGACGGTGCCGGTGGCGTTGCGCAATACGGTATGGCGCATTTTGATCTTCTTCATTCTGGCGATTTTTGTGTTGGCCGGTTTGTTTCCGTGGGAGAAAGCGGGTGTGGTGGAAAGCCCATTTGTGGTCGTGTTTGACAACATTGGCATTCCGTATGCGGCCGATATCATGAATTTTGTCATCATTACGGCGGTGCTGTCGGTGGCCAATTCAGGATTGTACGCAACGTCGCGCGTGCTTTGGTCGATGTCGCGTCAAGGAATGGTGACGCCGTTTTTCAGCAAACTGTCGAAGCGCGGCGTGCCGCTTAACGCGCTGATCGCCAGCATTGCCATCGGATGCTTGTCGCTGTTATGCAGCATTTACGCGGAAGATACGGTGTATGTTTGGTTGACGGCGATCGCCGGGTTTGGCGCGGTGACCGTCTGGGCGTCGATTGCGCTGTCGAGCTATTTGGGACGGAAGGCGTTTTTGCGCGAGGGCGGCGATGTGCGCGATTTGAAGTATCGGACGCCGCTGTATCCATTCGTGCCGCTGGCGGCGTTTGCGTTAAATATGGTGACGATCATCGGATTGGCCTTCATTCCCGATCAGCGGATCGCGCTTTACTGCGGGATTCCGTTTTTGCTCGCTTGTTATGGCTACTACCACTTGGTGGCGAAAAAACGACTTCGGCCTTTGAACGTGGAAAAAGAGGAGCTGACGGTGGCCAAGTAAAAATCATTGAAAAAAGCCATAATTATTTGCATAATATAACTATGAAACCGTTTTATAACGAAAAAATTTTTTGCTTGTTAAAAAGGAGGACGATGAAATGGTGCAGCCGTACAGACATGAACCGCTCACCGACTTTACTGTGGAAGCGAACCGGGACGCGTTTTTGGCAGCGCTCAAGAAAGTGGAATCGGAGCTTGGGCGCGATTATCCGCTCGTGATCGGCGGCGAGCGCATCATGACCGAGGACAAGATCACGTCGATCAATCCGGCCAATAAGGCGGAGGTGGTCGGTCGGGTGGCGAAAGCGAATCAAGAGCTCGCCGAACGGGCGATGAAAGCCGCCGATGAAGCGTTCCGCACGTGGAGCCGGACGAGTCCGGAAGCGCGGGCCGATATTTTGTTCCGGGCGGCGGCGATCGTGCGCCGGCGCAAGCACGAATTTTCCGCTTGGTTGGTGAAAGAAGCCGGCAAGCCTTGGCGGGAAGCGGATGCCGATACAGCCGAAGCGATCGACTTTATGGAATATTACGGCCGGCAAATGTTGAAGTTGAAAGACGGCATTCCGGTGGAAAGCCGTCCGGGGGAAACGAACCGCTTTTTCTATATCCCGCTTGGCGTCGGCGTCGTCATTTCACCGTGGAACTTCCCGTTTGCCATTATGGGGGGAACAACGGTCGCTTCGCTTGTGACGGGCAATACGGTGCTGCTGAAACCGGCGAGCGCCACGCCGGTGGTGGCGTATAAATTTGTGGAAGTGTTGGAAGAAGCGGGGTTGCCGGCTGGTGTCCTCAACTACATCCCGGGCAGCGGGGCCGAAGTGGGCGACTATTTGGTCGACCATCCGCGCACGCGGTTTATCAGCTTCACCGGCTCGCGCGATGTTGGCATCCGCATTTACGAGCGGGCAGCGAAAGTGCACCCGGGACAAATTTGGTTGAAGCGCGTCATCGCGGAAATGGGCGGCAAAGACGCCATCGTTGTGGATAAGGAAGCCGATCTGGAACTGGCGGCGCAATCGATTGTCGCCTCGGCGTTTGGCTTTTCGGGGCAAAAATGTTCGGCGTGCTCGCGCGCGATCATTGTCGAAGATGTGTATGATCAAGTGCTCAGCCGCGTCGTCGAGCTGACAAAGCAGCTCAACGTCGGCGATCCGGCGGAGCAAGCGACGTTTATGGGGCCGGTGATCGACCAAAACGCGTACAACAAAATTATGGAATATATCGAAATCGGAAAACAGGAAGGCCGTCTGATGACCGGCGGAGAAGGAGACGATGCAAAAGGCTTCTTCATCCAGCCGACAGTGTTTGCCGATGTCGATCCGAATGCGCGCATTATGCAGGAAGAAATTTTCGGTCCGGTCGTCGCGTTCGCCAAAGCGCGCGACTTTGACCATGCGCTCGAGATCGCGAACAACACAGAATACGGCCTGACAGGCGCTGTCATTTCCCGCAACCGAGCGAATCTTGAAAAAGCGCGGCAAGAATTCCATGTCGGCAACTTGTATTTCAATCGCGGCTGCACGGGTGCGATCGTCGGCTATCAACCGTTTGGCGGCTTCAATATGTCAGGGACGGACTCGAAAGCCGGCGGTCCGGATTACTTACTCCTCCATATGCAAGCGAAAACGGTATCGGAAATGTTTTAAGGCAAAGGGGCTGACCCAACAGGCGATCTCCCCTCAAGAAAGACACAACATATCGTGTGGCAGGGAAGCGGCTGGTGCTTATATAGCGATGAGAGAGGGTGTCCCAGTCCTTTTGGGACACCCGCTTTTGCAACGCAACGAAGAAAACGGAAAGGAGCGGTGAAGATGGCAACCAAATCGGAACAGCTCATTGCGAAGACGGAACAATACGGGGCGCGCAATTACCATCCCCTGCCGATCGTCATCTCGGAAGCGGAAGGAGTATGGGTGAAAGACCCGGAAGGCAACCGCTATATGGATATGTTAAGCGCTTATTCGGCGGTGAACCAAGGCCATCGCCATCCGAAAATTATTGCGGCGCTGAAAAAGCAGGCGGATCGTGTCACGCTCACGTCGCGCGCGTTCCATAACGACCAGCTCGGTCCTTGGTACGAGAAAGTATGCCGATTGACAAAAAAAGAAATGGTGCTGCCGATGAACACGGGCGCCGAAGCGGTGGAAACGGTGCTCAAAGCGGCGCGCCGCTGGGCGTATGACGTCAAAGGCGTCCCGGACAACCAAGCCGAAATCATCGTTTGTGAAGGAAACTTCCACGGCCGGACGCTTGCCGCCGTGTCGCTGTCGTCCGAACCGGCTTATAAACGCGGGTTTGGGCCGCTGTTGCCGGGCGTGAAAATCATCCCGTACGGCGATATCGAAGCGCTGAAAGCCGCGATCACACCGAATACAGCGGCGTTTCTTGTCGAGCCGATCCAAGGCGAAGCGGGCATCCGCATCCCGCCGCAAGGATTTTTAAAAGCGGCGTATGACGTATGCAAGCAACATAACGTCTTGTTCATCGCGGACGAAATTCAAACCGGGCTCGGCCGGACCGGGAAGTTGTTTGCCTGCGACTGGGAAGAGGTTGTGCCGGATATGTATATTTTAGGAAAAGCGTTGGGCGGCGGGGTGTTCCCGATTTCGTGCGTCGTCGCCAATCGCGATATTTTGTCGGTGTTTGAACCCGGCTCGCACGGCTCGACGTTCGGCGGCAACCCGCTCGCTTGCGCGGTGTCGATCGCGGCGCTCGAGGTGATTGAAGAAGAGCGTCTAGCGGAGCGTTCGCTTGAACTTGGCGAATACTTCCTTTCGAAACTAAAACAAATTCGAAACGAGGATATTAAAGAAATTCGCGGCCGCGGTTTGTTTATCGGCGTTGAGCTGCATGGCCCAGCGCGTCCGTACTGTGAGGCGCTGAAAGAGCAAGGCTTGCTTTGCAAGGAAACACACGAGACGGTCATTCGCTTCGCGCCGCCGCTCATCGTGACAAAAGAAGAGTTGGACTGGGCGCTTGAGCGGATTGTGAACGTTTTATCCCGGCCGGTTTCCAGTCCAAACGAATGAGAATGCAATGCGAATAGGCTGTCAAGCGAAAGAGGGTTGCGAATCTCGTTCAACAAGAGAGCATATCGCTTGAATGGAATGCGAATAGGCTGTGAAGCGAAAGAGGGAGCTGATTCAAACGCCCGCCCAATCAAGTGTGGGGCTGGAATCAGCTCCTGTTATTTTTGCGGTCACCGCGCATTTTCTGCTAAGATAGGAGAAAGGATGGTACGGATGAAGCATACCTATCATACAGAGACGAAGAGCAAGTGAATGGAGGAAGACCCGTGCAGACATGGATCACTGATTTTATGGAGCAATTTGGCTATATCGGCATTTTCCTCATGATCGCACTGGAAAATATCTTTCCGCCGATTCCGTCGGAAGTCATTTTGCCGTTTGGTGGGTTTATGACGACCTACACCACCTTGACGGTTCCCGGCGTCATTGCGGCAGCGACAGCGGGTTCGGTTGTTGGGGCGATCGTGCTGTACGGTATCGGCCGGCTGTTGTCGGTCGAGCGGCTTGGGCGGATCGTTGACCGGTGGGGCAGATGGCTGCGGGTGAAGCCGGAAGACATCGATAAGGCGAACCGGACGTTTCAGCGCTACGGGGTGTGGGCGGTATTCGTTGGCCGTATGATTCCGCTCGTGCGCAGCTTGATTTCGATTCCCGCTGGTATGGCGAAGATGAACGTGTGGCTGTTTGTCTGGCTGTCGGTGCTCGGCACGCTTATTTGGAATACGATTTTAATCTCGATCGGGGCGGCGCTCGGTGAATCGTGGGGGAAAGTATCGGAAGTGATTGGGATGTACGCTGAAGTGGTGTATATCCTTATTGCTGCGGTTATTGTGGTTGGAGCGATCCGCGTTTGGAAGCGGCGCCAGGTTTCTTAATTCCGACATCGTAAAAAATGGTTTGGCCAAAAAGGGCTGCCCCAAGGCTGTTTTTTCGTCTTGGAGGCGGCCCTTCTCGCAAACGGAAAACTTCCCGCTTCCACGTGAAACGGGAGTAGCGGCGAACGGGCTTTGTCGCCTGTGAGCTTTTTCATGGTCGTTAAAAGGTTCCGCGCTTCCATAACAAATAAATGAAGTATGGTGCACCGATGATTGACGCCACCACTCCTGCTGGAAGCGGTTCGGCGAGAACGTTGCGCCCGATCGTGTCAGCGGCAAGCAGCAGCCAGCCGCCGATGAGCATCGCTGCCGGAATGGCCCGCTCATGGCGCGGGCCGACGATCATTTTGGCGATGTGTGGCGCCATTAAGCCGATAAAGGAAATGCCCCCGGTTACAGCGACGGCCGCTGCCGCGACGGCAACGGCGGTTGTCATCAGCACGAGCCGCTCGCGGCGAACATGGACGCCGACCCCGATGGCAACCGGATCGCCTAAGTGCAAAAGGTTTAGCCGTTTCGCCCGATACAGGCCGATCAACGCACCGATGACAAGCCACGGCAGCATCGCCCAAATAAACGGCCAATCATCGCCCCAAATGTTGCCGTAAAGCCATCTGGCGATAAAGTCGACTTTCGTTCGGTCGGCGGCGGAAATGAGGACAATCATGAGCCCGGAGAGCGCCATCGAAAATCCGACCCCAGTAAGAATGAACGATACCGGCTGCAGCCCGGTTGTTTGATTGTAAGAAACGGCGTAAATGGCCGCTGCCGTCAACAGCGCTCCGACGAAGGCGACGAGCGGCAGCGCGTAAAGAAACGTCCCGGCTTCAATCGGGAAAAATAAAAAGAATATAGCGACGCCCGCGCCGGCTCCGGCGTTGATGCCCAATATGCCCGGATCGGCGAGTTCATTTCGGGTGATGCCTTGCAGCATCGCTCCCGATAGGGCGAGCGCCATCCCGGCGAGCAACGTAATCACGATGCGCGGCAGGCGGAGAGAAAACAAAATAAATTCTTCTTGCATCGAGCCGTAGCCGAACAGCGTCGGCAAGATGCGGCCATACGAGAGCGGCGCCTCGCCGGTGCCCAACGCGATGGCGGCCGTTGCGGCAATAAGCAACAAAAGCAGTCCCAACACGATCGTGATGCGCGTTCTCATGCCAAGCCCCTCCCTTTTTTCCGCACGACAAACAAGAAAAACGGCAAGCCGATCACCGCAACGATGGCTGCCACCGGCGTTTCAAACGGGGCGTTGATCGTACGGGCCGCCGTATCGGCGCCGATCATGCCGGCCGCGCCGACTGTGGCCGACAGCGGGATGATGAATCGGTAATCGGCGCCGGCGATTGCGCGCACAAGATGAGGGATCATCAAGCCGATGAAGGTGATGTTGCCGGCGATGGCGACCGACGCTCCTGTCAATAAAAAGATAGCCAAAAACAGCCATGCTTTGACAATCGCTGTGTTTTGCCCGACGCCGACGGCGACGTCTTCGCTCAAGCTAAGAATCGTCAGCTGCCGCGAATACCATGCGGCAATGGCGAGCCCGATCACGATGAGCGGAATGATGACTGACAGCTGTTTCCACGACGTCCCGGCTACCCCGCCCGATGTCCACATCGAAACGTCTTTGGAAATATGAAAATAAAGGCCAACCCCTTCAGCGACGGCAAACAAAAGCGCTGAGATTGCCGAACCGGCTAAGACGATGCGCAATGGTGAAAAGCCGCCTTTGCGGGCGGCGCCGATGCCAAAGACCATCCCCGCCCCGGCAGCCGCCCCAAGCAGACAAGCGACGGTGATTACGAGATAATGGGCCGAAGGAAAACAGGCCATCGTTATGGCCAACGCTGCGTTCGCTCCAGCGGTTAAACCAAGCAGCCCTGGGTCAGCGAGCGGGTTGCGTGTCATTCCTTGCATGATCGCCCCGGCGACGGCGAGTCCGGCGCCGACAAAGGCCGCCGCCGTTTCCCGCGGCAGACGGAGCTCGCGAATCACGTCAAGCTGTTTGCCTTGTTCGTTGGAGAAGAGCGCTCGCCATACGTCGCTCCACGCGGTATCAGCGACACCGATCGCCATCGAGCTGAACCACACGGCCAGCAGCAGGACAAGTGAGAAGGGAAACGTATAACGAAACGGCCAGCGTCGGCGGTTGGCTTCCATCGGCGGATTCCTCCTTTTCACAAGAAAGGACGGGACATTCACTGCGTGTGAACGCCCGTCTCATCGGTTATTGGCCCAAAAAATGTTTTTTAAAGAAATCGAGCTGGTAGTCTAACGTAATCGGGTCATTGAAATAAAACGCCTTGGCATCAGCGACGAACATACGGCCGTTTTTGACCGCCGGGATGTTTTTAAACGTGTTCGTTTCCATAAACGATGTATCGCCGTCGCTGTTTTTGCTTAAGATGAGGTAATCGCCGACAAACTGCGGCAGCGCTTCAAGGGAAACGGCGTAATAGCCCGGTTTCAGCGCCTGCTCTTCGACAGCTTTTGGCATTTTCAGCTTCATTTCTTGATACAAAATTTCCGTACCGCGCGCCCAATTGTTGCCGAACACATACAGCTGCTTATCAAAGTTTTCCGCTACGGTGACGGTCGCGTTTTCGCCGATTTTCGCCCGGATGTCTTCCCCGGCTTGTCGTGCCCGTTGTTTGAAGTCGTCAATCCACGCTTTCGCTTCTTTTTCTTTATTTAACAGTTTGCCGATTTCCAAAAACTGTGTCAAGTAGTCGACTTTTCCGTATGTAAACGTGACAGTTGGAGCGATTTTGCTTAATTTGTCAACGTTTTTTGTATTCGATAATCCGATAATTAAGTCCGGTTTTAATGCCACAATTTTTTCAATGTCTTCGTCTGTCACCACTTGTGCGTCTTTCAGTTTATCCTGAAAGAGCGGGCTCATTTTTGACCACGAATCCACACCGACAATGGGAACGCCTAAGGCAAGCACATGGCCGGCAAACGTCGATAAGACGACGACTCGTTTCGGATCAGCCGGCACTTTCACCGGTCCGTTTTCCGACTGGTACGTAATCGTTTCCGGCTTTTTTTCCTTTGGTGAAGCGCTGTTGTTCTTGTTGTCGTCCGCTGTGTTGCCGCACGCGCTTAACACAAGGATAAAAAGAAGCAACAAGGAAAGCCACGTTTTTCTCATGATGAATAAACTCCTTTCAGCAAATGATACGTAAAACAAACCGGCTTGTTCGTCCGCGGGTCGCGGCCGATGTCAGCGTCAATGCCAAACACGTCGCGAAGCACTTCACGGCAAATGACGTCTTCGCTCGGCCCGGCTTTGACGATTTGGCCCGCTTTCATAGCGATCACATAGTCGGCAAACCGCGCCGCCTGGTTAATGTCATGGAGCACCATCACAATTGTCCGCCCTTCTTCTTTGTTCAGCCGTTCAAGCAGCTCGAGCACCTCGAGTTGATGGGCGATGTCCAAATACGTCGTCGGTTCGTCCAAAAAGATGATGTCCGTCTCTTGCGCGAGCGCCATGGCGATCCAAACGCGCTGCCGCTGTCCGCCGGAGAGGGCATCAACCGGCCGATGTTTCAACTCGGCTGTTTTTGTCACGGCAAGCGCCCAGTCGATCGCTTCGTAATCTTTTTTTGTTAAACGGCCAAATCCTCTTTGATAAGGAAAGCGGCCGTATGAGACGAGCTCACCGACGGTCAATCCGCTTGTCGCTTCCGGCGTCTGCGGCAAAATGGCCATTTTTTTCGCCAGCTCTTTCGTTGGCTGTTGTGAAATCGCTCGGCCATCCAACATCACCGCCCCGGATTGCGGGGAAATGATGCGCGTCAGCGTTTTGAGCAGCGTCGACTTGCCGCACCCGTTCGGCCCGATAATGGCGGTGATTTGCCGGTCGGGAATGCGGACGGACAAGCGTTCAAAAATCGTCCGGTCATCGTAGCGGACGGTCAGTCCGTCAGCGTATAGGCGGACCATGCGGCCACCTCCTTTTGAACTAGGAAAATGAGAATCAATATCATTAACAAGCTCTATTATAGCGAATTCATGCGCAAGAAGACAATACATTTTTGTGAATCAACGATGAATTTTCGCGGCGAACGTCTATGACGCTGGTGATTTAATCCTAGGAGGCGGGTGATTTAGTGCAAAAACGACTGATTCCACTCATTTCTCAATTAGAAAAACCTTGCAGGATCCGCTTCTCTTCTGAATGAAAATGCCGCCGATCGGGAGGTGACAGCGGTTTTTCACCAGCCTTCTAGATCCGGGTTTGCAATGTTATTTCTCAATTCGAAAAAACCTTGTTGCATCCGTCCTGCTTTTCACACGTTCTCCCATTGAAGAAGGGAATCAACGGTTTTTCACCAGCCTCCTAGAGCTCCGGTTTCAACGTGTTGCCGCTGGTTCCAAGCTCGCTGCTTTTTTGACTGCAAACCTACCAAGCGATGATGCAGAACGTTGTGTGTCTGCTCGGCGCAAATAGTTGTTCTGGCAAAAGAAAGCAGGTAACATAAATAGGGAGAGATATTTTTTGAATTATACAAATTATTCGCGTTTTGGGAGGGGAACAAGATGAATTTCACGCTGCCAGCCGAGATGGAATGGTTAAAAGAAAACGTCCGTAAGTTTGTGAGCGAAGTCGTCGAACCGGTGGCGATGGATATTGAGGAAAATGATCAGATTCCGCGGGATATCGTTGAAAAATCGAAAGAAATGGGGTTGTTTGGATTAAGCATTCCGGAAGAGTACGGCGGCCTCGGCTTGTCGATGGTCGGCAAATGCGCCATTTACGAAGAGCTTGGCAAAACGCATAACGGCTATACGACGTTAATCGGCGCCCATACCGGCATCGGTACGGTCGGCATCGTCGAGCTCGGCACGGAAGAACAAAAGCAGCGTTATTTGCCAAAGATGGCGACGGGCGAATGGATCGGCGCTTTTGCTCTCACGGAGCCGAGCGCCGGATCAAACGCCGCCGCTTTGAAAACAACCGCCGTTCGCAAAGGCGACCGCTACATCATCAACGGCTCGAAACATTATATTACCAACGCCATTGACGCCCACGTGTTTACGGTGATGGCGGTCACCGATCCGTCCAAAGGCCCGAAAGGCATCACGTCGTTTATCGTAGAAAAAGATTTTCCCGGCTTTATCATCGGAAAAGTCGAGCGGAAAATGGGGTTGCGCGGGTCGCATTCGGCTGAGCTGTTTTTTGACAACTTGGAAGTACCGGCCGAAAACGTGCTTGGGAAAGAAGGGGAAGGATATGTCAACGCCTTGAAAATTTTAGCGAACGGCCGCGTCGGTCTCGCCGCGCGCAACCTCGGCTCGTGCATCCGCCTGCTCGAATATTGCATGGAATACGCCGAACAGCGTGAACAGTTCGGCAAGCCGATCATCGAGCAGCAAGCGATCCAACATATGTTGGCGGAAATGAGCATGTTAATCGAAGTGCTCCGTTCAACCGTCTACCGTGTCGCTTGGATGGTCGACCAAAAGATGCGCGTCGTTAAAGAAGCGGCTATCGCGAAGCTGTTCGGTTCGGAAGTGTACAACAAGATCGCCGATATGGCCGTGCAGATTCATGGCGGCCTTGGCTACATGAAAGACTATCCGATCGAGCGCTATTTCCGCGATGCCCGCATCACGAAAATTTACGAAGGCACCTCAGAAATTCAGCGCAACATCATTGCGAGCGAACTGCGGAAAGAATACGGAAAAGCGCGGGTGTAATCAAGGCCGGTGATTGAAGAGGGCAGGCCGCTTTCCAAGCATCATTTTTCAAATCCGTTGCCGCGGTGCTGCTTATCACGCGTCCCCATGGCTCGAGTTCCCAAGCCTTGACTCGGAAACGGGACGTTTCGACCGAAGGGAAACAACGATCGGGCGTCAAATGGGGTTGGCGCCTAATTTGTCGCAGCAGAGGGAGGCTGGAGTGCTGTTCTCCCTCTGCCTTTTCCTTGTCGGAAAATGTCACTCGCTTTTCATTGACGGAAAAAAGGTGGATTGCTAGAATAAGATTTGATTATAGAAAATTCGTAATTTTTTGTTTTCATTAGTACTCCTTACTCCTTGCCAAGAGCCTGCCGGTTGGCGCAGCCGTATATTGGTAAGCCTTTTCATCGATCGATTGTCCCCACAGATCATCCATCCAGAGATCAACAGCCATTGTCCAAAAAAGACGAAGGAGTGATGAGTGTGCAGCGGCTACAGCCGTTGGTCACAACTAGAACGCGAGGGTTGCAGGAGGATTCGTTTCCATTTCGTCTCTACCAAAAAGCTAAGCGGTTGGGGGTGTGGAATCCGGCGGACATTGATTTGACGCAAGATGTGAAAGATTGGGAGACGTTGCCGGATCCAATGAAAGAGGGGATTTTACGGCTCATTGCCCAGTTTCAGGCGGGTGAAGAGGCGGTGACGCGCGATTTGTTGCCGCTTTTGATGGTCGTCGCCAAAGAGGGGCGGATCGAAGAGGAGATGTACTTAACCACCTTTTTGTTTGAGGAGGCGAAACATACCGAGTTTTTCCGTCTCGTGCTCAATGCGCTCGGCGTCAAAGAAGATTTGTCCCATTACCATTCAGAGACGTATCACACGATTTTTAACGACATTTTGCCGTCGGCGATGGGACGGCTCGAGCATGACTCATCCCCAGAGGCGGTCGCTGAGGCATCGGTCGTATACAACATGTTTGTGGAAGGCGTATTGGCGGAAACCGGCTATTATGGCTTCTATAAGTCCCTCGAGCAAATGAAAGTCATGCCCGGCTTATTGAAAGGGATCGGCTATTTGAAAAAAGATGAGTCGCGTCATATCGCCTACGGGACGTTTTTGCTGCAGAGGCTTATTAGGGAACATCCGCCTGTTTTGCAAGTGGTGATGAAGAAAATGGAGGAGCTCGCCCCGCTTGCCGTGAAACTCAATGAGGAAGCAGCGGCTCGCGATTCGATTTTCGGCCCCGACCACTATGCCGATATCATGAATTTCACCGCCCGCCAACTGGCAACGAGGATGGAAGTGTTGAAAAAAGCGCAGGAGAAGCCGTTTGACGAGCTGTTCGGTCTTGAGGAAAGCGAAAACGTTGGCTAGAAGTTGAGAGTCGAAAACAAGGAAGGGAGAAATCGTCATGACCACCCATGTGCAAGTGCATCATTTTCCGCTCTTCATTGACGGCCAATGGCAGCCGGCAAGCAGTGGGGAAACGTTTAACGTCTACAATCCGGCGACCGGCGAGGCGGTGGCGACCGTCGCGAAGGCGACAGCCGAAGATGTGGATCGGGCGGTGAAGGCGGCGCGCAAGGCGTTTGACGAGACGGATTGGAAGACGATGAAACCGAAAGAACGGGCGCGCGTGCTGAATGCGATCGCTCAGGCCATTGCCGCCAACGCCCAAGAACTCGCTTATTTGGAAGCGATCTCAAGCGGAGGGACGATCCGGCGCATCAGCTCGATTGATATTTTGCAGACGGTCGATTTGTTCCAAACGATGGCGAATATCGTTCAAGAGTACCCCTTTTCGGAAACGCTGCCGATTCCGCCATTTCCCGGACCGGCGCACAATTTTGTTTGGCGCGAGCCGATCGGGGTGTGCGCAGCGATTACGCCGTGGAATTTGCCGCTCATGATCGCGTCGTGGAAAATCGCCCCGGCGCTGGCGACGGGCAATACGATAGTTGTCAAGCCGGCAAGCTATACGCCGCTATCGACGCTCAAACTGGCGGAAATCATTTCGTCGTTCGTGCCCCCTGGGGTTATCAACGTAGTGGCTGGACCGGGCGCGGAAGTCGGGGAGGCGCTTGTCCGTCATCCGCAAGTGGACAAGGTGGCGTTTACCGGTTCAACCGAAGTTGGCCGCCGCATTATGGCGTTGGCGGCGGAAACGGTGAAAAACGTCACGCTTGAACTTGGCGGCAAGTCGCCGAACATTTTGCTTGATGATGCGGATTTGGAGATCGCCATTCCGGGCAGCTTGTTTGGCGTCTTTTTGCACTCCGGCCAGCTGTGCGAATCGGGAACGCGGTTGTTTGTGCCGGATCGGATGCATGATGAAGTCGTCGAACGGCTCGTCGCGCTGACAAAAACGCTGCAAATCGGCCACCCGCTTGACCCGGCGACCGATATCGGCCCGGTCATTTCCAAGCGGCAACAAGAAACGGTGCTATCCTATATTGAAGCCGGCCAACGCGAAGGGGCGACGCTTGTCTGCGGCGGTCATGCGGTGGATGTCCCGGGCTGTGAAGGCGGCCATTTTGTCGCGCCGACGATTTTTACGAATGTGAAAAACGACATGAAAATCGCCCAAGAAGAAATTTTCGGCCCGGTGTTGTCTGTCATTCGCTACCACGACGTGGAGGAGGCGGTGGCGATGGCGAACGATACGATTTACGGGCTGGCGGCCGGCGTCTGGACGCGCGATGTCAACAAGGCGTACGCCATCGCCGGGCGCTTGCGGGCGGGCGTCGTTTGGATCAATGACTGGCACATGCTGCGCAATGACGCGCCGTTTGGCGGCTACAAGCAAAGCGGCATCGGGCGCGAGATGGGCAAATATTCGCTTGATGCCTACACGCAGCTGAAACATGTGCATACGTCGATGGTGCCGGAGCTCGAGAAGCGCAAATGGTATCAAGTGCTGTTTTCGAAGTTGGGCGCAATGAGAAAAGCATAAAAAGGGGGACGGGGAATGACGACGTTAGCGAATTTTTGGCTGCGCACGGCGATTTATACGGGCTCAAATAGCCGGGCACTCGTGCCGGATTTGTTCCGCGGGCTCGGCGCCAAGCGGGTGCTGTTGCTTTCCGACCGCGGTCTGGAGCAGGCCGGCGTCGTCGGGAAGGTGGCCGATCTGTTTTGGCTGACGCCGCACGGGACTGGACCGGAACTGGCTGGCATCTTCCTAGATATCCGCCAAGATGCGGAAAGCGAATGCGTCAATGAGGCCGCGCGCTATGCGCGCGAAGTCGGCGCCGATGCCTTGTTGGCCGTCGGCGGCGGCAGCGTATTGGATACGGCTAAAGGCGTGAAATACGCCGTGTTCAAAGGGTTGCGCGACATTAAAGAGGCCATTCCCGGCGGGTTGTTGTACGAGTCGTTTCCAAAGGCGCAATTCATGCCGATTCCGCACATCGCCATCCCGACGACCGCCGGAACGGGGTCGGAAGTGTCGCCGATTGCAGTCATTTATAATGAAGAGTTGCGGTTGAAAACGAACATCATCCATCCGTTTATTAATGCCGATGTGGCGGTGCTCGACCCGGATTTGACAGTCGGGCTGCCGCCGAAGGTGACGGCGTTCACCGGCATGGATGCGCTCACCCATGCCATTGAGGCGCTCGCCTCGCCGACGGCGACCGCGCTTACGGATGCATGCGCTTTGCAAGCGATTCGTTTGATTCACGATTATTTGCCGCAGGCGGTCCGTGACGGTGGAAACATCCGCGCCCGCGCGGAGATGCTGCAGGCAAGCTTGCTTGGCATCACCGCTTTCAGCTTTGCGTTAAACGCCATCCCGGTGCACAATTTCGCCCATGCGTACGGGGCGATGTTCCGCATTCCGCATGGGCTGGCGAATGCGGTCTTTTTGCCGGTCGTCATGGAAATGATTCTTGATCTGTATTTGCCGAAGGCGAAGCGGTTGGCTGAAGCGCTCGGCATTCACGATCACGGCCAAGGGGAAGAGGTGCTGCTCGCTAAAGCGATCGAGCGCATTCGCCGCTTGCGCGATGACATCGGGCTGCCGGCTGATTTTGCTGATTATCCGATCACGGACGAACAATTTGCCGCCACCATTCCGGCGGTCGCTGCCGACCCGGCAGCGGTCAGCTTTCCACTGCCGCCTGAACTGATTCGGGCGGTCGGCGAGCGCGTTGTGAAGTTGACAGTGGAAAAAGGATGAAGCAGGAAGAAACCGGTATCCCGCACATGAAGCGGGACACCGGTTTTTTGTGCCAGCGCTTCAGCTCCGCGGCCGCCCGATAACCGTGTCCAACGACCAAAGTTGGCTTCCGTTCAGCCATAAATACATCGACATGGCAAGCAAGGCGAGGTTGAATTCATAGCCTGTCTCCCGTCCGTTGCCAAGCAGCCCGGCGTCCGCTTTGACGGTGACGATCGCCCCCGTCATAATGACAGCAAACGCCGCAGCCATCAGCCGTGTGCCGAGGCCGAGCATCATTGCCCAGCCGCCGGCCAGTTCGACAATCGTGACGATGTAGGCGAGCCAGCCGGGAAGCCCCATCGCCGCAAACGAATCGGCCGCTGCCCCGAGCCCTCGCTGCCATTTCACCCAGCCATGGGCGAAAAAAATGAATCCGGTGATGATTCGCAACAGAAAGGCGCCGAATTCCTCAGAACGCATTAGATTTTCCCTCCTTGTCCAACCGCATGGTAGTACAATGTTATGCAGGCACGTCCGTTCCCATGCCTTTCGTTAGCCATTCGACCGGCAATGGGCTACAATGGAGGGGAAGCGTGTCAAAAGTAGAGGAGGATGGCCATGAAAATTGAAGTATGGTCCGATTTTGTCTGTCCGTTTTGCTATATCGGCAAGCGCCGTTTGGAACAAGCGCTGGAACAGTTTCCGCACCGAAACGACGTGACGGTCGTCTTCCGCAGCTTTGAGCTCGACCCGAACGCCCCCAATGAGACGCCGCTGACGATCCATGAAATCATTGCCAAAAAATACGGAATTACGGTGGAGGAAGCGAAGCGGGCAAACGCGGATATCGGCAGGCAGGCGGAAGCGGTCGGCTTGACGTTCCGCTTCGAGACGATGAAGCCGACGAATACGTTTGACGCTCATCGCTTGGCGCAATACGCGAAGGAAAAAGGGAAGCTTGATGATGTCGTCGAACGGCTGTTTTTCGCGTATTTCACCGAATCAAAGCGAATCAGCGACCGCGCTGTGCTCCTTGACATCGCGGAAGCGGCCGGGCTTGACCGAAGCGAGACGGAAGCGGTGCTTCATGGCGGCCGCTACACGGAGCAGGTGCGAAACGATGAAGCGGAGGCAGCCCGGCTTGGTGTCCGCGGTGTGCCGTTTTTCGTGCTGAATGGAAAGTATGCCATTTCTGGGGCTCAGCCGGCGGATGTGTTCCGGCGGGCGCTAGAAACGGTGTGGGAGGAGGAACAACAAGCTTCGCCGTTGCGGCCGCTCGCTGACGAAGGCGGCACATGCACGGACGGCAACTGCTCGATCGACGAATCCGTCCGTTAAGCAAATGAACAACCGGCTCGAGTCCTCCGAGCCGGTTGTTTTTTGCCATTCCATTGAGGTGAGGCCGGTAGGATGAAGGCAAATCAGCCGCGCTTCACAAACAGCGGCAAGTCCGTATGCCCCATTGCGCGGACGTAGACGAACAGCTGCCCTTTATGGTGGATTTCGTGATCCATCGCCATTTGCAGCAGCTGCGCGGCTGTGATGTGAATACCAAAGATGGAAGTGAAATCAAGCGTCCGGTTAAAGTCGTCATCACTCATTGATTCGATGAGCTGCCTCGTTTTTTCCGTATACGTTTCCGCCAGCTTAGCCAAATTTGTCTCCGGTTCTTCGATTTTTTGCCGGAACAGCGATGGATCGCCGTATTTCGCCGCATTGGCGAAATTGTAAAAGCTGAACAGCATATGCGTCGCCAGCTGCTTCGCCGTCATCGACGTCGGCGTCGGTTTGTACTCATAATGCGCTTCGTCGATTTTGTTGATCAGTTCCAGCGTGACATGGCGATGTGAAAGGAAATAGTTCACCCATTTTTGTGCGCGGGGCATGGCGATCCCTCCTTTTGGTTAAGGATTCCTGTTTTCATTTTACCATAAACGTCTTCGTTATCGTCAGCGGGGAAGCTTGACCCGAAAGGTCGTCCCTTGGCCAAGAGTGCTGTGGACATCGATGGTTCCGCCGTGAGCCGATACGAATTCTTTGGCAATAGCAAGGCCCAATCCGGTTCCCCCGCGATTTCGCGTCCTCGCTTCATCTGTGCGGTAAAAGCGATCGAACAAAAAGGGCAAATGCTCCGGCGCGATGCCGATGCCTGTATCGGAAACATCAATTTGCAACAGGGCGGGCTCTTCATCGATCATCACGTTTACCGCTCCACCCCTAGGGGGAATCATATCACTCCTACCTGAGCTCCCTTTCCTTCATGGCAATGGAAGAAACTCCTCTTATTCATTACAATGAAAGTAAATCGTTCAGAGCGTCCACACATGACGATGAATGGGGAAAACGCAAAGTGGATGAGGAAAGGATGGGGAAAGATGAAACAGACCTCTGCGCCCGATCCGCTGCGGATCAAAGTGCTCATTGCCGATGACAATTCCTTTGTCCGCGAAGGGCTGCGGATCATCTTAAGCACGTATGACGAGTTTGATGTCGTCGCGACCGTAAGTGATGGGAAAGAGGCGGTGGAATATTGCCGGCATCATGAAGTCGATATTGCGTTATTGGATGTGCGCATGCCGAACATGAACGGCGTCGAAGCGACGAAGCTCATCTGTGAGCAGACGAAGACAAAGCCGCTGATTTTGACGACGTTTGATGATGATGAGTACATTATGGATGCCATCCAATACGGCGCAAAGGGATATTTTTTAAAAAATACCGATCCAGAGCGAATCCGGGAAGCGATCAAAGCCGTTTATCACGGTCAAGTGGTCATGCAAGAGGTGGTCATGGAAAAAATCAAGTCCAATCTCAAAGAAGAAAAAGGACCGACGCCGAAAATCGACAAACGTCTGTTTACTGAGCGAGAGTTGGACATTATGGCGCTCATTGCGAAAGGGCTTTCGAATAAAGAAATTGCCAGCCAGCTATTTATCTCCGAGGGAACGGTGGCTAATTACATTACGTCCATTTTCAATAAAACAGGATTGCAGCATCGAACGCAAATCGCTGTTTATTACCTGACGGGGAAAATCGGTTGAGGGAGCGGTATGGAACGTTTGCTTCTGTTTTACAAACTCATTGTATGGGGATATGCAGCGCTTGATTATATCTCATCGGAACAGAGGAATGAATCTTGGTTTGTCTTGTCCTCTCTGATTTATTTTTGTCTCAGTTTGTCTGCTTCTATCGTTCGAAATGTAAGGTGGAAAAAGGGAGCGGCGCTGTGTTCCGTCGTCCTTGTGATCCTTTCCAGCGCCTATGTGGAGCCGTCATTTGGTTTATTGTTGCCTCTCAATGGATATGAGTTGGCTTCGTTCTATATTCCCCGACTATGGGGGATATGGGTGGTGCTGCTTGTTCCTATGGTTTGGCTTGGCCCTTCGGCAGCGAAATTGTATGGTCTTGTGGCGTTGTTCAGTCTTGTCAGCGTGACGACCGCCAAGCGCCATCTTGAGCGGATGAAACAACAAGAAGATCGTTTGGATCAACTGCGTAACGATTGGCATCGGCTGACAAGGAGTGTCAACGAATATCATCAATATATCAAGCAATCGGAATATATGTTGCAATTAGAAGAGCGAAACCGTCTGTCACAGCGCATTCATGACCAAATCGGCCATTCGCTGACGGGGGCGCTCATTCAGATGGAGGCGGCCAAACGGTTGATGGATGGAGATCGCAACAAGGCAAAACAATTGTTGGAAAACGCCATCCACATTTCCAAAGAAGGCATTGAACAAATCCGGATGACCTTAAAACAGATGAAACCGCCACCTGAGCAAATGGGGATCAATCGAGTGAAATTATTTATTGATGAGTTTTCCGCCCAACATCATCTCCCGATTCCACTCGTATGCAAAGGGGATCTGGATGTGATTACGCCAATCCAATGGAAAGTCATTTATGAGAACATGGCCGAGGCGTTGACGAATGCGATCAAATACGCCGAGGCTACCGCCATTGCCGTTGAGATTCACGTCTTGAATCGAGTCATCAAGGTGGAAGTGAAAGATAACGGGAAAGGTGCGACCAAGATCAAGAAAGGGCTTGGGATCATCGGCATGGAGGAACGGGCGGCCTCTGTTCATGGCACGGTCATTGTCGATGGGACAAACGGGTTCTCTGTCACAACATTGCTTCCGATTCATGAGTAATTCGTGAATTTTCTCATGTCAACGAGATGAATTCCTGCACTTACAGGAGTTCATCTTTTTTTCTATAATCAATAACACCAAGTATGGAAAGAAGGTGGAACGGTGAACATGTTGGAAATCAAGCAGGTCACGAAAAAATTTGGCGACTTCATTGCGGTAGATCATATGTCCCTCTCTGTCGCCGAAGGAGAAATCTTTGGCTTTCTCGGAGCCAACGGAGCGGGAAAAAGCACCACGATCAATATGATTGCCGGGTTGCTGCGCCCGAACGCAGGTGAAATCACGATTCTCGGCAAGGACATCACGAGGCACCGCCAGTTTGCCAAACGACAGATCGGCATCGTGCCTCAAGAAATCGCCATCTATGAAAATTTGACGGCGTATGAGAATGTAGAGTTCTTTGCCGGATTGTATGGACTGCGCGGCGCGGAGCTGCGCCAGCGGGTGGAAGAGGCGCTTGAGTTTGTTGGCTTGAGCGATAAACGCAAACGTTATCCGAAGCATTTCTCAGGCGGGATGAAACGGAGGCTCAATATCGCCTGTGCGATCGCCCATCGGCCGAAGCTCATCATTATGGACGAACCAACAGTCGGCATCGATCCGCAGTCGCGAAATGATATTTTAGCTGCGGTCAAAAAGCTCAATGACATGGGATGTACGATGATTTATACAAGCCATTACATGGAGGAAGTTGAAGAAATTTGTACACGAATCGCGATCATTGATCACGGAAAGATCATCGCAGAGGGGACAAAGGAGCAATTGGAAGCGATGATTACCGATACAAAAGATATTTGGATCGAAATCAGGGGCATGGATCAGCTCAACAAGCAGCATCTACAAGACATTCCCGGGGTCAAGGCGGTGCAATGTGAAGAAAATATGATTAAAATCAGTTCGGACATCAATGTTAATCATTTAAATCAAATTGTGCAATGTTTGATCAATGACGGGGTGGAGATCCGGTCGCTCGAAGACCAATCACCGAATTTAGAAACCGTTTTTCTTACGCTGACGGGGAGAAATTTGCGCGATTCATGACCGATCTTTCATTGGGCAAAGGAGGTGCTTCTTTTGAATATTGTTCGGATCGCGGTAAAGGAGATCAAAAGCGATTTTCGTGATGCCCGGACGCTGTTTTTCATGCTGCTGTTTCCGATTGTACTCATGTTCATCTTAGGAACAGCCCTTTCTCACGCGTTCCAATGGACGATTTCTGTCGGTGAGGTACGCGTCTTCTACAAAGACCAAACAGCCGGGCAGTTGTCGGCATCGATTCACGCCATGGCTCAAGAGGCGAAGAAAGCCCATATCAATTTTCAAAAGGTGCCGGACGATATGAATGGAAAGCAAGCGGTCCAGGACGGAAAAGCCGATGGATACGTCGAGATCGGCTTACATGGGGTCGAGTTGTACACGAATGAACATAACAAGGTAAAAGGGGGGATTGTTCAAGGAGTGATGGGCGCGTTTGTCGGCCAATATCAGCTGGCCATGGCCGTTTCGCAAGGGCAGCCGGGTTCGTTTCAGCCCAATCGAAATCCACATGAGGAGTACATTCAAGAACGATCGCTGCGTTCCAAACGAAAACCGGGGGCGATGGATTATTATGCGGTGGCGATGACGACCATGATCGCTTTGTATAGCGCATTGCCTGGCAGCTCTTTGTTGCGGGGAGAGCGGACGCGGAAGACGGCTGACCGCCTTTTGGCGGCCCCTGTTCGCAAAAGCGAGATTTTTATTGGAAAACTGGCCGGAAACATCGTGGCGAATTTTCTTTGTGTGGCCGTAGTGATCTTGTTTAGTAAACTTGTTTTTCACGCGTATTGGGGGCGTCACTTCAGTCTCGTGTATTTGCTTCTGTTGACTGAAGTGGTATTGGCCATAAGCTTTGGGCTAGGGATGAGCTATCTGGCAAGGACGGAAGGAGCGGCGCGAACGATAGCGATGGTCCTCATTCAGCTCGCTTCTTTTTTCGGGGGTGCTTATTTTCCGATCGATGAAACGAAGTGGGTTGCTCATTTGTCGCCGCTTTCTTGGATGAATGAAACGATTTTTAAAATGGTATATACCAACGATGTGTCCAGCGTGGTTCCAACCATGCTTCTCAATGTCGGTCTAGCGGCGTTGTTTTTATTGATCGCGGTGGCGTCTGTAGCGAGACGGGAGGGATTATAGGGTGAACGATGTGATTTGGTTGGTGAAGTATACGTTAAAGCGAACGTTCCGTCGAAAAATCAATTTTTTGTTATATTTTGGCACGCCGTTGGCGGCAATCCTTTTGTCTTTGTTTGCGGCCGGGAGCAACCCTGTCAAGGAGGTGCGCATCGGGATCGTCAATGAGGATCATGGACGGATTACCGATGATACGATCCATTTTCTGAAAAACATTGACCATCTATCAGTGAAAAGCGTCACGTTGTCAGCAGTGGACGACCAAATCACCTCGCAAAAGGTGGATGGTGTGTTGATTTTTCGCCAAGGGTTTTCCGAAAGCGTCCAGCACGGCCAACCTCGGCCGATTGAACTCGTCTCGCTCAAGGGAGCGGAAATCACTACGTTTATCAAATCATACTTGCATGAATACATTGATCATCTGGCCACATTGGGGCGATTGGCCAATGGAAACAACGATCTCTTTTGGAAAATGTATGAACGGTATCAACACGCACCGTTCCGGTTGGCTATTCATTCATTATCCGATACATCCAAACAAAAAGCGATCACGTATCAAACGATCGGCTACTTGCTCATGATCATGGTAATGTCAGCGGGAAATTTGACGGAGATCATCCTCAAAGAAAGAGAAGAGCGCACGTATTCTCGATTATTGACGACACCGATTCAAGCCAGAACGTATGTGTTATCGAATGTTGTGGTGAATGTGTTGGTCATAACGGTACAGATGATCGTGACCTTTGTGGCGATGAAAAACATCTTTCATATTTATCCTAACGTTCCGATGTGGCAAATGGCCCTCGTACTTTTCGTATTCTCTTTATCGGCAATCGGGTTGGCTTTGATTACGGTGATGGTGGCGAACAGCTCCACCTCTGCCGGAGCGTTGCAGCCATTGATCACCGTTCCGACCTGCATGCTGGCCGGCTGTTTTTGGCCTGTCGAGGTGATGCCGAAGTTTTTGCAAAAGGCGGCGTACTTTCTACCGCAACGGTGGACGCTTGATTTCTTAGTGAAGCTGCAGGAGGGGCGTTCTTTTGGCAGTTTGTATTTGCATGTGTTAATTCTTCTCGCGTTTGCACTGACATTTTTCCTTATTGCTGTTTATACGTTCAGCCGAAGTCAGCAGAATGGACAATTTGTGTAACGATGTTGAATGGTTGTTGATCGCTAGCGGTGCAAGAGGCCTTCATTGGTGTGGAACCGTTGGGTAGTTCTTAAATCAAGCACAGCCGAAGCAGATGGCTGTGCCTTATTTTATTGGTTTTGGGAAACTGTCCATCGCATTTTCGCTCGTCATGCTTATGCTAATAGTGACAGATTCCTAAGCGAGAAGGGTGGGAGAGAGAAGCGCGATGGTGAACATTTTTCTTGACCCCGGTCACGGGGGGACGGACACTGGGGCGGTCGGTAACGGATTGCGGGAGAAAGACATCACGCTGTCCATCGCCTTGGAGATGAGCCGCCTTTTGCAAAGTGAGTACGAAGGAGTTTCCGTGCAGCTGAGCCGGACAAAAGATGAAACGGTGTCATTGAACGAGCGGACGGAGCGAGCCAACCGCTGGGGAGCCGATCTATACGTTGCGATCCACGTAAACGCGGGCGGTGGCACGGGATACGAAGATTACATTTACTACGAGCTGTCGGAAAATTCCCGAACGGCCCGCATTCGCGATGTGCTGCATGAAGAAGTGATTCGGGCGACAGGATTCCGCGACCGTGGAAAAAAGAAGGCGAATTTTCATGTGCTAAGGGAGACAACGATGCCGGCGGTGTTGACGGAGAACGGGTTTATCGATAATGAGGAAGACGCAAAAAAATTGGCGGACACCGAATTTTTGCGGACGATTGCCCGCGGTCATGTCAACGGACTAGAACGGGCGCTCGGATTGAGAAAAAAAGAAGGGACGCCGAACAATCCTCCTGAGCAGGATCCGGATGAGCCAAGCGTTCAAAGATTGACGCGTGTGATCGTTGATGGCAAGCAAGTTGGCGTCTTTGCTAAACCGGAAAACGCGCTGCGCCAAGTGGAGCATTATTTAGGAAGAGCGAAGCGGATTGTGCTCGAACAGGTCGAGAAGTGACGAAAAACGTTTGTCTGGCTTTTAGACGGGCATGTGGTTTTGTCCGTTTGTCCTAGGGGAAAGGCCGCCTCCTCCTTTGTTCAGCCGTCATATGAGTATAGCGAGAAACAAAGGAAGGGGGAAAAGACATGTTTGGCTATTCGATTGTCCAGTTGGCCCGTCGCCATGCGGGGCGGTTGGATCGTCCTCTCCGCCATGCGCTTGTCAATATGTACAAACCGATGACGCGCATGCCGTGCATTTTTCACCGCTGGGCCGAGCGCTGGCTGCGGAAATGGCGGAGGCTTTCCGTCTTGATTGAAGTCGAAAATGCTGAAGGGATGGAGGCAGTGGCCAAAGCGGAACGCGATCATTTCCGTATGACAGTACGCCACCATTTTCGCCATGTTCCCTTCTACAGCGCAACGGTGACACCAGCAGCGCTTGAGCAGCTGCTTGAGCATCCAAAAGTGAAGAAAGTGTATCTGAACCGCACGATCAAGGCGTTATTAAACAACGCCGTGCCATCGGCGAATGCGAAACACGTCACCGTCAATGGAACCGAGCTGAGCGGCAAAGGGGTGACGATTGCGATTGTCGACACCGGCATTGCCCCGCATCCCGATTTAGAGGGGCGGATTGTGGCGTTTGTTGATTTGGTGAACGGGCGCACGGAGCCGTATGACGATAACGGGCATGGCACCCACTGCGCCGGCGATGCGGCCGGAAACGGGCGCATGTCCGACGGGCTGTATGCCGGGCCGGCGTATGAGGCGAACGTCGTGGGCGTCAAAGTGCTCGACCGCTCGGGAAGCGGGACGCTAGAGACCATTATGCGCGGCATCGAATGGTGCATTGACTACAATAGGAACAACCCGGCTAAGCGCATTCAAATCATTTCTTTATCGCTTGGTGGGGAGCCGCAGCCGTTCCCGGCCGAAAATGATGATCCGCTCGTGCAAGTCGTCGAACGGGCGTGGGAAAACGGCATTGTCGTCTGTGCAGCGGCGGGAAATGAAGGACCAAATTATGGAACAATCGCCAGCCCGGGCATCAGCGACCGCATCATTACGGTCGGCGCCCTCGATGACCGTGATACGGCGGCAACGCGCGCCGATGATGCGGTGGCGCCGTTTTCGAGCCGGGGGCCGACGGAATATGGGGTGACCAAACCGGATCTCGTCGTCCCGGGGGTCAACATTGTTTCGCTTCGCGCGCGGCGTTCATTTCTTGACAAGATGAATAAGCAAAGCCGGATCGGTGATTATTATACGGCGATGTCCGGCACATCGATGGCAACGCCGATTTGCGCCGGCATTGTCGCGTTAATGCTGCAGGCGAAACCAACCGCGACGCCGGACGAAATCAAGCAGGCGTTAAAAGACGGCGCCGATTTGTGGAAGGGGCGCGACCCGAACGTATACGGGGCGGGCTACGTGAATGCGAAACGGGCTGTCGAGCGGCTGCGGCAAGGCTAGAAAAAAAGAGGGAGGCGCTTATTGAGCGCTTCCCTCTTCGTCTTCACGGTTGTTATAATCGTATTTCGATGGATCGACCGGTTTAAAGCCTTTGGGCGTGTAGAACCGGAGCAAATCGCCGTAAACGACTTTATCGGACAAATCGAGCTTCGTGCGCACGATTTGTTCAAGACGCTTGATTTCCGGCGTTTCTTTGAGCGGTTCGCCCGTTTTTGTATCATAGTATTTCCCGTTGACGGCCGTGACTGTCGGTGTGACAAAATCGCCGTTGCGGAACGGGATGATCTCTTGATGGTCCGGCGACAACAAGTCTGTTCCGAAGTGGACATAGTTTTTCGTATCGATGCCAAGCAAGTGCAGCAGCGTCGGCAGTAAGTCGATTTGCCCGCCAAACTCGTGAATGACACCGCCTTTGACGCCCGGAACGTGGATAAATAGCGGCACCCGCTGCAATTGGGCATGTTCGTACGGCGTAATTTCTTTTCCTAAAATTTGTGCCATGGCTTTGTTATGGTTTTCGGAAATGCCGTAATGGTCGCCGTACAAAATGATGACCGAGCGGTCGTACAGGCCCGATTTTTTCAGATAATCAAAGAACTCTTTGACAGCCTCATCCAAGTAGCGAGCCGTTTGGAAATAACGGTCGACCGAGCCGTCGCCAGTCGTTGCCGGCGGGATCGTAGCGTCTTCCTCGCTGATCGGGTACGGGAAGTGGTTCGACAACGTAATGAATTTTACATAGAACGGCTCTTTCAACGTCTCTAACAGCGGGATCGACTCCCGGAAGAACGGTTTGTCTTTCAGACCGTAGTTCAAGACGTCTTCGTCGTTCATATCGTAGTAGCTCGCGTCAAAAAAGTGGTCAAAGCCGAACGACTTATAAATTTCGTCGCGGTTCCAGAACGTTTTGTAGTTGCCGTGGAAAACGGCGCTTGTATAGCCGTATTGATGCAAAATGGCCGGAGCCGCATGGTACGTATTTTGCCCCTTGGTCGTAAAGACGGCGCCTTGTGGCAGGCCGTACAACGAGTTTTCCAACATGAACTCCGCGTCCGACGTTTTTCCTTGCCCGGTTTGATGGAAAAAGTTGTCAAAATAGAACGTATTCGGATCACGGGTGAGCGAGTTCAAAAACGGCGTGACCTCTTCCCCATCCAACTTGTAGTTAATGATAAAATTTTGAAGAGATTCCAAATGAATGTAAATGACGTTTTTGCCTTTCGCCACCCCGAAATATTTCGGGTTCGGTTTGGCGTATGTCGCCTGCACGTGGTTCAGCACCGTCGTGATGTCGCTTTTGTTCGCAAACGCCCGTTGTGTCGATGATTTCATGCTTTGGAACGCGTCGTAAATCAAATAGTTGTATACCCCTAAATATTTGACGATATAGTTGCGGTCAAACGTTCTCGTCAGCAGTTGCGGGCGGTCAGCCTCAGCGAGCGCCAAATTGACGCTGAACATCAGAATGGCTGAAGCGAATACAATGCTTTTTTTGAAGCGGCCGGCTTGCACTTGCGGGAGCGGAACGCGCTTAGAGATCACAAGCGCCGCCAAAATGGCCGTATCCAAGAAATAAAACACATCGTACCACTTCAGCAATTCCCAAATGCTTCCGCCCAAATCGCCGAAGTTTTTCGTTTGCGTCAACGTCGGCAACGTAATGAAATCGCTGAAAAAGCGGTAATAGACGATGTTAGCGTATAAGATGAACGACAAAATGAAATTAATAATGATGATCCAGCGGTAGAAGCGCGCATCCTTTGCGAGGAGCGCCAACCCTAAGAAAAACACTGCCGAACTGATCGGGTTGATCAGCAGCAAAAGTTCCTGCATCGAATTGCTGATGCCGAGGTTAAACTCGGCCAAATAGGCGATGTACGTCTTCAGCCAAAACAACAGCACCGCCAAAATAAAAAAACCAATATATTGGTTAGAGAGAGAACGGCACATCGTCAACCAAGCTCTTCCCATTTTTTTGGCGTTCACGTCCTCTTCTCCTCCTTTGCCTCGTATTCTTCCATCCTACATTTCTCTATTTTTATATGAAAATATGCACGTTGCGTTCTTACATCATTTTACATCGGATCGTCTCCATGTCAAGTAGCATAATACTTCTTTTGCCAAAAGTCAATGGAATGTTTTTCGGGATGATGAACGCCTCCTTCCTCGTTTGGCTGGATGCGGCGGCGAGGAATGGACTGCCATTCATTATAGACGAATCGCAACGAAAAAAGTTTCAACAAGTTTGTCCCGATGTCCATGCTCTTTACCCATTTTATTACCCCGATTTACGGTTATGATAAAAATTGTCCCGTACCGAGAACGGGTTATTTTTGGTATAGTTTTTCTATATGCGGTCCGCTACCTTGAATAAAGTAGAGGGAAGGTGATGGGATGATGAAGGGAAAAGGCATCGTTTTGGATCCGCCGAAAATTCTCGTGCTAGGGTTCGCGCTCATTATTCTGGCAGGGGCGCTGCTGCTGACGCTTCCTATGGCGACGGTCAACGGAAAAGGGCTGCCGTTTTTGGACGCGCTGTTTACCGCGACGTCAGCGACGTGTGTCACCGGCCTAGTCGTTGTGGATACAGGAACGACGTTCACCCTGTTCGGTCAACTTGTCATTTTGGCATTAATCCAAGTTGGCGGGCTCGGGTTTATGACGTTTGCGACATTGTTTGCCTTTTTGCTCGGCAAGCGCATTTCGCTGAAAGAGCGGCTCTTGCTGCAAGAGGCGCTGAACCAGTTGACGATTGAGGGCATCGTTCGATTGGTGAAACGCATTTTTATTTTTACCATCGTGATTGAAGGCGTGGGCGGCGTGTTGCTTTCGCTTCGGTTTGCGTTGGACATGCCGGTCGGCCGGGCCATTTATTTCGGGTTTTTTCATGCGATCTCCAACTTTAACAACGCCGGCTTTGACTTAATGGGCGAATTTCGCAGTTTAACCGGGTACGTAGATGACCCGGTCGTCAGCCTTGTCGTGCCGCTGCTGATCATTTTAGGGGGAATCGGTTTCATCGTCATGAACGAAGTATACGAATATCGGCAAACACGCCGCCTTTCCCTTCACACGAAAGTGGTCGTTGCGACGACCGGCTGGCTCCTGCTGGCCAGCATGGCGTTGATTTTGGCGCTGGAATGGAACAATCCGAAAACGATGGGACCGCTGTCGCTGTCAGGCAAGTTGTTGTCTGCGTTTTATCAGGCGGTGACGCCGCGCACGGCAGGTTCGAACACGCTCAACATCCCCGATTTGACGCAGCCGACCTTGTTTCTCATCATTTTCCTTATGTTTGTCGGCGCCTCGCCGGGCTCGACGGGCGGAGGAATTAAAACGACAACGTTCACGACCTTGCTTGGCGCTGTATGGTCGCAAATCCGCGGGAAGGAAGATGTCGTGCTGTTTCGCAACCGCGTCATTTACGATACGGTATACAAGTCGCTGACGGTGACGATGAGCGGGTTGTTCATTGTCATGTTGGTCACGATGGTGCTGACGGTGACCGAGAACGGCAAAGATTTCTTAATGATTTTATTCGAGGCGACATCGGCGTTTGGGACCGTCGGATTGTCAATGGGGTTGACGCCGGAATTGTCTCCGTTAGGGAAAATGGTCATCATTTTGACGATGTTTGCCGGCCGCGTCGGCCCGCTGACGATCGCCTATGCGGTGACGTTGCGCCGTCAGCCCGATCCGTTCCGCTATCCGAAAGGGAGAATGATGATCGGATAACGGCGGGAATAATACAAGCAAACGTCTGAGGGAGTGAGCAAAAGAAAAACAAAGAGAACGTGAGCGATCGTTCGCCCGGCAAGGAAAAATGACCGAACGCGGCGAAAAATCGTCATTGGTTGCCTATTTTCCTTGTTTACAGTGTGAAGGCCGAGGAGTACGATATGGAAACAAGAACACCAGTAACTAGGCGCTGAATCCATGACGGAGCGGGGGACCCAACGTTGTAACGGTTTCGTTACTGGGGGTGAATCCGAACAGGAAGGGCATCTCTCCAAGCCCGAACCCGACAGCTAACTCCGCAAGCGCTTTTTGGGGAGGGACGAGTATGTTTTTCGGCTGTTTTTAGCCGCTGAGCGCGTCCTCGGCGTTTTTTTTTTTTTGGCTGACAGACATGGTAAGGAGGAATTGAAGACATGGCTTCGCTGAAACGATGGGTAATCGGCAAACCGATGGAAACGAAACAGTTAAAACATGAAAAATTGCCGAAATGGAAAGCGTTAGCTGTTTTTTCATCGGATGCGCTGTCATCGGTAGCCTACGCGACCGAAGAAATTTTGTTGGTGTTGGCGCTGTTAGGAACGAGCGTCTTTTTCTACTCGCTTCCCATTGCGGTAGCGATTTTAGTGTTGCTGCTGCTGGTGACCCTCTCCTACCGGCAAATCATTTACGCCTTTCCGTCCGGGGGAGGGGCGTATGTGGTCGCACGCGATCATTTAGGGACGAAAATTAGTTTAGTGGCCGGGGCGGCGCTCATGATCGATTATATTTTGACGGTCGCCGTCAGCATCAGCTCCGGCGTCGCCGCGTTGACATCGGCTTTTCCGGGGCTGCTGCCGTGGAAAGTAGAGGTTGCTGTCGCCCTTGTTTTGGGATTGATGATTTTGAATTTGCGCGGCATCACCGAATCGGCGACGGTTTTTGCCTATCCCACATACGTATTTATCGGTTTTGTTCTCATGATGATCGCAGCCGGTGGATGGCAATTATGGCAGGAAGGGTGGCATGGGTTCACGAGGCAGGAGCATGCATCGACAGCCCATATGTTCGCATCGGGGTACAGTTGGTTTCTTTTGTTGCGCGCCTTTTCTTCGGGATGTTCGGCCATGACGGGAGTCGAAGCTATTAGTAACGGCGTGCCGGCGTTCCGGCCCGACAGCTCGAAAAATGCCGCCATTACGATGGGATGGATGTCCGTTCTGCTCGGCACGATGTTTTTAGGCATCACAGTGCTGGCGGCCGGATTTGGTGTGACACCGGCTGAGCACCAGACGGTGATTTCGCAAATTGGACGTCACGTCTTCGGAAATGGACTTTTGTTTTACTTGTTTCAGCTGACAACGATGCTGATTTTAGTGCTTGCCGCCAATACGAGCTTTGCCGGGTTTCCACAGCTGACGTCGATCATGGCGAGAGACGGATTTTTGCCGCGAAGCTTGGCGGCCCGAGGGGATCGCCTCGTGTTTTCCAACGGTATTATTTTATTGAGCGTGCTGGCGATTTTGTTGATCGTTATTTTTCATGCCGAAACGCATTCGCTCATCCCGCTTTACGCGGTTGGTGTCTTTCTTTCCTTTACCATCGGTCAGAGCGGGCTGATGAAAAAATTATGGAATCGGGAAGAAGGACGGAAGATCGGCGTGCTGTTTACCGTTGGAATGGGAGCGGTGGTCACCGGAATGGTCACTCTTGTCACGATGGTCGCTAAATTTGCGCAAGGGGCGTGGATCGTTATTGTGGCGATTCCGCTGTTCGTCTGGATGTTCATCCGAATTCATGAACACTACAAAAAACTCGGCAAGCAGCTGCGCTTGGACGAACGGGAGTGGCAACGTCCCGAAAAAATATGGAAACCAAAAGTTATTATTCCCATTTCCGGCGTCAGCAAAGTAGTCGACCAGTCCGTTCAGTACGCCCGCAGCATTTCTGATGACATTACCGCTTTGTCGATCATTTTCGACGAAAAAGACGAACAAAAACTGCGGCAGAAATGGGAGACGTTTTATCCAGATATCCCGTTGACCATCATCTATTCGCCGTATCGAACGATTTTATCGCCGCTGCTTGAGTATATTACGCGAACAGAAAAAGAAGCTGATCGAGCGCCGGTGACAGTACTCTTGCCACAATTTGTTGTGAAAAAATGGTGGCATACGTTTTTGCATAACCAAACCGCAATCATTTTACGCTTTGTTCTCATTATGAAAAAAGATGTTGTCATCGCGACATTGCCGTATCATTTGCGGGAATAATGTCGAGAAAAGAGGAAGTATTTCCCCGGAAATCGATTCGTGTCGAAGGGGATGACATTCCCCTTGCCGTACTGGATTGCATATTTTACGGCAAGGGGGGATTTGAATGTGGTTATGGGTATCGATGATGGGGTTGGCTTTGAGCGTGAGCATGGACAGTTTGAGTGTGGGGATTTCATATGGGATGAGGGGGATCCGTTTTCCCTTTCTTTCATTGACGCTCATTTCATTGATGTCTGGAGTGGTAGTGTTTGCTTCCATGCACATCGGCGAGTGGCTGGCGCTTCTGTTGCCGAGGCAGGTTGAGCGCGGACTTGCTTCAGTCATTCTCATTGGTCTTGGCGGTTGGGCGGTTTATCACGTCTATCGTTCAAAGGAGGAGCGAAGGGAAGGATTGGCGGAAGACGGCGGCAGCGCGGTGGCCGGGCGACTGAACGGCGCCGTTCAAGTGTTGAAACGGCCTGAGCAGGGGGATTTAGACCGTTCGGGAACGATCAGCCAAAAAGAGGCATTGTTGATCGGATTGGCCTTGTCAACGGATGCGTTTGGCGCCGGAATCAGCTCATCGCTTTTGCATCTTCCCGCGCTTTCTTTTGCCTTGCTGGTTGGGTTGTTTACTCTCGCGCTGATTCGTGCTGGCTTGTCGCTCGGGCGTTTAGCCTCAAAAACGAAAATCATGAAAAAGGCGAACGTGGTACCTGGCTTTGTGCTCATTGTTTTAGGAGTGGTGAAGTTCTTTCGATGACACCGTTAAACCGATTCATTCGTAATTCAAGGATGGAACTAGGGAAAAGGGAAAGGAGAGAGAGTCGATGTGGAAACGGTTTTTAACGAAATTTGGCATCGGTGGCGCGAAAGTGGATCTCATGTTGCACCGTCCCCATGTGCACCTCGGTGAAACATTGGAAGGCGAATTTTGGTTGGAAGGCGGTTCCGTTGCACAGCACGTCCGTGCCTTGGACGTTTTGCTGGAATTGGAAATGCAAGCGGAAGGGAAGGGGTATCGCCAGACGGCAGCGGTGATTCCGGTCGCGTCCTCGTTTACGATTCAGCCTGGGGAGCGAAAAAAACTGCCGTTTGCCTACAAACTCCCACTCCATTTGCCGATCAGCCGCCCCACGGTCCGTTATACGTTCGTCACTCGTCTTGATATTGCCAATGGGGCGGATGCGTACGACGAAGATGCTATTGAAATCTTGCCGCCACCAGCGCTTGAGCAAACGTTCGCGGCGTTTGCAGCGCTTGGGTTTCGCGAGAAGCCGGCCTCTGGGCGCATTACACGATATGGGCAGGAATTTTCGTTTTTCCCAACAGGCGAATTTCATGGAATAGTTCAAGAAGTAGAGTTTTTGGCCCTTGTTGAGACGGAAGGTGTGCGTCTGCATATGGAAGTGGACGTTTGCCATCGTGCCGGTGGGGAACGGGAGATGAAGCGGGAATTGTTTCTCCCGTTGGAGTCGCTGCGTGATCTTGAGACCGCGGTCCGCCTGATCCGGGACGCCCTTGAAGAAACGGTACAAGCGGCTGGCGCGATCGATTCACTGGAGCCGCATCATTGGCCATTGTCGTCTTCGCCGTTCTATGGTCATTCGGGCAGCCACGTGCCACCCGTTTCTCGCCCGCATCATGGCGGATCAGGATGGGCGGGAGCCATTGGCGGCTTTGCGGCCGGAATGCTGACGGGAATGATCGCCGAGGAGCTGCTCGATGATGTGATCGATGATGTCGCCGACGATATCGCGGATGGAATCGATGCTGATGATTGGTTTGACGGTGGCGATGGCTTTGACGGCGGGGATTGGCTGTAACGGCGGCGCAACGCAGTTCGCTTTGTCTTCTTTGCGTTGCTAGGCTTGGGCAATGGGAACCGTTTCCTCTAGGAGGCCGGTGATTTACTCGCACAAACGCTTCTCAGAATCGTTTCTCAAGCAGAAAAACTGGTTGCATCAGATTCTATGTTCAAGCGTTCCATCATCGATCAAGGCAAACAACGATTTTTCACCGGCCTCCTAGGCAATACAGCCAATGGAAGCAAGCCGAATAGGGGTGGGATGGATGCCTCAATATATCGTCTTTGATGTCGGTGGAACGTATGTCAAATATGCGGTGATGAACCGCCAAGGAGATTTTTTGGAGAAAGGAAGCTATCCTTCCGAACGGCATGATTTTGCCAAGTTTAAAGCTGATCTGTTGGCTGTTGTCCGTCAAGCCCGAACGAATTATTCGATTCAAGGCATGGCGATGAGCTGTCCGGGGGGAGTGGACAGCGAGAGCGGCATCATCGGTGGAAGTAGCGCGTTGCCTTGCATTCATGGCCCCAATTTCAAAGAAGTGTTCGGCGGTGAGACAGGACTGCCGATTGAATTGGAAAACGACGCGAATTGCGCCGCGCTCGGTGAGCTTTGGAAAGGAGCGGCGAAGCATCATCGCGATGTCGCGTTTGTCGTCGTCGGCACCGGCATTGGGGGAGCAGTCGTGAAAGACGGCCGCATTCATAAAGGGGCTCATTTGCATGGCGGGGAATTTGGCTATATGTTGATGGACGTTTGCTATGAAGATGGGACGGTGAAAGGAAAAACGTGGAGCGAGTTAGGGGCGACGAGCGCGCTTGTGCGCATGGCCGCGGCGGACATGGGAGTGCCAGAAGGCGAACTGAATGGGGAAAAGGTGTTTGCGCTGGCCGATGAAGGGAATGCTGCCGCCCAAAAGGCAGTGGACCGGTTTTATTTTTCACTCGCCCATGGCATTTTTAATTTGCAGTACGCCTATGACCCGGAAAAAATCGTTCTCGGCGGCGCCGTCAGCAATCGTCCGGACTTTATCGAACAGATTGAACGGCGGCTTTCCCTCTTGCTCGCAGCCGTGCCGTTTGCCAAAGTGAAGCCGGTCATTGAAAAGTGTCACTTCAAAAATGATGCCAATTTGCTTGGGGCGTTGTACCACTATTTGCAGCGGCGCGGGGAACTGCCGCCGGCGTAACGGGCATGCATGATGGCTCCGTCTTTGTCCAGCCAATGAACGGCGCGGGTAGTAGAAACAGATGATTTATAGTACAATAGAGCAGGCGTGGCCGAACAGGCCGTGCTATTTTGCCGCTTGGCCCATATGTATGGAAACAGACGATTTCCGCGCAGAAAGGATGGACAAAGATGCAATGGATGGAGTTGTGGAAGGCCGTCATTTTAGGAATGGTGGAGGGATTGACAGAGTTCGCTCCCGTTTCTTCCACCGGCCATATGATTATTGTCGACGATCTTTGGTTGAAGTCGACGGAGTTTTTAGGCCAATACGCCGCCAATACGTTTAAAGTCGTCATTCAGCTCGGCTCCATTTTGGCTGCCGTTGTGGTGTTTAAAGACCGGTTTTTGGATTTGCTCGGCGTTCGTGGCCGCCATCCGGGTGGGAAGCCGCGGCTGACGCTGCTTCATGTCATCATCGGTCTGTTCCCGGCCGGGGTGCTCGGCGTATTGTTTGAAGACTATATCGATGAACATTTGTTTTCAACGAAAACGGTGCTCATCGGCTTAGTGCTTGGCGCGCTGTTGATGATCGTTGCCGACCAATTCGCCAAAAAGGCGGCGCGGGCGCGGACGGTCGACGAAATCACGTACAAGCAGGCGTTTTTTGTCGGGCTCGTGCAATGTTTGTCCTTATGGCCGGGGTTTTCCCGCTCCGGATCGACGATTGCTGGCGGGGTGCTCGCCGGTATGAGCCATCGCGCTGCCGCCGATTTCACGTTTATTATGGCAGTGCCGATCATGGCGGGGGCGAGCGGCCTGTCGCTCTTGAAAAATTGGCAATATGTCAGCGCCGCCGATATTCCGTTTTTCATCGCCGGCTTTTTGAGCGCTTTCGTCTTTGCCTTGCTGGCGATCCGCTTTTTCTTGCAGCTGATTAACCGCATCCGTCTCGTGCCGTTTGCGGTGTACCGCATTGTCTTGGCGGCGGTCATTTATTTCTTGTATTTTTAACTTAACCAACGGAAGAAGTCTCCCACTTCTAAACAAAAAAGGGAGATGAATTTCGGTTCCGTCTCAAAAAAGAAAGGCTTGAAACAGTTAGGTGTGGTCTAACGGGCTGTCGAACCGTGGGGCACACGGGAGTGGCTCGGTCCACTTCCTGTCGTATAGACGCGGTGACCCGAGCCCCCGCCCCTAAGCGTCGGCGTAGGTGGTGGAAATATATCACCGCTCGTTTCGAATGAAGTTTCTCTTCCGGTTTGGTTCGATGTTGACGTGATCCGTCAGACGGGAAGGCGTGAACGATGAGGAAGCCCGTTCGAGGAGGGAGGAAGGCGATGCCCAGCAACGGCCAATAGCGGCGTGAGGCATCGCCTTCTTTTGATCAGCGGGCGGTATCTTCAATGACAGAAAGAAGCGTTTGCAGCGGATCGTTGTTGCCGGACCGTTCCATGTTTTGCCGGTAGCGGTCTCGGTTTTCGTACAGGCGGCGAATGGCCCCTGGCAATGATTCGTCTGTCAAGTCTTCTTCCATTAACACGGCTGCATAGCCCGCTTTTTCAAATGAGCGAGCGTTTAAGATTTGGTCACCGCGGCTGGCGGCTTTTGAGAGCGGGATGAGCAACATTGGCTTGCGCAAGGCCAGCAGTTCGAAAATGGCGTTCGCGCCGGCGCGGGAGACGACGAGATCGGCCAAGGCCAACAGGTCAGGCAGCTCTTCGTTGACGTATTCGAACTGTCGGTAGCCTTGTTGGCCTACTAGGCTTGAATCGACGTTGCCTTTTCCGCAGATGTGGACGATGTCAAATTCGCTCAGCAGCGCGGGCAGGCAGGCGCGCAATGCATCGTTGATCGTTTTTGAACCTAAGCTGCCCCCCATGGCGAGCAGCACCGGTTTTTTTCCCGCAAACCGGCAAAGGCGTCGCCCTCGCTCCGCGCTTCCGTGTTTCAGCTCTTCGCGGATGACGGCGCCGACGTACACCGCTTTGTCGGCTTGCACATGATTCTTTGTTTCCGGAAAGGTCAGGCAAATTTTTGTCGCAAACGGCATGGCGATTTTGTTGGCCAAGCCGGGCGTCAAATCAGACTCGTGAATGACGGACGGAACGCCGTTTAGCCAAGCGCCGAGAATGACGGGAACGGAGACGAACCCGCCTTTGGAGAATACGACCGCCGGCTTTTCTTTTTGGATTAAGCGATACGCTTGCCAAATCCCTTTTAAGACGTGAAACGGGTCCTTAAAGTTTTTCCAATCAAAATAACGGCGCAGCTTTCCGGTTGACACCGGATAGTACGGAACGCCGTCGATGCGGCCGATAATCTCGCGTTCAATACCTTGATGGGATCCGATGTACACGATCTCCCATCCAAGCTCTTTCAGCTTCGGGATGAGGGCAACGTTGACCATGACATGTCCAGCCGTGCCGCCGCCGGTTAAAACGATTTTTTTTCGCAACACACATCACCTGTCTTGTTGGCAAAATGAACCTATGCCATTCTAGGCTCCGAGAGGCAGAAAAGTTTCTGCAGGCAAGGCCCGCTAGCGGAAATTCCCGCCCCAACATATCGTGCCCATCTGTCATTATAGCAAATTTCCCGCCGCTGATGGAGGAAACCAGAGAGCGGTGCATTTCGTATTGAGCAGGAGGAATGGGCAAGGCGACTTCATTTCGGTGCATCATTTTCTAGAAGGCTAGTGAAAAATGGTTGTTTCTTTTGAGCAATGGGGGATCGTTTGAAAGGTGATCCTGATGCGACGAGGCTTTTCTATTTGAAAAACAGGCTTGATAAGCGGCTTCCCCCTTAAATCACCGGTCTCCTAGGAAGCTGGGGATTTCATTCATGGATACGGCCTTACAATGTTATTGTTCAATTAGAAAATCTTGTTTCAAGGGTCCTGCTTTTCGCTAGTTCTCCCATTGATGAAGGGAATCAAGCGTTTGTCATCAACCTTCTAAAGGGTGGTAATGAAAGGAGCCGCTCGCTTCATCGCTAAGGTTTTCAAATGAAGCAACTTGGTGTCGTTCGCTTCTCAGTTGACGAGATTGGGCGTTAGCTAGGAACGATCGGCGTTTTTCACCAGCCTTCGAGAAGAATGGCGATTTGGTGTGAAATACCGGTGATTTCATTTCTAAAATGCCGGGCTGACGCGAGATTTTCATTTGTTGGGTGGAGGGGAGATCGCGCTGCCCATGCAATTTTTCCATTAGCGAACCTCCTGCAGACACAGCGATTGTTCTGATGAAAATGCCTCCGATTGGTGCGTGACGACAGTTTTTTACTATTCTTCTAACGATTTATTAAACAGTGATTGGCTAGTCTCCTATTTTCAAAGACACGAAATATTGGTAAAGTACTATCAAGGGGTGAAGACGAGATGTTGGCATGGCTGGTTGGTTGTTTGTTGGTTGGAATCGTTAGTTATGGGGTTGTGCCGACGATCGTCATTCGCAAAAAGCGGGTGCGTTTGTTTCGTGAAGGAACGGCGCCTGACTGCCTCGCTTTGACGTTTGATGATGGCCCTGACCCGTATTATACGCCAAAGCTGCTTGATTTATTAAAGAAATATGGAGTGAAAGCGACCTTTTTTGTCGTCGGTCGAAAAGTGGAGCGCCATCCGGAGATCGTGCGGCGGATGGTGGAAGAGGGGCACGAAGTCGGTTTGCATAATTACCGTCATATCAGCAATTGGCTGCTTCCGCCGTTTTGGCTCGACCGAGGGTTGCGGCGGACCGCTGCGGCGATTGAGCGGGCGACCGGGCAGCGTCCCTTATATTATCGGCCACCATGGGGCCATTTTAACGCTTGGACGCCCATTGTGCAAAAGCGATATGTTACCGTGTTATGGTCGCATATTCTTGGTGATTGGAACGAGAAATTGGGTACAATGGAATTGTTCCATCGATTGCGGGCGGCTGTGCGCGGTGGAGCTGTGATCGTATTGCATGACAATGGTGATGCTTTAGGAGCGGATCAACGCGCTCCGGAGCAGATGCTGGCCGCTCTTGAGCTGCTGCTGAAGGATGAAACGGCGAAAAAGATGCGCTGGGTGACGATTACAGACTTGAGAAACGCGCAAACTAATCAACAAATGCTGTCGATGTAATGGGGGAGCTATGGATACGAGCGTATGGTTACCGTATGTTCAGTCGTACGGGTATGTGATGTTGTTTTTGCTTTTGTTTTGCGGCATCGTTGGCATTCCGGCGCCCGAGGAGAGTTTGCTTTTTCTTGTTGGAGTCATGATCGCCAAAGAGCAGCTGCTGTTTTGGCCGACGATCGCTTCGTGCTGGGGCGGAACGATGGCCGGCATGGTGACCGCGTATGGGGCTGGGAGATGGTGGGGAGCTCCGTTTGTGCAAAAATACGGGAAATATGTAGGGATTACGAAGGAGCGGTGGGAACAGGCCCAGCTTTGGTTTCGCCGCCGTGGAAAATGGGGCATTTTGTTCGGGTGCTATGCTCCAGGGGTGCGGCAAATCTGCCCGTATATGGCGGGGGTGAGCCGTCTCCCGTTTCGGACGTTTTTATGGTTGGCTACGGTCGGGACAGCCGGATGGGTCATCCCTTTAACGTTGGCTGGACAGCTGCTCGGCCGACATCTCCATCTCCCCCTCGCTTCCTTCCCGCTCGCTGGATTGGGATTGTTTTTGCTGTTTTTGCTTGCGGCATGGGTCGGACAGCGGAGGCGAAAAAAATCTATGGAGAGCTAAAGGGTGCGATCGATGATGAAAGTGTTGTTTTTGCCGCTGTTTCAAATGAATACCGGACACCATAAAGTGGCCGATACGCTGATCGATTTTTTGCAACGGCAAATTCCGGCGGTTGAAAGCAAGAAAATCGATTTTTTGAGCTATTGCAATGAACTGATGGAAAAGATGGTGTCGGAGGCATATTTGCGCTGGATTCGCTCGCATCCCGGTTCGTATCACCGCTTGTACAAAACGCTCATGTACCAAGAGCTGTCACGGTTTGAGCTGATGCCGTTCGAGCCATGGCTTCCTTACTTCGAGAACAAAATGAAAAAGATGGTGGAGCAAGAGCGTCCAGATCTTATCGTCTGTACCCATTCGTTTCCATCACGCATTTTGCAGCGGCTGAAGCGGAAACGAGCCTTGGCCGTTCCCGTAGTGAACGTCTATACGGACTTTTTTATGAACAGCGTATGGGGAAAACGATTCATTGACTACCATTTTGTTCCCCATCAAGAAGCCAAATGGGAGCTGATGACGACATACGGCCTCGATCCGGCGCGCATTGTTGTGACAGGCATTCCGGTCCATGATGTGTTTATGAACCGTGCCGAGGGGCGGCGAAAACGTCAGCCTGCTCACGTGCTTGTCGCTGGCGGAAACCAAGGGCTCGGCAATATGATGGCCTTCTTACAGGCGGCGCGGACATCGGCTCGGTTCCGCTACTCTGTGTTATGCGGCGCCAATCGCCAACTGTACGAAGAAATCGCCAGCTGGCAGCTGCCCCACATTCGCCCGCTTCCGTACATCACCGACCCTGAGGAGATGAACCGGCTGTACGATGATGCGGATGCGGTGGTGACGAAACCGGGCGGGGTAACCGTCAGCGAACTGCTTCATAAGCGCATTCCGATCTTTGCGGTCGATTGCCTGCCTGGGCAAGAGCGCATTAATTTGCAATACTTGCAGCGAAACGGCCTCATTTACCATTTGAGCGGACCGGAACAAGTCGAACAGGAGATGTTGCGGCTGCTGACCGACGATGTCGAGAAAAACCGCTTTTTCCGGCGTGTCTCAGACTATTTCGCTGGGTTGGAAAAAACGGCGCAAGAGGCGCTTGCCGAAATGGTGGCCGCGATGCCGCAACGCGTGGCTTGGCGGGTGTTGCGTCCGTAATGAGAAGCCATCTGACAGGAGTTGGATGGCGTTTTTTTTGTGCGGAAAGATGGAGGTGTGGCGAAACAACCCACGCCGCACATAATAAAATATCAGACCGTTGGGTGTGAACCGTGTTACAATAGACAACGATGGCTAAAGAAATGAGGAGGAACGATGATGAAAACGAGAGTAGGCGTGTTATACGGGGGCAAATCGCCTGAACATCAAGTGTCGCTGTCAACGGCCATGGCGGTGATGAACGCGATCGATCCTCATAAATTTGCTGTAGTTCCCATTTATATTACGCCGGAAGGGAAATGGATTAAAGGAGAGCCGCTGACGGGTCCGGTCGAGGAAGTCAAGCAGCTCCAATTTGTGTCAGACGCTACCGCGATGATCCCGGTGTCTTTGAACCAAGTCCAACCATCGGATGCGGGTGGCCAAGAGGAAGCGATCGATGTCATTTTCCCGCTTTTGCACGGACCAAACGGCGAAGACGGAACGGTGCAAGGGCTGCTGGAAATGCTCAACCTTCCGTACGTCGGCAATGGGGTGCTCGCCTCTGCCGTCGGGATGGATAAAGTAGTGATGAAAAACTTGTTTGCCCAAGCTGGGCTGCGCCAAGCGAAGTATGTGGCAGTGACAAAATACGAATGGAACCAAAGCGGCGAGGCGGTGTATGACCGGGTTGAACAGGCGCTCGGCTATCCGTGCTTTGTCAAGCCGGCCAACGCCGGTTCGAGCGTCGGTATTTCGAAGTGCAAGCGGCGCGATGAGTTAAAAACGGCGTTTGCTGAGGCGTTTACGTATGATCGGAAAATTATTATTGAGGAAGCCATTGTCGGCCGAGAAATTGAGATTGGCGTGATCGGGAACGACGAGCCGGTTTGTTCCGTTGTCGGAGAAATTGTGCCGAAAAAGGAATTTTATGATTATGAAGCGAAGTATGAAGATGGGCAAACGGAGCTGATTATTCCCGCCGCTGTGACGGAGGAACAGTATGAAACGATCCGGTCGATGGCGTTAACGGCGTTTCGGGCCCTTGATTTATCCGGGCTCGCACGCGTTGACTTTTTCCTTGCTGAGAACGGCACGGTGTACATTAACGAAGTCAATACGATGCCGGGATTTACGCCATACAGCATGTTCCCGCTCCTTTGGAAGCATAGCGGCGTGTCATATCCGGAGCTGATCGAGCGCCTCATTGCGCTGGCGTTGGAACGGCATCAAGAAAAACAGACGATTTCATACACATTGGAACGAAAAAGAGGGTGAGAGCCGATGATGAAACGGACGGTGCGAGAGATTGCCGCGATGACCGGCGGCCGTTGTCCCCAGCCAGAGTGGGAAGACATTGTCGCCTCTGGGGTATCGACCGACACGAGGACGATTGCGGCCGGCAATTTGTACGTCCCGTTGCGCGGCAAGACGTTTAACGGCCACGCGTTTGTGAAAGAAGCGGTGCAGAAGGGAACGGCCGCCGTCTTATGGACGGCAGCGGAGGGGGAGCCGCCGGAAGGGGTTCCGGTCATCGTTGTCGACGATACATTGACGGCGCTGCAACGGCTTGCTGCCCGCTATCGCGAACAGCTCGGTCTACACGTGGTCGGCGTCACCGGCAGCAACGGCAAAACGACGACGAAAGACATGCTTGCCGCTTTGCTTTCGACCCGCTATCGCGTGCAAAAAACGGAAGGGAACTTGAACAATCATATCGGTGTGCCGCTCACGCTGCTCGCGCTGGAGGAAGGGACAGACATCGCCGTCGTGGAGATGGGAATGAGCGGGTTTGGTGAAATTGAGCGGCTTACGATGATCGCTCGGCCGAACGCCGCCGTCATCACGAACATCGGTGAAGCGCACTTGCAAGAGCTTGGGTCGCGAGAAGGAATCGCCAAGGCGAAACTCGAAATTGTCGCCGGTTTGCATCGCGACGGGTTGTTCGTTTATCACGGCGATGAGCCGCTTTTAGCCGAACGGGTGCCGCATTTGCCGCTGCCCCGTCACGTCGTCACGTTTGGGGAGAGCGAGGAAAACGATTATTATCCGACAGCGGTGCGCATCGAAGCGGGGGGCACGTCATTCGCGGTGAACGCCCTCCCCGGCCGGACGCTGTTTATGCCGGTATTGGGGAAACATCACGTATACAATGCGCTCGCTGCCATTGCCGTGGCTCGCTTTTTTGACATCAGCTGGGAGGAGATTGACGCCGCTCTCTCCCGTTTGCAAGTGACGCGCATGCGTACGGAAGTAGTGAGAACGAAACGCGGCTTTACAGTGATTAATGACGCTTACAACGCCAGCCCGACATCGATGCGCGCTGCGTTGCTGCTGCTTGGAGAACTGGATGGTTATCGGCACAAAATCGCGGTATTGGGCGATATGCTCGAACTCGGCGACCAAGAAGTTGCGTTCCACCGAGAAATCGGGGAAATGCTGCGGCCGCAAATGGTGGATTATGTGTTCACTTACGGACCGTTGGCGCGCCATATTGCTGAGGCCGCCGCGCCGTTTTTTGGCCAAGGACGTGTAACGGCGTTTGACGATAAGACGGCACTGGCCGAGGCCGTGCTATCGGTTGCCTCTCCGGATGATATTGTGTTGTTGAAAGCATCGCGCGGCATGAAATTGGAAGAGCTGCTTTGCTGTTGGGAGTAGCGCCGAGTCGGCGCAAAGAAATGAAGAGCAGGGGGGCGTGGCTGTAAGTCTCCGCGCCGGTTTGCCGGAAATATCGACCGCTTTTGTGATCTTCGCCCGCTGCATTCATCGACCCGAGGGGGAAACATTTTTGCCTGCCGCGGACGCCCGACATTGCAAATCGCTGCATAACATGGTATGATAACTGTCAAACCTTTCTCACGAACAAAAGGGACGATTTTGGATTAAGGGAGTTTGAATAACATTGACGACATTTCAAGAATTAGGATTAAGCCAAGAAGTCATGAAAGCCATTGAGCGAATGGGATTTGAAGAAACGACCCCGATTCAAGCGAAAACGATCCCGCTCAGCCTGCAAAATAAAGACGTGATCGGCCAGGCGCAAACCGGAACGGGGAAGACGGCGGCGTTTGGCATTCCGATCGTGGAAAAAGTGGACGTGAAAAACGGCGCCATCCAGGCGCTCGTCGTCGCACCGACGCGCGAGCTGGCCATCCAAGTGTCAGAAGAACTGTATAAAATCGGCGCCGTCAAGCGGGTGCGCGTTTTGCCGATTTACGGCGGCCAAGATATTGAACGGCAAATTCGCGCCTTGAAAAAGCATCCACACGTCATCGTCGGCACGCCGGGCCGCATCATCGATCATATTCAGCGCGGAACGCTGCGCCTCGATCACGTGCATACGGTCGTGCTTGACGAGGCGGATGAAATGCTCAACATGGGCTTTATTGAAGATATCGAGGCGATTTTAAGCCATGTGCCGACCGAGCGGCAGACGCTGCTGTTTTCGGCGACGATGCCGGATCCGATCCGCCGCATTGCCGAGCGGTTCATGAACGAACCGGAGCTCGTCAAAGTGAAAGCAAAAGAAATGACCGTGCCGAACATCCAGCAATACTATTTGGAAGTGCACGAGAAAAAGAAATTTGACATTTTGACGCGGCTTCTGGATATTCAAGCGCCGGAGCTGGCGATCGTGTTTGGCCGCACGAAACGGCGCGTTGACGAGCTCGCCGAAGCGCTCAACTTGCGCGGCTATGCGGCGGAAGGCATTCACGGCGATTTAAGCCAAGCGAAGCGGCTGTCGGTGCTGCGCAAGTTTAAGGAAGGAACGATTGAAATTTTGGTCGCGACCGATGTGGCGGCGCGCGGGCTCGATATTTCCGGCGTCACGCACGTGTACAACTTTGACATTCCGCAAGACCCGGAAAGCTACGTTCACCGAATCGGGCGCACCGGGCGCGCAGGCAAGACCGGGATGGCGATGACGTTTGTCACGCCGCGGGAAATCGGGCAGCTTCACCATATTGAACGGACGACGAAGCGGAAAATGGAGCGCATGAAGCCGCCGACGCTCGATGAGGCGCTCGAGGGCCAACAGCGCGTTGCCATTGAACGGCTGTTGAACGTTGTTGAAACCGAAAACTTATCGTTTTACAAACGGGCGGCGGAAGAGTTGCTTGAGGAGCACGATTCGGTGACGATCGTCGCCGCTTGCTTGAAAATGTTGACGCGTGAACCGGACACAACGCCGGTGAAGCTGACGGAAGAGCCGCCTTTGGCGGTCAAACGGGAGAAAAAGCGAGGCGGTCGCCCGGACAGCTCGACGCGCAGCCGGACGAAAAAACGGCGGATGACGGCGCATTAAGCGCCGTTTTTCTATGCCCGTGGCCGGAAACCGCCGCGTTCTTCGAGCGCTTTTCCCCCGTCCGAGGTGGCGCTCTGTTGGTGAACACGACTAAAAAAGACGATTTCGTTTCGGCGTATGGAGCCAAAGGAGGGGCGGTGGGTCAAGGCGGACAGCCAGAAACGGGGCGAGCAGCCCGCCGGTGGCGAAGCCGAACAAATGGGCCAGCAAATTTCCGTTGGGCCTTGTCAAAGCAAGCGCCAGATTCACAGCGATGACGGCCAGCAGCAGCTGGGCATATCGGGGGGCGATTGCCTCGCGGCGAAACAAAGCGAGATAGCTATACATGCCAAATAAAGCGAAAATGGCACCCGATGCCCCGACGTGTGTATACATTGGCGGCATGAACAAGACGGTGGCGATATTCGCGCCGATGCCGCCCGCGAGGTAAAGGGCGAAAAATCGTCTCGTTCCGAGCGCGCGTTCCAGCCATGGACCGCATACGTACAACGAAAGGCTGTTGGCTGCCATATGGCTGAAATCGCGGTGCAGCACGATCGGGCTGACAAGCCGCCAATATTCTCCACGGAGAATGGCGCTGTTTGTTCCGACGGTATACTGCCAAACCGGTTCGAGCGTTGCGATGGGCAGGGCGAACAGCAGCCATAGCGCGATATGGGCGCACAGCAGCGCGGCAACGGCCGGGCAAAGGCGGATCAATGTGCGACTATCGTTTGCGGGAAGAAACACGGATTTGTCTCCCTTCTTAGTGAAAATGAAATGGCATTTCTATGAAACCATTTTATGCGACGCGTCACGAAAACATTTGTCCAAAGAAAGAAGAGGAGGGAAGGCGATGATCATCGGCATCGGCATTGATATTGTCGAGCTGGAACGGATCCGGTCGCTCCTTGAGCGCAGCCGTAAATTCGCCGAGCGCATTTTGACGCCGCGCGAAAAGGCGCAGTTTGATGCGTTGCCGACCGCGCGGCAGACGGAATTTCTCGCCGGTCGGTTTGCGGCGAAAGAAGCGTATGCCAAAGCGCTTGGGACGGGGATTGGCAAGAAGGTGTCCTTTCGCGATATCGAGATCGTTTGCGATGCGAATGGGAAACCGGGGATTCTCGCCCGCCGCGACGGTGAGGCGGTGCACTTGTCCATTTCGCACAGCCGCGACTACGCGGTCGCCCAAGTGATCATTGAGCGTCTCAGCCCGGGCCAGCCGCTCGATGCTTGCCATGGCTAGTCTGCATATTCCCGGACTTTGTCTCATATATTGTAGTGCATGGACAGAAACCGATATATGAGGCAAAGGGGTTGAAGCGATGGGCAAAAAAGTCCTTTTGGCATTCGCCGGCATCATCTTTTTGTTTGCTTTGGCTGGCTGCGGGTCGAAATCACAGGAGGAAGTGCTGAAAGCGCTCGATGAAAAGCTGGAAGAGATGACGAGCTATCAAGCGGAAGCGAAAATGACGTTCCGCACGGGGGCTAAGCCGCAAGTGTATCATGTGGAAGTATGGCATAAGCAGCCGGCGTATTACCGCGTCAGTTTGAAAAACGCCGACAAAGGGCAAAGCCAAATGATTTTGCGCAACGACGAAGGGGTGTTTGTCTTTACGCCCGCCCTCAACAAAAGTTTTAAGTTTGTCAGCGATTGGCCGAAAAACAGCAGCCAAGCCTATTTGTACGAATCGCTCGTCAAAGACATTTTAAGCGACTCGAAGGCGAAGTTTAAGGCAACGAAGGACTACTACGTGTTCGAAACGAAAACGAACTATCCAAACAGTCAGGTCGTTCCGACACAAGAAATTACATTGCGCAAAAAAGATTTAGCCCCTGTTTCGGTCAAGGTGATGGACACAGATCGAAAAGCGCTGTTGACCGTGGAATTTTCGAACGTCGAATTCAACAAAACGTTTGATGACGATGCGTTTGATACGTCCAAAAATATGACCGGGGCGCGCCTCGAAGTACCAACGATGGCTGAGGGCAGCGGACAAGTGATGGCCGTGATGTATCCAAGCCGCCTTCCGCAAGGCGTTCAGGCGCTGGAAGAAAAAGAAATCAAAAACGAAAACGGCACACGGGTGATTATGACATTCGGCGGCCAAAAATCGTTTACCCTCGTGCAAGAAAAAGCGGAAGTGCTCCCGGCGACAAGCACGCCGGTGCTCATTAACGGCGATCCTGTTGATTTAGGATTCACGGTCGGCGCTCTCACCGACAGGACGTTAACTTGGTCGTATAATGGAGTGGAATTTACATTGGCTTCAGACGATTTGACGCCGGAAGAAATGATCATGGTCGCCAGCTCGGTGCAAGAAAAAGCAGCCAAATAGAGGCATTGGAAAAGGCGGATTCCCGCTTCGGGCGTGGGACCGCCTTGTTGTTATTTTCCAGCCCGCGGTTTAGAACGTTGGTGAAAAACGCTGTTTCCCTTCGTCAATGGGAGAATGAGTGAAAAACGGGACCGATGCGACAAGGTTTTTCGAATGGAGAAATGACACATGGTAAAGCTGTATCCGCGATGAAATCACCACCCTCTTAGATGGTTGGTGAAAAACCGCTGTTGGCCTTAATCGGTGATGGAACGCGTGAACATAGCGGCTGCTGCAGCAAGTTTTCTCTACTTGAGAAATGATTCCGAGAAGCGGTTGCGCGAGTCAATCGCCAGCCTCTTAGGCCGGAAACGGGCCTTCTAGGGTGAAAGGCCGTTCAAGGAGAGGACGGAATGAAACAAGAGAGGATGGGAATCGTTTGCGCTCCCTAGGCAATGGGAAAGGAGCGGCCCTTTGCAACATTTTCCTCCGTGCAGGCCGTTTTTTCGCGGCTCCTCCTATTCCTTCTTTTTGAAGAACGTGATAAACTAAAAAAGGATTGAGAATCGTTGAAACGCTTACAAAACGGCTATTAAGGGAAAGGCAGCGAGAGAAGGATGGACGACTTTCATCGCGATACATGGGCGGAAATCGATTTGGACGCCATCTATGACAACGTCACCAATCTGCGCCGTTTTTTGCCAACGGGCACGAACATTATGGCGGTCGTCAAGGCAAACGCTTACGGGCACGGTGATGCTGAAGTGGCGAACACCGCGCTGGAGGCCGGCGCCTCTTACCTAGCTGTCGCTTTTTTGGATGAGGCGCTCGCGCTAAGGAAAAAGGGCCTCGCCGCCCCTATTTTAGTGCTCGGAGCGTCTCGCCCGGAAGATGTGAGCCTTGCTGCGGAACACCGCATTGCTCTCACCGTGTTCCGTTTGGATTGGTTGGAAAAAGCAGCAGCGCTGTATCAAGGTTCTGCCCCGGTTCATTTTCATTTAAAGATGGATACGGGAATGGGGCGGCTTGGCGTCAAGGATGAACGGGAGACGAAGCAAATGGCGGCGCTGATCGAACGCCATCCGCATTTCATCCTTGAGGGAGTTTACACACATTTTGCGACGGCCGACGAAATCAATACGGACTATTTTTCGTATCAGTACGATCGTTTCTTATCGATGCTTGAGTGGCTGCCGTTTCGGCCGCCCCTCGTTCATTGCGCCAATAGCGCCGCGACGCTCCGCTTTCCCGATCGAGCGTTCAATATGGTCCGCTTCGGCATTTCGATGTACGGGCTCGCCCCATCGCCAAGCATCAAGCCGCTGCTCCCGTACGAGCTCAAGGAGGCGTTCTCGCTCCATAGCCGCCTTGTCCATGTGAAAAAGCTGCAACCGGGGGAAAAGGTGAGCTACGGAGCGACGTATACGGCGCAAGCGGAAGAGTGGATCGGCACGATCCCGATCGGCTATGCCGATGGCTGGCTGCGCCGCCTAGAGCATTTTCATGTGCTAGTTGACGGCAAAAAAGCGCCGATTGTCGGCCGCGTTTGTATGGACCAATGCATGATCCGTCTCCCGGGGCCGCTGCCGGTCGGCACGAAGGTGACGTTGATCGGCCGCCAAGGGGACGAAGTCATTTCCGTCGATGACGTCGCTCGCCATCTGGATACGATCAACTATGAGGTGCCTTGCCTGATCAGCTATCGGGTGCCCCGTATTTTTTTCCGAAATAAGCGTATAATGGAAGTGAGAAATGCCGTTGGTCGCGTGGGAACGAATGCATAATTTGCTTCGGGAGACAAAGGATAGAAAACGAAGAAATGACTTTGCAGCGCCGTTGTTTAATGGTATCATGAAGTGGAAGCAATGAATGGCTGCAGTTCGTGGAGGTGTATATTCGTGTCGGAATCGGGCGCAACAACGGAAATCATCGTTCGCTTGCCGCAATCGCTGGTGACGGAGCTGGATGTGCTTGTCAAACAGGAAAACGGCAACCGCAATGAACTGATTTATCAGGCGACAAAAATGTATATTCGTGAGCGGAAAAAACGGCAAATTCGCGAGGCGATGAGACGAGGCTACATGGAAATGGCAAAAATCAATTTATCTATCGCTTCTGAAGCGTTTCATGCTGAATACGAGGCCGACCACACCGTTGAACGCTTAGTTAGCGGGGGGTAATGCTTTGATTGTCAAACGTGGCGACGTGTATTTTGCGGACCTTTCCCCGGTTGTTGGCTCAGAGCAGGGCGGCGTGCGTCCCGTCTTGGTCATTCAAAATGACATCGGCAACCGCTTCAGTCCAACGGTAATCGTTGCGGCAATCACGGCGCAAATTCAAAAGGCAAAATTGCCGACGCATGTGGAGATTGACGCGAAGCGTTACGGGTTTGAACGCGATTCCGTCATTTTGCTTGAGCAAATCCGTACGATCGATAAGCAACGGCTGACCGATAAAATCACCCATTTGGATGACGAAATGATGGATAAAGTCGATGAAGCGTTGCAAATCAGTTTAGGGCTGATTGACTTTTGAGCTTCGTTGCCTTGCCACCGCAACGCATTTTTGTGGCCAATAAGATGAGGGAAAGCGGCGTTGACGTGCGGCATCGGTCTTGGATAATGGTCTGTGGATGAGATGGGCAGATCGGGCTCCCATCGCGATCTGTCCTTCTATGTATATATGAAGTTGACCAAGAAGCTGCGGATTGAGTAGCTCTTTTTTTTGTCACCGCGAATGGAGAAGCCCGCGGTTTCTCCATACATAATAAAGGGGGAAGTACATCGCCAATCGCTATCATGTGCATCGGCTAGAGTTTCTCTATACATAAAAGGAGGGAAGCGTTTGACCACTGAACAGCAACTCATTTCGCTGATTGCCGCCGAGCAGAAACTGGCAGCGCCACACGTTAAAAATGTCATCACGCTTCACCAGGAAGGAAACACGATCCCGTTTATCGCCCGTTACCGGAAAGAAATGACCGGGGCGCTTGATGAGGTGCAAATTCGTGATGTGCTTGAGCGCTGGGAGTACTTGCAGCATTTAGAACAGCGCAAAGAAGAAGTCATTCGCTTAATCGATGAGCAGGGGAAATTGACGGAAGAGTTAAAAAACGAGATTATGGCGGCGACGAAGCTGCAGCAAGTCGAAGATCTGTATCGCCCTTACCGACAAAAACGGCGCACGAAAGCAACGATCGCCAAGGAAAAAGGGCTCGAGCCGCTTGCCGATTGGCTTCTTTCCTGCCCCCCGTCCCCAACGCCTGATGCGCAGGCGGAAGCGTTCGTTGATGTTGAAAAAGGGGTGGCGACTGCTAGTGAGGCGCTGCAAGGGGCGAAAGACATTATCGCTGAACGAGTAGCCGATGATGCTGGCTTCCGTCAATGGATACGCGAGCAAACATGGCGGAAAGGAACGATCGCTTCGGCCGCCAAAGCGCCGGAAAAGGACGAGAAGCGCGTGTATGAAATGTATTATGATTACGAAGAGCCTGTCGGCAAAATAGTTCCGCACCGTGTGTTAGCGTTAAACCGCGGTGAAAAAGAAGGCGTGCTGCGCGTCTCGATCAAGGCGCCGGTCGAGGAGATCGTTCGCTATTTGCAGCGAAAAACGGTCACCCATCCGTCCTCTCCGGCCGCCGCGCTGGTGGCGGAAGCGGTGGAAGACGGGTACAAGCGGCTGCTTGAACCCGCCATCGAACGCGAGATCCGCAACGAGCTAACGGAAAAGGCCGAGGAACGGGCCATTCATATTTTTGCCGAAAACTTGCGCAAGCTGCTTCTCCAGCCGCCGCTAAAAGGAAAAACGGTCCTTGGCATCGATCCGGCCTATCGCACGGGATGTAAACTCGCTATCGTCGATGAAACGGGGAAGCTGCTCTGCATCGATGTCATGTACCCGCACCCGCCTCAAGAACGGAAAGAAGAAGCGCGAGCAAAGCTTCTGCGTTTGCTTGCTGACTATCATGTGGACATGATCGCCATCGGCAACGGAACGGCATCAAGGGAAACAGAGCAGTTTGTCGCCGACGTGCTGAAGGAAGTGGAGCGGGACATCTTTTATGTCATCGTCAACGAGGCGGGGGCGAGCGTCTATTCCGCTTCCGACCTTGCGCGCGCGGAATTCCCGGATTTGCAAGTGGAAGAGCGGAGTGCCGTTTCCATCGCTCGCCGCGTTCAAGATCCGCTGGCCGAATTGGTAAAAATCGATCCGAAATCGGTCGGGGTCGGCCAGTACCAGCATGATGTGTCGCAGAAAAAGCTGGCCGAATCGCTTCAGTTCGTCGTGGAGACGGTGGTCAACCAAGTGGGCGTCAACGTGAACACGGCGTCCGTTTCATTGCTTCAATACGTGTCAGGGCTGACGAAAACGGTGGCCGAAAACATCGTCAAGCGCCGCGAAGAACAAGGAAAATTCCGCAGCCGTGAAGAGCTGAGAGCGATCCCGCGGCTTGGGGCGAAAACGTACGAGCAATGCATCGGCTTTTTGCGCATTCTCGATGGTGAAGAACCGCTCGACCGCACGCCGATTCACCCTGAGCGGTACGCGGAAGCAAAACGGCTTTTGCACACGGTGGGATTTACCACCGACGCCATTGGCAGCAGCGAACTGCGCCGGGCGCTGCAAGCCATCGACATCGAAGCAACGGCAGCTGAACTTGGCGTCGGTGAACTAACGTTGCGCGATATCATCGACGCCTTATGCCGTCCGGAGCGCGACCCGCGCGATGAGCTACCCAAGCCGCTGCTTCGCAAGGACGTTTTGAAAATGGAAGACTTGCAACCGGGCATGGAACTTGAAGGTACAGTGCGCAATGTCGTGGATTTCGGCGCCTTTGTCGACATCGGGGTCAAACAGGACGGTCTGGTTCACATTTCCAAACTCAGCAAACAATACGTGCGCCATCCGCTCGATGTTGTTTCCGTCGGCGATGTCGTCAAAGTGTGGGTCGAACATGTCGACGTGGCGAAAGGGAGAATTTCCTTATCGATGGTAGCACCAGAAAAGTGAAGCGAGAAGCACTGCTTCATGAGCAGTGCTTTCTCCGATAAAAAAACCAGCATTGGTTTAACAGCTTAATTTGATCGCGGTTTTTCTCATAATAGGCTCGTCTCATCTGGTTTTTCAGCCATGTAGGCAAAACGGTCACCTCCCTACCAACGGAAAGGTAGTATATAATGTATGTATCTGGGCATTGTCCTGTGCCAAAAACATAAAGGGGGCGCCTGCCAATGGATCAGAAACAGTTGCAAGCACTCGTGGAGGAAGTTTCCCTAAGCGCATTTGGCAAACCGTTTCGCCACACCGCCTCCTTCAATCCAAGACTTCGCACGGTCGGCGGGCGCTACGTGTTGCAAACGCACAACATTGAACTGAACAAAAAACATTATGACCGATTTGGCGAAGAAGAGCTCATTGCCATCATCAAACATGAACTATGTCATTACCATCTTCATCTGGAAGGGAAAGGCTACCGCCATCGCGACCGCGACTTCCGCGAGCTGTTGGCCAAAGTCGGGGCCCCTCGTTATTGCCGCCCGCTCGAACAAAAAGCAAAAACGGCCAAGGTGATCCATACATACATCTGCACATCGTGCGGCTTAGCTTACAAGCGCAAAAAACGCATCAACACCGACCGCTATGTCTGCGGTCGGTGCCGCGGCCGACTCGAGCTCGTCCAAAGCGCGCGCTCGTGAGCTGCGCAAAATCTTTTCAAAAAAGGTTGACAACCTAAATATCCTATGCTAAATTATAAAAGCCGTCGCCGAATGGCGATCAGTGATTTTTCCCGACAGTATATTGACAAATCAAAAACTGCTCAATATAATAAACAATGTCAGTTTGTGAAGAACATCGTTGGGGCATCGGAGTTTGCTTGGAAAAGAACAAGGCGAGCTCGAAACGCTTTCGGTGATCATTAAACAACAGCCTAGCGACGAGCCTACGCATCATCGAATATGCTTTGCGTGACCCTAACGTATTAATTAAGCCTTCTTGGATATGCTTGGAGAGGAAGGAACAAGGCAAGTTTTGAGCTAGTTCCTTGGCTACTATTCCGCAATAGCTCAGCGGTAGAGCAACCGGCTGTTAACCGGTAGGTCGTAGGTTCGAATCCTACTTGCGGAGCCATCTGTTTGGAGAAGTACCCAAGTGGCTGAAGGGGACGGTTTGCTAAACCGTTAGGTCGTGGCTTTACGGCGCGCGGGTTCAAATCCCGCCTTCTCCGCCACTTCTCATATTTGCATGGCCCGTTGGTCAAGTGGTTAAGACACCGCCCTTTCACGGCGGTAACACGGGTTCGAATCCCGTACGGGTCACTTGCAGCGCGGGGATTCCCGCGAATTCACGGTCCCGTAGTGTAGTGGTTAACATGCCTGCCTGTCACGCAGGAGATCGCGGGTTCGAGTCCCGTCGGGACCGCCATTACAACATAATAGTTCGCTGGGCCATAGCCAAGCGGTAAGGCAACGGACTTTGACTCCGTGATGCGCTGGTTCGAATCCAGCTGGCCCAGCCATTCTTCTTTCATACATACCTAAGCTGTTCGCTTAGGGCCTATCATGCTCATTAGCTCAACAACAAGCCATATATCTTCGAGTTGACTGCGAGTTGTCCCGACGCACTTGGCATCTTCGAGTCAGCTGGTAGAGGAAGGGACATCGTCAAAGATCTGAGTGTATACCAAACCATGAGCCATTAGCTCAGTAACGAGCGCTGCATCTTCGAGTTGACTGCGAGTTGCCTCGACGCACTTGGCTTCCTCGAAATGGCTCGTAGAGGAAGAGGCAGGTAGAGCTCATCAGTACTTAGAGTGTTATGATCACATGAGCCATTCGCTCAGTAGGTAGAGCAACGAGCGCTACATCTTCGAAATCGCTGCGAGTTGTCCCGACGCACTTGGCATCTTCGAGTCAGCTGGTAGAGGAAGGGACATCGTCAAATATGTGAGTGTATCCTAACAATGAGCCATTAGCTCAGTAGGTAGAGCATCTGACTTTTAATCAGAGGGTCGGAGGTTCGAGTCCTCCATGGCTCACCACCATTAGCGGGTGTGGCGGAATTGGCAGACGCACCAGACTTAGGATCTGGCGCCTTACGGCGTGGGGGTTCAAGTCCCTCCACCCGCACTTAAAATGATGACGCGGTCGTGGCGGAATGGCAGACGCGCTAGGTTGAGGGCCTAGTGGGGGCAACCCCGTGGAGGTTCAAGTCCTCTCGACCGCATTTTCGATGTATTTTTTGTTCATCATCAATAACCGAATAGTAGTCTCTATCATTCGAGCATTGTCGTTTTTTGGATTGTTGCTTTGCCAATGGATTACAATTCCAGGGGACGCCTATCTCTTAAGCAGAACATAGCCTTAGGAGGTCATTATTGACAACAGCAATATGGGCTGCTAAAATGGAATTTGCCCTCTGAGGGAGCAATCATCACCTATGCGCTCGTAGCTCAATTGGATAGAGCATCTGACTACGGATCAGAAGGTTAGGGGTTCGAATCCTCTCGAGCGCGCCACCATCGGGAAGTAGCTCAGCTTGGTAGAGCACATGGTTTGGGACCATGGGGTCGCAGGTTCAAATCCTGTCTTCCCGATTTCGCTTCAAGTGAAAATGAATGTTTGAAAGCGAAAGCTTATGAAACGAGAGTAAACGTTTTTGCTTCACTACCTGCGCATCAATGCCCTTTGCACGGTAGAGGAACTACGTAAACGCGCATGGCGAGCGAAAAATGCAATAATACGCGGGTGTAGTTTAGTGGTAAAACCTCAGCCACGAGCCTTAACTTCATCGAGTAGGCCACGAGTTGCCTCGACGCATTTGGCTTCCTTGAATCAACTGGCAGAGGAAGAGGCATGAAAGTGCGTGGTGAACATTAAACAGAATAATATGCGGGTGTAGTTTAGTGGTAAAACCTCAGCCTTCCAAGCTGATGTCGTGGGTTCGATTCCCATCACCCGCTCCATCTAAAAACGAAGAATTTGACCGTTTCATCTTGTTCCTTGAAAACTGAACGAAACGAAGCGCAACGAAAAGCAGAGGCCGCTTGCCTATCGGCGAAACGCGCTGGAGGGCCTGCGAGGAGGCTATCGCCGCCGCAGCAGGACCGAAGCGTCGCGAGCCGATAGCGGCCGAAGCTAGACAATACGAAAAGCGGAGGCCGCTTGACACGTTTGGTGTCGGCGCCGAAGCTTACAAAGCCAATCCACTTTCTTTTGGAGAGTTTGATCCTGGCTCAGGACGAACGCTGGCGGCGTGCCTAATACATGCAAGTCGAGCGGACCGAATCGGAGCTTGCTCTGGTTGGGTCAGCGGCGGACGGGTGAGTAACACGTGGGCAACCTGCCCGCAAGACCGGGATAACTCCGGGAAACCGGAGCTAATACCGGATAACACCGAAGACCGCATGGTCTTTGGTTGAAAGGCGGCCTTTGGCTGTCACTTGCGGATGGGCCCGCGGCGCATTAGCTAGTTGGTGAGGTAACGGCTCACCAAGGCGACGATGCGTAGCCGGCCTGAGAGGGTGACCGGCCACACTGGGACTGAGACACGGCCCAGACTCCTACGGGAGGCAGCAGTAGGGAATCTTCCGCAATGGGCGAAAGCCTGACGGAGCGACGCCGCGTGAGCGAAGAAGGCCTTCGGGTCGTAAAGCTCTGTTGTGAGGGACGAAGGAGCGCCGTTTGAACAAGGCGGCGCGGTGACGGTACCTCACGAGAAAGCCCCGGCTAACTACGTGCCAGCAGCCGCGGTAATACGTAGGGGGCGAGCGTTGTCCGGAATTATTGGGCGTAAAGCGCGCGCAGGCGGCTCCTTAAGTCTGATGTGAAAGCCCACGGCTCAACCGTGGAGGGTCATTGGAAACTGGGGAGCTTGAGTGCAGGAGAGGGGAGCGGAATTCCACGTGTAGCGGTGAAATGCGTAGAGATGTGGAGGAACACCAGTGGCGAAGGCGGCTCTCTGGCCTGTAACTGACGCTGAGGCGCGAAAGCGTGGGGAGCAAACAGGATTAGATACCCTGGTAGTCCACGCCGTAAACGATGAGTGCTAAGTGTTAGAGGGGTCACACCCTTTAGTGCTGCAGCTAACGCGATAAGCACTCCGCCTGGGGAGTACGGCCGCAAGGCTGAAACTCAAAGGAATTGACGGGGGCCCGCACAAGCGGTGGAGCATGTGGTTTAATTCGAAGCAACGCGAAGAACCTTACCAGGTCTTGACATCCCCTGACAACCCAAGAGATTGGGCGTTCCCCCTTCGGGGGGACAGGGTGACAGGTGGTGCATGGTTGTCGTCAGCTCGTGTCGTGAGATGTTGGGTTAAGTCCCGCAACGAGCGCAACCCTCGCCTCTCGTTGCCAGCATTCAGTTGGGCACTCTAGAGGGACTGCCGGCGACAAGTCGGAGGAAGGTGGGGATGACGTCAAATCATCATGCCCCTTATGACCTGGGCTACACACGTGCTACAATGGGCGGTACAAAGGGCAGCGAACCCGCGAGGGGGAGCGAATCCCAAAAAGCCGCTCTCAGTTCGGATTGCAGGCTGCAACTCGCCTGCATGAAGCCGGAATCGCTAGTAACCGCGGATCAGCATGCCGCGGTGAATACGTTCCCGGGCCTTGTACACACCGCCCGTCACACCACGAGAGCTTGCAACACCCGAAGTCGGTGCGGTAACCCTGACGGGAGCCAGCCGCCGAAGGTGGGGCAAGTGATTGGGGTGAAGTCGTAACAAGGTAGCCGTACCGGAAGGTGCGGCTGGATCACCTCCTTTCTAAGGGGAAAAGCGAAGGCCGCCCGCCTATCGGCGAAACGCGCTGGAGGGCCTGCGAGGAGGCTATTGCCGCCGCAGCAGGACCGAAGCGTCGCGAGCCGATGGCGGCCGGAGCTAGACAGTACGAAAAGCGGAAGCGCCGTGATCGGCTCTCGAAGCCAAATGTTCTTCACCCAGAGGGGTGCTTGCACCCCGAGGGGGAAGGTTATTTGGCAGAAGAGAGCCAGGCGCTGGAGCTAGACAGTAGTCCATATGCATGAACACCGCGCTTTCGTTTCGTTCAGTTTTGAGGGAACGAGTGATGTTCTCTCAATGGCAAACATCGTTCTTTGAAAACTAGATAACCGCAAAAGTAAAGGAAGAAGCCGAGACGCTGTAGGTTAAGCTAGAAAGGGCGCACGGTGGATGCCTTGGCACTAGGAGCCGATGAAGGACGGGGCAAACGCCGAAACGCTCCGGGGAGCTGTAAGCAAGCGTGGATCCGGAGATGTCCGAATGGGGGAACCCACTGTCCGTAATGGGACAGGATCCATGCCTGAATCCATAGGGCATGGAGGGCACACCCGGGGAACTGAAACATCTTAGTACCCGGAGGAGAAGAAAGCAAACGCGATTCCCTGAGTAGCGGCGAGCGAAACGGGAACAGCCCAAACCAAGAGGCGTGCCTCTTGGGGTTGTAGGACCGCTCATAGGGGAGTGAGAAAGGAACGGGGTAGACGAACCGGTCTGGAACGGCCGGCCAGAGAAGGTGAGAGCCCTGTAGTCGAAACTTCGTTCCCTCCCGAGCGGCTCCTGAGTACGGCGGGACACGGGAAATCCCGTCGGAAGCAGGGAGGACCATCTCCCAAGGCTAAATACTCCCTAGTGACCGATAGCGAACCAGTACCGTGAGGGAAAGGTGAAAAGCACCCCGGAAGGGGAGTGAAAGAGAACCTGAAACCGTGTGCCTACAAGTAGTCAGAGCCCGTTCATGGGTGATGGCGTGCCTTTTGTAGAATGAACCGGCGAGTGACGATGGCGTGCGAGGTTAAGTCGAAGAGGCGGAGCCGCAGCGAAAGCGAGTCTGAACAGGGCGTGAAGTACGTCGTCGTCGACCCGAAACCAGGTGATCTACCCATGTCCAGGGTGAAGGCCGGGTAACACCGGCTGGAGGCCCGAACCCACGCACGTTGAAAAGTGCGGGGATGAGGTGTGGGTAGGGGTGAAATGCCAATCGAACTTGGAGATAGCTGGTTCTCCCCGAAATAGCTTTCGGGCTAGCCTCGGGTGTAAGAGTCTTGGAGGTAGAGCACTGATTGGGCTAGGGGCCCTCATCGGGTTACCGAACCCAGTCAAACTCCGAATGCCAACGACTTATGCCCGGGAGTCAGACTGCGAGTGATAAGATCCGTGGTCGAGAGGGAAACAGCCCAGATCGCCAGCTAAGGCCCCCAAGTGCACGTTCAGTGGAAAAGGATGTGGAGTTGCGAAGACAACCAGGATGTTGGCTTAGAAGCAGCCACCATTTAAAGAGTGCGTAATAGCTCACTGGTCGAGTGACTCTGCGCCGAAAATGTACCGGGGCTAAACGTGCCGCCGAAGCTGCGGGATGACCGTTGGTCATCGGTAGGGGAGCGTTCTAAGGGCAGAGAAGCCAGACCGGAAGGACTGGTGGAGCGCTTAGAAGTGAGAATGCCGGTATGAGTAGCGAAAACAGAGGTGAGAATCCTCTGCGCCGAAAGCCTAAGGGTTCCTGAGGAAGGTTCGTCCGCTCAGGGTTAGTCGGGACCTAAGCCGAGGCCGAAAGGCGTAGGTGATGGGCAACAGGTGGAGATTCCTGTACCACCTCCTTCCCGTTTGAGCGATGGGGGGACGCAGGAGGATAGGGCGAGCAGGCGGCTGGAAGAGCCTGTCCAAGCAGTGAGGCTGGCCAGTAGGCAAATCCGCTGGCCGGAAGGCCAAGCTGTGATGGCGACGGATTGGATCCGGAAGTCCCCGATTTCACACTGCCAAGAAAAGCCTCTAGCGAGGGAAGAGGTGCCCGTACCGCAAACCGACACAGGTAGGCGAGGAGAGAATCCTAAGGCGCGCGGGAGAACTCTCGTTAAGGAACTCGGCAAAATGACCCCGTAACTTCGGGAGAAGGGGTGCTCTTTCGGGTGAAGAGCCTGGAAGAGCCGCAGTGAAAAGGCCCAAGCGACTGTTTATCAAAAACACAGGTCTCTGCGAAGCCGAAAGGCGACGTATAGGGGCTGACACCTGCCCGGTGCTGGAAGGTTAAGGGGAGCGCTTAGCGGAAGCGAAGGTGCGAACCGAAGCCCCAGTAAACGGCGGCCGTAACTATAACGGTCCTAAGGTAGCGAAATTCCTTGTCGGGTAAGTTCCGACCCGCACGAAAGGTGTAACGACTTGGGCGCTGTCTCAACGAGAGACCCGGTGAAATTATACTACCTGTGAAGATGCAGGTTCCCCGCGACAGGACGGAAAGACCCCGTGGAGCTTTACTGCAGCCTGATATGGAATTTTGGTATCGCTTGTACAGGATAGGTGGGAGCCTGAGAAGCCGGAGCGCCAGCTTCGGTGGAGGCGCCGGTGGGATACCACCCTGGCGGTATTGAAATTCTAACCCGCACCCCTTAGCGGGGTGGGAGACAGTGTCAGGTGGGCAGTTTGACTGGGGCGGTCGCCTCCCAAAAGGTAACGGAGGCGCCCAAAGGTTCCCTCAGAATGGTTGGAAATCATTCGGAGAGTGCAAAGGCACAAGGGAGCTTGACTGCGAGACGGACAGGTCGAGCAGGGACGAAAGTCGGGCTTAGTGATCCGGTGGTTCCGCATGGAAGGGCCATCGCTCAACGGATAAAAGCTACCCCGGGGATAACAGGCTGATCTCCCCCAAGAGTCCACATCGACGGGGAGGTTTGGCACCTCGATGTCGGCTCATCGCATCCTGGGGCTGTAGTCGGTCCCAAGGGTTGGGCTGTTCGCCCATTAAAGCGGTACGCGAGCTGGGTTCAGAACGTCGTGAGACAGTTCGGTCCCTATCCGTCGCGGGCGTAGGAAATTTGCGAGGAGCTGTCCTTAGTACGAGAGGACCGGGATGGACGCACCGCTGGTGTACCAGTTGTCCCGCCAGGGGCACCGCTGGGTAGCTATGTGCGGACGGGATAAGCGCTGAAAGCATCTAAGCGTGAAGCCCCCCTCAAGATGAGATTTCCCATCGCGTTAGGCGAGTAAGATCCCTCGAAGATGACGAGGTCGATAGGTCCGAGGTGGAAGCGTGGCGACACGTGGAGCTGACGGATACTAATCGATCGAGGGCTTAACCTAGAAAAGCGGAGGCCGCCCGCCGATCGGCGAAACGCGCTGGAGGGCCTGCGAGGAGGCTATGCCGCCACAGCAGGACCGAAGCGTCGCGAGCCGATGGCGGCCGGAGCTAGACTGGACGATACGCGGCTTCTTCCGACGGTTATCTAGTTTTGAAGGAATGCGTTCCTTCTTGACAGGAATTGATTTTCTGGTATAATGATTCATGAAAAACGGAATGGCTTGCCTAGTGGTGATAGCGGAGGGGAAACACCCGTTCCCATCCCGAACACGGAAGTTAAGCCCTCCAGCGCCGATGGTAGTTGGGGCCAGCGCCCCTGCAAGAGTAGGTCGCTGCTAGGCAATCAAATTCACCAGGGAGTAGCGACACGCCTAATTGCCTTTTTTCTTTTCTGAAATAATCTCTAGACGTGGACGATCCAGCGGCCAGTTAAATGGAAATGGCTTGTGGATCGTCCTTTTTCTTTTCTTTCTTTATGCTGGTATGCCGTCCTTGGGGTTGGAAGTAGCGATGCAGCATTTTCTTATGGTACAATTTCAAAAGCGAGAGTGAAGATGATAAAATGGAATAAGGTGGAACAGAATGAAGCATGTCGAGCTGCTTGTACATTCTTCTGAAGAAACGAAAGCGGTCGCCCGTCGTCTTGCAGAACGCCTTGAACCGGGAATGGTGATTGCGCTTGAGGGCGACCTCGGTGCGGGAAAGACGACATTTACGAAAGGATTGGCTGAAGGATTAGGCATCCAGCAAAACGTCAACAGTCCAACGTTTACCATCATCAAGCAGTACGAAGGCCGATTGCCCCTTTACCATATGGATGTGTACCGTCTTGAGGATGAATGGGAGGATCTTGGCTTTGATGAATACTTTGGCGGTGACGGGATTACGGTTGTGGAGTGGGCGCACTTGATTGCTGGCCAGCTTCCGGCCGAACGTCTGACGGTGTATTTGCTTGACCGCGGTGGGGATGAACGGCTGCTTCGTTTTGAGCCGCTGGGACAACGCTATGAACAGTTATGCGAGGAGATTTTTGGCGCATGAAAGTATTAGGGATTGATACATCAAACACACCACTTGGTCTTGCTTTGGCGGATGGAAATGTTGTGAAGGGTGAATGGATCACGAATGTGAAAAAAGATCATTCGCTCCGTGCGATGCCGGCTATCGAATCGCTGTTTCGCCAGTGTGGGATGGCCCCGAAAGACCTTGATTTGATCGTAGTGGCCAAAGGGCCCGGGTCTTATACAGGAGTACGAATTGGCGTGACGATTGCGAAAACGCTCGCTTGGTCGCTCGGTATTCCGATCGCCGGTGTGTCGAGCCTTGAAGTGCTCGCCGCCAACGGCCGTTGCTTCTCCGGTTTGATTGTCCCATTGTTTGATGCGCGGCGTGGGCACATTTATACTGGGCTTTATCACAGCGACGGGAGTGTGCTTCGCCAGCTTGAACCGGATCAACTTGTGGTGGCGGATGAGTGGGCGCGGCGACTAGGAGAGCGGGGAGAGGACGTATTGTTCATTGGTGCGGATGTGCTGTTATATCACGAGCTGTTTCAGCGCGTCCTAGGTGGGCGGGCCCATATGGCTCCTCCGTCATTGGCGTTGCCGCGCCCGAGCGAGCTGGTGATGCTCGGTAAAGAAAAAGAGCGTAGAAATGCCCATACGTTTGTGCCAGATTACCTCCGCCTGGCTGAAGCGGAGGTGAAATGGCTCGCAAAACAAAAAGGGGAACGAAACGATGGGGATCGATGTACAATTTCGGCCAATGACCATTCATGATATTGATGAAGTTGTGCAGGTGGAGCGGGCATCGTTTACCGCGCCTTGGAGTCGGGAGTCGTTTTATCATGAGTTGATGTACAACCGCTACGCTCTCTATATTGTAATGGTGCATCGAGGGCGAATCATTGGCTATGCTGGGATGTGGTTGGTCATTGATGAAGCGCACGTCACGAATGTTGCTGTTCTTCCCGAATTTCGTGGCCAAAAACTTGGTGAGGCGTTGATGCGTTGTCTGATGGATCTGGCGAGGCGACAAGGGGCAGTGACGATGACGCTGGAAGTGCGTGTGTCCAATCATGTCGCTCAATCGTTATATCGGAAACTCGGGTTTCGCAACGGCGGTATTCGAAAACGATATTATCCCGATAATTTTGAGGATGCGTTGGTGATGTGGGTGAAGCTACATGAATGAAGATGTGTATGTATTAGGGATTGAAACAAGCTGCGACGAGACTGCCGCCGCGGTTGTTAAAAACGGAAGAGCCATTTTGTCCAATGTGGTCGCTTCACAGATGGAAAGTCATCGGCGGTTTGGCGGCGTCGTTCCTGAGATCGCCTCGCGCCATCATGTGGAGCAAATTACGCTCGTGATTGAAGAGGCGATGCAGCAGGCGAAAGTGTCATTTTCCGACCTTCAGGCTATCGCTGTGACAGCGGGGCCAGGGCTTGTCGGGGCGCTTCTTGTCGGAGTGAACGCGGCGAAAGCGTTGGCGTTTGCCCACGGCATTCCGCTTGTCGGCGTGCATCATATCGCTGGGCATATTTATGCCAATCAGCTCGTGTCGGAAATGAAATTTCCGCTCTTGGCTCTGGTCGTTTCCGGAGGGCATACAGAGCTCGTTTACATGGAAGAACACGTCAAATTCAAGGTGATTGGTGAAACGCGAGATGACGCCGCCGGTGAGGCGTATGACAAGGTGGCTCGCGCTTTGGGGCTTCCGTATCCGGGAGGGCCGCACATTGACCGGTTGGCCCAAGAAGGAGAGCCGACCATTGACTTGCCGCGGGCATGGCTTGAGGAAGGATCGTATGATTTCAGTTTCAGCGGCTTAAAATCGGCGGTGTTGAATACGCTTCATCGTGCTAAACAGCGCGGCGAGGAGATCGATCCGAAGCAGATGGCAGCCAGTTTTCAAGCCAGCGTAGTTGAAGTGTTGACGACAAAGACTTTACAAGCAGCCAAACAATATCGCGTCCGGCAAGTGTTGCTCGCTGGTGGAGTGGCGGCCAACCGCGGGTTGCGGACTGCATTAGGGGAGCGAATGAGGCAGGAGCTCCCCGGTGTGGAGCTGGTTATTCCACCCTTATCATTGTGTACCGATAATGCGGCGATGATTGCGGCAGCGGGCACGATGTTGTACTGGCAAGGCAGGCGGTCAGATTTGGCGTTGAACGCCGATCCAAGCTTGCCGTTGGCGTAACGTAACGAAGGACAAACCGATGGGCACAATCGGCGGTTTTGGCGGCGGGCCAACCGCCGTTTCTTTTTTTAGACGGCAAGGGTGGATTGGTGGACAGACTGGTGGTCCGATTTGTGCATAGTTTCATCCACAGGTTGTGGATGATGTGGAAATATGGCGTAAATCGGATGAATATGAGGAAAATAATACACAGCGATGTTGAACAAAATTGAGCTGTTTTTTGTGGATAATGTGGAAAAGTTGGTGAATAACCTATATTTCACTGGATAGATTGTGGATTTCTTTGTGGATAATGTGACTAATTGAAACCGCCCACCGAAATAACCGGCGGGCGGTTGGTTATGGTGAGTCATAAAGCTGCTCCCATTCGGCCAGCAGTTTTTCCACTTGCTGCTTTCGCTCCTCGTTTTCTTGCACAAGCTGTTGTGCTGTTTCGTAGTCGTCATAAACGGACGGATCGCATAGTCGCTGTTCGGCTTGGGCGATTTGCTCTTCAAGCGCGGTGATTTCTGCTTCGATTTCGGCTAGGCGGCGTTGACGTTGACGCTGGCGCCTTTTTTCCTCTTTTTCTTGTTCATAAACAGATTTCGCCGACTCGTTGCTGCTCGGAACGATTGGGCTGGCATCCAAACGGGCTAACTCACGCATTTCTTCTTTTTTGGCGATATAGTAGTCATAGTCTCCCAAATATTCGCTAAGGCCGTCGCTTGACAGCTCGAGCACCTTCGTAGCGATGCGGTTGATGAAATAGCGGTCGTGGGAGACGAACAAAATGGTGCCTGGATAGTCGATCAATGCCTGTTCGAGCACTTGTTTGCTGTCGAGGTCTAAATGGTTGGTCGGCTCGTCCAGAATGAGAAAATTGGCCTGCTGGAGCATCAGCTTCGCGAGCGCCAAGCGCGCCTTTTCCCCGCCGCTCAACGCTGAGATCGGTTTTAAAACGTCATCGCCCGAAAACAGGAAGTTGCCGAGTATCGTTCGGATTTCTTTTTCTGTTTTAAGGGGGGAAGCATCCCATAATTCGTCAATGACTCGTTTATTAGACGACAGGTCGGCTTGATCTTGATCATAATATCCGATTTGGACGTTCGTGCCGTAGCGCAAATGTCCGGCTTGAATGGGAAGCTGCCCGGCGATGGCTTTCAACAGTGTAGATTTGCCGATGCCGTTTGGACCGACCAACGCGACGCTTTCGCCGCGGGCGATGTGGAAGCTGATATGACGAATGACCGGCTCGTTCCGGTAAACGACGGCCACGTCTTCAGCGATGAGCACTTGTTGACCGCTTGGTCGTTCGATCGTGAAAGAAAATGATGCCGATTTTTCCTCTCCGACAGGCCGTTCCATTCGCTCCATTTTCTCCAGCTGTTTTCGCCGGCTTTGCGCCCGCTTGGCCGTCGAGGCGCGGGCGATGTTGCGCTGAATAAACTCTTGCAATCGGGCGATTTCTTCCTGTTGTTTTTCATATCGCTGTAGCTCTTGCTCATATTGCTGCGCTTTCAGTTCCAGATAGCGGCTGTAGTTGCCGTTGTACGTCCGCAGCTTGGCGTTGGACAGCTCGTACACGTGATTGGCAACTTTGTCGAGAAAGTATCGGTCATGGGAGACGAGCAAGAGGGCGCCCGGATATGCCTGCAAATACTGTTCCAGCCAAGCGAGTGTGTCCAAGTCTAAATGGTTGGTCGGTTCGTCTAAAATCAGCAAATCCGGCTTGGACAACAGCAGCTTTCCGAGAGCGAGCCGTGTTCGCTGTCCGCCGCTTAACGAAGAGACCGGCGTTGTTTGATAATCGTATGAAGAAAATTGCAATCCGTGCAAGACGGAACGAATGTCGGCCTCATATTGATAGCCGCCTTGTTCCTTATACTGCTCTTGCAGTTCATCGTACATTTTCAGCGTTTTTTCATAGCGGACGGGATCGGCGAGCACATCGGGATCGCCAAGCTGAGAGCCGAGCGCGGCCAGCTGTTGTTCCATCGCTTGAAGCGGTGCGAACACGTCGAGCATTTCCTCCCAAATGGAGCGTGATGATTCCAACCCGCTCTGTTGTGCCAAATAGCCGATTTTGAGATGGTTTGGCTTGATGATTTCACCGCTGTCAAAAGATAGTTCGCCGGCGATGATTTTTAATAATGTCGATTTTCCCGCTCCGTTTCGGCCGACAAGGGCGATGCGGTCGCGGGACTGTATTTCTAGTTTAATATTCGATAAAATAAGGTCAGCGCCAAAATATTTCGTGAGTCCACGCACTTGCAAAATCATCATGTCGGTTCACCTCTCGGAATAGTTTAACGTATGTTGCTCAGACGGTCAAAGACAGAAGGAGAAAAATCATGTATAGTGTAGACATGGAGGAGATGGCTTTGTCATCGTTTACCCATTTTAATGAAGAGGGACGCGCGAAGATGGTCGATATCACGGACAAAGAAGAGACGGTCAGGGTCGCGGTGGCGCGAACGAGTGTCACTGTCAGCCAAGAAATTTATGAAAAAATCAAAGGCCGTGACATTAAAAAAGGGGATGTGCTGGCCGTCGCCCAAGTGGCAGGGGTCATGGCGGCCAAAAAAACGGCTGACCTGATCCCGATGTGCCACCCGCTGATGCTAAAGAGCGTCGATTTCACGTTTTCTTGGGAGCATGAAGAAACCGAGCCTCGTCTTGTCATTACAGCGACCGTGAAAACGAAAGGGAGCACGGGGGTGGAAATGGAAGCGCTGACGGCCGTTTCGGTTTGTGCGTTGACGGTATACGACATGTGTAAGGCGCTCGACAAAGGGATGACGATCGGTCCGACGTATTTGGTCGAAAAAACGGGCGGGAAATCCGGCCATTATCGACGGAAAACCGATTAGCTAGGGGATGAGACAATGAGCAATGAACAACCGAAAATTCCGCAAGCGACGGCTAAGCGGCTGCCGCTTTATTACCGATTTTTAAAGAACTTGCATGCATCAGGAAAGCAGCGCGTCTCTTCCGCTGAGCTGAGCGAGGCGGTGAAAGTCGATCCAGCGACGATCCGCCGCGATTTTTCGTATTTTGGCGCGCTCGGCAAAAAAGGATACGGGTATAATGTCCATTATTTGTTGTCGTTTTTTCGCCAAACGTTGGAAGAGGATGAAGTGACTGAAGTGGCGCTGTTTGGAGTCGGCAATTTAGGCACCGCTTTTTTAAACTATAATTTTTCGAAAAACAATAACACGAAAATTGTGATGGCGTTCGATGTTGATAAGCAAAAAGTAGGGACGACAGTCGGCGGCGTGCCCGTCTATCATCTCGATGAGCTGGAAGAACGGCTGCGCGGCGACATTCCGGTCGCTATTTTAACCGTGCCGGCCTCCGCGGCTCAGGCGTTGACCGATCGCCTTGTCGCCCAAGGGATTAAAGGAATTTTAAACTTTACTCCGGCGCGGCTGAACGTGCCTGACCATATTCGCGTTCACCACATCGATTTGGCCATTGAGCTGCAATCGCTCGTGTACTTTTTGAAAAACTATCCATCGCCATCGGCAAAAGGAGAGAATCATTCATGAAATATGTATTGCTGGCTGTTTTGATTTTGCTGTTGTTTGGCACGAAAAAGCTGCCGGAACTAGGGCGTTCGTTTGGCGAGTCGCTGCGCGAGTTCAAAGACGCCACCAAGGGTCTTGCGGATGAGGACGAAACGAAAACCGACCGGTGATAAGGCGGGATGAGGAACCATGAATGACAAAGAGATGTCAGTGTATGAACACCTCGGTGAGCTGCGAAAGCGGCTGATCATTGTGCTCGTTTTTTTCGCCGCGGCGTTGGCGGCGAGCTTCTTTTTCGTCGATGATGTCATTATTTATTTGCAACGAACGGCTGAGACAAAGCAGCTGACCATGAACGCCTTTCGCCTGACCGATCCGATCAAAGTATACTTTCAGTTTGCTTTTGTCATTGCCGCCGTGCTGACGTCTCCGGTGCTGCTGTATCAAATTTGGGCGTTTGTCAGCCCCGGTCTGTATGAAAAAGAGCGGAAGGTAACGCTAAGCTATATTCCGGCATCGATTGTTCTTTTTTTGGGCGGTGTCAGCTTTGCCTATTTCGTTTTGTTTCCATTTGTCGTTCGATTTATGAACCAGCTGGCTGAACAGCTGGGGGTCCAGCAAATGATCGGCATTAACGAATATTTCCAGTTTCTGCTTCAGCTTGTGCTGCCGTTTGGCGTTGTGTTTCAGTTGCCGATCGTGGTGCTGTTTTTCACCCGCTTAGGGCTTATCACGCCGCAGTTTCTTGTTCGCGTTCGCAAGTATGCGTATTTGGTGCTGTTAATTATCGCGGCGATTATCACGCCGCCCGATGTGTTGTCGCAAGTGATCGTCATGATTCCGCTCACGCTTTTGTATGAAGGGAGCATTTGGATCGCAAAAATCGGCTACCGGAAGGCGCGATCAGCGGCGGAACAAGGAGACAACGAGTAAAGCGGCGCACGGCCAAAGCGATTTTTAAACAAAAAATTCCATGGACAGCGTCCACTCGGGGGGAAAATCTCGCGCCGGTCCGGCATTTTCACGGGAAAGATCCATGGGCAAGCTGTGATCTGCCCTCCACTTGGAGGGTGAAAATCTCGCGTCAGTCCGGCATTTTCACGGGAAAGATCCATGGGCAAGCTGTGATCTGCCCTCCAGACGGGGATGAAAATCGCCGCTTGCCGACGGGGATGTTCGCGGGAAACAGATCGAGGGAGCACGGATGGGCATATCATAAAAAGAGGTGTCCCGATCGTACGTTTGGGGCACCTTCTTTATCGCTTCGGGGTAAAAAGCAGACGAAAGGCGGTTCCGAAATCAAAAGCCGCCAACGCCGCCAAGGCGATGGTCGAAACGTTCCAAATCGTTTCATGCGCGCTTTGGATCGCCAAATACGTAAACAGCAAACCTAGAAGGAAATAGGGCAATGAGAAGAGTCGAGGGTGGCGCGTCATAACCATGCCCCCCAAATCGTCAGCGGCAATTCCGGCTGGCGCATCATTTTTTCCATTTCATCAGCCAGTAGCATCTGCACAACGACGACGAACGTGTTCATCGCCACATGGGCGAACATCGGCACGAAAATGCGGCCGGTTTTCGCATATAAAAAGGCGAACGTCAGACCGATCGCTGTATACAAAAGCAAATGCTCCAGCTCCATATGGGCGATGGCGAAAAGAAGCGAGCTTGCGAGCGCGGCCGGCCAAAAGCGGTATTTTTCATAAAGCGATCCAAAAATGATTTTGCGGAAAACGAGTTCTTCCAAAATCGGGCCGATGACCGAAGCGACAATGACTAGCAGCGGTGTCAAGCGAATGATCTCAATGATTTGTCTTGTGTTCTCCGATCCTGGTTCAATGCCGAGCAGCCGCCATTCGATATTGACGGCGATGCTTTGGGCGACAAGCGCCAAAAATACGCCTAAAAATGCCCACATCCACGATGAAGCGAGCGGCATCTGCCGCATGTTTCGCTCAGGGCGGGCGCGGCGAAGCAGCCATAAAATAATGACAAACGCTGTCAAAAAGCTGATGACCGCCCAATATCCAGAAGCGATTTTTGTAGCTTCGCTGGGGGTTTCCGCGCTTGACCCGACGCCGAGGGCGCATAGAAGCGGCACGCCGGCAAAAGCGGACAGCTGCATGGCAATATAGGTGATCAGCACGTACCAGTCATGACGTTTCAAGTTTTCTTACCCCTTTATTCAAAATATATCCGTATTGTAGCATATGTTTGGCGAAATGATAAGAAAAGCGCGTTGGTTCAATCCAACGGCAAACGGGACAAAAAAACAGCCGCCGGGTGTTTATTGGCGCTGGAAATGTGCAATAATGAAAACGGATTTTGCGCCGCCGGCTTGAGAAGCTAGCCGTCGTCCCGCCCGGTTGCCCTTCAGCTGCCGGCATGTTTCTGTCACGCCGGAAGCGTGGAAACGAACGAGACCGCTTGTCGGTGGAACAATGCGCTGCCCGCGCGTTTCTGTCACGCCCGAAGCAGCGGTTTTGGGCGAAATGCTGCCGGTTGGTGGAGGACGGGTGTTTTTTGCCGGTCTTCGGGGCGACCGATTGGCTCGTGTGGCGTCAAAAAGAAAAGCCGCTATTTTTTTGAATTTCCCACTTGCAAAACGGAAAGAAGTTCATTAATATTATAAGTGTGTTAGCACTCAATAAAGATGAGTGCTAATAAGAACGGCGAAAACTATCGTTAAGGAGGTTGTTTCCCGTGTTGAAGCCATTAGGCGATCGCATTGTCATTGAAGTCGTGGAAACAGAAGAAAAAACGGCAAGCGGCATCGTGTTGCCGGATACGGCGAAAGAAAAGCCGCAAGAAGGCCGTGTTGTCGCCGTTGGTGCAGGCCGCGTGCTCGATAACGGCCAACGCGTTGCACCGGAAGTTGAAGTCGGCGACCGCATCATCTTCTCGAAATACGCGGGCACAGAAGTGAAATACGACGGCAAAGAGTACTTAATTTTGCGCGAAAGCGACATTTTGGCTGTCATTCGCTAATCTATGCGCCGATTAAATAAAACATACGTAAAACTCACTGATACTTAACGTTCGCTTCATGCACGTGTTGCAATTTCATCCATATTGTAAGGAGGTAACGGGGTATGGCAAAACAAATCAAGTTCAGCGAAGAAGCGCGCCGTGCGATGTTGCGCGGGGTGGACAAACTCGCAGACGCCGTGAAAGTCACGTTAGGTCCGAAAGGCCGCAACGTCGTATTGGAGAAAAAATTTGGTTCGCCGCTCATCACGAATGACGGCGTCACGATCGCGAAAGAAATCGAACTCGAAGATCCGTTTGAAAACATGGGCGCGAAATTGGTCGCTGAAGTCGCCAGCAAAACGAACGACATCGCTGGGGACGGGACGACAACCGCTACGGTATTGGCTCAAGCGATGATCCGCGAAGGGCTGAAAAACGTGGCTGCCGGTGCGAACCCGATGGGCATCCGCCGCGGGATTGAAAAAGCGGTTGCGGTTGCCGTTGAAGAATTAAAAGCCATCTCCAAACCGATCAAAGGAAAAGAATCGATCGCCCAAGTCGCTGCGATTTCGGCTGCTGACGAAGAAGTCGGCCAATTGATCGCTGAAGCGATGGAACGCGTCGGCAACGACGGTGTCATCACGCTGGAAGAATCGAAAGGCTTCACGACGGAACTCGACGTTGTCGAAGGGATGCAATTCGACCGCGGTTACGTTTCGCCGTACATGATTACAGATACGGAAAAAATGGAAGCTGTTCTCGAAAATCCGTACATTTTGATTACGGACAAAAAAGTATCGAGCATCCAAGAGTTGCTGCCGGTTCTTGAACAAGTCGTTCAACATGGCCGTCCGCTCTTGATCATCGCCGAAGATGTCGAAGGCGAAGCGCTCGCGACGCTCGTTGTCAACAAACTGCGCGGCACGTTCAATGCCGTTGCCGTCAAAGCGCCTGGCTTCGGCGATCGCCGCAAAGCGATGCTCGAAGATATCGCGATTTTAACAGGCGGCGAAGTCATTTCGGAAGAGCTTGGCCGCGAACTGAAATCGACAACGATCGCTTCGCTTGGCCGTGCGTCGAAAGTAGTCGTAACGAAAGAAACGACGACGATTGTCGAAGGCGCCGGCGATTCGGAGCGCATCAAAGCGCGCATCAACCAAATCCGTGCGCAGCTTGAAGAAACAACGTCCGAATTCGACCGCGAAAAACTGCAAGAACGCTTGGCGAAATTGGCCGGCGGCGTAGCGGTCATCAAAGTGGGTGCGGCAACCGAAACAGAATTGAAAGAACGCAAACTGCGCATCGAAGACGCGCTCAACTCGACTCGTGCGGCGGTTGAAGAAGGCATTGTCGCCGGCGGTGGTACGGCGTTGATGAACATCTACAACAAAGTCGCGTCCATCGAGGCGGAAGGCGATGAAGCAACCGGCGTGAAAATCGTATTGCGCGCGATCGAAGAACCGGTTCGTCAAATCGCGCAAAACGCTGGTCTGGAAGGCTCGATCATCGTTGAGCGCCTGAAAAACGAAAAACCGGGCGTCGGCTTCAACGCTGCAACGGGCGAATGGGTCGACATGATCGAAGCTGGTATCGTTGACCCGACGAAAGTCACTCGCTCGGCGCTGCAAAACGCAGCTTCTGTCGCTGCCATGGTCTTGACGACCGAAGCGGTTGTCGCCGACAAACCGGAAGAAAACAAAGGCAACAATCCGGGCATGCCGGACATGGGCGGCATGATGTAATCAGCGCCTCCCATCCGTTGGAACACTGGGGTTTTCCCCGGTGTTCTTTTTGTTTTGACCATGAAAATGACCACGCTATGGAATGCGGATCAAGCACGCATAAATCGCCTCCCCCTCTTGCCAAGCAGCGTGAATGACGTAGATGTACGAGCCTTGTTGTTTTGGCAGTGTGATCGTTCCATGTTGCACCGGCTGCCAGTCAACATCATCATCCTTCCATACGCCGGCTTCGAGTGTCGATGGGCGGTAGTCAAACTCGATGTGAAGTTTTGCCCCTGAAGCGGCGGGATGAGGCTTGAGTTCTTTGACGAGCAGCGGTGGGGCGGCGGCATCGGCAACAACTCCGCGCCGGCCTGTTGACCACGTGTAAGTCCCGAGCCGGTGGTCGACCGTTTCGCCGTTGATGGTCAACGTTAATTCAGGCGGCTTGATATCACCGAATGAACAGCCGGAAAGCCATAGAAGCAAAATAAGAAGCGGGGCCCGTCGTTTCTTCATTGTCGAACCATTCCTCCCTTTTCTAAACATAGACGTTTTTTCCGCCGATTTGTTGCGTTGATCTGTCTCAAAATGGGAATAAAAATGTAATGGAGCTCTTCACTATGACACCCTTCCTTTTTATACCAACCGATTTTGTCTTTAAAAGTCAAGTATATCTTTTGGTGATAAACTTGTCATGGGGATGTCGATGCAAAGGAGGACAACGCAATGAACGAACGAATCGAGCGCGACTCGCTCGGCGAGGTGAGGGTGCCGGCCGATAAATATTGGGGAGCGCAGACGGAGCGAAGCCGGCAAAACTTCCGGATCGGCAAGGAAACGATGCCGCTGGAACTCATTTATGCTTATGCCGAGCTGAAAAAAGCGGCAGCCATCGTCAACGAGCAAGCCGGGAAGCTGAGCGAAGCGAAAAGACGGGCGATTGTAGCGGCGTGCGACGAAATTTTGGCCGGTCAGTGGGATGCGCATTTTCCGCTTGTCGTTTGGCAGACGGGAAGCGGGACGCAGACGAATATGAACGTCAACGAAGTGGTGGCGAGACGGGCGAACGAGCTGCTCCGTGATGGCGAGGAGCGCATTCACCCGAACGATGACGTGAATATGTCACAAAGCTCCAATGATACGTTTCCAACGGTCATGCATATGGCGGTGTATGTGAAAATTCACACGCATTTGCTGCCGGCGCTGGATGGATTGATCGGCACGTTCGCAGCGAAGGAGCGGCAATATGCGAAGACGATCAAAATCGGGCGCACCCACTTGCAAGATGCGACGCCGCTCACATTCGGACAAGAGATTTCCGGGTGGCGGACGATGCTGGAGAAAAGCAAAATGATGATCAGCGAAGCGGCCGACAAGCTGCTCGATTTGGCGATCGGCGGCACGGCGGTCGGCACGGGGCTCAATGCGCCGCCAGCGTTTGGCGAACAAGTCGCCAAACAGCTGCACGCCCAAACCGGCTACCCGTTCCGGTCTGCTGCCAACAAATTTCACGCGCTGACCAGCCATGACGAGATCGTTTACGTTCACGGGGCGTTGAAGGCGCTCGCCGCCGATCTGATGAAAATCGCGAACGATATTCGCTGGCTGGCGAGCGGACCGCGCTCCGGGCTCGGGGAGATCACGATTCCAGCCAATGAACCTGGGAGCTCCATCATGCCAGGCAAAGTCAATCCGACGCAAAGCGAAGCGATGACGATGGTGGCCGTGCAAGTGTTTGGCAATGATGCGGCAATTGGTTTTGCGGCAAGCCAAGGCCATTTTCAATTAAACGTGTTCAAACCGGTCATCGCCTATAACGCCATTCAGTCCGTGCAGCTGCTTGGTGATGCCATCCGTTCGTTTGATGAGCGATGCGCCCAAGGGTTGGAGGCGAACGAAACGAAAATGAAAGAGTACGTGGACCGCTCGCTCATGCTCGTGACAGCGTTAAGCCCGCATATCGGCTATGACAAAGCCGCGGAAATCGCCAAGCTTGCGCACCGCGAAAGATTGACGCTGAAAGAAGCGGCCTTGAAAAGCGGGTATGTGACAGCCGAGCAGTACGAAGAATGGGTAAGGCCGGAGAAGATGATTTAGTGGCCCAAAACAACGGGGAACCAGACGAGAGCGAATAGGCAGGCCAAAAACGCTTATCCCGATTCAAGGGATGAGCGTTTTCCGTTGCGACAGCCTTCTCGCCAGCTCAGGCCAATGTTAGGCAAACAGGCGAATGAGCTCATTGATCGACAAGACGGCAAACAGCGCTAAGCACAAAGTGAGCAGCACGTTCGACAGCCAATGGTTTCGCCCTTCGTCCGGAAGCGCTTTTTTGGAGTTGAGCAAGTAAAGGAGCGTGACAGCCAAAAACGGCATAAACAGCGCCCCGAGCGCTCCATAGACGATAATGAGCCCGACCGGTTTGCCGATAAAATGCAAGAGCATCGGTGGGAACGTGAGCCAAAAGACGTAGAAACGAAACGCTTTTGTCTGGTTGAGCGACTCGGCGCCAACCGGCGTTTTCCGCATGTTGCGAACAAAATCGGCAAACAAATAGGAAACGCCGTTCCAAACGCCGATGACGGATGTAAACGACGCCGACCAAAAGCCGAGCAAAAAGAGCCAACGGGCAGCTGGATGCAGCTCATTGCCCATGATCGAAGCGAACGAGACAAGCCCTTGTTCGCCGCTGATCGACGTATTAGTTCCGTAAAGAAGCGCGGCGCCCAAAATAAGAAGCGACAATGTAAAAAGCGCTGTCACGATATAGGCGATGGCGGAATCGTAACGCATCGGCGATACGTAGGCGCGGCCTTTCCAGCCGTTTTCCTGCAGCCAATAGCCGTACGATGCCATCGTAATCGAACCGCCGACGCCACCGATTAGCCCGAGGGCATACAAGAGCGAGCCTTTGGGCAAATCGGGAACGGCTGTGTTCCAAAGATCGTCCAGCTGCGGCAACACAAGGAGCGCCGAGCCGACCACCGTGACAAACATCAGTCCGACGAGCACGTTCATCACCCGTTCGAACAGCTGAAACCGTCCTGACCACGTGATGGCAAAACCGGCGAGGCCATGAATGACCGCCCAAGCCCAAAGCGGGATCGAGGGGATCATCGCCGACATCGCCAGCGCGCACGATGAGGTGCCCGCCGCTCCGTAAACAAATCCCCAAATGATCGCATACACCCCGAAGTAGACGGACGCCCATTTCCCCATCGACTGCCAGCCTTCGAAAATCGTTTTTCCGCTTAATAAATGCCAGCGCCCGACTCCTTCGTTCAGCACAAATTTGAACAAGGCCCCGACGATAATCGCCCACATGAAAACAAGGCCGTAGTTTGTGCCGGCGACAAGGGCGGCGACCAAGTCTCCGGCGCCGACTCCGGTGGCGGCAACGATCAACCCAGGGCCGATCATCGTCCATTTTGATTTCCTCATTTTTCTCCTCCCCCTTTGTTGCAAATCGATTCCAAAAGTTCGGTATATTCGATATCATATTAATAGTATAAACGAGATATTGTCTACCGCTAAAAGACCCATTTATCACCATAAAAGGAGCTTGGTGTCATGACGATGAACGAATCGTTGCTTCCCGCCATCGAACAAGTGGTTCGCAATGTGGAACAAGTCATTGTTGGAAAACGGCACGTGATTGTGCTCGGTTTAACAGCGCTGTTGGCCAAGGGGCACGTATTGCTTGAAGACGTGCCCGGCGTCGGCAAAACGATGCTCGTACGCGCGCTGGCGAAATCATTTCAAGCTGAGTTGAAACGGATTCAATTTACGCCGGATTTGTTGCCGAGCGATGTGATTGGTGTTTCGGTCTATAACCCGAAAGAGCGGCAGTTTGAGTACAAACCCGGGCCGATCGTCGCTCATATTGTGCTCGCTGATGAGATCAACCGGACGTCGCCGAAAACGCAGTCAGCGCTTCTTGAGGCCATGGAAGAAGGAAGCGTGACGGTCGACGGCATCACGCGGGCGCTGCCGCAGCCGTTTTTTGTCATGGCGACGCAAAACCCGATTGAATACGAAGGAACGTATCCGCTTCCGGAAGCGCAGTTGGACCGGTTTTTGCTGAAGCTGCAAATGGGCTATCCGTCTGCTGATGAGGAAATCGAGCTGTTGCATCGGCTGGAAAAAATGAAGCCGTTGGAAGAGATCGGACCGGTGATGACGCTCGACGAATTGCGGGCTTTGCAGCAGAAGGTAGCCGATGTGCATGTCAGCGATACGGTGAAGCGCTATATCGTCGAGCTGGTCCGGCAAAGCCGGGCGCATGAAGCCGTGTATTTAGGCGTCAGCCCGCGCGGGTCGGTCGCCTTGATGAAAGCAGCGCAGGCCTACGCGCTCATTCATGGCCGCGATTTTGTCATCCCTGATGACATACAGCAGCTCGCTCCTTATGTGCTCGCCCATCGTCTGCTCGTTCGTCCGGAAGCGAAATGGGACAAGCTTGATGCGAAAACGATCCTTTCCGAGCTGATGGCCCGCACGCCGGTGCCGGTGCAAGGACGGCGGTGAACGGGATGAAGCGAACGGGGAGGAGAACGTGGCGGCCCTTGTTGGGCGTGGTGATCTTAACTGCGGTTTTGTTTTCCTACGCCATGTTTCAAGGGGGTTTTGTCAGCTGGTTTTTGTTTTACAGCTTTTTGCCGTTTGGGTTGCATGCGTTGACGGTGGCCCTGTATCCGCTCCGGCGCGCGGCGGTGAGCCGGACGGTGCCGGCGCGGCGCTATTATGCGGGAGAAGCGATCCCGGTTACTGTTCGAGTTGAGCTGCCATGGCCGTTTCCCATGGCCGCGGTCGCGGTCGGTGAGGAACGAGAGGGGAAAGGTGGGGGTGCCGTCGTTTCTTGGGTGTTTCGGCGCCGTCTTTCTTGCCGATGGACGCTTATGTTGCCCCGCGGCCGCCATCAATTGGAAACGGTGCGGCTGGAAGTGAGCGATATGTTTGGTTGGGGGAAGCGGGCGGAATCGTTCTCGGCTCCGTGCACGGTCATCGTCTATCCTCGCTATGTGGAGTGGCCGGCGAGCATGGTGCGTGAGTGGTTTTCCCATGGAAACGCGGCCCGGACGTTTGCCTATCGGCGCGACCTAGCGGTGGCGGTCGGGGCTCGCGAATACGCGCCGGGCGATAAAATGTCTTGGGTGCACTGGAAGGCGTCAGCGCGCAAGAACGAGTTGATGACAAAAGAATTTGATGAGCAGCGCAACGACGATTGGTTCGTTGTCTTGGACGGCGGCCCATCACCTTGGTTTGAGGAGCTGGTCACGCTGGCCGCTTCTGTAGCGAAAGCGTTGTTGGATGCGGGAGCTCCGGTTGGGCTGCTTGTGGCGGGGAAAGAGCGCTCGTCCTTAGCGCCGCGGCGTCATGAGGAACAGTGGCAGGCGCTTCTTCTCCGCTTGGCGGAAGTGAAGGCGGCCCGCGAAGGGGGAATGGAGCCACTGCTTGTTGACGAAACGAATTGGAAAACGGCGGCCGGATGCATTTTTGTGACGTCTGCCTTGTCTTCCGCGCTGGTGCCGCCGTTGCGCGCGCTGGCGATGAAGCGCCGCGTCATTTTATATGTTGTGACGGGGGAACGGAGAGAGGAACAAAGGCGTTGGGAAGAAGAGCTTCGCCGCAGCGGTGTGCATGTCTCCGTCATTGCCCCTGACATGTTGCAAACGGTTCGGCAAGGAGGGGAGTTTCAATGAAGAAGGGGGTAGCTCGGCTGTTCTCTTCGTTTTTGCCTGCCTTGTTTGCGGCTTGGCTGCTCACCGAATGGCTCTGGCCGTTGGACGATGTGACGGATACGGGGCATATCGGTTTGTTTGTCTCGTTTGTCTTCCTTTGCTTTGCCGGCTATTGGGTTCGTCTCCCGGCGTGGCTTGCATTTCTTGGGAAAGGTGTTTATATCGGATGGGCGCTCTCCCGTTTATCTTCGTCTCACTCCATCGCCGCTTTGCCTTCGGCGCTTTGGCGGGATTGCCTCAACTGGCTGTGGGGCGATCGGTCTTCCATGCCGAGCGATACCGTGCGCACGTTTGTCTTTTTTCTTCTGCTATGGCTCGCGTCGGCCGCTTTTCATTGGCTCATCGGGAAACGGCAGCAGTGGTTGATTCCGTATGCGTTGACCGTTACGTATATTGCCGTCCTTGATACGTTTTTCCCATATAACGGCGATCAGGCGATCGTTCGTCTTGTCGGGCTCGGTTTTTTTGCCTTTGTGTGGCTGCATGGCGAACGGATGCGGGCAAACGGCGCTTTATTTTCTATCGGAAGGTGGCGAACAGCCGCCCTGTTCGTTCCGGCGTTGGCGCTGGCGGCAGGATATGCAGGCCCCAAACTCCCGCCGCAATGGCCCGATCCCGTGGCGTTTATCCGCAGCGCCCATGCCGTGCCGGAGCCTGGCGATGATGAGCCGGCTTCTTCTACCGTAGCCAAAGTCGGGTATGGACAAAATGATTCCCGCCTCGGCGGACCGTTCCTTGCCGATGATACGCTCGTATTCACAGCGAAAGATCGAGGTCTTCATTATTGGCGCGTTGAGACGAAAGACGTTTACACCGGCAAGGGGTGGGAGGAGTTTCAGAGCGAACAAGTTTACTCGTTTGCCAATGGAGAGACGATCAAACATGAATGGTGGAGCCCGCGAGTCGAAACGGTAGAGCAAACCGCGGAAATCCACCTTCATCAAGGAGGATTTCATCTCGTTTATCCGCTTGGTTTGCGGCAAGTGAGGGCGGCCACTCCGGTCGTTTATCGCATGAAGTTGGCGACAGAGAAAATTGAGACGACCGATGACCAAGCCAACGCGGTTCCTATGAAACAGTATGTTGTCACGTATGGGGAGCCGGATTTTCCGATTGCCGCCCTGCGCGCTGCTCCCCCGGTCCAAGACCGGTCTTTGTTGAAACGATATACGCAGCTGCCGAAAACTTTGCCGCAGCGGGTGCGCGACTTGGCCAAACAAATTACGGCCGGAGAAAAAACAGCCTATGATCAAGTCAAAGCCATCGAGCAATATTTTCAGCAGAGCGGATATGTATATGAGACGAAAAATGTGGCCGTGCCGGGGGAAAACGAAGATTATGTCGACCAATTTTTGTTTGAAACGAAACAAGGGTATTGCGACAACTTTTCCACTTCGATGGTGGTCCTTGTGCGCACGCTTGGCATCCCCGCCCGTTGGGTGAAAGGCTATGTATCGGGGCGGTTGGTTGGGGAGCAAAACGGCGATTTTCTTTACGAAGTGCGCAACAATGACGCGCATTCGTGGGTGGAAGTGTATTTTGAAGGCGTCGGTTGGGTGCCGTTTGAGCCGACGCGGGGGTTTGTCAATCCTTACGCGTTTTCCCTTGATGCTTCCGAGGGGAATGACCTTGCGGCGCCTGAGCAACAACCGGAAGAGCAGGATCGAACGAACCTCCCGCAGCCGCCGTCGGAGCCGTCTTCTGCCGCGAAACAAGACGGCCATTGGTGGGAGCGGCTCGTTGACTTCTGGTCCTGGAAGACGGGGTTGGTGGCGGCGGCCGCGCTGGTGGCAGCGGCTGGCGCGATTTATGCGACAAGACGGAAATGGTGGCCGCGCCTGACCCTTCTTCGCTTTCAGCGCCGAAAAGTGGACGGAAGCGACTGGCTGATTTCAGCGTATGCGGCGCTTTTACGCCATTTGCACGATTACGGGCTGAAGCGGCGGCCGCAGGAAACGCTGCGCCAGTATGCGAAGGAGGTCGATCGTTTGTTTGAAACGGATGAAATGAACCGGTTGACAAGGCTATATGAATGTGTGGTGTACGGAACCGGTCTCCCGGACAGAGACGTTCGCGAAGCTGTTCAATTGTGGGAAAATTTAATAAAAAGGACGATCTCTTGACCGCATGCCGGCAAGTTGATAGAATGAATTCAAATTTGCACACGGACAAACGAAAAGCCCTTCATATAAGCGCAGGAATACGGCTTGCGCGTCTCTACCGGGCCGCCGTAAACGGCCCGACTATGAAGGCAGAAGACGCTGCTATTCTGCCTTCATCCATGTCTCGGCCAATGGCGGCGTTATTTTTTTGATGAGGTGGAACGATATGAATCAAGAAATGATCGTTGTCTTGGACTTTGGCAGTCAATACAACCAGTTGATCACTCGCCGCATCCGCGAATTTGGCGTCTATAGCGAACTGCACCCGCACACGATCCGCGCTGAGGACATCCGGGCGCTGAACGCCAAAGGAATCATTTTTTCCGGCGGGCCGAACAGCGTGTATGATGAGCAAGCGTTTCGGTGCGATCCGGCGATTTTTGAGCTTGGCTTGCCGATTTTAGGAATTTGTTACGGGATGCAGCTGATGGCCCATCATTTGGGAGGGAAGGTGGAAAAAGCGGCGCACCGTGAATACGGCAAAGCGCTCATCCAAGTGAAAAACGATTCTTTGCTTTTTCATGGGTTGCCGGACGAGCAAGTCGTTTGGATGAGCCACGGCGATTTGGTGACCGCTCCGCCTAGCGGCTTTGTCGTCGATGCGACGAGCCCTTCGTGCCCGATCGCCGCGATGAGTGACGAACGGCGAAAATGGTACGGCGTGCAATTCCATCCCGAAGTGCGCCACTCGGTATACGGCAACGACTTATTGAAAAACTTTGTTTTTGCCGTATGCGGCTGCCGGGGCGATTGGACGATGGAAAACTTTATTGATGAGCAGGTGCGCCGCATTCGCGAACAAGTCGGCGGGAAAAAAGTGTTGTGCGCTTTAAGCGGCGGGGTTGATTCATCGGTCGCCGCGGTGTTGGTGCATCGCGCTATCGGTGATCAGCTCACATGCATTTTTGTGGACCACGGCCTTCTTCGCAAAGGCGAAGCGGAAAGCGTCATGAAAACGTTCGGTGAGCAGTTTCAGATGAACGTTATTAAAGTCGATGCAAAGGAGCGCTTCCTAGCGAAGCTCAAAGGGGTCGCTGACCCGGAACAAAAGCGGAAAATCATCGGCAATGAATTTATTTATGTGTTTGACGATGAAGCGGCTAAGCTTGAGGGCATTGAATTTTTAGTGCAAGGCACGCTTTATACGGACATTATTGAAAGCGGCACGGCGACGGCGCAAACGATCAAATCGCACCACAACGTCGGCGGCTTGCCGGAAGATATGAAATTCGAACTGATCGAGCCGCTCAATACGTTGTTTAAAGACGAAGTGCGCGCACTGGGCACTCAATTGGGAATCCCGGACGAGATCGTCTGGCGCCAGCCGTTCCCGGGGCCGGGGCTCGGCATCCGTGTGCTCGGTGAAGTGACGGAAGAAAAATTGGAAATCGTCCGTGAATCGGATGCCATTTTGCGGGAAGAAGTGAAAAAAGCCGGGCTTGACCGTGAAATTTGGCAATACTTTACGGTTCTCCCTGACATTCGCAGCGTCGGAGTGATGGGGGATGCCCGCACGTACGATTATACGGTGGCCATTCGCGCCGTGACCTCGATCGACGGGATGACCGCCGATTGGGCCCGCATTCCGTGGGATGTGCTCGAACGCATTTCAACGCGCATCGTGAACGAAGTGCCGCACGTCAACCGCGTCGTCTACGATATTACAAGCAAGCCTCCAGCAACGATCGAGTGGGAATAAAAACGAACAAAAGACGAATATTCCCAAGGGAATGTTCGTCTTTTTCCTTGACAGCTGCTCTTTGGGCTGATACAATAGCTGTGGAATCATGAATATGGTCGAATTCCGTCGTATAATCCCGGGAATATGGCTCGGGAGTTTCTACCAAGCTACCGTAAATAGCTTGACTACGAGGGATGTGGGATAGGAGAGCGCTTGTTTTGTCCTCTCTCTGTCGTCATTCCTTCCTAGTCAACGCTTCTGGTAGCGGCAGAAGCGTTTTTTTATTTTTTGTAGGGGGGACAGACTGTGAGAAAGTATTTTCAATTCGATGAGCTCGGCACGAACTATCGGACAGAGATCATTGCCGGGCTGACGACATTTTTGTCGATGGCGTACATTTTGTTCGTCAACCCGTTTACGCTGTCGCTCGGCGCGGTGAAAGATTTTCCAGATGAACTGCGGATTGACCAAGGGGCGGTATTTGTCGCCACCGCTTTGGCCGCGGCGTACGGATCGATTTTGATGGGCGTGTTGGCTCGCTATCCGATCGCTTTGGCGCCGGGGATGGGATTGAATGCCTTTTTCGCTTTCACCGTTGTCCTGCATATGGGAATTCCGTGGCAAACAGCGCTCGCCGGAGTTTTCGTCTCTGGGGTCATTTTTACGATTTTAACGCTGACGGGCGTTCGGGAAAAAATTATTGATGCCATCCCGGTTGAGTTGAAATACGCCGTCGGTGCCGGAATCGGGCTGTTCATTACATTCATCGGCCTGCAAAACGCTGGAATTATTGTCGATAACAAAGCGACGCTCGTCGGATTAAGTTCGTTGAAAGATGGCAATGCACTGTTGGCCATTTTTGGATTGTTCATCACCATTGTTTTTATGGTAAGAAAAGTAAATGGCGGCGTCTTTTACGGCATGGTCATTACCGCAATTGTCGGCATGATTTTCGGTTTGATTAAAGTGCCGCATCAAATTGTCGGTGCTATTCCGGACATTTCCCCAACCTTCGGTGTAGCGATCAAACATTTGCCGGACATTTTCTCGTGGAAAATGCTCGGTGTTGTCTTAACGTTCTTTATCGTTGACTTTTTCGATGCGACTGGCACGCTCTTGGCGGTCGCCAACCAAGCCGGGTTGTTGAAAAACAATAAACTGCCGCGCGCCGGCAAAGCGCTGCTCGTTGACGCGACAGCCGTCATGGTCGGAGCGGTGTTTGGCACATCGACGACGACGTCGTACATCGAATCGTCGGCCGGCGTCGCTGCTGGAGGGCGCTCCGGGTTTTCGGCGGTCGTGACAGGGATTTTGTTCCTGCTTGCTTTGTTCTTCTCGCCGCTGTTAAGCGTTATTACCGCGCCGGTTACGGCGCCAGCGCTCATCATCGTCGGTGTATTAATGGCCTCGTCGATCGGCGAAATCGATTGGAAGAAGTTTGAGGTGGCTGTACCGGCGTTCTTCACGCTCATCACGATGCCGCTTTCCTACAGCATCGCCACCGGCATCGCCGTCGGCTTCATCTTCTATCCGATCACGATGATTTTGAAAGGCCGCGGCAAAGAAGTGCATCCATTATTGTATGTGCTGTTTGTCATTTTTATCTGTTATTTCATCTTCTTGCGCGAATAGGAAAAAGTGAAAAGGACTGTTCCTAGGATGAGTTTGATTGTCTTAGGAACAGTCTTTTATATTTTTTACATGGTGCGAGCGATCTCGATAAGGAACGATTCGTGATGCAGAGTGGCTTTACGACCACTTTGTCGATCATGTTGTGTACGGAATGTTAGCGAGAGAGTGGAAGAGATAAAAAATGGTGTTGATTGGAAAGAAAAAACTTTACATAAGCAATTGACATATTAAAATAGAGGTGCTATATTAATAAAGCCGCTTTGATGCGGCAAAAAAAAGATAAAAAACATGTTGACAAAAACAAAAAGAAATGATAAATTATAAGAGTCGCTTTTGAGGAGATCAATTCCTTGAGCGAAGCAATGAACGATCAATTTGTTCCTTGAAAACTGAACGAAACGAAGCGCAACGAAAAGCGGAGGTCCGCGGGTCGCCGCGACGGGCAAATGTCCTTCACCCACAGGGGTGCTTGCACCCCGAGGGGGAAGGTTATTTGACCCCGAGCGGCGGCGGACCGAAGCTAGACAATACGAAAAGCGGAGGCCGCTTGCCTATCGGCGAAACGCGCTGGAGGACCTGCGAGGAGGCTATCGCCGCCGCAGCAGGACCGAAGCGTCGCGAGCCGATAGCGGCCGAAGCTAGACAATACAAAAAGTGGAGGTCGCTTGACACGTTTGGTGTCGGCGCCGAAGCTTACAAAGCCAATCCACTTTCTTTTGGAGAGTTTGATCCTGGCTCAGGACGAACGCTGGCGGCGTGCCTAATACATGCAAGTCGAGCGGACCGAATCGGAGCTTGCTCTGGTTGGGTCAGCGGCGGACGGGTGAGTAACACGTGGGCAACCTGCCCGCAAGACCGGGATAACTCCGGGAAACCGGAGCTAATACCGGATAACACCGAAGACCGCATGGTCTTTGGTTGAAAGGCGGCCTTTGGCTGTCACTTGCGGATGGGCCCGCGGCGCATTAGCTAGTTGGTGAGGTAACGGCTCACCAAGGCGACGATGCGTAGCCGGCCTGAGAGGGTGACCGGCCACACTGGGACTGAGACACGGCCCAGACTCCTACGGGAGGCAGCAGTAGGGAATCTTCCGCAATGGGCGAAAGCCTGACGGAGCGACGCCGCGTGAGCGAAGAAGGCCTTCGGGTCGTAAAGCTCTGTTGTGAGGGACGAAGGAGCGCCGTTTGAACAAGGCGGCGCGGTGACGGTACCTCACGAGAAAGCCCCGGCTAACTACGTGCCAGCAGCCGCGGTAATACGTAGGGGGCGAGCGTTGTCCGGAATTATTGGGCGTAAAGCGCGCGCAGGCGGCTCCTTAAGTCTGATGTGAAAGCCCACGGCTCAACCGTGGAGGGTCATTGGAAACTGGGGAGCTTGAGTGCAGGAGAGGGGAGCGGAATTCCACGTGTAGCGGTGAAATGCGTAGAGATGTGGAGGAACACCAGTGGCGAAGGCGGCTCTCTGGCCTGTAACTGACGCTGAGGCGCGAAAGCGTGGGGAGCAAACAGGATTAGATACCCTGGTAGTCCACGCCGTAAACGATGAGTGCTAAGTGTTAGAGGGGTCACACCCTTTAGTGCTGCAGCTAACGCGATAAGCACTCCGCCTGGGGAGTACGGCCGCAAGGCTGAAACTCAAAGGAATTGACGGGGGCCCGCACAAGCGGTGGAGCATGTGGTTTAATTCGAAGCAACGCGAAGAACCTTACCAGGTCTTGACATCCCCTGACAACCCAAGAGATTGGGCGTTCCCCCTTCGGGGGGACAGGGTGACAGGTGGTGCATGGTTGTCGTCAGCTCGTGTCGTGAGATGTTGGGTTAAGTCCCGCAACGAGCGCAACCCTCGCCTCTCGTTGCCAGCATTCAGTTGGGCACTCTAGAGGGACTGCCGGCGACAAGTCGGAGGAAGGTGGGGATGACGTCAAATCATCATGCCCCTTATGACCTGGGCTACACACGTGCTACAATGGGCGGTACAAAGGGCAGCGAACCCGCGAGGGGGAGCGAATCCCAAAAAGCCGCTCTCAGTTCGGATTGCAGGCTGCAACTCGCCTGCATGAAGCCGGAATCGCTAGTAACCGCGGATCAGCATGCCGCGGTGAATACGTTCCCGGGCCTTGTACACACCGCCCGTCACACCACGAGAGCTTGCAACACCCGAAGTCGGTGCGGTAACCCTGACGGGAGCCAGCCGCCGAAGGTGGGGCAAGTGATTGGGGTGAAGTCGTAACAAGGTAGCCGTACCGGAAGGTGCGGCTGGATCACCTCCTTTCTAAGGGGAAAAGCGAAGGTCGCCCGCCTATCGGCGAAACGCGCTGGAGGGCCTGCGAGGAGGCTATGCCGCCGCAGCAGGACCGAAGCGTCGCGAGCCGATGGCGGCCGGAGCTAGACAGTACGAAAAGCGGAAGCGCCGCGATCGGCTCTCGAAGCCAAATGTTCTTCACCCAGAGGGGTGCTTGCACCCCGAGGGGGAAGGTTATTTGGCAGAAGAGAGCCAGGCGCTGGAGCTAGACAATAGTCCATATGCATGAACATGGCGCTTTCGTTTCGTTCAGTTTTGAGGGAACGAGTGATGTTCTCTCAATGGCAAACATCGTTCTTTGAAAACTAGATAACCGCAAAAGTAAAGGAAGAAGCCGAGACGCTGTAGGTTAAGCTAGAAAGGGCGCACGGTGGATGCCTTGGCACTAGGAGCCGATGAAGGACGGGGCAAACGCCGAAACGCTCCGGGGAGCTGTAAGCAAGCGTGGATCCGGAGATGTCCGAATGGGGGAACCCACTGTCCGTAATGGGGCAGTATCCATGCCTGAATCCATAGGGCATGGAGGGCACACCCGGGGAACTGAAACATCTTAGTACCCGGAGGAGAAGAAAGCAAACGCGATTCCCTGAGTAGCGGCGAGCGAAACGGGAACAGCCCAAACCAAGAGGCGAGTCCTCTTGGGGTTGTAGGACCGCTCGTATGGGAGTGAGAAAGGAACGGGGTAGACGAACCGGTCTGGAACGGCCGGCCAGAGAAGGTGAGAGCCCTGTAGTCGAAACTTCGTTCCCTCCCGAGCGGCTCCTGAGTACGGCGGGACACGAGGAATCCCGTCGGAAGCAGGGAGGACCATCTCCCAAGGCTAAATACTCCCTAGTGACCGATAGCGAACCAGTACCGTGAGGGAAAGGTGAAAAGCACCCCGGAAGGGGAGTGAAAGAGAACCTGAAACCGTGTGCCTACAAGTAGTCAGAGCCCGTTCATGGGTGATGGCGTGCCTTTTGTAGAATGAACCGGCGAGTGACGATGGCGTGCGAGGTTAAGCCAGGAAGGCGGAGCCGCAGCGAAAGCGAGTCTGAATAGGGCGCAGGAGTACGTCGTCGTCGACCCGAAACCAGGTGATCTACCCATGTCCAGGGTGAAGGCCGGGTAACACCGGCTGGAGGCCCGAACCCACGCACGTTGAAAAGTGCGGGGATGAGGTGTGGGTAGGGGTGAAATGCCAATCGAACTTGGAGATAGCTGGTTCTCCCCGAAATAGCTTTCGGGCTAGCCTCGGGTTTAAGAGTCTTGGAGGTAGAGCACTGATTGGGCTAGGGGCCCTCATCGGGTTACCGAACCCAGTCAAACTCCGAATGCCAACGACTTATGCCCGGGAGTCAGACTGCGAGTGATAAGATCCGTAGTCGAGAGGGAAACAGCCCAGATCGCCAGCTAAGGCCCCCAAGTGCACGTTCAGTGGAAAAGGATGTGGAGTTGCGAAGACAACCAGGATGTTGGCTTAGAAGCAGCCACCATTTAAAGAGTGCGTAATAGCTCACTGGTCGAGTGACTCTGCGCCGAAAATGTACCGGGGCTAAACGTGCCGCCGAAGCTGCGGGATGACCGTTGGTCATCGGTAGGGGAGCGTTCTAAGGGCAGAGAAGCCAGACCGGAAGGACTGGTGGAGCGCTTAGAAGTGAGAATGCCGGTATGAGTAGCGAAAACAGAGGTGAGAATCCTCTGCGCCGAAAGCCTAAGGGTTCCTGAGGAAGGTTCGTCCGCTCAGGGTTAGTCGGGACCTAAGCCGAGGCCGAAAGGCGTAGGTGATGGGCAACAGGTGGAGATTCCTGTACCACCTCCTTCCCGTTTGAGCGATGGGGGGACGCAGGAGGATAGGGCGAGCAGGCGGCTGGAAGAGCCTGTCCAAGCAGTGAGGCTGGCCAGTAGGCAAATCCGCTGGCCGGAAGGCCAAGCTGTGATGGCGACGGAGTGATCCGGAAGTCCCCGATTTCACACTGCCAAGAAAAGCCTCTAGCGAGGGAAGAGGTGCCCGTACCGCAAACCGACACAGGTAGGCGAGGAGAGAATCCTAAGGCGCGCGGGAGAACTCTCGTTAAGGAACTCGGCAAAATGACCCCGTAACTTCGGGAGAAGGGGTGCTCTTTCGGGTGAAGAGCCTGGAAGAGCCGCAGTGAAAAGGCCCAAGCGACTGTTTATCAAAAACACAGGTCTCTGCGAAGCCGAAAGGCGACGTATAGGGGCTGACACCTGCCCGGTGCTGGAAGGTTAAGGGGAGCGCTTAGCGGAAGCGAAGGTGCGAACCGAAGCCCCAGTAAACGGCGGCCGTAACTATAACGGTCCTAAGGTAGCGAAATTCCTTGTCGGGTAAGTTCCGACCCGCACGAAAGGTGTAACGACTTGGGCGCTGTCTCAACGAGAGACCCGGTGAAATTATACTACCTGTGAAGATGCAGGTTTCCCGCGACAGGACGGAAAGACCCCGTGGAGCTTTACTGCAGCCTGATATGGAATTTTGGTATCGCTTGTACAGGATAGGTGGGAGCCTAAGAAGCCGGAGCGCCAGCTTCGGTGGAGGCGCCGGTGGGATACCACCCTGGCGGTATTGAAATTCTAACCCGCACCCCTTAGCGGGGTGGGAGACAGTGTCAGGTGGGCAGTTTGACTGGGGCGGTCGCCTCCCAAAAGGTAACGGAGGCGCCCAAAGGTTCCCTCAGAATGGTTGGAAATCATTCGGAGAGTGCAAAGGCACAAGGGAGCTTGACTGCGAGACGGACAGGTCGAGCAGGGACGAAAGTCGGGCTTAGTGATCCGGTGGTTCCGCATGGAAGGGCCATCGCTCAACGGATAAAAGCTACCCCGGGGATAACAGGCTGATCTCCCCCAAGAGTCCACATCGACGGGGAGGTTTGGCACCTCGATGTCGGCTCATCGCATCCTGGGGCTGTAGTCGGTCCCAAGGGTTGGGCTGTTCGCCCATTAAAGCGGTACGCGAGCTGGGTTCAGAACGTCGTGAGACAGTTCGGTCCCTATCCGTCGCGGGCGTAGGAAATTTGCGAGGAGCTGTCCTTAGTACGAGAGGACCGGGATGGACGCACCGCTGGTGTACCAGTTGTCCCGCCAGGGGCACCGCTGGGTAGCTATGTGCGGACGGGATAAGCGCTGAAAGCATCTAAGCGTGAAGCCCCCCTCAAGATGAGATTTCCCATCGCGTTAGGCGAGTAAGATCCCTCGAAGATGACGAGGTCGATAGGTCCGAGGTGGAAGCGTGGCGACACGTGGAGCTGACGGATACTAATCGATCGAGGGCTTAACCTAGAAAAGCGCAGGACGCCCGCTTATCGGCGAAACGCGCTGGAGGGCCTGCGAGGAGGCTATGCCGCCACAGCAGGACCGAAGCGTCGCGAGCCGATGGCGGCCGGAGCTAGACAGTACGAAACGCGGCTTCTTCCGACGGTTATCTAGTTTTGAAGGAATGAGTTCCTTCTTGACAGGAATTAATTTTCTGGTATAATGATTGATGAAAAACAGAATAGCTTGCCTAGTGGTGATAGCGGAGGGGAAACACCCGTTCCCATCCCGAACACGGAAGTTAAGCCCTCCAGCGCCGATGGTAGTTGGGGCCAGCGCCCCTGCAAGAGTAGGTCGCTGCTAGGCAGGCAAAAATGAGGGAGCTATACGGTTCTCTCATTTTTTTGCCTATTGTCATTAAGTTTTAATGACGCCATTTTCAATCCTCTCCCCCAAAATGTAAAGCGTGATCATCGTTTCCTAGACCCCCTTTTTCATAAAGCGATAGGAAACGGAAACTCGCGAAAGGGTGTCCCGTCAACGTGGGACACCCTCTTTTTTGTCAAGAAAGCGGGGCTGGCCATTGGTTATGGTTCGCTTTTTTTAATCACGATCTTCTTTTTTGGCTCTTCAGGGATGAGCCGATGAAGGTGGATGAACAATAAGCCGTTATGATATGTTGCTTCGATGCGATCATCCTTGACGGGGAACGGCAACGGGATCGTTTTTTCGAACCGACCTTGGAAAATTCCTTCTTCCACTAAGTCAAACCCTTGAAAGTTCAGATTAATGGTTGCCTTGATTTCCAGCGTCTTGTACGATACATACACTTCCGCATCTTCGCTTTTCTCCAGTCCCGGCAGGCTGACGACGACAAGCAGCTCGTTATCCTTTTTGTAGATATTCATGCCTGATGATGGTTGATGGGATGAACGCAACAGCGGTTGGATGTTTCCCCAAAAATCGTTTTGGAAAAATTGCTGCCAATGCTTTGTCCAATCGGAAAACGGTGTGAATGGATGTTCGTTGGCCATGGCGTTTCCCTCCTCCACACATTTATCATATGCCTCCTTATTGTTTTGGTGATTTGAAAAAACACGAACATTTGTGTTTATTTAATAATGAATGTTCGATTTTACCTTGACATTTCACCAAGGATCTTGCTACTATAAAAGTAGTTTCATAATGCGTAAAAGAATCCCTCATATAATTTTGGGAATATGGCCCAAAAGTCTCTACCCAATAACCGTAAATTATTGGACTATGAGGGAAAGGATCGGTTTTGGCTTTTTTCTTATTAACAAATGCGAAAGCCCAGAACGATACTTTCCCTCGCCTAAAAGAGGGAATGTATGTTCTGGGCTTTGTTTATTAAGGGTAAGGAGTGGAACGTATGAGCCCGCTAGTTGGGGTGGTCATGGGAAGCCGTTCAGATTGGGAAACGATGAAGCACGCCTGTGCGATTCTTGAAGAACTGGGCGTCCCGTTTGAGAAAAAAGTCGTGTCGGCGCACCGGACGCCGGATGAAATGTTTCGGTATGCGGAAACGGCGGAGGAGCGGGGCCTTAAGGTGATTATCGCGGGGGCCGGTGGAGCGGCTCATTTGCCGGGAATGATCGCGGCGAAAACGACGCTGCCGGTGATTGGTGTGCCGGTGCAGTCAAAGGCATTGAACGGGCTCGATTCGTTATTGTCGATCGTGCAAATGCCAGGCGGGGTGCCGGTGGCGACAGTGGCGATCGGCAAAGCAGGGGCGATGAATGCGGGACTGCTCGCCGTGTCGATCATCGGGCTGTTTGAGCCGCGCTATATGGAGGCGCTCAAAGCAAGGAGAGAATCGATTCGAAAACAAGTTGTGGAAAGCAGTGATCAGCTTGACTAAGCGGCGGATTGTTCCGGGACAGACGATCGGCATTATTGGCGGAGGGCAACTTGGCCGGATGATGGCCATCGCGGCGCGCGAGATGGGGTTTCGCGTTGCGGTTCTTGATCCAACGCCCGACTCTCCGTGCGGGCAAGTGGCGGATGTAGAAATCACCGCGCCGTACGATGATTTGGATGCAATAGCTGAACTGGCGCGCGTCAGTGATGTCATCACGTACGAGTTTGAAAACATCGATGCGCGGGCGCTTGAGTGGCTTGTGGAAAACGCCTATGTTCCACAAGGAAGCCGGTTGCTTGCGGTGACGCAAGATCGGGCGTTGGAGAAAGCGGCGATCGTCGCTGCCGGTTTGCCGGTGGCGCCGTATGTGGAAGTGAATGAACGGGATGAGTTGGAAGAGGCCGTTCGGGCGATCAGGTTTCCGTGTGTTTTGAAAACGCGGCGCGGCGGCTACGACGGCAAAGGGCAATATGTGCTCCGGCGAGAAGGGGATATTGCCAAAGCGGCAGAGCTGCTTCGCCTTGGCCCGTGTATTTTGGAAGGCTGGGTGCCGTTTGTGAAGGAAATATCGGTCATTGTCACCCGCAACGGCGACGGGGAGACGGCTGTTTTTCCGGTGGCGGAAAACATTCATGTCGAGAACATTTTGCATCAAACGATCGTTCCAGCACGGATTCCACCACACATCGAGCAGCGGGCGGTCCGTTATGCTAAGACGCTGGCGGCATCGTTTTCACTCATCGGGACGTTGGCGGTGGAAATGTTTTTGACAGGGGACGGGGATATTTATATTAATGAGTTGGCCCCTAGACCGCACAACTCGGGTCATTATACAATCAATGCATGTGCCACGTCCCAATTCGCCCAGCACATCCGCGCCGTCTGCAACTGGCCGCTCGGGTCGACGGAATTGGTAAAACCGGCCGTGATGGTCAATATTTTAGGCGAGCATGTCGAGCCGATTATTGGGCAAATTGATGCGTTTACCGGTGCGGTGTATGTCCATCTGTACGGCAAGCACGAAGCGAAGCCGAAGCGGAAAATGGGCCATGTGACTGTACTGGCGGATGATGTTGAGGAAGCGCTGGCGCGAGTGGAATCGTGGCAAATTTGGCATGATCGGAGGCTGGAACGAGGATGATTGAACGTTACACAAGACCGGAAATGGGAGCCATTTGGACCGAGGAAAATCGCTTTCAGGCATGGCTTGAAGTGGAATTGCTCGCGTGCGAGGCGTGGGCCGAGCTTGGTGTCATCCCGAAAGAAGATGTCCGCCGTCTGCGGGAACACGCGTCATTTGACATCCACCGCATTAAAGAAATCGAGGAAGAAACGCGTCATGATGTCGTCGCCTTCACCCGCGCTGTTTCCGAGACGCTTGGCGAGGAGCGGAAATGGGTGCACTACGGGCTGACATCGACGGACGTCGTCGATACGGCGCTCGGCTATTTGTTAAAGCAGGCGAACGCCATTTTGCGGCGCGATTTGGAAACCTTTATTCAAGTGCTGAAAGAGAAAGCGCGCGAACATAAATATACGGTCATGATGGGGCGCACGCACGGCGTCCACGCCGAACCGACGACGTTCGGGCTGAAATTGGCGCTTTGGTATGCGGAAATGGAACGGAATTTAGAGCGGTTTGAACAAGCGGCGAAGATGGTCGAGGTCGGGAAAATTTCCGGCGCGGTCGGCACGTATGCCAACATTGACCCATTTGTCGAGCAATATGTGTGCGAAAAGCTCGGGTTAACGCCGGCGCCGATTTCGACACAAACGTTGCAACGCGACCGCCACGCCTACTACATGGCGACGCTCGCGCTCATCGCGACATCGATTGAAAAATTTGCTGTAGAAATTCGCGGCTTGCAAAAAAGCGAAGTGCGTGAAGTCGAGGAGTTTTTTGCCAAAGGGCAAAAAGGTTCGTCAGCGATGCCGCATAAGCGCAATCCGATCGGTTCGGAAAACATGACCGGCATGGCGCGCGTCATTCGCGGGTATATGGTGACGGCGTATGAAAATGTGCCGCTTTGGCATGAGCGCGACATTTCCCATTCGTCAGCGGAGCGCATCATTTTGCCGGATGCGACGATCGCGTTGAACTATATGTTGAACCGGTTCGCTAACATTGTGAAAAACTTGTTAGTGTATCCGGAAAATATGAAGAAAAATATGGAGCGCACGTTCGGGCTCATTTACTCGCAGCGCGTCTTGCTCGCTTTGATTGACAAAGGGATGACGCGCGAGGAGGCGTACGATTTAGTGCAGCCGAAAGCGATGGAAGCGTGGGAGAGACAAGTGCCGTTCCGCTCGCTTCTCGAGGCGGATGAGCGGATTACGAGCCGGTTGACGAAAGAAGAACTCGACGATTGCTTTGATTACCGCCACCATTTGAAACACGTCGATACGATTTTTGCCCGCTTAGGATTAGAGTAAGTGGAAGCCGGCTGGCCTCATGCTGGCCGGTTACACGAAAAATTTTCAATCTTCTGGATAACGGAGGCTTGCATCATGCCGGCAAAACAACAGCTGTTGTATGAAGGGAAAGCGAAAAAAATTTACGCGACGGATGAACCGGATGTCCTTTGGGTCGAGTACAAAGACAGCGCCACGGCGTTTAACGGCGAGAAAAAGGCGACGATCGCCGGCAAAGGGCGGCTCAATAACGAGATTTCCAGTTTGTTGTTTACGAAATTGAAAGAAGCAGGCGTTGCCAATCATTTTATTGAAAAGCTGTCGCCAACGGAACAATTGGTCCGACGCGTGACGATCATCCCGCTGGAAGTCGTCGTCCGCAACGTTGTGGCCGGGAGTTTGGCGAAACGTCTCGGCTTGGCGGAAGGGACTCCGCTTGAAACTCCACTTGTCGAGTTTTACTACAAAAACGATGACCTTGGCGACCCGCTGCTCGTCGAAGACCACATTGCGATTTTGAAGCTCGCGAGCCGCGAGGAGATCGTCTGGCTGAAAAGCGAAGTGCTGAAAGTGAACGACGTGTTGCGCGCCCATTTTGCCGAGCGAAAAGTGAGATTAATTGATTTTAAGTTGGAGTTTGGCCGCACGGCGGACGGCGCGATCCTTTTAGCGGATGAGGTGTCGCCGGATACGTGCCGGCTTTGGGACGCTGAGACGAATGAGAAATTGGATAAGGACGTATTTCGCCGTGATCTTGGCAGTTTAACCGAGGCGTATGAGGTTATTCTCGAACGGTTAGGGGGAGAATCGGCATGTATAAAGTAAAAGTGTATGTCACGTTGCGTGAGAGTGTGTTGGATCCGCAAGGGACAGCGGTGAAGGGGGCGCTGCACAGCTTATCGTATACGGAAGTGAAAGACGTCCGAATCGGCAAGTTTATGGAGCTGGTGATCGAAAAAAGCGATCGCGACCTTGATGAGATGGTCCGTGACATGTGCGAGAAATTGTTGTCCAACCCGGTCATCGAAGATTACCGCTATGAAATTGAGGAGGCCGTCGCCCGATGAAGTTTGCCGTCATTGTCTTTCCGGGATCGAATTGCGATGTCGATATGTACCATGCGGTCGCCGATGAACTCGGTGAAGAAGTGGAATACGTTTGGCATGATGAAGAGAATCTCGATCGGTTCGACGCCATTTTGCTTCCAGGCGGCTTTTCATACGGCGATTACTTGCGTTCGGGGGCGATCGCCCGTTTTTCCAAGGTGATGGCCGCCGTGAAACAAGCCGCGGAAGCCGGAAAACCGGTGCTTGGGGTGTGCAACGGGTTTCAAATTTTACTTGAAGCCGGCTTGCTTCCTGGGGCGATGCGCCGCAACCAAGGGCTGAAATTCATTTGCCGGCCGGTGCAGCTTGTCGTGGAAAACAATGAAACGATGTTTACCTCTGCCTATGACAAGGGCGAAGTGATTACCATTCCGATCGCCCATGGTGAAGGGAATTATTATTGCGACGAACAAACGCTAAAGCGCCTTGTCGAAAACCGGCAAATCGTCTTCCGCTACCATGGGGAAAACCCGAACGGCAGCTTGGCGGAGATCGCTGGCATTGTCAACGAGCGCGGCAATGTGCTCGGCATGATGCCGCATCCGGAGCGGGCGGTCGACGCTTTGCTCGGTAGCGCGGACGGACTGAAACTATTCCGATCGATCGTCAATTATTGGAGGGAGACGCATGTCGTTACTGCTTGAGCCGAGTGCGGCGATGGTCAAAGAACAAAAGCTGTATCGCGAAATGGGGTTAACAGACGAAGAATTTGCCCGCATTGAAGCGATGCTGGGGAGGCTGCCGAACTACACGGAAACCGGCATTTTTGCCGTCATGTGGTCGGAGCATTGCAGCTATAAAAACTCCAAACCGGTGCTAAAAAAATTCCCGACCGATGGTCCGCACGTATTGCAAGGGCCGGGCGAGGGTGCCGGCATTGTCGATATCGGCGATGGGCTGGCGGTGGCGTTTAAAATCGAAAGCCATAATCACCCGTCGGCCATCGAGCCGTACCAAGGGGCGGCGACGGGGGTCGGCGGCATTATCCGTGACGTCTTTTCGATGGGGGCGCGGCCGATTGCGCTGCTTAACTCGCTCCGATTTGGCGAATTGACATCGCCGCGCGTCAACTATTTGTTTGAACACGTCGTTGCCGGTATCGCTGGGTATGGCAACTGCGTCGGCATCCCGACCGTCGGCGGCGAGGTGCAGTTCGATCCGGCGCATGAAGGCAATCCATTGGTCAACGCCATGTGCGTTGGGATCATCCGCCATGAGGACATTCAGCGCGGCATCGCGACCGGGGTCGGCAATACGGTCATGTACGTCGGGGCGAAAACGGGCCGCGACGGCATCCATGGGGCGACGTTTGCCTCTGAGGAATTAAGCGAGCAATCGGAAGCGAAGCGCCCGGCTGTGCAAGTCGGCGACCCGTTTATGGAAAAACTGCTGCTTGAGGCGTGTCTTGAAGCAGTCAAGTCCGATGCGTTAGTCGGCATTCAAGATATGGGCGCCGCTGGGCTTACAAGCTCGTCGGCCGAGATGGCGAGCAAAGGCGGCTTCGGGATCGAAATGAATTTGGATCTTGTTCCCCAGCGCGAGGCGGGCATGACGCCGTATGAAATGATGTTGTCCGAATCACAGGAGCGGATGCTGCTTGTCGTCAAGCAAGGACGGGAAGACGAAATCGCTGCGATTTTTGCGAAATATGGCCTCGAGGCGAAAGCGATCGGGAAAGTGACCGACGATCGAATGCTCCGCCTGTTTTTCCATGGTGAAGTAGTGGCGGAAATTCCGGTTGACGCGTTGGCGAAAGACGCGCCGGTGTATCATAAACCATCGGCGGAGCCGGCTTATTACCGCGAGTTTCAAGCGATGCCGCCGTATATTCCGCACATTGAAGATTACAATCAAACATTGCTTGGGCTGCTCGCCCAGCCGACGATCGCCAGCAAGGAATGGGTGTATGACCAGTACGACTATATGGTGCGGACGAATACGGTTGTCGCTCCGGGATCGGACGCGGCTGTCGTGCGCATCCGCGGCACGAATAAGGCGCTCGCGCTGACCACCGACTGCAACTCGCGCTATGTGTATTTGGATCCGGAAACAGGAGGGAAAATCGCGGTCGCCGAGGCGGCGCGCAATGTCGTCTGCTCGGGGGCGAAACCGCTCGCCATAACAGACTGCCTCAACTTCGGCAGCCCGGAAAAGCCGGACATTTTCTGGCAGCTGGAAAAAGCGGTCGACGGGATGAGCGAAGCGTGCCGGGCGCTTGAGACGCCGGTCGTGAGCGGCAACGTCTCGCTTTACAATGAAACGAACGGCGAGGCGGTGTACCCGACGCCGGTTGTCGGCATGGTCGGCCTGATTGAAGACCTTTCCCATATCACGACGCAATCGTTTAAGCAAACAGGTGACTTGATTTACGTGATCGGCGAGGCGAAGCCGGAGTTTGGCGGCAGCGAGCTGCAAAAATTTCTAGAAGGCCGCATTTTCGGAAAAGCGCCGGCACTCGATTTGACGGTCGAAGCAAGCCGCCAGCGTCAGCTGTTGACCGCGATTCGCGCGGGGGTGGTGGCGTCCGCGCATGATGTGGCTGAAGGGGGCTTAGCCGTTGCGCTTGCCGAGTGTGTCATGGGGGGGGCTTCAGGGCTTGGCGCGAAGGTGACGATCCGCGGTGATCTCATCAGTGAACTGTTCAGCGAAACGCAGTCTCGTTTTGTCGTTTCGGTGAAAAAGGAGCATCAAGAAGCATTTGAGCAGCTTGTAGAAGCGAAACGGATCGGGGAAGTGACGGATGACGGCACATTCACCGTGAACGGGGAGCAGGGGGAAACGATCATCCGCCTTTCGGTCGACGACATGCGAAACGTCTGGAAAGGGGCCATTCCATGCTTGCTGAAATCAAAGGATTGAACGAGGAGTGCGGCATTTTCGGCATTTGGGGGCATGAAGACGCCGCCCGGCTCACATACTACGGCCTTCACAGCCTGCAGCACCGCGGCCAAGAAGGAGCCGGCATCGTGGTGGCGGGCGGCGGAAACTTGTCTGGCCATAAAGGGCTTGGCTTGGTGACGGACGTGTTTCAAAGCGGGACGCTCGATGCGCTTTTTGGCTCGGCGGCGATCGGCCATGTCCGCTATTCGACGGCGGGTGGGGGTGGCTATGAAAACGTTCAGCCGCTCTTATTCCGATCGCAAACCGGTGCGATGGCGCTCGCCCATAACGGCAACTTGACGAACGCCATCGAGCTGAAGCTCGCGCTCGAAGGGCAAGGAAGCATTTTTCAGACGACATCGGATACGGAAGTGTTCGCCCACCTCATCCGCCGCAGCCAGGCGCCGACATTTGTCGGGCAAATGAAAGAAGCGCTCAGCCAGATTGAAGGGGCGTTTGCGTTTTTGCTGCTGACGGAAACGGCGCTGTATGCGGCGCTTGACCCGCACGGGTTTCGGCCGCTGTCGCTCGGCCGGCTCGGCTCGGCGTATGTCGTCGCCTCGGAAACGTGCGCGTTTGATGTCATCGGGGCGACGTACGAGCGGGAAGTGGCGCCTGGGGAACTGCTTATCATCAGCGGCGAAGGGGTGCGTTCGGAACGGTTCGCTCCGGAGCGGCCGCGATCGATTTGCAGCATGGAATACATTTATTTCGCTCGTCCGGATAGCCATGTTGACGGCATCAACGTCCACACGGCTCGAAAAAACTTAGGAAAGCGGCTCGCCTTGGAAGCGCCGGCTGAAGCCGATATTGTCACCGGTGTGCCGGACTCAAGCATTTCGGTTGCCATCGGCTATGCTGAAGCGACCGGCATTCCATACGAATTGGGCTTGATTAAAAACCGGTATGTCGGCCGGACGTTCATCCAGCCGTCGCAGGCGTTGCGTGAACAAGGGGTCAAAATGAAGCTGTCGCCGGTGCGCGGCGTGGTCGCCGGCAAGCGGGTCGTGATGGTCGACGATTCGATCGTGCGCGGAACGACGAGCCGGCGCATTGTCGCGATGCTCCGCGAAGCCGGGGCGGTTGAAGTGCACGTGCGCATCAGCGCGCCGCCGATCACCCATCCTTGCTTTTACGGCATTGATACGTCGTCAAAGGAAGAACTGATTGCAGCGAAACATACGGTCGAAGACATCCGCCGCTTAATCGGCGCCGATTCGCTGGCGTTTCTTAGCCAAGAAGGGCTGCTGGCGGCGATTGGCCGTCCGGAAGGCGCACCGCAGCGCGGACAATGTTTGGCGTGCTTCACCGGCCAATACCCAACCCGGGTCAGCCCAATCGCCCGGCCGTGCATGACCGTCAAATGACAGGCAGCTCTGCGGAGCGGGCAATGAATACCGTGGCGCGCTGCTATTGGGGGAAAGTAGCGGCCGCCAAGGCGTGCGCCTGTTCGAGCGCAGCGGGCGGAGAAAAGGGGGATTCACGTGGCAAAAGCATACAAACAAGCAGGAGTTGACATTGAGGCCGGTTATCAGGCCGTCGCCCTGATGAAAGAGCACGTGCAAAAAACGATGCGTCCAGAAGTGTTGGGCGGAATCGGCGGGTTTGGCGGCTTGTTTGATTTATCGGCGCTTGGTTATCGTCAGCCGGTGCTCATCGCCGGCACGGATGGCGTCGGGACAAAGCTGAAATTGGCGTTTTTGCTTGACCGGCACGATACGATCGGCATCGACTGTGTGGCGATGTGTGTCAATGACATCGTTGTCCAAGGGGCAGAACCGCTCTTTTTCCTTGACTATATCGCTTGCGGCAAAGCGGTACCGGAAAAAATCGCCGCCATCGTCAAGGGGGTGGCTGACGGCTGCGTCGAAGCCGGCTGCGCCTTGATCGGCGGGGAAACGGCGGAAATGCCAGGCATGTACGCGGAAGACGAGTACGATTTGGCCGGGTTTGCCGTCGGCATTGCTGAAAAAGAGCGATTGGTGACGGGGCAGACGATCCAAGCAGGCGATGTGTTGATTGGCCTTCCGTCAAGCGGCTTGCACAGCAACGGCTACTCGCTTGTGCGCCGCATCGTGTTCGAGCAGGCGAAGTTGGAGCTTGACCGCATTTACGAGCCGCTTGATGTTCCGCTCGGCGAGGAGTTGTTGAAGCCGACGCGCATTTACGCGAAACAGTTGCGCTCTGTGCGCGAGCGGTTTACGATCAAAGGGATGGCGCATATTACCGGCGGCGGGTGGATCGAAAACGTTCCGCGCATGCTGCCGGAAGGGCTTGGCGCCCGCATTCAGCGCGGCTCGTGGCCGGTGCTGCCGATTTTTGACTTCTTGCGCACCAACGGCAGCCTTGAAGAAGAAGAGATGTTTTCCGTGTTTAATATGGGCATTGGCCTCGTGCTCGCCGTCAGCCCGGAAACGGCAGCGCCGCTTGTCAAATGGTTGGACGAACAAGGAGAGCCGGCCTACATCATTGGCGAAGTGGCAAAAGGAGCGGGTGTGTCGTTTACCGGAGGGGACAAAGCATGAAGCGGTTGGCCGTGTTTGCTTCCGGAAGCGGAACGAATTTTCAGGCGCTCGTCGATGCGGCGAAGCGCGGCGAGCTGCCGGCGGACATCGCCCTGCTTGTCTGCGATCGGCCGGGCGCCAAGGTCATCGAACGAGCGGGGCGCGAAAACGTGCCGGCGTTCGTGTTTTCCCCAAAAGACTACCCGTCGAAAGCAGCGTTTGAGACCGAGATTTTGCGCGAACTGAAAGAACGACAAGTCGAATGGATCGCGTTGGCCGGCTATATGCGCTTGATCGGGCCGACCTTGCTTTCCGCCTATGAAGGGAAAATCGTCAACATTCATCCGTCGCTGTTGCCGGCGTTTCCGGGCAAAGACGCCATCGGTCAAGCGTACCGGGCCGGCGTGTCGGAAACGGGCGTCACCGTTCATTACGTTGATGAAGGGATGGACACCGGACCGGTCATCGCCCAGCGCGCTGTTCCGATCGTGCCGGGAGAGCCGATCGAAGCGCTTGAGGCGCGCATTCATCAAGTCGAACATGAACTGTATCCCGCGGTGTTGCGCATGCTGCTAGGGGAAAAGGAACAACAAGAAGAAAGGATCGAAAATGATGGCAGTGAAACGAGCATTGATCAGCGTCTCCAATAAAGAAGGACTCATTCCGTTTGCCAAACAGCTCGCCGAACTCGGCGTCGAGATCATTTCGACCGGCGGGACGAAACGGGCGCTTGAGGAGGCCGGTGTCCCGGTCATCTCGATTTCCGATGTCACCGGGTTTCCGGAAATTTTAGACGGGCGCGTCAAAACGCTGCATCCGGCCATTCACGGCGGCATTTTGGCGGTGCGCGGCGATGAGCGCCATCAGGCGGCGCTAGCGGAGCATGGCATCCGTCCGATCGATTTGGTCGTCGTCAACTTGTATCCGTTCCAGCAAACGATCGCGAAGCCGGACGTGACGCTGGCTGAGGCGATTGAAAACATCGATATCGGCGGTCCGACGATGGTTCGCGCCGCAGCGAAAAACTATGCCGATGTCGCCATCGTCGTCGATCCAGCCGATTACCGAACGGTCATCGAGGAGCTGAAAACAACCGGATCGATCCAAGCAAAAACGCGGCAAAAACTGGCGGCGAAAGCGTTCCGTCATACGGCGGCGTATGATGCGATGATCGCCGAGTATTTGACGAACCTTACCGGCGAGGAATACCCGGAATCGCTCACCGTCACCTATACAAAAAAACAATCGTTGCGCTATGGCGAAAATCCGCATCAATCGGCGGCGTTTTACGCTAAACCGCTCGGTGCGGCGTTCTCGATGGCCAACGCAGTACAGCTGCACGGCAAAGAGCTATCATACAACAACATTAACGATGCCAATGTGGCCATCAATCTTATCCGCGAGTTTCAGGAGCCGGCCGTGGCGGCGATCAAACATATGAACCCGTGCGGCGTCGGTGTCGGCGCGACGCTTCTTGAGGCGTTTACAAAAGCGTACGAGGCCGACCCGGTGTCCATTTTTGGCGGCATTATCGCCGTGAATCGGGAAGTGGACAAAGAAACAGCCGAGCGGATGCATGACATCTTTTTGGAAATCGTCATCGCGCCATCGTTTAGCGACGAAGCGCTCGCCATTTTGACGCAAAAGAAAAATATCCGCCTGTTGACGCTTGATTTCACGGCTCCCGACGGTAAGGAAAAAACGCTCGTTTCGGTCAACGGCGGCGTGCTCGTCCAAGCTGCCGATACGTATACGCTTGCGGACGCCGAATGGAACGTCGTTACGAAGCGCGAGCCGACCGAAGAAGAGCGCGAACAGCTTCGTTTTGCGTGGAACGTTGTGAAGCATGTCAAATCCAACGCCATTGTGCTGGCGAAAAACGGCATGACCGTTGGCGTTGGCGCCGGACAAATGAACCGGGTCGGCGCGGCGAAGATCGCCATTGAACAAGCCGGGGAGCAGGCGGCAGGCGCGGTGCTCGCTTCCGACGCCTTTTTCCCGATGGACGACACCGTAGAAGCGGCGGCAAAAGCCGGCATTACGGCCATCATCCAGCCGGGCGGGTCGATTCGTGACGCCGATTCGATCCGCAAAGCGGATGAGTATGGCATTGCCATGGTGTTTACCGGCGTGCGCCATTTTAAACATTAAACGGCGGCAAAAGGGGAGGGAGACGATGAACGTTCTCGTAGTCGGACGCGGCGGGCGCGAGCATGCCATCGCTTGGAAGGCGGCGCAAAGCCCGCTTGTTGGCAAACTGTATGCCGCGCCGGGCAACCCGGGCATCGGGGAAGTCGCGGAGCTCGTCGACATTGATGAACTCGATTTTGACGCGCTTGTTCAGTTTGCGAAACAAAACAAGATTGATTTGACGATTGTCGGGCCGGAAGCGCCGCTGGCCGCCGGCATTGCCGACCGCTTTATGGCGGAAGGGCTGCGCCTATTCGGACCGAGCGAAGCGGCGGCGCTCATTGAAGGAAGCAAAGCGTTTGCGAAAGAGCTTATGAAAACATACGGCATCCCGACGGCGGACCATGCGACGTTTTCCTCATATGAACAAGCGAAAGCGTATATTGAGGAAAAAGGAGCGCCGATCGTCATTAAAGCGGACGGGTTGGCCGCTGGAAAAGGCGTCACCGTCGCCCAAACAGTGGAAGACGCGCTGGCCGCAGCGAAGGCCGCGCTCATCGATGGACAATTCGGTGCAGCCGGCAGCCAAGTCGTGGTCGAGGAGTATTTGGAAGGCGAAGAATTTTCGTTTATGGCGTTTGTAAACGGCGAAAAGGTGTATCCGCTCGCCATCGCCCAAGACCATAAACGGGCGTACGACGGGGACGAAGGGCCGAACACCGGGGGGATGGGAGCGTATTCGCCCGTGCCGCAAATATCCGCCGATACGGTCCAAATCGCCTTGGAGACGATTTTGCGTCCGACGGCCAAAGCGTTAGTGGCGGAAGGACGGCCGTTTACCGGCGTTCTGTATGCCGGGTTGATCGCCACACCAGCCGGGCCGAAAGTGATCGAATTTAACGCCCGGTTCGGCGATCCGGAGGCGCAAGTCGTGCTGCCGCGTTTACAAACCGATTTGCTTCAGGCGATCTTGGCGGTGATGGATGGAAAAGAACTGGAGCTCGAGTGGACGGACGAAGTGGTGCTTGGCGTCGTGCTGGCGGCGAAAGGCTATCCGGGCGCTTACGAACGCGGAGCGGCCATCCGCGGACTCGAGCGGCTCGCACCGGATGCGTTGTTGTTCCACGCCGGCACGAAGCGCGAAGATGGAACGCTTTACACAAACGGCGGCCGCGTCCTGCTGCTGGCGGCCAAAGGGGCGACGCTCGCTGAGGCGAAGGAAAAAGCGTACGAGCAATTGGCGGCGATTGACTGTGACGGCCTGTTTTACCGCCGCGACATCGGCCGGCGCGCTATCGAACGCGCCTCCGCCGCAAATACACATACGACAGGGCGATAATGCCGCCGATTAACGTTGCCAACACAAACGACATATCGGTCATATATTCCAGCAACATGGTGATCCACTCCTTTGGATGGAAGGTGTCCCGGGGCGCGGGACACCTTTTTCTCGCCTTAATCATGAGTTTTTCTAGGGGGCCGGTGATTTCGTGTAAAATGCTACTGATCCCACCCATTTATCAATTAGAGAAACTTTGCAGAATCAGCTTTCTTTTTTGAATGAAAATGCCTCCCATTGGTGTGTGTCGCGGTTTTTCACCGGCCTTCTAGAGGGGCGGTGATTTAGTACAAAATAGTGCTATTCCATCTGTTTCTCAGTTAGAAAAACTTAGCGAAATCAGCCTTCTTTTTTGGCGAGATGCCGCTGATTTGCTCGTGGCAGTCGTTTTTCACCGGCCTTCTAGGAGGCTGGTGATTTAAGCGGACAAGCCGCTGATCAAACCCGTTTTTCAAATAGAAAAGCCTCGTCGCATCAGGATCGCTTTTCAAACGATCCCCCATTGCTCAAAAGAAACAACCGTTTTTCACCAGCCTTCCAAGGCCTTTCAACAGCAACCGATCAGCCCGGCGCTGCCGAGAAAGAGGGGGGAACGATGAGGGACAGCGGCCATCGTTGCTGTCCCAAGCTCTTGCGTATCGATGCGTCGCTGTCATGTTTATGTCGGGTTGATGACAGTTTCTGTTTCCTCATTAAGTAGCTGCCGGCGCTGCATATTCTCAACTAACGCAGTGACAGGGCAAAAACGAGTGATGCCTTCCCCGACTTTCATCGCCCCAAGCAAGATGGCCCACAAATAGGAGGTGCACCATGGGCGGCGGGCGAAGCGGGCGGCCCCCCAAGCGACGACAGTCAACCCAAGGGTAATGCGAATGAGCGCATTGACAATGCCAATATTGGCCATCGATGAATCCCTCCTTTCATCTTTCGTATTGTGAAAATGACTTTTGTGCGTTAAAATGATTACATGGAACGATTAGGAAACAAGGGACGGGGTGTCAATGAGCGAACAACGTTACCGATGGAAAGGCAGCGAGTTGCGCGAACAAGCAGCGGTGATTGATGGCAAACAATCGCCGACCAAAGTGTTAGTCAACGCCACGTATTTGCATTCGTATTTCCGCGAATGGGTGAAAGGGAATATATGGATTCATGGCGACCGTATCGTGTATGCCGGTGATCGGCTTCCCGACCGCGTTGATCCGTCATGTGAGACGGTTGACTGCCGCGGATATGTGCTTGTCCCCGGCTACATGGAGCCGCATGTTCATCCATTTCAATTATATAATCCCCATTCGTTTGCCTATTATGCGGCCTTGTACGGAACGACGACGCTGGTGAACGATAACTTGTTTTTGCTTTTACAGCTGAAAGACGAACAATCGCTTTTATTTTTGCAAAAAATGAATGCGCTTCCAACATCGATGTATTGGTGGTGTCGGTTCGACGGACAGACAGAGCTTGAACGTGAGGAGGAGACACTGTCCAACGCCCGGATCAAATGGTGGCTTGACCAAGAAAGCGTGCTTCAGGGCGGAGAGCTGACTTCATGGCCAAAAGTGATCGGCGGGGATGACATCATCTTGTACTGGATGCAGGAAGCGAAGCGGCGGCGGCGCAAAATCGAAGGACACTTTCCCGGAGCATCGGAAAAAACGCTCGTCAAAATGGCGCTCTTTGGCGCCGATGGCGATCATGAGGCGATGACCGGGAAAGAAGTGCGTCTGCGCCTTTGGCACGGCTATACCGTCACCCTCCGCCATTCTTCCATTCGCCCGGACTTGCCGGTGCTGCTTGAGGAGATGAAGGCACTCGGGCTTGAGCGTTATGACCAATGCCTGCTTACAACGGACGGTTCGCCGCCATCGTTTTACGAGCACGGGGTGATCGACCGGCTTATTCGTATGGCGATCGAACACGGCGTACCTGTGATCGATGCGTATGCAATGGCGACCATCAACGTCGCCCGTCATTATGGAATCGAGCATCTCCACGGCAGCATCACCACCGGACGGATTGCGCATATTAACTTTTTGCGCTCCGCCCATGACCCGACACCGGTGCAAGTGCTGGCGAAAGGCCAATGGGTCAAGCGCGAGGGCGAAGAGACTGCCATATGGCCAGCACCCGACTGGAGGCAATTAGGTCTCGGGCCTCTCTCGTTGTCGTGGGAGATTGACGGAGACGATTTGCAAGTATCGATGCCGATGGGGCTGCGCATGGAAAATGCGGTCATTTTAAAGCCGTATTCGGTGTCGATCGATACAACGCGCGACCATCTTGGCCATGATCACGACGAATGTTTTTTAGTGCTGCTTGATCGCCGCGGTCGCTGGCGCGTCAATACGATGCTGAAAGGATTCGCGACAGCGCTTGGCGGCTTGGCGAGCTCCTACTCCAACACGGGCGATCTGCTTCTGATCGGCAAACATAAAGAAGACATGATGCTTGCATTCCAACGCATGAAGGAACTGGGCGGCGGCATAGTGCTTGCCGAACGCGGGAACGTTGTCTTTGAGCTTCCGCTTCCGTTGGCCGGCATGGTGTCCCCGCTCGAGATGAGGACACTGATCGCCGAAGAGCGCGCGTTCGTTCGCCTTATGCGCGAGCGGGGGTATCGCTTCGAAGATCCGGTGTATTCATTGTTTTTCCTGCAATCGACCCATTTGCCATACGTTCGGATTACGCAACGGGGCATTTATGATGTGATGCACAAAACGGTACTCTTTCCTTCGATAATGCGGTAAAATAAAAAAGAAAAAAGGTTGTGTGTCCATTGAAACGTTGGCTGTTCATCATCGGGTGCACGGCGCTTTTGCTCGGTGGCTGCACGACGGAACGAGAGCAGAAACAAGCAAAACAAGCCGAGCCGCCAGCTTCTTCGCTGACAGAACCATCCGCGCCTGTGGCCGAGGAAAAACAACGATTTCCGCTCACCGGATTGCCGGCTCATGAAGATTCCCAACAGCGGGTGGTCGGCGTCATGATCAACAACCATCCGAAAGCCCGGCCGCAATCAGGGCTAAGCAAGGCCGATATCGTGTATGAAGTGCTTGCTGAAGGCGACATCACTCGCTTTTTAGCTCTTTATCAGAGCGAACGGCCCGAACGGGTGGGACCGGTGCGAAGCGCACGTGATTACTATATTGACTTGAGCGAAGGCTACCATGCACTGTATGTATGCCACGGCTGGAGCCCAGAAGCGAAAGCACGTCTTGAAGGAGGCGGCATCGACTATTTGAACGGTCTGTTTTACGACGGTACGCTGTTTCACCGCGTTTCGTTCCGCAAGGCGCCGCACAACTCGTACATTACATTCGCCAACATTGAAAAAGGGGCTAAACAAAACGGATACGCGTGGACGGACGAGGTCGTCCCGCTGCCGTTTCGCGATGACGAGCCCCGCGGCGAGCAGGCCGGGACGATTCACATCGCTTATTCGCGTCAGGCGTATGCCCAGGTGGAATACCGGTATGTACCGGAGCAAAAAGGATATGCTCGATCCAGCGGCGGCGAGCAGACGATCGATTATGATACGCATGAGCCGATTGTCGTGCAAAACGTGCTGATCGTCGCCGCCCGCCATCACGTCGTCGATCACTACGGGCGGCGCGCCATCGATTTGGCGGCAGGCGGCCAAGGCTATTTGTTGCAACATGGCGTTATCCAGCCGATCGAATGGAAAAACATTGATGGGCGGCTGCTGCCGTACCGCGACGGGCGGCCAGTCGGATTTGTGCCCGGGAAGACATGGATCAATATTGTTCCGACGCTGGACATTGTCCACTGGAAATAAAACAACAATGACGGGGCCCGCCTAGCGGTGGGGTGGAGCAAAGAGGAAAGCCACTCGGCCCGATCCGCTCGCCCTCACAACAGATTCGGGGCCGGTTAGAGAAAAACGAGGCGCGTTGCGCGGCGGCGGGAACGTCCCCGTCTCAAGCAAAGGAGGAAGACAAGGATGCAAATTGACAAACTGCGCGGCAGAGAGCTGGATCAGTTGTTTAAAGCGATTTTGTCGTTGCGCGATGTAGAAGAGTGTTACCGCTTTTTTGATGATTTATGCACGGTGAACGAAATTCAGGCGCTCGCCCAGCGGCTGGAAGTCGCTCGCATGCTGCGCGAAGGGTATACGTACCATAAAATCGAAACGGAAACCGGAGCGAGCACGGCGACGATCTCGCGCGTCAAGCGCTGCCTTAATTACGGCAACGATGCTTATGCCATGGCGCTTGACCGCATCAAAGAGGAAGAACGTCAAGAGGCAAGCGAACCGATCATCGACTGAGGCCAAAAGGAGGTTCCTTCCATTTGCAAAGGAACTCCTTTTCTTTTTGCGGATTTGTTATAATGAAACAATGGAGACGGAGTGGAGGGGATTTTGCGATGGAAGAGATTCGCGCCTGGCGCCATGTGTTCAAACTCGACCCGAACAAACCGATCGATGACGAGCGCCTAGAGCGTCTTTGTGAGTCGGGAACGGATGCTGTCATCGTCGGCGGCACGGACGGGGTGACGATCGATGGGGTGCTCGACTTATTGGCCCGCGTCCGCCGCTTTTCGGTGCCGTGTGCGCTTGAGGTCACGGATGTCGAGGCGCTGACGCCGGGATTTGATGTGTATTTGATTCCGATCGTTTTGAACAGCCGGCGAACGGAATGGATCATCGGCCGTCATCACGAGGCGATGAAGCGATACGGCGATGTGATGAACGGAGAGGAATTGGTTGCCGAAGGCTATTGCATTGTCAACCGTGAATGCAAAGCAGCAAAGCTGACAGAGGCTGATGCAGCGCTCGCTGACGAGGATGTCGTGGCGTATGCCCGTCTCGCCGAACAGCTGTATCGGCTGCCGATTTTTTATCTCGAATACAGCGGAACGTACGGAGACCCTGCTTTAGTGGACAAAGTCAAACGGGTGCTTAGCCGCGCGCAGCTCGTCTATGGCGGTGGCATCACGACGCCGGAACAGGCGGCGGAAATGGCTCGCTATGCCGATACAGTTGTCGTTGGCAACGCCATTTACGAGTCATTCGAAAACGCGTTGGCCACGGTGGCAGCCGTCCAACAGATGGCAGACCGGCGTAAGTTCGGCGCCGGAACATAGAACTTATGTTTGTTGGTGGTGGAAACGATGAATTTTTTATCAGAAAAGCTGCTTGCTCATTTAAATAAGGAGCAGCAAGAAGCTGTCAAAACGACGGAAGGGCCGTTGCTCATCATGGCGGGAGCGGGGAGCGGAAAAACGCGCGTGCTGACGCACCGGATCGCCTATTTGATGGCCGAGAAACAGGTGGCGCCGTGGAATATTTTGGCCATTACGTTTACGAACAAAGCGGCGCGCGAAATGAAGGAGCGAGTGCAGGCGCTGTTGGGCGGGGCGGCGGAAGACGTATGGATTTCGACGTTTCACTCGATGTGCGTCCGCGTGTTGCGCCGCGACATTGACCGCATCGGCATCAACCGCAATTTTTCCATCCTCGACCCGACCGATCAGCTTTCGGTCATCAAAGCGATTTTGAAAGACAAAAATATCGATCCGAAAAAATGGGAGCCGCGGACGATTTTAGGCACGATCAGCGCAGCGAAAAACGATTTGCTCGCGCCGGAACAATTCGCGAAGCGGGCGTCGACGTATTATGAAACGGTCGTGAGCGACGTGTATCAAGAGTATCAACAACGCCTTCTCCGCAACCATTCGCTCGACTTCGACGATTTGATCATGACGACGATCCAGCTGTTTGACCGCGTGCCGGATGTGCTTCAATATTACCAGTATAAATTCCAGTACATTCACATTGATGAGTACCAAGATACGAACCGCGCCCAATATACACTGGTGAAAAAGCTCGCTGCACGGTTCCAAAACATTTGCGCCGTCGGCGATGCCGACCAGTCGATTTACCGGTGGCGCGGGGCGGATATTCGCAACATCTTGTCATTTGAACGCGATTATCCAAACGCGAAAGTGATTTTGCTTGAGCAAAACTACCGTTCGACGAAGCGGATTTTGCAAGCGGCAAACGAAATCATCGCTCATAACGTCAATCGCAAGCCGAAGCGGTTGTGGACGGAAAATCCAGAAGGGAAGCCGATCACGTATTATGAGGCGATGAACGAAGTCGATGAAGCGCGGTTTGTCGCCGACCGCATTCAAGAGGCGGTCGAACAGGAAGGGCGGCGCTACCGCGATTTTGCCGTGTTGTATCGGACGAATGCGCAGTCGCGCGTCATCGAGGAAGTGTTTTTGAAAGCCAATATTCCGTATCAAATCGTCGGCGGCTTAAAGTTCTATGACCGGAAAGAAATCAAAGACATCCTCGCTTACTTGCGCGTCATCGCCAATCCTGATGACGATTTGAGCTTGCTGCGCATCATCAACGTGCCAAAGCGCGGCATCGGAGCGTCGACGATCGACAAGCTCGTCCGCTATGCGGTGGAGCATGGGCTGTCGTTGTTTGCCGCGCTCGGTGAACTGGAGATGATCGGATTCAGCGCCAAAACAGCCGGAGCGCTCGCCGCCTTCCGCGCCCAGCTGGAGCAATGGACGCAGCTGCAGGAATACGTTTCTGTGACCGAGCTCGTCGAAGAAGTGCTCGATCGGTCCGGCTATCGCGCGATGCTGGAGGAGGAGCGAACGATTGAGGCGCAAAGCCGGCTTGAGAACTTGGACGAATTTTTGTCGGTGACAAAGCATTTTGAAAATGTCAGCGATGATAAGTCGCTCATCGCCTTTTTGACCGACTTGGCGCTTGTTTCCGATTTGGACGAGCTCAACGGCAACGGCCAAGCGGCAGAAGGGGATGCGGTTGTGTTCATGACACTTCATGCCGCCAAAGGGCTGGAGTTCCCGGTCGTCTTTTTGATCGGCATGGAAGAAGGCATTTTCCCGCATAACCGTTCGCTCAACGACGAAGATGAGATGGAAGAAGAGCGACGATTGGCGTATGTCGGCATCACTCGTGCCGAAGAAGAGCTCGTGTTGACGAGCGCGCAAATGCGGACGTTGTTCGGAAACATTCAGATGAATCCGCCCTCGCGTTTTTTAAACGAAATTCCACCGCATTTGCTAAAGGCGGCTGTCCCCCGGTCTGTGGTCGCACCGCGTCCGGCTGCTGCCCGCCCAGTCCATGGCGTTGTCGGAGGATGGAAAGTGGGCGACCGCGCCAACCATCGAAAGTGGGGAGTGGGCACGGTAGTCAGCGTTCGCGGCGACGGAGAAGATCAAGAGTTGGACATCGCGTTTCCAAGCCCGATTGGCGTAAAGCGGCTGCTTGCGAAGTTTGCGCCGATTGAGAAAGCATAGAAAGGAGAACCGGTGACGTATGGATCGCCAACAAGCCGAACAGCGCGCAGCCGAGCTGCGCGAGCTGCTCAACCGCTATGGCTACGAATATTACGTGCTGGATCGTCCATCTGTTCCAGACGCGGAGTATGACCGGTTGATGCAAGAGCTCATCGCCCTTGAGGAACAGTATCCGGAGCTAAAAACGAGCGATTCGCCGACTCAACGCATCGGCGGACCGCCGCTGGAGGCGTTTCGCAAGGTGACGCATCGCGTCCCGATGATGAGCTTAGCGAACGCGTTTCACGAAGGCGATTTGCGCGATTTTGACCGCCGCGTCCGCCAAGAAGTCGGCGAAGTGGCGTATGTGTGTGAATTAAAAATTGATGGTCTTGCCGTTTCGGTTCGCTATGAAGAAGGTTATTTCGTCCAAGGGGCAACGCGCGGCGACGGAACGACAGGGGAAGACATTACGGAAAATTTGAAGACGATCCGCTCGCTGCCGCTGCGTCTTAACGAACCGGTGTCGCTTGAGGCGCGCGGCGAGGCGTTTATGCCGAAAGCGTCGTTTCTGCGCCTGAATGAGGATCGGAAAGCGCGCGGCGAGGAGCTGTTCGCCAACCCGCGCAATGCTGCGGCCGGCTCGCTCCGCCAGCTCGACCCGAAAGTGGCGGCGTCGCGCCAGCTCGATTTGTTCGTTTACGGATTGGCTAATGCCGAAGAGCTTGGGATTGCGTCGCACAGCGAGGCGCTCGACTATTTGCAGTCGCTTGGGTTTAAAGTGAATCCCGAGCGGCGGCGCTGCGCCACGATCGAGGACGTGATCGCGTTTGTCAACGAGTGGCATGAAAAACGGCCACAGCTGCCGTACGAGATCGACGGCATCGTCATTAAAGTCGATTCGTTTGCGAAGCAGCGACAGCTTGGCACGACAGCCAAAAGCCCGCGCTGGGCGATCGCTTACAAGTTCCCAGCTGAAGAGGTCGTCACAACGCTGATCGGTATTGAAGTGAACGTCGGCCGCACCGGTGTTGTCACCCCGACGGCGATCCTCGAGCCGGTTCGCGTCGCCGGCACGACCGTGCAGCGCGCCACTCTTCATAACGAAGATTTTATCCGCGAAAAAGACATCCGTATTGGCGATACCGTCATCATTAAAAAAGCGGGCGACATTATCCCGGAAGTCGTCGGTGTCGTTGCTGATCGGCGCGATGGGGATGAAGTGCCGTTTGTCATGCCAACGCATTGTCCGGAATGTCAAAGTGAGCTCGTCCGCCTGGAAGGAGAAGTGGCGCTCCGTTGCTTAAACCCGAACTGTCCGGCCCAGCTGCGCGAACGGCTCATCCATTTCGCCTCAAGGGCAGCGATGAACATTGAAGGGCTGGGGGAAAAAGTCGTCACCCAACTGTTTAACGCCGGTCTTGTCCACGATGTCGCCGACTTGTACCGGCTGACGAAAGAACAGCTTGTCGGTTTAGAGCGGATGGGTGAAAAATCGGCAGCCAATTTGCTGGCGGCGATTGAAGCGTCAAAGCAAAACTCGCTCGAGCGGCTGCTGTTTGGCCTCGGCATCCGCTACGTCGGAGCGAAGGCCGCCCAGCTGTTGGCCGAACATTTCGAAACGATGGAGCGGCTGGAGAAAGCGACGAAAGAGGAATTGATGGCCGTTCCGGAAATTGGCGAAAAAATGGCCGACTCGATCACCGCTTTCTTTTCTCAGCCGGAAGCGGTCCAGCTGTTGAATGAATTGCGCTCTTACGGTGTCAACATGGCATACAAAGGACCGAAGCGGGCGGTTGAGGTATCGGCAGACTCCGCTTTCGCCGGCAAAACAGTTGTTTTGACCGGAAAGCTGATGTCTATGTCGCGCAATGAGGCGAAAGAACAAATCGAGCGGCTCGGCGGACGCGTCACTGGCAGCGTCAGCCGCAGCACTGACATTGTCATCGCCGGCGACGACGCGGGGTCAAAGCTTGATAAAGCCCGACAATTGGGCATCGCCATTTGGGATGAACCACGATTTTTGCAAGCGATAAGCAGGAGGGAATCATGAGAAGAAATCCGATCATTCGCAGCGTCGGGGCTCGCCGCCAAACGAAACGGGCGCGAAAGCAGCTGGCCGCCCTCGGGCTCGCCGCTGTCTGCCTGTTGTCTTCGTGCGCGCCCAAATTCAACGAAGGCGAGGAAGTAGTGCAGAATAAAGGAAACAAAGAGCAAGAAGCGGTGATTCCGAAATACAACATCTCAGATTCGTATTATCGAGTCGTGCTGCCGTTTAAACCGTCCGGGGCGCGCGGACACGTGGTCAACGACGTCAATACGCGCCTTGACGTCGACGAATTTGAGACAGGGCTGATGCGTCTGGCTTCCGAGCGGTTTTCGCCCGACGATTACTTGTTTCAAGAGGGGCAGTATTTAGACAGTGAAACGATCGATAAATGGCTTGCGCGCAAGAAAACAGACCGCCAGTTGAAAGCGGAAAAAATGAAACCGGAAGACAATATCGGCTTAAATCCGGCGATCAACGATACAGGGACGAACGAGCAAAAAAATACGCAGAGCCCCATTTATTTGGCAAGCATTTTGGAACATGATTATTTAGTCAAGGCGGGCAATGATAAAGTGAAGCTCGGCGGCGTTGCGATCGGCTTGGCGTTAAACTCTGTCCATTATTATTCAACCGAACAAGGTTATCCGCGCGAGGTCAAAATCAAAGACGATGTCATTGAACGGGAAGGCAAGCGAATCGCCGCCGAGGTGTTGAAGCGGCTGCGAAAGATCAAAGGGCTCGGCAGTGTGCCGATCACGATTGCCTTATACAAACAGGCGCCGCGCTCGTCTGTGACTCCGGGGCATTTTTTTGCTGTTACCTACGTCGATGAAGGAAGCAGCACGATTGATGATTGGGAGGCGGTGCATGAGGAATATTATTTATTCCCATCCGATGAAGCGGAAGAAAACCACCGTGACGATTGGCTAAAATTCAACAACTTTAAATCGGACGTGGAAGATTTCTTTCCGAACTACACTGGCATTGTGGGTCGAGGATTGTACGTCAATGACCAACTTCAGAAGCTGACGATTAACATAACGATGCCGTTTTACGGCAAGGCGGAAGTGATTGGCTTCACCCAATATGTGACCGGTTTGGTGATGGAAAAATTTCCAGATTACATCACCGTCAACGTCTACATCTCTTCAGCCGGCCAACCTGAAAGCCTCATCGTGCGCCAAGCGAAAGCAGATGAGCCGTTTGTGCATATTTATCAATAAGTTAGCCGGCCAACCGTGGGGCAGCATGAGGGTGTCCCAAAAATCGGGATACCCTCTCTCAACGTTATATATAGACACTAACCATCGCCTCCATACTGCTGTGTCTTTCTTGAGGGGAGATCGCCTTTTGGGTCATCCCCATGCTTTGTTGATGATGAACCATTGCCAAGCGAAGCACCGTCCTGCTCTGACTTGCATCAGCGATAGGATGTTTTGTGGATAGAACGCGTTGGAAAAGGTGGTGAAAAACCCCTGTTTGCCTTGATCGGTGATGGAACGTGTGAACATAGAGGCTGATGCAGTAAGCTTTTTCTACTTGAGAAATGATCCTAAGAAGCGGTGGCGCGAGTAAATCACAACTCTCCTAGGGGGCTGGTGATTTAAGGGACAAGCCGTTTATCAAGCCCGTTTCTCAAATAGAAAAGCCCTGTCGCATCAGGATCGCCTTTCAAATGTTCCCCCTTTGCTCAAGAGAAACAATCGTTTTTCACCAACCATCTAGGAGGCTGGTGATTTAGTGCAAAACATGACTTATTCCATCCGTTTCTCAATTAGAGAAACCTTGCAGAATCAGCTTTCTTTTCTGAATGAAAATACCGCCGATTCGTTTGTGACAGCGGTTTTTCACCGCCCTTCTAGAGGATTGGCGAAAAACGGCTGCCAAGAGCAAATCTGCGGCATTTCGCCAAAAAAAGAAGGCTGATTTCACCCGGCTTTTCTAAAGGAGAAGCAGATGGAATCGCAGGATGTTGTACGAAATCACCGTCTCTCTCATGAAAGAATCGGCGCAGGGGTTTGGAGCGCTTTCCCCCGCTGCGGCATTGTGCGCATTTACGGCAGCGCGCTCGCTGTTTTAGCACTGACAAAAGAGGTGGGGCTGCCGCATATCAGGCTGGCCCTTCATTCACACGCCGCTGGCCAAATGGAGTGGACGGTGCCACAGCGATTCGTCAAGCCGGTGCTTCATTCACTTCATATGCGGCGCAGATGCCCGATTCAATCGCTCCTTGAATCCAGCCATGGTGGGTGGACGCATGTTCGCCAGCAAAATGGACCCTTCCTTCAGGGAGCGCGATGTACGGCGACAGTTCTGTCACTTGGTTCGGCTTCATCATCGTGAAGGCGCCCCCGGAGTACGGATCGCGCACCCAACTGTGGCTTGTTCCGGTTTCAAATTCGCGGTACACTTGTTCGCCATGGATGACGGCTAAGTTTTTTAACGTATATTCAAGCCGCTCTTCATCACTTAAGCTGTCCCACGGGATCGTGTCGTCTTCCCACGTATAGCTGGCCAAGACGACGCCAGGTCCTAGCGTGCCGATGCCTTGGCTTGGATATTGGGTGTATCGAATCGGCAGATCCGACACGGTTTTTCCTCCGAACATCCCTTCTTTTTCCCAAAACCGTGTTTTAAACTGGATGCCCGTTTTCGTTGAACCGGCATAATGAAGTTCACGAATAGCCTTCCATTTGTTTTCGGAAAACGAATGGCGCGGTTCGATGTCGACAAACTGCAAAACCGAGAACGGGATGGTGACGATCACCCGATCGGCGGTAATTTGAAACGGCTGAAAAATTTTCGTATGGGTCGCATGGACGGTGACGCTGTTTGGGGTTTGGACGATTTTTTGCACTTTGTGACTAAAGAGAATCTCGTCCTTCAGCTGCGGTAAAAAAGCTTTGGGAAGCTGGTCATTGCCGCCGGCGATTTCATAAAAGCGAATGTTCGGCGTAAATAAGACCATTAGCTCGCGCAACACCTCAAGAAACGACAATTCTGGGAAGCCTTCAAGCGAGAGAACGGTTTTGATCATGTCGATGGCTCCTACCGACAGCCTCGGGCCGAATGGGTTGTAGCGCAAATAGGCGTCCAGCGAGTAGCGGTCGAGCCGTTCGATGATAATGGGCCAATGTTGCTCTCGGTTTTGTTCAATGAATTGAATGACCGGACGAATGGCCATTTGCAACAGCTCGGAAGCGGTTTTGCCCCGTTCGTGGGGGGCGACGGGAAAGCCGAAGAGATCGGGATGCCGTTCGTATTCGTTCAGGCGCGCTTTGACGCCGCGAAAATAGAAAATGTCGCGCGGGGTGCTGTTGATAAACGGGTGGAGCGGCAAGTTGAATTTTTTGATATATGCCAATGTCAATGGATGGGTGTGCGGGATGCGCATCGCGCCCGCCTCGAGATACTGACCGTCGCGGAAGTCCGAGCGGAGCGTGTAAATGCGGCCGCCGACCCGCTCGGACGCTTCAAGAATCGTGATGCGATGGCCGGCTTGCTTCAACAATGATGCGGCGACAAGCCCGGCCATGCCGGCGCCGATAATGACGACCGTTTTCGGAGCGGATGGTTTCTTTAATCCGTTTCGAATGATCGAGATCATCGTCTCCATCGGTAGCCTCGGAGAAACATACGGATGCGCCACGTGTCCATCCTCCTTTGCCCTCGGGTAGCTCCCTAGGTGGAGCTGCGGTTATTCCATCTTATTCCGCGGCAAAGGAGGATATGTGGGGGAGCGGTCACAATTCGGAAAAGATATACGTCCCTCCGGCCAGCTCGAGGCGACGCTGCAGCTTGCTGCCGACGATGCGGCAGGCAAACGGCCTTGTCGACGAGGGTTCATCCGCTTGGGAAAAGCGGAGGCTGACGCCGCCAACCGTGAGTTCGGCATAAGTCCCCGCCTCATCGCGCCCCACATTCGCTGCCGGCAAATCAAACAGCCGACGGTAGCTGTTGACGGCGCGGTCGAGGCTACGCACATAAACGCTGACGGACGACAATGACGGCGCCCCATTTGCATGGCGCATGAGCGGCGCCAGCTCGTTCATCCGCACGTCATCGCGCTCGTCCCACTGGATGAAAAACGGATAGCGGAACGCGCCGTCTGCATCGTCTCGGATAAACAGCATCGACCACGTCAGTAACTTGCCGTCAGCGCGCTGGCGGCTGCCGGAGAACGGCCCGATCGGAGTGAATCCTTTGCTTTTGAGCTGTACAGCCAGCTGTTGGATATCGTTTGTTCGAAAGGCAAACTGGGAGAAGCCATTCCCCTCTTGACGGTCAGCGACAAGTTGGGCAATAAGCGGATTTTGGCAGGCGTTCGCTGTCTGCTCATCGGCGATGCCGATCCATTCGATGTAGCTTAGCGGCGCGAAATAGCATAACGCGTTATACGTTCCCCATGCCTCATGGCGGCCGCCGTGGATGGCCGTAAACCATAACTGTTTAAACGAGCCTTTCACCTGTTCCGGGCGCTCGGTCAGGTGGACGAGATGGTCAAACGCGACGTTCATGGCGGCGAACTCCTTCTGGATAGGGAATAGGTTAGCGGAACAGCATTTCTTTAAGCTTGTAGATGATGCGTTCGTTATCGACGGTGCGATGGGCGATAAAATTCAAGTCCAGCTTGATGTCTTCAATTTGGGCAGCCAATTGCTCGTAGCGGGAATCCATTTTCTGTTCGAGGCGGTCCACCGTTTGTTTCAATGAGGCAAATTCTTGGTGAAGATGGTGGACATCGGCGGCGAGAGCTTCTAGTTTGGCGTCTGTTTCGTCTTGGCGGTGGAGAAGAGCGGCCACGATGCCGTGTAATTCCTTTTGTCCAGCGCGAAGCGAATCTTGTTCTTGGCGCAGACGCTGCTGTTCCAGACGGATTTCCTGCTGCTCTTTTCGGATTTCTTGCTGTTCTTTTCGAATTTCTTCTTGTTCCTGACGAATGGCGATTTGTTCACGCTCGAGCCGCTCTTGCCCTTCGACAAGCAGTCGGAGCGTGCCGTCCATCGCGTTCAAGCGGTCGAGCACTTGAGCGAGCAGCGCTTCACTCATCGTCATCATCCCCCTTTTTCCTACGTTATGGCCATTATAGTACATATGTTCGAACTTGTCAATGGACAACAAAGGAAATGTTAGCCGGAATGTTGCTTTATTTCCTTTTATTTTGGTATCATCATAGTATTGTGAAAGGTCGACCATGTCGGAGGTGAACACGATGTCGCGAATTTCGCTCGAACAAGTGAAGCATGTCGCCGACTTGGCGCGGTTGGCGATTACCGAAGAAGAGGCGGAGATGTTTACGAAACAGCTTGATGCCATCATTACGTTTGCCGAGCAGTTGAATGAATTGGATACCGAAAACGTGCCGCCGACTTCGCACGTGCTTGATATGCGAAACGTGATGCGCGAGGATATTCCAGAACCGGGGCTGCCGCGCGAGGAAGTGTTGAAAAACGCGCCCGACCAGCAAGACGGCCAGTTCCGCGTGCCCGCTATTTTAGAGTAAGGAGGGGGATTTATGTCGCTCTTTGACCATACGGTGTCGGAATTACATACGCTGCTGCAAAAAAAAGAAGTGTCGATTTCCGATTTAGTTGACGAATCATACCGCCGCATCGGCGAAGTGGAAGAGAAAGTGCAGGCGTTTTTAACGCTGAACGAAGAGCAAGCGCGGGCGAAAGCGAAAGAGCTTGATGACAAGTTGGCGAAAGGCGAGGAGACCAACCCGCTGTTCGGCTTGCCGATCGGCATTAAAGACAATATTGTCACCAAAGGGTTGCGCACGACATGCGCCAGCAAAATTTTATACAACTTTGACCCGATTTATGATGCGACCGTCATGGAGCGGTTAAACGCCGCCGGCGCAATTACGATCGGGAAGCTGAACATGGACGAGTTCGCCATGGGCTCGTCAACGGAAAACTCCGGCTTTCAGCTGACGCGCAACCCGTGGGATTTAGAGCGCGTGCCGGGCGGTTCCAGCGGCGGTTCAGCGGCGGCGGTGGCGGCAGGCGAAGTGCCGTTTGCGCTCGGCTCGGATACGGGCGGTTCGATCCGCCAGCCCGCGGCGTTTTGCGGGGTTGTCGGATTGAAGCCGACGTACGGCCGCGTGTCGCGCTTCGGGCTCGTCGCGTTCGCGTCATCGCTCGACCAAATCGGCCCGATTACGCGCACGGTGGAAGATAACGCCTACTTGCTGCAAGTGATTTCTGGCGTTGACCCGATGGATTCGACGTCAGCGAACATCCCGGTGCCCAACTATGTCGAAGCGTTGACGGGCGATATTAAAGGCTTGAAAATCGCCGTGCCGAAAGAATATTTCGGCGAAGGCGTCGACGAAGGCGTGCGCCAGTCGGTGCTTGCTGCGCTCAACGTGCTCGAGAAGCTCGGAGCGACATGGGAAAAAGTGTCGCTGCCGCATTCAAAATACGCCTTGGCGACGTACTATTTGCTCGCTTCGTCGGAAGCATCGGCCAACCTTGCCCGCTTTGACGGCGTTCGCTACGGATATCGGACCGACAACGCGAAAAACTTGATCGACATGTACAAATTGACGCGGAGCGAAGGGTTCGGCAACGAGGTCAAGCGCCGCATCATGCTCGGGACGTTTGCTTTAAGCTCAGGCTATTACGATGCGTATTACAAAAAAGCGCAAAAAGTGCGGACGTTGATCAAGCGCGACTTCGAAAACGTTTTTGAGCAATACGACGTCATCATCGGTCCGACCACGCCGACGCCGGCGTTTCAAATCGGCGAGAAAACGAGCGATCCGCTGACCATGTATATGAACGATATTTTGACCATTCCGGTCAACCTTGCCGGCGTGCCGGCGATTTCCGTGCCGTGCGGCTTTGTCGACGGCTTGCCAGTCGGCTTGCAAATCATCGGCAAGCACTTTGATGAAAGCACGGTCTATCGCGTCGCTCATGCCTTTGAACAAGCGACCGACTACCATAAGCAAAAACCGGTGTTGTAAGGGGGGATGGACGATGAATTTTGAAACGGTGATCGGACTTGAGGTCCACGTCGAGCTGAAAACGAAATCGAAAATTTTCTCCAGCAGCCCGAACGCCTTCGGGGCGCCCCCGAATACGCAAACGAACGTCATCGACTTAGGGTATCCGGGCGTGCTGCCGGTTTTGAACCGGCAAGCGGTCGAATTTGCGATGAAGGCGGCGATGGCGCTCAACTGCGAAATCGCAACCGAGACGAAATTTGACCGCAAAAACTACTTTTATCCGGACAACCCGAAAGCGTACCAAATTTCGCAATACGACCAGCCGCTCGGCAAAAACGGCTGGATTGAAATCGAAGTGAACGGGAAAAAGAAAAAAATCGGCATCACTCGCATTCACCTTGAAGAAGACGCCGGCAAACTGACGCACACGGGCGACGGCTACTCGCTTGTCGACTTTAACCGCCAAGGGACGCCGCTCATTGAGATCGTCTCGGAGCCGGACATCCGCTCGCCGGAAGAAGCGTATGCGTATTTGGAAAAATTAAAGGCGATCATCCAATACACCGGCGTCTCCGACTGCAAAATGGAAGAAGGGTCGCTCCGCTGCGATGCGAACATCTCGCTCCGCCCGATTGGGTCGGACCGATTCGGCACGAAAACCGAATTGAAAAACTTAAACTCGTTCAACTTCGTCCGCATGGGGCTCGAGTACGAGGCGAAACGGCAGGAGAAAATTTTGCTCTCCGGCGGCGTCATCCGCCAAGAAACGCGGCGGTTTGACGAAGCGACGAAAACGACCGTGCTCATGCGCGTCAAAGAAGGATCGGAAGACTACCGCTACTTCCCAGAGCCGGACTTGGTCATGCTCTATATTGACGACGAATGGAAAGAGCGCGTCCGCGCCTCGATTCCGGAGCTCCCGGATGCCCGCCGGAAGCGGTATGTCGAGGAATGGGGCTTGCCGGAATACGACGCCAAAGTGCTCACCTTGACGAAAGAAATGGCCGACTTCTTTGAAGCGACGGTCGCCAACGGCGCCGACCCGAAACTGGCGTCCAACTGGCTCATGGTCGAAGTATCCGGTTACTTAAACGCCGAGCAAAAAGAGCTCCATGACATCGCTTTGACGCCGGAAAGCTTGGCCGGAATGATCAAGCTGATCCAAAACGGCACGATTTCGTCGAAAATCGCCAAAAAAGTGTTTAAAGAGCTCGTCGAACACGGCGGCGATCCAGAGACAATCGTCAAAGAAAAAGGGCTCGTGCAAATTTCCGACGAAGGAGCGCTGCGCAAAATCGTGCTTGAAGTGCTCGACGCCAACCCGCAATCGGTCGAAGACTTCAAAAACGGTAAAGACCGCGCGCTTGGCTTCCTCGTCGGCCAAGTGATGAAAGCGACGAAAGGACAAGCCAACCCGCCGCTTGTCAACAAGCTGCTCATCGAGGAAATCAACAAGCGGTAACCCATCCGACAAGCCTGCGATTCGCAGGCTTGTTTCGTTCATTGATTTTTTAGACTTTTAGAAAAACATGATTGACATCCCCCGATGGGAATGGTAGATTTTTATATAAAACCAACTGGATTAGTTGGATATCAACACCAAGAGGAGCGGGAGAGGAAGAAACCAAACCGAGGGGGAGGAAAACGATGAGCAATGAACGCACATTCCGCCCGGAGACGCTCGCCATCCACGCCGGGCAAAAACCGGATGGAGAAACGGGCGCGCGGGCCGTGCCGATTTACCAGACGAGTTCGTATGTCTTCCGCGACAGTGAGCACGCGGCCAACTTGTTTGGGCTAAAAGAGGAAGGGTTTATTTATACGCGCATTATGAACCCGACGAACGATGTGCTGGAAAAGCGGATCGCAGCGCTAGAAGGCGGCGTCGGGGCGCTCGCGCTCTCATCGGGGCAGGCGGCGGTGTTTTATTCGATTATCAACATCGCCTCAGCGGGCGATGAAATCGTGTCGTCTTCGTCCATTTACGGCGGCACGTACAACTTGTTCGCCCATACGCTGCGCAAGTTTGGCATTACGGTGAAGTTTGTCGATCCGTCCGATCCGGAAAACTTCGAAAAAGCCATTACTGACAAAACGAAAGCAGTGTTTGCCGAAACGATCGGCAACCCGAAAAACGATGTGCTCGACATCGAAGCAGTCGCCGCCATCGCCCATCGCCACGCCATTCCGCTCATTGTCGACAACACGGTCGCCAGCCCGTACTTGCTGCGGCCGATTGAATTCGGCGCCGATATCGTCGTCCATTCGGCGACGAAGTTTATCGGCGGCCACGGCAATTCGATCGGCGGCGTGATTGTGGACAGCGGCAAGTTTGACTGGAAAGGAAGCGGTAAGTTTCCAGAGTTCACCGAACCCGACCCAAGCTACCACGGGCTGGTGTATGTCGATGCCGTCGGCGAAGCGGCGTACATCACGAAAGCGCGCATCCAGCTGTTGCGCGACTTAGGGGCATCGCTGTCCCCGTTTAATGCATTTTTGCTGTTGCAAGGATTAGAGACGCTTCACTTGCGGATGCAGCGCCATAGCGAAAACGCCCTCGCCGTTGCGAAATTTTTGGAAGCGGAAGCGGCTGTCGAGTCGGTCAGCTATCCAGGGCTTCCAAGCCATCCGTCGCATGAGCTGGCGAAAAAGTATTTGCCAAACGGGCAAGGTGCGATCGTCACCTTTGAAATCAAAGGCGGCGTCGAAGCCGGGAAAACATTGATCGACTCGGTCAAGCTGTTCTCGCACTTGGCCAACATCGGCGATTCGAAATCGCTCATCATCCACCCGGCCAGCACGACGCACGAGCAGCTGAGCCCGGACGAACAGCTGTCCGCCGGCGTCACCCCGGGTCTTGTCCGCCTGTCCGTCGGCACGGAGTCGATCGATGACATTTTGGACGACTTGCGCCAAGCCATTCGCCAGAGTCAGGGGGTGGCGGCGAGATAACGAATAGTAGGTAAGCTCAAAGGCTGGTCGGAATGGAGGCCAGCCGTTTTTGTTTTCTCTCACTACTTGCTTTATATGTATTATATGTTATAATACAGTTGGGTTGACTTTGGCGCGTTCCGGAGACATAGGTCAAGATCTGAGCAAAGGGCTGTAAAGGGTAGCGTCAAAAGTTCTATGAAAACTCCACACAGACCATCCCATTGAGCATCGTGGGGCATGCAGAGAGCCGGATTCGCCCTTGACCAACACCCGCCAAAGGTGCGGAAGAGTCGTCAAGAGAGGGGGGAATCTTGCGAAAACTAACGTGTTTCCAGCGGCATTAGAAAATGCTTAGGATTAGGTTTTATACTGTTTTTCACAGATGGCTGGTTTATCGAAGAGAAGAGTAGTGAAAATGGCTGTTTTTCGTTGATCAGCGAATGAATGCCATTTTTATTTGAGAAATAATGATGAAAGCGGTATTCCCTCTTGAATTACCGTTCGTCTAGAGCGTTGATAAGAAAACGGTTTATTGATGGGGGAGAGGAGAGAATGGATATCGAGTTGCGGAAACTGCTGAAAAATAAAAATCTTTACATCAGCGCCGCCTGCCTGCTGCTGCTTGTCATCGGCGCCGTCGTGTTGGGAGTGAAAGATTATCGTGAAAATGTGCAGTTGCTTGAACGAATTTACCACGACAATCCTAATGTTTTCGCCTTGGCATCGCCTCACCTTGAATGGGTTGGCCTAGGAGGCTTCCACTTTAACGTACTCTCATCTCTATATTACTTCCTTTTCCCGCTATTGTTGTCGATCCCATTGGTGGATTCGATGGATCGTGAACGAAAGAGCGGAAATGTTCATTATCAATTGACACGGATGGGAAGAGGAGCTTATTACCGAAGGAAGTTTATGTTTACCTATATCAGCGCTTTTTTCTTGTTCCTCCTTCCTCTTGTGCTGGGAGTTGTGCTGGTGAATCTGTTGACGAATCATTGGGATTATTCGAGCTATTCCCAAGCATATCGGCAATTGATCGCCGGGACGCTGCCGCTGCCGGACAACTCATTTGCGGGAGAAAAGAAAACGCTTTTTTCATCTTTGCTGGAGATCTCCCCTTATTGGTATACACTCGTTTATTATGTAATCGGGGGGCTATTTGCCAGCGGTTACGTCTGCCTTGGTTTAGGATGTTCCTTGTTGTTGAAAAATCGGTATTTGATTACGTTGATGCCACAAATCATTTATATGCTTTGTTGGGCGGTGCTGACCATCATCAGCCAACTTGCTTGGGATCCGTTTAATTTCTTACTTCCTTCACAACCAGTAGAAGGATTGGCCTACTGGAAAATGGCCATCGTGTTTGTCCTCCAATTGTTGATCGCGGTAGGGGTATTTTCGTATGGAGTGAAGAAAAGTGAAGATGTTCTGTAAACAGAGTGTTTTTTTCATTTGGCAAGATGTAACGTTGCATCGAACCGTCATCAAGACCGTTCTAGGCGTCATTGCCTTGTTGATGTTTGCAGCCGTCCTGCCATGGGGATCAATCACGATTGGCAAATGGCATAGTCTAAAAGAGTTTATCTTGCTCTATCGGTATGAATTTTTCCATCTGCCTGCGTTTTTATTTCTTTTAGGTTCAATGTTGCGAACCAATACGTGGATGATCCTAAGAAGATACCGCACCCGGGGACAGATTGGGATGCATAAAGCGCTGCTCGTCCTCGCCTTAGCTGTCTGTATGTCTCTTTGGGTTGTCGCAGTAGGCGGATTATGTACAACGTTGGTGAAATATATTATATATCCCAACATAAAGAACGTCCATGCGGCTTTTTTATACGTGCCACATCGTGGGGACAAAAGCTCGTTCCTTTATTTTCTTATTACGTATTTTTTGCTCACAGCGATATTCGGGTTGATGTTTGTGTGGCTAACCGATTTTTGGGCGAACCGTTTTTTCAGCGTCGTAACGGTTATCACGCTGGCCATATTGGATATGTTCACCTTCAAGATGATACCGTACGTATTTTACATCAGTGAGAGAGTGTCTCCCGTTTGGACAATCCTAGTTTTCGTTTTGATGATGTTGCTGTTGATCCATATGATTCGGTTTTCGTCAAACAACAAAAACTACTATGTTCAGGATGATCTTTTATGAAACGAATGGATTTGGAGTTTACTCTCATCAAAATGGAGTTCAAAAAAATGATGATGACCTGCCTTTTATTCCCGCTGTTGGGCACTATGATGTCCATCAGGTCAGAGGCGTTTTCTTCCCAACACCTATCGGAGTTATTCGCCCGCTTATTCGGAGCGGTGACGATCTCAAATTGGATGTATTGGCTGATGTTTTGTTTCGGCTATGTGGTGTTGCTCCAAATCGTTTGGAAAAAACGTGATCAATATTTTGAACATACACTGTTCATTTTGTTAAGGGATACGACGTCGTACACGATAGCTAGGCTGCTGGTAGCTGTTCCGTTTACATTGGTGTATGTATTGGCGGCGTTTTTGATCGCTAGCGTTTTCGGTCTCTTTGTGTCGCATATGGCGGTTTCGTTTGACCGTTCGTTAGTGGTCATGTTCATTTGCATTGCTGTGAATTTGTATTGGCATGCCAGCGTGTGGATGTGTTTGAAGGTACACGCGACGAATCATTTGGCTAATGCCGTCATTCTCGCTTTGTTTTTTATAGGTGTGAAGCAGCCGATGGCTTTCGTTCCGTTGTACTACAGCATGGTCGATCATTTGCGGGGCGGTCTTATCGTGTGGTTGGCTCTGTTTGTGGAGCTCTTGTTGATTGGTCTGTTCGGGTATTGGACGGTCAAAAGAGTGAAGAACGCGGATTATATCTAGGAGGGGTTCGATATGAAGGCGATCGTCTTGTCCAATGTTTCCAAAACGATAAAAGGAAGAGAAGTGTTGCGCCATATCAACTTGGAATTGGAAAAAGGAAAGATTTATGGATTCGTCGGGCCGAACGGATCAGGGAAAACGATGTTATTCCGAGTCATCAGTGGATTGGTGAAGCCGTCCACCGGCACGGTGGCGGTATTTGGCCAGACGTTGCACCAAGATGTATCCTTTCCGAGCGATATTTCTGTTTTATTGGAAAAACCAGGTTTCCTTGAACAATACTCAGGATTCGATAATTTGCATTTTTTAGCCATGATTCAAAACAAAATCGGCGAGCGCGAGGTAAAAGAGGCAATGGAGCGGGTAGGGTTGGATCCGCATGATAAAAGGCCGGTGAAAGCCTACTCTCTTGGAATGAGACAAAGACTGGGTATCGCACAGTGCATCATGGAGAAGCCGCAGTTGATGCTGCTCGACGAACCGATGAATGCGTTGGATGAAAAATCAGTGGATCAAGTATACCAAATGATTCGGGAAGAAAACAAAAGAGGCTGCACCATTTTGTTGACGTCTCACAACAAGGTGGACATCCAGTCATTATGCCACGAAGTGTATGCAATGAATGAAGGGATGATTACCGGGATGACCCATATTGCGTCAGAATGACCGTCATGGGTGTCATGTCGAAATTCGCGAATATGGGGGAGCAAAAGATGAACAAAAAGAAAATTTTAGTTATCGACGACGAGGAAGACATTTGCTGCACCATTAAACAATATTTGGAGCTTCATCATTATCAGGTAGAAACGGCCCACAGCGGGATGGAAGCGTTGAAAGCAATGAACGAACATGTTGATTTAATTTTGCTCGATATCATGATGGAAGGCATTGATGGGATGGAACTGTGCACCATCATTCGCGATCGGGTGGATTGTCCCATTTTATTTGTCAGCGCCAAAGCGATGGAGGAAGATAAGGTTCAAGCGTTGGCGATCGGTGGGGATGATTACATCACCAAACCGTTCAGCTTAAAGGAATTGAAGGCGCGAATTGATTCCCATCTACGAAGGGAAGAACGGATTCGTTCAAACGAGAGATATCTTTTGAGTTCGAAACATATTACGATTGATCTTTTGGCTAACGAAGTCTTTTGTAAAGGAAAGAAATTACCGTTAACAAAAAAAGAATATGAGATTGTGAAGCTGTTAATGCTCAATAAAAAGGTCGTTTTCTCCAAAGAAAGAATCTTTGAACGAGTATGGGGGATTGACTCCGACAGCCAGTTAGACACTGTTACAGAAAGCATTAAAAATATTCGTAAGAAAATCAAGGCGGTCGACCCGGACACGTCTTATATTCAAACATTATATGGGCTCGGTTATAAATGGGATGTGACCGATGAAAAAGGATAAAACGATTAAACGAGATTTTTATTTGTTAGTTGTGAAAGTCGTGTTGGCAACGGCAATCTCTTCGGTCGTTACTTATTTATGCTTAATCTACTTGATTATTACATTAGCCGCGAACGATGTGGTGAAACCGACCAATTATTTCGTCAAAGATTTGGATTTGATGGAAAAAAAGATAAAAGAAAACGAAGAGGCGATTTTCAAGGGGAGATTCATTCCCATCCATCGTTACAGTGAAAAGATACAGGGAGAAGTTGTAGACATCAGCGGTAAGCATCTGTATGGTGATCGAGAAATTATAGACGATCAAGTGGATATTAGTCAATCGATCAACCGTGAGATTGTAAAAGGAAGCTATGTGTATCGGTTCATTCCCTTGAAGCATGATAACGCCATTCAGGCGGTATATGTGTTGAAAGCGCCTTTTGGGTTTATCATTAACAATCAAAAGCGCTTGGAACCTGTGCTCATTTATGCTGCGTTGCTGATTTCTCCATTGCTCTTTTTTATCGTCTATTTGATTTTCTTTACATCTAGGCTGTACCAATCATTGTTTCACAATATCAAATTGTTGCTCGAGGCGTCTGATCACATTGCCAGCGGGAATTTTGATTTTCACGTCTCGGGGTTGAAAAGAAAAGAGTTTATGAAAATCCAGAATTCCTTTAATGCCATGATCAGTGCGTTGAAAGAAATGGTGGAACGTTTAGCAAAGACCGATGACGAACGAAAAATGATGGTGTCATCGATCGCGCATGATATCAGAACCCCGTTAACGGTCATCCAAGGACAAATTGATTTGATTCAAGATTTGAGAAAGTCGGACCGCTTTGATGTCACGCCCCACTTAGAGATCATTCGCAAAAACTGTGGAAAGATGACCATGTTGACTGATAATTTGTCGCTGCTCTATAAAGTGGAGAAGAGCCACTTCTTATTGAACGCAAAAGAAGTGGATGTAAAGCAAATGCTTGATGAGAAGAAACGAGAGCTCTCAACCATGGTTTCTCGTCAACCATCGCTAGCGATTTGCTTTGATGTGAATTTGCAACGATCGTCTTATGTGCTTGATGAAGCAATGGTCATGAGAGTGTTGGACAATATTTTATACAACAGTTTGAGGTTTACAAAAAGCGGAGAAATTACGTTGGAAGTGCATGATGAAGAAGAGGGGAATGCGTGCAAAATTTATTTTCGCTGTTCAGACACAGGAACAGGGTTTAAAGAAAACGATACGTCTTTGTTGTTCCAGCCTTTTTATCAAGATAAGCAGTATAAACATCATGTCGGATTGGGGCTGTATATTGCGAAACAAATCGTCAATCATCATGGTGGGGACATTTGGGCGTACAACAATGACAAAGGCGGCGCAACGGTTGAATTTTATATTAAGGAGCTGTCTCTTGATCATTCCAGGACCTTCCCGCCGTTGTAGAAGTGGAGGATGCAGCTAGGGGGCCTCCCTAGCTGCGATCGTTTGGCGGTTATTTCCTTTTAGCGATGAGAAATTGATGGTTCACTGTAACCGCCACTTCTTCCTCCGGGTTTACGCCTTTGATGCTGTATACCCAGCCAAAGTTCAAATGAGTTCGTTTTTCATCTTTTTGGTCGGGAATGAGTTCGATTTTTCGCAGCTCCTTTTTGCTCAAAATGCGGTGATGTTCATTGATTGTAATCGTCTCCGCTACTTTTCCGATCGGTTTGTTCAAGTGCTGTCGATCGACTTTGGCAGCTTGAATCACGTAGATTCGGCCTTGGTAGCGAATTTCTTGCAAATTGTCCTTGTTCAGCTCGTATTTTGGCAATTGTCGGTCGATCTCCATATTTTGTGTGGCGGTCTTTTTTAAGTCGCTGATCACGGAACAGCCTCCGATAAAGAAAATACCGATCCATACGACGAGCAAAATGGAATGTTTCATCGTTTGCCCTCCTTACATTTCCCTGATGAGGGAGAAATGTCATTCGTGCGGTTTGTTTCCTTCCCAACGCTGAAACCAGATGGAACCGATGACGGTTGCGATGAGAAAGCTTAGAAGAGCATAGGCCGTTCCCTCCCGCAATGATAGGGAATACGAATGCAACAACAGCTCCCCTACGGCTTGCTTGATTTCGGGCATTGACAGAAGGGGGAGTTGGGAAAGACGCACAGCCCATGTCCAAGGGACATACATCCAAATGTGGTCGCCTAACGATGTTGCCCCGAGCAGAGCAGCAATGAGAAATCCACCGCTTCCTACGGCGATCGCGGCTCCCATTCCAAAGGCAAAGCTGATGAACAGATGCAAGGAAAAAAGAAAAAGGGAGCCCACGATGGAGAGCGCCGCTCCTTGCAAAAAGACGTGTTCATGAATGGGCGCCACTTTGAGCACGTATTTCATGCCCAAGAGCATGAGCAGCGTCGCGAGCAAGATGTCCGCGCCTGCCAGAAAGATCAGCAGCGTGAGCTTGCCAATATATGATTTCATTTTGGATACAGGGCCGGTCAAGATGTTCATGAAACTTCCTGCTTTTTCTTCTTGATAGGCCATCAGCCCGGTCAGCAGGGAGATGATGATCGGCAAGGAAACGGTCATCACTTCAAAAAATGCTTCGTATATTTTCGTTTCTAGGAACATGATGGTGTGATAGTGTGAAAAATACCACACCATCAAAAGCGAATAACTGATTGGCGTGATGATCATCATCAGCCGAATCGCGGTGCGTTTCGTTTTGAGCCATTCGGAGGACAGAAGGCGTAGAAACGACATGTCAATACACTTCCTTTCGCGCAAACCAAACGGCGGTTAGAAAAGATAAGAGCAGAAACATGGCAAGAGCCATCGCTAAGCCGATGGGAATGACCGAAGGATCCGAGAGCGGATCCCCTGTTTTCAAAGGAACCCCGTTAGGATGAACCCCGACGATCGGACACATCAACCTCATGCCCCAACTCCATGGAATGAACAGCCAATAAGGCGTTGTTGCTGCGATCACTCCCACAGCGAGGCCAATGACGCTGACAATGATCGAAACGACGATCCCAAACCGTTCGGCTACAAACAATCCGATCGGGATATACGATAAAGAGGTCAACCAAATGACCAAGCCGGCGCATCCAGCGACCACAGCGGATGAAAGGCTGCTAGGCACCAACCATTTCAATAAAACAAGCAAGATGATCAGTTCCACGGTAGAAAGCAACAGATAATAGGCGACGACGGCGATTTTGCTCCACCATAGACCTGTTATGCTAATATCGAGACAACGTAACGCTCTATCGTTTCCCGACTTTTTCTCTCTCATGATTGACAAGGAAGCGATCAACGCGGTGCCAATCGGAACGAAAATCAATGGCCACCAATTGAACACCGTGTATTCAAAATAGTTGTGTGCCGAATTCATGGCCGGCATGGTAATGACGGCGTACAGGATAAAGAAAAGCGGGGCAATAAACACCAATTTCTTCGCAAATGTTCGTTGATACTTTAAACGTTCTGATTCGAACATATTGAGCATCGTCTCCATCCTCCCTCACTGTTTGCTCACTACATCAATAAACAGTTTTTCGAGATCTTGGCTCTCGTCGATTTTCCCTTCATACATGAGTTTCCCGTTTTGGATAATGCCAATATAATCCGCTAATTGTTTCACTTCGGACAAAATATGACTCGATAAAATGACAGTGATTCCGTTTTGTGTAAAGGATCGAATCAGCTTTCGCAAGTCTTGTATGCCTAACGGATCCAATCCATTGGTTGGTTCGTCAAGGATGAGCAGTTGGGGATGATGCAAAAGAGCTTTGGCGATTCCCAACCTTTGCTTCATCCCAAGAGAAAATTGCGCGGCTTTCTTTTTCCCAGTGTTTTCTAAACCGACAAGATGCAAAACTTCCCGGATGCGCGACTCCGGCAGCCCGAGTAATTTGGCGTGAACAAGCAAGTTTTCATGAGCGGTTAAATTACCGTAAAGAGCAGGAGATTCGATCAGCGCACCGATATGTTTTAAGTCTTTCCGGCTCCAAGGATGGCCGTTGATCACGATTTCCCCTTTCGTAGGACGCAAAAGCCCCGTCAATATCTTTAAAAGCGTGGACTTTCCGGCTCCGTTTGGTCCGAGCAAACCATACACAGTATGTTTTTGAACTTTCATGGACACATCATCGACAGCGAGTTGTTTTCCGAACATTTTGCTTACATGATGGGTTTCTAACATATACTTTTCCATGTTCATTCTCCTTTCATCATCGGGACACGCTAGACGGTTTTAGGCTGATATCAGCGCAACGATAAGACGGTTCCCGTACGGTTTCCATATTAATCACTTCATCTAATGTTTTTATAAGAAAAGGGCGCATGGCTGATGTTTTTTTTTTCGGATTGGCTCTATGAGGAAAAACGAGGATATGGGAGAGATCGACGAAGCAAAAGCAGGTTTTATCGTTCTCAATTTGGCATAATGAACGTGAATTTAACAAAGCGATAAAATGGTAAAAGCGGAAGGGCTAAAAAAGTAATCCAAAAACAGCTGCTGGTATTGAAATGGCTTCACTCAACCTAAAAATCGACGGAAAGGACGTTCACTTGTGAGCGTCCCGTTTTTTTGAGTCCAACCGTTTCGCGGGAAGATTCCCCCAAAAAGTAGTATCGACATCAGTGGGCGATGAAAGAACAAGGGATCATTATAAACTGTAGATGAGCAAATTCGCTAACACAAATTGACAACTAAACAAAAAAGGAGACATGACAAAAAACAGCTCCATGTCGCCTAAGGGGTGCCCTGTTTGTCTCATAGGGTATGGAAATTACTGTAATGAAAAATACTCATCTACAGATTATAAATTTCAATTCGTTTGAAGAAGGAACTCCGCGAATTTTGTTGTAATTCCTCTATTGGGGTGAAAAGATGGAAAAAGAAATCATTCGCTTTTTAGTAGAACATCGGGAAATCATCGAAAAATTACACAATGGTACGGTGAGCTTGATCGGCTTAAGTGAGTTAGAGGTAAAAGCGGTTATAAGGGTATTTAGTGAATCGACGGAGCCGCTTGGATATTGGAAGTAGATAACGATGAGTCGAATGGTCATGGTAATGATTGTTGCTTTGATGGTAGCACTATATTTAACCATTTTAAATGTGAAGCATCCATTGATCGGTATGGAGGTAGTAGAAAATAACAATGGTGATGTCATTGTTAACGATATTTACGAGTTTGGTTGGGCAAAAAAACATGGTATTCATCTTCATGATCAAGTGTTGAAAGTGGATGGAAAGCCTCCTCTCTCCCATTTTACTGTCCGGAAATACAACACAATTGAACAAGTGAAAACAATAACGATTCAGAGAGAAAATAAAATTCGAACATTTACAATTGACGATACATCGCATGGAATAGAACAGTGGTTGTATTATATTGCTTTGCCGACGGGTTTTTTTCTATTCGCTGTTAGTTTAAGCATGTTTTTGCTTCGTCTACGGCTGAATGACCAATCGGCGACCGTCCTCATTTACTTTTTATTGCTGGCGGGGCTTTGTTATATCAGTGCCAGCTTATCAGCGAAATATGTACCGTTTGGGCGTTACATGTTTAACGCTATATTTTTACAATTGCCTGCTGTCTTTCTGCATTTCGTTTATCATTATTTTGAAAGAGAAAAGAAAGGATGGTTTACGAAAAAAATCGTTCTTTCTCTTTATAGTTTTAACTTCGTTGCCTTCGTTATTTCTTTATCTCATTTACTAAGTGAAGCGGAAGTTCTATTGGTGACATTCCTTATCAATATAGGTACCATTCTTGCTTTGTTAGGAAAAGGATGGGTTTATCTTAAAAAAGATGACCAGCAACATACAGTCAAAGGTTTGCTTTTAGCCATAGGGTTATCTGCCGCACCATTTGTGTTATTTTATAGTCTCCCGGTTCTAATCATTGGAAAATGGGTATTGCCAGCCGAATTAACCGTTATTTCGCTTTTTGTGTTGCCATCCGTCTTTCTTTATTTGATTTGTACGGATCGGCTATTTCGATTGCCGTTTTCTATCAATCGCTTTGTGTACTATGCTTTTTTATCATTACTTCCAGCTTTTCTTGTTACATTGCTTTATGCCAAATTTGTCAATGAAGCGAGGAGACTTGTTGAACTCGCTTTGTTGTTTTTACTGATTTATGGAATAAATATCCTTGCTCTCTATTCAAAAGGATATTTCGATCGAACATTAAGGACGAAGTTATACGTACAAAAAGACTGTTATCAAGAAAGTATCTATCGGATCGGTGAAACATTAAAAAAACAGAAAAACATGCGGGAAGTGATCCAATGCCTAGAAAAAGAGGTGAGAGAAGTATTAGATATAGAGAATCTAGCTTTTGTACAAGCGATCAGAAGTATGCAAGCCCCGTTTCATTGCGATGAAAAAGAGTGGACGAAGTTAACCAAAAAGATGGATAGACAACCACTTTCGATTGGAAAACTGATTGAAAATAAGCGTTTGTTTGCGGTTTTTGTAGGCTCGTTCCGGCAAGGGCCTTTACTATTAATAGGAAAAAAGAAACATCCTATTCCATTCCGGTCAGAACAAAAAGATTGGTTATCCACCATTGTCTATTATGGCAGCGTCACGATGGAAAATATGGTAAAAGTAGAGGATTTGATAAAAGAGCTCAACCATGTAAAGCAAAGACGTAATTCTATTTGGCTCACTCGTTTGATCTTTCAATGGTCGGAAAAGGAAAGAAGAAAGTTAGCCATTGACTTGCACGATACGATTCTTCAAGATTTAATTGTTTTAAAACGGAAAGTGGAGAGTTTGCGCTTTCAAAATATGCGTATGGAAGAAATGAAAAAGCAGCTAAACTACATTGAAGAAGAAATTGTAGATATGATTGATGTAACAAGGGAGATATGCTATGAATTAAGACCGCCATTTTTGAGTCAAATCGGATTAGAGGAGGCGATCGTACAGTTAATCCAACGATTCCAATTACGTGCGAATATAAAAATCGAATGGAATGTTCATTTATCAGCCAAATTGGAGGAAGAACGGGAGCTTGCTATTTATCGGATGATCCAAGAATTATTAAACAATGCGATGAAACATTCGCAGGCATCGTATATTCAACTAACATTGGAGACTCAAAATGAGGAAGTTCAACTTCATTATGTTGACGATGGTATAGGTATAGACATGGAAAAATTAAATCATTGTGATGGAAAGCTTGGTTTGTTTGGGATCAAAGAGCGCGTACAAGGCTTAGGTGGAACATTCAAGATGACGTCACAACTAGGTAAGGGGCTGGATATACGGATTGCCATTCCATTATAGGTATGGGAAGGAGAAAAAGGACTCGATGATTCACATTTTGGTTGTCGATGATCATCGCCTTGTTGGTGAAGGAACAAAGAATATGCTTGAGAGCGAACAAGATTTTCAAGTAGAACTTGTGACATCTGGCACAGAAGCGGAACAGATGATGGAACAACAAACTTATGATGTGTATTTGCTTGATTGGCGTATGCCAGATATGAACGGTATCGAATTAGGTAAACGAATTCTCCAAAAACAACCGAATGCGAAAATTGTCATCTATACCGGATATGATGTTGCTCCTTTTTTGAATTATTTGATTGAATCAGGCATTACAGGTTTTGTCAGTAAAACGGCAACGAGCGAGCAATTGATTACAGCGATTCGCTGTGCGTTAAGAGATGAAGCGGTCATTCCTGTGCATTTACTGCGCCAACTGCATCTTTGCGAAGTCAAGGCCAAGATGGAAGAAAATGAAGAACATGTTGCGCTGAGTCAGTTCGAGCAAGAAATATTATTCGAGGTGGCCAACGGTTTAAGCAATAAAGATATTGCTAAAAAACACTATATAAGCCAACGAAGTGTAGAACGGCATCTATCGCGCATTTTCACAAAGCTGCGTGTATCTTCGAGGGTAGAAGCCGTGGAAAAAGCCAAACAACTAGGGTTCATTCCAGAGCTTCATCTATTGTGAATGCCTTCATCGGATCGGTGAGGGCGTTTTCTTTTTTGGGGTCCGCTATCTCGTGTCGGTATTCCGCCAAAAAATGGCGGGGTTCCGACACAGGTTGGCGGTGAAAAGAAAAGGAGGTGGAGATATAATTTGAGATGAAGTAAAACATGTTTATTATGGATGATTTTGTATTAAATAAATAAAGAAGCCGTAGGCATAATGGACAATGAAATGGTTACATACGAGTGAAAAAAAAAGAGTCTCCTTTTTCTTCTTAACATCAATGGTTGTTCTACGAAAACCATTGTCACCGAACGACTTTCTATCATTTCCTAGAAGCTGTTTTACGAAATTCAGCATGTTTGTCATTTAACGATGGTAAAAAGAAGAAAGGTGAAATATTTTATGACAAAGCTTAAAGAGATGAGAAAAAAGCCAATAACTGGATTGATTGTCATTGCGATGGCAGTGTTTATTGATATGCTTCTGTATAGCATCGTTGTTCCGATCGTGCCTTTTTACACTTCTAAATTTGATGCTTCCCAAACAGTTATTGGCATACTAATCGGCTGTTATGCGTTTTCTTTTTTGATCGCTACTCCTATATTAGGAGGAATCTCTGACAAGTTTGGTAGACGAGGAGTCATGCTGTGGGGGCTGGTAGTTCTTTTAGCAAGCACGTTACTATTTGCTTTTGCAAATAGTATGTTGCTGCTCATTGTTGCTAGATTGCTTCAAGGTGTTGCGGCAGCGGCGACATGGACTGCGGGACTGGCGTTGATTACAGATATGTATCCGCCTGCTAAAAGGGGAAAGGCTTTAGGAGCCGTACTGACTTTTATGTCTGCAGGGACTCTTTTAGGTGCACCTGTAGGTGGAATGTTGTTTGAATGGGGAGGTTATCAGCTGCCGTTTTGGTTTGTTTCATGTTTTATTCTTTTAGATGGACTTGCAAGGATGTTTTTATTAGAGGATCCGCCAAAGACGATGAATGCTGATAGTGTAGGAATGAAAATTTTCCGAGACCGTATAGTATTAAAAATTTTTGGTGTGGTTCTACTTGGAGCTTCTGCAATAAGTATTTTAGAGCCAATCCTGCCTATTTACCTTGAGGAACATTTAGGAGCTAATTCAATGCATATAGGGGTTCTGTTTGGTATTACGACTCTTGCTTATGGAATGGTAAGTCCCTTAGCTGGTTGGTTATCTGATCGATGCGGAACTTTTTCTTTGATGATGGCAGGCCTGCTTATTTTAGCCGTTTCTCTTCCATTGGTCATACTCCCTAACTCGTTAATATTAGAAGGAGCCGTACTTTTTTTGGTAGGGGCAGCGGCTGGTTTTGTCTTAACGCCGACTTTGCCGGAATTAGCGAATTCTGTTGATCGTTTAGGTGGGGGGGCGTATGCTACTGCATTTGCTGTTTTTAATATGGCCTATTCTGTAGGGATGATAATCGGTCCGATTGTAGGAGGAGGACTGGCTGATTTATTTGGTATATCAACAGCGCTTTATATCATGTGTTTTGTTTTAGTAGGCTATAGTCTATCTTCTAGACTTGTAAAACATGAAAGAAAAGCTACATATGTCAATAATAGATGATGTATACATTATGATGAAAGTGATGATAGTAATTGTTCTTACTTTTGTTTTTTCTTTCGGTATAAGCCTTCTGCTACTTAGAATTCCAGTAGTAAACAAGATCATTTAAAACATGAAATATTCACCTTTGGGTTAGGAGGAGAAAAATGAAGTATTTAAAACCCTTTTTTTTAGTAACGGATATTGGGTTTATTATATACTGGCTCATTACCTTTTTCCATCTTATACCTGAAAGTGTAGCGTTTAAAGACTATGATAACCCGATTATTATCGCATGGAACTGGTCGTTTTTCCCATTAGATATTTTCATTTCTATCACTGGTCTTTACAGTATATATCTATATAATAAAAACAACCCGGCATGGCGGAACTGGGCTCTGATTTCTCTTGTGTTGACTTTTTGTTCCGGATTGCAAGCCATTGCATTTTGGGCTTTTAGCAAGGATTTTGACATCACTTGGTGGGCCGTCAATTTGTATTTAATGATCTATCCATTATTTTTTATTAGAACTTTCATTGCCGCAAAGAAATAAGGATTGTCTGTGAAGGGTCATGATTTATCAGGATCGTTGGTGAAATGCTATTATGATACTCTTTCAAGCATTTTTAGAATAAAGGAGTGCTGTTCATGTATTTTCTAATTTGGGGCTTTCTTGTTTGGCTAGGAGCAACCATAATTTTCCGGTTTTTTGGACATTTTTTCTTCAACCCAGAAAATGCTTTGCTTCTTCTGTTATCCTATCTGCTTGTTGTTCCACTCATTTTTTTATTAACTTATCCTCTATACAAACTTAAAGGTTTAAAAAAAGATGAGCGTTTAAAAGCCGCTATGTTTATCGCGCTTCCCGGCATGTTCATTGATACGATTGTATTAGTTATCTTTCCAGAAGTATTTACTAATTTACTAGTGGAATCTGATCGATATTTTGGTTCTTGGTTATTATGGGCATATAGTTTAATTTTAATAACCGGGCTTTCCCCGAGAAAAGAGTAAAGAACTGTAGATGAGCAAATTCACTAACATAAATTGACAACCAAACAAAAAAGGAGACATGAACCCAGCTCCTTGAGTAAAATAGATGTGCTCAAACCCATTCACACAAGGAGATTCATGGCTTAGGAATCGATGAGCACATCATCAAGGAATCCACCCATTTTTCATGACGCTGGGATTGGCGCCTGATTTCTCGAAACCGGTCATCAAGCCTCTCGTTCATCTTGTCGACGCCTTGACGACCAAGGGATGTTCGGTACTAGAGTTTTCATTCCAACCATCGAACCATACTCAGCCATTTTTTCACGAAAAGCCCTTGGGATGAAGAGACGTTGCTTCGCAAACTCTAGCCATGGATCCTTCAGCGCAGCAAGCGAATGGCCAAAAGGGAGAATCAACCCGTGTTGCCATTTTTCCAGCTGCATTACTGGCTGTTTTGCTTATATGCATAGTAACAGAAGCGCTCGTTTCTTTTGTTGATAAAAAATGGGGATTTAAATGGGATTGGGCGGTTGTTTTAGGGATCGCAACGATTACGTCGTTTCCTTTTTATCCATCCTTTGTCTTTGTAGTCCCCATTTATATGGGAGCAATGGGATATTATGCAGGAAGACGACTATGTGCTAAATGGCGTTACGATGAAGGAAACGGATGAGTTTGAGCCGGAGTGTTCAAATCGCCCGAGTGGTAAAGGTCATTTGGAGGTGGATGCTAAGAACTGGAATACAAGCAAAGAATAAAGGAGCTGAAGCAGTAAATGATTCGAAAAACGATCACGGTTTGCACGTATCAAACCGTTTCTTCTCCTTGCCCTGCTCGTTTCGAGCGGCATTGAATCCGTTCAATTTTTGACAGCGTTGATGGATGGAAAATTTGCTGAATATCCTAGCGAACGAAGCTTTGATGTTGATGATATCATTTTGAACATGAGTGGAGCGGTTATCGGGTTTGGTCTGTACCAATTATGGGGACGCATGAAAAGCTTGATTTCTCGATCACACCGCTCGTCACCGAACCGTTGAGGGCATACATGCAGTCATCACGTTGTTTGGGGGGTGTCAATGATCACTTTCTTTATCGATGAAGTCAAACATCAAAGTATCGATATAGGGGATGTGGACCGCTATCATTTTGAGTTTCTTCAGCCGATTTTGGAACATAAACGCTTTGCTGAGACGACCGAGAGAGGGAAGAAGCCAAAGGGCTGATCACAGCCCTTTGGGCGTCACTTTCTTTTCCACTTTTCGTAGCAGCCAGTCGAAGGCAATCGCCAAAATGGCGGCTGGGATGGCGCCGGCGAAAATCAAGTTTTTGTCGGCGATGCGCAGGCCGCGGTCGATCAAGTCGCCAAGCCCTCCGGCGCCGATAAACGTCGCCAAGGCGGCGACGCCGATCGTCAGCACGGTCGCGGTGCGCACGCCGGCCATAATGACGGGAAGTGAGAGGGGAAGCTCGACCATCCATAAAATTTGCCGCGATGTCATTCCCATCCCTCGTCCGGCATCAACGAGCGCCGGGTCGACGCCAAGAATGCCGGTGTACGTGTTGCGCAAAATCGGAAGCAAGGCATAAAGCGTCAAGGCGATGATCGCCGGCAGTTTGCCGATGCCGAAAATCGGCAACATAAACCCAAGCAGCGCCAAACTCGGAATCGTTTGGATGATGGCGGCGATGCCGATGATCGGCTCGGCGAGTTTGCGATACCGGGTCAACGCGACGCCAATCGGCACGGCCACCGCGATGGCAATGCTCATGGCAATCGCGGATAACAGTACGTGCTCTTGAAAAGCGATCCAAATCTCTTCTCGTCGTTCAATAAACGTTTGCAATAATTCCATTGTATCCCTCCTTGGTAAAAAAACAGCGGTCCGTTCATCGTCGTCTTCCTTATTGAAAAAACGGTGACAGATGGGCCGCCGCTATCATGCTCTTCCCTCATTGGTGAAAAAGAGGCGGTGAGCCAACCGCCTCCTTTTCATCGGCGGAATTCAGCCGCCAATGGGGGCCTCGTTCTATTCTGAAGGGGAAGTTGCGGCCACACCGGCCAGCTGCCAACGGGAGAAGTGTTTCCCATCGCCGGTTTTTGGGCGAGCGGCTATCGAGCCAATCGCACCCGATTCGCTTTTGATGTGCGGCCGTCTTCCATCTGTTCACAAGACTAGAAGGTTGGTGAAAAACAGCTGGTTCCCCTGGTTGATGAGTGAACATGTGAAAAGTAGAACCGATGCTACAAGGTTTTTTATTTGAGAAATGATCTTGTGAAGCGGCATGCTCCCGTAAATCACCGGGCTTCTGGAGGGAACCGGAAATCTCATCCTTCCCCCCATGGCTGATGTCTTTATGCGTGCTGCTGGAATGTCCACTCAGCGAGCGCGCGCATCATGCTGGAGCGCGTAATGCCGCCGACAAGGCGGTCGCCATCGAGCACTGGAATGATGCGCACGTCCGGGTCTTGGAACAAGGCGGCGACGTCTGTCACATCCGCTTCTTTTTGTAATGTCGTCACATCGTAATCAGCGATGTCGGCGACAAGCAAATGTTCCTCATTGTATCGTTGCTCGATTTGTTTGAGCGTCACGATGCCAAGAAACGATTGCTTTTTATCGACGACGACCAAACTGTCGACCTTTCGCGCCTTCATCAGCCGGAACGCTTCGGCCAAGCCGCGCCGCGGTGCGATCGTGGCGACGGCGTCGGACATTAAATCTTCCGCTGTCGGCACGGCTGTCTGGCGGGTCAGCAGACGGTCTTCACCAATAAACTCGCGGACAAAGGAGTTCGCCGGCCGCCGAAGCATTTGGTCCGGCGTCGCAAATTGGACGACTTCCCCGTCTTTCATCAGCGCAATCCGATCAGCGATTTTAATCGCCTCGTCCATATCGTGGGTGACAAAGACGATCGTTTTGCGAATTTCTTCTTGCAAGCGGACGATGTCATCTTGCAGCTGTTCGCGGCTGATCGGGTCGAGGGCGCTGAACGGCTCATCCATCAAAATAATATCCGGTTCCGCGGCCAACGCGCGGACGACACCGACGCGCTGCTGTTGGCCGCCGCTGAGTTCCGATGGGTAGCGGTGCTTGAACGTCGCTGGATCCAAGCCGACGAGGTCAAGCAACTCATCGACTCGTTTTTCATAGGCGCTTTTTCCCCATTTTTTCAGCTTCGGCACGAGCGCGATGTTTTCCGCGATCGTCATGTGCGGAAACAGCCCGATTTGCTGGATGACGTAGCCGATGTTGCGCCGCAGTTCGACCGGATCAAGCGTAGAAATGTCTTGCCCGTCGATATATACGGTGCCCGACGTCGGCTCGATCAATCGATTGATCATTCGCATCGTCGTCGTTTTTCCGCAGCCGCTCGGTCCGATGAGGGCGACCAGCTCGCCTTTATGGATTTCAAGATTGATAGTTTTTAAGGCGACAAATCCATCCTCATACTGTTTTGTGACGTTTTCAAATCGAATCATTCACATTCCTCGCTTTCTAGTCGATCAGTCCTTCCGATTTCAAAAAGTCTATTGCCACTTCGCGCGGCCGTTTTCCTTCCAAATTCACTTCGCCGTTCAGTTCCATCATTTTTTCGTCCGTTAAGATGTTGGCCAGTTTGTTCAGCGCTTCCTCGAGTCTTGGGTTGGCGTCCAACACGTCTTGGCGGATGATTGGCACGGCGTGGTACGGCGGGAAGTAATGTTGATCGTCTTTGAGCACGACGAGATCGTATTTTTTGATGCGGGCGTCCGTCGTGTAGGCTGTGATGACGTCGATCTCCCCGTTTTTCGCCGCTTCGTATTGCAAGTCCGGATCGATGTTGACCGTTTTTTTGAACTGGAATCCGTACGTATCGACAAGCCCGTCATAGCCGTCGCTTCGCTCAAAAAACTCGGCGTCTGACCCAAAGGTAAGGGAAGACGAATGATTGACTAAATCAGAGTACGTTTTGACCCCGAGCTTTTCGGCAAGGTCTCTTCGCATCGCCAATGCGTACGTATTGTTAAATCCGAGTGGTTTGAGCCAAGCGATGTTGTATTTTTCCTTATATAACTTCTTCGTTTCATTATAGATTTGTTCGGGCGTTTTTGCCGGATCGTACGGCTGTTTTAAAATGTTTAAATACCCTGTTCCCGTGTACTCGACGTACATGTCGACGTCTCCGTTTTCAATGGCTTGCTTAAGCATAAAGGCGCCGCCTAGACTGTCCTTCACTTCCACGTCCAAATCGGTGTTGGCCTTCACATACTCAGCCAATAAATGCGTCAAAATCACCTGCTCGGTAAACTTTTTTCCGCTAATCACAATGTGCCCTTTCGCATCACGTTTCCCGCTGCAGGCGGCCAGTCCGAACACAAGCCCGACAGCGAGCAATAACATGAACCATTTACGCAAAACGATTCCTCCTTTTTTGGATCCGAAAATGCCGATAAAAAGATCCATCCGACCTGTTAAACACCCGGACGATGGTGTTGAAAGTTTTTCTTTAAAAAATGTTGGACAGCAGTTCTCCCTTTGCATCACCAGCCTTCTAAGTCAAGGGGGAAAGCAAAAAAAAAAAAAAACGACACGGAGGGGAAAACGTCACAAACATAGGGTAACGCAAATTAGGTTAAGTTGGAAAATTTGGTATCAGCCGATCTATCCGCGTTTGGCTGCTTCTCGCCTTGAGAACCGTTCTCTCCGCCGCGATGCTTACAAATGCTCGGGAATGCGCCCTAATCCTCCTAAATTCTCCGAATTCGAGATATTCGAGCTGAATAGGAAGAAAAAACCGGCTGCGGTAAGCAGCCGGATCCATCGAAACGAGTGGGTTCATGATCTGTTGAGGAATCATCTTACGCATGAACGAGGCGGTGAAGAATGCTTTCGGTTTTGAAGACGCGGGCGTTGAGGACATGCAGTCCCGCTTCATGTTCGGCGAGAGCCGGCAACACCTTGTCTTCGAGGATCGATGTGACGTGGGTGAGGTCGCCTTTCATTTGGTGGAGGTCGTTCGCCATCGCCTCATATTTCGCGGTCAGCACTTCCTGCCTATGACGAAGCGCTTCGGCAATCGCCTTCGTTTCCGTCGTGGGTTCGTAAAGCAAATCGATGCGCTGTTCCAGCGTGGTCGTCCGCTCATTCAATTGGGCGAATTGCTGCTCAAGAGCGCTCGTTCGCTCATTCAACTGAGCGACTTGCGTCTCGAGGGCGCTTGTTCGTTCATTGAGCTGAGCGACTTGTCCCTCTAAAGCGCCGACTCGCCGTTCGAGCGACTCGACTGCCGCGCGCGTGGCTTTCACCTCGTGCAAAATTTCCCGCAATAGCGCTTCCATGTCGATTCACCTCCTTTTCATCTCTATTTTACAAAAAAATCGCATGGATGGCGAGGAAAATTCAGAAAAATAGCTTTCACTAGCCAAAGGAAGAATGAAATCGTTACAATAATAATTAGGAAAAAGAGAGGAAAAGGTGGACGAGGATGGATGCTTCTTGGTTGAAGCCAATTGTCGAAACAAAGTATTTGTCGGCGGAAAATGCGCACCGTTACCGCGCGATTTTGCGGTATTTCTACATTCAGCACGAACGGATGCGGCAATATTTGTTCCCCGAGGAAGTGTATGCGTTTTTGAAACAGCATGCCGAATTTGCCGATTATACTGAGGATGATTTGCAGCAAGACCTCGATCAGCTTGTCAAATGGAACAATTTGCTCGCCCGCCAAGAGACTTCCCATGTACGGACGATCGAGGAATTTAAGAAAAAGCGGTTTCGTTATCAATGCAGCCCGTACACAGTGGAAATAGAGCGAATGATTCGCACGCTCGAACAGTTGGGCGACTCGTTTGGCGGTTCGCTCGAGAAAACGCGGTTTGACCGTCTGTACGCCTCCCTTTCTCGCATGGAAACGATCATATCTGCTAATTTCCAAGAAAAACCGGACGAAATACACCAAGTGTGGGAGGAGACGTTTGATTATTTCAAAAAAATCATTCACCATTCGGCTGATTATATCGCCTATTTGCATAGCGAAAATTTGGAAGAACGGATGACGGCGGAATCGTTTCTCGTTTACAAGGAACAATTTACCGCCTATTTGCGTGATTTTATCGTCGCCTTACAGAAGACATCGATGCAAATTGAGCGGCTGTTGGAAGACCTTCCAGACGAAGGAGTGGACCGGTTCATTGAGCACGTAGTCGATTATGAGCGGTCGATTCCACGCTTTGCCGACAGCGCCCCGTCGCGCGCCGAATGCATCGAAGAAAAGCGCGAGACGTGGCGCAGTTTGCGCGAATGGTTTTTAGGTCGGGACGGCCACGAAAGCGAGCTGGCGTTTTTGCAGCATCAGACGAACGAAGCGATTCGTCGCTTGACGCGCATCGTGCAGCGGCTTGGTGAGCGGCATCACCACTTTCGCAGCCGCAAAGGCGATTATTTGCACTTGGCACGCTGGTTTTCGCAACTGTCCTCGATCGAAGAGGCGCACTGTTTGTCGGCGGTCGTGTTCGGCTGCTTCCATACGAAACATCTGATCGCAGACAATGAGGCGACAGATGATATGTATCGCGATGTTTGGGACGAGGCGCCGATGGAATGGGTGACGAAGCCGCGCGTGCGCCATTATGGAGAAAAGAAGAAACCGCAGGCGATCGAGGAGAAAAAGCGGGAAAAAGAAGAAGCGCGCCGCCGCTATTTGGAGGAGAAAGCACGCGAGGAAGCCGAACTGAAACAGCTGGTGAAAGACGGAAAAATCGTGCTGGCCGAACTCGGTGAAGTGACCCCGTACGTACGGAAGACATTGCTCGCCTGGATCGCCAAAGCGATGGGGAAAGAACAACCAACCGTGAAAACGGAGAACGGCTGGGACATCCGCATTGTTCGTCGGCACGACACGATTTGCCTTCATGCTGAAGACGGAACGCTTGTGATGCCCAACTACGAAATCGAAGTGATGGCGGAAGGAGGGAGCGAAGATGGAGACGGCGTTTGATGACAAGGCAAAAGAAGCGTTGGCGGCGCTGTTTGAACAATTTTGGATCGTCCGCGACGCCGACCCGGAACGGTATCAGCTTGTCCGCGAACGCGAACACGTGCTCAAAAGATATGTCGAGGAGAAGTTTGGTTACCGCTTGATCGTGCACCGGCATTTCGCGAAGCTCGAAAAAATTCCGGCTGAGCCGGAGCCGTGGATGGGGATTCCGTCGTTTCAAGAGCCGCTCGACTATGCGCTGTTTTGCTGCTTGATGGCGTATGTTGAAAGCAAGGCGGTTGAGGAAAAATTTTTGCTTTCCGATGTATGCGAGGAAATCCGCGCTATGTATCCGGGCGATGTGCCGGTCGATTGGACGAACTATTCGCAGCGGCGCGCGCTCATTCGCGTGCTGAAAACAGCGGAACAAATCGGACTGATCCGCCGGATGGATGGAGAGATCGAAGCGTTCGCGCAACATGCGGACGAAGAAGCGCTTTATGAAGTGCCGGTGTTGGCGCGCTACTTTATGCGCACATATCCGAAAGACTTGCTGCAATATACGTCGATTGATGAACTGTTGGCGGAAGAATGGAAAGCAGCGCCGCAAGATTACCGGCGCCATCGTCTGTACCGGAAGCTGTTTTTATCACCGGCTGTGCACCGAACAGAAGGCGACGAGCAAGATTTTTATTACTTGCGCAACTTCCGGCATCGGCTGCGTGAGGATATTGAGTCCCATACGCCGTTTCGATATGAGCTGTACAAAAACGTCGCCATGTTGACGATTCCGGAACGGCAGGCGCCGTATACGCTCTTTCCCGATCTAAAAGGGACATCTGACATCATCCTTCATTTTGCCGCCGTCGTCCGCGAGCGGTTGGCGTCCTTTCCACCGGACGAGTACGGGCGCCTTTGGCTGACGCCGGCGCAGTTTTCTGAATCGCTCGCCGATACGAAGCGTCGCTACGAAGCTGGATGGGGGAAGACGCATCGCGAAGCATCGCTTGCGGAGTTAGCCCGCGAGGTGTTGGCGGAGTTGAAAGCATGGCGAATGGCAGACACGGATCCCGAGACGGGCATGGTCGTCCTCTACCCGCTCCTTGGGCGGCTTTGTGGGCGATACCCGGACGATTTTCAAGCGAAAGAGAGGGAGCTATGATGGCAGATCGATGGATGTTGCATCGCGCGGGATTGATCAATTTCTGGTATTATGATGAACAATATTTTCATTTTGCCGACGGAAAGTTGTTTTTGCGCGGAAGCAATGGAGCGGGCAAATCGGTGACGATGCAAAGCTTGATCCCGGTGCTGCTTGACGGGAAAAAGACGCCCGACCGGCTCGATCCGTTCGGTTCGCGGGCGCGGCGAATGGAAGATTACTTGCTCGGGGAAAAAGATGTCGTCAACCGCGATGAGCGGACCGGTTATTTGTTTCTCGAATATAAGCGGACCGAAACCGATCAATATCTTACGACCGGCATCGGTTTGCGAGCGAAACGGCAAAAAAATCTCGACTTTTGGGGCTTTGTCATTTTGGACAACCGCCGCATCGGCCATGATGTTGACTTGTACAAAAAAGAAAAAACAGGCGAGAAAATTCCTTTGACAAAGCGCGAGCTCGCCGATGCGCTCGGCGCTGGGGGAACGGTGGTCGAGACGCAAAAAGAATATATGGAGCTCGTCAATAAGCATGTGTTCCGCTTCGAATCGCTCGAGGCGTTTCAAGAGTTGATCGAGCTGTTGATTCAATTGCGGAGCCCGAAATTATCGAAAGATTTCAAGCCGACGGTGATTTACGAAATTTTGGAAAGCGCATTGCCGCCGTTAACCGATGAGGAATTGCGCCATTTGTCCGAGACGATTGAAAATATGGACCAAGCAAAGCAGCAGCTGGAGCAGCTCGAGCGCGATGCGCGGGCGCTCAAGCGGCTTTGCGACCATTACCGTCATTACAATGAATATATGATTGCCGAAAAAGCCGTGGAATACGAGAAAGCGGTCCAACGAGCCGAACAGCTCGCCGCTGAGCAGCGAACAAGATCAGAAGAGGAGAACAAAGCGCGGCAGCGGCTTGATGAGTTGGATGAGGAGATCATCCGCCTCAGTCGTGAAGAAGACGTGTTGCGTGCACGGGAAGTGGAGCTTGCGGGCCATGAAGTCTTTCAACAAGCCGAAACGTACGAAAAGTTAAAGGAACAGCAGCGCGACCTAGCGAGGCGGCGGGAGCGGCAAGAGCGGGTGATCGAAGAGAAGGAGCGGCTTGAACGGCAGCGCCGCCATCAAATTGATGAGGCGGAAGCGCGCCTCGATGAGCTGGAACGGAAGGTGGAAGAGACGTTGGCGCAGTTGCGCGCCGACGCGGACGAAGGGGCGTTTGCCGGCCATGAAGTGAATGAAGACGATTTTCTCCGTCATCATCGTCAACAGCGCGAATTTCCGTTTACGGTTTGGAAGCAGGAAGCGGACCGCCATGCGGAACGGCTCGAAGCGCTCGCCGACCTTTGGCGGCGTCATGAGGGACTGCAAGCGCGCTATGAAGAAGCAAGCAAAGAAGCAGGGGAACTGCAGCGGGAAGTTGACGAATGGCGGCATCAATACCGCAAATGGGATGAGCTGCTTGACCAAGAAAAAGAACGTTGGGAACAAGCGGTGCTCGCTTGGCTGGAGCGTGGCGGCGTCACGGTGGACGAAGCGCGCATTCAGACGTTTTTGCGACAGACGGACGGCTTGTATGATCAATATTCCATCGATGACCTCAAGCAGCCGTTCACGGCGGCGTATTATGATGCCGTCGGGAAGAAAAACGATGAAAAATGGCGGCTTGAACACGAAATGCGCTTGCTTGGCGGCCAGCTCGCCGAGCGCGAGCAGGAGCTTCGCCATTGGCAGATGGAACAAGACCCAGAACCGGAACGCGATCCACAGACGGACGCCATGCGTGCAGAGTTGGAGCGGCAAGGAGTTGTTTCCGTCCCGCTGTATGCGGCAGTCGAATTTTTCGACCATGTGCCCGAGCCTGTCCGCGAGCGGATCGAATCGGCGCTCGCCCATGCCGGACTGCTCGACGCGCTGATCATTGACCGCGATATGGCGGTGACGTATGACCGGGTGCTCGTCCCGAACCCGGTGCATATGGCGCATACGTTGGCCGATTATCTCCAGCCAGATGCAGATGTGCCTGTCGCTGCGGAGCGGATTGATGCCGTGCTTCGCAGCATCGTCATTGCCGATGAGGCGCAAGACGGGGGCATGACGCTTAATGAAGCTGGACGCTATGCGCTTGGTCTCGTGCGCGGTCATGCGCCCACCCGCGAGCGCGCCATGTTCATCGGCCGCACGGCAAGGCGGCGGTGGCGGATGGAGAAGATCGCTTCATTGGAAGAGGAGATCGCTTCCTTGCGGCAAGCGCTTGACCGCCTGCAGACGGAACACAAAGCGGTGGAAGCTCATATCGCCGCATTGGCGGAGTGGTTTGCCGCCTTTCCATCCGACCGCGATGTGCGCGCGGCGTTTGAGGAACGGGAGGAAGCGCGCCGCCGCGCGGAAAGCAAAGAGCGCGACTGGCAGCGGCAACAAGAAAAAGTATCCCGTCTCGCTCGCGAGTGGCAGCACCTCAAGCAAACGTTGCGCGAGCAATCGGCAGGGCTTGACGTGGCGTTTTCTGTGGAAGGATGCGATCGAGCCCGCTTGGCGATGAAATCGTATCTCCGCTTTTTGCATGAACTGGAAGTGCATGTTCGAGAAGCGCTCTATGTCGCGGTGATGATCACCCAGCAGCGCGAGCAGCTGCAGGAGCTTCGCGACGACATCGATGAGGCCAAAGGGGAGCGGAATCGCCTGCTCGATGAAGACGAACGTCTGGCGCTCCGCATGGCCGAGATCGAACGGACACTCCAACAAATGGGGGCGGATGACATTCGCGCGGAAATCGCCCGCGTTCGGGAGCGGCTCAGCGCTCTGCGCGAGGCAGTTCCGCGTCTAGTCAACGAGCGGGCGCGGACCGAACAGCGCCTTGCGCGTCTTGCCGAAGAACGGGAACAAGGAGAGAAACGGGCAACGTTCGCTCGCGAGCTGGCCGCCGCATGGGAGCAGGCCTTTGCCCGTGAAGCGGCGCTCAAGTTGGTGGAGCTGGACCGTTCGCGTCCGCTTCGCGAGCAGGCGAGCGAAGCGAAACAGCGGTATGGGGGAACGTTGAAAGACAGCCGCTCTTCGCTGCTGGCTCGGCTGAACACAATCTTTTTCCAAGAATCATCCAATTTGACCGAATACCGGGCGACGTTCGAATCGCTGCCGTTCGAGGAGAAAGAATGGAGCACCGCGGCGCCGGACGATGAAATGGCAATGAAAGCAAAGGATTGGCGGGAAAAACAAGAGCGAAACGTCATTTTCCTTGACTACAAAGGGCAGCGTGCCACGCCGTCTGTCGTCTTGGCGGAAGTTGAGCGGGAAATCGCGTTGCAGCACGAGTATATGAAAGAACAAGACCGGGAACTGTACGAGGAAGTCATTTTAAAGTCGGTCGGCCGCATTTTGCGCAGCCGCATCCAACGCGCGGAGCGATGGGTGAACGACATGAACAAGCGGATGAGCGAAATCGATACGTCATCGAGCCTCGTTCTATCCATTCAATGGAAGCCGAAAACGGCGGAGACGGAAGACGAGCTCGACACGAAAGAGCTGGTGGGGTTGCTGCGGATGGATTCACGGCTGCTCAAGGAGGAAGATTTGCAGCGGGTGACGAACCATTTCCGCTCGAAAATCGCCCGCGCCCGCGAACTGCTTGAGGAACGCGGCCAAGGCAACACGCTTCATCAAATTATAAAAGAAGTGCTCGACTATCGGAAATGGTTTTCGTTTACCCTCTACTATGAAAAAGAACACGAACCGAAGCGCGAACTGACAAACCAACGCTTTTATCGGTTTAGCGGCGGGGAGAAAGCGTTGGCGATGTACATTCCGCTGTTTGCGGCGGCGTATTCACGCTATCAAGAAGCAGGTGATGATGCCCCGTACATCATCTCGCTTGATGAAGCGTTCGCCGGTGTCGATGAAAACAACATCCGCATGATGTTCGGCCTTGTTGAACAGCTCGGCTTTAACTACATCATGAACTCGCAGGCGCTTTGGGGTGACTACGACACCGTGCCGGCCTTGTCGATTTGCGAGCTCGTCCGTCCGCGCAATGCGCCGTTTGTCACCGTCATCCAGTATTATTGGAACGGGCGCATCAAACAGTTAGTAGCGAATGAGGAAGAATGGGAGTTGATCGAGACATGAACCGGGCCGAAGAGGCCGCTGCCTTTTTCCGTTCCGAGCCGGGCTTTCACCGCTTGTTTGTCGAGATGAAGCGGAAATACGAGTCGCTCGGTCGTGTTGGTGGCGTCGTCTCCGTGGCATCGTTCAGCGAGAACGAGCGCGAAGCCATTGCCGCCTTTTTCGGCCGAGACGTTTCCCGCGTGTCCCTGCCCGCCTTTGAACGGCAACTCGAACGAACACGGTTTGCCGGCGTTGGCCTCATCGAGCTGCTCGAGTGCTATTTCGGCGAGCCGCTCGTGCCGAAAAAAGAACAGCGCCAGGCAGTCGAAAAGGAGCGGGAGCGGTTTTTCGGGCACCTCGCCCACGAGCACCCTTGGCTTGAAGACATTTGTGGCCAACGGTTCATCCAAGCAGCGTATGAGGCAAACCGCGAAGAGTTGGCGGCGGCGATCCGTCTTGTCGGCGCCGCCCTTCGCCGCTTGCCGCTCGGCTCGTATGAGCGGCTTCCATTGTTTGCCCAGCGCATCGCCGGTGATCCACACGCCTTTGACCTGTCTACGCTCCCCGGCAAGGTGTTGCTGTCGGCCTTGCAAGCAACCGTGCTAGGCGAGTGGGATGTGACCTCTGTAGAGAGCATCAATGAATTGCTGCAGTCCGTCGGCCTGCTCCGCGAGGATATTTTGAACTTTGCCACTTGCGCCAACTTGTTGGCCGAAACGAAGAAAGGCCCTCACCCGGTCTTCACCGCTGCCGTCGAAGCCAACAGCGCATTGAATGCCCCGCTAAGGGACGTGTTGTCGCTCATTCGCGCCTATCCAGCTAACGGCGGCATCGTATACGTCGTCGAAAACGCGGGTGTTTTCTCGACCTTGCTTGACACCCGCGCCCCGCTTGTCTGCGCGAACGGGCAAATGAATTTAGCGACGATGCGGCTCCTTGATTTGCTCGCGGCTTCAGGCGCCAAGCTGCATTACTCCGGCGACTTTGACCTGGAAGGTTTGAAAATGGCCGACCGTTTTCTCGAGCGATACGGCTCGGCGGCTGTTCCATGGCGCTACAGCGTCGATGACTACTGCGCCGCCAACCCATCGGTTCACTTGCCTCCGGAGCGGCTCGCCAAACTCGCCTCCGTAGCGTCAGCGCCGCTGCAGCCAGTGAAAGAAGCGATGGCGAAAACCGAAAAAGCGGGATACCAAGAGGCGATCATCAGCCGACTGCTTCAAGACATAAAAAGTTAGCACTCGCCCTTGTTCATGCAAGTGTTGGGATTCCAATGTTTGTATTCGTCTTGCCCGCGATGGATGAGCAGGCGGCGCCCGGGTCTTATTCACCGCATGACGAGCGTTTACCCTCGCTTAGGCAAATAGCAATCGGCAAACAAGGCAAGTCAAACGCTAGGAAGCAGTCTTCATTTGTCGTCGACCTCCAATCGCGCAAAAACCCCAGGGGGTCGACGACATTGATTTTGATCGCTTGATCCCTACAACCATCAAGGAGAGATTTCATTGACAGAATCTTCGAAACGTGTTATTCTGATGATGACATTGAAGGGAAAAGGTTGATATGACAACACTTTTTGGGGTTTTTATCGTACCTATGAGGGATTGAAACCAGCCAAGCCAGCTTCACGCGCGGATACGATGTCTGTTTTTATCGTACCTATGAGGGATTGAAACTTCATTTTGTCGGCGAACCGTTTCTAGAACACCGCGTTTTTATCGTACCTATGAGGGATTGAAACTTCATTTTGTCGGCGAACCGTTTCTAGAACACCGCGTTTTTATCGTACCTATGAGGGATTGAAACTTCGTGACTTCCGCAAATGTATGTGTGTGCCCTGTGTTTTTATCGTACCTATGAGGGATTGAAACTACTGATCAACTAAATAACTATCTTCAATTAATTGTAGTTTTTATCGTACCTATGAGGGATTGAAACTACGAACATTTGCCGCACTTTTAACAGGAAATTGGTTTTTATCACGTGTGTTGATTAACCAATAATATCCATAAAAACATAGAAAAAAAAGCACCTTTCCTGTAGAATGTAAGTAACCACACAAACAAACCCAGGAAAGAGGTGCTCTCTATGAACAAGCATACCACACTCCCGAATTTGATGCAAAAAATTGTGTCAGACGAAGACATTCAAACCATCACAGAAGCAGTCGGTTATCACGACTCATCTCGTAAATTTACCGTACGTACGTTAATCGACTTTTTCCTTCTCGCGGCTGTCCATGAGTGGAAGAGTTTTCGTCATGGTGCTGATGTGGCGCCCACTTACCAATTGCCGCGTTTTCATTATTCGACGGTGGCAAACAAGGCGAAGGAGATTCCATATGAAATCATGAAGCGTTTGTTTGCACTGATCGTTTCGAGGTGTAACCGCCAAACACGGCGATCTCTTCGATTCCCGAAACCTCTTCGCATTGTCGATTCGACAACGGTGACAGTCGGAAAGAACCGCCTATCATGGGCGCCTTATCATGGGGAACGGTCAGGGATGAAACTGCATGTCGCTTATTCTCCTGAATACCAGTTACCAATGGATGCCATAGAAACAACCGGTCTACGCCACGATGGTCCTGTCGGGGAAGCGTTGACACATCCGAAGCAAATTCTTGTGGAAGATCGGGCGTATTTTAAAATCGAACGGATCGACCAATTTGCGGAAAATGGACAACTTTTTGTCATTCGCATGAAAGAAAATGTAGAGATTCATCGTCGTCACCGTTTACAGCGTCTTGTTTCTTCCGATTCCAATGTCATCGCTGATTTTACTTGTCAGCTAGGAACGAAGCAATGCCGTTCGAAGAAACGTCATCGAGTGGTCATCTTTCGTGATGCCCATGGAAAGGAGATTCGCGTCGTAACGAATGTCTTTGACGTATCGGCAGAAAAGATTGCCGACATGTATCAAGAGCGTTGGGCAGTCGAGGTCTTTTTTCGATGGATCAAGCAATACTTGAATGTACCTACCTTATTTGGGACAACAAAAAACGCCGTCTACAATCAGCTGTTCGCGGCGTTCATTGCCTATGTGTTATTGAGATGGCTATATGACCGAACAGAGAAACGAACGCAAACCACCCTCACGTTCATTTCTTTCGTTCGTCGGGTTTTATTTGGGCAACTTCCTCTCGATTGGAAATCAGAGATGGTAGCTGTCTTATTTGAGCATGCCCATTTTTACGGGAGAAGTATTCATAATTTTGGATAATCAACAGCCGTGGGTTTTTATCGTACCTATGAGGGATTGAAACGCAATAATGACGTCAATGGTGTTTTGTTGCGACTCCGTTTTTATCGTACCTATGAGGGATTGAAACTTAGTACGGTCAAGCCCTATTTAGCGAAGCACGGCGTTTTTATCGTACCTATGAGGGATTGAAACCACGCGCTTGATCGTCGAAAGGAGCAGGGGATCGATGAGTTTTTATCGTACCTATGAGGGATTGAAACAGCTATTAGCTCATTGTTTAATAATGAAGCCAATGCTGTTTTTATCGTACCTATGAGGGATTGAAACTCTTTCAACGCGTTCATGTTGGCTTGCGCTTTCGCGTTTTTATCGTACCTATGAGGGATTGAAACAACGGATAGCGCCCCTCCCCGGCCGGAAAATTCTTTGTTTTTATCGTACCTATGAGGGATTGAAACTTTTTGTTGATAGATCGGAAAGAAGGCGGGTATAGTTTTTATCGTACCTATGAGGGATTGAAACACCGTCAACGGCGGCACGGCTAACGTTACGGTTGCCGTTTTTATCGTACCTATGAGGGATTGAAACCCTCGCGACCATTTCGCGGCTCAAATCCGTTGATTTGTTTTTATCGTACCTATGAGGGATTGAAACGCGTTCATGATTCCCGCGACTAAATCCAATTGCAAGCGAGTTTTTATCGTACCTATGAGGGATTGAAACAAAACCCAGATATGTCTTGGCATACTAGTGGAGGCTGTTTTTATCGTACCTATGAGGGATTGAAACTCATCGCGCAGATGCCGAGCGGAACAGGTATGTTGGTTTTTATCGTACCTATGAGGGATTGAAACTCAACACCAGCATCAACATTTTCGTTCATGAAGTTGAGTTTTTATCGTACCTATGAGGGATTGAAACTCAACACCAGCATCAACATTTTCGTTCATGAAGTTGAGTTTTTATCGTACCTATGAGGGATTGAAACTGTTCATGCGCCCCTTCGATGGGTGGCCGGAGTCTCGTTTTTATCGTACCTATGAGGGATTGAAACAAAGTGGTCAAGCGGCGTGGTTAAGCACCACTTTTAGTTTTTATCGTACCTATGAGGGATTGAAACAAAGTGGTCAAGCGGCGTGGTTAAGCACCACTTTTAGTTTTTATCGTACCTATGAGGGATTGAAACTTCACCCTGTAAGATAAAATTTGTGCCATTGTATCGGTTTTTATCGTACCTATGAGGGATTGAAACTCGTATAAGCATTTGCTGATCCACTTGCTACCGCGTTTTTATCGTACCTATGAGGGATTGAAACTCTGTGTATCAAGAGCGCCTGACGCGCCGCACAAGGAAGTTTTTATCGTACCTATGAGGGATTGAAACATTTGGTGCGCGATCACCAAAGACCGACGCCAAGCACACGTTTTTATCGTACCTATGACGAATTTCTCACTGTGAGCAGGATGCCGCCTTGGGGACGGCGAATAGAAAAAGAGAGACCATCAAGGTGAGGTGATTGAATGGCGATTGACCATGATCGGCTGTTCAAAGAGCTGATCCGCACGTTTTTCGAAGAGTTCCTGCTCCTCTTTTTCCCCGACATGCACGAGCATATCGATTTCCATCATCTGTCCTTTTTATCCGAAGAGCTGTTTACCGATGTGACGGCCGGCGAAAAGTACCGCGTTGATTTGCTGGTCGAGACGAAGCTGAAAGGCGAAGACGGGCTGATCATCGTGCACGTGGAAACGCAAGGGTATGTCCAGCCGTCGTTTGCCGAGCGCATGTTCCTCTATTTCAGCCGCTTGTATGAAACCTACCGGACCCGCATCGTTCCGATCGCCGTCTTCCACTATGATTCTCTCCGCGAGGAACCGTCTGTGTTTTCGATGGAATTTCCGTTTGGCGAAGTGCTGCAGTTTCGCTTTTTTCCGGTGGCGTTGCGGAAGGAGCAGTGGCGGGAGTACATTCGGCAGGACAACCCGGTTGCGGCTGCGCTGCTCAGTCAAATGGGGTATACTGAAAGAGAGAAGGTGGAGCTGAAAAAAGAATTTTTGCGCATGTTGGTGCGGTTGGAGCTCGATGAGGCGAGGCAGCGGCTGCTGCTTGGGTTTTTTGAGACGTACGTGAAGTTGACAGAGGAAGAGGAACAACAGCTGCAAAGCGAGGTGAAGGCGATGGAAACGAAAGAACGAGAGAAAGTGCTGGAGCTGATCATCTCCTACGAGCAAAAGGGGAAGAAAGAAGGGCTGGAAGAAGGGGTAAAACGCGGCCTTGAGCAAGGGATGAAGCAAGGAATGAAACAAGGAATGAAACGGCTTATTCAGACAATGGCACAAAAAGGGATGACGGCCGCCGAGATAGCCCGGTTGGTGGATCTTTCTGAAGAAGAGGTTCAAAGCTTGTTGAGCGAGTAAGAGGAAAAGGGTGATCGATCTCACCCTAGAAGGCCGGTGATTTAAGGAGGCAATCCGCTTGTCAAACCGGTTTCTCAAATAGATAAGCCTTGTCGCATCAGGAGCGCCTTTCAAACGTTCCCCCCATTGCTCAAGAGAAACAATCGTTTTTCACCAACCTCCTAGTGTTTCCTGTTGAATGAGTATGGGAAAAAGAAGAAGGCGGTCATCCACCGCCTTTTTTCATGAAGTTCGATTTCAGCCGCTTGTTCCGTGGGAATCGCACCACACGTGATTTTTTATGGGGGAAGGAAAAAGGTTGTCCATGGCTTTTTTCCTTAATCGATGTTTTACATAAAACAGAGTTTTTCAGGAGTTCTGTGGATCCCTCTTGGAGTTGGGCTGTTTTTTGCAAGCAAAAAGTGCAGAGAATTGCAAGAAAAAATACATAGGCTTGCCGGCTCAATGAATTTACCTTTCAACCGAGTGAGAAGGGAGCGACTGAACGGCAGAAAGCGCATGCCGCAAGCGGTAGCTCTCACCCGTAAACGCGAGAATGTGGGCGTGATGGACCAAACGATCCACCAGCGCTGCCGTCAGGCGGTTGTCCCCAAACACTCGATTCCACTGTCCAAACTCTAAATTCGATGTCACGATGACACTTTTTCGTTCATAACAATCGGCAATGATGTGAAACAGCAGTTCCGACCCCTGCTTTTGGAAAGGTACATAGCCGAGTTCGTCCAAAATCAACAGCTCGCATGTGTCGATTTGCCGTTTGAGCCGTCCGAGGGTGCCGTCTTTTAACGCCTCTTCGAGCTGGGCGACAAGATCGGCGACACGGAAAAACCGAACTTCATGGCCCCGTTCACACGCTTTTAATCCTAATGCGGTGGCGAGATGGGTTTTTCCTGTTCCCGGCGAACCTAAAAGCAGGACGTTCTGTTTTTGCTCCAAAAAGCGAAGGTCGCAAAGTTCTTCCTTCGAGGTCGTGGTCGGCCAATGAATCTGATCCGACCATTCGTAATCTTTGAGCCATTTCAACTCCCGGAACTTCGCCTTCTTGATCAATCGAGCCTGTTTTGCTTTCTGACGGAACGACAGCTCCAACGCCAACACATCACGCAAAAACTGTTCCTTGGTCTCGTAGGCCACCTCCTCGAATCGATCCGCGATGTACGCCAAATGCAGGGCTTTACAAATCTCTTTTACATCCATCTTCATGCCCGGCTTCCCCCTTCCCTTGACGGACAAAGACGTTGATCATACACATGTAAATCGGTTTCATAGTCGACGAAAACGGAAGGGGTATAGGCTTCTTCCCATTTCGCGGGATACTCCGAACGCTTCGCCTCCATCAACACCCCGATCTCATGGGGCGCCAAATCCCACCGTTGATACTTGTCAAGCCACTGAGCGATCTCATAGACGGTGTACCGGTCCAGCAGCTTCTGCACCCCTCGAATGCGTGATGCCGTCTGTTTCGGTTGTTCCATGAAGTATTTCCTAATGGCCTCCGGTAAGTAAACTCGAAACCGCGAATACTCCACCACCCGGGGCTTTTGCGCCCATTCCGCCAAAATGTCCTTCCAAGGGAGCTCCCGTTGCTTTTTCGTGTACGGCCTTGGCGCTTCCAGGTACACCTCCCCTTCTTGGGACAAAACCATGAAACGATCCCATTCCTTTTTGACAAGGACACGGTTGGGGACCGGGATCCCATGAACCACAAACGCCTCCCCATCCACCGTTACTTCCCCGTATTTATTGACATTGGCGTGGTGGAAGGAGAAGATCGGGAGATCTCTCTCCGGCAGGACAAGCAACTCCTTTTGTTCTTCCTGCCATAATTCCTCAATGGTTCTCCCTTTTTCATAGTGGGGGCGGGCTCGATCTTCGATCATCTTGCGATGCAGCCACTCCGTCAGTTCTTCATCCCCCTCGATCAACGGAGCAGGGACAAAGCAGTGTTGCCGAGTATAGTAAACTTTCCGTTCGACATTCCCTTTTTCGTGTCCGCTATACGGATTGCATGCCTGTACGTCAAACCCATAATGAAGCCGGAATCGCTCAAATGCTTCAGTATATTGACGTTCGCCTCCTTTTCGAATCGAAACCACCGCCGCCGCCAAATTGTCGATGCGCAGTTTTCTCGGGACGCCTCCGGCCTGTCGAAAGAGCTGAGTGAGCCCGTGAAGAAAACATTCGCTGTTTTCCGCCGGCAATGGATACGCATACGCGGCGTTGCTGTACGGAAAGCTCAAAATCAGAATTGATCGGTCTTCCTCTTTTCCCTCCTTCGTCACAACGGACATGGTGCCGAAATCCACCTGCGCTTCCCCCGGAGGGTGTTCCAGCCTCTCGTAACGTTGTTCCTTCTCCAGCTTAAGCTGAGGTCTTCGTTTTTGAACGTAGGCGCAAACCGTTCGATAAGACCCTTTAAAGCCATGTTCCTGCTTTAATTGTTCGTACATCTTCTTGCTTGTCCGCCGTTGTTTTCTTGGCAGTTTGGCGTCCTCCTCCAGCCAGTCATCAATGATTTGACCGTATCCTTCTTCCTCCATCATTCCCCGTTTTCTCTTTATTTTTTGTCTGACCGAAATGTCTCCATCCGCATATTTCTTGACTGTTCTCCAGTTAAATCCCGTCCTGCGGACAATTTCGGAAAGCGATAACCCTTTCTTTTCACGCAAATGTTTGATATGATGAATTTCAGGCATTGCTAGCATCCTTTCTTTACCTCCACTGTTTTGTTCTTCACAACCTTAACAGTAGAGGGAATTTTAGGAGCTGGCAAGCCTTTTTTTTATGCCATGAAGCTCTGCACTTTTTTGTTGCAGAACTCTGTACTTTCATTTTGCACTAAACAAGTTGGGCAAGCGTTACGGAGTTTTGGTGCATAACGATTATGTGGGCTATGTGCCAATTTTTTCGTCCGTGGTTTGAGAGATGATTGATAATTACTAAATAGTATAAATTTTTATACCATATTGGCTCATCACCACAACATGTACTTGACAGACGGTACACTTCTCTGAACAAGTGTTTGCAAAAATAATTTGTTTCCCGTTCTTTCTTGGTTGCATAAGTAAGGTACGTGATGAAAAAATCAAGTACAACTTTTGGTGAAGAGCCACCATATTTACTGAAATATGGTATAATGGAATTAGTTCTCATGATGCAGAGGGGTGATAGATTGATCGAAGCGATCGCCCAAATTGGGAAGATAGTGCTTGAAAAGCAAGGAGAGGGGTCAGTGGTGGATCAATTGGTGGAGAACCCCGGCTATCCTGCTTGTGTGCTTGTTGCAGTGCGTGCGGACGAAGAAGGGAATGTTGGTTGGGAAGGTTGCGAGATTGAGGAATGCGGAAGCGATTACAAAAAATATTTGTTTCGTTCCGGTTCGTCTCGTGGAACCAACTATTCGCCGACGGCGAAAATTACAACGATTGAAAATACATATGAACAGAAAGTCATTGGCTGGTTTCGAACGGTTAACCGCAAAATGGATCATCCCGTTCTTCGGGCGATTGAGCAATTGCTTGTGCAAAAAAAGGAAGCGATCTTGCAGGAGTTGAGGGAAAAGCTCTCTCTCTCAGCCGATCGTTCCCTTATTTCGCTAAAAATGAACGGCTCCTATTTATATGACTGTGAGCCGTTTCGCGATGCTTTTTTGCATCTAGTTCACGAGAAAGATATGGAGTTGTCGGCTCGGGACCAAGTATGCGCTATTTGTGGGGAGCGCAAAGATACGGTCATCGGAAAATTGTCCGTGTTTCGCTTTTACACGTTGGACAAGCCCGGATTTATTACAGGAGGGTTTGACGAGGCCAAAGCGTGGCGAAATTACCCTGTCTGTTTATCTTGCAAAGCTCATATTGAAGAAGGAAGAAAGTTTGTGGAGTCCCATTTGCACTATCGCTTTTACGGTTTTTCTTATTTCGTCATTCCGACATTGCTTATCCCGGCTGGCAAGGATGTATTGGATGAATTGCTTCAATATTTGACAGACGGAAAGAAAGACATTCGCGTTCATCAAGAGCAGGCAGATTCCTTTATGACGACGGAGGAAGACTTGCTTGGGCTCATGCAAGACTATGATAATTCCCTGTCGCTTCAGCTGTTGTTCTTGCAGAAGATTCAAAGTGCCGAGCGGATTTTGTTATTGATTGAAGATGTGTTGCCGTCGCGAATTAGTGAATTGTTTCAAGCGAAGAAAGCGACGGAGTCTCTTTTGTATAGAGAAGGGGACCATCCTTTTCACTTTGGCTTTCTTCGCACCTTTTTTCGGCCGGGTGTCTATGATAAGTACTTTTTGCAAGTGGTGGAGTATGTATTCCAAAAGAAGCCCCTTTCGATCTCGTTTTTCGCTCCCTTTTTTATGGAGCAGCTTCGGGCTGATTTTTATGATTATGAAGCTGGCGATTGGTCGTTTGTCAACAAAACACGTCAAGCGCTTGCGGTTGTGCTTTTTTTAGAACAGGCGGGCGTGCTGGTCAGGAAAGGAGAGAAAGCGGTGCAAGGGAAATTTGCGCAGTTGTTTGATGCGTACGGGGGACAGCTGGAGTCTCCGGAAAAACAAGCTGTTTTCCTGTTGGGGGCATTGACGCAAATGTTGCTTGACATCCAGCAACAAAAACGAGGAAGCAAGCCATTTGTCAAGCAATTAATGGGGTTGAAGATGGACGAGAAGGCGATCAAAGGGCTGCTTCCGAAGGTCATCGGAAAACTCGAAGAATACGAGTCTTACTATGCGAGCCATCGACAGTTGGCGGAAGAAATTTCCCATTTATTCCTATCCTCTTCCCCAAGCTGGAAATTATCTGTCGATGAATTGAATTTTTATTTCGCCTGCGGGATGAACTTATCGTGGAAGGTCAAAGAAATCGTAGCGAACAAGGAGGAGAAATAATATGGTCAAGCAACGTTCCGAGCTGCTCTTTTTGTATGATGTGCAATGGGCAAACCCGAATGGCGATCCGGTTGACGGGAACAAGCCGCGCATCGATGAGGAAACGGGGAAGAATATTGTCACCGATGTTCGGCTGAAACGGACGATTCGGGATTATTTATATGACTATCGTCAACAAGAAATTTTTGTCCGCGAAATTGCGCAAGACGATGAGTATATTCAAGATGCGAAGGCCCGGGCAGAAGACTTTTTAGTGAAAGACGGCGAGAAACTAGATAAATCGAAACTCACCTTACGCGAAATGAAAAAAATCATCAACGATGAAGTGCTGCGTCAATGCATTGATGTGCGGTTGTTTGGCGTGACATTGCCGATTGAAAAAAACCAAAAGGAAAAAAGCTCAATTACCCATACAGGACCTGTCCAATTTAAAATGGGGCAATCACTGCATCGGGTGAAGATGGAGTATATCAAAGGAACCGGAGCGTTTGCCTCAGGTGGGCAAATGACACAAAAGACGTTCCGGGAGGAATATGTGTTGCCTTATTCCCTCATTGCTTTTTACGGGATTATCAATGAGGCGGCGGCGCGTTTCACAGGATTAACGGAAGAAGATGTGGAGCTGCTGATGGAAGCGATATGGGAAGGTACGAAAAACTTAATTTCGCGTTCGAAAGTTGGACATGTTCCGCGGTTGCTTCTTCGCGTCGTCTATCAAGAGCCGTACTTCCATATCGGAGAGTTGGATAAGTATATTTCTCTTCACACCGAAAAAGCGGAAGAGGAAATTCGGGATGTCAGCGATTATGTGCTTGATGTGTCGCGATTGGTTGAAGTCTTGGTTCAACAGAAAGAACACATCGCCAATATCGAGCTGCGTCAAGACGGAAGGCTTGCGTGCAGCGAGAATCTGGCTGAGCGCTTGCGCAAAGAAGGAATCACTGTCGATATTCGGTAACAGGGAATGAGTGCGATGAATGTGCTTGTATTTGATGTTCGAGCCGATTTTGGCCATTTTCGCCAAATGTATTCGACTTCCTCGCCGCTGACGTACTCGTTTATTCCCCCAACGGCTCTTTTTGGTTTGCTTGGCGCCATCGTTGGAGTGGGAAAAGAGGATAATGACTATTTGCGGGTGTTTAACCATGAGACGACGAATGTGGCTGTACGCCTGATGGAACCTGTACGAAAAACAAGAGTCGGCATCAACTATGTCAACACAAAAGGGAATATATGGGTTCCGAAGCAACGGCGGGAAGGAGCACGAACGCAAATTCGCGTGGAGTTTTTGCGTTTTCCTCGTTTCCGTTGCTACGTATATATGAACGATCACGAGCGATTTTCGCAGCTTGTTGATTTCGTTCGGCAGCACAAAAGCGTCTATACGCCGTGTCTAGGATTGAGCGAATGTTTAGCGGATGTACAGTTTGTCGCTGTAGACGATTTTCATCGGGTTGAAGCGATCGACAAAGAGCCTGTGCCTATTTGTTCGGTCATCCCAGGAAGAGACATACAAGCGCTGAAAGTAGAGCCGGGAAAAGAGTATCGCAAGGAACGAGTGGCTTGGGAGATAGATCCGGCCCGGGTAGTTTCTCGGTATGAAGAAGTGATTTTCGAGGCGGGGGCGCGTCCGCTCCTCGCTTCGGTCCCTTATTATTGGGAGAATGCGCAAGGAGAACGGATTGTCTTTTTCTATTCGAATGGAAAGGGAGAGTAGGATGTATTCTCATCCCCATTATTTTTTGTCGGATCATTTGCGAGGGGTGGAACAGCTTTCCTCCCTCTTTTTGTCTGAAAAGTCCGTCCGTCTCGCCGAGTCCGGACAGTTGGCGGAAGTGAATCGGTGGATTGCGTTTTTTCATGATATCGGCAAAAGTCATGCCTTCTTTCAGCGATACATCCAATCACCGGATTCCTTTCAAGATCCGCCTGCATTAAAAAGCCATGCGCTTTTGTCGGCTGTCCTATTAGCGGTTTTTTTACAAGAAAAGGGGATGGATGAGTTTTGGCGATTGTTGGCGTTTCTTGTCGTGAAGCGGCATCATGGGAATTTAGATGATTGGCTGGAAGAACTGAAGCGGATGGGGGACGAGGCCAAGACGTTGTTGAAGCGTCAAGCTGAAGCAACAGACTTTTCCGCACTATCCAAACAGATGGCCTGTTTGGGTGTTGGACAAGAAGCGATTTGGACGAAAGAAGTGTGGTTAGCGTGGATTGAACGATTTTTTGCCGAAGCTCGCTCGTTGCGCCGCTGGATCATGAAATGGAATCGAAGCAATGATTCGCTTGTGCCATATTTGCAACTGTTGTTTCTCTTCTCTCTGCTCATTGATGCAGATAAGTCAGAAGTTGGAATTTTGCAAAAGCAGTCATGGTCGTTTTCCGGACGCAAGGACATTCCGGCCGACTTGATTCTGCGCTATAAGCAGCAACAATCGTGGCCGAAAACGACGTTGAATGAATGGAGAGAGCGGGCGTTTCAAGAAGTGGATCAGGCGCCGATCGATTTGCGTCATCATGTGTATTCGTTGAACTTGCCAACCGGAATGGGAAAAACGTTAGCCGGTCTCCACTTTGCCTTGCGTCTTCGCCACGAAATCGAACGCCGTCAACGGGTGACGCCCCGAATCATTTACAGTCTTCCTTTTCTCAGCATCATTGACCAGACGGCAAGTGTTCTAAAAGACGTTTTTGCCGCGAGCGGAATACAGGAGGATCACCAGCTTTGGCTTGCGCATCATCATCTGGCTGATATGCGTTATGTCACAAGGCAAGATGAGGAGCGGTACGACGCTGATTATGAGGCGGCGAAACTGCTGGTGGAAGGTTGGCATTCGGAATTGATTGTGACTACCTTTGTGCAATTGTTCGAAACGATTTTTTCTCACCGCAATGCTTCACTGCGCAAATTTCATCGGTTGGCTAATTCCATTATTCTCATCGATGAGGTGCAGGCCGTTCCTCATCGTTATTGGTTGGCTGTTCGCCGCTTGTTTGCCGCGATGGCGGAAGAACTCGGCTGTTATTTTATCTTCAGCTCGGCAACGGATCCAAAATGGTTTCCAGAAGCGGTTTCCCTTGTCAATGAATCGGCCTATTTTCAACTGCTTTCCCGGGTGACCTTGCATCCAGACATCGACGAACCGCTAGAGATCGAGGAGTTTGCTCGGCAAATCGAGTGGGATGGGGAAAAAACGTACTTATTCATTTTGAATACGATTGAGAGCGCTAAAGCTTTATACCGTGCCTTTCTAGACGAAGGCGTAGATGAGGGGGACATGACGTTTTTGTCCACGCATATTCCGCCAAAAGAACGCCTGCGGCGGATCATGGCGGCGAAAAACGGGGAGTATCGGATTGTCGTTAGTACGCAGTTGATCGAGGCGGGGGTTGATATTGATTTTGATGTGGTCTACCGAGACTTTGCCCCCTTAGATTCCATCCAGCAGGCAGCTGGAAGGTGCAACCGCCATGGACAGCGGGGAGGGGAGGTGCACATTGTTCGCTTAACAGACAACAAAAAGCGATTATACGCGAGCTATATTTATGATGCGATCCGCTTAGACATTACACAGACTTTGTTAAAAGGAAAAGCGAAAATAGAGGAAAGCGAATTTTTACAGTTGATTACAGCCTATTTCGAAACGCTGACTGCACGAATGAGCAATAACGAGTCCGAACGGCTGTTAAAAGGGATGATGACGCTGTACTTTGATGGGGAAGAAACCGTTGACCGCCTTCCTGTGTCGCATTTTCGCCTGATTGAAGGAGAAGGGGAAAAATTCAATGTCTTTATTGAGCTGGATGAGGAAGCGAGCGAAGTGTTTCGTGAATATGAGACCATTTTGCGAATCAGCGATCGGTGGGAGCGGAGGAAGAGATTTTCTGATATTAAAACCCGCTTTTTTCAATATGTCATTGCGATTCCAGCACGGGTAGATCACCAGCCGCCGATTGTCCATGGGATCGGGTATGTGGGACACGATTCGCTGCCAGATTTTTACGATGAGGCGCTCGGGTACCGGACGAAAAGTGAAGGGCTCATTTGGTAGGTGAGATCGATGGAATATGAAATGCCTGTGACGGGAACGGACATTTGGTACTATTACATTTGTCCGCGTGAAGTTTGGCTGATGAAGCATCAGATTGCTCCAGACCAGGAAGATGAAGCGATAGAAATTGGGAGATTTCTTTCTGAAACAACTTACCAGAGGGACAAGAAAGAAATATCGATAGGTTCCATTGTCATTGATCGCATCCGTCAAGAAGACGGCCAGTTGATTATAGGAGAAGTGAAGAAGTCATCAAGCTATATAAAAAGCGCTCGAATGCAGCTGTTATACTATTTAGATACGTTGAGACAGGCGGGGATCCACGCGAAAGGGGAACTGTTGTTTCCAAAGGAGCGAAAAAAAGAACGTGTTGAATGGACCGAGGAAGGGCGGCATGAGTTAGAACGTGCCATTGCCGACATCCGCCGCATCGTTCGAATGCCTGTCCCGCCGCCGCCGAAAAAGATATCATTTTGCGGCAAATGCGCCTATCGTGAATATTGTTGGGCGGAGGAATAGAAATGAAAAAGACGCTTTATATTTTCCAAAATGGTGAGCTGCGTCGCAAAGACAATAGTCTGTATTTCGAAACAGAAGGACGTAAACGTTATATACCGGTGGAAAATACGAATGATATTTATATTTTCGGGGAAGTGGACGTATCGAAACGGTTTTTGGAGTTTGCGGCGCAAAAAGAGATCATCGTTCATTACTTTAATCATTATGGCTATTACGTCGGCTCCTTTTATCCGCGCGAACATTTGAATTCCGGACATGTCATAGTAAAGCAAGTCGAGCATTACATTGATCCAGCCAAACGATTGGAGCTCGCCCGTCTATTTGTGCAAGGCTCCATCCGCCAAATGGAGCGGGTGCTCAAGTATTACCGTTCCCGCCTTTCTGAACCGGAGGAATTGGAAAAAGCGCTGCAATTGATCGAACGGGAAGAAGGGAGGTTGAATCAGGCGGAAACGGTGGAGCAGTTAATGGCGGCAGAAGGCCATATTCGTGAAGCGTATTATGCTTCGTTCGATACCATCATCCGCCATCCAGATTTTGTGTTTGAAAAGCGGACCAAACGGCCGCCGCATAATCGTTTGAACGCACTGATTAGCTTTGGGAACTCGATTGTGTACACGATGTGTTTGAGTGAAATTTATAAAACGTATTTAGATCCGCGCATTGGATTTTTGCATAGCACGAACTTTCGCCGCTTTTCATTGAATTTGGATATTGCGGAAATTTTTAAACCGATCATTGTCGATCGCTTGATTTTCACCTTAGTGAATCGACATATGTTGTCGCATAAGCATTTTGAGAAATTAACCGACGGCATTTTGTTAAATGAAGAAGGAAGAAAGTTATTTGTCAGTGAATTGGAGAAAAAAATGCAGACGACGGTTCAACATCGTCATCTCGGGAAGTCTGTATCGTATCGTCGTCTCATTCGCCTTGAGTTATATAAAGTTCAAAAGCATCTTCTCGGTGAAAAAACGTACGAGCCTTATGTAGCTCGTTGGTAGGTGGAAGCACTGTGTTTGTGATTCTCGTGTACGATTTTAACGAAAAGCGTGTGGCCAAAGCGCTGAAAATTGCTCGCAAATATCTTCATTGGGTACAAAACTCGGTGTTTGAAGGGGAAATCACAACGGCGAATTACGAAAAGTTAAAGATGGAACTGCGCCAAATGATGGATCCTGATGAGGACTCGGTCATTTTTTACACGTTTCGCACCCAAAAGTACTCGAAAAGAGAAGAAATGGGGGTGAAAAAGGGCGGGGATGAATTCATCTTATAACAATGAAGAAGAACTCGTCCGCTTGAAGTTGCGCCTCGTTGACTCGGTTGGGGATGAGTTCCTCCTATGAAGAAACGGCTCTTACAGCCGACACGAAAGCGCTCGTGTCGGCGAGGATGAGTTCCTCCTATAATTAAAGAAACGGTATTTATCAGAAGGCAGGGTATTCACATGAGACTGACCATTACGATGAACGGGCGGCAGGGCCCGGTGTCGCTGCCGCTTCATTATCAGCATTTGCTGCAAGGCCTGTTGTATCGGTCGCTAGAAAGCGAACGATTGGCGACGTTTTTGCATGAGATCGGCTTCCGCCATGGGAAGCGATCGTTTAAACTGTTTACATTTAGCCGTCTAGTTGGAAGGCATGAAGTGGATAGGGGAAAGAAAACGATCCGATTTTTGGACGATTTCCAATGGCATATCGACACGATTCTCCCGGGTTTGACCGAGCAGCTCGGGCAGCAGTTGTTGCTGCGGCGGGAGGTTTGGCTTTACGATCAGCCGGTCGAGGTCAAAAGCGTGAAGATGGACAAGGTGGAAATTGCCCAAAACACCATCGAGGTGGCCATGCTCTCCCCGCTGACCGTATACAGCACGTATGAAACGATCGATGGCAAAAAGAAAACGCATTTTTTCGGACCGGATGACGACGTCTTTCCCCACCTCGTGGAACTGAATTTCCGCCATAAATACGAAGCGTACTATGGCGTCGAGCCAGAAGAGCGATTGATGATCGAGCCTGTCCATGTCCATCACCGTCATCGAGTGGTGACAAGATTCAAAGATATGTATATTACGGGCTGGTTAGGCCATTATCGTCTTTCCTCTTCTCCCGAACAACTGACGTTTCTATACCACGTTGGCCTAGGCAGCCGCAATTCTCAAGGATTCGGCATGTTTCGGTTAATCAGCGAGTGAGCCATTCTAATTGTCGTCGACCTCCAATCGTGCAAAAACCCCAGGGGGTCGACGACATTGGTTTTGATCGCTTGATCCCTACAGCCATCATGGTTGAACTTGATTGACAGAATCTTCGAAACGTGATATTCTGATGATGACGCTGAAGGGAAAAGGTTGATATGACAACACTTTTTGGGGGTTTTTATCGTACCTATGAGGGATTGAAACGCCAATAATACTTCCCGGCCGCCCATTGTTGATAAGTTTTTATCGTACCTATGAGGGATTGAAACTATGGATTGTAGTGAATCGGCCGGAAGTGCTTGGCTGTTTTTATCGTACCTATGAGGGATTGAAACGTCATATACTGCTCCATCAGTCTCCATCGTTTCCAGTTTTTATCGTACCTATGAGGGATTGAAACAACGGCATTGATAAATCTATGACGCTCGCCGCCGCGTTTTTATCGTACCTATGAGGGATTGAAACGTTTGAATCGAATCTAATTCTTGGATAGCTTTCCAGCGTTTTTATCGTACCTATGAGGGATTGAAACCTACAAACCAAAGGAGGAATTGACATGGCTGAATTCGTGTTTTTATCGTACCTATGAGGGATTGAAACCATCTTCCCCGGTCCTCTTTGAAGCGTCGCTATTGAGTTTTTATCGTACCTATGAGGGATTGAAACGTTCTTTTTGAAAATGATCTCTTAAGGGATGTCGGTGTTTTTATCGTACCTATGAGGGATTGAAACTGGAGACGTCGTCAAGGCCGCGCTGGACGCGGTCTAGTTTTTATCGTACCTATGAGGGATTGAAACGCTGTTTTACCAAGAAAAAGCGTCTGCCCATTGTGCGTTTTTATCGTACCTATGAGGGATTGAAACCAGGTATTAAAAAAAGAACCGTCAGATCGTTGGGCGAGTTTTTATCGTACCTATGAGGGATTGAAACGCGATTACAGCGGGCACGACGGTATCCAAGGCGCGGGTAGTTTTTATCGTACCTATGAGGGATTGAAACCCGCCCCCTTGCAGTGACTTGAAATTGCTTCGTGTGGTTTTTATCGTACCTATGAGGGATTGAAACTTCTATCACATGTGATGTGATATATTCAATAGGTAAGTTTTTATCGTACCTATGAGGGATTGAAACGCTGAGATGTACAAGCTGTCATTCAATGACCGGGATTGGGTTTTTATCGTACCTATGAGGGATTGAAACCTCAAGCGGGAAGGATTAATGGAGCTGCAAGCACCGTTTTTATCGTACCTATGAGGGATTGAAACATACGCCCCCCTTTAGCAAAAATCGTTTTTCGCAAAGTTTTTATCGTACCTATGAGGGATTGAAACAAGGTGCGCAGTGCAGATGGACAAACTGTTTTGTTTGAGTTTTTATCGTACCTATGAGGGATTGAAACACATTGAGATGTAGTTTTGCATGGAAACTCCTCCTCGTTTTTATCGTACCTATGACGAATTTCTCACTGTGAGCAGGATGTCGCCTTGAGGACGGCGAATAGAAAAAGGGAGACCGTCAAGGTGAGGTGATTAAATGGCGACTGACCATGATCGGCTGTTCAAAGAGCTGATCCGCACGTTTTTCGAAGAGTTCCTGCTTCTCTTTTTCCCCGACATGCACGAGCATATCGATTTCCATCATCTGTCCTTTTTATCCGAAGAGCTGTTTACCGATGTGACGGCCGGCGAAAAGTACCGCGTTGATTTGCTGGTCGAGACGAAGCTGAAAGGCGAAGACGGGCTGATCATCGTGCACGTGGAAACGCAAGGGTATGTCCAGCCGTCGTTTGCCGAGCGCATGTTCCTCTATTTCAGCCGCTTGTATGAAACCTACCGGACCCGCATCGTTCCGATCGCCGTCTTCCACTATGATTCTCTCCGCGAGGAACCGTCTGTGTTTTCGATGGAATTTCCGTTTGGCGAAGTGCTGCAGTTTCGCTTTTTTCCGGTGGCGTTGCGGAAGAAGCAGTGGCGGGAGTACATTCGGCAGGACAACCCGGTTGCGGCTGCGCTGCTCAGTCAAATGGGGTATACTGAAAGAGAGAAGGTGGAGCTGAAAAAAGAATTTTTGCGCATGTTGGTGCGGTTGGAGCTCGATGAGGCGAGGCAGCGGCTGCTGCTTGGATTTTTTGAGACGTACGTGAAGTTGACAGAGGAAGAGGAACAACAGCTGCAAAGCGAGGTGAAGGCGATGGAAACGAAAGAACGAGAGAAAGTGCTGGAGCTGATCATCTCCTACGAGCAAAAGGGGAAGAAAGAAGGGCTAGAAGAAGGGGTAAAACGCGGCCTTGAGCAAGGGATGAAGCAAGGAATGGAACAAGGCATGAAACAGGGAATGAAGCGGCTTATTCAGACGATGGCGCAAAAAGGGATGACGGCCGCCGAGATAGCCCGGTTGGTCGATCTTTCTGAAGAAGAGGTTCAAAGCTTGTTGAGCGAGTAAGAGGGAAAAGGGTGATCGATCTCACCCTAGTGTTTTCTGTTGAATGAATATGAGAATAGAGAAGAAGGCGGTCATCCACCGCCTTTTTGTTCGGTGAAAATCGTATCAGTGAGTTGTGATTTTTATGTCTGGGTGGAGGCGATAAATTCCGCTCTTGTCATAGTTCCCCTGAGATTATCGCTGTGGTATAATAGGGCTGATGGTGGAATATACAAACAAGGCGTCATAGTTCCCCTGAGATTATCGCTGTGGTATAATGCCGCACTCCTGGTCTACGCCGTCTATCGCGTCATAGTTCCCCTGAGATTATCGCTGTGGTATAATAGACGGTGCATTCATGCCTACGGCCGGAAGGTCATAGTTCCCCTGAGATTATCGCTGTGGTATAATCCCACATATCAGCAGGCATAATGGAAGGACGTCATAGTTCCCCTGAGATTATCGCTGTGGTATAATACATCGACGGAGACACTTGACGTTCAATCCGTCATAGTTCCCCTGAGATTATCGCTGTGGTATAATTCGCGGAAGCTCCTTTAGGTGATAGGTGGGGTCATAGTTCCCCTGAGATTATCGCTGTGGTATAATAGCAAGATTGACTACTATCTCCAAGACCGCGTCATAGTTCCCCTGAGATTATCGCTGTGGTATAATTGTCTCCGGTACACAAGCCTTTTTATTTGTCATAGTTCCCCTGAGATTATCGCTGTGGTATAATACTTTGTAAACACTCAATACAAAAAAATAGTCATAGTTCCCCTGAGATTATCGCTGTGGTATAATCGATCGGTTGAACCCCGTAGTGGTTGAGGAGTCATAGTTCCCCTGAGATTATCGCTGTGGTATAATAAAAACACAGGAGGACATCGAGCAACTGCGGTCATAGTTCCCCTGAGATTATCGCTGTGGTATAATGTCATCAGCAAGGCAAAATCGGGATCTTGAGTCATAGTTCCCCTGAGATTATCGCTGTGGTATAATCGAGCGGCTGAAATCGTACCTACAGGAACAGTCATAGTTCCCCTGAGATTATCGCTGTGGTATAATAACGTCAGACATTAACTGTGCAGAATCATTGTCATAGTTCCCCTGAGATTATCGCTGTGGTATAATCATAATTACTTGAGCCTGTCCGAACAATCGGTCATAGTTCCCCTGAGATTATCGCTGTGGTATAATTAAAAATACGATTAATAGCGACGCCTGTTTGTCATAGTTCCCCTGAGATTATCGCTGTGGTATAATACCATTGAAGAGCTCAAGAAATATTTCTAAGTCATAGTTCCCCTGAGATTATCGCTGTGGTATAATATGTATCCAAAAAAGCCTGCAATCTCAAGGATCGCAGGCTTTTTTGTTTTTAAAAAAATACGAATGTGTCTATGCAATAGGGGGAACCATTTCCGTTTTTTAAAAAAGTGTCAGCTGTGTGGATGTCATTTTCTTTTCTTGGGCTGTTGGTTCCCCGAGGAGCAGTTGCATTTTTGCGTACTGCTTTTCCGTTACGATCATTGCCCGAATCGATCCTCGAGGGGGTAAGTTGCGTTTTAATCTTGCCAAGTGTTTATCCGTCGCCTCATGCCCATGGCAGACACGGCTGTAAACCGAAAACTGCAGCATATCATACCCTTCGTTGAGCAGGAATGTGCGAAATCGCCGGTATTCGCGTTTCTCCCGGTTGGTCACGACGGGAAGATCAAAAAAGACGAGCAGCCGCATAAACTTACTCATACACGTGCAGTTGCAATGGGAGAAGTTCCGGCAATTTCAACAACGAAGGGTTTTGGCTTCGGCTTGCGGTGACGAAGCTTTTTGTCATTTCTTCTACCGCGTTCACGACGGTCAATCTTTCTCCATTCACTAGTATGTCCATATTGACTAAATTGTATAAGTCTGCCCGAATGGATGGAGAAAATTCATCATCCGGTTGGATGTGCTGGGCCACGTATAGATCGATGAGCGGGCGCAATACTTCCATAAAGTCGTCGGCGAGATTAAATTTGTTCAACTCGTTATCGTGGTAAATTCCTAGGCATGGGAAAAAACCATACCCGACGAGAGAACGGGCGACGAGTCCACGCATGATGGCGTATCCATAGTTTAAAGCTGCGTTTATGACTGAATCGCTTCGCCGGGTAAACTCATTGCCGAATAAATATTGGAAATACTTTTTTGCCCCATATGCTTCACGGTTATTGCTATCTCCGGAGTCGACGGTTTTGCTGATGCGGTATAGCTCGTCGGCTCCTTCTTTGTTCAAGAACTCCAAACACTTTCCTTGATTGACGAGTTTTTGGATCACGATCCGCTGCCAAATTCGCTTTTTAAAAGGCTTGGAGTAGGCGTACTGCATGTGCAGCACGCCTACTTGGCGAGAATGTTTTTGAAACGGCTGCAACACCCCATTGGGGAGCCGCTTTTGGTCACAGGTGAACAATGCAATGTTATATTCGGCTATTTTGCTTAAAGCGACTGCTGTTACGCTGACGGCTTGTTCCTCGATGATAATGGAACAAATATCCTCCAGTGGGATAGAAACTTTTTCTTCCTGTTCAATCACGAGTTGATTGTAACGGACGGATAGTTTCCCCGGTTTCCGGATGAGCAGATGACGCCAACCCAACTCTCTTTTCCCCTCTCACTTTGTAGATGTTGCCGAGCACATCTACTTGGTATTTCTCGAATCGTTTGAGGGTTCTTGAACCGATGCCGGATAGGGAGAAGCTGCGGTCATGGCTGACCAATTCTATTCCGCCTGTACCTGAGTGAATCGTTTTATAGTATGCAAAAAAGTCTTTAATTTTGATTTCTTCACCTGCAGTAGTCTTAATTTCCTTTTCCCGCGGAAGCTCAATGCGAATGAGATCATTCGGGTACAGGCTGAATCGGAACGTATAGTCCTCCGTCATTTCCTTCCACTCGGAGTACGGCTTGTTTGGTTCGATGGCTTTGTTTGGCAAAACCTTTTTCATGATGTCCATTGTGTAGACGGGAACACAGTAGTATTTCCCGTCTTTTTCAAATACGTCAACTCGAACGATGTTGCTGTTGTAGGCGACAGTTTTGCCATCATTGAGCGGGATGACTTGGTTTTTTGTGTCGATGATTTTCACTGTCCGAATGATAGGCCCTGGTTCCCCGTTCTTTTTCGGTTTGTAAAGAGGTTCCTGGAATGCTTTTCTCGGATCATTGTTATGCTCAAGCAACCGTCGACGGATCGCTTCGTATGTCCTTGGGTCGCTTTCTTTGCCGTACATAGGAAAATGTCCGCTTGCATCCAGTTTGATTTCGGACAGTTTCGTTTTGACAACAGTTTGGATTTTCCCGCTCCGTTCATCGATGCCGATATAACGTCGCAATGTTTCTTGATGAGCCGCCCCTGTGACGCTCCTCTTCGGCATGCGGGAGACAAAAACCGGCTGCAACGATTCGAGTTTCTCGTTATCATAATTTCCAAGATTGAGAGCTTTTATACTCTCCTTTGGATTTTTTGATAAACGTGCCCGCAGTTCATCGGCGAAGTGCGGCCAAGGTTGCGGAAAGTGAGGTTCCGTCTTTTTGGCCAGTTCTTTGGCTTGTTCGCGCCGTTGATAGAAGGCGGTGACTCGGGCGATATCGCTCGGCGTTGTGCAGGCGACGATTGCGGCGTCCACGGCATGGTGCAAATCGGATTCTTCCCGGTTTTTGTTAAAATCCCAGCGACTGCGCAAATGGGCGGTAACGCGGCCGTTGACTGTATATACTTTTTGCTTGTCATCACTGTCGGCGAATTTGAGATGTTCACGAATAAAGTTGGCGAAAAAGCGTGAAATATACCGGGTGTCATTTAAATTTCGGTTTTTCCATTCTGCTTCTTCGTTTTCATCGTAATGAAGCCGGAGCAGCCGATCCCGCTTCTTTTTAGAAAACTGCTTGTTCGTTAACACAAACGTTTCGAACTGTTGCCAGCGCTCAGTTCCTACGCCTAAATACTCGGCAGGGATGCGGTTGCCTTTTTCGCGGTTTTCTTTTGTCAATACTAATACTTTATTGGTATAACTGTCATCCAAGCTCCGGCTATATGGAATCACGTGATCTACTTCTACATAGCCCGGTTCAAGCAGTCGCTCGATTTCGATTGGTTGAAGCGAGTAGGCGCATCTTCCGTTTTGCTCGCTCCACAGTTTGAACTTAACAATGTCATGGCCAGTTGGGTTTCGTGTCAGCCCGTATTCGATCAGCTGGCGGATGGCAGTTTCGTTTCTCTTTCTGTTTTCATCTTGTTCTTTTTTTGTTTTCTTCCGCTCGTCAAATGTTTGTGACAAATCGCGGGCTAATTCGATATGAATCGATACCGGCGAGCCGTACTTTTTGATGATGGCATTCACCACTTTTCGCGCCTGTGTCAACGCGCGCATGACGACCGGATTGGCGATCGGCGGAATAGTCGGCAGCAGCACTGTTTTTTGTTTCTTCGTTGGCCCTGTAAACGTGTATCCCGCTCGCTCACAAGCCGAAGAGTAGACTTCGCCTTGTTCCATATACGGGAGAATGTTGCGGAGTGCTTTTAGCGACAAATGGCCGAATTTGGTGAATGACAAGTTCAATAATTCTTCAATCAGTTCGTTGTCATATACCTTGTTTGCCAAATTTGCTATCCGCTTCCCGTTTTGTTCATATTCATTTCGCAAGTAGCTGCGAATGTCGGCATCATCTTTGAATAATGTCAGGGCGTAACCGAATGTATCAAAATCGATTGGCAGAAATGAACTTGACTTTCCTCTTCCATAAACCTTATCGACGGTTTTGCGAATTTGATGATAGGCGTCGAGTTCAAGGAATCGGATGTTTTCGTTTTGCTTTAGCGGTTCGCCCCAATCGTACACAATACCTTTAAAGTAGGTGTCATCAGGCAAATGGAGCAATGTTCGTATATCATGATAGGTAAGTTTGTTTTTTTGGAATGCTTGTTCATACAAAAGGCGGCGTTCTTCATCGGTGAGTTCCCGCGTTCCTGATGGGGAGACGAGCCGCAATTTATTGATGTGCTCCCAAGCGATGAACGATTGGAATGTGTATGTTGCCTTAGGTGCCCGCTTTTCTTTCGGTTCAAAGGTACAAAAGCCGACCTTTTTCTCGATGTCATCTTTGGAGGCGACAGGGCGCTGCGAAGACCAAATGGCGATATATTCATTCTCAAACGCTTCTGTGCAAATCATGTTTCCGAACTCGCGCTGTCTGGCAAAAATAAGTTGGATCTCGCGTTCTAGGTCGTCACGTGCGATCGTGTTTGTGTAATTTTCCCCTTTATTGCGCTTATGAAGCACAAATTTTGGGTCTCTCACGATCATTTCACCGACGGTCCGGTAGCCTGTGAGAATGGAGCGGTTTTCTTCGATATGTTTGAGCATCGTACTGTTTTCTTTGTTGCTGCGCTCGCTTTTGCGATTGGATTTGAAGCCGCGCCGCTTGGCTAGATGAAGGAGAACGCGGGCCAATTCATCGTTATTTAGTTTTCGATCTAACGCTTCAACGCGCAGCTGCCAGACATCAATTTCATGTTTTTTCTCGAATAGCTTGTCCAGTTCTTCTTGCGTTAAGATGTTTTCACGGGTGAGCAGACGGCGAATGCGCTCAAGCCGATGCCTGCGGCGGCGCAGACGACGTCGAGCTGAGCGAGCGAGGCGTCGAGGGAGAGCTAGTGATTCTCCCGTTTGCGGGTTTTCCGCCTTGTCAAAGATGCGGACGCCCAAATCTTCGATACGAGGAAGATCCAGATTAATGACTGCCCAGCCGACAGATGTAATACCGATATCGAGGCCGATTTTGTATCTCACTTCGATCCCCTCCCATAACGAAATAATGTAGTAAAAAAGACCTTAGCGTTTTCCGCCAAGGTCTTCGTTCGCCTAAGAGTGGGGAATGCCCGCCAAAAGCGGGCGATAGGCGATCCCCAACGCCGCGGGTCATTCTGCCCAGGCAGAAAGCCCTTATCATAGTAACCCTGAGATCATTGCTGTGGTATGATCCTATTACTATAATAATGCACATATTTGGAAAATGCAAGTTCTTTTTCTATACTTTCATGCTTTCTTTAAGTTATGATGGAAAGAGGCATGGATTTATGACAGGAGGCTTCGCATCGATGCGCCAAAAACTTCGCGATCTCGGGTTTTCGATCGGCACGCTTCCGACAGGGAAGCGGAATCAAATTACGGATGTGTCCGGTGTTCGGGTCGGGCATGTGACGGTTCGTGAAGAGCGGGATGAACGGACGGTGGTCCGCACTGGGGTGACGGCGGTGTTGCCGCATGGGGGGAATTGGTTTTTAGAGAAGGTGCCGGCGGCGTGCTTTGTCCTGAACGGGTTCGGGAAAACGGCGGGGCTCGTGCAAGTCGAGGAGTTGGGGACGATCGAGTCGCCGATTATGTTGACGAGTACGTTCAGTGTCGGCGCTGTCTGGCAAGGGACGCTTGAGTATATGATGGAGATGACGCCGGAGATTGGCGACACGGCCGGGTCTGTCAACATCGTGGTCGGGGAGTGCAATGACAGCTATTTGAACGCGGCGCGGGCGCTGGCGGTGACGAAGGTGCATGCGAAACAGGCGATTGCCGAAGCGCGGGTGGATATGGAAGAAGGAGCGGTTGGCGCGGGGACGGGCATGATGTGCTTCGGCTGGAAAGGAGGGGTCGGCAGTTCATCGCGGATCGCGGGCGGGATGTATACGGTCGGGACGCTTGTCGTGAGCAATTTTGGGCGGCGCGAAGAGCTGCGGTTTGTGCCGTATGTGCCGCCGTCGTTTGATGAGCGGGACGTGCCGCCTGGGTCGATTATGATGATCGTGGCGACCGATGCGCCGCTTGATGCGCGGCAATTGAAGCGGTTGGCGAAGCGGGCGGCGATGGGGCTGACGCGGACGGGAAGTCATGTTCATCACGGCAGCGGCGATATCGTCATTGCCTTTTCCACGGCATACACGATTCCGCATGTTGCCGATTCCGCACATCAGGCGCTGCCGCCGCTTGTCCGCGATGATGCGCCGCTCATGAATGAGCTGTTTCAAGCGGCTGTTGAGGCGACAGAGGAGGCGATTTGGAACTCATTGACGATGGCGGAAGCGACGACTGGGCGGAATGGGCGCGTTGGAGAGGCGATTCCGTATTCGCTGCTTCAGCGGATGAAATGGGCGGGGGAATAGAGGGGCAACCGTTGGATGAAACGATGACAGGTGATGAACAGAAGGTGTCCCACGTTTTGTGGACACCTTCTTTCATGTTCAATGTCGCCAGAGCGCTTCGTGTCGATATAGTGCTTCCGGCTGAGTGAGGTGCCCATCTCAGTTGGATGCCGCTAAGTCGCTTAGTGCCGGCTATGAAGGCGATGCGTCCACGCGGCGAGTTTTTCTTTCATCTCCTCGCGCCATGGGGTGGATGCACGGCGGTGGGCGTAACCGACCAAGGCGCCGGTGGCGATCAGCAAAAGGCCGGACAAGGCGAAAATCGAAGCGATGGAAAACAGGCCGGCGATGGCGCCTGCGGCTGTTGGGCCGGTCAAGTTGCCGAGAAAGCGGCTGCTGGCGGTGACGCCGAACACCCGCCCTTGAATGCGGCGCGGGCTTTGCGCGTTGATGAGCGCCTGAAGGGCAGGCCATACGCCGCCGACGACCAGCCCTTGCAGGAAGCGCCATACGTACAAGGCGTAAATGTGATCTGTCCAGACTTGCGGCAAGGCGAACAAGCCGGAGAGAACAAGCAAAATCGGCAATGTTTTCTCCTGCCCGATCCGATCGCCGAGCTTTCCTAAATACGGCGCGCCGATGATCGTGGCGATACCGGTGATCGATGAGGCGAGGCCCGATAAAAAGGCGAGATTGCTAGTGTGGCCGACTAACGATTGGACAAAAATCGTCATCATCGAGTTGACACCGAGAACGGCGACTTGCACGAGAAACGTGGCGACAAACAAGATGATGAGCGGCCGGTGTTCGAACACGTCTTTGAAGCTCGCCTTGTTTTCTTTCGTCTGCGGCACGACCGGGTCTTTTTCGAGCCAAACGATGACGGGCAAGAGGGTAAGCAAAATGCAAAGCCCGGTCACTAAAAACACCGGGCGGAAGCCGAACAAGTCGGACAAAGCACCGCCGATGAGCGGCCCGATAATGTTTCCGGCGATGCTTCCGGTTTGCAGCGTCCCGAGCGCTTCGCCGCTATGGTCTTTCGGGACGACGCGGGCCAAATAGGAAAACGAGACGGTGATGAAGCCGGAGAAAAAGCCGACAAGAAACCGAAGCACAAGCAGCGCCGTGGGCGACGTGGCCAACGCCATGCAGGCGGTGATCAAACCCATGCCGATTCCGGCGCGAATCAAATTGGCGCGCTGGCCATATTTATCGGCAAACATTCCCCAAATCGGCGCCATGATGGCCGCTGATAAGAAAGTGGCGGAAAAGACAAGCCCGGTCCACATGCTTAAGGCATGATGCTCAGTGACACCCATTTGCCATAAGAAAAGCGATAAAAAGGGAATGACCATTGTCATTCCGGCCGACACCATAAAATTGCACAGCCATAAAATGCGGACGCTTCGTTTCCAGTCCATGCGGGGTCATCTCCTGGATTATTTCGTTTCTCTAATAATTTTAGCACAATGGAAAAGAAGAGGGAATGATTTTGCTCACGCGTGACAGGGGAGCGAACAAATCAATCCCCCTTGCCGGGCAGGCAAGGGGGTCATCTATGTCAAAAAGGGGGGGAGGGGGATTACGCGTTCGTCGCTTGGGCTTCTTTCCATTTTGCCAGCTCACGTTCCACTTCTTCCTCAAACGGCACAGGGGACAACGCAGCGTTCGCTCCGAAACGGGCGGCGGCCGCTTCCGCTTCTAAGGCGATGACGCGCTCTTCCATGCGGGCGAAGCCGCGCAGCGCTTCATCAGCGGAAAACGAAGTGAGTGCCGTGTCGATTTGCTTGAGCGCCTGAGCGGCGTTGACGCGAGCGGTGAGCTCAAGCTGCTTGGCGGCGAGCTCGTCATACCGTTCGCGCAGCTCCTGAAGACGGCGGGCCACCTCGGCGGTTTTCGTTTTGATTGCATCGTATTGTTGCTTATAGGCTTCCCGCTTTTTCTCGTGCAGCAGTTTGTCGCGCAGTGCCAGCTTGGCGACCGCTTCTTCGTTGCGTTCGAGCGCCAGTTTCGCTTGGCGGTTCCGCTTTTCCACCGTTGCTTCCGCTTGGGCGATCAGCGTCTCATAGCGCCGCTCAGCGACCCATTGCTGGGCGAGCGCTTGGCGCCCTCGTTCGAGCTGCTGCTCGAGTTCACGCAAATATTGTTTTGTCATAGCGATCGGGTCTTCCCATTGATCGATTTGTTCGTTCACTTCAGCGAGAACGATCGTCTTGATCCGACGAAAAATGCCCATTCGTCTGCGCCTCCTTTTGTATCGTTTTTTCCCATTGGTCCAGCCAATCGACAGAAACGGACGGCGGTGCTGGAGCCCACGCTTCAGCGGCTGCCGGTTTTCGTCCTTGGCGTCGTCCGAACGTGTAGACGGCCACGAGTGCCAGTGCAATCAGCACCCATTTCGGCAACAAGGCGGCGACCCCTAAGGCGACGAGCGCCCAACCGATCCAGCGCTTCGGCCGCTTCATCGCGAGCCATACGGCGCCAACGCCGATAAGCAGCAAAGGGATGACCCACAGGAACAAGCTTGGAAGCATCCAGCCTGCGCGCGGCCCCATGTCGAATGCCTGACGGTGGTGCCAAACGCCGCCATGCATGCCGTCAAACGGAACCCCGGGGCGTCCGTGCGCCATCGCTTCATGCGGCGTGAGCCCATGAAGCAAGCTGACCCCAACGAGCGCCACAAGCACGAGCCAAACGACTGCTCGAGTTTTCCTCAATCTTCTCACCTCCTTTTCCATGGTGGACTGGCTTACGGTTTGTATTGTAGAAGGGGAAGGAGAAAATTAGGTGAAAAGCGAATGTTTTTTAAAGGAATTTTACACATATCATCCATTAGGGGGATCCGCGCAAGATGGACGGTGATTTTCGTATGACATTGTGGGGGAGGAAGGAAAGACGTGGTTCGGTCGTATGGGCTTGATGTGGGCGGCGCTTTGTTGGTGTTGTTGTTTTCCTTTTTGTTTCCAACGTTTAATGTCGGATATTATGCGTACGGCTCGTTTCTCGCATTTGCCATCGGCTCGTTGATCGTCGGCTTGGCGAGAATTCGATGGCATCCACAGGCGCGATTTGGCGGTACTCTGATCGGTTCGCTCCTCATCATCGCGATCTCTGTCCTCATCATCCGCCTGTTTCCGATCGAAATCCGCGATGCCGGCGACTTGGTCATGCCCTATGTCAATGCTGTTATGAATGCGTTGATTTATTTTCTGATGATGAACGCCCTCCACTTGTGGCATCGCCTAGTAGCGGGCAACGTTTCGTTTTGGAAAAAACGGTGAAGCGGCTCATGTGGCCGTCGTAAACAAAAGGCGCCCCAGTCTGCCTAGAGCGCCTTTTCCTTCAAAAGTCCGAGCGCCGTGTTCTAATGCCTAATGAAGTGAATACACGAACCCTAAGTTGATCGGTTTTCGATCATAAATATCTGACCCGGATGAGTAGCCGTATGTGACCCCTGCCTCTTTAAGAGCAGAAATGGAAAATGATCCTGTTATTATCAACTAGGTGAAGTTTAGTGGAATTCTGATCTTCCGTTCAAACCAAATTTACTTGTGATTGGGTACGCAAAGGATACGAAGGATGTTTTTGGTAATGCCAACTTTGTACGTGCGAGGTGAACTTCCCATGAGGAAACGTTATGGTTTGTTGTCTATTCTTCTTTTATGCATATGCGGAGCAGTTATGTTCTTTCAAACATCTGAAAAAACAGATTTCAATCGGAAGAAAACAGAAGTCATTCGAGTAACAAGCAGGACAGAAAATTTTTCGAGCATTCATGAAATTCGAGACGAAAGGAAAATCAATAGAATAAAGGAAATCATGAAATTCGTAGAATGGTCAAAAGCAGCCAAAGTCGACGAAGATCAACCTGACTATCGTTTTTGGCTCGAACATCCAAAAGCGAAAGACCGGTTATTCAATTACAACATTTGGTTTAAGGAAAATCATACAATGATCTTCGATAAAAAACAGGAAAATACGGGATTGTTCCTTCCAAGTATGAAATGGAATTGAAAAGTTTGCTCAAAGAGTAGGCAATGTTTCAAGGAGATTTTTGAACGTCAACTCACGTTTGGCTCTGTAACCAAGCAAACATCTAGAAAAAACCCGCCTCATTTTCGCTCGGAAGGTGGGAAAGGTGAGAAAGAACATGAAAAAACCGTTCTTCCTCATTGTCTCTTGCATCAAATCAAAATCATGAAAGAATGATCCCAATGGGATCGATAGTAAAAAAACAAGCTTCTGAAGCAATTACGCTTCAGAAGCTTGTTCGATGGCGGTTGCAAATTGGCGGCGATGTTGGATAGTCAAATAGACGATCGTTCCTATCATCATGGCGACAACAAATAGAAGCAGCTTGCCGACGTTTTCCCACATCAATGAGAAATTGCCGCTTGAGATGACCGCTTTCAATCCGAAAATCGAATACGTCATCGGAAGCCAAGCGTTAAAGTGTTGGAACGAACGCTGGTTCAGTTCGAGCGGAAATGTTCCAGTGCTTGTTGTCAATTGCAAAATCAGCACGACAATCTTCTACCCGATTCAGAAGAAAGCCCGAGCGCCTTGCCTCCTGCCAATGGCAAGCGCGCCCTAACATCTAAGCAGGTAGACGTACGATAAACTCCGTCCCTTGCCCGAGCTGGCTGTCGACATGGATCGTGCCGCCGTGAGTGTCGACGATCCACTTCGCGATGGACAGCCCCAGGCCGTGGCCGCCTTGTTGGCGCGAGCGCGCTTTGTCGACGCGGTAAAAGCGGTCGAAAATGCGGCCGATGTCTTCCGGCGGGATGCCGATGCCGGTGTCTTTGACGGAAAGGATGAACTGCTTCGGCTCGGTGCGGATCGACAATGTCACTTCTCCGCCTTCTGGGGTGTATTTGATCGCGTTATCAAGCAAAATGTACAGCAGCTGCGTCAGTTTGTCCGGATCGGCCGTCACGACCGCTTGTTCCGGAGCGTGAAAGCGCATCGTGAGCTGTTTTTTCGCCGCCAGTTCCGCGACGAGCTGAAACGTGCGCTCGGCGTGCGGGCGAAAATCAAACGTCTGTTTCGCCAGTTCCAACGCGGCGTGTCTCGCATCGGCGCGGGCGAGCGTCAAGAGATCGTTCATCAGTTTCGTGATCCGCTTCAACTCCTCGCGAAGGCGGTCAAGCAGACGGCGGGCAAACTCGTTTTTCATCACGTCTTCTTCCATTGTGAGCGCCTCAACAGATGAAAAGACGACACTCAGCGGTGTGCGCAATTCATGGGAGGCGTCGGCGACAAATTGGCGCTGCCGCTCGTACGCTTCTTCAATCGGCACGAGCGCCCGCTTCGACATGAAGTAACTGAGCGCCACGCCGACGGCGAGAAAGAGAACGGCAAGACCGATCAGCACAATAAGCAGCCAATGGAACACCCCGAAAAACGAGGTCACATCCATCCCGATATACAAGATGCCGACGACATTGCCATGAATGACGAGCGGACGGGCGGCGGCGAGCACCCGCCAGTCACGGGCGGCGTCGCGGGCCAGGCCCGGCATATGCTCGGGCAATGATACGGTCAAATAAACTGGCGCACGTGCGTTCATATTTAGACGAGACAAGGCGTGCAAAAAGTACGGGCGCAGGCGCGGATGGACTTCATCCCCGGCAAGCAAATCGCCGTTAGGGCCGATTACGTAAAAAAAGAGTTGATCTTCGCTGAGCAATACAAGACTTTCGTCATCGAACAAGTCAAAATCGTTTTGCTTTAACAAAAACTGTTCCATCGTATTGGCTTCTTGTTCAGCGAGGCGAACGATGCGCCGCTCCTGATCCGATGTCGTGATCCAATAAAACAAAGCGGCGGCGATGACGATAAACAAAGCCAAGAACAAAGTAAAAATGCCGCTGTAAAGCGCCGTCAGCCGCCAATGGGTGCGGCGGAACAAGTCCGCGCTTCCTAAACGGCGCAGCCAGTTGCGCCAGTCATTCCATTGATTGATCAATTTTATATCCCACCCCGCGCACCGTTTGGATGACATCGTCTTTCAATTTTTTACGGAGCAATTTGATCGTCGCATCGATCGTTTTCATTGAGACGTCGGCGTCCCAGCCCCAGACGCGGTCCAATATCGTCTCACGCGGCACGACTTGCCCTTGGTTTTGCACGAGCAAATCCAGAAGCTGAAACTCGCGCGGGGTGAGGAAAATTTCCTCGTCACCGCGATGCAGCGTATGGCTTGTCCGGTTCAATGTGAAGCCGTGAAACGACACTTTTTCCTCTTGGAGCGGGACGAACGTCCGACGTGCAAGCGCTTTGAGCCGCGCGACGAGCTCGTCGATTTCAAACGGTTTGACCAAGTAATCGTCCGCCCCGGATTCAAGCCCGGTGACACGGTCTTGCACCGCGTCTTTCGCCGTCAACATCAAAATGGCGCCTGTGTAACCGTTTTGCCGCAAGCGGCGGCAAATCTCCACCCCATCGCCGTTCGGCATCATCCAATCGAGCACGACGACATCGTAAAATTCCGCCATCGCGTAGTCGTACGCGTCTTCGCCTTCCTGCACCCAATCGATCTGATCAATCCCTTTTTTCTTCAACAAATGAACGATCAGTTCTCCTAGATGGAGATCATCTTCGGCCAGCAATATTTTCATGGGCGTTCCTCCTGTTTTCCATCCTTGCTTTTATCATAGCAAATCTACGTGAAAAAAAGGTGAAAATTGAAAAGGCAAAGGAAAGCCGAGTTGCCGAGGATTTTTCACCATTTTTTCACTTTGCTTCGGTATGATGATGGGCGAAGAGGAAAAGGAGGAGCATGACGATGAGGAAAATGAGAAATTTGCATCTTTGGATTGGATTGATCAGTTCCGTCTTTTTGCTCGTTGAAGCTGTGACAGGCCTGCTGCTATCCGAGCCGTGGCTCATCGGCCAGACGGAGCGCGGCGAGATGCACCGCGCCGTGCAGGAGGGAAGGTCGTCGTTCGGAGCTGGGGCAGGGGCGTCCACGGCCCCGATGGCGCCGCGCGCTGAGGGAGGAGGATCGTCGCTCATGATGTTCGTCCGCCAGTTGCACGAAGGACGCCTCGGCTCGCTCGACATCCGCTGGGCGGTTGATCTTGCCGCGGTGGCGATGATCGTCTTAACGGCGACGGGCATTTTCTTATCAATTCGCACGCTCTCCGCGGGACGCAAGCGAAAACAAAAGCGGATGCCTGTTGCGCCGGAGACAACCTAATCGGAACATCGTGGGAAAGAAGGAACGACATATGCTGTTCAACTATCGTAGAGAGAAAGCAGCCAATGGCCGGAACATGTCATCGGGTCTTTGTGTACGACCGATGGATGTAGGCGACACCGTTGTGTTTCATCCTCCTTTCCGATGCTTTGGCGGCCTTCGCTCGAAGTTGTCCAATGTTTGGGTATGGATGACCATTCATGATAAAGGAGGAGATGACCGATGGACATGATGCCATTTGAACCAACCCCGACGCCGCAGCCGAAACGGCGCGGCCGCTTCATATCGTGGCTTGCCGCTTCTGTCGCGGGAGCGGTGATCGGCAGCGCCGCGACATGGTATGTGGCGCCGAAATGGTTGAACCAAGAAAGCGCCGCCCCCACGCAAGCGGCGCAAACGACTGAGCAAAAAAGCGACGCCTTGCCGCTGCAGCCGACGGCGAATACGAAAACGAACATGATCGCCGCCATCAACAAAGTCGCGGATGCCGTCGTCGGCGTCGTCAACATCCAGAAGCAAGTCGACTTTTTCTCCGATCAAGCGCAAGACGCCGAAGCGGGGACAGGCTCAGGCGTGATTTTCAAAAAAGAGGGCAATACAGCGTACATTGTGACGAACAACCATGTTATCGAAGGAGCGAATAAAGTCGAGGTGGCGCTCGCGAACGGCAAAAAAGTGAAAGCGGACATCGTCGGTGTCGATGCGCTGACAGACCTCGCCGTCTTGAAAATTCCAGCCGAGGGCGTGACGAAAGTGGCGAGCTTCGGCGACTCAGCGAACGTGCAAATCGGTGAGCCGGTCGCGGCCATCGGCAACCCGCTTGGTCTTGACTTGTCGCGGACGGTGACGGAAGGAATCGTCAGCGGCAAACGGACGATGCCGGTGTCCACTTCAGCGGGCGACTGGGAGATTGACGTCATCCAGACGGATGCGGCGATCAACCCGGGCAACAGCGGCGGCGCGCTCATTAACAGCGCGGGGCAAGTCATCGGCATCAACAGCATGAAAATCGCCGAAACAGGCGTTGAAGGGCTCGGCTTTGCCATCCCGAGCGAAAACGTCAAACCGATCGTCGAACAGCTGATGAAAGACGGGAAAATCAAACGCCCATATCTTGGCGTCCAGCTCGTCGATGTCGCAGATTTGTCCGATGACGTACGTACCGATGAGCTGAAACTGCCATCAAGCGTGACAACGGGCGCTGCCATCACCGCAGTTGAACCGTTCTCACCGGCGGCCGATGCGGGCTTGAAATCGAAAGACGTCATCACGGCGATCAACGACCAAAACATCGACAGCGTCAGCGCCTTGCGCAAATATTTGTACACGAAAACAGCGGTCGGCGATCGCATCAAACTGACGATTTATCGTGATGGGTTTGAGACAACTGTCTCTGTCACGCTCAAGGCGAAAGAAAACAGCCAGTCGTAAGAAGAAACCGCCTCTTTTCCATCCGATCGGTGGGAAAGAGGCGGTTTTTTGTGGATCAAACAAAAGCTAGTCTGTGTGAGCACTACGGTTTCAGCGACTCAACGGTGCCTCAGCAGGCTCGTGGTTGAATCGTGGATAGGCTTTACAATGTCATTTCTCACCTAGAAGGCTGGTGATTTCGTGCAAAATACTGCTGATTCCATCTGTTTCTCAATTAGAGAAAACCAGCATCATTTCTGAATGAAAATGTCGCCGATTCGTGTGTAACAGCGGTTTTTCACCGCCCCTAGCCCGCGGCGGATGACGTGAAACGAGAAGCCCGTGCTACAAGGGTTCTCCATTTGAGAAACAAGGCGGTGAAGCAACCCATCCCTTTCATCACCGCCCCTCTAGAAAAACCTTGTTGCATCGATCTTGCTTTTCATTCATTCTCCCATTGATGAAGAGAATCAGCATTTTTTCACCAACCTTTTAGGATGACGAGCAACGGCTGCATGTCCGTGAGCAGGTGCGCGTAAAATGGGGGCATCCATGGCTGAAACCGTAACGCCGCTTGGAAGGGGGGTGCTACCGAAGGGCCTTATTGGCTCTAAACGCCTCCCTCCTTACGTTCTTCAAGTTTTGCACGTAGGGCCGTATTTCTATGTATTCGCCCCCGAGTTCGACAGTTTTGAGGTCATTTTAGGCAAATGGAAATGACCAAAATGCTGTTATATCAAGGGTTTCGTAATGCGGATCCTAGGAAAAAACGCCGAATTTAATAGGCACACGATTTATTAATTTTTCCTTTTAAAAATAAAGTTTATACGTTATAATATAGGCATGTACATACGACGAGTCACACGCAAAAATAAGGATGGAACAACCGTTGCTTATCTCCAGCTTGCTCACAATGAATGGGATCCAAAGGCCAAATATGCGAAAGCGAAGGTGATTTATTCATTCGGGCGCGAAGATGAAGTGGATCGCGCCGTCTTGGAACGTCTGGCCAAAAGCATTTCGCGATTCCTTTCTCCTGAGCAGGCTTGGGAAGTCGAAACGTTGACAGGAGAAGCTTCCGATGACTTTCAATTCCAGTCATGCAAACACCTCGGCGGCGTCTGGCTCTTGGATCAGCTCTGGAGACAACTGGGGTTGGGAGAGATTCTCCACTCCTTGTTTACCTCCCGACATCACCAGATTTCGCTGGAACGGCTGATTTTTGCCATGGTGGCGAATCGCGCCCTTCATCCGTCAAGCAAGTTGGCGATGGAGGAGTGGGTGGAGAAAGACGTGTATATCCCTCACCTTCCTCAAGCCGCCAGCCACCAGTTGTACCGGGCGATGGATGAACTGCTGGCCGTGCAGCCGGAATTGGAACGTCAAGTGTTCCATGCTGTGGCCGATTTATTGAATTTGGAAGTCGACTTGATTTACTTCGATACGACTTCGTCGTACTTCGAAGTGGATCCCTCTGAAACACCGGAAGGAGAATCGCTTCGAAAACAAGGATTCTCGAAAGACAAACGCCCAGACTTGGTTCAAATCGTCATTGGGCTGGCTGTCACCCGGGAAGGAATCCCGATTCGCGCTTGGGTATGGCCTGGCAATACGATGGACATGACGGTCATCAAACAGGTGAAACAAGACTTGATTGGCTGGAAGCTTGGACGTGTGATCAGCGTCATGGACCGCGGCTTTTCCTCTGAAGAGAATTTGCGAATCTTGCAACAGGCCGGCGGACACTACATTGTCGGCGAAAAAATGCGATCCGGCAAAGCCGCCGTCGAAGAGGCCTTAAGCCGTCGCGGACGTTATCATGAAGTGGACGAGAATTTGCACATCAAAGAAATCATCGTCGGCGACGGAGAAGCGCGTCAGCGCTATGTTCTCGTGTACAATCCCAGCGAAGCCGAACGCCAACGCAAGGAGCGAGAAACGCTGCTCGAATCGCTGAAAGAGGAGTTAGAAGGGCTTCGCCAACTCCCAAACGAAGCCCATCATAAGGCGACCTGCCGGTTGCGTTCCCATCCGTCCTACGGAAAATACTTGCGCCAGTTGAAGGACGGAACCCTTCGCATCGACAAGCAAGCGGTTCGTGACGCGGAAAAGTACGACGGCAAATATCTCATCCGGACATCCGATGACACCTTGTCTGCCGAAGATGTCGCCATCGGGTATAAGCAGCTGGTGGATATTGAGCAGGCCTTCCGAACATTGAAGTCTACATTGGAATTGCGGCCTATGTATCATCGCTTGGAAGACCGCATTCGGGCGCATGTGCTGCTCAGTTGGCTTGCTCTCTTGTTAGTTCGGATCGTCGAGATCCGAACCCATGAATCGTGGCCGAACGTAAGGGACGAATGCGAACGTCTCATGCTTGGACATTTTTCTTCAAAAAACGGTGACCTTTATCAACGAACCGAACTGACGGCCAAACAGGCTCAATTCTTTGCGGCTCTAGGGCTGGAGCCTCCTCCGAAGATTCTAGGCATTCATCCTCGCACCTAGATACACGCCCAACGTATGCCCCAATGCCTCTCGTCCCTTTGGTATCAAGGGATGAGAGGCATTTTGTTTGCCTAGTGATTGTCGAACTCGGGTCGCCGATGCGATTGAAAAGGAACAAGGCGTATTGTATGTGTTGACTCAATGTAGCCAAACCGCAGGACGGATGTTCCGAAAATTCTCTCACCTCTATCCAAATGTATACAGAGAAGTGTTAGAGATTTCTTATTTTTATGAATATATTACTATGATTTAAATGGTAATAAAGACTCTGTTTTTTTTTTTTTTTATTTCTAATAAAATTTTAATTGTAAAAATATAAAAACAAAGGAGGTATTTGTGTTTCTTGAAGAAATCTTTCATAACTTTCTTCGATTGCAGCTTAAACTGAACAGAATTTTAAGAGAACCGAAAGGAGTTCGTTGATCTTTTGTGGTGCTACTCACTTTCATTGCAGGGGATGATACAGCGCTTGATGGTATCTTGTTGGTGTATTCCCTTGCAACACTTGGGATAGTTGAGCGCTAGTGCTCAACGAGCAACAGAGGGTTATCAATACAAAGGGGGATGCGTAATGTTAAAAAAAGCAAAATTCTTATCATTGGGGTTTTTGCTGGCTTTTGCAACAAGTGCTTACGCTTCTTCAGGCTCAATTTCGGGTTCTTTACCAGATGAAATGAATAACAAGGCAGCTGTTGAAAAAGAAATGTCTATTAAAGATCAGCTGAAAAGACAAGCTGAAAAGCAACTTAAAAGCGAAGAATTAAAAATTTCGAATAGAATCAAATTACACTCCACCGAAGAAATGAATGCTGAAACGTTAAAGAAAGAAGGCAAGGTTCTCTCTTCCCCCAATGAAATGCCGTCAATACAAGCTAGTGTTACAACAGCATCTTATAACCATAATATCAATTGGAATGTTTGGGGATATGGAGATATTATCTTAGGGAATGGTCCGAGTTCCGGATCTTCATCGAGCGTCCCCTATGGCTACTACCGACATGGCGCCACTTATGATGATTATTACGGGAACTTCATAAGTGCAATGCCCAATAAAGGTGTGTATAGAGAATCTAAACGCTTTTGGGAAACGAATTATAAAGAAGTAGTGGGTTATTGGGTTCCTGATGCATCTTTAGACCAAAGAGAGAAGGTCATATCTTATTTACGTCAACAAATGGGTGAACCATATGATTGGAGCAGTTCTAAAACAAATTATGATGAGTGGTATTGTACAAAACTTCCTTATGTTGGTTATAAAATAAAGGCGAGCATTGATATTGATAGTAATGGTGGTTACTGGGTCACGCCGGATAATATAGCCGATGATGAACAGACGTATTTATTTATGAGAAGCGAAGGGTAAAATAAAGATAAATAGGACACAGCTGATGGCTGTGTCCTAAAATTTGATTAGGGAGGTATTTTTTATGAGAAGAACTTACATATTACTATTTTTCGTTTTTTTGTTGATAGCGATTTTGCTAGGAGGATACGTGTGGTTCAAATCAAAAGAGAGCTCGAGTGTTAAGGTTTCTTTTGATTCTGATAACCCAGATCTATTAATCAATACACCCAATAAAATTATTTTAATTTACGAGAATAACGGAATTTTGACTAAGGATGAGATTTACAATGAAAGGTTTATGCACACCTCTGTTTACGATAAACGTACGAAAAAATTGCTAGCTCCTACTTATTCGCCGGAACATCATTTTGCAGGGATAACAGAATTCTCCAACGGTCAAGCCAAATACAAAAAGGTCAAAGATTTTGGTCCTATGAATGTTGTTTCATACAATGGGTATTTATTTATGGATTCATCTCTTTCTTTGATCGACTCGGAAGGAATGCCTATTACGAAGCTAGGATTGTATGATTTAAGGAAAAATAAATTCGTCAAAGAATTTACAGTCAACGGAATTGTGCAATCAATGATTAAGGTTGGAAATAAAGTTTATTTTCCTTCGCTTTGTGAGAACAGTAAGTCAAATATTTATCGTTTTGATTTAGATACTTGGGAGTTGGATAAAGTTCTAAAAATGGATCAACCTCATGTGCCCAATCAAATACTTTTTTACAAAGATATGATGATTGGATTGTCAAATGAAGAAGCAGCTGGAGCCTCGTCTAATAAAAATAAACTGTATTATATAAAGAATGGGGAAATCTACAAGGAATTGAAATTAAAACAGGGGACGAAAGATATGGCTATTTTGGATAATAAAATCATTATCTTGTATCAGCCTTATGGCCGGAAATCCTTTATCGAAGCTTTCAAAATTGAAGGAGGTCAAGAAGCGGAAAAAGTCAAATTGGCGGATAATCCCACTAATATAACGGCTTGGAATCAAAATTTAGTCGTGATTGATCAATCCAAAAAAATTTATATATATAATACCGAGTTTCAAAAAACCAATGAACTAGAATTAGGTATCGATTCTAAAGTGTTAAACATAACAAAAGCGAATTGATAACTGCTGAGTAAGCATGGTCCAAAACATAGAGGGGGATGCCGTTCCAAAAGTTATGTCCTTCTGTTTTCACCCATCCATCCCCCTGCAACTTGAAAACACGATTAAATTATGAAGAGAAACTTTGCGGGTGCAAGCCAAACGTGCGTTGAATGTGAGCAGCCGCTTCCTTACGGAGGAAGGGAACATCGTTCTGACAGAAAGGAACTCTTTTTGCTTTCATCGGATATGACCATCCCGAGTTCGACGGTCACTAGGCAACCAAAATCCCTCTCGCTTGGTTGCGAATCTGAACTTCCTGGACGTTCGCCCGGCGTTGTGCTTCCTAAGCGGGATCCTTCGCCCAGTGCTTCTGGGTTGGGGATTTTTTTCTCCCCTTGCGGCGCAGCGACAAGAGCGGCGTGATGCCCTAGACGAAGAGCGCTTTCAAATCCTCCGTGGTGCCCTACGCTTTGCCTGCGGACAAGGTTCGTGATCGACGGGGGCGAAACCGAATGGAAGCCAGCTGCTCCCAACTCGTCTCCCGTTTCACCGCTCCGGTGGCAAGGCTGGCCCGTCGGGACAAAATCGTGCGACTGGACATCGATGACGTCGTGCACTAGATCCCGCCTGAAAATTGATTCAAGACTGCCGAAATCATACATTATTTTTCAAGTCATTTTTTGTAATATATGGCCAACATATTAATGCTATTAAAGCATAAAATACCACTAAATTCGCAATATCTTCAGTATACGGAATTATTTCTTTTGGATAAAAGAGTGGAACGTGATAATCAATCAAGCCATGAATAAAAATAGACACATATAGGCTACCTGTTCGAAGGTAAACAAGCACAAAAAATATACCGAGCATAAAAGTTCGAAGCAAATAATCCCATCCCATTCCAAACTCTGACCATTTAGGCAAGTGATACATCCCAAAACAAACCTGTGATATTATTAAAGAAATGAAAATACTCTGCTCTTTTTTGAATGGAAATTTACTTGAAAAAAGTGCATAAAGTTGAGTGAACATAACCCCCCGCATCAAAAGTTCCTCAGGCAATCCCACGCCCCAAATATACCCAAAATGATTTCCAAGCCATTCTACAGGCATGATATCATCATGGGTAAATACCCAAACAACTCTATTCGTCAAAAAATAAACAACAGCAAATTGCGTGAACTGGATCAAAACCCAAATAAAGAGAAATATTGCAATACCATTTATAAAGTTCAATGCGTTGAATAGTCCTAGACTTCTAATATTTAACTTGCCAAACAACTTTATACTTATTAAAAGTATAATAAAGTGAACAATACCGATCACTAGAATTGGTTGAACAACATAAAAAGTTTTGTTTTTCAAGTATTGGGTGATTTGAGAAACTTCTTCCTTATACATGACAAGTGCTATTGTGATAAAAAAATCGACTATAGCGATAGCAAGTAAGCCAATAAAGGAAGATGTCTCTAACGGTTTATAGATCGGAAGTCTCCAAATAGCCAATACCATTAAAATTATCTGTAATAATAATAAAGCATCAATGATCATGTCTGTGCGGTATACAGTAATAAATTTAAAAATATTAGAGCCAATAAAGAAAAAGGAACAACAAACGCCTACTAAACTATAAAAAACTAGATTCCTTCGATGAGGGGAAGCCCCCTTTTTTTCCATTTCCAAAAGAACATTTAATGTTATTAGTAAAATCACAAATGTGAATTCATCTTTGAGTACGAGCGTTTTTCGGTTCTCTAAGAACAATTCTACTAAACTGTATGCAGTACGTGTAAAACAAAATGAACATACTAAGACTATGAACAAAAAACTAATAAAAAAAATAGCGAAACTTTTTATATCTATTTTTCTTTGATAATGAATCATTGCTAAACACTCCCTCTATTTCAGACCAAGCTGTTTTGGGGGCGACTATATAGGATGCACCTTGAAAAGTTCACTTCTCGATTACGCTGCACACCCCAGGCGTTGCAGCACTTCCCCGGGGCGTTCATGAATGTAGTCCACCAACCGGGCAATGGCTTGGGTGAATCGTTTCGATCCTTATGAAAGACATTGGTGATGACGGTGTCTTTCCGCCATTTTCCGCAAGCGTTCGATCGGATTCCGTTGCGGAGAATACGGAGGAAGGGAAATGAAGTGAACCCACGGTCCTTCTTCCTGCAAAAACGCTCTTCCCATTTTGGCATGATGAATTTGGGCGTTATCCAGCACCAAGACGATGAGTCGATCCGGGCAACGCTCTTTGAGAGCTGGCAGGAAATCCAAAAACGTTGTCGCATTGGCCGTCCCTGCTGATTGAAGAACCGTTTTGCCATCATGGACGTGAACCGCCCCAAACAGCGATACGTGGGCATGATGGCCGAACGTCGGCACTTGCGTTTGACGGCTAACTTCTGACCATGTCGTACGCCGCACATGATACGACCGGATGGGCGTTTCATTATAACAGGACGGAACCTTAGGAGCAGTATCACCGGAGTGGGCCCCACGAAGGTGAATCTTTTAATGAAGTTGATTTCATTTCAAGTCGTTGATGCTAACTATTTTATCATTTTATATAAACAATTTCCATACGATGTGTTGTATATACAATCGTTTCGTGTCACCATGTATGAAAATCGTTGATTTACTGTTTTTTTCTTTAGAGTAAAGAAGTATGGCATGTTTTCAAACAGTCAAGTACAACTTTTGGTGAAGAGCCGAGAAAATGAGGATTTACCAACTTTGTGGAGGGAAGCAAAATTTCAGCAGTTATTTCATTGGAGGAGAAAATCTTTTCACAAAGAAGGAAACAGTATCCATTTCATCGAATATTCCAACTATCATGACTGGAAGGGGATGCAACATGGGTCCAAGTGCACCGTTATGGATGACAATGTTGTACTACATCGTATGCATCGCAACGCTGCTCGTCGGTGTGGTGATGCTAGTGAAAGGGACGGTTCACCGCTTGTATTCGCTCGCTGCGGTGCTCGCAGTGCCGCTCTTTTTTCTGAACAATTTTCACACGATCGCCAGGGTCGGTGTCGATCCGTTCGAGTATTGGCAACAATCCCTTATCGAAGGACAATGGTGGGCGTGGCTGTCGCTTGCGTTGTTCCTTTACATCATATGGTACTGGGCATGGCTTGTTCAACGCATAGGAGGTCAAAAGGAAGGACAAGTTTGGTGGAAGCGGCAGAGATGGATATGGGTGGTGCTGGCGGCAGCTATGCCTGTCATCGTGTATTGGGGGCAGAACATTGACGATTCCGTTGTCTCTTCAGTGCGGACGTACGAGCCATCCAAAGCCCGCTTGCCGCAAGATCCGTCGGCGCGTATTTTCTTTTTGTATTCTCATCCGTTAGAACGAGAGTCATATATCGTGGAGGCGGACGAACATCATGTGCGCAAAGTGGTGACGCTCAAAGCGGTTGGAATTTCTCACCTTTCGCCCGTTTCCTCAACAAAGGAACTATTGTTGTGGTCCGATTATACGGGAAGGTATGTGTATCGACTGAATCCAAGCAAATGGACGGTTACCGATCAAGAAGCGCTCTCCGATCCTCTTTCGTTTGCCTCGTTGCAAGGAGAGTGGGATATTCGTTCGCTCAATCAAGATGTACAAACGAATAAACTCGAAGTACGAAAAGAGGGGAAATTGCGATTTTCTAAACGCCTCCCTCCTTACATCCTTCAAGTTTTGTACGTAGCGCCGTATTTCTATGTATTCGCCGATGCGATTGAAAAGGAACAAGGCGTATTGTATGTGATCGATCAACGCGGTGAGGTCGTGAAAGAAATTCCGTTGCTCACTTCCTCCGCCCGATCGATGGCGGCTTTCCGCAACCACCTTGTCATCGCCACAAAGCCTCGTCTCACCATCATTGATTTGCGTTCATGGCGGGTGGCGTATAGGGATATAGGAGAGGAAGAAACACGATTCGATCAGCTTCAAGTACAAGGAGACACGCTGTGGGTGAGCTACGTACAGCGGGAGAAATCGGGATGGGTGGCTTTGAACGCTCAGTTCCAGCCGATCGAAAAACACGAACTGCCCGCATCGTACTGGGAAGCCCGATTTCATGGCGACTATGTGTATGTGCTATTGGAGCCGCCAGCAGGAAGCGAGTCGGATCATGCAGGGGAAATGCAAATCTTTCATTTGCGCACGTCTCAACCGGTGTCGCGCCTGAATGTGCCAAAACAAGAACACAACTTGCAGACATTTTGTGTCATGGATGACATTCAATAAGCAATGGTACTATATACATGCAATATGAAGAGTTCACCCTCCGTTATCCTGCACCCCCTAAGCGCTGCATCATTTCTTGCAAAGATCCTGTAGACCCAACCTGCAAGCAGAGCGATGCGGAGGAAACTCGCTACAGAAGAGGCCAAATGTTCATTTTTCAATGAGCGTGTATATAGATGCCGCTATGGAGGGTGAAGGTTGGTCATCGTCACGTTCCTTGTTGGCGTGGCGGCCGTTCACGGAGCGGTTCGCCGCTTGTATTCGCCCGCTGCGTCGCTATTTCGCCCTGTTCACACGATCGCCAGTTTGAATAGGAATAGGAAGCCATTCAACGGGGACTAAATTGGGGTTTGTTCCAAGCATTGGGCCATCAGATGTAAAGAGGGCTCATCGTGTTGCAGAAAGGGTTCAATCTGGACAGGTTTTTACCAAATAATTATAGGGCAGGTCGAGGTATTCAAATGCTTTTCGGCAAATATAAACGAAGTGGGTTCGGAAGAGAAAAAGGACTAGAAGCATTGAGAAATTATACACAGTTAAAAAATATAGCTTTGACATACTCTGACTAGGTTTACTCGTTATTATATAAGTGGCAATTTTGTTTTACATGGTATTGTTCGCCCTTCTTGTCACGGTGCCAATTTGTCAGGTGATAAGATGGAACACGGAGATCGGAAACTCTTTATGACAAACTAATATAATTTTGTATTTGTGGTGATGATAACGTCTTCATTATTTAAGGTGGTATTTGGATGAATTGAAAAGAGGGTGTTCTCGAATTCGAACGATTTAGGAAAGTTTCTATAACGCTAAATAAGCCAATTATCCAATCGATTGACGACCAAAAAAAGAGACACGAACCGAGCAGAGCTCATAGGCATATGCCCATCACGAGTCACAACGCGGTTCGTGTCTCATGTGTACAATGACGAGATCTCACGAGGAGATCTCAGTTGACCATTGAGATGATTCAGTCTGCTCCCCTACAGTTTCAATGGGGCAACGACTCCCGGAAGCGGCTGCATAACCATAATTTGATTTTTCCGATGCTCCAGCCGGTTTCTGTTGTTTGCAGCGAATGAACACGCCAATACATGGGTGGATGAGACATAAACTGAAACTCCAAAAATCTGAAAAACCAAGAATCTCTTTCTAAAGAAGAGATTTTTTTGTTCTTTTGATTCACTTCCTGCTCCTTTTCAAACGTAACACGGTATCCCGCAGACTTTTCCAATGCTCGATCTTGATATTCACACAGGATCGTCAAGCTGTTAGCCATTTGAGCATTCCCACCGTCCAGCAGCGTTGCTCCTAAATGATCTGCCCGTACTTCCATCCACTGTGTGAATAGAGACTGGAAAGCAGGAAGCAGAAAAATCAAGAGCCAAAGGCTGAGAAATGCAAAGGTTTTTCCGTTTTCATCGTGAACATATTTATTAAAAAAGAAAACGCTAGCTAAAATCAACCCGATCAACAAAAATCGCAATAGCTGTCCAATCAAGACATCTCGCTTTTTCACATGAATGGCCTCGTGAGCCAAAATGCCTTTAATGGCTTCATGAGGAAGTTTCAGTGTTTCGGAAGTCAGGGCTACCAATGATCGGCCGATATTCGCGCCTATCGCAAAACCGTTATATTCGGTTGATTCCGTGACATAAATTTCGACATGGGAAAGGCCGGCGCGTGAAAAAACGTTCTCGATGATAGGCAGCAAATCGGGATCGTCTATTTTCTTCATATCTAAAGCGATTTTTAATACGCGATCAGAAATCCATAGATTGAATATCCAAAATAGTACCATAACAATGGTTGTTACGATCGGTCCGATCCCCATCAAAGTAAACAGTGTGATGAGAGCTGCATAAGCTCCCACCCCTTTTACCGCAGCTGCAAAATACCATTTTCCTAAAAGACGTTTCCAATTGTTTTGATGATAGAAAGGCTTTACTTCGACCTCTTCCATTTTATGTATTTCTTCTTTGAGGAGAAATGCCATTGATTCCGATGGATCCGGAGTGAGATAGACTTTTTCACCGGAAAAAGATAGCTTCCACGTTTTCCCCATGCTGGTCGTATAGTCCACGTTAGGAGAGAACAAAGAAAAAAGCTGGAATAGTTGCAACACATCCGGCCGGGTTTGAACGCTGACTTCTGAAAGTTCCTCCAATGGATACTTTTTTGTTTCAAACAAAGATACAGCATATAGTACTTCTTCGTGTTCTGCGTAAAAAAGGCGGAGAGAGCGAAACAACTCCACTCTTTTTGTCAGTCCAACGACAAGAGAGACGAAGCTATATAAAAGTATGAGCGTGATCGGGGAATCCGGTCCGAAAAGGAAGTAAAGAACAGCGATGACTATAAACAATCCGGAAAATAAGAAATCCACTAAAAGGCGCTCTTTATTTTTAGACAAGACAATTTCTCTCGCGCCTTGTTCTTTTAGTTGATCGATGATCTCTTGCAATTGGACCTTGCTTCTTTCTGGTACCGGAGAGCTAAAAAAGCTAAATACAAATATAAAAAAAATAGACACCGTTTTTATAAACCCTTGATCTAAGAACACATAGACGATCCATCCGCTTCCGAGTATAGCCGTCAGGATATGGACATATAAATAAGGGATCCATTTTTTTAAAAAGTAGGCTAAGAAACTAAGAAAAAAGCCAGCCGCAGCAGTCCAAATCGATATCGTCATATCTGGCATCTGTTGTTCCCCCTGTCTAGTTGAAAAAAGTGCAAGAAAACCCCCAGTCATTATTTATCACTTAAGTAAATCCACTAACACCCATTGGTAACGAAACTCCTCCTTTCTACATGTAGGTAGGTTGACAATGACATGTTGTTGAACGTTCATGAACGTTTTCTTCTAATATTGGTTTTTTTTTCTAATTAGCATTATAGCAGGGATAGGTCCTTTTTGTATATCTTTTTTTTCACTCCACTGCGCTTGTTGGGGAACCTGAATGTGACCTACAATATTTTCATCACATGTAACGGATAACGATCATTCATGTAGGAGAGGAACCGTATGATTAAGAGAACCGTTTTTGTATGACTCATGTTGTTGCCTTCCTCATGATTCGGGATTCACGCTTACGAAAGCGAGCGGTCAGTGCCCTGATATGTTCTTTGCATGGGTGGATCAGCAGATTGTTGCTGATGTTTTGGCCATTCATTGTAGTAAAGGTGGGGCGAGCATGTCATGACGGAAGGGCATCGGCATCGCCACGCTCATTGCTGGCATCATTACAAACACATTCTGTCGTTCGTATTTGTTCGTTGTTGTACTCTTGGTTCCAGTATTTGTTCTGAACAACTCAATGGATGGGTCAGCCGATTTTTTGGGACTTGATTTTCTGAACCTAGGAACAATCGTTTGTGAACAGAATGTATGTTTTTTCTCTGGAGACAGGAAACATGAGGAATGTTGTCGAATATTGATGGAGGTGGAAAAATCATGAAACCTCTAACGGCTTCGGTCGTATGAATTGTTGACAGGAAAGGAGGGGAGGAGATGGTGTTCGGCTATTCGCCTGAAGTCGTATACGGCGCGGTGCTGGTGGTCAGTGCGTTGCTTACGGTGTTGTATTTTTTCTTCAGCGATGTGCTTGACGGTCTGTTCGATGTGGCCGACCATCCGCTGTTCAGCCCGCAGCTCGTCTTATCATTTTTCATCGTCGCGAGCGCGGTCGGTTTGTTGGCGGAATGGTATACCGATTGGGCGTCCCGGTGGATCGTTTGGCTGAGTGTCGGTGTGGCGCTTGTCGTGGTGTTGCTTTTGCACTTTTTCGTTTTTTTGCCGCTTCGGTCGGCTGAGGCGTCGCTTGGGTATACGGATGCCGACTTGGAAGGGTCGCTGGCGAAGGTGATCGTGTCCGTGCCGCCGGATGGGTTTGGTGAAATTCTCATCTCCCGTCAAAGCGGTGTGGTGGCCAAAACAGCGAAAAGCGCAAATAATGAAGCCATTCCGTCAGGAGAAGAGGTCATCATCGTGCAAATGGAAAACGGCGTCGCCGTGGTGGCGAGGCACGATCCGTATCATCTTTCCATCTAAAACAAAGAAAGGGGACCTGTCATGGTTGCGCCATGGTTGATTGTCATTGGTGTTGTCGTCTTGCTTCTCGTCGGACTCATTGCCATTTTTATCGCCCGCTACCGCACGGTCGGGCCGGATGAGGCGCTTATTGTCACAGGTAGCTACTTAGGAAGCAAAAACGTTCACGTGGACGAATCGGGAAACAAAATTAAAATCGTCCGCGGCGGCGGCACGTTTGTCGTGCCGATTTTCCAGCAGGCTGAGCCGCTCAGTTTATTGTCGATCAAGCTCGACGTGCAAACGCCGGAAGTGTATACGGAACAAGGCGTTCCCGTTATGGCGGACGGGGTGGCGATCATCAAAGTCGGAAGTTCGATCAGCGAAATCGCGACCGCGGCCGAGCAGTTTTTAGGCAAGACGCGCCAAGATATGGAAAACGAAGCAAAAGAAGTGCTTGAAGGCCATCTCCGCTCGATCCTCGGGTCGATGACGGTGGAGGAAATTTACAAAAACCGCGATAAATTTTCGCAAGAAGTGCAGCGTGTCGCTTCGCAAGATCTCGCGAAAATGGGGCTTGTCATCGTCTCGTTCACGATCAAAGACGTGCGCGACAAAAACGGCTATCTCGATGCGCTCGGGAAGCCGCGCATCGCCCAAGTGAAGCGCGACGCCGATATTGCGACGGCCGAAGCAGAAAAAGAGACACGCATCAAGCGGGCCGAAGCGGATAAAGAAGCGCGCAAAGCGGAACTCGAGCGGCTGACGGAAATCGCTGAGGCGGAAAAAATCAACCAGCTCAAACTCGCTGAATTCCGCCGCGAACAAGATATCGCCAAAGCGCGCGCCGATCAGGCGTATCATCTCGAAGAAGCGAAAGCCAAACAAGAAGTAACGGCCCAACAAATGCAAATTAAAATCATCGAGCGGCAAAAACAAATCGAGCTTGAAGAAAAAGAAATTTTGCGCCGCGAGCGGCAATACGACTCGGAAGTGAAGAAAAAAGCTGATGCCGAACGCTACGCGATCGAACAAAAAGCGGCCGCCGAGAAGGCGAAACAAATCGCTGAAGCCGACGCGCAAAAATACCGCGTTGAGACGCTGGCCAAAGCGGAAGCCGAGCGCATCCGCCTCGACGGGTTGGCGAAAGCCGAGGCCGAGAAAGCGAAAGGGGAGGCGGAAGCGGAAATTATCCGCCTGAAAGGTCTCGCCGAAGCGGAAGCGAAACAAAAGATTGCCGAAGCGTTCGAACGCTATGGCCAGGCGGCCGTGCTCGACATGATCATCAAAATGCTTCCAGAATACGCCAAACAAGTGGCGAGCCCGCTTGCGAACATCGAGAAGCTGACGATCGTCGATACGGGATCGGGAACAAACGGCGGCGCCAACCGCGTCACGGGATATGCGACGAACTTAATGGCGAGCCTGCAAGAGACGTTAAAAGCATCGACCGGCATCGATGTCAAGCAGCTGCTTGAGAATCTCACAACGAGCGGCGCATCATCGGCCGTCACGGCCAAGCCAATCGCTTCCGAACAGGCGAATGCGAGTGAGTTATAAACAGTGTCAGGCGCCCTTGGTCGAACAAAGGGCGCTTGTTTCCCACGATAAAAGGGGGAAGGTTCGGGTTATCGCACAAAAAGTATTTCCTTCGCGTCCATATCGGCCAATGTTCACGACATTCTTCGGAGTTGCGCGTCAAGCATTATTTCGCTATGATGGGAACGGGTGGAATGGAAAAAAGGAAGTAGGTTGAGGACAATGAAACGAGCTCGAATCATCTACAATCCGACATCGGGCCGCGAGCAGTTTAGGCGCCATTTGCCCGATGTGCTCGTTCAGTTGGAAAAAGCGGGCTACGAAACGTCGTGCCATGCCACCGAGGGTCCGGGAGATGCGACAAAAGCTGCTCGGCAAGCGGTGGAGCGCGAATTTGACCTCGTGATCGCCGCCGGTGGCGACGGAACGATCAACGAGGTGGTCAATGGACTGGCTCATCAACCGTACCGGCCCAAACTGGGAGTCATCCCGGTGGGAACGACAAACGATTTCGCCCGCGCCATCGGCGTGCCGCGTACGATTGAAGGAGCGTGCGAGGTGATCACCACGGGCGAGCCGGTGGCGATCGACATCGGCTGTGTGGCGAACGAAGACAAAACACGCTATTTCATCAATATCGCGGGCGGCGGCCGTCTGACGGAGCTCACCTACGAAGTGCCAAGCAAACTCAAAACGATGCTCGGTCAGCTGGCCTATTATTTAAAAGGGATGGAAATGCTTCCGTCCATTCGCGCCACTGAAGCGAGCATTGAATATGACGGCAAACTGTTTGAAGGCGAAATCATGATGTTTTTAGTCTCGCTGACCAACTCGGTCGGCGGCTTTGAAAAGCTGGCGCCCGACTCGTCACTGAATGACGGCCTGTTTGACCTCATTATCGTCAAGAAAACGAATTTGGCCGAATTTGTCCGCCTTGTGACGCTGGCGGCGCGCGGGGAGCACATTAACGACCCGCATATCATTTACACGAAAGCGAATCGGGTGAAAGTCCGCTCACCGATGCAGCTGAACTTAGACGGCGAATTCGGGGGCATGCTTCCGGGCGAGTTTGTCAACTTATACCGCCATCTCGAAGTGTTGATGCCAAAAGAAAAGGCGGAACAAGTAAGAACAGGGTCATAAGCCTGTTCTTTTCTTATGTGATGACGCCCCTAAAAGGTTGGTGAAAAACCGCTGTTTGCCTTGATCGATGATGGAACGCCTGAACATAGAGGTTGATGCAACAAATTTTTCCACTTGAGAAATGATTCCTAGAAAGCGGTTGTGCGAGTCAATCACCAGCCTCCGAAGGGAACGCTAACTTTACACGAATCGGCAGAAAGGGGAACGATATGGCGAAACAACAAACACCAGTCGCCAAAAACGACTATTATGACGTCACATTCACCGATTTGACCCATGACGGGCTCGGCGTGGCGAAAGTGGACGGCTTTCCGTTGTTCGTGAAAAACGCGCTTCCTGGCGAGCGGGCCAAAGTGAAGGTGATCAAAGTGAAAAAAGGATACGGGTACGGCCGTCTCATCGAGCTGTACGAACCGAGCCCCGACCGCGTCGAGCCCCCGTGCCCTGTTTATCGTCAATGCGGAGGCTGTCAGCTGCAGCACCTGAGCTACGAAGGCCAGCTGAAGGCGAAAGAGAAGCACGTGAAAGAAGTGCTCGCCCGCATCGGCAAGCTAGAACACGTCACCGTCCATCCCGTCATCGGGATGAAGAACCCGTGGCGCTACCGAAACAAGGCGCAAGTGCCGGTCGGCGAGCGCGAAGGGGGGCTGGTCGCCGGATTTTACAAAGAGCGCAGCCACGAAATCATCGACATGGACGTCTGCCTCATCCAGCAGCAGAAAAACGACGTCGTCGTCCAAGCGGTGAAACGGATCGCCGCGCGCTACGGCGTCCTGCCGTACGATGAACTCACCCACCGCGGTGTCCTCCGCCATATTGTCGCCCGCTACGGCGCGGCAACAGGCGAGGTGATGGTCGTGCTCGTCACCCGCACCGGCCATTTGCCTCATAAACAAGAGATCGTCCGCGACATCCTCCGCGCCATTCCGGACGTCAAATCGATCGTGCAAAACATCAACCCCGAGCGGACGAACGTCATTTTCGGCGCCAACACGCAGGTGTTATGGGGAAGCGAGTTCATCACCGACCGCATCGGCGACATCCAATTCGCCATCTCCGCCCGCTCGTTTTATCAAGTCAACCCGGAACAGACGAAAGTGTTGTACGACAAAGCGCTCGAATACGCTGAGCTGACCGGAACGGAGACGGTTATGGACGCCTACTGCGGCATCGGCACGATCTCGCTCTTTTTAGCCAAAAAGGCGAAGCATGTCTACGGCGTCGAAATCGTCCCCGAAGCGATCGAAGACGCCAAGCGCAACGCCGAGCTGAACGGTATCAAAAACGTCACCTTCGAAGTCGGCGCCGCCGAAGACGTCATCCCGCGTTGGTATCAGGAAGGTATCCGGGCTGACTGTCTCGTCGTTGACCCGCCGCGCAAAGGCTGCGACGCCACGCTTCTTGAGACGATCATCGCCATGAAGCCGCCGCGCGTCGTCTACGTCTCGTGCAACCCCGCCACCTTGGCCCGCGACTTGCGCATTTTAGAGGATGGGGGTTACGAAACGATCGAAGTCCAGCCGGTCGACATGTTTCCCCATACGGCGCATGTGGAGTGCGTAGCGAAATTGCAATGGCGGATGTAAACGTCAAACAACTGATCTCGATTGAACGTCATTGTCCAAAAGAAGTGTCCGCCTCAAGAAATGGACAGTCCGACCGACCGCTGAGCAGGCGAGCGAGGAAGGCCGTCAGCCATCATCAACGAATTGGGTCAGTGGTGGTGAGAATGAATACCTTCGGAACAAAGGGAAGCAGAAAAAGCGGATGATGCACGCTCTCCAATCGCTTGAAGCCTCTTCTCTAAGCGAAGCGCAAATGGCCGATCCATTCACTTGTCGTCGACCTCCAATCGTGCAAAAACCCCAGGGGGTCGACGACATTGATTTTGATCGCTTGATCCCTACAGCCATGACGAATGAACTGGATTGACAGAATCTTCGGAATGTGTTATTCTGAGGATGGCGTTTAAGGGAAAAGCTTGATATAACAACGCCTTTTGGGGGGTTTTTATCGTACCTATGAGGGATTGAAACCATTTACAGCGGTTGCGCTGTCTACACGAACGGTTGGTTTTTATCGTACCTATGAGGGATTGAAACATCGTGCAGTCGGAACCAATGGACTGTTCCGAGATGGTTTTTATCGTACCTATGAGGGATTGAAACTACAGTTCAGCACCGCAGTGACGGCACTCGCCGACCGTTGGTTTTTATCGTACCTATGAGGGATTGAAACATCTTTGAAACATCACCGACCAAACCAGTCGTCAAAATAGGTTTTTATCGTACCTATGAGGGATTGAAACACTAAGTTTTGCACTGTTGTTCCATACTTTTTCGCAATTCGTTTTTATCGTACCTATGAGGGATTGAAACGCCGGATTGACCAAGAACGCCGTTCCGGCAGGCATGTTTTTATCGTACCTATGAGGGATTGAAACCATGCGCGTGACCCTAGAAGACATGGAAAAAGACCTAGAGTTTTTATCGTACCTATGAGGGATTGAAACATTCTCGTGATTGGCAGCACGAGCGTCAGGCTCGACAGGTTTTTATCGTACCTATGAGGGATTGAAACTGTAGTGATTCGAAATGTCAAAAACCCGAAAGAAGAGTTTTTATCGTACCTATGAGGGATTGAAACTGTGAAATGAAAGCGAAAATAGAAAGGTGTAAAGAGTTTTTATCGTACCTATGAGGGATTGAAACTCGTGAAATGGAAAATGGATGATCGGGAGTGGATAAGGTTTTTATCGTACCTATGAGGGATTGAAACCTCCATCATCAACTTCTTCAAAATCCGACCATTTTAAGTTTTTATCGTACCTATGAGGGATTGAAACACCAGTATCCTGATCCACAAAATCATACGGCCTCGGTTTTTATCGTACCTATGAGGGATTGAAACTAAGCTGCCTGTGTATATTGATCGGGCTAAACGGCGTTTTTATCGTACCTATGAGGGATTGAAACGCAAATCAAGGTCGTTTCTTCTAACCGCCAATATTAACGGTTTTTATCGTACCTATGAGGGATTGAAACCGCTGTCCGCAAGTTGCTGGGGGGAGCTTCATGATTGTTTTTATCGTACCTATGAGGGATTGAAACAATAGTCCACCTTCGTTGTTCCTGTACGTTTCAAAAGTTTTTATCGTACCTATGAGGGATTGAAACATCGATTTCCTCTTGGGTTTTCTTGATCCGGCTGACGGTTTTTATCGTACCTATGAGGGATTGAAACCCTACATCATCATGAGAATCCATCTTTACGGCGATGTTCGGTTTTTATCGTACCTATGAGGGATTGAAACTTCTTTGTATTGCTCTTGGAATTTTTGAGTTTAGTGAGTTTTTATCGTACCTATGAGGGATTGAAACTTCTTCAAGCTGTGCTTTCTTTTCCTCATCGACCTCGTTTTTATCGTACCTATGAGGGATTGAAACATCGATTTCCTCTTGGGTTTTCTTGATCCGGCTGACGGTTTTTATCGTACCTATGAGGGATTGAAACAAATCTCGAAAATCCGCAAATGTCCTTTTTTCATCAGTTTTTATCGTACCTATGAGGGATTGAAACTTCCACCAGTTTTCCTCCCCTACTTGTCCGCTTTCGTCGTTTTTATCGTACCTATGAGGGATTGAAACACCCCGGCAACGAAGGAAAAGGAAAAATCGTGTTCGTTTTTATCGTACCTATGAGGGATTGAAACCCAAAAGAGGAGCCAAAGCAGCCGACGCCGTTTGAGTTTTTATCGTACCTATGAGGGATTGAAACCACTGATATGAAATCACATGTTTTTTGCAAGCAAAAAGTGCAGAGAATTGCAAGAAAAAATACATAGGCTTGCCGGCTCAATGAATTTACCTTTCAACCGAGTGAGAAGGGAGCGACTGAACGGCAGAAAGCGCATGCCGCAAGCGGTAGCTCTCACCCGTAAACGCGAGAATGTGGGCGTGATGGACCAAACGATCCACCAGCGCTGCCGTCAGGCGGTTGTCCCCAAACACTCGATTCCACTGTCCAAACTCTAAATTCGATGTCACGATGACACTTTTTCGTTCATAACAATCGGCAATGATGTGAAACAGCAGTTCCGACCCCTGCTTTTGGAAAGGTACATAGCCGAGTTCGTCCAAAATCAACAGCTCGCATGTGTCGATTTGCCGTTTGAGCCGTCCGAGGGTGCCGTCTTTTAACGCCTCTTCGAGCTGGGCGACAAGATCGGCGACACGGAAAAACCGAACTTCATGGCCCCGTTCACACGCTTTTAATCCTAATGCGGTGGCGAGATGGGTTTTTCCTGTTCCCGGCGAACCTAAAAGCAGGACGTTCTGTTTTTGCTCCAAAAAGCGAAGGTCGCAAAGTTCTTCCTTCGAGGTCGTGGTCGGCCAATGAATCTGATCCGACCATTCGTAATCTTTGAGCCATTTCAACTCCCGGAACTTCGCCTTCTTGATCAATCGAGCCTGTTTTGCTTTCTGACGGAACGACAGCTCCAACGCCAACACATCACGCAAAAACTGTTCCTTGGTCTCGTAGGCCACCTCCTCGAATCGATCCGCGATGTACGCCAAATGCAGGGCTTTACAAATCTCTTTTACATCCATCTTCATGCCCGGCTTCCCCCTTCCCTTGACGGACAAAGACGTTGATCATACACATGTAAATCGGTTTCATAGTCGACGAAAACGGAAGGGGTATAGGCTTCTTCCCATTTCGCGGGATACTCCGAACGCTTCGCCTCCATCAACACCCCGATCTCATGGGGCGCCAAATCCCACCGTTGATACTTGTCAAGCCACTGAGCGATCTCATAGACGGTGTACCGGTCCAGCAGCTTCTGCACCCCTCGAATGCGTGATGCCGTCTGTTTCGGTTGTTCCATGAAGTATTTCCTAATGGCCTCCGGTAAGTAAACTCGAAACCGCGAATACTCCACCACCCGGGGCTTTTGCGCCCATTCCGCCAAAATGTCCTTCCAAGGGAGCTCCCGTTGCTTTTTCGTGTACGGCCTTGGCGCTTCCAGGTACACCTCCCCTTCTTGGGACAAAACCATGAAACGATCCCATTCCTTTTTGACAAGGACACGGTTGGGGACCGGGATCCCATGAACCACAAACGCCTCCCCATCCACCGTTACTTCCCCGTATTTATTGACATTGGCGTGGTGGAAGGAGAAGATCGGGAGATCTCTCTCCGGCAGGACAAGCAACTCCTTTTGTTCTTCCTGCCATAATTCCTCAATGGTTCTCCCTTTTTCATAGTGGGGGCGGGCTCGATCTTCGATCATCTTGCGATGCAGCCACTCCGTCAGTTCTTCATCCCCCTCGATCAACGGAGCAGGGACAAAGCAGTGTTGCCGAGTATAGTAAACTTTCCGTTCGACATTCCCTTTTTCGTGTCCGCTATACGGATTGCATGCCTGTACGTCAAACCCATAATGAAGCCGGAATCGCTCAAATGCTTCAGTATATTGACGTTCGCCTCCTTTTCGAATCGAAACCACCGCCGCCGCCAAATTGTCGATGCGCAGTTTTCTCGGGACGCCTCCGGCCTGTCGAAAGAGCTGAGTGAGCCCGTGAAGAAAACATTCGCTGTTTTCCGCCGGCAATGGATACGCATACGCGGCGTTGCTGTACGGAAAGCTCAAAATCAGAATTGATCGGTCTTCCTCTTTTCCCTCCTTCGTCACAACGGACATGGTGCCGAAATCCACCTGCGCTTCCCCCGGAGGGTGTTCCAGCCTCTCGTAACGTTGTTCCTTCTCCAGCTTAAGCTGAGGTCTTCGTTTTTGAACGTAGGCGCAAACCGTTCGATAAGACCCTTTAAAGCCATGTTCCTGCTTTAATTGTTCGTACATCTTCTTGCTTGTCCGCCGTTGTTTTCTTGGCAGTTTGGCGTCCTCCTCCAGCCAGTCATCAATGATTTGACCGTATCCTTCTTCCTCCATCATTCCCCGTTTTCTCTTTATTTTTTGTCTGACCGAAATGTCTCCATCCGCATATTTCTTGACTGTTCTCCAGTTAAATCCCGTCCTGCGGACAATTTCGGAAAGCGATAACCCTTTCTTTTCACGCAAATGTTTGATATGATGAATTTCAGGCATTGCTAGCATCCTTTCTTTACCTCCACTGTTTTGTTCTTCACAACCTTAACAGTAGAGGGAATTTTAGGAGCTGGCAAGCCTTTTTTTTATGCCATGAAGCTCTGCACTTTTTTGTTGCAGAACTCTGTACTTTCATTTTGCACTAAACAATCACAGGCTGAGACAATACTTTTAGGTTTTTATCGTACCTATGAGGAATTGAAACATTCGTGGTCGGGTAGGATTTCAAAATATTTACTTTAGATGAGTAAATTAGCTAACATAAATTTACAATTAAACAAAAAAGGAGACATGAACCCGATTCCTTGGTTAGAATGGATGTACTGTCAACTACCAACAAGGAGATTCATGTCTTAGGAGGCCGGTGATTTCGTGCAAAATACTGCTGAGTTCCACCCATTTCTCAATTAGAGAAACCTCGTAGAATCGGCTTTCTTTTCTGAATGAAAATGCCTCCAATTGGTGTTTGACAGCGGTTTTTCACCAGTCTTTTAGGAATCGATGAGCACATCATCAAGGAATCCACCAATTTTTCATGACGCTGGGATTGGCGCTTTATTTCTCGAAACCGGTCATCAAGCATCTCGTTCATATTGTGGATGCCTTGACTACCAAGGGATTTTCGGGAACATTGACCGATGTCCATCACTGGAGTTTTCATCCCAATCATCGAACCACGCTCACCCATTTTTTCAGGAAAAGCCCTCGGGATGAAGAGACGTTGCCTCGCAAACTCCAGCCATGGATCCTTCATCGCATCCAGCGAATCGCCAAACAGGAGAATCAACCCCTTTTTGTTTCGATGGATGATCCATTTGCCAAAAAACGAAGCCTTCGTCACGGGCTGTCCACGCCATTCAAGGGTGTGACTGGCCTTTCTCTCACAGCGATCATCAATGGGTCTGGGGGCACTCGCTTGTTTGGCTGATGGTGCATACCTTCTCGCAAGCGTTTCCGTTCGCCTTTCGTCTGTATGACAAGACGGCGGGAAGAAGCAAAATCGACCTAGCGATCGAGATGCTTTCCTCGCTCAAGGGGAAGTGGGCTCAGCCGGTGTATGTGCTCATGGATTCCTAGTATCCGTCCCAAGCGCTCATCGAAGCCTGCTTGAAACAAGGATTCCATGTCATCGCTATGCTCAAGACGAACCGGATTCTCTACCCGAAAGGCATCGCCATTCAAGCGAAGGAGTTTGCCCGCTATATCGAGCCCAACGACACCCGCCTCGTCACGGTGGGGAGCGAGCGCTATCGTGTCTACCGCTGCGAAGGCGCGCTCAACGGTCTTGATGACGCGGTGGTGCTGCTGGCTTGGAAGGCGGATGAACCGATGACACCGGATCATCTCCATGTTGTCTTCGACACCGACCGGGAGCTGAGTGACGAAGACATCTTGCGTTACGATGCCCAGCGCTGGACGATCGAATGCGTTTTCCGGCAGGCCAAAGACCAGCTGAAGTCAGGTGGTACCGCGTTTGCCGTTCGGGCGGTGATGGGGTCGTGGTGCTGTTCGCTTGCGCATCCAGCATCGCGGAATCTCAACAAGACCTCTCTTCCGGGCCGGAGCTTCTTCGGTCTCGGAAAGGACACAGCGTCGTCGAGTTCATCGATGACACCGCAAAGCAAGAGATTCCCATTGATGTGATCAAAAAACAGCTCCATGTTGCCTAAGGGGTCCCCTGTTTGTCTCTTAGGGAATGGAAATGACTGTAATGAAAAATGCTCATCTACAGTAGTTGAAAGAAACAATCTTAGATGTATTAAGTTGGTCTTGGGTATTAAGACTATTAAAAATTATGGAAAAACGAGCACTTCTCATGTAAAATAATGAATAGTTGCATAAAGATGGGGATTTATTATAAGGAAACTAGTCAAGTCGTTTGGAGGGAATAGTATGGGGTCACAAAATAAAGTCGAAAAAGAGCATATAAATGATCCTGATAATAGAATAAGTCTAAAGGATAGGACTCTTGGTCACAATGTAATTCATTTGATATATTCGTTGCGTACTAAATGGCAAACAAAGAACGTGACTGTAGGCGGTGATTGGAAAGCTGTTCTAACCGGAAAGAACGAAGAACGTTCACCTACATATTATTATCCGTTAACTTATTCCACGGAATATAAAGTGTTGCCAGAAGAGTCAGTAATTAAGTATTTCCATCCAAATGTTCATCATGTACTTTTTTCGAATTTAAACTATGAAAATGACGTTGGGATGAAGGTCTATCAATATCAAGGGACAAGGCAGCCACGCGTGTTTCAAGCATACAAAGTGGATGGAGGAAAAACTGAGGATTTTCCATCGTATGAATTTGAGTGGATTGCGACGGAATTGTATCAATTTCAAAACAGCCATTTTTTGGTTGTGCGGTTAAGTTTGCATGAGAATCGGCAATTTGACGTCAATTTAAACGATTTTACAAACGGGCAATTGACAGTTGCAGATTGGACTAGGTTTGTCAACCGTATTCGCCACAATCATCTAAAGTATCCTGCGCAGAATCATTTGCTTGTAAGTGATGAACAAGGACCACAGCGGTTGTTTTTTGAGTATGTTCATGAATTTTTGCACACGGAACCCCACTTAAACGGCCAGTTTGTTATTGCAAGCCGTTGCTTATCCGAAGAGAATGAGAAGTTTGTAGAAAACCATCAAAACAGCCATTTGTTGCGTGAACCAGTGGCATTTGTGCATGGATTCGTTGCTAAAGTGGATTCGTCCAAAACCCAGTGGACGGATAAAGAATTATATACGCTGCTTTCCGTCGATGATGAAGAAGGAGAAAGCGGAGGTACAGATTCGTTTATCGAATCATTTGTGCGTGATCATACGTACAAACGCTGGAGCAACGAACAAACATTTTATACAGCGATTGACTATGCAGCTATAACGGTTCTGAATTCTTCCCACTCTCCTTTTTATGAAGGCAAAGGAGAGAAAGGTGATTTTGTCGGTGACATCTTATACCAACACCATTGCAATCATTACTTGATTTTAGTGCTTCTGCAATTATACTACCGTGAAGAGTTACAGGAAATTTTAGGTAGATTTTCAAGACTGAAAGCATTTGATAAAGATGACAGAGAAATTGAAAAAGCAAGAAGTGTTATTGATGAATATTACAATTTAAACCAATATTTCATTTTTGATCGTTTAACGAATGAAATACAAGGGTTAGAACTTTGGAAATTCTATCAACAAATGTTCGGGACGAACGTGCTGTATGGATCGGTGAAACAAGATATGCAAGAACTCAATCAAAGATTGATAGAGTATGAAAATAAAAATCAATCGGCTGAACTGAAATTATTGACTGTTCTCGCTGGTTTGACTGGCTTGTTTGGCATGAATCGGATCATTGCTGTTGACAGTGAGGATCAACAGTTAAGTTGGCTGGCGAAAAAAATTGCAGATTATTCAATAATAGGGGGAATGTTCGACATCATCGCTACGGTTTTGGCAGTGATTATTATTGCTTATGTATTTATGTTTCTTTCCTTTCCTCAATGTATTCGGCGTTTTTCGAAAAAATCAGTCTACTTAGGGAGGAGCATTTTGTTTGTTTGCATCGTTTTAGTTATTTTGCAAATTTTTCTAACGGTTTAGGAGAAAGGTGATGCTGCATGATGTATCGATATGTTGCTGTAAGCGATACGAACAACGTATTGTCTTATATATTTTCTAATACACGATATAAATTTATTCGCGGTGCGAGTGCATTATTGGACTATTTAAATTTGCATGTAACGCGAAAAATTGCAGCTCGATTTCATGGAACGGTATTAAGTTTAGGGGGCGGCGAAGCAAGAGTTTTATTTCGCACAAAACAGGAAGCGGAAGCGTATGAATATGAGCTTAGAAAAGCGTATTTAGAACATACGGATGAGGTGACGCTATCCATCGCTGTTGTCGAAAGGCGTGAAGGGGAATTCATTGCAGCGTGGCTTGAGCGGGCTGAAGCGATGCTTCGGGTGAAAGAAAAGGAGAAAGATAAAAAAGTCATGCCGCTTCTCCCGCTTTTTCCATTAGTAGAGCGTTGCGAGGGCTGTGCGAAACGACCGGCTGAGAAGCATTACGATATGCCTGATGGCAAGAAAATCATGTTGTGTTTAAGTTGTTATAAGAAAGCTTATCGAGTAGACAAAATTATTGAGAATTTAAAAAAGTATTCAAAAGGGGAAATGGCTCGAATTCATGAAGAGACAGGACTGATGGACATTCATCGAAAATTGATCGAGCAAAAAGGGAAAGAGGGCAGCACATGGGTTCGGAAAATTGCGGATATATTTGGGAGCGATGAGCGAACGAGTCGTTATATAGGGTTTGTTTATGCTGATGGAAAGAAACTGGGTGCACTTTTCCGCCAGACGATTTTGGATAATCTCCAAGGGCAAGACGATGATGAATTTGTGAAAAGATATAAGACATATAGTGAAACGGTGCATGATTGCATTGTACAGTCAGCAGCCATCGCTCAACAAACATTTAGTGATTATATGGTTGATTATGCAATGGTTGGCGGGGATGATTTTGTCGCCATTATGCCCGGTGAAATTGCTCTTGCCTATACGAATACGTTTATTCAAACGTTTGAGCGATTAACGGGAAATGCTTTTTTCGGTTCCCCTCATCAAAGAGGAGTGATGATGGGAGCCGGTGTCGTTATTGCTCATATTGGTTATCCACTTTATCGAATGTTCCAAATGTCGTACGATCTGATGTATCGCGCAAAGCAAAAGTATGCCAATAAGAGTGCCATTGATTTTATGATATTGACAGATTCAACTGTTCAAGGTGTTGAAACAATTAAATATTATGAAAACACTTCCATAAGAACAGGAGTTCCGTTAGAAAATCGATATGTTCGTATGAATGGATATATGGTTGATCGCGAGCATAACGAAAGCATTGACAAATTGTTAACGGTGATTTCAAAGCTTAAAGCAGCCAAGTTTCCGCGTTCGAAAATCGAAGTCTTATATGAAATATTACGCGAAGACAACGACTATCAAATGAGATTTGAATGGTTGAAATGGCGCGCCCGAATGAGTGCGGACATAAAAAAAATTTTTGACGAATGGCATGGAATGTTTAAAGAAACGCCTTTTCCGTTTGTTTATAACGGAGCTATATACTCGCCGCTCCTCGACTTGTTTGATTTATATGACATCGTCCAAATGGTGGGGATGAATCATGACGAAGGTACAAAAAATTGAGATTTGCTACTCGTTTAAACCGGAGTTTGCCGTTTGCATCGGGTCGGGACAAGGAAAGTACGGAATTATTGACAACGCGTACCGTACGAGAATGGACAATGCACGTCGGGAGAAAATTACTATACCAGCAACGACGGCGAAAGGAAGAATTCGCTATACATTTCAACGGCTTATGCACCTTTTTCCTAATATAAGTGCTGAAGTTGAAAAGGACATTTTTGGTGAAAGTGGGATCGAGGGTTGGGCTCGTTTTTCCGATTTATTGCTTCAAGAAGAAAACGATGCTGCGCTGATGGTACAAGCCTCCACAGCGATCGACCGCTTCCGGAAAGCAGCAAAAACGAAAATGTTGCGAGTTCAAGAAGTTGCAATGTTACAAGCAAATAAACGTTTCTATGGAACGGTTGAAGGATATGCAGAACTGAAGAAAGAAGAAAGCATTTCTGCAGAATTAGCTTATTTCTTATTGGCGATTTTAAATACAACATCATTTGGCGGAAGCAAGTCCACAGGATTTGGGAAAGGAGAAACAAACATTTTGTCGCTGAAAATTGGAACGGATTACTATGATGAGCGAGCCATCAAAGAAAAAATCCAACAATTGCTTTTATAGGAGAGGTTGCTATGGAGAAATGGAACGTCGTTATCGAGGCGCTGCAGCCGATCTCAATTGCCTCCATGCCTGATCGCGAGACACATTGGGATACAACGATTATTATTCCAGGAAGCACGTTACGAGGAGCGGTCGCCGAAGAATGGAGAAATCGGATTGGCTTTGACCATCCGCTTACATCGCAGTTATTCCAACAAGGGCGTTGGTGTGATGCGCTGCCGGAAGGGACGGAATTGATAACAGCCGATTTGTTTTATAGTAAACGTACGCAAGAAAAGAAAAGTATTTTAGCCGATTACATTAGGCAACAGCTTACTAGTTTGAAAGTAAATGAAAATGATTCCTTGTTGCCTGCTGAGCAAGGGATTGTCAATGATTATCTTGTATTGAATCAAGCGGTGAACATCTCGGTTAGCCCCACTCGAAATGCCGCACGCCATGGTTACTTGTATTCGTTAAGTGCAATTGCCGAGGGGACATTATTTACGGCGCGTGCCACCCTCCCGCGAGAGGCGCTGCAGCTATTAAATGAAACCGGTCAAGGGGACGATATTTCGTTTACATGCTATATTGGAAAAAAGCGATCGAGCGGTTACGGGAAAGTCAGAGTGACATTTCAAGAACCCAAGCAAGATGAGGAGAGCATTCGCCAAGATCTATGGAAGAGAATAAAAGAGTACAATATGCTGATTGGCAATGAAGATTTTGAACATGGAACATGGTATATTGCGCTTATTTCTATCTCTCCGCTAATTTTGCTTGATCGGTTTTTACGTTATGCGATGGCGATCGATTGGGAAACCCATATCTGTGATGAGGACGAGCATAAGCCGCTTAAAGACCTGTTTAGCGAAAAGGGAAAACTGGTTGTCAGTTGGGGAGTCAGTTCTATGCGTCACGGATGGAACAGCGCATGGAATTTGCCGAAACAAGCCGAATGGGTGCTAAAACCAGGAACCATTCACGTATTTAAGTTTACAAACTTAACATTTGAAGAGCAGAAAGCCCTTGTAGATTTGTTGATCTCCCTAGAAGAAAAGGGGATTGGCGAGCGCAGGGAGGAAGGATTTGGCCAAGTCATCGTCAATCATTGGATTGGGGACAAACCGAAACGCAACGTGAACGTGACACAGGATACAAATGTGAGTGAAACAGTGGCCTTTGATAGTAAAGTGCTTGAAAAAGCCGAGAAGTTTGCAAAAGAAATAGAATCGGTGATTAAGAAGTCGCAGCTGTATGAACTTCAACAGTATGCTGCCGAAAAGATAGTGGAGCAAATTTGCGGGAAAGGTCCCGATTGCTATATTGAAAAGCGTTTGGTTCGTAAATCGAAAAACGGTTGGAAAAGAAAAATTGAATTTGACGGCAATAAACAAATGGTTGGAGAACATTTGCGCAACATCGTAAATGAATGGAGGGAGCGAGACGGAGAGAAAAAAGCGGGGGAAAAAGCAAAAGCGTTCCTGCGATATGTGATCGGCTATTATGATATACATCACAATGGCTAAGAGGGGAGATATCACAATGCATTACCCAAATTTTTCAAAACTAGAAAATAAACAAATATTTACAATCGGATTAAAACTAAAAACGCCACTTCACATTGGAGGCGGTTATGACAGCGATACCGACACAGACTTGCCAATCATCCGCACAAAAGATGGCTTACCTTACATACCAGGTTCATCGATTAAAGGGGTGCTGCGAAGCACTAGCGAAAAACTATACCATATCATCGGTGATGAAGCCATTTGCTTCTTAGAAAAGAATGCTTCATGTACGATCAAACTAAAGCAAGAGATCGCCAATATAATTGAAAAATATGGTGAAGAGGAAGCGTATGAAGAGATTTACAAACGAATTTGCCCAGTCTGTCGCACGTATGGGATGGGAGCCATTGCCTCAAAAGTATATATCCCTAATGTCGTATTGGCGGATCAAACTATGGTGCGCGATGGCATTCAAATTGACCGTGAGACAAATGTTGTTAGCGGAACGGCCAAGTTCGATTACGAATATGTCGAGGCAGGGCAGGAATTTACGCTCCGCATTGAAACAGAAAATATGACGAAAGAAAACGAGAAAGTGCTCGGGCTTGCTCTTTTGCAATTGATGAAAAACTACATTCGCCTCGGGGGATTGCAAGCTCGCGGTTTAGGAGAACTGGAATATATTTTTGGACATGTGAAGACAATGGACTTCTCCCCAAATAATCGGAAACAAGCATTGCGCATGTTATTAGGTGAAGAGGATGCATTCAAAACGATTCCTCTAGAGAAGTATTTAAGCGATTTATTTAGAGGAGCTGAAGAAGATGAGGCTTCCTAATCGTCATTTATATCATCGCATCGAGTGGAATGTCACGCTCCTGACAGAGACTGCGTTGTATATTGGTGGGAGAAAGAAGGAGAACAAGGAACGCTCAACACTTAATGAGAGCCTAAAGACGAGCGATCAGAGCTTTTTTATCATTCCTGGCAGCAGTTTGCGCGGGGTATGTAGCTCGTTTGCCTATCGAGTGTTAAATGAAGTTTTCGGTGACTGTGCCCAACGCACGGAAATTTTGAACGATTTATTTGGTTGTGTTCCTCCTGAAAGGGGGAAAGCTGCTAAAAACGGGCGGATTTGGTTTGCTGATTCCTATATTCCTAAAACAGCAACGACTAGGAAACATATTACGCCAATTGACCGAATCAAGCAAATTCCGCTTATTCCGTTGGAATTCGAAAGCATTGCGCTAGGTCAAACGTTTCATATGAAGTTTACGATTGAAAATGCCGCGCTTGTTCACTTAGGGATTATTGCGTTATTTTTACGTGAATTGAAGCAGGGACAAATCGCCTTTGGAGGGAATACGGCCAGAGGATTTGGATATGTCAAGCTCCAAAACATTCAAACAACCGTTGTTTTGTACAACAAAGAAGGAGAGCAATTGAAAACGATTGACAACGTTGATCTTCCAATCCAAGGACAGTATTGGAAAAAACAGGGCGAATGGCTTTTTCAAGTATGGGAAAATAATGATTTGAATGAAAGCATTCAGTGGCTAAAGCAAGGAGTCCAAGCATTGAAAACGTTGAGTGAAAAGGTGATCACATGAGCAAAGCGGGAGTTTGGGCCAAAACGTGCACGTACGAAGAGCTAAGTGCTTTGGTCGAACGTTGGCGGCATGATTTGCTTTTCACATACGTGGAAATGGTTGATCAGCTCCCACAGATTCAAATGGGGATCCAACTGCCAACATCATTTTTATCTCTACGCATCTTCGGAGAGTTATTCGAACTATACGTCAAACCGGGTGCATGTCCTGACCAGTATCGAGCTGTTTTGATAACCGATCGTTTCGATCTTATAGAAGGGGAGTATATTCCGCTTACGATAGGTGGACAACGATCATTTTTTCTCGATAAGAGCGTCTTAGGTGGAGATCGAAAACTGTTAATTCAATATTACGAGTCGGAACAATATGGTGAGTTTATGCGATGGAAAGGGGTGCTTTAGATGGACAAAGTGCAGCCATATGATTTCATTCCGATCTCTTCTCCGATTGAGAAAAAATCGATTGAGTCCAATCAGAATGAAAAACGTTGGTCTGGCTCTATGAAAGTGAAAATGACGGTCATCACTCCGTTAATAGAAGTAAAAGAAACCGATCGCCTTGCCCAAGGCAAAAGAGGGCAAACGATTCCGGGTTCATCGATTCGTGGAGCGTTGCGCAGCGCAGCGGAAATATTATGGAATGGAACGATCGCTGTATTTAAACCGGAATCAGACAGCTGCTTTGTAAAAGAAGAATGGAAAATATCGAATTCTACGATTTTTAGCCATTGCCCTGTTTCGCATTTATTTGGATTTGCGGCAGCAGAAAAAGATGTACCCAAAACAGAAGAGTTTGAAGGGCGAATCCCTTGGGCGCTCGGTTCAAAGCTTAAATTTTCTAAAGCGACGGTGGTGGAAGGTACTTTTTACGGTGCACCAATTCTAATGGATCAGTTGTACTCTCCGAAAAAAAATCCACCTTTACAAATGGAGAAGAATGGTCAAAAGTATTTTTTAGGAAGAAAGGTATATTTAGCAGGCCGCTTACAGCATGTCTCCAACAAAATGAAAATAGTCGGGTCTATAAAACGAGTTTCATCATTTAATGTGGGCGAATTTTTTCACCCAAACGCACGATTAAGCAGAAACAACAGTACGGAGTATGCCATTTTCCCGGGAACGCAGTATACTTTTTTTATCGAGTTTTCCAAATTGACAAAAGAAGAACTTGCAGATGTCATTCGTTTGTTGGAATTGAAAGAAGGATACTATCATGCAATTGGCAAAGGGAAGCCGTTAGGGCTCGGACGGGTGCGTTTTGAAGTCGAGGGAATTTTGCGGAAAGACAAAAGTTATTATTTGCAACTCGACGCTACCAATGCATACGATGCCACGTGGAAAGAAGAGCTGTTGCGTGAGACCACCAATCGGTATGAAGAGAATTTTCAAAAATATTATGAGTTAATAGATATCAAAAAATTTGATGGCAAAAAATCATACGGTTCACAGCGGGAAAAGGTATATCGCTATTCCGAATTGAAGAATAGAGCGAAGGAGAGCGAATCAAAAGCACAAGCACAGCCGATCAAGCGATCAACGGATAACGTCCGAAAAACGCAGGAAAAACCGAACAGGAAGTCGTATACCGGAGAAACATTTCGAAATACGAGTCTGCATGAGCAGTTGTTAAAACTTCAAGAGCATTTTAAGGGAAAGAAGAAGTAGAAGAACATTGATGGTGAATGAACTTTTTGCTGGATGGTGTCCCAAAAGGATTGAAATGTCTTGCTTCTACGCTCATAAAATAAGAGCGGGAATGTTTATTCTGAAAATATAGAAAAAACTATTATAAAAAATTATTGAAACAGAAATATGCGATATTTATAATATAGCTTAGCCGTGTGTTATACAACAAAAGCAACTGAATCAATGAGGAGGGATGAATTTGATTGACAAACTTGTCCAGACGGTGAATGAGTTACTATGGAGCCCTCTCTTAATTCTCTTTATCGTGTTTTGCGGGTTGTATTTCAGTATTCGCACCCGGTTTTTGCAGATTCGTCATGTGAAAGAAATGGTGCGGCTTGTGACGACCGGGAAGGGTTCTGATGCGGGAGTATCTTCATTCCAAGCGTTGACAATGTCGTTATCCGGCCGCATTGGGGTAGGGAATGTCGCCGGGACGGCGACGGGGATCGCTTACGGAGGGCCGGGCGCCGTCTTTTGGATGTGGGTCATTACCTTTATTGGGGCCGCGACGGCGTATGTCGAATCCACGCTGGCGCAAATTTACAAAGAAGAGCAAGATGGACAGTACCGAGGTGGTCCGGCTTTCTATATTGAAAAAGGCCTTGGTTGGAAATGGTTTGCGGTCGTCATCGCCGCTGCCATCCTTCTTGCCATGGCGGTGTTAATGCCGGGAATTCAGGCTAATTCGATTGCCGATGGCTTTCACAATGCGTTTGGCATTCCGCAACTGGTGACAGGCATAATCGTCATTGCGCTTCTTGGCTTTACGATTTTTGGAGGGGTCAAGCGAATCGCGAAGACGGCGGAAATCGTTGTTCCGTTTATGGCCGTTGGCTATTTGTTGGTCGCTATTGCGATCATTGCGGTGAATTTCGAAAAAATTCCTGAGGTTTTTGGTTTGATTTTTAAAAGTGCATTTGGAGCGGAACAAGTATTTGGAGGCATTATCGGGTCAGCCGTCATGTGGGGCGTCAAACGCGGTCTTTATGCCAATGAAGCCGGTCAAGGGACAGGCGCTCACCCGGCGGCGGCGGCCGAAGTGTCGCATCCGGCCAAACAAGGGCTGGTGCAGGCGTTTTCGATTTACTTGGATGTATTCTTAGTCGTCACGGCGACTGCGCTGATGATTTTATTTACCAATCAATACAATGTCATCAATGAAAAAACAAAGGAACCGATCGTTGTCCATCTCGAGGGAGTCGAACCGGGCGCTGGCTATACGCAGGCTGCGGTTGATACGTTGATTCCGGGATTTGGATCGGCGTTTGTCGCGATTGCTCTCTTCTTCTTTGCGTTTACGACGATGTACGCCTATTACTATATCGCTGAGACCAACCTCGCCTATCTTGTGCGTGGCAAACATCGAGGAATTGCCTTTTTGGCTTTAAAAATCATCTTTTTGGCTGCCACGTTCTATGGAACGGTCAAAACGGCGACAACCGCGTGGGCCATGGGCGACACCGGGCTCGGCATCATGGTCTGGCTGAACTTAATCGCGATTTTATTGTTGTTTAAACCGGCTTATCTTGCCTTGAAAGATTACGAAGAACAATTGAAGCAAGGCAAAGATCCAGCGTTCAATGCGTCAAAATACGGAATCAAAAACGCGACGTTCTGGGAAAATGGGTATAAGAAAGCCGAAGAAAAGAAAAAGGAAGCTTTATAAAATAAGGGCTGCTTTGCCGAAGAAGTCTGTGTTTAGGCTGCCTAGTGGGTGAATATCAATGTTTCTGAAGTGGAGGGTGTTCCATTTTTTGGGACACCCTTCCGATTTGTGCATTGCGAACAAGAGATGAAAGGATCCATCTTCCTGTTCTCATTCCTATAAGGCCGGTGAAAAACCGCTGATTCCTCTCATCAATGGGAGAATGAGCGGAAAAGCAGGACCGATGTAACAAGGTTTTTCTAATTGAGAAATAACATTGTAAAGCGGTATCCACGATTAAATCACCAGCCTCCTATACAAGATGTAGCTGTTCGTCGTCATTGAAACCGGCGAATACGATGCGATTTTGTCGTCATCAGGGCTTTTCGTCTGTTTTCCCCCACTGTTTTTGATGGTAAAAAATCAAACGGAACATGGAGCGAGGGAGATGCATGTGGAAAAACCGGCCGGGCGGCCGGTTTTGGTGGGAATCAATGGGCTGTTTTCCGAATGTCATGGACGATTTGCGTCAGTGCTTCGTTGATCGGCGTCACTGGTCTGCCGAGCAGTTTTTCGAAATCGTTGCTTTCGACTTCTAAGGAGCCTTCCCGGATGCTGCGTTGGATGTCAACGAGAAACGACACGAGCGGTTCCGGCAGACCGGCGTTTTTCATGATGTCAGCATAAGCAGCGTCATCTACTTGTTGCACCGGTACTTCTTTGTCTAGGACAGCGCCGAGGGCGTCCGCTAGCTGTTCTTGAGTCAGCAGTGGGCCGGACAGCTCATAGATGGTGTTTTCATGGCCGTTTCCTGCCAGCACGGCAGCTGCGGCTTCCGCGTAGTCTTGGCGAAGAGCCCAGCCGACTTTTCCTGCGCCCGCCGACGTTACCCAAGGCGCTCCTGCCAAAACAGCTTGAATGGTTCCGATTTCATTTTCCAAGTACCAGTTGTTGCGTAACAACGAATACGGGATGCCCGTTTTGATAATAGCTTCTTCCGTGACTCGGTGCACCTCGGCGAGGGAGAGCCGGCTTTCATTTGCCTTCGCCAGACTTGTGTACGCAATGAATCCGACTTGGGCGCGCTTGGCTGCTTCGACTGCATTTGTGTGCTGGCGGATTCTTGTCTCATTATCGCCATCCGTCGAGATGATCAATAACCGATCGATCCCTTGGAAAGCAGTGTTCAGTGTTTCCGGACGGTCGAAGTCTCCGCAGCGAACATCGATTCCCTGAGCACGCAAATGTTCGGCTTTTTCCGGTTGGCGGACGCTGACGGCGATTTGGTTGGCAGGGACGGATTTCAGCAGCGCCTCGACCACTTTCGCGCCGAGTTTTCCTGTGGCGCCGGTGACTAACAGTTTCATTGTGCTGAACCTCCTTTGGGGATTTGTTGTAACTATTTTGGTTACAACGGTGGTGTAAAAAAGCCCTTGAAGAGCTTTTTATTGAAATTTGGCAACCAGTTGACCCACAGTCGTTTGCGCTAGGCGCTGTTCCATGGCGAATTGAGCTTCTTTGAGTTCCGTTTGTAGCACAGCCTCAATGTTTCGTCCGACCGGGCACTCGATATTTGGAGCATCATGGATGCGAAACAGTTGATCCACTTCGGTCGCGTTGACCGCCCGGTACACGTCAAGAAGGGTAATGTCATCCGGAGGCTTCCGCAGCGAAGCACCGCCTACGCCAGGCCGCACTTCGACAAGCCCGGCCTTCTTTAGCATGCCCACAATTCGCCGGATGATGACAGGGTTCGTATTGACGCTGCGGGCGATAAACTCCCCGGTGCAATCGGTTGAGCTGATCGCAAGCAGGCAAAGAATATGCACTGCTATCGAAAACCGTGTACTAATTTGTTTCATTAATAAAACACCACCGTTGTAACCATTATAGTTACATCTCTTGAAGAAGTCAAGCTTATTCATGATCAGGTTGATGAATGTTTATTGTTTCATCGCTGGATGGGTCTATATAAGTTTTTTCGTTGCGGGTTTCATCTAAGTACAAGCCGATATGAGAGTAATCAGCGGGATGTAAAATAAAATTTCAACTTAGTATATATTCAAGGTTTTTTATGCTAAAGAGCCAGATTTCCCTTTAACTCATCGAGCTTTTTGGAGGTGGTTGAATCCGCATTGTTGGCCCTTGCTCGTCGTCGGATAAGGTGTTCTGAGACATTTTGGTAATCATTATAAACAAAGGGTTTAACTGGCATCTTGGATCGCTCGATCTTTAGATTCGTCGTCTTATTGTGTACAATACATAAAGTGATTAGCTAATTCTAAGGCAGGAAGGAGGAACAACATTGATTGATAGATCGTCATTCAGTATTACTGTTGATAGTTTGGATAAAAAAGGAATTGGACAGGCTAACGTTTGGCATGAAGAGGAAGGAAAAAGAAAGAAGATGAAACTGGCCATTCCGTCTACACTGCCGGGTGAGAAGGTGCGAGTCGTTGTCGATGAGCCAAAACGGCGCAGAGTTCAGGGACGGCTGGAAGAAGTGATCGAGCCGCATCGGGAACGGCTTGCGCCGCCGTGTCCGCACTTTGACCGTTGCGGTGGCTGTGTCTGGCAGCACTGGCATTATGAAGGGCAGCTGCGCCATAAAACGGAGCATGTGAAGGCGCTTTTGGAGCAGCACGGATTTGACCCGAACGTTGTTCGCGGGACGATCGGAATGGAACATCCGTGGCATTACCGCAATAAAATGGAGTTTACGTTTTCTCCGGAAGGGTTGCTTGGACTGCATGAGCACGGGAACTTCCGGCAAGTCATTTCGTTGGAGACGTGCCTCATTGCCGGCGAGAAGATCGTCAAAGCGGCCATGGAGGTGGCGCGTTGGGCGCGCGACCATCGGCTGCCTGGGTATCATAAGGATACGCATGAAGGGCTGCTTCGCCATCTCATGGTGCGCGAGTCGTTTGCGACCGGGGAAGTCATGGTGGCGCTTTTCGCGACCGAGGCGCCGGAAGGGAAGCTAAAGCAGGCCGCCGATGATTTGACGGAACGGATGACAAAGGCGATCCCGGAAGTGAAAAGCTTGCTTTGGCTGGAAAACCGGGCGTGGGCCGACCGCACTCAGTCCGAACAAACCCATGTGTTGGCCGGTCGTGATTTCATTTATGACGAGTTGTGCGGGTTTCGCTACCGTCTGTGGTTTGACACGTTTTTCCAAACAAACCCGGTGCAAGCGGCCAAATTGGTCGAGCTGGCGTTGGAGATGGGAAATCCGCAGCCGCACGAAAAAATGATCGACCTCTTTTGCGGGGTTGGCACGTTTTCTTTGCCGTTTGCCAAGCGGGTCAAGGCGTTAGCCGGCATTGAAATTGTGGAAACATCAATCGAATCGGCGAAACGCAATGCGAAAGACAACGGCATCGACAACACGTACTTTTTGGCGCGGGACGCCCGGCGCGGCATCGATGAGGTGCTCGAACAATTCGGACGGCCGGAGCTGTTGCTTTTGGATCCTCCGCGCTCAGGGGCAGGCGGGAAGGTGATGCGCAAAATCGGCCGGGCGCAGCCGGAGCGGGTCGTTTACGTCTCGTGCAACCCAGAAACGTTGGCGGCAGATATGGCTGAATTGGTTCCATTTGGTTATACATTGAAAATCGTCCAGCCGGTCGATTTATTCCCGCATACCGCGCATGTGGAGTGTTGTGCGTTGCTGGTGAAGTCATCATAAGGAAAGACTTGTTCCTTTGGCCGGAGGGAATCGAATTTTGCTGAACTGCTTCATTCATCGGGAGCTGAACCAAAAGGCCGTCTGTCTTTCAGTTGAGCACAACATATAGTGCGGCAAAAACGGATGGTTCGTATGATGAAGGAGGGTGTCCCGATCCTTGTGGGACACCCTCCTTGTGGTTCAGCTATATCGATGAATGGCATTGGCCAGCAATTGCGGCAGCGAGGCGAGATCGTTCGGCCCGTAGGTGAAGCGGACGAGCGTTTCGTCCATATCGAGCGCCTCGGCGAGCAACCCGGCCAATCCGCGCGCTTTGCGGTCGATTTCCAAAATGGTTTCGACGCCGTGCTCGGACACAAAGAAGATGGCTTCCAATTCGTCAAGGCGGCCCCGAAACGCTCCGCTTGCCGGGCGAAACTCGAACTCTTGGACAAACGGCAGCCGCCGCTGCCAATAGCGCGGCGCTTGTTCGCACTGCACATGGTGGAGGCGGAATCCCAGTTGGTGGGCCGCCTCAAGAAACGCTGTGACGAGCGGATGCGGTTCGATGGTGAGGTAGTCCCGGTCTTGCGGATCCAGTGCCATTTGAATATCCAAGCCGGTTTGCAGCCACACTTTAGAAGAGCCGAGCGTCACCGGTGTGTCATAGGGCAGGGTGAATCGGAACGGGATCGTTTTTGTTTCGTTCGGCCCAATTGTCAACGAGTCAGACACTTTGTGTCGGGCGAGCACAGCTTTTTCTTCGAATTTGTGATCGTCGACTTCGCGAATATACGTCGTCACTAACGCTAGATCAATTTTATCAATGTGCTGCTCCACGCTGCCGCCGCGAATTTCGACGACGCCTTCGACTGTTTCCCCTTGAGCGTATTGCGCTTTGGCAAGTTTTGTGTCGACCGTGGCAGATCCGATGCCGATGGAACTTAACAGTTTTTTGAACAATGAGTTCGCCTCCCTGTCATCGATTTCAGTTGAGAATACGGAGCGTCCAGTGAAAAAGTTTCGTCCTTTCAAAAAAGAGGGAACGGCACCGTCCCTGCCTGTTCCGTTTGGCTTCACAACAGCGGAAAGCGTCTTCTTGTCCTGTTTAGATTGCAGCAAGGAAAACGGTTTGATTTAAAGCTTCACAACAGCAGAAAGCCTCTTCTTGTCCCCCAACCGTATGGTTTGGCAAACCCGTATAGCTCTTTAGTCAAGTTGACCAGCGGATGCCGCATTCGTCATGTTTGAAGGAGCTCCACTGTTTTGGAAAAAAGCGGTGTTTCAAACGAAAAAGCCTGTTGGCGGTTACTTTGCAGCCCCAACAGGCTTGTTTTGTGCTGCTTAGCGAGCAGACGATGATGTTTCTGCGGCGGTGCACGCTTCGGCTAGGGCGAGGTCGGCGATGGCGTCCTGCAGCGTGACAAGACCGCGCTCATTCGAATTTTCGATCAGGCGGCAAAAGTCAAGAAAGCGCGCTTGGGCGATCGCTTCGTACCACCCGTGGCGGTCCGAGAGCACCACGGTGCGTTCGTACGGGATGCGCGGGGCGTCTGACCGTGGAACCGACGGCAACAGGCGGTCGGCCGCTTGCCTGATTTGTTCGATGGCGCGGGAGGACGGTTGTTTCGGAATGGCATCGAGCAAAGCGTCCATATGCGCCGCCTCATCGGTTGAGACGAGGCCAGAGACGGATAGCTGCATTGGGATCCAGCCGTCAAGCGTGATGCGTCCGCGCGTCGTATGAACGTCCCAATGTGTCGACTCCGGAGCGGCTGGGTCCATCGTAAAGCCGTGGTAATAATGGACGGGGACGCGTCGTCCGTTGCCTTCATGAATGATCGTGGCACCGACGCGCGGCCGTGTGCCGTCCGAATCCGTTAAGGCGAACCCTCGCGCTTCAGCCGCCTCGCCGAACCAGTCACGTCCAACTTCAAAAAAGTGAACGCCGTGCTCGATCAGGATGCCTCCGCTTCGCCGTTCGTCCCAAAACCAATGGCCTTCGGCGACGCGATGGGCGGCGTTGTGAAGGCTTGCGTAGTCCACCGCTCCGAGAAGCGCGCGGCGGATGAGTTGCTTGACAGTTTCGGTGAGCGGGTGGTAGCGAAGAACGAGATTGACGGCCAACGCCCGGTTTTGGCGGGCGGCGAGCTGGCTGTTCGCCCGCAGCGCTTCGGCGGTGAGGCCGCCGGGCTTTTCAAGCAACACATGTTTTCCTTCCTCAAGCGCCCGCTTGGCCAGCGGCGCGTGCAAATGCGGTGGGGTGGTGAGAATGACGATATCAACGTGTGGGTCAACGATCAATTCTTCCGCCTCGCGGTATTCGCGCACATCGCCCGCCTGCGGCTGACGGCGGTGATAGGCGTCGATCACGCGTTGGCGCTTGGCGTCCGTCCGCCCAGCGACAGCGAAAAGATGAAAGGAAGGAAGCGAAGCGAGCGCGCCGGCGAGAAACTCCGCGAACGCGCCGGCACCGGCAATGCCAACATGGTAACGGAAAGATGAAATCATGGCGTATTCTCCTCCTCCCTCACATATATATAGCATTACCGATATTCATTATACCGCAAAGAATAACGAAGAAAGAGAGAATGAGAGGCGGAACGCTCCTTGCTAAGCGGTAAAAAAGCTCGCCGACACGATCCGACAATCATTTCACTTGCCATCAAAGAAGAAAATTATGTATAGTATTATTAGCAATCATCACAGCTGAGTGCTAGCAATCTACGAACAACTTTCATTCTCTCGTTCATCCGTCGATGCCATGTTGATTTTGGTGAAAAAAGATATGGAGGGATGAGGAAATGAAAGCATTGTTGCTGGCAGGAGGATTAGGTACACGTCTTCGTCCGTTGACGGAAAACATCCCCAAACCGATGGCCCCGATTGCCAATCGGCCATGGCTTGAACACCTCATCGTTCATCTTCGCGACCAAGGAGTCAACGAATTTGTCATCGCCGCACATCATTGTTCAGACGTGATCCGTCGCTATTTCGAAAATGGGAAGCGCTGGAATGTGAAGATTACATACGCGCTTGAACCGTACCCGCTCGGAACGGCTGGAGCGATCAAAAACGCCGAGCGTTGGCTGAACGAACGCTTCCTTGTGTTTAACGCCGATATCGTCCACTTGCCTGAGCTAATTCCGCTGCTCGATTTTCATCGCCAGCACGGAGGATTGGCCACGATTGTCCTAACAGAAGTCGATGATCCGTCATCGTATGGAGTTGTGGAACAAGATGACTGCGGACGGATTTTGCGCTTTGTCGAAAAGCCGCGCCGCGAGGAAGCCCCATCGAACCGGATCAACGCCGGCATGTATATTTTCGAGCCGGACGTAATGCGCTATATCCCGGCTGAGCGGGAAGTGTCGATCGAGCGGGAAACGTTCCCGCTGCTGATCGAGAAGAATGTCGGTGTATACGGCATCGTCAGCAACGGATACTGGCGCGATATGGGGACGCCGGCCCGCTATCGCCAAGTGCATTGGGATGCGTTGAGCCGGGAATTTCCGATTCCGCTCAAAGGACGTGAAATTCAACCGGGCGTGTTTGTTGGGGAAAACGTCGAGATTGGGGCTGGCGTCTTGTTTGTGCCGCCTGTGCTCATCGGTGATCACGTGAAAATTGGTCCGCAGGCTGTCATTGGTCCGAATGCGGTCATCGGTGATCGTTGTCAAATTGGCGCCCGCGTCCATTGCGCGCAAACGATCGTTTGGGACCGCTCTGTCATTCGTGACCGCAGCCGTTTGCAAAACAGCATTTTCGGCTATCGGACGGTGACGCCAGCGGGCGAAGTGTTTGAAGATTCGATTATTAATCAGTTCAAGGAGGCGGTGCAAGCATGATTCGAATCGCCTACGTTAGCACGTACCCGCCGCGGCGGTGCGGGCTGGCGACGTTTACGGAACATTTGCGCCAAAGTATTGATGGCGTCCGCGGTCCGTCCGACGGTGACCGCATCATCGTGTTGTACAACGAAAGCGATGGCGATGACGCCTATCGCCACCACCCAATGTATTGGCCGCTTCCGGCGCAAAACCGCGCGGCGTATGCCGAGATGGCCAAACGGGTGAATGAAAGCGACATCGACGTCGTTTTATTGCAGCATGAGTTCGGCATTTTCGGCGGCGAGGCGGGCGAATACATTCTTGATTTCATCGCCGCGCTCCATAAGCCGCTCGTAACGACGTTTCATACGGTGTTTGCCGAGCCTGAGCCGCCGTATCGCCCGATTCAAGAGAAAATCGCGACAGCAAGCGATGCGATCATCGTCATGAACCGGCAGGCGATCCCCTACTTAGTGAAGGCGTTCGGTCTGCCAAAGGAGAAAATCGTCTACATTCCGCACGGCGCTCCGGGTCCAAGCAGTGAGGACCGCGATTCGCTGCGCCGTCGCCTCGGATTCAGTGGCCGCAAAGTAATGTTGACGTTTGGCTTGCTCAGCCGCGGCAAAGGCATTGAGTCGGTCCTAGCCGCATTGCCGGGCGTTGTTCGCAAGGTGCCGGAAGCGCTGTATGTCATCGCTGGACAGACGCACCCAGAAGTGAAAAAGAGGGAAGGAGAAGCCTATCGCGACGAGTTGAAATCGCTCATTCACCGTTTGGGGCTTGAGCGCCATGTCCGTATGGAAGATCGGTATTTCAGCGAAGCGGAATTGATTGATTATTTGACGGCATGCGATCTATACGTCACCCCGTACCCGGGCATGCAACAAATTACAAGCGGCACGCTTGCCTATGCGGTCGGCGTCGGTCGTCCGGTCGTTTCGACGCCGTATGAGCATGCGCGCGATTTGTTGCAAGGTTGTGAAGAGCTGTTGTTGCCATATGGCGATACAACTGTCTGGGAAGAGCGGCTCGGGCAGCTGTTGGCCGACGAGGCGGCGTTAAAGCGCTGGGAGGAAAAGATGCGCCAAATCGGGGCAAACACGCATTGGCCGCGCGTCGGCGAACAGCATGTCGCCTTGTTTGCGCGCATGTGCGCCGCGAAACGTGGGGAGGTGAAGACCGTTGGCATCGTCAGTCATTAAGTTCGATCATCTCGAGCGCATGACTGACGACACCGGGTTGCTCGAGCACAGCTTAGGCCGCATTCCTCGCCGCCGCGAAGGGTATTCGACCGATGACAATGCCCGGGCGATATGGGTGTGTTTGGAATGGCTCGCCCTGTGTCAAGACACAAAAACAAACGAGCGGCTCTATCGCCTGCTTGATCGCTATTTGGCGTTTTTGCTTTGGGCGCAAAATGAGGATGGCACGTTCCATAACAACTTTTTCTTTGATCGGACAAAGGAGGAAGAAACCCCATCGGATGACTGTTTTGGTCGCTCGTTTTGGGCGGCGGCCATGGCGTACGTCCGCCTTCGTGATCCGGCGCGGCGCGAGGCGGCGGCTGAGATGTTGCGGCGAGCTATACCGGCGGCATGGGAGCTTCGGTCGTTGCGAGGCTCGGCTTGGGGATTGGCGGCTTGCGGGGTGTTGCTGACGGAAGGCCGCCCTCCAAGCGTCGATGAGCAGGAAGCGGCCGCGTTGGCGGCACGATTCGAAGAGCGGCTCCTATCAGCGTACGCAAGCAACGCTGATGCCCGCTGGCGATGGTATGAACCGGAGCTGACGTACGCCAACGGGGTGCTGCCGTGGGCGCTTTGGACGGCGTATCGGCGCGCGCCGCGCCATGAGGTAAGGGAAGTGGCGGAAAAAAGTCTTGCTTTCCTTATTGACAACATGAGCGGACCGGGAGGGGTCATCCGGCCGATCGGCAACCGTGGTTGGTGCAATCGCCGCTATCGCGCCGATTGGGACCAGCAGCCGCTTGATGTGATGAAGCTCGCTTTGGCGGCGCGTGAAGCGTATTGGGCAACGGACGACGGCCGGTATCGGGATGTCGTCCGCCGCTGTCTTGCTTGGTTTTACGGGGAAAACGATGGCAAGGTGCCGCTGGCCGATCCGAGCGACGGCAGCTGCTGTGACGGGCTTGGTCCGAACGGTCCGAACCCGAATCGGGGGGCGGAATCCACACTATCGTACTTGTTGACTGCAGCGATCGCACAATCTATTTCGGTGGAGGTGGCTGTTGATGAACTCGTTCACTACAAAACCGTTCGCATGGCCGGCGCACGTGTTTAAAGAGTACGATATTCGCGGACGAGCTGGCGAGGAGCTCGATGAGTCGTTCGCGTATTGGCTCGGACGGGCTTTTGCCGATATGATGCAAAAGGAAGGGGAGAAAAAGGCGGTTGTTGCCCATGACAACCGTCTGTCATCCCCTGGGCTGCATCGAGCGCTCAAAGACGGGCTGCTCGATGGCGGCTGCGATGTTGTCGATATCGGACTTTCGACGACACCGATGTTTTACTACAGCTTATATTACACGAACATCCCCTGCGGCATGATCGTCACCGCCAGCCATAACCCGGGCGATGAGAATGGATTTAAAATCGCCATGGGAAAAACGACGATTTACGGCGAACGTATTCAGGCGCTCCGCCAAGCGATGGAGCGGCTCAGTCAAGAACAGCCGCAACTAGCGGCGCGCGGGCGCGAGGAGACGTTCGATCTTGTTCCGGCGTATATTGGCATGCTCAAAGAGAAGATTCAGCTTGGCCCCCGCAAGTTGAAGGTGGTCGTTGACTGCGGCAACGGTACTCCGTCGATCATTGCGCCGCAAGTGCTCAAAGAGTGGGGATGCGATGTCATCCCGCTTTACTGCGAATCCGATCCGACGTTCCCGAACCATCATCCAGATCCGGTCGTACCGGAAAACTTGACGGATTTGATTGAAACGGTGCGCAAAGAGAACGCGGATCTCGGCATCGCCTTTGATGGCGATGGCGACCGAATCGGAGTCGTCGATGAAACAGGAACCATTCGCTGGGGCGATCAGCTGATGGTGCTGTTCTGGCGCGAGATTCTCAAGCGCCATCCGGGAGCGGCGGCGCCGGTTGAAGTGAAATGTTCGCAGGCGCTTGTCGAAGAAATTGAACGGCTCGGCGGAAAGCCGTTCTTCCATCGGACGGGCCACTCGCATGTGAAGGCGACGTTGCGTCGCCGTCCAGACATCCCGTTTGCTGGCGAAATGTCTGGCCATTTGTTCTTTAATGATGAGTTTTACGGCTATGACGACGCTTTGTACGCCGCCGGGCGGTTGCTCCGTCTCTTGTCGCACGGCGAGCGCCCATTGTCCCAATGGTTTGCCGATGTTCCCCATTACGTGGCGACGCCGGAGACGCGCGTGGCTTGCCCAGAAGAGAAGAAAACAGATGCCATTGCCGCGGTGAAAAACCGGTTCGCCGGCCGCTATCCGGTTGTTGATGTGGATGGCGCTCGCATCCAGTTTCCGGAAGGCTGGGGATTGGTGCGGCCATCAAACACGCAGCCCATCCTTGTCTTGCGCGCCGAGGCGAAGACGAAGGAGGCATTAGCCGAGATTAAGCGTGAACTTGCCGATGGTTTGCGGCCGTTTGGGCTGCGGGTGGATTGGTAAATTTTTTGGGGCTAAGGATGTTTTTATTTGGAAGAATGTTTGAAGCCGCTCACGCGTCCTTCCGTCTGAAGGGCGAATGATTGTTCCGGCGTTGGACGCCCGCCGGTTTCTGCGGGCGCTGCGCCGGTTTGTTTTTGTCGCTCCGATCAAGCCTTAGGCTTGATTTCTTGCAAATGGTTTGTCCATAATATATTGAAGAATAAAAAAGTGGTGTAGGAGAGTTGAAGGCGTGGCGATTCGTGAACTGTTGCAATATGTCCAAGATGCGTATGCGGCCTTGACCCAACTGAGCATGATCATCGTTGACGATGACGGCAATCCTGTCACAAAAGTGTCCAACTTGACCGAGCTGGCTGAGCTCGTTTTATTTGTCGCCCAAAAGGAGGGGACGACGTTTTTTTGTCCGCGGGAATTATCGATTGAAAGTTGGCAGCGGCCGATTTTGGCGCCGGTCGGTTGCCTAGGGATGAAAAGCATCCTCGCTCCCATCTTTGTCGATGGCAAGGCGGAGTATTGGATTTGGTCTGGGGTGCTGATCGAAGAGGAAACGAAGTGGCTCGTTCGCGAGCAATCGATGGTTGATGACAAATGGGCGGCAGTGATTGCCCAAGCGGCCGTTCTGCCTGCCGGTGCGGTGGAGGCGAAGCTTCGGGACATTGAGCGAATGGCGGCCATATGTGGAGAACTGATCCGCGGCGAGCGCTGCAAACAGCGGTATCACGCGTATGGGAAACCGCTGGAGGCGGCGGTGGCCGACCATCCTCTTGTGTATGATGCCGGCCGGCTGTTAGCGCGCCTGCAAGAGTTGGATCCGCGGCTCGATGTCGCGCTATATATTGAAAGGCGTCCGCAGGCATGCGTCGTGGTGGCAGCCAACGGGGAGAAGGCTGAACGATTAAAAGGAAGGACCATTGATCCGCTGTTTCCGCCATTGGTAGCTTGGGATGGGCCGTTTCATCCTATTTATTTTCAAGACGTTGCCCTTGACCCGCGCTTTTCTTTTTTCGTCCGCCACGACATCCGCCCCAAGATGCTGATCGTTTATCCAGCGGTGTATGAACAGACGCTGGAAGGATGGGCCGTTGTCGCTAGTGAGACGGCTCTTTCGCCGGCGGAGGAATTGTTGCCGCTTGGCCATATGCTCGTCCAACATTGGCTGCTGTTGACGAGATGTGCGGAAGCGAGCGCGAAAACCGACCGCCATTTAATGCGGCTGTCGATGTTAATGGAAATTGGCCGAGCGATGCGCGTAGTGCAAAATGAGGAAGAAATCGTGCGGATGATGGTCGAATTCGCGGTTGAGCTTGCGTATGGTGAGTTTGTTTGTGCCGTCTGGTGTTGTGACGATAGGACGACGGTGATTCATGAAGGGGCGCTTACGGCTTCGGCGGCGTCCGGCTACCGGGATGAGGTGCGCCGGCGCTACGGACGCGGTGAGAAAGCGAAAAATCAAGCGCCGACCCTCGTTCCGATCGGGGACAAGACCGTGATGGAAGTGCCGTTTTTTGTCCGCGACGGTTATTATGGCGTGCTCGCTGTTCATATCAGACAGCCGGTCGAGGCGAAAGAAGCGGAAGTCTACATAGCGGCGCTGGCCGCCATCGGAGCATTAATGATGCAAGGCGCCGTCTACCAAGGTGATGAAGGAATCGTCGATATTGATATGTTGTCCGAACAGTTGACCGCCCGGGAGATGGATGTGCTTGAGCTGCTCATTCAAGGATGCAGTAACCGCGAAATTTCTGAACGGCTATTTATTAGCGTTCATACTGTTAAAAACCATATTACGAATATTTTCCAGAAAATTGGCGTCAATGACCGGTCGCAGCTGATCGCTCTAGTGTACCAATTAAACCACCGACGGCGCCGTTAGGGGGACATCATTGGGCAGACGATGCCATGATGTCCTTTTTTATCATGTAGGAAATTGGAACGAGACCCATTTTGTATTATAATGTGAGTATAGTAAACAGGAACTATATCTAGTGTCTAGATGAAAGAGTAAGGAAATCAAATGACCCTTTGAATCTGTTTCCCCAAAGTAGCCGTGCTGTATAGTGAGGGAAGTGCATATTGCCATGGCTGCACGTACAAAGTGCACAAGGATAGGGGAATGTCAATGAAACATACGATCATGATCCGAACGATGACGATCATGAAACCGGCTGATATTTTAAAAGCGATGGAAGTGACAGAAGAGCTGGCCGAGCGGATGGGATTTTTGCCGCGTGACTGCCTTTTTCTCCGTTTAGCGACGGAGGAGGCATGCATGAACGCCTATGAATACTGTCAAAAGGTCCAGAAACTTCCGTTTAGGGTGTTTTGGAAAATCGATGAGGGGCAGTTAATGATTGTGGTTAAACAACAAGGAGGATGCTTTTCCATCACGAATCATGACACTGTCAACACAGGACCGCGTGGCAGAGGGCTACAGCTGATCGCCCATATTGTTGACGATGTGTACGTAAAGCAGGAAGGGAACAACGTTTTGTTTTGTATGTGCAAATGCAAAAAAAAATGAGTGGCCATTGGAGGAAGCAGGATGGAGACGAAACAAGGAGCAATTTGCACGCTGACATGGACAGAGGATATTACACTAAACAATGTTGAATCGTTCCGCCAAGCGCTTGAAACCTTGTTGAATGAACAGGCCGACTATCTCGTTGTCAACATGGAGAAAGTCAACTACATTAACAGCGCCGGGCTCGGTGCGATCGCTGACAGCGTGATGACGGCCAGAGCTTGTCAGAAGGAACTGGTGATTGCCGGTGTCAAAGGGTCGCTTGCTGAGATTTTCCATATTGTTAAATTTTCTTCGTTTATCAAACTATTTGCCACAGAGAAGGAAGCGCTTGATTATTTCGTCGGAGAATGACGTTCTATGGTGGATGGGTTTTGGGAAAGTGTGCAATGGAATGACAGTTTGGCGTGGCGCGAGCTGCTCGCCAATCTAGAAAAAATGAATGTGCTCTTTGGACCTCGGGATTATGTATATTGGCTGGCCGCTCCGGAAAAGAAGCAGCTTTTGTTTATTTCAGCATCATGTGAGCGGCTCTATGGACTGCCGCCAGAAGCGTTTTATAACGATCGGGACATCTGGGAGAAAGTGGCCCATCCGGACGATCGAATCAAGGCGAAAGACAAATGGCGGCTTCTTTCGCAGATGGAGGAGAGCGCTCAAACGTACCGCATCATCAACCAGCGGGACGGCTCGGTGCGCTGGGTGGCTGAACAAACGGTCCCCGTGTTGGCGCGCACGAAGGGGATCAAGCTGGTCAGCGGCGTTGTCGTGGAGATTACGGAAGCGAAACGGAATGAGGACGAGCGCCAGCTGGCTGAACACGTGTATGAAGCCATCGAGCAGGCGATGCTCGTGACGGATGGACAGTTTACCGTCCGGCTTGTCAACCCGGCGTTCACCAAAATGACCGGCCATGGGGTGGAAATTATCGGCCAGCCGTTGCATATGCTGTATGCCGGCTATTATGATGCGTGGTTTTATGAGGTGGTCAAGGCCGAGAATGAAGAAAGGGGGGAGTGGAGAGGGAGGGTGTGTTGGCGGCGAAAGCAAGGATCGCCATGCGTGAGGCAAACGATGGTAAAAGCCGTTCGCGATCGCGCGGGGGAGATTGTTTTTTATTTGTTCCTCTTTTCTGGTTCGTCTTTAGAAGAGCCGGATATCATAGCGGTGAAAGATGATTTAAAGCTGGCCCGCGAAGTGCAAAAACGGGTATTGAGCAAGCCGTTATCCGCTGAGGGGATTTCCATTGCTGGAACGTACATACCGTCGCGGGAGGTGGGTGGGGATATGTACGCTTGGTATCCGATCGATCAACGGCGTTATGGCATTTTTTTAATGGATGTGATGGGGCATGGGGCGGCGGCTTCGCTCATTTGCATGTCCGTTCGTTCGCTTCTGAACGGGGTTATCCGCAAGGGAATCGTTCCGAACGAAGTGTTCCAAGAGCTCAACCGCCATATGCGCCAACTGTATCACGAAAACGGGCGGACGACGTATTATTTTACGGCGATGTATGTGCTGGTCGATGTGAAGGAGCGAATGATCGAATATGCCTCGGCCGGTCATCCACCTGGATTTTTGTTTCAGCCGGATGGAACGGTGGCGGAGTTGGACCGCGGCTGTGCGCCGATCGGTTTGCTCCCGCGGCTTTTTGTCGAGAGCGGGCGGCTGCGTTATGAACCGGGGGCGACGCTCATTTTGTATTCGGACGGAGCCATCGAAGGGGAGGAGGTGGGTTCAGTGCGTCAAAAAATTGAGACGTTTCGCGATGCGATCGCGCCGTATGTTTCGCTCGATGAACGAGCGCTGTTATCGCGCTTGCGCCGTTATTTCGTCCAAAAAGGGCCGCTCCCGGACGATTTTTCAGCAGTGGCTGCGAAATTATGGTAGTGAAACAGCGCCGGCGATCAAGGAGCGGTGATTCCGTACAAAATAGTGCGATTCGATCTGTTTCTCAGTGAGAAAAGCCTGACGAAATCGACTTTTTTTTCGCGCGATGCCGCCGATTTGCTGGTGGCAGCCGTCACCGACCTTATCGTCCTTGCGTGGTTACGTCCTCGTGCTAGAGAACGTTTAGCGGTCATGAATGGTGAAAAAGATGTTTTTCATTTGGAAAAATGTCTGCTGAAATAAAGACAATTCCGCCGTTCGTCAAGAATAGAATGATATCAGCGGAGCAAAAGGAGGAATGACAGATAGAAATGAACCGTCCAGCTGGATTTTGGAAGCGGCTGTTGGCTAACTTGTTGGACGCCATTGTGATCGGCATTCCGATTTCGGTCATCGGCTATTTGATTACGGGCAGTATGGAAACGAACTGGTTTACCTCGGTCGCCAACATTCTTTACGCTCTAGTAGTTCCAGCGGTCTGGTATGGCTATACGGTCGGCAAACGGATGATCGGCATCCGAATTGCCAAAGTAAACGGCGGCAAAGTCGGCCTTGGTACGATGTTTTTGCGTTCGTTTGTCGACAGACTTGTGTATTTTGTTACTTTTGGAATGGGACTTCTTATTAGTGCGATGATGGTAGCTGCAAGAGAAGACAAACGATCGATTCACGATTTTATCGCCGGCACGTATGTGACAACAGAAAAGCCGACGGCGTAAACAAGGAAACGAGCGGGCTTCCAAATGGGGGCCTGTTTGTTTTTGCTCGCAGAGTTGCGATGCGGGATGAGGACATCAGCGCTGACTCTCAAGAAGCGAAGCCTTGATAAAACGTGTCTTTGCCTCTCAGTCAGCTCTCGCGTTCTTCGAAAGCTGGCGATTTCATCGCGGGTACGGTTTTACCATATTGATCCTGTTTTTCACTCATTCTCCCATTGATGAAAGGAATCAGCGGTTTTTCACCAGCTTTCTAGGGGGATAGTGATGAAAGCGTGCACACCGCTTCCTAGCATCGTTTCTCAAATAGAAAAGCCTTGCAACACCGCGCACTTTTATTCATCGACCAAAGGAAACCACTGTTTTTCACCAGCCTTCTAGGAGGCCGGTGATTTTGTGCAAAATACCGCCGAGTTCCACCCGTTTCTCAATGAGAGAAACCTCGCAGAATCAGCTTTCTTTATCTGAATGAAAATGCCTCTAATTGGTGTGTGACAGCGGTTTTTCACCGACCTTTTGGCAACGGTGTTCATCCAATTCATATTTCGTGTGTGTTCGACGGAAATCGGGAGGATTTTTTATTCCAATGTCGAATAAATTGGCTTAGCCATCAATACATATTCACGCGCTTGAGAAAAATTTCAAAAAGACAAAAACGTGGTTGTTGGGGGGGCAGAGAGGCTTGAGGCATAAAAATGTTGTTCGGATGATCATTTTTCATTAGTATAATTCTTATATCGGTAAAATTTACATGAACGCACGGCAGCGAATCGATCTCATGCAGTGATCACCATGAAACGACTGACGTGACAAAAGAAGGAGGAGAAAGGGTTTGTCGCTAACGAGCTATATCATCCGCACGATGTTTGTTGTCATTCCGGGCACGGCAGCGATTGGCGCGGGGGTCTGCCTAGCGAATGACATTCATGGTGCAGCGCTTGGCTGGACGTTGATGGCCACCGTGCTGTTTGGTGCGCTGATCGGTCTGATCTCCGCGTCGCTCAACTACCGGCGGTTTGTTGCGCCGATCGCCGTTATTAACCGCCACTTAGAGAAGATGACGGAGGGGGATTTGACGGCGCGCGTGCCATTGGACCGGGTGCGCCAGCTGCGGCCGATCGCGGCATCGTTAAATCATATGGCGGACGCATGGCAAGAAGTTATGAAAAGCATCCAGCATCATGCCGAGGAAGTCGCGCAATATTCGCAACAGCTTGCCGCTGTCGCCGAACAGACAACAAAAGCTACCGAACAAATCGCGACCACCATGGAAACGATGGCGTCTCATGCCGAAGAGCAGACTAGCGCTGTTCGCGGCACGGCGGCGGCAGTCAATACCATTTCCCGAACGCTCGGCGATGTGGATCGTCGGACAAAAGATGTCACTCATCGGGCCCAGGAAACCGCGGCAAAGGCCGAGTCTGGGGAGCAATCGGTGGAGAAAATGTCGGAGCAAATGCAGTTTATCTACGGTCATGTCCAATCGCTAGGCCAGATCGTCAAAGCGCTTGGCGAACGATCGAACGAGATCGGACAAATTACCGAGGCCATTACGGGCATCGCCTCACAGACGAATTTGTTGGCGCTCAACGCGGCGATCGAGGCGGCGCGCGCTGGTGAGCAAGGGAAAGGATTTGCCGTCGTCGCCGGCGAGGTGAGAAAACTGGCTGAACAATCGGCTCGTTCTGCGCAGCAAATTTCTGAGCTGATCGGCTACATCCAAGAAGAGACGAAGCGGGCCATCGCTTCCACCGAACGGGTCGTCTCGGAAGTGGCGCATGGACTGAATGCTGCCCATGCTTGTGGGGAATCGTTTGCCCATATCCGTGAGGCGGTGGGGCAGGTGAGCGAACAAATCGGACAAGTTTCGCTGGCGCTTGAACAGATGACGGATCATGTCCGTCATGTGGATGAAGCGTTGCAACAGATGACCGATATTGTAGAACAATCGTCTGCCAGCACCGCTAACGTATCGGCGGCAACGCAAGAGCAGATGGCTTCCGTCGAAGAAATCGCTTCTTCGTCGGCATCGTTGGGCCGAATGGCGGACGAGATGCGGACGATGCTGAAGCATTTTTCGGTGTGATTTAAAAAAAACATGGATACGAAAGGGGGGGCTAAATCTCGCCCCAGTCGGCAGTGAAAAAAAGATTGCCTGCCGGCTGACGATGCGATACAATGAGAAAAAATGAGCTGTGATCGCGTCATACGCGTAATCTGCTAGGGGAGTCCGAGAGCCGGGCTGAGAAAAGAACGCGATGAAGTTCTTTGACCCTTTGAACCTGATCTGGGTCATGCCAGCGTAGGGAAGCAGGCAGCGGGAACAGATGGACGTGTCATGTTCGTTTGCCCTTTTGCCTTCGATCAGGTTCCGTTGTCGGAACCTGTTTTTGTTTTGTCTCGTCCTCTCTCTTTCCCTTTTGGATGGTTGCCTTCTTCCAAGCGTGATGGCATGGATCCAGTCGATGAAATCAAAAGAAAGGGGATCCATGCATGGAAAACATCCGCACATTAATGTCATTCCCATCTAGCCGCAAAGTGTATATCGAGGGATCGCGTCCGGACGTGCGCGTGCCGATGCGAGAAATTATGCTGTCGCCGACGAAGACAGCCCACGGCGAAGTGGAAAACGAGCCCGTGCGTGTGTACGACACAACAGGGCCGTATACAGACCCTCATTTTGAGCCAGATATCGAAAAAGGATTGCCACCTCTCCGGCATCGCTGGATCGTTGAGCGCGCCGATGTCGAAGAAGTGGAGCCGCGGGCGGTCGCTCCTCGTTCGCTGGCGCTTCCCTTTGCCCGCCGACCTTTGCGCGCGAAGCTAGGAAAAGCGGTGACGCAAATGCATTACGCCAAACAGGGGATCATCACGCCAGAAATGGAGTTTGTCGCGATTCGCGAACGAATCGATCCGGAAATTGTCCGCCAGGAAGTGGCGGCGGGGCGGGCGATCATCCCCGCCAACATCAATCATCCGGAGAGCGAACCGATGATCATCGGCCGCCGCTTCCATGTAAAAATTAACGCCAATATCGGCAACTCGGCTGTTTCGTCATCGATTGACGATGAAGTGGAAAAACTGCTGTGGGCGGTGCGTTGGGGCGCCGATACGGTGATGGATTTATCGACGGGCAAGCACATTCATGAAACGCGCGAGTACATTCTCCGCAACTCGCCGGTCCCGGTAGGAACGGTGCCGATTTATCAGGCGCTCGAAAAGGTCGGGGGAGCGCCCGAGAAGCTGACATGGGACGTGTACCGCGAAACGCTGATCGAGCAAGCCGAGCAAGGGGTCGATTACATGACCATTCATGCTGGGGTGCGGCTTCACTACATTCCGCTCACCGCTAGCCGCGTGACCGGCATCGTCTCGCGCGGCGGCTCGATCATTGCGCAATGGTGCTTGGCACATCATCAAGAAAACTTTTTGTATACGCATTTTGAAGACATTTGCCAAATTTTGCGACAGTATGATGTGGCCATTTCGCTCGGAGACGGGCTGCGGCCGGGTTCCATCGCTGATGCGAACGATGACGCGCAGTTTGCCGAACTCAAGACGCTCGGGGAGTTGACGGCCATCGCCTGGAAGCATGACGTGCAAGTGATGATCGAAGGGCCGGGACACATTCCGATGCATAAAATTCGCGAAAATGTCGAGCGGGAGCAGGAAATTTGCCATGGGGCGCCGTTTTATACGTTAGGGCCGCTTGTCACCGACATCGCGCCCGGATATGACCATATTACGTCAGCCATTGGCGCCGCCATCATTGGGGCTTATGGAACGGCGATGCTTTGCTACGTCACGCCGAAAGAGCACTTAGGGCTGCCCAACAAAGAGGATGTGCGTGCCGGGGTGGTCGCTTATAAAATCGCCGCCCATGCCGCTGATCTGGCGAAAGGACATCCGGCCGCCCAGCAGCGCGACGATGCGCTCTCAAAGGCGCGCTTTGAGTTTCGGTGGAACGACCAATTCCATTTATCGCTTGACCCGGAGCGCGCCCGTGAATACCATGACGAAACTTTACCGGCTGCCGCGGCGAAAACCGCCCACTTTTGTTCGATGTGTGGGCCGAAATTTTGCTCGATGAGCATTTCTCATGAGCTGCAGCGGAAAATGAAAGAAGACGGCATGCAAGCGAAAGCGAAGGAATTTGTTCAGAAGGGCGCTTCTCTGTATCAATGACAAGTCCATTCAGGACGGACGAACGTATGAAAGCGCGGAAGCCCGCCAGTTAGGCAAGAGTATATGATTATGCAGAAAATATAGAATAAAAATATATTTACAAATTATTTTTTATCCGTTATGATAATGGCATAAGGGGTAAATTTCTAGTCATAACATAATTTGTGAAGGAAAAACTGCGCAGTCTATTGCAGCGCCTTCGCCGGCGTTTCGCTTCCATAGACAGCGGCCAGTTGCGTCATCGAACGATAGATGGTGCCGGCCGCTTCTTTTTATGGGCCAACGGCGAAATGCAAGACTTTTCGAAACGCCTCCGAATTTGTATGGCCGAGCACGTTGTTTTGGAAGCGTTTTCTGAAAAAGTGCAGGATTGACGCCGATGTTCATCCCCGGTGGTGGAGGGCAAAACGTTGCTCATGCAACATTTCTGTGAAAATGCCGGACTGACGCCGATGTTCATCCCCGAATGGAGGGTAAAACGTTGCTCATGCAACATTTTTGTGAAAATGCCGGATCGGCGCGGGATGTTCAACCCTGGGTGGGGCGCGCTGCCTATGGAACAGCCGAACTGGCGTGAGATTTTCATCCCCGGGTGGGGCAGATCGCGTTGCCTATGAAACGTTTCTTTGAGAATTGGGAGATGTCAGTGCGGGCGGGATCAGGAATGGGCATGTGAGCAGCTAGCGGGCGCATACACTGAAACGAAGGGGCATGAGGAGGGAGGGGATTGACTTTGTTTTCCGATCTTGTGGAGACGATGCCGCCTTATTTGTTTTCCCGTTTTCAACGGAAAAAAGAGGAGCTGGTGAAGCAAGGGGTCGATGTCATTGATTTAGGGATCGGCGCTCCCGATTTGCCGCCGCCGTCCTTTGTCATCGAGGTGTTGAAAAAAGAGCTCGAGGCGCCGGAACATTATACGTATTCGCCGTATGGCGGCTGCAAGGAATATCGGGAGGCGGTCGCCCGGTTTTATGAACGGGAATACGGGGTCGTGCTCGATCCGGAAACGGAAGTGCTCGCTTTGATCGGCTCGAAGGAAGGGATCGTTCATCTGTTGCAAGCGGTTCTGAAGCCGGGAGAGCTTGTGCTTGTGCCGGATCCCGGTTATCCCGTTTATCGAACGGCGGTTCATTTTGCCCGCGGGCGGAGCCGGGCGCTGCCCTTGGATGCTCAAAACGGTTACGCGCCTCAGTTTGCTGCGCTTTCTCCCGACGTGTATGATGAGGCGAAGCTGATGCTCCTCAACTATCCAAGCAATCCGACCGCGGCCGTGGCCGAGATCGGCGTGTTTTCCGAGGCCGTTTCCCTCGCGCGCCGGCATCGGCTGTTCATTGCCCATGACGCCGCGTATTCATTGGTGACGTTCGCCGGGTTTCAGTCACCGAGCATTTTGCAGGTGGACGGGGCGAAAGAGGTAGCGGTCGAATTTGGCTCATTGTCGAAAAGCTATAACATGGCGGGCTGCCGCATCGGGTATGTGGTGGGAAACCGCCACCTAATTCGAGCGCTTTCGGTCATCAAAAGCAACATCGACACATGTCAATTCATTCCCATTCAAAAAGCGGCCGCTGCTGCGCTGACGAACGGGCAGGCTTTTGCGAAAGCGAACAGTTTGGTTTATGAAGCGCGCATGAACAGGATGGTGGAAGGGCTTCGCGAACTCGGCTTGAACGTGCAGCGTCCGAAGGCGACTTTTTTCCTATGGGTTCCCGTTCCCACAGGGTACTCATCCGAATCATTTGCCACCCAACTGCTCGATGATGCGGGGATTATCGTCACACCGGGAACGGCGTTTGGCCCGGCCGGAGAAGGGTACGTCCGCGTTTCGCTCTCGGCGCCGATTGAGCGGCTCGAGCAAGCATTGGAGCGGTGGAAACGAGTGAATGGGGGGACGCTGGCGCCATGAAACGAACGATTCGAAACGTGACGGTGGCCAAGGTCATCGTGGAATGTCTAAAACAGGAACAGATCCGCCATGTGTTTGGCGTGCCCGGGGAAAGCTACTTGCCGTTGCTTGACGCCATTTATGAAGAGCCGTCGATTGAGTTCATTTCCGCCCGCCATGAGGGAGGAGCGTCGTTTATGGCGGAAGGGTATGCGAAAGCGGCGCGGACATGCGGCGTCGTCTTAGCAACAAGGGCGGTCGGCGCGGCCAATTTGGCGATCGGCGTCCATACGGCTAGGCAAGATTCCACGCCGATGGTCGTATTTTTAGGGCAAGTGGACAGCCGCTTTCTTGGTCGGGAAGGTTTTCAAGAGGTTGATTTGGAGGCGTTTTTTCGCCCGCTCGCGAAATGGACGGTCGAAATTCGCGACGCCGAACGAGTGCCGGAGCTGGTGCAGCGCGCGTTTCGCACCGCGAAGACGGGCAGACCCGGTCCGGTTGTCGTTTCGCTGCCGGAGGATGTGCTTTGGCAAACCGTCCCGGAAGCTGTGATGGCTTCCACCCAAGTGCCGAAGCCGGCTCCGCGCCACGAGGACGTTCGGGAAGTCGAAGCTTGGCTGACGCGCGCCAAGCGGCCGCTCGTCATCGCCGGCGGAGGTGTCAAGTGGGCGGGCGCGGAGCCGCTGCTGCGGTTATGGGCTGAAACGTATTCGTTGCCGGTGATGGCAGCGTTCCGTCGCCATGACGTATTTCCCCATGATCACCCGTGCTACGTCGGGCATCTCGGCTTGGGAGCGCCAGAAGCGGTGAGGGAGACAGCGGAGCAGGCCGATGTAGTGATTGCGCTCGGAACACGGTTATCGGAAGTGACTACGCAAGACTACCGTGTACCGTCTGCTGATCAGACGCTCATTCATATTGACTTGGACAGCGATGGGTTTGGAAAAGTGCGCGCGCCGGACGTGGCCATTTGGGCCGACTGTCGGGAAGCGCTATCCCGCCTGCTGACGATTGCGGTGCGGCCGAGCTGGCAAGAATGGGTGGCAAAACGGCGGGAGCAGTATGAACAAACGGCAACGCTGCCAGAAAAACCGCGCAATGTGTATGAAGCGGCCATGGCGAGTTTCGCGCGCCATTTGCCGAACAACGCTGTTTTCACAAACGACGCAGGGAATTTTGCCGGCTGGCTTCACACGTTTTTCCCGTTTAGCGAAGGCCATACGTATATCGGGCCGACGTCCGGAGCCATGGGATACGGCATGCCGGCGGCCATAGGCGCCAAACTGGCATTGCCCGACCGAACGGTTGTGTCGCTGTCGGGAGACGGCGGATTTATGATGACGATGCAAGAGTTGGAAACAGCTGTCCGGTATGACATTCCGATCATCTCCGTCGTATTTAACAACCGCATGTACGGGACGATTCGCATGCATCAAGAACTGCGGTTTCCGGGTCGGGTCATCGGCACGGAGTTGGGGAGCGTTCCGTTTGCCCGCTTGGCGGAATGTTTGAATGGGCTTGGCTTCCAAGTGCAGACGGAACAGCAGTTCACAGAGGCGCTGTGCGCGGCGCTGGCGGCCAAACGCCCGACGGTCATTGAAGTGCTGGCTGATCCCGATTGTCTTTCGGTCTCGACGACGATGCAGGAGCTGCGGGCGCGGCAATCGCTGTGACCGCGGACGGCAGTCGTTTCGTTGGGAACGGTGATTGTTCCAAAAAATATTCACCGTTGCCAATGTTGATGTGCCGGTTGGATGGTTCGAAAAAGGAGGCGGCCGCAAAGGTGCTCCCGGCCACGGAGCCGGGAAATGCCGCGATCCGGCTCCATCATTCCATTGCGCGAAAATGGGGGGAGTAGGCGATGAACATTCAAAACTATATCAATGGAAAATGGAAAGAACCGAGCACTGGGCGGTGGGCGCCGGTGATCAATCCAGCGACAGGGGAAACCATCGCCAAGGCGCCGATGTCAGGGGTCCAAGATATCGATGAGGCGGTTCAGGCAGCCAAGGAAGCGCAAAAACGATGGGCGCTCGTGCCGGCGCCGAAACGCGCGGAAATTTTGTATCGAGTCGGGACGCTGCTTCAAGAGCGGAAAGAGGCGCTGGCTCGGCTGTTGACGATGGAAATGGGCAAAGTGATTGAGGAAGCGCGCGGCGAAGTGCAAGAAGGCATCGATATGGCGTTTTACATGGCGGGGGAAGGGCGGCGGTTGTTCGGCGACACGACGCCATCGGAGTTGAAAGATAAATTCGCCATGAGCGTTCGGGTGCCAGTCGGGGTAGTCGGTATCATCACGCCGTGGAATTTCCCAATCGCGATCGCTACTTGGAAGTCGTTCCCTGCCCTTGTGGCCGGCAATGCGGTCGTGTGGAAGCCGGCGCTGGAAACGCCAATTATGGCGCAGGAGTTGGCGCGCATTTTTGCAGAAGCGGGTTTGCCGCCGGGAGTGTTTCATGTCGTCCATGGCGACGGGCCGACAGCTGGCAATGCGCTCGTCGAACATCCGGATGTCAAGGTCATCTCGTTTACCGGGTCGAATGAAGTCGGGCGGATGATTGCGGAAACATGCGGACGGCTGTTGAAAAAAGTTTCGCTTGAAATGGGCGGGAAAAACGCGGTGATCGTCATGGATGACGCCGACTTGTCGCTAGCGGTCGACGGCATTATTTGGAGCGCCTTTGGCACCTCGAGGCAGCGGTGCACCGCGTGCAGCCGGGTCATTGTCCATGAGCGGGTGAAACAGGAGCTTGAGCGGCGTCTGCTTGAAGCCGTGAAAACATTGAAAATCGGCAACGGGCTCGATGAAACGGTCAAGGTAGGGCCGGTCATCCATGAAGAAGCGCTGCAAAAAATCGACCGCTACGTGCGCATTGGCGTAGAAGAAGGGGCGAAGCTGCTTGTGGGCGGCTATATATTGCGTGAAGGCGACTATGCGCGCGGCTTCTACTACGCACCGACGATTTTCACCGATGTCACGCCGAAGATGCGCATCGCCCGCGAAGAAATTTTCGGCCCGGTCGTGTCGATCCTTTCCGTCCGCAGTTTGGACGAAGCGATCGAGGTCAACAACAGCGTCGATTATGGGCTGTCAAGCGCGATTTTCACGCGCGATGTCAATAACGTGTTTCGGGCCATGCGCGATTTGGACACCGGCATTGTGTACGTCAACGCCGGCACCACGGGTGCGGAGATTCATTTGCCGTTTGGCGGTACGAAAGGGACGGGCAACGGTCATCGCGACTCCGGCGTCGCCGCGCTTGACGTGTTCACCGAGTGGCGGAGCATTTATGTCGATTTCAGCGGCAGACTGCAGCGGGCGCAAATTGATACGGCTGACTGAACCGGGCTGCCCTCGGCGCGGAACGGAAAAACGGCGGCCGACGGGGAGGACGGGTAGCCAAAGGAAGGGCATCTGCGGCAAAAGGGAAGAGCGTCTAGAAGGCCGGTGAAAACCGCTGATTCCTTTCATTAATGGGGGAATGAGCAAAAACAGGACCCGATGTAACAAGGTTTTTCGAGATGAGAAATAACATTGTAAAGCCGTATCCGCGAGTAAATCACCAGCCTCCTAGAAGGTCGGTGAAAAACCGATGTCACACACCAATCGGAGGCATTTTCATTCCAAAAAGAAAGCTGATTCTGCGAGGTTTCTCTCATTGAGAAATGGGTGGAACTCAGCGGTATTTTGCACGAAATCACCAGCCTTCTAGAACGCGAGCGCATGATCAACAATCGGTGACAGGAGGGAGAAACGATGAAAGTGCTCGTGCTTGGCGCAGGGTTGATGGGAAAGGAAGCAGCGCGTGATTTAGTGCAAAGCGAAGCGGTGGAAGCCGTCACCTTGGCGGATGTCGATCGAACGAAAGCGGAGCGAGCCGCGCGGCAACTCCAATCGGAAAAACTTTCGGCAGTACAAGCGGATGCTGGCGATCAGCAACAGCTGTCCGCTTTGATGAAAAAGCATGATGTGGTGGTCAATGCGCTGTTTTATCGGTTTAATGAAACCGTGGCGAAAACAGCGATCGCCTCCGGTGTTCACTCGGTCGATTTAGGGGGGCATATCGGCCATATTACTGACCGCGTGTTGGAGCTCCATGATCAAGCCCAGGCAGCGGGGGTGACGATCATTCCTGACCTAGGTGTCGCTCCCGGCATGATTAATATTTTGTCCGGCTATGGAGCGAGCCAACTCGATGAAGTCGAATCGATTCAGCTGTATGTCGGCGGCATTCCCGTCCATCCCGATCCACCGCTCGAGTACAACCATGTGTTTTCGTTGGAAGGGCTTCTTGATCATTACACCGATCCGTCTTTGATCATCCGCGACGGCAAGGTGCAGGAAGTTCCGTCCCTTTCAGAGATCGAGCCGATTTATTTTGAACGGTTTGGGCCGCTTGAAGCGTTTCATACTTCAGGAGGAACATCGACGCTGTCGCGCTCGTTTCCGAACTTGAAGCGGCTTGAGTATAAAACGATCCGCTATCGCGGCCACGCGGAAAAATTCAAACTCCTCGTTGACTTGAACTTGACGCGCAACGATTTTGAAGTGGAGATCGGCGGGCGCCCAATCAAGCCGCGCGACGTGCTGCTGGCCGTCTTGACGCCGCTTCTTGATTTAAAAGGGAAAGACGATGTCGTCTTGCTTCGGGTGATCGTTGGCGGGCGGAAAGAAGGAAAGGAAACGGTGCTCGAATATGAGACGGTGACATTCAACGACCGCGAAAACAACGTGACGGCGATGGCGCGGACGACAGCGTACACGATTTCCGCTGTCGCCCAACTGATCGGCCGCGGCATCATCCAAAAGCGCGGCGTCTATCCGCCTGAACAAATCGTTCCAGGGGATGTGTATATTGAGGAGATGAAGCGGCGCGGAGTGATGATTCGCGAGAAGAAAACAGATCGCTAGAGAAGAACGCACCAAACGAAAACCACCCCACCCCGTTTTCAGCTGCGAAACGGGGGTGGGGTGGCGGTGCTGATCGCGCCGCTATGCGCGGCGGTTAGGCGGCTTTCGTTTCCGACGGCTCGCCTTTGCGCCAAGCTAGGAAAAGAAAGGCGGCCAGCGCCAGCGCCATGGCGACCATAAACGGGGCTTTGACGGACAAAGCGTGGCCGATGACGCCGGACAGCACGGGGGCGATGGCCGCCCCCATCCAGCGGACGAAGTTGTACATGCCGGAAGTGACGCCACGTTCGTACGGCGAACTTTCCATTACGTAGCTTGTGAACAAGGCGTTGTTTACGCCGGATACAAGCCCTGACAAAATGATCAAGACGATCGTCAGCCACGTTGGTTGGGCGACGGCCAACAGCAGCAGCAACACCGCAAACAGCAATAAGCTGTACGGCAGTAGATGTTTCGGTTCATGTCTTTCCTCCAGCCGATGAGCCAGCACCGCCGAACCGTAGGCGAGGCAAAGCCCCCAGCCGAAGAAGACGAGGCCGATTTGAATGGCGGATAAGTGAATGATAAGCGGCGAATACGCTAGAACAACGAAAAAGCCGTAATAGTAAAGCATACCGCCTACCGCTCCTTTCAAAAACGGCGGAAAAGCGAGCAGACGCCGCATTTCTTGCCACCCGGCCGCCTTTTTTGGTTTTCCTTTATTCGGATCGTACACAAACAAGGCGACAAGCAAAAAGGCGATAAAAATGAGCACGCTCGTGCCGAGAAACGGGTAGCGCCATGAATGTTGGCCAAGCAGCCCGCCGATGAGCGGACCGCCGGCCATCCCGAGGCCGATCGCCGCCTCATACAAGCCGACAGCCGTGCTCGCCTGCGGTGTTAAGGCGATCAACAAGGTCATGGCGGTCGCAAAAAATGTCGCATTGCCAAGCCCCCACCCGGCGCGGAAGAGGGATAATTGGGGGATGTTCGCCGCAAAGCCGCACAATAATGAGAACATCGTGACAAGGCCAAGTCCGATCACCATCATTTGTTTATCGCCGACGCGGCTGACGATGAGACCAACCGGAATCATCATGACGGCCATCGTAAAAATGTAGGCGGTAAACAGCATTTCCACTTGCCAGTGGGTTGCGCCGATGCTTTCGGCAATGACCGGTAAAATCGGATCGACCACTCCGATGCCCATAAACGCCAAAAATGCAGCGGCAACGGTGATCCACCGCGCCCGTGTTTGTCTTCCTTCGTCCATTATTCTTCTCTCCCTTCCTGCAAAATCGTGTTGACTCGCTGTTCCATTTGTTTCAACTCTTGTTTGAGTGTTTCCATTTTCTTCATCTTTTCGTCCAGCATGGCGATTTGTTGGCGCAGTCCGGCAGCGATTTGTTCGAGTTCGCGCCGTTTTTCATGATCGGCAGTCTGAAGGAGTTCGGCCCGGTGCGCAGCGATTTTTTCTTTTAAGGATAAAAAGTGTTGGAGCTCCTGAAGGGAAAAGCCAAGCACTTCGCGAGCGGCGATAATTTGTTTCAGCTGTTCGATCTCCTCCTCGGTATAAAGGCGCGTACCGCCGTCGCTCCGCGCTGGCGGTTTGATCAAACCAATTTCTTCGTAATAGCGAATCGTGCGTTTCGTCAAGCCGGTTGCTTTGGCGACGTCGTCAATTTTCAATCGTTTCATGATGGGGCCCTCGCTTTCGTTGCATCATGACCAACCGCGTTTTTCACAAATATAACATTAACGTGAACGTTATATTTTTGTCAATAGGACTTTGGAATGGGAGGGAAAAACCGTGGTTTTCGCGGCTGTACAAATCAATAAGAGGGTGTCGCCGAAAGAACGGGACACCCTCTTTTAACCGATATGCGATGATTGTACACGGAATGTATGAGGTTGGAGATTGACTCGGGCAACCGCTTCCCGGAATCATTTCTCAAGTAGAAAAACTTGTTGCATCGGACTCTATAAGGTTGGTGATTTCGTGCAAAATACTGCTCATTCCATTCGTTTCTCAATTTGAGAAACCTTGCAGAACCAGTTTTCTTTTCTGAATGAACATGCCGCTGATTCGTGTGTGACAGCGGTTTTTCACCGGCCTTTATGTTCGCGCGTTCCATCGGTAAACAGCGATTTTTTACCGGCCTTCTATCAAGGCAAACGACTTTCGGGGCCAGCCTCCGCCGATAACCGCTTCTACGATGGCTGAGCGTTCTTGGCCGACTCTTTGTGCCGCCGGCTGCTTGGGGCGATGTCAGCTGGAAATGGCGCTAGCGCGTCACGCTCGTTTTGCTGGCTTTGAGCACTTCTTTGACCGCCGCTTCAATTTCTTGATAGCTCGTGCAGCGGCAAATGTTCGACTCGAGCCATTCTTGAATCATCGCGTCATCGGCGTCCGGATGCCGGTCGATGAGCGCTTGAGCGTTCATGATGAAACCCGGCGTGCAGTAGCCGCACTGAAAAGCGAAGTGGCGGACGAAAGCGTGCTGTATAGGAGCATCATCGAGCCCTTCGATCGTCGTGATCGGTTTGCCGACCGTTTCGATCGCCAGCATCATGCATGATTTGATCGGCGTGCCGTTGACGAGGACGGTGCAGGCGCCGCAGTCCCCGTTTAGACACCCCGGTTTGGCGCCGGTCAGCCCGAGGTGATCGCGCAAAACAAACAGCAGCGTCTCCGCTTGGCGGACGACGACGGTTCGTTGCTCGCCGTTAATGTGCAACACAAGCTCCCGTTTTGTCAGTTCTTCCATCGTGCATGTGCACCTCCCGCCTAAGAGGCTGGTGATTTCATCGGAAATACGGCTTTAGACTGTCATTTTTCAATGAGAAACCCCTTGTTGCATCGCCTCTGCTTTTCGCCCCCGCATTGAGCAAGGGAATCAGCCGTTTTTCACCGCCCTCCTAGGGGGCCGGTGATTTACTCGCACAAACGCTTCTCAGAATCCAAGTAGAAAAACTGGTTGCATCAGATTCTATGTTCAAGCATTCCATCATCGATCAAGGCAAACAACGATTTTTCACCGCTCTCCTCGGAGACCGGTGATTATATCGTGTATACCGCTTCCTGGCATCGTTTCTCAAATAGAAAAGCCTTGCAACACTGCACACTTTTATTCATCGACCAAAGGAAACCAATGTTTTTCACCGCCCTCCTAGATGGATTTCCCTAACTCGCGAAGCGCATCTTCCAACAGTTGGGCGGCGACAAACAGACGGTAGTCTGCCGATCCTTCAATATCATGCAAAATCGGGCGCGGGAAGGCGGCGATTGCCGCTTGGATCCGTTCGCCAATCGGGCGGTTCCGGTCGTTGAGGTGCGCCTCGACGTCAGCCGAGCGAAACGGAAACGGGCAGATGCCGCTCAAAGCGACACGAACGGCCTCGTCTTGTTTCAGCGCTGCAATCGTCACCAGCGGGTAGCCGACTTCACCTTGTTTGCGGCGCTTGCGATGGAAATGGGGCAGGGTGGCGGTGGCGCGGTCAACCTTGAACTGGACGACAAACTCACCGCGGCCCAGCTGCAGCTGTTGATGAAATAAATCATTGATGCGGGCTTGACGGACGCCGGCTGGCCCGGCGATGACGATGTCTGCTTCTGCAACGAGCAGCGCAGTCGCTGCTTCACGATAAAAAATTTGCCCACATAAGTTGCCGCCGAGTGTAATTTGGTTGCGCGCCGTCCGATCGGCGATTTCTTTGGCCACCTTTGTCAACAAAGGGAACGGATTCGTTTCTTCGAGCACGGTGAGCGCCAGCGCCGCCCCGAGCACGAGAGGATCCCCGTCGGCGTCAAGCACCCGGCATTCGGGAATCTCCTTAATATCAATGACAGCGGCGGTAGAAACGAAGCCGAGGCGCGATAGGGTGAGGATCTCGGTGCCCCCGCTGTAATAGAGCGGCTGTTTTCCTTGTTGTTCCAGTTCGAGAAACAGCGCCGTCGCTTCAGCGATCGACTGTGGCCGATAGTAGGCAAAATCAAAGGGAACCATAGCCGTCTCCTTTCTGTTTCCGCCAAATGAGTTCGGGAACGAGCGGCAGTTCGTTAAGCGGCACACCAGCGGCAAGCGATAAGGCGTTTGCCAAAGCGGCGGGCATGCCGATCAAGCCGTGTTCGCCGATGCCGCGCGCACCGTACGGAGCATCGATTTGCGGCGTTTCGACAAACTCAACGATGTATTCTGGATGTTCGCCAAAGCGGATCAGCCGGTACGTGCGCAGCTGCGGGTTTAAGACACGTTGGGCTTGATCAAAAAGAAACCCTTCACGGCTGGCCAAACTCAGCCCCATGCTCATCGCCCCCATCGCCTGGCCAAGCGCCGCTTTCGGGTTGAGCACCTTGCCGGCATCGATGACCGCGTACGCTTTTACAACGCGGTACGTGTAGTCGCGGCGGTTGAACTCCACTTCGACTCCTTCGGCGCATACACCCCATTCCGGCCCCGGTTTTCCGGCGCCAGTTTCCGGATCAAGCGGGGTCAAGTGGCGCAAAATATAGTGGCCGCGCCCGATCACTTGTCCGCCGATGGCGTTGCCGTTGGGAAATTTGTAGCCGTAGGCAATGTCTTTTACTGGGATGAAAATGGCCGGGTCGTCGCGCAAAAAGACGCGCCCGAAGCCGACTTCCAAATCGGCGGGTGAGGCTCGCAGTACGCAGGCGGCGATCTCTTTCAGCTGGCGGATGGCGTCATCGGCGGCGGCCAAAGCCGCGCGCCCGGCCATAAACGTTCCGCGGCTGGCGACCGTTTTCCAATGTTCCGGCGTCGTTTGCGTATCGATGTCCATTTTGACATGAACATCGTCCACGTTCATGTTCAGCCGTTCGGCGACGATTTGCGCGAGCACCGTTTTCGTGCCTGTGCCGATTTCGACGACGCCGGAAATGAGGTTGACGCTGCCGTCTGAATTGAACGTTAAAATGACGCCGGAACTCGCGTCAGTGTCAATCGTGGACGTTTTCCAACCGCCGCTGATGCCTTTGGCCCGCACAGTATAGGCGTCAAGCTCGACGCGTTGCCACTCGTCCCAGCGCATCAGTTCGCGCAATCGGTCAAGGCAGGCCGCCATATCCCCGACATTGCTTTTCGTGAGCCGCACTTGCGTCGGGGTCGTATGCCCCGGGCGGATGACGTTTTTGCGCCGCACGTCCCACGGGTCAAGCCGCAGCGCTTTTGCCAATTCGTCAATAGCACGCTCCACAGCAAACGACTGCTCGCAATGGCCGAAACTGCGGAACGGCGTCGCATACGGCCGGTTCGTATAGACGCAGAGCGAGTCGCACCAGACGTGTTCGACATGGTACGGGCCGGTGCAATCGACGGCCGCGGCGCGGCTGACGTCAATTGCCTTATCGGAATAAGCGCCGCCGTCAAACAAAAAGAGAATTTCCATCGCTTTGAAAACGCCGTCGTTTGTCGCGCCGATTTTGACCGTTGCCTCCAATCCGATATGGACGGGCGAGGTGACCATGTCATGTTCGCGGCTGTTCCAAACGCTCACTTTCCGGCCGCCGACCGCCTTCGCGGCGAGGTAGGCGAGCAGTTCGAGCTGCACCGGAGCTTTGCCTCCGTAAGCGCCGCCGACAAGCGGCGTGTGGACGATGATCTTGCCTGTGTCTTCTCCAAAATAGGTGTGGAGCAGCTTTTTGATCATAAAGGGCGACTGTGACGAGGCGGTGATACGGATCGTGCCGTCCGGTCCAATTTCCGCTGTAGCGCAGCGCGTCTCCATCGCTACGTGGTCGGACGGGTTGAAAGAGACGCTCGTTTCGATGATGACATCGCTTTCGGCAAAGCCTTGTTCGATGTTGCCTTTTCGGATTTTCGTCCGGTGGGCGATGTTAGTTCCTGGTTCAGGATGAGTCGTTTTGTTTTTTTCGTAGCGGTCGAGATGTTCATGCAATAGCGGAGCCCCTTCTTTCAGCGCCTCGCGCGGCGAGCCGACCGCTGGCAGTGGTTCGTAAGCGACGCGGACGAGGCGGGCGGCTTGTTCGGCCTGGGCGAGCGTATCGGCGACGACGACGGCGACGACCTCGCCAAAGTAGCGCACTTTATCAGCAGCGATCGGCGGGCGGTCGCGCATGTCTTCACCGGTGAGCGGCAGCCCTTCGCCGGTCAGGACGGCGCGGACGCCGGGGGCGGCAAGCGCGGCGCTTGTCGCGATGGAGGTGATGCGCGCGTGGGCGTATGGGCTTGTCACCAAGGCGGCGTGCAGCATTCCCGGCTGTTTGAAATCGTTTGTGTACTTGGCGCGCCCGGTCACCTTATCCTGCGCCTCTTTACGGATCACACTTTTCCCAACAGCCATGGAAGGACTCCTCCTTTCGTTTTTGTTCCATGACCGCGCGTTCATAGTCGCTATAGGTGTCGATGTCCATGCCGATCCACTTGTCTCCTTCGCAGAAGAGACCGCGCCAATGCGGATCGTGAAACAGCTGCCGTCCGCCTGCATCCCCTTCAAGCGCCAGCAGGGAAGGAAACGTCCGTTTTCCCCAGATGACCGGGGGCATCGGCGTGCCCGAGCGGGAAAAGGCGAGGTAATCCGGGCGATGGCGACGATAAAGAGCGGCGAGAGCATCGATCGTTTCCGCTGTTACGAACGGCTGATCGGCCAATAATACGGCGGCGGCGTCCGCCTCTTCTGCCATCGCTGCTCGCAAGCCGCAGGCGAGAGAGTGCGCCTGTCCGCGGTGACAGGCGGCGCAGCAGACAAGGCGGCATTTGTCATGGCGAAGTAGCGCGTCAGGAAGCCAGGCGAGCGCGTCATTGGGCGGCACGACCACGATGACGGGCGAGAGGGAGGAACGAAGCGCCGCCTTGAGCCCGGCTGCCCCGAGCGTCCCGTCTCCCCAAGGTAAGGCGCGTTTATCGGTCCCCATCCGCCGGCTTTGCCCGGCCGCTAAATAAACGGCGGCGATGGCGCCCTTGTTCATCGGGAGGCCTCCAGCGGCGTCCGCCCGCGAAGAACGCTGATCAGCTCGGCAACTATGCTAATGGCGATTTCCTGTGAGCTGCGCGCACCGATCGGCAGTCCGACCGGTGAACGGACAAACGGCGGAGCCGAGCCGGAAGGAAAAAGGCGATCCGTGCGCCGCCGCGGTCCAAGCACGCCAAGATAAGCGAGCGGCTTGTCGGCTAACAAGGAAACGAGTTCCCGGTCGCGCTCGAACTGGTGGGTCATCATAATGACAAAGTCGCGTTCAGTAAGGTGCAGCATCGGCACCGTTTCATGCGGAAAGCCGAGAACCCAAGCATCGGCGTCCGGGATGTGCGATGGCTGACAAAACGCCGGGCGCCAGTCGCTGACGGTGACGGAAAACCCGGCGGCTTTGGCCGCCGACACGAGCGGCGGGGCGTCCGGGCCGGCACCGAAAATGACGAGGCGCGGTTTCGGCCAAAAATGTTGGATGTAAAACGCGCCGTCATCCGTTTCCTGCACCCCGTTTCGGCCGCGGAAAAACGGGGTGCTATGCAGCGTGTTGAGCCATTCCGGCCTCGGCGGCGACGCATAGCCGCCGAAGCGCTCCCCTGTTTCGCTTTGGAAAAACGGCGGTTCCTTAGGATGAGCGATGCTTCGCGCCATCAGCACATGTTCGCCGCGGTCAAGGCAGCGTTTGAGCGCCAGCCAGACCGATTTTGTGTCCTCTGTCACCGGCTCAAGCCAAACGCGGATGAGTCCGTTGCAGCCAGCGCCTTGCCCCCAAGACCAATCGTCCTCGGTCCGCAAATCGAACGAAACAGCAGCTGCTTGGCGGCTCGCCAATACGTCACGGGCGTGGGCCGCCACCGCTTCTTCAAGGCATCCGCCGCTCAGCAGCCCAACCGTTTCTCCATTTGCGTCAATCCACATGCACGTCCCTTCTTTTTGATAGGCCGAGCCTTCAACGTCCATGATGATGGCTACCACGCCATCGCTTGGAGCGCCGGCGATCGCTTCGAGCACAGTATAGTAGCTTTCCATGCTTATCCTCCTTCCGCGTGGCGAAAAAGGTGGCTCCGCTGTTGCAAGCGCGGCGGGACGATCAATAAACTTTCATAATGGCCGTAAGCGGCGGCAGCGGGTGCGGCATCGGGTCGTCCCTTTTTTTAAAAAGAGCTCTGCTATCATTATATTTCTGTAACAAATGCCCATGACTGAAAAACAAAGAAGCCAGCTGTTGCCAGCTAGCTTCTTTTTTGATCCGTTTTTCCTTTTCCGAGTCGTCCGGCCCGCTTGGCGGCTTCCCGCAGCAAATACTCGATATGGCTGTTGACGCTGCGGAATTCCTCTTGCGCCCACTGTTCCAAGACGGCATACAACTCATAGTCAATGCGCAAAGGGAATGGTTTTTTCTTTGTCATCGCACTCCACAACCGTTAATATAGACTGCCCGTGTTGATCACTGGCTGGGTGGCTCGTTCGGAGACGATCGCCACCATCAAGTTGTTGACCATCGCCGCTTTCCGTTCATCATCTAACTCTAAAATGTTTTCTTTGTCAAGCTGTTCAATTGCCATTTGCGCCATGGAAACCGCTCCTTGGACGATCTTTTTCCGCGCCGCCAAAATGGCGGCCGCTTGTTGGCGTTGGAGCATGGCGCCCGCAATTTCCGGCGAGTACGCCAAATGGGTGAGGCGCGCTTCGATCACTTCGACCCCGGCGACGCGCAGCCGCTCTTGCAGTTCCGCAGCAAGCACATCGGAAATAATATCGGCGTTGCCGCGCAACGTAATTTCGTTGTCGTCTTCAAACGTGTCGTATGGATATTTGGTCGCGACATGGCGGATCGCCGCTTCACTTTGAATCTCGACAAACTGTTCGTAATCATCGACGTCAAATACCGCTTTCGCGGAGTCAATCACCCGGAAGACAACTACAGCGGCGATTTCGATCGGGTTGCCTTGAGTGTCATTGACCTTTAGTTTGTTGCTCGTGAAGTTGCGCACGCGCAGTGACACGTTCGTCCGCAGTGTGAGCGGTACAGTGAGAAACAACCCGCTGTCGCGGATCGTACCGAAATAGCGGCCGAAAAAGGTGAGCACTTTTGCTTGATTCGGCTGGACGATCGTGATGCCGGTCGCGAGCAGCACAGCCATGACGAAAAACAAAAGGGCGGGCAAAAACAATTGCTGGGCGAGGAGGAGAACCCCGGCGATGAGAAGCATAGCGATGCCGCCGATACCGATGAATCCATCGAGATACCAAGCGTTCTGTTCCCTCATTGATTGTCCCCCTAATTCATATTAATTTGATATTCTTATGATATCATACATTCAATAAAATGTAAATCGAGTCTTATTGTGGTTTTCAGCCATTCGCTGCTTTCCTATGATCGGTTAGGAAACATCCATCAACCACCGGGGGGGGGGAAACAACCTCACTTGCCATCCCTTCTGATCATAGGCCTTTATTCCGATAACAAGTCATCGTGCTAAAATATGGAAGAAGTGGTTGACTCCATATTTCCCACTGTCATACAATAGAAAAAAAGACAAACGGGAGCATCGAGCATGGGAAACGAAAAATCGGCGCGCATCGGCCGCTTGGCGCTTTTGTTGGCGATGCTTGACGAAGGGGAGGAAGGCCCGGTCCTTCATCAGCTTGAGTCGCTCGCCTGGCGCTATTGCCAAGGGCGCGTCGGGGCGATGGAGCCGCAAAAAATCGTCGCGGCGATCGAGACGGCGGCGAAACGGCATGGAGTGGTTGACGGCGGCTTGTACCGCGATATGCACGCCTTGTATCATGCGATTTTAGAGGCGGTGCACGGTGTGACGAGGGGGCAGATGGAGCTAGGAGATTTGTTAAGAACGGCCGGCCTTCGTTTCGCCGTCGTGCGCGGCACACCGTATGAAGGGCCAAAAGAAGGAGAGTGGATCGCCGTCGCCTTGTACGGGACGATCGGGGCCCCGGTGCGCGGGCTCGAGCACGAGGCGGTTGGGCTCGGCATCAATCATATATAGGAACGATCAATGCCTAGAGCGATGAGTCATGAGGAGGCGAATCTTGCTGGAAACGGCAGGGGCGCCTCTTTTTGTGTTTGGACATGAACGAAAGGGGATGAAATGATGATCGTGTTGAACGGGCATTCGTTAACGCTTGACGAGGCAAGACGCGTCGTTTATGGGAGGGAACGAGTGGAGGCCGCTTTAGAGAGCATGGAAGCGGTTCGAAAAAGCCGCGCGGCAGTGGAACAAGCGATTGCGAGCGGACGAACGATCTATGGGGTGAATACGGGCTTTGGCAAACTCGCTGATGTGCGCATTGAAGGAAGCGACCTTGAGCAGCTGCAAATCAATCTTCTCCGCTCACACGCCTGTGCGGTCGGCGAGCCGTTTGCCGAGGAAGTGGTGCGGGCGCTGCTTCTGTTGCGGGCGAATGCTTTGTTAAAAGGGTATTCCGGCGTGCGGCCGGCGGTCATTGAGCAGCTGCTTACGTTTTTGAACGCCGGCATTCATCCGATCGTGCCCCAGCAAGGTTCCCTCGGCGCGAGCGGCGATTTGGCGCCGCTGGCTCACGTGGCGCTGGCGCTTGTCGGCGAAGGGGAAGTGATGTATCAAGGCCGGCGGATGCCTGCCGCCCAAGCGCTTTCGCAAGCCGGAATTCCGCCGCTCTCCCTGAAAGAGAAGGAAGGGTTGGCGCTCATTAACGGGACGCAGGCGATGACGGCCGTCGGAATTTTGGCTTGCTTAGCCGCGGAACAGCTCGCTTACGACAGCGAGCGGATCGCCGCATTGACGGTCGAGGCGCTTTATGGCGTGACCGATGCCTTTGACGCCCGCATCCACGAAGCCCGCGGATTTCCGGAACAGGCGGAGGTGGCGGAACGAATGCGCCGTTACCTCGCTGGAAGCCAGCTGACCACAAGGCAAGGGGAGCGGCGCGTGCAAGATGCGTACTCGATCCGCTGCATTCCGCAAGTGCACGGGGCGTCGCTCAGGGCGCTCCGCTATGTGAAAGAAACGCTCGAAATCGAAATGAACGCCGCCACCGACAATCCGCTCATCTTTGCGAACGGGGACGTTCTTTCCGGCGGCAACTTTCACGGCCAGCCGGTAGCGATCGCCATGGATTTGTTGAAAATCGCGGTGGCGGAGCTGGCCAACATGAGCGAGCGCCGCATCGAGCGGCTCGTCAACCCGCAGCTTAATGAAGGCTTGCCACCGTTTTTAAGCCCGCAGCCCGGTTTGCAGTCGGGGGCGATGATTATGCAATACGTCGCGGCTTCGCTCGTATCGGAAAACAAGACGCTCGCTCATCCCGCCAGCGTCGATTCCATTCCGTCATCGGCCAACCAAGAAGATCATGTCAGCATGGGGACGACCGCCGCCCGCCATGCGTACATGATCGTGCAAAACGCAAGAAAGGTGTTGGCGATTGAGCTCATTTGCGCGTTGCAGGCTGTCGAAGCGCGCGGCATCGAGCGACTGGCTGCGTCAACGAGGCAGTTTTACCACGAGGCGCGCCGCATCGTTCCTTCCATTGTGGCGGACCGCGTGTTTTCCCGCGATATTGAGGCCATGGATGCTTGGCTGAAGCGGCGGGCGGTCAGCAGCTGTTCGAACAGTGGAGCGAACGTGTGAACTACCTCCACTTCGCTTTGCTTGAAGTGGGAGACTTCTTTCGAAATTATGTTAAAAAATCATAGATAACATGTAACACTCGGTCAAACGCATCTATAAAGAATTTCCGCTCTCCATGTCCCATCTTTATCACTTGACAAGCTGGCAAGGTGACAAGAAGAGCGAGCAATGCCATGGAAAACAAAATTGCCACTTATATAGATCGATTTTGAACCGCCTTGTTCCGATAGAGATCGGGAAGAGGCCCTCGGTGAATATAGCTTGTCCCTTCATTCTTTTTGCAAAATTTGCCCGTCTTTCCTTTCAGTTGTTTTCTCGTTAGGCCGAGGGCATTGGTGAGCGGGTCGAAGAATGTCATGAAAAAGCGGTGAAAAGCGCCCCTTCTCAAGCTGAGAAACTTTGGCGCATCAGCGTCTCTTTTGTCAACTGAACGCATTCGGCGAGATCAGTCATTTTTCACCAGTCTCCCAAAGTTGTTCCCCTTGCAGATTTGCGGTAAGATGAGAAAGAGAGAAAAAGGGGAAAGGGTGGCTTCTGTTGACGATTTCGGCCGCGGCGTTGTTGGCCTTATGGAAAATTATCGCGATTGATATCATTTTGTCGGGGGATAATGCGGTCGTCATTGCGATGGCGACGCGGCGGCTGCCGAAAGACCAGCAAAACAAGGCGATTTTTTGGGGGACGGCCGGGGCGGTGTTGCTTCGCATCTTGTTTGCGGCCATCATCGTCTTTTTGCTGAACATTCCGTTCGTTCACTTTGTTGGCGGATTGCTGCTCGTATGGATCGCCTATAAAGTGCTTGTTGAACGGGAAGAGGAAGCGAACGTACAATCATCAGACCGGTTGCTGAAGGCGATTATGACGATTATCATTGCTGATGCGGTGATGAGCCTTGATAACGTTGTTGCTGTCGCTGGGGCGGCCGAAGGGCATCTTGGCATGCTGGCGCTCGGGGTAGCCATCAGCATCCCGATTATGATTTTCGGCTCCAAAGCGATCGTCCGGGTGATGGAACAACACCGATGGGTCGCGTACGTTGGGTCGGGCATTTTAGCGTGGACGGCCGGGAAGATGATCGTTGGCGATGAAGGGGTGCTCCATTTGCTTCATCTTTCGCGCGGCCCGTTCGTCTATGCCGTCGCGGCCGGTGTGACGATTTTTGTTTTGGCTGCCGGCTACATCACGAATAAAAAAGCAGAGCGTGAAGAAGGGACGTTGATTTGAGCGGCTGGAGGTGGTGTGCGTCCATGAACATTCAACGCATTCTCGTAACGGGAAGGCTTTATGCCGAGCTTGCCGCTCTTCTTCCGGACAAGCGGCCCGATAAAGCGTTTCGCTTTGTCGCTGAAGACGAATTGCAGGAGGCGGATTTTGCTTGGGCGGATGCGTACATCGGCTTTCGGCCGGCTGGGCCGTTTTCGCTTGCCCATTTGCGCTGGGTGCATTCGCTCGGAGCGGGGGTCGACGCGTTTTTGTGGAAGCGGAAATGGAAGCTGGACGTGCTGCTGACGCGGACGATCGGGTCATTTGGCGAGCAGATCGCTGAATATTGCCTCAGCTACTTGCTGCGCGACGCCCAATGCCATGACGTGTATGCTTGGTATCAAGAACAGCGGCAGTGGAAGCCGGTCGCTCCGAAGCGACTTAGCGAACAGCGGATGGTCATTTACGGGATGGGCGAGATCGGCCGGCGCATTGCCGAAACGCTTCGTCTGTTTGGGGTTTCTCCAGTCGGCGTCTCGCGAAGCGGCCGAGACACGCCGCCGTTTTCGGCTGTTTACCGCCATGACGAGGCGGGGGAGGCACTTGCTCGCGCCGATTGGGTGATCGCCGCGCTTCCGCTGACAGAAGAAACGCATCATCTCTTTGATGAGACGTTTTTTTCCTGCCTGCACAATGCGGGCTTTATCAATGTCGGCCGCGGCGCCACGGTCGAGGAGGCGGCGCTTGTCGGGGCGCTGGAAAACCGAAACGTGCGCCTCGCCGTGCTCGATGTGTTTGAAGAAGAACCGCTGCCGCCGCACTCGCCGCTATGGGGTCATCCGCATGTCATCATCACTCCGCATATCGCGGCGCTCACCGCGGCCGAGGACGCCGCCCGCTCTATATTGGACACGCTTGACCGCATCGAAGCCGGGGAGCCGCTTGCCAATGCGGTTGATGTGAGCCGGCAATATTGAACGGCATCCTACCTATTTCACAAAGGCTTTTTGAGTAACTTTTTGACCGGCACCACGAGCGACGGCCGCCTTTTTGGCCATCGCTCGTCCCTCTTTGAGACATTTGTTTTCATCCATGTCCAAACCTTTCACAATCCTTGGCTGATTAGGGCAGTGGGCGGTCCAATGCGTCCCGCGTATAGTTGGCTGCGATGGGGATTTGTCTCATAAAACAAGCCAATCGCTTGGCGGACGTTGGCGAAAGGGGAACGGTGAAAAAATTTGTCCAATCGTGGAAAATACCGTTGATTTGGTAAATTCAGTTTTGCTATGATAAAAATAGGTTCATCACCACAACGTGTACTTGACAATTGAGACTTCTTTTTGTGTCAATATGTATGAAAATTGTTAATTTTCTGTTTTTGTTTACAGGAGGAAGTATAGCATGTTTTTTGAAACAGTCAAGCACAACTTTTGGTGAAGAGCAATAGTGAAAGACCCCATGGGTTGGAAAGCGGAAAGACGAGAGCAAGGACGAGTGTCTAGCGTTGGCAATGTCCGCCTTTGCCAGTTCGAGTGTTTCCTTCTTCTTTGCAATCTGTCCAAGACCGGTGATCCACGGGGAACTACCGCTGTCCAACATTACTTCTCAAATTGAAAAACTTTGCAACGATGTCATTTCATTCCTTGGCACTTCTCATCAATCGAGCAAATCTGCGGTTTTTATCAGCCTTCTAAAAGGCCGTTCTAGGGCATACAAGTTTCCCTGTATCGCGTCTTTATGGCATCAGCCCTTCTTTTCACACGTATTCACCGTCGGAGGAACATTCCTGTTTTTCACCCTCTTTCTTTCGAAAGGGAGTTCACGACTGTATATTGCGTTGGAGTTCAATGTTCCCGTAATCATAATCAATTTTGATAATCTGCTAAAAACGCGACTCGTTTCCACATCGCTTTGTGACTCCACAATGACCACGGAATTCAACTTTCTGAACTAAGAATCCAGCCGGTTTGCCTCACTAGCTATACAACTGTCATGAAAAAAGGGGAGATCTACGAGATTAAAATGGCTTCGCGTTGTGTTTCTCAACTGCATTGGTGTTGATATGATTGATGGAAAAAGGGGAATAGCAAAGGAGAGTGAATGTTATGTTTCGCCCATTACAGTGGAAGCGATTGATCGCCTCGCTGATTGTCTTTGTGACAGGACTAGCGAGCCTATTTGTCTCAGGGGGGAGCACGGCTATAGCTTTCAGCTTAGTAGCAAGCCCTGCAAGTGACCGTGATCTTGTCGCTGTACAGCAGACCATTGTTCAAGCTTTAGAGGCACGATGGCGTCTAATGATCGATCCACAGGTGAACATAAAATCGTTTTATGATCCGGACACTTCCGAACAAGAGGAAAGCCGCGAGCGTGCCTATGTGAGAAGACATTACTTGGAACCGGCTGCTCGTGCTGGGTTTCGATATACGAGTGTAAATGTTCATCCTGTCTTCGAAAATGTTGAGATTAGCGGCAAAACAGCCAAGGTTCAGGTCTTCGTTTCAGTTGAGTACGAATCTATGTTTCCGGGATCAAATGAAGCCGTGATGACCAAGGAAGCGAACATTCCTTATTCCGCTACCTTGGCCAAACGGGATGGTCATTGGCTGATTGTCAAGGTGAGCGGTCAAGATACGTATTCGAAAAGATGATGCGTATCACCGTCATTGGGATTTGGGAGCGAAGACGACACGGTTCCTCCATGTGACGGATTATTATTGGGGGAACTAACCTAAAAGGCGGTTTTCCTAGCGTCTACAGTTTTCCAGTATCATTTCTCAAATAAAGAAACCTTGCAACCCCGATTATTCTTTTCACACTTTCGTTCATGGACTAGGGGCAACCGCTGTTAATCGCCTGCTGCGAAGTGTGATGCTAGACTTCCATAACGAAAAAATTTTGTCACCATTGAAAGAATGAAAATACCTTTCCACATGTTCGAATTTGGGTAGTTTCATGATAGATCGTCCAGCAAAAATTTCGTGTGCTATGGACGTATTCCAACGCTGAGAGTTTGCTTAAGCCTGTGGGAGCGGAGGAGGATGAAGTGCGCATAGGCATCCCGTTGGTTTTAATCCTTGTAATTGCTTTTTTTTCAGGATGTCAGCAGCAACAGACTGTGCCAGGGTATCAAGACATCCCGCTGCATCCACAAGCGAGTGACATTCGTTCGGTGGATGAACGGGTGGAGTTTGTTGTTGCGTCTTCTTCGGCGGAGGAAGTGGCTGACTATTATCTTGACGAATTGGAGAAACGTCAATGGACTCAAGTTGACAGGTGGGGATCAGCTTTCGTTTATGAGAAGAATGGGAGACAAATTTTGCTGGTCGTTACGGATGTGAAAAATCACGCGAAAGTGTCTGTCAGTCCGTTCCACCCGAATTGATCAAGACGTCCAACCGTTGCGAACAACCACTTTTGCCGCATCGAAGTCGGGAAGCCGCTTGCCAATGCGATCGATGTGAGCCGACAATATTGAACGAAAAAAACGGTGCCCGATGAACAAGGGGCACCGTTTCGCGTTGCTTACCGGTCGGTGACAATGATATACGCCGCTTTCATTGGCCCGTGGACGCCGACGACCAAGTTCATTTCAATGTCGGCGGAGTTGCTCGGGCCGGTGATGAAGTTGATGCATGACGGAACGAGGACGCCTTGTTCGATTTGCTCGTGAATGAGCGCCGCCGCTTGCGTCATGCGCGGCACGATGGTGCTTTTCGGAACGATGGCGATATACGTCTTCGGCAGAAAGTGAATGGCCCGCCCTTGCCCGTTGCGGGAAAACAGCACGACCGTTCCCGATTCCGCGAGGGTGATGTCGCTAAAGGCGATGCCGACGTTCGCCTGTTCGGCGGCGTCAATGTTTTGGCGGCCGAGCGCCGGGTTCCACACGTGAACGTCCGTTTGTGCCGCCGGCCATTCCTCCTGAAGCAAGAGGGACAGGCCATACTCGGCAAAGCGCGGATCGTTTGGCACGATGACCGGTCCGCCGCCGTAGGCCGACACTTGTCGCTTCAGCACGTCCGCCAGTTCGGCGCTTGTTGTCTCGATGTAGTCCGTATGAATGAGTGTGCACTGTTGGCGAAGCGCCGCCAGCAAGTCGTCTTGGCTATAGCCGGCAAACACCGTCCATTGCGGCGCATTATCCCATTGCGGCCGGGAGATGCCGGACAGGCGGGGGCTTCTTCCGAGACGCTCGGCGATCGTTTGTAAAAACGCGTCACGGTTTTGAATCGTACCACGCGTCATGATGGATTCCCTCCTTTTTGCCGATCGCGAAACCAGTCACGGAACCGCTCTTTGCTTGGCGCCGGAAACTCGCGGCTTTCTGTCCACGCTTTCAGTGGGCCGGGGCCTTTTCTGATGCGCCCGTCTTCGGCAAACGGGGCGAAGGCGCTTGGCGCCAACTTCGTGCCGAACCGGTACAATGACGGTGAGGCGGTCCCGAGACGAAACGCCTTCATCGCCAGTTTTTCCGCGACCGGTGTTTTTCCTTCCTGCTCGACGATGATTTGGCGATGTTTGATGAGCAGCTCATGAAGCGGAATTTTCACCGGACATGCCTCCGTACAGGCCGCGCAAAGGGAGGACGCGTACGGAAGCTCCTTGTAGTCGTCATAGCTGCCTAAAAGCGGCGACAAGACCGCACCGATCGGGCCGGAGTAAATCGAGCCGTACGAATGGCCGCCGATATGGCGGTACACGGGGCAGACGTTGACACAGGCCGCGCAGCGAATGCATTGCAGCACCGGCTGAAACTCTGTGCCTAAAATCGATGAGCGCCCGTTGTCGACGATGACGAGATGGAACTCTTCCGGTCCGTCAGCGTCCCCTTCGTCGCGCGGACCGGTGAGGACGGTGATGTAGCTCGTCAATTTTTGCCCGACGGCGCTGCGCGTCAACATGCTCACAAGCACTTCCATTTCTTCAAATGTCGGAACGATCCGCTCCATGCCCATGACCGTAATTTGGGTTTTCGGCAGCGCGGTCACTAAGTCGGCGTTGCCCTCGTTCGTAACGAGCGTGATCGAGCCCGATTCGGCGATGGCGAAGTTGCAGCCGGTGATGCCGATGTCAGCCGTCAAATAGTCGCGCCGCAGCGTTTCGCGGGCATGGCGGGCAAGTTCAACGGGATCCGACGATTTATCATAGCCAAGCTTGCGGCGGAAGACATCGCGAATTTGCTCTTTGTTTTTATGGAGCGCCGGGCCGACGATATGCGACGGCGGGTCATGATCGTCAATCTGCAAAATGTACTCGCCGAGGTCGGTTTCGACAACGTCACAGCCGATGGCCTCAAGCACCGGGTTTAAATTGATTTCCTCGGTCACCATTGATTTGGATTTGACGATTTTTTTCGCTTGTTTTTCCAAAGCGATGCGGCGGATGTAGTCGTTCGCTTCTTCGGCCGTCCGGGCGAAAAAGACGTGGCCGCCCCGGTTGGCAACGTTTTCACTAAGCTGCATTAAATAATAGTCCAAGTTTTCGAGCGTATGTTTTCGGATTTGTTCAGCGAGCGAGCGCCACTCCTCCCAATGGCCGAGCTCTTCAATGACGCCAAGCCGGCGCACATAGCCGCGGTCTTGCATGCCGGCGACCGCCCCGCGCATAAAATTATTTTGCAAGTTTTCCTCGACCCGTTTCCAAAACGGTCCGTTTTCGATTTTCATCGGCATTGTCGTTCCCCTCCTTTTCGCTATGCTGATTTAACACTTCGGCGATATGCATGACGCGAATCGGTTTGCCGAGCCGCTCGATGCGTCCGCCAATGTTTAGTAAACAGCCGCAATCGGCGCCGATCACGTAGTCGGCGTCCACTTCGTCGATATGGGCGATTTTTTCATCTACCATTTGTTCGGAAATCGGGCCCATTTTGACGGAAAACGTGCCGCCAAATCCGCAACATTGATGAGCGTTCGGCAGCGGAACAAGCTCAAGCCCGTTGACATGTTCTAATAAGCGGAGCGGCGCTTCTTTGACGCCAAGGAGCCTTGTCATGTGACAGGACGTATGGTACGTCGCCCGTCCGGGGAGCGAGGCGCCGACATCCTCGACGTTCAGCACGTCAACGAGAAATTGCGTCAGCTCGTACGTTTTCGCCGCTAGGCGCTTCGCTTCGTCTTCCCATTCCGGATCGCCGCGGAAGAGGTGCGGGTATTCTTTTACCATGGCCGCGCACGAGCCGGATGGGGTGACGACATAGTCGGCATCGGCGAACGCGCGCATCATTTGTTTCATCGCCTCTTTCGCTTCTTGGACATAGCCGCTGTTATACGCCGGCTGTCCGCAGCACGTTTGCGCCTCGGGAAAATCAATCTCACAGCCGAGCCGCTCGAGCAGTTCGACGGTCGCTTTGCCGGCCTCCGTATAAAAGAGATCGATCAGGCAGGTGACGAATAACGAGACTTTCATCGGTTCTCCCTCCCGTGTACCGAGTTTAATGAACAGGTCATCTGATGACTATATGTCTATTATAAAATGTTTTTTTCCGATTCGTAGCCCTTTTTTGAAAAAAAAAACACTCATGAATAAGTCTTGTTTCCCCCTAGCATGAAATGATGAATTCAGACGACACATTTTCACAGAAAGTCCCATGAGCAGCGCAATCTGCCCTTCACTTCGGGATGCAAACGCGCGCCGATGCAGCATGTTCACGGAAAGTTCCGTGGGCAGCGTTTTGCCCTCCACCCGTGGATGGAAAATCTGCGCCAGTCCTGCATTTTCAAGGAAAGCAATAACCCATTTACGTCAACTTATCAACGGAAGAAGTCTCCCGCTTCTAAGCAAAATGAAAAGGGGGAGGTGAATTGCGGCTAGCGTAGCTGAAAGTTGTCTTTTTTTGCTATTAATCAGTCTGAGCCCAACAATCGTCGTTGTTCTTTATCGATTGACTAGAAAGGAAAGAGGGTGTCCAAAAGCAATGATACACCCTTTTTTCTACTATATATGCTCATTAATCGAATCTGCAATTCTATATCTAGTGTTTAGCTAGAGAACAGCTAGCCTTGTGAGCTTTCTACCCAATCAATCCCAGCTTTATTGCCTTCACAACCGCTCCGACCCGCGAATCAGCATCGAGCTTTCGCAAAATGGAAGACACATGATGTTCTACTGTTCTGCGGCTGATATGCAGCAATTCGCTAATTTCCACATTTGTCTTATCTTCGGAAATGAGTTGGAGAATGTCCAATTCAGTTTTTGTAAGAGGAGAGTTGCAGTGGTCCAATCGATTAATTGGGAACGATTTAACCCCTAGATAAGTTTGCCGAATGGCATTGGCTAATTCAAAGACCGAACTTTCCTTAGTGACGAAGGCATAAGCGCCAGCTTCATAGGCGGCTTGAATGTATTCGTCATAATTATATCCGGATAAAATCACAACTTTGCAGGTAGGGTATGTTTGGGCAATTTTTCTCGTCCATTCAATCCCATTATCATTTTTCATCCTTATATCCATGACAACGACATTAGGATTATGTTTTTTGATTTCTGTCTCTAAAAGTGCGGGATCGCAAACGGTATTGACGACTTCCAAATCAATTTCATTTTCTAACAATTGTTGGATGCCATGCATGACCAATAAATGGTCATCTACTAATAATACTTTGATTTTCATTGCCCCCACCTTCTTCAACTGTAATTGGCAAAGAAATGGAAATGCAAGTTCCAACCCCCAGCTCTGAATGTATTGTCAGTGTCCCATTTAACTGATGAACCCGTTTTTGAATTGTAATTAAACCTAAGTGATTTGTCTGTGATAATTCTAATAAATGATCCGGCACCTTAAATCCGACGCCGTAATCCTTGACTTGTATATTTAGAAACTGTTGTGTTTCTTCAACAGTTACAACAATCTTTCTTGACGAAGAATGTTTGATGGCGTTATAAACTAATTCTTTAATGATCCGAAATGCTTGTATTGAGAGAAACGGCGGAATGATTTTTAGGTTCGCAATATAATTGACTTCAACAATCACGTTATAGTTCGTTTCGCATTTTCTCTTTAATGAAGAGAGACCTTGTTTGAGTCCTAAATCTTCCACCATAACAGGATATAGTTCATGGCACATCTCTCTGATTTCAAAAATATCGCGTTGAAGCAACCCTTTCATGTCCTCGAATAGTTTTTTATCTATATTTTTCTTTTGAATAAGCCACTCAAGCTTATTCAAAAGAAGAATTAAATGTTGTAATACCTCATCATGGAGGAAAGTTGATACCTTCCTTTTTTCTTCTTCATGTTCATGAAGAAGGAGCCAGTGGGATTGCTCAGACATCCGTGATTCTTCTGTTGTTTTCTTTAGTTGGTTCTCAATCTGTTGTAACGTTTTTGAGCTGGTGAATAATTCTATGGCATCCATTTGGATTTTTTTCATTAGTTTTTGTTCTTCGTTGTCAAAAACCGTCGCGTTTGTTTTTTCTCCAATCATCATCCAGCCGATTAATGCATCGTCTATATTCATAGGATAGAAAAAGACGCTCTTTTCATTCATAGTCATTTTGGAAAAATAGCTGCTTTGACAAGCATAAGATAATAATTCACTATCGTGAAAATGATGGAACATTCCTGTTTTATGCAATACAGTAGGGCTGTGATCATGTTTCCACACGATGCATACTCCACTCACATCGATCGTTTTGTGTATTAAATCAGCAATGAGCTTAGCACAATATTGTAAATGTTTACCATTTAGCAACTCTTGAAGAATGGCGAGTTTTTCTTTTTGAATCTCCTCTTGTTTTCCATGCCATTTCCTCATTTGCAGCGGTTCGAGCCCTTTGTCGATTAGATCATAGACAATAAAAAGGCAAATGAGCAATGTGTTGATTAAGATGCCGAGCTTAAAGTGTATATCGTAAAATAGCGACAATAATAGATTAAATATTGCTAAACAACAACCAATCATGAATAGACGGACCATCATTTTCTCTAATATTTCGCGAAAATCGATAATTTCCTGTCGGGTTAACAAATATGACAACGTCAGTGGAAACATGACTATACTGCCAAGGCTATAATGAAAAGGAGCGCCGGGCAGGAAAAAAAACGCATTTGGAATCAAGTTAAGAATAACAACGGGCGCAAACGATATCATGATGCTGCCAATTAAAAGATATATTTGACTTTTTATCTTATTCGAATTGGAACGAAGGTGTAAATAAAATAGGACTACGCAACCTAGCAGTGCTAGAATAATATTGGCTACAATACATGGACGAATGATTGTGCTAATGATGACATGATGATGAATACCAATGAATAGATAACTGATCGTTATAAAGATGGCCATATATAACGTGAGAATGCGCACTTGGCGAAAAAAGTTCGGTTTTGCAGACGAAGGAAAATGTTCAAAAAATTTTAAAAGGATGTAAGGAGCAAATGAAATAAAAACGACCTCCAATTCTCTTGCTGGCTTTATATTTTCGCTGGAAGGGCCTGACAGAGCGATGGCCATTCCGCTAATAAACATAAGAGCTAAAAAATACTGAACGACAATCGAATTCGGTTTTTGCACATAACTGTAAATGCCAGACAATAAAAAGATCATTCCTATGAATATTGGAAAATAACGTTGCGGCGAAACATGTTCATTGTACATTTTTAGTAAAAAATAACAAATAATAAAAATAGAAATAAGGATTAGGCTAAAAGGAAGAACTTTTTTATTCATTCTATCCCTAACTTTCTAAATATCTTTTTAAGCGGGCTATTTGCACCTGCTTTTCGGGAAAATGAGCAGCTATTTGACGAAACGCCTTATCCATATAAATTTTCGAGAGAATCAAGCAGTAGTCGATCGCCCCTGTTTTTTGAATGTAGTTTCTAATCTCCTTAATTAATGGAGAATTATTATTAGCTTCTTTTAGCTGGCGAAGCTTCCTTACTAACCATCCATTATCTTTTTTAGAGCTATATTCGATGGCTTTAATGAACGGGAGTGTCGCTTTTTTATGAATGAGATCGCTTTTGTCGTCTGACATAATATCCCGAGCATCATTTTTCAATTGGCCAGCAATACCGATATCAGCTGCGATGGTTTCCCATATAGGTCTATTGGGCATATCACTGAGTTCAAAAACTAGTTTTACCAGTGCTGATGATTTTTGCTTAACAACCGTAAAATATTCTTCTTCTGTTGGAATACATTCAGAAATAATAAAATGTAAGTCTTTCCATTGCCCATTACAAGTATTTTGTAATTCAGAAATAATAATAGAAAGTTTTTCTTGTATATCATCTTCTTTAGAGTTATGAAGAATAAGCCGAAATGCTTCCATCGTAAGTGCATTCGCGATCAAGATGGCTTCTCCGATCGATAGTTGACTTACAATTAGATCACTTTGATCACAATCGGAAATCTCATCAAAAATGTCAGTTGCTAGAATGAGAAGTTCAATAGCAGCAGCATGACTAATAATAGATTGTATGCAAGTGTCATCTTTCAAATGGAAGGAGGATACTTGCGCATAAAATCCCCCCCAGGAAAAATGTGTTTCATCAGTGCTAAATATTTTTCCCTTGCCGTGTAGCAGATGAAAAATATATTGAATGATTTCTTTTTCTAACATACAGTTAGTCAACAAGTGATTTTGCAAAAAAGTTTTGATGGCGCTTTTTTCAATCCTGTTCATCTAATCTTACACCCAAAGATTTCCTTCTTTTTTTGAACTGTCCTGAAGATATGCTGCGAGTGCTGAAAATTCTTGTGGACTTAAGCGTTCCTTTGCAAGCGCAAGTTCCGCTGTTCCAATGACATCTTTCTCAAGAAGTTCTTGAAGGACATCCCATAAATTTTGATTCATAAACAAAGCCCCCTCAATAAATGATTATGGTTCATCTAAATTTTACACTATATTACAACTTATGTCATCATCTTCTCTAAAAATAGGTATTTTCCGCAATCAAAATTGCGGAAAATACGGATGTTTGTTATTTCAAGTTGTCTTAAAATGTAGAACGTAGGCTAGAACGCATCCTTGATACATCAATATTTATAGAGGGAGGATGAAAATATGGCAACTCTAATTAGAAAAATTGCCGAATATTTAATTCGAAATTGGCCTAAGCTCAGCGATTGGATCAAAAAGGCGATTATCGCTGTTGCGGGTAGCGCGATTGTAAATGCAATTGCCAAAGGTCTTAGTGCGCTTATTGATTACCTTTCAGGGTTATCGTCTACTGTTATTGAGGCTATCGCAAAATTATTAGGTTTCTAATTAGCACGGTAGCCTGTGGCTATAAAAATAAAAATGGTTACAAAGGGGACCCTCTAAATCCCTTTGCAACCATTCGAGCTGATTTTGATTTGTCTAGAACACATTATTAACAATAAAAAGATGCGTTCTAGCCTATTTTCATTAAATAAATTATAACGAGGTTTTAGTGATATGTCAATGGGTTCCAATGTATTATATGTAAGGGATTTTACAAAGATGATAAATCACAAAGTTATTTTAAAGGATTGCAATATGGCGATCGCAAGAGGAGAAATATGCTGTCTGTTCGGAAAGAACGGAACAGGAAAAAGTTTATTTTTACATTGCATATTAGGGTACACAAATTTTGACTCGGGATTAGTTAAGATTAACGGATATGATATAACGAAAAGAATCCAAATTAGAAGGCACAGTGGATTTGTGCCAACGGATGACTATTCTTTTTGTGAGCTTTTAACCCCTAATGAGTATTTCTCATTTATAAAAGGTGTTTTTTCTTTATCTGAAAAAGAGACGAGCAGAAAAATTGAACATCTATCAGAGAAATTATCTGTAAAGATTTACTTAGATGAACTAATCGGAAATTTATCTTTTGGGACAAGAAAAAAAATTGTACTTATAGGTATTTTATTATATGATCCGATTCTGTTAGTTTGTGACGAGATTTTTGAGGGATTAGATGCATCTTCAGTCCAAGCGGTTAGGGAGATATTTTTAGAGAAGAAAAAGAGGGGTCACTCTATTTTGTTTACAAGCCATTTATACCAAGAGGCTATTGCGGTATCGGATAGGTGCTATCAAATCATTAATAGAACAATTAAAGAGGACGATTATTTATAAAAGGGAGTCTAGAATAACATGCTCATTAAACAATATTTTATGATTTATACAAAGCTAGTAGAAGGGCATGTTAACAAATTGCTATCTTGGGGAACTGCTGCTTTTTTTGGAGGAGTATTGGCTGTTTTGCTGCATATGTTTCAAGTTGATATTGTACTGAAGGTAGTCCCATTAGCCATTTTCCTTCTACACACAATTTCCATATTTATGAACGGAAATCAAAGAGAAAGTATTGAAGCATTATTTGCTTTTTTAAAAAAAACACCTATACACCCATTTAAAATAGTTATCTTAAATGGATTATGCAAACTATTTAACCGAGATAAAATGAGATTCTATTTTTTAAATTTTATTGTCCTAGTTATAATTCAAACTCCATTGTTGCTTATAACCCTTTATTTTTTTCGGATTCTTTCTCTACTATTCGTGTCTCAAGTGATAGAGTATATATTCTATTTAGTTAAAAGAAAGTATTTTTGGCGTTTTTTAATCCCGATAATTTTTCTGTCTATTTTGTTTTTCACGGAAAATGAGAAGCCATATTTTTTTAATTTCCATTATTATGCAGTTTGCTTTTCTCAAACAAGACTATATGATTCTATAATCTTATTAAGTGTTGCTATATCATTGGTGGCAGCACCTGTCTTTGTGAATAAATTATTAATCGTCAAGAAGCCAGACCTTCCTATAGGCATTAGGAGATTGAGCAATGTTATCTCTCAACTGAGTTATATAGCAGTATTTAATCCGCAGTTGCAAAATATCATAAAAACGAGCATAAAGATATATATAAGGGATCAATCTGTATTATTAAAATATTGGACTATTACGGTTTTATCAATTGTATATTCTTGGGGGAGCTATGTTGTACAAGGAGCCAATGACGAAATTTCTAGCTTTTACTTAGTATTTATGATGAGTTGTTATTTTTTTTATGAGGTTAGAATGTTAGGATTGTTCCGTTCCAACAGCATTGTTGATCGTTTTCCTGTACCAAATCAGCGGAAGATAATGTCCGATGATTTTGTGGCAGGATGTTTCAATATTTTGTTTAGCTGGTTTGCATTAGTTGTCTACTGTATTTTTTTTGAAGTCCATCTTTCGCTTATGTTCACTAATATGATAATATCTATTTTTTTGTATAGTATCAGCCTTTATTTTAAAGCACAAAAATCTCCGACGAAGAAATATGTAATATTTTCCTCTGTAAAGTATATCATTTTGAGCCTATTTGTAGGGCTTATATTGTTGCGCGCGGGAACATTGCTGAGCATTTTAGCGTTGGTAGTCTTCGGTATTTTTACGTATTACAAAATATACAGGGGAGGAATGGAGTAACATGAGATATCTGCTATTGGCTGTCGCCGCTGTTGCCTATTTTATTTATCGCAATCAATCGCCGTACAATTTTATATTGATCGCTATTGTTGCAGTACTTTTCGTTTCTGTGCTTAGTTCGAAAAAGAGAACAAAGTAGGTGATGATTCATGCGAGCCATTATTGAAAAAGAATTTAAAAGCTTATTTAAAAGCTTTAAGTCGATTGCTGTGATTTTGTTCTTTCTGATTGTGAGTTTTGCCGCGTCTAAATTTTTCAGCAATAACTTAGAATTATTGCAACAAGATCAAGGCGAATCCGTGTATGTCTCCAGCATTCGTGCACTTGTGATGTTTTTTGGGTCTCTCTTTGTCTTATCGTTATCTCATGATGTGATAAATCGGGAAGTGGAAAATCAGACAATCCGTTTTTTAGTTACAAAGTCTTCAAGAAATGCCATTGTAATTGGAAAGTTTCTAGGGATTTTTTTGTTTTGGTTCGTCTGTGTGCTAAGTTCATTTACTGTCATTGCTTTGTTTGCGGGACAACTATTTGTTTTTGATTTTCTGAAAATGATCTCTTTTCTTGCCTACGCTATCGGTGTGACGATATTGCTTTCATTGGTGTTAAAAAAGCCATCCCATACTACATTCATTGCTATTTTATTAGGGATTGCTATACCGGTGTTAGGGATATGGTCTATCGCATCTAAGCAATTTGTTTTAAAAATTGTTAAATATGTGTTGCCTTATTACTACATTATGAAAGGAAGCTATTATACTTTTGTCCCTGCTTGTTTCGCGGCGCTTATGCTGCTAATCGCCTTGGCGGTATTTAAAAGGAGAGATTTGTAATGAAAATGATACAAGTTCATAACCTAAAAAAGAAATTTAAAGATCATTATGTAGTTAAAGGGGTTACTTTTGATGTGGAAAAGGGCGAAATTTTCGGCTTTTTAGGCAAAAACGGCGCAGGAAAAACAACGACCATTAACATGCTCACGGGAATTACGCTTCCTAGCGAAGGGAGTTTTGTGATTGGCGGGAAAACGAACAAAGAAATGAACGAGATTAAGAAGATGATCGGTGTTATGCCTGATGCGGCAAACTATTATTATGATTTCACAGCTTTAGAACATCTAACATTCTTTGCGAAATTGAAAAACGTGAAACTAAAAAAGGTTGATGCGTTGACTATATTAGATAGTGTAGGATTGAAAGGGCATGAGAAGAAAAAGGTCGGCAGTTACTCATTTGGAATGAAAAAGAAGCTTGGGATTGCCCAGGCGATCATAGGAACACCGTCAGTTGTATTTCTCGATGAGCCGACTTCCGGTCTGGACCCGGAATCGGCTGCCGAAATTCAGCAACTTATTCAGCAACTTGCTTCTAATGATATGACGATTTTTCTAACATCACATAATCTTTCTGAAGTAGAAAAAATATGCGATACGATTGCGATTATGGAAGACGGGGTCATTTCGAAAATTGGGACGATGGAACAGTTAAGAGGGATGTATAAACGAGCGATTCAGTTATTGGTAAAAATAAAGAAAGAAGAGCAGCATTCTATTGTGCACTTGTTAAAACGCGATGTCGGCGATTTTATTTCCAATGTGCAAATATCGGGTGACTATTTATGTTGTGAGCTTTGGCGGGAATCAGACATTCCCAAGCTGATTCATTATTTGTCGGGTCAAAATATTGATATATATGAAGCAAGAGTAGAAAAAGCGACGTTGGAGGATATTTTCTTTGATCGTGCTGCGGATCGCTAGCCATGGTCAATAAGTTAATGTCAACATCGATATAAGTTGACTGTAGATGAGCAAATTAGCTAACTGTAGATGAGTATTTTTTCATTACAGTAATTTCCATACCCTAAGAGACAAACAGGATGCCCCTTAGGCGACATGGAGCTTTTTTTTGATCACATCAATGTCCCGAGTTCGACAGTGACTAGGCAAACAAAATGCCTCTCATCCCTTGATACCAAAGGGACGAGAGGCATTTGGGCATACGTTGGGCGTGTATCTAGGCGCGAGGATGAATACCTAGAATCTTCGGAGGAGGCTCCAGCCCTAGAGCCGCAAAGAATTGAGCCTGTTTAGTCGTCAGTTCGGTTCGTTGATAAAGGTCACCGTTTTTTGAAGAAAAATGTCCAAGCATGAGACGTTCGCATTCGTCCCTTACGTTCGGCCACGATTCATGGGTTCGAATCTGAACCAAGTCTGGGCGTTTGTCTTTCGAAAATCCTTGTTTTCGAAGCGATTCTCCTTCCGGTGTTTCAAAAGGATCCACTTCGAAGTACGAGGAAGTCGTATCAAAGTAAATCAAGTCGACTTCCAGATTCAATAAGTCAGCTACAGCATGGAACACTTGACGTTCCAAGTCCGATTGCACGATCAGCAGTTCATCCATCGCCCGGTACAGCTGATGGCTGGCGACCTCGGGAAGGAGATAAAAAACTTATAAGGAATTGTTTAAGGAATATAAACTAAAGGACATTAAACAGTCAGATATACCTGCTAATGCTAAAGTAATTAAAGTTAATAGTGAAGCAGAACTTCAAACAATTTTAGATGATATTCAGGGTGTTAACAATCAATGCACGCAAACTGAAATTTCTACTGATAACAATTTATCATCTTCTAATCTTGTTACCACATTAGCTGAGTCTTCTGTTACTGTAGATGAGCAAATTTGCTAACATAAATTGACAACCAAACAAAAAAGGAGACATGAACCCAGCCCCTTGAGTAAAATAGATGTGCTCAAACCTATTCACACAAGGAGGTTCATGTCTTAGGAATCGATGAGCACATCATTAAGGAATCCACAAGTTTTTCATGATGCTGGGATTGGCGCTTGATTTCTCGAAGCCGGTCATCAAGCCTCTCGTTCATCTTGTCGACGCTTTAACTACCAAAAACAGCTCGATGTCTCCTAAGGGGTACGTGTTTGTTTTTTAGGGTGTGGAAATTATTGTAATAAAAATGCTCATTAGTTCAAAACTTTAATAGAGGGGAGAAATGCATCTTGAATAATTTTATTGAAAAAGGTTTTATGTACGGTTTTGTCATAGGAATCACTTTAGCATTGATATTTGTCCCCTATAAAACAGTAACCTATATGACAGGAGGGGTGACGGCAACAGAGTATAAAGAAATACCTGAATATATTATAAATGTACTTAGAGTGAGTTTTAGCAGCGGAGTGGTTGCCTCTATAATTGGTCTGGCTTTATATAAAAAACGAAGAACGAAAGATTAGCACGGTTGTTGAGTATTCCTGACATTTCGGCCCCTTCCGATGAAAAGCGGGAGGATTTTTTGTTTGTACTGTCGAATGAATCCTTTACACCCAAGGGAACCCAAGTCAAGTAATTCTTCCATTAAGGGTACAGGTAAAGCGAAATTTTCTACAAATCACTTGCCAAAGGATCCTGAGGAATTAATCAATAAAGGATGGAAAGATGTTACACCAGAAGGAATGGCGACTAGTTCACGAGAGTTTATCGATTCTGAAATTGGAATGAAGGTTAGATTTGATCCCGGAAAACTATATACATGCTCATTGAAAAACGAACATTTGGCTTCTCCTGCAACGAGCTTCCTCTCCCGTGGCCTAGGGGGCCGGTGATTTACTCACGCAACCGCTTCTCAGAATCGTTTCTCAAGTAGAAAAACTGGTTGCATCAGCTTCTATGTTCACGCGTTCCATCATCGATCAAGGCAAACAGCGGTTTTTTACCAACCTTCTAGGATCTTTGGAAGAAATGATACAGCGCTTAGGGTGTACAGGATAACGGAGAGGTGAACTCTTCATGTTGCATGTATATACAAATATATGGTGAGGAGAGTGAATTAGTAATGAAAGCGGTTGTGATTGAGGAATTTGGTGGAGTAGAAGTATTAAAATTAAAAGACATAGAAGAACCGAAACCCAAACCAAATGAAGTTATTATTGCTGTTAGCAAAACAAGTTTAAATTTCGCTGATATCAAAAATAGGACAGGGAAAAAAGCTAAAGGAGAATTTCCGTTAATTCTCGGTCTAGATGCTGCAGGTATTGTTGTTGAAGTAGGGGAACAAGTGAAAAGTATATCTGTCGGTCAAAGAGTTATAGCTTTTCCATCAAATGGTTCTTATACGGAGTATGTTGTTGCTGATGAAAAACTTGTATTTCCTATTCCAGATAATATGGATATGTTGACAGCGGCAGCATGTCCGATTGTCAGTTTTTTATCCTATGCGTTGCTGAAATACTTGGCACGTATCCAAGAAGGAGAAAGCGTACTTATTCATTCTGCATCTGGGGGTGTTGGCACTACAGCTATTCAGTTGGCAAGAATATTCGGTGCTAAACAAATATTTGGGAGTGTTGGAAATATAGAAAAAGAATTTATTGCAATAGATGCAGGAGCAGATGAAGTATTTACGTATGAAAATTTTGTTAGGGAAGTAAAAGAACGAACAGATGGCCAAGGAGTAAATGTTATCTTAGATTCGGTTGGCGGTACTGTTTCTGAACAGAGTATGAACTGTTTAGCTAATTATGGGCGTCTTATTCATTTTGGTAATTCTAGTGGGAAGCCGGGAACATTTCTAACAAATCAGGTTCATGCAAGTTGTCGTTCTGTTCTCGGCTTCAGCTTGGGAACAACCAGAAAAGAGCGGCCAGAATACTTAAAACATATTGCAGATTCTGTTATTCCACTTATCTCGAAGGGGGATTTAAGAATAAAAATAGGTCATGTATTTGAGTTAAGCGAAATTTCTAATGCTCATGCACTAATGGAGAATCGTATGCACTCGGGAAAAATTATAATAAATGTAAATGATAGTATTAAATAAACTGTAGATGAGCATTTTTTATTACAGTAATTTCCATGCCCTAAGAGACAAACAGGGTGCCCCTATCCCCATCAAGTTAAGAATTTTGGTCTTTGTGTATCACTAAAAACGCGGTATCCTTTCTAACGGACACTCTACGTTAGAAAGGATTTTTTTCATGGAAACGTTCCATGGGCAGCGGCCTGCCCTCCACCCAAGCATGAAAATCTCGCGTCAGTCCTGCATTTTTACGGAAAGATCCATGGGCAACCTTTTGCCCTCCACCCGGGGATGAAAATGACTGCTTGCCGGCGGGATTTTCACAGCAAACGCACTCAGTCCGGTTGCTGAGTGCGAATGTAGCGGCGCAGTACGTTTTCGACATTGGTCAAATGCTCCAGCATGCGCGCTCGGGCGGCGTCCGGATTTTGGTCGCGGATGGCTTCGAAAATGGCTTGGTGTTCGGCAAGCAGTTTTTCGGTCGTCGTTTGTTTCGAAAACAGCCATATGCGGCGCGTCTCCCGCATCGTTTCGACGATCATACCGGAAACGCTGTTCATAATACTCATCAACATCGGATTTTGCGATGCCGCGGCAATCGCCATATGGAAGGCCAGATCCGCTTTTTCGCCAAGCTCATCGCTGCCAATCCCTTCTTTCATTTGGCGAAGCGCTTCGGTCATCGCATCGAGGTCGCGGTCTGTCCGCTTGGCGGCGGCGAGCGAGGCCGCGCCTGCCTCGAGCAGTTTGCGCACTTCAAGCAAATGCCAAATATCTTCCTTGTTCATTAGGACGGCAATCGATAAAGGAAACGTCATCACCGTTGGGTCAAACTCGCGCACATACGTTCCTTCTCCTTGTTTGAGCTCGATCAGTCCCATCGCTTTCAAGGCGGTGAGCGCCTCGCGAATGGCGGCCCGTCCGACTTGAAACTGCTCGGCCAGCTGCTGCACGGAATCGAGTTTATCACCAGGTTTTAGCTCTCCGTTTTTAATCATATCAAAAATAGCTTCGGCCACTTCTTCGTAAATTTTTTTTGTTTTAATCCGTTTAAATGCCAATGGATCCACCTCAAATACGATGAAAGTAGCTTTCCGATTGTGAGGAAGGAAAGCTCCTGCACTGTCTATTATGATACAGCATCATCGCTCGAGACAAGCGCTTTTTGTTGCCGGCAGACGAGGGCGTCAGCAGCTCGTGGAAAACCAGTCATTCCATCATCGCGCATGGTGAAGTGTGAAGGCGACGGGCTGGGTTGTCGTCAACATCGTCAAGAAACTTCGACCGTATCGACAAGCAGAATGGTTCTCTCCGTTGTCTGTCAACGTCGGTGTGGGGAAAAACAATGGATCGAAAGTTCAAAAAAATACAAAAACACCTATTGTCTTTTGTTGAAAACGCTTTTATAATTTGAGACAGACGGCGTTCTTATCCGGTCATCTGATGACTGGAGGAGATGAGAAAGGGGACGGATGATCGTTCGTGAACGCCGCCAAGTCGGGCACAAAGGGGAGGAGAAAACCGCATGTGGAAGCAAGATTTTACGCCAATTGCTGATCAGCTTTGGTTATCGGCGATTGTCGCACTCATTCCGATTTTGTATTTCTTTTGGGCGTTGGCCGTCAAGCGGATGAAAGGGCATGTTGCGGGGCTGACGACGTTGCTGTTTGCTGTTGTATTGGCTGTGATCGCTTACAGGATGCCGGCTGGAAAAGCGGTCATGTCGGTGACGCAAGGCGCGGTGTACGGATTGCTCCCGATCGGCTGGATCATCATTACGTCTGTCTTTTTATATAAGCTGACGGTGAAGACCGGCCATTTTGACATCATTCGCAACTCGGTCATTTCGCTCACCGAAGACCGGCGGCTGCAGGCGCTGCTCATTGCCTTTTCGTTCGGGGCGTTTTTGGAAGGGGCGGCCGGGTTTGGCGCACCGGTGGCGATTTCGGCCGCATTGCTTGCTGGATTAGGGTTCAACCCGCTTTACGCTGCGGGCCTCTGTTTGATCGCCAATACGGCTCCGGTGGCGTTCGGGGCAGTCGGGATTCCGATCATCTCGATGGAAGGGCCGACCGGCGTACCGGCGATGGAAATTTCGAAAATGGTCGGGCGGCAGCTGCCGTTTTTATCGATCTTTATCCCGTTTTATCTTGTTCTCATTATGGCGGGCTGGAAAAAGACCGTGGAAGTATTGCCGGCCATCATCGTCTCCGGCGTTTCGTTCGCGCTGACGCAATACTTGTCATCGAACTTTTTAGGACCGGAGCTGCCGGACATTTTGTCCTCGCTCGTGTCGATCGTCGCGTTGGCTGTCTTTTTGAACTATTGGAAGCCGAAAAGCACCTTCCGCTTTGCGACCGAGTCGGAGGTGGCGGCGGCCGGGCAAGCGGTTCGTGCAACGCACAGCAGCGGGGAAGTGTTTCGGGCGTGGTCGCCATTCCTCGTGCTGACAGCTTTGATCTCGCTTTGGGGCATCCCGCAAGTGAAGGCGGCGCTCACCGGCCACTATGAAGGAACGAACGGGTTGCTGAAGGCCGTCAATGCGATTGGCTCGCATTTGACGTTTATGCCGCCGGTGCCGGGGTTGAACAACCAAATTTTGAACGCGAGCGGCCAACCGATTGCGGCGGTGTATAAGCTTGAGCTGCTTGGGGCGGCCGGCACGGCCATCTTGCTCGCCGCGGTCGTGAGCAAGTTCATTGTCGGCATTTCATGGAAAGAGTGGGTGCGGACGTTTGCGGAAACGTTGAATGAGTTGAAATACCCGCTTATCACCATCGCTTCGGTCGTCGGCTTTGCCTATATCGCCAACTCATCGGGCATGAGCACGACGCTCGGGATGGCGCTGGCGAAAACAGGGTCGTTTTTCCCATTCTTCTCGCCGATTTTAGGCTGGCTTGGCGTGTTTATCACCGGCTCCGATACATCGTCGAATTTGTTGTTTGGCAACTTGCAAAAAGTGACGGCGACATCGATCGGCATGGATCCAGTGCTGGCGTTGGCGGCCAACTCCTCCGGCGGCGTCGTCGGGAAAATGATTTCGCCGCAGTCGATCGCCGTCGCCTGCGCGGCTGTCGGCTTGACGGGCAGAGAATCCGACTTGTTCCGCTTTACGGTCAAACATAGCGTATTTTTAATCATTTTGATCGGTATTCTTGTATACTTGCAATCGACGGTATTGTCGTGGATGATTCCATAGACGGGAACAAAGGGGGATGAGGCTTGGCCCGGAAGTGAGGCACCAAGCCCGGCCCCTTTTCCGCTATCAACAAGTCCGATGTTCAACGAAAAGCCCCGCCATGGAAGCGGGGTTTTTCGTGATGGTGGCGAAGCTTTCCGTTGCGCTCATGGGCGGTGTGGCCAAACGGTGACACACGGTTTTCATGATGAAAGGCGAAGACCAGCTGCATCAGGCGGCGGCTCGCTCGTTTTTGGGAGAAAGGAGCGCGCTACAGCGCCGCGCCGAGCTGTTTCGGCATCGCCCGCAGCGCTTTGCCGGTGCCGATGGCGACCGCCTCGGCCGGGTTGGGGGCCACATACACCGGCACATGCAGCATGGCGCCAAGCCATTGTTCCATGCCGCGAAGCAAGGCCCCGCCCCCGGTGAGAACGATGCCGCGGTCGATAATATCGCCGCTCAGTTCGGCCGGGCATTCCTCAAGGACGGCGCGAATGGCTTCGGCGATTTGCAGAAGCGATTCTTTCAAGGCATGCTGCACTTCGGCGGGATCAAGAGAAATGGCTTTAAGAAATCCGGTGACCACATCGCGGCCATGAATCGTCATTCCTTGTGTCAAAGACGTCCCGGGAGCGCTGCCGATTTCGATTTTCACTTGTTCAGCGGTTTGTTCACCGATTAGCAAATTGTAGCGCTGGCGAACATATTGCATAATGTCTTCATCAAGCTGGTTGCCGCCGATGCGGAGCGAGCGGCAGGCAACGACGCCGCCAAACGAAATAATCGCGGCTTCCGTTTTTCCAGCTCCCAAGTGGACGATGACATTGGCGACGGGCTCACCGACCGGCAAGTCCGCGCCAATGGCTGCGGCCACCGGCTCTTCGATCAGGTGAATATGTTTGGCTCCACAATGTTTGGCGATTTCGTAAAAAGAACGGCGCTCGACGGAGGTGGCGTGAAACGGGACACTCATGGCGACGTTCGGTTTTTTGAAGGAGAGGCCAAGCTGTCTGCTGGACTGTTTAAACACTTCCTGCAACAACGTTTTGGCGCGCTCAAAATCGGCGATCACGCCATGTTGCAATGGATAGGTGACCTCGACATGGGCCGGGGCTTTGCCGATCATCGTTTTTGCTCGTTGGCCGATAGCGATGAGCTTGTCCGCTTGGCGATGATAGGCGACCGCCGCTGGTTCGTCAAAAATGAGCCCTTTCGTTTGGCTAAACAGCCGGACATTCATCGTGCCTAAGTCAATGCCGAGCTCTGAAGAAACAAACAACCAAAACACCTCTCTTTTGCCAAGTTCGATGAACAGACAGCCCATCATCTATAACATTCGACACGAAACAGTTGTTTATGACGGTGAGGCGGAAGACACGAGGGGGGGATCGGCGGCGTAGTTGATGAAAGAAAAAAATTTTTTTGTTTTCGTGTATAAAAAATGAAAAAAGGGGAAAGGAATAATAGCGTAACGTTTTCCAAGTATTCCCCCGATCCCCTATGAATAAATATGGGCTCTCCGATTGCGGAGAGCCGCTTTTTTTGAAATCACTCTATGAGGCTGGTGATGTGATCGTGGATCTGGCTTTGCCATGTTATGTCTCAATTTAGAAAAATCTCGTTGTATCGGTCCTGCTTTCCGTTCATTTGCCGATTGACTAAGGAGGATCGGCCGATTTCCACCAGCCTTCTATGCTGTTATAAGACAACCGTTACAGCCGCTTGGCTCCTACATACTTCGGCTTCCAATACGGGTTGTTCAAATTGTCGATTTTCACACCGCGCGACACAGCGTGGATGACTTGATTGTTGCCGATATAAATCGCTACATGGGAGACGCCTTTTGTCCCCTTTGATGTGTTGAAAAACACCAAATCGCCTGGTTGCAATTTCGACCTATGTACGTATGTCCCTTTTTGATACATTGCTTTTGAAGAGCGCGGCAAGGTAACACCGACTTTTTTATGGGTGTAGTAGACAAACCCAGAACAATCGAATCCTTTAGGTGTTGTGCCGCCATAGCGGTAAGGGGTGCCAAGCAGTTTTTTCGCTTCAGCGATGAGCCGTGTTTTATTGGCGGCAGCATCTGTGTTGGAAGTGTTTACAAAGAAGGAGGAAAAAAGAACGATGATCGATACCGACAAAAACGTGAGCCATTTTTTCATCATTTCCTAACCCCCGACAAACTCCGTTTCGTTTCGACGTTTCTAGTATAGCAGAGGAAAGCTGTGTTGTTTTTTACAGTTGAATTAAATAATGTTACAATACAGTTACAGATATAGTACTTCGTCCTAATGATTCATCCTACCGACGTGCTTCTTTGTGCTCCATTGAACGTCTGTTTTCCTGTAGCAACGCCTCGCTTGTTTGACACTATTGTCCTATGACCCGTGTATGAATGTCGCAAGCTGTCGAATGAATAGGAATGGGGGAGGGGGGCGAAAACGGGGAATGCCGCCGTATAATTGAAAAAAGAGGAGAGTCGAAAAATAGGTGGCGGTGATGGATCATGTCGAATCATATAGAATATGTGTTCTATGTCTTCGGATGGTTGTTGATAACGGGTGTTGTCTATATATATGGGCATTGGATGGCGAAACGGCATTGGAAGCGTACGCCGTGGCGAGCCGCGCCGAAGTTGACGGCAGGTTTTGCGATGGTTTCTCTTTTGCTTCTCGGAGTTGGAGAGGGCTATATTCATTATATGGAACAGCATGAGCATCGCGAATACGAGGAAAACGCGAAGCAAGTGGCGGCTATGGTCGCCGGCGATTTGGCCGCTATGGGGCATGAGCGCTTGGATGAGCACGCAGACCGTCTGCCTGCGTATGACGAGATCATCGCCGCGCTGGAACGCTGGCAATCCCGCGGCCGCGTGCTGAGCATGTACACGATGAAAAAGAACAAAAACGGCCAACTGTATTTTGTCGTCGCTCCGCCGACAGATTACAATCGAAACGGGCGCATTGACGGCGAAAAAGAACAAGCGGTTCCGCCCGGAACGATTTATCGCCATGATGTTCCCGAAATCGACAAGGCATTTCGCGGCCACTTTGCGATGCAGCCGCGCCCAACGACCGATGAATGGGGAAGGAGCATCAGCGCGTTTATGCCGGTGCGCCGCGCGGATGGAACTGTCGACGCCGTCGTTGGCATCGATTATGATGCCACGATATACGAACATCGGCTGCAAAAAGAGCGGCAAAAAGCGATCGGCATGATGATGGCCGTTTATTTCATCACCGCTGCCATTTATTTGCTTGCTTTGCATCAACAAATGGAGCGGAAGGCGTTCGCCGCTTACAAAAAGAGGCTGGCGGCCAACGAGCATCGGTTGCGGCGCTTGGCGGAAATGACGATGGAAGGCATTATTGTTTACGCAAACGGGAGGATTATTGAAGTCAACGAAGCGGCCTGCCGTCTGCTCGGTTATGCAGAAAGCGAGCTCATTCATTTGCCGATCGACGAATTGATCGTTCACGGCTCTATCAAGTTCAGCCAGCCGCATGAGGAGCGCGAACGTCTGGAGATGGACCTGCGTCGGAAAGACGGAACGGTGTTTCCAGCGGAAATCGTGCGCCGCCGCTATGACTACGAAGGGGAAAACGTGACGGTGGCCGCCGTCCGTGATTTGACGGAGCAAAAACAGAAGGAACAGCGGATTCGATACATTGCCAATCATGATGAGCTGACAGGCCTGCCGAATAAAGAAGCGATGTACAAGACCGTCGAACGCTGCTTGGCGGAGGCGAAACGAAACGGACAGGAAGCAGCGATTATTTTTTTTGAAGTGTCTGGGATTAAGACGATCAACGATTTTTACGGCTATGCCGTCGGCGATGAAGTATTGCTTTACTTGGCGAGGGTGTGGAAAGAAAAGGCAGGGATGATCATCGGCCGCTGGAGCGGAAATGAATTCCTCGCTGTCGTTCCAGACAGCACGCTGGAAAAGGCGGAGGAAATGGCAAAGCAACTCGTCGAAGAAGCCGATGAGCCGATTACAGTCAACGGAATCGAATTGTACATCACGGTGAACGCTGGCATCAGCATATATCCGAAAGATGGGGAAGAAGCGAAAACGTTGATCCGCAAAGCGGACATCGCCCGCTATGAAGTACGGAAAAAAGCAGTCAGTGATTTTGTGTTTTTTACCGAGCCGATGGCCAATCGGCTGCATGAAAACATGGCGATGGAACGCGATTTGCGGCGGGCGCTTGAGAGGGACGAGTTTGAATTGTACTACCAGCCGCAAATTCGACTGCACGACCGAAGCGTGATCGGCATGGAGGCGCTCATTCGCTGGCGTCATCCGGAAAAAGGGATGATTCCGCCGTCATTGTTTATCCCTTTGGCAGAGCAGACCGGCATGATCATTCCGATCAATGAGTGGGTTATGCGTACGGCATGCCGGCAGACGAAGCAGCTGCTCAGCCAGTTTCCCCACTTGTCTGTCTCCGTCAACTTATCGCCGTACGAATTTGAAAGCCGCCGTTTTGTGGACAAATTGGCTCGCCTGCTCGATGAGATCGGATTGCCACCGCATCATTTAGATTTGGAAATTACAGAGCGAATGACGATGGATACTGAGCGCGCGCTCGATATCCTGCCGAAGCTAAAAGCGCTCGGGGTAACGATCAGCATGGACGACTTCGGCACCGGCTACAGCTCGCTCAGCTACCTGACCGATTTGCCGATCGACCGGTTGAAAATTGACCGCTCGTTCGTCCAGCATATTCAAGGAAAAAAAGATGTCATCTTGCCCGCCATTATCCGCCTCGGGCATAATATAGGTGTAAAAGTGCTGGCTGAAGGGGTAGAAACAGAGACTGAAGCGGCTTACTTGCAAGGAAAACGGTGCGATGAGGCGCAAGGGTATTATTTTTCCCCGCCGCTTCCGTATGAGGAATTGGTCCGTTTTTTAACCGAGCAGCATGCGAGGCGGCAGGCACAGGAGCTGACGTGAAATGGATGGATTTTGGCGCATTGCTGAGGAGAAAATTCGCGAGGCGATGAACAACGGCGAGTTTGATCATTTGCCCGGTTTTGGAAAGCCGCTCGAGCTTGAGGATATTTCCCATATTCCCGAAGAGTTGCGGCTCGGGTATTTGTTGCTGAAAAATGCCGGGTATGTGACGGAAGAGACAAAATTGCGAAAAGAACTGATGACGCTTGAAGATTTGCTTCGCTGTTGCGAGGACGACGAGAAAAAACAAGAACTGACGAAAAAATGGACGGAAAAACAACTCCGCTTTGCGGAACTGATGAAAAAGCGGCAGCCGACGAACGCCAAGGCGCTGCGCGATTACGGGCGGCGCATCGAGGAAAAATTCCGCTGAACGAGTTTTCTCAATAAACATGGGGAGGTTCGATTTTTGACGAACCTCCTTAACTTTTTTATGGCTCCTCACCACAACATGTACTTGACAGACGATTCACTTCTCTGAACACGTGTATGCAAAACATGATTCGTTTCCTGTTCTTTCTTGGTTGCATAAGTAAGGTACGTGATAAAAAAATCAAGTACAACTTTTGGTGAAGAGCCTTTTTTATGCAATGATGCCCAAAAAACGGGGAAAATAGGAAGGAATGATCATTGGAAAGGGGAGATCGCCATAGACGTGAATGAACGGTGAATGGAGCGGGTCGAAGTTGCCATGGAGAAGAACCGAAAAGAAAAGGAGTGAAAAAGCATGAAAAACGTATGGTTGGCGTTTTTGGCTTCCCTCATGCTGGCGATGCCGTCAAGGGTGGCGGCCGGCCATCATCATGAAATCGGCCATCTTCCTTTGCCGGTCGGACACATGTGGAAGCACGGGGCGCTCGATGAGCAAAAGTGGATGGAAATGGTTCAAACGTATACGCCAGAGCAGGCTGGCGAGTGGAAAAAGGTGCTCGATGAACGGAACGCGCTGCGCGAGCAGTTCAAGGATGAAAAAGTAAACCGGGCGATGAAAGAGAAGTACAAGCAGATGAAAAAAGAACGGGAGGCAAAGCTGGACCGGCTCATCGATCAGCTCGCGGACAAAAAAATTACGAAAGAGCAGTTTAAGCAAGAGTTAAAACAGTTACGGAAAAAGAAACATGGGATGACAAAAGAAGAAAAAAAGCGGCTCCATATGCTTCATGAGCAAACAAGGCAGGCCATGGAAAACAATGAACAAGAGGCGATGAAAAAACTGCTTCCGCAATGGCTCGACTATATGAGAAAAGACAACGAGCGGTTGGCGAAATGCCTCCAAGAAGTCAAACAGGGATGACATACTAAGGGAAAAACAAGCAGATGGGAGTACATCGGTTGGTATTGGAAGGGTCGCACAAGGGTGATATAATATAGGGAAAACGCCGTGTTTCGTGCACGGCTTCTTTTTTTCCCCGTTTGCCTATAAGGCTGGTGAAAAACTGCTGATTCCCTTCATCAATGGAAGAATGAGTGAAAAGCAGGACCGCCACAACAAGGTTTTTCTAAATTGAAAATGACAAAATCCGTATCCACGATGAAATGACCAGCCTCCTATGAAAAAAAGAAAGTTGATCGCGAGAGGAGCAGTGGGCCATGGGATATCCGGTTATGCTTCAAGTGTGCGGCCGGCGGGCCGTCGTTGTTGGCGGAGGGAAGGTGGCGGCGCGGAAGATTCGCGGGCTGCTTGCGGCAGGGGCGGATGTGGTGATGATCGCTCCCAAAGCCGAACCGGAGCTGCAAGCGTTAGCGGTGGCGGGAATGATTGGCTGGCGCGTCAAGACGTTTGCGCCGCATGACTTGGACGGGGCGTTTCTTGTTATCGCAGCGACGAACGACCGCGAAGTGAACGAAGCCGTGGCGCGGGCGACAGCGCCGGGACAATTGCTCAATGTTGTTGACGCTCCGGAACGATGCGATTTTCATGTTCCTGCTGTCATCCGCCGCGGCCCGCTGACGATCGCCGTCTCCACTGAAGGGGCAAGCCCGGCGGTCGCTCGCCGCATTCGCCGCGAGCTTGAAGAGCGGTATGGGGAAGAGTACGGAGCGTATTTGGAGTTTTTGCAGCGAGCCCGCGCCATCGTGCTGCGCGAGGTGGCGGACCCTGAGGGGCGAAAGCGGCTATTTCGGGCGCTCGCTGCGGATTCGTTTCGGCAAAACGGCCGCTGGGATGAGGAGTTGGCCGGCTTGTTGGCGAAGGAAAAAGAACGAAGCGGAGAAAGAGGGGACAGGAACGATGAAGATCCCGATGTACATTGTTGATGCGTTCACCGCTCGGCCGTTCGCCGGCAATCCGGCCGCGGCCTGTCTGCTGCCGCAGCCGGCTCGGGACGAATAGATGCAGCGTGTTGCCGCAGTGATGAACTGATCTGAGACCGCCTTTTTCATTCCGCACGAAGATGGCTAGCGCCTGGCTAGTTCACGCCCAAAGCGGAAGTCGATCCGTGCGGGCATGCGACCTTAGCGGGCGCCCATGTGTTATGGGAGCGGGGTGAACGTTGCTGTGAAGAGACCATTTCTTTTTTGACAACTAGCGGCGGCGTTGTGCGGGTGACGGTAGCGGGGGAGCGGGGGCAACTCGAAGGCGAAGCGGTCACCGTGTTGAAAGGAGCGCTGGCTGCAGCGGCTAGTTTCTAAGCTTCAGCCAAGACAGCGGCTAGATGGGCATCGTTCCACGGGGGCGCGAAACGAAAAGGGGATCCGTCGCGTTGGGATCCCCTTTTTAGACTGTATAGATCCGCTCCTTCTGTCAATCATCCCATCGGTACGTCCAAAACCGCTCCGTCTTCAGCCACGCGAGCGCGTCGCCGCGCTTCGCGGCCGCCTGCATCAGCCCTTCGGTTTGCGAGCGGTGGGCGCGTATGGCGGCGAGTTTGGTGTCGATGACCGAGCTGACATCGCGGATGATGTCCGGTTGGCCGAGCTCCTGCTCGCAGTTTTTGGCAAAAGCGACGCAATACACGGTCGGCCGCTGTTCTTTGGGCCATCGCTTCAACGCGCGAATGACGGCTTCTCCGCATGCATCGTGATCGGGATGGACGCTGTAGCCGGGATAAAACGTAATGACAAGCGATGGGTTCGTTTCCGTCACGATGGCAGCGATTCGGTCCGCCAGCTCTTCTTCATCCTCAAACTCGATCGTCTTATCACGATAGCCGAGCAAGCGCAAATCATGAATGCCGAGAACGCGGCACGCTTCTTCGAGTTCTTGTCTACGAATGAACGGCAGCGTTTCGCGGTTGGCAAACGGGGGCACGCCCATATTCCGCCCCATTTCGCCAAGCGTCAAGCAGGCGTATGTGACCGGTGTGCCGCTTTGCGCATGCTGGGCGATCGTTCCCGAGACACCGAACGCCTCATCGTCCGGATGGGGAAAGACAACGAGTACATGTCGTTCGTTCATCGGAAGCCCTCCTTAGGCAAACGGCTTGCCGCTCAGTTCAAGGGCGACAGCCAGTTTTCCTTCATAGTCATGTCCCGCTAACAGCAATTGTTCTTCTTTCGTCCATTCCCAATGGGTTAACCCTTCGGCGTACACCCAGCCGATGTCTAGCTTCAGCCCGATGCGGTACGGTCCTAATCCGGTGATCTTGCCGCGGGTGAAGCGGATGCGGGCGTTGCGGATGAAAGCGCCGGCAGAAAAAAACCCTTCATTATGGTGAGCAGCGTACGCCCCGTTCGTCGTCTCCAAATGAATGTACACGTCGCGGTTGGCCAAGCGGTTCAGCGCCTCTTGCACAGCGGCGGCATCGATCGGTTGCACGCGAAGTCCCTCCTTTTGCTGTTTTCTATCTGTTTTCTATATTGTACATGACCGAAGCATCAGAACGGAACTATTTCGCTTTTTTTTGTATAATAGAAACGGACACATCTTGGACTCATCCGCACCTAGAAGCGTTGACGGACCGTTCAACGAAAGGAAAGGTGAAGGGAAATGGGGTTTCAAGGAAATGGTGTCGCTTTGTTGCATCTCGATGGCACGTATCGGCCGCAAACGCGGCTGCTTCGTTTTCCGCACGAGTGGGTGGACCTCGCTGACGTGCCGGAAACGAATTTGTATTGCAGCCAGACTGCGCTCGCTGAAATCGAACGCCGGCTGCGCCGACGGCGAACCCGCGGGGCGGTGCTGATCGGGAGCGGCAACTATCATTATGTCACGTATTTGTTGTTGCAAGAAATACAGGAACCGTTCACTCTTGTGTTGTTTGACCACCATACCGATGCGGATCCGGACGACGGCTTTCTCATGTCGTGCGGATCATGGGTGGCCCGCGCGCTTGACCATCCGCAGCTGCGGAAGGTGGTGATCGCTGGTCCGACGTTTTCTCCGAACCATCTCCAGTTATCCCCGAACATCACTGTTCTTTCGTTTGCTGACGATGACGAATGGCCGAGGGCGCTGCTAGAAGTGGTCCCGACAAGAAGCGTCTATATTAGCATTGACAAAGATGCGCTAAGCCGCGAAGATGCCGTCACGAACTGGGATCACGGAACGATGCCGCTTTCGATGCTGCTTGCTTGCCTGCGGTGGCTGCTGCTTCAGAAAAACGTATTGGGCGTCGATGTATGCGGGGAGTATCCACGGTCCGCTGTCGATGCGTTTGATCCGCTTTGTCGTGAAGCGCAGAGGAAAAACGAGCAGGCGAATATGGCCATTTTGGAGACGTGCTTCCGCTATGCAACACCCCATTTGCGGCCCGCTTGAATTCTGCCGAGTTGCCCCGGAGCTGGCGAGCGGCTTTGTGCGCAAGCGAAAAACACGTTCGTTCGCCAGCGTCGCGCGCCGGACGGGCATCTTGCGCCCGCAACACACATTGGGCAAATGATGGAACGCGTGAACATAGCGGCTGATGCAACAAGTTTTTTCTACTTGAGAAACGAGGTTGGTAAGCGACCTGCTCCCTTAAATCATCGGCCTTCTAGAGGCGGCATTTCATTGGCCGAGCGGTCAGCATCCGCTCCCGTACATAATGCGGAACGGTTTTTCATCAGGCCGAACATCGCGCGGCTCGATGTGCAGGCGTGTCACTTTGGCAAACATCGTTCCCGCTTCAATCGTTTCCAAAAAGAGTTGAAGAGCGCTTTCGTTCCCTTGCACTTCCATTTCCACTGTTCCGTCATCATTGTTTTTCACCCAACCGGTCAGCTGCCGCTTCAACGCCTCGTGCTGGACGAAATAGCGAAAACCGACCCCTTGCACGCGTCCTTCGGCAATGACATGCACCCGTTTCATATCGCGACCTCCTTAGTTGCCTCACGCTCCGGCGATTTCCCCCCTTTGACGCGGGGCCAAAGGCGGACAGCTATGAACGTTGCTTCAGTGCCTAACGGAATGGTCTGTGCGGAGCGTTCAGCCAATGGTTGCCGCTGCTCTTTGCGGTCCCGCTTTCATCATATAATAGACGGGAATGAATGTACATACAAAAAAGGAGCTTGGACGGTCAAGCTCCTTTTTTCGCCAGCGCCAGCGACGCTACTTGTTGCCGAATGAGCGTCACTAGCCGCGGATGGTAGCCTAAGTAAGGACACAAATGCCATTGTTTGTCAGAAGTAGGGAACCCGCGCAGCTTCCGTTCGATCGTTTTCATTAAGACCCCGGTGAACAATAAATATGGAACGACAAACACGCGCCGGCAAGGTGAGGCGTTCGCCTGCTCAAGCCCTTCGTCAAGCGTCGGGCCGATGGCGGCAAGAAAGCAGACGCTAACGTGCGGGACGTGTGTTTTTTCTTGCAAACGCCGGGCGATGGCGGTGATGTCGCGCTTCGTATCGGGATCGCTGCTACCGCGGCCGATGAGCAAAATCATCGATTCGCCATCGAGGGAAGACGCGCATTCACTGATGCGGTCAATGATGATGTCAATCATCGCATCATGAACGCCAAACGGGGAACCGCAGACGATTTCGACTGCTGGATGGCGCTGTTTCGCCAGCTCGAGCGCCGCCGGAATGTCGCGTTTGGCGTGTCCGGCCGATAGGAGCAAAAGCGGAATGACAATGATGCGCGTCGCTCCTTGGGCGACGCAACGGTCAACCCCGGTGATGATATCCGGTTCCGCCAGTTCGATAAAGCAAAGTTCTTGAATCGGGATGTCGACGGCTGCTTTGCATTGCTCAACGAAACGGGCCGCTTCCAAGCGCGCGGCAGCGACGCGGCTGCCGTGGCTGACGTATAAAACAGCTTCCATGGCGAACCGCCTCACGATGTGGCGCCAGCAGCTGCAGAGGACCACAACAGCCGCTCATACCATTGAATGTTCGCGCGCAGCCGCACGACCTCCCCGATGATGACCATGCTCGGATTTCGCATTTGCTCGTTGGCGGCGATTTCGGCGATCGTCGCTAACGTGCCAGTGACCGTGCGTTGGGCGGAGGTCGTTCCCCATTCGATGACCGCCGCCGGTGTTTCGGGCGACTTCCCATATTTCATCAGTTGGCCGCAGATGGAGGATAAGCGCTGAATCCCCATATAAATGGCAATGGTGTCGATGCCTTTGGCTAGGCTTTCCCATTGAATTTCGTCGCCGCTTCCTTCGCGCCGGTGCCCGGTGACAAAGGCGACGCTTGAGCTGAACTCGCGATGGGTGACCGGGATGCCGGCATACGCCGCTGCGGCGATGGCAGAGGTGACACCGGGAACGATCTCAAACTCAATCCCATGCTTGACGAGCGCTTCCGCCTCTTCGCCGCCGCGCCCGAACACGAATGGATCGCCGCCTTTTAAGCGGACGACAGTTTTCCCCTTTTTGGCATGCAGGACGAGCGCGCGGTTGATCGTTTCCTGCTGCATGGCGTGGCAGCCGGGCAGCTTCCCGCAAAAGATCAATTCAGCGTCCGGCTTGGCGTATGACAACAACTCTTCGTTAATGAGACGGTCGTACAAAATGACATCCGCCCGTTGAATGCATGTTAGTCCTTTGACGGTGATCAGTTCCGGATCGCCAGGGCCGGCGCCGACAAGGTAGACTTTTCCCATCGTTGTTTCAGCCCCTTCGTGCATGATTCAGCCAACCGCCGGAGAGCGGCGTGAATGCCTAGCTGTGCTTTTTATTGTACATCGTTTGCTTTTGTGCGCAAACGACTTTGGCAAATGTTCTTCCGTTCTTTTGAGCAAAGGAGGAACAATCAGTCCGCCTTCGCTGCCGGGATCATTCTCCGTTCGCGCAAATAAGCGAGCACTTGCTCGACGCATTCTTCGACCGAATAGCGGTCGGTTTCGATCGTCAGCTCCGGCGCTGTCGGCGCTTCGTACGGCGAGTCGATGCCGGTAAATTCGCGAATTTCCCCGCGGCGCGCTTTTTCGTACAGCCCTTTTGGGTCGCGTTTTTCACATTCTTCAAGCGGACAGCTAACATAAATTTCGATAAACTCGTCCTCGTCGACGAGACGGCGGACGAGCGCCCGGTCTTCGGCAAACGGGGAAATAAACGCCGTTAACACAAACTGTCCGCTGTCGACAAACAGTTTGGCCACTTCGCCGATGCGGCGGATGTTTTCCGTCCGGTCGGCGGCGGAAAAGCCGAGGTCTTTGTTGAGCCCGTGGCGGATGTTGTCGCCATCTAATACGTAGTTTTGAATGCCGAGCTCAAACAGCCGTCTAGAGACGGCGTTCGCCACCGTTGATTTGCCGGAGCCGGACAGCCCGGTGAACCAAAGGATGGCGCTATGATGGCCGTTGCGCTCGCGCCGGTCTTGTTTCGTGACCGATGTTTGATGCCAAACGATGTTCGTGCTCATGACGCTCCTCCTTTACCGCGTTGACGGGGTGACCGCTTCGCGCTGTTGCAATCCTTTGATCAAGACGGCGGCGACTTCCGGGCGGCTGAACGTGCTTGGCGGCACTTGGCCGTTGCGAAGCATTTCACGAACTTTCGTGCCGGAAAGGACGACATGATACTCAGCATCATGCGGGCACGTTTTCGTTGACGCCATGCCTTCGCATTTCGTGCAATAAAAGCTATGTTCGAAAAAGAGCGGCGTGATCCCGAGCTCTTCAGCCGTAAAGTTCGAGAAGATTTTTTGTGCGTCATACGTGCCGTAGTAATTGCCGACACCGGCGTGGTCGCGGCCGACGATGAAGTGCGTGCAGCCGAAGTTTTTGCGCACCATGGCATGGAAAATGGCCTCGCGCGGTCCGGCATAGCGCATGGCCGCTTGGAAGACGCCAAGGAAGACGCGGTCTTTCGGATAATAGTTTTCCAGCAGCACTTGGTAGCTTTCCATCCGGATGTCAGCCGGAATGTCATCCGCTTTCGTTTCACCGACGAGCGGGTTTAAAAACAAACCGTCGACGATCTCAAGCGCGCATTTTTGAATGTATTCGTGAGCGCGGTGAACCGGGTTGCGCGTTTGGAAGCCGACAACGGTGTTCCAGCCGAGTTCGGCAAACCGCTTCCGCGTTTCGGCCGGATCGAAATAAAACGCGGCGAACGGTCCTTTATCGGTCCGTTTGACAAGCGTGACTTCCCCGCCGACGTACACATCCGGTTTTTCAAACAGTTTGCGCACGCCAGGGTGGGCGAGTTCATCCGTTTTGTAAACGAACGTAGCTTCTTTTGTTTTGTCTGGGCGGTACATATCGGCGATTTCGATGACGCCGTACACGTCGCCGTTATAAACGAGCTTCGCTTTATCGCCGACAGCAAGTTCTTTCGCTTTCTCCTCCGTCACCGCGAGCGTGATCGGAATGCTCCAGACGGTGCCGTCAGCGAGGCGCATCGTTTCCACAACCGCGTCGTAGTCCGCTTTCGTTAAAAAGCCGGTGAGCGGACTGTACGCCCCCGTGCCGATCAATTCCAAATCGCTTAATTCCGCTTTCGACAGTTCGATCGTTTTGGATGCTTCGTCAAGCGGATAATCGGGATTCCAACGGTTGATTAATGTGCCGCCATGCGGGATGCTTACGCTCATGTTCACAACCTCCTAGATTGATAGACTGAAAAATCGCTTACATGCCGCCATGTTCATGGCGAAGAAAAAGGAAATGAGAAACCGCAATCGCAAGGAGCATACGATGGGTTCCTCCTATGTGAGATGGAGCCCGCACTCGGTCTTCCCTTGGCCGGCCCAGCGCCCGGAGCGCAAATCGTTCGGATCGACTGCCGGCGCTGTACACGGAGCGCAGCCGATGCTCGGGTAGCCGCGGTCATGAAGCACGTTGTACGGAAGATCGTGCTTATACACGTAGTTCCATACGTCTTTCCATGTCCAATGAATGAGCGGACAGACTTTGACCGAACGGAATTTGTCATCCTTATTGATGTATTCGACATGGCGCCGCGTCGGCGATTGTTCGCGGCGCAAGCCGGAAATCCAGGCGGTCACCCCGGTCAGCGCTTCACGCAGCGGAATGACTTTGCGCAGCTCGCAACATTTGTTCGGATCGCGCTTCCATAGTTCATCACCAAACTGGGCGGCTTGTTGTTCCAACGTCAGTGACGGGCGTTTCATCACGATGCGGAGCGAAGGATATTTTTCTTTCACTTTTTCGATCGTGTCATACGTTTCTTGAAAATGCAGCCCCGTGTCGAGAAAGACGATTTCCGCATCCGGCTTCACTTGGGAAATCAGATCGATCAGCACGATGCCTTCGATGCCAAAGCTACAGGCGTACACCATTTCATCACCGTACTCGCGGTACGCCCAAGCGAGAACGTCAAGCGCTCCTTTTGTTTCATTGTCAGACGGAAAAGACGGTTTTTCTGCCGTTTCCCACTGATCGTACGTGAGCATCGTTTTTCCCTCCTTATAAAACCAAAGAAAATCAACGTGATTAGTTGGATATTTACTCAGCAAGCGGCAGCTCGGCGACAAAAATGCCCTTCCCATTTTGATTTTGGAAAGAGCGGAAGAATTAGCGCCGCCTTATCTTTCAAAATGGACCCCATTTTTGCTGGAATTGGCACCTTGCTAGCCAGAGCAGGTTGCCGGAGTTCATCGGGCCAGTCCCTCCCTCGCTCTTGATAAGCGTATGCAATGATGTAATTGATTAAAATTTTAGCACAATTGCTGCCAATGTCAATCCTAGCTTTTCGATGGGAATTATGTTTATCTTGGCGGGCAAGCGCCTTTGGATCATGGCTGGCCGGTGCGGCATGTCAGCGAACCCCGCGGTTCGGCGGAAAGACGCCCCGTTTTCCGCCCTTCAAAACCGCGCGCCCTTACGACCGGCAAGCCTTTACTTTTTGCGCAGATTCCCGAGTTCTTCCACAATGGCTTGCATTTCACTCGGACTGAACGTCTCGCGTTTCATCACCATCTCGAAAATCTCTTTCAATTCATCGTACCATTCCTCGGAAAAATGTGATGGCTTCATCGCTTCCCAATTGAGCATTTTTAATTTTTGTTTCAATTGTTCAATCATGTATTCGACGTTTTCCGCCGACGGTTTGGATAAGTCCATGATTCGCGCTCCTTTCATAGCGGTTATCATGTATTGTACCACATCGGCGCTGAAAAGCGGGAGAGGAGATCGTCTGTTGCCCAGCCGAGAAACAGACGGTATGGTAAAATGGAGAGGCGGGCCTGTGCGGTGAAAGAGAGGCTAGGCCGGCGAGAAAAAAGAAACAATACCGAATGAAACGATGTTCATCACGATGGCGAAAGGGAGGCCGTTTCGGATGGTGAAAGTGCTGTTCGTTTGTCTTGGAAACATCTGCCGTTCGCCGATGGCGGAAGCTGTTTTTCGCCATTTGGTGAAAGAGCGGGGACTAGAGCATGTCATCACCGTTGATTCGGCGGGAACGGGCAGCTGGCATGTGGGGGAACCGCCGCATGCGGGAACGCGGCGAATTTTAAGCGAGAACAAGATCGATTATTCCGGCATCCGCGCCCGGCAAGTCGTCCGCCGCGACTTGGAGGAGTTCGATTATATCATCGCCATGGATGCCACCAATTTGAACGATTTGCGGCGGTTGGCCGGCCCCCGGTCGAGAGCGGTGATCGCTCGGCTGCTCGATTTCGTGCCGGAACGGGAAACGGACGACGTGCCAGACCCGTACTATACGGGCAATTTTGCCGAAGTGTACCGCCTGATCCGAGCGGGATGCGAGCATTTGCTGGAAACGATCATGCGCGATCATCGGCTGACGGAGGAGCATTGAGCCGCTTCCGCTTCGCCTGGCGCGGGAGCTCTCTTTCACGGCGCTGATGAAAAAAGCGGTCAACGATGCAGTCGTTCGAAAAGCAAGGGAAGGGAGGACGGCCGATGTTGGTGAATGCGACATTCATCCGCGAGTTGGCCCGGCGTTTTCAGGAAGATGAAATCCCAAGATTATCGGCGGAGCTGGCGTATTATTTTCTCCTGTCGTTGTTTCCGTTTTTGCTGTTTTTAATGACGCTGTTAGCCTATTTGCCGATTCCGCATGAGGATGTGCTCGCGCTCGTGCGGCAATACGCTCCGAAAGAGGCGCTTCGTCTCATCGAGACGAACGTTCATCGCCTCATGGATGAACAAAACGGTGGCTTGCTGTCGTTTAGCATCATTGCTGCTGTTTGGTCTGCTTCGAATGGGATGAGCGCGATTATGCGGGCGTTCAACCGCGCTTATGACGTGCAAGAAGATCGACCGTTTTGGGTAGTAAGGGGGTTGTCGATCGTATTGACGCTCGGCATGATCGCTGTCATTATCGTCGCTCTCGTGCTCCCTGTTTTTGGAAGGATGATCGGGCTGTTTTTGTTTTCGGCGCTCGGGTTGTCACGGCCGTTTTTAGATGTTTGGAACACATTGCGCTGGGTGACGAGCTCCTTGCTCTTGTTTACGGTGTTTACTGCGCTTTACTATTTTGCCCCGAATAAGCGGTTGCGCTGCGTCAATGTGGTGCGCGGCGCTGTGTTTGCCACGGCCGGCTGGATTGCCACCTCGTCGGCGTTTTCCTATTACGTCAACAACTTCGCCAATTATACGGCGATGTATGGCAGCCTTGGCGGGATGATCGTGCTGATGGTGTGGTTTTATTTGTCTGGCATGATCCTGATCTTGGGAGGAGAGCTGAACGCTCTGTTCGATTGCGAACGGGAAGGGAGAAAGCGGGTCCGTTAAACGTGCATAAAACGAGTGCCGACCGGACAATGTAATGGTGTGGGGATTTTCATACAGGGGGGATGACGATGGCGAAGCATACGAAAAAAGACGGGGGAACGAAGCAAAAAGGGAAAAATCGGCCGAAGCATAAAACGAGCGGGAGTGCCAACGGCCAAAACGGTTACCATTGAAAATCAAGCCGACCCAAAACGTGTCTGTTTTGGGTCGGCTCCGTTTTGTGCCCATTCTAGCGATCGCTATTACTCCACAATTTCTTCGTGATGATGATACGAGCGTTCATACAGGTATTCAATCTCGGCGTCGGTCATGCAAGCAAGTTGTTCCCGCGACAAGCCCCGCACTTTTTCAATAAATTCGATCATGTTTTTCCGTTCCGTCCGGCTCATCATCGCCACATCCTTTCATATACTGTTTTAAAACACATCGTGATTATCTTGTTTTTATTATATAACAGAAAAGAGAAAACGGTCAATGATTTTTTTTTAAAAAAAACAGAAAATGAAAGGAAGCGGTTAGGCCGTTTTTTCCTGCTTTCGTCGCTTCACAAGGCCGAGAACCGGGAGCAGGAGAACGGCGCTGACCGCTAGGAAAAAGGCGTCCGCTGCAACATCGACAGCGCTGCCGGAAAGCGGCGGGCCGATCATGCTACCGAGGCTGTACAACATTCCGCACAACAAATTCCCGGCCGGGAGGAGCGCTTTTGGCAGCAGATCGGTCATGTAGGCGATGCCGAGCGAGAACAGCGACCCTGTAAACATCCCGGCGGCAAATAAGCAGATCGCTAGGCTGACGGGAGAAGGACCGGCAGCAAACGCCGCCAAAAAACAGCCGGCGCCCGCCAACAGCGCCCCAGTGATGGTAATGCGGCGCCCGAGCCAGTCGCTCAATGCTCCAAGCGGCAGCTGAAACAGGATGCCCCCCAATGAGAAGCAAGGCAGTAAAAACGCGATTTGTTCTGTGCTCAACCGCTGATCCAAGGCGTACAGCGGGAACACCGAGTGAATGGACGCTTCCAAAAAGCCGTAAGCAAACGGCAACAAGAGCGCGGGCCATGCCCCCTTCCACGCCCCTAGCCACCGCCCGGCCGCCGTGGACGTTCGTTCCAACGGCCGCGGTTTTTCATTCGGCAGCGAAAACACGGCCACCCAGCCGATCAGACTGAGCAGAGCGCCGATGAAAAAAGGCAACGCTTCATTGACCGAAGCGAGCGAAGCGAGCAGCGGCCCGGCGGTAAAGCCAAGCCCAAACGCTAAACCGTACAGCGACAGCCGTCGTCCGCGCTTCTCCGGCGGCGAAAAGTCAGTGATCCACGTTTGAGTCGCAAAATGAAGCATATGATCGCCTACCCCAATGAGAAAGCGCAGAACAAACCAAATGAAAAAGGAAGGGAACAGTGGAAAAAGGGTAAGCGAACATATTACAATAGAACTGCCAAGGAGAATCATGGGCTTGTACCCATATTTGCCCAAGGGCTGCTCCAAAAAAGGGGAAATGAGCAATACACCAGCATACAGCGCGGCCGCATGCCCTCCGTTCACCGAAGAAGAAATCCCCTGTTTATCAAGCAAAAGAGCCAGCAATGGAAGCAGCATTCCTTGAGACAAGCCTGAAATGGCGACGATTCCGGTTAAAACAGCGAAACGCATTGGCAAGCCCCCGTTTCTGTGGATTGTTCGCGTTGCCGCTGCCGAACGACAGAGGCAAGGCAGCGGTATGCCCGTTTTCCGTGAAAAGGCCGCACTGGCGCGTGATGTTCAGCCCTGGATGGAGGGAAAACGCTACCCGTCGAATTTTCTGTGGAAATCTCGTCGGCAAGCGGTCGCTTTCATCCCCTGGGCAGAGGGCAAAGCGTCGCCCGTGGGCCCTCCGCAAAAATCCCGTTACCAAGCGGTAAGGTTCCCCCGCGGCCGATCACGCTGCCCTTCAAATGTTTCGGTGTAGATGCGCCACTCTTCATCGTAGTAGATGCGCCACTCTTCATCGTACAGGCGAATGCCGGATTGTGCAACGAAAATGAATGGAAAGGTGGAAGAAGCGAAAATGAACAAAGTATTCGCTTGGCTGACATGGATCGGCGTGCCGGTGTCCGTCATCGGCGGACTTCTTCACTGGCCGACCGTTTTGCTGTTTGGGCTATACTGTTTGACGATCATTGCGCTCGCCAGCTATATGGGGCGGGCGACGGAAAGTTTGGCGATTGTCGCCGGACCGCGCATCGGCGGGTTGTTGAATGCGACATTCGGGAACGCCGTCGAGCTGATTATTTCCATTTTTGCCTTGAAGGCTGGGCTCGTTGACGTTGTGCTCGCTTCCTTGACCGGTTCGGTGCTTGGCAACTTATTGCTCGTTGCCGGGCTGTCATTTTTTGTAGGTGGGCTCAAATACAAACGGCAAGGATTTAACATTTATGATGCCCGCCATAACGCGGGGTTGTTGACGTTTGCCATTTTTGTCGCCTTTGTCATCCCTGAGGTGTTTACGATGCAGATGGACCGCGGAGAGCAGCTGGCGCTCAGCGTCGGCATCGCCATCATCATGATTTTGCTTTATATCGCGGCCCTGTATTTTCGGCTTGTCACTCACCGCGGCGTTTATCAGCATCAATCCGATAAAACGGAAGAACACGAAGAGCCGGAATGGGGAAAAGGAAAAGCGACGACCATTTTGGCGCTGGCCACGGTGGCGGTGGCTTACTTATCGGAACGGCTTGTCCATACGTTTGAAACGGTCGCCGAATCGTTCGGCTGGAGCGAACTGTTTATCGGGATCATCATCGTCGCCATTGTCGGCAATGCGGCCGAGCACGCTTCGGCCGTCATTATGGCGTATAAAAACAAAATGAACGTCGCCGTCGAAATCGCTATCGGCTCGACATTGCAAATCGCCATGTTCGTCGCGCCGGTACTTGTGCTCGTTTCGCTTCTGTTTCCGGAAAAAATGCCGCTCGTCTTTTCGCTTCCTGAGCTGGTCGCGATGGCCGCTTCCGTGCTGCTCATCATCGTCCTTTCCAATGACGGGGATACAAATTGGTTTGAAGGGGCGACGCTGCTGGCGGCGTATACGATTATGGGAATCGGCTTTTACTTGCTGTGACGGGGCTTCCGTTAAAAACGGCCTCCTAGTGGTTTGGACAGACGAAGAAAACGAAACGCCGAAGCAGGACAAAATTTTCATCGCCGCGGATAAAGAGCAGGTTTTGAAAGAAACTAACCATGAATACCTAGGAGCGAAAGGAGTGAACATGCGGGATGAAAAAATGGTCCGTTTCGTTGCTCGTGAGCGCGCTGCTTCTATATGCGGCCGCAGCGCCGACGTTGGCGTCCTCCGGCAAACCGGCGCCCACCGCGGTGATCGATATATCGAAAGAAAATACGTACCCAAATCCAACGCAAGACTTGCCGCATTTAGAGCCAAGCTCGTTTGCGAAACAGCTGTTGAAATCGGCCAACGTGAAAATCGAAAATCCTGAATTGATTCATCTTTTAAACGAATCATCGGCGACGGACACGCCATGGGCCATCGGCTATCGAGCGACGATTTATTTAGGTCAATGGCCGCTCAATTACCAGTCGCTGGAGACATCAACGAATTGGGAATACCAAAAAGTCAACACGAATTTCCTCGATAATCGCGGCGGCGATGCCGCACAAAAATTGTATTATAAACAAGAAATGCAAAAACACGTCCGCGGCGGGTTGACATCCAAAGTGCCGAATGAGGATGCTGTCAAGCGGATGATGCTGAACAAAGCGATGGAAAAAACGAATTTGCCGCTTGCGTTCAGCACGGTCGTCGGCCTTGGCACGAAAAAAGACCAGCCGTACCAAGTGCCGGCGAAAAAGATGGGGTATTTGTACGCCTATGTTCCAGCGGTCAATGAAAAAGGAAAAGTGACTTACGGCGAAGTGTATGTCGTTTTGCGCGGAAACAAAAAGAACATTGTCGTCAAAAACGTCACGACAAGAGGAGTCGGGGCGTGGATCCCGGTGCAGGACCGGCTGTATATGTCTTACGTTGTCAGCGAGCAACCGAGGTAAAAGGTGCCCAAAAGACGGGCACCTTTTCCATTTGCTAGTCATACCGCTTATCGGGCCACTCGCGCGGATCGCTTCGTAAAATCGATGTCGCGATAATACGTCTGCTTCACAAGAACGTTCGGCCCGAGGCAGCGCGCCGCCGGACAATGGCAAAGCAGCTCATTGGCCAGTTTCGAGCGGCGCCATTGGTCATACACGTCAGGCAGCGAATCGCGGATGATGTTGCCAAGCGGCGGTTCATCGCCGAAATCGGTGACGATGACATCGCCGGTGAAAATGTTGACATTGAGCCGCGAGCGGCCGTCCGGATCGTTGCGCACGGTGACGTTTTTGCTTTCGTACAGCCGCTTCAATAGGGCCACATCTTCTTCGTTGTCGCTGCACGGGTAAAACGGCAGCGTGCCAAACAGCATCCAGACGTCCTCGTTGCGAATGTCAAGCAAATGGTGGATCGCTTCGCGCAATTCGTCCAAGCTCAACGTCTCAAGTGCACTGGCAAAATCGCTCGGATACATCGGGTGGATTTCATGCCGCCGGCAGCCCATTTCCTCGACCACTTGGCGGTGGATCGTTTCCAAATGGCGAACCGTCCGCTTGTTGAGCATCGTTTCCGCCGACACTAAGACCCCCGCTTTCGCCAACGCGTTCGCATTGTCGAGCATGCGCTGAAAATACTTTTCGCGCTGGGCGCGCGTCGGCTTCCGCTCCATCATGGCGAATCCGCCGTCGATAAAGTCATCGATCGTTCCCCAGTTATGGGAGATGTGCAGCACATCCAAATACGGAATGATTCGTTCATAGCGCGCCAAGTCAAGGGTCAAATTTGAATTCAGCTGCGTCCGCACCCCGCGCTCGTGCGCATAGCGGAGAAGGGGAACGACGTATTGGTCGACGGATTTTAATGACAGCATCGGCTCGCCGCCGGTGATGCTTAATGATCGCAAATGCGGGATTTCTTCCAAGCGGCGGAGCAACAAATCAAGCGGCAGCGCCTCGGGGTCTTTTGCCGACAGCGTATAGCCAACGGCGCAATGCTCACAGCGCATATTGCAAAGCGTCGTGGTCGTGAACTCGATGTTGGTCAGTTCAAGTTGTCCGTATTCTTCAATATCGACATACGCCTCCCACGGGTCATACATCGGTGTAATCGCTGGCATGGTCGATGCACGCATGTCTTTCTCCTCTTTCCATTCAAAGTCTCAACGTTCATTATCGGCAACAGTCACTCCGCTTGTCAATCGTTTTACCGAACCTCTATCCCATTCCTATGAGGCGGGCGTGGAGCTGATGAGACAGAAAAGATCCATGGGCAACCTTTTGCCCTCCACCCGGGGATGAAAATCCCCCTTTTCTTCCCATAATGAAGAATAGGCGCAAACAGTTCAACAGGACGTTATGCTTAATGGTGGCTTAGACCCTGTACAGAAAAGTGTTTGAATCCACTGGGTGCACCACCCATTGTCCGCCCTTTCCTGTGACAGAGAAAGGTGACGACGAACAGAAAACTGCCGCATGTCTCCCGTGGATTCGCTGTTTGCGCACTCCATCATCGAAACGGAGGCGTTTCATCATGGATGTCATCTATCCTCGCTGCGCAGGATTGGATGTTCATACCGAAACCATCGTCGCTTGTGCCCTATGGGAAGAAGAGGGGGAGATCCAAAAGGAGATCCAAACGTTCTCAACGTTCTCGAAAGGGCTTGGCGACCTGCTCGAGTGGCTCGAAGACCATGGGGTCACCCATGTCGCCATGGAATCCACCGGCGTGTATTGGAAACCGGTCTTTGCTTTCCTCGAGGGCTATGTCGACTTGACGTTGGCCAATCCGCAGCGGATCAAAAATGTCCCGGGAAGAAAAACCGATGTCTCTGACGCCGAGTGGATGGCGAAGCTGCTCCGCCATGGACTCATTGAAAAAAGTTTCGTCCCCCCAGCGCCCATTCGTGAACTGCGGGATTTTACCCGCCTGCGCAAAAAGTGGGTCGGACAGTTGAGTTCAGAGAAAAACCGGATTCAAAAAGTGCTGGAGTCTTCCAATGTCAAACTAGGCTCCGTCCTCTCGGATCTCTTCGGCGTTTCCGGACGAAACATCCTTGCCCGGCTGCTCGAGAAGGGATACGTGGACAAGGACGAGCTGGATCAATGCCTGCGCGGCAGGCTCAAAACGAAAAAGCAGGCGGTGTACGATTCGCTGCTGGGCACCTTGACCGAACATGAGCTCTGTCTCCTTCGCCTCTTGTGGAAACACGTGGAGGAATGCGAGCGGCTCATCGAAGAAGTCGACCAGCACATCGACCGCCTGCTCGAGCCGTATCGGGAGGAAGTGGACTTACTGATGACCATGCCTGGAATCAAAAAACAAACCGCCGCCGTCATCATCGCCGAGATGGGAACCGACATGAGCGTCTTTGAAACGCCGGAACGGGCGGCGTCATGGACGGGGTTGTCCCCCGGCAACCATGAAAGCGCCGGAAAGCGAAAGAGCACGCGCACCACCAAAGGCAATCCCCATCTTCGATCAGCGTTATGCGAGGCGGCATGGTCAGCATCTCGATCCAAGACACATCCCTTGTCCCGAAAATTTTGGTCGTTGGCGGCCCGATGCGGGAAGAAAAAAGCCCTCATCGCCACGGCTCGACGAATGTTGGTGATCATCTTTTGCATGATCTCCCGCAAAGAGCCGTTCCGCCAACCACAACTTATCTAGTATAGCCAACAGGCAGCCAGATCATACGAGATGTCCGAAAATCGGGCACCTCTGCTTTCCTATTGCCTTCTTTGGCCATTTTCAGTATACCCACACGGATCAGGAGCGTATACAGCACTCACCCAGTGGTGGGGATTTTCACAGAAAAGATCCATGGGCAGCGCGATCTGCCCTCCACCCGGGGATGAAAATCCGCGTCAGTTCAGCATTTTCACAGAAAAGAAAGATTTTTTCCATAACCGAGAAAAAGCAGTATAATAGAAGGAGATGAGACAACTGCCGATAGGGCGATCCAAAGGGAAAGGGCGTGGAACCGACATGGAAAAATTCCAGCAAAGCATGTATGACTTGATCGTGGAGACGTCAACGAAGCTGCCGAAGGACGTTCGCCGAGCGATCGCTCGGGCGAAAGTGCGCGAAAACGCCGGCACACGGGCGGCGATGGCGCTCGATACGATCGTTGAGAACATTCAAATGGCGGACGAAAACGTGTCGCCGATCTGTCAGGACACCGGCTTGCCGACGTTTAAAATCAAAGTGCCGGTCGGCGTGAATCAAATCGAAATGAAAAAAGCGATCCGCGCCGCCATTGTTGAAGCGACGAAAAACGGCAAGCTGCGTCCGAACTCGGTCGACTCGCTTACCGGCAAAAACAGCGGCGACAACTTGGGAGAAGGCGTGCCGGTCATCAAATTTGAACAATGGGAAAACGATTACATTGACGTCCGTTTGATTTTAAAAGGCGGCGGCTGTGAAAACAAAAACATTCAATACAGCCTGCCGTGTGAACTCGAAGGGCTCGGCCGCGCCGGCCGCGACCTTGACGGCATTCGCAAATGCATTTTGCATGCGGTGTACCAAGCGCAAGGGCAAGGGTGCAGCGCCGGCTTCATCGGCGTTGGCATCGGCGGCGACCGCTCATCGGGCTATGAGCTCGCCAAAGAGCAGCTGTTCCGCCCGGTCGATGACGTCAATCCGATCGAAGAACTGCGCCAACTCGAAGAATACATTATGGAAAACGCCAACAAGCTCGGCATCGGCACGATGGGCTTTGGCGGCGAATCGACGCTGCTTGGCTGTAAAATCGGTGTCATGCACCGCATCCCGGCAAGCTTCTTCGTTTCCGTCGCTTACAATTGCTGGGCGTTCCGCCGCATGGGCGTGAAAATCGACCCGGCAACGGGCGAGATCATCGAATGGCTGTACCAAGACGGCGAAGACGTCGATTTCGCGAAAGAATTGGAAAAAGCGGAAGCTGCCGCGGCGCTTGAACAAGGCGACACACGCGTCATCGACCTCGTTCCGCCGCTGTCGGAGGAACAAGTGCGCCAGCTTCGCGTCGGCGATGTCGTCCGCATCAGCGGCATGATTTACACCGGCCGCGACGCTATTCATAAATATTTGATGGACCATGACGCGCCGGTCGACTTGAACGGGCAAATCATTTACCATTGCGGCCCGGTCATGTTAAAAGATGAAGAAGGCCGCTGGCACGTCAAAGCCGCCGGCCCGACGACGAGCATCCGCGAAGAGCCGTACCAAGGCGACATCATGAAAAAATTCGGCGTCCGCGCCGTCATCGGCAAAGGCGGCATGGGCGCGAAAACGCTGCAAGCCTTAAAAGAACACGGCGGCGTCTACTTGAACGCCATCGGCGGCGCCGCGCAATATTACGCCGATTGCATCAAATCCGTAGAAGGCGTCGATTTGCTGGAATTCGGCATCCCGGAAGCGATGTGGCATTTGCGCGTCGAAAACTTCACCGCCGTCGTCACGATGGATTCGCACGGCAACAGCTTGCATGAAGATGTGGAAAAATCGTCACTTGAAAAGCTCGCTCAATTCAAAGAACCGGTGTTCAAATAAAAAGAAAGAAGCGATTTCAAACGAACGGCTGGTCGCTCAGCTCACCTGGCCCCAAACGCGTGTGCCGCAGGCGCGTTTGGGGCTTTTTTTGCAAAAAATGGCGCGCGTAAAGCGCGGAGGCGGGAAAACAATAAGAAAAAGGAAACGATCGCAGCCAAGGAGGCATTGTGCGCATGAAATGGCTTCTTTCTCTTTTGTTGCTGTTCACGTTGATCCCCGCCCCCGCGTTCGCGGCAAGCCATGCCCCGATCCATTGGGGATTCAAGCGGAGCGAAAACCATCAGCCCCCATCGGCGGGAAAAGAGCTTGACGAACTGCTCGCCAAATACGATGCCTTTTATTTAGGTGATACGAGCGAAAAAACGATTTATTTGACGTTTGACAACGGCTATGAAAACGGCTATACGGCGCAAATTTTAGACGTGTTAAAAGAAAAGAACGTGCCGGCTGCCTTTTTTGTCACCGGCCATTACTTACAAACCGCCCCTGAGTTAGTGAAACGAATGGCCGCCGAGGGGCACATCATCGGCAATCATTCATGGCACCACCCCGATTTGACAACGGCAAGCGAAGAGCGGTTCCGTGAAGAGCTGGAAAAAGTAAAAGAAAAGACCGAGGAATTGACCGGGCAAAAAGGGATGGCGTACCTTCGCCCGCCGCGCGGCATTTTCAGTGAACGGACGTTGGCGCTCGCCCGCGAGCTTGGCTATTACCACGTCTTTTGGTCGCTGGCGTTCGTCGACTGGCAGACCGACCGCCAGCGCGGCTGGCAATACGCGTACGATCAAATCATGAAGCAAATCCATCCCGGGGCGATTTTGCTTTTGCACTCGGTCTCAAAAGACAACGCCGACGCGCTGCCGAAGGTGATCGACGACTTGCGCAAACAAGGGTATACGTTTGCCAGCTTAGATGAGTTGATGGCGAAAAAGATGGGCCTCCATCCGTGGCTGTTTCGTCCGTAACGCCTTCAGCGCGGCCTGTCTGCTCATGGAAGTGAGCGCTTTTCGGTGCAGAAGTCAGTGCCGACAGCTTCTGTCCCCGTGTCCGTCGTCGCGTTGCGGATGGTCAAAACAACAGGGTGCGCCGCTAGGCTATTCCCCGCCTCGCCACTAGAAACGGATCGGCTGCTTGTCCGATTCGTTGGTTTGGCGGGGCGTTTTTCGTTATAATAAGGGCACGGACGAACGAGAAAGGTGAGAACGATGTGGAAACAAACGATTACCGTGCCCGCGCCGTACGATTTTGCCCATGCGTTGGAGCGATTGGCGCTCGATCCGCTGCTGGCGGTTGATCTAGAGCGGCAGCGCGTCACCGTGCCGCTTCATCTCGATGACGTAAAAGTGCCCGTCGCGGTGGAAAGCATCGGCACAAAAGACGCCCCACGCTTGATCGTGTCGGGTCCGCATCCCGAGCGGCAACAGGAGATCATCGAACGGATTTCCGATCTGTTTCAATGGCGGACGCCGCTCGCTTCGGTACACGGCCATTTTCAGGCGACCGAGCTGGCGCCGCTATTTGCCCGTTATGAGGGGCTGCCGTTGGTGCTTGATTTTGATTTGTATTTTTGCCTCGTCAAATGTTTGATCCACCAACAGCTTCATCTCAAAGTCGGCTATCGGCTCACAGAGCGGTTTGTGAAAACGTTCGGCGAGGAGCGGGACGGCGTTTGGTTTTACCCGCGCCCGGAAGAGATCGCCGCCCGTTCGTACGAGGACTTGCGCGCTTTGCAGCTGAGCGGACGGAAAGCGGAATATATCGTCGATATGTCGCGCCTCATTGCCGAGGGGAAGCTGCGGCTTGATGAACTCAGGCAGATGGAGGACGGCGAAGTGATGGAACGGCTGACCGCCATCCGCGGCATCGGGCCATGGACCGTGCAAAATTTTCTCGTGTTCGGGCTCGGCCGCCCGAACGTCTTCCCGCCGGCGGATATTGGCTTGCAGCGGGCGGTGGAACAACTTTTTCAGCTGCCGAAGCGGCCGACCGCCCACGAGCTGGCGGCGCTCGGCGAGCGGTGGAAGCCGTATGCGAGCTACGCGGCGCTTTATTTATGGAGAAGCATTGAATGAGAGGGACCGATATGGCAAAGCGACAAACGAAGGTGAAGATTCGAAAGGGAGACCAATTTCCGCTGACGATTCAGCGAATCGGCATTAACGGCGAAGGGGTCGGCTATTTTCAAAAACAAGTCGTCTTCGTCCCCGGTGCCTTGCCGGGCGAGGAAGTGATCGTCGAGGCGACCGACATCCACCCTACCTATGCCGAGGCGAACATCAAGCGCATCCGCAAGCGCTCGCCAAACCGCATCAAGCCGCCATGCCCGCTCTATGACCAGTGCGGCGGCTGCCAGCTCCAGCACTTGGCGTACGAAGCGCAGCTGGAGGCGAAGCGCGACATTGTCATCCAGGCGCTGCGCCGCCACGCCCGCCGCCTCGATGTTGACAAACTTGACATCCGTCCAACGATCGGCATGGACGACCCGTGGCATTACCGAAACAAAAGCCAGTTCCAAGTCGGGATGAAAGAAGGGAAGGTGCTCGCCGGGCTGTACGGCCTCAACTCCCATCGGCTCATCGACTTGTCGGAATGCCGCGTCCAACACCCGCAAACGACGCGCGTGACAAACATCATCAAAACGATTTTGCAAGACTTGCGCATCCCGATTTACAACGAGCGGACAAGAACCGGCGTCGTGCGGACGATCGTCGCTCGCGTCGGCTTTCATACCGGCGACATCCAAGTCGTTCTCGTCACGGCGACGAAAGACATTCCGCGCCAAGAGCTGCTCATTGACGAAATTCGCCGCCGTCTCCCCGAAGTCAAATCGATCGTGCAAAATATCAACGGCGAAAAAACATCGCTCATTTTCGGCGATGAGACGGAAGTGCTCGCCGGCGACGAATACATTCAAGAAACGCTCGGCGACTTGTCATTTGAGCTCTCCGCGCGCGCGTTTTTCCAGCTCAATCCGATCCAAACGGTGAAATTGTACGATGAAGTGAAAAAAGCGGCCGCTCTCACCGGAACAGAGAGGATCGTTGACGCCTATTGCGGCGTCGGCACGATCGGGTTGTGGCTCGCCTGCGATGCCAACGAAGTGCGCGGCATGGATACGATTCCAGAAGCGATCGCAGACGCAAAGAAAAACGCCAAAAAACACGGGTTCACGAACACCCATTATGTCGTCGGCAAAGCGGAATATTGGCTGCCGAAATGGGTGAACGAAGGCTGGAAGCCGGACGTCATCATCGTTGACCCGCCCCGCGTCGGCTGCGACCGGGCGCTGCTCGAAACGATCCTCCGCGTCCGCCCGCAAAAAGTCGTCTACGTCTCGTGCAACCCGTCCAGCCTCGCCCGCGACCTCGACATCCTAGCGGCCGCCTATCGCGTCGCCTACATCCAGCCGGTCGACATGTTCCCGCATACGGCGCATGTCGAATGTGTCGCGCAGATCGTGTTACGAGAAACGTAAGCAGGAAACGGGTTTGTTTCCTGCTATTTCATTTTCGGAACAGAGAATCGATAAAAACGTTTTGGGCGTTCCATCGGGTTTCCACACGACCGATGAGGCGAGGGGAGAATTTTCGTTGTCCATCCATCATGAATGACGAAATCTTGCCAAATCGAAGTTTCTACCAACGATAAAACGATGTATAATTAAATTTGGAAATAATAAGGGGGCATCTATATGATGACAGGAGAATTAAAGAACAAAGTCGATAAAATATGGGAAGCATTTTGGACGGGCGGTATTACGAACCCGCTGACGGTTATTGAACAGTTTACATACTTGTTATTCATCAAAGGTCTCGACGAAGTCGAAACGCAGCGCGAACAGGAAGATGCTTTGCTGGGCATCGAATCGGAACGCATCTTTCCGCCCGATAAGCAGCACTTGCGTTGGAGCAAATTCAAACATTTTGAAGCCGCCCATATGTATGAGGTCGTTTCCAACGAAGTGTTTCCATTTATCAAAAACTTGCATGGTAACAGGGAGTCCGCTTATGCGAAATATATGGGCGACGCCATGTTCATGATCCCGACGCCGCAACTGCTCGTCAAAATTGTCGACGGCATTGACCACATTCCGATGAAAGACCGCGATACAAAAGGCGATTTGTACGAGTATTTGTTATCGAAAATCGCCACCGCGGGGACGAACGGCCAATTCCGGACACCGCGCCATATTATCAACATGATGGTCGAACTCGTAAAACCGACGCCGGAAGACATCATCGTCGACCCGGCCGCCGGGTCCGCCGGGTTTTTAGTCGCCGCCGGCGAATATTTGCGCAACCATCGCAGCGACTTATTTTTAGTGCAAAGTTTAAAAGAACATTTTCACAACCATATGTTTTACGGTTTTGACATGGACCGCACGATGCTGCGGATTGGCGCGATGAACATGATGCTCCATGGCATTGAAAACCCGAATATCGAATATCGCGACTCCTTGTCGGAACAAAACAAAGATCGCGACAAATACACCCTTGTCTTAGCCAATCCGCCGTTTAAAGGCTCGCTCGACTATGAAGCGGTATCGAGCGATTTATTAAAAGTGGTCAAAACAAAGAAAACGGAGCTATTATTCTTGGCGTTATTCTTGCGCATCTTAAAACCGGGCGGCCGCTGCGCCTGCATCGTGCCAGATGGGGTATTGTTCGGCAGCTCGACGGCGCATAAAGCGATTCGCAAAGAAATCGTCGAAAACCATAAGCTCGAAGCGATTATTTCGATGCCAAGCGGCGTGTTTAAACCGTACGCCGGCGTATCGACAGCCATTATGATTTTCACGAAAACAGGCGCCGGCGGAACCGATCACGTCTGGTTTTACGACATGAAAGCCGACGGCTATTCGCTAGACGACAAGCGCAATCCGGTGGAAGAAAACGACATTCCGGATATTTTAGCGCGCTTTAACAACTTGGAAGCGGAAAAAGAACGGAAACGAACAGAGCAATCGTTCTTCGTGTCGGTGGAAGAAATTCGGGAAAACGGCTATGACCTTTCGATTAACAAGTATAAAGAGATTGAGTATGAAGAAGTGCAGTATGAACATCCTGCAGTAATCCTTTCAAAAATTAAATCTTTAGAGGAAGAAATTGCAGAGGGGATTAAAACTCTAGAGGAGATGCTAGATTGACAATGGGAACATATAAGAAAGTCAAACTGACGGATATTGCAGATATTAATCCCAAAACAAGCTTTGAAAATCTAGAACCTTCAACTGAAGTGAGTTTTATACCTATGCAGTCAATTTCTGAAGAGGGCAGGATTATAGATTATCAAGTAAAGCAATTTGATGAAGTAAAAAAAGGATACACATCTTTTGTTGAAAACGATATATTGTTGGCTAAAATAACACCATGTATGGAAAACGGTAAAAGAGCAATAGCCACTAATTTAAAGAATGGGATTGGATTTGGTTCAACTGAATTTCATGTTATACGTCCAAAGGAATCGGTAATTCCGAAATATTTATTCTATTTTACTGTAGATGAGCATTTTTCATTACAATAATTTCCATGCCCTAAGAGACAAACAGGGGACCCCTTAGGCGACATGGAGCTGTTTTTTGATCACATCAATGGGAATATTTTGCTTCGCGGCATCGTAGATGAACTCGACGACGCTGTGCCCTTTCCGAGACCGAAGAAGCTCCAGGCCGGAAGAGAGGTCTTGCTGAGATTCGGCGATGCTGTATACGCAGGCGAACAGCACCACGGCCCAATACCGTTTCACCGCCCGAATGTGACGAACACGGTACCCATCGAGCTTCAGCTGGTCTTTGGCCTGCCGGAAAAAGCATTCGATCGTCCAGCGCTGGGCATAATAACGCAAGATCTCTTCATCGCCTAGCTCCCGGTCGGTGCTCAAGACGACATGGAGATGATCTGGCGTCATCGGTTCATCCGCCTTCCAAGCCAGCAGCACCACCGCGTCATCGAGGCCATGGATCGCTCCCTCGTAGCGATACACGCGGTAACGCTCCTTCCCCACCGTGACGAGGTGGGTGTCGTTGGGCTCGATATAGCGGGCGAACTTCTTCGCTTGGATGGCGATACCTTTCGGATAGAGAATCCGGTTCGTCTTGAGCATGGCGATGACATGGAATCCTTGTTTCAGGCAGGCTTCGATGAGCGCTTGGGACGGATACCAGGAATCCATGAGCACATACACCGGCTGAGCCCGCTTCCCCTTGAGCGAGGAAAGCATCTCGATCGCCAGGTCGATTTTGCTTCTTCCCGCCGTCTTGTCATACAGACGAAAGGCGAACGGAAACGCTTGCGAGAAAGTATGCACCATCAGCCAAACAAGCGAATGCCCCCAAACGGATTGATGATCTTTGTGCGAGTAGTGCCAATCACACCCTTGAATGGCGCGGGCAGCCCGTGACGAAGGCTTCGTTTTTTGGCAAATCGTATCATCAATCGAAACAAAAAGGGGTTGATTCTCCCGTTTGGCTAGGCGTTCGATCTGGCGAAGAATCCATTCTTGAAGCTTCTCAAGCAGTTTTTCCTCGTTCCAAGGGCTTTTCGTGAAAAAATGGCTGAGCGTGGTTCGATGGTTGGGATGAAAACTCCAGTACCGGACATCCGTCAATGTCCCCGAAAATCCCTTGGTAGTCAAGGCGTCGACAAGGTAAACGAGATGCTTGATGACCGGCTTCGAGAAATAAAGCGCCAATCCCAACGTCATGAAAAACTTGTGGATTCCTTGATGATGTGCTAATCTATTCATGAGACATGAACCTCCTTGTGTGAATGGGTTTGAGCACATCTATTTTACTCAAGGAGTTGGGTTCATGTCTCCTTTTTTGTTTAGTTGTCAATTTATGTTAGCAAATTTGCTCATCTACAGTATTTTATTAGTCAAGATCGATTTAGAAAACTAGCAGAACAAAATATGACAGGTAGTGCAGGACAAAAAAGAGTACCAGCTACATTTTTAAAATCTATCTCGCTATATGTTCCACCTTTGGACATTCAGCGCAAAATTATCTATATTCTCGATAAAGCCCAAGAACTCATCGACAAACGAAAAGCCCAAATTGAAGCGTTAGACCAGTTAACGCAAAGTTTGTTTTTGGAGATGTTCGGAAAATTAAAAGGTGAAAAGGTACCTTTAAGTGAATTGTGTGACGTGAACCCTTCAAAAAAGGAAATTGAAAATATTAACAAGGAACTTCCAGTTACATTTTTGCCGATGTCAAATGTATCAGAAAATGGAGAACTTGATCTTTCTGAAACTAGATTAATAAAAGAGGTTTTTGACGGCTTTACCTATTTTAGAGAAGGCGATGTTCTTTTTGCGAAGATAACACCTTGTATGGAAAATGGAAAAGGGGCCATAGCCCGCAATTTAATAAATAATGTAGGATTTGGCTCAACAGAATTTCATGTTTTAAGACCAAAAGAAAAAGTCAATAGTACATGGCTATATTATTTAACAAGTTTACAATCTTTTCGAAAACAAGCTGAAGCGAATATGACCGGTAGTGCTGGCCAGAAACGTGTACCAAAGCAATTCTTTAGTAAATATAAAGTAGTTTTGCCGCCTATTGAGCTTCAAAATCAATTTTCCGAAATAGTACATAAAATACAATCTCAAAAGGAGATAATGAAGAAAAGTTTAGAAGAACTCGAAAACAATTTCAACTCCCTCATGCAACGCGCATTCAAGGGAGAGTTGTTCAACGATTAACCGACAGGAAAGGAATTCGTACCGGTTAAGGAGGGGCGTTGATTGCGATCCAACTTTCAGTTTTTAATCGGCAAACCTCATTATGAGAGCTTTGCGAATGCGTGTTTGGAGGCGGAGAAAAGTTTGGTTGTCAGTCCGGCGACGTGCGCGATTTTGACGCGCCGGGCGCTGGAGCTGGCGGTGAAGTGGGTGTACAGCTTTGATGGCGCGCTGAAAGTTCCGTATCAAGATCGTCTTTCGAGCTTGATTCATGACCCCGGTTTTTTGGCCATTATTGATGAAGCGTTGCTGCCGCTGTTGCGTTACATTGTCAAGCTGGGAAATGTCGCGGTTCATACGAACTCGATGATTACGAGGGAAGAAGCGATTCTTTCCCTCCACAATCTTCATCAGTTCGTCTCTTGGATTGATTATTGTTATTCAGATGACTATACGGCGGCGGAGTTTAATGAATCGTTATTGCCCATCGGTGAGGAAAAGCGCGAGCGTCCGGAAGAGCTGAAAGATTTATACGAGCGGCTCAGTTCGAAAGACAAGCGTCTGGAAGAGATGATGAAAGAAAACGAACAGCTCCGCGCTCTTCTCACCGCCAAACGGGAAGAAAACACGAAAGAGTCCCATTTCCAAGTCGACGCACTGAGCGAATGGGAAACAAGGAAGAAATACATTGATTTGGATTTGAAATTAGCGGGCTGGGAATTTCAAAAGGACGTTGTGGTCGAATATCCCGTCGTTGGCATGCCGAATCAAGAAGGGGTCGGCTATGTCGATTACGTCTTGTTTGGCGACAACGGAAAGCCGCTGGCGGTCGTGGAAGCGGAACGGACAACCGCTGACCCGAACAAAGGAAAGCAACAAGCCAAACTATATGCCGACTGTATCGAAAACATGCACGGCCAACGTCCGATCATTTTTTACACCAACGGTTTTGAAACGTATCTTTGGGACGACCTTGCCTATCCGGCGCGGAAGGTTTCCGGCTTTTACAACAAGGAAGAATTAAGCTTGCTGATTGACCGCCGGACGATGAAAAAGCCGCTAAAACATGTGCAAATCAATGACAACATCGCGAATCGTTATTATCAAAAAGAAGCGGTGCTGGCGGTCTGTGACGCGCTTGAGAACAAACGGCGCAAAGCGCTGCTGGTCATGGCAACGGGGAGCGGCAAAACGCGGACGGCGATTTCGATTGTCGATGTTCTTACCCGTCACAATTGGGTGAAAAATATTTTGTTTTTAGCCGACCGCAAAACGCTGGTTACGCAGGCGAAAAACAGCTTTAGCCATCTGCTGCCGAACTTGACGCTTTGCAATTTGCTGGACAACAAAGACAATCCCGAGGAAAGCCGCATGGTGTTTTCGACGTACCCGACGATGATGAACGCGATTGACGAAGCGAAACGAAAAGACGGCAAACGCCTCTTTACCGTCGGACATTTTGATTTAATCATCGTCGATGAGTCCCACCGCAGTATTTATAAGAAGTACCGAGCGATTTTTGACTATTTTGACGCCATATTGCTCGGGCTCACCGCCACACCGAAAGATGAAATTGACCGCAATACGTATGAAGTGTTTGATCTGGAAAACGGTGTGCCGACGTATGCGTATGAGCTGGACCAAGCCGTTCAAGACGGCTATTTGGTCGATTATCGGACGATTGAAACAACGCTAAAGTTTCTCGAAGAAGGCATTCGTTACGATGAGTTATCTGATGAAGAAAAAGAACGATATGAAGAAACATTTGATGAGGACGTCGGCGACGATATTGACAGCTCCGCGTTAAACGAATGGCTGTTTAACGATGATACGATTGATACGGTGCTGAGAGATGTAATGGAAAAAGGAATTCGCGTCGAAGGCGGAGACAAACTCGGCAAAACGATCATTTTTGCGAAAAACCATCGCCATGCGGAACGGATCGTGGAGCGCTTTGATCAATTGTTTCCCGAATACAAGGGCGGCTTTGCGCGGGTGATTGATTACAGCGTGAACTACTACCAAACATTAATCGATGATTTTTCCGACCGCAACAAATGGCCGCAAATTGCCGTATCGGTCGATATGCTCGACACGGGAGTGGATATTCCCGAAGTCGTCAACCTTGTGTTCTTTAAGAAAGTACGCTCGAAGGCGAAATTTTGGCAAATGATCGGGCGCGGCACCCGTTTATGCAAAGACTTGTTCGGACCCGGGCAAGATAAAACGCATTTCCTTATTTTTGATTATTGCGGCAACTTTGCGTTTTTCCGCGAAAATCCGAAAGGAATCGAAGGAAAAGCGGTAGAAAGCTTAACGGAGCGTTTGTTTACCGCCAAACTGGAAATCGTTAAAGAGCTGCAGCATTTACAATATCAACAAGAAGAGTATATTGCCTATCGCCATCAATTGATTGACGAGCTGCTGGCGGAAATCAATCGGTTAAACGAAGAAAACTTCCGCGTGCGCCAACATATTCAGTACGTACACAAGTTCCAAAACCGGGAAGCATGGAACGGTTTAACGGCCATGGATGTCAATGAAATCAAAGAACATCTGGCGCCGCTCATCGTTCCGCTCAACGATGATGAGCTGGCCAAGCGCTTTGATTTGCTGATGTATACGATTGAGCTGGCGAAGCTGCAAACGAATAATGCCACAAAACCGATCCGCAGCGTGATTCGCACCGCAGAGGCGTTATCTAAGCTCGGCTCGATCCCGCAAGTGCAGGAACAAAAATACATCATCGAAAAGGTGCAGACGGAAGAGTTTTGGAGCGAAGCCGATCTGTTCGAATTGGAAGCCGTTCGCGAAGCGTTGCGTGATTTAGTGAAATTCCTTGAAAAAGAAACGCAAAAAATTTACTATACGAACTTCAAAGACCAAGTTTTGGAAGTCAAAGAAAACGGCCCGATGTTTACTGTCAATGATCTAAAAAATTATCGCAAAAAGGTGGAACATTATCTGCACGAACACCGCGACCAGATGGCCATTTACAAGCTGCGGAATAATAAAAAGCTGACCATCCAAGACGTAAAAACGTTGGAGCATATTCTTTGGAATGAGCTTGGCACACAGGAAGATTATCAAAGAGAATTCGGCGCCACGCCGATTACAAAGCTCGTCCGCCAAATCGTCGGCCTTGACCCGCAGGCCGCCAACGAAGCGTTTTCCGAATTTTTATCAAGCGAACGGTTGAACATCCAACAAAGCCGTTTTGTCAAATTGATCGTCGATTACTTTGTAAAAAACGGAGTCATGGACAAGCGCGTGCTGCAGGAAGAACCGTTTAAAACCGTCGGCAGCATCGTTGAACTCTTTCAAGACAACATGGACGACGCGCGGAGGATCATTCGCATTATCGATGAGATTAACCGGAATTCGGAAGATATTGTGGGGGCGTAGCAAAAGCGTTCCTTGTGGTAATCTAGTTAGCCGTTGGGGTTGTTGCTAACGTTTCAATATATTTTGTTTTTCTTCGGTGTTAAGGCATCTTTGAGGGTGGAAACGTCTTGAAGATGCCTTATATTATATGGAACAAGTACAAAAATTGTCTAGATAGCTTATATTACAAAAAATTCTTGACAGCACCATATTGGAAATACTATGTATTTATTGTAAGATAAAAGTAGAAATTACTAGTAATAACTTACTATAAGTTCTTAGTAAGAATACATATTATCCTTGTTCTATAATTACTAGTACTGTCTAGTTTAATTTAAATATTTAACGGCAACTTAGAAAAGCAGAAGCATTATATCCAAGAGGTGCTTCTGCTTGTTTTATATTGGAATGTAAAAAGTGATTTGAAATTTGCTTGTAGATATTAAGTAAACCACCTCTCTATCATAAAAAATAGGAGGGATTTTTTGGATGATAAGACAAATTGATATTTTAGAATACGGTCCTTATAAAAACTATAGATGGGTTGATATATTCGGAAATGATTTGGATGAAGGGTTTGGATGTAGAAACATTATTTATGGAAGAAACTATGCTGGTAAAACTACATTTTCAAGAATAATAAGAAGTCTTGAATTAGGAAAACCCCATAAAGACTTTAATAATGGGAAATTTATAATTATTATTGATGATGGTAAACAAATAACTGAATTAGATTTAGATGATGGTCCTTATAATATTAGAGTTTATAATGCTGACTTTAAAAAAGATAATCTTAGCTTTTTATATGATGAAAATGGGGAAATATTACCCTTTGCAATATTGGGTGAGGAAAATATTGAAATCCAATATAAAATTGAACAAGAAGAAAAGAAAATTCAAGAAATTAGAGAAAAATTATATAACCCTGATCATGGTGTACATAAAAAATATAATGATAATAGAAAATTTCTAGATAAGTTAGAAAAAGAATTATCAAAAATATTAAGGGAAAAGGCGAGTCAGATTAGGAATAATCCGAATCTTTTTTTGGCTAATCAAAAAAAGCAATATGACATAAGGGATATAGAACAAGAAATTCCTTTTGCTAATTCATCATTAGAAGAACAAGAAAAGAAAGAACTTGAAAATACTATTAAGGAAAATATTAAAGAAATAGTGCCTCAATGTTTAAAATTAGATTTTGATTATATGGAACTTATAGACAAAGCAATATTATTACTTTCAATGAGCCTTAAACCCAGTAAAATAATAGAGTCATTAGCTAATAATAATGACCTACAAGAATGGGTTAGAGAAGGGATTGGTCTTCATAAAGGTATTTTAGAGGAATGTGCATTTTGTGGAAATAAAATAGACGTTTCTCGTTGGGAAGAATTAGATAGACATTTTACTAGGGAAGTTGAAGAATTCACTGAAAATCTAGAAAAATTAATGGATAAAATTAAGGAAAAGAAAGAATATATTTTAAATTACCAATTACCTTTTGATAAATATAGTTTCTATTCAATTTTTGAAGAAGATTATCATTTAATAGAGCGAGAATTAGATTTATTAAAAGAGGAAGCAGTTTCAGAGTTAGACGAAGTATACCGTGTTTTAGAAGAAAGAAGGAAAAATTTATTTTCTACCTCAAATATGTTAAGAAAAGATGGAGATATTAATTTAAAAGCTAATAAATTATTATCAAAAATAAATACTTTAATAAATAAAAATAATGAATATACCTTAAAATATACAGAGAAACAGAATGAAGCAAGGAAAAAATTAAGGTACGATGAAATTTATCGATTCAAAAAGTTGATCAGCTATGAGGAAAAAAAAGCAGCAATTGAAAATCAGAGAAATTTATTGCAAGAGATAAATAATGAAAAAGAAAAATTAGAGAAAATTGAAAAAGAAAGCCTTCTTAAAAAAGCAGAATTGGAAGCGTCATTAAAGGATGAAAAGAATGCCGTTAAACTTGTAAATAATTATTTAAAGTCATTCCTCGGTCATCCTGAACTATATTTAGATATTGAAGAAGAAGGGGCTAGTAAGAAGATTTCAAAATTTGTTGTGAAAAGGAATAATCAAAAAGCGAAAAATTTAAGTGAAGGGGAGCAAAGTCTAATAGCCTTTTGTTATTTCCTTGCAACCTTAAAAGACATTTCAAATATTGAAGAATATACAATTTTCATTGACGATCCGATTTCAAGCCTAGACTCTAATCATATCTTTTATGTTTTTAGTTTAATAGATTCTGAAATAGCCAGTAAAAACTATAAACAAGTTTTTATATCAACACATAATTTAGATCTATTAAAGTATTTGCAGAAACTTACAAAACCTACAAATAACAAAAAATATAACAATAAATATTATTTAATTGAAAAAAAATTAACTGCTAATGGTGAAGCAACAAGTATTATTACGAGAATGCCGACTTATTTGCAAACATATTCAACAGAATTTATATTTTTATTCCACCAGATATATAGGGTGGCAACAGAGGATCAGTCAGACGAAAATTATGAAGTATTTTATTCATTTCCTAATACGGCTCGTAAATTTATAGAAACTTATATGTTTTTTAAGTACCCTGATTTTACTATGAAAAATGATAAAAGAATACGTGAATTCTTTGGTGGAAAACTAGAATTCGTTTCGTTTTTAAATCGAATTAATAATGAATTTTCACATGGGGAGAATCAACCGGATAGACTATTTAAACCAATCGATATCCCAGAATTCAAAAAAAATGCACTTATTATTCTTGACTCTATTCGACGAAATGATGAAGAACAGTATTATGCATTTCTAAGAAGTATAAATGCATTACCACATGATGCAATAAGTAAAAAAGAGGATAATATTCTAGTTAATAGCATGGGTACAGTTAGTTAAGCTGGGTGTATAAATTCTATATATCAAATATTCCGGTCAAGTCCGAATTATTGTGTAAAATTCCATTGCAAGTACAGTAGAGTTGGATTACGGGAAAATAAAATCGCTTTTTATCGTTTTGTTTTTACACAATTTCGCGGACTTGATCAATATTCCTGAAAATGGCCATGGGGAAATTTGTTAACCAATTTTCGTGAGCTGAAAAAAGAATTTGTAAATAAAAGGGTTGCAGATGCAAATCAATTTATTGATAATGTACTGTACAGTAAGTTAAGGAGTAAATATATTTTATGGCAAACACTGCTACATCCATATGTTGTCTGCGATCACCACTCAAGGTATGTGGAGTGTTGTGCGTTGCTTGTGAAATCATCATGAGGAAAAGCTCGTTCCCTTGACTAGAGGGAATCGGGCTTTTTATGTAACGAAGGTTGCTGCACATCGAAAAAATGGCTGAATGGGTTAGGAGGGGTTTGAACAAAATCATAGTGTAGCCGCTCGTAGGAAAGATAAAACAGGCAGGAACGTTTTAGAGAAGCAGTCAGTCGGTCAAAGCTGCCAATACGAAAAATGCATTCTAGGCAGTGGTTTTTCAAATTTGTATCCCTGAGCGCATTTTGTACTCAGTCTGGATATGAAAAGGGCTACTCAAGAATGAGCGTTTTCTTAGGAAAGTGAAATTGCCAATACGGAGGGATGAAAGATGCATTTCCAACACATAACTGTTGCTGGAAGCGGGGTTTTAGGAAGCCAAATCGCTTTCCAAACAGCGTTTAAAGGATTTAAGGTGTCGGTGTATGATATTAACGATGAAGCGATTGGAAAAGCAAAAGGACGTTTTCGAGAGCTGATGAAGCGATATCAAGAAGATCTTGGGGCTTCAGAGGAGGAAGTTCGTGCCGCTTATGAGAGAATTTCGTTTTATACCGATTTAGCAGAAGCGGTGCGTGAGGCCGATTTAGTAATTGAAGCAGTTCCGGAAGTGAGGGAAATCAAGACGGAGTTTTACAAAAAGCTTGGGCAATACGCGCCAAAGAAAACCGTTTTTGCCACGAATACGTCGACGATGTTGCCCAGCCAATTCGCGGAAGCAACGGGGCGGCCGGAGAAGTTTTTGGCGCTTCATTTTGCGAACGAAATTTGGTTGCACAATATGGCGGAAGTGATGAAGCACTCGGGGACTGATGAGAAAGTGTTTGAAGCAGTCATTGATTTCGCTCGGGCGATCGGGATGGTGCCGCTGCCTCTTCATAAAGAACAACCCGGTTATATTTTGAACTCGCTGCTTGTTCCATTTTTGGATGCAGCGCAAAGCTTGTACATTCGGGGTATAGCTGATCCGGAAATTATCGATAAAACGTGGATGATCGCAACCGGATCACCTAAAGGCCCGTTCGCCATTATGGATGTCGTCGGCATCAACACAGTCTACAACATTGTCAGTGCCAAAGCGAAAGCGGGAGATGAAGAGGCGCGGAAATTGGCGGAAAAACTGAAAAAGGAGTTTATTGACAGAGGAAAACTCGGTGTCGCGACCGGAGAAGGCTTTTACTGTTATCCGCATCCGAAGTATGAGCAACCGGATTTTCTAAAAGGATGATATGCGACGGAAAAGATCACGTATCTCGTTCCCCAGTTCGACAGTTTTGAGGCCCTTTTAGGCAAAGGAAAATGGCTAACATGCTCTCATATCAAGTATTTCACGATGCGGATCCTAGAAAAAACGCTGAATCTCATCGGCCCACGACTTGTTTATTTTAACTTTTAAAGCAGCTGAATATCGATGATCATATAGGCATGTACATAACGACGAGTCACACGCAAAAACAAAGATGGAACAACCGAGGTGTATCTCCGACTTGCTCAACGAATGGGATCCGAAAGCCAAATAGGTGAAAGCGAAGGGGATTGATTCATTGGGACGTGAAGACGAGGTGGATCGCGCTGCCTTGGAGCGTCTGGCCAAACGCATTTCGCGGTTTCTTTCCCCTAGGCAGGCTTGGGAAATCGAGACGTTGGCAGGAGAAGTGTCGGATTACGCGCGCAAATGCCTCTCGTCCCTTTGGTATCAAGGGATGAGAGGCATTTTTTTGCCTCGTCGCTGTCGGACTCGGGGAAAATCTTGCTTGTTCTTATCTGTACTATATGTTATAATACGGTTGTGTTTGTTGTGCATAATCATGTTCCTTGCTGGAAAAGTGACATCTGATTGCTCCTGCAACAAACTTTCTCCCTCTATGTCTCAGCTTACAGTTTGAGCGTGCAGGATGTTTGGGGGAAGTAATGTACTCCCTAGTGTGTATAGGTAGCAGCAGAGCAATTAAATGATAGAGGTGAAATAGATGTTGTATAAACAGTTATTCGTTGAATGGAAAAGAGCGTGCACAGTCAAAAATGTCTTGATGTGGACGACGATTGTTCTCCTTTTACCAACTGTAAGGTTTTGCATGATCAGTGAAGGGTATCAGTTTTATCAGCCGGTTGAAGTGTTTCAGGAGACGATATCGGCGATTATTCCGTTGCTTTTTCCTGTCCTTGTTATTCTCATTTATCTGCCTTCCTTTGTGCAAGAACAAAGAAATCATTTTATCACTTATACTCGCATGCGAATTCCATTGAATACGTATTTGCTTAGCAAAGGGTTGATCAATGCTTTTTTGACGGGATTTGTTTTATTTTTGTTAATTTTCCTTCCGTTTTTGTTTATCATGTATGTGGAACCAAGGTTGGGGATTATTTACTATACTCCTATCGATGAGAAGACACATATACCTGCTACAACGTTTTCATCGTTCTTGTCGTACGGGGATTTCACATATGGATTGATTTATGCTTTGTGGGTTTCGATAAATGGGGTAGTTTATTCCACAATCGCTTTTATGTTGTTGCTCACTTTAAGCCATCCTTTTGTGGCTTTATCGTTTCCATTTGTTTTTTATCATATCGTTAACTTTGTAACAGGCATACTCAACGTACCAATGTTTTCGCCGCTTAGCACTATTTTTCCATTTAATATCGAAGTGCAGTCTTTATGGACTGTGCTGGTGCCGTTCACGTTTCTGCTGATCATTTTCATAGGGATTTTCGTCTTCTTAGTGCGAAATCAAAAAGAGTGGATGATATAGTTATGAAACAAAGGATGTTCTTTCAGAAAAAAGTTCTACAGGGCGTTGTCAGTCTAAAATGGCTGGCAGTAGGGAGTGTTTTTTGCCTCTATGGTTTTATGCTAAAAAAGGAAATCGTTCAGACTGCTTCTGAGAGGAAAGTCTATTTTAACAATTGGGATCTTACGTTGCGTTTACTAAGTGATATGTATCTTATTGTTTATTTCATTATTCCTCTAGTGCTAGTTTTTTCAATCCGATCGATTTTCATTGATTTTGATTATCAAGTTTTGATTCGTTTAGGATCATTCAAAAAATGGGTGTACTATTCTTTTGGGAATTTTTGGGTCAGTATTGCTCCTTTACTGCTCTTATGGGTGTTTGTATCTTTGTTCATGGCCATCGGCTTCCCTTGGTCGTGGGATTGGAGCCAGCTTAGTGCAACGGAGCATTGGACGAATACGCTTAATGAGTTGATAGCGTTCTTTGAAATGCCCTTATTTGCCCTTGCAGCCCAGTTTGTTTTGGTAATCGTAACTTTTTCATTCACCCATCTAGTGTTAGCCATTTTGTATGTTTTGACCGAGAGCAAGTATTTCATGCTTTTCGTTAGCGTTATTGTTTTTCTGGGCAGTATCATAGGATTTAAGTTGTTGCCTAGAGAGTTAGCTTTTTTGTCTCCGCCAACATTTTTTTCTATTGTGCAAGCAGTAAACACGTTTCACTCACTAATCCTAGTTTCTATTGTCCTTTTCGTTGCTAGTGTACTGATTGTCTTGTTTTTGCAAGTTCTGGATTTAAACAAAAAAGCATATGTTCAATGGATCAAACCGTATATTCCGATTGTCATTTATTTTTTTCTTTGTATTATAGGTATAAGTTTAACAGCCCGATCTTTGCTAAAAACATCTGCCGATCTCACTATTTGGGATGTTTTGGTCATGTCTTTTGTTGGTGTCAGCGCGGAACGGTTTATGTATGTTCCCTTTTTCTTTTATGTCCTTGTATTTTTTGGGTTTGTTTATTTGGTTCAATCGTTTTTCCTCAGCAATGAGATTGAAGAGCTAGGTTATTATAAAATTATTCGTTTTAGAAGTTTGGATAAATGGTTTTGGAGTTGGATGCTAAAACTGTTTCAGGCAACAGCATTATTTCTGTGCACGTTGATGGGGTTATCCCTAGTGATCGCTGTCTGTTTTGGGCTGAATATGCGTTTTCATGTCACGGTGCTTTCGACTCCAGTGTATGAGGTGATTTATCACTTTTTTATCAACGGTTTTCTGCAGATTATTTTTTATATCATTGCCGTTTTTATTGTTTCTTGGGTAAGCAAAGAGTCAATACATGGTCTGCTTTTAGTAGGGGTGTTTATGATTCTAATGCTCCCGGGGGTAAATGGGGGAGGTGTTATTCCCGTGGGACTGAATGGCATTGTTTACTTAGCCGATGACTCACCGTATGATCTAACAGTCATTTTAGTTATTGTGAACACCATAGCTTTGTCTGTCGTTCATTATCTGTTTAAGCAAAGTCTAAAAATATAAGCAGGTGGGATGAAAAGTAATGTCCATTGTTATTTCTTTAAAAAATGTAAGTAAAGCGTATAAAGGAGTAACTCTTCTTGATGGTGTTGATCTCAATGTGGAAAAAGGGAAAATATACGGTATTATAGGGCCAAACGGTTCAGGGAAATCGGTATTGTTTAAGATGATCTGTGGGTTTGTGTTCCCGGATCAAGGGACGATTACGGTGAACGGAGCCGAGATGGGAAAAAGAGAAAGATTTCCAGAGGATTTCGGCATTATTATAGACCGTCCTGGTTACATCGCGAATAAAACAGGGTTTCAAAATTTAAAAGAATTGGCAATGATCAGAGGAAAAATTAATGATGAAAAGATTTTTGAAACGATGGAAAAGGTTGGGTTAGATCCCCGGGCCAAACAAAAAGTCAAGCATTATTCGTTAGGGATGAAGCAAAAATTAGCTATTGCCCAAGCTATTATGGAAGATCAACAAGTGCTGATCCTAGATGAACCATTCAATGCCTTAGATGCAGAAAGTGTAGATAGAATCCGGAATCTATTATTATCTTTTAAGAATGAAGGACGTACCATTTTACTTACAAGTCATAATCAGGAAGATATTAACTTTCTTTGTGATCATGTGTTCCGCATCAATAAATATAAACTGGAACCGGTTGAACGGTAATGGCAATCGTTAATGAGAAGCAACATATTTCTACTAGATACACGTCTGAAGTTTGCCAAGTGCCTTCTCCTCCCATTTGTATCAATGGGAGGCATTTTTTTGCCTCGTCGCTGCCGGACTTGGGAAGAACGGCAATGTTTCCTCGGGGGGATTGATGAGGCAGCGAAACAATGTATTTCCATTGTTGCCGTAAAAAACAGCTTCACGCGGCACAAGGAGTGCTCTGTTTGTCTTTTTCATATGGAAATGATTTTAATACAAGTGGCGCGGCTGCAGTGACCACCTCGCTTCCTATTTTGAAAAATACGCCTTGAGTCGTAGTCAAAATATATCTTCGGAACGTGATGGGAGTTTACGGGGATGCGATACGATAGGAAGCGAAAGGAGGCGAAAGGATGGCAAAAAAGATCGGGTTGTTCGTTGCCGGCGCGGCCGCTTTGCTGGTGTTCTTGTTTCATCTCGGGCCGCTTGTCGGGCTGGTGATCACGCTGGCGATCTTGTACTATGCGTTCAAGAAATGTTTGAAAGCCCCATCGACATTTGGGAAAGTGGTGTGGGCGCTTATTGGCTGTGCGGCGTTGGTGGCCAGCGCTTCGAATGTGCCGGCGCTCATGGCGCTTGTGGCGGCGTATGTGTTGTATGTCGTGTATAAACAATGGAACGGAGTGAAAGGGGAACGTGTCGTTTCGGAAAGCGACGATCCGTTTGTCAACTTTGAAAAACAATGGGCCGAGCTGCAAAAACAGTATTAAGAGGAGTGATCGATGGTGGGTGTATTCTCGCGTTTGAAAACGATCATTGAAGCCGATCTTCACGAATGGCTTGACGAAAAAGAAAAGAAAAACCCCATTGCGCTGCTCAATCACTATTTACGCCAATGTGAACAAGAAGCCGAGCGGGTGCGGCAGCTGCTTGAGCGCCAATATGTGTTAAAAGAGCAGTTTGCCCGTGAACATCGCGAGGCGGAACAGATGGCCGAAAAACGAAGCAAGCAGGCGGAGGTGGCGGCGCAGGCCGGGGAAGTAGAGCTGGCCGAATTTGCCCGGCGCGAACAAGCGCAATATGCGGAACGGGCGGGCCGCCTGAAACAGCTGCTCGAGCAAGCGAGCCGCGAGCTGTTTGAGTTGGAAGCGAAATATGAGGAAATGAAGCATAAGCTGAAAGACATGCAGATGCGGCGCATGGAGTTGATGGGGCGGGAAAACGCGGCGCGGGCGCACTACCGAATCCATCGGGTGATCAGCGGGGATGCCGGTCCGGCGCTGGCGGCGTTCGCCGATGCGGAAGCCTACCTTGACCGCCTGGAGCAGCAAGTTCGCTCCGATTATTACCGGAGCACGATCGACGCGCGCATCGCTCAGCTGGAAAAGCAGTTGCAGGAAGGAAACTAACCGGATATGCTAGAAGGTGTCCCGACATAGTGGGGCACCTTCTTTCATACTTGGTATGCACACCATGTTGGGCTTTGGGGCGAATCATCGTTTGAAACAACCTTTTTCATTTTGGACAACAGGGGGCTCCCCGCATGCTCGATCAACGGAAGAAAACGGATTATGTCAGTTGGGCGGTTTTGATCGCGCTAGTGCTTTTGGCGATTGAAATTTCGTTTTTCCATCCCGGATGGTTGTTTTCGATCGGATTATCGGTCGCTTTGCTTTATATCGGCAAACAGTCTTGGCCGCGCAGACGGGGGAAAGTGCTCTTTTCGCTCGGCGGCATTAGTCTCGTGTTTCATATGTTTACGATGGTGACGGCCCGGTTGATCGTTGTTGCTAGTTTATTTTACTTTATTTGGAAGTTTGCTCAGTCCAAGCAGCAGCCGACCGTTATTCGTCCTGTCATCACGGAAGCGACGAGTGGAAACGAGGAAATCATCGAGCGGCAGCCGTTGTTTTGTAATGTGCTGTTTGGACGGCAGGCGACTCCCGAACATGTGTATGAATGGGATGACGTCAACATTCAAACCGGCATTGGCGATACGGTGATCGACGTCAGCAACACCGTCTTGCCGAAAGGGGAAGCGGTGATTATGGTGCGCGGGTTGATCGGTCATGTGCGCGTGCTTGTTCCGTACGAGGTGGAGACGAAGGTCGTCCATTCGGCCATCGTTGGCGGTGCGACGGTGTTTGGGCATGCGACAGAACAGCTGTTTAATCAGACGTTCCTTTATCAGACCCCTTCGTATCAAGCGGCCGAGCGGAAACTGAAAATTGTCACCTCGATGATGATCGGCCATCTTGAGGTGAAGCGGCTATGAGCCGGTCGTTGATCGTTTCCGTGTTATCAGCGCTGATTGTTTTTGGTTTGTTGTTTGTTTCCTTTCTGTACACGTTTCCGCTTGGGACATGGGCGGAGCTGTGGGAGAGAACGGTGATGGGGGTCCCGTTTTTGCTGTTTGTGACAGCCGGCAGTTTGCTGGTTGGGATCGTGAGCGGGCTTCTGTTGGATATCGTTTGGCGGAGGCAGCGAGAGGCTCTCAGGCAGGCGCTGGAACACATTGAACGCGGTGAAATCGGGGAGCTTTACCGGACCGAAGCGCCATCGGAGCTGCAAGACGTCTGGCGACAAATCGAGAAGCTGCAAGCGCAATGGCGCGCGCAAACGAAGCGCGTGCAAAAGTTAGCGGCGGAAAAGGCCGAACAGGAAGAGTGGCTCGTTGAACGCATTCTTTCCGAAGAGCGCACGCGGTTGGCGCGGGAGCTGCACGATTCGGTCAGCCAACAATTGTTCGCGGCTTCGATGATGATGTCGGCCGTCATGGAAGCGATGCCGCCGGATGATGAACGGCAGCGCAAACAATTGGCCATGGTCGAGCAAATGATTCACCAGTCGCAATTGGAAATGCGGGCGCTGCTTTTGCATTTGCGGCCGGTGCAGCTGAAAGGAAAATCGCTTCAAGAAGGGATGAACGAACTGCTCACGGAATTGGCGGGCAAAGTGCCGCTTGAGATAAGATGGAACATCGAAGACGTTCCGCTCGATAAAGGGGTGGAAGATCATCTGTTTCGCATTTTGCAGGAGTCGCTGTCGAACACGTTGCGCCATGCGAAAGCGCAAACGGTGGAAGTATTGCTGATTGAACGGGACGGGTTTGCGATTTTGCGCGTCACTGACGACGGTGTCGGTTTTGATGTGGAACGTTCAAAAAGCGGTTCGTACGGGTTGAAGCACATGTATGAGCGGGCGGCGGAAATCGGCGGAACATTGAAGGTAGTGAGCTTAAAAGGCCAAGGAACACGGCTGGAAGTGAAAGTGCCGCTTTTGCATAGGGGGGATGACCGTGATCAAGGTGCTGCTTGTCGATGATCATGAAATGGTGCGGCTTGGCGTGTCCGCGTATTTGTCCGCTCAACCGGACATGGAGGTGATCGGTGAGGCGGAGGATGGGGAAAAGGGAGTTGAGCTCGCTCTCCAGTTGCGGCCGGATGTCATTTTGATGGACTTGGTGATGGAACCGGTGGACGGCATTGCCGCGACACAGGAAATCATTCGCGCATGGCCGGAGGCGAAAATCATTGTCGTGACGAGTTTTTTGGATGATGAAAACGTGTTCGCGGCGCTCGAAGCAGGGGCGACGAGCTATTTGTTGAAAACATCGAAAGCGAGCGAAATTGCCGACGCCATTCGTGCTACGTTCCACGGACAATCGGTGCTCGAGCCGGAAGTAGCGGGAAAAGTCATGCCAAACCGGCGAAAACAACGAGAGCGGCTGCCGCACGAACAGCTTACGAGCCGGGAGATGGAAGTGCTTTTGCTGATGGCGCAAGGGAAGACGAATCAAGAAATGGCTGAGGAATTGTTCATTTCCCTCAAAACGGTGAAAGTGCATGTGAGCAACATCCTCTCTAAACTCGGCGTCCAAGACCGGACGCAAGCGGTCATTTATGCGTTTCGGCATGGATTGGTGAAATGAGGAGCGTGTGAGTGGCAAGAGATGATGAAATGACAAAAAGGGGGAAATCGTCGATGAGTGGAATCGCTAACACGCCGCAGCCGCCGTATTATGCCGTTATTTTTACATCGGAGAGGACAGAAGAGGACGATGGATATGAAGAAATGGCGAAAATGATGGTAGAACTCGCTGCCAAACAGCCCGGATTTTTAGGTGTGGAAAGCGTGCGAGGGCAGAATGGAATCGGGATTACGGTTTCCTATTGGACGTCATTGGAGGCCATTCGCAATTGGAAAAAGCATGATTGGCATCAACTGGCGCAGAAAAAAGGAAAAGCGGATTGGTACAAGCGCTATGCATTGAGAGTATGCTATGTCGAACGCGATTCATTTTTTGATAGGGAGTAGGTGTTCTGTGAACACCAAAACCGCTCCATTTCATCAAACGGAACAGGAGGATGAAACAGGAGCGGTTTTGTTCGTTGCGGTGGGTCAAAAAGGCTAACGTTTCGAGAGGAATTACGCTTGTTTGGCCAATTGGCGAAGCTTTCGGTCGTGATGGAGCACCTTCGTGGTCAACACGTCGACCGAGGTTTGCGTGTCTGCGAGTTCTTCTTCGAGGCGATCGCTTCGTTCGTTCAGTTGTCTGTTCATCTGTTGCATTTCCTCACGAAGGGAATCGATTTTGGCTTCAAGACGGGTTTCGACAGCATGGATTTCGCTGCGGAGCTGCTGGCCCATTTCGTGCATTTCACCACGGAGTCGTTGTTCCATTTCCTCCATTTTCGAGCTGATTTTGTCGGAATGTTGTTCGAGGGCGTGCAGCACCGCTTGGATGATCGTGTTTTCTTCCATTCGTTTCACCTCCTCATCGCCATTATAGGCGAAACGGAACGAAAGCGAAAGAGAAAAGATGGTGAGTTTCGTCGAAACAGGGCGGTCGAATTTTTGGGGCGAACCGCGTGTTTTCGATTTATTATGTCGCTTGCTTTGCCATACAATAGAACTATAGCTTGGCCGAAAAAGGAGATGAGCAAATTGGATGCGGGGTGGACGTTTGACAACCGTTATGCAAGGCTGCCGGAACGCTTTTTCAGCCGCGTTCTCCCCACGCCGGTGCGCGCGCCAGAACTGGCGGTGCTCAACCGGCCGCTTGCGGCAGAACTTGGGTTGAATGAAGAAGCATTGCGAAGCGACGCAGGGGTGGCGGTGCTGGCGGGAAATCGGATTCCGGACGGGGCTGAGCCGCTGGCGCAGGCGTATGCCGGGCATCAGTTCGGCTATTTCACGATGCTTGGCGACGGACGGGCGGTGCTCATCGGCGAGCATGTCACCCCAAGTGGCAAGCGGGTGGATATCCAGCTGAAAGGCTCGGGACGAACGCCGTATTCGCGCGGCGGCGACGGGCGGGCGGCGCTCGGGCCGATGCTGCGGGAGTACATCGTGAGCGAGGCGATGCACGCCCTTGGCATTCCGACGACCCGCAGCTTGGCGGTCGTGACAACGGGAGAGACGATTCGGCGGGAAACCGAACTGCCTGGGGCGGTGTTAACCCGCGTCGCCTCAAGTCATTTGCGTGTCGGGACGTTCCAATACGCGGCGCAATGGGGGACGAAAGAAGAGCTGCGCGCGTTGGCCGATTACGCGCTCGAGCGGCATTTCCCTCGGTTTGAGGAGGCTGAGAACCGCTATTTGTTTTTGCTTGAACAAGTCATCGCCCGGCAAGCGGCATTGATCGCCCAATGGCAGCTTGTCGGTTTCGTCCACGGGGTGATGAACACCGATAACATGACGATCAGCGGGGAAACGATCGATTACGGGCCATGCGCGTTTATGGACACGTATGACTTGAAGACGGTGTTCAGCTCCATCGATACGGAAGGGCGGTATGCGTACGGCAATCAGCTGTATATCGGGGGCTGGAACTTAGCCCGATTGGCGGAGAGCTTGCTGCCGCTGCTGGATAAGGATGAGGAAAAGGCGGTGGCGTTGGCGCAGGAAGCGCTCGATCAATATCCGACGTTGTATCATCGTCATTGGCTCGACGGGATGAGAGCGAAACTCGGTTTGGCTGAAGCGCAAGCGGGGGATGGCGGGCTTATCGCCGATTTATTGCGGCTGATGGAAGTATACCGCGCTGACTATACGAACACGTTCCGGGCGTTGACGTTAGGCGAGTACACCGGAATGGCGCTCTTTGACGCTTCCGAGTTTCGCGAGTGGCACGAGCGCTGGCAAACGCGGCTCAGCCAAGAAGCGGTTTCGCGGGAAGAAGCGTATGAACGGATGCGCCGCCATAATCCGGCCGTCATTCCGCGCAACCATCGGGTTGAAGAGGCGTTGGCCGCCGCGGTCAATTGCGGCGACTACAGCGTGATGGAGCGTTTCCTCGAAGCGCTGGCCGACCCGTACGCTTATTCGCCGGAACAAGCGGAATACGCGGAGCTGCCGCCGCCGTCCGACCGGCCGTACCGGACGTTTTGCGGGACGTGAAAAGGGCCCTTGGGAGCCCTTTTTTTCATTTTCCTCTTTACTTTGACGTTGCGTCAAGGTGTATCGTCATCCATAGGGAGGTGAGGAACATTGAGTACACCGTGCATGAGCTGGCCAAACTGGCGGGGGTGACAAGCCGGACGCTTCGGTATTACGATCAGATTGGGTTGCTGAAGCCGGCGCGGTTGAGCGACGCCGGGTATCGGCTGTACGGGCCACGCGAAGTCGATCGTTTGCAGCAAATCCTCTTTTACCGCGAACTTGGCGTCGATTTGGAAACGATCAAACAAATCATTCATTCCCCGTCCTTTGATGAACTGAAAGCGCTAAGGGAGCACCGCCAACAGCTGTTGGAAAAAAGACGCCATCTCGATGCGTTGATTGCGAGCGTTGAACAAACGATTGCCGCGAAAGAAGGGGGAATCTCAATGAGCGACGAGGAAAAATTTGCCGCGTTCAAGGAGCAGCTGGTTGAAGAAAACGAGCGGAAATATGGCGAAGAAATTCGCCATAAGTATGGCGATGAACAGGTCGATCGTTCCAACGACAGACTGCGGAAGATGACGAAGGAACAGTTTGATGAGGCGGAACGGCTCAGTCAAGAGGTGCTTGAGGCATTGAAAGAAGCGATGCAAGATGGCGACCCGGCCGGCGAGGCGGCGCAACGGGCAGCGGATTTGCACCGTCAATGGCTTTGCTTCTGGTGGGATTATTATTCGAAGGAAGCGCATGCCGGACTGGCGCGCTTGTATGTCGAGGACGAACGGTTCAAAGCGTATTATGACCAAGTGCATCCGGGAGCGGCTGAGTTTCTCAAAGAAGCGATTTGGATCTATACGGGGATGAAAGACCGGTAAGCGGCAGGCGGCTCGCCCGAAGAATAGGCGAGCCGCCGTTTTTGATGGCTCTGGATGAAGGCGTTCGGTTTGCGATACAATCAAAGTGGTGCATAAAGGAGTCCTCGGTGAACAGCGAAAGGAAGGTGTGGGTGCAATGGAGGCGCTCAGGCAACAACTGCGGGCCATTGACCAAAAGGGATATAAAGCGTACAAAGCGATTGAGGGGGAGTATTGCTTTCCGGCGTTTACTTTGGCGATTGACCATGTGCAAGGCGACCCGTTTGCGGAACCGTCGAAAATTCGGGTGATCGTGCCACGGGTGAAGACGGTGTTGACATCGGAGTGGACGAACACGAAACCGCGCCGCGTCCGTTGCGAAGATGTGTTGGCGCGCCGCGTCCATCACGAACTGCGGCAATGGCCGGCGCGGGCGCGCGGGTCGGGAAAAAGCGGGCTCGTGTCGATCGACGCACCGGGGCAGAAGGTGCTCGAGCGAACGGCGGTGCAAATCACCGATGAGACGATCGCCATTTGTTTATCGGTTGGCTTGCCGGCCAACGGGCGGCGCATTTTAGCGAAGGAAGCCGAGAGCATTTTTTTTGAACAAATTCCAGCCGTGATCGAGCGGGCGGTGTACGGCCTTCGTGAAGAGGAGATCCGCCTGGCGGTTGAGCTGGCCGATCAACAGCATGCCATCCGCCGCTATTTGCATGAGCGCGGATTGGTGGCGTTTGTCGCCAACGGCGCGATCTTGCCGCGCGAAAGCGGGGTGAGCGACAAGCCGCTGCGGAAAGGTGCGGTGCCGTTTCAAAGCCCGCCGGAGCTCGAGGTGGCGATTCCGGTGCCGCATCGCGCCGAACCGATCAAAGGCATGGGCATCCGGAAGGGGATCACGCTCATTGTCGGCGGGGGTTACCACGGAAAATCGACGCTGCTTCAGGCGTTAGAGCACGGTGTGTATGACCATATCGCCGGCGATGGCCGGGAGTTTGTCATCACTGACAGCGGGGCGGTGAAAATTCGCGCTGAGGACGGCCGCAGCGTGGCCAATGTCGATATTTCCCCGTTTATCGGCACGCTGCCGTACGGCAAGGAGACGACGCGCTTTTCGACGGAAAACGCGAGCGGCAGCACTTCGCAAGCCGCGAGCATGATCGAAATGATCGAAGCGGGGGCGTCGGCGTTTTTGATCGATGAAGATACGAGCGCCACCAATTTGTTCATGCGCGACGCGCGCATGCAGGCGCTCATCGCGAAAGAAGCCGAGCCGATCACCCCGTATATCGACAAAGCCCGCCAGCTGTTTCACGATTACGGCATTTCGACTGTCTTGGTCGTCGGAGGGTTAGGGGATTATTTTGAGATTGCCGATTGTGTGATCAAACTGGAACAGTATGTTCCATCCGATGTGACCAGCGAAGCGAAACAGATCGCGGCCAAGATGCCATCGGGGCGGAAAGCGGAAGGCGGAGTGTCGTTTGGCCGCATTCGTGAACGCATCCCGCTGCCGGAGAGCTTAAACAGCCAAAAAGGAAAGAAAGCGAAAGCGGTCGCGCGCGGTCGCCATGTCATTCAATACGGGCTGACGGACGTGCTGTTGTATGCGCTCGAGCAGCTTGTTGACGACAGCCAGACGCGAGCGATCGCTGCGGCGTTTTTGTATATGGAGCGAAAAGGGTGGCTCGACGGAACGAAGACCGTCCGGCAATTGCTCGATGCCATCGAGGAACGGTGGGACCAACATGGGCTTGGCTCGATTTCTTTCCGCAACGGCCATCCCGGCGAGTTCGCCCGCCCGCGCCGCTTCGAGCTGGCGGCGGCGCTCAATCGGCTGCGGACGCTTCGCTGCCGGCAGTGCTAGGAATAGAGGGCTGCGCGAAGCGGTGTCCGCTTTTTGCCACCCGGCTGTGCTTCCGCCTAAACAACCGGCGCTTGTTGCGGGGAGGAACATCAGTGCTTTTACTGGGAACAAAATAAACACGCCCCGCTGGATCATAGGGCAAAAGAGAAACATCAGCCCCTTTGCTCGGAACAGCGGCGGCTGTCCCCTGTTTTCCGGTGATTTGACTCTAGCGCCATGAAGCCATTGCCGCTATAATAAAGGTTATGAGTGCAACGTGGCGAAAGCGGCGGGAAGCCGCGGCAAGTGAGGGGGGACAGGGCATGAACAAATCCAAAGGCTGGATCGAATCCGAAATCAGCAAAGCGTTGACGAAATGGGAAAAAGACTTTCTTGGCCGCGGCTCGGTGTCGGTCAAAACCGATATTTTGCGCGACATGATCATCGTGTCCTTGCACGGCATTTTGACGCCGGCGGAGTATGCGCTGTGCGAGACGAAAGAAGGGATGCTGGCGGTGAAACGGTCGAGAACGAGTTTGGTCGAATCGGGAGTCGATGAGTTGAAAGAGATGATTTTCGAGATCACCGGCGAGCAGGTGAAAAGCTTCCACACCGATTTGAGCACGCGAACAGGCGAGCGCATCATTGTTTTTAAGCTGTTTCACGATTTGGAAAAGCAGCTGACAAAGTAACGTTTTTCATGACACGTCCATCAAGATGTTGTATAATAAAAACAACTTTTGTATAGTAAGGATAAAAGAAAATCGAGAGGACGATGCTGTCGGCAGCCCTTCAAAAAACCTACGTCGGCTTAGGTTCGTTGAAGGGAAACCGACCGTCGCCCATTGCGAGAGAGCGCGCGGGAGATCTTCAAACAATCGCATCGAAGATTGGTTGAAGGTAAACCGGCTATGAGCAATCGCTCGGCAATGGAACGGCCTTGTGGGGCCGCCTTGCCGGATTGACATAGCCGGTTTTTTCTTTTCTTCCGCACCAAGGGCTCATCAAACAGAGGGGAGGAGACGGAATGGGAATGGAATGGATCACTTGGGGATGGTTTGCATCGGCGGCCGTTGTCCTCATCAGTGCGCTGATCTGGCTGTTCCCGCGTGTGCCGGAGCGATACGTGCATGTTCATGCTTGGCTCTTGCTTCTGCCGGGGGCTGTCGCGCTGATCGGGTGGATCGGCGCTGGGACGGTGGATATCGGCCGCTTTCGGTTTGATGCCGTCAGTTGGCTGTCCGGCGTGTATGTTTCTTTGTTGAGTTGGGCGATCCAACGGTTTTCGATTCGCTATTTGCATGGAGATCGCCGCTATCGGTGGTATTTCTCGCTTTTGACGTGGACGACGGTGGCCGCTTCGCTCACGTGGGCCGCTCATGACTTGCGGTGGATCGCCGCGTGCTGGGGGTTGCCGCTCGTGGGGCTTGTGGCGTTGACGGCGTTGAAAAAAGAATGGAGTCCGGTTCCGTTCGTCGTTCGGCAAATGGGGCTAATGTTTGGCGCGAGTTGGCTCGCTTTGATCATTGTGGCTGTCTGGCTTGGGGTCGACAGCGGGGAATGGACGTTGACCGCTGCGTTATCCGCCGAGCGGATCGCCCACTTGGAAGCTTGGGAACGGGCGGTGTTCAACGGGTTGCTGTTGGCGGCGGCCATCATTCCGGCCGGCCAATGGCCGTTTCACCGCTGGCTAATGGAATCGGTCGTGACACCGACGCCTGTGTCAGCTGTCATGCACGCCGGATTGGTGAATGCAGGTGGTTTGTTGCTCGGGCGCTTTGCCCCGCTCTTTACCGACACGTGGGCGCATGTTTTGCTCTTTTTGCTTGCCTTTGTCTCGATTTTGATCGGCACAGGCATCAGCTTTGTTCATGTCGACTACAAGCGGCAATTGGTCGGTTCGACGATGGCGCAAATGGGGATGATGCTTGTGCAATGCGCTCTTGGCGCTTACGGGGCGGCGGTGGTGCACTTAGTGCTGCACGGATTGTTCAAAGCTACGCTCTTTTTGCAGTCCGGTTCGGTCGTGCCGCGAGTGGGCCGGGCGGGAGAACGGGTCACGGCCGGTTCGTGGCGCGGAGGAATGGTTGTCGGGCTGGTGCTCGGTGCGGTCTTTTGGCAAGCGGCTCCGCATGAGCCGGCCCGGTTGTTGAGTTCGGTGCTGCTGGCGGCGTCGGCGGCAGTGGCTTGGGGGAGGCTGGCAGATTTTCGCGAAGGGCGGTGGCTCGGTTTAACGGCGGTTGTCGGGCTGGCGTTATTGTCCGAAACGGTGCGCGCTCAATTGTTGCGATTGGTCGATCTGCGAATGTCATCCGCCTTTTTGCCGCCTTCTTCGTTTGAATGGGGCGTTTGCCTTTTGTTTGCCTTGGCTGCCTTGGCAGCGGTTTGGACGGCGAAGCACCGCCACTCTCCGCTTGCCGTTCGTTTGTATATGCGGCTCGTGCATTGGGGGGAACCGCGCCCAGCGGCGACTGAAGCCCACCCGCGTTATCTCGCATCCTATTTAGAGGAGGGGATGGCCCATGAGTAAAACCGTTGTTTCCGCCGGGCGGACATCGGCTGAACGGAAAAAAGACGTCCGTCCGCTCACTTCCCTCATCAGTGAGGCGGCCAAGGTCATTGCCCCGCTTTGGCCGATTTCGGCGTTTATCGCCCGCCATCCATGGATGGGGCTGGAGGAGGAGCCGTTTGTCCATGTCGCGGATCGGCTGCAGGAAATGCACGGCATTGACCTGTATCCGCCGATGGCTGTTTTCCATGCCGCTTTGGCCAAAGGCGACATTGATCTTGCGTTTGTCGAGCGGCGGCTACAGCGGTGGCTCGACGCCACCGCGCTTCCGGCTCCTCGCCACGAAGCGGAGCGGTTATGCCGCGCCCTTCTTTGGAACGATGCGCTGCCGGACGGAGCGCTTCCGGATGTGGAGCTGGAGTCGTTGGTGCCGCGCCGCCGTTGTGTTTTTCCCGTGTCTGCCCGCCTTCAGTTGACCCAGCGGCTTGACCAGCAAACGGCCAAATGGTGCAAGCTGTTTTATGACCGCGGTGAGGCGGTGTGGGCGTTGCCGCATCGCGAGCAAGGCTTTTATGCGGCTTGGCGGCGCTTGGCGCCCGAAGACCCCTCGCTGTCGAAGGACGAGAGAAAGCGGATTTGCGAGTGGCCGGAGCGCGCTGAAGAGGCGTTGCAGCAGGCGCTGAACAAGCTTGGCGTGCGGACGGAAGACGTGCAAGCGTATTTGGAAGCCCATTTGTTGGCGCTGCCGGGATGGGCGGGCATGGTCTTGTGGCAATCGCGCCGCAGTGGGGACGAAATCGGTGGGCTGCTTGATTATTTGGCTGTCCGTTTGTCGCTTGAATGGGTGTTCGCTGCTTTGCATGTGCCGCTTGAGGAGGAAGAAAAGAAAGAAGACCGCGCGGCGGCGTTCCTCTTGGCGGCTTGGATTCAGTGGGGCGGGATGACGCTTGACGAATGGCAGCGTTTGCCGCTTTCAGACCGCCAAGCCCGCTTGATGTTCGTTGACCGGTTTTGGCGGATTGACCGCCGTCATCTCTGGCTCGGGGCATGGGAGGATACGTATGAAGCGAAGTTGAAAGAGGCGATTCGCCCCGTTCGTCCGGACGACGCGAGCCAAGAGCAGGCGGCCGCGCAGCTACTGTTTTGCATCGATGTCCGCTCCGAGCCGTTCCGCCGTCAGATCGAAGCGGCAGGGCCGTTTGAAACGTATGGTTGCGCTGGCTTTTTCGGCTTGCCGATTCAAACGCGCGTTTTGGACGGTCATGATGCCCATCCATCTTGTCCGGCGATTGTGGCGCCGCAGCATGAAATCAAGGAAACCGCTGCTCCCGAAGTTGCCGAGCCGTATCGTCGCCGGCGCGATCTCGTCCGTTTTGTTGGCCGCACGTTCAAAAAAGTGAAGCAGCACTTGCTGGCCAGTTTGCTTCTTCCGGAAATGAGCGGGCCTTGGCTCGGCTTGCATACGCTCGCTCGCAGCGCGGCGCCGGCTTGGGCGGGAAGCGCCGTGCATGAAGCGTCCGCCGCGGCGGAGCAAAAACCGAAGACGACGCTGTCGCTGGATTGCCAAGGGCATGACGAAACGACCGGCTTGCCGATCGGGTTGACAAAAGAAGAGCAAGCGCAGTACGTAAAACAACTCCTCGTCAATATTGGGTTGACGTCCTCGTTTGCTCCGCTTGTCGTCGTCTGCGGTCATGAGAGCGAAACGGCCAACAATCCGTACGCTTCTGCGCTAGATTGCGGAGCGTGCGGCGGCGCCGCTGGGGCGTTCAACGCCCGTGTGTTTGCGGCGCTGGCCAATTTGCCGCACGTGCGCGCGCAGTTGGAAAAAGAAGGGATTGTCATCCCGGATGAGACGGTATTTATTGCGGCCGAACATATTACGACCGTTGATGAATTGCAGTGGGTGGAAGTGCCGCCGTTATCGGGGGCAGCCGCGCAGGCGTTTGAACGATTGCAGCAGGCGTTACGTGAAGCCGGTCGCCGAGCGAACGAAGAACGGATGGCAAAGCTCCCGCATGTCGGCCGCCTGCCGCGCGATCCGGTTGCTGAAGCGCGGCGGCGCGCGGTGGACTGGAGCGAAATCCGCCCGGAATGGGGGTTGGCGGGCAACGCCGCTTTCTTGATTGGCCGCCGGGCGTTGACGAAGGGAGCTCATTTGGACGGACGAGTGTTTTTGCACAGTTACGATTGGCGCGAGGATCCAAGCGGTGAGGCGCTCGCCGGCATCATTGCCGGACCGGCGACGGTCGGGCAGTGGATCAACTTGCAATATTACGCCTCCACCGTTGCGCCGCATTATTACGGAAGCGGCGACAAAACGACGCAGACGGTGACCGGCGGCATCGGGGTGATGCAAGGAAACGGCAGCGACTTGCTCGCTGGCTTGCCATGGCAGTCGGTGGCCGTTTCTGACGGCGAGTGGTTCCACGCGCCGCTAAGGCTGCTTGTCATCATTGAAGCGCCGTCCTCGTCTATCGAGCGCCTGCTCGATACAGACGAAGCGTTTCGCCGCAAAGTGCAAAACGGTTGGCTTCGGCTTGCCTCGATCGATCCTGACAGCGGGGAGTGGCTGAACTGGGAAGCAACCCATCCCTGCATTTGAACGGGATCGTTGAGCAAGCATCATCGGCCGCTTGGGGATGACCCAAAAGGCGATCTCCCCTCAAGAAAGACACAGCATCTAGTGTGGAGGGGCGGTTAGTGTCTATATGTAGCGATGAGAGAGGGTGTCCCGCTCCGTTTGGGACACCCTCAGCCGTTTTTTCGCTTGCTGCCAAACGCAGCAGGGAAAAGCGAAGCGGGTGGCGAACATGGATCATGACGGATGTCAGCGCGAAAGGAGGAAAACTCGTGAAAACGCAATTTATCGCTGGCCATGCGCGACTGCCGGCCGGAATGGCGGCCAAAAGCTTGTATGATACGCTGACGATTACGGCGGAAATTGATAAAAAGTATGGGGTGATCGTCGAAGCATCGTGCACGCTCGCCACCGAACATGGACGTGATTATATCGCGCGGATGCTGCGTGGCCATTCGCTTCGTGAGGGCATTGATGAGCTGTTGGCCGAGCTCGATGAGGGATATTTGGGCAAGGCGCATTCCGCTCTTTGCGCGGCGTTGAAAGACTTGTATAAACAATATTGCAAAATGGACGAGTAAAATCAGGAAGCGGCTGTTCCCCGTCCGCCGATGGAGAACAGCCGCGTTTTTGGGCGCGCGGGCACCGTCCGTTCAGCTCTCAGCGGGCCGCCATGCCGGCAACGTTTTGCGCAGCGGTTTGTCTTGGCGGTAGCCAAGCACGTATTCCGCCTGCATGATCGTATGGATTTCCCGCGTTCCTTCGTAAATGACCGGCGCTTTCGAGTTGCGCAAGTAGCGCTCGACCGGGTATTCGTTCGAATAGCCGTAGGCGCCGTGGATTTGCACGGCGTCATCGGCCGCTTGATTGGCATAGTCGCAGGCGACCCATTTGGCGAGCGAGGTTTCTCGCGTGCAGCGCCGGCCTTCGTTTTTGAGAAAGCCGACTTTGTAAACGAGCAGGCGGCTGATTTGCAACCCGGCTTCCATGCGGGCGATCATTTGTTGAACGAGCTGATGGCGGCCGATTTCTTTGCCGAATGTTTTTCGCTCATGGCAGTATTTCACGCTCGCCTCAAGACATGCCATAATAAGGCCAACCGCGCCGGCGGCAACGGTGAAGCGGCCGTTGTCAAGCGCAGACATGGCGATTTTGAATCCTTCGCCTTCCTCACCGAGCAAGTTTTCTTTCGGGACGCGGACGTTGTCAAAAAACAGTTCGCCCGTGTTGCCGGAACGGATGCCGAGCTTCCCTTTGATCGGCTGCGAGGAAAAGCCCGGCATCGTCCGCTCGACAATGAAGGCGGAAATGCCGCGATGTTTTTTAGTTTTGTCGGTGTAAGCAAACACGAGGAAATGATCTGCGATATCGGCGAGAGAAATCCACGTTTTTTGTCCGTTTAAAATGTAATCATCGCCGTCGCGAACGGCCGTCGTTTGGATGGAGGCGACGTCCGATCCGGCGTTCGGTTCGGTGAGTCCAAAGGCGCCAATTTTTTCCCCGCGCGCTTGCGGGACGAGGTATTTTCGCTTTTGTTCTTCCGTGCCCCACTGCAGCAAAGTTAAGCTGTTCAGCCCCGTGTGGACGGAGACGGCGGTGCGGAAGGCGGTGTCGCCGCGTTCGAGTTCTTCGCAGACGATAGCGAGCGAGTTGTAATCCATGCCCATGCCGCCGTACTCTTCCGGAATGCAGACGCCCATTAAGTTCAGTTCGGCGAGCCGTTTGAAGATGGCGCGGTCAAATTCGCCGCGTTCATCCCATTCCTTAATATGCGGCATAATCTCGCGGTCGACGAATTTGCGCACCGTTTGCCGAAGCATGTCTTGTTCAGGTGTAAAATCAAAGTTCATCATCTATGGATCCCCTTTCTGTCCGATTGGTTTGAATTCGATCATCAGTTGCGGCGGTTGTTTCGCCTTCATATTCCGGCCGCTTTTCCCACGCCTTGGCGGCTTCGTCGTTATGCTCGCCGGGAAGGGGCGGAGGGAGCCGGTACGACACCGGCGTGTCAGAAAGTTTCAGCGGACTGGCGACCAGCTTCAAGGAACCGATGAGCGGGTGATGCATCGCCACCGTCATTTCCCGGGCGGCGGTTTGCGGATGGCTGAACAGTTCGTCAAGCGTCTGCACCGGCCCGCACGGAATGCCTTTTTCGGCGAGCAGCCGCTGCCATTCGGCTCGCGGTCGTTGCTTGATCTCGGCGTTCAGCCGCCGATTGAGCTCGTCGCGATGGGCGACGCGGCCGGCGTTCGTCTGAAAGCGCGGGTCGGTCCCGAGAGCGCGGTCGGACAAAAGCGAACAGAGCGCTTGAAATTGCCGATCGTTGCCGACGGCGATGACGATCGGCCCGTCGCTGGCCTCATAAGTAGAGTAAGGGACGATGTTAGGATGTTCATTGCCAAGCGGCTTCGGAACCGCGCCGGACAATAAATAGTTGGCGGCGACGTTCACGAGCGCGCTGACCGCGCAGTCGAATAGCGCCAGATCAATTTTTTGTCCGCGTCCCGTTTTTTCTCTAGCGAACAGCGCTGCTTCGATCGCGATGGCAGCGTACAAGCCGGTGAACACGTCCGTGACGGCGACCCCGACTTTGAGCGGGCCGGTTTCCTCGGTGCCGTTAATGCTCATCCACCCGCTCATCGCTTGAATGATGTAGTCATAGCCGGCCAATGCGGCGAGCGGGCCGGTCTCGCCAAATCCGGTGATGGAACAATAAATGAGACGCGGGTTGAGGCGCGATAAGTCGTCATAGCCGAGTCCCCACCGTTCCATCGTTCCGGTTTTGAAATTGTGAATGAGAACGTCGGCTCCCCCAGCGAGGCGGCGAATCGCTTCCCGGCCTTTTTCCGATTTTAAATCAACCGTCATGCTTCGCTTATTCCGGTTGATCGCCGTGTAGTAGGCGCTCATGCCGTTTTGAAACGGCGGTCCCCAAAACCGAGTGTCATCCGAGCCGCCTGGCGCTTCGACTTTGATGACATCGGCGCCTAAATCGCCTAAAATCATCGTCGCATACGGACCGGCCAAGACGCGTGACAAGTCGAGCACGCGCACGCCATCTAGCGCTCCTAGCATGGCATTTCCCTCCCTTCCGCGTTCATGGAAAAAGCCGGTTCCTATGCAGTCGTTTGGATAGGAACCGGCTGGAACGGACTGAGAAGACACCCCGGCATAGGGTGGCGTCAGGCCGCACAGTTCTTTGCGAATCGGTCTAGGAGGCTGGTGATTTAATCCTAGATCCCTCTTTGCCATCTCATTTCTCAACTAGAAAAACCTTGTTGCATCGATCCTGTTTTTCGAGCGTTCCCGATTGATGAGGGGAACTGGCGGTTTTTCACCGTCCTCCTAGGAGGACGGTGAAAATCACCATCTTCGTTCGACTTGTCGGAAATTACAAGGAATAAAATGATGGTGTTGCAAGGTTTTTCAATTTGATAAACAACGTTGGACAGCAGTATTTCCCCTTAAATCACCGGCCTTCTAGGTCAGAGAGCGATCGGTGCTGCCGATGGGGGCAGCCCGCGGCGAAAAACGGACCGTCTGCGCCGTCTGATCTGCACAGGCGGCTGTGCCGGCAGGAGACGGCTAGTTATTTTTATTATAAATTTTCGTTTGTCAATTGTAAATATTCAGATAGAAAAAGGGCCGGGCGGCGTTTGTTCAAAGGTTAGGCGGGACCAAGGCGGTTTTTGCGTCCCCGTTACGGGCGTTGGTTCATGGCGGGACTAGCCCGCTACGTGCCCTAGAAGGCCGGTGAAAAACCGCTGTCGCATACCAATCAACGGCATTTTCATTCAAAAAAGAAAGCTGATTCTGCAAAGTTTCTCTAATTGAGAAATGGGTGGAATCAGCAACATTTTACACGAAATCACCGGCCTCCCAGAAGAAGCGGAAAAGCGTTGTGATCGGAGACAGGAGGAAAGGGGGCGAGCGCCGTTTGGCTCTTTTCTTGAAAGGGAAAAAAATTTCTTCTATCCTAAAAGCGTAACCGTTTCGGTGAGACAAGCTGGGCGGTGTCGTCTTCCCTTTGAACGAACCGAGCGCCCGCTTTCCCGACCATCGGGCTTTCGAGGCGCTCAAGGGAAAAGAAGTGAAGCGTCTGGGACAATTGAAGGCAACCGCGAGAAAAGCGCGAATATACTTGGTAAGGAAGGGGAATCGATGCTGCAAAGGAAGTGATGGGTCGATGTTTCATGTGTTAGTGACGACAGACGCCAATTACCTTCCACCGCTAAAGGTGTTGATGCATTCGTTGTTTTGCAACAATCAGCGCCCGTTTACGTTTTACTTGCTTTATTCACGCATTGCCGAACAAGACCTAGAAGCGCTCGGGGAATTCGTTCGCAGACAAGGGCATAAGCTTGTATCGATCTATGTGGACCCGCAACTGTTTTGTGATGCGCCTGTGTTCCGCCACTACACGGTTGAGATGTACTACCGATTGGCAGCCCATTTATTTTTGCCTCCGCATGTTGAACGCGTCTTATACCTTGATCCGGATATTGTGGCGATCAATCCGATCGATGAGCTGTACGAGATGGACTTTGAAGGGAATTTATTCATTGCCGCTGAACACACCCATTCGACCAAAGTGGCGAATTTATTCAATAAGCTGCGGCTGAAAACGCCGAACGCCAAGGGGTATTTCAATACGGGCGTGATGATGATGAACGTGGAGTTGATGCGCACGCACGTTCATCTTGCCGACATTTATCAATTTATCCGCGATCACCGCTTTAAGCTCGTCCTGCCCGATCAGGATGTAGTGAACGGGCTGTATTGGGACAAAATTAAGCCGGTCGACGGCTATCGTTACAATTACGATGCGCGTTATTACGATTTTTTGCAGCTGTTGCCCAACCCGAAACACGATTTAGCTTGGATTGAGGAAAACACCGTTTTTATCCATTATTGCGGGAAAGAAAAACCGTGGAAAGACCATTATAAAGGGGAGCTCGGACGGTTTTATAAACGGTACAGCCAAGTGCTGGAGCTCGAGGGCGAAGCGACAGTGTAAGGAATGGGGAGACAAAGGTGTCCCGTTGCGGCGGGACACCTTCGTTGTTACCGTTTGCGCTCTTGGCGGCGGATGCCAGCGGCCGCCGCGCGCGCTTGCGCTTCGAGATCTTCATGGTCAGCAAACTCTTGCGAATATTCCACGTCAATGCCGTCAGATTTCAGCTGTTTTGGCACTTGCGGCAAAGTCGCTTTGTTTTTGTCGCGCGTTCGTTGTCCGCGAGAACGGCCCATTCCCCATGCCCCCTTGCTGAAAGATGTGAATCGTACGATTCATCGATTAGGATGGCTTGAACGGGGCAAAGGTATAAATGGTAATCCTATCTAAGAGGCTGGTGATTTCATCGTGGATATGCCTTTACAATGTTAGTTCTCAATTAGAAAAACCTCGTTGTATCGGTCCTTTTTTCCGCGCATTCTCCCATTGATGAAGGGGATCAGCCGTTTTTCACCAGCCTTCTCAGTGCGGGCTGAATGGTCAAAGCTAAGGGCGGCTTTTTAGTGGCGAGCTTTTTTCGCTGTATAGCCGCCCGCTTGGTCCGCCAGTTTGAAATCGCGGGCATAGCTGACTTCTTGCGCGCTTGTTAGCGTATGTTTCGCTTTTTCGCGTTTTCGTTTTTCCGCCATCGCTTGTTCCCTCGCTTTTCATCGATCGTTTGTTGATTTTCATTTTGGACGAATTCTTCCGTTTTTATGCATAAAAAAGAATGTCCGGACGGACATCCTTGTTTGACTGCTCCGATCGGCGCGCCTACGCTTCCTTTCGTTTCCCCTCTTCGGCGGCGAAGGAGGGATGGCGCATCGTATAGAGCGTGTAGTTGTCTTTCGTAATTTCATACAAATCGTACACGTCCGCACCGATTTGTTCAAGCAGCGGCCGCCGCGTTTCGTTGGCGGGCGTGATGTAGGGCAGTTTTTCAGCCGCTTTGATCGAACGGACGTTAGCTTTGCGGATGCGCAAAAACACCGTTTCAATCGACAGCTCATAAAACAGTTCATGGAAAAACGCTTCTTTCGCGCGGCGATTGTAGCCGAGCCCATGATACGGTTTGCCGAGCCACGTGCCTAAAAAGCCGGTGCCATTCTCGATGTCAAACAAACTGATCGTGCCGATCGGGTTGCCCCATTCGTCCAAAATCGTGCGCGAAATCAGTTCGCCGCGTTCTTCCGCCTCGATGAGCTGTTTGGTCATAAACAAAAACTCTTCGTACGAGCGGGCTTTCTGGCGCACGAAAGGGAAGACGTCCGGGTGCACCATCAGCTCGTACAGCGCATGGCAGTCTTGCAGCTCGCGTTTTTTCAACATGGCCAATCCCTCCTTCGAGACGAGGGCAGCCTCCCAGCGGGACCCACCCTCGAAATTTTTTATCGAACGTTCATGAAAAAAATTTCGGGGTGGGAATCGAACCCACTAGAACCAGCGCGAGCGCTGGTGGCGCACCATTTGCCTTCCCCTTCTTCTAGTCCGTATGCGGTTATGAACGAAAACTGCCTTCAAGTCCCTTTTATCATACACGATCTGTGTGAAAAAGAGAATCGCTTTTTTGTTAATTTTGTTTGGATATTTTTTGTCGGTCTTGTTGTAACAGCAAATCAGCGAGACAATCTTCCAACGTTGGAAACGAAAAGCGAAATCCGGCTTGCAGCAGTTTTTCCGGAATGACGCGTTGCCCTTCTGTCACGAGCATGCTCATTTCGCCAAGGAGAAGGCGGAGTGCTGCCTCGGGGACCGGAAGCCAATGCGGGCGGCGCAGCAAACGGGAGACGGTGCGCCCAAACTCATTCATCGAGACCGGATGGGGCGCCGTGAAGTTGATCGGGCCGGATAGCGTTTCGTGTTTGATAAGATAAGAAACGGCGCGGACGACGTCGTCAAGGTGAATCCATGATAGCCATTGCCGGCCGCTGCCGATCGGGCCGCCGACGAACAGCCGATACGGTTTGACCATCATCGGCAAGGCGCCGCCATGTCGGGCCAGCACGACGCCCAAACGGGCATAGACCGTGCGGATGCCGAGCTGTTCGATCGGACGGGCCGCCGCTTCCCACGCTTGAACCGTTTTGGCGAGAAAATCTTGTCCATACTCGTTCGTTTGTTCCGTAAATGTTCCGGTGTCCGATGTCCCGTAAATGCCGATGGCGCTCGCGTTGATGAACACGTTCGGATGGCGGGGGAGGGAAGCGATATATCGGGCCATCGCGTCGGTTGCCTGCAAGCGGCTGGCGACAATCCGCTCTTTTTGTTTGGCGGTCCAACGTTTCCGGTTGAGCGGTTCACCGGCTAAATTGACGGCCACATTGATCGTGTCCGGCCTTCTTTTGTCATCGTCCAAGGAAAGATAATGAAGGCGGCCTTCCGAAGGACGGGGGGAGCGGGTAAAAATATAAACGTCATGCCCTTGTGCGGAAAAATGGCGGGCAAGCGCCCGGCCGATCAGTCCGGTTCCGCCGTTGATGGCGATGCGCATAGCGGTCTCTCCTTTCGCCAAACGATTTCTTTATTTACTATGTTCGTGCTGTGCGCGCCAATTCCTTTTTGTGATACGATAAAACGAGAGGAGAGATGGACAGGATGGGGACGATTATTGAAATCGCGCCCACGAAGGGAAACGGGGAACGGTTTTGGCTTGTCATTGACCGCGCCGAAGAGCCGCCGCTCAAGCTGACGGTCGACCAAGATGTGTTGCTCCAATTCCGGCTGAAAAAAGGGATGGCGGTCGATGAGGCGCTTTTGCGCGAGATCATTGCTGCCGATGGCGTAAAAAAGGCGTATCAGCAAGCGTTGTACTTTTTGGCGCGCCGGATGCGCTCCGAGCAGGAAATCATTCGCCATTTGCGCAAAAAGGGCGTTGCCGATGCGGTGGCGGAGCAGGTGCTCAACAAGCTTCGCGCCGAGCGGTATGTGGATGACGAGGCGTTTGCGCGGGCTTATGTATGCACGCAGAAAAAGGCGGCGAAAGGGCCGCTGCTCATTCGCGCCGAATTGGAGCGGCTTGGTGTACCGACTGATTTGATCGAGCAAAGTTTGGCCGAGTATTCGTGGGAGGAACAACTGCATGGCGCCCGCGCTCTTTTCGAAAAGGCCAAACGACAACGCCGGGCTGAATCGGCCCGCGCGTTTTCCGAGCGGGTTCGACAGCAGCTTGGGCGCAAAGGATTTCCTCATGAAGTGATTGCGGCGGTGCTGGAGGAAGGGAGTGGGCAAACGGACGAGCAGGAGTGGGAGGCGCTTGTCGTTCAAGCAGAAAAAGCGCACCGTCGCTATGCGCAGCACCCGCGCCCGCTGTACGAGCAAAAAATGCGCCAGGCCCTGTATCGCAAAGGGTTTTCCCTCCCTCTCATCGACGAATGGCTGCGATCTCGCGATGGCTGACGTTAGTCACCGCCGGCGCTCGGTCGAACGTCCGGGAGCGCCGGGGCGTAGCCATCGCGTCGCGAAGCCGTCCGGATTCATCCGATCGACCATCAAGGTGGGTGAAAAAACGCCGTTTGCCTTGATCGATGATGGAACGCGTGAACATCGAGGCTGATGCAGCAAGTGTTTTGGCTCTTCACCAAAAGTTGTCCTTGATTTGTTCGTCACGTACCTTAACTTATGCCACCAAGAAAGAACAGGAAACGAATCATGTTTTGCATACACTTATGCAAAGAAGTGAACCGTCTGCCAAGTACATGTTGTGGTGAGGAGCCAGTTTTTCTCCTTGAGAGCCGATGCCGAGAAGGGGTTGCGCGAGCCAATCCTCAGCCTCCACCGACAACGCGATTTCGCAGGCTGCAAGGGCAAAAAGAAAGGGGGAACTTCCGATGATAAACGAAGGAGCCAAGCGGTACAGCGAAATGACGAAAGAAGAATTGCAACAAGAAATCGCCGTGCTGGCCGAAAAGGCGCGCAAGGCAGAGCAAATGGGCATGGTGAACGAATATGCCGTCTATGAGCGGAAAATCGCCATGGCAAGAGCGTATATGCTCAATCCGGCTGATTTTCGCCCGGGCGAGATTTACGAAATCGAAGGGGCGCCCGGCGAGTATTTCAAAGTGCGTTATTTAAAAGGGGTGTTTGCTTGGGGATGGCGATTGAAAGGAACCGGTGAAGAGGAGGCGCTCCCGATTTCGCTTTTGCGCCGACCGGTGAGAGAGGAGAACTAGGAAAAAGGGGCGTCCGCATGAAACGGAACCGCCCCTTTTGGCTAGGACTGCTTGCGCGTCTGCCGCTCCAAAATGATGAGGTCGAGCGTTTGTTGCGTTTCCCCGTTGACTTGCGAGTGGGCATGTTTCGGATTGGCCCACGGCTGTTGGAACGGATTGGAGTAAAGGTGATCGTAAAACGGTTTGTGCCGATGGCGACCCATGGCTGTTCACCTCGCTGCCGGAATGTGCCGGGGAGGGCGGTGGGCCGCACCGTGCCCCGGTGTGGCTGTTAGAAAAAGTCGCTTCGCTCTCCCGAGGCGCGCATCCGTTCCTGCGGGTGGGTGTTGGTTGTGCCGTCAGCCCGCTTCGATGCATATTCGGCTTTGGCGCGCGGCTCGCCTTCGAGCTTGTTGTTGTTTTGGTTTGGGAAATGGCGCTCTTTATTCCGCACGGCACATTCCCTCCTTTATGGCGTGCCCGTGTTGGGTGGCCAACACGGTATTTTTAGTATGGGACGCCGTGCGGTGCTTATGTGCGAAAATGACTGGACGGCCATCCATCAGTTGTTAGGGCAATACGATCATTTGTTCTGCTGGCGATCCGGCGACCGTCCGAACGGCCTCCATCAGTTGTTGGGGGCCAACTCCAGTTTTTTGCGCCGCCACGTTGGCACGGTAATGATGTCAGTGGCACCATTCACCGCGGCGCGGACGAGCTGTTGGCGGAAGCGGAACCCGTAGTAGATGACCATGAGTCCGTAAACGGCGAGGAAGGTGTAGCCGGGATGGGCGCCGAGAAACAGGCCGCCGATGCCGGCGAAATCGTTTCATGCGTTTGGTTTGGCAGCCGAGGGGCGCTTTGGCCAACGAAAAAGGCCGATGCCCGAACGGGAGATCTGCTGTTTCGGGTCGGCCTTTTTTGCCGCGCTTGATGGAATGGACGTTACTCCTTGCTTCCAAGCTGTTGGCCGATGGCTTTCAGCGCGGACAGGCCAAACCGGATTGCCCGGTTCGTGTCTGGATCGTTGAGCGCTCGCAACAAGTCAAGCAGCCCAATTTTTTTCGTCTCCGTCTCTGTCTGTTCGTACGCGTCCATCACGCCAGCGGCAAGTTGTCCGAGCAGTTTGGCTGTCTTTTCCGGGTCGAGAGAAGCGGCCAAACCAGCGATGGAGAACAGATGGTTGATCATCGTTGTCACCGGTTTTTGATTGAGCTGGCCAACGACGATTTTGGCTACGTCTTCCCGCGCTTTCAATAAGGCGTTGGCTGCTTCGAGCAAGCCGCTTTCGTGAAGCTGCTCGATGAACGCCAAGAGCTCGCGGACCGCCTCTTCGCTGTCGCCGACCGCCGCTTTCAGTTTGGCCAAAGCTTCGGCCCGTTTTTCTTCCTCGGTCAGTTGACGCTTCTGAATGGTGGTAATCGGTTTAGCCACCGATTTTCACCCCCTTGGTTTCCTCGGTGAGCGGCACGTAATCGCGGCGCCGCCATTTCCGTTCAACTTCCACCCCGTTTTGCGGATGACGCTGTTTAAAGCGCGGGTTTGTGCGCGGCAGCGGCGTCCTGCCGGATCGTTCAATCACTTCCATACGCACGCGCGCTTGTTTGTAGGCCGGCGTGTTCGTGCGATGGTCGGTCTGCGGGCCGGTCAACATATTAATGGCGCTCTCATTGGCGGTGGAGTGCATCGGCAAGAACAGTTCATTGCCTCTGACCCGATCGGTGACAAGCACGCGCACGTTGACGCGGCCGTACGGCGAGATGAGCCGGACGAGCGCCCCGTCCTCAATGCCGCGCTCGTTGGCGAGTTCCGGCGACACTTCGACGAACACTTCCGGGAATTTGTGCTCGATGCCTTTGGATTTATACGTTAAATTCCCTTCATGGAAGTGTTCCAGCAGCCGGCCGTTGTTGACGAGCAAATCGTATTCTTCCGGGTATGGCACCGGTTCGACCCAATCGGCCAGCGCAAAGCGGGCTTTGCCGTCCGGGAAGTTGAACCGCTCTTTGTACAAAAGCGGGGTATCCGCGCCGTCATAGCTGCCCCAACATAAGCTGTTCCAGCCCTCGAGCCGGTCGTAATGCGCCTGCGAATAGAGCGGGGCGAGGCTGGCGATTTCGTCCATGATTTCTTTCGGACCGGCGTAATTCCAGTCGGCGCCAAGCCGTTTGGCAATTTCTTGAATGATCCACCAGTCTGGCTTGGAGTCGCCAAGCGGCTCGAGCGCTTGGTAAAACCGTTGGATGCGGCGCTCGGTGTTCGTGAATGTTCCTTCTTTTTCCAAACTTGGCGCGGCCGGCAAGATGACATCGGCAAATTGCGCCGTTTTGGACAAGAAAATGTCTTGAACGACGACAAAGTCGAGCTTCGCCAACGTCTCTTGCACGTGGCTGGCGTTGCAGTCAACAAGCGCCATATCTTCGCCGACGATATACATCGCTTTCAGCTCGCCGCGCTCGGCCGCTTCAAGCATTTGGATGTTGTCAAGCCCTGGTTTCGCATCGATGCGGACGCCGTACGCTTTTTCAAACTTCGCCCGCGCCTCATCATCGGTGACATGTTGGTAGCCAGGCAGCCAGGCAGGAAGCGAGCCCATGTCGCAGGCGCCTTGCACATTGTTATGGCCGCGCAATGGGAACGCGCCCGCCCCCGGACGGCCGTAGTTGCCGGTTGTAAGCAGCAAGTTGGAAATCGCCGCCGATGTGTCGCTGCCGCCCGTGTTTTGCGTCACGCCCATGCCCCAGAGGACGCACGTGCCGTCCGCTTCGTGAATCATTTCGGCGATGCGGATGAGATCGGCTTTGGCGACGCCGGTGACTTGTTCGGCATAGTCGAGCGTATAGTTTTCAAGCAGTTGCCTAAATTCAGCAAAGAAATGGACGCGCTCGCGAATGAACGCTTCATCGTGCCAGCCTTGGTCGATGATGTATTTGGTCACGGCCATCAGCCATACTTGGTCGGTGCCTTGTTTCGGACGGATGAACAAATCGGCCCGCTCGGCCATTTCGTTGCGGCGCAAGTCGGCGACGATCAGTTTTTGCCCAAACAGTTTATGCGCCCGTTTGACGCGGGTCGCAATCACCGGGTGCCCCTCGGCAGGGTTGGCGCCGATGATGATGACCAAGCCGGCGGAAGCGATGTCATGAATCGTGCCGGAGTCGCCGCCCATCCCGACCGTGCGGAACAGGCCGTCCGTCGCCGGCGACTGGCAATAGCGCGAACAGTTGTCGACGTTGTTCGTTTCAAATACTTGCCGCGCCAACTTTTGCATTAAATAGTTTTCCTCGTTGGAAATTTTCGAGGAGGAAATAAAGCCAATGGCATTGCCGCCGTATTGTTGCTTAATGGCGCCAAGCTTTTCAGCCACTAGATCGAGCGCTTCTTCCCACGTCGACTCGACGAACACGTCGCCTTTGCGGATGAGCGGCTTCGTCAGGCGCTCTTCGCTGTTGACAAAATCCCAGCCGAATTTTCCTTTGACGCATGTGGAAATCGCGTTGACCGGCGCTTCGGAAACCGGCTGGATTTTTAAAATCTTGCGCCCTTTCGTCCACACTTCAAACGAACAGCCGACGCCGCAGAACGTGCAAACCGTTTTCGTCTTTTTGATCCGCTGTTCGCGCATGGCGGCCTCGATTTCAGAAATGGCGAAAATGCTCGTATAGTTTGGCTCGACTTCTTTGACAAAATCGATCATCGGGTTGAGGACGTCTTTGTCCAAGCCGGTGAGAAAGCCCGCTTCGCCAAGCATCGATTTTTCCATTAAGGCGTTGCACGGGCAGACGGTGACGCAATGCCCGCAGCTGACGCATGACGATTCGTTGATCGGCACGCCGCCATCCCAAACGACGCGCGGCCGTTCCGCTTCCCAGTCAATCGAGAGCGTTTCGTTCACTTGCAAGTTTTGGCAAGCCTCCACACACTGCCCGCAGGCGATGCATTGGTTCGGGTCATAGCGGTAGAACGGATGCGACATGTCCACCTCGGACGGGTCGACTTTCGGCCGGTACGGATATGTTTGATGTTCGATTTGCATCATTTCCGCTGTGTTGTGCAGCTTGCAGTTGCCGTTGTTGTTGTCGCACACCGTACAGTAGAGGAGATGGTTCTCCAACAGGCGGTCCATCGCTTCTTTTTGCGCCGCCTTTGCCCGCGGCGAGCCGAGCTCGACGACCATGCCGTCCGCAACCGGCGTCGAACAGGCGCGAAGAAGCGTGCCGTTGATCTCGGCAATGCATGTGTCGCACGTTTGAATGGCGCCAAGCTCCGGCGTGTAACAAACTTGCGGATGCCCAATGCCGTGTTCATTGGCGACGTCCAAAACGGTCATCCCTTGTTTGGCGCGATACGTGCGTCCGTTGATGGTCAATGTCACCATGGATGGTTCCATTCTCGCTCCCCCTTTTTCCAAAATAAAACTCCACCAACGATGCGTGCTTCATCGTGGTGGAGTAGTTCTTTAGCATGGCGATACTAAACAACCAATCCATCGTTTTGGCGACTTCGTAGAAAAATCACAAGGTCATGACCTTGCCTTATGATTTTTCCACTATGGATACATTTGCTATAGTTTATTATAGTACGGCAAAACGAAGAACACAACGGCTGGGCCGGAACTTTTTCTGGTGGCTTTCGGAAAGGGGGAAGAAAAATGTCTAAAAAAGAAGCCGCTTTCAACGACATTGTGCGCAAAGTGCGCAAACAGCTGTTTGGCAAAGGGCCGGAACGGATTAAAACGTATTTTGTCGACAACTTGGCGATTACGATTTTGCACGGCAATTTAACGCCGACGGAAAAATTTATCGCCCGCACCCCGGAAGGCCGGGAGATGGTGCACGCGGCGAGAACGAAAATGATTCAAGACGTGTACGCTCAGCATGTGCCGGACGGCATGGAAGAGCTCATCGGTTCGAAGCTTCTTTATTTGTTCAGCGACATTAAAGTGGAAGAAGATATGGCCGTGTCCGTGTTCGTGTTTGAAAAACCGATTGAATTGTGACAAATTTGTGAACAAAACGGTTGTCTTTCCCCGCTGTTCATGGTATGCTTATGAATGTAAACAAGGTAAAACTAAAAGAAGCTTGGCCGGCTAGCCGCGGCTGTTCGGTTGGTTGGCAAGTTTCGAAAACGGATGTGCGTTGGTTTCGCTGCAGAAGCGCTGGGCGCAAACTACCGCCGCTTTTCGCTGACAGGGGCAAACAGTGCCTTTGTCCGGAAGGCGGCGGTTTTATTTTGGGGGAAAGGGGGGATGGCAAGGGTGAGCGGATTTGCGGCGAAGCGGCGGCCGATTGTGAAATACCGGAACGGCCGCTTGGTTGAGGAAGAGGACGAGATCGCGCTCGAGTTTCCGTTGACCATAATGGTCAACGGCGAGGAGTTTGCGACGATCGTTTGCACGCCCGCGCATATCGATGAACTGGTGAGCGGATTTTTAGCCGCGGAAGGAGTCATTCGGACGTATAGCGACATCAAAGCGATGACGATCGACGGCGAGCGGGGGTTTGCGTACGTCGAGCTCGCCGCAGGGGGACTGCCGGCCAAACAGTTTTATGCGAAGCGGTTCATCGGCTCGTGCTGCGGAAAAAGCCGCCAGTTTTATTTTTACAACGATATGAAAACGGCGAAAACGATTGTCGGCGGCATTACCGTGAAAGCGGATGACTGCATTCGCCTCATGGAAGCGCTGCACGATCAGTCGACGGACTTTGCGGCGACCGGGGGGCTGCACAATGCCGCGCTCGCTACACCGAATGGGATAGTCGTCGCCCGTTCCGACATCGGGCGTCATAATGCGCTTGATAAGTTGTACGGCTATTGCCTGCGCCATCAAGTGGCGATGAAAGACAAGCTGATTGTATTCAGCGGCCGCGTCTCGTCGGAAGTGCTTTTAAAAGCGGCGAAAATGGGCGTGAGCGTCTTGCTCTCGAAGTCGGCGCCGACGACGCTCGCTTTGGATCTCGCCGACGAGCTCGGCATCACTGTGGTCGGCTTTTTGCGCGGACAAGCGTTTAACGTGTATACGCATGAGAATCGGATTATCAGTGGATGAAAGGGGAAAAGAGGCGATGAAAAACCGTTGGCTCATTGCGCTGTCGGCCGTTGGCATTCATCTTTCGATTGGGTCGGTGTATGCATGGAGCAATTTTACCAACCCGCTAAAACAATTGTTTGGTTGGTCGGACCAAAGTGAAGGCCGGAAAAGCGAAACCTTCGCTAGATTTGGCGCAGCTTACGGCCAATGAGGCGGTGAAAACAAGACGGTTTTGGTATTTATGGTTCATGCTGTTTATTAATGTGACATGCGGCATTGCCGTTTTGGCGGTGGCGAAACCGCTGGCAGTGGAAAGCATCGGCATCAGCCAAGCCGCCGCGGCGGCATTAGTTGGCGCCATCGGAGTGTTTAACGGGTTGGGACGCATCGGCTGGGCGTCGGCTTCGGATTATATCGGCCGTCCCAATACGTATACGGCGTTTTTCGTTTTGCAAATTTTGATTTTCTTCCTGTTGCCGAACGTGTCCATCAAATGGTTGTTTGTGGTGATGCTGACGATTGTGTATACGTGCTACGGCGGCGGATTCGCCTGTATTCCGGCGTATATCGGCGATTTGTTTGGAACAAAGCAGCTCGGTGCCATCCATGGTTATATTTTGACCGCTTGGGCCGCGGCTGGCCTCGTCGGACCGATGTTTGCCGCGTATATTAAAGACACGACCGGTTCGTACGAAGGAAGTTTGGCCTTTTTTGGCGGATTGTTTGTCATCGCTTTCATCATCTCGCTGCTCGTGCGCATCGATATTCGCCGATTGCGCGCCCAACATGAACAAATCGCCTATGTTTCGGCGGCCAAGGAAAGTTGAGAACCATGTCCTTTTGCTCCCTCGGCGTGCGGCAAGCCACGCCGGGGGTTTTTTGCTATAATAAAGTGGATATTGATTATAGGCATCATGGGGGAAACATTGCATGACAAAGGAAACAGAGCGATTTCCAGCGCGCGCGTTTCAGCGCGCTTTGCTTGACTGGTTCGCCCGCGAGCGCCGCGACTTGCCGTGGCGGAAAGACCGCGACCCATATAAAGTATGGGTGTCGGAGGTGATGCTGCAGCAGACGCGCGTCGAGACGGTCATTCCGTATTTTGAGCAGTTTATCGAGCGGTTCCCGACGCTGGAGGCGCTCGCTGACGCTGAGGAGGACGAGGTGCTGAAGGCGTGGGAAGGGCTCGGCTATTACTCGCGCGTGCGCAATCTGCACGCGGCGGTGAAAGAAGTCAAAGAGCGGTACGGCGGCAAAGTGCCGGACGATCCCGATGAATTTTCCAAGCTGAAAGGAGTCGGGCCGTATACGGTCGGGGCGGTGTTGAGCCTCGCCTACGGCGTCCCGGAGCCGGCGGTCGATGGCAACGTGATGCGCGTCTTGTCGCGTCTGTTTCTCGTGACAGATGACATTGCGAAAACATCAACGAAAAAACGGTTTGAACAACTGATCCGCGAAATCATGGCGTACGAACATCCGGGGGCATTCAATGAGGCGTTGATCGAGCTTGGCGCCCTTGTTTGCACGCCGCGCCGCCCGTCGTGCCTGCTATGCCCGGTGCAAACCTACTGCCGGGCGTTTGCCGAAGGGGTAGCGGAAGAGCTGCCGGTAAAAACGAAAAAAACAGCGGTCAAACAAGTGCCGCTCGCGGTGGCGGTGCTAGCCGATGAGGAAGGCCGCGTGCTCATCCGCAAGCGCGACAGCTCCGGCTTGCTTGCGAATTTATGGGAATTTCCGAGCTGCGAAACGGCCGGTGCAGATGGAAAAGAGACGCTTGAGCAAATGGTTGGGGAACAATACGGCTTGCAAGCGGAGCTGACAGAAGCGATCGCTTCGTTGGAGCATGCGTTTTCCCATTTAGTCTGGAAGTTGACGGTCTTTCCCGGCCGCCTGATCAGCAGCCAGTCCGTCAAAGAGCCGCTTCGGCTTGTGTCTGAAGATGAGCTCGAAGCGCACGCTTTTCCGGTGTCCCAGCAGCGCGTTTGGCGCGAATACAAAAAATGGGCGGGCCAAATGCGCCGCCCCGATTAATCCGGCACCGGCATCGTGCCGTGTGTATACGTTGCTTCACGGCGCCCAAGGCCGCCGCGCGCTTCGATCTCTTCGATGATTTCGCGGTGAATCGTCTGCCCTTCGACGTTTAAATACGGAGCGATTTGTTGGAATGAATGATGAAAATAAGCAAGTTCGTCATCGGTCCATTCCGTTTTCGGAATCATCGCCAGCTCGGTCATGTCCCGGCCGACATACATAGGCAGCGCCTCCTTTGTTTGCGGAATTCGGCTATATTATACGTAAAGGAGAGGAAAAACATGAGCGGAAAAGTAGCAGTCGTCACCGGCAGCAGCCGCGGTATCGGCAAAGTGATCGCCTTGCGGTTGGCCAAGGAAGGATACGATATTGTCATCAACTACGCCCGCAGCAAAACCGCCGCCGAAGAAACGGCGCGTGAAATTGAAGCGCTCGGGAGAAAAGCGCTCGTCGTGAAAGCGAACGTTGGCGACGTTGAGAAAATTCGCGCCATGTTCGCCCAAGTCGATGAGGCGTTTGGGCGGGTCGACGTGCTCGTGAACAACGCCGCCTCCGGCGTGTTGCGTCCGGCGATGGAATTAGAAGAAACACATTGGAACTGGACGATGAACATCAACAGCAAAGCGCTGTTGTTTTGCGCGCAGGAAGCAGCTAAAAGAATGGAGCAAGTCGGCGGCGGGAAAATTGTCAGCATCAGCTCACTCGGGTCGATCCGCTATTTGGAAAACTATACGGCGGTCGGTGTCTCGAAAGCGGCGCTTGAAGCGCTGACCCGCTACTTGGCGGTCGAGCTGGCGCCGAAAAACATCGCCGTGAACGCCGTTTCCGGCGGAGCGGTCGATACCGATGCGCTGAAGCATTTCCCGAATCGCGATGAGCTCCTCGCTGACGCCGCGGCGAACACGCCGGCCGGCCGCCCCGTCAAACCGGAAGATCTCGTCAATGCCGTAATGTTTTTATTGTCCGATGCCGCTGAGATGATCCGGGGGCAGACGATCATTGTCGACGGTGGAAGATCTTTACTGTTGTAACGACAGCGGATAGAACGATCACCTCCGGGGCACAGTAAGGGATGTGGAGGTGAGAACAATGGCCAAACAAACGAACAAAACATTTGCTGGCACGAACATTCAAGAAGTAAAACAACAAAACGCACAATCGGCTCAAGCTGCTCAAGCTGGCCAATTCGGCACTGAGTTTGCGGCTGAGACGGACGTGCAACACGTCAAACAACAAAACGCGCAAGCGGAAGCCCGCAAAGCGCAAAACGTCAACCGATAAACGAGTCATCACCGACGGCTGGGGCTTGCCCCTAAGCGATGGCAGCGGGTGCTGCGGAAGCGGGAGCAAGAACTGGCCGAACGAGGAGAGACGAAAAAAGCAGGGGCGGCACGCCTCTGCTTTTTTGTCGACAAAAGCAGTCACGGTTGCGCAAAATTCGTGCAAGGGATTTTTCCATCGAACCGCGAACTGATAAGAAAAACGCATGGTCAACGGGAGGGGAGAGAACATGGGGTACGCATGGGCGGACGCAGAGGATGACGCGCTGTTTTTATGGCATGAAATGCAACGTTGTGAAGAGATCGCCCGCCAGTTGGAAGAGCTTGAGCATGAAGCGCCGACCGCCGCTCTTCGCGAGGAGGTTCGGCGGATGAGACAGCAGGTGGAAGACATTCGGCGCCTCTTTTTCGCCCAGCTTTCTCTAGAAGGCCGGTGATTTAAGGGAGCAGGGAGCAAGCCGCTTATCCAGCCTGTTTCTCAAATAGAAAAGCCTTGTCGCATCAGGATCGTCTTTCAAACGCTCCCCCCCATTGCTCAAAAGAAACAACCGTTTTTCACCAGCCATCTAGAAGGCTGGTGAAAAACCGATGTCACACACCGATCGGCAGCCATTTTCATTCAGAAAAGAAAGCTGATTCTGCAAGGTTTCTCTCATTGAGAAATGGATGGAATCAGTAGTATTTGGCACTAAATCACCAGCCCCTAGGCGTTTCATGAGGCGAGATGGCTGTTTCCCACCGCTCGTTTGGCCGCTTCGGCGCGGCGAGCGGACTCGCTTTCTTTCCATTTGCGCAGGAAACAAGGTATAATAGGGGAAAGAAAAAGCTCCCATTGGAAAGTAGGGAAGAATGATGCCAACGCACCCTCGAGAAGGGAAAATCATTCAAATCCATAGTTATAAGCATAATGGGACGATTCATCGCATTTGGCAGGAAACCGTCGTGCTCAAAGGAACGCCGTCATATGTGATCGGCGCCAACGACAAAACGCTCGTCATGGAGGCGGACGGCCGGACGTGGGTGACGCGCGAGCCGGCGATTTGTTTTTTTCACGCCAAGCACTGGTTTAACATTATTGCGATGATCCGCGAAGACGGCGTGTATTATTACTGCAATTTGAGCTCGCCGTTCGTCTGGGACGAGGAGGCGCTGAAATATATTGATTACGACTTGGATATTAAGGTGTTTCCAGACATGACGTATATGCTGCTTGACGAGGACGAGTACGAGCGTCACCGTCGTGAAATGAACTATCCGGAAGTGATCGATCGCATTTTAAAAAACAACGTCCATAAGCTCATTGGTTGGATTCAAGAGCGGAAAGGGCCGTTTGCCCCCGAGTTTGTCGACAAGTGGTACGGAACGTTCCAAGCGTATCAAAGATAACATAGCGGCACGAAAAAAGCCTGTTCGGCACCGCTGGCAGGTTTTTTCTGCTTTTCGGGGGGAATCGCCATGGACAGCATTCGTTGTTATTCATTGAAAACGGGCAAATCGTTGAAAGTGGCACGCATGAAGAACGTATGGCGAAGCGGGGAGTTATGACCAGCTGTTTACGGTTCAGCATTTGTGATGGTAGACAAAATAATATTTTTGAAGAAGCAGGTTTGTCCCGAAGAGCATGGTGTTGCAGCGGAGGAGGCACTACAACGAAGACCGAGCAGCTTTGCTGATGCTCCATTGATCTGTACGGCCCTTATACTAAGGGGTTCGCTCGCCGCCATCCTTCCGGACAAAGCTGCTTTTTTATTGTTTTGATGATTTTAATTTTTTGAAATATTATATTGTTTTATTGGATGAGACATGGCATAATTTTGTTCAGGGGGAAAAGTTTGTTGGCATGGGACGGCGAGGAGGTGAGGCTGGTGGAAGGAGAGGTTTTGCTGGACGTTCGTGGGCTGCGGACATCTTTTTTTACCGATGAAGGCGAGATTCCAGCTGTCGACGGAGTGGATTTTGCTGTACGAGCAGGCGAGGTGCTTGGCATCGTCGGCGAATCGGGCTGTGGAAAAAGCGTCACATCCTTGTCGATTATGGGGCTGCTGCCAAAAGGAATCGGCAAGGTGGTCGGCGGCGAGATTTTGTTTAAAGGAGAGAATCTAGTGGAAGCGTCCGAGCGGCGGATGAAGCAAATCCGCGGCAACGAGATCGCGATGATTTTCCAAGAGCCGATGACCTCCCTAAATCCATTGTTTACCATAGGCAATCAATTGGTTGAAGCGATTTGCTTACATACCAAAATGGCGAAAAAAGAGGCGCGAGTGCGGGCGGCGGAGATGCTTCAGCTCGTCGGATTGCCGCGGGCTGAACAGCTATTGGACGCGTATCCGCACGAGCTGTCGGGCGGCATGCGCCAGCGGGTGATGATCGCCATGGCGATGGCGTGCCGGCCGGCGCTTTTGATCGCTGATGAGCCGACGACGGCGCTTGATGTGACGATTCAGGCGCAAATTTTGGCGCTGATGAAAGAATTGAACCGGACGTTCGGCACGGCGATCATGATGATCACCCATGATTTGGGCGTGGTTGCCGAACTATGCGACCGCGTGATCGTCATGTACGCTGGCCAAATCGTGGAAGAAGGAAGCGTGCGCGATATTTTCCGCCATCCGCAGCATCCGTACACTGCCGGCCTGATTCGCTCGATCCCGGATATCCGCGGCAAAAAGGAGCGGCTATACTCCATACCGGGCCAAGTGCCAAAACCCGGAGCGGTCCGCCGCGGCTGCCGATTTGCTGACCGGTGCGAATGGGCCGTTGACCGCTGTCGCCAAGAAGATCCGCTATTGTACGAAACGGGGGAACAAGGCCATCGCGCCCGTTGCTTTTTGGCGGTAGAGAAGGGAGGGCTAGCCGATGCGCGAACCGCTGCTCGAAGCGAAAGGGCTTAAAAAATACTTTCCGATCACTGGGGGCGTTTTTGGAAAACAAGTGGGGACGGTCAAAGCGGTCGATGATGTGACATTCACCGTGTACCGCGGCGAGACGCTCGGCATTGTCGGCGAGTCCGGCTGCGGCAAGTCAACGACGGGGCGAATGCTGCTGCGGCTCATTGAGCCGACGGACGGTTCGATCGTATTTGAAGGGAAACATGTAACCGCTTTATCAAAAGCGGAGTTGCGCCGGCTGCGGCGCGATATGCAAATGATTTTTCAAGATCCGTTCGCCTCGCTCAATCCGCGCCATACGGTCGAAAAGATCTTGGAAGAGCCGCTCATTGTCCACGGCATGGGATCGAAAGAAGAGCGGAAGCGGCGGGTGCGGGAGATGCTTGAGGTGGTCGGGCTCGGTTCGTATCATGCTAAGCGCTATCCGCATCAGTTCAGCGGCGGCCAGCGCCAGCGCATCGGCATCGCGCGGGCGCTGATGACCCATCCGAAACTGATCATCGCCGATGAACCGGTGTCAGCGCTTGATGTCTCCATTCAGGCGCAAGTGCTCAATTTACTTGAAGATTTGCAAAGGCAGTTTGGCCTTACATACATTTTCATCGCCCATGATTTAGGGGTCGTTCGCCATATCAGCGACCGGGTCGGCGTTATGTATTTGGGCCGTATGGTTGAACTGGCGGACAGCGAGTCGTTATACGAATCGCCGAAGCATCCCTATACACAGGCGCTTTTGTCCGCGGTGCCGATTCCAGATCCTGATCATAAAAGAGAACGGCCATTGCTTTCCGGTGATTTGCCAAACCCGGCAAATCCACCACAAGGATGCGCCTTCCATACGCGCTGCGCATTCTGTATGGACATTTGCCGCGAGCAGCGTCCGGAATGGCGAGAGGTGACGGACGGACATTACGTTGCCTGCCACTTGTATGGGTCAGCTGGCGGGTGGCGTGATGATAGACCAATTGAGCAGAAGGGGGAAGCGCGATGAGGAAAAAACCATGGTTAACCTGGCTTGTCATGATGCTGGCTGTGACGCTTGTTCTTGCCGGTTGCGGCAAGTCGAAGCAAACCGCAGGGGGAGGCAGTGACAAACCGTCGACTCAAGATACGCTCGTGTACGGGCGCGGCGGTGATTCGGTATCGCTCGATCCAGCGACCGTGACCGACGGGGAGTCGCTGAAAGTGACGAAAAATATTTTTGATACGTTGCTGGACTACAATGACAATGATACGTCCGTCAAACCGGCGTTGGCGACGGAATGGACGATTTCTGGAGACGGTCTGACGTATACGTTTAAGCTGCGCCAAGGTGTCAAGTTTCACGATGGGACCGAATTTAACGCCGATGCCGTCGTCTTTAACTTCGAACGGTGGGCCAACGGCAACGCCGACAAGTTTCCGTATTACGGATCGATGTTTGGCGGCTACAAGCAGGATGACAGCCATGTGATTAAAGAAGTAAAGGCGCTCGACAAGTACACGGTGCAATTTGTACTGAAACGCCCGCAAGCGCCGTTTTTGAAAAATCTTGCCATGACCCCGTTTGCCATCGCCAGCCCAGAAGCGGTGAAAAAATACGGTGACAAGTTTGGTGAACACCCAGTCGGGACCGGCCCGTTCGTCTTTAAAGAGTGGAAGCGGAACGAACGGATCGTGCTGGAAAAAAATAAAGACTATTGGGAAAAAGGCTATCCGAAGCTGAACCGGCTCATTTTCGTGTCCATTCCAGACAACTCGGCGCGCCTCAATGCGCTCTTAAAAGGCGAGATCGACATCATGGAAGACTTGAATCCGACGGACTTAAAACAGGTGGAAGGAAACAAAGAGTTTCAAATTTTCAAGCGTCCGTCGATGAACGTCGCCTATGTCGGGCTGACGGCGACAAGAGGGCCGCTGAAAAACAAGCTGGTTCGCCAAGCGTTGAACTACGCGGTTGACAAGAAAGCGATCATCGACGCGTTTTACGCCGGTCAAGCGGAACCGGCGAAAAATCCGATGCCGCCGAGCATCCCGGGTTACAACGATGCGATTCAAGACTATCCGTTTGATTTGAATAAAGCGAAAGAGCTGCTGGCGAAAGCGGGTTATCCGAATGGCTTCGAAATCGAACTGTGGGCGATGCCGGTGCCGCGTCCGTATATGCCGGATGGGCAAAAAATCGCTGAGGCCATTCAAGCGAATTTTGCCAAAATCGGCGTCAAAGCGAAAATCGTGACGTATGAATGGGCGACCTATTTAGACAAACTCGCCAAAGGAGAAGCGGACACGTTCCTGCTCGGCTGGACGGGCGACAACGGCGATGCGGATAACTTCTTATATGCGCTCCTTGACAAAGACAGCATTGGCAGCAACAACTACACCTATTTCTCAAACGATGAGCTGCATAAAATTTTGGTCGAAGCGCAAACGGTGAGCGATGAAAACAAACGGAACGAACTGTATAAAAAAGCGCAAGAGATCATTAAAGAGGAAGCGCCATGGATTCCGCTCGTCCATTCGACTCCGCTGTTGGCCGGCAAGGCGAATATTCAAGGCTTTACTCCGCACCCGACCGGTTCGGATAAGTTTACGAAAGTCGAGTTTCGATAAGCGACTGAGAGAGGGGAAGGAGCGCGTCTTCCCCTCTTTGCTTGCCGCATGTTGAGGGAGGGAGAGTCAGGTGCTGTCGTATGTGTTGAAAAGGATGCTGATGATCATCCCTGTTTTATTCGGAATGTCGCTGCTTGTCTTCTTGATGATCCGAGCCATTCCAGGCAACCCGGCGCAAGTCATTTTAGGGCAAAAAGCGACGAAAGAGGCTGTCGCCGCTTTGACTCATAAACTCGGGTTGGATGAGCCTTGGTACGTGCAGTATGTCAAATATATCGGCGGCTTGCTGCGGGGGGACCTAGGGGAATCGATCCGTACGGGAGCGCCTATCGCAAAGGAAATCTGGCCGTATTTAGCAGCGACGATCGAACTGTCGCTGGCGGCGATGCTCATTGCCGTGATCATCGGCGTAAACGCTGGCATTATCAGCGCTTGGTTTCAAAATTCGTGGTTTGATTATATGGCGATGGTATTGGCGCTGATTGGGGTGTCGATGCCGATCTTTTGGCTTGGCTTAATGGAGCAATGGCTGTTTTCCATCCAGCTCGATTGGCTTCCGACAGCAGGACGGGAAGATGTGCGCAGCCCGATTGAGCCGATCACCCATCTGTATTTGATCGATACACTGCTATCAGGGAATACCGAGCAGTTTTGGCAAGTTGTTCAACATCTCGTCTTGCCGAGCATGGCTTTAGCGACGATCCCGATGGCGATTATCGCCCGCATGACGCGTTCGAGCATGTTGGAAGTGATGAAATCCGACTACATTCGCACTGCCCGCGCGAAAGGGTTAAGCATGTTTTGGGTGGTGTACAAACATTCGTTGAAAAATGCGATTATTCCCGTATTGACGGTGATCGGGCTGCAAACAGGGCTGCTGCTTGGCGGAGCGATTTTGACGGAAACGATTTTCAGCTGGCCCGGCATCGGACGCTATATTTATGATGCGATCGGGTACCGCGATTATCCGGTGATTCAATCGGGGATTTTGATCATTGCCACCATTTTTATTTTCATGAATTTAATCGTAGATTTGCTTTATGCGATCATTGATCCGCGTATTAAGTACAATTAAAGGGGAGAGCGCCTATGGCTGAACTAGCGCGCACACCGGCAACACCGCCGACGGCAATGGGGGAGACGGAATCCGTTTCTTTATGGAAAGAAGCGTGGCGGCGGTTTCGAAAAAATAAAATCGCTTTGGTTGGGGCTGGGATCGTTTTCTTTTTTATCCTTGTCGCCATCTTGGCGCCGTGGTTGGCGCCATATGATTATAAAGACCAACAGTTGGCCGAGCGGCTGCAGCCGCCTTCAAGCGCGCATTGGTTCGGTACCGATGACTTTGGACGTGACATTTTCTCGCGCATTGTATATGGGGCTCGCATTTCGTTATGGGTCGGTTTTTTTTCCGTGCTTGGCTCCGTCATCGTTGGCTCGCTGCTCGGCATTATCGCCGGTTATTACGGCCGGTGGATCGATGGCATCATTTCACGCTTGTTTGATATTTTGTTGGCGTTTCCGAGCATTTTGTTGGCGATCGGCATCGTCGCGGTGCTTGGTCCTTCCCTGCAAAACGCCCTCATCGCGATTGCGGTCATTAACGTGCCGAACTTTGGTCGTTTGATCCGGTCCCGCGTGTTAAGCATTAAGCAGGAGGAATACATTACGGCAGCGAAAGCGATCGGCATGAGCGATTGGCGCATTTTAATCCATCACATTTTGCCTAATAGCCTCGCGCCGATCATCGTCCAAGGGACGTTGGCGATTGCGACCGCCATCATTGAAGCGGCCGCGCTTGGTTTTTTAGGCTTAGGAGCGCAGCCGCCTACCCCGGAATGGGGAAAGATGTTGTCCGATGCGAAAGAGTTTTTGACGCAGGCGCCGTGGACGATGATTTTTCCCGGGTTGGCCATTATGTTGACCGTACTAGGGTTTAACTTAATGGGGGATGGGCTGCGCGATGCGCTTGACCCACGGATGAAAAACTGAAGCAGGCGGTCCGCTACGAGCGGCCGCCTGTTGCCTTTTCGAGCTCTTTTTCAAGTTTGTCATCGTAGTGATAATGATGGAAGCTGTCAACAAGTTTGTCGAGATGTTCAAGCCGGTCCCCGTAATCGATGAGCGCTCCAATCAACGAAAACAACCGATACTCAGCAGGCGGTTCGCCGCCAGCGTAAAGAGCGGAGGCGAGCCGTTCGCGTTGGCGGCCGATTTCCTCGGCCCTTTTGTCGTGGGGGAGCGGTTTGGCCTTATGGATAAATTTCAGCAACAGCTGTTCGTGATAGTCGAGCAAGTGGCTAAGGTGCAAGCAAATGGCTTCGCGGAGTTCAGCCGGCAAGCGGGTGAACTCGTTTTCGAGCTGATGAAGCCATTTCAAGACGGACAACGCGCGATGGGCGGCGATGATCATTTGCCGGTATAACACGAGCTTGCGCGATTTTTGGAAGCGCAGGCGCCGGAAGTACGTGCGTTCTTCTTTATACATGAAATACAGATGATCCAGTTTTGTCATTTCTTCATGCAATGTTTCAATCTCGTCTTTTAAGCGATGATGATCGGCTGCCTGTTGTTTATGGAGGCGAATCCATTTTAAAATTGTTTCTGTTTTGCCGCTAATTGTTTCATACACTGTAGATGAGCATTTTTCATTACAATAATTTCCATGCCCTAAGAGACAAACAGGGGACCCCTTAGGCGACATGGAGCTGTTTTTTGATCACATCAATGGGAATATTTTGCTTCGCGGCATCGTAGATGAACTCGACGACGCTGTGCCCTTTCCGAGACCGAAGAAGCTCCAGGCCGGAAGAGAGGTCTTGCTGAGATTCGGCGATGCTGTATACGCAGGCGAACAGCACCACGGCCCAATACCGTTTCACCGCCCGAATGTGACGAACACGGTACCCATCGAGCTTCAGCTGGTCTTTGGCCTGCCGGAAAAAGCATTCGATCGTCCAGCGCTGGGCATAATAACGCAAGATCTCTTCATCGCCTAGCTCCCGGTCGGTGCTCAAGACGACATGGAGATGATCTGGCGTCATCGGTTCATCCGCCTTCCAAGCCAGCAGCACCACCGCGTCATCGAGGCCATGGATCGCTCCCTCGTAGCGATACACGCGGTAACGCTCCTTCCCCACCGTGACGAGGTGGGTGTCGTTGGGCTCGATATAGCGGGCGAACTTCTTCGCTTGGATGGCGATACCTTTCGGATAGAGAATCCGGTTCGTCTTGAGCATGGCGATGACATGGAATCCTTGTTTCAGGCAGGCTTCGATGAGCGCTTGGGACGGATACCAGGAATCCATGAGCACATACACCGGCTGAGCCCGCTTCCCCTTGAGCGAGGAAAGCATCTCGATCGCCAGGTCGATTTTGCTTCTTCCCGCCGTCTTGTCATACAGACGAAAGGCGAACGGAAACGCTTGCGAGAAAGTATGCACCATCAGCCAAACAAGCGAATGCCCCCAAACGGATTGATGATCTTTGTGCGAGTAGTGCCAATCACACCCTTGAATGGCGCGGGCAGCCCGTGACGAAGGCTTCGTTTTTTGGCAAATCGTATCATCAATCGAAACAAAAAGGGGTTGATTCTCCCGTTTGGCTAGGCGTTCGATCTGGCGAAGAATCCATTCTTGAAGCTTCTCAAGCAGTTTTTCCTCGTTCCAAGGGCTTTTCGTGAAAAAATGGCTGAGCGTGGTTCGATGGTTGGGATGAAAACTCCAGTACCGGACATCCGTCAATGTCCCCGAAAATCCCTTGGTAGTCAAGGCGTCGACAAGGTAAACGAGATGCTTGATGACCGGCTTCGAGAAATAAAGCGCCAATCCCAACGTCATGAAAAACTTGTGGATTCCTTGATGATGTGCTAATCTATTCATGAGACATGAACCTCCTTGTGTGAATGGGTTTGAGCACATCTATTTTACTCAAGGAGTTGGGTTCATGTCTCCTTTTTTGTTTAGTTGTCAATTTATGTTAGCAAATTTGCTCATCTACAGTCATACAATTTTTTTTCATATTTGGGCGGCAAAAAAATCAAGTTGACAAGAAAAGCGGCAAAAAGCCCGAGCATGATTGTGAGAAAGCGGATGGCCGCAAACTCGATAAACTGCCGGTCGGTATATTCCATAATCGCGATCACGGTCACGAGCGCGACCGAAATCGTCGAGGACTCGAGGCGCATTTTCAGGCAAAGGGCGATGACAATCATGATCGTTAACCCGACGATCAACGGATCGCGGCCGAGAATAAGAACGGCGGCAATGGCAAACAAGGCGCCGATCACATTCGCTTGCACTTGCTCGATCAGCGATAAATACGAACGATAAATGGTCGGCTGCATCGCGAACACCGCTGAAATGCCGGCAAACACCGGAGACGGAAAATGAAAGAGCGCCCCGAGAAACAACGCCAGCGCTACGGCAATCCCCGTTTTCAAAATGCGGGCACCGAGTTTCATCTATGATCAAAACTCTCCTTTTGCGTTTTCCTGAACCATTCAGTACTATACACACTTTTCTATATGAGTTCAAGGAAAAAATAGAACGGGGTTGACCAAAAAAATGGTCTGCCTCAAGATAGCAACCCTATCAGGTGGCAGAAGGAGTTGGCATAAATAAAAGAGGGGCAGACCGAAAAGGCGATCTCCCCTCAAGAAAGACAGAGCATATCGTGTGGCAAAGGAGCAGCTAGCGCCTATATAGCGGTGAGAGAGGGGCAGACCGAAAAGGCGATCTCGCTTCAAGAAAGACAGAGCATAATCGTATGGCAGGGAAGCAGTTAGTGCCTCTATATAGCCGATGAGAGAGAGGGTGGCCCAAAAGGACCGGGACGCCCTCTTTCGTCGCTATATATGCGTGCTGACTGCTTCTGCTGTGCCTATCTTGAAAGAAGGCGACCTTTTGGGGCAGCCCCTCGTTGCCGAAAGTTTAGAACACGACGGGAAGGCGAGGGGTGCGGCGGTTGGAAAGGCGGGCGTTTACTTCTTGCCGGAAGCGGGTTCCCTCAAGCCACAGCAATGATCCAGCGGCCGAGCGGACAAGAGCCAACGGCCGACCAGGGGGCAACGGCTCGGCGTTGTCGCCGTACGGTTCAGTAGTGATGAAGATACGGGAAAGCGATTCCGTTCTCCACAGCGCCCCTTCCGTTTCAGCCAGCCATATCGCTTCATGATCCAAGCTGGCGACGATGCATCTGCTGTACGGCCGCGGCGGGGACGAGACCGTTTCTGGCGTCAACACAAGCGCGGCCGCCTCGAGCAAGCTGTAGCCATTGTCGTAGACGAGCGTTTCCACGGATGAAGCGGACGTCTCGCCGCCATCGACGAGTAGGCCTGCTGCCCCAAGTCGTCGATAACCATGAGGCGCATCCGCCGTTTGGGCATACGCAAAGGCAGCCGATGAGGCGAAGAACGGATGGGATACATCTAGGTCTCGCCGCAATTCGTCCACGGTGTTCGCTTCGTAGATGACGTGGAGATGGCTGAGCGAAGCGACGCGGACATCCGTTTGCCGCTCCATCGCGACTGCTAGGCGGAACAAGCGATCGGATAGGGAAAACACATCGCTCGGCAGCATGGCGACTTGCCAAAACAAGGAATTTTTTTGCCAAGATGGCCGAGTCGATTCGAACAGCAGGGTGAAGCCGAACTGTTTGATCAGTTGGCGCAGGCCCGCTTGAATCGGCTCCGGACGGGCGGAGCAGGAAAGAAGCACATGGCCGACGATGAAATGGTCGTTGGCGGCAATTTCCGGGTTTTGTCCGGCGTTGGCGAGCTTATCCATCCACAGCTTGCGCGGAATATCAAACTGAACGGCAATATTCGCTTCACGACAGTGTCGGTCGGCCGATTGGCTCCAGCCGGTGAGCGTTTCTAGGACGGCGTTCGTATGGCTCTTTGTTCCCATCCCGTTGATTTCCATGACCGCCGCGAAAAAGGCGGGCTGCCCTTTCGCCGCTTGGGCCGCGTTGGCTGTTGGTTGATCCATGAACGTTAGGCGCAGGCGGAAGCGCGCGCTCCCGTGGCGCCGGCCACCTCCTCTCAAAGCATGACGGAAAAAGGGAGTCTTAATTTTCAAAATTTGTTGTTTATCATACCATGGGGGGCAGAGGAAATCAATGGACGTTGGTTAGGGGGTGATCATGTTCACAAAATTGTCGAAAAGTTTGACGAAAACGGCCGTGTTCCCCTCGCATGGACGTTTGCGGGGCAAAAGGGAAACGTTCAACATCTTGGAGGAGGGAGATTTCATCTTGGATCGGGCTTTGCAATGTCATTTCCGAACTGGAATAAACTGTTGGTTTTCTGGCGTGCTCCATCGCCAAAAAGGAGTAAAGAGCGGCTCGGTCGTGATGGAAAGGGCGCCCAATGTTTGGAAAAGGCGCCCTTCTGGACATGTCGGTGGACAGGCCGAGTTTTCTGCTCGTTCTGGCGATTCATGATCGCTTTTCTCACGTTCGGCAATCGATTGGCCCGCCACCTCCCGTTCTAGCGATTCATGATAGGTTTTTCTTCCATCATTTCCGCGCGGCGTGCTGGGAACAGCCGCTTTTCGTCCTTCCTGCTTCGGCAAGGAAAGAGGCAGTTACAGTTGTCGGAACGCTTTGCCAACGGCATCGATCGTGTAGGCGATGTCGTCTTCGGTATGAGCGAGGGTGATAAACCATGCTTCATATTTGGACGGTGCAAGATTGATTCCTTGTTTGAGCATGAGCTTGAAAAATTTCGCAAACAACGTGCCGTCGCTGCGCTGGGCTTGCTCATAGTTTTCGACTTTTTCTTCCGTAAAGAAGACGGTGAGCGCACCTTTTAAGCGGTTGACGGTCACCGGCAGGCCGCATTGGCGGGCATGGGCGAGGATGCCTTCTTCGAGCATGGCTCCTAGCCGATCCAGATGTTCGTAGACGCCCTCTTGCTTTAACACTTCAAGGCAGGCGATGCCAGCGAGCATCGACGCCGGGTTGCCGGCCATCGTCCCCGCTTGGTACGCCGGTCCGAGCGGAGCGACTTGTTCCATAATGTCTTGGCGTCCGCCGTATGCGCCGATCGGCAAGCCGCCGCCGATAATTTTCCCCATCGCTGTCAAGTCGGGTTCGATGCCGAGCAAGTTTTGCGCTCCGCCATACATAAAGCGGAAGGCGGTGATCACTTCGTCGTAAATGACAAGCGCCCCTTTTTTGTGGGCCACCTCATTGATCGCTTCTAAAAAGCCTGGCTTTGGCAGAACGATGCCGAAGTTGCCAACGATCGGTTCGACCAATACGGCTGCGACTTGCTCGCCCCAAACGTTCATCGCTTCACGGAACGATTCCGCATCATTGTACGGCACCGTAATCACTTCTTGGGCAATGCTTGGCGGCACGCCAGCTGAATCCGGCGTCCCTAATGTCGATGGTCCTGAGCCGGCGGCGACGAGCACAAGATCTGAATGGCCATGGTAGCAGCCGGCGAATTTCACGATTTTGCTGCGGCCGGTGTAGGCGCGGGCGACGCGGATCGTCGTCATCACCGCTTCCGTTCCTGAGTTGACAAACCGTACTTTTTCAAGCGACGGGATCGCCTCTTTTAACATTTTGGCGAACGTAATCTCATGCGGCGTCGGCGTGCCGTACAGCACCCCGGTCTCGGCGGCGCGGCGGATGGCCGCGGCGATGTGTGGATGGGCGTGGCCGGCGATGATCGGCCCGTAGGCGGCCAAATAGTCGATGTACCGGTTTCCATCTACATCCCAGAAATACGCTCCCTGCGCCCGTTCCATCACGACTGGTGCTCCGCCGCCGACGGCTTTGTATGAGCGGGACGGGCTGTTCACCCCGCCGACAATGTGCTTAAGTGCTTCCTCATAGAATTGTTCTGATTTGGTCCACTGCATCGTTTGATCCTCCTGTTTCCGATAACTGCGCCTTTATTTTACCATAATGGGGTTGTCAGTTGCGGCTAGGGTGTTCGCGCGTACAAACGAGCCCCTTTGGTATGGATGAGACACAAAACAGGTGCAAATGACGATGATTTATGTATAATGAATGGCGATGTAACGGAAAACAGGCAAACCCCTTTGTTAGTCGGCAACTAAAGAGGCGGGAGGAGAAAGATGAACATCATTGAAGTTGAACAGCTGCGAAAAGAATTTAAAGTCCATAGAAGCCGCTCCGGCCTCGTCGGGGCGTTTCGTGATTTATGGACGCGCCGTTACACGACCGTTCGGGCGGTTGACGGCATTTCTTTTGCTGTCAAGCGAGGTGAAATCGTCGGTTATATCGGCGAAAACGGGGCCGGCAAGTCGACGACGATCAAGATGTTGACCGGTATTTTAACCCCGACGTCAGGTCGCATCGTCGTCAACGGGATGAACCCGCATCAAGAGCGGGAGAAATTTGTGCGCACGATCGGCGTTGTGTTCGGCCAGCGCTCGCAATTGTGGTGGGATATCGCGGTTCAAGAATCGTTTCGCTTGTTGAAAAAAGTGTACCGCGTTCCCGATGAACAGTACGACCGCCATATGGGCGAGGTGATCGAGATGCTTGAGATCGGATCGCTGCTTGATAAGCCGGTGCGCAAGCTGTCGCTCGGGCAGCGGATGCGCTGCGAGCTCGCCGCCGCGCTCATTCACAATCCGCCGCTGTTGTTTTTGGACGAGCCGACAATCGGTTTGGATGTGCTTGTTAAGCTCAACATCCGTCAGTTTTTGAAACAGTTGAACGAGCGGTACGGAACGACGATTTTGCTGACGACGCACGACATGTCAGACATCGAGGCGCTGTGCGAGCGGGTGATCATGCTTGACGAAGGAAAAATCATTTATGATGGTTCGCTCGAAACGTTAAAAGAAAAGTGGGGACAAGGAAAACGGGTGGCGTTTACATTCGCAGAAGCAACGGCCGCTCCGCCTTTGCAGGAGCTGACGGTTGGCTTGGATGTCGTCTGGAAAAAAGGAGAGCAGCCGAACATTTGGGTGGCGCACGTTCCATCGGGAGGAGTGCCGGAAGTCGTCAGCCGCGTCGCCGCCCGCTACCCGCTGCAAGATATTCGGATTTATGAAGCGTCGACGGAAGAGATCGTTCGCCACATTTACGAAGAGGGTGCGGTGCATGGATAAGTATATGGAAATGATTCGCATCCGCTTTTTAATGATGCTCGCTTACCGGACCAACTATTATACGGGGATTCTCATTTACGCCATTAACATTGCGGCGTACTACTTCCTTTGGTCGGCCGTTTATGGGGGCAGGCCGTCGATGCAAGGGATGTCGCTTGAGCAAATGACGACGTATGTCGCCATTTCTTGGCTGGCGCGGGCGTTTTATTTTAACAACCTTGACCGCGAAATCGCCATGGAAATCCGGGATGGAAAAGTAGCGGTGGAATTGATCCGCCCGTACAGCTATTTGGGAATGAAAGCGGTGCAAGGGCTTGGCGAGGGGCTGTTCCGCCTGTTCTTTTTATCATTGCCTGGGCTTTTGGTCGTATCGCTTTTTTTGCCGCTGCAGTTTCCAGAACACGCGAAAACGTGGTTCGCCTTCGCTCTGTCGCTTTTATTCAGCTTTATCATTTTTTCCGAGCTGAACTTGCTTGCGGGGGTTGTGACGTTTTTTACGTTCCGCAATGAAGGGTTGCTGCGGGCGAAGCGGTTTATCATCGACTTGTTTTCCGGGTTGATTTTGCCGCTTTCCTTTTATCCAGATTGGGCGCAGCGATGGATGCACTATTTTCCGTTTCAGGCGATCAGCTATATCCCGAGCATGATTGTTACGGAAAGCTTCCAAGGCGCCGCCGCTCGCGACGGCCTGCTCATGCAGGCGGCATGGTGCATCGCGTTGCTGTTCCCGCTTGGATGGTTATGGAGGGCGGCGAAACGGCGTCTCGTTGTGCAAGGAGGGTAAACGTTGTTTTACGTATCGGTGTTTGTTCAATACATGGGGCAATATATGAAGACGAAACTGCAATATCGTGCCGATTTGTTCGTAGAGTGGCTGTCCGACTTGATGGCTCAGGCCGTCAACTTGATCTTTTTGCTCGTTGTGTTCAGCCATACGCCGCTGCTTCACGGTTGGTCGCGCGATGAGATGTTGTTCATTTACGGCTTTTTCCTCGTGCCGTACGCCGTATTTGCGGCCTTTTTCAACTTATGGGATTTTAATGAGCGCTACATTGTCCAAGGCGAAATGGACCGCGTGTTGACGCGCCCGGTGCACAGCCTGTTTCAGATCATTCTCGAGCGAATGGAGCTCGAATCGTTGCTCGGCGCTGTGCCCGGGCTGGTCATTATGGTGTATGCCGGCAGCCGCTTGTCGCTTTCGTTCCATTGGTATGATGCCTTGATGTTTATTTTGCTTGTGGTCGGCGGAGTGTTGATTTATGCCGGCATTTTCATTTCGCTGGCGACGATTAGCTTTTTTGCCGATGCCCGCACATCCATCATGCCGATGATGTACAACATCAGCAGCTATGGCCGCTACCCGGTCGATATTTACCATCGCGTCATCCGCTATATTTTAACGTGGGTGTTGCCGTTTGCCTTCGTCGGCGTCTATCCGGCTTCGTATTTTCTCCGCAAGGAAGAATGGTATGGCTACGCGTTTTTCACTCCGGTCGTCGGCGCCTTGTTTTTTGCCATCGCCGTCATGCTTTGGAACGCTGGGGTGAGGCGGTATCGCGGGACGGGGAGCTGACTGCCCCGTCCGTTTTTTGCTTAACGGAGGCTGTCATAAAAATGCCAAACAACGGCCAAACAATTGCCATAATCGTTTATGCATAGTTCTCGCTTCATCGTGTAAAATAATTTGTGAATATATTCACAATCATGAGGAGGGAGACAGCGATGAAAAACGGAGGAGGAAATCGCGTGGCGGTCATCGGCACCGGATTGGTCGGCGCCAGTTATGCTTTTGCTTTATTGAACCAAGGGATTGCCGATGAAATTGTGCTCATCGATGCGAACGAAAATAAAGCTGCGGGCGATGCGATGGATTTCAACCATGGGAAAGTGTTTGCGCCGAAGCCCACGGACATTTGGCATGGCGATTACCGCGACTGCCGCGACGCTGATTTAGTCGTCATTTGCGCCGGCGCCAATCAACAACCAGGCGAGACGCGGCTTGATCTAGTGGATAAAAATATCGCCATTTTCCGCTCGATCGTTGAATCGGTTATGGCATCCGGGTTTCAAGGATTGTTTCTTGTCGCCACCAATCCGGTTGATATTTTAACATATGCGACGTGGAAGTTCAGCGGCCTGCCGCCAGAACGAGTAATCGGATCGGGCACGATTTTGGACACCGCCCGCTTTCGCTTTTTATTAGGCGAGTATTTCGCCATCGCCCCGACGAATGTCCACGCCTACATTATCGGGGAACACGGCGATACCGAGCTTCCGGTCTGGAGCCAGGCTGACATCGGCGGGGTGCCGATCCGCAAGTGGATCGAATCGAAAGGAGAACAGGCAAGGGAGGATTTGGAGCGCATTTTTGCCAACGTTCGTGACGCTGCTTATCAAATTATCGAGAAAAAAGGAGCGACATACTACGGCATCGCCATGGGGCTTGCCCGCGTGACGCGCGCCATTTTGCATAACGAAAATGCCATTTTGACCGTCTCGGCTTATTTGGACGGCTTATACGGTGAACGCGACGTCTATATCGGTGTACCAGCGGTCATCAACCGTAATGGCATCCGCGAAGTGATTGAAATCGAGCTGGACGATCACGAGCAAACTTGGTTTCACCACAGCGCCGCGACGCTGAAAGAGGTGCTGGCCCGCTTCTTTTTCCGGTGAGGAGTCGCCATGACAACGCGATTTGCGCCTCACTGAGCTGGCTGCCCGCTTTTTTTTCCAGTGAGGAGTGCGTTCGGTCAAAATGACAACTGGCCATTTGACTGGATGAGCCACTCGACAGACGGCGCCTTGGTGCGGTCGGTTGGTTTCACTCCCCGCTGGTTCCTCCCCGTCATAATTGCTTGTCCGGCCACGTATATATGAACAACGGACAAAGATGGGGGGATGCGATGGATTACGCCTTCCTCGGAGTGATTGCCGCCGTCCTCCTAGGCTGTATCACCTCGCTTTGGACGGCGCGCGTGCAAGCGACGCACCGGCTTTCGCTCGACAGCTTATGGGTGCTTGTTCAGTGGTACGTAACGATGATGCTTGGGTTTGCTATGATTTACATGATTTTGCAGATCAACGGCCATCAAGTGTTTACTCCGTCTCCGAACAGTGCCACAGGAGAACGTCTCGCTTTGCTTGAGGATAGCTTGTACTTAAGCGGTATGACGCTCTTATCCGTCGGGTACGGGGATGTGACCCCGATCGGCATCGGGCGGTGGATCGCCATTGCCGAAGCGCTTCTCGGCTACATTATGCCTGCTGTCATTGTCACGCGCACTGTATTTGACTGGGACCATCGCTGACAGTTGCAAATTCTCTTCGTCTTCGCTACGCTAAAAGAAAACATCGAAGACGGAGGGAATGCCATGACGGCAGTGATTGGCCAGCCAGCCCCGGATTTCACTTTGCCAGCAAGCAACGGGGAAATGGTGTCGCTTTCCGATTTTCGCGGTCAGTATGTCATTCTTTATTTTTATCCAAAGGACATGACGCCCGGGTGCACGACCGAGGCATGCGATTTTCGCGACCGCTATGAACGGTTTAACGAATTGAATGCCGTCATCTTAGGGGTGAGCACAGACCCAGTCAAGCGGCATGAAACGTTCGTTGAGAAGTATGAATTGCCGTTTTTGCTTCTTTCCGATGAGCAGCATCAGGTGGCAGAACTGTATGGGGTCTGGAAGAAAAAGCGGAATTTTGGCAAAGAATACATGGGCATCGAGCGCTCGACGTTCATTATCGCCCCCGATGGAACATTGGTCAAAGAATGGCGCGGGGTGAAAGTAAAGGGGCACGTCGATGAGACGCTCGCGCAGGTGGCCCGATTGGCCTCATCTAGGTAAGCGTCCAAGCAAGAACAACGTTTTTGCGTATGATGCATAGTAACCTCCTCAAATGAATGAATTGTGGCGGGCGGAAACGATTTCCGCCCTCTTTTTGTTAAATAAAGACGCTCAAGTCCCATATATTAATGGTATGTATATTGACAAAACGCCTACATTCCTTGTAGACTAATTATAAATATTATAAAATGATAATTTTTTTCATCTTTTGCAGAGAGTGAGGTGCATGACGGTGTCTGTCAATGAGCAACTCAAGGAAGCGCTGGACATGTTAAAAAAGACGGGCATACGCATTACGCCGCAGCGTCATGCGATATTGGAGTATTT
>NZ_CP199850.1:570000-2852500 GCF_052692335.1 Geobacillus sp. YF-1
CCCGGTGCTGGAAGGTTAAGGGGAGCGCTTAGCGGAAGCGAAGGTGCGAACCGAAGCCCCAGTAAACGGCGGCCGTAACTATAACGGTCCTAAGGTAGCGAAATTCCTTGTCGGGTAAGTTCCGACCCGCACGAAAGGTGTAACGACTTGGGCGCTGTCTCAACGAGAGACCCGGTGAAATTATACTACCTGTGAAGATGCAGGTTTCCCGCGACAGGACGGAAAGACCCCGTGGAGCTTTACTGCAGCCTGATATGGAATTTTGGTATCGCTTGTACAGGATAGGTGGGAGCCTGAGAAGCCGGAGCGCCAGCTTCGGTGGAGGCGCCGGTGGGATACCACCCTGGCGGTATTGAAATTCTAACCCGCACCCCTGAGCGGGGTGGGAGACAGTGTCAGGTGGGCAGTTTGACTGGGGCGGTCGCCTCCCAAAAGGTAACGGAGGCGCCCAAAGGTTCCCTCAGAATGGTTGGAAATCATTCGGAGAGTGCAAAGGCACAAGGGAGCTTGACTGCGAGACGGACAGGTCGAGCAGGGACGAAAGTCGGGCTTAGTGATCCGGTGGTTCCGCATGGAAGGGCCATCGCTCAACGGATAAAAGTTACCCCGGGGATAACAGGCTGATCTCCCCCAAGAGTCCACATCGACGGGGAGGTTTGGCACCTCGATGTCGGCTCATCGCATCCTGGGGCTGTAGTCGGTCCCAAGGGTTGGGCTGTTCGCCCATTAAAGCGGTACGCGAGCTGGGTTCAGAACGTCGTGAGACAGTTCGGTCCCTATCCGTCGCGGGCGCAGGAAATTTGCGAGGAGCTGTCCTTAGTACGAGAGGACCGGGATGGACGCACCGCTGGTGTACCAGTTGTCCCGCCAGGGGCACCGCTGGGTAGCTATGTGCGGACGGGATAAGCGCTGAAAGCATCTAAGCGTGAAGCCCCCCTCAAGATGAGATTTCCCATCGCGTTAGGCGAGTAAGATCCCTCGAAGATGACGAGGTCGATAGGTCCGAGGTGGAAGCGTGGCGACACGTGGAGCTGACGGATACTAATCGATCGAGGGCTTAACCTAGAAAAGCGGAGGCCGCCCGCCGATCGGCGAAACGCGCTGGAGGGCCTGCGAGGAGGCTATACCGCCACAGCAGGACCGAAGCGTCGCGAGCCGATGGCGGCCGGAGCTAGACAGTACGACACGCGGCTTCTTCCGACGGTTATCTAGTTTTGAAGGAATGAAAAAGCCCTTGACAATCCGCTTACTTTCCTTATAATAAAATGTGTCGATAATAGCCTAGTGGTGATAGCGGAGGGGAAACACCCGTTCCCATCCCGAACACGGAAGTTAAGCCCTCCAGCGCCGATGGTAGTTGGGGCCAGCGCCCCTGCAAGAGTAGGTCGCTGCTAGGCGGATATTTATGGAGGATTAGCTCAGCTGGGAGAGCACTTGCCTTACAAGCAAGGGGTCGGCGGTTCGATCCCGTCATCCTCCACCACTTTCAAACATACAAAATTCAGCGCATCATTGAAATAAGTTCATCTTCTATCGTCGCGGGGTGGAGCAACGAGCATTTGCTTCATCGAATACGCTGCGAGTTGCCTCGACGCATCGAACATCTTTGAATCAGCTGGTAGAGGAAGAGGCAACAAATATTTCAATGATACTGCTCTTCTTATCGTCGCGGGGTGGAGCAGTCCGGTAGCTCGTCGGGCTCATAACCCGAAGGTCGCAGGTTCAAATCCTGCCCCCGCAACCAACAAGGTCCCGTAGTGTAGTGGTTAACATGCCTGCCTGTCACGCAGGAGATCGCGGGTTCGAGTCCCGTCGGGACCGTCTTTGTTTAAAAATTATGACAACCCTATATATTTTGGTTGCTTTCTTGGTAGAGACGAGCATCAGCATCATCGAGTTTGCTGCGAGTTGCCTCGACGCATCAAGCATCTTTGAATCAGCTGGTAGAGGAAGAGGCATAGGGCAATCAATGAGCGAGTTAAAAAATAACATATGGCTCGGTAGCTCAGTCGGTAGAGACGAGCATCAGCATCATCGAGTTTGCTGCGAGTTGCCTCGACGCATCAAGCATCTTTGAATCAGCTGGTAGAGGAAGAGGCATAGGCAATCAATGAGCGAGTTAAAAAATAACATATGGCTCGGTAGCTCAGTCGGTAGAGCAAAGGACTGAAAATCCTTGTGTCGGCGGTTCGATTCCGTCCCGAGCCACCATTCGCCGGCTTAGCTCAATTGGTAGAGCAACTGACTTGTAATCAGTAGGTTGCGGGTTCAAGTCCTGCAGCCGGCATCTTTTCTTTTGCTTGAGAGTATGCAAGTGTGTGCTTCACTAAGGACCACCATGAGTCATTCGCTCAGTAACGAGCAATACATCTTCGAGTTTACTGCGAGTTGCCTCGACGCACTCGGCATCTTTGAGTCGGCTGGTAGAGGAAGGGGCATCGTCAAATATTTGGGTGTATACCAAACCATGAGCCATTAGCTCAGTAGGTAGAGCATCTGACTTTTAATCAGAGGGTCGGAGGTTCGAGTCCTCCATGGCTCATCATGTTGCGGAAGTAGTTCAGCGGTAGAACACCACCTTGCCAAGGTGGGGGTCGCGGGTTCGAACCCCGTCTTCCGCTCCACTGCCGCCGGGGTGGCGGAATTGGCAGACGCACAGGACTTAAAATCCTGGGGTAGGTGACTACCGTGCCGGTTCGAGTCCGGCCCTCGGCACTTGCGCTCGTAGCTCAATTGGATAGAGCATCTGACTACGGATCAGAAGGTTAGGGGTTCGAATCCTCTCGAGCGCGTTTTATCGGGAAGTAGCTCAGCTTGGTAGAGCACACGGTTCGGGTCCGTGAGGTCGCAGGTTCAAATCCTGTCTTCCCGACCACTTTGGGGCCTTAGCTCAGCTGGGAGAGCGCCTGCCCCGCACGCAGGAGGTCATCGGTTCGAATCCGATAGGCTCCACTTTTTCATCCGTTTTGGCGGTGTAGCTCAGCTGGCTAGAGCGTACGGTTCATACCCGTGAGGTCGGGGGTTCGATCCCCTCCACCGCCACTCTTATCGGACCTTTAGCTCAGCTGGTTAGAGCAGACGGCTCATAACCGTCCGGTCGTAGGTTCGAATCCTACAAGGTCCACCATTATTGTTGTTTTTTTGGAGGAGTACCCAAGTGGTTGAAGGGGTCGGTCTTGAAAACCGAGAGGCGCCGCAAGGCGCGCGGGGGTTCGAATCCCTCCTCCTCCGCCATAAATAATCGTCTCATTTAGCTCCGTTGGCACAAATAGAATGAGACGGCATCAACTCGGTTTGAGCGTTCCGCTTTTTTCGACCAGTTGACTATTAGGAAAAACGATAAGCATTGCATAATATGGATTTATGCCGGCTTAGCTCAATTGGTAGAGCAACTGACTTGTAATCAGTAGGTTGCGGGTTCAAGTCCTGCAGCCGGCATCAACATCATGGCGACTATGGCGAAGTGGTTAACGCACCAGATTGTGGCTCTGGCATGCGTGGGTTCGATTCCCACTAGTCGCCCTTTTTCTTCTTAAAACCAGTAAGCTCTTGGTAAAATTGCAGCCACGAGCCTTAGCTTCACCGAATAGGCTGCGAGTAGCCTCGACGCATTCCGCTTCTTTGAATGTGCTGGTAGAGGAAGAGGCGCGAAATTGCGTGGTGAATGGTTGAAGAAATCGATGTGCGGGTGTAGTTTAGTGGTAAAACCTCAGCCACGAGCCTTAGCTTCACCGAATAGGCTGCGAGTAGCCTCGACGCATTCCGCTTCTTTGAATGCGCTGGTAGAGGAAGAGGCGCGAAATTGCGTGGTGAATGGTTGAAGAAATCGATGTGCGGGTGTAGTTTAGTGGTAAAACCTCAGCCTTCCAAGCTGATGTCGTGGGTTCGATTCCCATCACCCGCTTTTGGATGGGCCTATAGCTCAGCTGGTCAGAGCGCACGCCTGATAAGCGTGAGGTCGGTGGTTCAAGTCCACTTAGGCCCACTATTTCCCATTGCATATTGTCGGATGATTCGCTATAATAACGGTGAACCGTTGTCCCACCATTGCCGGATGGAGCAACGGTATGGTAGCCCGTAGGAAAACGGACATGGTGTTGAATCGTTCCGCAATAGCTCAGCGGTAGAGCAACCGGCTGTTAACCGGTAGGTCGTAGGTTCGAATCCTACTTGCGGAGCCATTTTCTCTGGAGAAGTACCCAAGTGGCTGAAGGGGACGGTTTGCTAAACCGTTAGGTCGCAGTTTTGCGGCGCGCGGGTTCAAATCCCGCCTTCTCCGCCATGCATGGCCCGTTGGTCAAGTGGTTAAGACACCGCCCTTTCACGGCGGTAACACGGGTTCGAATCCCGTACGGGTCACTGCTTATGGCACCAGGTTGCCTGGTGCCATTTTATCAAACTTGTTTTTGTCGAAAATTGCGCTTTTTCTTGCCGAATAGGCCATCATGAGGTATAATGGGTTCCATAGCAGAAAGATTGGGGACAACGCAGTGTTTCGTTTCGTCGATGAACGAGGCATTGCGTTTTTTTATTGCGATCCCCTCCCGCCTGCGATTCACCGAAGCGGGAGGAACATGTCATTCAAGCAGTTGAACATCCGCTTCGCCGCCATGGATTTGCGTGAACATCGCTTGCATGGCTTCGAGCTGGCGATGGGCGACGTCTTTGGCGATGGAAGGTGGAAAGTATACAATCTGTAAGGCGTTTTTGGTGTCACGAGTGACGGCCGTCCGTTCCGAATCGACGATCGGACTGCCGAATGGACCGTATGCATCTTTGCTGACAAGTTTGTTGGCAAAGTTGACCGTTCGGCCGTTTAAAGCGACATATTCGTCTTGTTCAGCACCGATGGTTACGGTCACGGTCCCGTGTATGCGGTCAAGGTCGTAGATGCCGAGCGGAATCTTATAATAGAGTGAAAAGAAATTGTTGACATCCACTGCTGAATGAATGGAAGGAAGAAAGTGCTTCTTTTGAATGCGCCGATACAGACTTTCACTCGATGGGCGATAACGAGCGGGATCCGTCCCGATTTGCTTGAATACGTGACGCCATTCGGCCAGTTCAGGAATGTCATGGATCGTTTTTTCCTGCAGTTCGATATAAATTGATTCCTGAAACAGTTGCAACCGTCCTTTTAGCATTTGGGGCGAATCTCCTACTTCGATGTGCCGGTAGCAGATGATTCCGAACTTTCCGGAAGGGAGACGCCGTTTCAGCTCTTCTGATACGATATAGTTCATGTCAATCACCTCGCGCTTTATTTTATCATAGGAGTCGAAAGGAGGGAAAACAATGGATGTTGTCGCCTTAAAACAAGAGTTGATTGCGTACAGCCGGACGATCGGTATTGATAAAATTGGATTTGCCAGCGCCGATCCGTTTGTGGAACTAAAAGAACGATTGCGACGCCAGCAAGAGCTTGGCTACCAGTCCGGATTTGAGGAAAAGGATATTGAAAAACGAACGAATCCCGATTTGCTGCTTTCTGAGGCCAAATCAATCATTGCCATTGCGCTCGCTTATCCGTCGAAAATGAAGCAGGCGCCGCGGGGGACAAAGACGGAGCGGCGCGGCCTTTTTTGCCGTGCATCGTGGGGCAAAGATTATCATGTTGTATTGCGGGATCGTTTACGGCAGCTTGAGGAGTTTTTGCTTGCCAAAGTGCCGCACGCCCGCGTTCGTTCGATGGTCGATACTGGAGAGCTGGCCGATCGCGCTGTGGCTGAGCGGGCCGGGATCGGTTGGAGCGGGAAAAACTGCTCGATCATTACGCCGGAATTTGGCTCGTACGTCTATTTAGGGGAAATGATCACAACCATTCCGTTTCCCCCTGATGAGCCGATTGAAAATCGATGTGGCACATGTACGAAATGCATCGATGCGTGTCCGACCGGAGCGCTCGTGCAAGGAGGGCAGCTAAACGCGCAACGGTGCATCTCGTTTTTAACACAAACAAAAGACTTTTTGGCCGATGAATTTCGCGAGAAAATCGGCAACCGGTTGTACGGCTGCGACACGTGCCAGTTAGTCTGTCCGGAAAACAAAGGGAAAGATTTTCATTTCCATCCGGAATTTGAACCCGATCCGGAGGCGGTCAAACCGAAGCTGATTCCGCTTCTTCAAATGAGCAATCGTGAGTTTCAAGAAAAATTCGGCGCCATGGCTGGTTCATGGCGCGGAAAAAAACCGATTCAGCGCAATGCCATCTTGGCGCTTGCCCATTACAAAGACCGAACGGCGGTGCCGCATTTGTTGCGGCTGTTGAAAGAAGACAGCCGCCCGGTCATCCGTGGGACGGCCGCATGGGCGCTCGGAAAAATCGGCGATGCCAGCGTGCGACCGCATCTCGATGAAGCTAGACGGACGGAGACGGATGAGGTGGTGCTTGCTGAAATTGAAAAAGGGCTGAAACTGTTGGAAGACAGCGTCAGAAGAGAAAGCTGATTCTGCAAGGTTTCTCTAATTGAGAAACTGGTGGGATAGTAGCATTTTACACGAAATCCCCGCCCTCCTAAAGTAACGGGAAGGCTGGTGAAAACGAGCTTCCGCTTCCCCTAGATGGCTGGTGAAAAACGGTTGTTTCTTTTGAACAATGGGGGAGAGTTTGAAAGACGATCCTGATGCGACAAGGCTCTTCTATTTGATAAACAAGCTTGATAAGCGGCTTGCTCCCTTAAATCCCCGCCCTCCTAAGCGATGAGGGAAACGGGTAAAGGGCGGGACGGATGCCGCAAAGAAGCGGGAAAGAACAGCCGCTTCCCCACATAAGGTAGTAACAAAAACGAAAGTGGGGAACGGCATGAAACAACGATTGCGCGAGCGGCTGAACGAGCGGGCCCGCTCGTTTGTGTCAGGAAACGGGTTAAAGGATGAAGAGATCACGAGAAAACAGAAGCTCTGCCAAAAACGAGGAGTGGAAATCGTTCGCTGTTCGATTCGTGGGCAAATCGTCGGACGACAGACGGTCGAACGGGAAACCAAACTGGTGTATGTGGCCCATCATCAGTTTTTGCTGAAACAAGGAGACGTTTTATATGTGGAAGAGCAAGTCGAGGAGCGGTGCGCGCGGTTTGTAAACGGCGAATGGGTTGCCGACGATCGGATCAGCCGGACGGGAGGGAATGTCGAGGCGCCGCGGGTGGAGCGTGAGCAATGGCGGGGAGAGCGGCTTTCCTATCAATATGACCGCGCTCAGGCGGTGCGGTACGCGGAAACATGGTGGAATCGTCACAACCCGGCGTTCCCGTCTTTTCCTGTTGATTGCACCAATTTTGTCTCCCAATGCCTGTACGCAGGTGGGGTGCCTATGACGGGTTACCCGAATCGGGCGCGGGGGTGGTGGTGCCAAAACGGGAGCTGGAGCTACAGCTGGGCCGTCGCTCATTCCCTGCGCTGGTACTTAAGCGGGTCGCGCATCGGCTTGCAGGCGGTGGAAGTTTCCGAACCGGGACAATTGATGGCAGGCGATGTCATTTGTTATGATTTTCAAGGGGACGGGCGCTTTGACCATTCGGCGATCGTAGTGGCCAAAGACCAAGAGGGGATGCCGCTTGTGAACGCCCATACTACCAACAGTCGGATGCGTTATTGGTCCTACGAAGATTCGAGCGCTTACACCCCAAACATCCGGTATAAATTTTTTCATATCATGGATCGCAAATAAACGATGTTGTTGAGGTGAAGAACATGCCGCTTCATGTTGTACTATACCAACCAGAAATTCCAGCCAACACCGGGAACATCGCCCGTACGTGCGCGGCGACGGATACGGCGCTCCATCTCATCCGTCCGCTCGGATTTTCGACGGACGATAAAATGTTAAAGCGCGCTGGCCTTGACTACTGGCCTTATGTCAATCTTTCCTATTACGATTCGCTTGACGAGTTGTTTGCCCGATTTCCGGGAGGCGAGTTTTACTTCATTACGAAATTCGGCCGGCAGTATTATGATTCGTTTGACTTTAGCGATACAACCAAGGATATTTTCTTTGTGTTCGGCCGCGAGACGACCGGATTGCCAAAAGACTTGCTCGAGGCCAATATGGATCGCTGCCTTCGCATCCCGATGAACGACAAAGTCCGTTCCCTGAACTTATCAAATACGGCGGCCATTTTAGTGTATGAAGCGCTGCGCCAGCAACGGTTTCACGGGTTGTCGTAGGCGCAAAACAAAAAAACGACCTTCGCGACGGAGGTCGTTTTTTTGGGCTTTATTTCACGCCGGGTTTGTCCTCATAGCCGGCGGTGAAAATGGCCGTTAAGAAAGCAATGATCACTCCGAGCACAAGCAAGGTGCGCATCGTTTGCCCCTCCTTCAAGGCGTTTTCCCCTTTATTATAGCGGATATGGCCAAGCATGTGAATGACCGCGTTTGGCCGTCAGGAGACAAAATTTTTTTGCGGCGAATGATACAGGACATCCTCGCATAAATTGTAATAATCTTTCTGTTAGACATCCGAGGGTGAGGAGGTCCTTTATGGATATTTTGCAAAAAATCGCTCGATATCGGGAAGAAGAAGAGAAGCTGAAATGGGAAGGGACGTTTGCCGAGTATTTAGAGATTTTAAAAGAAAAGCCGTGGGTGGCCCAGTCGGCTCATTCGCGCGTTTATCATATGATCAAAGACGCTGGAGTTGAGGTGGTGAACGGCCGAAAGCGGTATAAGTTTTTCAGCCAGCATCTGTTCGGGCTGGAAGAAGCGCTGGAACGGTTAGTTGAAGAATATTTCCACCCGGCGGCGAAGCGGTTGGATGTACGCAAGCGGATTTTGCTGCTGATGGGCCCGGTCGGCGGCGGGAAGTCAACGCTAGTGACGCTCTTGAAACGCGGGCTCGAGGAATATTCGAAAACGGACCGCGGCGCCGTTTATGCGATCAAAGGGTGCCCGATGCATGAAGATCCGCTTCACCTCATTCCCCACCATTTGCGCGACGATTTTTACCGCGAATACGGCATTCGCATTGAAGGGGAGCTGTCGCCGCTCAATATGATGCGGTTGGAGAAAGAATACGGCGGCCGAATCGAAGACGTGATGGTGGAGCGCATTTTCTTTTCGGAAAATCGGCGCGTTGGCATCGGGACGTTCAGCCCGTCCGATCCGAAGTCGCAAGATATTGCTGACTTGACGGGAAGCATCGATTTCTCGACCATCGCTGAGTATGGCTCGGAGTCCGACCCGCGGGCATATCGGTTTGACGGCGAGTTGAACAAGGCGAACCGCGGCATTATGGAATTTCAGGAAATGTTAAAATGCGATGAAAAATTTCTTTGGCATTTGCTGTCGCTGACGCAAGAGGGCAACTTCAAAGCCGGCCGGTTTGCGTTGATCAGCGCTGATGAGTTGATCGTCGCCCATACGAACGAAACCGAGTACCGGTCATTTATCGCCAACAAAAAGAACGAAGCGCTCCATTCCCGCATTATCGTAATGCCGATTCCATATAACTTGCGCGTCTCGGAAGAAGAGCGCATTTATGAAAAGATGATTCGCGAAAGCGATGTCGCTAACGTGCATATTGCCCCGCACACGCTGCGCATTGCGGCCATGTTTACGATTTTGACGCGGCTGAAAGAATCAAAACGACCGGATGTGGACTTGTTGAAGAAAATGCGCTTGTATGACGGAGAGATGATCGAAGGGTTCAACGAAGTCGATGTCGAGGAGTTGAAAAAAGAGCATCCGGACGAAGGAATGAGCGGCATCGATCCGCGCTATGTCATCAACCGCATTTCGGCCTGCATCATCCGTAAAGAAGTGCCGTCGATCAACGCGCTCGATGTGCTTCGTTCGCTGAAAGAAGGGTTGGATCAGCACCCATCCATCTCTAAAGAAGACCGTGAACGGTATTTGAACTTCATCTCACTCGTGCGCAAAGAATATGATGAAATCGCCAAGCAAGAAGTGCAAAAGGCGTTCGTCTATTCGTATGAAGAATCGGCGAAAACGTTGATGGACAACTATTTGGACAACGTCGAAGCGTATTGCAACAAAACGAAGCTGCGCGACCCGCTCACCGGTGAGGAAATGAACCCGGATGAGAAGCTGATGCGCTCCATTGAAGAACAAATCGGCATTTCCGAAAATGCCAAAAAGGCGTTCCGCGAAGAAATTTTGATTCGGATCTCCGCCTATGCGCGCAAAGGGCAGCGGTTTGACTACAATTCCCACGAACGGCTGCGCGAAGCGATTCAGAAAAAGCTGTTCGCGGATCTAAAAGATATCGTAAAAATTACAACATCGACGAAAACGCCGGATGAGCAGCAGCTGAAAAAAATTAATGAGGTTGTCGCCCGCTTGATTGATGAGTACGGATATAACTCCACATCGGCCAACGAATTGCTCCGCTATGTCGGCAGCTTGTTGAACCGATAGGCATGCCTCAAGCGCTGAGGCATGCTTTTTTATCACCGCGAAGAGTCGGGATGGAAGAAGCGAGACGCTTCCCGGCCTTATTTCTCAAATAAAGAAACTTTGTCGCATCAGGCATGCTTTGTGCACGTTCCCTCATGGATCAAGGGAGAGCTTGTTTTCATTAGAGGTCAGGGCGCTGCATCACAACGCGAGAGCAAACAAGCAATCGGGCTTGTCCGATCCCACTATTTTCCGCATTCATTTGGCAATTATTTTGAATTTTTGCATAGGATAAAATAAACCAAACCTAGTATCCGTGCTGCGTTTGTTTTGATGACGCCAACATAAGTATATGCGGGAAAGCGAAAAGTGTGAAACCATTTTGACAAAGGAGGGAAAAATTATGAAGGGGAATTTTGTTGTATCGAAAGAAGACTGGTCCCTCCACCGCAAAGGGCATGACGATCAAAAGCGTCACCAAGAAAAAGTCAAAGAAGCGATCAAAAATAACTTGCCGGATTTAATCACTGAAGAAAGCATCATTATGTCTAACGGACGTGATGTGATTAAAATTCCGATCCGTTCGCTTGATGAGTATAAAATTCGCTACAACTACGAGAAAAACAAGCACGTCGGTCAAGGAAACGGAGACAGCCAAGTCGGCGATGTCGTGGCCAAGGACGGAAGCGGGGAAGGACAGGGGCCAGGAAAAGGCCAAGGGGCCGGTGACCTGCCAGGCCAAGATTATTACGAAGCTGAAGTGTCGCTGATGGAAATTGAAGAGGCGCTCTTCAGCCAGTTGGAGCTTCCGAATTTGCAGCGGAAAGAGCTCGACCAACACGTTGTCCAACAGATTGAGTTTAATGATATTCGCCGCACCGGGCTGATGGGCAACATCGATAAAAAGCGGACGATGCTCGCCGCGTTCAAACGCAACGCCATGAGCGGCAAGCCGAGCTTTTACCCGATTTATCGCGAAGATTTGAAATTTAAAACGTGGAACGAAGTCATTAAACCGGAATCGAAAGCGGTCGTCCTAGCGATGATGGACACAAGCGGTTCGATGGGCATGTGGGAAAAATATATGGCGCGCAGTTTCTTCTTTTGGATGACGCGCTTTTTGCGCACGAAGTATGAGACGGTCGACATCGCCTTCATCGCCCACCATACCGAAGCGAAAGTCGTCAGTGAGGAAGAATTTTTCACCAAAGGGGAAAGCGGCGGAACGATTTGTTCGTCGGCCTACCGCAAAGCCCTTGAACTAATTGAAACAAAATATTCTCCGTCACGCTATAACATTTATCCGTTCCATTTCTCCGACGGCGACAACTTGACGTCCGACAACGCCCGCTGCGTCAAGCTTGTTCAAGAGTTGCTGAAAGTGTCAAACATGTTTGGATATGGGGAAGTGAATCAGTACAACCGCCATTCCACCTTAATGTCTGCTTACAAAAACATTAAAGACGAAAAATTCCGGTATTATATCCTTAGGCAAAAATCGGACGTTTTCCATGCGATGAAAACGTTTTTTCGCAAAGAAGAAAGCATACAGCTAGTTTGACCCTCTTCGCTGGCAAAGGGGGTTTTTCTTTTGGCGGCGGGAGGGCGATGGCCTCCCGCCAAACGATTATTGTCGTTGCAACGTGGCGACCATGGCAAGGACAGCGCCGAGCGCATCTTCGCCATCAGGAGCATGAACCGTAAGCAGCAGTGGCGATGGCTGAGCGCTGGCGATGACGTGGACGGTGACACCATCGGCTTGGGCGGTGTACCAAACGGCGTCTTGAAATGGGACAGGGAGCTGCGCGGCTTGCCGGCGCGCGGCGCTGATGTTGACCGCTTGGGCGTGTTCCTTGGCCAATTGTTCGTAGTCGATCTCCTTGTCATGAAGGAGACGGATGCGGGCGAATGTCTTGCCATGAAGGAGAACGTCGGCGTTCGGTTCCTCTGCATCAAGCGTCCAGCCGTCCAGGACATAGAGCGAGAAATGCTGGTTGTCGCTGACGGTCAACGTGGCTGTTCCGGTGACGATTTGCTTCCCTTTTTGGTAGGAAAGGGAAGTGGTTGGTCGGGAAGATGCCGGTTCACCCCCCGCCGTTTTGCCTTGTCCATTCCCGGTTGAGTGCTGCCCGCTAGCAGCGGTGGAGTTTTGGTTCGCAGGCTCTGTTGCTTGCGGATGAGTGCGGTGTTCGCCGGAACTTGCCGTTTGTTTGGTTTTTGCTTCGGCTTTGTCGGGCGGCGAGGAGTCCGCGCCGCAGCCGGCAAGCAAGATAGCGGCGGCAACGATGGAAATGAGCGATTGCCAATATCGAAACATCTTGATTCCTCCTTGCTTTCCATATACCATTCATTATAGCAGTTGAAACAGCGGAAACAAACGGGTTCACTTCCTTATTTTTTATGGTGGTTTGGCTTCTGTTTCTCTTTGGCGCTGAGAGCGACATGGGCTCCTCCCCAAATGATCGCGACAAGCAAGACAAGCAAGGCCAATCCATTGAGCATTGGCGTTCCACCTCCTGTATACTGAATGGCGAGACCAGCATAATGGATGAAACGCGTTTCAAGTCAAGCTGTTTTTCGGAAGGAGTGGAATTGTGGCGAACATCCGCGATTTGGCAAAAGAAGCGGGCGTGTCGGTGGCTACGGTATCAAGGGTGTTAAACGGGTATCCGTACGTGAGCGAGGAAAAGCGGAAAGCGGTTTGGGAAGCGGTCGAGAAGCTGAACTATACGAAAAACATTCAGGCTGTCCATTTGGCGAAAGGGAAGACGAGAATCGTTGGCGTGATGCTTCCGTACATTCATCATCCTTATTTTTCGGCGGTCATTGAAGGAATTTCCAAGGAGGCGCTTCGCTGCGGTTATCAGCTACTTTTGTTCCAAACAAACTACGAGGTAAAGAGGGAGTTAGAAGCGTTAGAGCGGTTGCGGATGAAGCAAATGGACGGGCTGATCGTCTGTTCTCACGAGGCCGACTGGGAGGTGTTTGCCGCTTACCGTGAAGACGGTCCGATCGTTTTATGTGAACGAGCCGTTGGACACGATTTTTTCACGGTGTATATCGATCATTACCAAGCGTTTGCGCAGGCGCTTCGCTATTTGTTGGACAAGGGGCACCGGCGGATCGGCTATTGCATCGGAAGAACGACGGGACCGAACAGCCAAGCGCGGGCAGCGGCGTATCGGGATGTGCTGGGCAGCGTCGGCGTGATTCCGCAACCGCAGTGGATTTTTGACGGCTGTCTATTTCTTGAAGATGGCAAGCGTGTGATTGAGCGGTGGATGGACATGAAAGAACGGCCGAGCGCCTTGCTTGTGACGAGCGACCAAGTGGCGGCTGGCATCGTGCTGCATGCGCAGCGCGTCGGCGTGCACATTCCCGAGGAGCTGGCTGTCATTGGATTTGATAACGATCCGTTGGCCGAAATGCTCGGCATGACGACCGTGGCGCTTCCCCACTTGGCGCTTGGGGAAAAAGCGTTTCGCCTTCTCCATCATTGGCTTGAAACAGGAAATGTGCCGCGAACGCAAGAAGAGTTGCCGGCGCGGCTGATTGTGCGAATGACGGGCTGAGCTACGTCCGCTTTAGCTGATAGCGGTTGACGGGGCGGCCGACGCCGCCATACTGCACATCGAGCATAACGTTTCCGCTTTTTTCGAGATACTCCAAATAGCGGCGGGCGGTGACACGGGCGATGCCGACTCCCTCGGCCACTTCTTCAGCGGAGACGGGGAAGCGGTGCTGGCGCAAATAAGCGATCACTTTTTCCAATGTCACTTCGTTTAATCCTTTCGGAAGTTCTGTCGTTGAGACGGCCGGCTGCTTTGGTGTTTGCCGCAGCGCATCAAGCTCCGCTTGGGTGAGCGACTCTTTTTCCGCCAATGATTGACGGAAGGCGCGGTAATTTTCTAACGCCTGTTTGAGCCGTTCGAATTTGAACGGTTTGACAATATAGTCAAAGGCGCCGTTTTGCAGGATGCGGCGCACCGTTTCGATGTCGCTGGCCGCGGTGATGGCGATCAGATCGACTTCATAGCCTTGAGCCCGGATTTGTTTTACGGTTTCAAGACCATCCAACTGCGGCATATAAATATCGATCATCGCGATATCAGGTTGAAGTTCACGGATGAGGCGAAGCCCTTCCTCCCCGTTTCCGGCGAGGCCGACAACGGTGAACCCGTCCACTTGTTCGATCATTTGCCGGTTGACTTCTTGCACCATAGGGTCATCTTCGATCAACAACACGCGGTACATCGCTTTTTCCTCCTTTGTTTTGGGCAGGTCACGTACGGCGGTCGCCCATGCATCAAGCCGGTGCCATCTCAAAGGTCATCGTGAAGACGGTGCCTTCGCCCTGCGCTGATTTGACATCGATCTGTCCGTTTCCTTTCTCGACAATTTGTTTTACCAAGTAGAGACCGATGCCGCGACCGTTCTTGCCTTTTGTTGAAAAGCCTTCGTCAAAAATGCGGTCGATATGCTCGCGGGCGATGCCTTGGCCGTTATCTTCAACCGAAAGCGAACAAATTTCGTCGTTTTGTTCGATGCTGATGTAGATTTCTTTCTCCCGGCCGGTGACTCCTTGGAACGCGTCGAAGGCGTTTTCAATTAAATTGCCAAGAAGAACGACAAAATCATGGTGATCAAGGTGCGGCGGGAGGCGGTGCAGCCGGCTGTGCCGATCGATCGTCACCCGAATGCCGAGCTCCTTGCCGCGGCGGATTTTGCTTAACAATAGCCCGGAAATGCTCTCATCCTTGATGTTGCGGCTTAAAAACTGCGTGAGTTCCGCTTGCTCTTCGGTCACTTGAAAGACGTATTCGAGCGCCTTTTCAATATGGCCGAGCTGGATCAGGCCGGCAATCGTATGGAGCTTGTTCATGTATTCATGGTTTTGCACGCGCAAGGCGTGGACGAACGCTTTGACCCCCGTCAGTTCTTCAGCGAGCCGTTTCACTTCGGTGCGGTCTTGGAAAATGGCGATGGCGCCAACCGTCTTCCCGTTGACTTTGATGGGGATGCGATTGCTCCAAATCGTTAAGTTGCCAAGCTGCAGTTCTTTGTTGTAAATCGGTTTGTTCACTTCCAAGATTTCCGGAAGGTACGTATCCGGAATGACGGAACGAATTGGCCGCCCGATCACGTTCCCTTCGACGCCCAGCATTTGCTTCGCCCGGTCATTAAAAATGGTGATGTTTTCATTGCTGTCGATGGCGATGACGCCTTCGTGCATGGCGTTAAACGCTTCCGTCCGCTCCACGAGCAGCTTGGCGATTTCATGCGGCTCAAGCTCAAACATTTGTCGCTTGATGTGGGAGGCGAGCAGCCAAGCTCCGCTCCCGCCGGCGGCGAGCGACAGAACGACCGCCATGGCGATTTCTTCTTTTAACGTATCGATCGCTTCCCAAAACGTTGGCAATCGGTAAGCGGCGATGGTGACGCCAATTTGTTCATGATCGCGATTCATGATGGGGACGAAGGCGCGCACCACTGTCCCGATTTCTCCGCGCGCTTTTGATGTGTACGTATGCTCCGCGAACGCCGGCCCTTCATCGGCTCCGCGGGAGACGGTGCCAATCATGGCCGGAAGCGGATGGGAAAGGCGGATTTTGTTCATGTCAAGCACAACAATATAATCGGCGTTATGAACGACCCTTACCCGCTCGACGATGGGATTCACGAGCGCCCGGCTTTGCTTGGACCCAACGATGTGCTGTCTCACTTCCGGCAATTCAGACACCGTGCGCGCCGTCAATAAGGCGCGCTGCCGCAATTCGTCTTCTTTGGTCTGGAAAAAATCACCGATAATGAACAACCCGCTTAGCGACATTGAAAAAGTGACAATGACAAAAATGAAAATGGTAATCTTCCAACGAATCGGCAGCCGGTTCATAGCATGGCCCTCTTTCTCGAACAAACGTGGATGATGATTTATTTTAGCATGTTTACGGTGTATGATAAAAAGGAACAACGATCGAAAAAAGGAAATGGTGTTGAGCATGAAGCGAAAATGGAAGTGGTGGAGCCTGTTTTTCCTTCTCCTTGTCGTTCTTGTCGGCTGGGTTGTCAGCCGCCAGGCCGTAAAGGAGCAAGTCGTGTATGACGATGAGCAAAAAGGGCTTGAAAAGCAAATTATCGTTTATTTCAGCCACGTGGTTGCTGAAAATACACCGAAAGGGCTGGCGGCGCAAAAGTTTGCCGAGCTTGTTGAGCAAAAGACAAACGGCCGCGTCAAAGTGGAGGTGTTCGCGAACGGTTCGCTTTATTCGGATGGAGAAGAGCTGGACGCCTTATTGCGCGGCGATGTGCAAATGATTGCTCCGTCGTTTTCGAAAGTGACGGAGCTCATCCCGGAATGGCAAGTGCTTGATTTGCCGTTTTTGTTCCGCGATGATGACCATGTGCGCCGCGTCTTGACCGGCGAGGTGGGAGAGGAATTGCTGCGATTGCTCGAGACAAAGGGGATCAAAGGGCTGGCGTTTTGGAGCAACGGATTCAAGCAAATGATGAGTACGGCACGCCCGCTCATCAAGCCCGATGACTTTCGCGGGCTGCGCTTTCGCATTATGCCGAGCGAAGTGATCGAGAAGCAGTTTCGCTTGCTTGGCGGCGAACCGGTCGCTGTTTCGTTTGATCACGTGTACCGGGCGTTGGAGCAACATGAGTTTGACGGGCAAGAAAACACCATTTCCAATTTATATTCCAAGGGGTTCTATAAGTTTCAGCCATATCTCACCATTAGCAATCATGGCTATCTCGGCTATGTGGTGATGGTGAACGAGTCATTTTGGGATCATTTGCCTGCGGACATTCAGCGAAACATCATGGAAGCGATGCGGGAAGCGACCGAATGGAACTGGCAAAAGGCAAAAGAGCAAAACGAGAAGGAGCTCGCCCAGCTGCGAAGACGCCAAGATGTTCATGTCTACTGGTTGACGGCACAAGAAAAAGAGGAATGGGAGAAGAAATTTTCCCCGCTGTACGAGGCGTATACACGACAGTTTGGCTCGCGGTGGCTCGATGACATTCGCGAGCCGAAATAAGGCTTGGCCGACGATGCTTTTTTCGAAGGCTGATGGCGGGAGAGGAAATTCTGTGCTCCAACAGGGGTGTCCCGAGGATCGGGGCACCCTCGCTTATCGCTTATCCATCAGCACCGGCCGCTTCCCTGTCACGGGATAGGTTGTGTCTTTCTTGAGGGGGGATCGCCTTTTGGGTCAGCTCCTCGCTTATCGTTTATCCATCAGCACTGGCCGCTTCTCTACCACACCTAAGGGAGGGATCCTCTCTCTTATTTGCTCTATCTACGCGCTGGCGGCTGCTGTCACACCGTATGCTGTGCCGGCTTTTGCAGATAGGCAAACTTTCCGGTCGACCCGTGAAACCTCACATCTTGTCAATCGAGCGAACTGGTTTTTCGCCAGCTTTTTGCGCTTCAAGACCAAAATGACCAAAACGACCATTATCACCATAATATTTTTATTTCCCTGACTTTTCTTTATTATAATGTTGAAAACGTTATCAAAAAGGGGAAGGAGCGAGGGGAATGCGGGGCAAACTGAAAAATTTGACCGTGCAAGTCATTCTTGGCATTGTTTTCGGGATTATTGTCGGATTTTTATTTCCAGAGTTCGGAACGAAATTAAAAGTGCTGGCCGATGGCTTTATTAAGCTGATCAAAATGGTGATTACCCCGATCATTTTCTTTACCGTTGTCATCGGAATCGGCAATATGGGCGACTTGAAAAAGGTGGGCCGCATCGGCGGCAAGGCGCTCATTTATTTTGAAATTGTCACTACGTTTGCGTTGGCGATTGGGATTGTGGTCGTCAATCTTATCAAGCCAGGGGTTGGGTTTAACACTGACGCGGTAAAAGGCGGCGACATTTCCCAATATACGAAGCAAGCGGAAGAGACGAGCCACGGGTTTGTCGATTTCGTGCTCAGCATCATCCCGGACAACGTCGTTGCCGCAATGGCGAGCGGCCAATTGCTCCCGGTGCTGTTTTTCGCCGTCCTGTTTGGGTTGGCAGCGGCCGGTTTAGGGGAAAAAGCCAAACCGGTGCTTTCACTCTTTGAACGAATCGCTGACATTTTCTTTGGTGTGGTCAACCTAGTGATGAAAGTGTCGCCAATCGCAGCGTTCGGCGCTATGGCGTACACGATCGGCACGTTCGGCCTTGGTTCGCTCGTGTCGCTCGGCAAACTGATGGGGTCTGTTTACATTACGATGGCGCTCTTTATTTTCGTCGTGCTCGGCGGGATTGCCAAGCTTTACGGATTTAACATCTTCAAGTTCCTTGCTTATATCAAAGAAGAGCTGCTGCTTGTCCTTGGCACTTCTTCGTCTGAATCGGCGCTACCGCGGCTGATGGAACGCCTTGAAAAATACGGCTGCTCGAAGTCGGTCGTTGGTCTTGTCGTTCCAACCGGATATTCGTTTAACTTGGATGGCACATCGATTTATTTGTCGATGGCGGCCATTTTCATCGCCCAAGCTTATGGCATTGATTTGAGCATCTGGCAAGAATTAACCTTGCTCGGTGTACTGATGCTTACTTCGAAAGGAGCAGCTGGAGTTACGGGGTCCGGATTTATCACGTTGGCAGCGACTTTGGCTGCGTTTCCGATGATTCCAGTTGAAGGCATCGCCTTGCTGCTTGGGGTCGACCGCTTCATGTCGGAAGCGCGGGCGATTACGAACATTATTGGCAACGCTGTAGCTACGGTCGTTGTGTCGAAAATGGAAAATGAATTTCACCCGAATCGGAATGAAGCCGAGTCTGCCCGTATGACCGCCGTCCAATAAGCGGGGCAGTAGCCAAAGGAAAAAATGTCAGGCATCCCATCCCGGGGCGCCTTGGAAGACTGGTGAAAAAAACCGCTCATTCCCTTCCAATAGGGGAACGCGGGAAAAGCAGAACTGATCAAACAACGTTTTTCTCGTATTGCCAAGCGGTATTTACGATTAAATCACTAGCCTCTCCGACCGATGCTCAAAACGAGCGTTCCCCCCGTCCGCCAAAGGCGGGGAAGGGGCAGCAAGGAGCTGGGCTCGTTTGGAGAGGGGAAGATGGGCGCTTTCTTGCCGCAAATGAACCGAGCGCGGCAGGGAAGCGTTTTTTTGGGAAACGAGCGGCCGAGCTCCGGTTCCTTTTGATGGTGAAGAATGAAATAAGGTGAAGCGGAAACTGTAATAGGGAGCGAGGGAGCGCGTCCTCGCTTTTTTGGCGGCAGCGGATCAGGAATGTTTGGGTGCATATATTTTGCGTTTTCTTCACCGTTTTTCCATAATAAAACTATACCGATGTTGGAGGGGGAAGCGACGTGAACCATTTGCAAGATTGCGCGGTATTACATAACGGCGTGCGCATGCCGTGGGTTGGCCTTGGCGTCTACAAAGTCAAAGAGGGCGAGGAAGTGAAACGCGCGGTGCGCACCGCGTTGGAAATGGGCTATCGCCATATTGACACGGCTGCTTTTTACGAAAACGAAGAAGGGGTCGGGCAAGCGATCCGCGAATCCGGCATCCCACGTGAGCAAGTGTTTGTGACGACGAAAGTATGGAACACCGACCAAGGGTACGAAACGACGCTAAAGGCGTTTGACAAAAGCTTGAAAAAGCTCGGTTTCGATTATGTGGATTTGTATTTGGTCCATTGGCCGGTGAAAGGGAAATACAAAGAGACGTACAAGGCGCTTGAAAAGCTATATAAAGACGGGTATGTGCGCGCCATTGGCGTCAGCAATTTTCAAATCCATCATTTGCAAGATGTGTTGGCTGATTGCGAAATCAAGCCGATGGTCAACCAAGTCGAGTACCATCCGCGCCTGACGCAAAAAGAGCTGCACGCGTTTTGCCGGGAAAACGGCATCCAGCTTGAAGCATGGTCGCCGCTCATGCGCGGAGAAATTTTAAACGAACCGACGATCGTGGAGATTGGGAAGAAATACGGGAAAACGCCGGCACAAGTCGTGCTGCGCTGGGATTTGCAAAACAGCGTTGTCACGATTCCGAAATCGGTGACGCCGGCGCGCATAAAGGAAAACGCGGATCTCTTCGATTTCTCACTGTCCGATGAGGAAATGAAACGAATCGATGCATTGAACGCGAACAAGCGGATTGGCCCTGACCCGGACCATTTCAATTTTTAACGAAATGATCGTCTACACAGCGCCCGTGCCGGCGCTGTTTTTTTGGTGAGGAACGAAACCAAAGCGGCATGTTTGACGTATGAATTGATGAACAAGTACAATAAATAATAGTATACACATTTGATCATCATTGAAAAAACGGAGGGGCTGCGATGCTATTCCATCCGATGGATATTTTCATTTTTATCGCTTTCTTGATCTCGCTTTGGGCGCAGTGGAAAGTGTCGAGCAACTTCAATGCTTGGTCCGAAGTCCCGGCCTCATCGGGCTTAACAGGGGCAGAAGTGGCGCGCCTGATTTTAGACCGTCACGGCTTGCACCATGTGCCGGTGGAGGTCGTGCCGGGGCGGCTTTCCGACCATTACGATCCGATCTCTCGCACCGTCCGTCTCTCGGAACCGGTGTTTTACGGGCGATCGATCGCTTCCATTTCGGTGGCCGCCCATGAAGTCGGGCATGCCGTTCAGCATCAGCAAGGGTACGCGGCGCTTGTTCTCCGCCACCGGATGTTTCCCGTTGTGAACTTGGCTTCCGGCGTGGCTCCGTTTTTGCTGCTCGTTGGGTTTTTGCTCCATCAATTTTCATTGATCGGTCTCGGCATTTTGTTCTTCTCGCTGGCGGTGGCGTTCCAAGTCGTTACGCTGCCGGTCGAGTTTAATGCGAGCGCGCGGGCGAAACGGTTTATGCTCGCTGAAGGGATCATCGCTCCAAACGAAACGCGCGGCGTGAACAAAGTGCTCGGCGCGGCGGCGTTGACGTATGTGGCGGCAACATTGATCTCGGTATTTGAGCTGTTGAAGTATGTGCTGATTTTTACCCAAGGGAGCAATAATGAAGAGTCGTAAGTGATGGGCCGCCTGTTGTTGGCGGCCTAACGTGGCATCAGTGTGCTGTAGAAACTTTACTGTGCAGGAGGTGTAATCTGGGCGCTTCATCCGCGCTCGGAGACGAATTGGACATAGCCAGTTTGCTGTTGGTGGCATTGCTGATCGCTTGCACCGCCTTTTTTGTCGCTTCCGAATTCGCGATTGTCAAAGTGCGCAGTTCGCGCATTGATCAGTTGGTCAATGAAGGGAACAAACGGGCGGTTGCGGCGAAAAAGGTGATTTCGAACTTGGACGGCTATTTATCGGCGAACCAGCTGGGCATTACCCTTACTTCACTTGGCCTTGGCTGGTTGGGGGAGCCGACGGTGGCGCGGATGTTGCTGCCGCTGTTTGAACGCCTCCACTTATCGGAATCTGTATCGCATTTTTTAGCATTCATCATTTCCTTTTCGCTCATCACCTTTTTGCATGTCGTCGTTGGCGAATTGGCGCCGAAAACGTTCGCCATTCACAAAGCGGAAGCGATTACGCTGTTTACGGCTAAGCCGCTCATCTGGTTTTATAACATCATGTATCCGTTCATTTGGACGCTCAATCATTCGGCGCGGCTGGTGACGCGTCTGTTCGGCCTCAAGCCGGTGGCGGAGCATGAACTGGCCCACTCGGAAGAGGAGCTGCGTCTCATTTTGTCGGAAAGCTACAAAAGCGGGGAGATCAATCAGTCGGAGTACCGCTACGTCAGCAACATTTTCCGCTTTGATGACCGCGTGGCGAAAGAAATCATGGTGCCGCGCAAGGAAATTGTCGCATTAGATCTTAACAAAAGCGTCAAGGAAAACTTGGAGATCATCCGCGAGGAAAAATATACGCGTTATCCCGTCATTGATGGCGATAAGGATCACGTACTCGGCCTTATTAACGTGAAAGAAGTATTTACGGACTTTATCGCCAATCCGTCAAACGAAAAACAAATGAAAGATTACATCCGCCCGATCATTCAAGTCATTGAATCGATTGCGATTCATGATTTGCTTGTGAAAATGCAAAAAGAGCGCATCCATATGGCGATTTTAGTGGACGAATATGGCGGTACGTCCGGACTTGTAACAGTCGAGGACATCTTGGAAGAGATTGTTGGGGAAATTCAGGATGAGTTCGACATTGATGAGACGCCATTGATTCAAAAAATGGATGAGGGATTTGTGCTCGATGGCAAGGTATTGATTAGTGAAGTCAATGATTTGCTGGGCTTGGAGATCGACGATGATGACGTGGATACGATCGGCGGCTGGATTTTGACGAAGCATTATGACATTCAAACCGGCGACAGCGTGGAAATCGATGGTTATTTGTTTACAGTGAAAGAAATGGACGGCCATCATGTGAAGACACTGGAAGTGGTAAAAAAAGAGCCTGAGCAGCCAGAGCCGGGTCAGGAAAACGGGGAGCCGGCACGGGCGGAAGAAGAGCCATTGCATTGGTAAGGCAGAAAAGGCAGACGGAAACGCCGTCTGCCTTTTGCCGTTCTGCCGTGCAAGCGAAATCTAGAAGGGCGGTGATTTCGTGCAAAATACCGCTGAGTTCCACCCATTTCTCAATGAGAGAAACCTCGCAGAATCAGCTTTCTTCTCTGAATGAAAATGCCGCCAATTGGTGTGTGACAGCAGTTTCTCACCAGCCTTCTAGAGGGGCGGTGATTGACTCGCGCAACCGCTTCTCAGCATCATTTTTCAAATAGAAAAGCCTTGCAATAATGCATATTTTTATTCATCGACCAAAGGAGACCAATCGCTTTCATCGACCTTATAGAAGGCGAGCCGGCCGTGATGGAAAGAGCTGCTTCGCCGTTCCCCTCAATTTGTGAACGCTTTGGGGAGCGGCTCTCGTTTTATGGCCTCCGCCGGCGGTGAGGTCCCATCGCCGCTTTTTCACCGCTCTATTCGCGAGCGAGGGGCGAGAGATCAACCGGAAAGTCGCTCGTCGGCGCGAGGCAAACGACTTCTTCGTTGGTAAACGGGTGGCGGAATGTCAGTTTAACAGCATGGAGCGCATGGCGATGGAACGATGGCTGACCGCCATACAGCACGTCGCCGACAAGCGGGTGGCCAAGATGCGCCAAATGGACGCGAATTTGGTGCGTCCGCCCGGTGTCGAGGCTCAGCTCAACGAGCGAGGTCGACGGGAACGTTTTGAGCACGCGATAGTGGGTCACCGCCACGGCTCCGGTTTTTGAGACGCACCGGCGCGTCGGATGATGGCGGTCGCGGCCGATTGGGGCGGAAATAGTCCCCGATGTTGGTGACAAATGGCCGTGAACAAGGGCGACGTACGTCCGCTTAATGGCGCGGCGGGCGAGCAGTCGATCGAGCGTCGCTCCGGCAAGCGGATGTTTGGCAAATAAAATCGCTCCGGAAGTGTCGCGGTCAAGCCGATGGATATGGCGGACTTTGGTCAAGATTCCTTGCGATTGCAAATAAAAAGCAACGGCGTTGGCGAGCGTGCCTGTCTGTCCCGGTTCGGACGGATGAACGTCTAGGCCGGCTTCCTTGTTCAAGACGAGCAAATGGTCGTCCTCCCATAACACGGAAAGCTCCCGGTATTCTGGAATGAGAAAAGACGGCTCCGGTTCGTAGGCGTAAAGCTGCAGGCGGTCGCGCTCTTTCAGTTCCGTCCGCCATGAAACCGCTTGGCCGTTCAGTTTGACTCCCTGTTCCATTCGCCACCGATGGGCGAGTTTTTTCGAGGCAGCCCATACCTCTTTCAGCAACTGTTCAATGGTCAACCCGCTCCAGAAACGCGGGATCATGCATTCGAGCCAGTCCCCTTTTCGTTTCCACAAACGTTGTCGCACCTCCCAGTTCCCTGTAGTCGTGGAAACACTTTCTACCTCAATCCCCGCAGCGAATATGATACACTCATAGTATCCGTCTGAACGATGGAAAACGCAAGCATGGCGGCGAGAAAAGGTGGGATGAACGTTGAAAATGATGTATGCGGTAACTCCAGAGCAAGAAAACTACATGCATTATTTGCTCAACTACTTTTACAGCGGGATTTTCCCTTATTACTTTGATGACGAACAAATCCGGCAATTCGAGGAATGGGGCATTCTTTCGCTGGACCACGAGCGTGTTACATACAACGGGACGATGAAGGAAGCGTTCCACATCATCTCGGCATTGCAGTCGCTCATTACGGTGATCGAGTGGATCGGGGAGCGAGGGAAATGTGAGCCGTATGAATGGTTGTTTGTCCGCAATCAAACCATTCTGGCCCGTTATGGCATCACGTTCCCTTTTCAAGCGAACCAATTCGCCAAAAAGCGCGCGTTCCCGTGCAGCCAGTACGTTCCTGCGGCCAGCGAGTGGGTGATGTAAACGGACAAGGAGCTTAGCCGAAAGGCGCAGCTCCTCTTTATTTTGACCGGGAAATGGAGGAGAAAAACTCACGGAACGTTTGCTCATCATGGTACCCTTCGATTCGCTTCGTCTCTTTGCCGCCCTCGTAGTGGACGATCGTCGGGGTCGCTTCAATGCGGTAGTCGTCCCAACCTTCTTCGAATTCAAGCAAGTTGAACAGTTGCAAATCAATGCCGAGTTGTTTGGCCAACGGCACGACAATGGGAGTCGTCCGCTGGCAATGCGGACATAACGGGCTGTAAAAGTAGACGGTCAGCGACTTGCCCGCGGCCAACTCCCGTTTGAGCTCGGCGGGCAAAATGATGTTGCGGTAGTTTGGGTCATCAAGCTGATCGACGGTGGCCGGATGCAAACGGCTTTTATGGAATGGATTTCCTTCTGCTTCTTCTTTTTGCTCCAGCTTTGTCATCCAAGCAATAACAGCAAACAAAATAGCGATCAACCCACCCCAGATCACCAGTTTTTTCAAACGTTGTTCCTCCTTTTTTGCTGGCGCATCACGGCAACGCTTAGCAATGCGATGATCAAAAAAGCGGTAAGGGCCAGAAACGGGATGGTAATGAAACCTAGCCAGTTCATGTATTGCCCTGTGCACGGGATGCGGCCGCATTGGATGGCGTAATGCTGAAAAACAGGTATTTTTTGTAAAGCGTAATGATAGAGCGAAATCAAGCCACCGATCACCGATAACGCCAAACTGTAACGGGCGGTGGAAAACTCCTTGCGGACGATGGCGATCCCTAAAATGATGACTTGCGGATACATGAATATGCGCTGAAACCAACATAAGTCACACGGAATAAAGCCGAGCACTTCGGAAAAATACAAACTCCCTAGCGTGGCGACCAGCGCTGTCACCCAAGCGGCCAGCAGCAAGTTTTCCGCGCGTGTCTCCTTTTTCACTCCCGTTCACCTTCTTTCGTTCGCGCGCAAGAAATGCGGTTCACCTTTTCCTTTGCGATTGCGGCTCAGCTTCATTATAATCGACCGAAATCGACGCGTCCATCAACAAGAAAGGGGAGAACGGCATTATTTTCTACCTATATCGTTCGGCAAACGAGCCATACTAATCGGTGAAAGGGGAGGATCACATTGACGAACAACAGCGGAACGAAAGTGCAAGACATTATGACGAAAAACGTCGCGACCATTTCGCCGAATCAAACGGTGCAAGAAGCAGCGCAAATTATGAGCCAAAAAAATATCGGCGCGCTTCCGGTTGTGGAAAACGGGCAAGTGAAAGGGATGATCACCGACCGCGACATTACGTTGCGCGTATCGTCCCAAGGGAAAAACCCGGCGACCGTCAAAGTCGCTGAGGTGATGACGAATCAAGTCGTCACCGGCACGCCGAACATGAGTGTTCAAGATGCCGCTAACGTCATGGCGCAGCATCAAGTTCGTCGCTTGCCGATCGTTGAAAACAACCAGCTTCAAGGCATCGTTGCTTTAGGGGACATCGCGACGAACAGCGTTTCGAATGAAGCGGCGGAACAAGCGTTGACCAACATTTCTGAGCCGTCGCAGCCACAAGGATAGCCGTAGAAAAAGGATGCCTTTATTGTCGAGGCATCCTTTTCCTTTTGGCAGGTATATTGTATGATGGGAACGAATACATAAACAGGAGAAAGAAAAGCGGGAGGGAAAATGGATGGAATGGAGACAAAAATACGAACAGTGGCTCCGCGAACCGCAGTTGCATCCGGAATTGCGGCAACGCCTAGAGCAGCGTCGCGACGATGAACGGTGGCTTGAAGATTGCTTTTACAAAAATCTCGAGTTTGGCACCGGCGGCATGCGCGGGGAACTTGGCCCCGGAACGAATCGCATGAACATCTATACGGTCCGGAAAGCATCGGAAGGATTGGCCCGATACATACAATCGTTTGGCGATGAAGCGAAGCGGCGCGGTGTCGTGATCGCTTATGATTCGCGGCATCAATCGCCGGAATTCGCGATGGAGGCGGCGAAAACGTTGGCCACAAACGGCATTCAAGCGTATGTGTTTGACGAATTGCGCCCGACGCCGGAGCTGTCGTTTGCCGTTCGCCATTTGCGGGCGTTTGCCGGCATCGTCATCACCGCGAGTCATAATCCGCCGGAATACAACGGCTATAAAGTGTACGGCGAAGACGGCGGACAACTGCCGCCCGCTGTCGCCGATGAGGTCATCCGTTATGTCAATGAAGTCGAGAATGAGCTCGCTGTTTGTGTTGAGGATGAGGAAGTATTAAAGCAAAAAGGACTGATTCGGATTATCGGCAAAGAAATCGATGACGCGTACATTGACGCTGTCAAAACGATTTCGCTGCATCCGGAGCTGGCCAAAGAAACAAAGATGACGATCGTGTTTACGCCCCTTCACGGCACGGCAAACAAGCCGGTGCGTCGCGCGCTCGCCGAGCTCGGTTACCAAAACGTCTTTGTCGTCAAGGAACAAGAACAGCCGGATCCGAACTTTTCAACCGTCGCTTCGCCCAATCCGGAAGAGCATGCAGCGTTTGCCATGGCGATCGAGCTTGGCGAACAAGTGAACGCCGATCTGCTCATCGCCACTGATCCGGACGCGGATCGGCTCGGTATTGCGGTAAAAAATGGGGAAGGGGAGTACATCGTCTTAACCGGCAACCAAACGGGCGCGCTGCTGCTTCATTATTTACTGTCGCAGCGCAAAGAAAAGGGGTTGCTTCCACCCAATGGGGTCGTCTTAAAGACGATTGTCACGTCCGAGTTTGGGCGGGCGATCGCCGCCTCGTTCGGTTTGGAGACGGTCGATACGCTGACCGGGTTCAAATTCATTGGGGAAAAAATCAAGGAATACGAACAGACGGGACAGTATGTGTTCCAGTTCGGGTATGAAGAAAGCTACGGGTATTTGATCGGCGACTTCGTTCGCGATAAAGATGCCGTGCAGGCGGCTGTTCTGGCGGCGGAAGTGTGCGCCTTTTACAAGCAGCAAGGGCTGTCGTTGTATGAAGGGCTTCTTCAATTGTTTGCCAAATACGGCTACTATCGTGAAGGGCAACAATCGCTCACGTTAAAGGGGAAAGAAGGAGCGGAGGCGATCGCCGCGATTTTGGCTTCGTTCCGGCAGCAGCCGCCGGTGGAGGTCGCGGGGAAAAAGGTGACGGTGATCGAGGATTACAAAACAAGGGAGCGGACGAACACAGTCACCGGAGAGAAAACGGCGCTCACCCTTCCGGCTTCGAACGTGTTGAAATACGTATTGGAGGATGGCTCGTGGTTTTGTTTGCGTCCGTCAGGGACGGAACCGAAAATGAAAGCGTACTTTGGTGTGAAAGGGACATCGCTCCAAGACAGCGAGGAGAAGTTGGCCGCGCTGACGGGTGCCGTCATGCGGCGAGTGCACGACGTCTTGCGCGCGGTGTCGCCTTCTTACGCTCCGTAACGGGCGGACAAACAGCGGCGGGGAATTGGACGAAAAACCAATTCCCCGCTTGCTTTAGGAGTAAAAATGGGCGTACGCCTCCGTCCCCATTTGTTGTTCGCTGACTTCAAGGGCATGATCGATGTAGCGCAACAGAGCGTGGAGCCGCTCTTGAATGATCGAGTAATCATGCTCGAAATTATAAGCGTGAAGGAACTTTTCGATTTTTTTGGATAGCATATCATCGGGCGTGCGCACCATTAAAATCAGCAAATTATCCCACTCCGAGCGATGCGTGTAATAGAGCGCTTTATCGTAGTCGACGGTGTTCAAGCGGCATGCCTCCTTTATCGGGAAGGAGTCATTGTTAGTGTATGACGCCCTCCGTTTTTGTTGCCCTGTAAATGTTGTGACAGAAGGCAAAATATAAATTATACCCGAAACGGAGGAGAAAAAAGAAAAGAAAATATTGCAATTTTGTGACAAGAATAGTATCCTCTAAGTAAGGGGATGATGAGATGAATCAACGACATGAAGGACAACAAATGACCAACATGTGCAAATGGATGGCGTCCGTCGGCTTAACGGTCGGAACAGCGCTTTTTTTGCTCAGTTTTATCGCAAACGCTTACAACAAAGACTTTTTTCTTACCATTGTCAGCCTTGGAATTATCGGCGCTTCGATGGTGATGTTCGGGTTCGGCTTGTTCATGGGCCTGCTCATGGAAACGTATCGCCGTGATTCGACTAAACACGTATAGCAGGAGCCGAAAAACGAAAAACACCGGCGTTCAGTCCGGTGTTTTTCGTTTTTGCTGCGCCCGCCACCAGAAGAGGGCGAAGCTGAAAGCGATCACGAAGGCGAGAAGAAAAAACGGGCGATAGGCGTGGAGGTATTGTTTGACGGCCGTCCAGCGGCTTTCAAAATAAGCGCCAATCGTCAAAAACACCGCCACCCACACCATGGCTCCGCTGTAGGCAAATAGGGCAAACTTTCGCCATTGGTAGGCGTTCGTCCCGGCCCAAAAAGCGGCGAGATGCCGAACGCCGGGGATGAAATAGCAAATGAACAGGACAGTTGGACCGAGTTTCACAAACAGCGCTTTCGTTTGCTCGAGCCGTTTTTCCGTTACGTGGAGCTTAGGACCAAATCGGTGTAAAAACGGTAACCCAAGCGTAATTCCGAGCGTGTAGCTGAGCGAGATGCCTATAACGGCGCCAAGCCAGCAAAAAAGGAAAGCGAGCGGATAGGAAAACGAACCGGTCGATACGCGGTAGCCGGCATAGGTCAGCAGCAATTCATCAGGAATCGGCAGCCCTACGATGCCAAGCATGAGCGCGATCATAATGCCGATATAGCCGAAATGGTCGATGAGATGGTGCAAATAATGTTGCAAATAACCACCACGCTTTGCCGCAATTTCTTGTATATGACCATTATAAGCCAACGGTCCCCAAATGAAAATGGGGCGCTGCGCGTTCATGCCAAACGATCGAACGTATCAAACCGCCGTTTCCCTCATACATTGTGGTAAGAAGAAAAGGGGGGATTGGATGCGGCAGGACGAGCTGAAAGAGCTGGAGCGGGCGATTGCGGAGATTACGGAAATTGCCGAAGGATTTGGCCTTGATTTTTATCCAATGCGCTATGAAATTTGCCCGGCGGACATTATTTACACGTTTGGCGCCTACGGCATGCCAACGCGATTTTCCCATTGGAGCTTTGGCAAACAGTTTTACAAAATGAAACTGCATTACGACTTAGGGTTAAGCAAAATTTACGAACTCGTCATCAACTCGGACCCTTGCTACGCGTTTTTGCTTGATACGAATACGCTGATCCAAAACAAACTGATCGTCGCCCATGTGTTGGCGCATAGCGACTTTTTCAAAAACAACGTCCGCTTCAGCAACACAAAGCGCGATATGGTGGAAAGCATGGCGGCGACAGCAGAGCGAATCAAGCATTACGAACATCAATACGGAAAACTGGAAGTGGAGAAATTTTTAGACGCCGTCTTGGCGATTCAAGAGCATATCGATCCCTCGCTCTTGCGGCCGAAACTGTCGTGGACGTGGGAAGATACGGAAGTGTACGAAGAGGAAGAGGAGGCGAAAGCGTCAACGCCGTATGACGATCTCTGGTCGCTTGATGAACGAAACAAGCCAAAAACGCCGCCGCGCAAAAAACGGCGCAAGTTTCCGCCGCAGCCGGAAAAAGATGTGCTGTTGTTCATTGAAGAATACAGCCGTGAGCTGGAGGACTGGCAGCGCGACATTTTGACGATGATGCGCGAAGAAATGTTGTATTTCTGGCCGCAGCTCGAGACGAAAATCATGAACGAAGGCTGGGCGACGTATTGGCATCAGCGCATTTTGCGCGAGATGGACTTGACGAGCGATGAGGCGATTGAATTTGCGAAACTGAATGCCAACGTCGTGCAGCCGTCGCGCACCGGCATTAACCCGTACTATTTAGGGTTGAAAATTTTCGAAGACATTGAAGAACGTTGGAACAACCCGACCGAGGAGATGAAAAAATACGGTGTCAAACCCGGATCGGGGCGGGCGAAAATTTTTGAAGTGCGCGAACTGGAGTCGGACATTTCGTTTCTGCGCAACTATTTGACGAAAGAGCTCGTCATGCGCGAAGATATGTATTTGTTCCAGAAACAAGGAAAAGAATATAAAATCGTCGACAAAAACTGGGAGACTATCCGCGATCAACTCGTCAGCATGCGAGTCAACGGCGGATTCCCGTATATCACAGTCAATGACGGCGATTATATGCGCAACGGCGAGTTGTATTTAAAACATTGGTATGAAGGGATCGAACTCGACTTGAAGTATTTGGAAAAGGTGCTCCCGTACATTTATCAGTTGTGGGGCCGTCCAGTTCATATGGAGACGGTCGTCGAGGAAAAGTCGATGTTGTTTACGTATGACGGGAAAACGGTGCATCGAAAATATTTGTGACAAAGGCAGGGGCATCCTGCTTTTTTGTTTGTCACGATGAATATGTGAAAAACGACACAAATTATTCGAAATTAGTTCATACAGTGCCCATCATTTTATGAAATAATAAGCAGTAGATGATTTTGTGAAACTTATCACAAATTCTTTATTCATTGATGGTTTGTCGGGAGGATGGATATGTGGAAGCGACACGAAAAAACGCTTGCGTTCGTTAGCTTTGCTGTTGCAGCTGTTGTCTTGCTTTCCTTGATTGGCCGTTTGTTTTCGTAAGGGGGGATAAATCGTGAACGGCTACGATCCGGTGCTGCTTAGCCGTATTTTGACGGAATTGACGCTGACGATTCATATCATTTATGCCACGATTGGTGTTGGAGTTCCGCTGATGATCGCGATTGCCCAATGGATTGGGATTCGCAAAAACGATATGCATTACATTTTGCTCGCTCGCCGCTGGACGCGCGGCTTTGTCATCACCGTAGCGGTCGGCGTGGTGACAGGAACCGCGATCGGTTTGCAGCTGTCGCTTTTATGGCCGAACTTTATGCAGCTGGCTGGCCAAGTGATCAGCTTGCCGCTGTTTATGGAGACGTTCGCCTTCTTTTTTGAAGCGATTTTCCTCGGTATTTATTTGTATACATGGGATCGGTTTGAAAATCAGAAAAAACATTTGCTTTTGCTTATCCCGGTGGCGATCGGCTCTTCGGCATCAGCGATGTTTATTACGATAGTGAATGCCTTTATGAATACGCCGCAAGGGTTTGAGGTGAAAAACGGCGAGCTTGTCAACATCGATCCGATCGCGGCGATGTTCAACCCAGCGATGCCGACGAAAGTCGCCCATGTGCTGGCGACGGCGTATATGACGTCAGCATTCGTGCTTGCTTCGCTCGCCGCTTGGCATTTATGGAAAGGCAATTGTCACATTTATCATCGCAAGGCGCTTCATTTAACGATGAAAACGGCGTTTATTTTTTCGGTAGCCAGTGCATTGGTTGGTGACTTATCGGGCAAATTTTTAGCCGAATACCAGCCGGAAAAGCTGGCGGCCGCCGAATGGCATTTTGAAACGGGCTCCCATGCGCCGTTGATCCTGTTCGGTGCGCTTGGAGAAGACGGGGAAGTGAAATATGCCTTGAAAATTCCATACGCCCTTAGCATTTTGGCTCATAACCATCCCGCGGCGGTTGTGACTGGGTTGAATGATATTCCGGAAGATGAGCGTCCGCCGCTATCCATTCATTATTTATTCGATGTGATGGTCACGATCGGGGTGTTTTTAATGGTGGTCGCAGCCGCATATTGGCTCGGATCGATGTTTCGCTGGAAATGGACAGTGAAAAAATGGTTTTTTGGACTGTTGGTGGCGGGAGGGCCACTGGCGATGGTCGCGATTGAGGCGGGATGGTACTTAGCGGAAGTCGGGCGGCAGCCGTGGATTTTGCGCGGCTATATGAAAACGGCGGAAGGAGCGACATCGTCTGCGCATGTTGATACGATGCTTGTGTTGTTTTGCCTTTTGTATACCGTGTTGGTGATTGCAAGCGCAACAGTGCTCGTCCGTATGTTCCGCCGCAACCCGGTTGAGCGGGAGCTGGCAGAGCGGGCCAATAACGGGGAGGTGGCGCCATGACGCTCGAAGTCATTGGCATCTCGGTGTTATGGCTGTTTTTGTTCGGGTACATTCTCGTTGCTTCGATTGATTTCGGGGCTGGGTTTTTTAGCGCCTATAGTCATTGGGCAAACAAACAGCATCTTTTGCACCGCATCATTCAGCGCTATCTTTCCCCTGTCTGGGAAGTGACGAACGTCTTTCTTGTCTTTTTCTTTGTCGGCATGGTCGGCTTTTTTCCGAAAACGGCGTATTATTACGGTTCTATTTTGCTTGTCCCGGCGAGCATCTCGATCATTTTGTTAGCTATTCGCGGCTCGTACTACGCGTTTCATACGTATGGGGGGACGGAACGGAACTGGTATTTAATCGCTTATGGATTGACAGGGCTGTTGATCCCGGCCTCGCTGTCTATCGTGCTGACGATTTCCGAAGGCGGGTTTGTAGAGGCAGGCGCTTCAGGTGTTGCGCTTGATTATGGGAAGCTGTTTGCAAGCCCGTTGTCATGGAGCATTGTGCTGTTAAGCGTGACGAGCGTTCTTTACATTTCTGCCGTTTTCTTAACGTATTATGCGGACGCGGCCAAGGATGAACGAGCGCGGGCGCTGTTGCGCCGCTACGCTCTTCTTTGGAGCGGGCCGACGATGTTGTCAGCGCTGCTCATTATTTATCAGCTCCGCTACCATAATCCCGAACATTACGCCAACCTATGGAACGTGGCGTGGATGCTGGTCATTTCCTTTTTGTTTTTTGTCATGACCGTTTGGCTCCTTTGGCGGCAAAGGCGATTCGGCTGGGCGTTTATTGCGTTGTTGTTTCAATACGCGTTCGCCTTTTACGCCTATGGCATTTCACATTATCCGTATTTGCTATACCCGTATTTGACCATTTATGACGGGTTTACGAATGAGACGATGGCTATGGCGTTGATCGTTGCGTTTCTTGCCGGTCTATTGTTGTTAATTCCGTCACTTTATTTGCTTATGCGTCTCTTTTTGTTTAACAAGGCATACGTGAAAGGAAAATGGGAAGGAGGGAAAGGATGATGGAAACATTTTTGCTCATGTATGCGCCGATGATCATCGTCGCCCTGTCGATCGTTGCTGCGTTTTGGGCTGGTTTGAAAGATGGGCACGTAAACGAGTAAACACCATTTTTTCGTTCATGCATAGTTTGCCGCCGATCGCCCACACTAGCGGATGACAAGACATCAAGAAAGGATGGGCGATCATGAAAGAAGTGTTGCAACGGGTAAAAGAGCAGCTGGAACAATCGTTTCACGAACCGCAATCGACAAGCCTTGACGGGGCGATTCATGAGCTTGAACGGTTAAAAGCGAGCGCCGGGGACAAGCGGCAAATGATCGAAGATGTCATCCGCGCGGTGACTCACGCGCGCAATGCGCGAATGGAGCTCGCCGCGGCAGGAGATGAATCGGCGACGAACGCTTTCGCTGAAGCCTATCGGGCGCTCGACCAAGCGATTGAGTCGTACAGCGATGTGGATAACGATCCGGTATGAGGCAGGTGGGCATGTCCCATCTGCTTTCTTGCTATAAGGGAGGTCCGATCGGTTCAATCAGTGGCGGATTGGCCGCAAACATGGTACAATAACAGGCGGAAAAAACGAAGAAACAGGTTTTCTAGGGTTCCGCGGCTGCTTTGCGGCCGGCCTGCGACCGAGAGAAAACGCGCGGCATCGCCGCGTACACGGAGGGACAAAAGCCCGGGAGGAGTATCAGTGGATATTTCTCACGGCTTTTTTCTTTTTCGAAAGGAGGAATGAAACATGGCGTGGATATACTTAGTTGTCGCCGGCGTGTTTGAAGTTGTCTGGGCCATTGCGCTGAAATATACGGAGGGGTTCACTCGCCTTTGGCCTTCTGTCGTCACCGTTTTAGGAATGGCTGCCAGCTTTTACTTTTTATCGATGGCCACTAAAACATTGCCGATCGGCACCGCCTACGCGGTATGGACAGGAATCGGGGCGCTTGGGGCGGTCGTCATTGGCATGATGTTTTTAAACGAACCTGTCAACGCGCCGCGGATCCTCTTTTTATTATTGATTCTCGTCGGGATGATAGGGCTGAAATTCACCGCTGGGCAGTAAGGCGACAAACGGGGGTGGCAAACGCACATCGCCATGTTGGCGCTTGATCGGTGCGGAAACGTCGCCTTTTTGTGTGATGTTTCGGCACAAATGGATTGACAGGTCATATCAATATTGATTATGATAAGATTAGACAACGCGATATCGTTTTGTTAAAGGGGAGTAGCTTTAACAGCAAAGTCGTCAGTTCAGGGCGCAGTTCCCGCCCTCGGCTTTGTTGGCAACGGTGACGTTGTTAGCGAGACCTTTACCTGCGACGGTAAAGGTCTGTTTTTGTTTTAAGACCTTTACCAACCATGGTAAAGGTCTTTTTTCATGGGCGGAAACGAAAGGGGGAAGATAATCGTAAACGAAAATGGACGGGGAGTTGCTCCGAAAATAACGAGAGATGGAGGGGATGGAATGCGCAACGTTTGGAAGCGGCTTCGCTTAGTGGTTCGAATCCGTCGGTTTCTTCCGTTTTTGGTGGAGTTTTTTACGTCGCGCGAAGTGCCGATACGAAAAAAAGTGTTTTCCATCGGCCTGCTGCTGTTGTATGTGGCGCTGCCGTTTGACCTCATTCCCGATTGGCTGGCAGTAGTGGGTTTGATCGATGATTTCGCTGTTTTGCTGTTCGTTTTGCAGCGCATCATCGCGATCGCTCCTGCTTCCTTAAGAGAAAAATATCAATTGTAGGGGAGGAAGGATACAGATGGAATGGGTTTCACCTGAGTTTTGGACCGCGTTGCTGTCGATTATCATCATTGACCTTTTGCTGGCAGGAGATAATGCGATTGTCATCGGACTTGCGGCCCGCAATTTGCCGAAGCACCAACAGAAGAAGGCGGTGGTGTGGGGGACGGTCGGCGCCGTCGTTATTCGGGCGTTGGCGACGATGTTTGTCCTCTGGCTGCTGAAAATTCCGGGCCTTTTGCTAGTCGGGGGTGTGCTGCTTGTCTGGATCGCGTATAAGCTGCTGATCGAGGGAAAAAGCCACGACGATGTCGAAGCCGGGGGAAGTTTATGGGGGGCGATCCGCACGATCATTATCGCCGATGCGTTGATGGGGCTTGATAACGTGTTGGCGGTCGCCGGTGCCGCTCATGGAAGTTTTCTCCTTGTTGTCCTTGGGCTGCTCATTTCTGTTCCGATCATGGTGTGGGGCAGCACGCTCATTTTAAAATGGATTGAGCGCTTCCCGATTATCATTACGATCGGCGCTGGTGTCCTTGCTTGGACGGCGGCGAAAATGATCGTTGGCGAGCCGTTTTTGAAAGAGTACTTTGCCAACCCTGTGATCAAATACGGATTTGAGTTGCTCGTCGTTGCCGCTGTCATTGCCTTTGGAACGTGGAAAAAACAAAAAACCGCCAAAGAACCGCAGCCCAAAGCCGCCAACGAATGATTGGCGGCTTTTCCGATGGAACGATTATCGAGTAGACGGCCGCCTCCATTTCAACAGAACGACTTGCAGCAATCGTCCAACGGCCCATCCAGGAATGACCGATAAAATGGGCAGCCAAATCGGCCCGAAAAAGATGCCCGCAACTTTGACATCGAACGAATACATTAAACCGACGGTCACAAAGTAAGCGGAGAAAACAAACGGCAAAAACGAATACGGTGTTTGGCCGCCGCCGGCATCCTTAAACGCGTCCCACATCGCAAAAAAGTACAAGCAAGGATAAAACATGAGCCAGCCGATGTCCACCATGGCCGCCGCTTCATTGGTGCGCCCTAAAAAGCTGAGCCGAATGGCTTCGTTAAACCGCGATTGCGTGTTAATGAGCAGCTCTAAAAAAATCATGGCGATTCCTTTGACATACTTTTTGTTTAACAGTTGCCCGAAACCGGGCAAGGCGATGCTCCATAACAATGCTTCGATGGCTTTCACTTTCTCGACCCTTTGCTAAAATAATGTTTTGTGACCGCTGTGTTGGTTGTTTCGCGATGAAGCAGAACAAGGAAGAGCGAGCGTAAGCAGAAGGATCAGCCCAGCGGCGTGCAATTACATTTTTCGCTTTCCTCTTTGATTTTATGCTTTTTTGCAATAGTGGAATGGAGATCCTTCCCTATTAGGCCAAATAGGTCATGCGTACGGAAAAAAACTTCTTTCAATTTTTCAGAATAATGAATATAATAAGAATGGGAACAATTTTAATTGCATCAAAGGGGGAAAACGTGTGAAGGGGCTGAAATCGATTTTGTTATGGGGCCTGATCTCGGTTCTAGGGGCCGCAGGGTTCGCTATTTTGGCTTTAAGCCGCGGCGAATCGGTCAACGCCATGTGGCTGATTGTCGCTGCCGTTTGTACGTATGCGGTCGCCTATCGCTTTTACAGCCGGTTTATCGCCCGCAACGTGTTTGGTCTCGATGATAGCCGGAAAACGCCGGCGGAAGTGTTCAATGACGGAAAAGACTACGTTCCGACCAACAAATGGGTGTTGTTCGGGCATCACTTCGCCGCCATCGCCGGCGCCGGGCCGCTTGTCGGGCCGATTTTGGCCGCGCAGATGGGGTATTTGCCGGGAACGCTTTGGATTGTCATTGGCGTCGTTCTTGGCGGAGCGGTGCAAGACTTTGTCATTTTGTTTGCTTCGATGCGCCGCAACGGGAAGTCGCTCGGCGAAATGATTAAGGAAGAAATGGGGCCGGTCACGGGGCTTATCGCTGCGTTTGGTATTTTGGGCATTATGATTATTTTATTGGCGGTGTTGGCGCTCGTGGTTGTGAAAGCGCTTGTCGGAAGCCCGTGGGGGATGTTTACGATCGCTGCGACGATTCCGATTGCGATTTTGATGGGCATTTACATGCGCTTCATCCGTCCGGGACGCGTCGCGGAGGCATCGCTTGGTGGATTTGTGCTGCTCATTGTATCGATTGTAGCGGGGCAATATGTCGCGGAGCATCCGACGCTTTCCGCCATGTTCACGTTAAAAGGGGAAACGATCGCCATTTTAATGATCATTTATGGCTTTGTCGCCTCGGCTTTGCCGGTGTGGCTCTTGTTGGCGCCGCGCGACTATTTGAGCACGTTTTTGAAAATTGGCACGATCATTGGTCTGGCGCTCGGTATTTTGGTCGTGATGCCGGATTTGCAAATGCCGGCGGTGACGAAATTTATCGATGGCACCGGACCGGTGTTTGCCGGTAATCTGTTCCCGTTCTTGTTCATTACGATCGCTTGCGGCGCGGTGTCTGGATTCCACGCGCTCGTGTCGTCCGGCACAACGCCGAAGATGATTGAGCGGGAAAGCCATGCGCGCCCGATCGGCTACGGCGCGATGCTGATGGAGTCGTTCGTGGCGGTGATGGCGATGGTGGCGGCTTGCGTCTTGACGCCGGGAGCCTATTTTGCCATCAACAGCCCGGCGGCTGTGATCGGAACCGATGTGGCGCAGGCGGCAAAAGTGGTATCGTCATGGGGGTTCACCGTCACGCCGGATATGCTTGCGCAGCTGGCGAAAGACGTCGGCGAGCAAACGGTGTTGTCGCGCACGGGCGGGGCGCCGACGTTGGCGATCGGGATGGCGCACATTTTATCAAGCGTCATCGGTGGCAAGACGCTCATGGCGTTCTGGTACCACTTTGCGATTTTGTTCGAAGCGCTGTTCATCTTGACGACCATTGACGCTGGCACGCGCGTCGGCCGTTTCATGATCCAAGACATTATGGGGACGTTCTACAAACCGCTCGGCAAAACGGATTCGCTCGTCTCGAACTTGATCGCCACGACCCTTTGCGTACTGGCGTGGGGCTACTTCTTGTACCAAGGCGTCGTCGACCCACTCGGCGGCATCAACACGCTCTGGCCGCTGTTTGGCATCGCCAACCAAATGTTGGCCGGCATCGCTTTGCTGTTTGCTACGACGGTGCTGTTTAAAATGGGGAAAAAAGCGTATGTCTGGGTGACGCTCGTGCCGACGACGTGGCTGCTTGTCGTCACGCTGACGGCCGGGTATCAAAAACTGTTCCATGAAAATGTCAAAATTGGTTTCTTATCGCATGCGAAACTGTTCCAAGACAGCTTGAGCCAAGGCAAAATTTTAGCGCCGGCAACGAATGAGGCGCAAATGCGGCAAATTATTATGAACGACTACATTGATGCGACATTGTGCGCGATTTTCATGCTCGTTGTCATTGCTATGCTGATTTCCGCGCTCAATATTTGGATCAAGGTGCTGCAAAACAAACACGTGCCGCTCAAAGAAGCGCCGTACGTGCCGCGCGACGGAGAGGGAGCGAAGCACTATGCCTAAATGGCTGAAAAACGCTTTGGCTTATCGCCGCCAGTTTCTAGATTTGCTTGTCGGCGTGCCAAGCTATGAAAAATATGTCGAACATATGAAAACCCATCATCCTGGCGAGCCGATCAAGTCGCGAAAAGAGTTTTTCTGCGAGGCGCAAGAGGCGCGCTACAATGCCAAAGGCGGCAAAGTGTCGCGCTGCTGCTAGCGGCCTCGAAGGAAGAAGAGGCACGTCCTCTTCTTCCTTTTTTCTTCTTGACAACGGTCATGGCGTTTCCATGGACGTGTGGCAGGCTACGAGATCGCTTGGGGAAGGAAGGAGTGAGGGATACGATGCGCGTTCTCGTTGTTGGAGCGGGGGCTGTCGGCGGCTATTTCGGCGGACGGCTGCTGGAAAAAGGGGTGGATGTTGCCTTTCTTGTTCGCGAGAGGAGAAAACGAGAGTTGGAAGAACGGGGGCTTGTCATCCGTAGCGTGCACGGTGACGCCGTGTTGAGGCCCAAACTGATCGTTGCGGGGGAGGCCGATGGACCGTTTGACGTTGTCGTGTTTGCAAGCAAAGCCTATCATTTGACCGGCGCGATCGCTGATGCCAAACCGTATGTCGGAGAGGCGACGATGGTGTTGCCGCTCCTAAATGGCATCGCTCATATGGAGTCGTTATGGGCGGTCTTCGGGCGTGAGAACGTCCTTGGCGGGCTTTGCTTTATTGAAACGACACTGAATGAAAAAGGCGAGATTGTGCAAACAAGCTCCGCGCATGACGTTCGTTTCGGCGAGTGGCCGAGCGGGCGGACGGAGCGAGTGGCTGCGCTTGAAGCCCTGTTTTCTGGCGCTAACGCCCGCTTTCGTTTGAGTGAACAAATCGCCGCTGATATGTGGAACAAATATTTGTTCATTGCCACTATGTCGGGGGTGACTACCTTGTTCCGCGCCCCGATTGGCCCGATCCGCTCCGGAGGAGAGTATGGAACGGTAATCATCGATCGGCTGTTTCAGGAAATTGAGACGATCATCAAGGCGCACGGAGCCCCGTTAACGGACGAGATGGCGAAACGGCAGCGCGCCCAGCTCGAACAAATCGCTCCGACAATGAAATCATCGATGCAGCGTGACATGGAAAAAGGGTTGCCGATCGAAGCCGCCCATCTGCAAGGGTATTTGCTGAAGCTGGCGAGGCAGCACGGCATTGCCGCGCCGATGCTGGAGGCGGTGTATCATAATTTGTTCCTTTATGAAGAAAGCCTGGCTGCTCGGCGGTGAAATGGGAAAACGTCGTCCGCTTGGCGGGAGTCGGTCTGCTCTCGCCAAGCGGCTGTTTTTTTGGAAAAGAGAGTTGTGCACGGCGGAGATGTGTTGTACAGTTAATAGTGAAAACGTGTGCACAAAGGAGGAGCAGCCTTGAAGAAAACGTGGTGGAAAGAGGGCGTCGCCTATCAAATTTATCCGCGCAGTTTTATGGATTCCAACGGCGACGGCATTGGCGATCTTCGCGGCATCATTGAGAAGCTCGATTATCTTGTCGAGCTTGGGGTCGACATTATTTGGATTTGCCCGATTTACCGCTCGCCGAATGCCGATAATGGATATGATATTAGCGATTATCAAGCGATTATGGATGAATTCGGAACGATGGCCGACTTTGATGAGCTGCTCGCCGAAGCCCATCGGCGCGGGTTGAAAATCATTTTGGATTTGGTCATCAACCATACGAGCGATGAGCACCCGTGGTTCATCGAATCGCGCTCATCGCGGAACAGCCCGAAGCGCGATTGGTATATTTGGCGCGACGGCAAAGACGGGCGCGAGCCGAACAATTGGGAGAGCATCTTCGGCGGCTCGGCATGGCAATACGATGAACAAACGGGACAGTATTATTTGCACATTTTCGATGTCAAGCAGCCGGATTTGAATTGGGAAAACGATGAGGTGCGTCGGGCGCTGTATGACATGGTCAATTGGTGGTTGGAGAAAGGGATCGATGGTTTCCGCGTCGATGCCATTTCCCATATTAAGAAAAAACCAGGGCTTCCCGATTTGCCGAATCCGAAAGGGCTGAAATACGTGCCGTCGTTTGCCGGCCATATGAATCAGCCGGGGATTATGGACTATTTGCGAGAGCTTAAGGAGCAAACGTTTGCACGTTACGATGTAATGACCGTCGGGGAGGCGAACGGCGTGACGGTTGAGGAAGCCGAACAATGGGTCGGAGAAGAGCATGGTGTGTTCAATATGATTTTTCAGTTTGAACATTTAGGGTTATGGCAACGCCAAGCTGATGGATCGATCGATGTTCGGCGGTTGAAGCGAACATTGACGAAGTGGCAAAAAGGGCTGGAAAACCGGGGCTGGAATGCGCTCTTTTTGGAAAATCACGATGTGCCCCGCTCCGTGTCGACATGGGGGAATGACCGCGAGTATTGGGCGGAAAGCGCGAAGGCGCTCGGCGCGCTGTACTTTTTCATGCAAGGAACGCCGTTCATTTATCAAGGCCAAGAAATTGGCATGACCAATGTTCAGTTTCCTCATATTCACGATTATCGCGATGTCGCGATTTTGCGGATGTATGAACTGGAGCGGGCCAAGGGGCGCGCGCATGACGAGATCATGCGCACGATTTGGAAAACAGGTCGCGACAATTCACGCACACCGATGCAATGGTCTGCCGAGCCGAACGCTGGATTCACCACGGGCACCCCGTGGATTCAGGTGAACGATAATTATCGGGCGATCAATGTCGAAGCTGAACGGCGCGACCCCCATTCGGTCTGGTCGTTTTACCGGCGAATGATCGAGCTTCGTAAACAACATGAACTGCTTGTTTACGGAACGTATGATTTGCTGCTGGAACATCACCGTTCGATTTATGCATATACAAGGACGCTTGGCAGCGAGCGAGCGCTTGTCATTGTCAACTTGTCGGAGCGGCCGGCTCTGTATCGTTATGACCCGATTCGCCTCCAATCGGACCATTTGGCGCTGAGCAATTATCCGGTTCGGCCGCATAAAAACGCCACTCGTTTTATGATGAAGCCGTATGAAGCGCGGGTTTATCTCTGGAAAGAATGAGAAGGAATTGGTTCGGTCGGCGTCGAATGGATGTCTATAGGGCTGGTGAAAAACGGTTGTTTCTCTTGAACATGGGGGAGCGTGTGAAAGGCGATCCGGATGCGACAGGGCTTTTCTATTTGAGAAACGAGGCTGGTAAGCGGCCTGTTTCCTTAAATCACCGGCCTTCTTAGAAAGGAGAGGAGAAAGATGACGACCATCGACCCGATCCGTTATCCTATCGGAACGTTTCAACCGCCGGCGGCATTTTGCGGCCAAGAGGTAGAAGAGTGGATCAAAGCGATCCGTGAACACCCCGGTGCTTTGCGGGAGGCGGTGAGCGGATTGAATGAAGAGCAGTTGAACACTCCCTACCGCGACGGCGGGTGGACGATCGCCCAAGTCGTCCACCATTTGGCCGACGCGAGCATGAACGCGTTTTTGCGCACGAAATGGGGGCTGACGGAGGAAAACCCGCTGGTAAAACCATTTGCCGAAAGCGAATGGGCTAAAACGGCGGAGGCGCGCTCGCTGGCTATCGAACCTTCGCTCGTATTGCTTGACGGGCTTCACGCTCGGTGGGCAGCGCTGCTGGAAGCGATGACCGAAGCCGATTTTCACCGCACCGTTCGGCCGGAAGGAGCGGCGAAGGAGATGCCGCTTTACGTATTGACGGCGTTGTATGCATGGCATGGGAAGCATCATACGGCGCAAATTTTGGCGTTGCGCCAACGGAAAGGATGGTAAAACGCCGCTGCGGTCGAAGGAACGGAGGCCTCATTTTGGTTCGTTGGATTCAAAGCGTTGCGAGGCGTTTGCGGCCGGCACCTGCAATGGCAAGCAAGGAAACGTAATGGGTTCGGATCAACGGTTTAGCCGTTGTTTAGGATCTGTTTTTCCACAGATCCTTTTTGTTTTTTTCGGGGAAAGGGGATGTCAAGGAATATGTCGCTTGGCAATATCGTTTCGCCAATTGAAAAGTTTGGTCACATCGGTTCTTCTTTTCCTATGTTCCTCCTTGATCAAGCAGGGAAGCTTTTTTCCGCCTTTTTAGAAGGCTGTGATCTCCGAGCGCATACACGTTCCCCGCATCGTTTTTCAAGCGGAAACCCCTTATGGCATCGGCTTCATTTTTCACACGTTCCCCGATGGCGATCAGGGGAAGCGCGGTTTTTCTCCGCCTTTTTCGAAAACAGAAAGGAACCGATCATTTCCCTTACACAAACGCATACAGTATGTTATACTGACAAATATTGAGGGACACGAAAGATAGGAAGGGGAGAGATATGGGTGCGCAACAACAACCGGTGGTGACGGAGCAGAAAGAGAAAATTTGGACGCGCAATTTCCTGTTCATTTGCCTCGCCAACTTTTTTGTTTTCCTCGGATTTCAAATGACGCTGCCGACCATCCCGCTTTTTGTCGAGCATTTAGGTGGCAATGATCAGCTCATTGGCCTCGTTGTTGGGATTTTTACTTTTTCGGCGCTCGTCGTTCGGCCTTTCGCTGGCCATGCGCTGGAGACGCAAGGGCGGCGGTTTGTGTTTTTGCTCGGATTGCTCATTTTTGTCATTTCTGTCGGATCCTACAGTCTGATCTCGAGCATTTTCTTTCTCTTTTTCATGCGGGTGATCCAAGGAATTGGCTGGGGGTTTTCGACAACGGCATCCGGCACGGTAGCGACCGATATCATTCCGGCGAGCCGCCGCGGGGAAGGGATGGGGTATTACGGGCTGTCGGGAAATATCGCCCTCGCCTTTGGCCCGTCGCTTGGACTTGCGTTGGCGGCCTCTATTCCGTTCAACCGCTTATTTCTGATTTGTGCGGCGCTTGGTGTGGCTTCTTTGGCGTTTGCCGCGGCGATTACATATAAAAAAGCGGAGGCCAAGCATGGCCAAAAGGAAAGCAAATGGGATCTTTATGAAAAGACGGCTTTGATTCCGTCCGTGCTGCTTTTCTTTTTAACGGTGACCTTTGGCGGCATCGCTTCCTTTTTGCCTTTGTATACGGCGCAAAAAAACATCGGCGGCTTGCAGCTATATTTTTTGCTTTACGCGCTCGCTTTAATGGTAACGCGGACGTTCGCCGGTCAGTGGTATGACCGGAAAGGGCATCGGGCTGTCTTTCTCCCCGGTACCGGGCTCATTTTGTTGGCGATGCTGTTGCTCGCTTGGCTGCCGGGGGAATGGGCGTTATTGGCTGCGGCGGTGCTGTACGGTTTTGGGTTTGGCATGGTGCAGCCGGGGCTGCAGGCGTGGTCGGTGGAGCGGGCGCCTGTTCATCGGAAAGGGATGGCGAACGCGACGTTTTTCTCGTTTTTTGATTTAGGAGTTGGCATTGGGGCGATGGTGTTCGGCCAGATCAGCCATTGGTTTGGTTATCCGGCCATTTACTTATCAGCGGCTTGTTCCGTGCTCGTTTCGATGTTCGTTTATTTGGCTGTGCTGCGCAAAGAGCAGCCGTTTCCGCCGCGCCAAGGAAACAAGGCGTAGGGAAGGGGCGCCGAGGGGAGCAACGGCTTCTAGGAGGCTGGTGAAAAACGGTTGTTTCTCTTGAGCATGAAAGGCGCTCCTGATGCGACTAGGCTGATCCATTTGAGAAACGGGTTTGATCAGCGGCTTGCCCCCTTAAATCACCAGCCTTCTAGAAGGCCGGTGAAAAATCGCTGTCACACACGAATCGGCGGCATTTTCATTCAGAAAAGAAACTTGATTTTGCAAGGCTTCTCTAATTGAGAAACGGATGGAATCAGTAGTATTTTGCACTAAATCACCAGCCTTCTAGGTGCTGCCTCGTTTCCCCCCAACCCCTGTGCTCAGTCTGTGAGCTGGGCTATGAGGAGGAAGCTCGTTTCGGAGAAGGCCATGGTTATTGTTCGTAATAAAGAAATTCCGCTCTCCATGTCCCGTCTTGATCACCTGACAAGCAGGCACGGTGACAAGAAGAGCGAACAATGCTGCGGAAAATAAAATGACACTGATATCGTTATCGCCGGGAGCGGACTTCGTAAATAGCGAATTTTAAATAATCTCCTTCTTCAGCGGCGAGCAGTTTTGGATGATCGTAGCCGGCGCCGCCCCAATACACTTGGCGGAGCACTTTTTTGGCGTCAAACGCCGCAGCGGCGATCATCTCTTGAAACAGGTGCGGGCGGACGTGGTATGAGCAGCTCGAAGTGACAAAAAAGCCGCCGTCTTTGACGAGTTTGAGCCCGTTTAAATTAATATCCTTATAGCCGCGCAGCGCCTTTGGAACGGCATAGGCCGATTTGGCGAACGCGGGCGGGTCGATGATGACGACATCCCACTGTCGGCCGGCGCGCACGGATTCGCGCAAATAGTCGAAGGCGTTGGCGACGACAAAGTCGATGTTTGTAAAGCCGTTTAAGGCCGCATTGCGTTTCGCCGTCTCGATAGCGTGTTCGGAAATATCGACAGCGGTGGCATGTTTCGCGCCGTACAGGCAGGCGTTCAACATGAACGACCCGGTATGGGTGAAGCAATCGAGCACAGTCGTTTCCGGACCGATCAGCGGGCGGAGCGCGGCGCGGTTTTGCCGCTGATCGAAGAAAAAGCCGGTTTTTTGGCCGTTTTCAATATCGACGATGTATTGAACGCCGTTTTCTTCGATCACGACCTCGGTTTCCGCTTGTTGATACCAAAAGCCTTTTTCTTGTTTGAGCCCTTCAAGCTCGCGAACGGACACATCGTTGCGCAAATAGACGGCTTTGGGGGAAAACACTTCCAGCAAGCCGCGTAAAATCCAGTCTTTGCGCCGCTCCATTCCAAGCGTCAATATTTGCACGACAAGGATTTCTTCGTATTTGTCGACGATCAGCCCCGGCAGAAAATCGGCTTCGCCGTAGATGGCGCGGCAGGAGCGAACGCCGGGGATCATCCGCTCACGATACGCCCACGCTTGGCGAATGCGCTCGACAAAAAAGCGCTCATCCAATTCGTCATCGGGGTTTTGCGTCAGCACACGGACGATGATTTGCGAGGCGGGGTTGATGTATCCTTTCGCCAGCCAATAGCCTTGGTGGTTATAAACGTCAACGAAGTCGCCCGGCGTGATGTCGCCTTCGATGCGGTCGACTTCGCTTTGGAAAATCCATGGATGGCCTTGTTCAAGCCGTTTTTTTCGCTGCCGTTTCAAAATGACGTTTGCCACTCTGTTCACTCCTATCCGGTAGTCAATCGTTGCGCTTTTATCATAGCGAATGGCGGTGGCTGACGCAACGTTGGCCGGAAAAAACGGTTGACAACGGGAACGGCCGTGATATGATAAATGTAAACAAGGAAATAGCATCATTGCGATCCACTAGGGGGGCCTTTAGAAAGGCTGAGATCAAAGTGTACCTTTGAGACCCTTAGCACCTGATCTGGGTAATGCCAGCGTAGGGAAGTGGAGGAGCTGCACGAAGGCGGGCTATGTCCTTTTTGCCTAGCCAAACGGTGAGCCCACGCCGCTTTCTTTACGCCAATTCGTAAAGGAAGCGGCGTTTTTATTTCGATGAAAAAGGGGGAGAAACCATGTCTTTTGCCAAGCGAGTGCGCGCAGCGGCCGACCCGATCTGGCAGGCGAGCTTTCGCCATCCGTTCGTTCAGGAGCTCGGCCAAGGAACGCTTGAGCGTGAAAAATTCCGTTATTATGTGATGCAAGATGCGTATTACTTGCGCCATTTTGCCCGTGTGCAGGCGCTCGGAGCCGCCAAGGCGCCGGATCTGGCCGCGACCGCCCGGCTCGCCCATCACGCGCAGAGCACCTGCGAGGCGGAGTTGTCGCTGCATGAAACGTTCGCTGAGCTGCTTAACATTACGGAAGCGGAGCGGGCAGCATTCGTTCCCGCGCCGACGGCGTACGCGTATACTTCCCATATGTACCGGGCGGCGTACGAAGGGCACTTAGGCGATGTCATCGCCGCCATTTTGCCTTGCTATTGGCTGTACTATGAAATCGGTGAACGCTTAAAAACGTGCCAGCCGAACGATCCGATTTACGAAAAATGGATTGGCACATACAGTTCCGACTGGTTCCGTTCGCTTGTCGAAGAACAGATCGCGCGCTTGGATGCCATCGCTGAGGCGGTCACCGAGGAGGAGCGCTCCCGGATGGAGCGGCATTTCTTAATCAGCAGCGAATATGAGTATGAATTTTGGGACATGGCGTACCGGCTCGAACGCTGGCCGTCTGCGCGGCTGACGGCAAGCCGTTGACGTGGGCAAAACGAACAAAGGAGGGACATTGAGATGGAACGGAAGGCAAAAGGGTTGAAGCTGGCCGACATTTTAACAACGATTGTGATTGCGATTGTGTTCGGGGTGATTTACAAAGTATGGGGGCCGCTGTACGATATGGTGAAAGTGTTTGGCTTCCATGCCGATCAATTGATGTATGGGATGTGGTTTATCGCCTCATCGCTCGCCTATTTGCTCATCCGCAAGCCCGGGGTGGCGCTGCTTGCCGAAACGGCGGCTTCGTCCGGCGAGCTGATCATGGGGTCGCAATGGGGACTTGAAGTGCTCATTTATGGAGTCATTCAAGGGTTGTTTGCCGAGCTTGTGTTTGCGGCGTTCCGCTATCGGCGGTTTGACGTGTTCGTCGTCTCGCTAAGCGCGGTCGGCGCGACGGTCGGTTCGCTCATCATGGACTTTTACAAAGGCTACATTGACGCGCTCGCCCCATGGAACATGGCGCTCTTTTTGCTGGCGCGCTTTATCGGTGCCATCGTGATTGCCGGCGCGTTCGCTGTCTCGTTGGCCAAGGCGCTTGAGAAAACCGGGGTCACGCAAATGTGGCGGCCGGCTTCCCAAGACGACTATGACGCATTGAATCGATAAGGCGGCGAAGAAAGATGAAAGAAGCGGTATCGATCGAGCGGCTGCGCCTGAAATTTCCCGGGCGCGCCGGGCTATTGTTTTGCGATTTGTCGCTTTCGATCGCTCAAGGGGAAAAAGTGCTCCTCCTTGGCCCGTCGGGATGCGGCAAATCCACGCTATTGCAAGTGATGGCCGGCCTTATTCCCAATTCGATTGACGTGCCGATGAAAGCCGAGCGTCTCGAGCGGCCGGAACGCTGGGGGTACGTGTTTCAAGACCCGGATGCTCAGTTTTGTATGCCGTATGCGGATGAGGAGATCGCGTTTGCCTTGGAAAATCGAAACGTGCCGCGCGAGCAGATGCCGGAGCGCATTCGCGCGCTGTTGGATCAAGTCGGCTTGGCCATTGCGCCGCACACCGACATTCATACGCTTTCGGGAGGAATGAAACAGCGTCTTGCTTTGGCGTCTGTATTGGCGCTGGAGCCGGATGTGCTGTTTTTGGACGAACCGACGGCTTTGCTTGACGAGGAAGGAACGAAAGCGGTGTGGCAAACGGTCAAACAAGTCGGTCGGGAGAAGACGGTCATCATCGTCGAACATAAAATTGACCATGTGCTCGATTTTATTGACCGTATCATTTTGCTGGGGCGCGATGGTCAAATTATCGCCGATGGTGAGGCGAAAACGGTGTTTTCCCGCTATAAGCACGCCATTGGCGCCCACGGCATTTGGTATCCAGGCATCTGGGACGACTACGGATGGCCGGAGCGGCGCGCGGTCAGCGAAGAGGGCGAGGAGCTGCTTCGCCTTTCTCAGTTTCGCGGCTTTAGGGGGAAAGAGGCGAAGATTGAGGTTTCCGAGGCGGCGGTGAGAGCCGGCGAGTGGATCGCTGTCACGGGAAAAAACGGCGCCGGCAAAAGCACGTTGCTGCATGCTTTGATGCAACTCATTCGCACCGAAGGACGCTATCAGCTGTTTGGAGACGACATCAGCGAGCGGCAGCCGCTGCATCGCGATATCGCGTTTGTGTTTCAAAATCCCGAATGGCAGTTTGTCACCCATTCTGTCCGCGATGAACTCGCTTATTCCCTTAAGCTCCAAGGGCGCCCGGCGGCGGAAATCGAAGCGTTGGTTCACCGCTTTTTGGTCGAGTTTGACCTGATCGAGCAACAGGATAGGCACCCGTACCAATTATCGGTCGGGCAAAAGCGGCGGCTGAGCGTAGCGGCTTCCGTCATCGCCGGCCAGCGCCTTCTTTTGCTTGACGAGCCGACCTTCGGACAGGATGCGAAAAATACGTTCGCTTTGCTCGAACGGCTCGAATCGCAGCGCCAGCAAGGAGCGGCGGTCATCATGGTGACGCACGATGAGCACATTGTCCGCCGTTTTGCCACAAGGCGCTGGGTGATTGAAGACGGGGCGCTTGTCCGCGACGAGCCGTTGGACGTTTGCCGGTTGGCGATTGCCAAGAGGGGGATGGGACGATGAAGTGGGAAATCTCGCATCGGGAAACATGGCTTTATGAGGCGAATCCGACGCTGAAGCTCGCGGTGCTTGTCGTGCTCTTTTTGGCCGTGCTGTTGATTCACAATCCGAATGTGCTCATTAACTTGTCGCTAGCTCTTTTCCTTTTGTTTTGTTTTGGCACGGGGTATCCGGCGAACGTTTTATTCTGGATGTTTTTGCCGTTTTTCTTAATCTTTTTTTCCAGCGCCTCATCGATGATGATGTTCGGGGAAGGGACGACCACATGGTTCCGCTGGGGGCTGATCCATATTACAGCGGAGAGTTTTTGGCGCGGGCTGCATCTAGGATTTCGCGCCTTGGCGCTCGGGCTGCTTGGGCTCATCTTTTCGTTGACCACCCGGCCCGTGCCGTTGTTTTACTCCTTGATGCAGCAGCTGAAACTGAAACCAAAGTATGCCTACAGCTTTTTGGCGGCGGTGCGGCTGTTGCCGATCATGCTCGAGGAGCTGCAAACGATTCGCTATGCGTTAAAGGTGCGAGGGGTGCCGCGCCAGGGCGGACTTGGCAAAGTGAAGCGCTACGCCATTCCGCTGTTGTCGCAAAGCATCCGCCGCGCCCAACGCATCGCGGTGGCGATGGAAGCGAAACAGTTTTCCGGAAGCGGTCCGCGCACGTTTTATTATGAGATCGGGTTTAGCAAATACGATGGTTGGTTTGTCGCGCTGTTCGCCGTGTTCCTGTTTGCCGCTTATTACGTCGGGATCCACTATCCGTATATTCCTATCCGCGATGTGCGGTAGAAAGACAGGGATGAAGATGGGTGTCCTTCATTTGATTTCCACGGGCCGGCAGACAGCAGCGCAATTGGCTGCTATTTGTGCACGCGTTCATCCGTATGCCGATGCCATTCACGTCCGCGAAAAGGGAAAAACGGCGCGCGAGGTGGCAGAGTTTGTGATCGCGCTGTTGCGGGCAGGGGTGCCGGCGCAAAAAATTATCGTCAATGACCGGGTTGATGTGGCCGCGGTCTACGGCGTCAAAGGGGTGCAACTCGCTTATCACAGCCTGCCGGTGCGCGCCGTTCGCCGCACGTTCTCGGATTTGGCGATCGGCTGTTCAGTGCATGGACCGATCGAGGCGAAACAAGCCCAACAGGCTGGTGCTCATTTTTGCTTGTACGGCCATGTGTTTCCGACGGAAAGCAAGCCGGGTCTAGCGCCGCGCGGGTTGGATGGGGTGGCGGACGTCGTTCGGGCTGTGCAAATTCCGATCATTGCGATCGGCGGCATTCATGCCGGCAACGCGCGTTCCGTTCTGAAAGCCGGCGCGGCGGGAGTGGCGGTATTGTCGGCGGTTTTTTTGGCGGAAGATCCTGTGTGGGAAGCGAAACAGCTCGCTGAGATCGTAAAGGGGGAGAGGATCGAGTGACAGCGTCTTCGTATGATGTCATTGTGATCGGCGGCGGAGTGATTGGGGCCGCTGTCGGATGGGAGCTCGCTAAGCGGAGGCATCGCGTTGCCATATTTGACGTAGGGAAGGCGGGCAAAGAGGCATCAAGCGCCGCTGCTGGCATGCTCGGAGCGCAATCGGAATTTTCCGCGCCAAGCCCGCTCGTCCCGCTCGCTTTACAAAGCCGGGCGCTCATGCCGTCATTGGCTGCCGAGCTGAAAGAGCGGACCGGGATGGACATTGAATTGGTGGAAAAAGGGTTGATCAAAGCGGCGACAACGGAGGAAGAGGCGGACGATTTGCGCCGTCACTACGCGTTTTGGCGCGAGAGGGGCGAACCGGTGCACTGGCTTACCAACGAGGAAGTGCGGGAGATCGAGCCGCAGCTTCATGCCGAGGCGCTGACGGGGGCGATGTGGATTCCGGGCGATGGGCAGGTGAGCGCACCCAACCTAGCCGCCGCCCTTGTGTCGGCGTCCGTTTCCGCTGGCGTTCATCTATATGAATATGCGGAAGTGCTGGATATTCGCTCCGGATGCGGCGGTCATCTCGTCGATACGGCTGTCGGCACATTCGCCGCCGAGGCGGTCGTCATTGCTTCTGGAGCGTGGGCGGCTCGGCTCGGCGCCAAGGCGGGGCTTTCACTCTCCATGTTCCCCGTTAAGGGAGAGTGTCTCATGGTGCGGGCGCACGTCCCTTTGTTGCGAACGACAGTGTTTGCGAAAAACGGCTGTTATATCGTCCCGAAGGCGGGGAACCGCTTGCTGATCGGGGCCACATCCACCCCCGGCACGTATGATCGCCGCATCTTGGCTGGCGGTCTGGCTCGCTTGTTGCTTCAAGCCGCTCATTTGCTTCCGGCCGTTGAACAAGCGGAATGGGTCGATGCATGGAGCGGAATTCGGCCGCAGACGAAAGATGGATTGCCGTATATTGGAGAACATCCTGAGCGGCCAGGAATATTCGTGGCTGCCGGTCATTACCGCAACGGCATTTTGCTTAGCGCCATCACCGGAGCGATTGTGGCTGACTTGGTCGAGCGAAAGAAGCCGGCGTTTGATTTGTCGCCGTTCGCGCTGACGCGTCATGCCGAAGAAACGGAGGGGGTCAAATGACGTTAACGATCAACGGGGAAACGGTCACGGTGCCCGATGAAGTCAAAACCGTGAGCGATTTGCTCTCCTATTTCCAGCTTACCAATAAGCTGGCGATTGTTGAAGTCAATGTGCGCATCATTGAAAAACATGAGTACGGTACAACCGCGCTCGCCGATGGCGATCGCATCGAAATTGTTCATTTTGTAGGAGGCGGTTGAGATGCTGAACATTGGCCCATATTCGTTTTCTTCGCGGCTATTGCTTGGCACTGGCAAGTATCCGAGTTTGGAAGTGCAAAAAGCGGCGGTGGAAGCGTCAGGAGCGGAAATTTTGACGTTCGCCGTTCGGCGGATGAACATTTTTTCTCCGGAGCAGCCGAATGTATTGGAACAGCTCGATGTCACCCGCTACAAGCTGCTCCCGAATACCGCTGGGGCAAAAACGGCGGAAGAGGCGGTGCGCATCGCGCGGCTGGCCAAAGCATCGGGGTTATGTGATATGATTAAGGTGGAAGTGATCGGCTGCGACAAAACGTTGCTTCCTGATCCGGTCGAAACGTTGAAGGCGGCAGAGAAGCTGTTGGAAGAAGGGTTTATCGTGCTGCCGTACACATCAGATGACGTCGTGCTGGCTAGGCGGCTCGAGGAGCTCGGCTGCCATGCGATTATGCCGGGAGCGTCGCCGATCGGGTCAGGGCAAGGCATCGTCAATCCGCTCAACTTGAGTTTCATTATCGAACAAGCGACGGTGCCGGTGATCGTTGACGCCGGGATCGGCAGCCCGGCGGATGCGGCGCTGGCAATGGAGCTTGGTGCGGATGGGGTGTTGCTCAACACGGCCGTTTCTGGCGCGGCGGATCCTGTGAAAATGGCGAGGGCCATGAAGCTGGCGGTGGAGGCGGGACGGCTCGGCTATGAAGCCGGACGCATCCCGAAAAAGCGATACGCGTCAGCAAGCAGCCCGATGGAAGGAATGAGCATTGTTTGAATGGACGCTATTCCCGACAACAGTTGTTTGCGCCCATCGGCGAGGAAGGGCAAACCAACATTCGGAGGAAGCATGTGGTAATAGTCGGCGCCGGCGCGCTCGGGGCAGGCAACGCCGAGGCGCTCGTGCGCGCCGGCATCGGCAAATTGACGATCATTGACCGCGATTATGTGGAATGGAGCAATTTGCAGCGCCAGCAGCTCTACAGCGAAGCCGATGCGATCGCACGGCTGCCGAAGGCGATCGCCGCGAAGCGGAGGCTTGAACAGATCAACAGCGAGGTCGAGATCGAGGCGATCGTTGGCGACGCCGGCCCGGAAGAGCTCGAAGCGATCGCGGCTGAACAGCGCCCGGATGTATGGATTGACGCGACCGACAATTTTGATACGCGCCTTGTGCTCAACGATGTCGCTTATAAATATCGCATCCCGTGGGTTTACGGCGCTTGCGTCGGCAGCTATGGCCTCAGTTGCGCGTTCATCCCGGGCCGCACCCCTTGTCTGTACTGTTTGCTTGAAACGGTGCCGCAAGGAGGGTTGACGTGCGACACGGCGGGGATCATCGGTCCAGCAGTGCAAATGGTGGTCAGCTATCAAGTGGCGGAAGCGTTGAAAATGTTGGTGGAGGATTGGGCGGCGCTTCGCGGCAAACTTGTTTCCTTTGACCTTTGGACGAATGAATACGCCGCCGTTCGCATTGACGCGGTGAAAAAGGAGGATTGCCCGACATGTGGACGCCACCCATCGTACCCGTTTCTTTCCTACGACCAGCGGACAAAGGCGGCAGTGTTGTGCGGGCGCGATTCGGTACAAATCCGCCCGCCTGTCCGGCGCGAGTACGAGATCGATGAGCTGGCGGAGGTGTTTCGCCGCCAAGGGCTGCAGACGGAAGCGAATCCGTATCTTGTGGCCGTGTCGCTTGGCGGCGGCAAACGGCTTGTCGTGTTCGCCGACGGCCGCGCGCTCGTGCATGGCACGAAAGACGTGCACGAGGCGAAAACGATCTATTATCGCTACTTAGGATGAACAGGGGCGGCGACTGGTCAGCCGCCCCGTTAGTTTTGGATGGACATGGAAGTTTCGTGCCCTCTCTATAGTCAGTTGGCAAAAAATTTGTTATATTTAAAGGGAAGGATGTTTTGATTGCTTCAGCGCTGCGAATGGTGTTTGCGCAAGCATGTTTCGGCCAAAAAATGGGTATGAATGAACATAGTCATGTTTCCGTTAGGAGTGTGAAGATTCATTGGAAGAGTGGCCGTTAAGGTTATTCGGATGGTTTTTCCTGTTCTTGTTCGCAAACGTCCTGTTTGCCTCAGCGGAAGCTGCGTTTTCTCAAGCAAGCAAAGCCCGATTGCGCCAGTACGTGGAAGACAATCCGCAAAATAAACGCTTGCAAGCGGTGTTCGGCCAGCTTGACCGCGTGTTGTTGGCGCTGGCCGTTGCCAACCGGTTGACGGGTGTAGTAGCCATCACGTTGTTTCTTGATATCGCCGTTTCCCTTTTTGGGGAACGGATCGGTTTGCTTAGTGGAATTGCGATAATGACGGTGTTATCGGTGGTCTTCGGTGAAATTTTGCCAAAATCGATGGCGAAAGAGCAGGCAGAATCGCTGGCGGTTCGGTACGCGAGCCTCGCTTACGGGTTGATGAAATGGATGACGCCGGTTACCGCTTCCTTTCACGTTTTAAAAGAGCGGATCGCTCGGCGCTTTGCCAACGGGGTCGCCGTGCCAGCGGTTACGGAGGAAGATATTAAAGTGATGGTTGAGTTGAGCGAAGAGGAAGGGGTTATTGACAATAAAGAAAAAGAGCTCATTCAACGTTCGCTCGATTTTGATGAAATTTTAGTCGAAGAAATTTTTACGCCGCGCGCCGATATGGTCGCGGTGGAAGTGAACCAGTCGATTGAAGAAATTCGCGACGTGTTTTTGGAGGAAAAATATTCGCGCATCCCGGTGTACGAGGGCGACATTGACAATGTGATCGGGATTTTGTCGGAAAGCGACTTTTTCGGCGAACTGGTGCGGAAGCGGGAAGTGCGCATCCGCGATTTGCTCCGTCAACCGTTGTTTGTCGTTGAGTCGATGAAAGTGTCCGACTTGTTGCCGGAGCTGCAAAAAAGCAAGGTGCATATGGCCATCGTCGTTGATGAGTTTGGCGGCACGGCCGGCCTGATCACGCTTGAAGATATCATCGAGCAAATCGTCGGCGAAATATGGGATGAACATGATGAAGCGGTGAAAACGGTGCGCCAAATCGATGAGCACAGCTTTGAGTTCAACGCTGAGCTGCCGTTGGATGAATTTTGCGAGGTAATGAACATCGAGGTGCCTGAAAGCGAATCCCATACGTTGGGCGGTTGGATTTTCGAGATGTTTGAGCGCATTCCGTCCGTTGGCGAAACGCTGCAGTACGGGCCGTTGACGTTCACCGTTCGTCAAGTGGACAATCGGCGCATCCGCAAAGTGCTCGTCTCCATGAGCCCACCGCTCGCCGAACAAGCGGGAGGCGTTTAATCCGCTGTTTTTCGCAAAGTTCTTTTCGTCGAGCGAGAAAGATAAGGCCAACGAACCGCGCCAGCCGGAACGGAATCGGTTGCCATAAAGGAACATAGCAACGAAAGAGGGTGTCCCGATCTTGGGACACCCTCGTTTGCCATCTATATCAAGTTGTTGGCCGTGCTGTTATTGAATGTGGCCGAATTGGCCGCCAAGCTGTTGTTGAGCCATGGCAACAAGGCGTTTCGTAATTTCGCCGCCGACCGAACCGTTCGCGCGAGAAGTCGTGTCAGCGCCAAGGTTTACACCGAATTCTTGGGCGATTTCATACTTCATTTGATCGATCGCTTGTTGAGCACCAGCGACTAACAGTTGGTTGTTGTTATTGTTGCGTGCCATAGTTAGATCATCTCCTCGTGAAAGAATTTTGATGGCTGGGTTGGCTGGATTTGCACCAGCGTTGCACGCCGTAAAGCGCGCTGCCAAGCTTGGCTGAACCCACCGCCCATCTGTTGTTTCGCCAGCTGTCCCGTTGCAACGGATTTGGCTGTTCCGCTGGCGGTACTCATAGTTTGGGACGTTTTTGTCTCGTTATTCGTTCAAAAGATATGGGAATTTTTTACGTTTTATCATCGCCGCGATTAGGGAATAGATAGGTTGTAATCAACCATTTCCGATCTCCGTGTTCCATCTTGATCACCTGACAAGCTGGCGCGGTGACAGAAGAGTGAACCATGCCATGGAAAACAAAATGGCAGCTTATTATAGGGGAAAATAAAGGAACAGCTGGTAGCGTCAAACGGGTGATCGAAATTCCGCACCGATCATCCCATTAGGCAGGGGGAAAGCGGGATGGCCCCTTGACCAAGAACAGCTTAGAAGGTCGGGAAAAAACGGCTGCCACGAGCCAATCAGCGGCATGTCACCAAAAAGAAGGCTGATTTCGCTAGGCTTCTTTCATCGAGAAACAAATGGAACAGCATTATTTCGCACGAAATCACCGCCCCTTTAGAGGAGGAAGCAGCATGAACGTTTGTCCGCTTTGCAATGGGCTGCGCCGAGTAACGGTGTATTGCAGCAGCTGCCGGCAGCCAATGGAGGATCAAGGAAAGGTGACCGATTATTTTGATGATTACAGCCCGTATATGGATGCGGATATGATGAAACAATTCGACGGTTATGCACGTACATACACGAATCATGAATGTGTCCATCTGTTTTATTGTCCGCGCTGCCAAGCGGAGGAAGTGCGATTTATTCAAGAATAAGCGGTCGAGTGATGTCATAGCGCCGACTGGCAAAAAAACGGCGTCCCAGCTGGAGGGACGCCCGAGTGTATAGTAAAACAAAGGGGGGCTACTTTTCGTTCGCCGCCCGGATGCGTCGCTCGGTTTCGACATCAAAGAAGTGCGCTTTGTTCATATCGAGCGCCAAGTCGATTCGGTGCCCCGGCTTAATTTCCGTGCGGGCGTCAATACGGGCGACCATTTCTTGGCCATCGATGCTGAAGTAAATCATCGACTCGGCTCCGAGCAGCTCGGCGACTTCCACGTGCGCCGTTACTTTCGACGCCGGTGAGGCTTCCAAGAAGAGCGGCTCATCGTGAATGTCTTCCGGACGGATCCCTAAAATGACTTCTTTGCCGACATATCCTTGTTCACGGAGCACTTTCATTTTCCCTTCCGGAATGCCGAACGAGGTTTGGCCGACGACAAACTTGCCGTCTTGCAGCGTTCCGCGCAGGAAGTTCATGGCTGGCGAACCGATAAAGCCGCCGACAAAAATGTTTTCCGGTTTCTCATATACTTCGCGCGGCGTTCCGACTTGCTGAATGACGCCGTCTTTCATGACGACAAGGCGAGTGGCCATCGTCATGGCTTCCGTTTGGTCGTGAGTGACGTAAATCGTCGTCGTTTCTAAACGTTGATGGAGCTTCGCGATTTCCGAGCGCATTTGCACACGCAGTTTGGCATCCAAGTTCGAGAGCGGCTCGTCCATTAAGAATACTTTGGCATCGCGGACGATGGCCCGCCCTAACGCAACGCGCTGCCGCTGCCCGCCGGAGAGCGCTTTTGGTTTGCGGTCCAAATATTGTTCAAGCCCCAGAATGCGGGCGGCTTCACGCACGCGTTTGTCAATTTCCGCCTTCGGGAATTTGCGCAATTTTAAGCCGAACGCCATATTGTCATAAACGCTCATATGCGGGTAAAGCGCGTAGTTTTGGAACACCATCGCGATATCGCGGTCTTTCGGCGGCACGTCGTTCATTCGTTTGCCATCGATGTAAAGATCGCCTTTGGAAATTTCCTCAAGGCCGGCGATCATCCGCAATGTCGTCGATTTGCCGCAGCCGGACGGGCCGACGAAGACGATAAACTCTTTGTCTTGGATATGCAAGTTAAAGTCTTTGACGGCTGTGACGTTGTTGTCGTAAATTTTGTAAATATGATCCAAAATGAGCTCTGCCATGGCCAATCCTCCCGCTTGTTGAAATCGTTTTCCTCTAGCTTTAGAGTATAGAAAAATAGAAACATTCGTAAATGGACAACATGCACAAAAAACGGCGGCCCATTTTCGGCAGCCTGCCCAACGTTACGGACGGCGGCGATGCAAAATAGCGAGATACATCGCCGCCGCCCCTTTAAATCGCTTGATATCGAGACCGGTCTGCTCGGTCCATTTCTCGATGCGATATTGCAAACTGTTGCGATGCATGTAAAGGGCTTTCGCCGCCATCGAGACGTTTAAGTTGCACTGGAAAAACGTCTCGATCGCTTGGAGGTCATCTTCCTCCAGCTCGTTGAGAAACGAAAAGAGGCGATCGACGTTTCCGCTGTCCGTTTCGCCTGCAACGAGCGGAAGCAAGATGACGTCTTCCCATTCGTACACCGTTTGTTTCGGCCAAAAGCGTCGAGCGGCGGCGAAACATTCTTTTTCAAGAAGGAACGATTCGCGCAGATGGCTATCGGCGGGGCGGATCGGGCCGATCAGCACGTGGATGGCGGCATAAAAATCGGCGGCGAGCGCTTCGGCCATATCGGCAAGCGGCGGACGCTCAGCGGTCCGTTTCGGCTTCGCCTCGACGATGACCCCGCGATGATCTTGCTCCCAGACGATCGTGATCGGCGAAGAAAACAAGCCGCGCAGGGCATCGGCAAAATCGTCTCTAGGGACGATCGGCCGGTTCGCGGTGAAATGAATAAACCGGCAGTACGGCGCGGTGAGTTGGGCGAGTGCCGCCGGGTCACCGCAGGCGATCCATCGCTTCCATGCCCGTTCCGCTTCTCCTTCCGGTGTGCGCCGCCCGCTAGCCGGTGTGAAAAAGAGCGACAGCAGCTGCCGCTCCCGGTCGGTCAACCGCTGTTTGGCAATGCCGATTTCATCTCCGTCTGCCGTATAAAACCAGTCATACGCTTCCGGCTGCTCCGTCTGGCCGTTGATGATGATATCCCCAGCATAAAGCGACTCGAGCTCTTTAAGCATCGCGCGCCATCCTTTCTGTCGTTTTGCATCCATTATAACAAAATCCGACTTCCCTTGGGGGAAGTCGGAGCGGTCAATCGCCGGCCTCGTGAGGCGGTTCCTCTTTGACGAGATCGCGCGCTTCTTCGATGTTGACTTGTTCACCGTGGCCGTAGACCATGCCGCCGGCCATTCCTTCATTGATCATGCGATCGATGTCCCACTCATACTCATCTCTTCCTTCATATAAGGCATCTTGGCGCCCCGTTTCTTTCCGTTCCATCGTTCTCTCCTTCCTTTTGGTTTTTTCTAGTTTGTCCGAAGTCGTCATCGTCTATCCGCTTCGTTCATATGGATAGTAGAGGACAAGCGGGAAGGAGTGATGGAAAATGACGATGATCATCCGACAATTGCTTCAAACGATCGCCGCGGCCGAAGAAACAGCCCAGCGGCTCGCTGAATTGGACAAGGAAGAAACAGAATGGGAAGCTTACGTGAAAGAGGCAAGGCGCCAGCGCCAATTTTGGGAATACATGTACCGGCTCATCGCCGGCCAAGAATGCGCCATGAAGAGCGCGGAAGGGGAGGCGGATCACAGCGGCCGCCTTGAGCTGCTGGAAGCCCTCGCCGCCGCGGAGTGGACAAAGGCGCAATTATGCCAGCGGGTTTGCGGCCGCCTGAGCGGCGCGGCCCGGCAGGCCTCCGATCGCCTGTTTCACCAAGCGCTCCAGCAAAGCGGCGCGTTGTTAGCTATGGTGCAAGCTGAGCGAATGAAGCAAACAGTTCATTAAGCCGTTCAAGCCGCCGTTTTTCAATGTCTGGTTCATCGAAGGACATCGGTTTGGCGTTCATTTCATACACGTAAAGTTCATAGTTCGGGCCGACGCCGATGTCGGCGGAAAATTCGCCGACAAATCCGAACCGTTCGCTCAATCGCTCGCCGCTTAGGGCGATCAGTTGGGCAAGCGCCGCCTCGTCAATCCGCTTTTCGACCTCGGCATAGGGAAGAATCGTCCCGCCGTGAAAAACATGGGTTGTTAGCGCCCGTCTCGTGGCTAGGCGGACGCCGACGCCGGTCATTGTATAGCGGCCGCGCCACCAATGAGCGAGCACGCGCAAGTCGTAGCGCTGGCCGTTCCACGTGTCCGTTCGGGCCGCCGCTTGGGCGATGTAGCCGCCCGATTCAAGCAACGGGGCGAGCGCTTCGAGGGAACGAAGCCGCTTTCGCCCACCGGGATGTTCGCATAAAACGGAACGGTCCGGCAAGACGGTGAGGCGAAATAGCCCGTTTCCTTTCGCGCCATCGTCTTTTTTGACGTAAACGCAGCTATAGCGGTTCAGCCATGCGCGAACGTCATCGGCTGTCCGGACCGGCGCGGTCGGCAGTAAATGCGGCCAAAGCCGGCCATCAGCGCGCAGGGCGTCATACACATCCGACTTGCGGAAAAACGACCGGTTGATCAAGGCAATTCCGCCCACATCGAACCGGGCAGCCGCCGTTTGGAACCGCTCGCCGCTTTCTTCCGCTCGGCTTTTTACCCGGTTGTAGACGACATCAGGAAGCGGGGTGGATGCTTTGATCCAGCGTCCTAACGCCGGCACGAGCACAAAGCCGGAAACGGTGTTTTCCTTCACGCCTGCGGCGGTCGTGACGATGGCAATGCCGCCGGCGTCATGAACAGAACGGACGACCGTTTCCAGCCATCTTTTTTTTCCGACAAGCAAAGCGGGAATCGACGATTCGCTCACCAAAACGCCAACAAGTGGTCCGACCCGCCCGGCCCGTTCGCGAACGGGAAAGGTGAGGTCGGGAAGGGAAGCGGCGGGAACAAGGCGGCCGCTGCCAAACCGATATGGCTCGCTCAGCCGTTCGCCGACCCATGCACCGGTATCGCTTTGATAGCCGATCGTTATCATGGCCAAAGCGCCTCTGGGGCGGTGATGGCGGTTTTGCTCAAGTGGATGGCGTAGGCAAGCGGCAGCCGCACCGTTTGTTCGTCCGCTTCTTTAAGCTTCGGATGGTGAAAAATCGAACGTCCCGGTTTTGAGTTGGCTTCAAACATCCACACGTTTCCGTCGCGGTCGATTCCAAAGTCAAAGCCGATTTCGCCGATGAAGGCATCCAGCGTTTCCTCAAGGCAACGGCTGAGCGTTAAGGCGGCGTCGCATAGACGGCTGATGAGCGCTTGCCGTTCGCCGGGGGCGGGGAAAATTTCCTCGAGCGTTTTCACAGTGCCGCCGCTGCGGATGTGGGTGGTCAAGCTTTCTTTTCCGGCGATTTTGGCGGCCATGGCGCTGACTTGCCATGCGTTTTGGCCGTCTTTATTTGTATGGACGCGGAAATCGACCGGTCGGCCGCGCACGGTCAGGAGCGGGATGGCCTGCTGAATGACGCAGCGATGAAGCGGAGCGGCGGCCAACAAATGATGCCATACCGCCATTGCGGTAGGAAAGGTCAACGTTTTGACGTCGCCGTGCTCTTCGCGGAAGCGGCACTCATACGCTCCGCTTTTTTTCGCCAGATGATAGATGCCGCGCCCTAAACTGCCGTCGGCCGGTTTGATATAAGCTTCGGCGTATCGGTGAAGGAACTGCTCGATCGTCTTGGCTGTGATATGGGCCGCCGTCGCCGGCAAATACGGCTTGGCTTGCGGATGAGCCGATAGCCGGCGGTAAATATCGGCTTTGTTGAAAAAATGGCCGTTAAACACAGGGATGCCATACCGTGTTTGCAGCGTTTCCGTGATCGTGTGGAACGGTTGGGCGTTTTCGATGCGCCGGTTCGGCAGCCGGTTGTAAACAGCGGTTGGCAGCGGCACGAGATGACGTTCCCAACCGCGCTCTGTGTAAAAGTAGCCGTTGACCATGCCGTTGTTCCAGTCGATATGAGGGGCGCCGAACAAAAACGCGAATCCCCCGACTTGTTTTTGTTGCGCCAGCAGTTTAGCGAAAAAGAGGCTGCGGGTTCCGACCGGGCGGTTGGGCGATGTGGTGAAGCCGGCTGTGAAAATGCCGACAAGCGGGCCGAAATGAACAGCCTCATCTGTCAAAAAGACATGGACCTCGGCGGCAAACGGGATCCGTAAGCGCTGCGCGACGTCATGGGCGATGACGGCTTCGTTCGTGAGCGAGGCCGAAGAGACGATTCGGCATGGCACGAACAGGCTGCCAAACGCCGCCATCGTTTGTTCTGCAAGCGGAAGCGAAGCGGGAAGCACGACGGTACCAGTTGTCTGTTCGTCAATAACCAAGGTGTACGTCACCGCTGGTTCACCTCGCGGGCCAAAAACAAACAGTAGCGAAGCGGGGCCTCATAAATACAGTCTTGTTGTTCCGGCGGAAGAACGCTGATGATTTTTCTTCCCGGCTTTGAGTTGACGTCCAAAATCCAAACCGCCCCTTTGTCATCGACGCCGAGATCCAAACCGATTTCAAACAGCGGGCCGAATCGCTCCTCCATATATGCCGGCAACGCCCGAATGATCGTTTCGATGCCATCCATCACGACGGCGCGCCTCGGAATCGTAAGCCGGTCAAGCCAATCGGAAAAGGGCCGGATGTCTGCTCCTGCGCGGACGTTGGCCACCCACGCCCCCGCCCGGCCGACTCGAACCGCCCGTGCCCGTTCCCTCCACTCTCCCGCTTCGTTTTTTTGCAAAAGAAAGCGAAGATCAAACGGTTCACCGGCCGGAGTGGACAGCCGAAGAAGCGGTTGCAGCACATAGCGGCCGCAGCGGTTCAGCGAGGAGACGAACCGTTCAAGCTCGTTTCGGCGGGTGATGATCGTTTGGTTTTGTCCCCAGCCGTCTTCGCTGGACAACGCGGCTCCTTGTTTTCGCATCACGAAAATGCCGCGCCCGCCGGAGCCATGCACCGGTTTGGCGATGATCGCCTGCTGGCGTCGAAGACAGTGCAGCACATCTTCGGCGCCTTCAAGGGGAGAGGTCGGCGGAACGTACGCCGAGAGAAGCGGGTGGGCGGCAAGCGCCTCATACACCTCTCCTTTTCCGGGAAGTCCGTAGCCCAAAAACGTAACATCCGGCCGCTGCTTCAGCCATTGCATGATGGGCTTTGCTTTTTTGGAGCGGTCGTCAGAGCCGTAAAAACAACGATCATAAAGAAACGGCGGAATGGCGAACATAGCGGGCGTCCATTCGTTCGTTTCGGGCTGAAAAACAAGGCCGTGCACTTGTTCCGTCTGCGGGTCGATATCAAGCGGAGAAAAACGGCAGACGGAGATGCCGAAGCGTCCGGCGCGCTTGGCCAGTTCTGTGCAGTAGGGACGGTCTTGCTGCTTGTCAAGGGCGACAAAGCCGAGGGAAAGCAAAGCGGCTCACTCCTTTTCTTCTATCAATGTCAAACTGTAGTTGACGATCGCCTTAGCTGATGGCCGGATCGTCTTCGCGGCGGGAACCATTTCCACGTGCTTGGACGGCTTGCTGTTCACTTCAATAATCCAAGGATGGTCGTGGATATCGACAGCAAGATCGATGCCCAACTCCCCGTACATCCCGTCGGCTTCTAGCGCCAGCGCTGCCGCCGCCTCAAGGGCGATTTCTTTGAGGAGCTGTTTTTGTTGAAAGGCTACAGATTTCGGATACCACTCCTGCAAGACCGCTTTGACGGACAGCAGTTCTCCGCCGCGGGCGAGGTTGGCGACGAACTGGTCGGGCGATGCCGCGCGGGCGACGGCGGAAGTGACGCGCCAAGCGTTATGGCGGGTTCGATGGCAAAGGAAGCGAAAATCGACCGGGCGGCTGTCCAGCGAGCGCAGCTCAAGCCCTTGCTGAATGATCATCGGCGCGGTTGTTTGTTGCCACAAGGCGGAAACGAAGACATCAATCGGCTGGTCAATCGTTGCCGAGGCCGCCGCCGTGGAACGGCGCAGGCCTATTCCCCCGTTTTGGCGTTCAAGGCGCAAAATCCCCCGTCCTTGGCTGCCGTGGATCGGTTTGAGAAAGACCGCTGGGAAGGCGGAAAGAAACGCTTCGAGTTCTCGCGGATCGTTCCATAGCGAGGTTTTGGGCAAGTACGGGCGCAAATGGCGGTGTCGTTCAATATAGCCATGCACTTCCCACTTATGCAGAAAGCGGCGGTTGAACATCACCCCGCCTTCTTCCGCAAGCCGGGTGAGCAGTTCGGCAAACGCCGGAGAATGCTCCGACGAGCGCGAGTGCAGGCGGTTGTAGATCACGTTGGCGGGAGGAACGTCTTGTTTGCTCCACGCGCCGTTGCTTCGCCGATAGCCGAGGCGCTGCAAATAAAGCGACGGCGAGGTGACGTAAACGAAGAGACCGCGTTCGCTTCCGTACTGTTCGAGCTCCTCGCAAAAACGATGAATGGAACCAAAGCGGGCTTGTTCATTTTTGTCTTTGATTTCCGTCAAGACAGCCATCGTCGGTTGTTTCTCCATCGCAGTCCCTCATTTGCGCATTCATCACGCAAGCTCTATAATGAACAAATAGGCAAACGTTTATATCGCTATCGTATGATGCCGGCCGCCGCTTGGTGACAACGGCGGAGAAGAAAGGGGAAGACGATGGGTTCGTTCGCGTACTGGGTGCTGATGATCGCCATCGGGGCGTTCATTGGCGGAATGACCAATTTTATCGCCATCGTGATGTTATTTCGCCCGTATGAACCGCTGTACGTCTTAGGAAGACGGCTGCCGTTCACCCCCGGATTAATTCCAAAGCGAAGACGCGAACTCGCCGAACAACTAGGGAAGACGGTCGCCGAGCATTTGGTGACGCCGGAAGGGCTGCGGCGCAAACTGACCGCTCCTGCTTTCGCGGTCGAGGTGGCGGAGCAGGGGCGGACATGGCTGAAACGATGGCTTTCACGCCAAGAAACGCCGCTTCAATGGCTTGAGCGCCTTGGCGTTCCTTCGCCTGCCGAGCGGCTCGGCGAGTGGGCTGCCGGGCAAGCGGACCGCGCGTATGAACGGTGGGCAGAAGCGCGGAGACGGCGGCCGATTCGCGATTGGCTGCCGCCGGAATGGAAGGAGACGATGGAAGCGCGCCTCGAGGGCCTCGCACACTATTTGGCCGACCGGGTGCTTGAGTACATGCAGAGCGAGGAAGGAAAGCAGCAGCTCGCCGGCATGATCCGCCGCTTTTTTCAGGAGCGCGGCATGATGGGAGGCGTGCTGCAAATGCTGCTTGGCAATGTTCAGCTCGTTGATAAAGCGCAGGTGGAGCTCGGCAAATTTTTGCGGCATGCCGGGACAAGAGAGGCGCTTGCCCGCCTTCTCTTTGCGGAATGGAACAAATGGATGGACACGCCGCTAGAGGCGGTGGAGGAAATGATCGGCCGCCAGCGCGTTCATGAGGCGGTGCAGACGGTTGCCCGCCGTTTCGTCTTGGAAAGCGGCTGGCTGCATCGTCCGATCGCTGAACTCATCGCCCCGTATGAGCAGCGGCTGTTCCAACAACTTGTTCCGCAAGCGACGGAAACAGCGCTTCGCCTGCTCAGCGGCCAAATCGAGGCAATGGTGGCGCGGCTCGGGCTTGAGGACATCGTGCGCGAGCAAGTGGAGTCCTTTTCGTTAAGAAGGCTTGAGGAAATCGTTTTATCGATTGCCCGCCGTGAGCTGAGCATGATCACCTATCTAGGCGCCTTGCTCGGCGGGCTGATCGGCGCGGTTCAAGGAGCCATCGGCTTATGGCTGTAACCGCTCAAGTCTATCGCCGCCCGTTGACAGCGACGATCAACGGCGTCAACGCGATCGAGGTCGGTAACCCTAGAATCATATGAACGCCGGTTCGTGCATACGCTAAAACGAAACCGATCTTCAAGTAGGAGGCGCTCGCTTATGTCACTATCTCTTCAGGCGCTCGCTCGACAGCTTGAGCAGGCGATCCGCGACAGTGAACCGTTTCGGGAGCTGAAACAGGCGTACGAAGACATCCGCCGTGATGAAGCCGCCTATCGGATGTTTGCCAATTTCCGCGACATTCAGCTTCGATTGCATGAAAAACAAATGCGCGGGGCCGCCATTTTGCCCGATGAAATCGAGCAGGCGCAAAAGGCGATGGCGCTCGTCCAACAAAACGCCAAGCTCGCCCGGCTGATGGCGCTCGAACAGCAAATGAGCATGGCGCTTGCCGAAGTTCAGCACATTGCGATGAAACCGCTCGAAGAATTGCACCGCTCGATGATGGAAGGCGATTGAGCGGACGGAACGGAAAAACGAATCGGGCCGCCTCGTTTTCGTTCCCGCGCTGCCTATGGAGAACGGTGAAAAACGGCTGCTTCCCTCACGCAAAGGGGAGAATGAGCGAAACGCAGGACCGATGCCACAACGTTTTTCGAATGGAGAAATGACAGTGTAAAGCCGTATCCACGATGGGATCACCAGCCTCCTATGACGGGAAAAGAAAAACGGCGGGGCGGTTGAAAAACCCTACAGGGCATTCAAGCGGAGACAGATATGGTCAAAGCGAAGAAAGATGGCGGTTGAAAAACACCCTACAGGGTGTTCTTTTTTTGTCCGGTTCATCATAGTCATGAAAATGATCAGAACGGCAAAGCCGCCGCAGCGGACAACGGGCGGCGCCGCTTTAGGCTGACTGAAAAGAGGGACGAACAAAGGGGGAGACAGCCGTGTATAAGCTGCTGGCGCTGAACATTGACGGAACGATTTTAAAAAATAACGGCCGCCTGTCGCGGGAAACGAAAGAGGCGGTCGACTACGTGCGAAAAAAAGGGGTTTACGTGACGCTGATGACGAGCCGAAATTTTCTTTCCGCTCGCAAAGTGGCGAAGGCGTTGCGGCTCGATGGAATGCTGATCACGTTTCAGGGAGCGCTGATCGGCAAATCGCTCGATCATCGACTGTTTGCCGCCGTCATCCCGGAAGAACGGACGTTTAATATCGTGCAGATTTTGGAAAACTTCCCTTGCAACATTCGCCTGATGCACGAACGGTATTCGCTTGGCAACCGGAAAAAAGTGAAGCGGAATCTCGTCGTGCAGACCGTTCTTTCCTCGAGCGATCCCTTTTTCTATCCGACCCAGTTTGTCGATTCGCTCGGTGATGTGTTGATCGATGAACCGATGGCCGTGCCCAAAATCGATGTTTACTTTGCCGACGATGCGGAGCGAGAGGAAGCAGCCCGCTTGCTTGCATCCGCCATTCCGTCCATTGATATGATTATGCAGCCTGAAGGCAAAATGGAAATTGTCCCGCAAGGCGTGTCAAAGCTGGCTGGACTGCGCCGGCTCACCCAACATCTCGGCATTTCGTTGAAAGAAACGGTGGTGATTGGCGACGGCCTCGATGATTTGCCGGCCATTGAAGCCGCAGGGCTTGGTGTGGCGATGGGCAATGCGCCGCTTGAAGTCAAGCGGGTGGCTGACTGGGTGACGCGCTCGAACGAACAGCTCGGCGTCGCTTACATGGTGAAAGAGCATTTCCGCAAACAGCAGCGGATCGAGTTTTTGCAAAAGCTAAAAGGCCGGTGAAAAACGGTTGTTTCTCTTGAACAATGGGGGAGCGTGTGAAAGGCGATCCTGATGTCACAGGGCTTTTCGATTTGAGAAACGAAGGCTGGTCAGCAGCCTATTTCCTTAAATCACCGTCCCTCTAAGAGGCCGGTGAAAAACGGCTGCCACGAGCAAATCAGCGGCATTTCGCTAAAAAAGAAGGTTGGTTTCGCTAGTCTTCTCTAACTGAGAAATAGAGCGAATCTAAGGATTTTATACGAAATCACCGCCCTTCTAAAAACAAAACAAGGAAGAAGCAAAGCAAGGCGCCCCGGTCGGTTCGGGGCGTGTTTTTTCTCTTTGCCGAAAGTTGTAGTTGCCGGTTTGAAAACCTACTATCCTTCGTAACGCAACGATGTTCATACATGGCGAAAGAAAGACGTCGACATGTGAACTTTTTTAGCTGGCCGCGTTTATTGGCGAGTTGCGCAGGCAGAAACGTTGGCAACAGCCGGGCGGGAAAGGAGCATTCTTCCGCTTGACGAACGAAACGGCGGTTCGCTACACTGAAAGAAGTTTGACAGAAAAGGTGATGAACGTGCGCATCAACATTCTAGGACTGCCGAACCCGGAACGGTTTCAGCGCCCGCTCGAAGTGATGACCGAGCTGTTTTTCGAAGCGCCCGCGCTTTCGTTTGCGCCGCTGCCGGAAGCGGATGTTGTCGTTTCGTTGACTGTGAACGAGAACGGCCGCCTCACCGTTTCTGGAACGCTGGCGGACAGGACGTCCGGGCGCGTCGAGGAGGCTAGGCATGAGCATGAGGCGCCGGTCGAAGCCGATGGAAAAGCGCGCGAAAAACAGGTGAAAAACGCGGTTTTCCATGTGTATATAACGCTTCTTGAACACTATACGGGCATCGTGCAGCCGTGGGGCATTTTAACCGGCGTCCGCCCGGTGAAGCTGCTTCATCAGCTGCTGCGTTCCGGGATGACGAAAGAAGAGGCGCATCGGAGACTAGCGGAAGACTATTTAGTAACAAAAGAAAAAATTGACCTCATGCAAGCGATCGTTGACCGCCAGCTCACGGTGGTGCCGGACTTGTACGAGTTGGCCGATGAAGTGAGCATTTACATCGGCATTCCGTTCTGCCCGACGAAATGTGCGTACTGCACGTTCCCGGCGTATGCGATCAACGGCCGTCAAGGATCGGTTGATGATTTTTTGGCCGGGCTTCATTACGAAATGGAAGCGGTCGGCCGCTTTTTGCGCGAACGCGGCATCCGGATTACGACGATTTATTACGGCGGCGGGACGCCAACAAGCATCACGGCTGAGGAAATGGACCGGCTGTACGCCCATATGTACAACGTATTTCCAGATGTCGATCGCGTCCGCGAAATCACGGTTGAAGCCGGGCGGCCGGACACGATTACGCCAGAAAAGCTGGACGTCTTGAAAAAATGGCGGATCGACCGTATCAGCATCAATCCGCAGTCGTATATCCAAGAGACGTTAAAAGCGATCGGCCGCCATCATACTGTTGAGGAAACGATCAACAAATTTCACTTGGCGCGGCAAATGGGGATGAACAACATCAATATGGATTTGATCATCGGCTTGCCGGGTGAAGGGCTGGCGGAGTTTACGCATACGCTCGCCGAGACGGAACGGCTCATGCCGGAGTCGCTCACCGTTCATACGCTGTCGTTTAAGCGCGCTTCGGAAATGACGAAAAACAAACAAAAGTACAAAGTCGCCGGTCGCGAAGAAATACAGGCGATGATGAAAGCGGCCGAAGAGTGGACGCGTCAGCACGGCTATGTGCCGTATTATTTGTACCGGCAAAAAAACATTCTCGGCAACCTCGAAAATGTCGGCTACGCGTTGCCGGGAAACGAGAGCATTTACAACATAATGATCATGGAAGAGCAGCAGTCGATCATCGGGCTCGGCTGCGGGGCGTCCAGCAAATTCGTCGATCCGAAAACGCGAAAAATCACCCGCCAAGCGAACCCGAAAGAGCCGAAAGTGTACAACGAACATGTTATGGAATATACAGAAGAAAAATTGACCATCATGGCCGCCTTGTTTGGCTGAGCGAAAGAGGGGCGGGCCTAAAGGGGGATCTCCTCCTCAAGAAAAATACAACCTATCGTCTGGCAGGAAGCGGCTGATGCTTCTATATGGCGATGAGAGAGGGGCTGGCCCAAAAGGCGATCTCCCCTCAGGAAAGACCATCATATAGTGTGGCGGGGCGGTTAGTGCCTATATACAGCGATGAAAGAGGGTGTCCCAAAAGGATCGGGACACCCTCTTTTATGGCTATCCCGTACGGACTGCTTCGATCGCACGATGGTTGTGCCGATCTTGCAAGCAGGCAACCGTTTGGCTCAGCCTCTTCATTTAGCGGTGAAACAAAATCAGTTTGCCGCTTGCGTTGACGCAGCGGTGGGTTTTCTCCCAACAGCCGCGTTCGCGCAGCTTCTGCTCGCCGATTTTTTTCGCCTCTTCATCATTGGCGGCCTCAAACGTCTCATCGAGCAGCTTCTCTCCATCGCGTTCAAAAGCGGTCAACGTATATGTCGGCATCCGTTCCTCCCCTTTCAATGAATGATGATTCACTTTTTTCATTAGCGCTTGGCTGTGAAAAATCCTGCTTGTTGCTGAAACTTTTTTCGGCAGCAAACGTCAAATATAACGGTGGAAAATTTGTTTTCATTTGGGGGAATGTGGATGAGTTTAGAAGTGACAGAAGTGACGAAACGCTTTGGGGAGACGACGGCGGTCGATCAGTTGACATTGGCGATTCCCGAGGGAAATATGTTCGGGTTGCTCGGGGCGAACGGGGCCGGAAAAACGACGACGTTCCGCATGATATTGGGCCTCCTTGCTCCGACAGAAGGCACGATCCGCTGGCAAGGGGAGCCGATCGATTACTCCAAAAGCCATTTGATCGGCTATCTGCCTGAAGAGCGTGGGCTTTATCCGAAATTGAAGGTGAAAGAACAGCTCGTTTACTTAGGGCAGCTGCGCGGGATGAAAAAGGCGGAGGCGCTTTCTGAAATCGATCGTTGGCTCGAGCGGTTCCATATTCGCGATTACGCTGATCGCCGGGTCGGGGAACTGTCGAAAGGCAACCAGCAAAAGCTCCAGTTTATTGCCGCGGTATTGCACCGGCCGAAGCTCATCATCTTAGACGAGCCGTTCAGTGGGCTCGATCCGGTGAACGTCGAGCTGTTGAAAGAAGCGGTGCTCGATTTGAAAACAAACGGTGCGACCATCGTGTTTTCCAGCCACCGAATGGAACACGTCGAAGAGCTGTGCGAACATGTTTGCATTTTGCACCGCGGACGGGCGGTGGTGGCCGGCCGGCTGCGCGAATTGAAACGTTCCTTTGGCAAGAAAAATCTTGTCATTCATGGGGAAGGGCCGTTGGAAGAGTTGGAACGGTTCCCGGGCGTGCTTCAGTGCAAGCGGACGGCCGAAGGAGTGCGGCTGCAAATCGCCAGCGAGGAGACAGCGCAAGCGATTTTTGCCCATGCAGCGGGGAAGGTGGCCGTGCGTTTGTTTGCGCTTGAGGAACCGTCGTTGAATGACATTTTTATCGAAAAGGTAGGTGCGGCGTATGAATAAATTTTGGCTCGTCATGGGGCATACATACGTAACGAAGCTGAAGGCAAAGGCGTTTCTAGTGACCACCGCTTTGACTTGCCTGTTGATCATCGGGTTGGCCAATGTGCAGACGATCAGCGAGGCGTTTACCGGCGATGAAACGGCCCATGTCGCCGTCATCGATCGTACACCATCGCTGTACAAAGCGCTTGAAAAGCAGGTGAATAACAAAGAAATCACGTTAACGAAAATTACCAATCTGGAAGATGAAGCGAAAAAGGCAGTGAAAGATGGAAAGTGGGACGGATTGCTCGTACTGTCCACGGATGAAAAAGGATTGCCGAAGGCTTTTTATTATGCCAATACGATCGCCGACAATCGAACGTCTGAAGAGCTGGAACGCGGGGTAAACGCGCTGAAAACGGCGCTTGCCGCCGCCAAAATCGGCCTGACAAAGGAACAATTGGCCGTTCTATATCAGCCCGTTCCGTTTCAAAAAGTGGCGCTGGAAAAAAACGCAAAAAGTGAAAAGGAGCTGAACGAGGCGCGTTCGCTCGTTTACGTTCTGCTGATCGCGATGTATATGTTTGTTCTCATGTACGGAGGCATGATCGCCACTGAGGTCGCAACGGAAAAATCGTCGCGTGTCATGGAAATTTTAGTGTCAAGCGTTCACCCGGTTCAGCAGCTGTTTGGCAAAATTATCGGCGTGGCGCTTGTTAGCTTGACGCAGTTTTTCGTGTTTTTCGCCGTTGGGTTCGCCGCTTTGAAAGCGAACGGCCAAGAAGTGTGGCGCTTTCTCGGGCTGGATCAGACGCCGCTGTCCATATGGGGATACGCACTCATCTTTTTCCTGTTGGGGTATCTTTTGTATGCGGTGCTGTTTGCCGTGCTCGGTTCGCTTGTCAGCCGCGTTGAAGATGTGCAGCCGGCGATTACCCCGGTCATGCTGATGGTTGTCGCCGCATTTATGATCGCCATGGTTGGGCTGAACATGCCGGAATCGCCGTTTGTTGTCGGCGCCTCGTTCATTCCTTTTTTCACGCCGATGCTCATGTTTTTACGCATCGGCCTCGTTTCAGTACCGGCGTGGGAGGTGGCGCTCAGCTTCGCCTTGTTGGTAGCGACGATGGTGCTGCTCATTTTGGTTGGCGCGAAAGTGTATCGCGGCGGCGTGCTCATGTATGGGCGAATGAACGTGTTCAAGGATATGAAACAGGCCATTCAGCTGACGAAAAAGTAAGCGATCGGAGAAGGCATAAAAACATCGAATCGTTCCTTGCCGGGCCGGCAAGGCTTTCTTTTTTGCCGTTTCTCCGTTATGGTATACTAAAGGATACGTAAAGAGAAACGGAGGAGAACGAACGTGGCGAAAGGGATTATTCACTATGAAGTCGGGGAACAAGTCGACTTGTTTTTGCTCATTAAATCAGCGACAAAAGGAATTGCCAGCAACGGCAAGCCGTTTTTGACGCTGATGTTGCAAGACAAAAGCGGCGACATTGAAGCGAAACTTTGGGACGTGTCTCCCGATGATGAGGAGCGGTACGCGCCGGAATGTATTGTCAAAGTGGTCGGCGACATTCATAATTACCGCGGCAAACTGCAGCTTCGCATCCGCTCGATCCGCCCGGCTCATCCCGGCGATGCGGTGCGTGTCGACGATTTTTTAGAGACCGCCCCGCTTGCCCGCGAGGAAATGAAAGCGAAAGTAATGGAATACATATTTGCGATGGAAAATCCAAACATTCAGCGCATTACGCGTTATTTGCTGAAGAAATACGAAAAGCCGTTTTTTGAGTATCCGGCGGCGACCAAAAATCATCACGAATTCATCTCCGGACTCGCGTATCACGTTGTGTCGATGCTCGAGCTTGCGGCGGCGCTCGTCCGTCTGTATCCATCGCTGAATAAAGATTTGCTGTATGCGGGGGTAATTTTGCACGACCTTGGCAAAGTGATCGAGCTGTCCGGCCCGGTCTCGGCGGCGTATACGCTTGAAGGCAACTTGCTCGGCCATATTTCGATCATGGTTAGCGAAATCAGCAAGGCGGCCGAGCAGCTCGGCATCCAAGGCGAGGAAGTCGTCATTTTGCAGCACCTTGTCTTGGCCCACCATGGCAAAGCGGAGTGGGGCAGCCCGAAGCCGCCGCTCGTCAAAGAAGCGGAAGTGCTTCATTATATTGACAATTTGGACGCGAAAATGATGATGATCGATCGGGCGCTGGAAAAAGTGAAACCGGGCGAATTTACCGAGCGCATTTTCGCTCTTGACAACCGTTCGTTTTACAAGCCGGCGTTTTTGGCTGTTTCAACATCGGAAAAAGCGGGTAAAGAGAAGTAGCGACACGCAAAGGAGGGATGAGTTTGATCGAACCGATCATCGAAATCGTCCCCGTCACCCAATACGAGCAAGCGAAAGAAGAGCTGAAAGAGCTGCGACGGCAATGGAGGAAAGCAAAGCAGAAAAAGAAAAAGCGAAACGAAGCATAAGCGTTGTCCCAACCAAAGAGGCGGCATGTCCGCCTCTTTTTATGCATATGACCGCTCCTTTGTGCGTATAGTTTAGTGAGACAAGCATACGAAAAGGGGGATGGAGATGCTTAGCCTGCCATGGTGGGTGTATATCGTGGTGGCCGGCATTCTGTTCAGCGGCTATATGACCGTCAAAACAGCGGCGCGCGAGCGGGAAATGGACGAAGCGTTCATTGAAAAAGAAGGGGAAGTTTATATGGAACGCATCCGCCAAGAGCGGGAGCGGCGGAAGCAGGCCAAGTCCTTGTGATCGGCAAGGGCTTTCTTTTTTTATGATGTTGAAAACGCTTTTTTCGAAAAATTCTCTTTCTTTTTTTTCGAATCGTGTTAGGATAATAATATCGATGGACTACCAGGAGGCAAAGTGGGGGATGACGATGAAACGCGCATACAATTTCAACGCCGGCCCGTCAGCGCTGCCGCTGCCGGTGCTTGAACGGGCTCAGCGAGAGCTGCTCAACTTCCAAGACACCGGCATGTCGGTGATGGAGTTAAGCCACCGAAGCAAGGAATATGAGGCGGTTCACCAAGCGGCAAGCGAACGGCTCAAGCGTCTTCTTGACGTTCCGGACGACTATGATGTGCTATTTTTGCAAGGCGGGGCGAGCCTACAATTTTCGATGGTGCCGATGAATTTCCTCGCCGAAGGGCAAATCGGCTGTTACGTGTTAACGGGCGCGTGGTCGGAAAAAGCACTGAAAGAGGCGCAAAAAATCGGGGCAACGACAGTCGTCGCCTCAAGCAAGGACGCCAACTATACGTACATTCCTTCATTGGATGAAGTCAAGTGGCCCAAACAGGCCGCCTATGTCCATATTACGTCCAACAACACGATTTTCGGCACGCAATGGCGGGAATTTCCTGAAGTGCCCGTTGATTTGATCGCCGATATGTCGAGCGACATTTTGAGCCGGCCGTTTGATGTCAGCAAATTTGCCTTGATTTACGCCGGGGCGCAAAAAAATCTCGGCCCTTCCGGCGTGACGGTCGTCATCCTTCGTCGCGATCTGCTCGATCGCATTCCCGACGGGCTGCCGACGATGCTCGATTACCGCACGCACCAGAAGAGCCGCTCCCTTTACAACACGCCGCCGACGTTTGCGATTTATATGTTGTCGCTCGTGCTCGAATGGGTCGAAGAACAAGGCGGCGTCCCAGCGATGGAAGCGCGCAGCCGGCAAAAAGCGGCCGTGCTGTATGACGCCATTGACGAAAGCGGCGGCTTTTATCAACCGCATGCAGAAAAAGGAAGCCGTTCGCTCATGAACGTCACGTTTACGCTTCCGAGCGAAGAGTTGACGAACACGTTTCTCGCCGAAGCGAAGGAGCGCGGGTTTATCGGCCTTGGCGGACATCGGTCGGTCGGCGGCTGTCGGGCGTCGATTTACAACGCGGTGCCGCTCGAGGCGTGCGAGGCGCTCGCCTCGTTTATGAACGACTTCCGCCGTCGTTTTGCCTGAAAATTTCTTCTTCACTTTTACACAGCAAAGTGATATAATGATAGAAACATTCTCAAGCAGGAGAATAGATGAGGAAAGATGAGGAGAGATGAGCATGAACGTAAGAACATTAGTATCGATGGCGCTGTTAGTCGGAATCGGGGCTGTCCTGCACGCGGTCATTCCCGGGCTGTTTGCCGGCATGAAGCCGGACATGATGCTGGCGATGATGTTTTTGGCGATTTTGTTGTTTCCAAACGCCAAAGCCGTCGGCCTTGTCGGCGTCGCCACCGGCTTCATTTCCGCCATGACAACGACGTTCCCGGGCGGACAGCTTCCGAATATCATCGATAAAATCATCACCGCCTTTGTCGTCTTCGCCTTGGTGGCGGTGCTTCGGAACTATCGTCAAACGGTGATCGGGGCCGTCGTGCTGGCGGCGGTCGGCACCGTCATCTCCGGGACCGTGTTTTTGACGGCGGCGCTGTTGCTTGTCGGGTTGCCGGGAGGCACGGCGTTCTCGGCGCTGTTTGTCGCCGTTGTGCTGCCGACCGCGGCGTTGAATGCGGCGGCGATGGCCATCGTCTATCCGATCGCCGCGGCCATCTTCCGGCGGATGAACGTGACAGCGCACGTGTGAGCGGCAAAAAACCCGATCATCGTTGGTCGGGTTTTTTGCTATATAAGTTGCGAGGTTGTTTTCCATGGCATTGTTCGCTCTTTTTGTCACCGCGCCAGCTTTAGAAGGCTGGTGAAAAACCGCTGTCACACACCAATCGGCAGCATTTTCATTCAGAAAAGATCCATGGGCAGCGCGATCTGTCCTCCACCCGGGGATGAAAATCCGCGCCAGCGCGGCGTTTTCATTTAGAAAAGAAAGCTGATTCTGCGAGGTTTCTCTCATTGAGAAATGGGCGGAACTCGAGCGGTATTTTGCACGAAATCACCGGCCTTCTAGGTGATCAAGACGCGACATGGAGATCGCAAATTCTTGATAACCTGCTGAACAAACGGCGATGGAAGACGGTGAGAACGAAGCTCAAACATAGCGAAGCAGCCAAGCCATGAGCAGACAAGCGCACGCTATTCCAATATAGCGCATCGCCTGCTCTTTCAACAGCGCTTTTGGCGGGTACGCCCGCGCTTTCCATAGCGAGACAAACGTGTTTATAAAGAGACAGAAAAATAAGAACCCCGTTGCGAAAAGTAGCCATTGTATATACGCCATTGCTTTCTCCTCCTGTGTGCGGCCAATGCCTCAAGCTTTACTACTATGAATATGCAAAAAAAGTCATAAAAATAAATATTTTTGTCTTTATTCCTTTTTGTTTTATTGATATAATAGGTAATAAAAAATATGGTGAGGGAAGAGTGGGTGGAACGATGAAAGGGACAGAACAGCATTATTCCGTCAAAGAGGCGATGCTATTCAGCCAACGGATCGCCCAGCTGAGCAAAGCGCTGTGGAAGTCGATTGAGAAAGACTGGCAACAGTGGATTAAGCCGTTTGATTTGAACATCAACGAGCATCACATTTTGTGGATCGCTTATCACTTTAAGGGCGCTTCGATTTCCGAAATCGCCAAGTTTGGCGTGATGCACGTATCGACCGCGTTTAATTTTTCTAAAAAACTGGAAGAGAAGGGGCTGCTTTCGTTCTCGAAAAAACAGGATGACAAGCGCAACACCTACGTTGAGCTGACGGAAAAGGGTGAAGAAGTGCTGATGAGATTGATGGAAACGTATGATCCGAGCAAAAATGCCGTCTTTAACGGAGCGCTGCCGCTGCGAGAATTGTACGGGAAGTTTCCAGAAATTTTAGAAATAATGTGCATCGTCCGCCACATTTACGGCGACGACTTTATGGAAATTTTTGAGCGGACGTTCGAAAACATTAAAGAAGATTTTGAGGAGCAGGACGGCAGGCTCGTCAAACGTAAGGCAAAGGCGGAAGAGCGCGAGAAGGAGCTGGCCGGCCAAGCTAACTGACGGCGCGAATGAGCGCTTTCAGCTCCGTCATCAGCGGCACAAACAGTTGCTGGGTGAGCAGAGCGTCAACCGTTTGTTCGAGCGGGAGGTTGGGAGGCAGCATCCCGGCGAACTGGACGAGCAAGGGAGTGAAGATCGTTAATCCTTCCGCTTTCTGCTGTTCGTATTGGTCGGCGAGCTCTTGGCAAAAGGCCAAGAACGCGTCGACCTCTTCTTTCGTTAAGTCGGCGCGGATGACCAAGGCGTAAAACGGTTTTTTCGCTTCGTCGACCATTTCCATCAACAGTGACTGGTGAAACTCCAGCTTGGCCACTCGCTTTTCCAACGATTCCATACATCGCGCTCCTTTGACAGACATCAACGTACGCTTGTTTATCTTTATTTTACCGGATTTGCGCGCACGGACCAACCAAAAAATCCGTCTGCCCGCGAAGCAGAAAACGATTGATTTCGGGCGGCGAACGATGTAAAGTTAAAGCCATGGGCGGCGTTTGGCGAAAAAGAAAGGGGGACTCGCTTTGACGCTTGATTATTATTTTCTCCCTCTTGCAGTTATCGTTTTGTTTTTCGTGAACCGGTTCACCTATTTGCTGTGTGCGCAGCGCGACATTCCCGAGGAGCAGCAGCCGGCCGTGTTTCGGACGATCAATGTGCTGACCACCATGTTACTGATTTCCTCATATTTGGAAGTGTTGTTTACATAACCAAACGGCTGCTTCTGCGACTGACAGGGGGGGAACGTGCCAAAAGAGGGTGCCCGAGCGGGGGAGCACCCTCTTTTTGCTTAGTAGATGACGCAGGCGCAGCCGACGATAATGAGCAAAATAAACAGCACAACAATTAACGCAAAGCCTCCAGCGTAAGGTGCAGGTGCGCTCATCGTAACACCTCCTTTCGGCAGGGGGAGCCCGCCGCGGCGCTTCACCCTCATCATATGTATGGCAAACGGGCATGTTATGGGCGGATGACGGAGCCGGAAAGAGGTTTTTTTTTCTTTGGAAATATGGTATAGTAATTGTCGTGGCTAAAGCGAACAAGCTGTTTCGCCTGCTGCGTGGCTCGAACAGCAAAGGCGAAAGGCGGAAAAATGAAATGGGAGTTGTGAAGCGGATGAAAAAGTGGATGATGGCGGCCGCCGTCGTTTCGGTCATGGCTTTATCGGCCTGCAATAACGGCGGTTCTGAGGCGGTCGTGGAGACGAAAAACGGCAATATTACGAAAGACGAATTTTACAATGAAATGAAAGAACGCGTTGGGAAATCCGTCCTCCGCGATTTAATCGACGAAAAAGTGTTGAGCAAAAAATACAAAGTAACCGATGAGGAAATTGATCGGGAAATCGAGCGGATTAAAGACGCTTATGGCACACAGTACGATCTAGCCGTGCAGCAAAACGGCGAAAAAGTGATCCGTGAGATGGTCAAACTTGACTTGCTGCGGGCCAAAGCGGCTGTGGCAGATGTGAAAGTGACGGAGAAAGAGTTGAAGGACTATTACAACAACTATAAGCCGAAAATCCGCGCCAGCCATATTTTAGTGAAAGATGAAAAAACGGCGAAAGAAGTGAAAGCCAAACTAGACAAAGGCGAAGATTTTGCCAAACTGGCGAAAGAATACTCACAAGACCCGGGATCAGCGTCGAACGGCGGCGATTTAGGCTGGTTTGGCCCGGGGAAAATGGTGAAGGAATTCGAGGAAGCGGCCTACAAGCTTGATGTCGGCGAAGTGAGCGACCCCATCAAAACGGATTACGGCTATCACATCATTAAAGTGACGGATAAAGAGAAGAAAAAATCATTTGCCGAGATGAAAGACGAAATCGCCTTTGAAGTGAAGCGAAGCAAGCTCGATCCGTCGACGATGCAGTCGAAAGTCGATGAGTTGGTAAAAGAGGCTGATGTCGAGATTAAAGATAAAGACTTGCAAGACGTGATCGAACAAGGGAAGAAATAAAAAACGGAAGCCGCGTGTTGCTTCCGTTTTTTTTGTGCGCCACAGCCGGCAGAAAAATCAGCCGAGCTGTTCACGAATGGCGGCGGCGATCGTCTGCAAATCGGCAGGGGTGTAATCGCTCGCGTGCGATTTCCAAACCGCCCCAAATCCGTCGCCTTTGCCGTAGCGCGGAATGAGATGGAGATGGTAATGAAACACCGTCTGGCCCGCTTGCTCGCCGTTATTGTTCAACACGTTGAGCCCAACGGGGGAAAATGCGTGCTTGAGCGCGTTGGCGATCGCCGGCACGACGCTGAACAAACGGCCAGCGACGTCCGAAGTGAGCGTAAATACGTTTTCCGTATGTACTTTCGGAATGACTAGCGTATGCCCTTTCGTCACTTGGCTGATGTCCAAAAAGGCGAGCACGTGTTCATCTTCATACACTTTCGCCGCCGGCAGCTCGCCGTTCACAATGCGGCAAAAAATGCAATTGTCCACTGGAATGGCCCCCTTTCCTTTTCCCTCATTGTACCATAAAAAAAACCGGGATGTAATCCCGTGAAAACGGCTACATCCCGGCGGTGAAAAGGGGAGAGGGAAATCGGTCCGATGTGCGTTTGATGAACACCCCATTTGCGGCGAAAGTCGTGTCAGCGTGAGCGTTTTCCTTTGTTCAACGTGACCATCCCCTTTGAGAGGGTCGCTGCCATTTGCATTTGGCAACAGGCAGTCATGGCTGCAAAACGGTCACCATCGTTTTCGGCTCACTGCGGTGTCTTTGACGAACACCCCATTTCTTATGGATCGGTTCATCTGCGTTTGGCTTCGCCTCATCCCCTCTTCGTTTTTTATCATGTCCGAAAGCTGGGGATGTATGCGGGGGTTTTTTTGGTAAACAAGGCGGTTGTTTGGTACAATGGGGACAAAAGCCATGATCACAGCAGAAAGGGAGAGACGATGGCGCTTTTGCAAGTGGAGCATTTATACGGAGGCTATACAGCGCAAAACGTATTGGAAGACGTGACGTTTGCCGTCAAGCCCGGCGAAATGGTGGCCTTAATCGGGCTGAATGGGGCCGGCAAAAGCACGACGATCAAACATGTGATCGGTTTGCTCGATCCGCGCCGCGGCGCTATTTCCATCAACGGTTATACGCTCGAAACCGAACCGGAAGCGTATCGAAAACAGTTTGCGTTTATTCCGGAAACCCCGGTGCTGTATGAAGAGTTGACGCTTGAAGAGCATTTGCGTCTCGCGGCGATGGCGTACGGGCTGAACGAGGATGAGTATGAGCGCCGCCTTCCGCCCTTGCTTCGCGAGTTCCGGCTCGAGCGCCGGCTTTCCTCGTTCCCGGCGCACTTTTCCAAAGGAATGAAGCAAAAAGTGATGATCGTTTGCGCGTTTTTGCTTGAGCCGCCGCTGTACATTATCGACGAGCCGTTTCTCGGCCTCGACCCGCTTGCCATTCACGCGCTGCTTGAACGGATGAAGCGGGAAAAGGCGAAGGGAGCGGGCATTTTGTTGTCGACACACATTTTGGCGACCGCCGAGCGATATTGTGATTCGTTTGTGATTTTGCATCAAGGCCGCGTGCGGGCGAAAGGGACGCTTGACGACATCCGCCGCCAATGCGGACGGAACGAGGCGACGCTCGATGAACTGTATCTCGAATTGACAAAGGATGATGAACCATGATGGATGCCGGCCGGCTTTGGCGGCAGCGGTTGTGGGCCGATTGGCAAAAAAAGGGCCGCTATTGGCGGTACATGTTGAACAGCCATTTGCTCGTTGGCTTGCTGATCGTTTTGGCGGGCTTGGCCGTGGGGTATGAGCGTTGGGCGGCGGGACTTCCGCGCTCGTTTCCGTATCCGCTCATCGCCGCCGTGGTGTTTGGATGGGCGGCTTCGTCCGGAACGGTGCGCACGCTGTTTTGCGAGGCCGATCTTGTGTTTTTGCTTCCGGCGGAACGGCAGCTGCGCCCGTATATTCAACGGGCGTTTTGGTTTTCTTTAGTCTGGCACGTTTACGGCCTCTGTCTGCTGTTGTTGCTGGCTGGACCTCTTCATGCCCGTTTTTCGCCGCTGCCTTGGCCGATGTTTTTGCTCATCCTCACGGGGCTGAAACTATGGAATTTGTGGGCTGCCTGGAGAGGAAGTCGAATCGCTGATCCGTCTTTTGGGCGCTGGAGTGCGTTTGTCCGCTTCAGTTTGGCGGCGGCCGCGATCGGTCTTGTGCTGGCGTCAGCGCCGTGGCCGTTTTTGGCGGCGGTCGCTTTGTGTATCGCCGGCGTTTCTGTCTACGTCTGGCGGCTGACGAAGGGAAAAGGGTGGAAGTGGGAGCGGCTCATTCGTGATGAACAGCGGGTGAAAAACAAATTTTACCGTTTGGCCAGTATGTTTGTCGATGTTCCCGGATGGCAGGAGGAAGCGAAGCGGCGGCGCTGGCTTGATCCGGCGCTTCGCCTCATTCCGTACGGGAGGGCGCACGTCTTTTTTCACTTATACGTGCGCACGTTCTTCCGCGCTGGTGGATATGCCGGTTTGTATATCCGTCTAACCGTGATCGGTGGCGTCCTTCTTGCGTTCATCGGAAACGAATACGCCCAAGCGGCCATCGTGTATTTGTTTCTTTATGCGACCGCGCTGCAATTGGCGGCGCTGTTTTATCGTCATCGCCATTCGCTATGGCCGCGGCTTTACCCCGTCCCATCGACCCAGCCGGCCGCGGCGGCGGTTCGGTTGTTGTTCGTTTTGCTGTTGGGACAAAACATCGTGTTTCACCTTGTGCTCACCGCCGTTTCGCCGCGCAGGCTTTGGGTGGCGACTTGGTTTGTGGGAACCATCATCGCGTTGTGGGCGGCGAGGCGGCACGCGGCTCCTAAGCGGGCTTGACGCCATCCGCTGGCGTTTTTGGCGCTGGCGTCGGCTTGGCTGTTTGGTTCATCACTAGTACTTGACAGCCGGTACACTTCCCTCAACAAGTGTAGGCAAAACATGATTCGTTTTCTGTCTTTTCTCGGCTGCATGAGTAAGCGATGTGGCGAAAAATGAAGGACAACTTTTGCTGAACAGCTGTCTGTTTTTCCATCCGTCCTTTTGGTCCCTTTTCACACCTTGATTCCCGCTTCATATGCTGTAGTACACCAGCCCGGATGGGGAATGAGCCCATTAGGCTGGAAGCAAGGAGGAAAGGGGATCAAGGTTGATGGGGACGGAGCTTGTTGCGCTGCACTGGATTTACTTGCTGTTTATTTTGCTCATTATTGGGTTCATGGTCGCCCGCAAAGATACGACGCTCGTTTGCATCGCTGGCATTTTTCTGTTGGCGGCGGTCGCCACCCATTCACTGAGCGCGGCAGTCAGCGGGGTGTTTAACAGTTTTATTTACGCGATTACGGAATTGCTGCCGACGATTTTGGTCATTTCCGTTATTGTGGCGATGAGTAAAGTGCTGGCCGTGACCGGCATCAACGATGTAATGGTGTCTCCGTTTGTCCGGCATCTCGCTCGCCGGCTCGATCGCGCACTTGTTTTCGGTGGCGATTGGCGGCGGAGCGGCGACATTAACCGCGCTCGGCCAAGTCGCGGCCATTTGGGTTGGCGGTGGTACGCTCGTTCCGTGGGCGCTCATTCCGGCCGCCGCGATTTGCGGCGTCGATCCGTTTGAGCTGGCGCGCCGCAACTTGCTGCCGGTTGCTATCGGTTTGGCGATCACGACCGTTGTCGCCATGGTTCTCATCTAATGAAAAACGCTGTCCCGTGCTGTCGGGACAGCTTTTTGTTATAATAGGCACAGGTTGAAAAATCGGTCGATTTTTTGACAGTTCGTTTCCTTCTCTATACATTGGACATCGAAAGCGGTATAGTGAAAAAGAGATACGCAATGCGAATGAGCAAAAACGATAAGGAACGGCTGATTGGACTGGGGGAAAGAAAGGCGGATGAAGATGACGAGACGAATGAACGATACATTTTTGCGCGCCTGCCGCGGCGAAAAAACGGCCTATGTGCCGGTTTGGTATATGCGGCAAGCTGGACGATCGCAACCGGAATACCGGGCGCTGAAAGAAAAGTACTCCTTGTTTGAGATTACGCACCAGCCGGAGCTTTGTGCTTATGTCACTAGGCTGCCGGTCGAGCAATACGGCGTCGATGCCGCTATTTTGTATAAAGATATTATGACACCGCTGCCGGCCATCGGTGTGGACGTGGAAATTCGCGGCGGCGTTGGTCCCGTCATTTCCAACCCGATCCGCTCGCTTCATGATGTGGAGCGGCTTGGAGAGATCGACCCGGAGCGCGATGTGCCATACGTCTTGGAAACGATTCGGCTGCTTGTCAACGAACAGCTCGATGTGCCGCTGATCGGCTTTGCCGGCGCGCCGTTTACGCTCGCCAGCTACATGATTGAAGGCGGCCCGTCGAAAAACTACCATAAAACGAAGGCGTTTATGTACGCGGAACCAAACGCGTGGTTTGCCTTGATGGACAAGCTCGCGGCGATGACGATCCGCTATGTGAAAGCGCAAATTCGAGCCGGGGCGAGCGCCGTGCAAATTTTCGACTCTTGGGTCGGGGCGGTCAATGCGGATGACTACCGCACGTTCATCAAACCGGCGATGGCGCGCATTTTTGCCGCTTTGCGCGAAGAAGGGGTGCCGCTCATCATGTTTGGCGTCGGCGCCAGCCATTTGGTGCGCGAGTGGAATGATTTGCCATTGGATGTCATCGGTCTTGACTGGCGGCTGTCGATTCGCGACGCGCGTCGTCAAGGGGTGACGAAAGCGATTCAAGGCAATTTGGATCCGGCCGTGCTGCTCGCGCCGTGGGATGTGATTGAAGAGCGGGTGAAGCGCATTTTGGACGAAGGAATGGAGCGGCCAGGCTATGTCTTCAACTTAGGACACGGCATTTTTCCAGATGTTGAGCCGGCGACATTGAAGCGGCTGACCGCTTTTATCCATGACTATACTTCACGGAACTAAAAGAGGTGCAATACGATGGCAAACAAAACGGTTGGACTGTTGGTGATGGCGTACGGCACGCCGTATCAAGAAAGCGATATCGAACGGTATTATACGCACATTCGCCATGGGCGCAAGCCGCCTCAGGAACAGATCGATGATTTAAAAGCGCGCTATCGGGCGATCGGCGGGCTGTCGCCGCTCGCCGCCATTACAGAGGCGCAAGCGAAACGGCTGGAAGAGCGGCTGAACGAGGTGCAGGATGATGTCGAGTTTCGCGTGTATTTGGGTCTCAAACATATTGAACCGTTCATCGAGGATGCCGTCAGGCGCATGCATGAGGACGGCATCAGCGAAGCGGTCGGCATCGTCTTAGCCCCCCATTATTCAACCTTTAGCGTTCGCTCGTACAACGAGCGGGCGAAACAAACAGCCGAGCAGCTGGGCGGGCCGACGATTTATACGATTGATCAATGGTATGACGAACCGAAGTTTTTGCAATATTGGGCCGAGCAAGTGAAGGCGATTTTTGCGGCCATGCCGGAGCATGAGCGCGAGCGGGCTGTACTGATCGTATCCGCCCATAGCTTGCCGGAAAAAATCATTCAAGCCGGCGATCCGTATCCTGCGCAGCTTGAAGACACGGCCAAACGCATCGCCGAGCAAGCCGGAGTCGCCCATTACGCCGTCGGCTGGCAAAGCGCCGGACAAACGCCGGAACCTTGGCTCGGTCCGGATGTGCAGGATTTGACGCGCGAGCTTCATCAAACTTACGGTTATACTTCATTCGTCTATGCACCGGTCGGCTTTGTTTCCGACCACTTGGAAGTATTGTACGATAATGACATTGAATGCAAACAGGTGACCGAGGAAATCGGGGCCCGCTATTATCGTCCGAAAATGCCGAATACCGATCCGCTATTTATCGACGCGTTGGCGACGGTCGTGCTCAATCGGCTGGCCAAAGAAGGCGATCGCGATGAGTGATGGGCAACGGACGGTGGTCATTGTCGGCGGCGGCATTACCGGCCTGGCCGCGGCCTACTACTTGCAAAAAGCGATCAAAAACCAACGTCTCCCGTTGACGTGCAAGCTCGTCGAAGCGACGCACCGGCTCGGCGGAAAAGTGCAGACGGTCATTCGCGATGGCTTTGTCATCGAGCGCGGGCCGGATTCGTTTTTGGCGCGGAAAACAAGCGCGTTCCGCTTAGTGCAAGAGGTCGGGCTTGAGCGCGAGATCGTTCATAATGCGACGGGAACGTCGTATATTTTGGTCAATGACAAACTGTATCCGATCCCAGGTGGGGCGGTGATGGGCATTCCGACGCGCCTCGCCCCGTTTTTGACGACCGGCTTGTTTTCTCCGTTCGGCAAGCTGCGAGCGGCACTTGATTTCGTGCTGCCGCCGGTGAAAACCGAGGGCGATATGCCGCTCGGCCGCTTTTTCCGCCGCCGTTTAGGCGACGAAGTGGTCGACCATTTGATCGAGCCGCTGTTATCGGGGATTTATGCCGGCGACATCGACAACATGAGCTTAATGGCGACATTCCCGCAATTTTTCCAACTTGAACAAAAATACGGGAGCCTCGTTCGCGGAGCGAGACGGACGACGCCGAAGGAGCAGAGAGAGCGAAAAGGGGCGTTTCAGACGTTAAAAACGGGCTTGCAATCGCTCGTTGAAGAAGTGGAAAAACGGCTCGAGCCGGGCAGTGTCATCAAAGGGGTGCGCGTTGAGCGGATCACCCGCCTCGGCTCGATGTACCGGCTGCGGTTGAGCACGGGCGAAACGTGGGAGGCGGGCAGCGTCATCATCACTACCCCGCATCACACCGTGCCGGATCTGTTCGCCGACTACCCGTTTTTTGCCCCGTTCCGGTCAGTGCCGCTCACATCGGTGGCAACGGTCGCGCTCGCCTTTCCGGAAAAAGCGATTCGTCGGGACATTGACGGCACCGGGTTTGTCGTTTCGCGCCGCAGCGATTACACGCTGACCGCATGCACGTGGACGCATAAAAAATGGCCGCATACCGCGCCCCCCGGCCAGGCGCTTTTGCGCGGCTATGTCGGACGGCCGGGCGACGAAGAGATCGTCGATCAGCCCGATGATGAAATCGTTCGCGTTGTGCTCGATGATTTAAACAAAGTGATGAACATCGACGGCCCGCCGCAGTTTGCCGTCATTTCGCGGTGGAAGCGGGCGATGCCGCAGTATACGGTCGGCCATCGCGAGCGGTTGGCGGACATTAAAGCGCAGATGGCCGCCGCGTTGCCGGGGGTGTTTTTAGCAGGCAGTTCCTATGAGGGGCTCGGGCTGCCCGATTGCATTGACCAAGCGGAGAAGGCCGTCCGCGATGTGCTTGAGTATTGGGAAAAACAGCGGTCCGTTCAAATGATGGAAGCGGGGAGCAAATGCGCTGAGTAATCGAGGGCCGGGGCCGAACGGTTTAGGGAGGGGCGCTGTTTTCTCACTTTGAACCGAGAAGCCTTCGCCCTCTGGACCCCGGAGAGAAGGAGCGTTCAGCGGTGTGCAGGCGAGAGGGGACGATCTTCTTGTCAGCCGATGAAGCCGCGCCGTTCGGCGGCTTCTTCGCAGCGGGAACGGGGCTGATCGAAAAGGCGCTCTTGAAGATCGACTCGCATGACGGAAAAAATTCGTCACATTTGGAAGGATGAAAATCCCTCGGTCCATTTTCCAATTTAGGTATTTTCACGATCGTCATACAGTGTGGCTGAGAAGCGCTTGGTGCTTATATAGCGATGAGAGGGGCTGACCCAAAAGGCTGTCTGATCGTGCGGCAGAAGCGTCAGCACGTATGTAGAACAACGAAAGAGGGTGTCTCGATCCTTTTGGGACACCCTCGTTGTCTCTCCGTTCCCCCTTTACAGGAAACGCTAGCTATGATAACATAAGGATACGGATTGACCGAATTGTTCATTTAGTCATATTGAAGGATGAGGCTCATGGCAAGCGACCGGAGACGACAAATCATTTCTGCAGCGGCCCAATCATTTTCCGCTTTTGGCTATAAAGCGACGACGATGGAACAAATCGCTAGGCTCGCCAACGTCGGCAAAGGAACGATTTATACGTTTTTTAAAAGCAAAGAGGAGCTTCTTGATGAAATTATTTCTTCCTTAATCGCTCAAATTAAAACCGAAGCCGAGCAGGCGATGGATCCGTCGTTGCCGTTTTCCGAAAATGTTCCCCGCGCTTTGTATCGCATTTTGGAATTTCGCCAACGCCATCAGCTGACCGCCAAGCTGCTTCAAGAAGTGCGCAGCATCGGCACGGCGGCGGTGCAGGAAGTATTGGCGAAGTTTGATCGCGAGATGGTCCGATTCATTCGATGTAAAATCGAGGCGGCGGTGGAAAAAGGCGAAATCCGCCCTTGTGATTCGGAAATTACGGCGTTTGTGATGCTGAAAACTTACATCGCCTTGATCGTCGATTGGGAAAAGGAGCATGAGCCGCTGAGCAAAGAACAAATCGCCGAATTGTTCACACTGTATTTTTTGCAAGGATTATCAAAATAGATGATCCATTCTTTTTTTCTTGTGTTTGACTAAATGGACAAATTGGTCATTTGTACAAAGGAGGGATTTTTCCTATGTTCGCCAACGAATGGCGGGCGATTTTGTTTCGTCCTAAAGTGCTGATTCCCATTGCTGCTGTTTTATTTATCCCCCTTCTTTACAGCGGGTCGTTTTTATGGGCGTTTTGGGACCCGTATGGTCATTTGGACCGCTTGCCCGTGGCGGTCGTCAATGAAGATCGGGGAGCGAACCTCGAGGGCCATTCTCTTCATCTCGGTGACGATGTGGTGAAGCGGTTGAAAAAAACCGATTCATTTTCTTGGCATTTTGTCAATCGCGACAGAGCATTAAACGGTTTGCAAAACGGCGACTATTATATGGCGATCGTCATTCCATCGGATTTTTCCGAGCGTGCCACAACGGTGCAAGACGCGGCACCTGAACCGCTTCGCCTCAACTATATCGTCAATGAAGGGGCGAACTATCTCGTCGGAAAAATCGGCGATTCTGCCGTTTCAGCTATCAAAGAGGAGATCGGCAAAAATGTCACTAAAGCGTATGCCGAAGCCATGTTGACGAAAATGAAAGAAGCGGGAAAAGGTTTGAAAGAAGCGGCGGATGGCGCTGAGCGGCTGCATGAAGGTTTGCAATCAGCAGAACAAGGGAGTCGGCAGCTGGCAAAAGGGATGGGAGCCGCTGAGCAGGGGAGCGGCCAGTTAGCGGCTGGCGCGCAAAAGCTGACAGAAGGAGCCGGAAAAATATCCGGCCATTTAACCGAGTTGGCTCAAAAATCGATCATGTTTGACCAAGGGCTTCAGTCGGCTAGTGCCGGTGCTTCGCAAGTGAAGGACGGAGCGTCCGCTCTCAAATCCGGCCTTGGGCAATTGGCGGCCGGAGCTGACCGCCTAACCGATGGGGAGCGGCAAGCGCAAGCGGGTGCCGCACGTTTAGCCGGCGGGTTGAATGAATCATTAAGCGGGCTGCAAACATTGCAATCTCGTTTGCCGGCGCTCACGGACGGGGCCGTGCGCGTTCGCGACGGCGCCGAACAGCTGTCGCAAGGGATGACGCAGTGGAAACAGAAAGCGGGAGAAGCGGCCGCCGGCGCCGGTCAGGTCAGCGAAGGGCTGCGGCAATACGCGGCGGCGCTGCAGGCGCTGTCCGAACAAGCGAGCGATCCGAGCCAAAAAGCGATGTTGCAAACGCTAGTTCAACAGTTGCAGCCGCTTGTTGAGGGAAGTAAAGCGGTGGCGGCAGGCGTCGGAAAACTGGCGGAAACGGCCGGGCCGCTGCAAAATGGTGCCGCTCGTCTTGCCGATGGGGCGGATTCACTTGCCGATGGGCAACAAACCGTGCAAGAAGCGGTGAAGAAGGTGACAGACGGTCAGCGGCAGCTGGCGGTTGGCGCGGCCGAATTATCCGATGCCCATCAGCGGCTGGCGGCAGGGGCGGCGAAGCTGGCGCAGCAGCTTCACCGCGCTGAACGCGGCGCCGAGGCACTAGCTTCCGGCAGCGGCCGATTGGCGCAAGGAGTCGAGACGCTGGCTTCCGGAGCTGATCGATTGGTGTCCGGCACACATCAATTGGCATCCGGCGCCGAACAGCTGACCGCTGGCGCAAAGGGGCTGGCTCAAGGGGTAGGCTCGCTTCAGCACGGAATGGAGCAGCTTTCCGACGGCAGCCGGTCGCTATCGACGGGATTGGCTTCACTGACCAAAGGCGCGGCAGAAATGGAGGATCGACTGAAAGACGGGGCGAAACAAGCTGCCCACGTTCAAGCGAACGACCGCGTGTATGATATGATCGCCGATCCTGTGCAAAAGAAAAAGCAGCCGCTCCATCATGTTCCTAATTACGGAACGGGATTTGCGCCCTACTTCTTGTCATTAGGGCTGTTTGTCGGCGCGTTGCTGCTGACGATTGTCTTTCCGCTGCGTGAGCCGGTGGATCGCCCAACGTCCGGGGCGGCGTGGTTTTTCGGCAAATGGGGGATATTGGCGGTGGCGACGGCCGTGCAAACGCTTTTGGCCGACGCATGGCTGCTGTATGGACTCGATTTGCACGTGCAAAGCGTTGGGCGCTTTTTGTTGTTTACGTGGATCATCAGCCTGACGTTTATGATGATTATTCAATTTCTTGTGACCTTGTTTGATAATCCCGGCCGTTTTCTCGCTATTTTGCTGCTGATCGCCCAGCTGATCGGAAGCGCTGGAACGTATCCGATTGAGCTTGTTCCGGATCAGCTGCAGGCCCTTCACCCGTGGTTGCCGATGACTCATGCGATTCGCGGGCTAAGAGCGGTCATTTCAAGTGGCGATTTTGCGGTGATGTGGGAAGAAGCGACGAAGTTAGGAATGGTGGCGGTGATTTTTGCGGCTGGAACGTTGCTTTATTTTCACTTTTTGTACCGGCGTCGTTATCGAACGGCTGCAGAGGAGCCTGCCATGCAAGGCTGAGTGTGATCTTTGCTTTGATTCGCTCCAGCAGGATGAGGAAAGTTCGTTTTTCTCATTTGTTTTTAAATGCTGTCCTTTTTCCCTATTGAACTGACCGTATTCATTGTTCGGTCACGAGCGAAATTTGCTAAGTGAAGAAGGGGGATCCCACAAGGATCAGGATCCCCTCTTTCGTTGCGTGTTGACGGCTTCTACGACACGATCGGTTGTGCCGATCTTGAAGGCAAACCACCTTTTGGAGCAACCCCTTCTTTATCGGATGCAGGAGATTTTTATGCTCATCATGTCGGGGGATATCATGCAAAAAAAAAAGACGCCTCTATGATGGAGGCGTGTGCAAAAGACAGGCTGTATCGGGGAACAGCCGTTTGCCGGCGGGGCAGCCGGCACAATGTGTGACGCAAGGGATGCGTCCGCTCACCTATTGGCGGTAAGCGGCACCAAGGCAGTCCGAGCACGTGTTGCCGTAGCATTCATGTTGCTCATCCATCTCTTTTCCGCAGTGCAGACATTTTTTCGGCGGTAAGTTTCTGAAAAATTCCAACACTTTAGCCAACATTTCCGATCCCCTCCGTTGTCTTGTTGGTTTTATTGTATTATAACACAATCCAAAATGTCAATAGGTGTTTTAAAACAAAATGTGAAAGATGAAAAAATAGGCTTCGTTGTGTATGATGGAAATAAAACGAAAGAAAGGAGAGAACGGCGATGAAAGTGACGGTCATCGGTTATTGGGGAGGATTTCCCGCTGCCAATGAAGCGACATCAGCGTATTTATTCGAACATGATGGGTTTCACCTTCTTGTTGACTGCGGAAGCGGAGCGCTTGCCAAACTGCAAAACGAGGTCGATGTCCGGCAGTTGGACGCGGTTGTCCTTTCCCATTATCATTATGATCATGTGGCCGATATTGGACCGCTTCAATACGCGCGCCTCATCCATCGAAATTTGGGCGCCGATTTGCCCGTGTTGCCGATCTATGGCCATGCGGAAGACGAGGAGGCGTTTGCCCGCTTGACCCACAGCGGCATCACCGAAGGCGTGGCGTATGATCCGCAAGAAACGGTAACGGTGGGGCCGTTTGCGCTGTCGTTTCTCAAAACCGCCCATCCGGTGCCGTGCTACGCGATGCGGATTAGCGCCGGCGGCAAGGACGTTGTGTATACCGCCGATTCCAGCTATTTGCCGGAGTTTGTGCCGTTTGCGCAAGGCGCCGATTTACTGATCAGCGAATGCAACTTTTACGCTGGGCAACATGCGGCGGCGGCCGGGCACATGACGAGCGAGGAGGCGGCGGCTATCGCCAAAGGGGCAGAAGTCGGCGAATTGTGGCTGACGCATTTGCCGCACGTTGGCCGTCATGAGCAGCTTGTCGAGGAAGCTGCCCGCTTATTTGGTGGCGTCATTCGCCTAGCTCGCACCGGGCTCGTATGGGCGCCGTAGCCGAGCCGGTTTTAGGAGGATGTAATGAATTTTGTCGAAAAATATTTTTTTGACACCCCTGAGAGGCCGCAAAGCCTTGATACATCAATATTTATAGAGGGAGACTGGTGAAAACGGTTGGTTCTCTTGAGCCATGGGGGAACGTTTGCAAGGCGCTCCTGATGCGACAAGGTTTATCTATTTGAGAAACAGGTTTGATAAGCGGCTTGCTCCCTTCAATCACCGGCCTTTTAGAGAAGCAGCAAAGGAAACGCTTTCTCTTGTCCTTTGCTGCTCTTTTTTTTATAATAGGTATAGTTCGAATTTTTTTACTTATAAAATGAATGGTCATTCATTCATTTTGGGGGAGGAGCTTCGCATGAACTTACCTGCACGATTGGCGCAAATCGCAAAGCAATTGCCGGACAAAGAAGCGTATGTGTTTTTAGGGGAGCGCTGTACCTATCGACAGCTTAACGCCGCTGTTTCACAATTCGCCGATGGGTTGGCACAGCTTGGCATCCGCCGCGGCGATCACATTGCCCTGCTGCTTGGCAACTCGCCGCAGTTTGTCATCGGCTTGTACGGGGCGCTGCGACTCGGCGCGACCGTCATCCCGATTAACCCAATTTACACGCCGGAGGAAATCGGCTATATTTTGCAAAACGGCGATGTAAAAGCCGTCATCGGTCTTGATTTGCTCGCGCCGCTGTTCGCCGAGGCAAAGCGGCGGCTGCCGCTGCTTTCCCATGCGATCGTTTGTGAAACGCCGCAAGGAAAGGAAAAAGCAGTCCCGTTGACCGAAGAGATGAAAACGTTTGCTGCCGTATTGGCTGCCGGCAGCCCGGAATTCACCGGCCCTGAGCTTGCCGATGACGAAGTAGCCGTCATTTTGTATACGTCGGGAACGACAGGAAAACCGAAAGGGGCGATGCTCACCCATAAAAACTTATACAGCAACGCCCAAGATATAGCCGATTATTTAGGCATCAATGAGCACGATCGCGTCATTGCCGCTTTGCCGATGTTCCATGTGTTTTGTCTGACCGTCGCTCTCAATGCTCCGCTGATGAACGGGGGAACGGTGCTCATCATGCCGAAGTTCAGCCCGGCGCAATTGTTTGCGCTTGCTCGCGAAGAGCGGGCGACGATTTTCGCCGGCGTGCCGACGATGTATAACTTCCTTTACCAGTATGAGGAGGGGAGTGCCGACGATCTGCGGACGCTTCGTCTTTGCATTTCAGGAGGCGCTTCCATGCCGGTTGCGTTGCTGAAAAACTTCGAAGAAAAATTCAATGTGATCATTTCCGAAGGGTATGGGCTGTCCGAAGCGTCGCCGGTCACTTGCTTTAACCCGCTCGACCGGCCGCGCAAACCGGGGTCGATCGGAACGAACATTAAGAACGTGATCAACAAAGTGGTGAACGAATACGGTGAGGAAGTGCCGGTCGGCGAAGTGGGCGAACTTGTCGTCCGCGGACCGAACGTCATGAAGGGGTATTATAAAATGCCGGAGGAAACGGCCATCGCCTTGCGCGACGGTTGGTTGCACACCGGTGATTTGGCGCGCATGGACGAGGATGGCTACTTTTACATCGTAGACCGGAAAAAAGAGATGATCATTGTCGGCGGCTATAACGTGTACCCGCGTGAGGTCGAGGAAGTGCTGTACAGCCATCCGGATGTGGTCGAAGCGGCGGTGATCGGCGTTCCCGACCCGGATTACGGCGAGGCGGTAAGGGCGTTTGTAGTGACGAAAAATCCGGAGTTGACCGCCGAGCGATTGATCGCCTATTGTCGCGAACGGCTGGCGAAATATAAGGTGCCGACCGCCATTGAGTTTTTGGATGAACTGCCGAAAAACACAACCGGAAAAATTTTGCGCAGGGTATTGAAAGAGCAATTCGTCGCTTCTCGCGCTTGACGGCTGGCACGAAAAGCGCCGGGAGGTCCGTGGCGCGGCAAAGAAGGGGCTCGCGCGTCTGGGCCTCTCTTTTTTCTTTTCTGACAATAGTATATTGAAAATAATTTTATTATTTTTTATAATTTTAAACATAAGATAGTTTCGAATTATTTTACATAGGGGGATAGATCATATGGGCAAGCGTATTCGGCGGTTCGCCATCGTCTGTGCGGCCGGCTTGTTCCTGCTCGGCGGCTGCGGCAGAGCAAAGGAAACAGGGAGCGGCCAAGGAAACGGGGGAGGCGAAGGACAGAAGGAAAAAACGTACAAAATCGGCGTGACGCAAATCGTGGAGCATCCGTCGCTCGATGCGGCGCGCAAAGGATTCCAGCAAGCGTTAAAAGACAAAGGGCTGTCCGTTGAGTATGACGTGCAAATCGCCCAAGGCGATCAAAGCACCAACCAAACGATCGCCAACAATTTTGTCTCCGATGGCGTGGACTTGATCTTTGCCAACTCAACCCCAAGCGCGCAGGCTGCGCTCAATGCGACGAAAGACATTCCCATCGTCTTTACATCGGTCACCGATCCGGTTGGCGCCCAGCTCGTGCAATCGATGGAACAGCCGGGCGGTAATGTCACAGGAACGACGGATACCCACCCTGACGCGATTCCGAAAACGGTGCAGTTTATTGACAAGTATGTGCAAGGCCATCGCGTCGGCATGGTGTACAACGCCGGCGAACAAAATTCGGTCGCCCAAGTCGAGCAAGTTAAAAAAGCGATGGAAGGGACGGATTTGCAGATCGTGCCCGCATCGGTATCCACGTCCGCGGAAGTGAAGCAGGCGGCTGAATCGCTGGTCGGCAAGGTCGACTGTTTTTACATCATTACGGATAACACGGTTGTGTCGGCGCTCGAATCGGTCATTCAAGTCGCTAATGAACACGACATCCCGCTGTTCGTCGGCGAGCTTGATTCTGTCAAACGCGGTGGGTTTGCCGCCTATGGCTTTGACTATTACGACATCGGATATGAAGCCGGGGAAATGGCGGCGCAAATTTTGCAAGACGGCAAAAAGCCGTCCGAGCTTCCAGTGCAGTATCCGAAAAAGCTGAAGCTAGTCATCAACAAAAAAGCGGCCCAAGAAATGGGGATTAAACTCAATCCGGAATGGGATTCGATCGCGGAATACATTGAATAAACGAGCGGCTTCCCCCTTCGACGAAGGGGGATTGCCGTCAAAAGGCGGGTGAATGGTGTGTGGACGGCCATGTTCAGTTCGGTGGAGGCCGGCTTGATTTACGCTGTGATGGCGCTTGGCGTCTATTTGTCGTTTCGCGTGTTGGACTTTCCCGATTTGACGGTTGACGGCAGCTTTGTCACCGGCGCATCGGTCGCCGCCGTGATGATCGTCAACGGAGCGAATCCGTTTGCCGCTTCGGCCGCGGCGCTATTGGCCGGATTTGCCGCCGGAGTCGTGACAGGACTTTTGCATACAAAAGGGAAGATCAATCCGCTCTTGTCAGGTATTTTAATGATGATCGCGTTGTATTCGATCAATTTGCGCATCATGGGAAAATCAAATATTCCGCTCCTTCAAGAGGAGACGGTCATCAAGCAAATTACAGCCGCTTGGCAGCAGGCCGGATGGGATGATGTGCTCAACCGAGCCGTTTCCTTCACAGGATTCGCGCCGCGAACGTGGGCGGTGCTCGTGGCGATGGCGGCGGTGGCGGTCGTGGTAAAAGGAATGGTGGACTGGCTGTTGAAAACGGAGTTGGGCATTGCCATGCGGGCCACGGGGGACAATCAGCCGATGGTGGCGAGCTTTTCCGCCAATACGGACGGCCTCATCATCTTCGGGCTTGGGCTGTCGAATGCGCTTGTCGCTTTTTCCGGGGCGCTCGTCGCCCAGTACGGAGGATTTAGCGACATCGGCATGGGAATTGGCATGATTGTCATCGGGTTAGCTTCCGTCATTATCGGCGAGGCGCTGTTTGGCGCTCACTCCGTTGTTCGGGCGACGTGGGCAGTGATCGGCGGGGCCATCGTCTATCGCCTGATTTTGGCGCTCGCTTTGCGGGTCGAGTTTTTGGAGACGAGCGATGTGAAGCTGATTACCGCTCTCATTGTCATGGCGGCCCTCATCGTGCCCAACCTCTGGGCGGCCCAAAAAGAAAAGCGGAGAAAAAGACGAAAAGCCGAGCAGCTGGAGAGGGGGGAGGCTGTTGCTGGAGCTGAAACGAATTACAAAAGTGTTTAACGAAGGAACGGCCGATGAAAAAATCGCTTTAGGCGGCATCGACTTGACGCTTTCCCCCGGCGATTTCGTCACGGTCATCGGCAGCAACGGCGCCGGGAAATCGACGCTGATGAACATCATTTCCGGACGGCTGTCTCCCGACACGGGGGAAGTGTGGATCAACGGCCGCAATGTGACATCGCTTAAGGAACATGCGCGCGCCCGTTATATCGGCCGCGTTTTCCAAGACCCGATGGCCGGCACCGCCCCGCATATGACGATTGAGGAAAATCTTGCCCTCGCTTACAACCGGACGAAGCGGCGCACGCTCCGGTTCGGGGTGACGAAGCAAAAACGCGAGTGGTTTCGCGAGACGTTGCGAACGCTTCATTTAGGGCTAGAGGACCGGCTGACAGCGAAAGTAGGACTGCTTTCCGGCGGCGAGCGGCAGGCGCTCTCGTTATTGATGGCGACGTTTACCAAGCCCGATGTGCTTCTTCTTGATGAACATACGGCTGCCCTCGACCCGGCGCGCGCTGAGCTCGTCACTGAATTGACGAAGGAAATCGTTGCCAAACACCGTTTGACGACGCTGATGGTGACGCATAACATGGAGCAGGCGATTCGCCTTGGCAACCGACTCATTATGATGGACGGCGGACAAATCATCTTTGCCGCCGAAGGAAAGGAAAAGGAGGAGCTGACCGTCGAACGGCTGCTTGCTGAATTTCAACGCATTCGCGGCAGTCAATTTGCGAGCGATCGCGCGGTCCTCAGCCAATAGACGAGGCGAGGTGCCCCGAACGAGAGGAGCGGGACACCTCGCTTTTCATTGGTGGGCCCATCAGGCGTTGCGCGCGGCCGGCTGCGTTGCCGTTTGGTAGGCGGCTTGCAACGATTGGGTGACGGCTCCCGGCTGGCCGCTGCCGATCGTGGTGTCGTCCACTTGGATAATCGGAATAATGGATGAGGTGGTGCTCGTTAAAAACAGCTCATCGGCTTGGGCGAGGTCGTGGACCGAAAACGCTTCTTCCATGAACGGGATGCCAAGCTCTCCGCAAAACTGCTTCACTTTCGTGCGGACGATGCCGTTTAAAATCCGCTCGGTGGCAGGATGGGTATATACCGTCCCAGCTTTGACGAGAAAAATGTTCGACGAACTTCCTTCCGTGACGATGCCATCGCGGTGGAGAATCGCTTCGAATGCCCCGCGCTCGACCGCTTCTTGCTTGGCCAGCACGTTTGGCAACAAGTTCAAGCTTTTAATATAGCAATACTCCCAGCGGACATCCTTGGTCACAATGACGCGCACGCCACGCGTCATTTCGTTTCTTTTCCGCGCCATCGGCTCGATGTAGGCATACAAGTTCGGACGGTTTTCCGCCGGAAAAGCATGGGCGCGGGGAAAGCTTCCGCGCGTCACTTGCAAATATAAAATGGCATCTTCGTGCACATCGTTCAAGCGGCGGAGCTCCTCGAGCCGCGCGGCCAGCTCTTCGGGAGCGAACGGGACGGACAGGCGAATAGCGGCCGCCGAACGATACAGACGATCGAGATGTTCTTCTAACCAGATGTACGTTCCATTGTATAGGCGCACGACTTCGTAGACGCCGTCGCCGAACTGCAAGCCGCGCTCTTCCATCGGATACGTCACCTGCTCATAGCGGAGAACGCCGCGTTCGGTCAATACGTACGGTTTTACTGACACAATAGCCCACTCCTTTTCAATTGCGCACATAATGAACCAATTCGATTATATCATAGATGGATTTTCTCCCCTACTCCCGCTTTGTGCCAAAGCGGGAGTTTCCTAGGAGGCTGGTGATTTAGTGCAAAAACGACTGATTCCACTCATTTCTCAATTAGAAAAACATTGCAGAACCAGCTTTTTCTTCTGAATGAAAATGCCATCGATTGGTGTGCGACAGCGGCTTTCACCGGCTTTCTAGGAGGCTGGTGATTTAGTGTAAAATGTTACGGATCCCATCAATTTCTCAATTAGAGAAACTTGATAGAATCCGCTTTCTTTTTTGAATGAAAATGCCGCCGATCGGGGTGTGACAGCGGCTTTTCACCGGCTTTCTAGTTAAGAGGATAAAAGAATTGACCTATGTTCGGGTTGCGAAATGACAGCGATTTTTAGACAATAAACATATGAAACTAGCGAAACGGGGGAATGGATGGATGGAAACGACATGGACGGCTGGGAAAATGGCGCCGTTTCGCCAAGGGGTGCAGGCGGGGGTGGCGATCGCCATCGGCTATATGCCGATCGCGCTGACATTTGGCCTGCTCGCTAAGACGACCGGGCTGACGCTCGCAGAAACGGTGCTGATGAGCGTCGTCGTTTTTGCCGGCGCCTCGCAATATATTGCCCTCAGCTTGCTTTCCGTCGGTACCGGCATATTTGAAATCATTTTAACGACATTTGTTTTAAACATTCGCCATTTTTTAATGTCCGCTTCGCTCAACGAAAAAGCGGAAGCGGATGCGCTTTGGAAAAAGGCGCTGTATGCGTTTGGCATCACCGATGAAACGTTTTCCGTTGCGGCCATGAAAGAGGGGACGGTCAGCGCTTCGTATATGTTTGGGTTGATCATGATGGCGTACGGCAGCTGGGTCGTCAACTCCGGCATCGGTTATGCTGTCGGGGCGAGTTTGCCGGAAAGCTTACAAGAGAGCATGTCGGTCGCTTTGTACGCCATGTTTATCGGCTTGCTCGTCCCAGCGCTGAAAAAGGAGCGGAAAACGGTATGGCTGGCAGGGTTAGCGGCCGTGTTCAACTCGCTCGGCACGCTTGTCTTTCACCTGTCTAAAGGCTGGTCGATCGTGCTGGCGACGCTTCTTTCCGCAGTCGTCGTCGAGTGGCTGGCGAAGAAGGGGGAGAATGAGGATGAATAACGCGATCGTTTGGATGATTCTCGGCATGGGGATCGTCACGTATTTGCCGCGCATGTTGCCGTTCGTGCTGTTTGGGCGCGTCGAGCTGCCACCGTTTTGGCAAGGGGTGCTGAAAAATGTGCCGTATGCTGCACTTGGCGCGCTGATTATCCCTGATATTTTTTTCATTCAAGACGACGTTCTTTTTGGGGTGATCGGTTTTGCGGCGGCGGTGACGGCCGCTTGGCTCGGTGCGAATGTTATTGTTGTCGTGCTTGCGGCGGTTGTCGTGCTTAGTTGCTATTCGATGTTGATGTGAAAGGTTCGGCGTTCAATGAAAAAAGGGCAGACAATGCCCTCTTTTTTTATACCTGTACAAAATCGTTATGACAATTCATCCATAATCGTTTCGTACACATCATCAACACGAAATCGTGACGCTCCCCCCATGTCGATCTGTTCGATGACCCGTCCGTCGCGATTGAGCAAGTAAGCGAGCGACGTATGCACCATCATGCCGTTTCCCGGGTCACGGTATTGGAAGTGGAAAGCGTCCGCCGTCGCTTTTGTCGCCGCTTCGCTGCCGCGCAAAAACACCCATCCTTGCCCATCGCCAGTTACGCCAAATGCATTTGCATATGCTTGCAGTTTTTCTTTCGTGTCGCGCGCCGGGTCGATAGTGATCGTGACGAATTCCACATCGCGCCCGAACACTCCGGCTTTTTGCAGCCGGTCGCGCAGTTTGGCCATTTGCATCGTCGTATTCGGGCAAATATCCGGGCAGTTCGTATAGATGAATTCGATGAGTCGAACTTTGGGCGGCAAGTCGTCAAAGGAATAAGGGGCTCCCCACGCCGTTTCCATCGTCACGTTCTTCGGCAGGCGTATGGAAGCAGGTTGGTAGACAGTGAAATAGATAATGCCAACACCGATGCCAATAAGCAAGAGGCTGGCGGCAATGATATATAGTTTTTTCATGACGATCCTCCCTTCATGATCGATGGTATTGTCAAAAGTTTATCCTCCACACTCACGGTTTTCCCTTGAGTTTCAACGGTTGAACGAAAAAAAGCTTGCCACCCCCATTGTTTTCGGCCATCATTGAGGTAACGACACCCAACAGCCAAAACAAAGGAGTGACAAGCTTTGTTACCTCAATTATTAGCCTATTTGCTCGAAATTATCAAGACCCAATATCAAATCATTGTGTATTTAATGGGTGTGATATTGGGGAAATCCTTGCATCTCGAGGACTGGGACGAACCCATCCAAAAGCCGTACCGGAAACTTCAGGTCGATGACCTTCCGATCATCGATGTGCCGGAAACCCTTGATTACCGGAAGCTGTTGGCAGACTATGAAGCCCAGCACAGACGTCCTTTACGGCCCATCCAGCGCCGCGCGAATGCGAAACACCGTGTGCCGGATTCGTTGACCTGCCCTCGCTGCCAGGCTCCCTCTTCTTACCTGTACGCCAATAACGGCGGAAAAGGGCAATACCAATGCAAAGTGTGCCAATGCCGGTTCAACCACCGAAATCGGTTCACCAAGCAAGCGGTCTTTCGTTGTCCGCACTGCAAAAAGACGTTGGAAAAAATCAAGGAGCGCAAGGAATACAACATCTATAAGTGCAAGAACAACGATTGCCCGTTTTACCAGGCCAACCTTCGCCGGATGACGAAGAAAGAGCGCCAACAGTTTCAACAGAATCCTCAAGCCTTCAAGGTGCGGTATTTGTTTCGGGAGTTCTTGTTTGACTTTCTCCCGTTGGCTTCCTCGTCGCTCATCAAGCCGAAGGTCGATTTGTCCCGGCTGGCTGCGTCGCCGCACGTGTTGGGGCTCGTGTTGACGTACTACGTCAACTTTGGGATGTCCTCGAGGGAAACCGCCGCCGCCCTGAAGGACATCCATGGCGTCTCGATCTCTCATCAGACGGTGCTCAACTACGCCAACAGCGTCGCGCTTTGGATCAAGCCCTTTGTCGACCGATTTCCGTATGAGCTGTCCGGTTCGTTCTGTGGGGACGAGACATATATTCGTGTGAAGGGCCGTTGGCATTACCTATTCTTTATGTTCGACGCGGTGAAAAAGATCGTGCTGTCCTATCGCGTCTCGCCCAACCGGGACACGCTCTCGGCCATCAAGGCGATCAATGATGTCCTCAGGAAGCTGCCGTCCCTTCCAGACGACTTGTCGTTCGTCGTGGATGGCAACCCGATTTACCTGTTGGCGCAACACTTCTTTGCCCAGCACGGGATTTCGTTTGACGTCCGCCAGGTAATCGGCCTGACCAACGAAGATCCGGTCTCGGAAGAATTTCGCCCTCTCAAGCAGATCATCGAGCGATTCAACCGGACCTTTAAAGGCAACTACCGCCCGACCCATGGGTTTGGCGCCGAGGAAGGCTCGGTGTCCTTTGTGACGCTGTTTGTGGCGTATTTTAACTTTCTGCGCCCGCATAGCGCGCTCGAAGGCCGGGTGCCGGTCGTCATCCCGGAGCTCGCCGAGCTGCCGCATATGCCGGCCCGGTGGACGAAGCTGATCGCCATGGCTCAGGACTTCCTTCAAAACGAGGCAGCCTAACTTTTTTGTCCTCCAGAGCCCGTTGAACAGAACTCCTGCCGGATTCGGCGAAGCGAACCCTTGACCAACCGAACACCGCCAAAGGTAAAATTCGGTAAAGGCAAGGGCGGCTTTCCTATTGCCTTCTTTTTTGTCCCCGTCGCCCTTGACGACTCTTCCGCACCTTTGGCGGGTGTTGGTCAAGGGCGAATCCGGCTCTCTGCATGCCCCACGATGCTCAATGGGATGGTCTGTGTGGAGTTTTCATAGAACTTTTGACGCTACCTGATCGATCATACCAAAACGAGGAGCGACAAAAACACCATGTTTATGAACATTGTTCGGCTATTTTCCTAATGAAAAAAATTTTGCAAAAAGGATTGCATTTTTCTAGCTCTGTTATATAATAATGTTGTAAATAAATATATGTATTATAACAAAGAATGGGGGAAAGGAAAATGGCGTCATTTGCTGAACGTGTTCGTCAATTGGAGGAAAGCTGGAAAAACGAGGAGCGCTGGAAAGGAATTGTCCGTCCGTACAGCGCGGAAGATGTCATTAAGTTGCGCGGCTCGCTTGATATTGAGCATACGCTCGCTCGGCGCGGAGCTGAGAAGTTATGGCAGCTGTTAAATACGGAAGATTACGTTCATGCGCTCGGCGCACTGACCGGCAATCAAGCGGTGCAACAGGTGAAAGCGGGGCTGAAAGCCATTTACTTAAGCGGCTGGCAGGTGGCGGCCGATGCCAACCTCGCCGGGCATATGTATCCGGACCAAAGCTTGTATCCGTCCAACAGCGTTCCGCACGTTGTGAAACGCATTAACCAAGCATTGCAGCGCGCAGATCAAATTCAATATTTGGAAGGCAGCGGCGATATCGATTATTTCGTGCCGATCGTTGCCGATGCCGAGGCTGGGTTCGGCGGCCAGCTGAACGTGTTTGAGCTCATGAAAGCGATGATTGAGGCGGGAGCGGCTGGCGTCCACTTTGAGGATCAGTTGTCATCGGAGAAAAAATGCGGCCATTTAGGGGGCAAAGTGCTGTTGCCGACGCAAACGGCGGTGCGCAACTTGATTGCGGCGCGGCTTGCCGCTGACGTCATGGGTGTCCCGACGGTGCTGATCGCCCGCACCGATGCCAATGCCGCCGATTTGATCACAAGCGACATCGACCCGCGCGATCAAGAATTTATTACCGGCGAGCGGACACCGGAAGGGTTTTACCGCACGAGAGCTGGTCTCGATCAGGCCATCGCCCGCGGTTTGGCCTATGCGCCGTATGCGGATCTCATTTGGTGCGAAACGAGCGAACCGAACTTGGAGGAAGCACGGCAGTTTGCCGAAGCCATTCACGAGAAGTTCCCGGGCAAGCTGTTGGCGTACAACTGCTCGCCATCATTCAACTGGAAGAAAAAGCTGGATGATGAAACGATTGCGAAGTTCCAGCAAGAGCTTGGGAAAATGGGATACAAATTCCAGTTCGTCACTTTGGCCGGGTTCCATGCCCTCAACTATAGCATGTTCGAACTGGCGCGCGGTTACAAGGAGCGCGGCATGGCGGCGTACGCTGAGCTGCAGCAAGCCGAGTTTGCCGCTGAGAAGTACGGGTATACGGCTACGCGCCACCAACGCGAAGTCGGCACCGGCTATTTCGATGAAGTCGCCCAAGTCATCTCCGGCGGCCAGTCGTCGACCGTCGCGTTGAAAGGATCGACCGAGGAAGAACAGTTTACAAAGGCTTGAACGAAACTGACCGAAACGGTTGTCTGCCTTCAAGATAGCATCGCATATCGCATAAAACACAAAGCCGATGCGCCGATCACTGCGAAAGAGGTTGTCCTGATCCTTCGGGACAACCTCATTTTTTTGGGTTTGGCTGCAAGTGTAGCGCATAAAAGGAAAAAGACGGCGCATGCTATATAGGCAGGAGGCGATGCGATGAAAAAGGACAAAAGCGAGCTGCCGGAGGTAATGCCGGCGGAATTCCGCGTCAGCACCGATCTCCATTTTGAACAATGGGGAATGAATGAGGAAATGTACGCGGGCGACTCTGTCGGCGAACATACGGCGCTGGAACAAGCGAATGAATATTTGGCGATGAAAGAAATCGGTCAAACGTTTGAGAACGCCTAAACCGACCCATGACCAGCGTCATGGGTTTTTTTCATTAACTTTTTCAAAATATAGAAAAATATAACTACTTGTGTTATGATAGAAAATAGCGAGCGAATAGGAAAGGAGATGGATCGATGAAGATTAACGAGTTCATTGTCCTTGAACAGTTCATCGTCAGTCGATATACGATGGCGATTCTCCCCTACTTTTTGAACAGCGACGTGTATGCGAAAGTCATCGAGGAAGATGGCGAGTACATTGTGAAAAAAACGCCGACCGATATCGTCAAACAGAGTTGTGATTATTATGGGAGTAGCTACCGGGGGAGGAAAGAGGGAACTAAGGCCATTATCGGCATCACCCATAAGGCGCCGATCGCCATCGAACCGTCCAATGAAATTTACGTATTTCCAACCGCTTCTCCACGAGATTTCCGCTGCGTTTGGCTTTCGCACATGCACGTTTATCGATACGAGCCTGCCAAATATGAACAGACCATCGTGTATTTCCGCAACGGAAAAAGTGTCTCCCTCGATGTTTCCTGCAAGTCGTTTATCAATCAATTGTACCGGACCGCCCAACTGCGGACGAAGTTATCCGAACGGATGGAAGCGCGAGAACGCAAGCTCCAGTACATATTCCGCATGCAGCAGGAAAAACAGACGTAATTTTGCAAAGGTGAGTTCCAATTGGGCGCCTAGGGGTGTAAAATAGACATATAAACAGCATGTGAATGGGGAAAGATACATGGACATGGAAACCGTCAAACAATGGTTCACACTCGATCACATTCTTGCTTTGCTTGAACAGTATCGCTCCTTCGGCGTGCTTCCCGGCATCGCGGTGACGCTTTTGGAATCATTTTTTCCGATTTTGCCGATGGTTGTTTTTGTCATGGCCAATGCAGCGGCGTTTGGGTTGTGGAAAGGATTTTTCATTTCTTGGTTCGGCGCCTCGCTTGGGTCGCTCCTCGTTTTTTGGCTGACGCGGAAAGTGGGGCAGAAGCGCTTTTTTCATTTCGTCCGCCGTCATCCGAAGGTGCGCCAATTTATGCATTGGATTGAACGGCACGGATTCGGGCCGCTGTTTTTGCTGTATTGTTTTCCGTTCACTCCGTCGGCGCTTGTCAACATTGTCGCCGGGCTGTCGCGCATCAGTCGGCAGCAGTTTATACTGGCTGTGCTCCTCGGAAAGATGATCATGGTGTTTACGATCAGTTTCATCGGCTACGACTTGGTGGCGCTCGTCCACCAGCCGCTGCGGACGGCGATGATCACCGCAGCCGTTTTCCTTCTTTGGTATGCCGGAAAGCGGGTCGAAGCGAGGTTTTCACTGACGGAAAAACGCGAAAGCGAGGGGGACGGAGAGTGACAGAACGGAAAGAGAAACAAGGGCACCGGTGGCTGTGGATGACAGCCGTCTGCCTTGCGGTTGCGCTCCGTTTGTTTGTGTTCAGTCCTTATATCGTTGAAGGAAAATCGATGATGCCAACGTTAGAAAACGGCAATTGGCTCGTTGTCAACAAGCTGTCTTATGACATCGGTCCGATTCATCGGTTTGATGTAATCGTCTTTCACGCCACGAGAAACGAAGACTATGTCAAGCGCGTCATTGGCTTGCCGGGCGACCGGATTGAGTATAAAAACGATGTGTTGTATGTCAATGGGAAACGGATGGATGAGCCGTATTTGCGCCCGTATAAGCAAAGATTAGCTGGGGGCAAGCTGACCGGTGATTTTACACTTGAGGAAGTGACAGGAAAAACGAGGGTGCCGCCTGGCTGTGTGTTTGTCCTTGGTGATAATCGTTTGGGCAGTTGGGACAGTCGGCATTTCGGCTTCGTGAAAATCAGCCGAATCGTCGGCAAAGTCGATCTTCGCTATTGGCCGCTGCACGAGTTCGCGTTCCAGTTTTAACGAACCACCGGAAGACGTCTCCCACTTCGAAACAGTAATGAAAGGGAGATGAATTTCGGTTCCATCTTAAAAAGAAAGGCCCCAAAAAAGTGTCAGCGTAGCTGGCGGGAGTATGTCACGCTGGACGAGGCTGCGCTTTTTTTCTTTCCAAAAGCGAACGTATGTGCTAAAATAAAGAAAATAAAGGAAACGGATGGTGGTAAGAGCCATGTCGCTTCGGTTTTTGCTCGGGCGGTCGGGGAGCGGGAAAACGGCCGCCTGTCTGGGCGAAATACAAACCATGCTGAAAGAAAGCCCGCAAGGACGAACGATCGTTTACCTCGTTCCGGAACAAATGACGTTTCAATGCGAATACGCTCTAATACATACAGAAGGGACGGACGGGATGATCCGTGCCCAAGTGTTCAGTTTCACGCGCCTCGCTTGGCGCGTGCTGCAAGAAACCGGCGGCATGAACCGCTATCACGTGCATGATGTTGGCGTGCAAATGATGATCCGCAACATTATTGAACAGCGCCGGCAGGAGCTTAGACTGTTCGGACGCGCGGCGGACAAACAAGGGTTTATTGAGCAGCTGCACGACATGATCGCCGAATGCAAACGATATTGCCTGACGCCGGGGGAGCTCCGCCGCCACGCCGAGGCGCTTACGGCCGAGTCGAATCAACCGGGACGGCGGCTGCTCGCCGACAAACTAAGCGATGTCGCGCTCGTCTATGGCGAGCTCGAACGAAGCCTGAGCGGCCATTATCTCGATTCCGAAGATTATTTGCGCTTGCTCGCTGAACAAATTCCGCACTCCGTTTATTTGCGTGACGCTGAGATTTATATCGACGGATTCCATCATTTTGCGCCGCAGGAATACGCGGTCATCGAACAGCTTCTCCGCCATTGCCGACGCGTCACCGTTTCTTTGACCATTGACCGGCCATATGACGATGGCGTGCCGGATGCGCTCGATCTGTTTTATTTGCCGGCGCAAACGTATCAACAGCTGCGCGCACTCGCGCTCAGCAGCGGCGTATTGATCGAAGAGCCGGTCGTGCTTACGGAAAACCGCCGGCATGAAAGCAGCGCGCTTGCCCATTTGGAAAGGCAATTTCACCATCGTCCGTTGATTCCGTATGAGGAAAAGACCGATGCGGTTTGCATTTACGAAGCAGCCAACCGGCGGGCGGAAGTGGAGGCGGTTGCCCGCGAAATCATTCGCCTCGTCCGCGATGAGGGAGCGCGCTATCGCGACATTGCCTTGATCATTCGCGATCTTGAATCATATCGCGATGTGGTCAAAACGGTATTTTTTGACTTTGGCATCCCGTCCTTCATGGACGAGAAAGAGCCGATGCACTACCATCCGCTCATTGAGCTCGTACGCGCCGCTCTCGAAACCGTCGTGACGCGCTGGCGCTACGAGGCGGTGTTTCGGGCGGTGAAAACCGATTTGCTTTTTCCGGCTGACGAAGATGCGGCCTTGTGGCGCGAGGCGGCGGACAAGCTGGAAAATTACGTGCTTGCCCATGGAGTGAAAGGGGATCAGTGGACGAGCGGCGAACGTTGGACGTACCGCCGCTATCAAGCGCTTGACGGGTTGAATGTGCCGCAGACTGACGAAGAGCGGCAGTTTGAAGATGAGTTGAACCGGTGGCGCGAGGTGTTGACCGCCCCGCTTCGCCGGCTTGACCGCCGCTTGCGCCGGGCTGCGGATGGACGCGGGCTTTGCACGGCGTTATATCTCTTTCTCGAAGAATTGCAGATTCCAAAAAAACTCGAGAAAATGAGCGCCGAAGCCGAAGCGACCGGGCGCTTAATCGAGGCGCGTCAGCACGAACAAGCGTGGAACGCGGTCGTTGACTTGCTCGATCAATATGTGGAAATGCTTGGAACCGAGTCTCTTCCGCTCGCCGAGTTTGCCAAAATCATTGAAGCCGGGCTCGATCGCCTCGAATTCTCGCTCGTTCCGCCGGCGCTCGATCAAGTGATTATCGCCCAACTGGATCGTTCGCGGCTGTTTGACATCAAGTACGCGTTTGTCATTGGCGTCAACGAGGGCGTCATTCCGGCCAAAGTGAAGGAAGAAGGGCTGATGGCCGAGATCGAGCGCGAACAATTGCGCGCGCTCGGCGTGTCGCTAGCCCCCGGAAGTCGGGAGCAGCTGTTTTATGATCCGTTTTTCGTCTACTTGGCGCTCGTGGCTCCGCGCCGCCGTCTGTACGTCGCCTATCCGCTCGCTGACGGCGAAGGAAAGGCGCTGATGCCGTCCCCGCTCATTCAACAATTGAAGAATTTGTTCCCGCTGGCGCCGGTGAAGTTATGCAGCAACGACCCGTTCGATGTTCCCAAGGAGGCGGCGGAAGCCTTCGTCACCGTCCGGAGGGCGACGCAAACGTATTTGGTCAGCCAACTGCGGGTGTGGAAGCGGAATTATCGCATCGATCCGTTGTGGTGGGGAGTGTATAACGCGCTCGTCCGCCATCCGGAGTGGCGCAAAGACGTGCAGCATGCCGTTTCCGCTCTCTTTTATACGAACAAAGCGGCGCCGCTGAAAAAACGGTGGAGCGAGCGGCTGTACGGAACAAAGATTCAAGCGAGCGTCTCGCGCATGGAACAGTTTCAAAAATGCCCGTACGCTCACTTTGCCTCGCACGGGCTGCGTTTGAAAGAGCGCCATGTTTTTCGGCTTGAGGCTCCCGATGTCGGGCAGTTGTTTCACGCTGCCATCAAGCAAATCGCCGACCAGCTCCGTGAACGGCATGTCGAATGGAGCAAACTATCAAAGCTGGAATGCGAGCGGCTGTCGGCCGAGGCTGTTGAGCGGATTGCCCCGCTCATTCAGCGGCAAGTGCTAGCAAGCTCATCTCGCTATCAATATATGAAACGGAAACTGCAAAACGTGGTCGCCCGCACGGCGTACGTGCTAAGCGAGCACGCGCGGGCGAGCGGCTTCGTTCCGGTTGGGATGGAGCTGTCGTTTGGACCGGGCGGCGACTTGCCACCGCTTCGCTTTCGGCTCCGCGACGGAACGACGATGGAGCTCGTCGGGCGGATCGACCGCATTGACAAAGCGGAAAGCGGCCAAGGGGTGCTGCTTCGCATCATCGATTACAAATCGAGTGCCAAAGCGCTTGATATAGCGGAAGTATACTATGGGCTGGCGCTGCAAATGTTCACGTATTTGGACATTGTATTGACGTATGCCGAACAATTGGTCGGAAAGCCGGCGCTTCCGGCGGGAGTGCTTTATTTCCATATTCACAATCCGATCGTTCAAGCGAAACAGTGGGTCGATGACGAAGTGAAGCTGGCGCAAAAGTTGCTTGAACCGTTTCGGATGCGTGGGCTGCTGCTCGCGGACGTGGAAGCGATCCGGCTGATGGACAGCAAGCTTGAAGACGGGCAATGGTCGCTGATCGTACCCGCACAAATCACCAAAAGCGGATCGATCCATTCGCGCTCATCGGTGGCGAGTGAATCCGATTTTACGGCGCTTCGTCGCCATATCCGCCGCTTGTTTGTCGAGATCGGCGGGCAAATCGCCGATGGCGTTGTATCGATTGCTCCATATAAGCTGAAAGAGAAAACGGCGTGCGAGTTTTGCCCGTTCAAGCCGGTGTGCCAGTTTGACGAGGCGCTTCCGGGCAATGAATATCGAAAACTCGTTCCGCAGACGAAAGAAGCGGTCTTGGAAAAAGTAGCGGAAGGAGAGGACGAGCGATGAACATGGCGATTCGCCCGAAGCCGGCCGGAAGCCGATGGACGGAAGAACAATGGAAGGCGATCACCGCCGGCGGCCGCGATCTTCTCGTTGCCGCGGCGGCCGGTTCTGGCAAAACGGCGGTTCTTGTCGAACGGATCATTCAAAAAGTGACGGCGGAAGAAGGAGCGGTGGATATCGACCGCCTGCTTGTCGTCACGTTTACCAATGCCGCTGCGGCTGAGATGAAGGCAAGGATCGGCGAAGCGCTCGAACGGGAGCTGGCGAAACGCCCGCATTCTCTCCACTTGCGGCGCCAGCTCAGCCTGCTTCCCCGCGCTTCGATTTCGACGCTTCATTCATTTTGTTTGGATGTCATTCGCAAATATTACTATTTGCTTGATTTAGACCCGTCGTTTCGCATCGCCGATGAAACGGAGATCGAGCTGCTCAAGGAAGATGTCCTTGAAGACCTGCTTGAAGAAGAATATGGAAAGGCGGACAATGATCGCTTTTTGACGGTCGTCGATGCGTATACGGGCGATCGGAGCGATGCAGAGCTACAGGAAATGATTTTCTCGCTTTATGAGTTTTCTCGCTCTCATCCTGAGCCGGACGAATGGCTTGCCGGCTTGGCGTCGATGTATGATGTCGATGCCGAAGCGGACGTGAGAACGTTGGCGCCGGCACGCTATCTCGCTCAGCATGCAGAAATGGAGCTGACGGCGGCTTTGCGGTTGATCCGAAAGGCGCTGGAGCTGGCGGAAGCACCGGGCGGTCCCGAGCCGTACGCGGCACGGTTGCGCGAAGACGCCGCGCTCGTTTCCGGGCTGCAAATGAGGGTCGCCGGACCGTGGGACAAGCTGCACGAGGCGTTGCAATCCTTGTCGTTCGGACGCTTGCCGTCGTGCAGCAGCAAACGATACGAAGCGCACCTGATCGATGAAGTGAAGGCGTTGCGCGAGCAGGCGAAAAAGAAAATCGAAGCGCTGCGCGACCATGTATTTTCGCTTCCTCCGTCCGCTTGGCTCCGCCACATGCAGGAAATGAAACCGATCGTGGAAACGATCGCCGCGCTCGTTCGCCGTTTTGCCGCTAGGTTTCAGGAAGCCAAACGGGAAAAAGGGGTCGTAGATTTCTCCGATTTGGAGCATTATTGCTTGCGCGTTCTGCGGCACCGCCATCCAGAGACGGGCGAATGGCAGCCCACCGCCGCCGCCCTCGAGTACCAAGCTCAGTTTGATGAGGTGCTTGTCGACGAATATCAAGATACGAACCTTGTCCAAGAAGCTATTTTGCAATTGGTCAAGAAAGGAAGCGAGCGGACGGGCAACTTGTTTATGGTCGGCGATGTCAAACAGTCGATCTATCGATTTCGGCTGGCCGAACCGCTGCTGTTTTTGGATAAATATAAACGGTTTACGGCGGACGGAGAAGGTGGGGGCATGAAAATCGATCTAGCGAGCAACTTCCGCAGCCGCCGGGAAGTATTGGACGGAACGAATTTTCTTTTTTCACAAATCATGGGCGAAGCCGTTGGGGAACTCGTTTATGATGAAGCCGCGCGCCTGAAATACGGCGCCGATTACCCCGACGGGAGCGATGCCGTCCCGGAAGTCGTGATCATCAATCGGCAGCGGACCGAGGAAGAGGAAGAAGAGGAAGCGGCTGAATTGGCGGCCGCCGAGCTGGAAGCGCGCTGGATCGCCAAAAAGGTGAAAGAGCTCATTGCCCGGCCGTTTTGGGTGTACGACCGTTCTACCGGTGCACCGCGGCGCGTGATGTACCGCGATATCGTCATTCTTGTCCGCTCGATGACCAATGCGTCGCCGATGATCGAGCAGTTGCAGGCGCAAGGCATTCCCGCGGCGGCTGACCTGTCTGCCGGCTATTTTCAGGCGACGGAAGTATCCACCATGCTGTCGCTGTTACGGGTCATCGATAATCCGGATCAAGATATTCCGCTGGCGGCTGTGCTCCGTTCACCGCTGTTTCGTTTTGACGAAAACGAGCTGGCGATGATCCGCTTGGCCGCTCCGAAAGGCACGTTTTATGAAGCGCTGCAGTCTTTCCAAAACAAGCCGGCCGAGACGGATGAGGAGGAACAAGCGAAGCGGAAGGCGGCGGTTTTTCTCGAGCGGCTGGCAAGCTGGCGCACGATGGCGCGCCGCCGTTCATTGGCCGACCTCATTTGGCAGCTGTACCGCGATACGCAGTATTACGATTTTGTCGGCGCGCTGCCGGGTGGAAAACAGCGCCAAGCCAACTTGCGCGCCTTGTATGATCGCGCTCGCCAGTATGAATCGGCGTCGTTTCGCGGGCTGTTTCGCTTTCTTCGCTTCATCGAACGGCTGCAAGAGCGCGGTGACGATCTCGGCTCCGCCCGGCCGCTCGGCGAGCAGGAAGATGTTGTGCGGATCATGACGATCCACAGCAGCAAAGGGCTCGAGTTTCCGGTTGTCTTTTTGGCCGGGCTCGCGCGGCCGTTTTATACGCGCGATTTGCATCATCCGTATTTGCTCGACAAAGAGCTTGGTTTTGCCGCCCGCTATGTCCATCCGCGGCTGCGCATCAGCTACCCGACGTTGCCGTTTATGGCCATTCAGCAAAAAAAGCGGCTCGAGCTGCTGGCGGAGGAGATGCGCATTTTATACGTCGCGCTGACGCGGGCGAAAGAAAAGCTGTATTTCATCGCTTCCGTTCCTGACGCGGACAAGGAGCTGAAAAAGTGGAGAGGGGCGATGGCGGAAGACGGCTGGCTTCTTCCTGACGACATGCGGGCATCGGCTCGCTCGTATTTGGACTGGATCGGGCGCGCCCTCATCCGCCACCGTGCCGGCTGCGAGCTTGTGGGAGAACCGGCGCCTGCGGAGATCGCTTCCCACCCGTCTGTCTGGCGCATCGTGATCGTGCCGGCCGCCGAGCTTCACGGCAGCGAAGCGACAGCGGATGAGACAGAGCTTCACCTATTGACGGCTCTAAAGGAAGGACTTCCCGTTCCAGCCGGCGAGGAGTGGGAGGGAGAGGCGAAGCGGCGCTTCATGTGGACGTATCCTTATGAAAAAGAAACAGCGGTGCGCGCCAAACAATCCGTATCTGAGCTCAAAGAACAGCGCGCGCTGTTTGGCGAGCAGGCGGACGAATGGCGGCCGCGCCAAGGGACGGCGCCGGTGTTTTCCCGTCCGCGCTTCATGCAGGCCAAAACATTAACGCCCGCTGAAAAAGGGACGGCGCTTCATGTCGTGATGCGACATCTCGATTGGCGCGCTCCGCTTGATGAGCGAGCGATCCGCAGCCAGATTGCCCGCCTCGTGGAAAACGAGCTGCTGGCCGCCGAACAAGCGGAAGCGGTGGACAGCGAAGCGATCTTGTCCTTTTTCGCCACCGATATCGGCCGACGCCTTCGTGAAGCGCGCGAAGTGCACCGCGAAGTGCCGTTCAGTTTGGGAATTCCGGCGGCTGAGCTTTATGGGGACCTAGGGATGGAGGGCGACCGCCGTGTGCTTGTGCAAGGGGTGATCGACTGCGTGTTTGCGGATGAACGCGGTTATGTGATGCTCGATTATAAGACCGACGAAGTGGTGGACCGCTTTGGCGGACAACTGGAAGAAGCGGCTCGATTTCTGCTCGGGCGTTACGGGGAGCAGATGCGCTTGTATCGTCGGGCCATTGAGCAAATCTGGCGGGTGCCGGTTTCGGAATGCTATTTGTATTCATTTTCCGGTGGGTGTGCGATTGCTGTTGACTAACGGCGGAAACGACCCGGGAAAAGAGCGCGGCGATAGAAAGAAAATGTGGCGCCGATCGGGCCAAAAGCCATAGCCAAGGGGGAGAGAGAAAGATGCGCATTTTGCATACGGCGGATTGGCATTTCGGGCGAACGCTTGAAGGGCGGAGTCGGCTCGCCGAACAAGAAGCGTTCGTTGATGAGCTTGTGGAACTCGTTTCAGCCGAACGAATTGATGTGGTGTTGATGGCGGGGGACGTGTTTGACTCCGTCAACCCGCCGGCAGCCGCCGAGCAGCTGTTTTATGAAAGCTTGGCCCGGCTGTCGGATAAAGGCCGCCGGCCGATCGCGGTCATCAGCGGCAATCACGATCACCCGGAGCGCATTAGCGCCGCTTGTTCGCTTCTTTTAGAGCATCGTATTTTCCTATTTGGACGGCCGCAGGCTTCGGTTTGCCGAATCGACGTTCCATCTTGCGGCGAAACGATGGTGCTTGCCCCTCTGCCGTATCCGTCCGAATCGCGCCTCGCTGAGCTGCTGTCGACGGAGCATGACGAAACGGCGCTGCGCGATCGGTACGACGACCGCGTCCGCGCCTTGTTCGAAGCCATGGCCGCTTCGTTCACCGCTGAAACGGTCAATGTCGCCATGAGCCATCTTTATGTCGCCGGCGGCCATGCGTCCGATTCGGAACGGCCGATTGAAGTCGGCGGCGCCTATACGGTGGCCGCGGAGAGCTTGCCGGCTTCTGCGCAGTACGTAGCGCTTGGCCATCTCCACCGGCCGCAGGACGTCAGGCGGGCGAGAACGTCGGCGCGTTACGCCGGCTCGCCGCTTGCTTACAGCTTTTCCGAGGCAGGGCATGCGAAATCGGTCACGATTGTGGATGTCCAGCCGGGCGGCCAAGCCAATGTCTCGGAAATTCCCTTGTCTGCTGGAAAACCGCTCGTTCGCTGGCAGGCGAAAGAAGGTCTGGCCCAAGTGTACCGGTGGTGCGAAGAAGGGCGGGACCGATCGGGGTGGATCGATCTCGAGCTTTATGTGACGGAACCGTTGACGATGGAAGATATTCAGCGGCTGCGCAAGCTCCACCCGGGATTGATCTACATCCGTCCGGTACTGCGAGACGAGCCGCGCGAAAACGAAGCGTCCGCGGTCAGCCGTGAACCGCTGTCCCTCGCCGAAATGTTTCGCCGCTTCTATGAACGGCAAACCGGTGGGCACTCTCCTGATGACGAGTTGGTCCGCTTATTTTTGGAGCTGGCGGTGGAAGAAGAAGAGGAAGGTGAAGGGGAATGAAGCCGATCTCGCTGACGATCGCTGGGCTTCATAGCTTTCGTGAAAAACAGACGATTGATTTCACCGCGCTGTGTGCGGGCGGGGTATTCGGTATTTTTGGGCCGACCGGCAGCGGCAAGTCCACGATTTTGGATGCCATGACGCTCGCCTTGTTTGGCAGTGTTGAGCGAGCGGCCAACCGCACACAGGCCATTATCAACCATGCCGAGCAGGAGCTGTTTGTCTCATTTACCTTCGAGCTGGAAAATGCCAACGGGACTAGGCGGTATACGGTGGAGCGGAGCTTGAAAAAAGTGGACGAGTGGCGGGCGCGCAGCGCTGTTTGCCGACTGATCGAACATCAAGCCGAGCCGATCGTCCTCGCTGACAAACTGTCCGATGTCGATCGAGAAATTGAACGATTGCTTGGGTTGACAATGGATGATTTTACGCGGGCGGTCGTTTTGCCGCAAGGGAAGTTCGCCGAATTTTTGTCGCTCAAAGGAGTGGAGCGGCGGCAAATGCTGCAGCGTTTGTTTCACCTTGAGCGATATGGGGATCGGTTGAACCAAAAGTTGAAGACGCGGCTTGCGGCTGCCGAACAAGAGCGGGAAAAGATCGAGGCGGAACAGGCGGGGCTTGGCGACGCCTCCAAGGCGGCGCTCGAACAGGCGGAAGCAAAAGAGCGCGAGCTGGTGGCGCTGTTTGCCAAGCGGAAAAAAGAGCTGGCCCAGGTGGAAGCGGAGGTTGAACGAACAAGACTTCTATGGGCGTGGCAACAGGAAAAAGAAGCGGTGGAACGGGAGCTCTCCGAATGGAAACGGCGCGAGGCCGGGATTCGCGAGTTGGAAGAGAAAAAAGAGCGCGCCGAACAAGCGGAGCGCATTTGGCCGTATTGGGAACAGTGCGAACAGGCGGAGCGACTGCGGGCCGAGGCATTTCGCCGCGATCAAGAGTTGGGGCGGCGCCTTGAAGAAGCCCGCACCCATTATGAGGATGCGGCGCGCGCCTATGAACAGGCGCGGCAGGAAAAAGCGCAGCGCGAGCCGCAGCTGTTGGCGGAGACGGAGCGGCTTCGGCAGGCTGAGGAGCTCGAACGGCAAATGGAAGCGCTCAAGCGCGAATGGGTGAGCTTGCGCGAGAAACGGGAGCGCCTGCTCGCTGAGGAGAAAGCGGCGGCACGCCGGTTCGAAGAAGCGTCCGCATGGTATGAGCGAGGCTTAACGCGGCAACAGGAGCTGAAGGAAGAGGCAAAGCGACTGGCGGCAGCGCTGGCCGACAAAGACGAGGTCGAGCGGGCGCATGCCGAGAAGCAGCCAATCGAGCAAGCCGCCGCGGCCATTGCCCGCCTCGACGCCCAGCTTCGGCAAAAAGAATCCGCTTGGCGTCAAGCGGAGGAGGAAAAAGCGAAGAAAGAACAGCGAGCTAGAGCGGCGGAAATGAAGCTTCGCGAGCTGTTCCGCTTCGTGGAGAACACATACCGCTCCGTCTGTTGGCGGCAACAAGAGATAGAAAAGCGGATGCATAGGTTGCAGCAAGCGATCGAGATGGAGCGAAAGCAGGCGGAGGAGGCGCGGACGGCGGAGTTGGCCGCCTTGCTTGCCGACGGCCTCCGTCCGGGTGAACCGTGTCCTGTGTGCGGGTCGCGCGAGCACCCGCATCCGGCTGTGATGTCTCATCGAAAACCAAACCGGTTGCCAGATCTCGAGGAGGAATGGCGGCAGTGCGATCAAAAACGACAGACGCTGCTGTCGCTGAGGGCGCAGTTGGAACAGCTCGCTGAGCTTGCAGCTAGCCAGGGCGCACCGCCGGCCTTGACGGAAAGCGCCCCTGCGGATGAGGTCGCAGATCTTTCTGTCGAGGTGCGAGCGCTTGAACAAGATGTGATCGCCGGCAAAGAATCCGTTTACCAAGCGCTCTCGAAATGGCATGAAGCGGAGGCGGCGCGGCGCGAAGCGGAAAACGCGTGCCGGTGGTTGGCCGCCGATCTCGAGGCGCTGCAAGCCGAGAAACGGCGGCTCGAAGAGGAATACGAGCGGCTGATCGGGCAGTGGCGGCGCGCCTATCCGTTGTTTTCATTAGAGGAAATCGATGACGTTTACGAACGCTTGCGCGAGCGGGAGAAACAATGGCGTGAGGTGCAAAAGCGATTGGACGATAGCGTGCCGTTTTTGGAAGAAAAGCAGCGGGAAAAAGAGACGGCGGCACAAGAGCAGCGGCGGCTCGAAACGGAGCGGGTGCGCCTTGAGTCGCTGCTTGACGCCAAGCAGCAGCTGTGGAACGAATACGAGCAACAGTGGAAAGAAAAGACCGGTTCGAATCCAGCCCACATGCAGTTGCAAGCGGTGGAAGCGGAATGGCAGCGGTTAAAGAGCAAAGAACAGCAAGCTTATGAGGCTTGGCAGCATGCCCAGCGCCAATATCAAACATTCGAAAGCGAGAGAAACGCCGCCAAGCATGCGGCGGAAGAGGGAGCGAAGCGGGTGGAAGAAGCGCTTGCCCGTTGGCGGCAGGCGCTGGCCGATACCGTTTTCACCGATCGCGAAGAAGTGAAGGCGGCCAAGGTGCCGGCGGAGCAACGCCGGGAATGGGAAGAAGCGATTCGCCGCTATTGGCGGCAAATGGAACAGGCTCAACATCGCCTTGCCCAGCTGGAGGCAGCGATTGGCGGGGTGGAGGTGAGCGCGGAACAATGGGAAATGATGCAGCTCATCTATGCCGAGCTGAAAGCGCAAATGGAAACGTTGACCGAACAGCTCGGCGCCATCCGAGGAAAGGTGACGGAGCTGAGGAGCAAGCATGCCCGGTTTGTCGAGCTTGAGGCGAAACGGGCGGAACTTGACCGGCAAATCGCCAAGTATCAGCAACTGCAATCGTTGTTGCGCGGCAATAGCTTTGTCGAATTCATGGCGGAGGAACAGCTGGAGCAAGTGACCATCATGGCGGCCGAGCGGTTGCAGCGGCTGACGCAGCACCGCTACTCACTGGAACTTGATTCACAAGGCGGATTTCTCATTCGCGATGATGCCAACGGCGGCGTCAAACGGCCGGTGACGACGCTCTCAGGCGGAGAGACGTTTTTGACCTCGCTGTCGCTGGCCTTGGCGCTATCGGCGCAAATTCAGCTGCGCGGCGAATACCCGCTTCGCTTCTTTTTCTTGGACGAAGGGTTTGGAACGCTCGATCCGGAACGGCTGGAGACTGTAATCTCCGCCTTGGAAAAGCTGCATACCGAGCGGTTGGCTGTCGGCGTCATCAGCCATGTTCCGGAAATCCGCCACCGTCTGCCGCGCAAGCTAATTGTCGAGCCAGCCGAACCATCCGGCCGCGGCACGCGCGTATGTTTGGAAGTGATGTAATGGTTGCGGCAGCCAATAGCGCCTCGTTGGCCGGCATCGTTCATGGCTGGACGTTACAAATGGAAAGGGGGCCTGGCGAGCCCCTCTTTAGTTGTTGGCCGCGACCGTTTGATCCGCCACGTCCGGGTCAAAGGCGTTCGTAAAGCTAATGGCGTTGTTCGTCATCACAAAGTCGCCGGTGTTGAATCCTCCGGATCCTGCTTGCGTTTTGGTGGCGACTTTCGGTGCGATATACAGACAATCGCCCACTTGGACAACAGCGCCGCTGCCGACGCTGTTAATTTTAATCGGACCGACGAATGAAGGCATGTTCAAACCTCCTCAGCCAAGGCATAGCGACGTCGAAAAGGAATCGGTTCCTGCTGTTGGCGCCTAGTGCCGGAGCGTGCGGTTGGCGGTTCGTTCCGGGCTCGTTCGTTTACGCCCCTAGCTCCGGAGCGGCGAGCTCGCGTATATGTTTTATTCTTGCTTCCGCCTCAACCGTTGAAGTGGAGCCAATCTGGACGACGGCGGATGAAGAAATCGCCAATATGCGTACATCACGGACAGAAAGAACCGGGGATTCGTGGATCGTTTGGCGGACAGTGATCGGCGGCGGTGAAAGCCAGCGCGGGATCGGTTTAGTGAAAATCGGGAATACTTGTTCTCCTTCTGCTCCGAAAAACAACTCATATTGACGCTGAACGGCCAAGGCGCGTGTACGGGCGGAAATCCGCTCGGAGTCGCCGATTTGCAGTACCGAACTGATGATGAGGGTTTCTGCGTGAAACGTTTGCACCACCGACGTCCGTTTCACGATTGTTCCCCTCGAGCCGGCACGAGCGGAACGAACGGGCCGATAATGAGCGACTCCGGCGGCGTGTCAAACGCCGAAGCCAAGTGAATCGTATCAGCATCGCCGATTAAAAACAGCGAGGCGCTCGTAACAGCCACGAGGCGGATTGCGCCGACGTGTACATCGCGGTTGATGACCGTATAGTTCATGTCTGTTCTCCTCCTGAAGGCAAATGTTTCAAAAACATATCGAGCGACTGTTCAATATCGGCTTTGACTTTCTGAAAAATTTCGTTTTCAGTTGCCTCATCGCGGTCGGCGGTCGGGATATAGCCACTGGCGGCTTTTTCCTGCAAATAAAAACGAATGCGCTCTTCCGTTTGCCGACCGATGTCTTGCAAAATAAATTGGCGGTACGGATCATCGAGGCGGCGGCCGTATCGCTGCTCAAGCTGCTTTAGCGTTTCCGGCGCTTCTTTGCCTAGGTACGCCGCCACCCTCTCCTGAATCGCTCGCATCAGCACGGGTTCCGGTTTGGGAACGACGGTTTTAACCGGCTCTACAGCCAAGTCCTCAATCGTCCCGCCGGCCCCGGGCGGTGCGATGCCGATGTTCAGCGTGCCTTCCAGCGTTTCGACTTTGAGCTGATCAAATTTATATTCGATTCGTTCGATCGAAGTGCGCGGCTGGGCTTCGATTTCTTGAAGCCGGGCTTCAAGGGTGCGAAGCCGGCGTTCCAACGCGCGCATCTTGTTCGTCTGCCATACTAAATAGCGGTGCAGCTGGGCGAAATAGTCATAGACACTCATCGGACGCCATCATCCTCTCCAAGTCCCCTCTTACTTCAATATATGGACGGCCTTTTGCCATCATCACTGTTTGTGTTGAATTTAGCGGGTGGCGGAATGGAGAGGAACGAGCGGAGCGGACGGCTGCACCGCTGTTCCTAGCGGCACGATGGCCTGCGGCGCCGGCTCGGAGAAGCCTCCCGTGTTGGCGAGCGTCGACAGCGCTTGGATGCTTCCGGCGCTGCCGATCTGCAAAACCGATGAATTGGTCACTGAGCCGATCCGCAGCTGGTGGATGCAAATGCTTTGACTGATGTAAAAACGCATCCCCTCTTCCTCCTTATACGTTTCCGACGACGTTTTCGTCAGCGACATCTGCGTCGTTCGTGTTCGTGTTGCTGTAATAGTTGTAAACGTGGAGCCCGTCGCCCGTATTGAACGAACCGGCACCGGCAAACGTTTTGGTCACGCTTTGCGGAGAAATGGCAAACACATCGCCGATATGGAACACGCCGCTGCTTCCAATGCTGTTCAGTTTCACGATCCCGACAAAAGCCGGCATGGGGGCATGCTCCTTTCACAGCGTCCTTATCCATAATGTATGGGCGCGCACCGAAAAACGTTCCCCTCAATTGTTTGCGGCATTGTTCGAGTCGGAGACGTCCGGATCGCCGGTATTGGTGAAACTAATAAATGTATTCGTCTGCATAAAATCTCCGTTGTTGCTTCCACCTGAACCTGTGTGGGCTTTCGCTGTGCTCTTGGGGGCAATTTGCAATACGTCCCCGAAGTTGACCGTTCCATCTCCGCTCACATGGGTAATTTTAATCGGTCCGCTGATAAATGAGGGCATAGCACTTTCCTCCTTCCGATGGCATCGCTATCGTATTGTATGTAAAGAAGGGAAATTCGGTTCAGCGCCGGGCAGGTGTCCAACGAGCCGGTATCATTGCGGCATATAATAAAAAAAGGGAAGGGACAGAAAGGAAGGGAAAGGCGATGCCAGCGATCGTCATCGGCGGGATTAAAGTGACCAACGTCAGCGGCAACGGCACCGTAAACATGGGAGATGTGCTGCAAATCGCTCCGAAAAGTACCGCGAAAACCAACTCCGGTGCCGGCGGCGGCAATACGGGTGACTTTTTGCAAACAAACACGTTTTGCAGCGTCACGAATACGGTAGATCCCGATGTGTTTGATGCCGGGGTGAAAGGAAACAACTAGACAGCTGCAACGATTCGTGACGGTTGGCTGTATACAGGGGATATGGCGACAGTCGATGAATACGGGCATATTGATATCGTCGACCGGAAAAAGGATATTATTATTAGCGGAGGAGAAAACATTTCCTCGATTGAAGTCGAAGGGGCGCTTTATGAACATCCGGCCGTGCTTGAAGCGGCCGTCATCGCCGTGCCGCATGAAAAATGGGGGGAAACGCCGCATGCGTTCGTCGTCGTTCGACCGGGGCATACGGTGAGCGAAGAAGAGTTGATCGCCTTTTCGCGGGAAAAGTTGGCCCATTTTAAAGCGATCACAGGTGTAACGTTTGTGGATGAGCTGCCGAAGACCGCGTCTGGAAAAATTCAAAAAGTGCATTTGCGCCGTCAATATTGGGATTCGATGGGAAAAACAGGGCGTTATGTCAACTGATGGCGTGACGTGCGCGGGCTGCTCTGACAACAGAGATCGAAGGCTGGCGAAATACGGTTGTTTCTTTTAAGCAATGAGGGGGAGCGTGTGGAAGACGATGGGCTTTTCGATTTGAGAAACGAGGTTGATAAGCGGCCTGCTTCCTAAATCACCAACCTTAGAGAAAACGGCAGGAGATCATGATAGGTGGCGGAGGGTTTGGCGGTGCAAGGGTGCCGACTGTTCCGTAATAGGGCGAAACGTTTGGCGATCACATGAGATTGCCCACTCAGTAAGCCGCCTCCTTCGGCATAGCGAAAAGATAGAAAGAAGGGATTTGGTGACACCTTTATCGGCAGAACGGATCGCGGCGGCTGACATCTTGCGCGGCTTTGCCTTGTTTGGCATTTTGCTTGTCAACATGCGCTATTTCTCGTCGCCGGCGTTATATGTGGAAGACGTCGGCGACGGCGCCCTCAACCGTGCGGTTGCCGCAGCGATTGATCTTTTGTTTGAAGCGAGCACCTACCCGCTGTTTGCCTTTTTATTCGGATTCGGCACGGTCGTCCTTTACCACCGATTGCGCGAGCGCGGGAAGCGGCCGCTTCCGATTTTGCTGCGCCGCTTCCTTCTTTTGTTGGCGTTCGGCGCCATTCATGCGTTCGGCCTATGGTTTGGCGACATTTTACTTCCGTACGCGTTTGTTGGGCTGATATTGCTGTTGTTCATGAACGTCCCTTCACGCTGGTGGCGGACGACAGCGCTCGTTAGTTTTTTCCTTTTTCACAGCTTCATGACCTTGTTGCTGGCCATAAGTATGGTGGCCGGTTGGATGGGGGCAGCCAATGACCGCGAGGCGGAGGCGTCCGTTGCTCTTCACCATTACCAAAGCGGAACGTTTCGCGATGTGTTTTGGCAACGATGGCACGATTGGTTGTATCTCAATAGCGATGGTGGGCTTCTATTTACGCTTTTGGCGGTATGGCCGTTTTGCCTTCTCGGCGCCTATGCCGCCAAAGAGCGCTGGCTTGAGGCCGGACGCTATCCGGCCGCGACGTTGCGCCGCTTCATGGTCGTGTCGCTATGCCTTGGTCTGACGTTAAAAACGATTCCGTATTGGGCTGGGGCCAACGCGTTGACGATGTATATCCAAGACAACGTTGGCGGCACGGTTTTGGCGGGGTTCTACGCCGCAGCCGCCGTGTTGGTTGGCGGGAAAGCCAATCGACGGCCGGCGTGGCGCTGGCTGCAAGACGCGGGAAGAATGTCGCTCACCCATTATCTTCTTCAGTCGCTCATCTGCACATCGTTGTTTTACAGCTACGGGCTTGGGTGGTATGGAAGGGTGGAGGAATGGCAAGGAGCGCTGCTGGCCGTTGGATTGTATGCACTGCAAGTGTGGGTGAGCCGCCCTTGGTTTCAGTCGTTTTATTTTGGACCCGCCGAATGGGTTTGGCGATGGGCGACGTACGGAAAACGGCCGCCGTTCCGCCGCCGGCCGAGCCAATAAAAAACCCGCCGTTATTGAACGGGCGGACAAGATTGCTTCGACTCACCGGTCTGGCGCAAATATTCATTGATCAACTGATCGAGTTGTTGGCTGCATTCGATCGTTTCCTTTGCCGTTAGTCCGTAGGTGAGCGCGAGCTCGATCATCTGTTGCCGCTTTTCTTCAATGAGCAGGAGAACCATTTCCTTCACCATCAATTCGTTGGAATGTCGGTTAAGGCATGCCGTCGTAGACAAAAAACGTCCAGCGCGCACCGAAAAAGGTTGGTGAAAAATCGCTGTTTGCCTTGATCGATGCTGGAACGCGAACATAGAGGCTGAGGCACAAGTTTTTTCACTTGAGAACCGATTCGGAGAGGCGGTTGCGCCAGCCAATCATCAGCCTCCTAAAGTTGCGGACGGCGAGAGGGGAAGTTAAACATTATTATACATAGAACGACGAAAAAAGAAAGAGATTCGAGAAAATAAGTGATAAATTTCCTAATTTAGACAAAATTCTACAAGAGACAGGAGTTTTGGCTTCGATGGCGAATAGGAGAACGTGGAAGCTTTGCTACAGGCAGAAACGGTCGAGGGCGCTGACCCGCGTTTTTGCTAGGGCAACGGAAGACGGATTATGGAAAGGAAGAAGGATATGAAGCTTGTCACAGCGGTTGTCAACGGAGAATCGTTTGTTGGAGCCGTGTCAGAAGGGGAAACGACGGTGATTCATTTGCGCGGTGCGGAGCGGGCCATGAGCGGAACGGAGACGATACCGGCTTCGATGTTGGCTGCGATCGCGCAAGGAGAGCGATTTTTGGCGCGGGCGCAAGAGGTCGTTGATTGGGCGCTTCGCCAGCCGAAGCCCGACTACGTCTTTCACCTTGATGCCGTTCGTTTGTTGGCCCCGATTCCACGGCCGGCCAAAAACATTTTTTGCATTGGGAAAAACTACGCTGATCACGCCCTTGAGCTCGGCGGCTCCGCGATTCCCGAACATTTGATTGTGTTTACAAAACCGCCGACGACGGTGATTGGCCATGGTGAAACGATTTTGCGCCATGCCGATGTCACTGATGAAGTTGATTACGAAGGGGAGCTGGCGGTGGTCATTGGCAAACGGGGGCGAGCGATCCGCCGCGAGGAAGCGCTCGATTACGTATTTGGATACACGATCATCAATGATGTGACCGCCAGAGATTTGCAAGAGCGGCACCAACAGTATTTCCTCGGAAAAAGTTTGGATACGTTTTGTCCGATGGGGCCGTGGATTGTGCCTAAATCGCTGCTCCCACACGCGAACGACTTGCGGATTGAAACGCGGGTCAACGGCGAAGTGCGCCAGCAGGCGAGCACTACGCAACTCATTTTTTCGCTGGAAGCGATCATTGAGACGATTTCCAAAGGCATCACCCTTGAACCGGGCGACGTGATCGCCACAGGCACGCCGGCGGGAGTCGGAAAAGGGATGAATCCGCCGCGGTTTTTGCAACCGGGCGATGTCGTTGAGGTCACGGTTGAAGGAATCGGCACGCTGCGCAACCAAGTGGGCGAGTAACTTGCGCGTAGGCAGCCGACGGCGACCAAGCGCCGGCTGTGCTGCTGCCACGGCCGCAAAAAGCCGCCCCTTTCCAGTCGCCGCTCGCGGTTCGGGAAGCGGGAAACGACGCGTTCGGCTGTCATCGTGTTTGTCAATGATCCGCCGCCCATGCTATGATGGGGATGAACATGGAAACGTTGGAGGGATGGACATTGACGCATGCTCATATTACGAGCTGGCTGATCACGATCGTGCTGTTTCTCATCGCCGTATCGATGGTGCGGCGGGGAGCAGGCAAGGCGAAGGTTGTGCAAATGGTGTTGCGGCTGTTTTACCTTATTACGCTGGCGACAGGGTTGATGCTGTTGCATGGCATCACGACGATTTCACCGCTTTATTGGTTGAAGGCGCTCGCCGGACTGTGGGTGATTGGGGCGATGGAAATGGTATTAGCGGCAGAAAAAAAAGGAAAACGCACGGTGGCAGGATGGATGCAATGGATCGTTGCGCTCGTGGTCACGTTGTTTTTAGGGTTGATGCTGCCGCTCGGTTTTGACTTGTTTTAGGCGCAACAAAGGGGGTGTCCCAAAAGGCCGGGACGCCCTCTCTCATCGCCATAGACAAACAACGGCTCCTTCTCTGCCACACGATATGTTGCGTCTTTCTTGAAGGGAGATCGCTTTTTCGGTCAGCCGCTTTTTCGCCGCGCCGGGATCAACCGGCGGCTTCTGTTCACGGCGAGAAAGCCCGCTCCTGTCCGCCGGCGATCGCCAAACGATCCGCCGGCTGCAGCTTGGCTGCCCATGAAGATGAGGGAGAAGCGGCCTTTCCGCGCCGGAAAGGGGGAAAGGGAACGCTGCTTTTTATTTTCCTAATTTTCTGTGAAAAAATGTTGGCAAGCGGCCCTTTTCATCTTCGGGTGAAGGGCAGGTCGCGCTCTCCATGGAACTTTCCGTGAACATATTGAACTGACGCGAGATTTTCCTCCCCGGATGGAGGGCAAAACGTCTCCCATGGAACTTTCCGTGAACATGCCGAGCTGACGCGGATTTTCCTCCCCGGATGGAGGGCAAAACCTTGCTCGTGGATCTTTTCTGTAAAAATGCAGGACTGACGCGGATTTTCCTCCCCCGGGTGGAGGGCAAAACGTTGACCATGGATCTTTTCTGTCCGAATAACTGTGACGAAAAACGGCGGTTCTCAAGCGGTTTTTGTTCGAAGCGACCCGGCTGACTGCTCTGCCCGGCGCTTACGAGTCGACTATTTCAGAGAAATGGACGAGGGGGCGGTTTTTCATAATGAACGGTTGGGATGGTGGCCTTCTGGCGGTTGCTTGGTTGAGAAGCGTGGGGCATGAGAGGTGGGGCTGCTTGCTCGCCTGATTGTTCGATCGGCTTCACTCGGGCTTTTCCGGATGTCCAATGAAAGGGGGTCTGATCGTTGATGCGGTTTTTTGGCTGCCGCCGCGTAGAGGAGTTGCACGATTGGCTTAGGGAGCATCGCTTCTTAGCGGACGAGCCTCCGTTTGTACAAGTTGCTGGCCATGATGAAACGGACGTGCGCCGCGCGATTGAGGCGCTGGCTCACCATTGGCCGCAATCCGAAGTGATCGGGATGACTAGCCCGCTGGCTATGGTGGGGGACGCTTCACTCATGATCGGTGCCGCTTCACTGGCCGTTTCCAGCGTTTCCATGCTGGAGCTGCCGGCGAGTGAATTCGCCCGTCCCACAGAGCTGGCAGCGTTGGTGGCCGAGGCGATCCTTCGTGACGATACCGCTTGGCTGCTGCTGCTGACCGATCGCCGCGCGGATTTGCCTTCTTTGCTTCGCCATGTGCCGCTGGTGAATGAGCGGATGGTCATCGTTGGGTGCGCGCTGCCGGAACATAGCGTGCTAGTTTCGCGTGACGGCCGGTTGGAGGGCGGGGGAGTCGCTGTTTCGTTCAGTGGCCCGGCGCTTCGCAGCCACTGCTTTGCGCCGGTTTTGTGGGAGCCGGTTGGGTTGGCGTTCACCGTGACGAAAAGCCGCGGCCAGCGGCTTGTGGAGCTGGAGGGACAAAAGGCGTCGCTTTATTTGGAACGATACTTGGGAAAAGAGTTCATTGACCGTTTGCCGCTGTCGGGAGTGGAGTTCCCGTTTCTAGTGGAACGGAATGGGCAGGATGTTTGCCTGCCGATTGTGGCGGTTGATCAAGACGGGGCGGTTGTCGTGCGCGGCCGCGTCCGTGAAGGGGAAAAAGTGCGGTTTTCTTATGTGCATGCCCCGTCGCTGTACTGGAGTGGGCGCGATTTGGCTGGACAAGCCGCCAAGCAGCCAACCGGCGGAATGTGGCTGTATCATAGCGCGGCGCTGGGCGGGTATACGCGTTCCTTGTTTGACGGCATGGCGGCGGCTCTGCAGCCAGCGGCATTATTCCCCGCGGTGGAAGTGATCGTTAAAGACGCTTATGCTCCGGTGCGACCGGCCGTGTTTGCTGCGGTTTCGCTGTCGGAAACATCGGCAGTGGCAGACAGTGGGCTGCCAGCGCCGTTGCCAACGCCGCCTGATGGGGTGATGGCCTTGGCCCAGTTGATGGCCACCGCATCGCGTGATATGGAGCGCCTCCATGCCCGCCTGCAAATGTCGGAGCAACGGTATAAGTCGTTGTTTGAACATAATACAGATATTGTCTATTCGACCGATTTGCATGGGTATTTTACGAGCGTCAATCCAGCCTTTGAGCGCGTGCTGGGCTACCGGAAAGAGGAGATTTTGCATACGAACTCGCTGAAGTACATTCAACCGAGCGACATCCCGCGCGTCATCCGTTATTTTTATCGGGCGCTGCGCGGGATGGTGCAAACGTATCAGCTGGAAATCCCAACGAAAGCAGGGGAGCGCCTTCTTTTTCAAATCAAAAACATCCCGATCATCATCGATGGAAAAAAGGTCGGCATTTATGGGATCGGGCACAATATTACGGAGCAAAAAAAGGCGGAAGAAAAAATCGCCTATTTGGCGTATTACGATCCCGATACGAATTTGCCGAATCGGACGAAGTGGGAAGAGCTGCTGGCTGAGCAGCTTGAGAAAGCGAGGCGGAAGCAACGAAAAACAGCCGTTGCGTTGATCGACTTGGATCGGTTTAAATGGATCAACGACAGCATCGGCCATTACGCCGGTGATGGCGTTTTGCGCCAGCTTGTCGAGCGCATTCAACGCGTCTTGCCCGTCGGCGCCGCGCTTGGCCGGTTTCACGGCGACAAGTTTTGCTTGTTTTTTCCGCTCAAAACGGAAGAAGGGGCGATGGAAACGGCGCTCCGCGTTGTGCGGGAAGTCGCGAAGCCGACCGTGTATGGCGAAAAAGAATTTTTTATTACCGCGAGCATTGGGCTCGCTGTTTTTCCTGACGATGGAGCGGATGAGCAGGCGCTGTTGCGCCACGCGGACATCGCAGTCAATCGGGCCAAAAAGGTCGGCGGCAACCGGGTCGAGCGGTACAGTGCCCAAATGAATGAGGAGGCGCTGCATCGGCTCGAAATGGACAGCCATTTGCGCAAGGCGGTGGAAGAAAATGAACTGTTTCTTTGTTATCAGCCGATCGTGGACATACATACAGGGGCGGTGAAGGCGACGGAGGCGCTCGTTCGCTGGCGTCATCCGAAACTCGGTCTCGTGCGTCCGGATGAGTTTATCCCGCTGGCCGAGGAAACCGGGGTCATTCATGAAATCGGCCGCTGGGTGTTGCGGACGGCGTGCCTGCAAACGAAACGATGGCAGAAGATGACAGGCAACGATGATCTAGCGGTGTTTGTCAATGTCTCCGCCGTCCAGTTTCAGCACGAACGGTTTGTCGGCGATGTGAAACAGGCGCTCAGACAGTCGCAGCTGCCGCCGTCTTGCCTGCATCTTGAACTGACCGAACATTCGATGTTGCGCCATCTCCCCAGCACGCTGCGAACTATGGATGAACTGAGGCGGCTAGGGGTTGGGATCGCTGTCGACGATTTTGGCAGCGGATATTCGTCGTTTCATTATTTAAAACAGCTGCCGGCCACCATTTTGAAAATCGACCGGGCGTTTATTGAGCACTTGCATACGAACGCGTCGGATGAGGCGATTGTCAAAGCGATGATCACGATGGGACGAGGGCTCGGGCTCGAGACGATCGCGGAAGGGGTGGAAACGGTCGAACAGCTCGATCGGCTCCGCGATTTGCAATGCACGTATGCGCAAGGGTACGCGCTATGCCCGCCGCTGATGGCGGAAGAGGCGACTCCGTATGTGGCCGGAGTTCGGAAATAAATCGTCTAGCGGTCATGCTGCCGCCCAAACGGCCGAAGCCCGCTCATCGGGCAAAGCGGCGCAACGGAAGGTTTCGCACGCTCCCAAGGCGGGCTGCCGGTCAGCCCATCTGGGCGCAAATGGCCCGCTTTCCGCTGTTGAAGGTGATTTCAAAGCGGTCGCTCGCCCGTTTTCCGCGCTCATAATAATGGTGGACGCTGCCGATTTGCTCGCTGTTATCATAAATGATAAAGTTCACACCGATAGGGCGGGCGAACAGCAAGCCATTATAGCAATACAAACAATCGTAAAGAGAAAAACCTAGGCCGTTCAGCCAATGAACGAACTGGAAAAAGGATGGGTCAGATAGGGAAAGAAGCCACTGTTGATACGCATAGGTCAATGGCTTGCGAAAACGGAGGCGATCGCCATGGCGAACAGGAAAAACGCCAAGATCGGTGGCGACGGCGCCGTTTTCCTGCCATTGGCCGGATAACCAATGCCCGCCGCGGAACAGTTCGATCCCTTGTTCCGCGACTTCCTCCACTAAAGACGCTTCGTCGGATTCGTCATCAAAAAAGATCCATTCGTCATTGACCAACTCGGCAGTTCCATGCACATAAGCCCGCGGTTGTTCAGCAATCGATTGCAGTCGTTCTTGGATCGTCACGGCGTTTCCTCCTCCTTGTGTTCGTTTTTTCCATTTTTTTGTTTGTTTATTCGTGCGGTGGCCATGATTGGACAATTCAACGAACGAAAAGACGCTGCATAAAATGAAACCATGCCGATGGAAAATGGGCGGTCGTGTCGTCAAAACAGGCGATCGCTGACCAATGCCGTGAAAAACGAGACGGGAAAGGAAATGGAGAAGGCGGAGAACGCCTGTTTGCCATTTTCGATCAGGAAAGGATTGATTCATATGTGTGGCATCACTGGCTGGGTCCATTTCGGCCGCGATTTGCGCCGCGAGCAGGCGGTCATTGCTCACATGACCGAGACGCTGGCTCAGCGCGGACCGGACGATACCAACATTTGGCTGGATGTTCATGTCGCCTTTGGCCACAAGCGGCTCGTCGTCGTAGATCCGGCGGGCGGCAAGCAGCCGATGGCCCGGCACCAACGTGGGCACCGGTATACGATCGTCTATAACGGCGAGCTGTATAATACAGAAGAGATTCGCAGAGAACTGCTGGGCAAAGGCTATACGTTTGAAGGCCATTCCGATACCGAAGTGCTGCTTGCTGCCTATATGGAATGGAAAGAGCAATGCGTCGACTGGCTCAACGGCATTTTTGCCTTCGCCGTTTGGGATGAGGAGCGCGAGCAGCTGTTTATGGCGCGCGATCGACTCGGCGTCAAGCCGCTGTTTTATCGCCAAGCAGATGGGGGGCTGCTGTTTGGATCGGAAATCAAGGCGATTTTGGCCCATCCGGAAGTAAAAGCGGAAATCAACGGCGAAGGGCTGGCGGAAGTATTCGGTCTCGGGCCGTCGCGGACGCCGGGGCACGGGGTGTTTTGCGGCATTCAAGAACTGCGTCCGGCGCACGCGCTCACGTTCTCTCGCTCCGGGCTTCGCCGTTGGCGGTATTGGAACGTCGAAAGCGACATCCACCGCGATTCGTTTGCCGAAACGGTGGAGAAACTTCGTTTTTTATTGACCGATGCGGTCAAGCGCCAATTGGTTTCCGATGTGCCGGTATGCACGTTTTTATCAGGCGGTGTCGACTCGAGCGCCATTACGGCCATCGCGGCGACGGCGTTTGCTGCCGATGGCCGGGGGCCGCTGCATACGTACTCGATTGATTACGAAGGAAACGATCGCTATTTCCAAGCAAACGATTTTCAGCCCAATACGGATGCGCCGTTTATTGAACAAGTATCAAGCCAATTTCAAACGATTCATCATCGTTGTGTGATCACTCAAGACGAACTGTTCAGCCATTTGCGGGATGCCGTCATCGTCCGCGATGTTCCCGGCATGGCGGATATCGATTCGTCGCTTCTCTGGTTTTGCAAGCAAATTCGTGAGCAATTTGTCGTCAGTTTGTCTGGGGAATGTGCCGATGAAATTTTCGGCGGCTATCCGTGGTTTCACCGCCCGGATGATTTAGCGCGCAAAGGATTCCCGTGGATGCGATCGATTGAGGCGCGCATCGGCCTGTTAAAAGAGGAATGGCGGCAAAAGCTTCGGCTCGACGATTACGTGCAAATGCGCTATGAAGAAACGATGGCCGAGGTGCCGCGCCTTGAGGGGGAGAGCGCTGAAGATGCCAAACGGCGCGAGTTGTTTTACTTAAATATGATTTGGTTTATGACGACGCTTCTTGACCGAAAAGATCGAATGAGCATGGGAGCGAGCCTTGAGGTGCGCGTGCCGTTTGCCGATCATCGGCTCGTTGAATATGTCTGGAACATCCCGTGGGAGATGAAAATGTATGGCGGCCGGGAAAAGGGCATTTTGCGCAAGGCGCTCGAAGGGCTGTTGCCCACGGAGGTGCTCTACCGGAAGAAAAGCCCGTATCCGAAAACGCATCATCCCTACTATACGAAACTCGTCAAACAATGGCTGGAGCAGCTGCTCCGCGATCGCTCTTCCGTTTTGCATGAGCTGTTCGACCGAGAAAAATTGACTGCGCTCATTGAATCGGAAGGGAAATCGTTTCAAGTGCCATGGTTCGGCCAGCTGATGACCGGCCCGCAGCTGCTCGCTTACCTTGGCCAAGTGCATGTTTGGTTTGAACATTACGGCATTGTGATTACAGAATGACTGTTGCTTGTTTAGGTTAGACGAGAGCTTGCGGACCGAAAAATATCATTAGCATTAAAGAATAGCGGCTGCGCGTGCAAGGAGGGCGTCAGACTCGGCGCCCTTTGATTTTTTCACTATGGCAATCGTTTCGTTTTCTTTATCTCGGGGGAATCTTCTCGGTAAAACGGCTACTTCTCCACGGCATAGAGCGCAAACCCATACGCCGGCAACGAGACGGAAAGGCCATCCGCTTCGGCCGCCCACCGTTCGCCGGTGAGCAGGTTGACTAACCGTTTCTTTTTCGCGTTGAACGGGAGTGGAATGTCGGCTGCCTGGTTGCTGCGGTTGATGATAATGACAACGGTTTCGTCCCCGTCTGTTTTTTCATAAACCAACTGATTCGTTTGCTCATCGGCATGCAAAACGGCGATATGGCCCCGACGCAAGGCCCGGTATTGGCGGCGGAGCGCAATCAGTTGTTTGACGTGCTCATACAGGCCGCGATGCTGCTTGTCATCGTCCCAGATCATGCATTTTCGGCACCCGGGATCATTTCCGCCCGTCATGCCGATTTCATCTCCGTAATAAATGCACGGTGAGCCGGTGAATGTCAGCTGGAACAGAAACAACAGCTTTGCCTTGCGGACATCCTCGCCGCAAACGGTGAGGATTCTCGGTGTATCATGGCTGCCAAGCAAGTTGAAAGCCGCCTCATTGACGGTGGACGGATACGAATGAAGCACGCGCATCAATCGCTCGGCGAACTCACGGGCGTTTATCTCTTCTTTGGCGAAAAAGCGAAGCGCCGCGTCTGCAACGGGATAATTCATCACGGCGTCAAACTGGTCGCCGCGCAGCCACGGCATCGCATCATGCCAAATTTCTCCGAGGATGTATACGTCCGGTTTTTGAGCTTTCACCGCGCGGCGAAATTCACGCCAAAACTCGTGGTCGATCTCATTGGCAACATCCAACCGCCAGCCATCAATATCGCATTCGCGAATCCAATATGTCGCGACATCAAGCAAGTAGCGTCTCACGTCCGGATGGGCGGTGTTGAGCTTCGGCATTTGCGGGACGAACGCGAACGTGTCGTAATTCGGCCGCGGCTCGCTTTGCAGCGGAAAGTCGCGAATGTGAAACCAATCTTTATACGGCGACGATTCCCCGTTTTTCAGCACATCTTGAAACGGGGCGAACTCGTAGCCGCAATGGTTGAATACGGCGTCAAGCATGACGCGGATGCCTTTTTCATGGCAGCGTTGAACGAGTGTTTTCAACGTTTCTTTGTCCCCAAAATGCGGATCGATCGCAAAATAATCGGCGGTATCGTATTTATGGTTGGACGGCGCGCGAAAAATCGGCGTCAAGTAAATGCCGGTCACACCAAGGTCAACAAGGTAATCGAGATGGTCGATAATCCCCTGCAAATCGCCGCCAAAAAAGCTGGTCGGCGTCGGATCTTCACTTCCCCACGGCCGTACTCCCTCGGGGTTGATGGCCGGGTTGCCGTTGGCGAATCGATCTGGAAAAATTTGATACCAGACGGTGTCTTTCACCCACTCGGGGGCATGGAACAAATCGACGTCATGGAGAAACGGAAAACAAAAGTAGTAAGCGGTGTCATCGGCAGGCGGCGTCAGATAAAACCCTTTTTCCGTATAGACGAGCGTCTCCTCCCCGGCGTGGAGCACAAATCCGTAGCGCAGCCGTCGGTATGGCGGCTGCACTTCCGCCAGCCAGTAGTCAAACCATTCATCGCTTCCTGTTTTTTTCATCGGCATCGTTTCGAATTGCCAAGCGCCGTTCCGCCATTCGTATGGGTCGCCGTGCAGCAGCTCCACCTTGTCGACATCCCCTTTTTTGGTCCGAAGCCGAAGATGAAGCGTTCGTTCGTCATAAGCATAAGCGAAGTTGTCCGTTGGACGATGGTAAACAGCCTCTTTGAACACGGGGCATCCTCCTTACAAAAGCAATCGTTTGCATCACTTCCTCTTTAAAAAAAGAGTAAAACAAGAAGAGAAGAAAAGTCAAATTTTATAGAAAAAGAGCTTGTAAAATAGAAAAAAGGCGATATAATAGAGATGAACGGTGCAATCGTTTTCATCGATAACGTCGTTGTTTGATTGTGCAAACGATTTCCTAATGGTTGCACTGTGGCCGTGTTCTCAAACTTTCTTGTTTAGGAGGGGGATTATGAGAAAAGCGTTGTCGTTGTTTCTCATGGCGGTGCTCTTTGTCGGTCTGCTTTCCGCCTGCGGGCCGAAGCGGGATGCGGAGCAGCCAAAACAGACCAACAATGGGACCGAAGAAGCGAAGAAACCGGAAAAGCTGGTCGTTTGGGTGAACGATGATGAAAAACAAAAACAAGCATTGAAGGATATTTTCCAAAAGTACACGGAAAAAACCGGAATCAAAATTGAAATGGTCGCCGTCAACATGCTTGACCAAACGAAAAAATTGGCGCTTGACGGCCCAGCCGGCAAAGGGCCGGACGTGTTCTACCAGCCGCATGACCGCATCGGCGACATTGTGCTGCAAGGGCTGGCCGATCCGGTTGACCTTGGCGATGCGAAAGGCGAGTACAGCGAGACCGCTGTCAATGCGGTGACGTATGACGGCCAAACGTACGGTGTGCCGGCGGTTGTGGAAACATACGGCGTGTTCTATAACAAAAATTTAGTGCCGGAAGCGCCGAAAACGATGGATGAGTTGATGAAGATCGCCAAAGAAAAAACGAATGCGGCGAAAGACCAATACGGCTTTTTAATGGAAGCGGCGAACTTCTACTTCGTTTATCCGTTCTTCGCCGGCTACGGCGGCTATGTGTTCAAAAATGAAAACGGCAAATACGATACGAGCGACATCGGTTTGGCCAACGACGGAGCCGTCAAGGGAGCAGAGCTCGTCCAATCGTGGTTTAAAAACGGCTACATCCCGAAAGAAATCACCGGCGATATTATGAACGGGCTGTTTACGAAAGGGAACGTAGCGGTCGCCATCACCGGTCCGTGGAACATTGCTTCGTACAAGGAAGCGTTAGGCGACAAGCTGGCGACGGCGCCGCTGCCGGTGCTCGACAACGGCGAACATCCGAAATCGTTTGTGGGTGTCAAAACATGGATGTTGTCCGCTTATTCGAAAAACAAAGCGTGGGCAGTCGATTTCATGAAATTCGTGACGAACGAAGAAAACTCGCTTCACTACTATGAAGTGGCCGGCGAAATGCCAGCAAACGAAAAAGCGTTGACGAACGAAAAAATCACGAACGACCCGCTGATCGCCGGCTTTGCTGAGCAAATCCAATACGGCGAACCGATGCCGAACGTGCCGGAAATGTCGCAAGTATGGGAGCCGATGGGCAACGCGCTGCAATTCATCGCGAAAGGCGATAACCCGAAAGCGGTGCTCAGCGAAGCGGTCAAAACGATTCAAGACAAAATCGCGGCCAGCGGTGCTGGAAAATAACACGTCATATGGCGGTGGATAGGATCATCCCTATCCACCGTTCTTATCCATCGATAGGAGGGAGTTCCGATGCCAGAAGCGAACGTCCGTCATCGGCCGGCGGTGGCGATGGCGCTGTCATTGCTGTTTGCCGGCCTTGGACAATTGTACAACCGCCGCTATATCAAAGGAATTTTGTTCCTCATCATCGAAGCGGCGTTCCTTATCACCTTTTATAACTTTTTGAATATCGGGCTGTGGGGGCTGGTGACCCTCGGCGAAATCCCGATGCTCGATCATTCGATTTTCTTGTTGATTCAAGGGCTTGTTTCCGTGATCATCATCGCTTTTGCCGTTGCGTTGCACGTTGCCAACGTCATTGACGCCCGCAACGACGCCCGCCGGCGGCAGCGCGGCGAGCCGTTTCCCTCGCTTGTTGAGTCGTGCCGGAACGCATGGGACCGAGGATTTCCGTACATTTTTGTCACGCCTGGGCTTGTCATGCTTTTGTTTGTCGTTGTGCTGCCGCTGCTGTTCATGGTGTCGCTCGCCTTTACGGACTACAACTTGTATCATTCACCGCCGCGGCATTTGTTGAATTGGGTCGGATTTGACAACTTCAAAAACTTAGTCTCCATTCCGATTTGGAAAAGCACGTTTTTCAGCGTCCTCGCGTGGACGATCGTCTGGACGGTCGTAGCGACGACGATGCAAATCGCGCTTGGGCTGTTTTTGGCGCTGCTCGTCAACGATCCGCGCATTAAGTTGAAACGATTCATCCGCACGGTGCTCATTTTGCCGTGGGCCGTGCCGGCGTTTGTCACGATTTTGGTGTTTGCCGCGATGTTTAACGATAAATTCGGGGCGATCAACCGTGAGGTGCTGAGTTTGTTTGGGTTGTCGGTTCCGTGGATGACCGACCCGTTTTGGACGAGAGTGGCGCTCATCTTGATTCAGACATGGCTTGGTTTCCCGTTTGTGTTTGCGTTATTTACCGGCGTTTTGCAAAGCATTTCCCGCGATTGGTACGAAGCGGCCGATATCGACGGGGCGACGCACTGGCAAAAGTTTAAATCGATCACCTTGCCGCATGTGCTGTACGCCACGGCTCCGCTGTTGATCATGCAATACGCGGGGAACTTCAATAACTTCAACATCATCTATTTGTTCAACCATGGCGGTCCGGCCGTGCGCGGGCAAAACGCCGGCGGAACGGACATTCTTATTTCGTGGGTGTACGATTTGACGTTTACGACGAACAACTACAATATGGCGGCTGCGATTTCGCTCATCATCGGCTTGATTGTGTGCGGGTTTGCTGTTTATCAGTTCCGGCGCACCCGTTCCTTTAAAGAGGAGGGGAACATTTAATGAAGCGCAAATGGAAATCGCATATCGAAGTCACGCTCATTTACTTGTTTATCGCGTTCATGTTTGTCGTCATCGCTTATCCGCTTCTTTGGACCATCAGCATGTCGCTCAATCCGGGTACAAGTTTGTACTCGGCATCGCTCATTCCAGAAAAATGGACGCTCGAGCATTACAAATGGCTGTTTACCAGCCCGCAAAGCGATTATTTGCTTTGGTATAAAAATAGCTTGTTTGTCGCGGCGGTGAACGCGGCGCTGTCCGTTTTCTTCACGGCGCTCATCGCTTATGCGTTTTCGCGTTACAAATTCGTCGGGCGGAAAACGGGGCTGTACTTGTTTTTAGTCTTGCAAATGTTCCCCTCGCTCATGGCGATGGTGGCGCTGTATATTTTGCTTGACATGCTCCATTTGCTCGATTCGCTCTGGGGGCTTATTCTCATTTATGTCGGCGGGCAAATCCCGTTTAACGCCTGGCTTGTGAAAGGCTATTTTGACACGATTCCGCGCGAATTGGACGAGGCGGCGCGCATCGATGGCGCCGGTCATTTCGGCGTCTTTTTCCGCATCATGCTCCCGTTAGCCAAGCCGATTTTGGCCGTTGTCGCCTTGTTTAACTTCATGGCGCCGTTTACCGACTTTTTGCTGCCGTCGATCGTCTTGCGCGATCCGGATAAATTTACGCTGGCGGTCGGATTGTTCAATTTCATCAGCGACCGGTTTGCCAACAACTTCACTCGCTTCGCCGCCGGCTCGATTTTGATTGCCGCTCCGATTGCCATCGTCTTTTTGTTCTTGCAGCGATATTTGATTTCTGGCTTAACAGCGGGTGGCACAAAAGGGTAAGAACCGCTATCATAAATAGTGGGCTTACCCGTTTCCACACAGCTAAACGGATAGAAAAGTTCCATGGGCAGCGCGATCTGCCCTCCACCCGGGGATGAAAATCCCGCGTCAGTTCGACATTTTCACAGTAAAGGGGGGAAACGGAAATGGGGAACCGTCTTGGTGTACTGTTCATCCTTCCGTTCCTTCTTTTTTATGCCATGCCGGCTGCGGCGGCGGAAAAAGAAGAACGGACGTGGCAAGACGAAGCGATTTATTTCATTATGGTCGACCGTTTCAACAATATGGATCCGACGAACGACCAAGACGTCAATGTCAACGACCCAAAAGGATATTTTGGCGGGGATTTAAAAGGAGTGACCGCGAAGCTCGATTACATCAAGGAAATGGGGTTTACCGCCATTTGGCTGACGCCAATTTTTGAAAACATGCCGGGCGGCTATCATGGGTATTGGATCAAAGATTTTTATCGCGTCGACCCGCATTTCGGCACGCTCGATGACTTGAAAACGCTGGTCAAAGAGGCGCACCGGCGCGACATGAAAGTCATTTTGGACTTTGTTGCCAACCATGTTGGCTACGACCATCCGTGGCTCCATGATCCGGCGAAAAAAGATTGGTTCCACCCGAAGAAAGAGATTTTTGACTGGAACAATCAAAAGCAAGTAGAAAACGGCTGGGTGTATGGGCTTCCCGATTTGGCGCAGGAAAACCCGGAAGTGAAAAAATACCTCATTGACGCCGCCAAATGGTGGATCAAAGAGACCGACATTGACGGCTACCGGCTCGATACGGTGCGGCATGTGCCGAAATCGTTTTGGCAAGAATTTTCTAAAGAAGTGAAGGCGGTGAAAAAAGACGTTTTCCTTCTCGGTGAAGTGTGGAGCGACGATCCGCGCTATATCGCCGATTACGGGAAGTACGGCATCGACGGGTTTGTCGATTACCCGCTGTATGGCGCGGTGAAGCAGTCGCTTGCGAGGCGCGATGCTTCGCTCCGCCCGCTCTACGATGTCTGGGAATACAACAAAACGTTTTACGACCGCCCGTATTGGCTCGGGACGTTTTTGGACAACCATGATAATGTCCGGTTTACGAAGCTAGCGATTGACAACCGCAACAACCCGATTTCGCGCATCAAACTGGCCATGACGTATTTGTTCACCGCCCCGGGCATCCCGATTATGTATTATGGAACGGAAATCGCGATGAACGGCGGCCCCGATCCGGACAACCGCCGGTTGATGGACTTCCGCGCCGACCCGGAAATCATCGATTACTTGAAAAAAATCGGCCCGCTCCGTCAGCAGCTGCCGTCGTTGCGGCGCGGCGATTTTACGCTCTTGTATGAAAAAGACGGCATGGCGGTGTTCAAGCGGCGCTATCGGGATGAAACCACTGTCATCGCCATCAACAATACGGGCAAAACGCAGCACGTTCATTTGACGAACGATCAGCTGCCGAAAAACAAAGAGCTGCGCGGCTTTTTATTGGACGATCTCGTCCGCGGCGATGAGGACGGCTACGATCTTGTATTGGACCGCGAAACGGCGGAAGTGTACAAACTGCGGGACAAAACGGGGATCAACATCCCGTTTATCGCCGCGCTAGTCGCGGTTTACGCGCTATTCATCTTGTTTTTATACATGGTGAAAAAACGAGCCAAACGGGCAGATGAATAAAGAAAGCCGCGATGCATTCACCTTTCTAGGAGGGGGGCGAAAAAACCCTAACCGACGTCAGGTGATTTGAAACTAAGAAGCGGATGCCGCATGGTTTTTCTATTTGAGAAATAAGTGGGGGAGGCAACACGCTTCTTCAATCACCAACTTTCGAGAGAGGAGGGAGTCTATGACCGTTACGATTAAAGATGTCGCCAAGCGGGCCAATGTCGCGCCGTCGACCGTATCGCGCGTCATCGCCGACAGCCCGCGCATCAGCGAGAAAACGAAGCAGCGGGTGCGCGAGGCGATGAAAGAGCTCGGCTACCATCCGAATTTTATCGCCCGCAGCCTCGCCAGCCAAGCGACGCAAGTGATCGGCATCGTCATGCCGAGCTCGGCGGACCAAGCGCTGCAAAACCCGTTTTTCCCGGAAGTGATCCGCGGCATCAGCAAAGCCGCCCATGAAAAGCGGTACGCCTTGCAAATGTCGACCGGGGAAAAAGAAAGCGACATTTACGAGCGGGTCGTCGAGATGCTGCAAGGGCGGCGCGTCGACGGCGTCATTTTGCTTTATTCAAGGCAAAACGACAAGCTGATGAAATACTTGCAAAAACATGACTTCCCATTCGTCGTCATCGGCAAGCCGCACCAAAAGGCGGAACAAGTGACCCATGTCGACAACGACAACGTGCAGGCGGGAAAAGACGCCACGACCTATTTAATCGCCCACGGCCATGAACGCATCGCCTTTGTCGGCGGCAATCCGCAATATTTGGTGACCATCGACCGCCAAACCGGATATGAAGAGGCGCTTCGTGAAGCGGGGCTGTCGTACCGGCCGGAATACGTCATTCATGAGGAGTTTTTGCAAGAAGGCGGCCAAGAGGCGATGAAAGAGCTGCTTTCTTTGCCCGAGCCGCCGACCGGGCTGGTGGTCGCCGACGATCTCATGGCACTCGGGATGCTGAAGACGCTTGATGAAATCGGCCTGCGCGTCCCCGAAGACGTGTCGATCGTCAGCTTTAACAACACCTTGCTCGCCGAAATGTCGCGCCCGCCGCTCACCTCGATCGACATCGGCATTTTCCAGCTCGGCTACGAAGCGGCGAAAAGTTTAATGGAAAAAATCGAAAACGAAGCCGAACCGATCAAACGCATCATCATCCCGCACCGGCTTGTCGAGCGGGGGTCGTGTGCAAGACGCTAGATCACGGAAGCGCTGTTGGGGAAAGGTGTCCGTCGCATAGACGGGCATCTTTTCCTATTTCTACATAGAGCTTAGAAGGCCAGTGAAAAACCGCTGATTCCCTTCATCAATGGGGGAACGCGTGAAAAGCAAGACCGATGCAACAAAGTTTTTCTAGTTGAGAAATGAGATGGCAAAGCCGGACCCACGAGTAAATCACCGGCCTCCTAGAAGGCCGGTGATGTGTGAATTCAATCAGCGCGCGATCTGCCTTTCTCCATTTGAGAAACCTTGCCTCATCACCATGCATTCAAGATCCAGACAATCAAAGGGATGACGATCACAAAGCCTAATATAAGATAACTGAAATACCGAAGCCATTTGGGTTCGGATTTTACTTTCAAGCTCTCTCGTTTCCATGCTCCGCCTGTTACGATTCTTTCAAAATCTTCAATGGGCGAAAAAATTTGCTCGTCATCTGTTTTCGGATATTCCTCCGTTGCTTGCGTTTCGTGAAGATCCTTCATGACCGTCACCTTCTTTTTCAGTATTGGTGAACTACCCCCACTTAATTTTCTAGCGAAAAAAACTTACTATGACTCCGTAGAAAAGATGCCCAATTTGCCAGCAAAGGAGCGCCACGCCTGAGGTCAAGGGCGGCGTTCGCTCTGACAGGGCGGTTGTCGGATAAAGGATAAGACCAAGCAAAAAGCAAACAATAGGAAGGCGGATGAACATTTGCTGAGTGGTCCACTGTTGCTTGACCGCAACATAGAAAAGGCTTACTGCCAATACGATCGATATAAGTAGATGAAAAGAAAACTCGACCGCTTCCGAAAAGGCAAAGCGATTGAAAACGGGGACATAATCGATATTTAGAAGCAGTGTATACAGTTTGATGTTCCAATATGCCTCAAGCATTTTAAAAAACAAGCCAAGCCATATGCCTGACACCAAGCCAGCCACAATTCCTTTTATGACAAGCGAGCGACTCATGACTTCTCTCCCTTTATTAAATAATCAGTCTTAAATCTATAAAAGGACTGACATATCATAGTAATAATCATTCAGTATTCTCATTGTATTATCATCTTGTATTGGTTGTAAAGCAAGCATTGGTTAAGGCTCACCTACCAGAAACATTGTGATAGGTTAAAAGAATGTTTGAGACATCGGTTAGATAACCGTTGTCTTTTTTTGTTTGCCAAAATCAGTACTCTCTGATGATCATGGTGAGCAAACGAAAGTCATAAAGCCTAGGAGACCGGTGATTTAAGGGGACAAGTCGCTTATCAAGCCCGTTTCTCAAATAGATAGCCTTGTCGCATCAGGATCGCCTTTCAAGCGTTCCCCCATTGCTCAAGAGAAACAACCGTTTTTCACCAGCCTCCTAGCGGTCAGGAGATGAAGAATTTGATCTTTTGTATATTTTTATATACAATTGTATACAGAAAGGAGGGGAGAAGGATGGAACTGAGGCGTCGATATGATCACCATGAAGGATGGGAGTTGGTTCGGCAATTAAACCGCTACTTGAATGAACAGTTTGCTCCGCAAGATGAAGTGCTTGCCAGTGTCTTACGATCGGTGGCGAGAGTGAAAGAAACGATGGGAAAGGAGGAAAGATGAGCAAATGCATGGACATTTTTTCCCCGGGGATGGGCATTCATTCGAAGGTCATCCCCCTTGGAAAGGCCCCCATATGCGCATGGGGCCTCATCGCGGCGCCAAAACATTTCGACGGGGACGGGTGCTCGATTTTTTACAAAGGTTATACGTCAAGCGTGAGACCTTAAAGCAGCAGTTGCAGTCGCCAGAGCTTCAATCGATTCATCCTGTGTTGACGGGGGAATTGAAAGCGATCGAAATGGTGATCAACGAATTCATTCAGTCGTTTGACATTCATGATGATGAGTTGAACATGATGTTGGGGATCCACAAGTCCGATGATGCCCAAATCGCTGAACGCGATGATGAAGGCAATGGCGAAGTAGGAAAGGAATGACCATCCAAAAAAGGAGAGAGGATTCATGTTTGTGCAAATGCGCAAAATTACAGTGGCGGAAGGATTCGCTGACCAAGTGGTTGAACGCTTTCAAAAACCAGGAATCATCGAGCAGCAAGAAGGATTTGTTGATTTAAAAATTTTAGTAAAAAAAACGCGTCGTGGTGATGAGGAAGTCGTGCTTCTGATCACATGGGAATCGGAAGAACATTGGAAAAAGTGGGAGAAAAGCGACGCGCACATCGCCGGTCATAAAGCGAAACGAAATGAGCCCAAACCGGAGTTTATTCTTCATGTAGAAGTAGGGCATTACGAAGTAAAAGCAGTGAAACAAGGGGGACAGTCGGCAGCGGCCGAAGATTGAAGGGAGACAACAAAGCTCCTCTTTCACCGATGGCGGTCGGGGGAAGAGGAGCTGAACAGGTTATTGTTTTGCTTCGTTTCGGACATTCGGCGTTCCGTAAGTATGGAACGTTTCGCCGGTTTTGTTTCCCCATGCCTGCCCTCGGCTTCTCTCTTCTTCAGTCCATGTAATCGGTTTCCAATCCGGCGCTACGACGAGATAGCCGCCGGCACGTCCTTTTATTCAGTCCCTTCCTTTTCAAAAACAAAACCTCTGCCATAGGCAACGCACGCCCAAAGAGAGATGGGCACGATTCACACAAAGATCGGTCAGGGGCATGCTCCGTTCGCCTTTCACGGTCAAAGAAAACACCCGCCCCATCCGGGACGGGCGAAGAGAAGAGGGGCACCTTGTTACGAAGTAGGGAACATCGTAGCTTTATCGTACGCGATGTTTTCCCATTGTGCCATATTTTTGTAAGGAAAGGTAACGCGATTTTGTCAAAGGGTTGGCGTCAGCGGCTGCCATCAGCCGCTAATGAATTGGCCGCCGTCGACATGAAGCATTTGCCCGGTCATGTACGATGATTCGTCGCTCGCCAAAAAGACGTAGCACGGGGCGACTTCGCTCGGCTGGCCGGGCCGTTTCATCGGGGTGTTGGCGCCGAATGTGGCGACTTGGCTGCTTTGGAATGTCGACGGGATGAGCGGTGTCCAAATCGGACCTGGGGCGACGCCGTTGACGCGGATGCCTTGACCGACGAGCGCTTTGGCAAGCGAGCGGGTAAAGGCGACGATCGCTCCTTTTGTTGCTGAATAGTCAATCAGCTGTTCATGACCTTCATAGGCGGTGATGGAAGCGGTGTTAATGATGACGCTGCCGTTTTTTAAGTGCGGGAGCGCCGCTTTCGTTAGGAAAAAGTAGCCGAATACGTTCGTGCGGAACGTTTTTTCCAGCTGTGCCGCAGTGATATTGAGAACGTTCGGCTGCGGGTGCTGTTCAGCGGCGTTGTTGATGACGATGTCCAGCTTGCCGAACGTCTCGATCGTTTGTTTCACCGCCTCTTTGCAAAACGTTTCATCGCCGATGTCGCCGGCGATCGCCAAGCACTGTTTTCCTTCCTGTTCGACGAGCCGTTTCGTTTCCGCGGCGTCCTCGTGTTCGTTCAAATACAAAATGGCGACATCGGCTCCTTCTTTGGCGAAATGAACCGCGACCGCCCGGCCGATGCCGCTGTCGCCGCCGCTGATGATGGCGACTTTATTCGCCAATTTGCCGCTTCCTTGATACGAGTCTTTGATCGTGACCGGCTGCGGGTTCATCTCCGTTTGCAGGCCCGGCTGGCGCGTCTGGTGCTGCGGCGGCAGCGTGGCTTGTTGCTTTGTGACCATATGTTCTCCTCCTTGGCGGGTATTGTCATCGTTAGTATGGAACGGAGGGGCGGAAATATGTGCAAAGAGGCGATGAAGGGGTCGACAGTGATCACTTTTTTGCCGACGTTTCCATCCAGATCGTTTGCCGGTCACGACGCACGGTATATGCTTTTTTCTGAAGCGGTGAGGCGATAGTCGTTGAGCCAAAGGAACGGGTTCAAGGCGGCAAATCTTGTTCGTTGATTGGCGTGATGAAACGGATCATTTTGGCAGAGGCTGGCATCTAACGCTGCCGCCTTCAGCCAAAGGGGTGGGGAAGCGTCTTGCCCGGAAGCGCTTTGTTTCGGGCGGTTGACCGCGCTGTTCAGCATCTGGGAATTTACGGAACATGCTCTTTTCCTCTTCCGTTTTTTCGTTTCTTGCCATAAACGTCTTTGGGGGGGAGATGACCTTTACTTTTTGATTGAGTAAAGATAAAATAGTGAGCAAAGAGGAAAGGAGGAATCGTGATGAAGCGATCCTCACATGAAACGCACACGTATTACTCTACACTTTCTTCGAAAAATCAAGTGACGATTCCAATGAAGATTAGAGAAGTGCTTGGGGCAGAACCGGGAGACCAAGTCGCGTTTGTTTATGGAGAAAATCAAGAGGTAACGTTAAAGGTGAAAAAGAAAGATGCGTTGCTATCTTTGTTCGGCACCATGCCGCCTAGAGGAGACCGCCGTCCGATGGCATGGGCGGATATTCGCAAACAGGCGAAAGAGGAACAGATGGTCAAGAGGGAAAAGAACAAGGAGTAGATGATCGGGAGAAGAGGATGGAACGTGTATATTTTAGACACCAACATAATTATTCGTTTTTTAGCAAATGACGACGAGCAACAATCTTCCATTGCCTATCGGTTATTTGAAAAGGCGGTCAACGGTGAACTTTTGTTCGTATTGCATCCTCTTGTCGTAGCGGAATGTTGCTGGGTGCTGGAGTCGAAACGGTATGGGTATGCGAAAGAAGAAATCGCAAGCAAGTTGAAGCAAATGATAGAGGCTTCTTGCGTGAAGACGATCGATCAAGAAGTGGTGGAAAAGGCATTGGATGATTACGCCCGCTGCGGTGTCGATTTTGCTGATGCGTATCTTTCGGCGTTGACTAGGCACACTTCATCCATTCAAGGGATCATCACTTGGAACGAAAAAGATTTTCGTCGACTTGGCGGGGAGTTCTATCTGCCGGAGTCCATCGTTGGAATGGCTCAAAGCTAGCATGTGGACCAATATCGCGGATTTTTATGATTTCGTCCCCCTCGTCTTTTTGTTCCGAGACGATGGCGTGGCTAAGGTTTGTTGCGTGAAAAACGAGCTGACTCGTTTGAGACAGCTCGTTTTCTTTACAGCACATTGAAATAGCGCGCTTCCGGATGGGCGACGACGATCGCCGAGACGGAGGCTTCCGGCTCCATCATGTAGCCGTCGGTCAAGCGGATGCCGACATCTTCCGGATGAAGGAGGCGGAACAGCTTTTCTTGGTCTTCCAAGTTCGGGCAGGCCGGGTAGCCGAACGAGTAGCGCTGGCCTTGGTATTTGGCGGCGAAGCGCTCTTCCATCGTGAAGTCCGGGTCGTCTGGGAAGCCCCAGCGGTCGCGCATAATTTGATGGATGCGTTCGGCGAACCCTTCGGCGATCTCGAGCGCCAACGCCTGAATGGCATGGCTTTTCAAAAATTCGCCTTCGTCTTTCCACTGCTGGGCGAGTTCGCGGATGCCGTGCCCAGCGGTGACGGCGAAAAAGCCGACATAGTCCATTTCCCCGCTCTCTTTCGATTTCAAGTAATCGGCGAGGCAAAGGTGCGGCGCCCGCGGCTGGCGCGGGAAGTCAAACGTCTCAAGCACGGTTTGCCGGTCGGTCGGGTCGTAAATGTACACGCGGTTGCCGTCGCTTTGCGCCGGGAAAAAGCGGTAGACGCCGGCCGGCTGAATCCAGCCGTGTGTTTTGGCGGCGGCGATCAGTTCATCGACGACCGCTTTTAAGGCGAGCGCTTTTTCGTCTTTTTCTTCCAACAGCCGCTTCACTTTTCCTTTCAAGCCGAGATGATGGCCGAGCACCATTTGCCAGTTGACGTACGGCAACACGTGGTCAAGCGGCACATTCCTTAGCACGTGGCGGTCGAGATCGGCCGGCACGTAGACCGGGACGTCGGTCGAAATGTTGGATTTGGCGGCCGTGGCGACAGCCGCCGTTCGCGCCGGTTCGTGTCCAACGGTTTCTTTTTTTTGATAGTCGATCTCGCCTTGCTGGATTTGGTTGGCAAGGGCGAGCCCGTCCATGGCGTCCTTCGCGTACAAGACGATGCCGTCGTATTCGGGCGCGATTTTGTTTTCCGTAAACTTGCGCGTCAAGGCGGCGCCGCCGACTAAAATCGGGGTCGAAACACCGGCTTGCCGCAAGTCTTGGGCGGTGACGACCATTTGTTGCGCTGATTTGACGAGCAAGCCCGACAGGCCGATGATGTCCGGTTTATGCTCGCGCACCGCTTCGATGAGCTGCTGGGGGGCGACTTTGATGCCAAGGTCGATCACTTCATAGCCGTTGTTGCTTAAAATAATGTCGACCAAGTTTTTGCCGATGTCATGCACATCGCCCTTCACCGTCGCCAGGATTACTTTTCCTTTCGTGCTTCCTTCTTTCTTTTCCATATATGGTTCTAAAAAGGCGACGGCCGCTTTCATTACTTCGGCGCTTTGCAATACTTCAGCGACGATGAGCTGGTTGTTGTTAAACAGCCGCCCGACTTCGTCCATGCCGGCCATGAGCGGGCCGTTGATGATCGCCAGTGGATCGGAGTACGTTTCCAGCGCCTGTTCCAAATCGGGAATGAGCCCGTCTTTCGATCCTTCAATGACGTAGCGGGCGAGCCGCTCTTCCAAGCTCAAGTTCGTCTGCACCGGCTTGGCGGCGGTGATTTTGCTTCGGTAAAATTCGATAAAGGCGTTTAACGTTTCGTCGCTAGTGGCAAAAAGAAGCGCCTCGGCCATCCGCACTTCTTCTTCCGGAATCGAAGCGAACCGCTCGAGCTTCTCGGTGTTGACGATGGCGTAATCGAGCCCGGCTTGCGTGCAATGGTACAAAAAGACCGAGTTCAGCACTTCACGCCCGGCCGGCGGCAAGCCGAACGAGACGTTGCTGATGCCGAGCATCGTTAAACAATGAGGAAGCCGCTCTTTAATGAGGCGGATCCCTTCGATCGTTTCTTTCGCCGCGCCGATGTATTGCTCATCGCCGGTGCCGACCGGGAAGACGAGCGGATCGAAAATGATGTCGCGCTCAGGCACGCCGTAGCGGTTCACGAGCAAGTCATACGAACGCAAGGCGATCTCGAGCTTCCGTTCAGCAGTGACCGCCATTCCTTGTTCATCGATCGTCCCGACCACAACGGCGGCGCCGTAGCGGTGCAGCAGCGGCACGACGTTGGCAAAGCGCTCTTCGCCGTCTTCGAGGTTGATCGAGTTAATGATCGCCTTCCCTTGTGAATACGTGAGGGCGCGCTCGATGACGCGCTCGTCGGTCGAGTCAATGACGAGCGGCACTTTTACTTTTTTGACGACTTCGCGGACGAACTGTTCCATGTCGGAAAGCTCATCACGGTCCGGATCGGCGAGGCAAATGTCGATGACATGGGCGCCGTTTTTCACTTGGGCGCGGGCGATTTCCGCCGCTTCTTCGTATTTGCCTTCGGCGATGAGGCGCTTAAATTTGCGCGAGCCGATGACGTTCGTCCGCTCACCGACAAAAAGCGGGCGCATCGTTTCATCGTAGATGAGCGCTTCAATGCCGGAGACGGCGTGGACATCAAATGAAGACGGGATCGCCCGCGGCGGAATGTGGCGCACCGCTTCGGCGATGGCGCGGATATGGTCCGGCGTCGTGCCGCAGCACCCGCCGACGATGTTGATCCATCCTTTTTCGGCAAAACGGCGAATTTTTTCCGCGAGCATCTCCGGTGTTTCATGGTAATGCCCTTCTTCGTCCGGCAGGCCGGCGTTCGGGTAACAGCTGACCGCCGTGTCGGCAAGCGAGGCGAGCGTGCGCAAATGGTCGGTCATAAACTCCGGACCGGTCGCGCAGTTTAAGCCGACGGCGATCGGCTTCATGTGGCGGATCGAGATGAAAAACGAATCGATCGCCTGCCCGGCAAGCGTCGTACCCATCGGTTCGATCGTGCCGGAAATCATGAGCGGCACGCGGCGGCCGACGGCTTCAAACGCTTTGGAAATGCCGATGAATCCCGCTTTGACATTCAAGGTATCTTGGCACGTTTCCAAAAGGAGAAGGTCGACGCCGCCCAAAAGCAGTCCGCGCGCCTGTTCTTCATAGGCGGCAACGAGTTCGTCAAACGTCGCTCCGCCCGTGACCGACAAAGTTTTCGTCGTCGGCCCCATCGAACCGGCGACAAAGCGCGGCCAGTCGGGCGTTGCGAACGACTCGGCCGCTTGTTTGGCGAGCTTTGCTGCTTCGATGTTCAGCTCGAGCGCCAAATGGCCAAGCCCGTATTCATCAAGGACGATGCGCGTCGCCCCGAACGTGTTCGTTTCGATGATGTCCGCGCCGGCTTCCAAGTACGCTTCATGAATATGGCGGATGACGTGCGGAGCGGTGATGGTCAAGTATTCGTTGCACCCTTCATACGCCTCGCCGCCAAAGTCGGCGGCTGATAAGTTGGCGCTTTGGATCATGGTGCCCATGGCGCCGTCGATGACAAGAATTTTTCGCTGCAGCTGTTGTTCGAAGATGAGGTCAGCCATGAACAACCTTCCTTTCTTTCGCAGCCGCTTCTTTTTCGTGAATGTAGCGGACGAGCTCCACGGTCATGTCGTAGCGCAAAAACGGCGTAATGAAATAAATGCCGTGAAACAAGTCGAACGCCGCATCAATGAGCGCTTTGGCGATGGCGATTCCTTCGCGCGCCGCCCGCACCGGGTCGTCGCCGCAGGCGGCCATGCGGGCGCGAATGTCGTCGGACAGCGTAATGCCCGGCACCTCATGATGCAAAAACTCGGCGTTGCGCGCGCTCACAAGCGGCATAATGCCGATGTAAATCGGCGCGTCCAAATGTTTCGTCGCTTCGTACACGGCCACGATTTTCTCTTCCGAATAAATCGGCTGGGTCAAGAAATAGTGGGCGCCGCATTGAATTTTTTTCTCCATCCGTTCGACGGCCTTATCCAAGTGACGGACGTTCGGATTGAACGCTGCGCCGATCGAGAAGTTCGTTTTTTGTCCGAGCGGTTTGCCCGAATACGACAATCCTTCATTAAACTGGCGGATCAAGCGGATTAAATCAAACGACGATAAATCGTACACCGATGTCGCTCCCGGGAAGTCGCCGATTTTTGACGGGTCGCCGGTAATGGCGAGCACGTCGGTGATGCCGAGCGTATGCAGGCCCATCAAGTGCGACTGCAGACCGATCAAGTTGCGGTCGCGGCACGTAATATGCACGAGCGGGCGGACGCCGAGCCGCTCTTTGATGATGGTCGCGACGGCGGCGTTGCTGATGCGCGGTGTGGCGAGCGAGTTGTCAGCCAGCGTCAGCGCGTCAATGCCGGCGTCATGGAGCGCTTTCGCCCCGGCGAGAAATTTGTCAATGCCCAATTTTTTCGGGGGATCGAGCTCGACGATCACCGAGCGGCGGGCGCGGACAAGTTCGGGAAGCGGCGTCGCTGCCGATGGGGCGTCGGATTGGACCGACACCGACACGGCGCGCCGTTTGACCGTTTTTTCCGTTGCCGGCGTCCGGTCTTGCAGCGCCCGCGCCATCGCTTCAATATGGTTCGGCGTCGTGCCGCAGCATCCGCCGAGCAGCCGCACCCCTTGGTCGCGAAACGCTTTCGCCGTTTCCTCGAAGTATTCGGCATTCGTCTCATAGACGAGCCGGCCGTCGCGATAGTCGGGGAGGCTCGCGTTCGGGTACGCCGATAAAAAGGCGTGCGTTGGCAGCGGCACTTCCTCGAGCGATTGAAGCATATAGTACGGCCCGAGCCGGCAGTTGAGCCCGACGACATCGGCGCCAAGCGCTTCTAAGCGGGCGAGGGCGTCAGCGAGCGGCGTGCCGTCTTGCAAGACGCCCACTTCATGGAGCGACACATGGGCGATGACCGGCAAGTCCGTCTCTTTGCGGGCGATGGCGAGCACCGTCTCCAACTCTTCTAAATCGTAATACGTCTCGAGCAGCACGCCATCGACCCCCTCGGCGAGCAAGACAAACAGTTGCTCGCGGAACGTCCGCTTCACTTCATCAAGCGGCACGGCGCTTTTGTTTAACGTGCGCAGTCCGCCGATGGTCCCGAGCACGTACGCCCGACCGTTGGCGGCTTGTTTGGCGAGCCGCACCGCCGCCCGGTTGATGGCCGGCACCTCATCTTGCAAGCCGTAGCGGGCGAGTTTCACATAGTTGGCGCCGTAGGTATTCGTCTGGATGACGTCGGCGCCCGCGGCGATATAGGCTTCGTGAATATGGACGATGTCTTCCGGTTTCGATAGATTCAATTCTTCAAAACAACGGTCAACCCCATGCGAATAGAGAAGCGTCCCCATCGCCCCGTCGGCGATCAGCACGCGTTGTTTCAGCTCATCAAGCAATCCCATGTTCCATTCCCCCGTTTCTTGGCAAGTAAAAGAAAAAAGTCTTCCATAAGAAGAAGACTTTCCGTTCGCTTCTTCTTATCTTCCAGGCTGCTGCCTGTCTGGATTTAGCACCTTGGCCGCGGCCAGGTTGCTGAGGGTTCACTGGGCCAGTCCCTCCCCCTCTCTTGATAAGAAAATTCGTATCCAATTGTATCGTCCCGTTTGGGTGATTACTATATAATTTAATGTATTTTTTGAAATTATTCAATACAGTGAAGCAAGAAATTTGCCAAAGATTTGCCCGATCAAGGGAGAAGGAACTCTTGTATGATTCTGTAGATGAGTATTTTTCAGTAATTTCCATACCCTAAGAGACAAACAGGGCACCCCTTAGGCGACATGGAGCTGTTTTTTGTTATGTCTCCTTTTTTGTTTAGTTGTCAATTTGTGTTAGCGAATTTGCTCATCTATAGTATGATTGTAAAAATCGGAAATAGCGCTACAAACACCTGCCGCCATGCGGGCAATCGATGTTTTCTCTTTGCTTGCCAATCGAACGTTCAGCAGGGAAAGACATTCTCCAGTGGCCGATGTTCAACGAAGCCATGCGCTGTTTTTCGATTGAGGCTGGTGAAAAACCGTTGTCACACACTCTATTGTGTTTTGGCTATTGAACATCTCCTTGCGCTGACACCAATTTCTTACCAATTGCTTTTTTGCTTGGTTCATCACCACAACGTGCACTTCTCTGAACAGGTGTAGGCAAAAAATGATTGGCTTCTGTTCTTTCGTGGATGCATTAAGTTAAGATGTGTCATGAAAAAAATCAAGTACAACTTTTAGTGAAGAGCCTTTTGTTTCGATAGCACAAAAAAATGTCGAAATATGTTAAAAAAAGACGAAAAACGTCAACCCATTTCTCTTTTTTTTAAGAGTCAAAGTGTACAATAAAAAAATGGATGATGGTAACAAGGAATTTAATAGAAATGGCGTCACAGACAGGAGTGAAAGAAATGAAACGATGGTCGTGGCCGTATTTTATTCTCATTAGCCTGCCGTTTGTGTTGTTTATTGTCCTTGCCTTTGGCTTAAAAGCGGCTAAGACGCCAATGTGGGGAAAAATCGCATTGATTGCGGCCGTTCTTGTTTATGGGATCGTTTATTCGCGTTTATTGCGGAAAATAAAATAAAGTCCGATCGGATTTGAAATCCGAGTAGTTCACGCTTATTGCCGGAACGCTCGGCGTGTCGCAAGCAGTTGCTACAACTGTTGTTTCGATCGTGCTGACCGGCTCCACGCTCGTTTCGATGATTCTTGGAATTACTGCGATTTTGTCAGGCGGAGTCGATGCCATTTTGGAAATTGGTTGGTCAGCGTTTGTAGCAACGGTGAAAAAAAATCGTGGCTGAGCGGGGAAAAAAAGCGGCAATTGCATGGTAACATGGAAACCGGCAGGAGGAGAAAGGCCCCTGCCGTTCCTATGAGATGAAAGGGGGAAGAGCCGTGAGACTCGTATGGCTATGGTATCTCCAAAAACAGCGAAGCAGTATCGCCCCTTTACAGCGAAAATCACCGTTTTCCCCGCGGACGACACTGTTGTTGTTGGAAGCGACGAAATGGCTCATTTCGTCGGCGCTCGTTGCAGTGATCTGTTTTCGATCGACAATGATGTTTCGTCCTGTTGTGACGATGTTGATTCTTTTCTTTTTATCGGTCGGTCCTTTAATCGGGGTTTCGCTGGAGTCAAAAGAGGCGTTGGAGCGCCGCTACCATTTTGACTATTTGCGGTTGTCTAGTGTGCGGGATGATCACGTATGGAGGCGGTTGCTAGGCCTTCACTATGCGGTGTCTTTGCTGCGTCTATCGCCGTTGTTTCTCCCTCCCTCTGTCGGCTTGATCGCCAAGTTTGGGGTGAGAGGAGCGGTGTGGGTATGGCTTGGGCAAGCGATGGTGCTGCTTCTGTATGTCATATCGCATATGATGCGCGGTTCAACAACTAGAGCGGCTCGTGTATGTTCAGCTTTGTTCTTTCGCATGGCCTCATTGGCGATCGGGTATGCTGTGCTTGCGGCGATAATGCCGCTGTTGCAATTGTCCCGCCAAGCGGTTCGGATGTATGGGTTGTCGCTTTCTTATCTTGCGCATATGGATGATTACGTTGCTCACTGGCAACAGCAATTTTATCAACGCATGGCCCACTTAGGGGAAGGATGGTCCTTTTCAAGCACTGCTTTATCACTTGTTGGAGCTGGGTTTGTACTGTTGGCACTGCTTTGTTTTCCTTTCCTTCGCGCCTCTCATTCCAGCAAGGCGATGGATAAGCTGTATTCATGGCAGCTGCGTGCCATTGAGGTATTAGTGGTTCGCGGCACGAACAATGCGATTTTATATAAGGATCTTTGTCTGTTCATGCGCAAAGCAAAGGAGTTGGCCAAGCCGCCTTGGACGCTGTTTCTGCCAGGGGAATTGTTCTTGGTTGCTGGAGCGAATTTGCCGCTGTTGGCGGCCGTTCACAACGGAGCGATCCTTTTGTTTTTGTTTCTGTTCGAAGTATACTTGGTCATGACAGGGACGTTGCGAGCCATGACCGATGCCTTTCCAGACATTTTTCAGTTTGAAAGCGAAATGGAGCGTCTCCTTGTTTTTCGGCTTCTTTCTCCGCCTCCCCTTGGATCGTTAATTGAAGCGAAATGGACGCTGCTTGAGCGATTAGGGAGTTACCCATGCCTGATCGCAGCGGATGGCTGTTTATCGAATATATCGGATTATCGGGAGTGCAGCGAGGGGTGTGGGCGGTAATCGGAGCGATACTGATGCTGCCCGCCTATCCGTTTGTTGTGAAACGGATTTTGCGCACCGATTATGAAGTGTTCTGCCTTGTTTTAGCCAGCGGTGAACAAGCGGCATTGACATCTCCGCGTGATTATGCAGGGTATATGTTGATTGCAGCTGGAAATCATTCGTTTCATCGCTTGTTAATTTACATCACCACCTTTTCATCGCTCGTTTCGGCCTTTTTTATGCTCTTGAAAGGTTGGAGTTGGGCGTGGTACAGCGGTTTGTTTGTCGTGATGCTTTACCTTGTATTGTGGCACAGTTCTCGATATGCGCGGCGCATGTGAGGGGGCATTGATGATGATCAAGCGAGCCATTCACACTCATTTCCCGTATTTCTTATTGTCACTAGGGGTGTATGTTGTCTGCTTTGCATTGGGGGCAGGGATTTTTTCGCAAAAACTTGTCATTCATCCGACTTCCATGGCGTTTTGGGCTACTTTCGGGCACAACTTGATGGTTGGGGTCATTTTGATGGTCGGCGGATGGCTGACGTTAGGAATGGCTAATACTCTTTATCTTGGTTATCATGCTGCGATGCTCGGAGTGATCGTGAAAGGAGTCGCCAAAGGCTATGGTTGGCATCCGTTGATGACAGGAGTTTTCCCCCATGCCGTTCCGGAAATAATGGGACATCTTTTGTTTTGTACATTAGGATATGAAACATGGCGATTTCTTCACATTGTGAAGCAAAGAGCGAGGGGGGAAAAAACGGAACCGCTCTATATACGCGATATCCTCTTTTTGTTTTTGGTGGCGGTTGTGCTGCTCATTCTCTCCGCCGGCTTGGAGGCAACGGTGTCTCATGGGTGAGAGGTGTAAATGCAAAGCGATTGAATCATAGTGGAAAAAGAATAGAGAAAATAAGGGAGAGAACAAAGGATGGATCCGTTGTTTTCGCTACAAAACTTGACGTATCGCTATGATGGGGGAACAACGATTTTTCAGCAATTTTCATTTTCCATTTTCCCGGGAGAGAAGGTGCTCCTCACAGGCCCAAACGGAGTGGGGAAAACGACGCTTTTGCATATTATTTCGGGATTGCTCACTAAAGGCGAGCTGCACTATGAAGCTTTTTATAAAGGCCGTCCCATTCAGCTTTCCGACATGCGCGCCCATTTGTCTTATGTGACTTCGGAGACCGTGATGTTTTCGAAGTTGACTGGCTATGAAAATATTGAATGCTTCCGCCTTTTATGGAAGTTGGATCGACAGTACACTCATAAAGCCAAAGAATTGTGCCGCTTGTTGAAGATGGAGGAGATGCTGGCGCTTCCGGTGGACCAGTATTCACTAGGCACAAGGCAAAAGTTGCATGTTGCGATTTCGTTGGCACGTCCAGTGGAATTGTATCTGATGGATGAGCCCTTCAATTCTCTTGATATGGTGAGCCGCGATCGGTTGACCGAATGGATCCAACAGGACCACGAGGCGGCTTATTTGATCGCTTCCCACGTTCATCAAGAGCGATTTCCTGACTCGCGCATCGTATCGCTTACACGCCCAAGCGGCGGATCTGAAACGGAGAAATCATCGTGAAATCTGAACGATCAAAAAGCGTGTTTCCAATCAAGGGATCCGACATTGTTTTCCGTTGCGCTTTCATCCCTGCTGTGTTCTAATTAGGAATGATGGATATGATGAAGATGGGGGGCTGAAAGTGAACGGACAAGCAATCATCCGCTTTGACCATGTGACGAAGGAATACGATGGGACAGCGGTATTGGACGATGTCAGTTTCGAGATGGAGCGAGGCAAATTTTATACGCTGCTAGGTCCGTCCGGATGTGGGAAGACGACGATTTTGCGGTTGATCGCCGGGTTTATTGAACCGACGCAAGGGACGATTTATTTTCACGGGAAGCCGATGAATCACGTTCCGCCCAACAAGCGGCAAGTCAATACGGTGTTTCAAGATTACGCCTTGTTTCCGCATTTGGATGTGTTTGAAAATGTCGCTTTTGGTTTGCGGGTGAAAAAAATGAAAGAAGCGGACGTTCGCCAAAAGGTGAAGGAAGCGCTCCGGTTTGTCAACTTGGAAGGGTATGAACGCCGCCGCATTCAGGAAATGTCTGGCGGCCAGCGGCAGCGCGTCGCGATTGCCCGGGCGATCGTGAACGAGCCGGAAGTGCTGCTTCTTGATGAACCGCTCTCGGCGCTGGATTTGAAGCTGCGCACGGAAATGCAGTACGAGCTTCGCGAATTGCAGCGCCGGCTGGGGATCACGTTTATTTTCGTCACGCATGATCAAGAAGAAGCGCTGGCGATGTCCGACTATATTTTCGTTCTGAATAAAGGGAAAATTCAGCAATTTGGGACGCCGAAAGAGATTTACGATGAGCCGGTCAATCGGTTTGTCGCTGATTTCATCGGCGAATCGAACATTTTGTCGGGGCGCATGATCGCAGACTTTCTCGTCGAATTTGCCGGCCGACAGTTTGCCTGCGTTGACCGCGGCTTTGCGCCCAACGAACCGGTTGATGTTGTCATTCGCCCGGAAGATTTGGAGCTCGCCGCACCGGAAGACAGCCAAATCGTCATTCGCGTCGATTCGCTGCTGTTCCGCGGCGTTCATTATGAAATTTGCGGCTATGATGAAAACGGCAATGAATGGCTCGTTCATTCAACGAAAAAAGCGGAAGTCGGGGAAACGATCGGGCTTCGCTTTGAACCGGAAGCGATTCATGTCATGCGAGCCGAGCGCAGGAAAGGGGACGAAGGATGGAACGAGCATGGCGAAACTGGTATTTGATCCCCTATGCGGCATGGCTGGTGTTGTTTGTCATTGCGCCGCTCGTCTTTCTCGTGTATGAGTCGTTTTTGGATATCGACGGACAGTGGACGCTGGCCAATTATGAAAAGGTGCTGACGCCCATTTATTTGAAAATGATGGCGTATTCGTTTTGGTACGCGTTGCTGATTACGCTCGCCTCCTTGTTGATCGGCTATCCGACCGCGTATTGGCTGACGAAAACGCGGCATAAGCAGCTATGGCTGCTGTTGCTCATTTTGCCGATGTGGGTGAATTTGCTGCTGAAGGTGTATGCGTTTTTAGGGCTGTTCGGCACATATGGACTGGCCAACGCTTTTTTGCAGGCGATCGGCCTCGGGGCGCGGCAGTTGTTGTTCACCGATTTCAGCTTTGTGTTCGTCTCGGTGTACATTTTTATTCCGTTTATGGTGCTGCCGATTTTTAATGCGCTGGAAGAATTGCCGCCGTCACTCATTGATGCGGCCCGCGATTTGGGCGCGTCTGGGTGGACAACGTTCCGCCGCGTCGTGTTCCCGCTCACCCTCAGTGGGGTGAAGGCCGGCTGCCAGGCGGTGTTTATCCCGGCGTTGTCGCTGTTTATGATTACGCGCCTCATTGCGGGCAATCGCGTCATTACGCTTGGCACGGCCATTGAGCAGCATTTTCTCGTCACCCAAGATTGGGGGATGGGGGCGACGATTGCCGTTGTGCTCATGATCGCGATGGCGGTCATTGTCTTCTTGACAGGAAGCGGAAGGAAAGAGGGAAGTCGATGAAACGCACACATCGGTGGGGGCGCGTCTATTTGCTTGTCGTGTTTGCCATCATGTACACGCCGATTGGGTACTTGATGTATTATTCGTTCAACAGCGGCGGGACGATGCACGATTTTCAATCCTTCACGTTGAAATGGTATGGCGAGGTGCTATCGGATGACCGTTTGTTGATCATTGTGCTCAATACGCTGGTCGTCGCGTTATTGTCGGCGGCGGTGGCCACGATTTTGGGCGTCATCGGGGCATTGGCCATTTACTATGTCAAGCGGCAGCGGATGAAAAATACGCTGCTCGCTCTCAACAATGTGCTGATCGTCAGCCCGGACGTCATCATCGGCGCTTCGTTTTTATTGTTGTTTACGCTGGCCGGCATCAAGCTGGGGTTTGCGTCCGTGCTGTTGTCCCATATCGCCTTTAGCGTGCCGATTGTCGTGCTGATGGTGCTGCCCAAGCTTGAGGAGATGAGCCCGACATGGATCGATGCGGCGCGCGATTTGGGGGCAGGATCGCGGCAAGTGCTGTCGCGGGTGATCCTCCCGTTTTTGACGCCGAGCATCTGGGCCGGGTTTTTTATGGCACTCACGTATTCGCTCGATGATTTTGCCGTGACGTTTTTTGTGACAGGAAACGGGTTCTCCACATTGTCGGTCGAAATTTATTCGCGGGCGCGCCAAGGCATTTCCTTATCGATCAACGCGCTGTCAACGCTGTTGTTTTTGTTTACGATGCTGCTGGTCGTCGGCTATTACGTGTTCAGCCAAAAAGGCGGCCGCATGTACGGAATAGGGGGGCGGAAGTAGATGAAACGGCTCGTTCAAGGGTTTGCCGCTATATTCATCGCCGCGTTCGCCCTGATGTTCATGACCCATCGGCTCAACGAAGCGGAAGGATATGGAGGCGACAAGACGGTCAGCGTGTACAACTGGGGCGATTACATCGACCCGGCGCTGATCCGGAAGTTTGAAAAAGAAACCGGCTGGAAAGTCGTTTACCAAACGTTCGATTCGAACGAGGCGATGATGGCGAAAATCGCTCAAGGCGGCGCGACGTTTGATGTCGCCGTTCCGTCCGATTACGCCATCAGCAAGATGATCGAGGAAAACTTGCTTTTGCCCCTCGACCATAGTAAACTGCCGAACTTGAAATACATTGAACCGCGGTTTCTCGATTTGTCGTTTGACCCGCATAACCGCTATTCGGTGCCGTATTTTTGGGGGACGGTCGGCATCGTCTACAACCGCGGGATGCTGGGCGGCAAAACGATCACCAGCTGGAACGACTTATGGGACCCGGATTTGCGCAATCAAATTTTGCTTGTTGACGGGGCGCGCGAAGTGATGGGGATGGCGTTAAACAGCCTCGGCTATTCGCTCAACGATACGAACAAGCAGCATCTGCAAGAGGCAAAACGAAAGCTCGACCGGCTTATGCCGAATGTGAAGGCCATTGTCGGCGATGAAATCAAACTGCTTCTTGCCAACGAAGAGGCGGCGGTCGGTGTCGTCTGGTCGGGCGATGCGGCGGAAATCATTTCCGAAAACGAAGCGTTGGACTATGTCGTGCCCAAGGAAGGATCGAACCTATGGTTTGACAACATGGTCATTCCGAAAACAGCGAAAAACATCGAAGGCGCGCACGCGTTTATCAATTTTATGCTTGACCCGAAACACGCGGCGCAAAACGCCGAATATGTCGGCTACTCGACGCCGAATCGCGCGGCGCTTCGCTATTTGCCAAAAGACATCGCCAATGACCGGCGCTTTTACCCGGATTTGGATGCGGCAGGGCGCTTGGAAGTGTACGAAAACTTAGGGAAACGTATGCTCGCCTGCTATAATGAGTTGTTTTTGCAGTTTAAGATGCAGCAAAAATAAACCATTGCCGGATGAGCGAGGGCGTGTCTGAAAAAACTTGACACGCCCCCGCTTTTTGCTGGGGGGCTAGCGTTGTCGTGTGACGAAAAAATCAAAAACAGCAGCACCTTGAACGCTCATCATTCCGCATCATGTTTTCGAAGCAGGCGAGTGAATAATCAAATAATAGCGACACTCTTCTTGGCCTGTGTTGATAAATTGATGTTCGCAAGCAGCGTCGTAATATATGATGGTTATATACACTATAGTGAACGGTTTGGGGGAGAGGAAACGATGGGGGGAATCATTCATTCACTGTTGGCTGTATTGCCGCTCGCTTGGGCATGTGTAGCCATCGGGTGGCGGAAAATGCCGGCGATGCATGCGGCGCTGCGCTGTTATGCGCTGGCGGCCGTGCTCGCTGTTTTTCCGTTTCATGCTTCCGCAGGAGAGGTGATGCACGGAACGATCCGCGGCGTGCTGTTGGCGCTGATTGTCGTCTATGTGCTCATATTTGGCTTGCTGTTACACAATGTGTTGGAAGCGGGCGGGGCGGTCCGTGCTCTTTCTGCTTGGCTTTCCGGCTTTGGGCGGGCCCCGGCTGAGCAGGCGCTCTTGTTGTCGGCGGCGATTGGCCCATTTTTAGAGGCAGTGAGCGGGTTTGGACTGGCGGTCGTGATTGTCGCTCCGTTGTATGCGGCGCTTGGGTTTCCGGCCCGCAAGGCGATGGTGTTGGCGCTGTTGACCCAATCCGCCGTCCCGTGGGGGGCGCTGGCGATCGGCACGGTGATCAATGCCGAACTGTCAGGTGTTTCGCTTCGGGAGCTTGGCGAATATAGCGCATGGCTTCATGTTCCGCTTGCCTTGTTTTACGTTGGTGCGGTTGTTGCGGTGAGCGAAGGGCGGCGTTCCGTGAGAAAGCACTTCGATGATATGCTGATCGTGTCAGCGAGTCTAGCGTTCATGACATGGGCCGCTAGCGCATACGTGTCCGTCGAGTTGGCCGGCGCGGCGGCTGGGGGCTTCGCTGCGGTGTTGCTCGTTGGCTATTGGCAGCTGAAAGCGCGCGTCCGCGGCCATGTGAGGGAAGCGGGAGAAGAAGCGGTCCGTCCGTCGCTTGGCAAAGCATTATGGCCGTATGCGATATTGATTGGCTATATTTTCATCACTCATTTTTTCGATGGGGTTCAACGTATGGCCACGACGTTCGGCGTTTTGCACTGGCCCCTATATGGTGTTCGCCTTGAATTGTTATACAGCCCCGGGTTTGCGTTATGGCTGGCGGCGCTGAGCGCATGCTGGCTTTATCGACTGAGCGCGGCGGAAGTGCTGGCTTGCGTGAAGAAAACGGTCAAACAAGTGACCCCAGCCGCGGTGGCGACAACGGGGTTTATCGCGATGTCAGCGGTGATGGACGGAGCGGGAATGACCGGCGCATTGGCCGAACAAGCCGCTGCCTGGACCGGTTCGGCGTTTTTGGCCGTGTCGCCGCTCGTTGGGGCGCTCGGCGGCTGGATGAGCGGAAGCAACAGCGCGGCGAACGCCATGTTTTCCCCGTTTCAGCGGGCGATGGCCGACCAATTACATGAACCAGCCATCTGGTACGCCGCCGCACAAAACGTCGCCGCTTCGAATATGACGATGGCGTCCCCGGCGCGAATCGCGCTCGTCGCCTCAACACTCGGCCGCCCCGGTGGGGAAGGAGAGGCGATGCGCCTTGTCGGTCCGATCGCGGGCGCGGCGTTGGTCATCATTGTTCTTGGCGTACTGATCGAGCGGGCGGCCGTTGGCACGTAGGGGTCGTCTGCCGGCTCAGTGGCCGATATTATGCGACCGTTGTTTGCCCAATTCCAGGACGATCCATCCTCGCAATAAAGGAAACGTACCGTCTAGCTTTTCTTTCAAACGTTCCGTGGAAATCTCGCGCCGGCGAGCGGTGATTTTCTCCTCAGGTGGAGGGCAAACCGTTGTCCAAGAGCTTTTTGTAAGGCTGGTCAAAAACGAGTTTTTCGCTCCACTCGGTGCGGCTGGCGAGAACAGAAAACGTTGCCGTTCTTATTTCTCCCAAAAGAAAGAATTGGAAGCCCCCATTTTTATCTGAAATCACGGCCTTCGATCGTTCTCGCGGTAAACCAAAAAAGCGGATCGAGGATTCCCTCATCCGCTTAACGATAATTCACAAACTGCACCTCAATTGGCAAATCCGCTTCGCGAATGGCGGCGATGACCTTTTGCAAGTCGTCTTTGCTTTTGCCGCTGACGCGGATTTGGTCATCTTGCACTTGGCTTTTCACTTTCAGCCCCGTGTTTTTTATGATCGTGTTGATCTTTTTCGCGTTGTCTTTGTCGATTCCTTGGACAAGCTTGGCGCGCTGGCGCACCGTGCCGCCTGAGGCCGGCTCAATTTTGCCGTATTGGATGTTTTTCGTCGCCACCCCGCGTTTAATGAGCTTGCCGATGAGCACATCTTTCAGCTGCTCCAGCTTAAACTCATCGTCGGAGATAAGAACGATCTCGTCTTTCTCGAGCGAAATGTCGCTTTTGCTTCCTTTAAAGTCATAGCGCGTTTTGATTTCTTTCATCGCGATGTTGATAGCGTTCGCCACCTCGGCCAAATCGATTTTCGAGACGATATCAAACGAACTTTCCTTCGACATACGAAACCTCCCGGGCGTGTGATGTACTTTCATTATAGAAAAAGGTGGCAGCGAACACAACCATCAGCAAATGGAAGAAAAGAACAATAAGAAGATTTTTGGTTAAAACACTAAAACATTCTCCAATTCCGCCGATATATGTTAATGGACATCATGGGAAGGAGACAGGGAGATGAATCGGTGCAGACGACTATGGTATTTTTTGTTGGGGCTTATGGTATTGGTAGCCGGCTGTTCGCCTCATGCCCCCGCTGTGCAGAAAAAAAGAGTAAAAGTCGGTATTATGTTGTCAGACGTCGGACTGGGAGATCAGTCGTTCAGCGATGCCGCGTTTCGCGGTTTGATCAAGGCGCGGGACGAATTAGGTGTTCAGTTTGACTATCGTGAGCTTAGTGAAACAAAGACATATGAGCAAGGGTTGAAAGAATTGGTCGCCGCCGGCAATGACGTGGTCATTGGGCTGGGATTTATGGTGCAAAACGATTTGGAAAACGTCGCGAAACAATACCCAAGACAACGGTTTATTCTGATTGATGCGGAATCGACGCTGCCTAATGTGACATCGATTACCTTTAAAGAGGAAGAAGGAAGTTTTTTGGCTGGAGTGGTAGCGGCGTTGGCAACGAAAACAAATCACGTCGGGTTTATCGGCGGAGCCGATGTACCGTTAATCCGGAAGTTTGCTGACGGATTTGAGAAAGGGGTGCGGTCTGTCAAGCCGCAAGCAAAGGTGACAACCGTCTATGCAGGTGATTTTGGCAATGCTGATCTTGGCGCACAATGGGCGAAGACGCTGTTTGCTAAGCAGTGCGATGTCCTCTATACGGCGGCTGGGTTTACCGGCATTGGCGCGCTTCGCGAGGCCGAAGCGCGTGGCAAGTATGCGATCGGTGTCGACAGCGACCAGTATATTTACGCGGAAAAAGCGGTGATCACCTCGATGGTGAAAAATATCGATGTTGCGCTTTATCAAGTGATCAAGCATTATGTGAAGGAAAAACAATGGCCTGAGGGCACGGTTACGTTAGGATTGGCCAAAGACGGAGTCGGTTTGGCACCGATCCGGGTCATTCCGTGGGATGAACAAAAGCAACGTCTGGTCGACAGTTGGGCGCAAAAAATCATCGACGGACAAATCGCAACAAACTAAAAAGAGAAGGGGAGGACCATGACGATTCGCCAAAAACTATGGCTGCATGCTTTCGTTGCACTCGTGGCCGCCATCGGCATCATTGGTTACATCATTGCCACCATGTTATCGATTCAGGAGAAAAATGAGGATATCGTTCCGGTGCTGCTTTCTGTAAGACAGTTGGAAGCTGATATGAAGGGGGCAAAGCAAAGCTTAAACAGCGCTTCCTACAATATGACGGAAGGGAATAAGCAACAGGCGTTGGCGCAGCTTCACATCGTCGATCAACGGTTGGAGAAGCTCAAAACAGCGGGTGGACAACCGCGTTTTCGTTCTTTGGTCGAGAAAGCGGGCACGAAATTTGCCGCTGTGAAACAGGCGGTCGGAACAGCGTTCGCGAAAAAGGATGCGGCAGAGGTGCGGCGCCAAGCCATGCGCATTGAAGGGGCGATCAACGATGTCGTTGTTCTCGGCTGGGAGACGAATGACCGCTATCAGGCCGTCCAGCGTGATTTGAAACAACAAATTCAAACGGTCATTGGGACGGCTGTGATCGGCAGCGTCTTGTTGATGCTGATCTCCGGATTGGCGAGCTGGCGTCTTACTCGTTCGATTACGTCTCCGCTCCGACAGCTGGCGGCCAATGCGGGGGAAATTGCGAGCGGAAACTTGATCGTCGCTCGTGTCGATTATCGGGCCAAGGATGAGCTCGGCTCATTAAACGAGGCGTTTGCCGCAATGGTGGAGCAACTAAAGCAATTGCTAGGATCAGTTGGGAAAGCAAGTAAACAAGTCGAACAGTTTGCTCAAGAGATGGAAGCTGAGCAACAAACGCTCGCTTCCATTCATGAACAAGTCACGGTGTCGGTCAATGAACTGTCCACGGGGACGCAAAATATCGCCGAAGAATTACAGCAAGCGGTGGAACAAATCGAAAAAATGGATGAAACGTTTGCCAAAACGGCAGAGAGGACCGCGCAAACGGTCCGTTATGGCAGCGCGGCGTTAGAAGCGGTCGAAAGCGGCCGGGCAGCCATGGAGCAGCAAATGCACCTTATTCACCAAAGCGTGGAAGCAACTCGCCTGATTGAACAGGCGACAAAACAATTGGCTGGATATGCGAGCCACATTCAACAAATGGCAGCCTCAGTCGCGGAGATCGCTGAACAGACGAATTTGTTGGCACTCAACGCGGCGATTGAAGCAGCCCGCGCCGGTGAAGCGGGGAAAGGGTTTGCCGTTGTGGCTGATGAGGTGAGAAAGTTAGCCGAACAATCGGCTCAAGCAACGAAGCAAATTTTTGCGACCGTTTCATTGATTGAGCGCGGTGTTGCGTCCGTCACCGATGCGGTGACCAACGGGATGGAGATGGCGCGCGAGCAATCGGAGTCGGCCGAAGTAACAACAAAGGCGTTTGCGAAAATTGACGAGACCGTCACAAGCATTTCCGCTGATCTCCAAGCACTTGCCGATGCGTTTTCCGACTTAAAATGGCGTGAGGAACAAGTGTTCAAAAATGTGGAAAGTATTAGTGCCGTTGTTCAACAATCGGCTGCCGGCAGTGAACAAATCGCCGCATCGATGACTGAACAGCTTGCCGCATTTGAACGGATGAAGGAAAAAGCAACAACGCTCCGCGAGTTGACAGATGAATTGCGTGCGGCGATGAGTCAGTTTCAAGTCAACGAAGAGGAAAAGCACATGGAAAGACAAAGGTAAAAAGGCGGTCGTTCGGCCGCCTTTTTGTCAGTTCGCTTATAGATGATCCGTCTTCTTCGAATACGCGAACTTTCCGGCTTCCCGGTTTTTCTCGCGCATCATGTTTTTTTCATGGCGCTTCGCTTGGTTGTCGCGCGCTTTTTTGTCGTTGTCGCTTGTGTTTGGCATGGACCAGCCCTCCCTGCATTCCGATCGTGTAGAATTAGTATGGACAATTAAACAGGAACTATAGAGGGAGTTGATGGAAAAATTATGGAAAGGTTTTCCGCGGCCACTGGCCCGCTTGCGGATCTGTGATGAATAGAGGACTGTCAGCAATGAGAAGGGAGAGGCTTTAAGCGATGGGGGACGCAGGAGGATAGGGCGAGCGTAGGCCGTCGTCAATGAGAAGGGAGAGGCGCCTGTGTTGGGCAGGCGCCTCTGTTTCGTTTCGCGTCAGATTTCAATGTATCGATTCAGAAAGAACAGCGCGATCGTCCCCGGTCCGGCGTGGGCGCCGATGGCGCTGCCGATGTCGGAGAGGAAAAAGCGCGTACAGCCGTGCGTTTCTTCGATCATCCGCTTCAGTTCAAGCGCTGTTTCTTCGTCATCGGCATGGCTGATGCCAATCGTTTGTTTTTGAAGATCGTTGCCACGTTCGCCCATCAACTCGACCATCCGTTTCAACACTTTTTTCCGCCCGCGCAGCTTTTCCAGCGGAACGAGGGCGCCGTCTTCGACATGGAGGAGCGGTTTGATGTTGAGCAAGCCCCCAAAGGCGGCGGCGGTTTTGCTGATGCGGCCGCCGCGCGCCAAATAGTCGAGATTGTCGACGGTGAAAATGTGTTCCATATGCTGGCAGTACGCCTCGATCGTTTCGCAAAGCAAGTTATATGGGGTGTTGTGTTCAGCCAACTCGGCCGCTTTCATGACGGCAAGCCCTTGGCCGAGCGAAGCGCATTTCGAGTCGATGATCGTCAGGCGAAACTCAGGGTATTCGTCAAGCAGTTCGCTGCGGACGGCCATGGCGGTCTGGTATGTACCGGATAATTTCGAGGAAAAGGCGATATACACGCATGGCCGATTTTCTTTGGCGTACGGCAAAAACAGCTCCTTCATCGCCAGCGGGCTCGGTTGGGCCGTTTTCACCGCCTGTCCTTGGCGCATAGCGTCATACACTTGTTTCGGTTCGATCGTCACCCCATCTTCGTAGTCTTGGCCATTCCAATGGACGACGAGCGGCAAAAAGGCGATATGATGTTCGCGGATGTACGATTGCGGCAAATCCGCGCCGCTGTCGGTGATGATTTGAATGGACATCGTTCGTCCTCCTCTTTTCTCCTTCCGCGTTCCTCGCGGCTCGATCGGCTGAACCGACCGTTTCCGCAGGTGAACAGCGATTCATGTTTCTATGTTCAGTGTAGCCGGTTTCGGTTCGGAATACAACGGAAAATCGGGGACGAGGGAAAAAAAGCTGCGGGAAGCCCGCAGCGGTTATTGGGTGAGCTCATCAAGCTCAGCTTGAAATTGACGCAACTGCGCTTTTTCCGCCGTATTGGAATGCGCGTAAGCTGAAGACAACGCGTTTTTGGCAATGGCGATGGCGCGGTCGACGCTCATGTCGATTTCGCCGCTGGCCGCTTGCTTCGCTTGGGCGACCGCTTTGCGCGCCTCTTGAAATAGACGATTGCCCATTGCTACACGCCCCCAAGCGACGTTTCCACCGCTTTTTCCGCTTTGCGCGCTTCCGCCTCGGCGTACGTCAAATGGTAAGGGATTCGTTTGTCATGCCGTTCGACTGCATCGACGCTTTGCTGGACGAAACGCTTTGATTTGTTTCGTTTGCCCATGACGGATTCCCCCTTTAAAAAATGAAGACGCACGTTGCGTCACGTATAGTGTAACCGCGGCCAGGGAACAGTAGTAAGGAAATTCGTTACAAACGAAAAGCGCCGTTTCAAGCGTGTCCGGTCTGTTTGGAAAAAGGTCCCCGGGCGACGGTTTGGCCATCGCCCAAGGATGAAAATCGGAACCCATCGACACGGTGTTTTTACGGAAACGATCGATGGCAAGGGATCTGCCCTCCAAAATCACCGCTTGCCAACGCGATTTTCACGGAACGGTAGTTAGGAAATGGGACCAACCGCTGTCCCCAACGCCGGCTGAATGCGACGAAAGGGCGGAGAGCTATAGGTCCAAGATGTCTTGCAAATACACGCCGATGCCGTCTTCTTCATTCGTTTTCGTCACATCATCGGCGATCGTTTTCAGCGGTTCGATGGCGTTGCCCATGGCGACGCCCAATCCGGCCCACTCAATCATCTCCAAATCGTTGTCTTCGTCGCCAAAGGCGATCACTCGCTCCCGAGGGATGCCGAAGTGATCGGCGACTTGTTGTAAGCCGGCCGCTTTATGCACCCCATGGCGGATGATTTCAATCACATGCCATGGCTCATTCCAACGCCGATGGTGCAATACGTTGGCATATACGTCGGACAGATATGATTGAATTTGTTCGACATGACTACTCTCTGTATACACGAGCACGCTCGTCGGGTCTTTGCTGAGCGAGCGGCGCAAATCGCCGATTTTCACCGTCGGGTTGCCGAGGCGGACGATGTCGAGCAACACTTCGTCATGTTCGTGAAAATAGACGTCATCCATCACTTCCGCCAAAATGTTTTTGATTCGATACGTTTCCCCAAGTTCGACGATGTCTTTCACAACAGGCAAGGGCAGCGGAACATGGCGGATTCCCCATGACGGTTGGCGCGGGTGGTGGACAAACGCGCCGTTGAAATTGATGATCGGTGTCGTGAGGTTCAGTTCTTCGTAATACATGCGGCTCGCCCGGTACGGCCGGCCGGTGGCAATGACGACAACATGGCCGGCGTCAATGGCGCGGCGGATGACCTCTTTGGTCAGCGGGGAAATCGTCTTATCTTCCCTCAACAATGTTCCATCCAAATCCAGAGCAATTAAATATGGCTTCATGTCTGACTCCTTTGCTTTTGGTTTTCTCATTACCTAGTGTAACTCTTTTCCAAAATCGCTGTCCATATGGTACACTATACAACGATAGAAAAAGAAAAGGAGTTTGTGTAGCGATGGTGATCATTGAACAACAACAGCTGGCCGGCGTGCCTGTTCTTCATGTCGTTCAGCCGGAAAAACGGGACGAACCGCTTCCGCTCATTTTCTTTATTCACGGCTTTACGAGCGCCAAAGAACATAATTTGCATTTCGGCTATTTGCTTGCCGAGGCGGGCTATCGGGTCGTGCTTCCCGATGCGCTGTTTCACGGCGAGCGGGACGAACGGTTGAGCGAACGGAAATTGCAGTTGTCGTTTTGGGACATTGTGGTGCGCACGATCAGCGAAATCGATGAGATGAAAAACGACCTTGTGAGCCGCGGGCTGGCTGACTCGGGACGAATTGGGCTTGCCGGAACGTCGATGGGCGGGATCGTCACGTTCGGAGCGCTCGCCGTCTATCCGTGGGTGAGGGCGGCAGTGGCGCTGATGGGCTGCCCGAATTTTAGCGCCTTTTTTGATGCCATGATTGAAGAAGGGAAGCGACGCCACATCGACATTCCGATGCCGCCGACGTTGTTGGCGTTGGAAAAAGAAAAGCTTGCCCGCTATGATTTATCGAAACAACCGGAAAAGCTCGCCGGGCGGCCGCTCTTCATCTGGCACGGAAAAGCCGACCAAGTCGTCCCGTATGCTTATACATATGAGTTTTATCAGCAAATTAAACCACTTTATGAAGGGAACGAGGACCGGCTGCGATTCATCACCGACCCGCACGCCGGCCATAAAGTGACGCGCGAAGCGTTTTTGGAGACGGTGCGTTGGTTTCGCGAATACGTATGAGGCCGGTGATTTCGTGCCAAATCTGCTGATTCCACCCATTTCTCAATGAGAGAAACCTCGTAGAATCAGCTTTCTTTTCTGACTGAAAATGCCGCTGATTGGTGGGTGACAGCGGTTTTTCACCAAGCCTCTATAGAAGCGGTGATTTCGTACAAAATACGGCTATTCCATCTGTTTCTCAGTTAGAGAAGCCTTGCGAAATCAGCCTTCTTTTTTGGCGAAATGCCGTTGATTTGCTCGTGGCGGCGTTTTTTCGCCAAGCCTCTATAAGTTGAAGCCGACGGCAATGGGCCTCATGGCCGCCGCGCGTTCATCAGACGAAATCCGCCTTTTGCTGCGACGAAGGCGGATTTTTGTCATGAGGGAACTTTTTTCATTCAAATGAATATTTGAATATCAAAAAGGGATATGGTATTCTATATTCAAACAACTATTTGAATGTTGGCAAGGAGAGGAACGGAATGAACCGCCAAGACGTATGCGACGTCTACTGTTATGACGAGGAGAAGGTCAGGCGGATCCAGCGCCGGCTGAATGAGGAAAACATGGCGTCGATTGTGCCGTTTTTCAAAGCGTTGGCCGACGAAAACCGGGCGAAACTCGTCTATGCGCTTTGCGGCGAGGAAGAGTTGTGCGTCTGCGACTTAGCGAACGTCATCGGGGCGACGGTGGCAACGACGTCGCATCATTTGCGCATTTTGTATAAACAAGGCATCGTGAAATATCGGAAAGAGGGAAAACTCGCCTTTTATTCGCTCGATGACGACCATATTCGCGAGCTGTTGCTTGTCGCGCTCGCCCATCAGAAAGAGGAGGATCACCGTGGCGAATGAACAAACATTGGAGCGGATCGAGGCCAAAACATACCGCGTGCAAGGGTTAACGTGCGCAAATTGCGCTGCCAAGTTTGAGCGCAATGTTAAAGCTTTGCCCGGTGTCAAAGAAGCGAAAGTCAACTTCGGCGCCGCCAAACTCACGGTGTGGGGCAAGGCGACGGTGGAAGAACTGGAACAAGCCGGAGCGTTTGAACGCCTGAAAATTCGCGAAGCACGCGAGCGCACTATCCAGCGGGAGCCGTTTTGGAAGAAGAAAGAGAGCCGGAACGTCCTCGTCTCTGCTGTATTGCTTCTGTTTGGCATTGCGGCCGATGCGGCGGACAGCGGGGGAATGGCGGTCGCGATGTATTTGGCGGCGATCGCGCTCGGCGGCTATTCCTTGTTTTGGACGGGGCTGCGGAATTTGGCCCGCTGGCAGTTGGACATGAACACGTTAATGACGATCGCCATTCTCGGTGCGGCGGCGATCGGCGAATGGCAAGAGGGAGCGGTCGTTGTCATTTTGTTTGCCATAAGCGAAGCGCTCGAGCGCTACTCGATGGACCGAGCGCGGCGGTCGATCGCGTCGCTGCTGGAAATGGCGCCCGCTCAAGCGACGATCCGGCGCGGTGCGGAGGAAGTGACCGTTCCGGTCGAAGACGTTCGCCTCGGAGAGGTCATGATCGTGAAACCAGGGGCGAAAATTCCTTTGGATGGCGTTGTTGTCAATGGGGCGTCCACGGTCAATGAAGCGGCGATGACCGGTGAAAGCATGCCGGCGGAAAAAACGGTCGGCGATGCAGTGTTCGCCGGGACGCTGAACGGGGAAGGATTCCTAGAAGTGGAAGTGACGAAGCGGGCCGATGAAACGATGTTGGCGAAAATGATCGATCTCGTTGAAGAGGCGCAGGCGGAGCGGGCGCCGTCACAAGCGTTCATCGATCGGTTTGCCCGCTATTATACACCGTTCATTATGATTGTGGCCCTGCTTATCGCCGTCATTCCACCGCTTGTCGTGGGTGGCAATTGGCTTGATTGGGTGTATCGCGGCCTCGCTGTTCTCGTCATCGGCTGCCCGTGCGCGCTCGTCATCTCGACACCGGTGGCGATCGTCACCGCTCTCGGCCATGCAGCCTGGCGCGGCGTGCTCATCAAAGGCGGGGGATATTTGGAACAAATCGGCCGGCTGCGAGCGGTTGCCTTTGATAAAACCGGGACGTTAACGGAAGGGAAACCGTCCTTGACCGATGTCGTCGTGTACGAAGGAAACCGTGAACGACTGCTGGCGGTGGCGGCGGCCATCGAAAAACGGTCGCAGCACCCGCTCGCTTCCGCTGTCGTCCGTCAGGCGAAAGAGGAAGGCGTACCGTTTCTTGACGTGCCGGTGGATGAATTTCAGTCGTTGACGGGTCAAGGGGTGAGGGCGGTCGTTGGGAACGAAACGTACTACATCGGCCGCCCATCCTTGCTCGCCGATGTGCTCGGCCGTTTGCCGGATGAAGTGGAGCAGCGAATCGCTGCCTTCCGCCAAGAAGGAAAAACGGTGATGGCGATCGGCACGGCCCGTCGGCTGTTAGGATTGATCGCGGCGGCTGATCGACCGCGGCCGTCCGCCGCGGCGACCGTTGCGGCATTGCGGCGTCTCGGGGTCAAAGAGATCGCCATGGTAACTGGCGACCATAAACAAACCGCCCAAGCCATCGGCCGCCAAGCGGGCGTGTCGGCCGTTTGCGCCGGGCTGCTTCCCGAGCAGAAGCTGGCGGCGATCCGCGAGCTGAAACAACGTTATGGCATAACGGCCATGGTCGGCGACGGGGTGAATGACGCCCCCGCTTTGGCCGCGGCCGATATCGGCGTGGCCATGGGCGGAGCGGGGACGGATGCCGCTTTGGAAACGGCGGACGTCGTGCTGATGGCCGACGACTTGCGCCAATTGCCCTACACCGTTCGCCTCGGTCGCCGGACGCTTGCGATCATCAAGCAAAACATTGCCTTTGCCTTAGGGTTAAAAGCGTTAGCGCTCGTTGCCGCCATCCCCGGCTGGCTCACCCTTTGGCTCGCGGTGTTCGCTGATATGGGCGCCACATTGCTCGTGACCTTCAACAGCATGCGCCTGTTGCGGGTGAAGGAATGAGAGGGGGCTATGGCCAGCGAGGAACGGACCTTTGTCCTCTCGCATGCTCGTGAGGGAGGGGGCGGCGGCTAGTCAAGTCAAACGGTTCAGGATGGCGTCTATGGAAGGAGGCATTATGGTCTCTGACTATGAAAAAGCAACGCAAGGTACGAAACACCATGGGTAGAAGAGAGACAACGGATGGATGATCGGGTATTTTCGCTGACCAAAGAGTGGGACCGCATAGCAGCGGGAGGGGGCGATGAAGCGGGAAGTCTTCGATTAGTCGGGATTTCCCAGGTGGATTCGGTATTTTGGGTGCATCGCATTGCCCTGCTTTGTCATCGTTCCTTTGTTGACGTGGCTATTGAACGTTTGTCTTCAACGCGCGGCGAAGGGGAAGAGCTGTAGCGGAAAAAGAACAAATAGGCACAGCGGCATTCCGCTGTGCCTAGCTTTTGTGAACGTTTTCAATCACTGGTGGCATTTGTCTGGCTTAGCGTGTTCGTTCTCCTTTTGTTTGTCATGGCATGGAAAGCAGTACAACATCTCTGTTTCGCGACTGACCACTCCGTTTAAAAACCCATGCAAACAATGGATCGGCTTGCCGCATTGCGCGCAAAAGCCAACAAGCTCTTCCAACCGCCATTTCTCCTTTCATGGGGATTGCACATGTTCACCTTCGGGCTGCGACGCTCGCCATCGCACCCTAAGGCTCCAGCGGTTATGATGCAAGTATATAATTCATTATACTACAAAGAAGGCTAATGTTATGAGCAAATTTGCTGCTAAGGAGTCAGTCAAGACTTTATGGAGAACGTTTTTTTCGGTCCACTACGGGCGTTATCAATCGCTGATTAGCAGACCGTTTTCAGAAGCGGAACAGCAAACATGCTTCTTCGCCAACGGGTGATGGCTGTTCGCCTAGTCTAAGATTTGTCGCGACAGGCGGATATCTTTTTTCTCGCCGGTTCGTATGGTACGGTAGGAACAGACGAGGTCCGGTAGCGTCAAAAGTTCTATGAAAACTCCACACAGACCATCCCATTGAGCATCGTGGGGCATGCAGAGAGCCGGATTCGCCCTTGACCAACACCCGCCAAAGGTGCGGAAGAGTCGTCAAGGGCGACGGGGACAAAAAAGAAGGCAATAGGAAAGCCGCCCTTGCCTTTACCGAATTTTACCTTTGGCGGTGTTCGGTTGGTCAAGGGTTCGCTTCGCCGAATCCGGCAGGAGTTCTGTTCAACGGGCTCTGGAGGACAAAAAAGTTAGGCTGCCTCGTTTTGAAGGAAGTCCTGAGCCATGGCGATCAGCTTCGTCCACCGGGCCGGCATATGCGGCAGCTCGGCGAGCTCCGGGATGACGACCGGCACCCGGCCTTCGAGCGCGCTATGCGGGCGCAGAAAGTTAAAATACGCCACAAACAGCGTCACAAAGGACACCGAGCCTTCCTCGGCGCCAAACCCATGGGTCGGGCGGTAGTTGCCTTTAAAGGTCCGGTTGAATCGCTCGATGATCTGCTTGAGAGGGCGAAATTCTTCCGAGACCGGATCTTCGTTGGTCAGGCCGATTACCTGGCGGACGTCAAACGAAATCCCGTGCTGGGCAAAGAAGTGTTGCGCCAACAGGTAAATCGGGTTGCCATCCACGACGAACGACAAGTCGTCTGGAAGGGACGGCAGCTTCCTGAGGACATCATTGATCGCCTTGATGGCCGAGAGCGTGTCCCGGTTGGGCGAGACGCGATAGGACAGCACGATCTTTTTCACCGCGTCGAACATAAAGAATAGGTAATGCCAACGGCCCTTCACACGAATATATGTCTCGTCCCCACAGAACGAACCGGACAGCTCATACGGAAATCGGTCGACAAAGGGCTTGATCCAAAGCGCGACGCTGTTGGCGTAGTTGAGCACCGTCTGATGAGAGATCGAGACGCCATGGATGTCCTTCAGGGCGGCGGCGGTTTCCCTCGAGGACATCCCAAAGTTGACGTAGTACGTCAACACGAGCCCCAACACGTGCGGCGACGCAGCCAGCCGGGACAAATCGACCTTCGGCTTGATGAGCGACGAGGAAGCCAACGGGAGAAAGTCAAACAAGAACTCCCGAAACAAATACCGCACCTTGAAGGCTTGAGGATTCTGTTGAAACTGTTGGCGCTCTTTCTTCGTCATCCGGCGAAGGTTGGCCTGGTAAAACGGGCAATCGTTGTTCTTGCACTTATAGATGTTGTATTCCTTGCGCTCCTTGATTTTTTCCAACGTCTTTTTGCAGTGCGGACAACGAAAGACCGCTTGCTTGGTGAACCGATTTCGGTGGTTGAACCGGCATTGGCACACTTTGCATTGGTATTGCCCTTTTCCGCCGTTATTGGCGTACAGGTAAGAAGAGGGAGCCTGGCAGCGAGGGCAGGTCAACGAATCCGGCACACGGTGTTTCGCATTCGCGCGGCGCTGGATGGGCCGTAAAGGACGTCTGTGCTGGGCTTCATAGTCTGCCAACAGCTTCCGGTAATCAAGGGTTTCCGGCACATCGATGATCGGAAGGTCATCGACCTGAAGTTTCCGGTACGGCTTTTGGATGGGTTCGTCCCAGTCCTCGAGATGCAAGGATTTCCCCAATATCACACCCATTAAATACACAATGATTTGATATTGGGTCTTGATAATTTCGAGCAAATAGGCTAATAATTGAGGTAACAAAGCTTGTCACTCCTTTGTTTTGGCTGTTGGGTGTCGTTACCTCAATGATGGCCGAAAACAATGGGGGTGGCAAGCTTTTTTTCGTTCAACCGTTGAAACTCAAGGGAAAACCGTGAGTGTGGAGGATAAACTTTTGACAATACCCGAGGTCCGGAAGGGGGAGTGTGATGAAACAAACGATTGCTGGAGTGGTGCTGGCCGGCGGCCAGTCGCGCCGGTTCGGGCGGCCAAAGGCGTTCGCGTTGCATCAAGGCACGCCGTTTTTCGCCTGGTCTGTCGCCGCGCTGGCTCCGATTGCCGATGAGTTGTATCTCATCAGCCATCCGGCGCTTGTCGGCGAGTTTCGTCGGCGAACGGACATCCCGGTGCTGCTCGATGTGGAGCGTTACCGCGGTTCTGGGCCGCTTGCCGGCATTTATACCGCCATGGAACGGAGCCAATCCGATTGGGTGTTCATCCTGCCGTGCGACATGCCGTATATGGACAAAGACGTAACGGAACGGCTCGCCGCCTATGCCGATCCGTCCTTTGACGCCGTCGTCCCGCTCCATGACGGCCGCCCGGAGCCATTGGTTGCCCTGTACCACCGGCGGCTTCGCCCGCTGATCGCCAAGCTGCTCGATGCCGGCGAACGGCGGATGGTTTCGCTTCTTGACGGCGCCCGCGTCCGCTATGTTGACGCCCAACCGCTTGCCGCCGATGAAACCGTATGGCGCAATGTCAATACCGAGGAGGAGTATCGATAAGATAGGAGGATCCATCTCTTGCTGATCGGAAGAGCGGTCCTTGACCACACGGCTCTTCACCACCAAATGTACTTGATGCAGAAAGACGCTCATCATGAAAAATGATTTTGCCTGTCCAATAGCGTTCCATCGTCAGTAAAAGGTCAATGATGAAACGGCAACAGTGCGAAAAAAGAGCCGAACGACCTCGGCTCTTTTGCGTTATTGGACTGGAGATTGATTTTGGTCCATTTCCTTCGCCAACTCTGCCACTTCGGCGACAGTCAGCCCCGTTCGTTTCGCGACTTCGTGAATCGGCAGGACGTCAAGAAAGTTTTTCGCGATTTCGATGGCTTTCTGTTTTTCCGCTTCTTTGACCGCTTTCTCTTTTTCCTGTTCTAGATCTTCTACGAGTAAACGAAAAACTTTATTCATTTTCATCCACTCCTTTATATTCAAGATACTTTAAATGGTTGTCAATGAATCGTTCGTTGCTTTCGTACTCAAGAAGCAAAATGGAATCATCTTCGAGAAGAAACACGGTGTCGGCGCGTTTGTCATCTGCCCGTACAGACGGAAATTCGTTCGGCAGCAGTGCTTTGATTCGCGGGAGTCCGTGAAGTCCGTACACATCGAGGGTTTGGTTTTGGTACAATGCACTGAGCGATTTGAACAAAATATCTTTGGCGTGGTACGAGATCCCGTCTGGCATCGTCTCATCTCCACTCGTTTTTACTTATATTATACCGCCTGTTCAGACGGCTGTCATCTTCGCTCGTGGCACGAGAGTCAGTCAAGACTTTGTGGAGAACATTTTTTCGGTCTACTACGGGCGTTGTCAATCACCGGTTGGTAGACCATTTTTAGGAATTGTTGTCGTAAGCGCTTTCGGACTCTCATCCCTCATCTATATAAGTTGAAATTTTGTTTTACATCCCGCTAATTACTCTCATATCAACTTATACTTAGATGAAACCCGAAACGAAAAGTCGGAAATTCTTTATTGCAACTTATCTTATATAGTAAAGAAAGGTGGGGCAGGGAATTTTATTTTAACTGGTTATACAACTAAATAACGGAATGGAGGGTAAGATGCTTTCTTAACGTTATCTGCCTAGCGTTGTCGAATCTCTTTAAGATGTTTAGAGATAGCCATTTGGCTGATTGGAGGAGTGGTGCTTGATCAAACGTATTCTTTTTTCGACTCTCCCCTAAAACCGCGGTTACTGAAGCAATCCAAGCATAAACGCTTTTCCTACCGCTCCGGACCGTGATTTGACGTTCAGCTTTCGCAAAATGGATGATACGTGGTGTTCGACAGTTCGTTTACTAATGTTCAATTGTTCACCGATTTCACTGATATGCAGAATAACCGAGAGGTTGGCTCTTCATGTCGCATGTATATATAAGAGGGGATCCGATCATAAGCTCGATCGGTTTCGAGTGTATAACGGGTTCGTACTGTCTGAAATTAGCAAATCCCAAAATCCCCCTTGTTCTCATATGTACTAAGTGATATAATACAGTTGTAGATCACGTGCATGATCATGTTTCTCCTAGTATAGAAGTATATGGGAAGGGATGTCGAACATGTTAGGCCATCAAGTGAAAGTTGAATTTTTGAAAGTCTTTACTTGGCGACAATGGATAGTTTGGGCTGCATTGGTGTTAGTTCTGCCTTCCATTCAATTTGTGTTGATAAAGGATGGTTATGTTTACTATAGACAGTTGGATCTTTTCCTGCGTGTAAATTCCAATTTTGTGCCGTTACTTTTTCCCATTATCATGATTCTTGTGTACGCGATTTCTTTTCCAAGTGAACAAAAAAATTATTTTCTTCCCTATGTGCGGATCCGTACCTCTTTGACAACTTACTTTTTTGGCAAACTAATCGCCAATGCGATTTTGTCCTTTTTGATCGCGTTTTTCATTGTATTTCTTCCATTTGTTTTTTGTATGTATGTTGAACCTCATTTAGGGATCGTTCGTTTGTATCCAACCGATGGCAATCCAATTCCTCATACCACATTTGAGCAATTACTGGTCTTAGGGACGTTGCCATATGGAATCCTTTATTCATCATGGGTTGGTCTAAATGGGATGATGTATGCGACAATGGGGTTGTTGCTCGTCATGATTTTAGAAAAGGCGTTTGTAGCGCTTTCCATTCCATTCATCTATTATTTGCTGGGAAACTTTATTGCTCAAGTTCTTGGATATGACCAATTTTCTCCGACTTATGCTATTTTTCCTTTTAGCATATCACAGCAACCTTTATGGACGGCATTCGTGCCTTTCGGGGTTTTATGCCTTATTGTTGTTATATTGATCGTTTATCTAAAAGAAAGGTTGCATCAGTATCATGATTAGAATGATAAACTATAAATGGAGCAATTTTTTTAATGAATTACTAAAAGTCAAGTGGATTCTCTTTGGAGTGATGATTTACATATATGGTGTAAGAGCCAAAGAGCAGATGTATATTCATTCCCTTCAAAGCAAACTGCAGTTGAATAAATGGGATCTGGTGCATAGTTCTTTTGGCAATATTTATCTAATCATTTACTTTGTTTTGCCTTTTTTTCTCTATCATTCTTTAGTAATTATTACATCTAACTTTGATTATACGATCTTCATACGATTTGGTTCTTACCGAAGTTGGGTATATGCAACATTAGCTCAATTTATACAAATTGTCGGCGTATCCATCATCGTCTGGGGAGCAGTGAGCGGAGTTTTGTCAATTGGTGCTCCTCATTTTGCTGGCTGGAGCCCGTTTAGTAAGATGGACGCGTTTTTGAGCGAAACGCAAATATTACAAAAATTGATAACTAGTCCTTTTTTGGCATTGTTGCTGCATTTAGCGTTGCTTGTTTTGAGTGTGAGTTGTTTTCACCTTCTGTTGGCTATTCTTTATGTGAAATGGCAGTACAAAAGGATAGTCGTATTCGCTGCCGTTCTTATATGGGTCTATGCTGGTGTGTCATTTAAACTTCTTCCTCCCCATTCCTTACTCAATTTATGCAATTACTTGATTTTGCATTCGGGAGTTATGCAATTCGGAACTATATGGATATCGATTGTAGTGGTTACAGTGGGGATGATCCTACTTATCTTGGTTATTAACCTATTAGATTTGAATTTAAAATTATACAATTGGAATGACTATGCGGCTATCCTTTTGATTGTCATGTCATTATGGGCGGGTATGAGAGGAAAAGAAGGAACAACGATTTGGGATCAGTTTCTTTTCATGTTTATAGGCGGTTCAAATCAGGCGTTTTATTTTAAGCCATTTTTATGCTATTTGATTCTCTATTTTGGGCTGGTTTATTGGGTTCAACTGTATTTGCAGAAGGAATTGTCAGAAATGGGATATTACAAGCTTTTGCGTTATCAGTCTACCAGTCGATGGTTTTGGGGTTGGTATTGCAAGATAATGTTATATATTGGGGTATATTTGTTCGCCTTAGCTTTACTAGCCTTATTCATTTCTTTTTTGAATGGGTTCTCTTTTGATTTCTATGTCTCTATTGAGCGTTCGGTCACCGTGCTTAAAATCGTTTATCATTTTTTTGTCAATGGTTATCTTCAACTATCATTTTATGTGCTATTTGTGTTTATTATTGCTTGGTTAAGCAAAGAAACGTTTTATAGTTTCGTTGGGATCGCTCTACTTTCATTTTTTATGTTACCGCACCTTAACAATTGGGGGATCGTTCCATCTGGATTAAATAGCATGTCGTATGTACTTACCGATAGCTCGGTGTATCGCATAAGCGTGATTTTAGCGTTATGGAATGTTTTAATGATTGTTTTCTTGCTGTATGTTTTTCGCAAGCAAGATCTTCATTTCTAAAAAGGAGTGAGAATGTTGGCGCATATTCAACTGAATCAAGTGAGCAAATCATTTAAAGGGGAAACGATTTTAGAAAATGTGAATTTTTCGGTGGAAAGAGGGAAAATTTATGGAATTATTGGCCCCAATGGCTCGGGAAAGTCCGTATTCTTTAAACTTATATGTGGGTTTCTACTCCCTGATCAAGGTAGCGTGATTGTGGACGGGGAAGTGTTGGGCACGAATAAGCGCTTTCCCAGTAATTTTGGAATTATCATTGATCGGCCAGGATATATAGCGGGGAAGACAGGATTTGAAAATTTAAAAGCATTAGCCCTCATTCGAAACCAAATCGATGATGACAAAATCAAGCAAACGATGAGAATGGTTGGATTAAATCCAGAATCACCGCAAAAGGTAAAACATTATTCACTTGGAATGAAACAAAAGTTGGCCATTGCTCAAGCCATTATGGAAGATCAACAAACATTAATTTTAGATGAACCATTCAATGCTTTAGATGCTGATAGCGTCGAAACGATCCGCAATTTGCTTCGAAAGTTTAGGGAAGAGGGAAGGACGATTTTGCTCACTAGTCACAATCAAGAAGATATTGATGTTCTTTGTGACGAAGTATATAGAATCAACCGTTTTACACTTGAAAAAGTGAAATAATCTTGTTTGATGATAGTGATTTTATCACAAATGTGTGGGATTTCACTAACGCGTCCAGCCATGACAGTAAAATGGAGGCCGACGAGTGAATGGAATGTGCCATTTCCACCAAAATCTATTTCTTGTGAGATACACGCGGTAACGCTCGTTCCCCCACCGTGACGAGGCGGGTGTCGTTGGGTTCGATATAGCGGGCAAACTCCTTCGCTTGGACGGTGATGCCGTTCGGGTAGAGAATCCGGTTCGTCTTGAGCATGGCGATGACATGGAATCCTTGTTTCAAGCCGTTTTTCCTCGTTCCAAGGGCTTTTCGTGAAAAAGTGGCTCAGTGTCGTTCGATGATTCGGGTGAAAACTCCAGTACCGGACATCCGTCAATGTCCCCGAACATCCCTTGGTCGTCAAGGCGTCGACAAGATGAACGAGAGGCTTGATGACCGGCTTAGAGAAATCAAGCGCCAATCCCAACGTCATGAAAAATTGGTGGATTCCTTGATGATGTGCTCATCGATTCCTAAGACATGAACCTCCTTGTGTGAACGGGTTTGAGCACATCTATTTTACTCAAGGAATCGGGTTCATGTCTCCTTTTTTGTTTGGTTGTCAATTTGTGTTAGCAAATTTGCTCATCGACAGTCGATTTATATATATTCCGAAGGCGCTGCGAAACAAAGAAGCAAACCGCCGCTAGGCCAACGGGGGCGGCTGTCCCCGGCTTGGCTTGCCGCCCCCGGACGCAGCGGGGGCCTTTTTGCGGCGGATGGATGAACGAGCGAGCGACACGGGCCGCTGGCCTGTGGCAAAAGGGGGGCTTTGGCGTCTATTCGTGTTCGAGATCGACAATAAACGTTTCCGGCCCGGTCGGCGTCGCGCTTCCCCCTTTTGGTTCGAGGCTCGCTTTAATTTGTTTGAACCGTTTGACGTCCTCGCCGGTGATCAAAATGCGCGATGCCCCATGGCGGATCGTCAATAGCTCTCCTTTCATCTCGTTGTCCGTGTACACAATCCACAATTGGTAGTCGCGAGCAGCGAACGGCTTGAGACCTTCAATCTCCATCACCATTTCTTTCGTATCATCATTGAGCCAAATCGTTCCGTTCAGCTGTTCGAAATGGGCCGATGGTTCGATCGGAAATCGCTTCGTTTCCGGGTGATGAACGATTCGTTCGGGCGGGGCTTCGACAACGACATACCGGTAATGATTGCTGCTTGGTTCATGTGGAACAACGCTCCCATCGTCAGAAAAGGAAGAGCGGACGAAGAAAAGAAAGGCGACGAGCGCCGCGCCCCCCAGCCCGGCCGCCCACCGGAGACGGTGCTGCATTCGCTTCGCCTGTTTTTGCGCCTCCATGTTGGCCCAAATTCGCTCTTTCATGGCAGAAGGAGGCTCAACGGATCGAGATGTCGCTTCCATCCCGATCGCTTCCCACGCTTTGAGCGCGTTTTGACAAAAGGCGCATTGACGGAGATGGCTCGACACGGCTTCTTTTTCTTGTTCCGGCAGCGTCCCGAGCATCCAATCGACGATTTTCGTTTCCGGAATATGGTTATGCTTCATGCTTGTTTTCACCTCTCCCGGCTTCCAACCAGCGGAACAATGCTTGTTGTTTTCGCAAATTGCGCAGCCCGTAGCGGATGAGCGACTTGATAGTGCCTAACGGCTTGTTCATCGCCGCAGCGATTTCCCGTTGGGTTTCCCCGTGAAAATAAAAGTGAATAATGGCTTGCCGCTGCTCCTCGGGGAGATGGGTTAAGGCGTCCAAAATGACTTGTTGTTCCAGTTGACGGAGAAAGTAGAATTCCGCCCCGTTTTCTTTTAATGCCGCTTCCTCAAGGCGGTTCACTAACAAATCCCGTTTCTTGCGCAGGCGGTCGAGCGACCGGCTTTTTGTTTTCACGGCAAGAAAGGCTTGAACGCTTCCCCGTTTCGGGTCGAATTGATGGGGTTTTTGCAAGATTTCGAGAAACACGTCTTGGCTGACATCTTCCGCCTCCGCCTCGTCGCCGACGATCCGAAGAGCGATATGATAGACCATCGGGGCGTATTTTTCGTAGAAACGGTCAAAGGCGGTGCGCGAGCCTTCGGCGATCTTCTCGAGCAGCTCGAGGTCTTCCCGTCGGTCTTCCATCTTGCCCACCTCCCGACGCATGCTTGGAATGGTTGCTCTGCATCTATTCTACAACTGAATTTTTCTCCTGCAAAACAAATCCATTGATCCATTTCTGGCGTATACGAAGTGAAAACAGAAGGAGGGAGTGAATGTCGTGCGAAGCAGGATGATTGCGATGGTTGCCATGATCTTGACTCTCTTTTCTCTTTTTCTTCCGATCCGTCCAGCCTCGGCGGCAAGCGGCGTTGTTCTTTTCACGCCGTACACCGGGCTTTCCGTGACGCCGGGGGAGACGATCGACTATACAGTTAATGTCATCAACAACGGTTCCAGCATCGAAAACGTCACCTTCTCGTTTGACCACCTGCCGAAAGGATGGTCGACGTCGATTACCGCGGAGGGGCGAACGATTGAACAGCTTTCCATCCGAGGCGGGAAAGAAGAAGAGGTCACGCTGGAAGTGAACGTGCCGCTGGATGTCGACAAAGGGGATTACCGCTTTTGGCTTGTCGCCAACGGGGAGAGCGGTTCAGCGAAATTGCCGCTGCTTGTCCGCGTGACGGAACAAGGGTCATTTAAAACCGAACTGACGTCGGATCAAACGAACCTTGAGGGGCATGCCGATTCGAGCTTCACGTATGATGTCACGCTGAAAAACCGAACCGCCAAGACGCAAAATTACGCGTTAAGTTCGGCGGCGGAAAAAGGGTGGCAAGTCACGTTCAAATCGGAAGGCAATTCCGTGACATCGGTCAAACTCGAGCCGAATGAATCGAGAGACATTACCGTAGAGGTCAAACCGCCGGAACAGGTGAAAGCGGGCACGTACAAAATCCCGATCAAAGCGCAAACGAGCGACACATCGGCCGAGCTGACATTAGAGGCGGTCATCACTGGCACGTATGAGCTGAAACTGACGACGCCGTCAGGAAACTTGAGCACCGATGTGACGGCGGGGAATGAACGGGTGATCGATCTGGTCGTTAAAAACACCGGAAGCGCCCCGCTTTTGAACATCAACATGACGGCTGACGCTCCGCCTGACTGGGAAGTGGAATTCGATCAAAGCACGATCGCCCAGCTGAACCCAGGCGATTCCAAAACTGTCAAGGCGAAAGTGAAAGCGTCGGATGAAGCGATTGCCGGGGATTATGTCGTCAACTTCCAGGCGCAAACCGCGGAAACGTCGGCGGAGGCGGCGTTTCGCGTCTCAGTCAAAACGTCAACCGTTTGGGGCGTGGTGGCGGTGTTGATCATTGTCGGGGTGGCCGGAGGGCTGTATTATTTGATCAAAACATACGGGAGGAGGTAAGCATGGCAGCACCCGCCGTCATCGAGCTGAACAACTTATGCAAAACGTATGGCGACCATCGGGCGGTTGACCATTTGTCGCTTTCCATTCGAAAGGGGGAAATTTTTGGCCTTCTTGGCCCGAACGGGGCCGGAAAGACGACGACGATTTTAATGATGCTCGGGCTTACCGAGCCGACATCCGGCTCGGTGCGTGTATGCGGCATCGATCCGGTGCGAAATCCAATTGACGTCAAACGGAAAGTCGGATACTTGCCGGATGATGTCGGGTTTTACCATCACATGACAGGCTTGGAAAACTTGCTGTATACGGCGGCGTTAAACGGCATCCCTCGCACTGAGGCGGAAAAGCGGGCATGGGAGCTGCTCGAGAAGGTGAATTTGACTGATGCAGCCCATAAAAAAGCGGGGAAATACTCGCGGGGGATGAGGCAGCGGCTCGGTTTGGCCGATGTGTTGATGAAGCATCCGGAAGTGATCATTTTGGATGAGCCGACGCTAGGCATCGACCCGGAAGGAGTGCGTGAGCTGCTGCGGCTGATCCGCGATTTGAGCCGCAATGAAGGCATCACGGTGTTGCTGTCCTCGCACCAATTGCATCATGTTCAGCAAATTTGCGACCGGGTCGGTTTGTTCGTTGATGGGAAACTGCTGGCCGAAGGGAATATGGAACGTCTCGCGCAACAGCTGTTTTTGCAGGATGCCTATGTCATCCATGTGTCCGCTTCACCGCTTGACGCTTCCTTACGGGCCAAAATCGAAGCGATTCCGGGCGTCAATAAAGTGGAGCAAACGGAAAATGGATGGGATGTGTATTGCCAAACGGATGTGAGCGCCGCCATCAGCAAAACTATCATCGAATCCCACGCTTCCTTGTTCCACCTGAGCCGCCGCCATTTCGGCCTCGATGAGATTTATCACCGCTATTTTGAAGGGAGGGATGGACGTTGAAGGTCCGTAAGAAGGGGCGATGGGAAAACGGTGGTTTTTCATATGCAAAAAGATGGGGAAAACGGCTGAAGGCGGGGGCGCTTGATGAGAAGAAGCGGACAAGAGGGGCAAGCAGCGCCTTTTCGGCCATTGTCAAAAAAGAACTGGCCGATTATTTGACGAGTTGGCGCATGATCATTTTGATCGCTCTCATCTTGCTCACTTGCTTCGGGTCGCTGTATACGGCGATGACGACGATTCGGGACGCGCTCGATTCGTCGGAAGAGGCCAAGGAAATCGCGAAAGGCGCCTACTTGTTTTTAAAATTATTCACTGTCTCGGACGGAACGCTGCCATCGTTTGTGACGTTTGTCGGTTTTCTCGGACCGCTGCTCGGCATCGCGCTTGGATTTGATGCCATCAATTCGGAGCGGAATCGCGGGACGTTGAGCCGGCTCATGGCACAGCCGATCCCGCGCGATTACGTCATCAACGGCAAGTTTGTCGCCGCGTTGTTGTTGAATGCGGTGTTGTTTCTTTCCCTCGGCTTGCTTGTGACGGCATTAGGCATTTTGGTCTTGGGGATTCCGCCTACTTTCGAAGAGTTTGCCCGCATGGTCTGCTTTTTGTTGTTATGCCTTGTGTATATCGCCTTTTGGCTGAATCTCGGCATTTTGTTTTCCGTCGTCTTCCGCCAAGCGGCGACATCTGCGTTGTCAGCGCTGGCCGTTTGGCTGTTTTTCAACCTTTTTTACGCGATGATCGTGGAAGTAGTTGCGAAGTCGTTTTTGCAGTCTGATGCGATTACGTCCGTTGAGCAGGCGGTCGGCCGTCAAGAGTTGGTGCTTGGTCTCATGAGATTGTCGCCGAGCTACTTGTTCAACGAATCCACGACCGCTTTGCTTTCGCCGGACGTTCGGACGCTAGGGATCGTCACCGTGGAACAAACGGCCGGTGCTGTTGCCGCCCCGCTGCCGTTCTCGCAAAGTGTCTTGCTCATTTGGCCGCAAGCGACCGCCTTGATTGCCGCCACCCTCGTCTGCTTTGCGATCGCTTATTGGTTGTTTATGAGGCAGGAGATACGGGCGAGCGGGTGAGGGAACAGGCTGTTTGGAAAGACGTGTGTGCGCCCCAACAGTGTTTCTGCTCGTTCGTATGGGAAAACCGTTTTGCCCGATCGTCCGTTCCTTTTAGGGGACGGACTTTTTTTGTAGGTGACAAAACCGTGGCAACGACGGTGACAAAATGGTGATGACAGACAAGCATGTGATCAACCTCACAAATTCGTTTCCTTCACCTGTGTATGATGAAAGTACAAATAAAGCCACATATTTTCGAAGATTAGGAGAGCGCAAGAGGGAAAAATCGTGGTTCGCTGCCGTTCCATGATCGACAACTCCATTTGTTCGGCTATTTCTATTGTAAACAACATCACAGTGGGGACAGCGTGAAAAACATCACCGTTTGTCGCTTTTTTGTTCAGGTTGTCACAAATTTTTCTAAGCCGGATTTCCCCGCCCATATGATACAATCAATGTAAGCAGCATCACAACGTTTACCTGCTTGTTTTCGTATCGTTAGGATGGAGATGGAACAAAGAGAGGCTGACCCATGACAACGTTTTGGTCACCGGTTTGGTTATCGATCAAAGTATCGCTTCTCGCTGGCTTGATTGTCGCGGTCTTAGGGACAGCGGCGGCGAGGCGGATGGCGCGCCGTCGGTTTCGCGGCAAGACAGTGGTGGAGACGGTGTTTATGTTGCCGCTCGTGTTGCCGCCGTCGGTTGTCGGTTTTTTGCTCGTCGTCTTGTTTGGCCGACATAGCCCCATCGGCCAGTGGATCGAAGCGTCGTTTCATACCACCGTACTGTTTACGCCCGGTGCCGCGGTGATAGCCGCCGTGGTCGTGTCATTCCCGCTCATGTATCAGGCGGCCAAAGCCGGGCTTGAAGCAGTCGATCCAACCATTGAAGGGGCGGCGCGCATCGATGGGGCGAATGAGCGCCAAGTCTTTTGGCATATTTCGCTGCCGCTTGCCAGACACGCGTTATTATCCGGGGCAGTGCTGTCGTTTGCCCGCAGCCTCGGGGAGTTTGGCGCAACGCTCATGTTTGCCGGCAATATTCCGGGAAAAACGCAAACGATCCCGACCGCCGTCTACATGGCCATGGAATCGGGGCGGATGGAGTTCGCGTGGGCATGGGTGGCGGTCACGATCGGATTGTCATTCAGTTTATTGGTCTTTGCGACGAAACTCGGTCGTTTACGGGAGTGAACAAAGCCGCCTGACAACAGCGTGCGGCGAACGAAACAGAAAGGAGGGAGCGCGATGGGCGAGCGCAACCGAACGAACGTCATGGACCGCCTGTCCCGCCCGCTTCGCGATTTGCGGTTATCGGTGATCGACCAATGCAATTTTCGCTGCGTCTATTGCATGCCGGCCGAAGTGTTCGGGCCGAATTTTCGCTTTTTGGCGGAAGGCGAGCTGTTGACGGTCGAGGAAATGGCGCTTCTTTCGGAATGCTTTGTCGAGCTTGGGGTCGAAAAAATCCGCCTGACAGGCGGCGAACCGCTCTTAAGGCGCGATTTGGATGCGCTTGTGGCGCGGCTGTCTGCGATTCCCGGCCTGCGCGATATTGGCTTGACGACCAACGGCGTCCATTTAGTGAAATGGGCGCAGCGGCTGAAAGAAGCCGGGCTAAAGCGCTTCAACGTCAGCTTGGATGCGTTGGATGATGACATTTTCCGCAAAATGAACGGCATCGGCATCGGCGTCGCCCCGGTGTTAAAAGGCATTGAAGCCGCCCGGGCGGCGGGGCTCGGCGTCAAGGTGAACATGGTCGTCAAAAAAGGGTGGAACGACTCGCAAATCGTGCCGATGGCGGCCTATTTCAAAGAACAAGGCATTCCGCTCCGCCTCATTGAATTTATGGACGTCGGCACAACGAACGGCTGGGATTACTCCCATGTTGTGACGAAAAAAGAGATGTATGAACAAATCAACGCCATGCATCCGCTTGAACCGGTTGAAAAAGCGTACTTCGGCGAAGTGGCGAGCCGCTATCGCTACGTCGGCACGGAGGTGGAAGTCGGCTTTATCGCCTCAGTGACAGAAACGTTTTGCCGCAGCTGCACGCGGGCGCGCATTTCTGCGGACGGGAAGCTGTATACGTGTTTGTTTGCCTCGAAGGGCGTGTCGTTGAAAGACGACCTGAGAGCTGGAGCGACGAAAGAGGAACTGAAGTCGCTGATCACCGCGGTTTGGAACCAGCGGACAGACCGCTATTCGGAAGAACGGACGGAAGAAACGGCGAAGCAACGGAAGAAAATTGAAATGTCGTATATTGGCGGGTGACAAAGAAGCAGGGCCGCTCTTTCCAGCGAAGAGCGGCCCTGTTCATCGCTCGCTGCGCCTGCCTTTGCCTTAGAAATGGGGGAATGGCTTTGCTTGCTTATGCCTTCACCGCCGCCAGCACGCGCGGGAAGAGGACGTTGTTTTCTAAATGGATGTGGGTAAACAAATCTTCTTCGAGCGCCGCGCTTTCAACCAATCAGCTGCTTTCGGAAATGGAGTGACAATATCGCCAATCAATGATTGTTCAGTAAACCGCTGTTCCATTCATCATCCCTCCATTGATCCAATCGTTACAGCTTCAGCATACCGTGTTTTCCCCGGCCACGTTGTGATTCATCTCATAGCAGCGAAAAAATGAAGATGGAGAACGAATGTGATCAACATCACAACGGCATTTTTCGTTTTTATGTACAATCAAGACAAAAGAGCCGGTCGACCGAGTCGAACATCGGGCCCAAGACGTGCTAAACTATAGTCAGGAGCCATATCGCAATGCGGCTGAAGGGAAGCAAGAGCTCGGAACCGTCGGCCGCTTTGTTCGGCGAGACGCGGGAGATGATTTTGCAACATATCGCCGATGCGAGCGTCGTTGATGAAAAGTTGGCGGGAGGCATCAAACCGCTGCAACCGCGTGAAAAGGACGAGACCATAGCCGACAGCCATATAGTTGAAAGGAGAGAGAGACATGGTTGAAAGACGAACCCCGATTCCTGTAGCGGAAGCGATCGATCGGGTGATGCGTTACGCCGGAGTGGGAGAAGAGGAAACGGTGCCGCTTCGCCAGTCGTATGGCCGCTATTTGGCTGAAGATTTGCGCGCTGACCATGATGTGCCGCCGTTTGACCGCTCCCCGTATGACGGATTTGCCATTCGCGCCGCCGATTCGGAAGGAGCGGGGCTGGATCGTCCGGTCGAGTTTGAAGTGATCGAAACGATTGGCGCCGGACAAGTGGCGAAACAGCCCGTCGGACCGTTTCAAGCGGTGCGCCTGATGACCGGAGCGCAAATTCCACAAGGGTGCGATGCGGTCGTCATGTTGGAGCTAGCCAAACAGTATGAACGGGATGGAAAAACGTATATGTCGATTAAGCGCTCGTTCCGCCCCGGCGACAACATCTCGTTTCAAGGAGAAGATGCCAAAAAGGGACAATCGCTCGTCGAAAAAGGAACGCGCATCAATCCGGGAGTGGCGGCGCTGTTGGCGACGTTTGGCTACGCCGAAGTGAAGGTGGCGAAAAAGCCGCGGATCGGCTTGTTTGCGACCGGCAGCGAGCTGCTTGACGTTTCTGAACCGCTCGTTCCGGGAAAAATCCGCAACAGCAACGCCTACATGATTGAAGCACAGGCGCTCAAAAGCGGCGCTGAGCTGATCTATTTTGGCCAGCTGGCCGACGACCTTGACGCGTGCTTTCACGCCGTGCGCGAGGCGCTCGACCAAGTGGACATGCTCATGACGACCGGTGGCGTCTCGGTCGGCGATTACGACTATTTGCCCGCCATTTACGAGCGGCTGGGGGCGAACGTTTTATTTAACAAAATCGCCATGCGCCCGGGGAGCGTGACGACCGTCGCGGAGTGGAATGGCAAGCTGCTGTTTGGCCTCTCCGGCAATCCGTCGGCGTGTTACGTCGGCTATGAACTGTTTGTCCGCCCGGTCGTGCGGACGCGCTTGTTTTCCCCCAAGCCGTATTTGAAAAAAGTGAAGGCCACGCTCGGCGCCGATTTTCCCAAACCGAATCCGTTCACCCGCTTCGTGCGCAGCCGAGTCGAAGCGATTGACGGCCGGCTGATCGTCAAGCCGGTCGGCATGGATAAGTCGAACATCGTCACCTCGCTCGCAGCGGCCAACGCCTTGATGGTGCTTCCGGGCGGGACGAGAGGATTCGCTAAAGGTGACGAGGTGGACGTATGGCTGCTCGATGATGATGAGGGATCGAGCGAATGAACGTCTGGCAAGTTGTCGGCTATAAACATACGGGCAAGACGACGCTCGTCGAAAAATGGGTGGCGGCCGCCGTCCGTGAAGGATGGCGCGTCGGGACGGTAAAGCATCACGGCCATGGCGGAGAGCCGGCACGGCCGGAAGGCGTCGATTCCGTCCGCCATGAGCGGGCCGGGGCGGTGGCGACAGCGGTGGAAGGGGACGGGCTGTTGCAGTTGCATCTCCGCCGCCCGTTGTGGCGGTTGGATGATGTGTTGGCGCTTTATGCGCCGCTTCGACTGGACCTCGTGCTGGTCGAAGGCTATAAGCAGGCGCCCCATCCGAAAGTCGTGCTCGTGCGCTCCGAGGAAGATTGGGCGTCGCTTCAGCACCTCGCTAACATCCGCGCCGTCATCGCCTGGGAACCGCTTTCCCGGCCGTTGCCGCACCCTGTGTTTTCGCTGGCTGATGAGGCCGTATATATCCCATGGTTGATGAATGAGGTGAGAAGAGGGACATGACGGAGTCGTTGTTTGCCATTACGTCTGAACCGATTTCGGTCGAAGACGTGATGAAAAAAGTGATGCGCCCGGAAGCTGGCGCGGTCGCCGTGTTTGCCGGCACGGTGCGCGAATGGACGAACGGCAAGCGGACGCTCTTTTTGCAATATGAAGCGTACGTGTCGATGGCGGAGAAAATGCTGGCGCAAATCGGAGCGGAAATCGCCGAACAATGGCCGGGAGCGAAAACAGCGATCACCCATCGGATCGGGCGCCTTGAGATCGGCGATATCGCCGTCGTCATCGCGGTTTCCTCGCCGCACCGTGCGGAAGCGTATGAAGCGAACCGCTACGCCATCGAACGGATCAAACAAATCGTACCGATTTGGAAAAAAGAACAATGGGAAGATGGCAGCGCATGGATTGGCGATCAACTGGAAACGAAACCCTATCCGTCCGGAAAGCCGGAGGTGAATGAATGATGATCCGTCTCTTGTTTTTTGCTCATTTGGGCGAACAAGTCGGCGAGCGGCAAGTGACATGGCCGCACGTCCCCGACACCGTAGGGAAGCTGAAAGAAGAAGTGGAAGCGCGTTACGGCTTGCCGCTTGACCGCGTCATGACCGCGGTCAATGAGGAGTACGCCCGCGACGACGCGCCGCTTCAGCCGGGCGATACAGTCGCCTTTATTCCGCCAGTGAGCGGGGGGTGAGAGCGATGGCAAACAAAAGCAAATGGGTGATGCCTAAACAACACGGCGCGTGGGCGATGCTTATCATCCCGTTTTGGCTCGGGGCATACGCCGGCGGGCTCTCATGGGTTCACGCGCCGCTCTTTCTCGCTTGGCTTGCCCTCTACTTGGCGACGTATCCGCTCTTGATGGCGGTCAAAACGAAGCGGAACGAGCCGTACGTGCCCGCTGCCATTCGCTATGGCGTCATCGCCGCGCCGGCTCTGGCCGTTTCCCTTTGGCAACGGCCGGCCCTTGTTCTCTTTGGCTTGGCGATGATTCCGTTTTTTCTAATAAACATCTACTACAGCAAGAAAAAGAACGAGCGCGCTTTCTGGAATGATGTTGCGGCCATTGCATCGTTTTGCGTCGGCGGCTTGGGCGCCTTTTATGTCGGGCGCGGGGAATTGACGGTGGAGGCGTTCGAATTGGCCGCGTTTTCCTTCCTTTTTTTCATTGGCAGCACGTTTTACGTCAAAACGATGATTCGCGAAAAGAAAAACGTGCGATACAAATGGCTGTCATGGGGCTATCATGCCCTGCTTATTGGCGGCTTGATCACCATCGGCGAGCCGTTTGCCGTTTTGGCCTACGCGCCGAGCGCCATTCGCGCCGTCTACTTATACGGAAAATCGCTGCCGATCATGAAACTAGGCATCTTGGAAATCGCCAACGCGGCGTACTTTTTCATTGCGATGATCGTGCTCTACTCTTGAACGAACCCCAAACGGGAGGCATCAATGACCGTTTGGGGTTTTTGTTTGGTTAGGCGGTATGGCTTTTTCATTGCACAAGCATGATGCAAAATGGGCGTGCATTCCTTGTCACGGTGTTGCAATGGATCGTTTCAAAAGCCTCCCCCTCTTCTTCCATGCTCGTTCCCAAATCAATAAAGAAGGGAAGCATTTCAACATTCATTTATCGGATTGTGGACGTTCCAACCCTAAGAGGCTGGTGATTTAAGGGGGCAAACCGCTTGTCAAGCTCATTTCTCAAATAGAAAAGCTTTGTCGCATCAGGATCGCCTTTCAAGCGCTCCCCCATTGCCCAAAAGAAACAACCATTTTTCACCAGACATCTAAGTCATGTCGAATTTTGTCTGTCGAAAACGGTGGATGGCAGGAAGGAGGAAAGATACAATTTTATTGTAAAAAATAAGGTCCTTCACCAAAAGCTGTACTTGATTTTTTCATCACACATCTTACTGATGCATCCACGAAAGAACAGGAAATCAATCATTTTTTGCCTACACCTGTTCAGAGAAGTGCACCGTCTGTCAAGTACACGTTGTGGTGATGAACCAAAAATAATAGAAATAGGGAAGGAGAGCATATGAGAAACGTTTCTTTGCGAAGATGGTTAGTTTGGATGGTCGTATGGGCTTTAATGGTGTCAAGCATCCCGATAAAGGGATTCGCCGAAACGATCCAATCAGAAGTTGGCCGTATAGTGCCAAAAGAAGAGTCCCCCAAGGTGCCGGAAGCCCCGAAACGTCAACACAAGCCAGGGGAAATCGTGGAGATGAGAACCGCTAACACCAAAGTGTACGACAACGGTGATGGGACGTTTACCAAGAAGATCTACTTCGAACCGATTCATCGTAAGAAAAAGGGAGAGCCGCTATTTGAGGAAACATCTTCGAATTTAACGGACTCCGCGAGTGATGAGAACGGTGTGGAGACGGAGAACACCGTTTTGGAAACTACCTTTTACAAAAAAATGTTCAATGGAGAATACGCCACGTTTCGTTACAATGGACATTTTATCTCTTATTCGATTTTAGAGGCATCTGGGAATGAAGTGAAGCCGATCAAGGCGAAGGATGCAAAGGCTATCTATCAGAAAAAAGACAACAAAATTCTGCACAAAAACATTTTTCCAAACATAGACCTACAAAATATTACATTTAACGAGTCAACGAAAGAGGATTTAGTTCTTCATTCTTTTACTGGCTATCATATTTTCAAATTTCGTCTGAAAACAGATTTACAAGCAGACATCCAAGATGATGGATCCATTTTATTGACAAATAAAGAACATGAAAAGGTTTTTGAGTTGCCGAAACCTTTTATGGTGGATTCCCATGTTGATGAGCATTCTGGAGAAGCTCAACGGTCGGAGAATGTAAGTTATGAACTGCAAAAAGATGATGAAGGGTACATTTTAACGGTTAAAGCCGATCCCGAATGGCTGAAAGACCCTAAACGTGTATACCCTGTTTATATTGACCCGAGTACTTCCGTTCAGGTGTCTGCTGATGCATTTGTAATGAGCGCCTATCCGACAACCAACTATAGTTCCTCATCAAGTAAGTGGGATTCGGCGCAGGGACAATACGTTTTAAAGGTGGGGTATTATGATGGAACAACAGGCACTTGCTATGGATTTTTGCACCCGGATTTATCAAGCATCAAATATATGAATGTGACGAATGCCACGTTCCATGTCTATGTCACCCATTCGTATTATACGACAACGCCAACAGGGCTATGGCTCGATGCGGTAGACAGCTCATGGTCCGCGAGCACGTTAACGTGGAATAATAAGCCTTCCTCCACCAACATTGGCAAGGTGGATGTTGCAAGAGACCAATGGGCGCAGTTTGATGTCACGAATACAGTAAAACAATGGGCATCAGGGACAAAGCCAAACTACGGATTGAAACTTCATACGAATGGCAATGGACAAACGTATTGGAAAAAAGTTGTTTCCACTACGAACAGCAGTTATAAACCATATTTGTCCGTTACGTATACGATCCCCGTTCCCAATACGCCGACAGGAACGGCCTACAGTAATGGGGATGGCACAGGATATATCAATTTATCATGGGATCCGGTTCCTGGCGCTACGGGTTATAAAGTTTGGATTTATAACGGGAAATCGTATGAAGCGTTTGATGTAGGAAATGTCACTTCTTGGAGTACAAAAGGGAAAAAAATCTGGCCGACCCCTTCTGAAATTAGTGCCGGAAGATATGACCTGCACCAAGATCAGTTAGGGACGGAGCTTGCTGTCGATCCTTCCCCGGTCTATCGAAATTCAGGCGGAAGCTATCCGAATAGCAAGAACTACTGGTTCCGAGTCAGTGCGATTTTTCCTCAAGGCGAAAGCGCCATGTCTGGTGCGTATATGCCGACCATTCCGGATTTGGCGAAACCATCTGCTCCGACGGGGGTAAGTTATACAAACGGAAACGGAACAGGATATATTGACTTCAAATGGAATCCTGTGAGTGGCGCGACGGGATATAAAATCTGGATTTTTAATGGCTCCTACTATGAATCGCTAGATGTCGGGAACGTCACTTCTTGGACAACGAAAAACAAAAAGTATTGGCCAACATCTACGGAAATTCAAGCAGGTAGATATAAGTTGCATTTAAACGATGGTCTCGGCACGGAATTAGCTGTTAACCCTTCCCCGGTCTATGCCAATGCAGGAACAAAATACGAAACGGCTACCAACTACTGGATTCGAGTAAGCGCCTATAACTCTCAAGGGGAAACCGTCTTTTCGGATGCGTATATGCCTAGTATTCCGAACTTGCGAGTGCCGCCAGCGCCTTCGGGGTTTGCTTACAGCAACCAATTAGGAAGCAACTCGGGTTATGTCATGTTAGACTGGGAGAAAATCTCTGGTGCAACAGGATACAAAGTATGGATTTTTAATGGACTTTACTATGAAGCATTTGATGTAGGAGACGTGGACCATTGGACGACGCAAAATAAAGGAATTTGGCCAACTCCGGAGGAAATTCAACAGGGGGATTCCAGCACCTTAACATTGCATCATGATGGACAAGGATTGGAACTTCCGAAAGATCCTTCCCCAATGTATGCGAAAATGGGGACAAAATACGCCACAAGCACCAATTACTACTTCCGACTCAGTGCATACAATGCGGATGGGGAAACAGTATTTTCTAGCAATGCATTGACGGTGAAAATTCCGGAGGCGAATGAGTATTTAGGAAAGGAAGATTACTGGTCCATCATTGATGTTCCGTATGGCAGCGTGAATGCTGCTACCGGTAATCTGATTATAGACGAAGACGATGTTTCTATTTCCGGAAGAGGACCGGGGCTTGGAATCACAAGAACTTACAATAGTTTATCCACATCGGTTGGATTGTTCGGAAAAGGATGGCATAGCGATGCGGAAATGAATATCGTTGCCCAAGGAAATGAAGCAAGATTTACGGATGAAGATGGCACACTCCATATATTCACGAAATTATCCGACGGCACGTATAAAGCCCCGACAGGTGTTTACTTGGAGTTAAGCGAAACAACCAATGAATATATACTGACGACAAAAGATCAAACGAAAATCCATTTTCGAAAAAGTGATGGCAAGTTAACGAAAATCGTGGATGGACATGGGAATGCCACTATCTACAGTTATTCCAACGAAAAGCTAGTGTCGATTACCGATGCATCGGGCAGAAAACTAAGTATAGAGTATAACGCAAGCGGAAGAATCCAGAAAATTACCGCCCCAATGAATCGGACAATCACGTATGAGTATAACAACGACTTGTTAACAAAAGTAACCCAGACGGGCGGGGAAGTAACGAGATACCAATATAATGAACTTGGTCGATTAGAGAAAGTATTGGAACCGACGCATACGGAAGAAAAACCGGTCGTTAATCAGTTCATTTATAGTGGAGACAGGCTAAGCCAAGCGATTGATCCCGAAAATCGCATCTATACGATGAACTATGACCAAACAAAACGACAACTTGTCGTAACGCAACCGAATGGCCGTAAAATTCAGTATACCTTTAATGAAGCAGCGAATCCTATTCAAATCATTGAGGACGTAGATGGCTTAAAAATTACGACAAGCTACGTTTATGAGGGAAATAATTTAGTAGAATCACGGGATCCGAATGATCAAAATGCAGCGAGTCCTACTGAATCATATACGTATGATGCCAATGGGAATGTGTTAACGGCGAAAGATCGTTATGGTACGGAAACATACGAGTATAACCAAAACAATGATGTCATCTCCATGACAGATACGGAAGGCGATACAACCACGATTGCCTACGATGGCTTAAATCCTGTTTCTGAAACCGATCAATCGGGAAAAACGTCTTCTGTATCGAAGTACGACGCCTATGGAAATATCATTGAAGAGAGCGACACATTAGGCAGTGCCACGAATTTACTCTCTAATAGTGGCTTTGAACAAGGAATCACCGCTTGGAATCTGCTCAGTCATTATGATTCTGGGCAATTACTGGAAGACACGAATGTCTATAATGGATTGACAGGGAGAAAAACGTTAAAAATTGTCGCTGACTCTACTTCGCCTAACACAGAACTTGGCTATGTAGCGGCTACCCAAGAAATCGCAGTGAAGCCGAATACCACGTACACGTTAAGTGGGAAGATCAAAACGAATTTAAAGAAAGCCAATGCCTTTTTCAATGTTCAATTCCTGAATAGTCAAAATCAAACGATTTCTTGGGCGGATAATCGTTATAGCCAACTGACAGGCACAAGACCTTGGACAGAGCGGCAAGTTACGTTTACTACTCCTTCGAATGCAGCCAAAATTCGCGTCTACTTAGAGGTCGATCATAAGTCTCCCGATGCTTCCGGAGAAGCCTGGTTTGATAATGTTCAATTGGAAGAAGCGCAGGTTTCTTCCAGCTACAACCCCGTTGTAAATAGCAGTTTTGAAGGAACCACGGCGAATTGGGGTGGAACAGGCGGAAGCGTAGATTCTACGCAATCATTTGATGGAGGGTACTCACTAAAAATATCTAGAACAAGCACCACGCAATCGGCAAGTGAGTATAAGCAGACGGTGATCGTGGGTCAAACTTCAAGCGATACGCCGCTTCGTCTTACACTCACAGGTCTTTCCAAAGCGCAGGATGTCAAAGCCAATGGCACTGTGAGCGCAAGCGATTATTCCATTACGGCTAAAGTATACTTTGTGGATGGAACGACCGAAACGTACACCGCTGATTTTCCGATCGGCACGCAAGATTGGAACCGGACTGCCATTTCCATCAATCCGTCTAAGCCAATGGACAAAGTGGACGTATCCGCTATTTTCCGCGGAAACTACACGGGAACGGTATGGTTTGACGCGATCCGGCTCATGGAAGGAAACGTGGTGACGAAAAACAAGTATGATGCAAGCGGAAATGATGTCACGGAAGAAGTGGATGAAGAAGGCTATGTGGCGAAAAAGAATTATGATGCCGTAGGAAACCTGTTAAGCGAGTATGATAAGAAAGGAAACAAGAAAGAGTACACGTATGATTTATCGGATCGCTTAAAACAGCTGTTGTTAGCGAACGGTACTTCCGTCAACTACGATTATGACTTGAATGGCAATATGACTTCAAAAGTCATTCGAACCAGCGACGGCCAGTCTCAAACATTTGCCTATTCTTATGATGCGACCGGTAAACTCATTAAAACCGTCGGTCCGCTGAATGATGTGACCACCAATGAATATGATGCCAATGGAAATAAAATCAAAACGGTCTTGCCGAAAGGAAATACAATTCAATGGACGTACGACGGAACGGAACGGGTCGACACGATTTCTTACAATGGAGTTCCATATTACAAATTCCGTTACGACAAAAACGGAAACGAACTTTCTGTTCAATATCTAAAAGATGGCACCACCAAAACAAGAACATTTGATAAAGCAAACCGGCTGACGGAACTGTCAGACCGCGGTGGGCTGCAAAAATGGCTGTACCCAACCACATCGGATAAATTGCAACAGTTCATGTTCTCTCATGGGTCCTTTAGCCAAACGATCAATTACCAATATAATAAATTGGATCAAAATACGGTCGTCCAAGATGGAACGTATACGTACCGCTTTGACTATGACGAGAGAGGAAACGTTCGCACCTTCACGACAGGAAACCGAGCCGGCTCGACCTTTACGTATGATGACCGCGGCTTAGTGGAAAGCGTTTCGGTCGGTACGGCGGACGGAACAGAAATTTTATCGGAAACGTACCGTTATGACGAAAACGGCAATCGGATAGAAATCGCCACCCCGACCGGCGCGAAGACGCTCTATCGTTATGACGCCTTAGATCAACTAGTGGAAGAGCAATGGCCGGATGGAACGACGATCGCGTATACGTACGATGGATTCGGGAATCGGACGAAAATCGTGAAAACGAAAGACGGACTATCCACGACGATCACGGCTGATTATAATGCGGCGAATCAGTTGGTTCGTTTCGGCGATGAAACGATCACGTACGATGCGAACGGCAACCGATTGGAAGACGGCCAGTATCGATATGAATGGAACGAAGCCGACCAGCTCGTCTCCATCACAAGAAAAGGCGAAAGCGCGCCGTTTGTGACGTACAAATATGATGAAGACGGCCGCCGTATCCAAAAGACTGTGAATGGCGTCGTGACGAACTACCATTACCAAGGCGACAGCCTCAATGTCTTGTATGAAATCGACGCAAGCGGAAATGTGGTACAATCGTATATATACGGAGAAAACGGGCAACTCCTTGCCATGAAAAAAGGCGGGGCGACGTACTTCTACCACTACAACGCCCATGGCGATGTCATCGCCTTAACCGATGCACAAGGAAACATCGTGGCCCGTTACCAATACGATGCGTGGGGGAACGTTCTTTCCCAATCGGGCGAGATGGCAGCCGAAAACCCATACCGATATGCGGGATACCAATATGACCAAGAAACAGGTTTATATTACCTGATCGCCCGTTACTACCATTCAACGCATGGCGTGTTCCTGTCGCTCGACCCAGACCCAGGCGATGCGGATGACATCTTGACGCAGAACGGGTATACGTACGCGAACAACAATCCGGTGATGTTGGTCGATCCGGATGGGCATTTTCCTTGGTTGTTAATTAATGCAGGATTGGCGGCGTATGAAGGGTATAAGGCGTATAAATCAGGAAAAGAATGGAAGGGTATTGCGTTTTCCGCTGCGTTCGGTTTTGTTGGTGGAGGAAGATTAAAGGCAGCGAAAGAAATAATTTCGATTACTTACGCTAGGCGCAAAGCTGTTCAGGAAGCATGGGCTCTTGAAAGGCAATTAATTATTAAAACTGGAAAAGGAACGAGAAGATGGAGTAATAAAAGGAAAGCTGAGATCATTAAGACAGGTAGGGCAAAAGGATTTTACGGTCATCATATTAATAGTGTATCTTCTAGACCTGATTTAGCAGGTAACCCTGATAATATAAGGTTTGTTACATTTAGAGAGCATTTTGCGCTTCATAGCTTTAATTGGCGTAATAAAACAAAGGGTAAATTAATAAAAAGAAGATGGCTACTAAAACGTAGATAATTTTATTCGGAGGAGTTGCCATGTTAGATAGACCTACTTTATTATCGAAGTTATCTGCTTGGAAAAAAAAGGGATATAAAAAATTGAGAAATGGTACAGAATTAATAGCTATTTTAGATCCTGTAAATATGCCAGATTATTGGTTTCACGCTATTTACGCTCCTTTAACCCAAGGTGAAATTGACGAATTCCAGAAAGAGTTAGAACTGCATTTTCCAAAGCCGTACCAAAAATTATTACTACAGTTTAATGGTATCCGTCTTTTCGGTTTAGAACTATTCATATTTGGAAGAGAGCAATTCACAAAAAATATGTCCTACGACGAACAAACAAATCAACCTAAAGACTTAGAGGACGAAAGAAGCTGTTTAATAGGAGACATTCCAAACGATTTGTTTTACTTTGCTCGAAGGAGGGAAGATACATTTTTCTTTTTGAACTCTCAAGAAAAAGTATTAGGAGTAGATAATGAAGGATATCTAGTTGGGGAATGGTATGATATCAATGAATGGTTTAAGGCACAAATATTAGAATTAAATAATAAGTATACCGTTGACATTTAAGAGAAGAGGGGAATAGGGGAAGTGTTTGATAATAGTCGAAGAGAAGTATTATCATTCATTGCGTCAATGAATAAAAGAGAATTTAAATTTGAGAGTGTGGAAGTTTATATTTTTTCACCAGATGAAATAGACAATGCGCAAATAGGCTATTCTATTGATTTAAGGGGCAACTCCCTGACAGGAGAGAATAAAGGGGACTGGAAGGGAGCTTGGTTGGTTATTGGACATGATTTGGAAGTAGGGGATCCTATTTTTGTAGATTTATCTTCCCCTAACTATCCAGTTTTCACAGCTAAACATGGTTTGGGTTACTGGGAAGCCGTGTTACTTTCTGAATCATTATTCCTATTTTTTACAGGTGATGAATTAACTAATGATATTACTTAGATTCTTTGATAACTTACAGGATTCCTCGATGATGTATAAAATTTTGTGTAAAGCATTTTGCTAGACCAAAAGAAAAAGGTAGGGTATTCTCTGATTTGGCCAAAAATCTTAGAGAAAGGAGAACCCTACCTATGTCTAAAAGTATACCGAATGTAGACTGGGCAAATCAACTAGAAAATACCATTCGTCAAATACTGTAAATTAACAAAATAGGGGGATTGTCCCTTTCCCCACAGGAGACTGAATATTCAGTCTCCTGTGGGGAGGAAACAGCCCCCTCTATTCCAAATCCATTTCAGAGATACCCTATCTATCTTGCATTACACAAAATTCTTGACGGTACCCAAGCGTCACATAGTATTTATTGACTAAGAATAACAAGGTTGTGTATGTAGGAAGAACTAAAAATGTTGTTAGTCGGAGAAGTGCCCATAAACTAGGGAAACATCGAGATGCAACGTTTAATGTTGTAAAATCGAATCTGACTTATGCAGAAGCTAAGGGATTAGAGCATAGATTATATCTAAAATATGGTGGGAAAAAGAAATTGAGAAATGTTATTAGACCAATAAGCCGCAAGAATAAAAAGTATAAATATTACATGAGCGTATCTATATAAATTGAATTAAAGATTTACAACTGAACACACAAACGATCGACCGTTTGTTCTGGTTTCTGGTTGATTCTCTGAATAAAGGCTTGGACATTCTTTCTAATTTCTTGCACAGTCGAATAGAACACGTTGTAAATCACGTCTGATTTCAGCCATTTCCATAACCCTTCAATCAAATTCAATTGCGGACTGTATGGTGGCAAAAAGACGAGCTCTAACCGATCTTCGTGTTCTTTTAAAAAAGGCTGAATGAGTTTGGCATGGTGAATTCGAGCGTGATCTAAAATCATTACCATTTTGCCTGTCGGATAGCGTTCTAACACAAGTTGAAGAAACCGAAGAAATGTTTCTGCGTCATAGCGTTCTTCTTCGATGCAAAATACATCCCCTGTTTCGTAGTTCAACGTGCCAATCAGCTTCAGCCCTTGATGTTTTCCAAACGTCGGAATGATTCGTTGTTTTCCTTTGACAAACCATGTTTTTTGAATCGCTTGGTAATCACGAATCATCGATTCATCTTGAAAGAGGACATGGGCGATGTTCCCATCTAACAGTTTTTTTTTACTTCAGGGAAGGTGATTTCGACGAATTCTTTTTGTTTCTCTTCATCGGCATTGGCTAGTGTATAGGTGGGTTTCGTATAGCTTAGCCCTAACCGATGCAGAATGTTGCTTGTTCCACGAGGCGTGTATGCTGGTCCCCACTTTTGTTGAATGAGTTCAGCGATGATCGCAAGCGTCCAGTTATATTTTGCTTCGAATCCCACATCTACGGGGAGCTGATGTTCAATAATCCAAGCCAGCTCTTTTTCCTCATCAGGACTCAATCGACGTGGGGCGCTAGGTGAGTATTTCATCTCCAAGCCATCAAGACCGCGCTGGGCGTAGGCATGGATATAGTTATAAATCGTTTTCTTGGATCGACCAATAATCGTTGCGATTTCTCCTTTTTTGTATCCCTGCAAATGAAGATAAATGGCTTGGTAGCGTTCATATGCTCGTTTACTTTTCGCTTCTTTCATGGCAGTGGACAACTTTTCGATCTCGTCTTTGTGATTGGGCATCGTATTTTCTCTCCGTTCTCCTATTTTCTCTTTTATTTTATTCGCTGTGGAACGGGAGAAAACCTTTATTTCAATTTATATAGAAATGCGTACAGATCATTAAGGTAGTTGAGGGGATCATAATGAAGGAAAAAATACTAAAGTTACATGAGGTACCTACTTCTAATCTTAACGAAATTAACGATGTTACATTAAAAGAAATTGAGAATAGAATAATGGAGGCTATCAATTTTGACAATAGAAAAATACGTGATCTAACAATAACAGAAGTAAAAATAAAGTTTAAAAAAAACAGGAGCAAATATTTTAAAGAAATTAATCAAGGAGATATTTTTGAAACTGTAGATGAGCATTTTTCATTACAATAATTTCCATGCCCTAAGAGACAAACAGGGGACCCCTTAGGCGACATGGAGCTGTTTTTTGATCACATCAATGGGAATATCTTGCTTCGCGGCATCGTAGATGAACTCGACGACGCTGTGCCCTTTCCGAGACCGAAGAAGCTCCAGGCCGGAAGAGAGGTCTTGCTGAGATTCGGCGATGCTGTATACGCAGGCGAACAGCACCACGGCCCAATACCGTTTCACCGCCCGAATGTGACGAACACGGTACCCATCGAGCTTCAGCTGGTCTTTGGCCTGCCGGAAAAAGCATTCGATCGTCCAGCGCTGGGCATAATAACGCAAGATCTCTTCATCGCCTAGCTCCCGGTCGGTGCTCAAGACGACATGGAGATGATCTGGCGTCATCGGTTCATCCGCCTTCCAAGCCAGCAGCACCACCGCGTCATCGAGGCCATGGATCGCTCCCTCGTAGCGATACACGCGGTAACGCTCCTTCCCCACCGTGACGAGGTGGGTGTCGTTGGGCTCGATATAGCGGGCGAACTTCTTCGCTTGGATGGCGATACCTTTCGGATAGAGAATCCGGTTCGTCTTGAGCATGGCGATGACATGGAATCCTTGTTTCAGGCAGGCTTCGATGAGCGCTTGGGACGGATACCACGAATCCATGAGCACATACACCGGCTGAGCCCGTTTCCCCTTGAGCGAGGAAAGCATCTCGATCGCTAGGTCGATCTTGCTTCTTCCCGCCGTCTTGTCATACAGACGAAAGGCGAACGGGAACGCTTGCGAGAAAGTATGCACCATCAGCCAAACGAGCGAATGCCCCCAAACGGATTGATGATCTTTGTGCGAGTAGTGCCAATCACACCCTTGAATGGCGCGGGCAGCCCGTGACGAAGGCTTCGTTTTTTGGCAAATCGTATCATCAATCGAAACAAAAAGGGGTTGATTCTCCTGTTTGGCGATTCGCTGGATGCGATGAAGGATCCATTGCTGGAGTTTGCGAAGCAACGTCTCTTCATCCCAAGGGCTTTTCGTGAAAAAATGGCTGAGCGTGGTTCGATGATTGGGATGAAAACTCCAGTGATGGACATCGGTCAATGTTCCCGAAAATCCCTTGGTAGTCAAGGCATCCACAATATGAACGAGATGCTTGATGACCGGTTTCGAGAAATAAAGCGCCAATCCCAGCGTCATGAAAAACTTGTGGATTCCTTGATGATGTGCTAATCTATTCATGAGACATGAACCTCCTTGTGGGTAGTTTGAGCACATCTATTTTACTCAAGGAGCTGGGTTCATGTCTCCTTTTTTGTTTAGCTGTCAATTTATGTTAGCAAATTTGCTCATCTACAGTTTGAAATTTATTTGCGGGACATTAGTAAATATGTGTACGGTATTGTTGTATCGGGGGAAATAAACAAAAATAAGGATGAAGAGATTTTAATTGGTTATTTGAACAAATTCTCTCCCACAGCGCTTCTAATAGATGAAATTTTTCAGTTGGTCAAGCAAAGGAATTTTTTATTCATTGCAAATACAGGAATTAGCGGTATTAGGGAACGTAGGTGGAGATTTGTTACTAATTACTCCGATAAAGTATTTAGTGATGAAGAGCTAAGAAAGATACCATATAAGGCCTATTTTTTAGATAAGTATCGTAAGAGTGTCGGGGATAGTGTAAAAGAAATCGCAGAATGTGAAGTGATTTCGAAACAGGAAGCCGATAAGATTCCTAATCCTCTTGGGATTGTTGGTGAGAAAGCGATTGAAAATTTATTAATTGAAAAATTCCAAGACACTACTTGAACGAGGGTGCAATCTTTTTGCTAAATTCTATGATCGAATCGTAAGGACGTCTTCCAAATATTTCTCAGTGAGAGGTTATCCGAGAATTTCTACGGTAACCTCTTTTTGTTATAAAAATAGGACGAAGACGGCCGCCGCATTCAAAAGAACGTCAATGGCGTCGTGACGAACTACCATTACCAAGGCGACAGCCTCAATGTCTTGTATGAAACCGACGCAAGCGGAAATGTGGTACAATCCTATGTATACGGAGAAAACGGCCAGCTGTTGGCGATGAAAAAAGGCGGGGCGACGTACTTCTACCACTACAACGCCCATGGCGATGTCATCGCCTTAACGGATGCACAAGGAAACATCGTGGCCCGTTACCAATACGATGCGTGGGGGAACATTCTTTCCCAATCCGGCGCATTGGCGGACGAAAACCCCTACCGATATGCGGGGTACCAATATGACCAAGAAACGGGTCTCTATTACTTAATTGCCCGGTACTACCACCCAGAACAAGGTGTGTTCCTATCCTTGGATCCAGACCCGGGGGATGCGGACGATATCCTCACGCAGAATGGGTATACGTATGCGAACAACAATCCAGTTAGGTTTGTGGACCCGGATGGACATTATGCTATAGGAGTTTACTTTATTCTAGGAATTGGAGAAGTAGCATTGCTATATACATGCTCATTGAAAACTTAACATTTGACTTCTCCTGCAACGAGCTTCCTCCCCCATGGCGCAGCCTGCGGGTTGAGCCTACAAGATTTTTAGAGGAAATGATACAATACAGCGCTTAGGGTGTGCAGGATAACGGAGAGGTTAACTCTTCATGTTGCATGTATATAGTAACAGGTATGGTGGTATTAGGTGGAATAACCTACAAAGTGGGGTCCTAGCTGGGAAAACGAGCAAAAGAGTGCTATTTAAAAGCTCAAAATAATAAACAAGTGAGGAAGAGAATAGAAGGTTTAGAAAAACAAATAAAAAAACACCACGTGTGTTGATTAACCAATAATATCCATAAAAACATAGAAAAAAAAGCACCTTTCCTGTAGAATGTAAGTAACCACACAAACAAACCCAGGAAAGAGGTGCTCTCTATGAACAAGCATACCACACTCCCGAATTTGATGCAAAAAATTGTGTCAGACGAAGACATTCAAACCATCACAGAAGCAGTCGGTTATCACGACTCATCTCGTAAATTTACCGTACGTACGTTAATCGACTTTTTCCTTCTCGCGGCTGTCCATGAGTGGAAGAGTTTTCGTCATGGTGCTGATGTGGCGCCCACTTACCAATTGCCGCGTTTTCATTATTCGACGGTGGCAAACAAGGCGAAGGAGATTCCATATGAAATCATGAAGCGTTTGTTTGCACTGATCGTTTCGAGGTGTAACCGCCAAACACGGCGATCTCTTCGATTCCCGAAACCTCTTCGCATTGTCGATTCGACAACGGTGACAGTCGGAAAGAACCGCCTATCATGGGCGCCTGATCATGGGGAACGGTCAGGGATGAAACTGCATGTCGCTTATTCTCCTGAATACCAGTTACCAATGGATGCCATAGAAACAACCGGTCTACGCCACGATGGTCCTGTCGGGGAAGCGTTGACACATCCGAAGCAAATTCTTGTGGAAGATCGGGCGTATTTTAAAATCGAACGGATCGACCAATTTGCGGAAAATGGACAACTTTTTGTCATTCGCATGAAAGAAAATGTAGAGATTCATCGTCGTCACCGTTTACAGCGTCTTGTTTCTTCCGATTCCAATGTCATCGCTGATTTTACTTGTCAGCTAGGAACGAAGCAATGCCGTTCGAAGAAACGTCATCGAGTGGTCATCTTTCGTGATGCCCATGGAAAGGAGATTCGCGTCGTAACGAATGTCTTTGACGTATCGGCAGAAAAGATTGCCGACATGTATCAAGAGCGTTGGGCAGTCGAGGTCTTTTTTCGATGGATCAAGCAATACTTGAATGTACCTACCTTATTTGGGACAACAAAAAACGCCGTCTACAATCAGCTGTTCGCGGCGTTCATTGCCTATGTGTTATTGAGATGGCTATATGACCGAACAGAGAAACGAACGCAAACCACCCTCACGTTCATTTCTTTCGTTCGTCGGGTTTTATTTGGGCAACTTCCTCTCGATTGGAAATCAGAGATGGTAGCTGTCTTATTTGAGCATGCCCATTTTTACGGGAGAAGTATTCATAATTTTGGATAATCAACAGCCGTGAAAAAACACAAAGAAAAAATATCTAAAAATCCAAATTCAACAGCAGTCAAACACTGGGAAAAGGAAATAGAGGCTTGGGAGAAGGAGATAGCTAGATTGAAAAAGCGTCTAAAAAAGTAGAGTAGGGTGGGAGCAAAATTGAAAGAGATACATTTAGAACAATTAATGAAAAAACTCTCTCTCATTTCCCCTAGGAGGGAGAAAGACGAATTAGCGATAGATTTATATGATATTTATGAGAGCAGTCAGAACATAGAAAAACTGTTAAATGCGATGATTGACTCTCAACAGGATAAAGAGCAATTGATCGACACATTGATTGAAATAGAGGTAGAACTTGATCATATTAACTGGCATTACAACAGTTTCAAAAAACAACTGAAATCATTATTAACGGATTAATTGCAAGTACACGTATGAACTTTATTCGATCGTTGTTTGCAGACGGCACGTCCGCCAACTATGGGTAGAAAAGACGAGAGCACGCCGTTTGTGACGTACAAATACGATGAAGACGACCCGCGCATTCAAAAGACTGTGAATGGCGTCGTTACGAACTATCATTACCAAGGCGACAGCCTCAACGTTCTGTATGAAACCGATGCGGATGGAAATGTGGTAAGATCATATATATACGGAGAAAACGGCCAGCGGTTGGCAATGAAAAAAGGCGGGGCGACGTACTTCTACCACTACAACGCGCATGGCGATGTCATCGCCCTGACGGATGCGCAAGGAAACATCGTGGCCCGTTATCAATATGATGCATGGGGGAACATTCTTTCCCAATCGGGCGAGATGGCAGCTGAAAACCCATACCGCTACGCTGGATACCAGTATGATGAAGAGACCGGGCTGTACTACTTGATCGCCCGTTATTACCATCCAACGCATGGCGTGTTCCTGTCGCTTGACCCAGATCTAGGCGATGCAGATGACATCTTGACACAGAACGGATATACGTATGCGAACAACAATCCAGTGATGTTGGTAGATCCGGATGGGCATTTTGTATGGATGGCCATCAATGCAGGATTTGCGGCGTACGATGGGTATAAGGCCTTTAAAAAAGGCGGTTGGAAAGCGGCGGCGATTGCCGTTGGTGTGGGATTGGTTGGCGGTGCGGCGTTTAAAGGTGCCAAAATTGCCTATAGGGTGTATAAAGCGAGACGGGCTCAAAGGTTTTTAGGAAGATTGAATTTACAGTTTTTTGCTTCGGTAAGTAAGAAATCTGTACTTAAAGGAGCAATGTTACCAACTAAAGGTAAAATAAGATACGTTCCGCCGAAGAATTGGACACCATCTCAACCACTTCCGAGGAAAGGTGGGGGATATATAGATAGATTCGGAAATATTTGGACCAAAGGACCTTCTAGAACTAAAGGAGAACCATATGAGTGGGATGTACAATTATCAAAAAGAGGGAAACAAATGCTGGGACATTTATCAAGGGATGGTTCACATCTTAATGTTTCCCTTAAAGGAAGGATAACTCATTAAAAATCTTCCTAGCGTATGAGAACTCATGTTAGACTAAGAACTGCTTGGAAGCTATGCCCTCCAGTATAGGGGATCAATGAAAAGATTATGTAGGGGAGATGTTCAATAGATGCCAAGGGTATAGAATTTACAGGCAGTCAATGTTATGGAGGAGATTAGAGTGTCCTCGATGATTCTAGAATCGTTTTCAAGGACATTCAAACATCTAAAGCGCCGATGTTTTTGATTCATGGGAGGCACTTGTTCCTCTCGTGAATCATCTTGTAGTATACGATGTCTAAAGAGTAATTGGATAAAATAGAGGATCGTATGAAAAGACTTTCTTGAACTTACTGTAAGGGGGGGGGAAACTTGCTTATTCGATCATATTTATACACTCAAGATAAAAATGAATCTTTTTCAATTATAGAAAATGTAATAAGTGTATTTAAGGGGAATTTTACAAAGTACACCATTTTAAAAAACGAACCATATTGGAAAGATCCCAATTTATTTGTGGTAGAAGTGAAACTAAGCACCTACACAAGTTTTTCGATAGAAGATATAGAAGAAGGGTTGAGAAGCATTGCTGATAAGTGGCTTTATTTTGGAAATCCCGTTGATGAAGCATTGGCTTCAGATACAATGGAAGGTTGTCGGTTTCTAATAACAGGGGTTAAGATGATCAACATTTTTATTTAACATATCCACTGAGAAGTCTCCCACCCCTTAACAGAATGTAGGTGGGAGAAGCACATTTACAATAGATGAGCAAATTCAATAACATAAAATTGCATCTTAGTAACTGTAGATGAGCAAATTCGCTAACATAAATTTACAACTAAACAAAAAAGGAGACATGAACCCAGCCCCTTGAGTAAAATAGATGTGCTCAAACCCATTCACACAAGGAGGTTCATGTTTCATGAATCGATGAGCACATCATCAAGGAATCCACAAGTTTTTCATGACGCTGGGATTGGCGCTTTATTTCTCGAAACCGGTCATCAAGCATCTCGTTCATCTTGTCGACGCCTTGACGACCAAGGGATTTTCGGAGACATTGACGGATGTCCGGTACTGGAGTTTTCATCCGAATCATCGAACGACACTGAGCCACTTTTTCACGAAAAGCCCTTGGAACGAGGAAAAACTGCTTGAGAAGCTGCAAGAATGGATCCTTCGCCAGATCGAACGCCTGGCCAAACGGGAGAATCAACCCCTTTTTGTTTCGATCGATGATACGATTTGTCAAAAAACGAAACCTTCGTCACGGACCGCCCGCGCCATTCAAGGGTGTGACTGGCATTTCTCTCACAGCGATCATCAATGGGTCTGGGGGCATTCGCTCGTTTGGCTGATGGTGCACACCTTCTCGCAAGCGTTTCCGTTCGCGTTTCGTCTCTATGATAAGGCGGCGGGAAGAAGCAAGGTTGACCTAGCGATCGAGATGCTTTCTTCGCTCAAGGGGAAGCGGGCTCAGCCGGTGTATGTGCTCATGGATTCCTAGTATCCGTCCCAAGCGCTCATCGAAGCCTGCCTGAAACAAGGATTCCATGTCATCGCCATGCTCAAGACGAACCGGATCCTCTATCCGAAAGGCATCGCCGTCCAAGCAAAGGAGTTCGCCCGCTATATCGAGCCCAACGACACCCGCCTCGTCACGGTGGGGAACGAGCGTGATCGTGTCTACCGCTACGAAGGCGCGCTCAACGGTCTTGATGACGCGGTGGTGCTGCTGGCTTGGAAGGCGGATGAACCGATGACACCGGATCATCTCCATGTCGTCTTCGACACCGACCGGGAGCTGAGTGACGAAGACATCTTGCGTTACGATGCCCAGCGCTGGACGATCGAATGCGTTTTCCGGCAGGCCAAAGACCAGCTGAAGCTCGATGGGTACCGTGTTCGCCACGTTCGGGCGGTGAAGCGGTATTGGGTCGTGGTGCTCTTAGCCTGTGTATACAGCATCGCGGAATCTCAACAAGACCTCTCTTCCGGCCTGGAGCTTCTTCGGTCTCGGAAAGGGCACAGCGTCGTCGAGTTCATCGATGACGCCGCAAAGCAAGAGATTCCCATTGATGTGATCAAAAAAACAGCTCCATGTCGCCTAAGGGGTACCCTGTTTGTCTCTCAGGAAATGGAAATGACTGTAATGAAAAATGCTCATCTCTACAGTAAGTATTCTAAAGATAGGGAGATGTCTACACATGATTCGAGTTCAAGTATCTTGCATAGCTCTTTTAAATGATAAGATTGTCATGATAAAAAAAAAGGATAAAACTTCGGCAGTACATGGCTATTTTATTCCTCCGGGTGGTCATGTAGAATTACATGAGACTCTAGAACAAGCTTGTAAGAGAGAAATGTTTGAGGAAACTGGTTTAATAGTCGATGATTTAGAATTACGTGGTGTGGTTTCGTTTATAGCACATACAAGCGATTACCACTCTGTTTGCTTTTGGTATATGACAAGAAATGTAAAGGGGAAATTAGAACTAAAGGAGCCAGAGAAATTGAAACCATATCTAGTTGAAATAGAAACATTATATTATAACAAGGAAGTGACAGATTACCACAGAGCTTTTATAAAAGAAATTGTTGAAAAAGGAAATTTTCTAAATGGGATAGTTGAATGGTGTAAACCAGATAACTCTATAAAATGGAGTATATTGAAAAACGTACCTAAAAACCATGAGTCTCCCAGATACAATAAGGAGCATTCCTGTTAGAAAGGTTTTCAGGGACTTGGAAGAAAAAAGCCCCCTTGGTATGGTGCAGGGTTACACAAACACCAACATCAACCAAGGAGGGACTCTATTATGAATTGTACACACAAAAAAATTGAACAAGTCACTCATATTAGTGATTGGAATCGACAGCGTCAAGCGCAAACATGACGCCTGTATGATAGAGATGTGCGAGGCCGTGTGCTGATGGTGGTAGAGAAAACGCCGTTTACGATGGACATTGCGAATCAGACGATAGGGGGCGAATGGAGCGTTATCGGCAAAGCGAGACGCTCAAATGCCCACAGAAGCTTGTCGAAAAATATTTTTTGACACCCCTAAGATGCCAAGAAACCTTGATATATCAACATTTTTAGAGGGAAGGGATCTTTATATTATCTAATAAGGATAAAATGGTCGGTGCTTTAAAGAAAATAGTAGTCCCAGAACTAAGAAGCAGGGGATTTAAAGGGGCTTTTCCTCATTTTAGGAAGCAAGAAGGTCAGTTAGGTTATCTGCTATCGTTTCAATTTGATAAATGGGGAGGAGGATTTATAATAGAAGTTGGAGTAGCAAGGGTTAATAAGGAAGGAAACGTGATCGTTGATGGTATAGTTCGACCATTTCAAAAGATGAATGCTTTTCACTTAAACAATCGTTTTAGAATAATGAATAATAAAAATGGGGATAAAGATTGGTTTAAATTCGATAACGAAAACCAAAATTTAGAGGAAACAGAATTTATTCGCATAGCTAAGAGTGTTTTACCATATTTGGATGTTGCAGAAAATTGGTTTGAAAAAATAAAGCAAAAGCAAACAGCACGATAGAGCCAATCTAGGCGGAGGCTGGTGATTTAGTGTAAAATGTTACTGATCCCATCAATTTCTCAATTAGAGAAACTTTGTAGAATCCGCTTTCTTTTTTGAATGAAAATGCCGCCGATCCGGGGTGTGACAGCGGTTTTTCACCGGCCTTCTAGGCGACCTGCTTGCTTTATAGCAGTGTCGTCTTTTTTATAACAATTTAGCTAAGCTATTGACTCAAGAAAAAGTAGTAATAAGATGGTATGGTTGGTGATACAATGTCATTTTGGGAAAGCATAAGGAACAAGGAAACAGTTGTTTTAAGTGATGATGCAATCGATTTGTTAAGTGATGTGCTCTTAGAAATCAAAAAAATTTATCAAGAAGATTTAGAAAGAATGCCAACGGTAGCTGAATGGGAAGCATTGATTATGGAGGCAATGCAACTTGATTCAAATATAGCGGAACAATTAGAGGAAATGGAAATCACAGATGTAAAATTTAAATTGAAAAAGAGAAAAAAGGACCCTAACATTGAACCTGGTATTGTATTTGCAATCCCGCTTAAAGAAATTGAAAAATATGCTTATGGGTTAGTAGTAAGAGGAGAAGGGCTAAAGGATGACATTTATATACAATATTTTGATATCTTTACTAATGAAGTATTAGATATAAAAACCTTTAGTCATCAATTTGAAAAACTTTCTGTTCTATATACGATTAACAGTGGAATATATGGAATCGTTAATAAAGAATGGATAATTATCGGGAAATTGTCTAAAGGGAAATTCAATCCTGAAGAATATGAGTTACCGGATTTTGTGTTTTACAATGGCAAGGAATATTTTGTGAGTCGAGGGGATGCGAATACACCAATAGCAGAATTAGAGCCTATTTCTAAAGAGGAAGGGGAAAAAATAAAAAATCCAATTGGTCTAATTGGCAGTAATAATATAGCGGAAATGCTTATTAATTCTTACTATGAGAAACAAAATCAAAAATGTACTTAGCCTTTTGGTCGTGATTTAAGGGATAACTTTTTTCTTGTACAGTGAAGACGTACCCATTCAAAAGACTGTGAATGGCGCCGTGGCGAACTACTATTTACCAAGGGGCGAGTGATTAGTATGAATCAAAAGAAATTAGTTGCTTTATTAAATGAAATGTGGGCTGCCGTAGTCAAAAGTTTTCATATTGATATTTTATCTCACACGATTAGTCTAAATGTGAAAGTAGTTGATAATGAGAAAGATGATAAGATTGTGTTCAAAGGTGTTTCCTCTTTTTATTTCGTAGAAAACTCTGGAGATTCCCGCTTGAACCCTGTTGATCCAGAAGATGGAGATTACATTGAGCTAACTTCAATTGATTATTATAAGAATGGTATAGGTAAAATTCATATCAGTTCGTCAAAAGAAATTTGGGTTGGTGAATACTTTTCTTCAGCTAACTTTGTACTTGAATTTTGGGAGGCACTATTATTTATTGAAGCTAAAAGTATAGTGATCAATAGAGAGGAGTTTCTAGTAGATTATCCAGTTAATTAAAGTGCAAAGTTAAAAATTTTTGATTGATTAATATTGCAAAATGGGCGGTCACATCTATATAGGGCAGCCCTTGAAACGGAATGTAGGTGGGAGAGGTTCATTAAAAGGAAGTGAAAAAATGACTGTTATAAGGGATGTTCAACTTTCTATTCCAAGTGATATAAACTATTTTGATCATACTGTAATAGTTGACGATGATACTGGTGAGACAAGCCCCTTTACCGATTATAGGCAAAGCAAGTCCGCCATCTTTCATTATGAAACAAGATGTATTACGTCACTTTATACTCGTTTTTTGCCCGAAATTCATACAGATGGGGAAAAGGGAATTATCATTCAATGCGTACCGGATCTATCTAAATTAAGCGAGAAAGAAATGGAAATGGTACCCGATTTTATTACTGTTTATGTTGAAATGGATTATAATCACTGTAGATGAGCATTTTTCATTACAATAATTTCCATGCCCTAAGAGACAAACAGGGGACCCCTTAGGCGACATGGAGCTGTTTTTTGATCACATCAATGGGAATATCTTGCTTCGCGGCATCGTAGATGAACTCGACGACGCTGTGCCCTTTCCGAGACCGAAGAAGCTCCAGGCCGGAAGAGAGGTCTTGCTGAGATTCGGCGATGCTGTATACGCAGGCGAACAGCACCACGGCCCAATACCGTTTCACCGCCCGAATGTGACGAACACGGTACCCATCGAGCTTCAGCTGGTCTTTGGCCTGCCGGAAAAAGCATTCGATCGTCCAGCGCTGGGCATAATAACGCAAGATCTCTTCATCGCCTAGCTCCCGGTCGGTGCTCAAGACGACATGGAGATGATCTGGCGTCATCGGTTCATCCGCCTTCCAAGCCAGCAGCACCACCGCGTCATCGAGGCCATGGATCGCTCCCTCGTAGCGATACACGCGGTAACGCTCCTTCCCCACCGTGACGAGGTGGGTGTCGTTGGGCTCGATATAGCGGGCGAACTTCTTCGCTTGGATGGCGATACCTTTCGGATAGAGAATCCGGTTCGTCTTGAGCATGGCGATGACATGGAATCCTTGTTTCAGGCAGGCTTCGATGAGCGCTTGGGACGGATACCACGAATCCATGAGCACATACACCGGCTGAGCCCGTTTCCCCTTGAGCGAGGAAAGCATCTCGATCGCTAGGTCGATCTTGCTTCTTCCCGCCGTCTTGTCATACAGACGAAAGGCGAACGGGAACGCTTGCGAGAAAGTATGCACCATCAGCCAAACGAGCGAATGCCCCCAAACGGATTGATGATCTTTGTGCGAGTAGTGCCAATCACACCCTTGAATGGCGCGGGCAGCCCGTGACGAAGGCTTCGTTTTTTGGCAAATCGTATCATCAATCGAAACAAAAAGGGGTTGATTCTCCTGTTTGGCGATTCGCTGGATGCGATGAAGGATCCATTGCTGGAGTTTGCGAAGCAACGTCTCTTCATCCCAAGGGCTTTTCGTGAAAAAATGGCTGAGCGTGGTTCGATGATTGGGATGAAAACTCCAGTGATGGACATCGGTCAATGTTCCCGAAAATCCCTTGGTAGTCAAGGCATCCACAATATGAACGAGATGCTTGATGACCGGTTTCGAGAAATAAAGCGCCAATCCCAGCGTCATGAAAAACTTGTGGATTCCTTGATGATGTGCTAATCTATTCATGAGACATGAACCTCCTTGTGGGTAGTTTGAGCACATCTATTTTACTCAAGGAGCTGGGTTCATGTCTCCTTTTTTGTTTAGCTGTCAATTTATGTTAGCAAATTTGCTCATCTACAGTAATCAATATTTCTCTCTTACGGATGACTTGGAAAAAAAGAAAATGGCATTAGAAGTGTTACAAGAGGGTATGGAAAAACTTGCTGATGAGCGAGGATGGGATAAGCAAGTTTTTCGTGAAATATACAACAAGATAAAAGAATTAAATTACAAAAATACATTTATCTATAAGAAAAAGAGCAGTCCTAATCGTAGATATATATGTAGCCACGAGTGTTGATTATCCAAAATTATACATACGCCTTCCATAAATTTGGGCATACTCAAACAAAGCAGCGGCCATCCCGGATTTCCAATCGAGAGGAAGCTGCCCAGAGAAAAAACGGCGAACGAACGAAATGAAGGAAAGAGAGACGTTCGTCTGTTTTTTGGTTTGATCATACAGCCATCGCAGCAACACATACGCGATGAACGCCGCAAACAGTTGGTTGTATACCGCATTTTCCGTCGTGCCAAACAAGGTCGGGACATTCAGATATTGCTTCACCCAACGGAAAAAGACCTCAACAGTCCAACGTTGTTGGTACATGTCGGCAATGGTTTCCGCAGACGCATGGAAGAGGTTCGTCACGACCCGAATGTCGCGGCCATTCGCATCTCGAAAGATCACCACCCGGTGACGCTTGGTGGAGCGGCATTGTTTCGTCCCCAACTGGCACGTGAAGTCGGCTTGAACCGATGAGGATGTGCTGGAAAGGCGTTTCAAGCTTTTTTTCTGATGGAGTTCGATGTTGTCCTTCATCCGAATGACAAAGAGCTGATGTTGCTCCACAAATCGATCGAGGCGTTCGATTTTGAAATACGCCCGGTCTTCCACCAGCACTTGTTGAGCGTTCGTCAACTGTTCTCCCACCGGGCCATCATGACGCAGTCCGATGGTTTCCACCACGTCTGCCGGCAACGAGGATTCCGGCGAATACGCGACGTGCAGCTTCACCCCGGCGCGTTCGCCGTGATACGGCGCCCATGGCAGGCGGTTTTTCCCGACCGTGACGGTCGTCGAATCCACCACCCGAAGCGGTTTGGGAAACCGAAGCGAACGGCGGGTTTGGCGGTTGCACTTGGAAATGATCAACGCCAACAAGCGTTTCATGATGTCATAGGGAACTTCTTTCGCTTTCTTGGATACAGTTGAATAATGGAATCGCGGCAATCCATACAGAGGCCCCACATCGGCTCCGTGGCGAAAGCTTTTCCATTGATGCATGGCGGCCAGCAGGAAGAAGTGAATCAACTCGCGCAACGTAAAGGTTCGAGACGAATCACGATACCCAACCGCTTCGGCAATCAGTTGAATCTCTTCATCCGAAACAAGTTTTTGCATCAAATTCGGGAGTGTGGTATGCTTGTTCATAGAGAGCACCTCCTGGGTTTGTTTGTGTCGCTACTCACATTCTACAGGAAAGGTGCTCTTTTTTCTATACCCTTTGGATTTTATTGGATAATCAACACGCCTGATATGTAGCATTATATGTGAACACGAAGTCTCTTATGTAGATATATATTTAGAAATAAAACGTCAAAAAGGAAATAAGGTTTTAAAGAAAGAAAGATTAGTAAGAGTAGACAGACCACACGAATCTTTTTATTGGAGATATTTAGGTGATTTAATGTGGACGTTAAATCATAAGGTGACGTTTACTGATCGTTTACATCATTTCGGGTGGGTTGTAACTTTTTTAGAAAAAGAAAACGAAACACAAATTATATGGAAAATAAATAAAGTGTCTTATCTTTCTTCATAAACACAATAAAAAAAGGAAAAGATGGAGGATAAATCTAGATTTAACGTGGTGGAGCTTATGAGATATACATTTTTAAAAGGGAGAGGTTCCATTGTCATCGGCACCACATTACCTGATTCCGATCCAAGCAAAGCTTGATGATTTACGTCGAATTTCCCAATCACAACATATACGAGTATTTGTAAGTTGTTCGGATTTAGATCCTGACTATCGAGAAGCTTTTCGCTGCACGCAAGTCGTACTGCAGGTGAATCATCAGGAATGTTATGTAGTGACGGCGGAACAAACAGAAATCGCTTATAAAGCGGAGATTGACCATCTGTTGATCAAAAAGGAAATAGAAATGCCAACATTACAATCGTTCAATCCTAAAGAGAAATTAGAGTTCATCCAGATAAAAGAAATGCAATCTCAAAATGGATTTCAGCTTAGCACTTTTTTAGAGGATGCATACTATTATAAAACGAACTCTAATAAGCTCGATTTCACTTTTGAAGCAGGAGCAGCACTTATGTTCGCCAATCATAATGAAAAAATTTTCATTAGCCTTGGAAACACTCCGTATGTGCTCCTTACGACCTCAAACATTGAGGATATTCATACGATTTTATTAAAAAGGGAGTTAAAGCCTTATACATTACAGATAAAACCTAGTATTTAAAAAACAAGTTAACAGAAGAAGATTTTTCCATATATTTCCTCTCTATAAAAAGAAAGGGGTTATATATTTGAATGCTGACAAATTAATATTTACTAAATATTATGAAATTAAGGAATTGGGTGAATGCCAACCTATATCTGTAGACTTGGGATTAAAAGACGATATATTGATACTTTATTTACATGAAAATACTACTGGCAATCCCTTTTTATATAAAATAGTCCATTTAGATAATGGAGAGAAGCGATTGTATGAAGTCGTTGCAAATAAAGAATTACACTTCTTGCAGTTAATAGAAGATAACTATCTACTAATCTGTGGTTACTTAGCACATGACCAAGAAAATAATGCATTTATATATGACAAAAAAGGAAATTTATTAAAAGAATTTTGTGTAGGTAATGGAGTAAATACATGTAAAGTAGATCAAGATCACCATATATGGATTGGTTATAGTGATGAAGGAATTTTTCATGAAAGTGAAATAGGAAGTAAGGGCAGGCGTGTTGATTATCCAATAAAATCCAAAGGGTATAGAAAAAAGAGCACCTTTCCTGTAGAATGTGAGTAGCGACACAAACAAACCCAGGAGGTGCTCTCTATGAACAAGCATACCACACTCCCGAATTTGATGCAAAAACTTGTTTCGGATGAAGAGATTCAACTGATTGCCGAAGCGGTTGGGTATCGTGATTCGTCTCGAACCTTTACGTTGCGCGAGTTGATTCACTTCTTCCTGCTGGCCGCCATGCATCAATGGAAAAGCTTTCGCCACGGAGCCGATGTGGGGCCTCTGTATGGATTGCCGCGATTCCATTATTCAACTGTATCCAAGAAAGCGAAAGAAGTTCCCTATGACATCATGAAACGCTTGTTGGCGTTGATCATTTCCAAGTGCAACCGCCAAACCCGCCGTTCGCTTCGGTTTCCCAAACCGCTTCGGGTGGTGGATTCGACGACCGTCACGGTCGGGAAAAACCGCCTGCCATGGGCGCCGTATCACGGCGAACGCGCCGGGGTGAAGCTGCACGTCGCGTATTCGCCGGAATCCTCGTTGCCGGCAGACGTGGTGGAAACCATCGGACTGCGTCATGATGGCCCGGTGGGAGAACAGTTGACGAACGCTCAACAAGTGCTGGTGGAAGACCGGGCGTATTTCAAAATCGAACGCCTCGATCGATTTGTGGAGCAACATCAGCTCTTTGTCATTCGGATGAAGGACAACATCGAACTCCATCAGAAAAAAAGCTTGAAACGCCTTTCCAGCACATCCTCATCGGTTCAAGCCGACTTCACGTGCCAGTTGGGGACGAAACAATGCCGCTCCACCAAGCGTCACCGGGTGGTGATCTTTCGAGATGCGAATGGCCGCGACATTCGGGTCGTGACGAACCTCTTCCATGCGTCTGCGGAAACCATTGCCGACATGTACCAACAACGTTGGACTGTTGAGGTCTTTTTCCGTTGGGTGAAGCAATATCTGAATGTCCCGACCTTGTTTGGCACGACGGAAAATGCGGTATACAACCAACTGTTTGCGGCGTTCATCGCGTATGTGTTGCTGCGATGGCTGTATGATCAAACCAAAAAACAGACGAACGTCTCTCTTTCCTTCATTTCGTTCGTTCGCCGTTTTTTCTCTGGGCAGCTTCCTCTCGATTGGAAATCCGGGATGGCCGCTGCTTTGTTTGAGTATGCCCAAATTTATGGAAGGCGTATGTATAATTTTGGATAATCAACACTCGTGAAGTAAGGGAATTGTATGTTTCGATAAAAATGGGGCTATGATATATGATGCATTTGATATGTTAGTTGAGCAACGAAATTTTCCACCCATTGATCATTGTCATGCAGTAAACATTTCTGATTCTAACGATGTATGGCTATATTATTATAGTGCAGATGCAAAATATCCTATAGTGCAATTAAAAAAGAATAGTAATACTGCTTGTTGGTGGGAATCGAATGTTAGTCGTGGAGAAAATTTGGTTGTGGGGCACAATATGGTTTTTGTTTTAACCAATGAAGGAGATATTGTCGGAATTAATCTAGAAAATAAGCAGCATAAAGAATATACAGCCTACGATACACAAGGTAACGAATTAACATTTGATTATTATTTTGGTAGAGGAAGTATATTGTATGGAGTTAGTAAAAATAGTATTTACAAACTAAATTTAGAAAAGCTCTGAATGGAACAATGTTTTCAACAGCCTTCTAGGAGACCGGTGATTTAAGGGGGCAAGCCGCTTATCAAGACCGTTTCTTAAATAGAAAAGCCTTGTCGCATCAGAATCACCTTTCAAACGATCCCCCATTGCTCAAAAGAAACAACCGTTTTTCACCGACTTTCTAGAGCTTCCACGAGATGTTGACGGTGATATTCGATGTAGGTTCTATTTCAAAGTTGAAGGTAAGGAAGTTGACTGTCTTGGCCTTGATAGAATAAAGGAAAGTAGTATTATCGTTTCATCATCAGAAGCGAACATTTCAGAAATAATAAATCCATCATTAGAACTCGAAGGTCTTAGAGAACTATTAAAGAAGAAACCCGTTCTCTTATACCAAACAACCATTAATGAGAAACAATATTTAGGTATAGATGAAGGAAGAGCGAAAAAAGACATGGACTATAGCGATCATGGGAATCCGAAACATCATCCTTGGAGGACCACATTGACATAAATGGAAAGAGAAAGTGGAATCAATGAATAAAGGTAGAGGAAAGTAGGAAGAAAAATATGAGTTTAGAAAAATTAATAGAGCTTATAGAGATTGGACATGATATAGAATTTATCTATAAGGGTGAACGTTATTCAATAACTAATACTCAAGTAGGCATTTGCCTTACAAAGTACTATAATTTAAATCATCAAGAATATACAAATGTAAGTGATTTTATAAATCATGCGTTGATTGGTGAAGAAAAATTAAAAGACATTGTATCTCAAATTAAAATTACCGGTATTTTTTAAGCTCGTAGTGCTGGTTAAGACTAGCGCCCAACTAGCGCCGCGGGCAGAAAGTATAGGGGTTGATTTCATAACGTTTTGGAAGAGTAGTAAGAATTAAAAAATAAGATTGGGTTCAAAGGTGTTTCCTCTTTTTATTTCGTAGAAAACTCTGGAGATCCCGCTTTAACACAGTTGATCCAGAGGAGGGGGATTTTGAGCTAACATGAATAAGGATGCAATCATACAAGAGCTAGAAATGGAGAGAAAGTATCTTCAGATCCTAAAAAAGGAGGGAAAACGGCAAAAGTAAATGAATCTTGAAAAATTCTTTATTAAAAATAAAAACGATTATAGTAAGATGAAAGAAAGATTGAGTAACATTTTTATACTTAATCAATCCATGCCAAATCAGGTCTTTCGTAAAGAGTATAATGGTTTCCTTTTTGGGGAATATCATGGTATGTATGAAGAGGAGTTCTGGAACGGATTGCAAATATTAGCTCGAAAGTCAGGTGATAAATATATTCTATTGGCTGAACTAGAAAATGATTATAATGAAAGAATGAAAAGATATGAATGGGCAAAAATCCCGGTCGATCTTTCGTACGAAAATTATCTAGACATCTTAAACGCAGAACCTTTGGAGAATATTTATATTGGGCTGGTTGACTATAGTTGTAAATTAGTGTTTACCTCACCATCTCTACAATGGGGGATTTGGGGAGAAAGAGATCAGGAGCTTTATGTATTTGCTTGCAAAGAAAATGTTAAGTCCCAATTTAAAGAATCCCCTTTACCGGACGCTTTGCAGTTAAATGAAGCTTTGGATTATATTTATGCAGTCTATCATGACAAGGAAGCCGCTAAATCGTTTTGCGAGAAGTTGTTGGAAAACTACAAAAATTAATAACTCGAAGATAATACCGTTTCAAAACTTAAAGGATTAAGGTAACTCTCAAAAGGGGCTGACCCAAAAAGTGATCTCTCCTCAAGAAAGACACAACATATAGTGTGGCAGGGAAGCGGCTGGTGCTTATATATTATATAGCGATGAGAGAGGGTGTCCCAGTCGTTTTGGGACACCCTCTTTTTGATTAATGTTAGTGGATTCGGACGGGCATTTCTTCTGGTTTATAGTTAACGCTGGATTTGCGGTGTATGATGGGTATAAGGCGTATAAAACCGGAAACTGAATGGCCGTAACATGGAGGGACTATAGAGTATGAAAGAATACGAAACATTGTTTAACGAGTATGTACGTGAGCTAACAGAAGCAGTAAAGGAAGAAGAAGAAAGATTAAAAAGAATTAGAGAGATAAATCGTAATAAATTTGATACTGAAGAGGAATTGGAAAATTTCATCAAAGAAAGATTTGACCCAATATGTCATTCAGGAAGAGTTATTGCTGTATTTAGAAAGTATTGGCTTGAATGTAATAAATTAAATGAGGCAAATATCGGCTATGTAAATCCAGAGGATTTTACAGTAGATTGGTTATCAGGAAGACATGAAAGTCTTTATAAGATTGTAACTGACATGGCTTACTATCCAATAGGCATTGATAAATATGGAAATTATTGTTGATAATGATTATTCCTCAAAATTATGGTGTTCAATGGAGAACTCGTAAGGGTATAGGATACACATATAAATCATTCGAATTTCATCCCCCCTCATAACGGTCATGGTTATCATTGGCAGTTAAATAGGTAGAGCTATTATCAGGGGAAATTTAGAAGAAGTAGTAAAGGAACTAAACGTTGGACATGGTATGGTAAACGTATTAAGGGATAACTTATAAATAAAGGTGGAACTCTGTTAAGTTCCACCTTTATATTAGGAGGAATTAGAGATGAAGAAAAAAAGTTTAAAACCGCCAAACTGGATGAATTGTCAAGAACGAGAGTTTTCGAACTAGAAGAACAAATTGAAGAAATAATCGTAGATATACTTAACCAGTATCAGCAATTTTTTGTCCAAAATGGCTATATTTTAGATCAGGCGTGTTGATTATCCAATAAAATCCAAAGGGTATAGAAAAAAGAGCACCTTTCCTGTAGAATGTGAGTAGCGACACAAACAAACCCAGGAGGTGCTCTCTATGAACAAGCATACCACACTCCCGAATTTGATGCAAAAACTTGTTTCGGATGAAGAGATTCAACTGATTGCCGAAGCGGTTGGGTATCGTGATTCGTCTCGAACCTTTACGTTGCGCGAGTTGATTCACTTCTTCCTGCTGGCCGCCATGCATCAATGGAAAAGCTTTCGCCACGGAGCCGATGTGGGGCCTCTGTATGGATTGCCGCGATTCCATTATTCAACTGTATCCAAGAAAGCGAAAGAAGTTCCCTATGACATCATGAAACGCTTGTTGGCGTTGATCATTTCCAAGTGCAACCGCCAAACCCGCCGTTCGCTTCGGTTTCCCAAACCGCTTCGGGTGGTGGATTCGACGACCGTCACGGTCGGGAAAAACCGCCTGCCATGGGCGCCGTATCACGGCGAACGCGCCGGAGTGAAGCTGCACGTCGCGTATTCGCCGGAATCCTCGTTGCCGGCAGACGTGGTGGAAACCATCGGACTGCGTCATGATGGCCCGGTGGGAGAACAGTTGACGAACGCTCAACAAGTGCTGGTGGAAGACCGGGCGTATTTCAAAATCGAACGCCTCGATCGATTTGTGGAGCAACATCAGCTCTTTGTCATTCGGATGAAGGACAACATCGAACTCCATCAGAAAAAAAGCTTGAAACGCCTTTCCAGCACATCCTCATCGGTTCAAGCCGACTTCACGTGCCAGTTGGGGACGAAACAATGCCGCTCCACCAAGCGTCACCGGGTGGTGATCTTTCGAGATGCGAATGGCCGCGACATTCGGGTCGTGACGAACCTCTTCCATGCGTCTGCGGAAACCATTGCCGACATGTACCAACAACGTTGGACTGTTGAGGTCTTTTTCCGTTGGGTGAAGCAATATCTGAATGTCCCGACCTTGTTTGGCACGACGGAAAATGCGGTATACAACCAACTGTTTGCGGCGTTCATCGCGTATGTGTTGCTGCGATGGCTGTATGATCAAACCAAAAAACAGACGAACGTCTCTCTTTCCTTCATTTCGTTCGTTCGCCGTTTTTTCTCTGGGCAGCTTCCTCTCGATTGGAAATCCGGGATGGCCGCTGCTTTGTTTGAGTATGCCCAAATTTATGGAAGGCGTATGTATAATTTTGGATAATCAACACTCGTGATTTTAGATATTAAATTAGAACGAATTAATGAAGTGGATGCTTTGAAAGGTATTGAGGAGCATGGTATGGAAAAAGGTCAATGCTTTGAAACAAATTACTATTCTTTGGTTTGTTTAGCTATTAACGATTCAAGTGGAAAATTAATCGGTAATGAAGAAGAGGGGTATTTAATAGAAAATATCCATATTTGGAATGTCAACAAACCGTTTTTTTTCATCAAAAAAGGGATAATATAATCAATTTACCGCCTTTCGAAATAAAAAAGGAAATTGAAACAGTAATTAAAGATTTTGCGAGAGTTTTAACTATAACTTTAGATGATCAAATCCGCTAACATAAACTGACAACCAAATAAAGCAGGAGACACGAATCTGCTTCCTTGGTTAGAGTCGATGTACAGGGGGATGCCTCAGGAATCGATGAGCACATTATCAAGGAATCCACAAGTTTTTCACGAGCCTTTACGACAAGACGGCTGGGAAAAGCAAGGGGGAACTCGCGATCGAAACGCTTTCTTCGTTGGATGTACACCGCATCCCGCTTATGGGCGGATGGATGCGTGCGATCCTTCGCCAGCGCTCGTTGGTAGCGTCAAAAGTTCTATGAAAACTCCACACAGACCATCCCATTGAGCATCGTGGGGCATGCAGAGAGCCGGATTCGCCCTTGACCAACACCCGCCAAAGGTGCGGAAGAGTCGTCAAGGGCGACGGGGACAAAAAAGAAGGCAATAGGAAAGCCGCCCTTGCCTTTACCGAATTTTACCTTTGGCGGTGTTCGGTTGGTCAAGGGTTCGCTTCGCCGAATCCGGCAGGAGTTCTGTTCAACGGGCTCTGGAGGACAAAAAAGTTAGGCTGCCTCGTTTTGAAGGAAGTCCTGAGCCATGGCGATCAGCTTCGTCCACCGGGCCGGCATATGCGGCAGCTCGGCGAGCTCCGGGATGACGACCGGCACCCGGCCTTCGAGCGCGCTATGCGGGCGCAGAAAGTTAAAATACGCCACAAACAGCGTCACAAAGGACACCGAGCCTTCCTCGGCGCCAAACCCATGGGTCGGGCGGTAGTTGCCTTTAAAGGTCCGGTTGAATCGCTCGATGATCTGCTTGAGAGGGCGAAATTCTTCCGAGACCGGATCTTCGTTGGTCAGGCCGATTACCTGGCGGACGTCAAACGAAATCCCGTGCTGGGCAAAGAAGTGTTGCGCCAACAGGTAAATCGGGTTGCCATCCACGACGAACGACAAGTCGTCTGGAAGGGACGGCAGCTTCCTGAGGACATCATTGATCGCCTTGATGGCCGAGAGCGTGTCCCGGTTGGGCGAGACGCGATAGGACAGCACGATCTTTTTCACCGCGTCGAACATAAAGAATAGGTAATGCCAACGGCCCTTCACACGAATATATGTCTCGTCCCCACAGAACGAACCGGACAGCTCATACGGAAATCGGTCGACAAAGGGCTTGATCCAAAGCGCGACGCTGTTGGCGTAGTTGAGCACCGTCTGATGAGAGATCGAGACGCCATGGATGTCCTTCAGGGCGGCGGCGGTTTCCCTCGAGGACATCCCAAAGTTGACGTAGTACGTCAACACGAGCCCCAACACGTGCGGCGACGCAGCCAGCCGGGACAAATCGACCTTCGGCTTGATGAGCGACGAGGAAGCCAACGGGAGAAAGTCAAACAAGAACTCCCGAAACAAATACCGCACCTTGAAGGCTTGAGGATTCTGTTGAAACTGTTGGCGCTCTTTCTTCGTCATCCGGCGAAGGTTGGCCTGGTAAAACGGGCAATCGTTGTTCTTGCACTTATAGATGTTGTATTCCTTGCGCTCCTTGATTTTTTCCAACGTCTTTTTGCAGTGCGGACAACGAAAGACCGCTTGCTTGGTGAACCGATTTCGGTGGTTGAACCGGCATTGGCACACTTTGCATTGGTATTGCCCTTTTCCGCCGTTATTGGCGTACAGGTAAGAAGAGGGAGCCTGGCAGCGAGGGCAGGTCAACGAATCCGGCACACGGTGTTTCGCATTCGCGCGGCGCTGGATGGGCCGTAAAGGACGTCTGTGCTGGGCTTCATAGTCTGCCAACAGCTTCCGGTAATCAAGGGTTTCCGGCACATCGATGATCGGAAGGTCATCGACCTGAAGTTTCCGGTACGGCTTTTGGATGGGTTCGTCCCAGTCCTCGAGATGCAAGGATTTCCCCAATATCACACCCATTAAATACACAATGATTTGATATTGGGTCTTGATAATTTCGAGCAAATAGGCTAATAATTGAGGTAACAAAGCTTGTCACTCCTTTGTTTTGGCTGTTGGGTGTCGTTACCTCAATGATGGCCGAAAACAATGGGGGTGGCAAGCTTTTTTTCGTTCAACCGTTGAAACTCAAGGGAAAACCGTGAGTGTGGAGGATAAACTTTTGACAATACCCGCTCGTTTTAGGGGTGAAAAATATGAATCAATATGAGGAGACGGTGAGAGATTTAGTTAATAATTTTAATGAGCATAATATAGATATAGTTGCTCCAGATTTAGCTAAGATGGGAAGGGACATAATTACTATCTTACAAAAATACTTTTATAAAGTAGATCCTAATGGTAAGATTGGCATATTAGAAACCTTGAGATTAGTAAATGACAGTAGTGTCATCCCTTTTCTGAAAGCTATTCTTGAAGATGAGGCAGAGATATTTTTTGTTAAAGCTTATGCAGAAAGTGTATTGGATTTTTTAGAGGGGAAAGAAACTCAATTAAAAAGAAAAATTCGCAATTTATCTAAAAAAAGTGGTACAGATTTAATCGCAGAAATCGCTATGATAGGAACAATTGGCGATGACAATGCTATAAGAGAATTAGACAAAATCAAAACGGATAACAAAGAGGCACTGGAACAAATCAAGGTAGCGAAATTACAAATAATGTATGGAATAGAAGAAATAATCAAGGAGTACAGAAAACCAGATTCCCGTTATTCTCACAAAGCATTAGCAGAGGCTATTTATCATTCATTTGATCATCCAGAAGCATCAAACGTTATAATAGAAGATCTCTTTAGTGAGGAATTTGAGCGTATTTTTAGTGCCGTTACTCTACTTGCTTTCGCAGAAAAATTTCCTAAGGACAAAGTTACGAGAGATGTAGTAAATAAGTTCTTTGAAATTTTAACGGGTGATTTTAATACAACTCTAAAGACTCATGCCATACTCGCAATAGGTAGATATGGAAATGCTGATGATGCATCAAGACTTGAAAGAATTGTTGAGGAAAAAACGTATTTAACAAAAAAGAAATTTTGGAAATGGCTAAGTGAAAGCGCGCTGGTCGACGATATCAACATCACGATAAAGAAATTGAAACGAAAGAAATAGACCTTTCCTAATCCAAAAGGGAGCAAAAGAAGTTAAAATAGGGTGATTCCAGTGAATTTAGAAGCTTTGTTTGTTAGGGATAAAAAGGAATTTAATAAGCTAATAGAAATGGCTAGTGATGCGTTTTATTTGGAAAATAGATTGCCTAAACAGGTATTCCGAGAACAATTCAATTATTTTTTGTTTGAAGAGTTTGACTGGGGAATGGACGAAGATTTTTGGAGCACAATCCAACAATTATCTAAAGAAACGAAAGATGATTATGTCCTTACCGCAGTGTTGGACCCTAATCCAGTAGAATATTTTTATAAAGAGTTTAATTATTATAATTGGATGAAACTCCCGGTCCATTTATCACCTGATGAATATTTAGATGTTCTTGAATTAGGCCCTGAGGAAAGTCCGGCGGATGCGTTGTTATACAATTCTTATACCATTATTTGGCTACCTCCTTCAATGAAATGGGCAATATGGGGAGAAAGAAGTTATGGGATTTGTGTTTTAGGGCTTCAAAATAGGAACAATGGTGCGGATTTATTGCCGATTTTAAAAACTTGGCGTTCTATTGATCAAACAGTTCTATCGTGGGTGGCACTCAATTTTGTAAATCAACAAATTCCACAAGAAATTGCTAATACGTTGTTCCTAAATTATTCTAACGGCATCAAGTAATGTGTAACGCGGAGGCTCCTCACCACAACATGTACTTGACAGACGATTCACTTCTCTGAACACGTGTATGCAAAACATGATTCGTTTCCTGTTCTTTCTTGGTTGCATAAGTAAGGTACGTGATAAAAAAATCAAGTACAACTTTTGGTGAAGAGCCAACGCGGAGCGATGGGGGAAGCTAGATGTAGACGGGCGGTGACGAAAGGGCACATCATGCTCTCGAGCATCATTTCTTAAATCGAAAAGTTTTGTAGCATTGGGATCGCTTTTCACACGTTCTTCCCATTGATCAAAGGAAATTGCCGTTTTTCACCGGCCTCTTAGAAAAGTTCTATATACATGAAGGGAGTCGTATACATGATAATCCCTGAATTGTTTTGTTTAACGATAATGGAGGAAGACTGGGGAGAGAAGGTTGATGATTTTTGGATAGAAATTGAAGCGGATATTGGTATCAAGGGGAACTCGGATTCTGCTGAAGTATTTACTATTTATGTTACAAGTCCAAAAAGGTTAGAAAATATGGTGGAAAAGTCAGGATTGGAGATAGCGAGAGGATTGTTTATCATGAAAGATTTTAATATCAAAAGTGTAGAGGATCGTCTCAAAAAATACTTGCCCATTGTTCAAGAAAAACTTGGGGCGAAACAGCTTTAGCTATTAGTCGTTACGCTATTTGGGAGTATGAAAATTAAATCGAAGTATAAATCAGAAATTTTTTAGAAGGCCGGTGAAAAACCGTTGCCACACACCAATTGGAGGCATTTTCATTCAGAACAGAAAGCCGATTTTGCGAGGTTTCTCTCATTGAGAAATGGGTGGAACTCAGCGGTATTTTGCACGAAATCACCAGCCTCTTAGATATACACGCACAATGTGAACGGCAACCGCTTCCAAGACGGCCAGTATCGGTATGAACGGAGCGCCGCTGATCCGCTTGTCGCGATCACCCGAAAAGGCGAAAGCGCGCCGTTTGTGACGTACAAATATGATGAAGACGGTCGACGCATCCAGAAGACCGTGAATGGCGTCGTTACGAACTATCATTACCAAGGCGACAGCCTCAACGTTCTGTATGAAACCGATGCGGATGGAAATGTGGTAAGATCATATATATACGGACTGTAGATGAGCAAATTTGCTAACATAAATTGACAGCTAAACAAAAAAGGAGACATGAACCCAGCTCCTGGAGTAAAATAGATGTGCTCAAACTACCCACAAGGAGGTTCATGTCTCATGAATAGATTAGCACATCATCAAGGAATCCACAAGTTTTTCATGACGCTGGGATTGGCGCTTTATTTCTCGAAACCGGTCATCAAGCATCTCGTTCATATTGTGGATGCCTTGACTACCAAGGGATTTTCGGGAACATTGACCGATGTCCATCACTGGAGTTTTCATCCCAATCATCGAACCACGCTCAGCCATTTTTTCACGAAAAGCCCTTGGGATGAAGAGACGTTGCTTCGCAAACTCCAGCAATGGATCCTTCATCGCATCCAGCGAATCGCCAAACAGGAGAATCAACCCCTTTTTGTTTCGATTGATGATACGATTTGCCAAAAAACGAAGCCTTCGTCACGGGCTGCCCGCGCCATTCAAGGGTGTGATTGGCACTACTCGCACAAAGATCATCAATCCGTTTGGGGGCATTCGCTCGTTTGGCTGATGGTGCATACTTTCTCGCAAGCGTTCCCGTTCGCCTTTCGTCTGTATGACAAGACGGCGGGAAGAAGCAAGATCGACCTAGCGATCGAGATGCTTTCCTCGCTCAAGGGGAAGTGGGCTCAGCCGGTGTATGTGCTCATGGATTCGTGGTATCCGTCCCAAGCGCTCATCGAAGCCTGCCTGAAACAAGGATTCCATGTCATCGCCATGCTCAAGACGAACCGGATTCTCTATCCGAAAGGTATCGCCATCCAAGCGAAGAAGTTCGCCCGCTATATCGAGCCCAACGACACCCACCTCGTCACGGTGGGGAAGGAGCGTTACCGCGTGTATCGCTACGAGGGAGCGATCCATGGCCTCGATGACGCGGTGGTGCTGCTGGCTTGGAAGGCGGATGAACCGATGACGCCAGATCATCTCCATGTCGTCTTGAGCACCGACCGGGAGCTAGGCGATGAAGAGATCTTGCGTTATTATGCCCAGCGCTGTGTTTAGTGCAAAATGAAAGTACAGAGTTCTGCAACAAAAAAGTGCAGAGCTTCATGGCATAAAAAAAAGGCTTGCCAGCTCCTAAAATTCCCTCTACTGTTAAGGTTGTGAAGAACAAAACAGTGGAGGTAAAGAAAGGATGCTAGCAATGCCTGAAATTCATCATATCAAACATTTGCGTGAAAAGAAAGGGTTATCGCTTTCCGAAATTGTCCGCAGGACGGGATTTAACTGGAGAACAGTCAAGAAATATGCGGATGGAGACATTTCGGTCAGACAAAAAATAAAGAGAAAACGGGGAATGATGGAGGAAGAAGGATACGGTCAAATCATTGATGACTGGCTGGAGGAGGACGCCAAACTGCCAAGAAAACAACGGCGGACAAGCAAGAAGATGTACGAACAATTAAAGCAGGAACATGGCTTTAAAGGGTCTTATCGAACGGTTTGCGCCTACGTTCAAAAACGAAGACCTCAGCTTAAGCTGGAGAAGGAACAACGTTACGAGAGGCTGGAACACCCTCCGGGGGAAGCGCAGGTGGATTTCGGCACCATGTCCGTTGTGACGAAGGAGGGAAAAGAGGAAGACCGATCAATTCTGATTTTGAGCTTTCCGTACAGCAACGCCGCGTATGCGTATCCATTGCCGGCGGAAAACAGCGAATGTTTTCTTCACGGGCTCACTCAGCTCTTTCGACAGGCCGGAGGCGTCCCGAGAAAACTGCGCATCGACAATTTGGCGGCGGCGGTGGTTTCGATTCGAAAAGGAGGCGAACGTCAATATACTGAAGCATTTGAGCGATTCCGGCTTCATTATGGGTTTGACGTACAGGCATGCAATCCGTATAGCGGACACGAAAAAGGGAATGTCGAACGGAAAGTTTACTATACTCGGCAACACTGCTTTGTCCCTGCTCCGTTGATCGAGGGGGATGAAGAACTGACGGAGTGGCTGCATCGCAAGATGATCGAAGATCGAGCCCGCCCCCACTATGAAAAAGGGAGAACCATTGAGGAATTATGGCAGGAAGAACAAAAGGAGTTGCTTGTCCTGCCGGAGAGAGATCTCCCGATCTTCTCCTTCCACCACGCCAATGTCAATAAATACGGGGAAGTAACGGTGGATGGGGAGGCGTTTGTGGTTCATGGGATCCCGGTCCCCAACCGTGTCCTTGTCAAAAAGGAATGGGATCGTTTCATGGTTTTGTCCCAAGAAGGGGAGGTGTACCTGGAAGCGCCAAGGCCGTACACGAAAAAGCAACGGGAGCTCCCTTGGAAGGACATTTTGGCGGAATGGGCGCAAAAGCCCCGGGTGGTGGAGTATTCGCGGTTTCGAGTTTACTTACCGGAGGCCATTAGGAAATACTTCATGGAACAACCGAAACAGACGGCATCACGCATTCGAGGGGTGCAGAAGCTGCTGGACCGGTACACCGTCTATGAGATCGCTCAGTGGCTTGACAAGTATCAACGGTGGGATTTGGCGCCCCATGAGATCGGGGTGTTGATGGAGGCGAAGCGTTCGGAGTATCCCGCGAAATGGGAAGAAGCCTATACCCCTTCCGTTTTCGTCGACTATGAAACCGATTTACATGTGTATGATCAACGTCTTTGTCCGTCAAGGGAAGGGGGAAGCCGGGCATGAAGATGGATGTAAAAGAGATTTGTAAAGCCCTGCATTTGGCGTACATCGCGGATCGATTCGAGGAGGTGGCCTACGAGACCAAGGAACAGTTTTTGCGTGATGTGTTGGCGTTGGAGCTGTCGTTCCGTCAGAAAGCAAAACAGGCTCGATTGATCAAGAAGGCGAAGTTCCGGGAGTTGAAATGGCTCAAAGATTACGAATGGTCGGATCAGATTCATTGGCCGACCACGACCTCGAAGGAAGAACTTTGCGACCTTCGCTTTTTGGAGCAAAAACAGAACGTCCTGCTTTTAGGTTCGCCGGGAACAGGAAAAACCCATCTCGCCACCGCATTAGGATTAAAAGCGTGTGAACGGGGCCATGAAGTTCGGTTTTTCCGTGTCGCCGATCTTGTCGCCCAGCTCGAAGAGGCGTTAAAAGACGGCACCCTCGGACGGCTCAAACGGCAAATCGACACATGCGAGCTGTTGATTTTGGACGAACTCGGCTATGTACCTTTCCAAAAGCAGGGGTCGGAACTGCTGTTTCACATCATTGCCGATTGTTATGAACGAAAAAGTGTCATCGTGACATCGAATTTAGAGTTTGGACAGTGGAATCGAGTGTTTGGGGACAACCGCCTGACGGCAGCGCTGGTGGATCGTTTGGTCCATCACGCCCACATTCTCGCGTTTACGGGTGAGAGCTACCGCTTGCGGCATGCGCTTTCTGCCGTTCAGTCGCTCCCTTCTCACTCGGTTGAAAGGTAAATTCATTGAGCCGGCAAGCCTATGTATTTTTTCTTGCAATTCTCTGCACTTTTTGCTTGCAAAAAACAAGCGCTGGACGATCGAATGCTTTTTCCGGCAGGCCAAAGACCAGCTGAAGCTCGATGGGTATCGTGTTCGTCACGTTCGGGCGGTGAAACGGTATTGGGCCGTGGTGCTGTTCGCCTGCGTATACAGCATCGCGGAATCTCAACAAGACATCTCTTCCGGACTGGAGCTTCTTCGGTCTCGGAAAGGACACAGCGTCGTCGAGTTCATCTACGATGCCGCGAAGCAAGAGATTCCCATTGATGTGATCAAAAAACAGCTCCATGTCGCCTAAGGGGTCCCCTGTTTGTCTCTTAGGGCATGGAAATTATTGTAATGAAAGATGCTCATCTACAGTACGGAGAAAACGGCCAGCTGTTGGCGATGAAAAAAGGTGGTGCAACGTACTTCTACCACTATAACGCCCATGGCGATGTCATCGCCCTGACGGATGCACAAGGAAACATCGTTGCCCGTTATCAATATGATGCATGGGGGAATATTCTCTCCCAATCCGGCGCCTTGGCGGAGGAAAACTCATACCGATATGCGGGGTATCAATATAACAACGAAACAGGTCTGTATTATCTGATCGCCTGGTACTATCATCCAACGCATGGCGTGTTCCTATCCCTAGATCCGGATCCGGGGGATGCGGACGATATCTTGACGCACAATGGATACACGTACGCAAATAACAATCTAGTGATGTTGATAGATCCGGATGGGCATTTCTTCTGGTTTGCCGTCAACGCGGGGGTTGCGGCGTATGGTGGATGCCAAGCCTTTAAAAAAGGTGGTTGGAAAGCCGTGGCGATGGTTGCAGGTGCATCGTTGATAGGTAGTGTAGCTTTCAACAGCAGGGGAGTGTTTGCTTCAAAAAAAGCAAAGGCCGCCCCTGAGCGCCGAGAACGGCCTTCCCTTTTATTTGCCGCACCCGCCTGTCAGTCAATGCTGCACAGCTCGGGTGGGCAGCCTTCGCAGGCGATCTCATCGCGCAAGTATTGCAAATGGTGAACAAGAATTTTTCCTTTTTGCACGGAGATGACGCCTTTTTTCCGCAACTCGCCGAGCATGCGGTTGACGACTTCACGGGCGGTGCCGCAAAAGTTGGCAAGCTCTTGGTTTGTAAGAGGCAGGTCGATCAAAATGCCGTCTTCTTTCATCACGCCGTAGCTGTTGCAAAGGCGGATGAGCGTGGAATAGAGCGCCCCTTTTTTGCCATGCAAAATCAAATCGCGGAATTTCGTTTGCGTTTTGCGGAAATGGAGGCTCATCCATTTCATGAACTCGATGGCCAGCTTCGGGTTGTTGGCGAGCTCTTGTTCGAGCGTCTCGCGCTTAATGGCGGAAACGACGCTGTCTTTCAACACTTTCGCCGTCAACATGTAGCGGGCGCCGGGGCAAAAGAGCGTCAGCTCGCCGATCAAATCGCCCTCGCTGCAAATGCGCAGCGTCAGCTCTCGTCCGTCCATGTCCATTTTGCTGATTTGGATTTTCCCCGATTGAATATAGTAAATCTCGTCTGCCTTTTCCCCTTCTTGAAACAAGTACGTTCCCTTCTCAAGGCGAAGATCGCGCCCAAGCGGTGTAAGCCACTTCTGCCATTCACGAGATTCAATCTCGTTCATCCGATCACAACCTTGCGTAGAATGTGTCGCTATATAACAGTGTACAGGAAAAAAGAGGGAAGTCAATATAAGGATAGTGGAAAGATTGAAAACTTGTTGAACATTGGGTGAATGTTTCGTGATCGTCTGTACGCTGGAGTCAATGAGGGACGGATAAAAGAACGGATTCCATCAGTGCAGTCAGAACAGGTTTGGCCGCTCCGTTGGGAGGTGAATGAGACAGAAAAAAATTCCTCAAAAATTATTAAATATACGTTTGATTTTATTTTTATACAGTATTATAATGGGTACTACATGAGGCACATACGGGTGAGGGGGAACGTCATGAAAGTGGCCATTATCGGGGCGACGGGGTACAGCGGAGCGGAGTTGTTCCGCTTGTTGCACGGCCATCCGCACGTTGACCGCTGTGACGTCTACTCGTCGTCGCAAGATGGGATTCATTTGTCGGAAAGCTTCCCGCACGTCGGTTCGGTCGATGGTGCGGTGTTGCATAAACTTGAAATCGAGGCGCTTTCCCGTTACGATGCGGTCTTTTTCGCCACGCCGCCCGGGGTGTCGGGGGAGTGGGCGCCGGCGCTTGTTGACCGTGGAGTGAAAGTGATTGACTTATCGGGCGATTTCCGTTTGCGAGACGGTGCGCTGTACGCACAATGGTACGGGCGTGAGGCGGCGCCGGCTGCGTATTTAGAGCGGGCGGTGTACGGGCTGACCGAGTGGAATCGGGAGGCGGTGCGCGAGGCCGTGCTCCTATCCAACCCGGGCTGCTATCCGACGGCGACGCTGCTTGGTCTGGCTCCGCTTGTCAGAGAAGGATGGGTCAGCGAAGACTCGATTATCGTTGATGCGAAGTCGGGCGTGTCGGGTGCGGGACGGAAAGCAGGGCTCGGGACGCATTTTTCCGAAGTCAACGAAAACGTGAAAATTTATAAAGTGAATGCCCATCAGCACATTCCGGAAATTGAACAAATGCTCGGAACGTGGAACGAGGCGATGGAGCCGATCACGTTCAGCACCCATTTGATCCCGATGACAAGAGGCATTATGGCGACGATGTACGCGAAGGCGAAACAGCCGCTTTCCCTTAGCGATTTACTAGATTTATATAAAACAAGTTACGAAGATTCGCCGTTTGTCCGCATTCGCAAGCCGGGACAGTTTCCGGCAACGAAAGAAGTGTACGGCTCGAACTATTGCGACATCGGCCTCGCCTATGATGAGCGGACGGGACGGGTGACGGTCGTGGCGGTGATCGATAACTTGATGAAAGGGGCGGCCGGGCAGGCGGTGCAAAACTTCAATTTGATGATGGGGTGGGATGAGGCTGTGGGCCTCCCATCCTTGCCGATCTATCCGTGAGGAAGGGGAACGAACGATGACAATGACGAAACAAACGGCGCAAGTGACGGCGCTTGCCGATGGAACGATCGTCACGCCGAAAGGATTTCAAGCGGCTGGAGTGCAAGCCGGGCTGCGTTATTCGAAAAACGATTTAGGAGTCATTATTTGCGACGTGCCAGCTTCGGCCGCCGCGGTGTATACCCAAAGCCATTTTCAGGCCGCGCCGCTGAAAGTGACGCAAGAAAGCCTTGCGGTCGAGCAAACATTGCAGGCGGTCATCGTCAACAGCGCCTGCGCGAACGCCTGCACCGGTGCGCAAGGGCTTCGCGATGCGTATGAAATGCGCGACCTGTGCGCGAAACAATTCGGCCTGGCGCCGCATCGTGTGGCCGTCGCTTCAACGGGCGTGATCGGGGAATATTTGCCGATGGAGAAAATTCGCGCCGGCATCGAAACGCTTGTCCCAGGAGCGACAATGGCGGATGCTGAAGCGTTTCAAACCGCCATTTTAACGACCGATACGGTGATGAAGCATGCGTGCTATCAAACGACAATCGACGGCAAGACGGTTACAGTCGGCGGGGCGGCGAAAGGGTCGGGGATGATTCACCCGAACATGGCGACGATGCTTGCGTTCATTACGACCGATGCCAATATTTCGCCGCCGGTGCTGCAGGCGGCGCTGCGAGCGGCTACGGACGTTTCGTTTAACCAAATTACGGTCGACGGCGATACGTCGACGAACGATATGGTCATCGTCATGGCAAGCGGCTTGGCTGGGAATCACGAGCTGACGCCCGATCATCCGGATTGGGGGAACTTTTACGAAGCGCTGCGAAAAACGTGCGAGGACTTGGCCAAACAAATTGCGAGAGACGGCGAGGGAGCGACAAAGCTCATTGAAGTGCGCGTGCGCGGCGCGAAAACGGATGACGAAGCGAAAAAAATCGCCAAGCAAATCGTCGGCTCCAACTTGGTGAAAACGGCCGTTTACGGCGCAGACGCCAACTGGGGGCGAATCATCGGCGCGATCGGCTATGCGGATGCCGACGTGAACCCCGACAACGTCGATGTCGCCATCGGGCCGATCGTGATGTTGAAAGGGAGCGAGCCGCAGCCGTTTTCCGAAGAGGAAGCGGCCGCCTACCTGAAAAACGACATGATCGTCATTGACGTCGATCTTCATATCGGCGATGGTGTTGGGATCGCTTGGGGCTGCGACTTGACGTACGATTACGTGAAAATTAACGCCAGCTACCGGACATAAGGGGAGAGAGAAATGGGGAACACGGTCGTGATCAAATGCGGCGGCAGCGTGCTTGATGAGCTGTCTCCCGCCTTTTTTGCCAGCGTGAAAACGATGCGCGAACAAGGGATGAATGTCGTCATCGTTCACGGCGGCGGCCCGGAAATCGGGCGAATGTTGAAAAAACTGGCGGTGCCGAGCGAGTTTGTCAACGGCTTGCGGAAAACGACCAAAGACGTGCTTGCCGTTGTAGAAATGGTGCTCTCGGGCCAAGTGAACAAACAGCTCGTCGCCATGCTCACCCAGCGCGGCTTGCCGGCGGTCGGCGTTTCGGGCGTGGACGGGGGGCTGCTCGAAGCGGAACCGATTGACTTGAATCAACTTGGCTATGTCGGCCGGGTGAAAACGGTTCGTTCCCGTCTTTTGCGTACGCTGCTTGAAGCGGGCTACATCCCAGTTATTTCCCCGCTTGGCATCGACCAAAGCGGGCAAACGTACAACATTAACGCCGACACGGCGGCCGGGGCGGTGGCAGCAGCCATCGGCGCGAGCCAGCTCGCCTTTGTGACGAACGTGCCCGGCATTTTGCAAGACGGCGCGCTCGTCGAGGAAGCGACAGCGGAGATGGTCGAGCAGTTGCTCGAAGCCGGCGTCATCACCGGAGGGATGATCCCGAAAGTGAAGGCAGCGCTCTCCGCCTTGTCCGATGCGCTGCCGGAAGTGGTGATCGTCAGCGGCAAAACGCCGTTTTATGAACAAGGAAGATGGCATGGGACAACGATTCGAAAAGAAAACGAAGTGGGGGTCTACTCATCATGAGCGCGCTGTTTCCGACATACAACCGCTGGAAGATTGCTGTGCAATCGGCGGAAGGCACGGTGGTGACCGATGTCAACGGAAAACGATATCTCGATTTCGTTTCCGGCATTGCTGTTTGCAACCTCGGCCATCGTCATCCGCACGTCCAACAGGCGATTGAACAACAGCTCAACCAATATTGGCACGTATCGAATCTGTTTACGATCCCGATTCAGGAAGAAGTCGCTTCCTTGCTTGTCGCTCATAGCGCCGGAGATTGCGTCTTTTTCTGCAACAGCGGGGCCGAGGCAAACGAAGCGGCGTTAAAGCTGGCGCGCAAACATACGGGAAGGCACAAAGTGATTACGTTCCAGCAATCGTTTCACGGCCGGACGTTTGCGACGATGGCGGCGACCGGGCAGGAGAAAGTGCATAGCGGATTCGGACCGCTCCTTCCGGAATTTATCCATTTGCCGTTCAATGATGTGGCTGCGCTGAAAGAAGCCATGAGCGATGAGATCGCGGCGGTGATGCTTGAGATCGTTCAAGGCGAAGGGGGCGTCCGCCCGATCGATCCGGCGTTTTTGCAAGCGGCGGCCGAGCTGTGCCAAACATACGGCGCGCTCCTGATCATTGACGAAGTGCAAACCGGCATCGGCCGGACCGGGAAGCCGTTTGCTTACCAGCATTTTGGCATTGAGCCGGATATCATGACGGTCGCCAAAGGACTTGGCAGCGGCATTCCGGTCGGTGCGATGATCGGCAAGGCGTTTTTAAAGGAGTCGTTCGGTCCTGGGGTGCACGGATCGACGTTTGGCGGCAACCCGATCGCGATGGCCGCCGCCAAGGCGACGCTTGAGGTCGTGTTCGATCCGGCGTTTTTGCAAGAGGTGCAAGAAAAGGGGAGCTACTTGCTCGGACGGTTAAACGAGGCGCTCTCCCCGCTTGACATCGTCACGGACGTGCGCGGGCTCGGACTGCTCGTCGGTGTGGAATGTCAAATGGACGTCGGGCCGCTTTTGCCGCTGGTCCATGAAAACGGCCTGCTTGTTTTGCCGGCCGGACCAAAGGTGATCCGCCTGCTGCCGCCGCTTGTCGTCACGAAAGCGGAAATCGATCGAGCGGTCGACATGTTGGCAGCGGTGTTGAAAAACGCGGAGGCGTCGGCCGTGTTGTCACCTGATGGTTGAAGGGGCTCATTTTTATTCCTGTTCATGCATAAAAATTCCATAACGGTTATAAAAATCAAACGATGAGGTGGCGCCAATGAAAGCGTACTTGCATCTGGCCAGCGGAAAAACGTTCAGCGGCGAGCTCGCCGTTCCGCTGGCGGAAAAGGTGAGCGGGGAGATCGTCTTTTTCACCGGCATGACCGGGTACCAAGAGGTGCTGACCGATCCGTCGTATAAAAATCAAATGATCGTCTTTACGTATCCGCTCATCGGCAATTATGGCATCAATGAAGAAGACTTTGAAAGCAAGCGCCCGCATGTGGAGGCAGTCATCGTCTACGAGGCGAGCCGTGAAGGGTTTCATTACGGGGCGAAATACGGCCTAGCAGAATATTTGCGGCATTGGAACATTCCGCTGCTCACCCATGTCGATACGCGCGCCCTTGTCAAAGAAATCCGCACCGAAGGGACGATGATGGCGGAGTTAAGCTTGTCGTCCGTTCCCTCTGTCTTCCGTGAAGAAGCAGCGTTCCCGGTGCGCGCTGTATCGACGAAACGAATGGAGACGTATGGCCGCGGGGGGCCGCATATTGTGCTCCTCGATTTCGGCTATAAAAAATCGATTTTGCGCTCGCTCGTTGCGCGCGGCTGCCAAGTGACGGTCGTGCCGCACGATACGACGCCGGAAGCGATTGAGGCGCTCAAGCCGGATGGGCTTGTCCTTTCCAACGGCCCTGGCGATCCGAAACAGCTGCGCCATCAGCTTCCCGTTATTCGCCAGCTGATCGATCGGTATCCGACGCTCGCCATCTGCCTTGGCCATCAGCTTGTCGCCCTGGCGTACGGGGCGGATACGGAAAAGCTCCGCTTCGGTCATCGCGGAGCGAATCAGCCGGTGTGGGACGCGGTGAAACAAAACGTCGTCATGACATCGCAAAACCATAGCTATGTTGTCAAAGAGGGCAGTTTGGCGGCCACACCGTTTGCCATTCGCTTCATCAACGTCAACGACGGCTCCATCGAAGGGATGATCCATCGCCATAAGCCGATTTTATCGGTGCAATACCATCCGGAGGCGCATCCGGGGCCGCACGATACCGGCTATATTTTCGATGAGTTTTTGCAAACCGTCGCAAAGGGAGAGAAAGTCTATGCCTAAAGATTCCTCGCTTCAATCGATTCTCCTGATCGGGTCGGGGCCGATCGTCATCGGCCAAGCGGCTGAGTTTGACTATTCCGGCACGCAGGCGTGCATCGCCTTAAAAGAAGAAGGATACCGCGTCATTTTAGTGAACAACAATCCGGCAACGATCATGACCGATGACGTCCACGCCGATGCCGTCTATTTCGAACCGCTCACCGTCGACGCCGTCGAAGCGATCATCGCCAAGGAACGGCCGGATGGGCTGCTGGCCACATTCGGCGGCCAGACTGGGCTCAACTTAGCGTTTCAGCTGCATGAAGCCGGCGTGCTGGAAACATACGGGGTGAGACTGCTCGGAACACCGATTGAAGCCATTCAGCGCGGAGAAGACCGCGAAGCGTTCCGCGCGCTGATGCAGGAGCTTGGCGAACCGGTGCCGGAGAGCGAAATTGTCACAAGCGTCGAAGAAGCGGTCGCGTTTGCCGAAAAAATCGGTTTTCCGATCATTATTCGTCCCGCCTATACGCTCGGTGGGACGGGCGGCGGCATTGCCGACAACATGGAGCAGTTCATTGCGCTCGTGGAAAAAGGCTTGACCGAAAGCCCGATTCGCCAATGTTTAATCGAGCGGAGCGTCGCCGGATTTAAAGAGATTGAATATGAAGTGATGCGCGACCAATCGAATACGTGCATCACGGTTTGCAATATGGAAAACGTTGATCCCGTCGGCATCCATACCGGCGATTCGATCGTCGTCGCGCCGTCGCAGACGCTGACGGATGAGGAATACCAAATGCTTCGTTCTTCAGCGGTGAAAATCATTTCGGCCTTAGGGATCATCGGCGGCTGCAACATTCAATTCGCCCTTGATCCGAACAGCAAGCAATACTACTTAATCGAAGTCAACCCGCGCGTCAGCCGTTCGTCAGCGCTCGCCTCGAAAGCGACCGGCTATCCGATCGCCCGCATCGCCGCCAAGCTGGCTGTCGGCTATACGCTGGCCGAGCTCGTCAATCCGGTGACGAAAACGACGTATGCCAGCTTCGAGCCAGCCTTGGATTATGTCGTCGTCAAGTTTCCGCGCTTGCCGTTTGACAAATTTCCGCACGCCGACCGCAAGCTCGGCACGCAGATGAAGGCGACCGGAGAAGTGATGGCGATCGACCGCAACATGGAGCGAGCGTTCCAAAAAGCGGTACAGTCGCTTGAAGGCAAAAACAACGGGCTGTTTTGGCCGGAACTTGCGGCGAAAACGAATGATGAGCTGAAACAACTGCTTGTTGACAAAGACGACCGCCGCTTTTTCGCTATCTTGGAACTGCTCCGCCGCGGGGTGACGGTCGAAGACATTCACACATGGACGAAAATCGACCGCTTTTTCCTTTGTTCGTTCGAACGGCTTGTCGCCCTTGAGAAGCAAGCCGCGGCAACGACGTTCGACACAATCGATGAAGCGACCTTCCGCTTTTTGAAAGAAAAAGGATGCAGCGACGCCTTTTTGGCCGAAACGTGGGGCGTGACCGAGCTTGACGTGCGCCGCAAGCGGAAAGAGCTTGGCATCGTGCCGTCGTACAAAATGGTTGACACGTGTGCGGCCGAGTTCCATTCGGAAACGGATTACTACTACTCAACGTATTTTGGCGAAGACGAGCGGAAGAAAGCGAGCGGCAAGGAGAAAGTGCTGATCATCGGCGCCGGACCGATTCGCATCGGCCAAGGGATTGAGTTTGATTACAGCTCTGTTCACAGCGTGTTCGCGTTGCAACAAGAAGGGTATGAGACGGTGATGATCAACAACAATCCGGAAACGGTGTCGACCGATTTTGCCGTCGCTGACCGCCTGTACTTTGAGCCATTGACCTTAGAGAGCGTCCTCGATGTCATGGAAGCCGAACAAATCAAGCATATCATTGTTCAATTCGGCGGCCAGACGGCGATCAATTTGGCCAAAGGACTCGAGGAAGCCGGTGTGCCGCTGCTTGGCGTCACCTACGAGATCATTGACCAGCTGGAAGATCGCGACCGTTTTTACCAGTTGCTTGAGGAGCTTGACATTCCGCACGTTCCCGGCTTGATGGCGAACAACGCTGAAGAGCTCGCCGCCAAAGCGGCCGAGATCGGCTATCCGGTGCTGCTCCGCCCGTCGTATGTGATCGGCGGCCGCGGCATGTTCATCGTCCGGAACGAGATCCAGCTTGCCGCGTTGATCGAACAAGGTGAGTTGACGTATCCGATTTTGATCGATGCGTATTTGGACGGGAAAGAGGCGGAGGCAGACATCGTGACAGACGGAACGGACCTGTTGCTGCCGACGATCATCGAACATGTCGAAAAAGCCGGCGTCCACTCCGGCGACAGCTACGCTTGGCTGCCGGCGCAGACGCTCACAGACGAAGAAAAAGCGAAAATCATCGACTATGCGGGCCGGATTGCCAATAAACTCGGCTTCAAAGGAATCATGAACATTCAATATGTCATTGCCGATGGCCATGTGTATGTGCTTGAAGTCAATCCGCGCGCGAGCCGGACGGTGCCGATCGTCAGCAAAACGACCGGCGTGCCGCTGGCACAAATTGCGACAAAATTATTGCTTGGGAAATCGCTTGTCGACATGGTCGATGAAAACATGCGTAAATTGGCGGTCATGCCGTACGTTGTGTTGAAATACCCGGTATTTTCCACGTACAAACTGCCGGGCGTTGACCCGACCGTTGGGCCGGAAATGAAATCGACCGGCGAAGGCATCAGCATCGCCGCGACGAAGGAAGAAGCGGCGTACAAGGCGTTTTACGCCTACTTGCAAAAGAAAGCGAACGCCAATGAAATGTACGTCATCGGCGGCATCGATGAAGCGCTGGCGGCGGAAATCGAAGCGAAACAGCTGGTGATGGTGTCCGAGCTCCCGTTTGCTGAGTGGGTGAAACGCGATGCGGCGCTGGCGGTGATCGACTTGGGCAAAGAGGAAGGCGAGGCGCCGAAACGAATGGCTGCGTTGTCCCGACAATTGCTCGTCTTCACAGAGCCCGAGACGTTGAAGCTCTTCTTGCAGGCGCTCGCTGTCGATCAGCTCGATGTGCAGCCGATCCAAAGCTGGCTGGAAAAGAAAAAACAGGCAGAACAGGCGGTGATTTTATGAATGCAGTCATGTCACTGAAAGGAAGAGATGTGTTAACGCTTCTTGATTTTTCCACAGATGAAATTTTCGATTTGTTGGCGCTCGCCGCCGACTTAAAGGCGAAACAAAAAGCAGGGATTCCGTATACGCCGCTTGTCGGCAAAACGATGGCGATGATTTTTGAAAAGCCGTCAACGCGCACGCGCGTGTCGTTTGAAGTCGGCATGATCCAGCTCGGCGGCCAAGCGCTCTACTTGAACGGCAACGACCTGCAGCTCGGCCGCGGCGAAACGATCGCCGATACGGCGCGAGTCTTATCGCAATACGTCGATGTCATGATGATCCGGACGTTTGCCCACGAAAAGGTCGAAGAATTGGCGGAATACGCGTCGGTTCCGGTCATCAACGGCTTGACCGATGACGACCATCCGTGCCAAGCGCTGGCGGATTTGCTGACGATTTATGAAGTGAAGAAAACGTTCCAAGGCGTCAAGCTCGCCTATGTCGGCGACGGCAACAACGTCGCCAACGCGCTCCTAGCAGCCGCGGCGAAAGTGGGCATGGATGTGGCCATCGCCTGTCCGCCCGGCTATGAACCAAAAGCCGCCTATGTGGAGGCGGCGCGCCAAATAGGGGAAAAAACGGGCGCCGCCGTCACGGTGACCCACGACCCGCTTGAGGCGGTGGCGGGGGCTGATGCGATTTATACCGATGTCTGGACGAGCATGGGCCAAGAGAGCGAAAGCGCCGAGCGGCTTCGCGTGTTTCAGCCGTACCAAGTGAATGAAGAGCTCGTCAAAGCGGCCAAACCCGATTACCTCTTTTTGCACTGCCTGCCGGCCCACCGCGGCGAGGAAGTGACCGCCGGCGTTATAGACGGACCGAACTCGTTCGTCTTTGAGCAGGCCGGCAACCGGCTTCATGCTCAAAAAGCGATTTTAGTGTCGATCCTATAGAAAAAGGAATTCCCGCTTCGGGAGTTCCTTTTTCGCTCTTCCTAAGGAAAAAGGATTTCCGGAGGGGAACCCTTTTTCCTTGTCAAAGGCTTGGCGTTCCGTGTGCGGCGGCCCCATCATTTCCCTTCTTATGAACAGCGGCGAAACCGGGAATGCTAACAAATGCAATCGAAGCAAGGGGGATGAAACCAATGGGTCAACCGCGCCATTTTAAGCCGGGAGACAAAGCGCCGAACAACGGCATTTACATTGAGATTGGCGAAACGGGAGACAATGTAAAACATCCAAAAAAGCTGAAACTGAAAGCCGGTGACACGTTTCCGGAAACGTCGAACCATAACCGGCATTGGACGTATTTGCGCAAGCCGTAAGGCCGATGAAACGAAAAGCCATTCCCAGCGCGGGGTGGCTTTTCGTTTGCTTACCGGGCGGTGGATCCGCTATAATCATTTATAGTCAAAAAAGGTCAAATGGAGGGAACGGCATGGATGCAAGCCGTTTGACGGAAAAACTGCAAGAGGCGTTCGTGGCGGCGCAATCGCTCGCCAAGGAACGGCATCATCAACAGCTCGATGTCGAGCACTTGCTGTTGGCGCTCTTTGACCAAGAAGGCGGCTTGGTGTCGCGGTTGTTGGCGCTTTCGGGCGCTGACAAAGAAAAGGCCGCTGACTGGCTGCGCCACCAGCTTCGGCAAAAACCGGAAGTGCATGGGGCGGCAGAAGGACAGCTGTACATCGCGCCGGCGTTGGCGCGGCTGCTTGAGGAAGCCGAAGCGGAAGCAAAACGGATGCAAGACGAGTACATATCGGTTGAACATGTGCTGCTCGCGTTGCCTCGCGGCGCCGAGCCGGTCGCCCGGCAGCTGGCGCCGTTTGGGGTGACGCGTGAAGCGCTGTTGGCCGCACTGACAAAAGTAAGGGGGAATCAACGCGTGACAAGTCCGAATCCAGAGGCGACGTACGAGGCATTGACCAAATACGGACGCGATTTAGTAGCGGAAGCCAGAGCAGGGAAAATCGACCCGGTCATCGGCCGCGACAGTGAAATTCGCCGTGTCATCCGCATTTTGTCGCGCAAAACGAAAAACAATCCGGTGTTGATCGGCGAGCCGGGCGTCGGGAAAACGGCCATTGTGGAAGGGCTCGCCCAGCGCATCGTGCGCAAAGATGTCCCGGAAGGCTTGAAAGACAAAACGATTTTCGCGCTTGATATGAGCGCGCTCGTTGCTGGAGCGAAGTTTCGCGGTGAATTTGAAGAGCGGCTGAAAGCGGTGCTCAATGAAATCAAAAAAAGCGACGGCCGCATCATTTTGTTCATTGACGAGCTGCATACGATCGTCGGCGCCGGCCGGGCCGAGGGGGCGATGGACGCCGGCAATATGTTAAAGCCGATGCTCGCCCGCGGCGAGCTGCGCTGCATCGGAGCGACGACGCTTGATGAGTACCGGCAATACATCGAAAAAGACCCGGCGCTCGAGCGCCGCTTCCAACAAGTATTGGTCCAAGAGCCAAGCGTCGAAGACACGATTTCGATTTTGCGCGGGTTGAAAGAGCGGTACGAAGTGCACCATGGCGTGAAAATTCACGATCGCGCGCTCGTTGCGGCTGCGGTGTTGTCCGACCGTTACATCTCTGACCGCTTTTTGCCTGACAAAGCGATTGATTTGGTCGATGAAGCGTGCGCGACGATCCGCACGGAAATGGATTCGATGCCGTCCGAACTCGATGAAGTGATGCGCCGCGTCATGCAGCTCGAGATTGAAGAGGCGGCCTTAAGCAAAGAAACGGATGAAGCGAGCCGCGCACGGCTTGCGGCATTGCAAAAAGAACTCGCTGATTTGCGCGAAAAAGCGAACGCCATGAAAGCGCAATGGCAGCAGGAAAAAGAAGCGCTTGACCGCGTCCGCCGCCTGCGCGAGGCGCTCGAGCGGGCCAAACGCGAACTGGAAGAGGCGGAAAACGACTATGATTTAAACAAGGCGGCCGAGCTTCGCCATGGCCGCATTCCGCAGCTGGAAAAGCAACTCAAACAGCTTGAGCAAGAAATCAGTGAGCAAAGTGAAGGGAAATTGCTGCGTGAGGAAGTGACGGAAGAAGAGATTGCCGAAATCGTGTCGCGTTGGACGGGCATTCCGCTCACTCGCCTTGTTGAAGGGGAGCGGGAAAAGCTGCTTCGCCTTCATGAATGGCTGCACAGGCGGGTCATCGGTCAAGAGGAGGCGGTCGGGCTCGTCGCCGATGCCATCTTGCGGGCGCGCGCCGGCTTGAAAGATCCACACCGTCCGATCGGTTCGTTTTTGTTTCTTGGACCGACCGGCGTCGGCAAAACGGAACTGGCCAAAGCGCTCGCCGAAGCGCTGTTTGACAGTGAGGAGCAACTGATTCGTCTGGACATGTCCGAGTATATGGAAAAACACGCTGTCTCCCGCTTGATCGGAGCGCCGCCCGGCTATGTCGGCTATGAGGAAGGCGGCCAGCTGACCGAGGCGGTGCGGCGCAAGCCATATTCCGTTCTGTTGTTTGATGAAATCGAAAAAGCGCATCCGGACGTGTTCAACATCCTGCTGCAGTTGCTCGATGACGGGCGGCTCACCGATTCGCACGGGCGGACGGTCGATTTTAAAAACACGGTCGTCATCATGACATCGAACATCGGCTCGCCGCTGTTGTTGGAAAACAAAGAGGGCGGCATCGATGAGGGCACGCGCAACGAAGTGCTTGGCCAATTGCGCGCCCATTTCCGCCCCGAGTTTTTAAACCGCATCGACGATATCGTCTTGTTCAAGCCGTTGTCGATGAACGAAGTAAAAGGCATCGTCGACAAATTCGCCCGCGAATTGTCGGGCCGTTTGGCCGATCGGCATATCGAGCTCGCGCTGACCGAAGCGGCGAAGCAATACATCGCCGAAGCGGGCTTCGACCCGGTATACGGCGCCCGACCGCTCAAACGGTTTATGCAAAAACAAATCGAAACGCCTCTCGCCAAAGCGTTGATCGCTGGGCAGGTGAAAGAACATAGCGCCGTGACGGTCGATGTCGAAGACGGCACGATCATCATCCGGCCGTCTTCGTGAGCGCGGCTGCGGCTCTGCAAGTAAAAGAGGAACATGTGCCTGCCGGAGAAAAAGAAGCCCCAACGGTGGTGGGGGCTTCTTTTCTTCGTCGGGCGGTGGGCGTATAATGGGGAGCGAAAGGAGGGCTTCCGGGTGGCACGGGAACGGAAGATTTCGCTGACAGAACTGTTTGCCCAAACGAAACAACTTCTTCTCGAACACGGATACGAAGGATTTACGTTCGGCCTGCTCGCTGATCGGCTCGGAGTCGCGCGCAGCGCCATTTACAAATATTTCGAGAACAAAGAGGAATTGATCACCGCCTATATGGTCGACGAAATGGAACAAGTGTTTGAAAAGCTCACCCGCATTCACGATTTTCCAGCGTTTGAAGAGCAATTTCGCTTTTTGCTCGATTTGATTTTATACCACGATGACCTACATGAGATGATTGCCATCGGAAAGAAAATTCCCGAGACTCACCCGAAAGTGAAGGAAAACAAACGCCGTCTCGCGCAATTTCACGAGCGGATGTATGACGAAGTGCAGCCGGTGATTCAGCGAGGAAAACGGGAAGGGAAAATGAAACCGCATCTTCCTGATCGGGTGGTTCTAGGGTATATTTTCCAGTCCGCAGCGGTCCCTCATTTTCCCGGTATTTCGTTGGCGGAATGGGCGGAAAGCATTCGCGAAATCATTATGCACGGTGTGTTGAACGGAAATTGACAACAGTGTCACTTTCCCCTTATCATGAAATTGTGCTGAAAGTGACGAATGTGTCACTTTGCGCAAACTAGGAAAAACGGGGGAATGGATATGAGCAGATGGCTGCGCGCTGTCACGGATTGGGTGGCGACAACAAAAGGCATGTGGTGGACGTTGGCGTTGTGGCTGGCGGCGATCGGGGCATTAGCCGCATTGGCGCCCAACGTGAAGCAATACGAAGCATCCAGCATCGAAACGGTGCCGAAAGAGGCGCAGTCGATGGTGGCGCAGGCGAAAGTCGATCGGTATTTTCAGGCCGATGACGGCATTCCTGCTATTTTCGTGTTTCGCTCAGAAAAGGAACCGGTCTCCAAAGACGCGCTGCAGCGTTTGCTGATGCAAATTCAACAGCAGCATCAAGAGGCGATTGAAAAGCTTGTTCCGGTCGCTTCTCTTCCGCCGCAAGCGGCTGCTAGCTTTTTCGCCAAAGACGGGAAAACCGTTGTCGTTCCTGTGACGTATAAAGGATCGTTGGAATCGAAAGAGATCGAGGCGTTGAACAAAGACATTCGGCAACTGGTCAACAACAAGAGCGCTATGAAACTGTATATTACCGGACCGGCCGGCATTGCGGCCGATACGCTCGCCTTGTTTTCGCGCGCGGATGTCGTCCTCCTCTTGTCAACGGTCGGATTGATTTTAGTGCTGCTGATCGTCATTTACCGCTCGCCGCTCTTGGCGCTGATTCCGCTTGTCGTCGCCGGGATGGTGTACGGGGTGGTCGGGCAGCTGCTCGGGCTGTTAGGGCGAGGGGGGCTCGTCATCTCGAAACAAACGGTGTCGATCATGTCCATTTTACTGTTCGCAGCAATTACCGATTACTCATTGTTTATTTTTTCCCGCTACCGCGAGGAGCTGAAACGGCATGAGAACAAGTGGGAAGCGATGAGGCAGGCGATGCGCGAAACCGGGCTGCCCGTGTTGTTTTCCGGCGGCACCGTGTTGGCGGCGATGCTCGTGTTGTTTTTCGCGAAATTGGGCGATTACCGCAATTTCGCCCCCACGTTCGCCCTGGCGATGGCCGTCATTATGATCGCGTCGGTGACGTTGATTTCAGCCTTGTTCACGTTGTTTGGGCGCAAAGCGTTTTGGCCGAACATCCCGCGCGTCGGTGAGAACAAAGCGAGGGGAAGACGGACGTTTTGGGAAACAGTCGCTCGCTTTGTCGCCGCCAAGCCGCGTCTGACTGTAGCGGTCATTGGAGCGCTGTTAGTGGTGCTCGCTAGCCATTCGCCTTTTTTGCGTTATGAGTATGATTTGATCAAATCGTTCCCGCAAGATATGCCGTCACGCCAAGGATATGAGTTGCTCGAGAAGCATTTTGCCAAAGGGGAGTTGGCGCCGACAACGGTGTTGTATGAAGGAAAAGAGGCGCTGTCCCCGCAACAGCTTGCCCGGCTGCAGGACGAACTCGGAAAGCAGCCGCTTGTCAGTGAGGTGCGCCCGGCCGGCACGGCGGATGACGGGCGGGTCGTCTCGTTTACGCTGACGTTTCGGGAAAACCCGTACGAGGCGAAAACGCTCGATGCGCTAGAACGGATCATCGAGCGGAAAGAAACGATTCTCAACGAAAGCGGGCTTGACGGACGTCTCTATTTCGCCGGAGAGACGGCGGCGAAGGTGGATGAGCGGGCGCTGAACCATCGCGATACCGTTGTCATCGTTTCGCTGGAGACGGTTCTCATTTTCCTTTTGCTGTTCGCGCTGACAAAATCGGTTAAGCGGTCGCTGTATATGATCGGCACGATTCTTGTCTCATTCGCGTCCGCGCTTGGTCTTGGCATTTGGCTCACCGACGGCCTGTTTGACATCAACGCTGTCAGCGACCGCGTGCCCATTTATGCGTTTGTCTTTTTGGTGGCGCTTGGCATTGACTATAACATCATACTCGTGTCGCGCTTTCAAGAAGAGTGGCGAACCCATTCCGTCAAGGGGGCGGTTGAGCGAGCGGTCGCCCACACTGGCGGTGTCATTTCGTCGGCCGGCCTCATTTTGGCGGCGACGTTTGCCGTGCTGATGACGCAGCCGGTTCAGCTATTGTTCGTGTTTGGCTTTCTTGTGGCCATCGGCATTTTGCTGGATACGTTTTTGATTCGCGGCATGTTGCTGCCGGGGCTGATCGTTTGGTTGGAAAAGGAGCGCACGGAACGTCCGCAGCCCGGAAATAGCTGATCATCCGGCGCGTTTCGCTATAGCCATCCGGATGATTCTGGCCATGTTCAATCGAGCGGCTCGCTTCATCGCCAACTCGAGAAAGGAAGGGAGCGGCCGGAGACGGAAACCGGGGCGTTCGAATATGTGGCTATGAAGAAAGCAGGGAAAAACCGGGTTCCTGTTAGATTTTTCGGCTTCGGATGTAAGAAGGCGGATGGGCTGTTAGGGGCCCATTCGCCAACAAGGGGTCGAACGAAAAGGTGGTCTGCCTTCAAGATCGATACGATCGATCGTGCAGCAGAAACAGTCAGCACGTATATAGAGCAACGAAAGAGGGTATCCCGATCCTTTTGGGATACCCTCTCCTTTGCTCTTGTGCGTTTACAAGCCATAAGGTTAATGATGGTGATTTCCGGCTGGTTCATCCGGAATCAGGGCTGCCACCACGATGATCAGAACTGTCACGATCACGCCGAGCAGCGCGCCGGTCGCGAAATCGTAGCTGATGCCTTGCATCGAGCTCATGACGTAGGTGGCCATTTGCACGAGCAAAAACGTCCAAAAAAACGTCCAGAATAGGCGCATTTTTTGCTCCTCCCATCTTTGTCTCATTCCTTGTTCTATCTTATCATAAATGACGCCTATAGGCATATACCCGGACGTTTTTTTTTCGCCGGACATATCGTATACTGTACCATTATGCATTGCCAAAACAAGGGTGAATGGAAACGATGGCAGGACAACAGCGGTTTTTTCAACTTGATGAGCAATGGTGCATCGTTCATATACCGGAGCGCCCAAATGGATTTGCCCTTTTTGTCATCGGCGATGGCGACCATTTTGTGAACGAACGGACGAGTTTTTGGCTGGAACATCCGACGCGGCGGCAATGGCTCGAGGAGTGGCTCGAACGCGGGTACACGGTCTTTTCGTCCCATTTGTACGGAAGGCATTGGGGAAGTCCAAAGGCGGTTCGGCTGGCGCGCCAGCTCGTTTACTCCGTGCTGAAAAGTGAAATTGTCAATTCGCGCATTTATCTCGTCGCGGAAGGAATGGGCGCGCTCATCGCTTCGCAGCTGCTTAGTGTCATGCCAAGGCAAATGCGGGCGGTCGCCATGATCAATCCTTGCCTTGATGTTCGCGCCCAGCTTGATCATGAACGGGACCATCCGCTCATGTACCGGCGGATGGTGAAAGAGATCGCCTTCGCGTATGACATGAAAGAAGAAGAAGTGCCGGAGGCCGTTCCCGCCCTGTTCTTGAGTCCGCACGATGTTCCTGTGATCATTTGGCAACTCTCCGGTGTGAGCCCGTATCCATTTGCCTTGCACGGCCGAAGATATGAGCAATGGATGAAAGCGACCAACCGCCATGTGCGCATCATCGATGAACTGCCGGAAAAGCGGCCCCAACTTGCGGCGCAAATCGCTCGCTTTTTTCATCAGCACAATGAGCTTCCGTGATCAAAGAGCGCACTGGATGGGAAAACACAGACCGGTGCGGAGAACAGCCGGCCAACGTTGGGCCGCTTTTTGAACAGCGACCAATCGGGCTGAAAGGCTGTCCATTTTATAAAGAAGAGAAAGGCCCCGAAAACGGGAGAGGAACGGGAAGGGAAAAAGGGTGACCCGCTGCCAAATAGTGGGCACCTTTTGAATTATTTTTTGAATAGCTCAACAAGCGATGTCATTTTTCTCATCAGCGGTTTCAGTTGCTGCAACGAATCGGTCAGCGCGCCAACTTGATCAAACAGCTTCACCCAGTCAATGTCAGGCAGCGGGAGCGCTTCATTTTCCCCCGTCTCTTCCTGCCGCTCTGCTCGCCGCGGCGGAAAAGGTTGAAACATCAGGCGGGAAAAACGATCGGTCGCCTTGTTGGATGGTTTTGACGCTGGGCTGTCGGCCATGCGTATCTCCTCCTTTTTCGATGATCGTCTTACCGTTATCGTATGGGAAAGCGGGAAAAACGGTTTGGACCATCGTCCTAGGGGGATGGTGATGAAAGCGTGCACACCGCTTCCTAGCATCGTTTCTCAAATAGAAAAGCCTTGCAACACCGCACACTTTTATTCATCGACCAAAGGAAACCACTGTTTTTCACCAGCCTTCTAGGAAGCCGGTGATTTAAGGGGGCAAGCCGCTTATCAAGCCCGTTTCTCAAATAGAAAAGTCCTAGCGCATCAGAATCGTCTTTCAAACATTCCCCCATTGCTCAAGAGAAACAACCGTTTTTCACCAGCCTTCTAGGAGTCTGGTGATTTCATCATGGATAGGGCTTTACCATGTCATTTCTCAATTGGAAAAACCTTGTTGCATCGATCCTGCTTTTCGCCCATTCCCCCATTGAGTAAGGGAGACGGCCGTTTTTCACCGCGCTCCTAGCTGTTGTGTCCAACCGCGCTGTTTTTTGGTTCGTGGTGGCGGGCTGTTTCCGCATGGAGAACGTGCGTCAGAAGGGGACGAACGGGTTCCATCCCTTGGCGGACGGTGTTTTTCCTATTGCATTGCCGCCCTCTTTCCGCTAAAATTAGTACCAAGTAATAATAATTGGTGATGTGGATTGATCGTACATGCTCATTCGTTCGGCAATGGGGGATATTTTGGAAAGAAAAAGGAGATGGATGGTATGGGAGCAGGAATTATCGGTGTCGGCCGTTACGTGCCGGAGCGGGTGTTGACCAACTTTGATCTTGAACAAATGATGGATACATCCGATGAATGGATTCGGACGCGTACAGGGATTGAGGAGCGCCGCATTGCCCCGGATCACATCGATACGTCCGATATGGCGTATTTTGCCGCGGAGCGGGCGCTTCGTAACGCCGGCATTGAGGCGAAGGACATCGATTTGATTATAGTGGCGACCGTTACGCCGGATCGGCCGTTTCCATCTGTTTCTTGCATGATCCAAGAGCGGCTGGGAGCGGTGAAGGCGGCAGCGATGGATTTGAGCGCCGCCTGCGCCGGATTTATGTACGGGATGGTAACGGCCGCTCAATTTATTGACACGGGAGTGTATCGGTATATATTAATAGTGGGAGCAGACAAATTGTCGAAAATTACCGACTGGAGCGACCGCAACACCGCTGTGTTGTTTGGCGACGGGGCTGGAGCAGTTGTCATGGGACCGGTGTCGTCGGGGCGCGGCATGCTGTCGTTTGAATTGGGGGCCGATGGGACAGGAGGAAAATATTTATACAAGGACGAATATATTGTCATGAACGGCCGAGAAGTGTTTAAATTTGCGGTCAGGCAAATGGGGGAATCGAGCGTCCGCGTTCTAGAGAAAGCGGGACTGGCGAAAGAGGATGTCGATTTTCTCATTCCGCATCAAGCGAATATTCGCATTGTTGAAGCGGCTCGACAGCGCTTGGAGCTGCCGGAAGAAAAAATATCGACGACGATACGCCGCTATGGAAACACATCGGCGGCTTCGATTCCGATTTCGCTTGTCGAGGAGCTCGAGGCAGGCCGCATTCATGATGATGACGTCATCGTCATGGTCGGTTTCGGCGGCGGGCTAACGTGGGGCGCGATCGCCTTGCGTTGGGGGCGGTGAGCTCGCAGACATTTTGCGTAGGGACAGTGGAACGGTCGGACGGTTTCCCTTCCTCGAACGTTGAGCTCGCAGACATTTTGCACAAAGGAGAGACGGAGCGATGGAAAAAAAACGAGTCGTCGTGACCGGGCTCGGGGCGGTTACCCCGCTTGGAAACGATGTGGAAACAACGTGGAAAAACATTGTTGCCGGCCAGTCGGGCATTGATATCGTCACTCGCGTGAATCCGGATGACTTTCCGGCCAAAGTGGCAGCGGAAGTGAAAGATTTTGACCCCTCGTTGTTCATCGATCGCCGGGAAGCGCGGAAGATGGACCGCTTTACCCAATTCGCCGTCGCGGCGGCGCTTATGGCGGTGAAAGACGCCCGACTGGAAATCAACGAACAAAACGCCGAGCGAATCGGCGTCTGGATCGGTTCAGGCATCGGCGGCATGGAGACGTTTGAACAGCAGTTTGAAATTTTCCAGCAGCGCGGCTATCGGCGAGTGAGCCCGTTTTTCGTGCCGATGATGATTCCGGACATGGCGGCCGGACAAGTGTCGATCCTCTTGGGCGCAAAAGGGATCAACTCCTGCACGGTCACCGCTTGTGCGACCGGAGCCAACTCGATTGGCGATGCGTTTAAAGTCATTCAGCGCGGTGACGCCGATGTCATGATCGCCGGCGGGACGGAAGCGCCGATTACGAAAATGTCATTCGCCGGCTTTTGCGCGAATACGGCTCTCTCCACCAATCCAGACCCGAAAACAGCGAGCCGTCCGTTTGACAAACATCGCGATGGGTTCGTCATGGGAGAGGGGGCCGGCATCGTCGTTCTTGAGGAATTGGAGCACGCGCTGCGCCGCGGTGCGAAGATTTACGCGGAAATTGTCGGCTACGGCGCGACGGCCGATGCGTACCATATCACCGCGCCGGCGCCGGGCGGCGAGGGCGGCGTGCGGGCGATGCGCCAGGCGCTGCAAGATGCCGGCTTGAAGCCCGAGGACATCGATTACATCAATGCCCACGGCACGAGCACGGAGTACAATGACAAATATGAGACGGCGGCGATCAAGGAAGTGTTCGGCGATCATGCGTATCGGCTGGCGGTCAGCTCGACCAAATCGATGACCGGTCATTTGCTCGGGGCGACGGGCGCCGTGGAGGCGATTTTCTCCGTATTGGCGATCCGCGACGGCGTCATTCCGCCGACAATCAACTATGAAACGCCCGATCCGGAATGCGACCTCGACTATGTGCCGAATGAAGCGCGGAAACAAGAGGTGCGGGCGGTGTTAAGCAATTCGTTTGGATTTGGCGGCCATAACGCGACATTGATTTTTAAAAACTATCGGTAATTGAGAAACGGAGAGCCTGAACGGAGCGGAACTGCCAAGCCTGATGAACGGCGGTCCGCTTCACCGTTAGCGAACGCGAAATCGAACCGTTTTGGCGCCGCTACATCGCCCCCAACCCGGACGTTTCCGCCTCGCATCCGCTTAGCGCCCGGCTTTTGTACGGGCTTGGCTCGTATCCGAACATGGGCGGCTATGCGGTGGGGTACGCCATCGTTCGCCGCTGTCTTGAGCGAGGGCATTTGTTGACGGAGTTAATGGGGATAGAAGCAAGGCAAATCGCTGCCTTAGCTGGCTTTGCCGACGCTGAATAAGCAGGTTGTCCATCGGAGCGGCAAACGAACAGTCATGTTGTCCACAAAGCCGACATATATGTAAAACGAGGAAAGTGGACAAGAAGGAAGGGAAGCCCGATGGTCCGCCTGTTTTTTTATTTGGTCGGCTTCGGTTTTTCCGTCGTCGGCGGCATGATGGCGATCGCCTATTTAAACCTCCTCACTCCTGAGCGCGGCTTTTGCGACTATTGGGTTTACATTGCTAGGCGGCCCGAATGTTATTTGCTGCCGATCGGCCTGCTTTTCATCTGGGGAAGTTTATCGTTTCCAAGCCGCGGCTCGTAGTGGGGAAAAGAGGACGAAATGGAATAAAATTCTGCCCCTCTGCCTATACTGATGGACAAACACGTCTGGAAGTGAGGGGTATCACATGCTTTGCTTGCATGACATCTGGGTGAACTGGTTTGAAGGCGAAGAGAACGGATACAACGTCTGCCATTTTCACGAATGGCGCAAGGACGATCAAATCGAGCTGCTCGACCAAGTGCCGCTGCTAAAAGTGACCCCGGCTCTGTTCCATTATATCGAAAACAGTCTGTCTGATCTTCCCAAACCATTGCTAGATGATGTGTATCAAAAAGCGTATGTGCGCAAAAACCATGAGCGCATTCCGTTAGATTATTGTTTCATTGTGACCGATGGGGCCGGCATTTTGGCGGTGGATACGATCGGCTACCATATTCCGATTCGCAAAAGCCGCCTGATCCCCCGGCAGGAACAACTTGTCTATGAGATGGTGGCCGAGGCCGAAGAACGGGACTATCCGCTGCCCGAATACAACAAAGAATACCATATTTTATCTCCCGCGCCGGAACTGATGTGGGGGTTAACGCGCAAGGAGCGACAGCTGAAGCAGCTGCTGTTTATGGCGCTTGATCAGCTGTATTCGACAAAAAACGGCGCCGAAGTGCGGTATTGGTATACGGAATGGGCGCCGGAAAAATACGCCGATATTCAAAAAATGTCGTTTGAAGAAGCGTGGACGCGGCTGTATGAAGAAACGAAGCACGGTTGGTCCAAGCGCCACGAGCAGCTATGCGAACACTTGATCAAGGGACAGCCGTTTTTCGAAAAGTTGTGGGAAATGGAGCAAGAACCAAAGGTGAATTAAAAACGGGCGAAGGCGCTTAGCGCCCGCCCGTTTTTTGTCCGGCGTTACCGCCGACGCCCAAGCCCCATGGCTTGCTCCATTTTGCGCACCATTTCCGCTGCCACCCGATTGGCTTTTTCCGCCCCTTCGTCCAACACGCGGTCAAGCTTCTCGCTTTCCATCCATTGGTGATATCGCTCTTGAATCGGCCGGAGCGTCTCGATGACCACTTGAGCGAGGTCGGCTTTAAAGACGCCGTACCCTTTTCCTTCGTATTGCCGCTCCAACTCCTCGATCGGCTGGCCCGATAACGTTGAATAAATATGGAGCAAGTTCGAAATGCCCGGCTTTGCCTCTTTATCGTAGCGGATCGTCCCTTCCGAGTCGGTGACGGCGCTTTTGATTTTCTTCTCGATCGTTTTCGCGTCGTCAAGCAGTGTAATGTACGCTTTCGGGTTCGGGTCGGATTTGCTCATTTTTTTCGTCGGCTCGACGAGCGACATAATGCGGGCGCCGACTTTCGGAATGCGCGCCTCGGGAATCGTGAACAGCTCGCCGTACCGTTTGTTGAAGCGCTCGGCTAGATCGCGCGTCAATTCAATATGCTGTTTTTGGTCATCGCCGACCGGGACGATGTCGGTGTTATAAAGCAAAATGTCGGCGGCCATCAGCGGCGGGTACGTGAGCAGCCCGGCGCTGACCGCCTCTTTGCCGGCCGATTTTTCTTTAAATTGCGTCATCCGTTCCAGTTCGCCGACATAAACGAGGCACTGCAGCATCCAAGCCGCTTGAGCGTGCGCCGGCACTTCGGACTGGATGAACAGCGTCGCCTGCGCAGGGTCGATGCCGACTGCCAAATAGAGGGCGGCGAGGCGGCGAATGTTTTGCTGCAATTGGTCGGGGTCTTGCGGAACGGTAATGGCGTGTTGATCAACGATGCAAAAATAGCAGTTGTATTCATGCTGCAGCTCGACAAACTGCCGCAGCGCTCCGATATAATTGCCAAGGGTGATGACGCCGCTTGGCTGAATGCCAGAAAAAATCGTTTTCATCGCTTTTCACTCCCTTAAGACAAAAATAAAAACGGTCCTTTCCCTCCCATGGATAGGGACGGTAGGACCGCGGTGCCACCCTACTTATTGCGCCCATAGCGCAATCGCTTAGCCCATGCCTCACGCATGGCCTCCTGTAACGTGGAGGAACGTCCTCGCCTACTGCGTCGCCGGTTCGGCGGGAAGCTCGAAAGCCCATTCCATATGGCTAGCCGCTTGTTCGCACCGTCCACAAGCTCTCTGAAGGCATCGCCATATGTACTTTTCTTTCTCATCGCTCGATTGGTTTTCGATTTGCTTTATATTATACGGAAACCATTCAGCTGTTGCAACCTTTATTGCACGGCGTATCCGGCGGCGATCATCGCGAGAAACAGAAGGAGTCCGGACAAAAGAAGCGGATAAGTGACCGCAAAACGCCGCGGGCCGGGCGGTTGTGCGAATTCCTGCTCCGCGGCCGCTTCTTCAAGATACCGCTCCGCCTTTGTCCCGGCGCTTTTGCGCCATTTTTGGAATCCATACGCAAATCCGCTGAAAAACCCGCGTTCATAAACAAACAAAAGCCCCCCCAATGACAGCGGCACCAAAGAGAGCAAAAAGGTGGCGTTAATGAAGGCGACAGCCGTCCATGCCCCTTGCCAAGCGACGATGAGCGCACCGGCTGCCATCATGGCGGCGATGAGCCATCCGGTTCGAACCGCGGTCTGTTTCATCATCCTTCCCCTCGCCTTGTCAGTCGTTGCCCTTATTTTATCATATCCGGCGTTCGTTTGGTTCGCGTTCGAAACAAGGTGGTCAGCTTGATTGACAAAATTATATCAAAAAACAGAAAGAAAAATAAAAATGGTCGAATCGGTCTAAATCAAGCGCTCGCGGCAGCCGGAGGAAAGTTATATTGTAAGCGTTTTCCTAATCATTGACAGAAATTTTTTATTTACAAAGGGGACAAAACTAGGTACAATCCATCTTGATAAGGATGCGGCGCTTTGTTTTGGATCATAAGTAATTCGAAAATTTTTATTTAAGAAAATAAAAAAATTCTTTTCAAGTATACTAACACGAGGTATAATAAAGCATGTAAGTACAATCTTCTGAAATCAAATGGTTCAGAAGATTTGTAATACAATACATAACCTTTAAAGGGGGGTTTTTAGTGAAGAAGCGATTTTCATTCTTCCTCGTCCTGCTTCTAGCGCTGTCGACGTTTTTAGCGGCGTGTGGCGGCAAGGACAACAACAATGCCCAAAGTGGTAAGGGCGATGAAAAACCGGCGACAAAGAAGGAGCAAGTGCTGAATTTGCTTGAAAGTCAGGAGATCCCGTCGCTTGATTCGGCGCTCGCTACCGACCAAGTATCGTTTATCGTTTTGAACAACGTCATGGAAGGTTTGTACCGCTTAGGCAAAGACAACAAACCGGTGCCGGGAGTAGCGGAAAGCTATGAAGTGAGCAACGACGGCAAAACGTACACGTTCAAGCTTCGCAAAGACGCGAAGTGGTCGAACGGCGATCCGGTGACGGCGCACGACTTCGAATTCGCTTGGAAGCGCGCGCTCGATCCGAAAACGAAATCGGAATACGCGTACATTATGTACGACATTAAAAACGCGGAAGAAGCCAACACAGGCAGAGTGCCGCTTGACCAAGTCGGCGTCAAAGCTCTTGATAACTACACGCTCAAAGTCGAGCTGAAAAACGCCGTTCCGTATTTCGTCGGCTTGACAGCGTTCGGCACGTTCATGCCGCAAAACGAAAAGTTTGTAAAAGCGCAGGGTAACAAATACGGTCTTGAAGCCAACACGACGCTGTACAACGGCCCGTTCGTGTTGAGCGAGTGGAAGCACGAACAAGGCTGGGTTTACACGAAAAACCCGAACTATTGGGACAAAGACACAGTGAAGCTCGAAAAAGTCAATGTCAAAGTCGTCAAAGACACAGCGACAGCCGTCAACTTGTATGAAACGAAACAAGCGGACCGCGTCGGCCTGACCGCGGAGTTCGTGGACAAGTACAAAAACGACAAAAACTTCCACACGAAATTGGATCCGTCGCTCTACTGGCTGCGCATGAACACGAAAAAAGAACCGTTGAACAACGTCAACGCCCGCAAAGCGATCGCGATGGCCATCGACACGCAAGCGATGGTTGACACGCTGCTGAACAACGGTTCGATCCCGGCGAAGTTCGCCGTCCCGAAAGACTTCGTCACCGGTCCGGATGGCAAAGATTTCCGCGATGTAAACGGCGATTTGGTCAATTACAATCCGGATGAAGCGAAAAAACTGTGGGAGCAAGCGAAAAAAGAGCTGGGCAAAGACAAATTCACGGTCGAGCTGCTGAACTATGACACCGACAGCGCGAAGAAAATCGGCGAGTATGTAAAAGAACAGCTCGAGAAAAACTTGCCGGGCTTGACGATTAACATCAAACAGCAACCGTTTGCGCAAAAGCTGAAGCTCGAAAGCAATATGCAATATGATTTGTCGTTCTCCGGCTGGGGTCCGGACTATCAAGACCCGATGACGTTCCTGCAGCTCTGGACATCGACAAGCCCGCACAATGAAACCGGCTGGTCGAATGCCGAGTATGACAAGTTAATCAAAGACGCGCAAACAACGCTTGCCAACGATCTACAAGCTCGTTGGGATGCTATGCTGAAAGCCGAGAAAATCGTCTTTGAAGGAATGCCGATCGCTCCGCTGTATCAACGCGGCGCTGCGTATGTGCAACGTGAATACGTCAAAGATTTCGTCACGCACACGTTCGGCGCCGACTACAGCTTGAAATGGGCGTATGTCGAGTAATCCATTGTTCTCTTGAAAATGCGGAGGAGAGTATATGCACAAAGCATATACTCTCCTTTTGCCTGCCAAGGCGAAAAATGTCGAAAAACAGCGAAGATTAAAAAAGCGCACAGGTCATGAAAATGATGACAAACGGCGTGGGGCGGTCAAAGAAACGTCTCATGGGCAACGTCCTGCCCTGCCCCAACATCGAAACGATTGATGAAGGTATGGGCGGTTTTCACTGAACGTTCCATGGGCAGTGTGATTTGCCCTCCACTCGGGGATGAAAATCAACGCTTGCCGAGGGGATTTTCACAGAAAAGGCCCATGGGCAACATTTTGCCCTCCACCCGGGGGATGAAAATCCCGCGCCCGTGCGGCATTTTCACAGAAAGATCCATGGGCAGCGAGCTGCCCTAAACCAGGGGTTGAACATCCTTATTACCGTTGTGTGTGGGATTTTCCAAGAAAAGCAGAGGAGGTGCGTCCATGGCGCGATATACGCTTCAACGGTTCGTTTATATGGTCGTTACATTGTTCATTATCGCCACGCTGACGTTCTTTTTGATGAAGCTGCTGCCCGGCTCGCCGCTGCAAAACCAAGAAAAGCTGACGCCGGAGCAAAAGGCGTTGATTTTAAAAGAATACGGATTGGATAAGCCTGTTCCTGTTCAGTACATGCTCTATTTAGGGAATTTGCTCAAAGGCGATCTCGGCGTATCGTTCCAATATGACAACCGTCCGGTGACGGAACTGATCAGCGACCGAATCGGCCCGTCGGCCCAGCTCGGGTTTCAGGCGATCGTTTTTGGGACGATCGTCGGGTTGATTCTCGGAATTGTCGCGGCGATTCGCCACAATCGCTGGGAAGATTATACGGCGACAGTCATTGCCGTATTGGGCGCCTCCATCCCATCGTTTGTGCTTGGGGGATTTTTGCAATACTTTATCGCTGTGAAATGGCAGTTGCTCCCGGTAGCGTTTTGGGAAGGCTTCAAATATACCATTCTTCCGACCTTGGCGCTGTCTGTTGGGGTCATCGCCAGCATCGCCCGCTTTATGCGCACCGAGATGCTTGAGGTGTTGAGCTCTGATTATATTTTGACCGCTCGAGCGAAAGGGATTAGCCAAGCGGGGGTTATTCTCAAACATGCCATTCGCAACTCGCTCATTCCTGTCATTACGATTTTAGGCCCGATGACGGTCAATTTAATGACTGGAACGTTGGTGATTGAGAAATTGTTTGCTGTCCCTGGCCTTGGGGAGCAGTTTGTTCGCTCGATCGAACTGAACGATTATCCTGTCATTATGGGCACGACGTTGTTTTATTCGGCTTTGTTGATTTTGGCTGTCTTTATCGTTGACGTGTTGTATGGGATTGTCGATCCACGCATCCGGTTAGCGGGAGGGAAAAAATAATGGCGAAACAAAACTATGAACAACTTTCATCGGATTGGTTTCAGCCCGCCCCGCCGAACGTCGGTGAGCAGGAGAAGATCAATCGTCCGAGTTTGACGTTTTGGCAGGATGCTTGGCTTCGCCTTCGCGAAAATAAAGCAGCGATCGTCGGGCTTGTGATGATTATCATTCTGACGCTCATGGCGATCATCGCCCCGATGGTGAGCGACCGGACGTACAAGGAGCAAAACTTGCGGCATGCGAAACTTCCGCCGAAAATCCCGGTGCTTGAACATGTTCATTGGCTTCCGTTTGACGGCCGGGATGCAAACGGCGTTGATGTGTATAAACAGCGCGGTGTCAAAGAGTATTATTGGTTTGGCACGGATGACTTAGGGCGCGACTTGTGGGTGAGAACGTGGTACGGCACGCGCATCTCCCTTTATATCGGCTTGCTGGCCGCATTGATCGACTTATTGATCGGGATTGCGTACGGCGGCATTTCCGGCTACTATGGCGGCCGCGTCGACAATGTGATGCAGCGAATTATCGAAATTTTAAACGGTATTCCGTATTTGATCGTGGTCATTTTGTTCATTTTGATTTTTGAACCCGGAATCATTTCCATCACTTTGGCGATGGTTATTACCGGTTGGACGACGATGGCGCGGATCGTGCGCGGGCAAGTGTTGAAATTAAAGAACATGGAATATGTGTTGGCGGCACGGACGCTCGGGGCGCCGACATCGCGGCTTATTTTCAAACATTTGATTCCGAACGTCATCGGCCCGATTATCATCACGACGATGTTCACGATTCCATCAGCCATCTTCACCGAGGCGTTTTTGAGCTTTATCGGCCTTGGCATCCGCCCGCCGGAAGCGTCGCTCGGTTCGCTTGTCAACGATGGGTATAAGTCGATTCAAACGTATCCGCACTTGATGATCATTCCAGCGGTCGTCATCAGCTTGCTCATTTTGAGCTTCAACTTGGTGGCTGACGGAATCCGCGATGCGTTGGACCCGAAAATGCGCAAATAAGGAACGGAAGGGGTGAAACCGATGGAGAAAATTTTGCAGGTAAACGATTTGCATGTTTCTTTCGACATCCACGCCGGCGAAGTGCAAGCCGTCCGCGGGGTCACCTTCGACTTGTATAAAGGGGAAACGTTGGCGATTGTCGGCGAGTCAGGGTCTGGGAAATCAGTGACGTCCAAAGCGCTCATGCGCCTGTTGCCAACGCCGCCGAGCCGAATCAAGCAAGGGGAAATTTTATTTGAAGGGAAAGACTTGACGAAGCTGTCTGAGAAAGACATGCAATCGATTCGCGGTGCGAAAATTTCAATGATTTTCCAAGACCCGATGACATCGCTCAATCCGACGATGACGATCGGAAAGCAAATTATGGAAGCGATTTTAAAACATCAAAAGCTGTCAAAAGACGAAGCGCGCAAACGGGCGATCGAACTGTTGCAGCTGGTCGGCATTAAAAACGCCGAGCTGCGCATGAAGCAATACCCGCACCAATTTTCCGGCGGGATGCGCCAGCGCGTGGTGATCGCCATCGCCTTAGCGTGCAATCCGAAAATTTTGATCGCCGATGAACCGACGACCGCGCTGGATGTGACGATTCAGGCACAAATTTTGGAGCTGATGAAAGACATTCAGAAAAAACTTGGCATGTCGATTATTTTCATCACCCACGATTTAGGGGTCGTCGCCAACATGGCCGATCGCGTTGCGGTCATGTACGCGGGCAAAATCGTGGAAATCGGCACGGTCGACGAAATTTTTTATAATCCGAAACACCCGTACACATGGGGACTGCTCGCCTCGATGCCGAGCCTTGACCATAAAGATACAGAGCTGTATTCGATCCCGGGTTCGCCGCCCGATTTGTTAAATCCGCCCAAAGGCGATGCGTTCGCGCCGCGCAATCCGTACGCGCTCAAAATTGACTATGAGCTCGAGCCGCCGATGTTTCAGGTGTCGGACACTCACTATGCGGCGACATGGCTATTGCATGAGATGGCGCCGAACGTCGAGCCGCCGGCGATCGTGCGCGAGCGGATGAAACGGTTCGCCGAGATCGTCGCTCGGAAAGGAGGAACCCCGCGTGGCTAGACAAAAGCTGTTGGAAGTGAAAAATTTAAAGCAATATTTCCCGGCTGGCCGCGGTGAAGTCGTCAAAGCGGTCGACGGCGTGACATTCGATATTTACAAAGGCGAAACGTTCGGATTGGTCGGCGAGTCAGGCTGCGGCAAGTCGACGACCGGGCGGACGATCATCCGGCTGTATGAGGCGACGGAAGGGGAAGTGCTGTTTAACGGCGTCAATGTGCACGGCAAGAAATCCAAAAAAGAGCTCAAAGAGTTAAACCGGAAAATGCAAATGATTTTCCAAGACCCGTACGCCTCGCTCAATCCGCGGATGACGGTCGCCGATATTATCGCCGAAGGCATTGACATTCATGGGCTGGCGAAAACGAAAGAAGAGCGGATGCGGCGCGTCTATGAGCTGCTGGAGACGGTCGGTTTAAACCGTGAGCACGCGAGCCGCTACCCGCACGAGTTTTCCGGCGGTCAACGCCAGCGGATCGGCATCGCTCGGGCGCTGGCCGTCGAGCCGGAGTTCATCATCGCCGATGAGCCGATTTCCGCGCTTGACGTCTCGATCCAGGCGCAAGTCGTGAACTTATTGAAGCGGCTGCAGCGCGAAAAAGGGTTGACGTATTTGTTTATCGCCCATGACTTGTCGATGGTCAAATACATCAGCGACCGGATCGGGGTCATGTATTTCGGCAAAATGGTCGAACTGGCCGAATCAGAAGAGCTGTACCGCAACCCGATCCATCCGTACACCAAGGCGCTGCTTTCCGCCATTCCGCTTCCGGATCCGGAAACGGAGCGAACGCGCCGGCGGATCGTTTATGATCCGTCTCAGCATGGCTACAAAGACGGTGAAGAGCTCGAATTTCGCGAAATTACACCGGGGCATTTTGTGCTTTGCTCCGAAGAAGAATACAAACGATACCGGGCGATGTACGCCTAAACGGTCGCCCGGCAGGCGAGCGCCAAAAAAAGCGCCGTCTCTGCGCCGCAAGGAAAGCGGTGGGAGACGGCGCATGTGCGCGCGCTACCTCGAGAACGGTTATTTTTTCCCGCCGACAGCGTTCCAGCCTTGCTGAATGTGACGGGAGGCCTCAATGTGTGCTCTTCTTTTGTTTCGACCAAACAAACGCTCTCCCATCGTACGGCTGATGTTTCCCATCAACGCCGTGCCCCCGACGATCAGCGCCGCCACGATGACAAAATCGAGGAAATAGCCGGTCATTCGTTTTTCCTCCCTTTTCCTCTTCTTCTTTCATTGTAGACGATTTTTAGAGCGCTGGAAAGTAGAACGAAAGAAAATTCCATGGTTGATGGAAAAACTATATCTTTCTTTGCGGATTTATTGTATAATATATCATGTTAAAGTCATTTCAATTTGCAAACGATTGGCAACCCTGCTGACGGCCGCATCGGCGGGTGTAGGCCGTACCGCTATGCCATCGAATGCTTCGCATGATGCCTGTCCTCGCGTAAAGGGGACAGATGGAGCAAGGGATTCCTTGTGAAAAGGAGTGATCAAAGTGGTCAAGCTATACACATCACCGAGCTGCACATCGTGCCGGAAGGCGAAGGCGTGGCTCGAGAAGCATGATATTCCATATGTCGAACGCAATATTTTCTCCGAGCCGCTAACGGTTGAGGAGATTAAGGAAATTTTGCGGATGACGGAAACGGGGACGGATGAAATCATTTCGACTCGTTCAAAAGTGTTCCAAAAGTTGAACATTAATTTGGAAACTTTGCCGCTTCAAGATTTATATGAGCTCATTCAAAAAAATCCGGGCATTTTGCGCCGACCGATCATCATTGACGAAAAGCGGCTGCAAGTCGGTTACAATGAAGATGAAATCCGCCGCTTTCTGCCGCGCAAAGTGCGCGCGTATCAGCTGCGCGAAGCACAGCGGCTCGTCAACGGCTGATAAAAAACTTCTACATGGTTCGCCATGTAGAAGTTTTTTATCATAATCTGTTCCGTGAACATGTCGCACTGGCGCCTGCTTCTTCCCCCCCTTGGGGGAAGGGCAGATTGTGGCCCATGCAACTTTCGTGAACATACGCATCGGTGAGCGACGTTTTCGTCCCCCGGGTGAAGGGCGGACCGCTGCCATTGGAACTTTCGTGAACATACGCATCGGCGAGCGATCGTTTTCGTCCTCCTAGGTGAAATCGCTGCCCATGGAACTTTCGTGCCTGTACGCCTTGGCGAACGATGATTTTCATCCTCGGGTGAAGGGCAAGGCATTGCCCGTGGATCGTTTTGTGAAAATCACGCGCCGACAAGCGGCCAGTTTCCTTCCTAGCTGGAGGGCAAGGGATTGCCTAGGGAGCGTTTCGGGTTATGCGGCGCGCGATCGATGGTTGGCCGCAAAGCCAAGCAAAACGGCAAGAACGGCCGCTGAAAGCGGGAATAGGAGTTCCCAGCGCGGGTCATAAAACGGGCGCAGCCGTTCTTCGGCGGCGATCATTTTTCCGGCTGTATACGCGAGCAAAGCGCCGCCGACATAAATAAGAAACGGGAACCTCTCCAAGGCATAAAGGATGAGTTTGCTGCCTACAATGATGATAGGAACCGAGCAGAGAAAGCCGAAGATGACAAGCCCGATATGACCTTGGGCAGCCCCGGCGATGGCGATGACGTTGTCAAGGCCCATGGCCACGTCAGCGGCAACGATGGTTCGAACGGCCTTCCAGAGAGAGGGTTCGGCTTTGATGACAGCCGATGTTTCTTCTTTTTTCCCAATCAGCTTGAGCGCGATCCAAAAGAGAACGATGCCGCCCGCCAGCTGCAGGAACGGCACGGTCAACAGCCAAACAACGGCTGCGGTCAAGACAATGCGAACAGCGATGGCGAGAGCGGTGCCGAGAATAATGGCGGCGTTGCGTTTTCGTTCCGGCAAGTTGCGGCTCGCCAAGGCGATCACAACAGCGTTATCCCCACCGAGAATGACATCAATGCCGATAATGAGCAAAATCGAAACGATATATTCGTCCATCATCGCGTCCCTCATTCCGTCCGTGTTCATCATCATTATAGTAGGACATGGCCGGTTTCATAACCAATTTTTAAAAACGCGTTTTTTTATTTCCCTTCCTCTGTTTTTTATCATAAAATAAAAGTACAAGATATGCAGTTTGGCATAGTCTTTGGGGGTTTGGATCCCTTCCCTTTTTATTTCTCTTGTGTAGAAGGGAGAGTTGAGAAAGATGGAAATGGAACGTATTAACGAGCATACCGTGAAATTTTATATTTCTTACGTTGATATAGAAGAGCGCGGCTTTGACCGTGAGGAAATTTGGTACAATCGCGAACGGAGCGAAGAATTGTTTTGGGAAATGATGGATGAAGTCCATGGGGAAAGCGACTTTTCGCTCGAGGGCCCGCTTTGGATTCAAGTGCAGGCATTGGAAAAAGGGCTGGAAGTGGTGGTGACGAAAGCGCAGCTGTCCAAGGATGGAAGCAAGCTGGAACTGCCGCTTCCGGAAGAAAAATGGCGCGAGTTTACGCTGTCCGCTGATGAGAAAATGGAATCGCTGTTCGGCCATCATTTCCATTTCGGGACCAAGGCGGCTCTGGAAGATGGCGGTGAACAAGATGTCCTGCAATTTATCCTTTCCTTCAACGATTTTGAGGATATCCTTTCGCTGGCGTACCGCGCTGACTTTTCTGGATTGTCGAACCGTTTGTTCCAATTTGAGGGGCGGTACTACTTGTTTGTCGAATTTGGCGACCATTACTCTGAACACGAAGTCGACAATGTGCTCAGCCTTCTGCTGGAATACGGAAGCGACTCGCAGCTGACGATTTACCGCCTTGAAGAGTATGGAACAGAAATCATGGGCGATAATGCGCTCGAAACGTTGAAAACGTATTTTCCTGCTCGATAAGGTTCTTTCGCCGATTTCGCGCCAGAAATCGGCGTTTTCTGCGTCAATGGCCAAAGTCAGCCCGCGGGGCGGGGAAACAAAGAGAAATTAGGCGGCTGCTTATGAAAAGCAGGTGGGGGGGTCTTTTTGAGAAATTCATCTAGAGTCGCCATTCTTGTTGTCGTTGTCGGTGCGCTGCTGACCTTGACACATGGATTTTGGGAAGGAAAGCTGCTCGGTATTTTCAGCGTGCTCATCTCTTGTTCGGTTGTCTTTATTGCGTTTGTCATTTCATTGGAAAATCGCCAGCCGGCGCAAACGATCGCTTGGCTTGCCGTGCTGGGCAGCTTCCCGCTCGTCGGCTTTTTGTTTTACCTTTTGTTTGGGCGTAACTATTGGCAGCAGCGCCGTTTCAAGAGAAAAGCAGACTTTGATGAAGCGGTGCTGCTTCGGTTTCAAGAGCCGTCGCCGTTTGCTGTCGAGCGGCTGCCGATGGCGCCCCATCAGCAGCCGTTGTTGCGCTTGGCCTATCGCATCGGTCAGCACCCGGTTTCGCTCGCATCGCAAACCGCGGTGCTGACCAATGGGGACGAGACGTTTGCCGCCATTTTTGCGGAGCTGGAAAAAGCGGCTCATCATATCCATTTGGAGTATTATATCGTCCGGCATGATGAGATCGGTCAACAATTGCAGCGATTGTTGATTAAAAAGGCTCGCCAAGGGGTGCGAATCCGCTTTTTATACGATGCGGTCGGAAGCTGGAAATTATCTAGCGACTATATCGAGGAGCTGCGCGCCGCCGGTGTCGAGATGATCCCGTTTTCCCCCGTGCGCCTGCCGTTTTTGAGCAATCAAATCAACTTTCGCAACCATCGCAAGATTATCGTCATCGACGGAAGCGTCGGATTTGTCGGCGGGCTGAACATCGGGGATGAATATTTGGGGAAGAACGAATATTTCGGGTTTTGGCGCGATACGCATTTAGTCATCCGCGGGGAGGCTGTCCGAACGCTGCAGTTGATCTTTTGGCAAGATTGGTATTATATGACGGGTGAGCGGCTGTTGACGCCAGACTACTTGTCACCGCCGTTGATCGACGAAGAAGGACAAGGCGGGGTGCAGCTGATTGCCGGCGGTCCCGATCAGAAGTGGGAGGTCATCAAGCAGCTGTATTTTGCCATGATCACTTCCGCCAAGCAGTCGATTTGGGTGGCTTCGCCGTATTTTGTGCCGGATGAAGACATTTTAACGGCGCTGAAAGTGGCGGCGTTGAGCGGCATCGATGTTCGTCTCTTGGCGCCGAAGCGGCCGGATAAAAAGATCGTTTTTTACGCCTCGCGCTCCTATTTTCCTGAGCTGTTGGAAGCGGGGGTGAAAATTTATGAGTATGAAAAAGGATTTTTGCACAGCAAAGTCATTGTCGTTGACGGTGAGCTCGCGTCGATCGGCACCGCGAACATGGATATGCGCAGCTTTCATTTAAATTTTGAAGTGAACGCGTTTTTGTATTATACTGACAGCATTCAAAAGCTCGTCCAAGATTTTCTGGAAGACTTCCGCCATGCGACCGTGCTCGATTATGAACAGTTTCAGCGGCGCCCGTTTCGCGTTCGCCTTGCTGAATCGGTGTCCCGGCTGTTGTCTCCGCTCTTGTAACGCGCTGTAAGGAACACCTGCTCATTCGGGCAGGTTTTTTTGCTGCGCCATGGGCAGGAAAAAGGACGGGGGTTGGCGAATACAAAACGCGTAAACCAGCAACCGCGGAAGGCGTGATGACGCTTTTGGCATATCCGTTCGTTGCGTGGCACGGGAAGCTTGTCATTTTTCGTTCGCAATCGAAGGGAACGAACCGTTGTCTTGACGGGAACGAGTGCTGTCCGTCGTGGTGTGTCGGATTGGCGTTCGCCCCCTGTCTAGAAGGCTGGTGAAAAACGGTTGTTTCTTTTGAGCAATGGGGGATCGTTTGAAAGGTGATCGTGATGCGACGAGGCTTTTCTATTTGAAAAACGGGTTTGATAAACGGCTTGTCCGCTTAAATCACCGGTCTCCTAGATGGCTTGGTGAAAAACGGCTGATTCCCTTCATCAATGGGAGAATGAGCGAAAAGCAGGATCGATGCAACGAGGCTTTTCTAGTTAAAAAATGACAGTGTAAAGCTGTATCCATGATGAAATCACCAGCCACCTAGTTTTGATGGACAAAGGAGTGATGCGGTTGTTCGTTGCTCTTTTAGCGGACGGAACAGTGTTGTCGCTTGTCGGGGCGGAACGGTGGAGCGAGGAGCGGCTGGCTGGTTGGAAGCGCCGCGCGCCGTTTTTTTGCCCTGCCTGCCGCCAGGAAGTCGTGCTGCGGTCCGGCCCCCGTCGCTTGCCGCATTTTGCTCATCGGAAAGGAACGGCTTGTCCGGCTGAGCATGAACCGGAATCGGAGCGGCACTTGATCGGAAAACGCGACTGGTTTGTATGGCTTACCGCCCAAGGCATCGAAGCGAAGCTAGAACCGTATTTGCCTGCGATTCGCCAACGCCCCGATGTGCTGTTCCGCCATCAGTGGCATCTCTATGCCCTCGAGTATCAGTGCTCCACGATCGAGGAATCCGTGTTTTACGAGCGCAATGACGGTTATCGCCGCCTCGGCATTCGCCCGCTCTGGGTGTTGGGCGCTCATCATTTGCGGCGCTTGTCAACGCCGGCGGGAGATGTTGCGCTTTCCCGCTTTCAATGGCTGTTTGCTCATCGCTTTTCCTCTTCCTCTCTTCCTCATATATGGTACTACAGCACCGAAACGAAGCGATTCATCCGTCTCGTCCGTCCCTTGCCGTTGTCTGTTCGCCGCGCGTTGGCCACGATTGACTCTGTTCCGCTTTCCTCGCTCGATTTCACCGCTTTGACCGCCGCTTGCCATCCGCCGCTTCCCCCGCTGTTTTGGGAACAATGGCTCGAAAAGAAAAAACAGTGGCGCCGGACGTTTCCGCTTTACCCGAACCGGGCGACTCGCTTGATTTGTTCCGACTTTTACCAATTGGGGATCGTGCCGGCGCTGTTTCCGGTTGAAGCGGGCTGGCCGCTGCCGCGCGGCTATTTATGGGAGACGGCTCCGTTCATTTGGCAGACGTACGTGCTGCTTCCGTTTCTTCGCGCGCCGGGACAGACGATGACGATGGCCCAGCTCTTGCGCTGGATGGATGAAAAAATCCGCACCGGACGGCTTGTCCCCCGCCGCTTGCCGCTTGTCGGCCGCGACAACTACCGGCAGGCCGTCGCTGAGTATGTGCATTGGCTGCGGCTGCTCGGCTATCTTCAGCGCGAAGCTGGGGAACAGCTTCGCCTCGTCAAGCCGCTCACGTTTCCGGCCACCGTGGAAGACATGCTGCGGCAAGAGGGGAGACTTCTCGAAACGATCCGCGACACGCCGGCACTGGCGGCGTATTGGCGGGCGCTCGAGTTGGCGCCAAGCGGAAAACATGAGCAAAAAACAGGAAAAGAAAAAAGAAATGGAGAATAATAATTCGTGTATCGATCATATTGTGGAGGAGGATGACACGGTGGAGGAAAAGAAGGCCAAAAAGTCGCTGCCATCGCGCAGCGAGATTCCGATTGAAGAGACATGGAGGCTAGAAGACATTTTTCCGACCGATGAGGCGTGGGAGCAGGAGTTCCGTCAAGTGAAAGCCATGATCCCGAAGCTCGGGGAGTACAAAGGGCGGCTTGGCGAATCGCCGGAACTGCTGTATGAGGCGCTGCAATATCAAGACGAGGTGTCGATGCGGCTTGGCAAGCTGTATACATACGCCCATATGCGCTATGATCAAGACACAACCAACTCCTTTTACCAAGGGCTTGACGCTCGGGCGAAAAGTTTATACAGCGAAGCGTCCAGCGCGATGGCGTTCATCGTTCCGGAAATTTTGGCCATCGATGAGGCGACGGTGCGCGCCTTTTTGGAACAGTACGAGCCGCTTCGATTGTATGCTCATGCCTTAGATGAGATTACGCGCCAACGCCCGCACGTTCTCTCGGCTGAGGAGGAGGCGCTGTTGGCGCAGGCGGCCGAGGTGATGCAGTCAGCGTCCAACACGTTCAGCGCGTTGAATAACGCCGATTTGACCTTTCCGGCCATCGTCGATGAAAACGGTGAAGAAGTGGAAGTCACGCACGGGCGTTTCATCCGCTTTTTGGAAAGCGCGGATCGCCGTGTTCGCCGCGATGCGTTTTACGCGGTGTACCAGACGTACGATCAATTCCAACACACCTTTGCCAATACGTTAGCTGGCGCGGTGAAAAAGGATAACTTTTTTGCTCGCGTCCGCCGCTATGAATCCGCCCGGCAGGCCGCGTTGGATGCGAACAACATTCCTGAGAGGGTATATGACAACTTGATCGCTACCATCCACGAGCATTTGCCGCTGCTGCATCGCTACGTGCGGCTGCGCAAACGAGCGCTCGGGCTCGATGAGCTGCACATGTACGACTTATATACGCCGCTAGTCAAAGAGGTAAAAATGGAAGTGACGTATGACGAAGCGAAGCAGTATATGCTGGAAGGGTTGGCGCCGCTCGGGGAGGAATACATCGCCATTGTCAAAGAAGGACTTGAGAATCGCTGGGTTGATGTCCGCGAAAACCGAGGAAAGCGGAGCGGGGCCTATTCCTCGGGAGCGTACGGCACACACCCGTACATTTTGCTCAACTGGCAGGACAACGTCAACAATTTGTTTACGCTCGTTCATGAGTTCGGCCATTCGGTTCACAGCTACTACACACGCCGAACGCAGCCGTATCCGTACGCCCATTATTCGATTTTTGTCGCCGAAGTGGCGTCGACGTGCAACGAAGCGCTGTTGAATGATTATTTATTGAAAACGATCGATGATAACAAAAAGCGGCTGTATTTGCTCAACCATTACCTTGAAGGATTCCGGGGCACCGTCTTTCGGCAGACGATGTTTGCCGAGTTTGAGCATTTGATCCATTTGAAGGAGCAGCAAGGGGAGGCGCTGACGGCAGAGACGCTGACATCGCTGTACTATGACTTGAATCAAAAGTACTTCGGCAGCGACATGGTGGTCGACAAAGAAATCGGTTTGGAATGGGCGCGCATTCCGCATTTTTATTACAACTACTACGTGTATCAATATGCGACTGGTTTCAGCGCGGCGACGGCGCTTAGCCGGCAAATTCTTGAAGAGGGCGAACCGGCGGTGAAGCGGTACATCGACTTTTTAAAAGCGGGCAGCTCCGATTATCCGATTGAAGTGCTGAAAAAAGCCGGGGTGGATATGACGAGCGCCGAGCCGATCCGCCAGGCGTGCCAAGTATTCGCCGAAAAACTGGAAGAGTTCGAGCGACTGCTTGGGAGCTGAAACGAATGCGGCTACAGCCGCATTCGTTTCGATGGCAATCCCTTAAACTGATGACGGCGGTTCCAAGTCGATACGAGGCCAAGGAGACAGAAAAACAGCAGCGGCATTGTCGCCCAGAGCGGAATGAGCCGCATGAATCCGAGCAAATTCAAGATGAATGCGACGATGACGGCCGCCGTCCAAAAGAAAAAAGCGATTCGCTCTTTCATGAAGACGACCTCCCTTGTTAGGCTGTCTTCCTTCATTATATGCTGTCCATCTACGTTGCAGGCCGGCGGATGAAAAAAGAGCGGCTTCGCTGATTTGAGTGGGGAAACGGGGCAGGCTGGTGAAAAACAACCGATTCGCTCGATTGGTGAGAAATCACAAGGAATGAAATGATGACATTGCAAGGTTTTCCGTTTGCGAAACATTGTTGGAGAGCAGTATTTCCCCTTCAATCACTGGCCGCGAAGGAAGCGGCCAAAATTATGACAATCATGTGAACAAACGAGCAAAGGGGTTGTCAATCGATTCGTCCATTTGGTAAGATAAAACTGTGAACGGAAGACAAAAACCTGATACCCCTTTGTTTGACCGTGAACAATTTCTCCCATCCCCTTTGTTGTCTTGACAACACAAAAGAGCCCGGCATTCGCCGGGCTCTTTTGTGTCATGGTTTGAGTTAAGGTTCGGACTCTTCGATATAACGCCAAAACGTTCCGTGCTTCACAGGCACCCGCTCGACTTTTTGCTTCAACTGCAGTTTTTTCATTTCCGTTTCCGCTTCCTGGATCGTCCAATTGTACACAACGGCAACTTCTTTTGTGGCGACGAATTTAAAATGACCTAAAAATGATTCCAGCGGAGGGGGAGGGGACGGCTCGGGATGGAAGCCGAGCATTTCGGCGATCAACTCGGCGTAAATCTCGTACGGGTAGCATCCGGAAATTTTAATGCCTTCATCCTCGATATTTTCATTAAACAAAACGAGCGTCGGGGTTTCTTCCACATCCATTTCCGACGTGATTTTTAAATCGCATTGGAACGCTTTTGCCGCTCCGGGCGAGTGCATATCGCGCAAAAATTCATCGACGTCAAGCCCGGCTTCTGCCGCGCATTCGGCCAACACTTCCAAATCGGCGACGTTTTGCTTTTCAAGAAAGAGCTGCTCTTGCAGTTTGCGCAAAAAGCGGAGACCGGCCCGTTTTCCTTGCATTTCCGCCGCTTTAATGGCGAGCGACGGGGCAAACGGGCTGGAAATCCGGTTTTCGAGCCACACGCTTCCATCACATGACATGCCAGATCGGTTCGCTATCCATTCCCACGCTTTTGCTAGCGCTTCGGCCTTCGTCCCTTTCGCGCGCCATGTCGCCCATTTTCCGCTCAATATGTGCCGCAGTGTAAAAAAACGGCCGTATTCGATCGTCAGCTTTTTTACAATGGGCTCAAGCCCCCAGCATTCCGGGCATAAAGGATCGATAAAGAGATACAGCTCAAGCGGTTTCTTCGTGCTGCCTAGCGGCTGGGAATCGGCACAGGCCGGCGCCGTTTTCCCAGCGAACTTCTCACTCAAGGGAATGCTCCTTTCTGTCCTGAGAATCTGGAGTGTTGACCATATGATGGGCCGTGAGCACAAGCCGATGGTAGAACTGTTCGCGCGCTGGACCGGACAGGCCGATTTCATCCATCGCTGCCCGCATGCAAGCAAGCCACGCTTGTGCCCGCGTTGGCGTGATTTCAAAGCGGAGATGGCGCGCCCGCAACATCGGGTGGCCATGCTCCTCCGTATAAAGCGGTGGCCCGCCTAAGTATTGCGTTAAAAATTGTTTTTGCTTCCGGGCGGTTTCTGTCAAATCGTCAGGAAAGATCGGCTTTAAGTCCGGGTGCACAGCTACGCGCCGATAAAACGCTTCGACAAGCCTAGCGACCGTCTTCTCTCCACCAATCGCCTCATAAAGAGTTTGCCATTGCTCTCCCATCGCGGATGCTCCTTTTGCTTGAAGATCATACGTTGTCGCTTGATTGCTATTTTATCAGCAACGGCCGCCTAGCTCAAACAAAGCGACTTGACCGCCGTTTAGATGCGCCAGCGGTCGAGCACGCGTCTGACATACGCTTGTGTTTCGGCAAACGGCGGCACTCCGCCGTAACGATCGACGTTTCCGGGGCCGGCGTTGTACGCGGCTAAGGCGAGCGTGACATCGCCGTTATACCGGTCGAGAAGCTGGCGCAAGTATTTCACTCCGCCGTCGATATTTTGCGCCGGATCAAGCGGATTCTCCACGCCCAGCATTTTGGCGGTGCTCGGCATCAGCTGCATCAATCCAAGCGCTCCCGCTCGACTTTTCGCGTCAGGACGAAAGCCGGACTCCTGGTGAATCACAGCGCGGATCAGATGTGGATCGACATCGTACTTTTCCGCGGCCGCCGCAATAAGACGATCAATGGAAGACGCCCCGGAGAACGGGACCGTTTCCTTGTTCGACGCGCTGGCATTGGCACGCCCTGCATCCGAAGTCGAAAGCGTTTCCGCCGCCTCGGCTTGGTTTTTCATATATTCGGCCAAGAGGGTCGAAAACAGCGAAGGGACGGGCGACGAGAGGCTGGAACGATTAGGCGAAAACGAGGCGAGCGCCTGCCATTCCACAAGCAATTGCAACGGTGAAATCGTCATTCCTTTTCCCCCATTTCATCCTTTTGAGCATAAAAGCGGGCGATTTTGTTCGGCGCCGGACGGCGGGGAATGCCAAGCGCAGCGAGCAGGCGCAAAAACCGTTCCTCACCCGCCACGGCGTCATCGGTTTCATATTCGAGTTCATAATCTTCGCAATGCAAGTAACGGTTATGGTCAAGGCATAACGTACCGCCTTCGTATGGCCATTCGGCGCGATCGGTGACGAGGGAGCCGAAACAGCGCAAACGATGCGGATCGATGCCCAAATTTACTAGCAGCGATGCGATTCCGCCGCGCGGGGTGGCCCCGTTGAGAAGCGCGCTCGCTTCAGACGGCGTCAGCGGCTCGTGCGTTTCCAGCAGCGTCCCGTCCGTTTGCGTTTGTTTCAGCGTCAACATCAGGCGACCGTCTTTGGCGCGAATGCGCAGAGCCGCTCCTTGTTGTTTCAAAGCAAACGAAGGGGTGTCGAAGTAATAGTTTTCTTGGCGGCGGAAAGCGTCGTCATCCAAGCCGAAAGCGGCCCGGATGGCAGCGAACTCTTCCCGCGTCAGCAAGTTTTTCCATTCCCTCTCTACTTCTTGGTACATCGTTGTTCTCCTTCTTCGGACATCGTCTCTTTCTATTATCGTTTGTTTTTCGCTGAATATCAATTATTTCGTTTGCAGAGGGTGAATATGGTAAAATAAAGGGCGGAGGTTTGGTTGAGGTGGAAGGAGAGAAAGCATGAACGAGAAAGTGACCGTTCATCACGCGGAGCGGAAAGCGGGGCGGCTCTGGCTGCGCGCTGATCTTCCCGTTTCGCTCGCCGATGTGGCCCCAAAGCGCCATATGCTCGTGGATTCCGACGGGCTGGCGTTTGTTTACCTTTTGGAAACGAATGACCGCTTTCTTTACGTCGCCATTCCCCGACAATGGTGGCGGGAATTGAAAGCGACGCTAGCCGCCAAGGAGCCCGTTTGTCTGCAAAGCGGAGAGGAAGCCGTCGAACTCGAACAGTTTGACGAGGAACTCGCTTATTTGCTCGATAACATTCGCGGCAATGCCAATTATGGGGAAGAGCTGGAACAGGCCGTGCAAGAGGTGTTTTTTACAGAAAAGATCCATGGACAGTGATCTGCCCTCGACCCGGGGATGAAAATCCGCGCCAGTTCGGCATTTTCATGGTAAGCGATGTAACATCGACCCGGGGATGAAAGTGACCGCTTGCTGACGGGATTTTTCGTAGAGAAGTTCCATGGGCAGTGATCCGCCCTCCACCCGGGGATGAACATCGCGCGTCAGTTCGGGACTTTCACGGAAACGTTCCATGGGCGGCGTTTTATCCCTATCCGGGGATGAAAATTCGCGTCAGTTCGGGATGTTTACCGAACAAGAAGTGCGGCTCTTCGTCTGGCTGGAAAAAGAGGACGGCAGCGGCGTTCCTTGTGGGTTGGCACCGAGCCGGGGGAAATGCAAACGTATAGAGGCAGGTGGTACGATGGTGAATCATTGGGATTTGTTTTTAGCCCCGTATAAGCAGGCTGTCGAGGAGCTGAAAGTGAAGCTGCGGGGCATTCGCGCCCAGTTTGAGATGATCGAGGCGCACTCGCCGATTGAATTTGTCACCGGGCGAGTGAAACCGATTGCTAGCATTTTGGATAAGGCGCAAAAGAAAAACATCCCGCTTGACCGTCTTGAAGAGGAGATGCAAGACATCGCAGGTCTGCGCATCATGTGCCAGTTTGTCGACGACATCAAGACGGTCGTTGAACTTTTGCGCCAACGAAACGATTTTACTATCGTTGAGGAGCGCGACTACATTACGCAGAAAAAGGAGAGCGGCTACCGTTCGTACCATATTGTCATCCGCTATCCGGTGCAGACGATCCGCGGTGAGAAACAGATTTTGGCGGAAATCCAAATTCGCACGCTGGCGATGAACTTTTGGGCGACGATTGAGCATTCGCTAAACTATAAATACAGCGGCCGTTTTCCGGAAGATATTAAAGCCCGGCTGCAGCGGGCCGCCGAGGCCGCTTACCGTCTGGATGAGGAAATGTCCAAAATCCGTTTTGAGATTCAAGAGGCGCAGGCGGCATTTTCCAGAAAACAAGAGGCAAAAGGAGAAGGACAATGACAAGAACGGACGCCCCGCTCGCGTTTGCCATTACGTCCAAAGGCGATGACGTCTCGAACGCCTTGGCGCAAAAGATGAAAACGTATTTGCTCGATTTTGATCTGCGCTGCGACGAAGAGGAGCCTGATTTGGTCATTTCCGTCGGCGGGGATGGAACGCTGCTGTATGCGTTCCACCGCTACTGCCATCGGTTGGATCAGACGGCGTTCGTCGGCGTTCATACGGGCCATCTCGGTTTTTACGCCGATTGGGTGCCCGAGGAGATCGAAAAGCTGGTCATCGCCATCGCTAAAACGCCGTATCAAGTCGTCGAGTATCCGCTCCTTGAAGTGACCGTGCGCCATATTAGTGGCGAGAAGGAAACGAAATACCTTGCTCTTAACGAATGCACGGTGAAATGCGTCAGCGGGACGCTCGTCATGGACGTTGAGATCCGCGGCGATTGGTTCGAACGGTTTCGCGGTGACGGGCTATGCATCTCCACGCCGACCGGCAGCACGGCTTACAACAAGGCGCTCGGCGGTGCCATTTTGCATCCGTCGCTTGAAGCGATTCAAGTGACGGAAATGGCGTCGATCAACAATCGCGTCTTTCGCACGATCGGCTCGCCGCTCGTGCTGCCGGCGCACCATACGTGCTTGCTCAAGCCGGTCAATCATGTCGATTTTCAAATTACCATCGACCATTTGTCGCTGTTGCACAAAGAAGTGAAATCGATTCAATGCCGGGTGGCGGATGAAAAAGTGCGTTTCGCCCGCTTTCGCCCGTTTCCGTTTTGGCGCCGGGTGCGCGACTCATTTATCACGGAGTAGAAATGTTTCTGTTCCTAGGAGGCTGGTGATTTCGTGCAAAATACTACTGCTTCCACCCATTTCTCAATTAGAGAAACCTCGTAGAAACAGCCTTCTTTTCTGAATGAAAGTGCGATCATTGGTGTGTGACAGCGGTTTTTCACCAGCCTTCTAGGCGGAGGGCGCGACTCCTTCACAACGGAGTCGAAGCCTTCAGCGTAAGGCTTAGGAAAGGGGCCAACCGCTGGCGTCGATTTGTAGCTTCAGCGTAACGTTGGTTGGGGAAAGCCCAGCATTGATAACGGAGTTGAAAGCAAGCCATCTTCTGATTTTGGAAGCAGAAAGGTGACAAACTGTGCCGCCGTTGACGATGACGTTTTTGATCGATGAACAGCATGACGGAAAGCTGCTGCGTCAGTTTTTGCAAGAGAACCACATTTCGCGCACCGCGCTTACCGATATCAAATTTCACGGCGGGGCGCTGCTTGTGAACGGACAACCGGTGACCGTCCGCCATGTGCTCCGCGCCGGCGAGAGGCTGTCTGTCGTTTTTCCGCCGGAGCGGACAAGCGATTGGATGGAGCCCGAGGCGATGCCGCTTGACATCGTGTATGAAGATGACTACGTCCTTGTCGTCAACAAACCGCCCGGATTGGCGACGATTCCGTCGCGCCATCACCCAGGCGGGACGCTGGCGAACGGGATTCTTCACCACTATCGGCAGCAGCAGCTCGAGTCGACCGTTCATGTGGTGACGAGGCTTGATCGCGACACGTCGGGGCTTGTGCTGGTGGCCAAACACCGCCATGTGCACCATTTGCTGTCGGCGCTGCAGCAAAAAGGGCAAGTGACACGCACGTATGAGGCCATCTGCCATGGCGTCATTATCGAGGAAGAAGGGACGATTGACGCGCCGATCGGGCGGCGGAGCGACAGCATCATCGCCCGCGAAGTGCGGGAGGATGGGAAACGGGCCGTTACTCACTTTCGTGTGCTGCGGCGGCTCTTTGGCTATACACATGTTGCCCTTCGGCTTGAGACCGGGCGCACCCACCAAATCCGGGTTCATATGGCCTATCTTGGCCATCCGCTGGCCGGTGATGAGCTGTACGGCGGAAGTCGGGAAATGATCGGCCGCCAAGCGCTTCATAGCCGAGCGTTGTCGTTTGTTCATCCGCTCGAGGGAAAGCTGTATACGTTCGCCGCTCCGCTTCCCGATGATCTCGTTCGTCTGATCAAAGGCGCGGGCGGATGAACAAACGGGGGCTGTTACGAGAACACCCGGAATTTCTCCGGCACGTACGGCATGGATGACGGCACAGAGACGGTATTCATTTCCGGATAGCGAAGCGCGGTCAACGCGCCGCCGAATACGCAGCCGGTATCGATGTTGACCGTTCGACCGACAAAGCGCGGGACCGGAACGGGCGTGTGTCCATAAACGACCCAGGCATCGCCGCGGTATCGCTTGGCCCAGTCGCGGCGCACCGGTGTTCTGTCATCGTTCGTCTCGCCGGTGATGTCCCCGTAAAGGACAAACGTTTTCACTTTTTTGTCCAACCGGCCGATATGATCATGGCGAATGCCGGCATGGGCGATGACAAGCCGCCCTTCGTCAAGCACGGCATAAAGCGGCGCCCCTTCATATAAGCGGATGAACGTGCGGCGAATTCTCTCTTGTTCGCTTGGCGGCAAGGCGCGGTATTCGGCGACCGTTGTTTCTAAACCGTGGGTGATTTGCACGTTTCGGCCCAGAAAAAAGCGGTACAGCTTGTTGCAATGATTGCCCGGCACATAATACGCAAGGTTTCGTTCCACAAGCGCTGAAACGACCTCGATCATTTTCAGCGACTCCGGCCCGCGGTCGGTTATATCGCCGACAAACCCTAGTTTTCGTCCGCCGGGATGAACCGGCACTCCCTCCTCCCATCGGTAGCCGAGTTGTTCGATGAGCGCGGCGAATTCACGAAAACAGCCATGAATGTCACCGATGATGTCCAGCATCATATGGGAAGGCCCCCTTTCGATGGATGATCGAGATAAAACTAGTATATCCGTTGCCGCCGGAAATCCTCGGACGGGGGATTGAAGGGTGCAAGCCGCTTATTCAGCTCGTTTTTCAAATAGAAAAGCCCTGTCGCATCATCACCGGTCACCTAGGAGCTGGATTGGCCGAAACCGCGGCTAAGTTCAGAGGGGCGGTGATTTCGGACAAAATCCTGCGATTCGATCGATTGCTCAGTTAGAAAAGACCGACGAAATCAGCCTTCTTTTTTGGCGAAATGTCACGGATTTGCTCGTGGCAGTCGTTTTTCACCGGCCTTTCAGACGGACTTTGGATAAAACAAAACCGCCTGCCGAGCGGCGGCAAGCGGTTATTCCTCGCTTGCGAACATAAATTTTTTGGTTCGCGAATGGACGTTTAAGACGAGGCCGATCGCCAGCATATAAGTCGCCAGCGAGCTTCCCCCATAGCTGATAAACGGGAGCGGCAGCCCGGTGATCGGCAAAAGCCCGATCGTCATTCCGATGTTTTGAAATACTTGAAACGTAATCATGCCCGCTACACCGGCGCATAAATAGCTGCCGTACAAATCGTTGCTTTCAAGCGCAATATGAACAAATCGATAGATAAGCAGGAAAAAGAGCGAGATGACAATGCTTGAGCCGACAAACCCGAATTGTTCAGCGATGACGCCGAAAATAAAATCGGTATGCGCTTCCGGCAAATATACTTGCAAGTTGCCAAGCCCTTTTCCATACAGTTCTCCTGATCCGATCGCCATCAGCGAGCGAATGAGCTGAAATCCTTGGTCGGTCGAGTACTCATAAGGCGCAAGCCAACCGTAAAAGCGGTTGAGCTGATAGTCTTCCTCAATAATATAGCGATGGAAAAAATCAGGGAAATAGAAGTAAATGAATACGACAGACGCTACCACCGCCACACCGGAGAAGACGATGCCGAAAATGATGCGCCAGCGGATGCCGGAGACGAGCACCAACGTGCTAGTAATGGCGAGAAACACCATCGACATCCCCATGTCCGGCTGTTTGGCAAGCAAAAAGAGCGGCGGCAAAACCGCGGCGGCGATTTTGCCAAGCAACTTGAAGTCATCCTTGATCGTCGGTTCGGGATATTTTTCCCGATGGTTGACAATGATGCGGCCAAGGACGATGATCATAAAAATTTTCATCAGCTCGGATGGCTGAAAGTTTCCCCCTGGTAATCTGTACCAACTTGTTGCCCCCTTGATGGTCACCGATCCGGGAACGTTCAACTCCAAGCCAAGCAGCAGCAACATCCCGAAGCCATATAAATACCAAGCGATTTGAAACAATCGGTCGTAATCGATAATCATCGTCAAAGCGATCACCACGGCGCCAATGGCGTACCACTGCAGCTGTTTCGAAGCGAAATTGACGTTTTGCAGCTTTTCGGGCAGCATCGGTTCAGCGCTATGAATGGCGATGGCGCTGACAATGGCCAGTAAGAACAAAAGAAACAACAAATGGTAATCAAGTTTCGAACGGGATAAACGGTCATGATCCATGGAACGATCCTCTCCATATGAGCAAAATTTGCTAGAAAACTCTCCCCTCTCAAAAAACGGGCATGGTGATCGTCTAGCGAGAGACGGAAGAGGGAAGCGTAAAAGGGTTTGAAGATGCCCGCTTCCCGTTGCCGATCTGCGGGGCCGGTGATTTCATCCTAGATACGGCTTTGCTATGTCATCTTCACGAGAAAAACCTTGTTGCATCGGTCTTGCTTTTCATGCGTTCTCCCATTGATGAAGGGAATCAGGTTTTGTCACCTGTCGCCCGATCTACCCTCACATGTCGGTTCCGCTTGGATGAAGGGAATCAGTGTTTTTTCACGAGCCTCCCACGCTTCGCCTCAACAGGAAGCAGGGGCGTAGGAAGGCAGGTACCATATACCATATTAGCGAATCCGCTCGGTTTTGCAAAGTGGGAAAAACCGCCGTCATTCAGAAAGAACGGAAAACGCAACACTCATTTACATTACCGCCGGCATCCCCTATAATAGAATTAACACCTGGTGCTAAGAATAAATGATAATTGGGAGGATGGACGAATGGTTTTATCATTGGAAGGGCGCACGTACGTCGTCATGGGGGTGGCGAACAAACGGAGCATTGCTTGGGGAATCGCCCGTTCCCTTCATGCGGCCGGAGCTCGGCTTGTGTTCACCTACGCCGGGGAGCGGTTTGAAAAAGAAGTGCGGGCGCTCGTGGACACATTGGAAGATGAACGCTCGCTTTTATTGCCTTGCGACGTGACAAGCGATGACGACATTGTCCGCTGCTTTGCGCAAATCAAAGAGCAAGTCGGCGTCATCCATGGTCTCGCTCATTGCATCGCCTATGCCAATAAAGACGATTTGAACGGCGAATATATGAACGTCAGCCGCGATGGCTTTTTGCTCGCCCATAACATCAGCGCCTATTCGCTCACCGCGGTGGCGCGCGAGGCGAAAGAGCTGATGACGGAAGGCGGCAGCATCGTCACCCTCACGTATTTAGGCGGCGAACGCGTCGTGCAAAACTACAACATCATGGGCGTGGCGAAAGCGGCGCTCGATGCGAGCGTCAAATATTTGGCGAACGATTTAGGCAAATACGGCATCCGCGTCAACGCCATCTCTGCCGGTCCGATTCGCACGCTGTCGGCCAAAGGGGTGAGCGATTTCAACTCGATTTTAAAACAGATCGAGGAGCGCGCCCCGCTCCGCCGGACGACGACCCAAGAGGAAGTCGGCGATGCGGCGCTGTTTTTGTTCAGCGACTTGTCGCGCGGCATCACCGGGGAAATTATCCACGTTGATTCAGGGTATCACATTTTAGGATATTAATTACGGCAGCCGTCCCGAAGCGAGGGGCGGCTTTTCTGTTGGGATTAAGCAATTTTGCCCAGCCCGTGCATACATATATAAGGCAAGCAGAGAGAAAGGGGGAGAGCCATTGAGCCGAAAGAAAAAACTGATGGAGACCGAGCCTTTGCTTTACATCGTGCAGCCGAAGCTTCGTCCTCCAATCGCTTCGATGCAGCAATCCTTTGTTCGACGTGGAAGGGAGTCCGTTCTTGTGGAGAAAGAAGAGGAACAACAGCCATTCGAACCGGAATGGAAACCATCGTTTTCGCAAATGACCGTTCCGGAGCAATTGGCGTTTTTGGCTTCCTTGCCTAGCCACTTGCCGCCGGTGAAATGTCTTTTGGAAACGAAATCGACCCAACCGCTCGAAGGAATTGTCACCGAATGGGAGGAAGGACGGGTAAAAATCGCCACGAATGAAGGGGAGCGTCAACTGAACGCCGATGACGTGCGGCAAGTCATTTTGATTGGGTGGACACGGAAAGGGGAGCCGTAACGAGTGCCTTTGATGGATATGTTTCTCCTCGTGTTCGCCGCTTTCCGTCTCACCCGCCTTCTCGTTTATGATCAGATCACCGCTCCGTTGCGGCGTCCTTTTTACGAAGCGGCAGAGGAAGTGGGGCCCGATGGGGCGAAAGAGATCGTGTGGTATGTGAGAAAGGAGCCGGTCCGGCGATTTGTCGGGGAGCTGTTGTCCTGCTATTGGTGCACAGGCATTTGGAGCGCCGGCTTTTTATGGCTAGGGTATGTATGGTGGCCAGCGTTGTTTCAGCCCGTATGTTCCATCTTGGCCGTTGCGGCATTGGCGGGACTGGTGCAATGGGGAATGGATCAGTGGGAACAAAGGAGGCAAAGCTAAAAAAGTTACGGAAGGTGTCAAACAGGCGTCCCATTGCGTTGCCGGGACGCCCGTTTTCTTTTATAAAATGTCGACGAAGACAAGCAACGCCAACAGCAGCTGCAGCATAATTTGGATATTGATCGCGGCCTGGGTGTCTGTCGTTTCAACAGTGACATTGCGGGAATTTTCAATGACCGTTTTTTGGCGCGACACTTGTTTGACTTTCACAGCTTGCAGCAGTTCAGCGGCGACTTCTTCCGCTACTTCGCTGTCAGCAATCGAGATTTGCAGCAACACGATGATGGCCAGCTGCAGCGCTACTTGCAAGTTGACAGCGGCTTTCGTATCGGTAGTGGATACTTTCACTTCGCAAGAATCTTTAATGTAAATCCATTCTTCTGACAATTGGTATTCCGCTGCCTTTTGTTCGGCGTCTGCTCCAGTCGTCGCGTCCTCACAATTGAAAACCGGGTGGGTCATCGTGGGATCGGTGGCGCACCAGCGCCGCGGTTCGTGAGCGGCTGTCTCCATCAATGGATAGGCGCGGTTATACATCACTTGGCTCATATCCAGTCCCTCCTTTAGTCGTTGTAGTATATCATACGGTTTGTGGCATTCGGTGTGTAGGCCAATAGACAAGGGGAATGGCCCGTTTTTGATTCCATGATGCCGTCGTTACTTTTTCGTCTTTTTCCCTTGCTTCTTTGTTGGAGTATGGGTGTTCGGATCGACATCATGTTCTGTGACGCGCTGTTCTAAGCTTTCCAAGTACTGTTGCACTTGGGCCTGCAATTGCTGGACCATTTGCCGAATTTGTTCTTTTTCTTCTGCTGTCAGCTGCACTTGTTTCGCTGTGACGCCATGTTTTTTCAATGTCTTTTCGACCAACAGTTGCAGCAGCTGCCGTTGGGGAAGATCGGGTGAGAAGGACGGTTCCGTCATTTCCAGCTCCCTCCTTTCTTGGCGAAGATGCTTTCTTGGCCACCGGTGAAAATCAGCCGCGTTCGCGCGATGATCGCACGCCGAATCCGCCGTACAGGGGATTGAACGGAGAAGCGGCTTGGGTCGCAGATGTTCCATCACCGGAGCTGAGAAGGCTGGTGAAACACGGCTGTTTCCCTTGACCGCCAGGGAACGTGTGTACCCGTGCTACAGGTTTTTTCTATTTGCGAAACGAGGCGAGAAAGCGGCCTGTTCCCTTCCATCACCAGCCTTTTAGAGATCTTGGCATTACTACTGTATGAACAGCGAGGCGGAAAGGAAAGGGACAAATATGGAGTTTTGCCTCTTGGCCAGAGCTTGTCGGCCTAGAAGGCTGGCCAAACACGGTTATTTCTTTTGAGCAATGGGGGAGCGTGCGAAAGGCGATCTTCATGCCACAGGGCTTTTCGATTTGAGAAACGAGGCTGGTAAGCAGCCTGTTTCCTTCCATCACCGTCCCTTTAGGAGAGCGGCTGAATGATCAGCGGATTGACGGCTTCGATCCCTTGTTCCGATTGCGCGCAATACACGGTGGCTGCTACACGGAGCGGTGCAGACAGCGGATGGTTCACGCGAATTTGAAACGAAGGAAATATAAGCGATTCCCGTGGCGCGAGGGAACGATGGGCGGCAGGGCGAATCCAATATTCTCCCTTTTCACGAACGAGACGTTGCCAATCGGAATGAACGAAAACCCATCCCGGCTGCTGGTCTGGATCACTCAGCGAAGAAGAAGCGATTTTTCCGCTTAAGGAGCCAGCTTGCTTAGGAGTGACGGTAAGGCAAATCGAGGCGATATCTGCAGCTGCCGTCCCGATGTTGTCCATGATGAGATCGCCGATGATCCAAATCGGCTCTTCCAGATGCGAAGGGAGCATGACGGAAAAGCGAAAAAAGGCATGGAGACGCAGTTCATCGGTCGTGAAAGAAGCAGGCTGGTGCGCTTGTTCCTCGAGTGCGACTTGACAGCGCAACAGCTCTTGTTGGAGAACAGCGATAGTTTGTTCATACTCGTTCAAGACGGAAGTTTTCCATTCTTTTGCTTTTTGTCGCCAATACTCGGTGCGAAGCCGTTCTTTTTCTAGCTGTTGTTGCAGCTCGGTCCAGCGTTGTTCCCACTGAATCAATTCGGAACGATAATGAATGAGTTTTTGCTGCAGCTGAAGTTCTCGATCCGAACGGTGATGAGCCATTTGTTTGCCCTCCTTATCGTTCGCTTTGCTAGAAGGCCGGTGAAAAAATCGCTGCCGCACATCAATTGGAGGCATTTTTATTTCAAAAAGAAAGCTGATTGTGCAAAGTTTCTCTAATTGAGAAACGGGACCGATCAGCAGCAGTTTACACGAAATCACCGGACTCCTAGAGACGCAGGTTGTTACCATGCATATGTAAAAAGGCAGCGAAACATGTATGGCATCCGTGAGGCAGAAAAAGCTTTTTTGCCGGAGAGTTTATCGAAAGCGATCCGTTCAAGCTTCCGAATCCATGAGGCAGAAAAAAAGCTTTTCTGCCAGCCAAGCGAGAAAGGCTCGCTGGGGCAGAAAAGCCGTTCATTAACGAGCGGGGAAGACTTCCGGGCATTGCGGCGGGAACTTGGCTGTCGGGCAAAGGGTCGCTTCCGCCAGCTCTTCGCGCGGTTGGCACAGCCGGGCTTCGACTTCGATTTTGACGTCTGCTTCCATTTGCACTTCTAAGCAAAGCGTGATGGAGACGTCAAGCTGCGAGAAGTTGTCGGTGCAGACGAGGCTGGAGTCGCATTCGAAGAAGGAAATGTGTCCGACCAGCTCTGTGCCTTCAGGAGCGCAAAGGATGAACGTTTGCGCTGTCGCAAACGGGATCGGGTTCGACTCGCAAACGACAACGCCGTTTCCGCTCACAATTTGGACGACGACATGGCCTTTGATGAGAGCTTTGACCTTTTGCAATGTGACGGTGTCGCCGGATGGCAGTGTGATGTTGACCGGCTGGCGCCCTTGGGGCTGAACAATTTCTTGGAAAATGAGCGCATCTTGGTCAACGACCGGGTCAATCCGATTTCCTTGAGCGTCAGAAAGGAAGCAACGAATCGTTAATTCGGACGGATCAAGCCCCCGCTCGGCGATGCAGTCGCATAGCAGCCCTTGACGCGGGCATTTGCTCGTTGGAAAGATGTCCTCCAGTTCCGGGCCGTTGAAGCTCCGCAACGGAACGTCAATTTGTCGAGTGACCCAGTCATAGACTTTGCGAGTTCGAATACACAGCCGTTCTTTGTCGTGACGATGATGGTAATGACCCATTTGGCATCCTCCTATCCTTCGATCGTTTTTCCCCGTTCCTTTGATTGGGTGGGGCTACTGTATACTATGAACCCTCTAGGTAAGTGTGTTGGGACAAAAGCGGATTTTGCCAACATCTATGGCTCTTCACCAAAAGTTGTACTTGATTTTTCCATCACACATCTTACTTATGCATCCATGAAAGAACAGGAAACCAATCATGTTTTGCTTATACCTGTTCAGAGAAGTGCACCGTCTGTCAAGTACACGTTATGGTGATGAGCCACATCCATGTCAAACAAGGAAAAAGAAGGGAAAGGGAGGAAAACCGGGCATGGAGAAAGGTGAGAAAAAATGGATGGAGTTGTGGCGCCGGTTGAAAGAAGTGGAAGCGGAAAATATCGTTTTGCGCGAGTTGGCTCATCAAAGCGAACAACGTTATGAACAAGTGAAACAATTGACAAAGGAAAATGAAGAGCTGCGCCGCCGGTTGGAGCAGCTGCTCGAGCCGGAAAAGGACGGCAGCCCGGAAGAGGAGCGGCCGGACAGCTGGTTTTTCCGCACGTTAAGGCAAGAAAAAGCGATGTCATCCCGCCGCGGGCAAGACAAAGAAAAATAAACGGCACCCTTGGCCTATACGGCCATACACTAAAAATAGCCTTACATTTTTGCCAGATGGGGGGATGAAAGCCATGATGAAGCCTGTTCGAACGAACCTCGTTTCGCCCAAACCGACGACATGGGCGCTTTCCTCGACCACTCAGCCGGTACGGCGCCCGCGGGGCTGCGGCTGCGGCCGGCCGCCGATGGTAAAGAAATGAGGCCGATCCGTGAGAGATGCCCATACTCCAGAGCCTTTCCGTGCATAGTCTAACAATGCCACTAGGCGAAAGGAAGGGGGGATGGGGATGTCGGATCGGAAAAAAGGGAAGGTCATTCATGTGGATAAGCTGATCATTCACGCCGATGACGTCATCATTGTGCCGCGTGGGCGCATCCGTGACCCATGGTTGTTCCCGCATCGGGCAGACGCGGTCGAAGCCATGGAGGACGTGCGGGAAGAGGAAAGGCACGATGAAGGCGAACACGGCCGGGACGAAGGGGAACGGAGACCGTTCTCGTGGATTTAAGCGATAAGGAAAATGGGGGACAGAAGCGGTGGAACGTTTTAAAAATTACGGACTCTGGCTAGGAATCGGGTCGTTTGTCGTCTTGGCGCTCGAAACGTTCGGTGTGGATATCGATCTCGGCAAATATGAGCAGCTGTACCACGCCTTGTTGAGCATTTTCGTGATGGCCGGCATTTTAAACAACCCATCGCTTGGCCGCGGCTATTCCGACAAAGTCGACCCCAAGTCATAAACAGCAAGAGGGGGCTGTCCGATCAGTCCCTAACAAGGAAGCAAGTGGAGAAAAACCTTTCGTTTCTCTCCACTTGCTTTTATCTTTTTCCGGTTGTTATGTGAAAAGACCAATGGTTTTACAACAACTGACAATTATAATTTGGCGGCGAAACCTCATTCTAATCACTGTCAGCGTCAATTTTCACCGCTAAAGGAGGGCATTCATCATGACGGTTGCGACACAAGTGAAACAAACATTGGCTGGATTAAAAGCGGCTCAAGCGAGCTTTGAAACGTTTGCCCTGCAAACGGAAAACCAAACCGCGAAACAGCTTTATCAACAAGCCGCTCAACAAACACAAGCGGTCATTGATTTAGTGAACTCGCGCGTGCAAGAAATTCAAAACGAAGAGCCACAATATAAACAGCAATAACTTTCGCCAAAGGAGCTGTTTTTCGGTGGAACGGTTGAAGCTATGGCAACCGTTCCGCCCCTCTAGATGAACGTACATAAAACGAATGGGTGAGTAGCGATGAAACGATGGTGGTTGGCAGCGGTGGCTGTTTGGCTCGCCGCTAGCGGTTGCGCAAAAGAGGAGACAGAGCAAAAACAGTCGCTGCAAGGGGCGGATTGGATGCGCGCCCAAACGTCCGGGACGGCAAAAGGGGCTGTGTTGGATCAAGGGCCGGCGGAGCGGGCGGTCGCTTCGTTGCGCCGGCGCGATGACGTCCGTGAGGTGGTGGCGGTCAACAGCGGAGAGCGGCTGCTCGTCGCTTATCAAATTCCTCATCTGAAACGATGGAAGCGGAAGGAAATTGAAAAAGAGATTGCCGAACGATTGCGCGCCATGTTTCCCGGGTATGAGGTCGTCTCTTCGAGTGATTTGAAAATTTTTTGGAAAACGAAAGACCTCAAAACGAAGATGGAGAAAAAGCGTTGGAATGAACGCGATCTCCAGCGCGAAATCGGGCGCATCGAAAAGCTAAGCAAAGAGCAGACATAAGAGAAGAGGTGTCGGTATGGCGAATGAAAAGCGGAAAAAATTAACTCCGGTTCAGCAAGAGTACCACTTATTCGAAAAAGAACGGGAAACAAAGCGCCCGATCGTTCGCAACTGCGCCTGCGCCTTTCTCGTCGGTGGGACCATTTGTGCGATCGGACAGGCGATCTCTTATTTTTATATGTATTTCTTTGACTTCACCGAGCAGACGGCAGGGAACCCGACGGTGGCGACCATGGTTTTTTTGTCCATGATTTTAACCGGGCTTGGCGTTTATGACCGCATCGCCCAGTTTGCCGGAGCGGGGAGCGCGGTACCGGTGACGGGGTTTGGCAACGCCGTCATTTCTGCGGCGATTGAACACCGGACGGAAGGATTCGTGCTCGGCGTGGGCTCCAACATGTTCAAGCTCGCCGGCTCAGTCATTTTGTTCGGCACGTTTGCAGCATTTGTCATCGCCCTCATCAAAACGATTGCTATACAGTGGGGGGGATTGTAATGCTGAAAGGGCATCGCACGTGGGTGTTTACCAACAAACCGGCCATCATTGCTACGGCAGTCGTCGGGGGGCCGTTTGAGGCGAACGGTCGCCTCGCCGCCGATTTCGATCTTCTTCACGAAGATTTATGGCTTGGCGAAGAGTCGTATGAGAAAGCGCACCGCGTTTTGCTTGAGGAAGCGGCGTTTCAAGCGCTGGAAAAGGCCGGTTTGCAGAAGGAACAGGTGCAGTTTTTCATTGCCGGCGACTTAATTAATCAAATGACGCCGACCAGCTTCGCTGCCCGGACGCTCGGCGCACCGTATCTCGGCGTTTTTGGCGCCTGCTCTACGTCAATGGAAGGGCTGGCGCTCAGCGCTTTTATTACAAACTACGGCGGGGCAGACTATATATTGACCGGGGCATCGAGCCATAACACCGCCGTCGAAAAACAGTTCCGCTATCCGACAGAGTACGGCGGGCAAAAGCCGCCGACGGCGCAGTGGACCGTCACTGGCGCTGGGGTCGCCATCGTCAGCCCAAAAGGGGACGGGCCGCGTGTGACAGCAGCGACGATCGGCCGGGTCGTCGATATGGGAATAGCCGATCCGTTTAATATGGGCGGTGCGATGGCGCCGGCGGCGGTCGATACGATTGAAGCGCATTTTCGCGATATGCAAATCGATGCCTCTCACTATGACTTGATTGTCACTGGCGACTTAGGGAGAATCGGGCGTCAAGTTTCCTTAGATTTGTTGCGTCAGCACGGCATCGAGATCGACGAGGAACGTTACCAAGATTGCGGGCTCCTTATTTACCGCGATGGACAGCCGGTGCTGTCCGGGGCGAGCGGGGCGGCTTGCTCGGCTGTGGTCGTTTACGGCCATTTGCTCAACCGCATGCGGCGCGGCGAGTTGAAGCGCATTTTGGCCGTAGCGACCGGCGCGTTATTGTCGCCGCTATCGTTCCAGCAAAACGAAACGATTCCGTGCATCGCCCATGCGGTGGCGATCGAGTATGGAGGTGAGGCGTAGCGTGCTGGCGATGTTTTTTTGGGCGTTTGTCGTCGGCGGGTTGATTTGCGTCATTGGTCAACTTTTAATGGATGTGTTTAAGCTCACCCCTGCCCATACGCTGACGATTCTCGTTGTCACTGGAGCGATTTTGGATGGATTTGGTTTGTACGAGCCGCTTATCGATTTTGCCGGCGCCGGGGCGACGATTCCGATTACAAGCTTTGGAAACGCGCTCGTCCACGGGGCGATGCAAGAGGCGGAAAAACACGGCATTGTCGGCGTGTTGACCGGCATGTTTGAAGTGACGAGCGCCGGCATTTCCGCCGCGATCGTCTTTGGATTCATCGGAGCGCTCTTGTTCCGCCCGAAAGGATAGGAGGGACGTTCATGACCGTTGCTTCGCAAGTGAAACAAACGTTGGCGAGCTTAAAAGCCATTCATGCCGGCCTGCAACAGCTGGCGCTCACCTCCCAAGATGAAACGGCACAGCGAACGTTTCATGAAGCGATGCTCACGGCCGAACAGATCATCGCCGAACTGAAAGGCCGGGTCGGCCGGCTCGAATTCGAAGAGCCGCAATACCATGGAAAGTAAGGAGCATGATCGATGCCTATCTGGTTGGAAGTGGCTATTCGTTCCGTCTGCATTTTAATCGGATTGTTTGTGATCACCCGCATTCTCGGCAAAAAACAATTGTCCAAACTGTCTTTTTTTGAGTACATTGTCGGCATTACGGTTGGAGATATCGCTGGAACGATGTCTTCCGATTTGGACATTTCCCTCCAAGAAGGAATCACAAGCATTTTAATTTGGTCATTGTTTCCGGTTCTGATCGCCCGCATCTCTTTGCGCAATAAAAAATTCCGCGATTTCGTCGAAGGAAATTCGACGGTTTTCATCAAAAACGGCAAAATTTTAGAAGAAAACTTAAAGCGGGAAAAGTACACGGTGGATGAGCTGCTCGAGCAGCTGCGCAAGAAGGATGTGTTCCGTGTCGCCGATGTTGAGTTTGCGGTGCTGGAGCCGAACGGGGATTTAAACGTGCTGCTGAAACGGGAAAAGCAACCGCTCACCGTCGGCGATGTGTTTCCAAACCCGCCGCGGGAAAAAGAGCCGCAAACCGTCATTATGGACGGCATGATTTTGGATGAGCCGCTCGCGACGATGGGACTCGGCCGCGGCTGGCTGAAAGAACAGCTTGATAAGCAAGGAGTAGCGGTCGAAAACGTCTTTCTCGCCCAAGTCGATTCGTACGGGCAGCTGACGATTGATTTGTACGATGACAAAATTCAAGTGGCCGAGCCGCAGGAGAAAAAGCTGCTTCTGGCTGCAATGAAAAAAGTGCAGGCCGACTTCGAGCTATACGCGCTGCAGACGAATTCGGAAGAAGCAAAGGCGCTGTATGAAGCCCATGCGGCGAAAATGACCGAGCTCATCGAAAAAGTCGGACCACTATTGCGAAACTAATGTCAAGGAGGATCCGAGTATGGAAAAGAAACGGACAAAAACTACAGACGAGGAAATCCGGATTCAGCTGAAAACGGACGGCCGCTCTGAACGGACGCGGACGACCGACGAAGAGATTTCGATTTCGTTTATGTTTGACAATCCGCAGCTAACACGGCAGCCAAAAGACTACGATGAAATCGAATACTAACGGCTAATAAATGACATTGTTAGGGGTGGCGACGGGTAAAGAGGGTGTCCCAAACGGAGCGGGACACCCTCGTTTCTGGCTAAACGCCAGCGCCGTTTTACGCCGGCAACGACTGCAAAAAGGCGCGCACGTCTTCCGGTGTTTTGGCATTCGCGCTGTGCAAATGGGCGATTTTTTCCCCGTTTCGGAAGACAAGCAGGCTTGGAATGCCGAGCACTTGATATTTTTCGCCAAGCTCGGGGAATTGATCGCGGTCGATCTCCAGCCAATCGTATTGCCCGTACTCGCGAATGATCTCATCGATGAACATGTTCAAGCGCACACAGTCCGGACACCACGTCGTATAAAATTTGATCACCGTTGGTTGGCTGCCGGAAATGGCCGCCTCGAATTGTTCCAGCGTTTCAATGCGTTTCATCGGTTTTCCTCCTCTTTCTGCCACTGTTTTGAACTACTCCACCTTACTTGACAAAATTTGAGGAGATTCCTGCGAACGCCAAGAAGGCGGGTGAAAAACGGTTGTTTCTCTTGGACAATAGGGGAGCGTTTGCAAGCCGATTTTCGCTGCGACAGGGCTTTTCGATTTGAGAAACGAGGCTGGTAAGCGGCTTGTTTTCTTCAATCACCGCGCTTCAAGGCATCCCTCAATGATTGAGCAGCCTATCCCCGTCGCCCCGACGGCTGGCAGTACCAATGGCGTAAGCCTCCTGCACGTATGGCAAACTTTTACATCGGACTTGCCACGCCCCTATTTTCGCTTGGTTTTCGCAACTTCGGTGGGCGTGGTAGACGAATGGATGCTTGGATATTTTCCATGACAGAGCCTTTCCTGTCACAGCCCCATATATCGAGTTTTCAAAGAACATCGACAGGAATAGGATACCATACAAACAGGCGTTTTGGCCATCGCCAACCGACATTCATTTCCCACTGCCCTGCACAAAAATGAAGTAGGAGAAACATATGATAGGTGTTACAAAATCCAGACTCCCTTCTGCCCTGCACAAAATTGAAATGGGGGCTGCTGTCGGAAAACGATAAAAAACGGCCAAAAAAGAACCGCAACGCCTTCACCACTTCCCCCCTATTTGGCATACAACAGAAAGAAAAGGGGGGAGACATCGTGAGCAAAGAACTGGAAAAAGCGTTGGAAGGCTGGGTCGCCTCGCGCAAAGAAGGACATGAAACGTTCATCCGCCTGTTTGAACAATGGGGGAGCGATTTTACCAAACAGCTGCAAGAAATCGAAAAGCTGAACAACGGGTTTCTCCAAAAGGTGCAAGGCAACTTGGGCTACATTGAGCGATGGTTTACTAAGAAGGAGCGGGAATTTGCCGAGCTGTTCCGCCGATTTGGCTGACAAAATGGCGGTTGCGCCCATACGCTGGCGCGCGCTCATGAATACGATACAGTAAACGGAGAAGGAGGTGCATCCGAATGGGCTTCTGCGGTTACGGCTTTCCGTATTACGGCTACGGCTATGGCGGTTTTGGCTATGGCGGTGGCTTTGTGTTGATTGTTGTGTTGTTCATCTTGCTGATCATTGTCGGCGCTGCATTTGTCGCTTAACAGACGCGCGCAGTCGATACGGGCCGTTTCGGCGCCACGGAGCGGCTCGTATTTTCTTTCGGTCACGTGCACGCCGAAGGAGCGTTGTCATACGATATAGCAGGAAGAAGGGGGAGGAACTATGGATCAGCAGTTTTTCAAAAACATCGAAAAGAAAACAGGCGTCAACATGAAAGAGATTTTTGAGCTCGCCAACTCGCTGCAAAACGCCAACTTCAGCGATGAAAAAACGGTTCGTCAAGTCGTGAAACGGGTGGCGCAAATCGCCAATCGGAAAGTGCCAAAGGAACTTGAAGATCAAATTGTGAAAACGATCGTCCATAACGGCAAGCAAATCGATTTGAATACGATTGCCAATATGTTGAATAACAAAAAATAAGCGAAAGGGAGCTCTGCGCGTGCAAGCTCCCTTTCGTTCGCTATTCGAGCGGCTTGACCATGGCGACGTGCGGAATGCCGGCATCTAGAAATACATCGGACACGGTTGTATAGCCGAGCTTTTGGTAAAACGGTTCCGCGTGCGTCTGGGCGTTTAGCTTCACTTTTTTCGCCCCTTTTGATGTCGCCAGCTGCTCGATGGCTTCCATGACCATGCGGCCAGCTCCCCGCCCTCGGTAGGAAGGCAAGACGCAAATGCGTTCGATTTTGCCGACCCCTTCGTCGATGAAACGAAGACGTCCGGCACCGACCGGGATGTCACCATCATATAAAACGAGATGAAAGGCGTCATCTTCAAACTGATCGATTTCTTCTTCCTCCGGCACGTGCTGTTCCTCGATGAAGACAAGGCGGCGGACGCGCAACGCGTCTTCATAAAGGGGCCGGTCTTTGCTCGTTCCAATGGCGATGTTCATCGGCTACACCGTTTCCTTTCCTCCGACGATAAACGTCTCGTAGACGGTCCACGACCCGTTGTCCAGCTGATAAAGGAGATGGAAGCGATCGACCGTTTCCTCAAAATGGACGTCTTGCAGCTTCAGCTGGCTGTATACATCCGCATATTCGCCACTCGGCAAGTCCCGGCCGATCGTAATGTGCGGCACGAACACAAACTCCGGCTGCCCGGAAAACAAGCCGCTGTGCAGCTGCTCATGAAGGCGTTCAAGCACGTCGTTTGGCTCCACTTTCAAATAAATGACGTTGCTGGTCGGGTAAAACGAGCTGAATTTCGTCACTTTGATCGGAATTGGAGGCGTTTTCGCTGCGATGCGATGCAGCTCCTTTGCCATCGCCTTCAACTTCTCCTCGTCCGCCTCAAACGGATATTTCAATGTAATGTGCGGCGGGATGAGGGCGTAATGGCTGTCATACCGCTTCCGGTAGGAGTTGGCGAAATCTTGGATTCGTTTGGACGGAAAGATGACAATGCCGTATTTCATTTCAATTCCCCTCCTTGAGATGGTTATCGTTGGACGGCTACAGCGTCAAAATCGTCGATAGCGCCCGAGGCACATCGGGCTGCCAATGCGTCCACGCATGGCCGCCGGCAAACTCATGGTACGTATAGGCAAACCCTTTTTCGACCAACAAATCTCGCGCCTTTCGATTCGGGGTCACAAAGTCGCGCACTTGTCCGTCTGTCGTTTTTACAGCCGTTTCTTCCGAGCCGACGGAATGGTAAATGGCGAGCAGCGACGGATCGCGGAATGAGCGAATGAGCGCCAAGAGCGAATCATCGATGTAGGGGGACTGCATGGCGATTTTTCCGAATGTATGCGGATACAACAGTCCGGCGGTCAACGATACGGTCCCGCCGAGCGAATCACCGATGAGCGCCCGGCCTTTGCCCATTTGATACGTCGGCAGTTCGCGGTCCAAAAACGGCACGAGTTCATGGGCTAGAAAGCGGAGATACGCTCCGTGCTTCGTTCCCGATGGATGATACTTTTCATAGCGGTCGTTTACATTCCGATACGGAATACCGACGACGATCGTGCGGTCAATCGTGCCGTTGGCCATTAACGTTTCGACAGCCGTTTTCATTTTTCCGTACATAAAGTAATCTTTGCCATCTTGAGCGATTAATAAAGAATATTTGTAAAGCGGGGAAAAATTGCTTGGCAAATAGACGAGCAGTTCGATTTTCTCCTGAAGCTCCCCGCTATATAGCGCGTAATCGCGCATCGTTCCTGCTGTCATGACCATCCTCCAGTGAAAGCGCAAGTTCATCTGTTATTGTAACATATTTGTACAAAAAATGTTAATCAAGGGCTCGAATTTTTTGTGAATTTGCCGAGTGATGCGCAGCGAAAAAAAGACTTGCAAAAACCGCTGGAATGCGTTACATTTCTTAATAAATAAAATTGCAACAAAATTGAATACCCATCCTGTTCTTATCGAGAGAAGCGGAGGGAACTGGCCCAATGAAGCTTCAGCAACCAGCCGCCCGGCGGCCAGGTGCTAAATCCAGCGAATTGAGCATTCAATTCGGCAGATAAGAAGAAGCATGACCATGTGTATGGAAAAGTCTTCTTCTTGGAAGACTTTTTTTATTTTCCTTTGTTTCGGCGGCCGTTTTGCCGACCTGTGAGTCGGGGCGGCAGCGAAGCGCTCGGCTGTCGAGACAAGCAGCGAAGTGTTTGGGCGCTGCGGCCGCCGGTCGTTGGGCAAGAGGAATTTTTTTACAGAAGGAGAGAGATGAGATGGAGAAACTGGAGACGTTGTTAGCGCAAATCGGAAACCGGAGCGAAACCGTGACAGGAACGGTCAACCCGCCCGTCTATTTTTCGACCGCCTACCGCCATGCCGGCATCGGGGAATCGACCGGGTTTGACTACATCCGCACCGGCAATCCAACGCGCAAAATTGTTGAGGAGGCGATCGCGAAGCTGGAAGGCGGCGATCAAGGCTATGCGTTCAGCTCCGGCATGGCCGCCATTCAGACGGTGCTCGCCTTGTTTGAGAGCGGAGATGAGTTTCTCGTATCGGCCGACCTTTACGGCGGCACGTACCGTTTGTTTGAGCGCGGCTGGCGCAAGTACGGTCTTCGGTTCCATTATGTCGATTTTACCGATCTCAATGCGGTGGAAGCGTGTATCAGCGAAAAAACGAAGGCGATTTTCTTGGAAACGCCGACAAACCCACTGATGCACGAGACCGATATTTCCGCGGTCGCCCAGCTTGCCCAACGGCACGGGCTATTGTTGATCGTGGATAACACGTTTTACACTCCGGTGCTCCAGCGCCCGATTGAACAAGGAGCCGATATCGTCCTCCACAGCGCCACGAAATATTTAGGCGGCCATAACGATGTGTTGGCCGGCTTGGTCGTCGCCAAGGGAGAAGCGCTTTGTCAACGCTTGGCCGAGTACCATAACGCCATCGGCGCCGTCTTGTCCCCGTTTGACTCTTGGCTGCTGATCCGCGGGATGAAAACGTTGGCGCTAAGGATGCGCCAGCATGAAGAAAACGCCAAGCGCATCAGCGCCTTTTTGCGCGAACATGAAGATGTGACCGACGTCTTATATCCAGGAAGAGGTGGGATGCTGTCGTTCCGGATTGCCGATGAAAAGTGGGTGAACGGATTTTTAAAAAGCTTGCGCCTTATTACGTTCGCGGAAAGCCTAGGCGGGGTTGAAAGCTTTATCACGTATCCGGCGACACAGACGCACGCGGACATTCCGGAAGACATCCGCATCCGAAACGGCGTCTGCAACCGGCTGCTCCGCTTCTCGGTCGGCATTGAGCACGCCGATGATTTAATCACCGACTTGGCGCAAGCGTTCAAAAACATGAAAGAGGTGTGAGCGATGGAACGGGAATGGTCGTTTTCGACAAAACTGCTCCATAACGAATGGAAAGTCGACCGCGCAACCGGGGCGGTGAGCGTGCCGATCCAGCACGCCTCCACGTTCCATCAGTTCGATTTCGACTCATTCGGAAAATACGACTACAGCCGCTCCGGCAACCCGACGCGCGAGGCGCTTGAGGAGACGATCGCCGCCTTAGAAGGCGGTGTGCGCGGGTTCGCGTTCGCCTCGGGCATGGCCGCCATCTCCACGGCGTTGTTGCTCCTGTCCAAAGGCGACCATGTGCTCGTAACCGAAGACGTCTACGGCGGCACGTACCGGATCGTCACCGAAGTGCTGAGCCGGTTTGGCATTGACTATACGTTCGTCGATATGACCGATCTCAAGGCGGTGGCGGAAAACATCCGGCCGAACACGAAAGTCATTTATATGGAAACGCCGTCCAACCCGCTGTTAAAAGTGACCGACATTCGCGCTGTCGTCGAGCTGGCGAAAGCGCACGGCTGTTTGACGTTTTTGGATAATACGTTCATGACCCCGGCGCTGCAGCGGCCGTTGGATCTCGGTGTCGACGTTGTCCTCCACAGCGCGACGAAGTTTTTAGCCGGCCATAGCGACGTCGTCGCCGGACTGGCGGTCGTGAAAGACGAGGAGCTTGGCAAACAGCTGTACAAATGGCAAAACGCCTTTGGCGCCGTCCTCGGCGTCCAAGACGCGTGGCTTGTGCTTCGGGGGCTAAAAACGCTTCACGTTCGCCTGAAACAGTCGTCCGCATCGGCCATGGCCATCGCCGAGTATTTGCTCCGCCATCCGAAAGTAGAAGAGGTATATTATCCGGGATTGGCGAACCATCCGGGCCATGACATTCAACGCAGCCAAGCGGCGGGGTTTGGCGCTGTGCTGTCGTTCCGCTTGGCCGATGAAGAAGCGGCCCGGACGTTCGTCCGCCACGTCCGCCTGCCGGTGTTCGCCGTCAGCCTTGGGGCGGTCGAATCGATTTTGTCGCACCCGGCGAAAATGTCGCACGCCGCCATGCCGAAGGAAGAGCGGCTGCGGCGCGGCATTACCGACGGCTTGCTGCGGCTGAGCGTCGGACTTGAGGATGTCAACGATCTGATCGCCGATGTTGAGCAGGCGCTGTCGTTTGTGAAAGAACGGCCGTCGATTTCGGCGCGCTAAAAGGCGGCGAACGAAAGCTCCGTTGTCGTGGGGGAAGTGATGAAATGGTCATCACGCAAATCTATCCCTGCGCCAGTGCCAACGCCGGCCGCGCCCGGAAGTGGTGAACATGGTCATCACACAAAGCGTGAAAAGACGGTGAACCAAAGCCCCGTCTGTCGCCGTGCCGCCGTTTTTCCGCCGGCCGATGCCGAGGGCGCTCCAATCGTTCAACGTTGTCATCGCAAAACGGAGGGGGAACCACTGCGTACAGCGCAGCGGTTGACGCCCATTCCCCCTCAGCACGAAACCGCCATGGAGCGCCTTCGCTCGGCCGTAAACAGCACACCATCCCCGCGCCTCCCGTCAAAACGGCAGCCTTCGCCGAAGAATAGCGCCGCCGCGCCACTGGGCAATACGAAACCATCCAGCGCCGTTGCCCCCGCTCTTGCTTGAACCGTTCCACCACCGATTGTTTGTTTAGGAGGCCGGAGATTTACTCGCGCAACCGCTTCTTCGGATCGTTTCTCAAGTAGAAAAAACTTGCTGCATCAGCCTCTATGTTCACGCGTTCCATCGCCGATTAAGGCAAACAGCGGGTTTTCACCAACCTTTTAGAAGGGCGGTGAAAAACCGCTGATTCCTTTCATCAATGGGAGAATGAGCGAAAAGCAGGACCGATGTAACAAGGTTTTTCTAATTGAGAAATAACATGGTAAAGCCGTATCCATGATTAAATCACCAGCCTCTTAGGGGAAGGCCGCTTTCCCTTTCTCAAACTGAACAGCGATTTTTTAAAAAAAGTTATTGACAACGTGTATGCTCGTCTATATAATTAAAAATGTGTTCGATAGCGGACAACAATATACGATTCCGTAGCTCAGCTGGGAGAGCGCCACCTTGACAGGGTGGAGGTCGCTGGTTCGAGCCCAGTCGGAATCATCAAGTGAAATCCCTTGAGCCATAAGGCTTCAAGGGATTTTTTATTTGCTGCATCGCTTCGTTATTTTTGGTGTCTTTGGTAACTTGGTGTGATTTTTGGATAAAACTTTATTGGCTCTTCACCACGAGTTGTACTTGAGATTTTAAGATCAGTATGCATATGGAAAATAGAGGGTACAAAAAATGCGAATTTTCCGGTATGGTAAAGGTGACGAAATCAAACCATGGAGGAAAATTCGCATGTACTCTCAGTTTATCGAAGAACTCATCGATTGACCAGGTGTTTTGATTCAAAAGGTGTGAAAAGAAGAACGTTGGATTTTCAAACGTTCTCTACCCGAACAATGCCCGTTATGTCCTGTCTGCTTAAAGCGCACGATCAAAATGACAGAAAAAGAGAAGCCATGGATGCATGGCTATATAAGAGTTGCAATTTTGTTTTACAGGGCATTGTTCGCTCTTCTTGTCACTGTGCCAGCTTGTCAGGTGATAAAGATGGGGCATGGAGATCGGAAATTCTTTGTCATTACGATGCTCAAGACGAACCGGACTCTCTATCCGAAAGGCATCTCCGTCCAAGCGAAGGAGTTTGCCCGCTATATCGAGCCCAACGACACCCGCCTCGTCACGGTGGGGAAGGAACGTTACCGCGTGTATCGCTACGAGGGAGCGATCCATGGCCTCGAGGATGCGGTGGTGCGGCTGGCTTGGAAGGCGGATCAACCGATGACGCCAGATCACTTGAGCACCGACCGGGAGCTAGGCGATGAAGAGATCTTGCGTTACGATGCCCTGCGCTGGACGATCGAATGCGGTTTCCGGCAGGCCAAAGACCAGCTGAAGCTTGATGGGTACTGTGTTCGCCACGTTCGGTGAAACGGTATTGGGCCGTGGTGCTGTTCGCCTGCGTATATAACAGCATCGCCGAATCTCAGCAAGATCTCTCTTCCGGCCTGGAGCTTCTTCGGTCTCGGAAAGGGCACAGCGTCGTCGAGTTCATCGATGACGCCGCAAAGCAAGAGATTCCTATTGATGTGATCAAAAAACAGCTCCATGTTGCCTAAGGGGTACCCTGTTTGTCTCTTAGGGCATGGAAATTACTGTAATGAAAAATGCTCATCTACAGTTATTCAATTTAGGAAACTCTTTTCCATTAACAAACAAATAATATTTTCGTACTGCATTTTGATAGGCATTATGATATTCCTTATCATTGAGCTTCTCTTGAATTTGAAGCAACAAATTGTACATAGCTTTATCATCTTTTACAATGTTGTCTAAATCGACGTTAAGCTCTCTTTCAACCCTCAGCGCTCTTGCCACTCTTGAGTTAACGGCTTTCACTTTGCTTTTAATATTACTGTCGTTAATCAAGTAATTTCTAAATTCTTTCTCTCTCATTCTTATTCCCTCCATCTAATTTTTAGGATCATCACCATAACGTGTACTTGACAAGTGAGACTTCTTTTCGTGTTACCATGTATAAAATCGTTGATTTACTGTCTTTTACTTCCATAAGGAAGTATGGCATGTTTTGAAACAGTCAAGTACAACTTGTGGTGAAGAGCCACTTTTTAATAAAGATACATGAAAAATGGATAAAATGGTAGCCTTATTTAGCAAATGAATGTTTACAGATTTTATTGTAATCGCTCTCGATGGTATTCGATTGCATTCGTTGTCTTTTTCAAGGTATCGATTTGTTTTTCCTGTCCTTTTTGTCATACAGGTGACGTGTGAATAAAAACGCTCAGGGAAAGATTGTATGCCATCAGTCAAATGCGAATGCTTACAGATTGATTAATGATCTTTGTGCGTTATTTATTAAATTTGATTGAAGCTTTGCTTATCTACAGTGATGTAGGTAAAAAAGTTTAGTAAAAAAATTGGATATCTGTTATAATGAATAATGGGCAAAAACTGAATGGAATGGGGTAATGCATATGGCAACGATTCGCGACATTGCTAAACAGGCGGGCTATTCAATTTCAACTGTCTCGAGGGTGTTGAACAATGATCCGGATCTTTCAGTATCCGAGGAGACGCGTGAGAAAATTTATGAAGTAGCAGAAAGGTTGAACTACCGCAAGAAAACTATCAGAAAAGTGATTCGTAATATAGCTTTTTTATATTGGTTTACGGATAAAGAGGAATTAGAAGATGTGTATTACAAAACAATGAGAATGGAGATAGAAAAGTTAGCGCAAGAGTTTAATCTAGAGCTACAGACTTATAAAATTTCAGATGGCATTGATCAAATTCCAAAGAACATTGAGGGGTTTATCGCTGTTGGAATTTTTTCCGATCAGGAACTTGAACGCCTGCGATCGATTACGACGAAAGGAGTGTTTATTGATTTATCACCCGACCCGAGCTGTTTTGATTCGGTGCGTCCAGATTTAACGCAGATCACTGAGCGGGCGATCGACTTCTTTCTTGAGAAAGGGCATCTAGACATCGGTTTTATTGGTGGGACGTATCCGAATCCGAATACAGGAAAGGATGAGATGGATTCGCGCGAGCGGGCGTTTCGAAATTATATGAAAGCAAAGGGCTTGCTCAAGGAAGAGTATATTTTTTGCCACCGAGGATTTTCTTTTGACAATGGCTATGAACTCATGACTAGGGCGATCAAAACCCTAGGAGATCGACTGCCTACTGCGTTTTTTGTGGCGTCTGATCCGATTGCCGTTGGTTGCCTACAGTCGTTAAATGAGCATCGTATTAGTATCCCTGACAGGGTGAGTGTTATCAGTGTCAATAACATCAGCATTACCAAATATGTTTCGCCTCCATTGACAACATTTCATATTGACATTCATGAAATTTGTAAAAGTGCGATCGAGTTGTTACTGGAGCGAATACAAAAAAAGAGAAGAATTGTTAAGACGTTGTTGTTAGGGGCTGAACTTATCGTACGAAAAAGTACGAACTAGCCCTTTTTTGTTTCATAAATTTTTTATTAATTTTAGTAAAAAGTTGTTTACTTTTTTTATTATCAGTGCTATATTCAAGGTAGTTAAGCGTTTCCAAAAAGAGAAGGGGGAATGAGAAGGTGATGAGGATTGTTAGTAAACATCTTGCGCTTTTGTGATGATTTTTAGTTTATCTTTAACTGCATGCGGACCTAAAGATAACGATAACCAAGGATCTCGTGCGGGAGAAAACAACAGTGGAAAAGTAGAGCTCGTTGTTTGGGAAGACATTCAAAAAAGTGCTGGAATTAAAGATGCTATTGCCCAATTTGAAAAGGAAAACAATGTGAAAGTAAAAGTCATTGAGAAGCCGTATGCGAAACAAATTGAGGATTTGCGCTTGGACGGGCCTGCGGGTACGGGACCGGATGTATTGACGATGCCGAGCGATCAGATTGGGACAGCCGTAACCGAAGGGCTCATCAAAGAATTAAATGTTGGTGAAGATATTCAATCGATTTACACGGAAGCAGCCATGCAGTCGCAAAAAGTAAACAACAAAGTGTATGGTTTGCCAAAAGCGGTTGAGACAACGACGCTCTACTACAACAAAGATCTCATCTCTGAGAAAGAAGTACCGAAAACGCTTGAGGGATGGTATGAGTATTCCAAGAAAGTGACAGATGGTAAAAAATTTGGTTTTTTGGCGCTATTTGATCAAATTTACTATGCACAAAGCGTGATGAGTGGATACGGTGGTTATATTTTTGGAAAGGACGAAAATGGGAATTATAATCCGAAAGATATTGGGTTAAACAATGCAGGTGCTGTTGAAGGAGCGAAAATTATTCAAAAGTTTTATAAAGAGGGACTGTTCCCCTCAGGGATGATTGGCGAGCAGGGAATTAATGTGCTCGAATCGCTGTTTACGGAAGGTAAAGCAGTAGCGATTATTTCTGGCCCGTGGAATATTGAACCTTTTACCAAAGCGGGAGTCAACTTTGGGGTGACGAAACTCCCAGCTTTAGAGAACGGAAAAAATATGAGTGCGTTTATTGGGGTAAAAAGCTACAACGTAAGTGCCTATTCGAAACACCCAGACCTTGCCGAGAAATTGGTCATCTTCTTAGCTAACGAAGAAAATTCGAAAAAGCGATATGAAGTGACGAAAGAGGTTCCTGCTGTCAAAGCTTTAGTGAATGATCCGATTGTGAAAAGTAGCGAGGCCGCGCGTGCGGTTGCTGAGCAGTCCCAGTTTTCTGAAATGATTCCGAATATTCCAGAAATGAATGAAGTCTGGAAACCAGCTGATTCGGCATTGCAAACGATTGCGACTGGAAAGGCGGAGCCAAAAGTAGCACTGGACCAAGCAGTAAAAACGATCAAAGGGCAAATTGAGGCCAAACATAGCAGTAAATAAGATTGGGAACAAATGTTCCTGCCTCTAGTTATATGAGAGAACCGAAGGGTAAAGGCTTAAACCTAATGAATCGATGGGGATGGTGTTAAACAGCCATTTTGTTTGACACCTTTTGTTTTCGTGAAAAAATGTGCTCGGGTTTACCAAGGAAGGAAAGCGGGGGAAAAAGATGGCACATCGAAAAATTGCATTGCTTTTATCCATCATTCCCGGTCTCGGCCAGCTTTACAATCGTCAATGGATAAAAGGCGTTTTATTTCTCGTTTTCTCTATATCTTTTTTGACCGTCTTTGCTGATCTTTTCAACATGGGATTTTGGGGAATTGTGACGCTTGGAACGGAAGTGCTGCGTGATCATTCCATTTTTCTTCTGGCCGAAGGGATTATTGCCATCATTGTCGCTGTTTTTGGGCTTGCTTTTTATTATTTTAATTTGCGAGATGCCTATAAAAATGGCGAACGGAGAGATCAGGGAATTCGATTGCGTACTTTGAAGGAGGAGTATCATCAGCTGATTGAACAAGGGTATCCATATGTTGTCAGTAGCCCGGCGTTTTTTCTGTTAATTTTCTCTGTTATTTTCCCAGTACTGTTCAGCTTTGCACTAGCTTTTACTAACTATGATTTATATCACACGCCACCTGCTCGTTTAGTCGACTGGGTTGGTTTTGATACATTTAAAAAAATTTTTACAGTGGACATTTGGCGGTCAACATTTTTCGATGTGTTAATGTGGACAATTGTTTGGACGCTTGTTGCTTCCACTTTTCAGGTGGCTCTTGGAATTTTGTTAGCTGTTATCATTAATCAGAAAGGACTTCGACTAAAAAAAATTTATCGTACAATTTTCGTTTTACCATGGGCTGTACCAGGGTTTGTTACAATTTTAGTGTTTGCCGGTCTATTCAACGATAGTTTTGGAGCGATCAACCATACGATTTTAGCAGTGCTTGGCATCGATCCGATTCCATGGATGACCGATGAGCATTGGACGAGGGTAGCGCTCATCCTCATGCAAGGATGGTTAGGTTTCCCATATGTGTTTGTCGTTACGACGGGCGTTTTACAGTCGATTCCTGAAGAGTTGTATGAAGCAGCGACCATTGACGGAGCTTCCGTGTTTGCCAAATTTCGATATATTACATTACCGATGGTGTTATTGGCGATGGCACCGATTATTATCACACAGTTTACATTTAACTTTAATAACTTCAATATTATTTATCTATTTAATGGAGGCGGACCGGCTGTTCCGGGATCAACGGCAGGGGGAACGGATATCCTTGTGTCTTGGATTTATAAATTGACGATGCAATCCAGTCAATATGCGTTGGCTGCCTCTTTAACAATCTTGTTGTCTTTGTTTGTCATGGGGATTGCGTTATGGCAATTTCGACGGACCAATTCTTTCAAAGAAGGAGTATAGAACATGAGAGTAAGTGTGAGGTCAAAAAAATTCCTTCTTCTCTTTGTATCCTATGCCATTTTAACGTTTGTTGCCATCGTGATTATTTATCCACTAATCTGGACAATTGGTGCTAGTCTGAATCCTGGGAACAGCTTAATTAGCACATCTATCATTCCGAATCATCCAACTTTTGACCACTATCGCGAGTTGTTTGCCGGCAAGGAAAGCTTACCGTATGCACGATGGTATTGGAATTCGATAAAAATTAGTCTGTTTACAATGATCGGTTCTGTCATCAGTGTTTCATTTACGGCCTATGCTTTTTCACGATTTCGGTTTAAAGGGAGGAAAAACGCGTTAACGCTATTTTTGTTGCTGCAAATGGTTCCACAATTTTCCGCATTGATTGCCTTATTTGTGCTGGCGCAAATGCTTGGAATGATCAATAGTCACTGGCTATTAATTTTGCTTTATATCGGTGGGCAAATTCCGATGAACACCTTTTTGATGAAGGGATATATGGATTCGATCCCAAGAGACTTGGACGAAAGTGCCAAAATCGATGGGGCGAGTAGTACTAGGATTTTTTTCCAAATTCTTTTACCGTTATCTAAACCAATGATTGCCGTCGTAGCGATGAACGGATTTACTGGACCGCTTGGCGATTTTGTTTTATCATCGGCCATTCTCCGAACTCCTGATGCTTATACGCTTCCGATAGGGCTGTATAATCTTGTTAACCAAGTAATGGGAGCGAGCTATACAACGTTTGCCGCCGGAGCGCTTTTGATTAGTATTCCCGTAGCGATTGTTTTTTTGATGTTGCAACGGAATTTTGTTTCCGGGTTGACATTAGGTGGAATCAAAGGATGATGTAGTGAAAGGGGAAAACATGATGCCCAGATATGAACGAACCTACACAACACAAGCGAACTTTATTCTTCACGGCGGAGACTACAACCCTGATCAGTGGCTCGATCGGCCGGATATTTTGCAGGCGGATCTTGAGTTGATGAAACTCTCCCATATAAACACATTAACGGTTGGGGTGTTTGCTTGGTCTGCTCTCGAACCGGAAGAAGGAGTTTATCGTTTTGAGTGGCTCGATAAAGTGTTTGACGACATTTACAGTATTGGTGGACGGGTAATTTTGGCTACCCCAAGCGGCGCCCGACCGGCATGGTTGTCGAAAAAGTATCCTGAAGTGTTGCGGGTGAATGCCGAACGTGTTCGACAGTTGCATGGTGGTCGGCATAATCACTGTTTTACCTCGAGCGTATACCGCGAAAAAACTCAACATATCAATCGATTGTTGGCGGAACGGTACGGCGATCATCCTGCTTTGCTCATGTGGCACGTTTCCAACGAATATGGGGGGGAATGCCATTGTAATTTGTGCCAAGAAGCGTTTCGTGAATGGTTGAAAAAGAAATACAATCATGACCTTGACGCACTGAATGCCGCTTGGTGGACATCTTTTTGGAGTCATACGTACACCGACTGGGCGCAAATCGAGTCTCCGTCTCCGATTGGTGAACATACGATTCATGGGTTGAATCTTGATTGGAAACGGTTTGTGACGGATCAGACGATTTCCTTTTTTGAAAATGAGATCGTTCCGCTTCGGGAGCTGACTCCGCATATTCCGATTACAACGAATTTCATGGCTGATACACATGACCTTATCCCTTTTCAAGGGCTTGACTACAGCAAGTTTGCGAAACATCTTGATGTCATTAGCTGGGATGCCTATCCAGCTTGGCACAATGATTGGGAGAGCACCGCCGATTTGGCCATGAAAGTCGGTTTTATCAATGATTTATACCGTAGTCTGAAGCAGCAGCCGTTCTTATTGATGGAATGCACGCCGAGTTTAGTAAACTGGCATAAAGTGAACAAAGCGAAGCGACCGGGCATGCACTTTTTGTCTTCCATGCAAATGATCGCCCATGGCTCTGACAGCATCCTCTATTTTCAATGGCGCAAGTCTCGGGGATCGTTTGAGAAGTTTCATGGTGCAGTTGTTGACCACGACAATCGAACGGATAACCGTGTATTTCAAGAAGTTACTAAAGTGGGAAAGATGCTTAAGAAGATGTCTGGCATTGTTGGAACGAGCCGGCCGGCGGAAGTGGCGATTTTGTATGACTGGGAAAACAATTGGGCGTTAAATGATGTGCAAGGGTTTGCGGCTGAAACGAAACGTTATCCGCAAACGTTAGTACAACATTATCGTGCATTTTGGGAGCATGATATTCCCGTAGATGTGATCACAAAAGAGCATGATTTTTCCCGATACCGGTTGCTTATTGCACCGATGCTTTACTTAGTGAGCGAAGAGTTGATTGCTCGTTTGAAAGAGTTTGTGGCGAATGGAGGGACACTTGTCATGACCTATATAAGCGGGATCGTTGATGAACATGATTTAGCTTATTTAACAGGTTGGCATCAAGACTTGAGGGAAATGTTTGGCATGGAGCCAATAGAAACTGATACACTTTATCCAAACGATCGAAATTCGGTTCACTATCGTGGAAGATCTTACGAGCTGAAAGACTATGCAACAGTGATTAAGGTTCAGACAGCAACCATTGAGGGAGTTTATGAAGAGGATTTTTATGCAAATACGCCTGCTGTGACTAGTAACCAATACGGAAAAGGCCAAGCCTATTATATTGGTGGTCGTCTAGAGGATCAGTTCCATCGAGACTTTTATCAAGTGTTGATGGAAAAACTGAATTTAAGGCCTATTTTGTTTGTAAAACATGGGAAAGGAGTATCCGTGCAAGCGCGGCAAGCACCGGAATGTGACTATGTGTTTATTATGAATTTTACGGAGGAGAAACAGACCGTCGTTCTTGAGGAAAAGGTGAAGAATCTTTTCACTGATAAGGAAATTGGCGGAGAGATTATACTAGATAAATACGAGGTGCTAGTCGTGGAGAAGAAAAGAGAGATTCATTCAAACAACAAATCGATCAAATAGCAAACACGACGGATCACGTTCCATAAGATAGTCAATCAAGTTTTTTGGGTGCGTTAATTGCGAAAATATTTATGGAGGCGGGGGAGAGGATGGGAAAACAAATTCTTTGCATACTAGTCGCGATGATGGTGATGATCATGCCGTTTTCGTCCAGTCATATTCATAAAACAGCGGCTGCTTCCTCCCGAGTTCGACAGTTTTGAGGTCATTTTAGGCAAATGGAAATGACCAAAATGCTGTTATATCAAGGGTTTCGTAATGCGGATCCTAGGAAAAAACGCCGAATTTAATAGGCACACGATTTATTAATTTTTCCTTTTAAAAATAAAGTTTATACGTTATAATATAGGCATGTACATACGACGAGTCACACGCAAAAATAAGGATGGAACAACCGTTGCTTATCTCCAGCTTGCTCACAATGAATGGGATCCAAAGGCCAAATATGCGAAAGCGAAGGTGATTTATTCATTCGGGCGCGAAGATGAAGTGGATCGCGCCGTCTTGGAACGTCTGGCCAAAAGCATTTCGCGATTCCTTTCTCCTGAGCAGGCTTGGGAAGTCGAAACGTTGACAGGAGAAGCTTCCGATGACTTTCAATTCCAGTCATGCAAACACCTCGGCGGCGTCTGGCTCTTGGATCAGCTCTGGAGACAACTGGGGTTGGGAGAGATTCTCCACTCCTTGTTTACCTCCCGACATCACCAGATTTCGCTGGAACGGCTGATTTTTGCCATGGTGGCGAATCGCGCCCTTCATCCGTCAAGCAAGTTGGCGATGGAGGAGTGGGTGGAGAAAGACGTGTATATCCCTCACCTTCCTCAAGCCGCCAGCCACCAGTTGTACCGGGCGATGGATGAACTGCTGGCCGTGCAGCCGGAATTGGAACGTCAAGTGTTCCATGCTGTGGCCGATTTATTGAATTTGGAAGTCGACTTGATTTACTTCGATACGACTTCGTCGTACTTCGAAGTGGATCCCTCTGAAACACCGGAAGGAGAATCGCTTCGAAAACAAGGATTCTCGAAAGACAAACGCCCAGACTTGGTTCAAATCGTCATTGGGCTGGCTGTCACCCGGGAAGGAATCCCGATTCGCGCTTGGGTATGGCCTGGCAATACGATGGACATGACGGTCATCAAACAGGTGAAACAAGACTTGATTGGCTGGAAGCTTGGACGTGTGATCAGCGTCATGGACCGCGGCTTTTCCTCTGAAGAGAATTTGCGAATCTTGCAACAGGCCGGCGGACACTACATTGTCGGCGAAAAAATGCGATCCGGCAAAGCCGCCGTCGAAGAGGCCTTAAGCCGTCGCGGACGTTATCATGAAGTGGACGAGAATTTGCACATCAAAGAAATCATCGTCGGCGACGGAGAAGCGCGTCAGCGCTATGTTCTCGTGTACAATCCCAGCGAAGCCGAACGCCAACGCAAGGAGCGAGAAACGCTGCTCGAATCGCTGAAAGAGGAGTTAGAAGGGCTTCGCCAACTCCCAAACGAAGCCCATCATAAGGCGACCTGCCGGTTGCGTTCCCATCCGTCCTACGGAAAATACTTGCGCCAGTTGAAGGACGGAACCCTTCGCATCGACAAGCAAGCGGTTCGTGACGCGGAAAAGTACGACGGCAAATATCTCATCCGGACATCCGATGACACCTTGTCTGCCGAAGATGTCGCCATCGGGTATAAGCAGCTGGTGGATATTGAGCAGGCCTTCCGAACATTGAAGTCTACATTGGAATTGCGGCCTATGTATCATCGCTTGGAAGACCGCATTCGGGCGCATGTGCTGCTCAGTTGGCTTGCTCTCTTGTTAGTTCGGATCGTCGAGATCCGAACCCATGAATCGTGGCCGAACGTAAGGGACGAATGCGAACGTCTCATGCTTGGACATTTTTCTTCAAAAAACGGTGACCTTTATCAACGAACCGAACTGACGGCCAAACAGGCTCAATTCTTTGCGGCTCTAGGGCTGGAGCCTCCTCCGAAGATTCTAGGCATTCATCCTCGCACCTAGATACACGCCCAACGTATGCCCCAATGCCTCTCGTCCCTTTGGTATCAAGGGATGAGAGGCATTTTGTTTGCCTAGTGATTGTCGAACTCGGGTTCCTACAATTATTTCATTAACGGGGGGTTTGAATCGGATTTTTGGGCTGATGGATCATGGACAGTTACTACACGTGATTGGAGTTCTGTTGATCTACAGCGTTTTTCTTATTCAAATGATGCATGGATTGTTCCCAGTGAGGGGGATAGTGCCTTTAAATACTGGATTCGTGATATAGCGAACGGAAATCAAACATTTATGTTGAAACAGACGATCCGACAGTTGCCACCAGGAAGCTATGAACTGTCCGTTCAATCAATGGGAGGAGCAGGAGAAGAAGCGGGTTATATTCAATTGTTCGCTGGTGATAAAGTGGGGGATGCTGTTGTTACAAAAGGTTATAATTCTTGGGAGACTGTTAAATTGGAATTTACTGTAAAAGAAGAAGCGTCTAACTTTGAAGTTGGTGCAATAGTTACTGGGGCACCAAACGCTTGGGGTTATATTGATCATTTTCAGTTGGTGGCGTCAAACAGCGTTGAGGACGGAGAAATCACAAAACCGGTTCCAGCTGATATTTTTGTAAAAAGGGTGGATGGCCTAAGCAAAGAGTTCATCAAAGGAGTGGATGTTTCGAGCATTATTTCACTTGAGGATAGCGGGGTGAAATTTTACAGAGCCGATGGTAAGAAACAAGATATTTTTAAAACACTAAAGGAAGCAGGGATCAATTATGTGCGCGTGCGCGTATGGAACAATCCTTATGATGCCAAAGGCCATGGTTATGGAGGCGGAAATAGTGATTTGGAAAAGGCCATTGAGATTGGAAAACGGGCTACAGCCAGTGGGATGAAGTTATTAGTGGACTTCCATTATTCTGACTTTTGGGCTGACCCTGCCAAACAACGTTCTCCAAAAGCATGGGCAAAACTGGATTTTGAAGCGAAAAAGAAAGCTTTATATCGATTCACCAAAGAAAGCTTAAAAGTAATGTTGAAAGAGAAAATCCAAGTCGGTATGGTTCAGATTGGAAATGAGACAAATAATGCTTTTGTCGGTGAAACGGATTGGGAGAAAATATGTGAATTGTTGAATGCCGGAAGTCGAGCGGTAAGGGAGACGAGTTCGAATATATTGGTCGTGCTACATTTCACCAACCCCGAAACCCCAGGTAGATATGCATCTATAGCTAAAACGCTTGCTGAACATAAAGTGGATTATGATGTGTTTGCCAGTTCTTATTACCCGTTTTGGCATGGTACTTTAGCTAATTTAACGTCTGTATTGAAATACGTAGCCAATACGTATCATAAAAAGGTAATGGTAGCAGAAACATCTTATCCGTATACAACAAAAGATGGGGACGGCCATGAAAATACAGCGCCAAAGAGTTCTGGACAAACATTGAACTATCCCATTACCGTCCAAGGACAAGCAAATGCGATTCGAGATGTCATTCAGGCAGTGGTAGCAGTAGGTAAATGGGGGATCGGCGTATTTTATTGGGAACCAGCATGGATTCCGGTCGGTCCGCCTGAGCATCTGAAGAAGAACGAAAAAAAGTGGGAAAAATATGGATCTGGTTGGGCGTCTCGTTTTGCGGCTGAATATGATCCTGACGCAGCGATATGGCACGGGGGCAGCGCTGTAGATAATCAAGCCCTGTTCGATTTTAATGGTAGACCTTTGCCATCATTATATGTGTTTAAGTATGTGAATACAGGAGCAGTAGCCCCTTTAAAAATCGATGAGATCAAAGACATATATATTCGTGCTATGTTCGGTGAACAGGTTGTATTGCCTAGTAAGGTAACGGCCACCTATAATGATGGAAGCCAACGACTAGTTTCTGTAAAATGGAATCAGGAAGAGTTGGATCAAGCGCTGAGAACTGGCGTCGGAACGCACGTAATTCATGGTGTAGTTGAAAGCGGACATACAGTAACAGCTTACCTTGAAATCAATCCGAAGAACTATGTAATCAATCCAAGTTTCGAGGACCAAGACAGAACGATGTGGAACATCATTTATCGAAATGGCACTTCTCCACATACGGACTATTTAGAGAAGGCTGCAGATGCAAAATCAGGAAACTATTCTCTTCACTTCTATTCGAGCGAAGCTGTTGATTTCCAAGTAGAACAAACAATTACTGGATTAGAGCCGGGATATTACAATTTATCAATGTTTTTGCAAGGAGGAGATGCCTCGGATACAGAAATGTATTTGTATGCGAAAACAGGGGGAAAAGAGTATCGAGCGACTGCCACGGTGAATGGTTGGCTGAATTGGAGTCATCCTGAGATTCATGACATTTATATTGGTGATGGAACTGTGACAATTGGAGCGAGTATTAAGGCAAATGGAGGGGCTTGGGGAACGGTGGACGATTTTCAATTATATCGAACCGAGTAACGGATTCAAAGAAAAGGGAAAATGGCCTGTTTCTTTCTGTGTGAGCATAAAATTGAAGCATGTTCCAACTTACTTACGTTTTGTCGCCTCACACTGACCCCATTATGACAGGAACTAGGCGGCAACCCATATGCCTCTCATCTGTTGGTACAAAAAGGGTGGGAGGCATTTATTTAGGCACAAGAGGAGGTGTCCTTGATGATTTCAGGGCTAGAGCAAAGTTATAAAAAAAATACAGAAAACGCATTAGCTGTTGTGAAGTTATTACTTGAAGGAAAGACGGTTGAGGAGATATCTGAGAAATTACATTTACCGCCAAAAAAGGTTATAGAAATAAAAGAGATGTTTGAGTCTATGAACAGCAAATTGAATTAACACGTTCTGCGGCAAAGGCAGGACGTTTTTTATTTAAAAAACGAATCATTTTTCAAGAAATTTAAGTGCCAAGAATCCGAGTTCGACAGTTTTTATGCCATTTTAGGCAAATGAAATTGGACATTTTTCTTCAAAAAACAGCGGCCTTGATCAGCGAACCAAACTGACGGCCAAACGAGCGCAACTCTTTGCGGCCCTAGGGCTGGAGCCTTCTCCGAAGATCCTAGGCATCCATCCTCACGCATAGAAGGCTGGTGAAAAACCGCTGATTCCCTTCATCAATGGGAGAACGCGTGAAAAGCAGGACCGATGCAACAAGGTTTTTCTAGTTGAGAAATGACATTGCAAAGCCGTATCCAAGATTAAATCACCAGTTTCTTAGATACACGCCCAACGTATGTCCCAATGCCTCTCGTTCCTTTAGTATCAAGGGATGAGAGGCATTTTGTTTGCCTAGTCACTGTCGAACTCGGGGAATCCTTGTTGAACAGGAAAAGCCGTTGTTTGTTATTTTGTCTAAATTTATTCCTAATGAAACTGAATGTATGATGAAATGTGAAATGCTGTAAAGTTTTATGGTAAAATGGAACTGCATAGTCTTCTGAATATTTGTCAGCGATTAGAGTGATTCGGGAAACGACCAACGCGTATGGAGGAAAAATGAAGATGGCGCACAATTTCCGTTTTCTAGAAGAAAAATGGGAAGTTCTCGCTCGCGTGGGGGAAACAGCGGAACGAAACGTATATCAAAATCCAAACGTGGCGATGAGTGAGCTGAGGAAATTTGCGGAAACGATTACAAAATATATTTTAGCTTTAGAAGAAATTCGGGAAGAGCGGGGAACGGATCAGCAAGAACGCCTAAGAGTTCTGTTTTACGAGCAAATTATCCCGAAAGAAATCTATGACTTATTGACGGTCATTCGGCTGAAAGGAAATGAAGCGGTACATAATCCGAGTTATGGAGAAGTAAACGAAGCAAAGGCTTTATTGCATATGGCGTTCCGCATTGCTGTTTGGTTTATGGAAGTGTATGGCGATTGGTCATTCCAAGCTCCAGAGTATATCGAACCGACACCGCAAACCTCTATCACAACAGATGAGTTCGATCAGATCGTTCAATCATACGAAGAAAAGCTCGCTCGATTGGAAACGGAGCTTGAAAAGATACGGAAAGAACAGCTATATATTAGCAGTGAAGAGAAGCAAAAACGACGTGAATTCTCTCAACGTGCCATCGCGAACTTCGAATTGACGGAGGCGGAAACCCGTCTTCTTATTGACCAACAATTACGAGATGCCGGGTGGGAGGCGGACTCTGAAAAGTTGCGGTTCTCCAAAGGCGTTCGCCCGGAAAAAGGGCGAAACATGGCCATCGCCGAATGGCCTTTAAAACGCGGTTACGCCGATTATGCGCTATTTATTGGTCTTGAGCTGGTGGGCATCATCGAGGCGAAACGCGCCAGCAAAGATATTCCAGCGGACATTGAACAAGCAAAAGAATATGCCCAATTAGTCGTTCGACATGGCAACGAAGTGATCCATGAGCCGTGGGGAGACTATTTTGTTCCGTTTCTCTTTGCCACGAATGGGCGGCCGTATTTAAAACAACTCGAGCAAAAATCAGGCATTTGGTTTTTAGATGCTCGTAAATCGACCAATCACCCGCGTCCGCTTCAAGGATGGTATACCCCTAGTGGGCTGAAAAAGCTATTGGAACAGGACATTGAGCGTTCAGAACAATTTTTGCGTGATGAAAAGTTTGATTATTTGAAATTAAGACCTTACCAAGTGAAAGCCATTCAAGCGGTTGAAAAAGCACTCGAAGAGAAAAAACGCAGCATTTTAATCGCCATGGCAACCGGAACAGGGAAGACGAGAATGGCGATTGGCCTCATTTACCGATTGCTTAAAGCGAAACGCTTTAACCGTATCTTATTCCTTGTCGACCGAAAAGCGCTAGCGGAACAAGCAGAAAGCGCGTTTAAAGAAAGCAAGATGGAAAGTTTCCATACGTTCACCGAAATTTATAGTTTACAATCGTTATACGATCAAAAACCAGACAACGAAACGAAAGTGCATATCGCAACCGTACAAGGGATGTTAAAACGAATTTTTTATAACGACCGCTCGGAAGACATCCCGCCGGTGGATCAGTATGATTGCATCATTGTGGACGAAGCCCACCGCGGTTATACGCTAGATAAAGAAATGGATGAGGTCGAACTGCAATTTCGCGATCATCAAGACTACGTCAGCAAATACCGCAAAGTGCTCGATTATTTTGATGCCGTCCGCATCGGATTGACGGCGACGCCGGCGCTTCATACGACAGAAATTTTTGGGCCGCCGGTCTTCACGTATTCTTACCGAGAAGCGGTAGTGGATGGCTATTTAGTCGACCATGAACCCCCGTATCAATTTGAAACGGTGTTGAAAAAAGAAGGGATCACGTGGGCGAAAGGGGAAACGGTCGATGTGTATGACACGGTGACAGGAACGATTTCGCAAGAGTATTTAGAAGACGAAGTCAACATTGACGTGTCGCAGTTTAACACCAAAGTCATTACCGAAAGCTTTAATCGTGTCATCATTCGCGAATTGACGAACTATATTTCTCCGGATGATGAAGGAAAAACATTAATTTTTGCCGCTACGGATGATCACGCTGACTTAGTCGTTCGTCTTTTAAAAGAAGAGTTCGAAACTCTATACGGCGAAGTCGAAGACAACGCGGTGATGAAAATTACCGGTTCGATTAAAGATCCTTCCGGGGCGATCCGCCGCTTTAAAAATGAAAAATATCCAACTATTGTCGTTACCGTTGATTTGCTGACGACGGGGGTGGACGTGCCGGCGATTACGAATCTCGTCTTCTTGCGGCGTGTCCGCTCGCGCATTCTGTATGAACAAATGTTAGGACGCGCGACGAGAAGATGTGAAGAAATCCGAAAAGACCATTTTAAAATTTTTGACGCGGTTGGGATTTATGAATCTTTAAAGCCGTATACGAGCATGAAACCGGTCGTAACGCGCCCGAATGTTTCGCTGACCCAGTTAGTCGAAGAACTAGAGGGACTAGAAAAAACAGAACATCTTCACTATCAAAAAGAACAACTTATCGCCAAGATCCAGCGGAAAAAGTGGAAATGGTCCGATCGGCAACACCAAGACTTTCAAGTGCTGTCCGGCGGCAAAACGGTCGATGAGTTTATCGATTGGGTAAAAGCCTTGCCGCCGGAGGAATTACCTGTACAATTAAAAGAGTACAAGTCGATGTTCCGCTATATGGATGAAAATCACTACCGGGAAAATAAGCAATATATTTCCAGACATGAGGATCAACTGATCGCGGTCAAACGCGGCTACGGAAACGCGGAAAAGCCAGACGACTACTTGCAGTCGTTCGGCGAATTTATTCGCAACAATATGAACAAAATTCCGGCTTTAATGATCGTTTGCCAGCGGCCGACCGAGCTAACGAGGGAAGAACTGAAAAAGCTGCTGCTTGAACTGGACCAAAAAGGCTTTTCCGAGAAAAAACTGCAAGCGGCGTGGCGGGAGGCGAAAAACGAAGACATCGCGGCGGACATCATCGCCTTCATTCGCCAACAAGCACTAGGCGATCCGCTCATTAGCCATGAAGAACGGATTAAAAACGCCATGAAAAAGATTTACCAAATGAAAGCATGGCCGCCGGTGCAAAAGAAATGGCTCGAACGCATTGAAAAGCAATTGCTGCAAGAATCCGTTCTTCATCCCGATCCGGAAAAAGCGTTTGACTATGAGCCGTTTAAAAGCCACGGAGGCTTCCAACAATTAAATAAAATTTTCGACGGACAATTGGCTCACATTGTTCGCGAAATTAATCACAACTTATACAACTATTCGAAGAAGGAGCAAGCGTAGATGAACAACAGAGAGATCGTACAAAAGCTTTGGAACTTATGTAATGTTCTACGTGATGATGGAATTACTTATCATCAATACGTTACAGAGCTAACTTATCTGTTATTTTTAAAAATGATGAAAGAAACCGGCCAAGAATATATCATTCCCGAAAACTATCGCTGGGATTCGTTAGTGGCAAGAGACGGGATTGAACTAAAAGAGCATTACCAACAGTTGTTGCTTGATTTAGGAAAAGAGGAAAATGAATTATTAAAACAAATTTATACGGACGCGACATCGAACATTAGAGAACCAAAGAATCTAGAAAAAATTGTTCAATCCATCAATAACTTAGATTGGTATAACGCGAAGCAAGAAGGTTTAGGCGATTTGTACGAAGGACTGTTAGAAAAGAACGCGAGTGAAGTCAAATCAGGAGCGGGGCAATATTTTACGCCTCGCGTCCTTATTGATGTCATTGTCGAGCTCGTAAATCCACAGCCCGGCGAGCGCTGCCATGACCCTGCCGCGGGAACCTTCGGCTTTATGATCGCGGCGGATCGTCATGTGCGTGAGCAGACGGATGATTATTTTGACTTATCCCAAGAAGAAATTGAATTTCAAAAATACAAGGCCTTCTCCGGAGTAGAGCTGGTCAGAGATACGCATCGCTTAGCGGTCATGAACGCGCTGCTTCATGATGTCCATGGTGAAATCTTGTTAGGCGATACCCTCTCATCACTTGGTGAGCGTTTGAAAAATTATGATGTGATTTTAACGAATCCGCCGTTTGGGACGAAAAAAGGCGGCGAACGGGCAACACGAACAGACTTTACCTTTACAACATCAAACAAGCAGCTGAACTTCTTGCAACACATTTACCGAGCTTTGAAACCGAATGGAAAAGCACGAGCCGCTGTCGTTGTCCCTGACAACGTCTTGTTCGAAGGCGGAGTTGGCGCCGACATTCGTCGCGACTTAATGGACAAATGCAACTTGCATACGATTTTACGCTTGCCGACCGGGATTTTCTACGCCCAAGGGGTGAAAACGAACGTTTTATTCTTCACCCGCGGAAAAACCGACGTCGGCAACACGAAAGAAGTATGGGTGTACGATTTACGGACGAACATGCCGTCTTTCGGCAAGCGGAATCCGTTGACGAAAGAACATTTTGCAGGATTTATCAAGGCCTACACAGCAGAAGACCGCCGTCAAGTCAAAGACGAGCGCTGGAATGTGTTTACAAGGGAAGACATTGCGAAAAAAGACGACAGCTTAGATATTGGCTTAATTGCTGATGAATCCCTATCCGTCTACGAAAACTTGCCAGACCCGATCGACTCCGCCGAAGAAGCGGTGGAAAAATTAGAATTGGCGATTTCGCTGCTAAACGAAGTCATCGCCGAGCTAAAAGCGGTCGAACAACCTAATAGCTACCAAGCAACGAACGAAGTGCTGAAAGTAGCAGAAACATCTGAGGTGCTTAAACAATGAGCAAAACGAAACAAAAATCGCTGGAAGAACTTCTAGAAGAAGCGTTAGTCCCGGAAGACGAACAGCCGTATGAAGTGCCGGGGAATTGGGTGTGGGTGAGGTTAGGAAATTATCTAGAAAATCACAATGGAGCACGAGTACCTGTATCAGCAAAAGATAGAGAAAAAATGAAGGGAAATATCCCTTATTATGGTGCTTCTGGTGTTATAGATTATGTTAATGACTGGACTCATAATGGCAAATTTGTCTTAATTGCTGAGGATGGAGCAAATTTAATTAGCCGGTCCAAACCAGTATCATTTGTTGCCGAAGGGGAAATTTGGGTTAACAATCATGCACATATTTTAAAAGGAAAGTGTGGAACTCCAGAAGAGTATGTATGCTATTATATTAACTCTATTTCGCTACACAATTATGTTACTGGTACTGCACAGCCAAAGTTAACTCAAAAGAATTTGAATAAAATCCCAATTCCAGTTGCCCCTTTAGACGAACAAAAACGAATTGTTGAGAGGATTGAGCGTCTTTTTGCGAAAATTGATGAAGCGAAGCGGTTGATTGAAGAAGTGAAGGAGTCGTTTGAACTTCGACGGGCGGCGATTTTAGATAGGGCAATTAAGGGAAAACTAGTTAGCCAAAGTTCCCTTGATGAGTCGGCAGATAAATTATTGCAGTATATCAAAGAACAAAAACGGTATTGGGGCAAACAAAAGAAAAAAGAAGAACCTTTACCTATCCCAGAACAAAGTGAACTTCTTTATGATATTCCTGAAAGCTGGTGTTGGGTCAGACTTGGAGAGGTAATCGAGCTGATTTCGGGGCGTGATGTTAATGCAAAAGAGTGTAACAATGAGGGGATTGGCGTCCCATATATTATGGGAGCAAGTAATATTGAAGATGATAGATTAATAATTGAAAGGTGGATCAAAAAACCCTCAGTTGTTGGAAAAAAAGGCGATGTACTTTTATCAGTAAAGGGGACTGTTGGCAAAACAATAATTCAAGAAGTAGAAGAATCTCATTTAAGTAGGCAAATAATGGCGTTAAGACCTATATATGGTTTGTATAACGGTTACTTGAAGATTTTTATCCAAACATATGTGCAAGTGCTAAAGGAAAAGTCCAAAGGGGTAATCCCTGGAATTTCTCGTGAAGATGTTCTCACAGCTCCATTTCCATTACCACCATATAATGAACAAAAACGCATTGCTGAGAAGGTAGACAATTTATTAAGTAAATTAGAGACTGAAAAAGAAATAGTTTTAGAAGTCGAACAAAAACTTGATTTATTAAAGCAAGCTATTCTCAACAAAGCCTTCCGTGGCGAGCTTGGTACAAACGATCCAACCGATCAACATGCCATTGAGTTGTTAAAAGAAGTACTAAAATCAAAAGCTAAATAAACTATTTATGTAAGAAGCTCACTCAACAAGTATGGAGTGAGCTCTTTTTCCTCTTCACTACCATTTTCCTCCCTTCCGACGAAAATCGGGAGGATTTTTTGTGTCCATTGTCGAATGAATCCTTGACAAACAAGGAAAGAGAAGGAGTTTTTCGCTCGTAGATGTTGAAGTCAGCGCCACCACTGGATCATCGAGACAATATGGCTCTTTATAGCGATGCAGACGGTAACGGATCTTGCCCTACCGTAACGGGATGGGGGCGCGTCGTATCAGTCACATCCTTGAAATGGCGTTGTGCAGCTTGCGACGAGGGCTGCGTTTTTTGGCAAATAAATTTATGTTAGAGATTTGTTTCACCCATAATAATATTAGTTTTGGAGGTAAATGGTTGATCATATCTATGCACATTGGGGGATGACAATGAAAATTTATGCTGAGCCGCTGGCCATATCCACTGATCAATGGTTGGACATGTTAAACGATCGAAGTGTATTCCATGAAGAAGATGTGGAGCTGATCCGAACATTGTATTATTTTCCGGATTGTCGCGCATCGGGGAAAGAGCTGGCGCGTTTTTTAAACAAAGTGAGCCATTCCCCTTTCAATGCTCAAGTAGGAAGATTGGGAAAACGCATTATTCGAAAATACCCTGATGTTCAGTTTCCCATTCGTGAGGACGGGAAAATATGGTACTGGCATATTCCTTTTTTAGGAGAAGAGCGCCGCGATAAGTATATTTGGCAATTGCGCCCTGAATTACGCGAGGCGGTGCGTCGATACGAACAAACGGACATGGATCATCAAAGCGATACGTTATTGCCGAGCGAGTTGGAGGATGTCTCGCTACGCGAAGGCGGGAAAAAGCTGGTTGCTGTGAATCGGTATGAACGAAATGTAAGGGCGCGGAGGCTTTGTTTGCAAAAACACGGCTACCGTTGTTCCGTCTGTCAATTTGACTTTGAGCAAGTTTATGGAGAAATCGGGAAAGGATTTATCGAAGTTCATCATCTCATTCCGCTGAGCGAGATTGGTGAGCAATATACGGTGAACCCGTTTGACGATTTGCGTCCGGTCTGCCCGAATTGCCATGCTATGTTGCATAGAGGGAATTTATCGATTGAAGAATTGCGGGAGATTGTTGAAGCACGTAGAAGGATTTAGTTTGTAGTTGAGCGTCTGGCCAGCTGCATGTCGGGGTGGCTTGGCCAGACACCGGCAAATGGCGGCGGTGGAAGAGGAGTGTTCCCATCGTTTGGGACACCCTCTTTCAAGCCTAAAACATCCAAGAGCTTCTTTTTCCGCTACGAGTGATCAACATCTTTGGTCAATGCGTTTATGAACACGAAGCGTGACCGGGATGGACTTCCCGCCCTTTAAGACACTGCTGTGGCGGTCGATGGCATCGTTTCTTCCATCCACTGCAAAAAGGCTTCCACCATTTCTTCATCCCACTGTGTTCCTTTTCCTTGACGCAAAATAGCGGCTGCTTGGTGAATTTCCATGCCTTTGCGATACGGGCGATCCGATGTCATGGCATCAAATGCGTCAGCGACGGCGATGATGCGTCCGAACAGAGGGATGTCCTCGCCGCGCAGTCCATCTGGGTATCCTTTTCCATCGATCCGCTCATGATGGGAACGGATCCCCGGCAACAGCGGCTCAACCGGTTCTAGCGGTTGGATCTCGCGCAAAATCGATTCGCCAATGACAGGATGTTTTTTAATCCAGGCAAACTCTTCCTCGCTCAGTTTCCCTTCTTTCAGCAAAACAGCGTCGGGGATGCCGATTTTGCCAATATCATGGAGAAGGGCTGAGCGGTATAGCACCTCAAGCTGTTCCGGCGGCAAAGCGAGTTTCTCCCCGATGGCGCGGGCATAATGCGCCACGCGCAACGAATGTCCCGCGGTGTAAGGGTCGCGGGCGTCCAACGCCGCGGTCAAAACCGTGATGAAACTGTCCAATAGCTGTTTATTCAGCTGATCACGACTGTGTACAGCGCCGATCATATGGTTGAATCCGCGAAGCAATTCGGCGAACTCATCGGTATAAACGTTGTGGGCGATCGGTTCATACGCTTCCGTTTCCGCCCGTTTCATGTGAGTAAGCAAAACGTTGACCGGTTCATGGATTTCTTCGACCAATAAGCGCGCCAAAAATATAGAAAAGCCGATGCAAAAGAGCAAAATCGTCGCAGCCCAAGGCCAGTAGGACCAATGGGCCCCGTTTGGATCGGTCATCGACCATTTGATTTCAGTGGCAAGGCTAAACAGCAGAACAGGAAACGCACTGCTGAATAATACGGTGAGCTGCAGTTTCGTTTTTAAGGAAATGGAAAGCGGCACTTGTTCTGCCATTGAACCGATTTGCGCCGATAAAGATGCCAACAAGGGTCGGCATGCTTTCGTTGTCAAAAAAAACTCAATGAGCGCATGGAGCGAGGCGATCAGCACAGCCCCGGCCAACGCGTACAGAATATACCGATATGGAAGGGACAAAATATGGTAGTGAATGCACAAGGCGGTCAGCCCGGCGCCCGGGATCGACAACCCGAATAAGTGCGGCCCTAAAATCCGCCGAACGGCCAACAGCGGAAAGCGCTGCACTTGTTTGAAGGCTGCGAGCGCCAGTGACGGGTCTGGAGATTGGGATGCAAAAAAGCGGCGAATAGGGGCTACATCCCGGGCGAAGACGATCGCTTCCGCGGCCGCCATCACCATTGCCGATGTGAATAAAATGGCGATCAGCCATTTTCCTTCCTGCGCTGATACACGCAACGTTGTCAACATGAACGTTGTGCCTACTCCTCCGACGGCCATTGCGGATCCCATGACGTAGTAGCGCCATAATTGCCGCAAAAAGGAACGATACATTGGTTTCCTACCTTTCTTTGTCTAATTCGGCAAGTGATGATGTCTGGATGCTGTTGGAACAGAAGCCCCGTCCGCTAAGGCGAGCGAGGGTGGAAATTTGCATTCGGCGCACCATGTCTTTCGTTTTGCATGTTGCTAAAGGCCGGTGACAACGAGGCACCGGAGGGATGAAAAACGGAAAAGCCAATGGTAGTCCTAAGCGTCCGGTGATTGATTCGTGGATACGGCTTTGCCATCTCATTTCTCAACGAGAAAAACCTTGTTGCATCGGTCCTGCTTTTCACGCGCTCCCCCATCGATGAAGGGAATTAGCGGTTTTTCACCGGGCTTCTAAGTCTACTATACTAGTTCTTTGGCATGGTGACAATGTGTGTAAGCGATTTTTTGAAATGACATCGATCGACTGGTCGTGTCCACTCGTTTGTCGGCGGAAGGGGACGGGCAAGCTTGCCGATGGCCGCCAAAAGGTGGCGAGTGAGCGAGAAAAACTGGCTGTGCTTATGTATGGGCCAATAGAGCGTCTCGCTGCGCTGAGACACTCCATTGGCTGAGAAAGGTGAATTATTGTTGATTGTTTTGCAAAGGAAGCGGCAAGCCGCCGAGCACGTTGAGCAGTTGCTGCAAGACGGAGAGGACTTGTTGCAAGGTGGAGGAAATCGTTGGCAGCGCCGTGTTGATCGTATTGATCGCGCTAGGCAATTGTTGCAGTATCGTTTGGATGTTCGGGAGTTCAGCGGTTAAGACGGTCAACAATTGGCCGGCTTGAGCTAAAACCGGCGCCAGCGTGTTGGATAAGAAATCGAGAATGGCTTGCACGGTCGTTTGCAAGTTGGTCAGCAGATTGGTCAACGCATCGACAATCGTTTGCACGAGCGGCTGCAACGCTGTCGGCAGATTGACGACCGCATCGAGAATCGATTGCAAAATCGGCTGCAAGTTGGCAACGGCATTGGTAATGGCATTGAGCACATCTTGTAAAATCGGCTGCAAGCTAGCCAGCACGTTGTTGAGGGCGTCAACGATCGTTTGTACGAGCGGCTGGAGCTGCTCTGGCAAATTGGTCAGAGCGTCCAGAATGTTTTGCAAAATCGGCTGCAACGCAGCGGGCAAACCTGTGACGGCATCGAGCAAATCTTGCAAAATCGGTTCTAGATCGGACAATAACCCGCTGATGGCATCGGTGATGGCGGTGACCAATGGCTGCAGCTGTTCGGGCAAATTGGTCAACGCATCGAGAATGTTTTGCAAGATCGGTTGCAATTGTCCTGGCAAGTTCGTGATGGCATCGGCGATGCTCTGCAAAATGGGCTGCAAGGTCGCTACCGCATTGTTGAGCGCGTCGACAATGTCAGCGACGATCGGTTCGAGGGCTTCCGGCAAATTCGCAATGGCATCCAATAAGGAATCAATCAATGGTTGCAGTTGTCCCGGCAGGTTGGTGATCGCCTGCAAAATTTGCTGCAGCAACGGAACGATTTGTTGCGGCAAGGCGTTGATCGCTTGAATGAGCTGCTGTAACAGCGAGCCAATCTCGTCGTCAGAGCCGTTTGTCACCGTATCCAAAATCGTTTCCAGCAGTGCGGCTAGGCTGTCTAAGATGGCTGGAAGGCTGGTTGACAAGAGATTCAGCAAGTCGGTCAGCAGTTGTTGCACATCATCAATCGTTGTCGAAGCTGCGTTTTCGATCAGCGTCAATACTTGCTGCAGGACGTTGACAATCGCGTCGACGATTCCATCAAGCTGCTGCGCCGCTACTTCATTCGCGGTCGGCGACGCGGAGGGGAACGAACGGCGCAGCTTGGTTAATGAGCGTTCGATTTGCGAAGCCCATGAAGCTAAAGCCTGCTCTTGATTCGGATTGACACCGGGAACCGAAATTTGTTGAATGGCACGAAGGGCGGCTAACGCCTTGAGACGTTTGCGCAACATGTTCGACTGATCCATCAAGTACGCCTCCTTTATTGAGCAGAAATTCATTTTGTCGATTCACCATATTCGTGTGGAAAAGAAATGGTATAGACAAGTTCCCCGAAAAACAGAAAAAAGGCGAATGCCGTCGAGCCGGTGGATCGATTCTTCCATAAACTGCGTATACCGCACTTGACCGCATTCACCAAGTGGTGGAGATGTTCACGAAAAAAAAACCGGGCGGAACACGGCCCGGTTTTTTCCATCTTGAATTCTGGTGACCGATCATCATTACCTAGCTTGATGCAGCTTGCGGATGATAAAACTAGCCAGCAAAATGAGAATGACCGAACCGATCAGAGCCGGAATAATATCAAATCCGCCGATGGTCGGCCCCCAATTGCCGAATAACTTTGCTCCAAGCCATGCACCGATAAACCCGGCGATGATATTGCCGATGATTCCTCCGGGAATATCGCGACCTGTCAAAAGCCCGCCTAGCCAACCGATGATACCGCCAACGATCAAACTCCATAAAAATGACATGGATGGTTCCTCCTTACCGTTTGGTGAAAACTGTTCTTTGGTAATAGTTTATGTTAAACGACATGCACGTATACGTGAAACGGTTTGACATGCGTCGTTTGTTGCCAGTTTCGTTGCTTGACAGGATAGAGTACGTTTGTTTTCTGTATCGTTGTTCGTTTGTCTTCAGCTTTTGGGCCCGCTTGGACGCGCGAGCGGAGAAACAGAGACGCCGCGTCTGACGATGAATCCAACGCGGCTCTTGGAGTGAAGGGAAGTTAACGAACGGATTCGAGTTGCTTGGCCAGATGGTGGAGCTTTTTCTCGTGCTGGATGGTTTTCGACGCGAGGAAATGGACGGTTTCTTGCGTTTCTGTCAACTCCACGCGCAAGCCGGCGAATTTTTGTTCGAGTCGATCAAACCGCTCGTTCACCTCGGCGCGAAATTGTTGCATTTCCGCTCTCAACTGGTTGGCTGTGTCTTGCATTTCCGCTCTCAACTGGTTGGCTGTGTCTTGCATTTCTGCTCTCAGTTGGTTGGCCGTGTCTTGCATTTCTGCTCTCAGTTGGTTCGCCATATCTTGCATTTCTTTCCGCAGCTGGTTAGCGGTGTCTTGGATTTCGGCTCGCAATTGGCTTCCCATTTCGTCAATTTGGGTGCGGATATCGCGGGAAAACATTTTCAGCGCTTCGACTACTTCTTTCACGATGGTATCGCGTTCCAAGCTTGTTCACCTCCCTCTAGTTTGATTATACAATGTGCAGATGGGAAAGAAAATAGCGTTTTGAACAGCTTTTTCTTTGTTCGGATCCCTTGAGCCGCAGGGCTAGGGGGAAGAGAACGTTCGGGCCAATAGCCATAGCCGCGAGTGGCAGGAATGCGGGGGTCGCTTTTCAACTTCTGTTGTGTTTTATACCCATTACCGGTATAATGTAATTGAAAGAGGTGATGTTGGATGAACCATTATGAAGATCACAAAATGGTTCCACGGACGGAACAGGAAATCGAACGCATCATCAAGCGTTTGAAGCGCATCGAAGGGCAAGTGCGCGGGGTGCAAAAAATGGTGGAGGACAATCGGTATTGCATCGATATTTTAGTGCAAATTTCCGCGATTAGAGCAGCGTTGAACCAAGTCGGGCTACAGTTGCTTGAACGCCATGTGAGCCATTGCGTAGCCAAAGCGATCCGTGAAGGGAGCGGAGATGAATCGATTCGCGAATTGATGGATGTGATGAAACAATTTTCAAAGTAAGGGGGGATGGAAATGGGGGAGCTGAAAACCGTGACGCTCAGGGTGACGGGCATGACATGCGCCGCGTGCGCCAGTCGGATTGAAAAAGTATTAAATAAGATGGACGGCGTCAACGCCCATGTCAATTTGGCCATGGAAAACGCAACGATTCACTACGATCCAGCGAAGCAAACGATCGCCGATATCGAAACGAAAATTGAGCATTTAGGGTATGGCGTGGCGACAGAAAAAGTGACGCTCGATATTGAAGGCATGACATGTGCGGCCTGTGCGACACGGATTGAAAAAGGGTTGAATCGGATGGAAGGGGTGACAAGCGCTGCGGTCAACTTGGCGACCAACAGCGCGGTCGTTGAATACAAAGAGGGGGTTGCATCTGTCGAAGACATTTTAGAGAAAATCAAAACGCTTGGGTACAGGGGGCAAATTCGAAACGAAGAACAAGACGGTGCTGGCCGGAAAGAAGAGCAGTTGAAACAGAAGCAGCGGCGACTCGCCATTTCCATCCTCTTATCGTTGCCGCTGCTCTATACGATGCTGGCGCATATGCCGTTTGCTGTCGGCTTGCCGATGCCGCATTGGCTGATGAATCCGTGGTTCCAGCTTCTTTTCGCTACACCCGTTCAGTTTTACATCGGCGGTCCCTTCTACGTCGGGGCGTACCGGGCGTTGCGAAACAAAAGTGCGAACATGGACGTCCTTGTGGCGCTCGGAACATCCGCCGCGTACGTGTACAGCTTGTCTGAAGCTTTTCGGACGCTCGGGAATCCTGACTATATGCCGAGGCTGTATTTTGAAACGAGTGCCGTTTTGATCACGCTTGTGCTTGTCGGCAAATATGTTGAAGCTTTGGCAAAAGGGAGGACAACCGAAGCCATTTCGAAGTTGGTCAGCCTGCAGGCGAAGGAAGCGACCGTCATTCGGAATGGGGACGAAATAAAAGTTCCACTCGAGGAAGTGGTGATCGGCGATACGATCGTTGTTAAGCCGGGAGAAAAAATTCCGGTAGACGGTACGGTCATCGCCGGAGCATCTTCCGTAGACGAATCGATGATTACGGGCGAATCGATTCCGGTTGATAAGAAGGAAGGTGACTATGTGATCGGGGCAACCATTAATACAAATGGGGTGCTGACCATTCGCGCCGAAAAAGTCGGAAAAGATACCGCGCTTTCTCACATCATTAAAATCGTCGAAGAGGCGCAAGGGTCGAAAGCGCCGATTCAGCGGATGGCCGATGTCATTTCCGGCATTTTCGTACCGATTGTTGTCGGAATTGCGGTTGTTTCCTTTCTCATCTGGTACTTCTTCGTTGCGCCCGGTGATTTGGCCAAAGCGCTTGAGGTGGCCATCGCTGTTCTTGTCATCGCGTGCCCTTGTGCGCTCGGTTTGGCCACACCGACATCGATTATGGTCGGCACTGGCAAAGGGGCGGAACAAGGCATTCTCTTTAAAGGAGGTGAGTACCTAGAGGGAACGCAGCAAATCAATGCCGTATTGCTCGATAAAACAGGAACAGTGACAAAAGGAAAACCGGAAGTCACCGATGTGCTAGCCTTCCGCGAGGACATGCTTGATTATGCGGTTTCCGCCGAGATCGCTTCCGAGCATCCGCTCGCTCAGGCGATTGTCGAATACGGGAAGAAACAAGCGATTTCGATGAAGCCATTGGAGCACTTCTCCGCCATTGCCGGCCACGGCATTGAAGCGGTCATTGACGGCAAAACCGTTTTGATTGGGACGCGGAAATGGATGAAGGACCGCGCTGTCGAGATTTCTCAGTGCGAAAATCGCTTGATAGAGCTTGAAAAACAAGGAAAAACCGCGATGCTTGTGGCCATCGATGGAGAGCTGGCCGGCATCATGGCGGTCGCGGATACGGTGAAAGAAAGCGCGAAAGAAGCGATTCAAACGTTAAAACAAATGGGCATCGATGTCTATATGGCAACAGGGGACAATCAGCGGACAGCGGAAGCGATCGCCCATGAAGTCGGCATTGAGCATGTGTATGCCGAGGTGCTCCCGGAAGAAAAAGCGAACATCGTCGAGAAATTGCAAAAACAAGGAAAACGTGTGGCGATGGTCGGCGATGGGATGAATGATGCGCCGGCTTTGGCCAAAGCGGATATTGGGATGGCGATTGGCACAGGAGCGGATGTGGCGATCGAAACGGCCGATGTGACCTTGGTCGGCGGCGATTTGCGCCATATCCCGAAAGCCATTGAGTTGAGCCGGCAAACGATGAGAAACATTCGGCAAAATCTGTTCTGGGCGTTGTTTTATAATACGATCGGCATTCCGGTCGCCGCTTTCGGATTGTTGGAGCCGTGGATCGCGGGAGCGGCGATGGCGTTTAGCTCTGTGTCGGTTGTGACCAACGCGCTTCGGTTGAAGCGTGTGAAACTATAAACATTTAAGGAGGAATCGATGATGACGATTACATTGCAAGTGCAAGGAATGACATGCGGACATTGCCAAGCGGCGGTGACGAACGCCCTTCAAGCATTGGATGGCGTCAGCCGCGTCGAAGTGCATTTGCAAGAAGGGACGGTCGATGTGGAGTATGATGAAACAAAGATCAGCGTAGAAAAACTGAAAGAAGCGATTGAAGAGCAAGGATATGATGTGAAATAACGAGAAGGGGCCCCGAGGGAAGACGGGGCCTTTTTGATCGAGAGCGTAACGGGACATGACGAGTTCTCGGCTGGGAAAAGTTTTTTCTCTTCTTGAAGAATATCGGGAAAGCGGGATGTTATAATGAAAATAACAGGCGCGGAAAAAGGGGGGATTGATTTGCGATCGCAACAAGACATCCTTAATGAAATGGCGAAATGTTTAGATTTATGGAAGAAAAAGTATGGTGTGAAGCGAATCGGGTTATTTGGCTCGTACAGTCGGGGGGAACAAAGGGAGTCGAGTGACATTGATGTGTTGGTAGAATTTATGGATCATGCGGTGACGTTTGATCATTATATGGAGTTGAAACTGAGTTTGGAAGATCTTTTTCAAAAATCAGTGGATTTAGTGATTGTAGATGATATCAAACCAGGATTAAAGCCGACTATTTTAAGGAGTGTTAAGTATGCAGAGGGATCCTAGCGTCTTTTTGCAAGATATTTTGGTTGCTGCAGAGAAAATTGAGAAGTACACCCAAGGGCTTTCTTATGATGACTTTTTAGATAATGATTTATATCAGATGCAGTCATTAAAAACATATTAGTGATTGGAGAAGCAGCGAAAAACATTCCAGACGAAATCAGGCAAGCATCCCCATATATCGAATGGAGAAAGATGGCTGGCATGAGGGATATGCTGATCCACAGTTATTTCTCCATTAATTATCGAATTGTGTGGGATGTCGTTCGAAATAAGATTCCTGTATTAAAACAGCACGTTGAACGATTGCTAAATGAAAGTTAGACTTCCATTCAAACCGTATGCGCCGTTTGGGGATAGCTCATTATTCAAAAAAGGGGTGGCCTAGGAGGCCGGTGATTTAAGGGAGCAAGCCGCTGATCAAGCCTGTTTCTCAAATAGAAAAGCCTTGTCGCATCAGGATCGTCTTTCAAACGCTCCCCCATTGCTCAAAAGAAACAACCGTTTTTCACCAGCCATTTAGAAGACCAGTGAAAAAGGTTTCCGCGCGTCAATCAGCCGTATTTCACAGGAAAAGAAAGCTGATTTCACAATGCTTCTCAACAGGATAAAAAATAGATGTGCAAAATGTATGGAGAAAATCGTTCAACGAAAATGAAAAAAAAAGACAAGCGATTCGGATCCGCCGAGCTTAGCGGCGATACGTAATCGCTTGCCGTCCCATTTGAACCCAAGCCGCGATAAACTCTTGTTTCGGTGCTTTTTGATTTTTGATGGCGGTCAATGGGTCGTTGAAATAAATGTACTGCTCATCGTATCCCGTAATGAGCACCGCGTGTTCCCGATACGTGATTTTGACCGGTCCTTGCGGTGTTTGCCATTCGCGAAAGGCGGAGGGGGGAAGCGGACGGAAGGTGGTGTTTGTAATGACCCACACCGGGGAGCCTTTCGCTACGTAGTCATAAATGTGCTCAAAGGATTGTCCGGTTAAGTCGACGATTTGCGTTGGCAAGTATCGTTCGGCCAGCTCCTTAATGGGTTTGTGATATACGCCGTATCCAGGCTTCGACAATGTATACATGTCGCCGACAAATCCTTCATTCGGATGGCCGTAAAAGACGAGGCCGTTTTTTACTTGATATGGCGTCGGATTTTTCCGCACTTGTCTCGCTAATGTCATTTTGTCAACATCAATTCCCGCATGGTTCAGCAGCATGGCTAAGCTGGTGACTTCACATCCCCTTGGCAGCTCGGGGAGCTGCGAGATTAACGGCGCGTCAATCAACACCGTTGATTTCAACGTCGATTTGCCGGCGTTCGCCGCTTGGTCATGATTGACAAGCGGGACGATGGTTTCCTGTACAAAATGTTGAAATCGATCCTTTGTTTGCGCCCAGCTTTTATGATTGGACAAAACGGCTAGAAGCAAGGCGAGACAGCCCGCGTATACAGCCAGCAGCAGCTGGTCCCTTTTGCGGCTGAGAGGGCTTCGCAAAAGGGCGAGGCAGAGGAGCACGATGAGAGCGGTCAACAGCGAGATCATGGTGAGCAAAGCGATTCTCCCCCTTTATCAGCAGTGCTTCAATGGCGGCTTCCGGGCTGTTTTGATTGTTTTCCCGTTTCCAAAGAAGGGTATTGGAACAAGAAAGCGTTAAAAGTATAGTCAGCTGCCCATTGTGCCTCCGATGGTTGTGATGGAACGTTGGGTTTTGTCAAAAATGGCGAAAGATTGGTTTTGAAACTTTGCTTTTTGTAAGATAGAATGGAACTGGTTTTGTTTTCTTCTTTGCCTATTATTTTATTGCAACCGAAGGCGTAAGGCAAAGAATAAAAACGGGTTGCCTTGATGTCAATTCATTGGAGGGACAGTCATCGTTATGTGTGGATTTATTGGATGGATTGTCGATCGTCCAGAATGTCAAGATCCGGGATGGAGCGAGGAATTAAGGCGGATGAACCGCCTGATTACCCATCGCGGGCCGGATGATGAGGGGTATTATATGGATGAGCACGTCGGGTTTGGATTTCGGCGGCTCAGCATCATCGATTTGGAAGCGGGGCACCAGCCGCTCTCGTATGAAAACGATCGGTACTGGATCATTTTTAACGGGGAGATTTACAATTACGTCGAATTGCGGGAAGAGCTGACGGCGAAAGGATTGTCGTTTGCGACAAACTCCGATACGGAAGTCATCGTTGCGCTTTATAGCATGGAACAAGAAAAAGCGGTCGAAAAGCTGCGCGGGATGTTTGCGTTTGTCATTTGGGATAAGCAGGAAAAAACGGTGTTTGCAGCCCGTGATCCGTTCGGCATTAAACCGTTTTTCTATGCGGAACAAGGCGGCCGCACGTTTTTCGCTTCGGAGAAGAAAAGCCTTTTGCTTGCGCTTGGGGAGGAAACGGTAGATCATGAATCGCTCCAGCATTATTTAACCTTCCAATACGTCCCCGAACCATCGACGATGTCGGCCGGTATTTCGAAGTTGGAGCCGGGGCATTATATCAAGAAACGAGTCGGTGAACCGCTCACGATTCATCGCTATTGGAAGCCGTTTTTCCGCCCTGTTCGCCAGTCGGAGGAGGAATTGGTTGAGAACATCCGCACGGCGTTGGTTGATTCGGTCCGTGTCCATATGCGCAGCGATGTGCCGGTCGGGGCGTTTTTGTCGGGCGGCATTGATTCCTCGTTTATCGTGGCGATCGCCAAACAGTTTCATCCGGATTTAAAGACGTTTTCGGTCGGGTTTGAGCGGCAAGGGTTCAGCGAAATCGATGTGGCCAAGGAGACGGCTGAGAAGCTGGGCGTAGACAATATCAGCTATGTCATTTCGCCGCAGGAGTATATGGACGAGCTGCCGAAAATTATGTGGCATATGGATGATCCGTTGGCGGATCCGGCTGCGGTGCCGCTGTATTTTGTCGCCCGTGAAGCGAGAAAGCATGTTACTGTGGTGCTTTCCGGCGAGGGGGCGGACGAGCTGTTTGGCGGCTATAACATTTATCGTGAACCAGAGTCGTTGCGGTGGTTGGAGCGGATGCCGGGAGCGGTGAAGAGCGTGCTGCGCTTCATCGCCAAGTGGCTTCCCGACGGGGTGAAAGGGAAGAGCTTTTTAGAGCGCGGCACGACCCCGCTTGAAAAACGGTATATCGGGAACGCCAAAATATACAGTGAAGCGGAAAAGGCGGCCTTGCTCAAAACGTATGAAAAAGGCCGTGAGTATACAACGGTGACCGCGCCGCTCTATCAAGAAACCGTTCATTATCCGCCGGTCAACCGGATGCAGTACATTGATCTCCATACATGGCTGAGAGGCGATATTTTAGTTAAGGCCGATAAAATGACGATGGCGCATTCGCTTGAGTTGCGGGTGCCGTTTTTGGACAAAGCGGTGTTTGCAGCAGCTGCTACGATCGCTCCGGAGATGAAAACCGCCAACGGCACGACGAAATATATTTTGCGCAAAGCGGCCGAAGGCATCGTGCCGGATCATGTATTAAACCGAAAAAAATTAGGATTTCCTGTGCCGATTCGTCATTGGTTGAGAAACGAAATGTATGATTGGGCGAAACAGCTTATTCACGACAGCGAAACGGACCACTTGTTCCATAAAGACGTGCTGTATCGCTTGCTCGATGAGCATGCGCAGCAGAAAGCGGACCATAGCCGCAAGCTGTGGACGGTGTTGGCGTTTATGATTTGGCATCAAGTGTATGTAGAGCGAGCCTATGATTTTGTTTCATCTGGACAAAAGGAAAAGCCGCTGGCGCCTGCTTTTGAGGCGTAAGGGGGAACAGGACGAGGCGTCCCGGAATTCGGCCGGGGCGTCTGTCTGTTTTGGCCCGAAAACTATAAGGGGCGGTGATTGACTCGCGCAACTGCTTCTCGGAATCGTTTCTCCAATAGAAAAGTCTTGCAACACTGCACACTTTTATTCATTGACCAAAGGAAACCAATGTTTTTCAACGGCCTTCTAAGGATTGATTGAGAAAATCTCGCTTGTCCCTTGCAATTCTTGTTGTTTTAGTATATGCTTGTTCCATCAGGATGATCATCCACTATATATTGATTTATTTGCTTTTTCAAACAACTATATATCGTTGTGCCAAGCAATGGTGTCCATCAGGACTTAATAGGGAATCCGGTGTGAATCCGGAACTGCCCCCGCAACTGTATGTGCGGACGAAATGGGATGGCCACTGGCGGCAAGAGCCATTTAGCGCCGCTGGGAAGGACCCAAAGTAGGACGATGCACGAGTCAGGAGACCTGCCTTGCTTGGAACGTTTCATGTTCTTCGGGGTGTGAGAAGATGAAACGATAGGGGAAAAGAAAAAGGGAGTTCGTCTGCCTTTTTCCGTCTGTCGTTTCATCCGCTCGCCTGCCCGAGCGGATTTTTTTATGGAGGAGAGGGGAAACGAATGACAGTGTCGACGAAATCAATTGTTGTCGATGATCAAGGAAAAGAGAAATCATTTTCGCGCGAGGAGTTTGCTAGGTTGGTGGAGCAGGCGGCGGCCGACTTTGTCCGTCTGTCGCTCGAGGAATATGAAGAACGTGTATGGCAGCTTCTCAGCCGAAAAGAGATGGTCACCTTCCGGCAGCTATATCAAACCGCCATTTTGGAAGGGCTGTCGTATATTAGTGAGGAGGAGCCGGAATGGACGTTTGTGTGCGCCCGCCTGTATTTGCAACAACTGTACCGCGAGGCAGCACGGCAGCGCGGGTACGAGGAGCGCAAGCGGTATGGCGATTTCTACTCGCTCCTTGTTGCGCTGACGGAACAAGGAGTATATCATCCGCTGCTGCTTGAACGTTATACGAAAGAAGAAATTGAGTCCATCGGTGCGTTTCTTGATCCGGAGAAGGACAAGTTGTTTACGTACATAGGGTTGCGCACGCTTGCGGATCGGTATTTGGCCCGCGATTATGAGCGGCGGTTGTATGAGTTGCCGCAGGAGCGATTTTTGATTATCGCCATGACGCTTATGGCCAATGAACCACAGCAGCGGCGGCTTGAGTTGGTGAAGGAAGCGTATTGGGCGTTAAGCAACCTATACATGACCGTGGCGACGCCGACGCTTGCCAACGCCGGGAAGTCATACGGCCAGCTGTCGAGCTGCTTTGTCGACACGGTCGATGACAGTTTGCAAGGGATTTACGACAGCAACACCGACATCGCCAATTTATCGAAATCGGGCGGCGGCATTGGGGTCTATTTAGGGAAAATCCGGTCGCGCGGCAGCGACATTAAAGGATTCAAAGGGGTCTCCTCCGGCGTCATCCCGTGGATGAAGCAGCTGAACAACACAGCGGTGAGCGTCGATCAGCTTGGGCAGCGAAAGGGAGCTATTTCCGTCTATTTGGATGTGTGGCATAAAGATATTTTTGCGTTTCTCGATGCGCGGCTCAACAACGGCGACGAACGGCTGCGGACGCATGACTTGTTCACCGGCGTTTGCATCCCTGATTTGTTCATGGAAATGGTCGAACAGCGCGGCGACTGGTATTTGTTTGATCCGCATGAAGTGCGGACGGTGATGGGATTTAGTTTGGAAGACTTTTATGATGAGGAAAAAGGGAAGGGCAGCTTTCGGGAGAAATATTGGCAATGCGTCAACGAACCGAGGCTGTCGAAAGAAAAAGTGCCGGCGATCGAAGTGATGAAAAGCATTATGCGCAGCCAGCTCGAGTCGGGGACGCCGTTTATGTTTTACCGCGATGAAGTGAACCGACAAAATCCGAATCGCCATCTCGGGATGATTTACTGCAGCAACCTTTGCACGGAAATCGCGCAAAACCAAAGCCCGACGGTGATGAAGCGGCAATATGTGAAAGACGGAGTGATTGTGATCGAAAAAATCCCGGGCGATTTTGTCGTCTGCAATTTATCGTCGATCAACTTGGCGCGTGCGGTGACCGATGGGGTGTTGGGGCGGCTCATCCCGATTCAAATGCGGATGCTTGATAATGTCATTGATTTAAATCACATTCCGGTGCTGCAGGCCGGTTTGACGAACGAAAAATACCGCGCTGTCGGGCTTGGCACTTTTGGCTGGCATCATTTGCTGGCGTTAAAAGGCATTCGCTGGGAGTCAGAGGAAGCGGTCCGCTACGCCGATGAACTGTATGAAACGATCGCGTATTTGGCGATTCAAGCGAGCATGGAGCTCGCCAAAGAAAAAGGGAGCTACCCGGCGTTTGCCGGATCGGATTGGCAGACGGGCGCTTATTTCGAACGGCGCGGCTACCAAAGCCACGGCGAGCTCGATTGGGACCGACTCAAGAGCAATGTGGCCCGCTACGGGGTGCGCAACGGCTATATCATGGCCATTGCGCCCAACGCCTCGACGTCGATCATCGCCGGCAGCACGGCGAGCATCGATCCGATTTTCTTAAAAGTGTATGCCGAGGAAAAGAAAGATTATAAAATTCCTGTGACCGTGCCGGATCTAAACGAACAGACGACATGGTATTACAAATCGGCGTACCATATCGACCAACGTTGGAGCATCAAGCAAAACGCCGCGCGCCAGCGCCATGTCGACCAAGCCATCTCGTTTAACTTCTACGTCATGAATACGATCAAGGCAAAGGAGCTGCTCGATTTGCATTTGACAGCGTGGAAGTCGGGGTTGAAAACGACGTATTACGTGCGTTCGACATCGGGGACGATCGAAGAGTGCGATTCGTGCGCGAGCTGACCGGGGCCAAAAGAGGCTCACTTCCTTGTGCCAGAGAGGCGTAGGCGGTTGGCCGCGCGCACGATACTTATATAAACTGCAACTTGGTTTTCCATGGCATTGTTGCTCTTCTTGTCACCGTGCCAGCTTGTCAGGTGATCAAGATGGGACATGGAGATCAGAAATTCTTTTATAGAAAACGAAAGGGAGGAATGGACGATGACGATCGGCTTAGTCAAACGGCCCATTATGGATCCGGAGGCGCCGAACCGTTCGACGGGCATCATCAACGGCCGCTGCTCGAATGTGTTGAATTGGGATGATCTCGCCTATCCGTGGGCGTATGCCAAATATAAGCGAATGCTCGCCAATTTTTGGACGCCGTTTGAAATCAATATGGCGCAAGATGTGAAGCAGTTTCCGCAATTAACGGCCCGCGAGCAGGAGGCCTTTTTGAAAATCATCGGTCTTCTGGCGCTGCTTGACAGCATCCAAACCGATTACGCCGGACGTGTCGCTGATTACATTACGGACCCGAGCATCAACGCGCTCATGATTATGCTCGCCCAGCAGGAAGTCATTCACAACCATTCGTATTCATACGTGCTTTCGAGCCTTGTGCCGAAAGCGAAGCAAGATGAAGTATTCGACTTTTGGCGGAACGAACCGACGCTGCGCAAGCGGAACGATTTTGTGACGAATGGCTACAAGGCGTTTGCGGAAGAGCCGAATGTGGAAAACTTGTTGCGCTCGATCGTTTTTGACGTCATTTTAGAAGGACTGTTTTTCTACTCAGGGTTTGCGTTCTTCTACAACCTCGCACGCCAGCAAAAAATGGTGGCGACGAGCACGATGATCAATTACATCAACCGTGACGAGCACATTCATGTCGATTTGTTTGCGAAAATTTTCAAAGAAGTGTTGAACGAATATCCGGAATATCGGACGTCGGAGTTGGCGGATTTTGTCCGGGAAACGTTTACGAAAGCGGCTGAGCTGGAGATCGAATGGGCGCGGGAAATCATCGGCCATGAGATCGATGGCATCGACTTGGCTGATTTGGAGGCGTACATTAAGTTTTACGCCAACGTCCGCGCCCACCAGCTTGGGTTTGACCGCCCGTTCGACGGCTATCGGACGAACCCGCTTCGCTGGATTAAAGCGTATGAAGAAGTCGACCTTGGCAAATCCGACTTTTTCGAACAAAAGCCGCGCCAATATACGAAAGTGCAAGTGGACAACGGATTTGATGAGTTGTAATGATAGAGAAGCCACGTTTGACAACAGTCAGCGTGGCTTTTTTGTCAGGCAAGGCGCCTTTGGCTTGATTTGCCGTTTTTTGAACGAATAGGAGCGAGCGTTTTGGCAGGACAGATGGCCAAGCAGTCTGCAAACATGGGCGAGAAACTACGTGAAGCTGTCGTTGCGGTTGAACAACAGATGGCCAAGCAGTCTGCAAACGTGAGGGGACGATGAGGATATAAGCGGGCGTTCGATGGGGGCTGTGCTGTTGGCGCGCAAAGCAGCTCACCTGATTCAAGGGTGAGCTGTTTTCGTTCAGAGGAGAAGAGTCAGGCAATGAAAGAGGAAGAAAAGAGACGATAGCGTGGCCCATCCCACGTCACCTTTTGGCCCCGTCCGGAATAAAACAGAATCAGGAACATTGCCCACTTGATATAGGACGCGATTCCGGCGATAATGGAAGCGGTATGGAATGAATGCCGCTGGGCGGCACGGAAGACGTAAAGAAGGTGGCAGAACGATGGAACGTGCAGAACATCTTTATCAAAGACTCGTACAGATTTGTGGTGAACGAAATGTCCTTCGCGATGAGCCGATGAAAAACCATACATTGGTGCGGATCGGCGGCAAGGCCGATTTTCTCGTCTGGCCGGAGACGTATGAGCAAGTCATTGAGGTGTTGCGGCTGAAAGAAGAGTACGGCCTGCCGTTTACGCTTCTTGGCAACGGTTCGAACGTCATTATCCGCGACGGTGGGCTGCGCGGCATCGTCATGCAGCTGAAGCATTTGAACCGCATTTGGCGTGAAGGAAACAACGTGATCGCCCAAAGCGGAGCCGATATTAAAGCGGTGTCGCGGTTCGCGCTCGAACAACACCTTACCGGGTTGGAGTTTGCCTGCGGCATTCCGGGGTCGGTCGGCGGGGCGATTATGATGAACGCTGGAGCGTACGGCGGTGAAGTGAAAGATGTGCTTGACCATGTCAAAGTGGCAACGCTTGCCGGTGAGTTGAAAACGTTGAAAAAGGAAGAGCTGGAGCTTGGCTATCGAACAAGCTTGATCAGCCGGACGCATGATATTGTGCTCGAAGTGGTCTTTGCGCTCCAGCCGGGCGACTATAAGCAGATCAAGGCAAAAATGGATGATTTAACCTTTCAGCGCGAATCGAAACAGCCGCTGGAGTATCCGTCGGTCGGAAGCGTGTTTAAGCGTCCGCCGGGCTATTTTGCCGGCAAGCTCATCCAAGACAGCGGCCTTCAGGGAAAAGGATTCGGCGGCGCCGAAGTGTCGACGAAACATGCGGGATTCATTATTAACAAAAACAATGCGACCGCTGCCGATTACATTGCGACGATCGAAATGGTGCGCAAAACAGTGAAAGAAAAATTCGGGGTCGATCTGGAGTTGGAAGTCAAAATTATTGGCGAGGAATGAAGGAAGATCCGAATCCGGTTTGCGGGTTCGGATTTTTTCATTTTGACGAGAGGAAAAATGAAACCGACCGCCAATAGGTAAGAAAAGGGGTTATGAATGGAGGAAGAGGATGAAGCTTTGTTTTATTATCAACCCAGCCGCCCAAAACGGCCGGTCCGTGTCCGTTTGGAAGCAGCTGCAACCGCAGCTGGATCGGGAAGGAATCGCCTATCAGGCGTATTGGACGAGCCGAAAGGGAGAGGGAAAGGACATCGCCCGCCGCATCGGCGCGGAACGTGTTGAACCGACGGTGATCGCGGCTGTCGGGGGCGATGGGACGGTGCATGAAGTGGTGAACGGCGCGGGCATGTTTCCGCACGTGGCGATAGGCTGCATTCCCGCCGGAACGGGAAATGATTTTGTTCGCGGTTTCCGTCTGGCCCGAAAACCGAAACAGGCGCTCCAACGGCTGATCAATGGCGCTCGGTCCGGCAAGGCTTGGACTTTCGATCTCGGCCGTTTTGCCAGCCGCATCGTGCCGGACGGCGTGTTTGCCAGCAGCATCGGCTGCGGGTTTGACGCCCACATCGCCCGCGCGGTCAACCGCTCGAAATGGAAGGGAAGGCTGAATCGCTTCGGGCTTGGCGCGCTTACTTATGCCGTTTATTTAGTGAAAGAGCTGTTTTGCTATCAACCAACGAACCTCGAACTTTTCATTGACGGACGGGCTTATTCGTTTCCTAAAGCTTGGATGGCGACGGTGTCGAACCATTCGTACTACGGCGGTGGAATGCGCATCGCTCCGTCGGCGCGGGCGGACGATGGCCTGCTTCATGTGACAGTTGTCGGCGCAATTTCCCGCTGGAAAATTCTTGCCCTGTTTTTGTCCGTATTTTGGGGCGGACATGTGCGGATGAAAGAAGTGTCCGTGTTCGCTGGACGAAACGTGTGCATCCGTCCCGCAACCCCTGTTCCCGTTCACGCGGATGGGGAGGAGGCGGGAGAAGGGGAAGTGTCGGTTTGGATAGAGGCTAGAGGACTGAGAGTGATCGGAGCGGAAACGCAATGAAAGGTTGAGGCGTATATGAATAAAGAACAGTGGCGAGGGGAGGGGGACGATGGGGAAACGGGTAGTCATGCTCGATGTTGTCTTCTATGTTGTGTTTCCAATTGTTCTTTGGCATGCGTTGCGCGGCCCGGTCGGGGAGTACGGGGCGATGCTGATTTGTACGGTGCCGGGAGCGGTTTATACGGTTTACCGCTTTTGGGTCAGTCACCGAGTGCAATGGTTTGGCGCATTTTTGCTTGCCAATCTCGCCGTTAGTACGCTATTGAACGTATTCGCTGGTTCCGCGTTGCAGATGTTATGGAACGATGTATCGTATTCGATCGTTTTGTCCGTCTTGTTTTTGGGAACGGTCATTGTCAAGCGCCCATTGATGCTTTATTTTTCGCTTGATTTTGTGGAAATGCAAGGGGCGCCCCGTGCGGCAATGAAAAAGCGGTTTTTTGAAGGCGATGTGTTTCCGCTTTTTCAGTGGATCACTGTTGGCTTTGCCGTGCGCGACGGGCTGTTGGCGGCGATCAAGGCTTATTTGATCGTCCGTTATGGCGTCGAGGCGTTTGACCGGGCGATCGTGGTTCGGGAAATCGTTAGTTGGGGGATCACGATTCTCTGTATTTTCGGGTTTGCCCGTATCTCGAAAATCATCTCGGAGCGGGAGAACCGTCATCACCTGGTGTGAGTGTGAAGGAGAAATCCGACGAAGAAGGGAACTAGGCATGAAGAACGGCTGTTTCCAACGGGCGTTGAAAACAGCCGTTTTTCTCTGAAAACGGGGAGAATCTCCATTTTTCGCGTGTACGCAAGTGGCGGGGATCAGGCTTATTTCTTTTCTTGCTTGTTCGCTGTTTGGCAATGGCTAGCGGGTTTGGTATAATGGAGGAGAGTTGGGTGAGAACCGTGTGTGAGCAAAACTCCTGCCATCGATTGGCGGGAGTTTGTTTTTGCCGGCGGATGTGCAAAGGAAAGGAGACGGATGGATGATGGGCGAGCGAATTGAGGACGTTGTCGATGTTTGTTTGCTGGCGGGAAAGTTGATGCTTGAAAGCGGCGGGGAGACGTATCGGGTGGAAGATACGATGATGCGGATTGCGGCTTCGTTTGGCCTGGCGCGCTCCCATAGCTATGTCACGCCGACAGCCATCATTTTTTCGATTGAGGGAACGAACTCGACGCGGTTGATCCGCATTTCTGAGCGCTCGACCGATTTGGCGAAAGTCGCGGTCGTGAACGATATTTCCCGGCGCATCAGCCGCGGTGAACTGACGCTTTCGGAGGCGCGCGAGGAGTTAGCGCGTGTCGCGTATGCGCAACCAAGCTACCCTCTTTGGCAGCAAACCGCCGCGGCTGCGTTGGCCAGCGCTTGTTTTGCTTCGCTGATCGGGGGCATCGCTCATTTTCTCCCGTCGCTCGTTTCCGGAGGAGCTGCCTTTTGGTGCTTTGAAATGGTGCACCGATTGGTGAAAATACGGTTTTTTGCCGAATTTTTCGCCGCCTTTGTCGCCGGTTGGCTTGTCTTATGGTTGGCAAAGGCTGGATTCGGTCGGGATGTCGCAAATATGATGATCGGATCGGTGATGCCGCTCGTGCCGGGGCTGGCGATTACCAATGCGGTGCGTGATTTAATGGCCGGTCATCTGATCGCCGGGCTGTCCCGCGGAGCGGAAGCGTTTTTGACTGCGTTTGCGATCGGCACGGGCATTGCTTTTGTTTTGTCTATTCGATGACAGGGGAGCAGGGAACGATGATCATGATGCAGTTGTTGCTTAGTTTTATGGCATCGGCGCTGTTTGGCATCATTTTTAACATCCCTCCGCGCTTGTTGCCGCATAGCGGGTTTGTCGGGATGAGTGGGTGGGCGGCTTATATGTTCGCTTTCCGATCGGGAGCGGATGGGGTGATTGCGACGTTTATGGCTTCGTTTTTTGTCGCCTTTTTGAGCAATGCGTTCGCCCGCCGTTATCGGGCGCCGGCGACCATTTTTATTGTTCCCGGCGTTCTTCCGCTCGTGCCGGGCGGGACGGCGTTTGAAGCGATGCGCCATGTCGTTATGAACGATTACAATACGGCGATGGCTCTGGCAGCAAAGGCATTGATGATTTCCGGCGCCATTGCCATGGGCTTGATTTTTTCGGAGGTCGTCAACCAACTGGCGAGACGCCGCCGTCATTCATCGCGATAGGTTGTTTTTTCCTTTCTGCCTATTTGTCGTTGCATTTGTTTATTTGAATATTATAATAAATATAATCATCATTTCATCTTTTAAACAGCCGGGGGAGAGCAATGAAGGAAATCATCAGACAGCTGAAAACAGAGCTATGGGAGATTTTTGACCATCTTCATCGTCATCCAGAAATCAGTTGGGAGGAGTGGCAGACGACGGAATTTGTTCGTCAGGAGCTGGAGCGCGAAGGGTATCGGGTGCGGACGTTTGCCGATTGTCCGGGCGTGGTGGCGGAAATCGGCGCCGGCCCGTTTACGGTCGGGGTGCGCAGCGACATGGACGCTCTTTGGCAAGAAGTCGACGGCGTTTGGCAGCCGAACCATGCGTGCGGGCACGACGCTCACATGACGGTCGTGCTTGGGGTGGCGAAATTGCTTCGCCGCATCGGCTATGAGCCGCCGGGGACGCTCCGGTTTTTGTTCCAGCCGGCCGAAGAAAAAGGCACAGGGGCGTTGAAGATGATAGAAAAGGGAGCGGCCGATGGCTTGGCGTTTTTGTATGGCGTTCATTTACGGCCGGTTCAGGAAGTCAAAAGCGGGTACGCGGCGCCGGCGATCCTTCACGGGGCAGCGCAATGCATCGAAGGACGAATTCGCGGTGTAGCGGCCCATGCCGCGCGGCCGCACTTAGGCGTCAACGTCATTGAGGTCGGCAGCGCTATCGTGCAGGAGCTGGGGAAAATTCATATCGACCCCCAAGTGCCGGCATCGATCAAGATGACGAAGTTTCACGCCGGTGAAAAAGATGCGAACACGATCCCGGACTACGCGGAATTTGCCCTTGATTTGCGGGCGCAAACGAACGAAGCGATGGAGCTGCTCATCGAAGGGCTGCGCCATGTGATCAACGGGGTCGCTGCGATTTACGGAGCTGATATTGAGCTTATGGAGCGGACGCGCATCGTCGCCGCTCATCCCGATCCAGATGCCGTGCGGCTGATGGAGGAGGCGATTATCACGACTTTGGGGGCGGAAAAGTGCGTTCTGCCGGTCGTGACGTCGGGAGGGGAGGATTTCCATTTTTATTCCTTTAAGAAACCGGAACTGAAAACAACGATGCTCGGATTAGGCTGCGACTTGCACCCTGGACTCCATCATCCGAAGATGACATTCCGGCGCGAGGATTTGCTTTCCGGCGTGGAAATTTTGGCGCGGGTTGTGATGAATACGTTTGTGACGTTTGCGCCGCGGGGGGAGAGCGAGCGTGCCTCTGTCGCTGCAAATCATTGAGACGATCGAACAGTTGAATGAGATGGCCAGGCTTGAGGAGGAGATTTGGGGAACAGCGCCAATTCCGCTTCATCAAACGCTGACGGTGGCGAAAAACGGCGGCTTGATCATCGGGGCGTATGCCGACGGGAAGCTCGTCGGCTTTGTCTACAGCTTTCCTGGGTTTCGGAACGGGGAAGTGTATCTTTGCTCCCATATGATGGGGATTGCCGAATCGTTTCGCGATCAAGGGATCGGCTATCGCTTAAAAATGAAACAGGCGGAAGAAGCGCGACGGCGTGGTTATCGGGTCATCCGCTGGACGTACGATCCGCTGCAAAGCCGCAACGGCTACCTGAACGTAGCGAAGTTGGGGGCGGCAGCCGTCGGCTATGTGGAAAATTGCTACGGCGAAATGAATGATGCGCTGAACGGTCAGCTGCCGTCCGATCGCTTCATTGTCGAATGGAGGCTTGATGAGCGTCCGACCGGGGAGCGGAGCTTGGCTACAGCCGATGTTCTCAAGGCGAGACGTCTGGTGGTGCTCGATGCAGACCAAAGGGCTGACGGCCTGTTGCGGCCGGTGCTGAAGGACGTCGATGAAAAAGCGGCGCCGTTGTTGTTGGCTGCGATTCCGCTTGACTTTCCGCAGTTGAAAGAGCGGGATCTCGCGTTGGCGCTTGAGTGGCGGTTGACGACGCGCGCTTTGTTTCAGCGGCTGCTCATGGAAGGCTGGATTGCCGCCAGCGCTTGGCGCCGTTCCGGGGAGCCGGCGATGTATTACATATGGGTGCGGAGAAACGAATGGCTGCCGTAGAAAGGGGAAGAGGAATGACGATCAGCATCGAGTACGTCATCTTGCGCCATTTGCGCATGGAGTTGAAGTCGCCGTTTACAACGAGCTTCGGCACGTTTCAAGCGAAAGAGTTTCTTTTAGTGGAAGCGGTCGACCGCGACGGCGTTTCCGGCTGGGGCGAATCGGTCGCCTTTGCCGCCCCGTGGTACAGCGAGGAAACGGTGAAAACGAACTGGCATATGCTCGAGGACTTCCTTGTCCCGCTTGCGCTGGCGGAGCCGATCGATCATCCAGCGGAACTGTCAACGCGCTTTAACGCCATCCGCCAAAATCATATGGCGAAAGCGGCGCTTGAAGGAGCGGTGTGGGATGTATATGCCAAGCGGCTCGGCGTCCCGCTTTATCAAGCTCTTGGGGGGACGAAAAAAGAGATTGAAGTCGGTGTCAGCATCGGCATTCAGCCGACGGTGGGCGACTTGCTGCGGGTCATTGAACGGTATGTGGCGCAAGGATATCGGCGAATCAAGGTGAAAATAAAGCCCGGATGGGATGTCGATGTCATTCGCGAGGTGCGGCGCGCGTTTCCGAACGTGCCGCTCATGGCCGATGCCAATTCGGCGTACACGCTTGCCGATATGGATCGGCTGAAAGCGCTTGATGAATTCGGATTGATGATGATCGAACAGCCGCTTGCCGCCGATGATCTCATCGATCATGCGCGCTTGCAGCCGCTCCTTGAGACGCCGATTTGCCTTGATGAAAGCGTTCGTTCCTATGACGATGCGCGCAAGGCGCTGGACCTTGGCAGCGGCCGCATCATCAATATCAAAATTGGGCGTGTCGGCGGGCTTGGGGAGGCGAAGCGCATCCACGATCTTTGTGCTGAGCGCGGCGTGCCGGTGTGGTGCGGGGGAATGCTCGAAGCGGGCATTGGGCGTGCCCACAATATTGCGATCACGACGTTGGAAAACTTTACCCTTCCCGGCGATACCGCCGCGTCGTCCCATTATTGGGAGCGGGATATTATCACGCCGGAAGTCGAGGTGCAAGGCGGCTTGATTCGCGTGCCGGACGCCCCCGGCATCGGCTACGGCGTCGACCGCCGCCAAGTCGAGCGGTATACACAGTTTGCCAAGGTGTTTCATCGGGCGACGACATAAAGCGGATGGCATTCAATAAGCTTTCCAAGGAGTTTACATAAAGGGGAAAAGAAAAAATGATCATAAGACCGATTGATGTTAGCAATGCGGAAAATTTTTTGGAGTTGAGCAAAAAAATTAATGAATATTATATGTGCAAACTGTTATAGCACGCATTTCAAGCTGGCCCAAAACGCGTTGGCGCTTTGGGCCAGCTCTTTGTTCGTGGCGTTACACCCGTCCGATTCCGGTGTTCGCTTTGACGACAATTTCGGTGTATTTCTTTTCGTCCGCTTTTTTCGACGAAACGAGCGTGCCGATGACGGCGCCGATAAAGCCGAGCGGGATCGAGATGATGCCCGGATTGGCGAGCTTAAAGAGCGGTTCGCCGACGAAAATGGCGGCTCCTGGCTGCGGTGACCAGACGTTCGGGCTGAAGAAGACGAGCAACAGGGCGCTGATCAAGCCAACGAGCATGCCAGTAATGGCTCCTGTCGTATTAAAGCGGCGCCAGAAGATCGTAAAGACGATCGTCGGCAAGTTGGCGCTCGCCGCCACCGCAAAGGCCAGCGACACGAGGAAGGCGACGTTCATTTTTTGTGCGAACAACGCTAACAAAATCGAGAGTACGGAAACGCCGACCGATGCCCAGCGCGCCGCCTGCATTTGTTCTTTTTCCGTTGCTTGGCCGCGCCGCAAAATATGGCTGTAAAAATCGTGGGCAAACGCGGAGGCGGCTGACAGAACGAGCCCGGCGACAACGGCCAAAATGGTCGCGAACGCGACAGCCGAGATGAAGGCGAACAAGAAATCTCCACCAAGCGCTTCAGCCAACAGCGGAGCGGCCATATTGCCGGCGGGGTTAGCGGCGACGATTTTGTCATAGCCGACGAACGCGGCGGCACCGAACCCTAAGAAGATGGTCAACACATAGAAAATCCCAATGATCCATGTTGCATAAACGACCGATTTGCGCGCGGTTGGCGCGTCTTTGACCGTAAAGAAGCGGATCAAAATGTGCGGCAGCCCGGCCGTTCCCAACACGAGCGCCAAGTTTAACGAAATCGTATCAAGCGGGTCTTTAAACTTGTTGCCCGGGTTTAAAAACGCTTCGCCAAGTGGCGTGGCGGTTTTGACTTCATGGAACATTTTAGCGATGCTGAAGTCGAATTTGGCAAAGACGATGATGGAAATGATAAACGTACCGACCATCAACAAGACGGCTTTGACGATTTGCACCCAACTTGTGGCCGTCATGCCGCCGAAGACGACGTACACCGTCATCAAAACGCCGACGATCAAGACGGAATAAATGTAATCGAGCCCAAGCAGGAGCTTAATGAGACCGCCGGCGCCGACGAGTTGGGCGATCATATAGAAAATCGAAATGGCGATCGTATTTAACGCCGCGACGCCGCGCACTTTTTTATCGTCAAAACGGGCGGCGATCATGTCGGCCATCGTGTATTTGCCGAGGTTGCGCAGCGGTTCGGCGACGATGTACAAGACGACAAGGTAGGCGACGAGAAACCCGATGCTGTAAAAGAAACCATCAAATCCCGCCAAGGCGATCATGCCGGCGATGCCCAAGAAAGACGCGGCGGACATATAGTCGCCGGCGATGGCCAGCCCGTTTTGCCAGCCGGTAAGGCTGCTGTCGGCCGTATAAAACTCGCTCGTCGTTTTCGTCCGTTTCGACGCGTAGTACGTAATGACCAACGTCAAGGCGACAATGACAAGAAAGAGGAAAAAGGCGAGCCCATGCATCAGACATTTCCTCCTTCCGCCGTTTCTTGTTTCACTTGTTCGACGATGTTGTCAAATTCGGCTGCGCGCTTTGAATAAAGGATGCATAAAGCCCATGTCATGATAAATTGCGCGAACGCAAACAGCCAAGCCCAGCTGACCGGTCCGATCGCCGGCGTATTGAGCACTTTCGAGTACGACGTTAATACCGGAAGGGCGAAGTAAAAAACGAAGAAAAAGACGGTCGCCGGAACGATAAAGCGCTTCTTCGCTTGGATGAGAGCGCGAAATGAAGCGGACTGGGCGATCGCTTCGTAATTGGCGCCGACCGGTTCGGAAAATGACTGCTTTTTGACGGCCATGAAAATCCCTCCTTAGTTTGAATTAAAACGTTTTCAAAACGAGATATCGATGCACACCGTTGGTCGGAAAGACCGTCCTCCTTTCTTGTCACAACTTTGTCACATGTTCATTATACAGTTGACTGAAAAATTTGTAAATTGTTTTTATTCAATCGATAATGAAAAAATTTTTTGCTTTGGCGCGCCAAACGGAAAAAATTTTTTGCTGTTTTTCTTATTTTCACACTTTACAAAAAAACCATCATCATGTACAATGCTAACTGTACTTTTCGATAAAATTCAACAAATTTCTACAAAAAACGACAAGGGGAGACATCTATGAGTCTGTTTCGTAAAAAACCGATTCACTTGCTGATCAATGAATCGGCGGCGAAAGGAGCCTCGCTGCGCAAGGAGTTAGGGGCGTTCGATTTGACGATGCTCGGCATCGGCGCCATCATTGGGACAGGCATTTTCGTCCTGACCGGGGTGGCGGCGGCGGAACATGCCGGTCCGGCGCTTGTTCTTTCGTTTATTTTGTCGGGGTTAGCGTGTGTGTTCGCGGCGCTTTGCTACGCGGAGTTCGCTTCGACGGTGCCGGTGTCCGGAAGCGCGTATACGTACAGCTATGCGACGTTCGGCGAACTGTTCGCCTGGATTTTAGGATGGGATTTGATTTTGGAGTACGGCGTCGCTTCATCGGCGGTTGCCGTTGGCTGGTCCGGCTATTTCCAAGGCCTGCTTGCTGGGTTTGGCATTGAGTTGCCAAAAGCGCTGACGAGCGCGTATGATCCGGCAAAAGGAACGTTCGTTGATTTGCCAGCTGTTTTGATCGTGTTGCTGATTGCTTTCCTGCTGAATTTGGGAGCGAAAAAATCGGCCCGTTTCAACGCCATCATCGTGACGATCAAAGTCGCGGTCGTGCTCCTCTTTTTAGCTGTCGGTGTTTGGTATGTCAAGCCGGAAAACTGGACGCCGTTTATGCCGTATGGCTTCTCGGGTGTCGCGACCGGCGCGGCGACGGTATTTTTCGCTTACATCGGGTTTGACGCGGTGTCGACGGCGGCGGAAGAAGTGCGCAATCCGCAGCGCGATATGCCGATCGGCATCATCGTCTCACTGCTTGTGTGCACTTTGTTATACATCGCTGTTTCGCTCGTGTTGACAGGCATTGTTCCGTATGAACAGCTCAATGTCAAAAACCCGGTGGCGTTTGCGTTGAACTATATTCACCAAGACTGGGTCGCTGGTTTTATTTCGCTCGGAGCGATCGCCGGCATTACGACGGTGCTTCTCGTGATGATGTACGGACAGACGCGCCTTTTCTACGCCATCAGCCGCGACGGGTTGCTGCCGAACGTGTTTGCCCGCATCAGCCCAACGCGCCAAGTGCCGTATGTCAATACGTGGCTGACTGGAGCGGCTGTAGCGGTGTTTGCCGGCGTCATCCCGCTCAACAAATTGGCCGAACTGACGAATATCGGCACGCTCTTTGCCTTCATTACCGTTTCAATCGGTGTGTTGGTATTACGCAAGACCCAGCCTGATTTAAAACGGGCTTTCCGCGTTCCGTTCGTCCCGGTCGTTCCGATTTTAGCCGTCTTGTTCTGCGGTTATTTAGTCCTTCAGCTTCCGCCGATGACATGGATGGGTTTTGTCTCGTGGCTGCTGATTGGCTTAGCGATTTACTTTGTCTACGGCCGGAGGCACAGCGCGCTCAATCAGGCGGGTGCCAAAGAAGAGAAAGTCAGCTGACGATTGTCAAAAGAAGAGAGGTTGATCCAAACGGTGTCGTTTGGACAACCTCTTTTTTGCTTCGGACGGCTGAGCAGCGGAAAAACGGACAGAGGTTGGGCAAATGGAGCTTGGAAAGGGGGGGGAACACCGGGGCCAGCCACATTCCTCAAGCAGGTCGGTGAAACACAGCTGCCACGAGTCAATCAGCGGCATTACACCATAAGGATGATTTTTCCATTTCTGATTTTTACCCAGCGAGCGAACCGGTGATGTTTCAGCCGTCGTTTCTAAAGGGGTGGTGAAAAACCGCTGTCACACACGAATCGGCGGCATTTTCATTCAGAAAAGAAAGCTGATTTTGCAAGGCTTCTCTCATTGAGAAACGGATGGAATCAGCAGTATTTTACACTAAATCACCAACCTTCTAAACGAGTTCCCCGGTTGCGACACCTTTCTCTTGAACGACGCCCACATTTCCGTTACGATGTACGAATAGTGTAAAGAAGAGCGTCAGTCCGTTTCATTTAAGCGGGGTGAAATCGATGTTTGGCACATTATTGAAAAAGAGAGAGAGAACGCTTGAACGGACGGTGGCAGAGATCCAGCAAGGGAATGAAGCGCTGCGCAATGACTTGATCCAGCAATACAAGCCGTTTATCGCCAAAACCGCCTCGAGCGTCTGCAAGCGGTTCATCCGTGAGGAAGATGATGAGGCGAGCATCGGGTTGATTGCGTTCAATGAGGCGATCGAAAAATATGCGCCGCACAAGGGCGGCTCGTTTCTCTCCTTCGCTGAGCTGCTCATTAAGCGGCGGTTGATCGATTACATTCGGAAAGAGGCGCGAATGCGCGAATCGGTCTGGCACGTTGAGGACGGCGAGGACAGCGAACAGGCAGCCCAGACGTATTTGGATGCCAAACTGTCCATTGATGAGTTTTACAAGCAGATCGAGCAGCAGCAGCGGCGCGAAGAAATCATTCACTACCGGCAGGTGCTAAAACAGTTCGGTATTGATTTCCATGATTTGGTTGAACAGTCGCCGAAACATAAGGATGCCCGTCTCAACGCCGTTCGTGTCGCCCAGTTGTTGGTTGAAAACGAGGAATGGCTTGCCCTCTTGTTTCAGAAAAAGCAATTGCCCATCAAACAGCTCGAAACAATGGCATCCGTCAGCCGCAAAACCATCGAGAGAAACAGAAAATACATTATTGCGGTCGCGGTCATTTTGGCGGGTGATTATCTTTACTTAAAGGACTATATAAAAGGGGTGCTTTCATCATGAAAAAGGGGATTGTGCTCGAATGGGACGAAGAGTTCGTCACGGTGCTGACGCCGGAAGGAGAATTCGTACAGCTAAAAAAAGAACGAGAGTACGAAATAGGGGAAGAAATTGAGGCGCGACCGGTCCATTCATCGTTTCCGTTTCGGCGCCGCTCCTTTCGATACGCTCTTGTGAGCGCCGTCATCGCTGCCGCGCTGCTGGTGGCCACTTGGATACAGCGGCCCGTCGATACGGTGTACGCGTATATGTCGATCGACATCAACCCGAGCATTGAAGCCGGAGTGGATGATGAGCTGCGCGTATTGACGCTCAAAGCCTATAATGAAGAAGGGAGCGACGTGCTCGCGGCGCTTTCAGCATGGAAAAGCGAACCGTTTTCAACGGTGGCGAAACAAATTATTGCTTTGAGTGAACAAAAAGGGTATTTAAGAGCGGGCGGTGAGGTGCTGATTACGACGGTGGAAACCGAACGAGACCTCTCTTCGGAACGGAAGCTGTCGGCCGAGCTCGCGGAAATCCGGCAAGCGGTAGCCGATGAACAGATTGTCGTCACAACGAAACAGAGCACGATGGAAGTGCGCAATCGAGCCGTCAAACGGGGAATGACAACAGGAAAGCTGCTGCAAATCGAGAAAAAAGGGAAACCCGTCCCGCCATCGCCCTCCCATTCGCCAAACGGCAAAGAGAAGGAAGGGAGAAAAGGAAACGAACCGTCGCCGTCGTCCACGAAGCCGCCGGCGTCAACGAAGAAACATCATGATGAGCCAAAACAACCGAAGGGGCAGAAAAACGAACAACAGCCGCCGCATCAGCGGAAAAACGCTGATTCCCCTTCAAAACCGTCCCCTGCAGACAAAATGTCCCCCAAAGGGAAAAACAATGAGAACGCCCGTCCTCTGCGGCCGGGCGATTATGATGAAAACAAACGGGCCGGGAAGGGAAAAGGCAACCCTACACGCGGTTCGCTCGCTCCAAACGAGACCGACCGAAAGATGAAAGCAACGGATGGCAACACAAAAAAAGCCGAGTGATTGCGCTCGGCTTTATTCCGTTCTTCGGCCCGTCAGCTCGCTTTGCGCCTGAGCGATGAGCCGTTTCGTTATTTCTCCGCCGACAGAGCCGTTGGCGCGCGAAACAGTGCCAGCCCCAAGCTGTACGCCAAACTCTTGGGCGATCTCGTATTTCATTTGTTCCAATGCTTGTTCAATGCCTGGAACAAGCAGTTTGTTGCTTCCACGTGCCATTCTTTTTTGCCTCCTTCGTCATGTTTCGATGTGGCATCATTAGTATAAGCAAACCGTTGCTTGGGTATAGGTGGGAATTAAAGGGAGGCAAGATGATGAAAAAAGTCGTTGCAAACTTTATTCATCATCGGTCCGATCGTATTTGCCGTTTTTTTAGCATTTCATAAAGTGCAGCTGTTAGGAACGGCATCTTTTGAGTTTGTAGGGTTTGATAACTTTGCGCGCATGGCGCATGATACTCGGGCAAAAATCGCGTTGTGGAACACCGTGAAATACGTCGTCATTGTCGTTCCTTGTCAGACCGTTTTGGCTCTTGTATTGGCGGCTACTTTAAACGCAGGGTTAAAAGGAGAAAAGTTTTTCCGCATCGTTTACTTTTTGCCAGCATTAGCTTGACGGCCTTGGTCGGTTCGGAACCTTTTTCCGGATCGTCCTGCCGCTCGCCCGCCCGGCGCTGGCGGCTCAGGCCATTTTCGTCTTCATGGGTTCGTGGAACGATTTCATGCGCCCGCTCATTATTTTGTCGGATCCGCAATTGTTTACCTTGCCGCTTGGCCTGAACAGCTTCAAAGGGCAATACATCAGTTATTGGAACTACATCATGGCCGCCTCCATGGTGTTTACTTTGCCGGTATTGATCATTTATGCGTTTTTCAATCGCTATTTTATAAAAGGGATTTCGTTTACGGGCGGGAAATAAAGATAGGTTTGTTTCTGTCTGCGCGTTGAGAACGGAAGAAGGGGCTTTGATAAAGCTGTCCCAAGGTCTTCCTGACCTTGGTACAGCTTTTTTTCATGCGGCATAGGCGTTGAAAAAACGAGCATCATATAGGTGAAATACCTACGCTGCGAGGAAAGGGATCAACGCCATGGAATGGACGATGCGGTGGCCGAGGCAGGCAGGAAAGAGGATAAGGCGAGGATGGGGGGCGGCTGCGCTTGCCGTCGTGTTGAAGCCATGACGGTGCATAATCGATGTATGGCCGAGGCACGATAAGAAAAAAGCGGAAGGAGGATCAAGGTGGCTGACATCGCGTTCCCGGTTGCCCGTCTTCATGACGGGACGCTTCGCCAGCTCCAGCAGTTGGAACAGCGGCTGCGCGAAGAGACGGGGGAAGAAATTGTGATTGTCGCTTATCAACGGAAAACGATAGATGAAGGGGAGACGAAACGATGATGAAACGAAAAGTGAAATTCGACGCGGCGAAAAACAACAATAAAACGCCGACCGAGAGCCTGCCGGATACGGAATTTGCCGCGCAATACGCCGGCGAAGAAGACATGATTCGCGGCGCGAACCGCAATTCGAAAAAAGGGCGCCAAGGAGGCGGCGATGGATAACGATCAGAAGGAGCGGCCTGTCCAACGAAATGAAGAAATGGCGTTTGAATGGGGCGATTTTGCCGCTCATCAACCTATTTGGCTGATGGAAGAGCAAAAACGGGCGAAGAGGAAGGAAACAAAAAAGAAAGACCCACCGCGGTGAGAGGGCTGTCTGCCAGCCGCTTTCACAGCAGGCAAGCGAAAACAGAAGGGACGCCGGAAGCGGCGTTCTTTTTTCGTGCCATGAATGGGCAGCTCCCATTTGCGAATGAATCGAATGTGGCGAAACAGCGGCGATGGTGAGACGCGGCTTCATCGATTCACGGAAACGAGCCCGTCGTTGATCATCCAGAATCGGGAACACCCGCATGCGCTGGCGGAAGGAGTCGGTAAGCGGGTGCTCAATGGAAAAGAAAAGCACTGACAACACTCCGGGCGTAAGGATAACGAAGGGTTGTCAGCGCCTGTTCACCGGCCTCCGTTTTCATGGAGGAGCGGCCGGCCATGACAAAAAGCTTTCCGTCTACGCCGATGCCGAAGAAACCGACAACGCTGAAAGCGGCGCGGAAAACAGCGTCGCACCGGCACCGGACGGGGCGAAGTAGGCGACGATGGCGGTTGGCGTGAACGAAAGCTGTTTTTTGGCCGTGTAGCGGCCGACATCCACCGGCACGATTTCAACGACCGTATGTTTAAACAGTTCTTTTTCCCCGAGCCCAAGGGCGGCAAAATCCGCTCCGAGCGCCTCAGGGCGCTCAAGCAGCGCCCGGTAGACGGCTGCGCGCGCCGTTTTCTCCGTTTTTTCGTCCCACCACGGTTTGCGCGGCTTATATTTTTGGTTGCGCAAGTAGTCGTATTTCATGAGCGATTCGGCGATCGGCAAAGCGTCTGGCGCAGAGGTGCGCAAAAACTCATGGAGGCGGCGGAACAAGTCTTCTAACTGGTGGCCGATGCGCGCCCAGCCGCGTTCATCCCAATACGTGCCAAACTGTTGGAAAAAGTCAAACGGCGACGAGAAGACGTCGGTGACTAAATATTCAATCGTTTCATCCATCCGATGGGCGTTCCAATATTTCTCGAGCACGTCTTCCACTTGCTTGATGCGAATCACGTCCTCAAAGGAAAGAACGTTGTTGCTCAGTATTTCGTACGGCGCATGATCCATATATACGTAGCCGTATTCATGGGCGCGCAGGCGCAGCCCGGTGCCGCGCAGCAATTTCAAAAACCCGAGCTGCAGCTCTTCGGGACGAAGAGCGAACACGTCATTGAACGTCTTCCGGAACGAGTCGTAATCTTCTTCCGGCAGGCCGGCGATCAAATCTAAGTGCTGGGCAATTTTCCCGCCTTCCTTAATCATCGTCACCGTCCGCGACAACTTGGCGAAGTTTTGCTTGCGCATGATCAGGCGGTTCACCTCATCGTTCGTTGATTGAACGCCGATCTCAAAGCGGAACAGCCCAGGGGGCGCTTCGTTGTTTAAAAACTCGATCACCTCCGGGCGCATGATGTCGGCGGTAATTTCAAACTGAAACACCGTCCCCGGCACATGCTCGTCAATTAAAAAGCGAAACATGTCCATCGCGTAGCTGCGGCTGATGTTGAACGTCCGGTCGACGAACTTGATCGTCCGCGCCCCGTGCTGCATCAAATAGCGCAAGTCGTCTTTGATTTTTTCGCGGTCAAAATAGCGGACGCCGACCTCAATGGATGACAGGCAAAACTGGCAGCTGAACGGGCAGCCGCGGCTCGTTTCGACATAAACGATCCGGTTGGGAAGATGGGGGATGTCTTCTGGAAAGCGAAACGGTGACGGCATGTCAGCCAAGCGAATTTTATTCCGCTGTGGATTGACGACGATGCGGTCTCCGTCCCGAAACGCCAGCCCGGCGATATTGCTTACGTCCCCGCCGCCGTTTAGGGCGAACAGCAGCTGTTTAAACGTTTCTTCCCCTTCGCCAATCACGATAAAGTCCAATTCCGGCACCCGCTCCATCCACTCGCGCACATCATAGGACACTTCGGGTCCGCCGGCGACAATGATCAGATTCGGCGCTGCTTTTTTTATCATTTTTACGACTTTGATCGTTTCTTCAATGTTCCAAATGTAGCAGCTAAAGCCGACGACATCGGGCCGGCGCTGGTACAAGTCGGCGACGATGTTCATGGCCGGATCTTTGATCGTATATTCAACGAGCTTGACGTCAAACTCTGGTTGGGCGTATGCTTTCAAATAGCGGATGGCGAGATTCATATGAATGTATTTGGCGTTTAAGGTCGTGCAAATAATGTTCATCGAAATGAAAACCCCTTTTTCCATTCGTACTAACCTTTCATTATAGCGCAGTTTCGCCAAATGAAAAAGAAGAAAAAACTTGTCGAACATTGAAGAAAAGATTTTTGCAAAATCTTCGTAAATAAAGGGAGGAGTAAATTTTTCCACAGCGAATATACATGTAGTTGATATGGTTTGAATAGACAAGGAGAGATCGATATGGCCAAAAGCCTTTCTCCCCGGGAAGAGCAACATGCATCGCCGGACGTGCGGCTGCTTGAAGAAGAAAATCGACGTTTGAAGGAGCGGTTAAACAGCTATTCAATCATTTTCGAGCGGTCGCTTGATGCCATTGTCATTTTAAATAAAAACGGCGAATTTGTCGATGTGAACGAAGCGGCGTGCAAGCTGTTTGAAATGGATAAGTTTTCGCTCGTCGGCCGTTCCTTCTCTTCCTTTTTAGAACTCGTGCCGCCCGATATTTTGCTGTTTCAGCGCTCGATGCTGCAAAAGTTCGGTTCGTTTAGCGATGAATTGCTCATCAAGCTGCCGGACGGCAAGGTCAAGCATGTTGAATTTTCGATGAAAAAAGATGTGTTCGACGAATTTGACCTCGTCATGATGCGCGATGTTTCGGCCCATAAGGCGCTTGAGCGCGAGCGGATCATTCACGAGTTTTTGTTTCGCGACGTCTTTAACCGCGCGGTCGACAGCATCGTCATTTTTGATGAGTTCGGCCGCTTTATTGACGTGAATCCGGCGTTTTCGCTGAGTTTGAATTTGGAAAAAGACAAGTTGCTAAACTTATCGTTCCAGCAGTTTGTCGCCCGCGAGTGCGCCGAGGAGTTCGCTCGTTTGCTGGCGGAGATGAAAGAAAAAGGGACAGCCAAGGGCGAGCTGTCGCTCATTCGCCCCGATGGCACGGTGAAAATGTTCGAGCTGACGGCGACGTCGAACGTGTACAGCGGATTTTACATGGCCATTATGCGCGATGTGACAGAGCGGAAAAATATGGAGGTCAAGCTGCAAAAAAGCGAAGAACGATTCCGGGCCATTTTTGAGCAGGCGCACGAAGCGATTCTCATTTGGGATGACTTTGGCTACATATTGAACGCCAACCCAGCGGCGAGCCGCACGTTCGAGCTGCCGTTGAACTTGCTTGTGCGCCGCAATTTATTGGATTTTGTCGACTATGGAGAGGAAAAGGTGAAGCGCATTTTTAGCGAATTTCGCCGCAAAGGAGAAATTCGCGATGAATTGACGTTCCATATGCCGAACGGTGAGGATAAACAGCTCGAGTTTACGATGAAAAAAGGGGCGATCGACGGCTATCATTTGACGATTTTTCGCAATGTGAGCGAGCGGCGCAAAATCGAACGCGAGCTGCGCGAAAGCGAGCAAAAGTTCCGCAGCATTTTCGACCATGCGATGGACGGCATTTTGCTCTGGGATCGGGAGCATCGCATCATTGACGCCAATCCGATCGCCTGCGACATCTTTGCCGCTGCCAAAGAACAGCTGCTCGGCCGAACCGTGGGAGAGTGCGTTCCAGATCGGGCGCGCCGCCAGCTGAACAAGCTGCTTGCTCAATGCGAGCGAGCCGGTGAGGCGAGTGGAGAAGTGGAGTTTTCCGATGAGTGGAAAGGAAGAATGGTCGAATTTTCGTTGAAAAAAGAAGTGATTCCCGGCGTCGGGATGATGATGCTCCGCGACGTGACGGAACGGAAAGAGATGGAGCTGCAGCTGCGCAAATCGGATACGCTCAATGTCGTCGGCGAGCTGGCTGCGGGCATCGCCCATGAAATCCGCAACCCGATGACGGCGTTAAAAGGGTTTATCCAGCTGCTGCAAGGAAGCATTGACGGCGACTATTCGATGTATTTTAATGTTATTATGTCGGAGTTGAAGCGGATTGAGTCGATCATCACCGAGTTTCTCGTTCTAGCGAAACCGCAGGCGGTGCAATACAAGCAAAACGACATTTGCAAAATTATGCAAGATACGATCGATTTGATCAGCGCCCAAGCGATGATGCATAACGTGCAAATCATTGCCGATTTCGAGCGCGGGCTGCCGCCGGTATATTGCGAGCCGAACCAGCTGAAGCAAGTGTTCATTAATATTTTGAAAAACGCCATTGAAGTGATGCCAAAAGGCGGGGACATTACGGTGCGCATCGCCCGCGCCGGTTGCCATGTGCGCATCTCGATCACCGACCAAGGGTGCGGCATCCCGAAAGATAAAATTAAAAAGCTCGGCGAGCCGTTTTATACGACAAAAGAGCGCGGCACCGGGCTCGGCTTGATGGTCAGCTATAAAATTATCGAAGAACACCAAGGGAAAATTGACGTGGAAAGCGAGGTCGGCGTCGGCACGACGTTCCATATTACGCTGCCGATCGAGCGAACGGAAAGAGAGGACGACGATGACGATTGACTATGCGGTATACCGTTCAGCGCTGCTCGGCGATATGTACATCGCTTCTGACGGTGAGGCGATTGTGAAAGTTGAGCTGTTTTCGGAGGAATGGCGCGCGTTTGCGAGCAGGCATCCGGTGGTGGAAAGCCGGTCGCCGCTTTTGGAACGCGCGCTTGCGCAGTTGGATGAATATTTTCAAGGCCGCCGTCAAGCGTTCGATTTGCCGCTGCGGTGGCAAGGCACGGCTTTTCAACAAGACGTGTGGAAGGCGCTCTGCCGCATTCCGTACGGTGAAACGGCGACCTACGCCGATATTGCCGCGCAAATCGGCCGGCCGAAAGCGGTGCGCGCCGTCGGACAGGCGAACCGGGCGAATGAACTGGCGATCATCGTTCCGTGCCATCGCGTGATCGGCAAAAACGGCGCCTTGACCGGCTATGCCGGAAGCCGCACCGATGTGAAGGAGAAGCTGTTGGCGCTCGAGCGGCGCCACAAATAGGGGCAAAGGTGCAAAAAAACGCCGCCCCTAGGACTTGAGTCCACAGGGGCGGGATCGGGCGTTATTTTTTTTGCCAATGCGACAACGCGAGGGCGCCGACTAAAATGGCGCCTTTTATAATGTCTTGGGCGTAGTACGGAACGTTGGCCATCGTCAAGCCGTTCAACAACACCCCCATCAAAATCGAGCCGAACAACGTGCCGATGACGTTCGGCTTGCCGGCGCCAAAGACGGAAAAGCCGATGTAGGCGGCGGCGACGCCGTCCATCAAAAACGAGGCGCCGGCGGACACTTGCCCGGTGCCGATGCGTGAAGCGAGGACGATGCCGCCAAGGGCGGCGAAAAAGCCGCTAATGATGTACGCGTACGTCCGGTAACGGTTCACCGGAATCCCCGACAGCCTTGCCGCTTCCCGGTTTTCCCCCGTCAAATAAAAGAGGCGCCCCGGTTTGGTGTATGTCAAAAACAAATGGGTAGCTATAACGACAAACAGCATCAGCAAAACGGAAAACGGCACGCCGAACAGCTCTCCTTGGCCGATAAATAGAAAGGAAGGGATGAATTTGCCCGGCGCCGTGCCGCCGTCTGGCAGCGGCATATCGTTATAAATCGAAAATCCTTTCGTATAGGTGAGCTGTACGCCGTTGATGGCGTACATCGTCGCCAATGTCGCAAGCAAATCCGGCAATTTGAATTTGACGATCAAGAGCGAGTTGAGCAGTCCGACGGCGACGCCGAGCAACAGCGGCACGAGCAAGGTGACGAAAATTTCTTGGCGGTACAGAACAAGCGCCGCCGCACTGGCGATCGTCGCAAGGCTGACCGTTGACCCGACCGATAAATCGAAGCCGTCAACGATGAGCGAAAACGTAATCCCGATCGCCACGAGCGTCACGATCGAAATCGAACGCAAAATGTCGCTGAAGTTTTCATACGTGAAAAACCGGTCTTGCGTGATGCCAAAATAGGCGATCACGGCCAGAATGGCGAGCAATGTCCCGTGTTTATACAAAAACTCAAGAATAGACGGTGCCGTTTTTTTCGACGGCGTCGCGGAAACGGTCGGCTGGTTCATCGATTTCACCTCCGCTGCAATAATAAACAAGCTGCTCGTACGTGAGTTCAGCGGCCGGCAGGCGGGCGAGCAGCCGACCGTCGACCATCACGTAGATGGTGTCGCAAATGTCAAGAAGCTCTTGACATTCACTGGAAAAGTACAGCACCGTTTTTCCTTCATCGGCAAGGGAGCGGATGATGGCAAACACGTCCTGCTTCGCGTGAACATCGATCCCTTTCGTCGGCTCGTCGAACAAAAAGACGCGCGCGTTCGTGTTTAGCCATTTGCCGATCACGACTTTTTGCTGGTTGCCGCCGCTCAAATGGCGGACAGCCGTGGCGCTTGACGGCGGATGAATGCCGAGCGAGCGCACGAGAGCATTGGCGGCTTCCGCTTCTTGTGCCCGCTTGATCCATTGCCAGCGCGCTAGGCGGGAAAGAAGGCGCACGGTGATGTTCGCCCGCACCGATTCGGGCAAAAACAGCCCTTGTTTGCGCCGTTCTTCGGGGATAAGGCAAACGCCGGCGGCGATGGCTTCATAGGGCGATGAGAACATATAACGTCTGCCATCTATTTTCCACTCGCCGGATGTGTTTCGATGGGCGATCAAGCTTTCAGCAAGCTCCGTCTTGCCGGCGCCGACCAAGCCGGCGATGCCGACAATTTCGCCGCGATGGGCGTATAGGTCGATGGTCGTGCCGGTTTTGTCAATCGTGATTCCGCGGGCGGCAAAGGCGATGTCGTCCCCGTACGTGCGCGCCTGGTTGGCAGACGTTCTTCGCTTTGTCCCGGTCATATGCAGGACGATGTCTTCAAGCGACAGGCTGTCGGCCGCGCCGTGATAGACGACGCGGCCGTCGCGCAAAATCGTCAGCCGGTCGGCGATTTCTTGCACTTCTTTCAGCTTATGAGAAATATAAATAAAGCCGACGCCTTGCTGTTTCAGCTCATGAATGATGGCAAACAGCCGCTTCGTTTCCGCCTCGCTCAGCGCCGCGGTCGGTTCGTCCAAAATGATGTAGCGCGCGTCGGATGACAGCACCTTCGCGAGCACGATCAGCTGCTTTTCGTGGAGCGAACAGTCGCGCACGAGCTTCGTCGGCGGGATGGAAAGGCCGACGCGGCGAAGGAGAGCGGCGGCCCGCTCTTTTTCTTGGCGCAGCGAGCGGATCGGCCGCTGCGTGGCGCGAGCGAGTTCATCGGCGGCGATGTTTTCGTACACTGACAAACCGGGAAACAGCGCTGTGTCGACTTCTTGCACGACAAAGCCGATGCCGGCTCGTTTCGCGTCAAACGGCGAGGAAAACGCGCATGGGGTGCCGTCGATTGCGATCGTGCCGGCATCAGGCGAAATGGCGCCGGCCAACATGTTCATCAGCGTGCTTTTGCCGGCGCCGTTCATGCCTAAAAGGGCGTGGACTTCGCCCGGACGAACGTCGAAGTCCACGCCGTCAAGCACGCGCACGGCGCCAAACGATTTTTCCATGCCCCGCATTGACAACCCGTTCATTTTTTGTTCACCTGAGCTTCCAACGTTTTCATCCACGGCGAGATGGCGACGTTCGATTGCCCCCAGCCCGGGATGTATTGCGAGAGATCGCTCATTGATACTTGTTTGTCCGGCAGGTCGGACCGTTTCACTAAATGCGGCTCGAGCGAGTAAATGTTCGGCGTTTTTTCACCAGCAATTTTTTGGTAGGCAAAGCGAACTTGCACGCGGCCGACTTCCGCCGGATCCGTCGCTGTCGTCGCCACCCACGGGCTGTTCGGTTTTTGGATCATTTGCAAATCTTCATCGCTCAAATCGATGCCGTACACTTTAATTTCCGTGCGCCCGGCTTGTTCGATGGCGCGCGTCGCCCCTTTGGCGAACTCGTCCCATGTGGCGAAGACGGCGTCAATGTCGCCTTTGTTCGGGTATTTTTTCAAAATCGCTTCCATTTGCGTTTGCGTGTCTAGCGCGGTGTTGGCGCTCGCTGTGCCGAACTTGGCGATTTCCTTAATGTTCGGGTAGCGTTTTTTGAACGCCTCATAAATGACATGGCGCCGTTCCATCGGAGTAAAGCCGCCGACCCAAATCGTGACGATGTTGCCCTCGCCGTTTAAATCTTCGGCGAGCGTCTTTAACGTTTTCCAAGCGAGGCTATAGTCGTCTTGGTCGATGACGGTGACGCCGGGAATGTTCAAATCGTTGTCAAACGCCACAACCGGAATGCCTTTGGCGACGGCTTTTTTTACCGGACCTTCGAGCGCATCGGCGCGGCCGTGGTCAAGCAAAATCGCGTCGACGTTTTGTGTAATGGCCGTTTCAACATACGATGCCATCTTTGTCAAATCGTTGTCGGCGTTGTAAATTTGCACTTCGCCGCCGAATTTTTGCACTTGTTCTTTCACGCCGGCGATGTATTGCGAGGAGAATGTGCCGATCGATAGTTGCATAATGGCGGCGATTTTCACCGGCTTTTTCAGTTTTTCCGGAATGGCCGCCTGCTCGCTGCTCGCGGCGGTGGAGCTGTTGGACGATGTGGCGTCGTTGTTGTTCGTTTGTTTCGTTTCGTTGGCCGGCTTGGCGCTCATGGCATCTTGCTCGTTCGTGCAGCCGGTTAAGATGGAAAACACCGTAAAGAAAAGAAGAAAAAGAGGTGATAAGGCTTTAAATCGTTTCATACTGCTCCTCCTTTGCGAATAACGATGGCAGCGCCGTTTCGTAATGGCCGCGGACGATGCCTTTTTCGGTAATGATGGCGGTAATGAGTTCGTTTGGTGTCACGTCAAACGCCGGGTTGTACACGTTGACGCCTTCCGGGGCGATGCGCACACCGGCGAGATGGGTCACTTCGTCCGGATGGCGCTCTTCAATCGGGATGTCCGCCCCTGTTTTTGTCTTGATGTCGATCGTAGACAGCGGCGCGGCGACGTAAAACGGAATGCCGAACGATTGAGCGAGCAAAGCGAGGCCGAACGTGCCGATTTTGTTCGCCGTGTCGCCGTTTCGCGCGATCCGGTCGGCGCCGACGATGATGGCGTTAATATGTTTCGCCTTGATCGTTTGCGCCGCCATGTTGTCGGTGATGAGCGTCACATCGACGCCCGCCTGCATGAGTTCCCATGTGGTCAGGCGCGCCCCTTGCAAAACGGGACGTGTCTCAAGGGCGTAGACGGACAGCTCGATTCCTTTTTCTTTCGCCAAATAAAATGGAGCAAGCGCCGTTCCGTAGCGGGCGGTGGCGATCGAACCGGCGTTGCAAATCGTCATCACCCGGTCGCCCGGGCGGAAAAGGGACAAGGCGTATTCGCCGATGCGGCGGCACACATCCTCATCTTCGATTTGGATGCGGATCGCTTCGTGAATGAGCGTTGTTTTCGCTTCGTTGACGGAAGCGGCGCTGTTGGCGGCGGCGACGAGCCGATCGAGCGCCCAAAACAAGTTGACGGCCGTCGGGCGCGCGCTCGCTAAGTAGTCGCGGTCTTGTTGCAAGCGGCGCTGAAATTCGTCCACCGCTTCGGTTTCATAGCGCGAGGCGGCGAGCGCCAAGCCATAGGCGGCCGTGATGCCGATCGCCGGCGCCCCGCGCACTTTCAACGTCGCGATCGCCTCATGGACGTCTTCGAGCGTATGCAAGTCGATGTATTCGGTGACCGATGGCAGTTTTTGCTGGTTTAAAATCGTGATATGCGTCTCACGCCATTCGACAGAGCGCGGGATGGCAAATGAGTTCATCGTCGTCTTCCTTTCTCGGTTGATCGATTGGCCCAAGCTGGCGTTGGACGGCCGGCCCGGGCAGAGGGTGTCATCGTTCCGTTTCGATAAACAGGCGGCGGAAGCCGTCCGTTCCCGCCAGTTCGGCGCGCTCAACGATCAGGCGGCGGCCAAGGCGGAGCGCGTGCCGTTTCGCGGCGAGCCGTTCGTCTTTTTGTTCAATGCCGTCGAGATCCGCCACATGGGCGAGGCCGATCGTCCGGCGGATGACTTCGCAGCCGGCAAAACCGACGGCGTCAATGAACGCTTGCCGCAGCACCTCATCAAGCAGTCCGGGCGTCGCGGCGTACGTTTCGACGCTTTCCGTCTGCCACAGCTCAGCGAAAATGGACGTAAACACCTTCCATGTTGAGTCGATGTGAACAAAGAGCGGTTGACGCTCCGCTTCAGGACGGGACAACGCATTTAACAGCAAATTGGCGAAAAATTGGCCAAGGTCAAACCCGATCGGGCCGTAAAAGGCGAATTCCGGGTCGATCACTTTCGTTTCGTCGTCGCTGGCGAAAATGCTGCCAGTGTGTAAGTCTCCGTGCAGCAGCACATCCGCTTCAGTCAAAAACTTGCGCTTCAGCTTCGCCGCTTCGAGGCGGAGGCGGTCATCTTCCCAAAGCGCTTCAACGTCTGGGCGCAATTCGTCCTCAAAGTTGTTCGTGTCATGGTCGAAAAACGGATCGGTGAAGACGAGATCTTCCGTAATTTTGCATAGCTCTGGATTGACAAAGCTTTGCGCCAACTTCTTTTTCTCTTGTTGGTTCATGCCGAAATCAGACGTGTAAAACGCCGTTTTGGCGATGAATTCGCCGATATGCCGGGACAACAGCGGGTACGTTTTCCCTTCGATCAGCCCTTTGCGCGCGATTTGCAAGCGAGACAAATCTTCCATTACCGTGATGGCGAGCGATTCGTCGGAATAATAGACTTTTGGGACGTATTGCGGCACATAGCTGGCAAACGTGCGCAGCGCGTTGCTTTCAATGACCGCGCGCTTTAACGTAAGCGGCCAGCTTTCCCCGACGACTTTCGCGTACGGCAGCGCTTGTTTGATGATGACGCCTTGCTTTGTTGCTTGGTCGACGATATGGAAAACAAGGTTCAAGTTTCCGTCGCCGATCTCGCGGCAGGCAAGCGGCGCCCCGTCGCGGAACAAGCCGAGGCGGACGGCGAGGGCGGTCGCTTTTTGTTCGGTGAGCGGTTCGTAAACAGCTGATTGGACAATCGTCATTTTCACGTTCCCCCTTTACGTTTTGGCAAATGAAAAAGCCTCTTTCGCATACGGAAAGAGGCTTGAAGATTATTTGTCTTCACGCCTCTTATCTTTCAGAAAGACAGCGGTCTTTCTGTTGGACTTAGCACCGTGCCCTGCGGAAGCGGGTCGCTTCCGGCGCCGCCCTTGGCGTGCGCCCTATCTCACGATAGCATTACGGTCGGTTGCTGGGCTTCATTGGGCCAATTCCCTCAGCCAACTCTTGATAAGAGTACCGGTCTGGCTATTGAGTTTTTGCAATTTTCGCGATGTTAACAATCGTTTGGTTGCTTGATTCGAATGATACAGGTTGGGCAGGCGGATTGTCAATACGTTTTGAAAAATTTTTTTGCCGCCTCGTCGTAATCGCGCGGCCGGCGGTCGGCAAACACTGGGATGCGCGCACGCACCTGTTTAACGAGCGCCGGGTCGATGTCCGCCAGAAGAACGCCCGGCTTTTCATCGGCCTCGGCGATGATTTCGCCCCACGGGTCGATGACGAGCGAATGGCCGGCAAAGACGTTGTTCGGGTCGCTTCCGGCCCGATTGCAAGCGATGACGTAGCATTGATTTTCAATCGCTCGCGCCATCAGCAGCGTCCGCCAATGGTGAAGGCGAGGAAGCGGCCATTCGGCGACGACAAACAGCACTTCCGCCCCGGCTAAAGCATGGACGCGAATCCACTCCGGAAAGCGGATGTCATAGCAAATGACTCCGGCGCACGACAGCCCGTCAAGCGAAAATAAGCCTGGCGCGTTTCCCGGCTGCAAATACAAATGCTCATCCATCAGTTGGAACAGATGAAGTTTGCTATATTCACTGACGATTTGGCCGCTTCGGTCGGCGACGATCATCGTGTTCGTCACACCGGCGGCGGTTTTTTTGGCGACTGAGCCGGCGACGAAATGGACGCCATATGTTTGCGCCAGGCGGGAGGCGAACGCTTTCGCCCGCCCGGCATCGTCATCGGCAATTTCGTCCAAGCGCGTCAAGTCATAGCCGGTCGTCCATAGTTCCGGAAGCACGACGATGTCGGCTCCTTCGTTGGCGGCGGATTGCACGGCTGTTTCGGCTTGCTGTTCGTTCGTTTGCGGATCGCCAAACGCGATATCGAGCTGGAGGCACGCGATGCGGATGGTCATTGTTTTTCACCCCAATGAAAAAATTTGCTTTACATTTTGCTTTTTACGATATATGATGTTGCACTAGAATTTCAAGAATTTTTCAAGAAGGTGTGGGCGATGACGATCGAATTTCCTTTTTCCGAACTGCTTGAACAGCTGCCGAAGCAGTTTTTTGCTTCGCTTGTCGCCAAAGTGGGAGAGAAAATCAAGGCCGGGCATGATGTCATTAATTTAGGGCAAGGCAATCCGGACCAGCCGACGCCGAAGCATATTGTCGAGGCGATGCAGCGGGCGGCGGCCAACCCGAAATACCATAAATACTCGCCGTTTCAAGGCTACTCGTTTTTGAAAGAAGCCGTTGCCGCCTTTTATGCACGCGAGTACGGAGTTGAGGTCGACCCGACCCGCGAAGTCGCCATTTTGTTTGGCGGCAAGGCCGGGCTTGTCGAGCTGCCGCTTTGCCTCGTCAACCCGGGCGATGCGGTGCTCGTCCCGGATCCGGGCTATCCGGATTACTGGTCGGGAATCGCGCTCGCCCGCGCGCGGATGGAAATGATGCCGCTTGTCGCCGAGCAGCAATTTTTGCCCGATTACAGCACCATTCCGGCGGCGGTTGCCGACCAAGCGAAACTGATGTTTTTAAACTATCCGAACAACCCGACCGGTGCGACGGCGACAAAAGAATTTTTCGCCGAGACGGTGGCGTTCGCCGCCAAGCACGGCATCGCCGTCGTGCACGACTTTGCCTATGGGGCGATCGGTTTTGACGGCAAAAAGCCGGTTAGCTTCCTCGAAGTTGACGGGGCGAAAGATGTCGGGGTGGAAATTTACACGTTTTCGAAAACGTACAATATGGCCGGCTGGCGCGTCGCGTTTGCCGTCGGCAACGAGCGGATCATTCGGGCGCTTGAGCTGCTGCAAGATCATTTGTACGTCAGCCTGTTCGGCGCCGTCCAAGAAGCGGCGGCCGCAGCACTTCTCGGCCCGCAAGATTGCGTCAACGAGCTTGTCGCGCTGTATGAAGCGCGCCGCAACGCCTTCATCGCCGCGTTGCGCGAGATCGGCTGGGAAGCACCGGCGCCGTCCGGGTCGTTTTTCGCCTGGCTCCCCGTACCGAAAGGGTGGTCGTCCGCCGAGTTTGCCGATGTGCTCCTTGAGCGGGCGCATGTCGCCGTCGCTCCGGGCATCGGCTTTGGCGAGCACGGCGAAGGGTATGTGCGCGTCGGCCTGTTGACCGATGAGGCGCGGCTCTGTGAAGCGGCCGAGCGGATCGGACGGCTCGGGCTGTTTTGAAAAAAATGATTGACAACGGCGGCAAAGGCTGTCATAATTCAAAGTAAATTTGCCATACTCGCCAAAATCGTTTGACAAGTGTATAGTTACGCAAGCATTCTTATCAAGAGCAGGCGGAGGGACGAGCCCAATGAAGCCCGGCAACCGGCTTGGTACATTCAAGCACGGTGCTAATTCTTGCAGCGGAAACGCTGAGAGATAAGAAGAGCGCCATAAACGAATGACGCCTCTTCTTATGAAGAGGCTTTTTTCTTTGGAAAGAGGGATGAATGATGAGTGCAGTGATGGCAACGTATTTGCTTCATGACGAGAAAGACATCCGCAAAAAGGCGGAAGGAATCGCGCTCGGCTTGACGGTCGGCACATGGACCGACTTGCCGGCGTTGGAGCAGGAGCAGCTTCGCAAACATAAAGGGGAAGTGGTCGCCGTTGAGGAGCTTGGCGAAAGCGAGCGGGTAAACGCGTATTTTGGCAAGCGGCTGAAGCGGGCGATCGTCAAAATCGCCTATCCGACGGTCAACTTCAGCGCTGATTTGCCGGCGCTTTTGGTGACGACGTTTGGCAAATTGTCGCTTGATGGGGAAGTGCGGCTGCTTGACCTTGAGTTTCCGGACGAGTGGAAGCGGCAATTTCCGGGGCCGCGCTTTGGCATCAGCGGCATTCGCGAAAAAGTCGGGGTATATAACCGCCCGCTGTTGATGAGCATTTTTAAAGGCATCATCGGCCGCGATTTGGCGTATTTGACGTCCGAATTGAAAAAACAGGCGCTTGGTGGCGTCGACCTAGTCAAAGATGACGAAATTTTGTTTGACAGCGAGCTTCTTCCGTTTGAGAAGCGGATTACGGAAGGAAAGGCCGCGCTTCGGGAAGTGTACGAACAAACGGGCAAACGGACGCTGTACGCCGTCAACTTGACCGGCAAAACGTTTGAGCTGAAAGAAAAAGCGAAACGGGCCGCCGAGCTTGGCGCCGACGTGCTGTTGTTTAACGTGTTCGCCTACGGGCTTGATGTGTTGCAAGGGCTGCGCGAGGATGAAAACATCACCGTCCCGATTATGGCGCATCCGGCGTTTAGCGGCGCGATCACGCCGTCTGAGTTTTACGGGGTCGCCCCGTCGCTGTTGCTCGGCAAGCTGTTGCGGCTCGCCGGGGCTGATTTCGTCCTGTTCCCGTCGCCGTACGGCAGCGTCGCTCTCGAGCGCGAGCAGGCGCTTGGTATCGCAAGGGCGCTCACCGATGACCAAGAGCCGTTTGCGCGCGCCTTTCCGGTGCCGTCGGCCGGCATTCATCCGGGGCTCGTGCCGCTTCTTTTCCGTGATTTCGGCCTTGACAGCATCGTCAACGCCGGCGGCGGCATTCACGGCCATCCGGACGGGGCGATCGGCGGCGGGCAGGCGTTTCGCGCGGCGATCGATGCGGTGTTGGCCGGTCGGCCGCTCCGCGAAGCAGCTGTTGAAAACGAGGCCCTACAAAAAGCGATCGACCGCTGGGGTGCTGTTGAGGTGGAAGCATGACGAGGCAGCTTGTTCTCTTTTGCGATTTTGACGGCACGATTACGGAAAACGACAACATTATCGCCATTATGAAACAGTTCGCCCCGCCGGAGTGGGAGGCGCTCAAAGACGACATTCTCGCTGAGCGCATCTCCGTTCAGGAAGGGGTCGGGAAGATGTTTTCCCTCCTTCCGTCTTCGTTAAAGGGCGAAATCGTCGATTTTCTGCGGCGCACCGCCCGTTTGCGCGAAGGGTTTCGCGAATTCGCCGCTTGGACGAAAGAGCAGGGCATTCCGCTCTATGTGGTGAGCGGGGGGATCGACTTTTTTGTCTACCCGCTGCTTGACGGGATCATCGAACGAGAGCGCATTTTTTGCAACGGATCCGATTTCAGCGGCGCGACGATCCGCATCACGTGGCCTTACGCGTGCGACGGTGAGTGCCAAAACGGCTGCGGCTGCTGCAAGCCGTCGCTCCTTCGCAAGCTTTCCCGCCCGGACGGGTATCATGTCGTCATCGGCGATTCGATTACGGACGTAGCGGTGGCGAAGCAAGCGGATTACGTGTTGGCGCGCGATTTTTTGCTCCAAAAATGCCAAGAGCTTGGCTTGCCCCATGCGCCGTTTGCGACGTTTTTTGATGTGATGGATCATTTGCAGCAGGTGGAGGTGGTCGTATGAGCCTCGTCGTGCAAAAATGGAACGAGCTCGCCGAGGTGAAGGCCGAGCTTGCCGCCCGCGACTGGTTTTTCGCGACAAGCGGTAATTTATCGATCAAAGTGACAAACGATCCGCTCACCTTTCTTGTCACGGCCAGCGGCAAAGACAAACGGAAGCAGACAGACGAAGATTTTCTGCTCGTTGATGGTGATGGAAACCCGGCGGAAGACACGCATTTGAAGCCGTCGGCGGAGACGCTGCTGCATGTTGAGATTTATCGGCGGACGAAGGCCGGCTGTGTGTTGCACGTCCATACGGTCGACAACAACCTCATTTCCGACGTGTACGCCCAAAACGGGGAAGCGGTTTTTTCCGGCCAAGAAATCATCAAAGCGTTCGGCATTTGGGAGGAAAACGCCGCGGTGCGCATTCCGATCATTGACAATGACGCCGACATCCCGACGTTGGCCGCTAAATTTGCGAAACATGTCGACGGCGATACGGGCGCGGTATTGATCCATAACCACGGCATCACCGTCTGGGGCCGCGACGCCTTTGAAGCGAAAAAACATTTGGAAGCATGGGAGTTTTTGTTCCGCTGGCAAGTAAAGCGGCTGCTTTTGCAACGGGCCGGCTTGCCAGTTGGTTGATCTATATTCATTTCCAAGGAGGATGAAAACGATGGCAGTCATTAAAGTGAAAAAAACTGGTCAAGTGATTGAGGGAGAGGACAACGTCCGCGCGTTTTTAAACAGCCAAGGTGTCTTGTACGAGCATTGGGATATCTCAAAGCTGCCGGAACATTTGCGCGACAAGTATGTGTTAAGCGATGAAGAGAAAGCGGAAATTTTAGCGGCATTTAAAGACGAGATCGAAGACTTGGCGGCGCGCCGCGGCTACAAAACATGGGACATTGTCGCTTTGTCCGACGCGACGCCGAACTTGGATGAGCTGCTGAAAAAGTTTGAACAAGTCCACATTCATACAGAAGATGAAGTACGCGCCATTACGGCCGGCCACGGCATTTTCATCATCAAAGGCGACAAAGAAACGGGCTATTTCGATGTGGAACTCGAAGCCGGCGATGTCATTTCCGTGCCGGAAGGGAATCCGCACTACTTCACATTGATGGATGACCGCCGGGTGGTGGCTGTCCGCCTGTTCATCGATCCGTCCGGCTGGGTCGCTCATCCGTACGAGGAAACAGAAGAAGGAACCCGCTGAAGCGGCTGTCGCGATAAGGTGGAAAGCGGCTGATTACTCCGAACCGTCTGCTTTCCCCGCCTTTTCCGCCTAGGCGCGCCGCTGCGCTGACGATCCGGTCGCACAAGGGGCTGACGTTGTCTGCCTTCAAGATCGGCGCAACAGACCGTGCGACAGAAGCAGCCCAACCCGTATACAGCAACGAAAAGGGGGCTGTCCCAAAGGGCGCTTTCCCCTCAAGAAAGCCCCCAACTCGTGTGGCAAGGAAGCGGTTAGTGCCTATATATAGCGACGAGAGAGGGTGTCCCGGTCCTTTTGGGACACCCTCTTGTACGATCCATCTCCTTGATGGAAGTTTTGCTTTCTTGTGCACGGAACTCATGTTTCGCGGCCTTTGCATATTATACAAAAAACAGCCCATCAGCGGTTGTGCGAGCCAATCGCTGGCCTCCTAAAGATGGTCAAACGTGTTTGGCCTTCGCCAAGAGGGCGTTTGGTGCGTTCCTAACGAGGCGAAGGCCGGCGTTAAAACGATTGGGTTAAAAATATCATAAATAAAATGCCGACAATAAACGCATACGTTGCTGCTCGTTCGTGTCCATCGCCATGGCTTTCCGGAATCAGCTCTTTGTAAATAATAAACAGCATGGCTCCGGCAGCAAACGCCAATCCATACGGAACTAAGCCGCGAAAGACGGAAGTCAAATAAAAGCCGAGCAGCGAGGTGACGATTTCAACCGCCCCCGTTAACGTGGCGATCAAAAAGGCTTTGAAGCGGCCGATTTGCTGGTTGACTAAAAACAAGGCGACTAGAAATCCTTCCGGCGCATTTTGCAAGCCGATGGCTAAGGCGATCAAATTGCCGATGGGAGAAGCGCTGTCCGAGGCGTAACTGACTCCGACCGACAGCCCTTCCGGAAGGTTGTGCAGCGTAATGGCAGCGATAATGAGCAGCGCCTTTTCATCAAATTGCAAGCCGCTTTTTGTATGTTCCAAATCTATATGGGGCACAGTCATTTCAAGCAGCGTTAAAGCAAGCACCCCCGCCGCCAATCCGATCAAAAGCGCCCCAAAACCGCCGGTTTGCAATGCTTGCGGGATTAGGCTAGCCATGGAAGCTGCCATCATAATGCCGGCAGAAAAGGCGAGCAACATGTCGCGCCACCGATGGGTGAGCGATTTGGCCATAAACAAAATCGGCACGGCGCCAAGCCCGGTCGATAAGGCGGACAGCACGCTGCCGACTAACACTCCGCTCATCGAATCCCTCCTCCTCATCCTTTATTCTTTTCATATGCGCTGGCAAAGAAAACGTGACAATCGCCCAAAGAGGCGGCGATTTCGTACAAAATCCTGCGATTCCATCTCGTTCTCAGTTAGAAAAGCTTGGCGAAATCAGCCTGCTTTTTTGGCAAAATGCCGCTCATTCCCTTCATCAATGGGAAAACGCGTGAAAAGCAAGGCCGATGCAGCATTTTCGTTAGAGAAATGAGATTGCCCATCGGTATACGATGAAATTACCAGCCTCCTAGAAAGCTGGTGAAAAACGGCAGATTCCCTTCATCAATGAGAGAACACGTGAAAAGTAGGACTGATGAAACAAGGTTTTCGAATGGAGAAATGACATGGCAAAGCCGTATCCACGAGTCAATCCCCGGCCTCCTAGGCGCTGCTACATAGGCTGTCATAAAGCAATTCCGGCTCAATCCCTTGGCAAGCTGGCACGGTGACAAAAAGAGCGATGCCGCCAAAAACAAGCGCGGCTTATATGATAACTTATCATAACGGAATTGGAACGGGGTTGGCGAGAAAAATGCATACATAAAAAAACGGTTGCCTGCTCGTTTTCTGTTCCAGTATAATTGCAAGTAAGAAACGGCCAAATGCAAAGGATTGGATGTTATGGAACAGAAAGGACAAGCACTCGAGCAATCGTTAAAATTATTTATCGTTCTCTCGCGGGCGTATCGCGCGGTCAGCGATCAAGTCAACAAATCGATCCACTCATTCGGGGTCAATCCCACGGAGTTTGCCGTGTTGGAACTGTTATATCATAAAGGCGATCAACCGCTCCAGCAAATCGGTGAGAAAATTTTGCTCGCCAGCGGCAGCATCACGTACGTTGTCGATAAACTGGAAAACAAAGGGTTGATCGTCCGCCGCGCTTGCGAGCGGGATCGCCGCGTCACATACGCTTCGATTACGGAAGAAGGACGGCGGTTTATTGAGCGCGTTTTTCCAGAACACGCCGAAACCATTCATGACACCGTGTCCGCGCTTACGGCAGAGGAGAAGGAGCAGGCCATCGCTTTGTTGAAAAAATTAGGATACGGGGCGAAACATGCCCTCACCGATCGAGACTGACGGTGTGTCAGTCTCTTTATTTTTGCCGAAAATGGATACGTTAATAAAGAAAGCAACAACGCCAAAGGAGGGAACGTGTATGATGATTCCCGTGGGGGTGTCGAACCGCCACATTCATTTGTCGAGCGAGCATATGGCGGCGCTGTTTGGCGAAGGCGTCGAGTTGACCGTGCTCAAGCCGCTGTCGCAGCCCGGGCAGTTTGCGGCGAACGAGACGGTGACGGTCGAAGGGCCGAAAGGGAAAATCGAAAACGTCCGCGTCCTCGGTCCCGTCCGTTCGCTGACGCAGCTCGAGATTTCGAAAACCGACAGCTTCAAGCTCGGCGTCGCGCCACCGGTTCGCTTATCCGGCGACATTGACGGAACGCCGGGCATTACGATTCACGGACCGAAGGGGACGGTGACCGTCGACAAAGGGGTGATCATTGCCAAACGGCACATTCATATGACGCCGAAAGATGCCGAGACGTTCGGCGTTCGCGACAAGCAAGTCGTGAAGGTGAAAACGCAAGGGGAGCGGGCGCTCATTTTTGATGAAGTCATCGTCCGCGTCAGCGACGATTTTGCCTTAGATATGCACATCGACACGGATGAAGCGAACGCAGCCGGCCTAAAAACGGGCGATTATGTTGAGCTGCTTCCGTCATGAAAATCATCCGTGTCAAAGGCGAACAAAGCGCCCTCTCGTTTGTACCGAGAGGGCGCCTTCCGTTAACGCGTAACGCGGACGCTTCTTCTCTGATCGATCTAGGGTGCCGGTGATTTCGTGCAAAACACCGTTGAGTTCGATCCATTTCTCAATTAGAGAAACCTTGAAGAATCGGTTTTCTTTTCTTAATGAAAATGTCGCCGCTTGGTGGTGGCATCGTTTTTTCACCAGCCTTCTAGGAGGCCGACGAGATGAAACGATGCCTCACGCCGAATGGCATCAATGACGCCGCCGCTGATTGATGACAAGAGCGTGCATGGCGGCTCATCCTTTCGGGTTAATGCAGCGATTCGTTCAAATAATGGTCAAACCATTCGACGATATGGCGAAGCCGCTCAAGGCGAAGCGTCGGGTTGCCGGTGCGCGACAAGTCATGGTTGGCGTCCGGAAAGCGAACGAATTTCGTTTCTCGCCCGAGTTGTTTCAAGGCGATAAACAGTTGTTCCGCCTGCTCGATCGGACAGCGGTAATCGCGCTCACTGTGAAGAATAAGAAGCGGCGTGTTCATCTGTTTGACGTATTTGAGCGGCGAATGATGCCAAAGCCGCTCGGCGTCTTCCCACATGTCGCAGCCGACCTCCCATTTGGTGAAAAAGTAGCCGATGTCGCTCACGCCGGAGAAACTGAGCCAGTTGGAAATCGAGCGCTGGGTGACGGCCGCTTTGAACCGGTTCGTATGCCCGACGATCCAGTTTGTCATAAAGCCGCCGTAGCTGCCGCCGGTGACGCCAAGCCGTGTTTCGTCAATGAAGTCGAATTGGCGAATGGCGGCGTCGACGCCGGCCATAATGTCTTCATAATCCATGCCGCCATAGTCGCCGCGCACGGCATTGACAAATGCCTGGCCATATCCGTGGCTGCCGCGCGGGTTCGTGAATAAGACGGCATAACCGCGCGAAACGAGCAATTGAAATTCATGAAAAAAAGTCAATCCGTACATCGCATGCGGCCCGCCGTGAATTTCGACGACAAGCGGCGCCTTTTCCCCTTCGCCAAGCCCGGGCGGTTTCATGATCCAGCCTTGAATGTCCGAACCGTCTGTTGATTGGTAGGTAAACGGTTCGGCATCAGCGAGCGCGACTTCGTTCTCGAGCGCTTCATTGACCGTGGTGAGCCGCGTTTTTGCGCCGTTTTCAAGTGAGATGGCATACAAATCCCCAATCACTGTCGGCTCGCTAATCGCGGCAACGGCCTGCTGTTCGTTCGGATGGACGGCGAGGCCGTATACATGGAAGTCTCCTTCGATGATCGGAACGACGGGTCCGTCAAGCGGGATGAAAAATACGTTGACGCGCCCGCGCTCCGAGGCGGTGACATACAGGCCGCTCCCGTCGTTTGCCCAAATCGGGCCCGGGCCTTTCGCATCAGCGTGCATGTCGCCGATCATCGCATCGCCGAGATGGACGTCCCAATCGGCGGTCAGCACCCGCGCCGTTCCACGCTCCGGCTCAAAAACGTAAAGCCGGTGAAGCGTCGCCCCGAGATAAGCCAAATCATGGCCGATGGCGGCGAGTTTTGTTCCGTCCGGCGACCAAGCGAGCGAGGCGAAGGTGCCGCATCCGTTCGTCACATTCGTTTCCGCTTTCGATTCGAGGTCAAGCAGCACAATGTCGCGTGTAAAGACGGTGTCGGGATCTTCGTTCCGGTTAGCCACAAAGGCAAGCGTCCGTCCATTGGGCGACACCGCAAACGAACCGATTTCCTCCTCGCGGCTCGTCAACGCTTCCGCTTTTCCCGTCGCCGCATCGATGCGCACGAGCACCGGTCGTTTGTCGTCAAGAAATCCTGCCGCGTCTGATTTGTAATAGAGACGCTCGACTACGCGCGGTTTCGGGTCCGCCGGCTTCGCTTCCTTTTTTTCCGGCTCTTCGCGGTCGGCGATCGTTTCGTCGTCGCCGATCGTCGTTAGGGCGATGAGAAACGTTCCATCCGGCGCCCAAACGTAATCGCGCACCCCATTTTTGAAAAACGTCAGCTGGCGCGCTTCGCCGCCATGGGCAGGCAACAGCCAAAGCTGCGCGCGTCCGGAGCGGTCCGATAAAAAGGCGATCTCTTCCCCCGTTGGGGAAAAGCGCGGTTTCGTATCGCGCCAGCGCCCGAACGTCCATGGACGGACGGAGCCGTCTTCGCTCCACATCGATAGATGCGAGCGGTATTGTTTTTCCTCGTCGATCGATTTTTCCACAAACACGACGCGCGTCCCGTCCGGGGCGTAGTGCGGGTCGCGCACGGAGCGGAGGCGAAGCAAGTCTTCTGCCGTCATGCCGCGGCGTTTCGTTTCGTGTTCGCTGTTCATGCCTGATCCCTTCTTTCGTAAGAAATGCTTGGTTGATAGATTGTTTCGCTTTTCGAAAGAAAAATCCTGCTTTTGGTGAAAAAAAAACGAACGTCCGTTGAGACGGACGCCCGCTTTCGATTATGCCGATCGTTTTTGTCTTTGTCGCTCGTGCTGTGCTGCTTTTCTCACTTGCGGGTAAAAGATCAAACCGCTCGCGAGCAAAGTGAGACCAAAGAGAAACGTTTTGATGTCCGCCGTGCCAGCGATGACGACCCAGACCGAATAGACGGTCGCTACAGCGGCAACGACGCCATCCGTTAGGCGGCTGCGCTCCCCTTGATACGTTTCGCCCGTGATGACAAGCTTTAATTGAAAGACGGACGCAATCAAGTACGGGACGAGGTACGCCAGCGTGGCGATGTAAATGACAAAATCAAACGCCGCGGCCATCGAGTGGGAAATCGTTGAAAAGATAAACAGCTGGGCCAACGCATTGGACAAGGCCAATGAAAAGCTCGGCGCCCGTCTGTCGTTTTCCTTTAAAAAGGACGGCAAAAACATCCCTTGTTTCGCCGCTTGGTACGGTACCTCGGCGCTCAACAAAATCCAACCGAGCGTCGAACCGAGCAAGCTGATAAGACCGAGTCCGGCAAGCACGTAGCCGCCGATAGGACCAACGATGGCGACAATGGCATCGACGAGCGGTTTTTCCGATTGAATGAGCTTCTCTTGCGGCAAGACGCCCATCACCAAAAAGCTGATGCCGATATAAATGGCCAAAGCGATCAGAAGACCGGCGATCGTCGCCCGTTTGACGTCCGCCTGTTTGCGGGCCCGCGCTGCGAACACCATCGCCGATTCAACGCCGACAAACGCCCAGAGTGTTGCTAACGCGGCGTTGTTGATTTGCCCGAGCAGGCTGATCGCTTGCCCATCCCCGTCATAGCGCGGAGCATTAAGGGGACCGATGACCGCCTTGTCAAAGGCAAACAGCGCGACGACGATAAACAGGAAAAAGCCGAGCACTTTGGCGGCGGTAGCTACAAAATTGAGCTTTCCGGCGTTTTCCACTCCGTGCAAAATGATGGCATGCATCCCCCAAAGGAGCGCCGTGCAGACGAGAAACGTCAGCAAATTTCCTAGTTTCAAAGGAAACGAACCGATCATGGCCACGGTGTGGTCGCTTGTCAAGACAGGAAAGAATGTCGATAAGTAGCTCGCAAACGTTGTGATGATGGCGACATTGCCGGCAAAGTTGCCGACCCAATAGCCCCATGATGACATAAACCCGGATAAAATCGACCAGTTCGACCCTTTCGGGAACAGCTCTTTCGCGTAAATTTGCGGCCCGCCGTTCAAGTCGGGCTTGCGGATCGCCAAGTTTCCAAACACAAGCGCTGTCATCAAAACGCCCGTTCCGGTCAACAGCCAAGCGAGCATGACGCCAAGGGGGCTGGCAGCCTCCGCGAGCGAACGCGGCAGCATAAAAATTCCCGAACCGACCATATTGCCGACGACTAGCGCCGTTAATACCCAAACGCCCAGTTTTTGTTGCTTACCCAACCGCTAACACTCCTTTTCAAAAAAATATGCACCCGCGCCTCTTCAGCGGGTGCATGGCATGTTCGCATCCAGACTGAATGGCGATAGCGCTCCATCGCCGTAGGCGATGGCAGTCCTGCGCCTGTTCGGCCGCAGTCCCAGCTTGCGGCGCCGGAGCGCGCCGCAAACTTCGGCGGTGAACCCTTTCCCGCTGCGTCATCGGCCGCTCCGAGCCTCGGCAGCGCTACTTTTGTTCACCGCAACCTCTATCCCATTGGTGGAGAGGGGGTATATGGTTGCCGACATTATAGTACTTAATTCGACAAAAAACGTCAAGTTGTTTTTGCTGGAAACGGCGCCGAACCGTTCGGATGGAAAAAACCGGTACGAAGCGGTTTTTCACCAGCCTTTTAGGAAGGCGGTGATTTAATCCTAGATACGGCTTTGCAATGGCATTTCTAAACTAGAAAAAACCTGATGCATCGGTCCTGCTTTTCACACGCTTTCCCATTAATGAGGGGAATCAACCGTTTTTCACCGGCCTTTTAGATGTCTTGTGAAAAACGGTTGTTTCTTTTGAGCGATGGGGGAGAGTTTGAAAGACGATCCTGATGCGACACGGCTTTTCTATGGGAGAAACGGGCTTGATCAGCGGCTTGCTCCCTTAAATCACCGCCTCTTAGAAAGATGTGGGACGGAAGAAGGATGTTCCCGCTTTTTTCGGATCGTCCGGGCAAAATTCAAAGGTTGGAAAAGGCAGGAGATTTTTGCACGACGGCGAATAGACAAAAAGGGCGAAAAAATACGAGCCCAATGCATGGTGATGAGATCATTCGTGAAGAGAGAAGGGGATGACGATGAAATTTTCCGAGTTTCGCTATGAGCGTCCGGACATCGATCAGTTGCAGGATGAGTTTCAAGAAGCGCTCGATGCGTTCCGCCGCGCCGGGAGCGCCGCCGGTCAGCACGAGGCGATGAAACGGGTGAACGAGCTGCGCCGCCGCTACAGCACGATGGCGAATTTGTGCCACATTCGCCATACGATCGATACAAACGATGAGTTTTATAAGAAAGAACAAGACTTTTTCGATGAAACGGAGCCGATCGTCAAAGGGCTCGTCAACGACTATTACCGCGCCCTTGTCGAGTCGCCGTTTCGCGCCGAGCTCGAAAAAACGTGGGGCGCGCAGCTGTTTGCCTTGGCGGAAACGCAGCTGAAAACGTACGCTCCGGCAGTGATGGAAGACTTGCAAAAAGAGAACAAGCTGGCGAGCGAATATACGAAGCTGATCGCCTCGGCGAAAATCATGTTTGAAGGCGAAGAGCGGACGCTCGCCCAGCTGCAGCCGTTCGTCGAATCGCCGGATCGCTCGATGCGCAAACGAGCGAGTGAAGCGCGGTTTTCGTTTTTCACCGATCATGAAAAAGAGCTTGATGAGCTGTACGATGAGCTCGTCCATGTCCGCACGGCGATCGCCGAGAAGCTCGGGTTCAAAAATTTTGTCGAGCTCGGTTATGCCCGTTTAGGCCGGACCGATTACAATGCCGAGATGGTTGCCAACTTCCGCCGGCAAGTGAAAGCGCACATCGTCCCGCTCGCCGTCAAACTGCGCGAACGTCAGCGGCAGCGGATTCAGGTCGATCGGCTTACGTATTATGATGAGCCGTTCATGTTCCCGAGCGGCAACCCGGCGCCAAAAGGGGACGCCGTTTGGATCGTCGACAACGGCCAGCGCATGTATGAAGAGCTGTCGCCGGAAACGGGCGCGTTTTTCCGCTATATGATCGAACATGAACTGATGGATCTTGTCGCCAAAAAAGGGAAAGCGAGCGGCGGCTATTGCACGTATATTGACGACTACCAAGCGCCGTTTATTTTCTCGAACTTTACCGGAACGTCCGGCGACATTGACGTATTGACCCATGAAGCGGGGCATGCGTTCCAAGTGTACGAAAGCCGCCATTACGACATTCCGGAATACAACTGGCCGACGCTTGAGGCGTGCGAAATCCATTCGATGAGCATGGAATTTTTCACATGGCCGTGGATGGAGCTGTTTTTCGCCGAGGACGCCGATAAATACCGATTCGCCCATTTGAGCGACGCGCTCTTGTTTTTGCCGTACGGCGTGGCCGTTGATGAATTCCAACACGCCGTCTACGAGCGCCCGGACATGACGCCGGCCGAGCGGAAGAAAACATGGCGCGACATTGAGAACGTGTATTTGCCGACAAGGGATTACGACGGCCACGATTACCTTGAACGGGGCGGCTTTTGGCAGCGGCAAGGGCACATTTACACCGACCCGTTTTATTACATCGACTACACGCTCGCGCAAGTGTGTGCGTTCCAGTTTTGGAAGCGGGCGCAAGACGACCGGGCTGCGGCGTGGCGCGACTATGTGGCGCTTTGCCGATTGGGCGGCAGCCGGCCGTTCACCGAGCTCGTCCAATGCGCCAACCTCCAGTCGCCGTTTGCCGACGGGGCGGTCGCTTCGGTCGTCAGCCATATCGAACGGTGGCTGGACAGTGTCGATGACAAAGCGTTGTGAATGAAAAAGGTGGAACGGCATCGTTTCACCTTCTTTCTTCAAGACGGAGAAACACTTATTGCGCTAGGGGGAAAAACGATGATTCGGAAAGCAGCTTTCAGCGATGTGCTGGCGATTGCTGCTGTCCATGTGGACAGTTGGAAGACAACATACCGCGGCATCGTGCCGGATGCGTACTTGGAGACATTGGCAGTGGAAGAAAAACAAACGTTATGGGAGAAGGTGCTCAGCCAAGCGGACCATTCCGTGTTTGTCGCCGAGGAACACGGGCGCGTCGTTGGCTTCATCTCCGGCGGACGAAACCGGGCGAGCGACGGCCCAGCGGCCCACTATGACGGGGAGTTGTACGCGGTGTATTTGCTCAAAGAGGCGCAAGGAAAAGGATGGGGACGGCGGCTTGTGCAAGCTTTGGCCCGCGACTTGGCGCAAAAAGGTATTCATTCGCTCGTCGTCTGGGTGCTTGCCGCCAATCCGTCGCGCGGTTTTTACGAACGGCTTGGCGGTGAAAAACTGGCCGAGGAAAGGGTGGAAATCGGCGGAACAGCGTTATCGGAGTGGTGCTACGGCTGGCAAGACATTCAAACGATGAACTAGGAAGGGGCTGCCGAACCGTCGGCAGCTTAAAAAATGTATTTTGTGAGTGATTACTCACTTTACAAGTACGTATTCCTGTTTTATACTTCTTGTGAGTGATTGCTCACTACTTCATTTTTAAGAAGGAGGAAAGGCTTATGAGTGTTTTGAAAAATAAGTGGGTGGCCTTGTCACCCGTCATTGTGGCCGTTGTTGTATTGATTTTCTCTCTTGTTCTCATTCCAACAGTGCACCCGACACCGCAAAAACTTCCCGTTGCGTTTGTCAACGAAGACGAAGGGATGCAATTGCCGAATCAGCCGTCGATCAACATGGGGAAGAACATTGAACAGGCCATCAGAAACACCATGAAATCGAATGCAACAGAAAAGGATCAACCGCCCATTGATTGGATAAACGTTGATAGCGAGATGGAAGCGCGAAAAGGGATGGATAAGCAAAACTATTATGGCGCTCTCATTATTCCAAAAGATTTCAGCCAGAAAGTAACGTCTCTGCAGACGGTCCATCCTTCTTCCCCAAAAGTGAAAATCATTGTCAATCAAGGAATGAATGCCGCAGTGTCTACGATCGTGCAGCAAATCTTGAATCAAATGGTGGATCATATTAACACCAATGTACGCCAACAATTGTTGCAAGCGATGGCGAAAAAAAGGGTGATGATGAAAGCTGAACAGGCCGCTTTTCTCGCCTCACCTGTTGGGAAAGAGACAGCCGTCGTTCACTCGGTCGGCACACATAGCGCCAACGGCAATGCGCCTGTTTCGTTCGTTCAGCCGATTTGGATGACAAGTCTTGCCGCGGCGGCGCTGCTATATTTAGCGATGGACCGGCGTGGGGTGGCACGCCGGCGGGAGAAACTGGCCGCACAGGTGATGAAAAACGTTGTCGGACTGCTTCTAGCGCTTATAGCAGGATTTGGATTTATCGGAATGGCCGACGCCATCGGATTTCACATCCCTTCGTTTATCAATATGGCGCTGTTTGTTTCGCTTGCTTTTTTCAGCTTCTTTACCATCGAAAGCGCCGTGTTGGCTTGGATTGGTTTCAAAGGGATTCCGATTTTTGTTCTTCTTTTGTTCTTCGGTGCTCCACTGCTTTCCATGGCGCCAGAATTGATGACATCGTTCTATCGGGATTGGGTTTATTCGTGGCTGCCACAACGTTTCATGGTGGAGGGGCTTCGGGAACTGTTTTTCTTTAATCAGAAGCTGCAATGGAACGAACCTGTTTTCGTCTTATGTTCGTTGGCGCTTGCTGGGATTGTTCTCGTCATTGTTTCGGCATTCAAGAATGATTCTGTTCAGCAGTCGGGGGAACCCGGCAAACTGACGGTTTCATCATGATACGCAAGGAGGAATAAAAAATGCTCGCTCATCCACCTATTCAAGTCGAGCGTGTTTCCAAGCGGTTTGGAAAAAAAGTGGTCATCGACGATGTGTCGTTGGATGTCCGCGCGGGGGAAATTTTCGGTCTGCTCGGCCCGTCGGGAGCCGGCAAGACGACATTGGTGCGCATGATCGCCGGCATTGATCAAGCGAGCGAAGGCACGATTCGCGTGCTGGGCGTGAACATGCCTGATCTTGGCGCCATGAAGCGGATCGGCTTTATGGCGCAGTCGGATGCCTTGTACGGAGAATTGACTGCGCTCGAGAACATGCAATTTTTTGCTTCGATCTATGGGTTGCGAGGGAAAAAACAAAAAGAACGGATCGATGATATGCTTGCGCTCGTCAACTTGACGAATGATCGGAAAAAGCCGGTGCACCAATACTCAGGCGGGATGAAGCGGCGGCTGTCGCTGGCGATCGCCTTGCTTCATGAACCCGAAGTGCTCATTTTGGATGAGCCGACGGTCGGCATCGATCCAGTGCTACGCCAATCGATTTGGGCGGAGCTCGAGCGGATTCGCCAGCGTGGTACAACCATTGTCGTCACGACCCATGTGATGGATGAAGCGGAAAAGTGCGGGCGGCTTGGCATGATTCGCGAAGGTCGGTTGATTGCCGTCGGCGGCCCGGATGAATTGAAACAAAAAGCAGGCGCAGAAACGATTGAACAAGCGTTTTTGACGTTTGGAGGTGCTCGTCGATGAGAGTGTTGGCCATTGTCGTCCGCATCATCCGCCAATTTTTCCGCGACAAGCGCACGCTGGCGCTCATGATTGTCGCACCGATGTTCGTCTTGTTGTTAATGGATTTGGTGTTTAATGGCGAAGAATACAAACCAGCCATTGCCGTCAGCGAACACGTGCCTGAGGCGGTTGTTGACAAGTTGAAAGAAGCAGGAGCGAACGTGAACGAGCTGTCGGCAAAACAAGCGCGAAAGCAGCTGGACGATCAAGACATTGACGCGTGGCTTGACATGAGCGGAAGCGCTCCGCACCTTACGCTGGAAGGAAGCGACCCGACGGCCAATCAGGCGGTGCTGGCCGCGGTGCAGCAGGCGTTTCAGTCCATGGCGCCCAAGCCCCCGTTTCAGCTGAAAACAACGTATTGGCACGGATCAAGCGACATGGCGTCATTTGATTATTTCGGCCCCGTGCTGATCGGCTTTTTCGTCTTCTTTTTTGTCTTTTTGATTGCCGGAGTGTCATTTTTGCGCGAGCGGACGAATGGGACGCTCGAGCGGTTGATGGCGACGCCGCTCAGGCGCTGGGAAATGGTCGTCGGCTACATGATCGGGTTCGGGCTGTTTACGACGATTCAGGCAAGCTTAATTTCATGGTTTGCCATTGATGTGCTCGACATGATGATGGAAGGTTCGTTCGTGTATGTGCTGCTCATCACGTTTTTGCTGGCGATGACGGCGCTGGCGCTCGGGATGCTGCTGTCGGCGTTCGCCAACAACGAGCTGCAAATGGTGCAGTTTATCCCGCTTATCGTCGTGCCGCAAGTGTTTTTCTCCGGCTTGTTCAACCTTGACACGATGGAACAATGGCTGCGTTCGCTGAGCGTCATTATGCCGCTCACCTACGGGGCGGATGCGCTGCGCGATATTATGGTGCGCGGAGAGGATTGGAGCGCTATCGCTGTTGACGTATACGTGCTGCTTGGCTTTACGTTGCTGTTTATGGTATTCAATGTAGTAGCATTGAAAAAATACCGCAAGCTGTAAGGAGTAGAGTCATGAGCGAGCATTCATGGATTCAAGAATTGCTGCAAATCGGCGGCAAGGACGGACAGTTCAGTGAAAAACAGCTAAAAATTTTGGAAGCAGCGGTGGAAATGTTTGCTGAAAAAGGCTATGCGGCGACGTCCACGAGTGAAATCGCCAAAAAGGCCGGGGTGGCGGAAGGGACGATCTTCCGCCACTATAAGACGAAAAAAGACTTATTGTTGGCGATCGTCACGCCGACATTGTTTCAGTCCGTCGCCCCGTTTTTGGCGAAAGAGTTTGTCCGCGAAGTGTTTGACAACGAATATGAGACGTACGAACAGTTTTTGCGCGCGGTGCTCGCCAACCGCTACGCGTTTGTGAAAACGTATTTGCCGGCGATTCGCGTGCTTTGGCAGGAGCTGGCCTTTCATTCCGAGATTAAACAATGCTTTCAACGCGTGTTTACCGAGCATGTGTATCCAAAATTCGCCCGCATTGTCCGCCATTTTCAAGAGAAAGGGGAGTTGGCCGAGCTGCCGGTCGATTCGGTCATCCGCTTGACGATCACATCGCTCGCCGGCTTTTTGGCCGCCCGCTTTCTCCTTTTGCCTGACCGCAACTGGGATGATGAGGCGGAAATGGAACGGACGATCCGCGTGTTGATGAACGGTCTGCGGCGCTAACCGGCCGGCTTCCGTCAAGGAGCCGGCCTAGTTGCTTTCTTTCGCGTAACGGAGGATGGCTTCGGCATCAAGCAGCGTTCGATCACGCTGATCTTGTTGAAAATGACTTCCCTTTTCATAGATGGTCCCGCTTTCCATAATTTATTGTAACACCGGCGTTCTCTCTTCGTTTAGCTTCGCATCACCAAAAGTTGTCCTTGATTTTTTCATCACGTACTTACGTATGCAACCAAGAAAGAACAGGAAACCAATCATGTTTTGCATACACTTGTGCAAAGAAGTGGACCGGCTGTCAAGTACATGTTGTGGTGAAAAGACAGAAAACGAAAAAAGAGGCGATGGCGACCACCCTTTTTCAGCGAAAATCCTTTATTCGTGCGAAAGAGTCTGACCTCAAGAAACGGACGTGCATTCGGTCAAAACGTTTGACCGAATGGCCGTCATGTTCTGGCACCGCCGTCTTCCGAAATGACGCTGGACCCTTTGTTTGGATCGAACGATGGATACCACTGGACATCGTTAAAAATATGGACAGGGGATCGCTCTTTGTCCAAGATGAAAAGATTGTACCGCAAGTCTCCATGATTGATTCGATTGATCAAATCTTTTGGTATATCGTCTATCCATGAGGAAGAAATGGTGATGGTATATGACAACTGTCCGTTGGCCGGCAAAGGGCCTTTGACGGCGTTCGAACGGTCAACATGGGTCACGCGAGAAAGTTCCTCTGGATATTGAATGACGAAATAGTAATCTCGATACTGTTCAAGCAACTGATACAGCTGCTCCGAGAGGGTGTAACGCATCGTCAAGTGAATCGAGCGGCTCGTTTTTGGCGGTAAATTCATTGACTAAAAAATGCGGTGGCAGAAATTTCTCCTCTAGCGATAACGGCTTCTGTTCCTTTTTTGCTTTTTCCTTTTGCTCGTTTCCTTGTACCGCTTCTTTCCCTACATGGTGCGGAGCGGGGGTAGGATCATGTCCGCGCTCGCACGCCGCCAGCAAGAGAACGCCGATAAAAAGAGGGTAGAAGAACTTTTCCTTCATAAAATCACCCATTCATGAAGATAGGTTGGAGGAATTGGGCTCCCGCTTTTCAGATGCCAAAACCAAGGCCGAGAGACAGGATCGCTTTTTACGCTACAAACACTAACAATATTTTCAAATTGATTGTCTCATCAAATAAGAAAAATGCCAAGCACAACCGTTAGTGAAAATTCGACATCTTTCGACTTGTGGTTTGTGGTATTGGTCATAAAAAAACGCCTCACCTTTTGTTCAAAGGTGAGACGATGTTCGTCAGACGGTTATGAGGCGATTTTTGCCACGATGGCGTCTCCTTCAACATCGATGCGGATCGCGCGCACCGATTGGTCAGCGTCAAGCAGGCAGTCGGCGATGTTGTCTTCGACATGCTCTTGGATGACGCGGCGGAGCGGGCGGGCGCCGAAGGCCGGATGGTAGCCGAGCTCAGCCAGCTTTTCTTTCGCCGCTTTGGTCACGTCGAGTTCAATGCCTTGTTCGCGCATCGCCGCTTTGACATCGGCGAGCATCAAGTCGACAATCTCAAGCAAGTGCGCTTTTTCGAGCGGCTTGAACTCGATGATGGCGTCGAAGCGGTTCAAAAATTCCGGCTTGAAGTAAGCGCTGAGTGAGTCAAGGACGCTTGATGGGCCGCCGCTTTGTTTTTCAAAGCCGACGGTGATTTTTTTGTCGGTGACGCCGGCGTTGCTTGTCGCGATAATGACCGTGTCTTTGAAACTGACGGTGCGGCCTTGGCTGTCGGTTAAGCGGCCGTCTTCCAAAATTTGCAGGAAGATGTGCTGCACGTCCGGGTGCGCCTTTTCAATCTCGTCGAGCAAGATGATGCTGTACGGATGGCGGCGCACTTTTTCCGTCAGCTGGCCGGCTTCTTCAAAGCCGACATAGCCCGGAGGAGAACCGATCAGCTTCGCGACCGAATGTTTCTCCATGTATTCGCTCATATCGAGGCGAATCATGGCGTCTTTCGTGCCAAACAGCTCTTCGGCGAGCGTTTTGGCGAGTTCCGTTTTCCCAACGCCGGTCGGGCCGACGAACAAGAACGAACCGATCGGGCGGTGTTTCGCCTTCAAGCCGGCGCGGCTGCGGCGAATGGCTTTGGCGACTTTTTGCACCGCTTCCGCTTGGCCGATCACTTTTTTCGCCAAGTTTTCTTCGAGATGTTTCATTTTTTCTTTTTCATCGGCTTGCAGCTTGCCGACCGGGATGCCGGTTTTCTCGGCGATGATTTGCTCGATATCGGCGGCATCCACGACAGGGCGTTCTTGGGTGACGCCTTGGTCGAGCTGTTTCTCCAGTTTCAGCTCTTCATCGCGCAGTTTTGCCGCCAGTTCATAGTTTTCTTCTTTCGCCGCTTGTTCTTTTTCTTTCGCGATTTGCATCAGCCGCTCTTGCAGCTGTTTTTCATCGGTCGGGCCGAGGCGCAAGTTCGCTTTCGAGCCGGCCTCGTCCAACAAGTCGATCGCTTTGTCCGGCAGGAAGCGGTCTTGGATGTAGCGGTGCGCGAGTTTGACGCACGCTTCGATCGCCTCATCCGTATAGCGGACATGGTGGAACTGCTCATATTTTGGTTGAATGCCTTTTAAGATGGCGATCGCTTCGTCAACGGTCGGCTCGTTTACGATGACCGGTTGGAAGCGGCGCTCAAGAGCGGCGTCTTTTTCAATGTGCCGGTATTCTTTCAATGTCGTCGCCCCGACGACTTGCAGCTCGCCGCGGGCGAGCGCCGGTTTTAAAATGTTGCCGGCATCCATCGACCCTTCGGCAGCGCCAGCGCCGACGAGCAGGTGAATTTCGTCAATGAACAAGATGACGTTTTTCCGCTCTTGCAGTTCGGCGATGAGCCGTTTCATCCGCTCTTCGAATTGACCGCGGATGCCGGTGTTGGCGACAAGCGAAGCGACGTCAAGCAGGTACACTTCTTTGTTCAGCAGTTTTTCCGGCACGTTTCCTTCGGCGATTTTCAGCGCGAGCCCTTCAACGATCGCCGTTTTCCCGACACCTGGTTCCCCGATTAAGACCGGATTGTTTTTATTGCGGCGGTTCAAAATTTCAATAACGCGCGCAATTTCTTTGTCGCGGCCGATGACGGGGTCAATTAAGCCCGCTTTGGCCATTTGCGTCAAGTTGCGGCCAAATTGATCCAAAAATCCGCCGCCATGACGCTGCGGGCGTTTGGCCGCCGTTTCCGGCGCGGCCGCTTGCGCGTTGGCCGCCGCCAGATGACCAGCGAACCAGTCGTCAAACGAAAACGGCGAAAAGCCGAAGTTCATTGGAATTGACAGTTGTTGTTTTTGTTTTTCATAGCATGTATGGCAGAGATGAAGCTGTTTTTTCTCACCATTCCATTGCAAGTTGACAAACACCGTTGCTTCACGTTGTTGGCATGCTTGGCAACGCATGAGGAATACCCCCTTCTCCGTTACTAGTAGTTTGACTTTGACTTTCTTTGACTTTCTGATTTTATTATACTTTGACCTTTTTTGACTTTCAAGTGTTTTGCGCAAAAAAATTTGTGATAACGATGAAATGTTTTTGAAAAAATGGTGAAGACTAATAGAGGTGGGGCGAAGCTATGATAAACTGAAAAACAGAAAAAGAGACTGTTTTGTTCACCTGTCCGGTCGGGCAAGTGGCATGACAGCTCTTAGATGGAAAGGAGAACAGGAACATGAAACGGTTCGCGTTAGCGTGTGTGGCTGCGTTGATTGGCCTCACAGCGGCGGCTTGCTCGGACAACAATAAGCGAACAGAAACGCCGGCTGTGCTTGATGTGAAGATGGAGATACCCGATCATATCGAGTTGAACAAGCCGACGAAGCTCGCTTGTGTCGTGACGTATGGCGGTGAAAAAGTAGACGATGCGAGCGAAGTAAAATTTGAAGTGTGGAAGCACGGCGCCGGCGATCGCGACATGCTGGAAGCGAAGCGCGATGGCAGCGGGCGCTATTCGGTCACCAAAACGTTCACCGAAGCGGGGACGTATTCTGTTGTCGCCCATGTGACGGCACGTGATATGCACAACATGCCGAAAAAAGATGTTGTCGTCGGCAATCCAAGCCAAGCGGCTGAAAAAGGAGAATCGGATAGCCACGCGTCCGGCGAAGCGGATCATCAGCACGGTGAGGCAGGCCATCACCACGACAACAGTGTGTCCATGTCGTTATCTTCCCATTCGGTGACAGCCGGAAAACCAGTGACCTTAGCGGTTCGCATCATGAAAGACGGAAAGCCGCTGACGAAGGCGACCGTCCGTTTTGAAATTTGGCAGGCGGACAACAAACATGAGTTTGTCGAAACAAAAGAAGCCGGAAACGGTGACTATCAGGCAGAGGTGACGTTTGCTACGCCGGGAACGTATTCCGTGAAAGTGCATGTCGAAGCGGCCTCCCTGCATGAACATCAAGTCGAACAAGTGATGGCGCATTAACGAAGACGAGGGTGTCCCAAAAGGAACGGGATACCCTCTTTCGTTGCTATAGATACGTGCTGACTGCTTCTGCCGCACTATAGTGCCGATCTTGAAGGCAGACAACCTTTTGGGTCAGCACCGTTTTTTCTATTGAGGAACATTCTCCGGTTCGGCCGTCTTTCTTGTCCGCTGCGGACATATACATGGAATGAAAAGAGAGGACAAGAGAAGGAGATGGCAGACGGTGAGAAAAAAAACGGAATGGGCGGAGGCGTGGCAAATTGCCGCCGTGTATGTCGGTACGGTGATCGGCGCTGGATTCGCGACGGGCAGAGAAATCATTGAATTTTTTACCCGGTATGGAACGGCGGGGACGATCGGGGTGGCGGTCAGCGGCGCGCTGTTCACTTGGGGCGGGGCGCGGCTCATGGTGATGGCGCGCCGCCTTGGCGCCGCCTCTTACGATGAATTGAACCGCTATTTGTTCGGGAAACGGCTCAGTCCGCTAGTGACCTTCGTGATGACGTGCATGGTGGCAGGGGTGACGGCGGTAATGATTGCCGGGGCGGGCGCGGTGTTTGAAGAGCAGCTCGGCTGGCCGCGGCAGGCGGGGATTGCGCTGACGCTTGGCGCGGCGTTGGCGGTCATGTTGCTCGACCGCAAAGGGCTGTTTGGCGTGAATGTGTTTGTAGTGCCGATGATGGTGTTGTTTAGCGTCACCATTTTGCTCAAAATGGCGACAGCCGGGCATCTATGCCGACCGGGGGCAACAGCAGCGGACTATTCGCTGAAAGCGATGATGGCGCCGTTTTCTTATGCGGCGTTTAACTTGGCCATGGCGCAAGCGGTGCTTGTTCCCGTCGCCCGCGAAGCGGCGAATGAGCGGGTGGTCAAGCGCGGCGCGGTGTTGGGCGGCTTGCTGCTGACGGGGCTGCTGCTGTTGAATCATACGGTGCTGTTGTCGTTTCCGCATCACGCGGGCGATGAAATCCCGATGGCTCAGGTGGTTCGGACGTTTTTCGCCGTGCTTTATTGGTTTTATGTCGTCGTGATTTACGGGGAAATTTTCACCTCCGTCATCGGCGGATTGTTTGGGCTGGAACGTCAGGCGCGCGCCTGGTGGCCCGGGGGCGGAAAACCGCTTGGGGTGCTGCTTGTGCTGCTGTTTGCCGCCGTCAGCCCATTTCGCTACGGGGAGCTGTTGTCGATGGTTTATCCGTTGTTCGGTTACATAAGCGTTTGTTTGTTATGGCTTCTTTGGCGCCGGCGTATGCCAAAGCGGTAAACAAGCCCTTTTGCTCCTTGCCCAAGCGGACGAGAAGCAAAAGGGTTTGCTTTTATAAAACCGGTCATTGAAGAGAGGTGGGCCTGTCACCAACTTCAGCGGTTTTCTCGGTCTTTTCGAAGTGAAAGCGGGAAATCATCTTATCCAATTCGCGCGCTGCCGCTGCCAGTGCATCCGCTTCGCGCGCCAGCTGATGAAGAGCGAGCGTCTGCTGTTCGAGCCCGGCCGATGTTTCATGAACCATGTTGGAAAATTCGGTGGCGACAGTGCGCACGCCTTCCATCAATTCACCGAGGCGTCTGCCGTCGGCGGTGATATCGTTGACGTAGACTTCGTTTTGTTGAAGCAAGCCGTTCAGCTGCGCAAACATGTTGCCGAGCGCCGTGAATGTTTCCCCGGTTTTCCACAGCGAATCTTTCGTTTTTTCTACGTGCCGGCCGCTTCCTTGCGCGGCATCGACCGCTTCTTTGAGCGCGTTCGCCATAGCGTCGAGGGAGGAAAAAATTTCCGACGCAAACGCGTTTGTGTCTTCGGCGAGTTTGCGCACCTCTTGGGCGACGATGGAAAACCCACGCCCCGCCTCGCCGGCCCGCGCCGCCTCGATCGACGCGTTCAGGGCGAGCAAGTTCGTCTGTTTGGCGATCGTGCGAATGGCGGCGATCATCTCATGAACGCGCCCGGCTTCTTTGGCCGCCTTGTCGATTAAGGCGGTCGTCTCCCCGATGCCGATCTGCATGGCATCCATATTCGTTTTCGTTTCGTCCATGAGGCGAATGCCCTCAGCCGCCGATGACCACGCTTCATCGGCCTGCCTGACGACCCGCTCTACAGCGGAACGCATTCCTTGGACGCGCTCCACCATTTGTTGGATGACGTCATCGGCTTGTCGGACGGCGTCGGTTTGTTGCTTGGCTCCTTCACGGAACGTTTCTACTGCGGCAGCGATTTCGTCAAACGATTCGGACAAGCGGCGCATTTCCATTTGTTGCTCATGGCTGACATCTCGCACCGTTTTCGCTGCTTTGCCGAGCTCGGTGATCATCGTGCGGATGCCGAGAATCATTTTGTTGATTTCGTAAGCGATTTGGTGAAATTCGTTTCGTTTCCCCGCCGTTTCCACTTCAGCGTGCAATTGGCCGGAAGAGGCGGTGCGGGCAACGCGGTACCAACGGCGCAGTTCGGTTGTCAGCCGCCGTTCCCAGAAAAACGAAAGCGCTGCGCCCGCTATCATCGCGGCCAAGGCGGCCAACCAGACAGGCAGCCGAGCGGCCGCCATTCCTCCGCCAACTGCGACGGGAAGGGCGACGAGGCTGGCAAACACCCACGGCAAATACGGGCGATGCATGAGCCGCCCTAGCCGCAAATTGATCCGTCTTCCACTCGGCTCTGTCCAAAGCGGGCAGCTAGCGTCAATCAACACTTCGCCCGTGTCGCGTTCGTACACTTGCAATAGCGGCTCGTTCGTGCGGGCGGCGGCGAGCCCGACCGGATCGGCGAAGGTTCGCCCTTCGCGGAGACGGTTGGTATGAATGAGGCCGTATCCGTTTTCGTCGACAACGACAAAGTATTCGTCATGGCCGAGCCGCTCATCCAACAAGGCGCGGAGGCGGTCGAGCTGCTCCTCAAGGGGGCGCGTCGGGTCCATGGATCGCCGCAGCCATTCCGCTGTTTCTGTCACTTTTTTCAACGCCTGTTTCGCGCGGCGTCGCTTCGTCAAGTCACTCATTCGGCATTCTCCTTTTTCTTTTCGTCAGTCTTTTACACGCGTCCAGCCAAAGAGCACGCACTGGCGTGATAGGGAAGAAGGCGTCTCCTTTTGATCGGCACGTTTCACCAAGGGGGCTATTTTTAATAATATATAGAAGATTTTGTCGAATCAATAGGAGATCAGAGGGGGATGAAGAAAAATCATCGATGGTTGGAAGTGGACTTGAAAGCTGGCGAAAAACAATAGATTCGCTCGATTGATGAGAAATTCCAAGGAATGACATGATGACGTTGCAAGGTTTTTTCCGGTTGAGAAACACGGTTGGAGAGCAGTATTTCCCTTTAAATCACCAACCTTCTTGGTTCGTCCACCTCCAAGTCGGCTGCTGAGGATGAATAAAACTCATGGATAGCTGGGAGACTATGGCGTAAACGGAAAAGCGAGGGGATGGACGTGGGGTTGTTCACGTTTTGGAAAAATAAGAAGAAACGCCCTCCCAAGCGTCCGGTTTCGCAGCTTTGGGAACAATTGCGGCAATCGAGCGACTTTGTCGAAGTATCGTTTCGCGTTGGAGGCAAAGAGCTTTCCATTTATTATTTTGATTCACTCGTCGATCCCCAACTGTTGCAAGAGCGGATTCTTTGCCATCTGCAAAATGACATTCCAAAGCATCCAGACGTCCGGCTGGAAGATTTGCAGCAAATCGTGCCGATTCAGCGCATTGAAGTGAGCGAAGACACGGCGCTGATCGAAGAAAAAGTGCTGAAAGGATTTGTCGCTGTCACCTTCCGCGAGCAGCCGAACAAAGCGGCGCTCATGAGCGCCCCTGCTGACAATTTAGGGCTGCGGGAAAACAACGATTCGGAAAATGAGTTCAGCGTCGTCGGGCCGAAAGTCGGGTTTATCGAAAACATCGGCGTCAACCTTCATCTCCTCCGGCGGCAAATCGCCATCCCGAATTTGGTGTTTCGGGAAATGGCGATCGGTTCTGTATCGAAAACGAAAGTCGTCGTCGCCTATATCGACGGCGTGGCCAATCCGGAAGTGGTGCAAACGGTGACGCAGCGGCTTGAGACGATTCACTTTGACGTCGTGTTTGACAACGCGATTTTGGATCAGCTGCTCGCCGACAATTCGCGAACGCCGTTTCCGCTCTTTATCTCGACCGAACGGATCGATCGCGCGGTGTATGCCCTCATTTCCGGGCAAGTCGCGGTGCTTTGCGACGGTTCGCCGTATGCGGTGATCGGGCCCGCGGCGCTGTTCGATTTTTTTACGTCGCCAGAAGATTACTATTTGCCGTGGGTACTCGGTTCGTTTTTTCGGCTGATCCGGTTTTTCGGCGTGGCGTTTTCCGTGCTGGCGTCGCCGATTTATGTGGCCGTGTTGACGTATCATTACGAAATGATTCCCGAGGATCTGCTCGGTCCGATCATTTATTCGCGTTCCAATGTGCCGTTTCCGCCCGTGCTCGAAGTGCTGTTTTTGGAAATTACGATTGAGCTGCTGCGTGAAGCCGGGGCGCGGCTGCCGACGAAAGTCGCGCAGACGCTCGGGATTGTCGGCGGGATTGTGATCGGGCAGGCGACCGTCGACGCCGGTTTGACGAGCACGATTTTGTTGATTGTCGTCGCCTTGGCCGCGCTCGCGTCGTTTACCACGCCGATTTTCAAAATGTCCAACACGATTCGGTTCATTCGGTTTCCATTCATTTTGTTTGCTGCCGGCTGGGGCGGGGTCGGGATTGCTTTTGCCGTCTGTTGGCTGCTCATTCATTTAGGCCGGCTGCAGTCGTTTGGGTATCCGTATTTGGTGCCGTTTTATCCGTTGCGGTTTCCGCATTTGAACGATACCTTTATTCGCTCCCCGTACAGCCAAGCGGCGGAGCGGCCGCAGTTTCTTCGCCCGCGGTCGCGGTTTCGCTTTGACCCGAAGGAGGCGAAGCAAAAGCGCGATATTGATGAGTAAAGTACGATGGCCGACATGATCGCCGCCCGTTTTGACGAGAAGCAAAAGCGCGATATTGATGAATAAAGGGGGATGATGATGCGGCGCGGGTGGCTATGGATCGGGGCGCTGCTGTTGCTAGGCGGGTGCGCCAGTTCGTCGCGCCCGATCGACGAAATTCAAATTATCCAAGAGATGGGATATGATTTTGCGAACGGTCGTTATACAGGGACAGCCGTGTACCCGACGTTCAAACAAGGACCGATGACGAAACCGAACATATTGACGACGACGTCGCCAACGATTTACGACCTCATTCCGCGCCTGTCGTCGAAATCGCCGTTGCCGATCGAGGAGGGGCAGCTGCGCCTCATTTTGTTCGGCAAGGAGTTTGCGAAGCGGGGAGTGACGCAGATTACGCACAGCTTGGCACGCAACAACAAAGTCGGAAGCCATTTGCTGCTTGGCGTGGCCAAAGGCAGCGCCAAGGAGCTGTTGCACATCACAGCGAAGACAACGCTCAGCGATACGCTCTATTTGCCGAACCTCGTCGAGCAAAATGAACAGTCGATGAACTTGCCGAAGACGAACTTGCATCTGTTTTTGTATCGCTACTTTTCCCCGGGGAGCGATCCGTTTTTGCCGTACTTTGAGAAAAAAGGCGATTTTGTGAAGCTCGAGGGGCTCGCGTTGTTTCGCGACGACAACTATGTCGGGCACGTCAGCTTGCGCGATGCCTTTTTAATGAAAATTTTGCTCGGGGAAACGAAAAACGGCGTTTATCAGCTGAAGGTTGGCAATCGCGGAAAGCAAGGCGAGGATCGGGTCATGCTGCAAAACTTATGGGCGAAGCCGAAATTTGAATGGAAACGTGACGGAAGCCGCCATCGCCTCGATGTGTCCGTTCATATTCATGCTTCGGTGCGAGATTATCCGTCATGGCTCGATCCGCTCATGGGGAAGCAGTTAGATAACGTGAGAAAAAAGATGGAAAGCGAATTGGAACACAATATGGAACGTTTATTCCGCTCTTTTCAAAAAAAGCGAATTGATCCGCTTGGCTTCGGCGATTTTGTCCGCAGTGTGACAAGACATTGGGATCAGGCTGCGTTTTACCGCGAATATCCGGACTTGGACATCCGCCCCCATGTGACAGTCGACATCGTGCACACGGGCATTGGCGAATAAGACGGGGACTATGAGGAGGGAAAATCATGAAACAACCGATTCCAGACCGGTTTCTCATCTCCCCGTTTTTCGTTTTTTTCGTCATCCACGCTACACAAATTGGCGTTGGGGCGCTCAGCTTCCAACGGCCGCTGATGAAAGCGGTCGGGCAAGACGCCTGGATGGTCGTGCTTCTGACCGGGCTGGCCACCCACTTGTTCATTTGGTTCATGTATCGCCTGCTTTCCCGCGCTCCTTTCGGCGGGGATATCGTCTTGCTTCATCAACATTATTTGGGCCGGTGGTTTGGCGGCCTGTTGAGCGTAGGGGTACTGTTTTACTATTTGTTGGCGGCGCTGACGGTGCTGCAGGCGTACATTGAAATCATTAAAGTATGGGTGTTTCCGTTCATGGGAACATGGCAGTTCAGCCTCATTTTTTTGGTGCTCACCTATTACGCCGTACTTGGCGGATTCCGCGTCGTGACGGGACTGTGTGTATGGGGTGTGGTCATTCCGCTGGCGACCATTTTCCCGATGTTGTTTTTCCCGCTGGAGTACGCGCAGTATCGAAACTTGCTGCCGGTATTCGACCATTCGTTTGGGCAGCTCGTCAGCGCGTCGAAAGAAATGACGCTGCAATATTTAGGATTTGAAATGTTGCTCATGTACTACCCATTTGTGAAAAACGCGCCGTCTTCGCAAAAATGGGCGCATGCCGCCAACGGTTTTACGACCTTCATTTACCTTGTCATCATTCTTATCTCGATCGTGTTTTATAATCAAGAACAAGTGCAGCACTTAACATGGCCGACGTTGACGCTGGCGAAAATTCCCGAAGTGCCGTTTATCGAACGGATGGAATACATCGTCATCTCGATTTATGTGCTTGTCGTGTTTCCGATCATCACCCTCTCGGTTTGGGCGGCGACGCGGGTTGTGAAACAGCTGTTTGCTGTCCAGCAGCGCCGGTCGCTGCCTATGCTTCTTGTCATTTTGTTTATCGGCACGCTCTTGCTTCAAGAGAAAGCGGACATCGAACGGATCAGCCAATGGACGGCCAAGCTCGGATTGTATCTTGTCGCCGTCTATGTTCCACTTTTATGCATCAGCGTGTGGGTGGTGGAAAAGGTGAAAAAAACGCTACAACAAAAGCCGTAAATATGGTATAGTGAGAAAGAAAACAGAAGAATACAATTCCGTACGTTTGTACGGGAGAGGTTTCTAGCAACACCCTCTATAAAAAACTAGGGACGGCTGTATCCTAGGGGTATGGCCTTTTTGTTTTGGAAACCTCTTCTTCTGCTCATTCAGAAGGAGGCGGATGAGGATGAAGCGAAAGGAAGAAAAGGCGGTCGTCGTCTTTAGCGGCGGCCAAGACAGCACGACGTGTTTGTTTTGGGCGAAAAAGCAGTTTGGTGACGTGGAAGCGGTGACGTTTGACTACGGCCAGCGCCACCGTCTAGAAATAGAAGTGGCCTCGTCCATCGCCGCGGAACTTGGCGTCCGCCATACGGTGCTTGATTTGTCGCTTCTCGGGCAGTTGGCGCCGAACGCCTTGACGCGGCGCGACATCGCCATTGAACAAAAGGAAGGCGAGCTGCCGACGACGTTTGTGGACGGGCGCAATTTGTTGTTTTTGTCGTTCGCTGCCGTGCTTGCCAAACAGCGGGGGGCGCGCCATATGGTGACAGGTGTGTGCGAAACTGATTTCAGCGGCTATCCGGACTGCCGCGATGTATTTATCAAATCTTTGAACGTCACGCTCAATTTGGCGATGGATTACGAATTTGTCATTCATACGCCGCTCATGTGGCTGACGAAAGCGGAGACGTGGAAGCTCGCTGATGAGCTCGGGGCGCTCGAGTTCATCCGCACGAAGACGCTGACGTGCTACAACGGCATCATCGCCGACGGCTGCGGCGAGTGCCCAGCGTGCGTGCTGCGCAAGCGCGGGTTGGAGGAATATTTGCGAGAAAAAGCGGAGGTGGAGGCGCGATGATGCATCAGCTCTATCCGCAGGTGACGCATCACTACCGCTATGAGTTGAACAAAGATATGCACATCGCCGCCGCCCATTTCATCCCGCACAAAGCGGCGGGAAGCTGCGCCAACGTCCACGGCCACACGTACATCGTCAATGTGACGATCGCCGGCGATGAGCTCGATGAGAGCGGCTTTTTAGTCAACTTCCAAACGGTAAAGAAGCTTGTCCACGGAAAATTGGACCATACGCTGCTCAATGATCACAACGATTGGTTTGACCGTCACGACCCGAACCGGTTTCCGACGACCGAAGTGGTGGCGCGCACGATTTATGAAACGATCCAGCGCTATTTGGATACGCTGCCGCACAAGCCGAAATGTTTGCAAGTGTTTGTCCGCGAGACGCCGACGAGCTATGTCGTCTACCGGCCGAAAGCGGGGGAGTGGTAATGGCGCGCACGATTCCGGTGTTGGAGATTTTTGGTCCGACCATCCAAGGAGAAGGAATGGTGATCGGTCAAAAGACGATGTTCGTCCGCACCGCCGGCTGCGATTACCGCTGCCGCTGGTGCGATTCGGCGTTTACGTGGGACGGGTCGGCGAAAGACGAGATCGAGCAGCTGACGGCCGACGACATTTGGCAACGGCTTGAAGCCATTGGCGGCCGCCGCTTCCGCCACGTGACGATCTCCGGCGGCAACCCACTGCTGATCGCCGCGCTCGGTGAGCTCGTCGCGCTCCTTCATGAAAAAGGGGTGCGGGTGGCGGTCGAAACGCAAGGGAGCCGCTGGCAGGATTGGCTGCTTGACGTTGACGACGTCACCCTTTCCCCGAAACCGCCAAGCTCGGGGATGGACACCGACTGGACGGCGCTCGATCAAATCATCGAACGGCTGCTGGCCGATCGCAGCCGGATGCGGCGCATCAGCTTGAAAGTCGTCGTGTTTGACGACGCTGATTTGGCGTATGCGAAACAGGTGCACTGCCGCTACCCAGGCGTTCCGTTTTACTTGCAGACGGGCAACGCCGATGTGGTCGCTTCCGAGGTCGATGCCCTTCGCGCAAAGCTTCTCGGCCGGTTGGAATGGCTCGTCGAGCAAGCCGCCGAGTCGGAGGAGCTGGCCGATGTCCACATCCTGCCGCAGCTGCACACGCTTCTTTGGGGAAACAAGCGCGGCGTGTAAAGCGGGGGCGGCTCACTTGGCATAGATCCATCAAGGAGGAATGAAGGAATGGCAGGAAGAAAAGAGGAAGAATTGAAAGAGTTGACGCTGCTTGGCAATCAAGGAACGACGTATTCGTTTACGTACAATCCGAATCTTCTTGAAGTGTTTGACAACAAACATCCTGACCGGGATTATTTCGTGAAGTTCAATTGTCCGGAGTTTACGACGTTGTGTCCAAAAACCGGACAACCGGACTTCGCGACGATTTACATCAGCTACATCCCGGACAAAAAATGCGTCGAAAGCAAGTCGCTGAAGCTGTATTTGTTCAGCTTCCGCAACCACGGCGATTTTCACGAAGACTGCGTCAACATCATTATGAACGATTTGATCAAAGTCATGGAGCCGCGCTATATCGAAGTATGGGGAAAATTCACCCCGCGCGGCGGCATTTCCATCGACCCGTATTGCAACTGGGGACGCCCGGGGACGAAATACGAAAACATGGCGGAATACCGGCTGCTCAATCACGACTTGTATCCAGAAAACGTCGACAACCGCTGAAATCGTCAAAAAAGAGGTAGTTTTTTCGCTCCGGCTCATATATAATGAACGATGAACGTTTGTAGCCTTGGAGGTTTGGAAGTTGGAGCGAAGAACAGCCCTTTTGCTCGGAGCGAGCGGTTTGGTCGGCGGTGAAGTGCTGAAGCTGTTGTTGCAGTCGGATGTATACCGGCAGGTGACAGTGCTCGTTCGCACGCCGTTGCCGATCAAGCATGAAAAGCTGCAGCAAGTCGTCGCCGATTTTGCCCAGCTTGAGTCGTACGAGCGGTATTTTGCTGTCGACGATGTCTTTTGCTGCCTCGGGACGACGCGCAAAAAAGCGAAAACGAAGCAACGATTCATTCAAGTTGATTATGAATATACGCTGCGCGCCGCGGCGCTGGCGGAAAAACGCCGCGTGAAAAGCTTTTTGACCATCTCTTCGGTCGGTGCCGACCCTTGCTCGCCGTTTTTCTACCAGCGAGTCAAAGGAGAGACGGAAGAAGCGCTGCAACGGCTTTCCATCCCATCGCTTCATATTTTTCGTCCGTCTCTGCTTGTCGGCAAACGGCGGGAGTTCCGGCTCGGCGAGGCGCTCGCCGGGTGGCTGTTCGGTCGGCTGCCGTTTTTGTTCGTTGGCAAGTGGAAAAAGTACAAGCCGATTGATGCCCACGAGCTTGCGTTGGCGATGTTTTACCGGGCGTTGTCGGCGGCGGACGGCGTCCATATTTATGAATGTGATGAACTCGCCCGCATTTCGTAAACAAAAAAGAGGCTCTTGGCAGCCTCTTTTTCCTATTCAATAATTTTATAATTTTTATGATTGACAACTGTCCGCTCTTGCAAATCGAGTTCACGGTAGTTTTTCATGTATGTCAAATCCACGATGACTGAGTTTTCATTCACCTTCTCCACAATGCCGCGCAACCCATTTTTAAACTCGATGATATCTCCGACTTTGGCTTTTTTCATCGTCATTCCCCTTTTATCCAATTTGATCATCAGCCGAATTTGCTGCGATGGAGCCACTCGGTGCACTTATTCTTGCAACCGGCTTTTTTACTAGTTTGCCGTATTTTTGAATGCAAGTAAAGGGGATATATGTCCTAAAAAATTGAACGTACGTTCCAAACCAAATCCCCTGCCACCTTATCACCAAAACATGTACTTGACGGTTCACTTCTCTGAATAAGTGTATGCAAAACATGATTGGTTTCCTGTTCTTTCTTGGTTACATAAGTAAGGCACGTGATGAAAAAATCAAGGACAACTTTTGGTGAAGAGCCCCCTCCCTCAAGGGGAATGAAGGGCGACGGCCCGGCGAAGCGCAACGGAGGGCGTTTGCGATTGAAAAAAGGGGCGAAACCGCCCCTTTGTTTTCGTTTATTTGGCAAACACGTGGTTGCCGATGACAACGGTCACCGGGCGAGAGCGCAGCCAGTTGCTTTTCGCCGTTTTCGGATTATAGAAATAGAGCGAGCCGTTTCCTAAACCGCGAAAAGCAAGTGCTTCTTCAACGGCGCGGTAAGATTCGCGGTCAGCCGGTTCGTTGATCGTTCCGTTTGCGACCGGCGTGAACGCGTAATGGCCGCCAGAGCGCTCATAAATGACGTCGCGAATCGTATCCGGAAAATCAGGGTGATCGACGCGATTGAGAACGACCGTCGCCACGGCCACTTTCCCGGCATACGGTTCTCCCTTCGCTTCGGCATGAACAAGGCGGGCAAGCAAATCTTTTTCTGCCGCTGTGATGCCGGCATCAGGGATGACGAGTGGTTCGCCAGGGTACAATAGATCGCCTTTGCGATTCTTTTGCTTCAGCTGCTTCAGCGGTACGCCGTATTGTTTGGCGATTTTCCAAAGTGTATCGCCGCGTTTGACTGTATGAATGGTCGCCGCATCGGCGTGGCCGGCAAAGAAAAACGTTCCACACAATAGCGCCATCACCCATGCCTTTCCTCGTTTCATTCACATCCCTCCTCTCGTAAACTCGCTACTAGAGTAACAAGGATGGCGTCGTTCTTCATTATCTAAATGATGGAAAAGGGTGCGAAGCGTTGATAGGACGAGTTTCATAGAAACGTTGGAAATTTCTCCGCCAAAAGCAACATCCGGCTTTCCTCCTCCCTTGAAAGCCGGATGTTGAAACGATGAAGACAAAGAAGTCAGCTGCGCGGGGTATCCATGTAATGGTAGAGAACGTGGCCGCCACGCTGGGCGATGCCGCGGAACTGTTTGAAATCGGGCTGTTGGATGAGCACGGAGCGGAAGAGTAAAAAATCTTCTTTTTTCACCAATAGTTCAGAGATGATGCCGTTGCGCAGTTCGTTGATTTTTTGAACGGCCCATGCTTCATTCATCATCGATCCCCCCAACCGTTGATGAAATCGCCTTGACAACATTTATCATAACGCAGCCGACGATGCGGATAAATACCCATATTTTGGCCGGGCAAACACCCTTTGCTTGTTCCGACATACAATATGGGTGGGTACGCGCCCCGAGAATATGAGTGAGAAAGGGAGAGGACAATGAATCATTGGAATTCGTATGTGAATCAACCATTTCCGGCGGCTGCCGGCTATAGCGGCGAGACGGGCCCGGCCGAGCCGGCGATGCCGATGACCTACTATCCAGCGATGGTGCCGTACAGCTACTGGTGTCCGCCGGCGATGCCGATGGCGCCGTTGGTCAGCCCGGCTTATATGGGCGGGCTTGAGAGCTCGGATAGTTTCGACAGCCCAGACAGTTCGAACCTGATGCCGCCGCTCAGCCTAGGAACCATGCCGAATGTGGCGCCCGCTTCGGCCGGGTCGATGGGCGGAGAAGACAATGCGCCGCCTGCCGGTCATATGACTCCGTACGGGAGCATGGCGCCAGCTGTCGGCATGGGAGGCGGCCCGGCGCCAGCGTTCATTCCCTATATGTCGACGGGGGTGACGCCGGCTGCTGTCCCTAGTGCTGTCCCGTATGCGCCGATGTACTATCCGGTGCCGCACTCCACCATGCCATACGGTGGTTACGCCGCGCCGTGGCTGCCGTCATATGATGGCGGTCCCACCCCTTACGCCCCTGGATGGTCGACGCCGTATATTCCATAACTCATGGAAAAAGACCGCGATAAAGCGGTCTTTTTTTTGTGGGTGGACTCCGTGTCATTGCGCCGAAAAGGTCGGTGAAAACTGGCTGCCACAAGCAAATCTGCGTCATGGCGCCAAAAAAGAAGGCTCATTTCACTAGACTTTTCTAACCGGGAAACAAATGGAATCGCACGATTTTGTACGAAGTCACCGTCCCTCTAGAAGGGCGGTGATTTACTCGCGCAACTGCTCCCCGGCATTGTTTTTCAAATAGAAAAGCCTTACAACAATGCAAACTTTTTTTCGTCAACTAAAGGCAACCAATGTTTTTCATCAGCCTCCGAGCAGGGCGGTGATTTGCTGGCCCCACCGCTTCTTAGGATCGTTTCTCAAGTAGAAAAAACTTGCTGCATCAGTCTCTATGTTCACACGTTCCATCACCGATCAAGGCAAACAGCGGTTTTTCACCAGCCTCCTAAGGAGCGGGCGAATGTTTTGTGACGCTTCTGAATGGTATAATAAGCGGTAGTTTCCCTAGCAAGAAAGGATGGAATTTTTGAGAATGCGGAAAGGAGAACGGGTGGAATGGGAATGAAGGAAAAGACGGTGATTGTCACGGGTGGAGCAAACGGAATTGGCAAAGCCATCGCCATAATGTTCGCCAAAAACGGAGCGAATGTTGCCATCGTCGATATGGATGCGGAAAACGGGGAAAGGCTAGCCGAACAGCTGCGAGCGGAAGGGAGGCATGCGGCGTTTGTGAAAGCGGACGTGCGCCGGGCCGCTGAGATTGAGCGGTTTGTCAAGGAAGCGGCCGATCGTTTTGGCGGCATTGACTATTTGATCAACAACGCCGGCGTTTCGCGCTGGAAATCGCCGTATGAGTTGACCGTCGAGGAGTGGGATGACGTGTTGGCGACGAACTTGCGGAGCGCCTTTTTGGCTTCGCGTGAGGCGGCGAAATATATGCGCCGCAACGTCAAAGGAGGGGCGATCGTCAACATCGCCTCGACGCGGGCGCTGATGTCCGAGCCGAATTCGGAGGCGTATGCCGCGTCAAAAGGCGGGCTCATCGCGTTGACCCATGCGTTGGCGGTGTCGCTTTCCCAAGATCGCATCCGCGTGAACTGCATCAGCCCTGGCTGGATTGAAACCGGCGATTACCGCCAATTGCGGAGCATCGACCACGAACAACATCCGGCCGGCCGCGTCGGTCAACCGGATGATATCGCGCGCGCTTGTCTGTATTTGTGCGATGAAGAAAACGATTTTATCACCGGGACGAATCTCATCATTGATGGGGGAATGACAAGGAAAATGGTGTATATTGAGTAGGGAGCAGGGGTTTGCTAAAATAAATAAAATGGGAAGTCTTCAAAAGGTGGGATGAGGGAATGAAAATCCGCAAAACGCCGGTCGTGGACGGACAAGCTCCTACGCGCGTTTATCTTTATGAAAACCGAAAAGAGGAGTACATTCTTCTCGCTATTCCGGCGCTTGAGTGGTCCTTTTCATTCTCTTATGAGGAGGAAACGGAAGAGACGGTGCGGCGGTTGGAGGCATCGTTGGAAAAACGGCTCGGTCGCGAGCGCGCCGCCTTGCTGGCGGAGCAGCTGCTCGGTTGGGCGCGGGAAATGTAGCCCGGCGGCCCACGATTTTTGCATGTTAGGGGTTCGATGGGGACGTGTTCAACAAATCAAAAGTCATGGCAACCTATATGATCGGCAGTGTAGTATGGATCGTTGCCACCGATGTCTTGCTCAACGTGCTGCCGGTCGGCCGCGGCGTCTATACGGTGCTCAGCGCGGCCAAAGGAACGGTGTTTGTGTTGCTGTCGGCCGTGTTTTTGTATCAGCTGCTAAAAAAACGCGAGCAGCTGGAAAAAACGGAGGAAAACGAGCAGCAACTATTGACGCTCATTAACTCGATGCCTGATTTTGTTTGTTTTAAAGACAGCGAAGGACGATGGCTGCGCGTCAATGATTTTGGCCGGCGGCTGTACGGCTTGGAACAGATCGACTATATCGGGAAAACCGACCGCGAACTCGGCGAACGAATGCCGTTTTTCCAAAAGGCGTTTGAGCAGTGCATAGAATCGGATCGCGAGGCATGGGAAAGCGGAACGGTGACGCGCCGCGAAGAATCGTTCGAGACGCCGGACGGGGAAATGAAAACGTTTGATGTGATTAAAGTGCCGCTGTTTGAAGAAAACGGCAAGCGCAAGGGGCTGTTGACGATCGGCCGCGACATCACTCAACAAAAACGAGCCGAGGAGTTGTTGCGCAAGAAAGAAAAGCTGTCGGTCCTCGGCGAACTCGCGGCAGGCATTGCCCATGAAATCCGCAACCCGTTGACGTCCATGAAAGGGTTTATTCAAGTGATGCAGGAGACGCGGGAAGTAAACGATCACTATATGCGCATCATGTTGAGCGAACTCGACCGCATCAACCAAATTGTCAGCGAACTGTTGGTGCTGGCGAAGCCGCAAAGCCACGATTACCGCCCGTTTTTGCTTGGCGAGGCCCTTTCGTACGTGATCAGTTTGATCGGCCATGAGGCGACGTTAACCAATGTTTCCGTATCGGTCCATAACAACGCTCCGAAAGCGTATGTGCACGGCGATCAAAACCAAATTGTCCAAGTGCTTTTGAACATTATGAAAAATGCGGTCGAAGCGATGCCTAACGGCGGAACCTTGTATGTCCGCGTTTCTGAAGCTGAAGGGAGCGTCTGCATCGATATTGCCGACACCGGCATAGGCATTCCGAAAGAGCGGTTGCAAAAAATCGGCGAACCGTTCTTTACTTTGAAGGAAAAAGGGATGGGGCTCGGGTTGACGACGAGCATGAAAATTGTCCAAGAGCATAAAGGGACGATGCGGATTGAAAGTGAAGTGGGGAAAGGGACCGTCGTTCATTTAACTTTTCCGTCCGCCCGTGCATCTTAGGCGAACACATCGTTCGGAAGGGGCGAAAAAGATAAAGGGACAAACAGAAGGGAGCGCCGAATGGGAAGCGTTCTATAATCGGTTAAGCGAAACAGATAACAGAAGGGGCGGCCGCCATGTATGAAAACTGAAACCTTCCGCGCATGATAAACGTAATCAAGAAAGGAAAACTGCGCGAGAGGATGTGATGGAATGCTCATCGCCCAACTGGCTGTCATTTTATTCGCCGCCAAACTGGCCGGCGATGCGGCCGCGCGTCTTGGTCAGCCTGCTGTGCTTGGCAAGCTGCTGATCGGCATTGTGCTTGGGCCAAGCATGCTCGGAGTGATTGAAAATACCGATTGGTTGCACGAACTGAGTCAAATCGGTGTCATTTTGCTCATGTTTATCGCCGGCCTTGAAACGGATATCGACCAGTTTAAGCGAACGGGAAAAGCCGCGTTTGCCGTTGGTGTGCTCGGCATCGCTGTTCCGTTGCTGGCCGGGTATGCGGCCGGAGCAGCGCTCGGCATGGAGACGGGAGCGGCCTTATTTTTAGGTCTTTTATTATCGGCGACGAGCGTCAGCATTTCGGTGCAGGCGCTGAAAGAGATGGGACGCTTGCAGTCCAAAGAAGGATCGGCAATTCTTGGCGCCGCGGTGATTGATGACGTATTGGTTGTGATCGCTTTGGCGTTTTTGTTGAGTCTTACCGGCGGCGATGTCGATCTCGGCGCGGTTGTGTTGAAAAAAGTGGTCTTTTTTACCGTTGCGGTATTGCTCGCTTGGAAAGCGGTCCCGCTCATCTTGCGGTGGTTTGCCCCGCTGCGCGTGACGGAAGCCGTCGTCTCAGCCGGGCTGATCATCTGCTTTGCCTTCGCTTGGTTTGCCGAAGCTACCGGAGTGGCGGCGATCATCGGCGCTTATATCGCCGGGCTTGGAGCCAGTTTTACCGATTATCGGGAGGAAGTGTTGGATAAAGCTGAAACGATTGGGTATGCGTTGTTTGTCCCCGTCTTTTTTACCTCCATTGGGGTTGCAGCCGACTTTTCCGGGGTTTGGCAACATTGGCCGCTCATTTTCGGTTGGAGTGTGCTGGCCGTTTTGACGAAGCTCGTCGGTGCCGCGCTGGGGGCAAAATGGGCCGGGTTTTCGTGGGGAAGCTCGTTGGCGGTCGGTGCCGGCATGGTGTCGCGGGGCGAGGTCGCGCTCATTATTGCCGGCATTGGCTTGGAAGCCGGGCTGCTTGATGATGAGTTGTTTGCGACCATGATCATCGTCGTGCTGGTCACGACCATTGTGACTCCCCCGCTTCTCAAAGCGATTTTTAGCCGCTTGCAACCGGTTCGCCGGACCGCGTAAACAAGCTGACGGGCCGGCGATGAAGGGGGAGGATGTTGGCTTCGATTGAGAAACGAATGGAATCAGCAGTATTTTGCCTTAAATCACCAACCTTCTAGGCGATTGCTGTGGTTGCTGCTCAAAAAGCCGGGGCTGACGGAAAGCTGTCGAAAGGAGGGCTTTTTCCGTCCGCCCCGGTTTGATGGTGATGAGCGGTTTTTTTTCGCTTGTTTCGTTGTATCGACGCTGTCTTTAGCGAGTTCCGCTTCCGCTTTCGAGACGGTTGGATTGGCTACTTCTTGGCTGACCTTATTTTGTCTTCCTTTTTTGGACATCTCTGTTTCTCCTTTCATGTAAGCAGCCGCTTCCCGCTATCTAGCGGCAAGATGTTGTTTAGCTCTCGGTTTGGTCCGAATGGGATGAACCTGTTCGTTCATCGAGAGGTAAGGCATCCCATTCCCTCCCATCCGCGCCCTCTTGATAGTATGGAGAAAAGGGCGGCGTCTCATCCGGCAACGCACGATCTTTTTTCATTGAGTCTGACGGCCGGTCCGGTTTATAATGAGTTCGCATAGGCTCCGAAGCAAACGATCCGCATAGAAAGGAGGAGCTCGATTGGCACAGCCGTTTCGCGTCGAAAAAGCACTGAACAACAATGTGTTGATCGCCTCCCACCCGGCGTATGGCGAAGTCGTTTTGATCGGCAAGGGGATCGGCTTCGGCAAAAAACGGGGGGATGAAATTGCCGAGAGCGCAGTGGAAAAATGTTTTGTGCTGAAAAATGAGCGTGAACAAGAGCAGTATAAAAAGCTGCTGCCTGAACTGAGCGAGGAATTGATCGCCTTGATGAACGAGGTGATTCAGCATATTACACGGCGCGTGGACGCGCCGCTCGATGAGCATATTCACGTGGCGCTGACCGACCATATCGCCTTTACGCTCAAACGGCTCGAGCAAGGGCTTGACGTCAAAAACCCGTTTTTGGCGGAAACGAAAAGTTTGTATCCGCTCGAATATGAAATCGCTGGCGAAGTGGCCGGCATGATTGAACGGCGGCTTGGCGTCGTGTTGCCGGAAGGGGAAACAGGCTTTATCGCTCTTCATATTCATAGCGCCATTTCGAAGCAAACGGTATCGGAAGCCAACCAGTATTCGCAGCTGATCGCCAAGCTTGTTGAGATCGTCGAACAGCAGCTCGGGGTTGAGATCGACCGCGAGAGCATTCATTATTTGCGATTTGTCCGCCATTTGCGCTATGCGATTGAGCGGATGAAAAAAGGGGAAAAAGTCGAAGAACCAAAAAATTTGTCGAAAATCTTGAAAGAAGCGTATCCGCTATGCTACAATTTAGCGTGGAAGCTGATCAAAGTCATGCAGCAAACGATTCGTCAGCCCGCAGATGATGCGGAGGCGGTCTATTTGACGTTGCATTTGCAGCGGCTGGCGGAGAAAAAAAGCGAAACAACGGCATAACGCTGCCTTGCTTTACGTGTTACTGATTCGATCAGGCATGAGTAAAGAGGGCAAAAAGGGACGAAAGCAGCTGGCGTTTGCTGGCTGTTGTAAGCGTTCTTTTTTGCTGCTCTTTATTCATGCTTTTTTTGTTGTGCTGGCCGATCTCAAGGGCTGTTTCTGTGCCGGTGGGCTAGTTTTGCGCCGGCAAAGCCACGCCCTAGATCGAAGGCGCTTTCTCTCTGCTGCTCCGTTTTGCTGCGGATCGCCCACCGCGCCATTTTCGGTACATGAATTTGCCGTTTGCTGCAAAACTTAAGAAAAGGAACCTAAAGGAGGGTGTCACATGAAACGAGCGTTTGGCACGCTGCAAAAAGTCGGGAAAGCGCTTATGCTTCCGGTGGCCATTTTGCCGGCGGCCGGGATTTTGCTGGCGTTTGGTAACGCCTTGAAAAATCCGGCGCTGACCGATAAAATCCCGGCTTTAAAAGCCGATTGGATTGTGCTTGTCTCCAACGTGATGGAGCAAGCAGGCGGCATTGTTTTCTCGAATTTGTCGCTCTTGTTCGCCGTCGGGGTGGCGATCGGCTTGGCCGGAGGAGATGGAGTGGCCGGCTTGGCCGCGATCATCGGCTATTTGATCATGAACGTCACCATGAGCGTCATCTTAGGCGTCAGCGCCGATATGGTCGGATCTGACCCGTCCTATGCCAACATTCTCGGCATTCCGACATTGCAAACGGGTGTTTTCGGCGGGATCATCGTTGGGATTTTGGCGGCGTACATGTACAACAAGTATTTCAATATTGAGTTGCCGCAATATCTCGGCTTTTTCGCCGGCAAGCGTTTTGTGCCGATTGTGACGGCGGCATCGGCGGTCGTGCTTGGCATTTTGATGACGTTCATTTGGCCGCCGATCCAACACGGGCTCAACGCTTTCTCGCATAACATGATTGACGCGAACAAGCCGCTGGCGGCGTTCATTTTCGGCGTCATCGAACGGGCGTTGATCCCGTTTGGGCTTCATCATATTTTCTATGCGCCGTTTTGGTTTGAATTCGGCGAATATGTCAACAAGGCCGGCCAAGTCATTCACGGCGATCAAAAAATCTTTTTCGAGCAGCTGAAAGACGGGGGAAAGCTGACGGCTGGCACGTTCATGACCGGGAAGTTTCCGTTTATGATGTTCGGTCTTCCGGCAGCGGCGCTCGCCATTTATCATGAAGCGCGTCCGGAAAACAAAAAGGTCGTGGCTGGTATCATGGGGTCGGCGGCGTTAACGTCGTTTTTGACCGGGATTACCGAACCGATTGAATTTTCGTTCTTGTTCGTTGCTCCGGCGCTGTTTGCCATTCACTGCGTCTTTGCCGGCTTGTCGTTTATGATCATGCACCTGCTGAACGTCAAAATCGGGATGACGTTCTCCGGCGGCGTGATTGACTTCCTGCTGTTTGGCGTCTTGCCGAACCGGACGGCTTGGTGGCTTGTCATTCCGGTTGGCTTGGTGTTCGCCGTCATTTATTACTTCGGATTCCGCTTTGCCATCCGCAAGTGGGATTTGGCGACGCCGGGCCGTGAAAAAACGGTTGACGAAGCGCCGCGGACCGAGGCGGCCGCCGGCGATCTGCCGTATGAAGTGCTGGCCGCTTTAGGCGGGAAAGAAAACATCGAACATTTGGATGCGTGCATCACCCGCCTCCGCGTCTCGGTTCATGACATCGGTCAAGTGGATAAGGAGCGGCTGAAAGCGCTCGGCGCCGCCGGGGTGCTCGAAGTTGGCAACAACGTGCAGGCGATTTTTGGACCGAAATCGGACATCTTAAAAGGACAGATTCAAGACATTATGCAAGGAAAAACGCCGGTCAAAGCGAAAGAGGAAGTGAAGGAAGCGGCGCCGGCCGCAGCGCAGGCGGAACGGATCGCCTCGCCGCTCGCCGGGGAAATCGTCCCGCTGTCCGAGGTGCCGGATCAGGTGTTTTCACAAAAAATGATGGGCGACGGCTTTGCGGTTATGCCAACGGAGGGCACTGTCGTTTCCCCGGTGGACGGGAAAATTTTGAACGTATTCCCGACCAAGCACGCGATCGGCATTCAATCCGTCGGAGGCCATGAAGTGTTGATCCACTTTGGGATTGACACCGTGAAACTGAATGGCGAAGGGTTCGAGGCGCTCGTGAAAGAGGGCGACGCGGTAACAAAAGGACAGCCGATTTTGCGCGTGGACCTCGACTATGTGAAGCGGAACGCGCCATCGATCGTGACGCCGGTCATTTTCACGAACTTGCAAGCGGGCGAGACGGTGCGCGTCCATAAACAAGGTACGGTCGCCCAAGGAGAAGACGGTGTGGTGGAAATCGGCTGAACAGCCGGCTGATCGGTTGGGGCGGGAGGACAAGCATTTTCCGTTGCCTCCTCGCCCCAGCATTTGATATGATGGCAAGGAAAATAATGATGAAAGAAAAGGGGATTGATGAACGATGGCAGAAAAAACGTTTCAAGTCATTTCCGACTCCGGCATCCATGCCCGCCCGGCAACGATTTTAGTGCAAACGGCGAGCAAATTTAACAGTGAAATCCAACTTGAATACAACGGGAAAACCGTCAACTTGAAATCGATCATGGGCGTGATGTCGCTTGGCATTCCGAAAGGGGCAACGATTAAAATTACGGCGGAAGGGGCCGATGCAGCAGAAGCGATGGCAGCATTGACGGACACGTTGGCGAAAGAGGGTCTCGCGCAGTAATGGAAAAAACCATCCATGGGATTGCTGCATCGAGCGGTATCGCCATTGCCAAGGCGTACCGCTTAGAAACCCCTCATTTGGCGGCTGAAAAGCGAACGATCGCTGACGTCGAGGCGGAAGTGGCGCGGCTTGAGGCGGCGGTCGCCAAGGCGAAAGAAGAGCTCGAGGCGATCAAACAGCACGCGTTAGAGAAGCTCGGCGAAGACAAAGCTGCCATTTTTGCCGCCCATTTGCTTGTGCTTGATGATCCGGAACTGTTGAACCCGATCAAAGAAAAAATTCAAACCGAACAAGTGAATGCCGAGTATGCGCTTGAGGAAACCGCCTCGTTTTTCATTTCCATGTTCGAAGGAATGGACAATGAATACATGAAGGAGCGGGCCGCCGACATCCGCGATGTCACGAAACGCGTCCTCGCCCATCTGCTCGGGGTCACGATCTCGAACCCGAGCCTCATTTCTGAGGAAGTCGTCATTATCGCCGAAGATTTGACGCCGTCCGATACGGCGCAGCTCGACCGGCAATATGTCAAGGGGTTTGCGACCGACATCGGTGGACGGACATCGCATTCGGCCATTATGGCCCGCTCGCTCGAAATCCCGGCCGTCGTCGGCACGAAGGCAGTGACGGCGGAAGTGAAAAACGGCGATATCGTCGTCATCGATGGGCTCGATGGACAAGTCGTCATCAATCCGTCGCCGGAGCGGCTCGCCCATTATGAAGAAAAACGAGCCCGCTATGAGGCGCAAAAGGCGGAATGGGCGAAACTCGTCGATGAGCCGACGGTGACGGCCGACGGCGTCCACGTCGAGCTGGCGGCCAACATCGGCACGCCGGACGATGTAAAAGGGGCGCTGACGAACGGAGCGGAAGGCATCGGCTTGTACCGGACCGAGTTTTTATACATGGGCCGCTCGGAGCTGCCGACGGAGGAAGAGCAGGTTGCTGCCTACCAAACGGTGCTTGAACAAATGAATGGCAAGCCGGTCGTCGTCCGCACGCTTGACATCGGCGGCGATAAAGAGCTCCCGTATTTAAACTTGCCAAAAGAAATGAACCCGTTTTTAGGGTTCCGGGCGATTCGGCTTTGCTTGGAAATGCAAGACATGTTCCGCACCCAGCTGCGCGCCTTGCTGCGGGCGAGCGTGCACGGCAACTTGAAAATCATGTTCCCGATGATTGCCACGCTCGAGGAATTCCGCCAAGCGAAAGCGATTTTGCTTGAAGAAAAAGAGGCGCTCCTCCGCCAAGGTGTGCCGGTCGCCGATGGGATTGAAGTCGGCATGATGGTGGAGATCCCGGCCGCGGCGGTGATGGCCGATCAGTTCGCGAAAGAAGTCGACTTTTTCAGCATCGGCACGAACGACTTAATCCAATATACGATGGCCGCCGACCGGATGAATGAGCGCGTTTCGTATTTATATCAACCGTACAATCCGGCGATTTTGCGGCTCATCAGCCACGTCATCGACGCCGCCCACCGCGAGGGGAAATGGGTTGGCATGTGCGGGGAAATGGCCGGCGACCCGATTGCGATTCCGATTTTGCTCGCCCTTGGCCTCGATGAGTTCAGCATGAGCGCCACTTCGATTTTGCCGGCGCGCGCTCAGTTGAAACAGCTGACGAAAGAAGAAGCGGCCCGCATTAAAGAGACGGTGCTGTCGCTCGGCACGGCGGAGGAAGTTGTGGCGTTGATCAAACAAACGTTCCATATCGCCTAAATAAAGGCGCGGCGACATTCGTGTTCGCCGCGCTTTTTTGGTCCTTACGCGAGCAACGGAGCGGACGTCTCGTAACCGTAGCGCTGCCTAACGGTAAGGGAAAGGCCGATGGCGATGACTTTCGCCATTTGATAAACAATGTGCAAATTCGTATACGGAAGCACGCTCATATCAGCCGTATCCTCCATCATCACTCCCATGATGCTGAGATCGCCGAGCGATGGAAGGGAATGACCAAGCGCCGTGCCGGGAGCGAGCGCCCCGGGGCGAATGGCGATCGTATGGACAAACGGCCGCGGACCGACGACGATACTGTCGATCGCCAGCACGTAGGAGCCGCGTTCGTTCAGCCGCTCATGCACGAAGCGGAGATTGGTGGCATCGACGGGCGCTTGCAGCGTGCCGATGACGGTCAGATGATCGGGATACACATTCTCAAGCAGCGTGCCGACAAACGGCCCTAAACTGTCGCCGTTAATGCGGTTGCTGCCGATGCAAACAACCGTCAAATGGCCGATGTGCGCCGGCAGCAACGAAAACAGTTCATTGCGAATGAGCAAAGGAGCGAGCGGATCGCTGTAAGGAATCGGTCTCATCGCTTACGAGTCCTTTCCGTTTTTGTTCTTGCTGTCTTATTCGCGACCGCCGCCAGCGATTCCTTTCTGTTCACGATTAAAAATTTTTCCTCATGTTTGCTTCAACGGATTGCGCCACTCCATTAACACCGCGTGATTGAGCGATTCTTCGTCTTCCAAATAATTGCGGACAACCGCAAGCGGTGTGCGCCCGCAGCGAAGCAAAAACGTAATAACCGGGTCTTTCAACTCACCGGCTGTCACTTTGCGAATGTATTCTTCCGGGGACAGTTCGTTCGCATAGCGGTGATAACCGGGCATCCGTCCGCCGCCGAGCAGCCGGTCGAGCCCGAGATGAACGACGACTTCATACATCGACTGCATGAGCCACTTGCCAAGGCCGAGCTTCCGATACGGCGGGGAAACACAAATGTCAACGACATAAAGCGTGTTGCCGTCCGGGCGATGGTTGCGAATATAGCCGCCGTCGGTTATTTCTTCCCACGTATGGTCGGCATGGTTCGGGTCAAAGTCGACGATGAGCCCGGTCATAGATCCGACGATGCGCCCATCGACTTCGGCGCATAGCGCCCCTTCGGGAAACAAGGTGACATGGTTTTCCAGCTGCGCCTCGTTCCACCACAGTTCGGACGGAAACGGAGGCGGAAAGCTTTCCTGCTGCACGCGGATGAGGGCGGAAAAATCGCTTTTCGTATAGTTGCGAATGACGGCTTGCCGCGGCGTGTCGCCGTCAAACACGTATAGCCGTTTTTGGTACACGCCGATCCCCCTTTCGTTCGTTTTACCTTCATCATAACCGAAAGCTAGAAAAGACGCTAAGAAAAGGTTCATCCAAGAGGAAACCGACCGTTGGCCGATGAATGAAAGGAATCAGCGTTTTTCACCAACCTTATGTATGAATTAAGAAGCTAATCCTATAGACGGGGGCCGATTGTCCTTCTATAATGAAACATAGTTCGACAAAAAGAGGAAGAAGAGGGGAGAAATAGCGAGTGTTTCGGACATTGCGCAGCAAACTCATTGTCTTAATGGCTTTATTGTTGGTCATTTCGTTGGCCGCCGTGCAGCTCGTCGGCGTGATCCAAACGCGGCAGCTCGTGGACGCTGACGTGAAACAGCGCGCTCAGTCAGCGCTGCAAGGGCTGCTTGGCGACATTCGCACCAGCTTTCAAAGCGAGGAAAACAGCCTTGTCCAATTCAGTGAGTCGCCTTCGGTCTTGCAAATGGTTCAAGATGAAAACGCATGGCCGCAGTTGGAAAAGCAGTTCCGCACGTTTTTGCGCATTCATGAAAACGTCCAGTTCATTTATATCGGCACGGAGCGGAAAAGCATGTACATAACGCCAACGACAGAGCTTCCGGATGGATATGATCCGACGAGCCGCCCGTGGTACAAAAAAGCGATGGAGAAGCCGGACGAGGTCGTGTGGACGGAGCCTTACGTCGATGCCATCACCGGTAAACACGTCGTGACGCTGGCGAAAGCGGTGAGCGAAAACGGCCACATCTTGGCCGTCGTCGGCATTGATATGACGCTGGATACAGTCACAAGAATTGTCAATGCGAGCGATGTCGGCTACCACGGCTATCCCGTGTTGTTTGACGAAAAAGGGGTGGCGGTCGTTCATCCTCAGTATAAAGGGAAAAACATGGCGAAAAACCCGATTGTTCGCTATATGCTTGAGCATGACAAGGGGATGCGGGAATACGAACAGAATGGCGAACAGCGGGTGATGTATTTTACGACCATTCCGGAGCTCGGCTGGAAGGTGGGCGTCGTTTATAAGGAAGCGGACTTGTCGGCGATGAGCCGCACGATCGGAACGAATATGTTTGTCATTACGGTGATCGCCCTCATTGTCGCGCTTGTTGCCATTTACTTTTTGGCCCGTTCGATTACGAAACCGGTGATCGTTCTGCAAGAGCAAGTCGAAAAGGCAGCAGCCGGTGACTTGACGGTGCAGGCGCGGGTGACGGCCAAAGATGAGATCGGGCGCCTCGCCCACCATTTCAACGACATGATCGGACATATGCGGGCGCTGATCGGAGAAGTGAACCGCTCTGTTAATGAATTGGCGGCTTCCGCTGACCATTTAAGCGCTGTCTCCGAGGAAACGATGGCCACAAGCGAACAGGTGGCGAAAGCGATCGGTGAAATTGCCAAAGGGACGACCGATCAAGCCGGAAGTCTTGATACGATCAATGACCAGACGTCAGCGCTGTCACGGCAAATCGAAGCGGTCACCGGTGCAACAGCTGACATGGAGTCGCTGTCGCACGAAACGAAAACGGCTAGCTATGACGGATTGGAGCATTTAAATCGTTTGCAGCAAAAATCCGAAGAAGCAAAACAGGAGCTGTCCGGCGTGGAAAACGTCATCAGCGATTTAGTGAAAAAAATGGGCGAAATTGACGAAGTGATTCAAACGATTACCGCCATTTCCGGCCAAACGAACTTGTTGGCGCTGAACGCCAGCATTGAAGCGGCGCGCGCCGGGGAACACGGCAAGGGGTTTGCCGTCGTTGCCAATGAAGTGCGCAAGCTGGCGGAACAATCAGCGAAGGCGACGGAAATGATCCGCGCAACGATCGCGGCTATTCAGCAGCAGGCCGGATTGGCGATCGAGGCGGTCGGCCGCTCCAAACAAGCGTACAACGAGCAGCGGGAAGCGGTGCACACGACCGGCGATTCGTTCGTCAAAATCACCGACATGATGGAACAATTAACGGCCGCGCTCGCCAATGTAATGGAGGGAGCGAAGCGGATGAACGGAAGCAAGGACGATGTGATTGCCGCGATGCAAAACATCGCCGCCATCGCCCAGCAATCGGCGGCAGCAGCCGAAGAAGTGGCCGCTTCGGCCGATGACCAGCTGCAGGCGCTCGCGACGGTGACGCAATCAGCGGAAACGTTAAGCGAGATGAGCCAGCAATTAAAGCAGCTCGTAGAAAAATTCAAGCTCTCGTAACAGAAAACGCAGCCGTTGTCCGGCTGCGTTTTTCATTATTCGAACTATTCCAACAATGATAATGAGTTGAATTTTTTTAAGTTTCTGCGTCGATTTTAACGGGCAATAGTGTTAAAATAAACAGTGAAAACGTTTATTGTCGTTAATTTGCCGTTCATTCGGGAATAATGGTAGCCAAATGGGAGTGCGGCGTCTTGCTAACTGCTGTTAGCTTGACCCGAGGGATACGAAAACAAGTTGGAGGTTTTCTCACGATGGCAAATCAGACCAACTATGCTCAACCGTGGAGCCAGTTTTACGGGCCGAACCTCGGTTACGTCATCGAAATGTACGAACAGTACCTCGATGACCCGAACAGCGTCGACCCAGAACTGAAGCAGCTGTTTGAACAGTGGGGGGCGCCGCTGTTGGAAGAACCGGTTTCTTCCGAAGCGGAGGAAGCAATGAAAACGCATCAAACGTTCCGGCTGCCGGAAACACCGACCGTATTCAGCAAGCTTGTCGCCGCCGTCAAGCTGGCGGACAGCATCCGCCATTACGGTCACTTGGCAGCGGACACGAATCCGCTCGCCAAAGAGGAGAAAACGTTGCGCCGTTTAGAGCTGGAGGAGTATGATTTAACGGAAGACGATTTGAAGCGCATTCCGGTTGCGTTTCTTTGCCCACATGCCCCGGCGCATGTCAAAAACGGCTGGGACGCCATCTTGCACTTGCGCAAAATCTATACCGATAAAATCGCCTTTGAATTCTCGCAAGTACATAATCTAGAAGAACGGAACTGGCTCATCCAGCAAATTGAATCCGGAGCGTACTACCCGAGCTTGGCGAACAAAGAGCGGGTCGCTTTGTTGCGCCGTCTGACGGAAGTGGAAGGATTTGAAAAGTTCATCCATCGGACGTTTGTCGGGCAAAAGCGGTTTTCCATTGAAGGCTTGGACGCCATGGTGCCGCTATTGGACGAGTTGGTTCGCCAAGCGATCGAGCATGAAGTCGACGCGGTCAACATCGGCATGGCGCACCGCGGCCGGCTGAACGTGCTGGCCCATGTGCTTGGCAAGCCGTACGAAATGATTTTCGCTGAATTCCAGCATGCCGAAAGCAAAAACTTTATCCCGTCAGAAGGAGCCGTTTCCATCACTTATGGCTGGACGGGCGACGTCAAGTATCACTTGGGAGCTGCCCGCCGTTTGCGCAATCAAAACGCCCATACGATGCGGATCACGCTCGCCAACAATCCAAGCCATCTTGAGGTCGTCAATCCCGTTGTGCTCGGCTACACGCGCGCCGCTCAGGAAAATCGGACGAACCCAGGCGCGCCGGCGCAAAATACGGATGCGTCATTTGCCATTTTGATTCACGGTGATGCGGCGTTTCCGGGGCAAGGCATTGTGGCTGAGACGTTCAACCTCAGCCAGCTGCGCGGCTATACGACCGGAGGGACGATCCATATCATCGCCAACAACATGATCGGCTTTACAACGGAAAGCCATGACTCGCGCTCGACGACGTATGCGTCCGATATGGCGAAAGGGTTCGAAGTGCCGGTGGTGCACGTCAACGCCGACGATCCAGAGGCCTGTTTGGCGGCGGCGTGCTTGGCGTTTGCGTACCGCCAGCGGTTTAAGAAAGACGTTGTCATCGATTTGATTGGCTATCGCCGCTTCGGCCATAACGAAATGGATGAGCCGATGGCGACGAATCCGACGATGTATCAACTCATCAACCAACATCCGACCGTGCGTCAATGGTATGCCCAAAAATTGGTTGAAAAAGGGATTTTGACGGAGCAAGAAGTGGAAGAAATGGAGCACGAGGTCGCCGAACGGCTGAAAATCGCTTATGAGCGGGTGCCGAAAAACGAAGATGAGCTCGATTTCATTATGGATCCGCCGAAACCGGTCGTCGACCGGCTGCCGGAAGTGAAAACAGGTGTGGCGAAAGACGTGCTTCATCGCATCAACGAGGAGCTGCTCCAGTTCCCGGCCGACTTTCATGTGTTTACCAAGCTGGAGCGCATTCTCAAACGGCGCAGCGGCGTCTTTGCCGAAAATGGCAACATCGACTGGGCGCACGCGGAAACGTTGGCGTTTGCCACGATTTTGCAAGACGGCGTGCCGATCCGCTTGACCGGCCAAGATTCGCAGCGCGGCACGTTTGCCCAGCGCCATTTGGTGCTGCACGATGTGAAAACGGGCAAAGAGTATGTTCCGCTTCATCACATCAGCGGCGCGAAAGCTTCGTTTGTCGTGTACAACAGCCCGTTGACAGAAGCGGCCGTGCTCGGCTATGAATACGGCTATAACGTCTACGCGCCGGAGACGCTCGTGCTTTGGGAAGCGCAGTTTGGCGATTTTGCCAACATGGCGCAGGTGATGTTCGACCAGTTTATCTCATCAGGACGGGCGAAATGGGGGCAAAAGTCCGGGCTTGTCATGCTTTTGCCGCACGGCTACGAAGGGCAAGGACCGGAGCATTCAAGCGGGCGCGTCGAGCGGTTTTTGCAGCTGGCCGCGGAAAACAACTGGACGGTCGCCAACTTGTCTACTTCGGCGCAATATTTCCATATTTTGCGCCGGCAAGCGGCACTGTTGCAAAAAGAAGAGGTGCGTCCGCTCATCATCATGACGCCGAAGAGCCTGCTTCGTCACCCGCTGGCTTCATCGGATGCCGATGCGTTCGTGAACGGCTCGTTCTCTCCGGTGCTTGAGCAGCCGGGGCTAGGGACGAACGCCGGCAAAGTGGAGCGAATCGTATTCGGCACCGGCAAACTGATGATCGATTTGGCGGAGCAGTTGAACAAAATGGAAGGGCTAGATTGGCTGCACATCGTGCGCATCGAGGAGCTGTACCCGTTCCCGGAAGAAGCGTTGAAAGGCATCATCGCCCGCTATCCGAACGTGAAAGAGATCGTCTGGGTGCAAGAAGAGCCGAAAAATATGGGCGCTTGGACGTACATGGAACCGCGTTTGCGGGCTTTGGCGCCCGATGGCGTCGATGTCAGCTACATCGGACGGCGCCGGCGCGCGAGCCCGGCGGAAGGCGATCCGGTCGTTCACCGGAAAGAGCAGGAGCGCATTATCCGCTGTGCATTAACGAAATATGAATGATGATTATGGAACGTTTGAGGAGGGCATCAACGTGGCTGAAATCAAAGTCCCGGAACTAGCAGAGTCCATCACCGAAGGCACCATCGCTCAATGGTTGAAAAAGCCGGGCGACTACGTGGAAAAAGGCGAGTCGATTTGCGAGTTGGAAACGGATAAAGTGAACGTTGAAATCATGGCCGAAGAGTCGGGCGTTTTGCAGCAGCTGTTGGCAAATGAAGGCGACACGGTCGCCGTCGGCCAAGCGATCGCCGTTATTGGTGAAGGAGCAGCAGCCCCAGCGGCCGCCCCGCAAGCGGCATCGCAGCCGGCCGCTGAAACGGAGCCGGCCATGCCGGACGCCCGCGCGGACCAACAGGCGGCGCAGCCGCAGCCGGCCGCTGTCGCCCAAGCGCCAGGACAGCGCCCGATCGCTTCGCCGGCGGCGCGGAAAATGGCGCGCGAAAAAGGCATTGATTTGACGCAAGTGCCGACCGTTGATCCGCTTGGGCGCGTCCGCAAGCAAGATGTAGCTTCGTTTGCCGCTCAGTCGGCCGCCATGCCGCAAGCGGCGCCGCAACCGGCTCCGACGGCGCCATCCGTTTCGACGCCAACTCCGGAAAGCGGCAAGCCGGTTATCCGCGAAAAAATGTCGCGCCGTCGGCAAACGATCGCCAAACGGCTGCTCGAAGTGACGCAAACGACGGCGATGTTGACGACGTTTAACGAAATTGATATGTCCGCCGTCATCGAGCTGCGCAAACGGAAAAAAGACAAATTTTTCGAAGAGCATGACGTGCGCCTCGGCTTCATGTCGTTTTTCGTCAAAGCAGCCGTGGCAGCGCTGAAAAAATATCCGTATGTCAATGCCGAAATTCAAGGCGATGAAATTTTGCTGAAAAAATATTATGATATCGGCGTTGCCGTATCGACCGACGAAGGGCTTGTCGTTCCGGTCGTGCGCGACTGCGACCGGAAAAACTTCGCCGAAATCGAGCGCGATATCGCCGAGCTGGCGGCGAAAGCGCGCAGCAACAAGCTGTCGCTCGCCGATTTGCAAGGCGGCACGTTTACGATCACAAACGGCGGCGTGTTCGGCTCGCTTCTGTCGACCCCGCTCTTAAATGGCCCGCAAGTCGGCATTTTAGGAATGCATTCCATCAAACTGCGCCCGGTCGCCATCGATGAGGAACGGATTGAAAACCGACCGATGATGTACGTCGCCCTGTCGTACGATCACCGCATCATCGACGGCAAGGAAGCGGTTGGGTTCTTAAAAACGGTGAAAGATTTGATCGAAAATCCGGAAGACTTGCTGCTGGAAAGCTGAGACTGACAACGAAGAGCCTGCAACGCGCAGGCTCTTCGTTTTAACGGAATAAAACACGGATGGGGCGAGCCGCTCTTTAATCTGCGCACCGCAGGCGCGTTGTTTGAACGCCCAAGCGGTGAAGGAAGCGGCGGGGCGGCAGGGTGAATGATCCCGCTGGTTTTACGGAAAACTACAGTTGCCAAAAAAGGAGGGAGATTCAATGCCAGAACGAGGACGGAATGACCACCCCCATGTGTTTTACCGTGATGGCGTTCGCGAAAGTGTGGTGAACGATGCGACCGCTGACGGTGCCGAGGCCCTTGGGGTGCGGACGGATGCCGATCCAATGCAAGCGGCGAATCCACATCCGTTTCATGTCGATGAGGTGAAAACCGAAGAAGGGATGAAACGGTTTCGCGAACTGATGGAAGGGGAGTCGTGACCGCTTTTTCGCGGGGCGAAAGAAGGAAAATCGAGCATAGCCGCGAATATTATGACTTGCGATGATTTTTTTGGGGGGATGACGATGGAACTTGGATTGGCGGGAAAAACAGCGTTGGTTGCCGCCTCAAGCCAAGGGCTCGGCAAGGCAATCGCTCGGGCGCTTGTGCTCGAAGGGGCGAACGTGATGATCACGAGCCGAAGCGAAGAAAAACTGCAGCAGGTTGCTGAGGAGCTGAACGGTTTACATAAGGGGCGCGTCGCTTACGTGCGCACCGATGTGACGAAAGCGGACGAGATTCGCCAGCTGGTCGCCAAAACAGTGGAGACGTTTGGGACGATCGATTTGCTCGTCAATAACGCCGGCGGTCCCCCCGCGGGGACGTTTGAAACGGTGAGCGACGAAGACTGGCAATATGCGTTCGAGCTCAATTTATTGAGCTATATTCGGCTCATTCGCGAAGCGCTTCCGTATTTAAAGAAAAAGGGCGGAAAAATTGTCAACATCGCCTCCTCATCGATCAAAGAGCCGATTCCGGGCTTGATTTTATCCAACACGTTCCGCACCGGCATCGTCGGGCTGACGAAAACGTTGGCTGGGGAGCTGGCCCGAGATGGCATTTTGATCAATACGGTGGCCCCAGGGCGAATCGCGACGGAACGGGTCGCCTTTTTGGACAAGGTGAACGCCGAAAAATTAGGCATTACGAAAGAAGAGATGGAAGCGCGCATGAAAAGCGCCATTCCGCTCGGTCGCTACGGAACTCCCGAAGAGTTTGCCAACATCGTCGTTTTCTTGCTGTCAGAGGCGAACTCGTATGTTACCGGGCAGGCGCTCATTGTCGATGGGGGCATGGTGAAGGCCATCTAAGGCGAGCGGATCGGTAGCGTCAAAACGGTCATGAAATCTGCACGATCCCATTGAGCATGGGGGATAGGTGGGGAGAAGCTAGACTCGCCCTTGACCAACACCCGCCAAAGCGGATCGGAGGGGAGAAACAACATGAAAACAATCGGGTTTATCGGACTTGGTGTGATGGGGAAAAGCATGGCGCGCCACTTGCTAAAAGCAGGCTATCCCCTTCTCGTCTATACGCGAACGAAAGAAAAGGCAAACGACTTGCTGGCAGAGGGGGCGGCATGGAAGGAAACGGTCGCTGATTTGGCCCGGGAGGCGGATGTCGTGATGACGATGGTCGGCTATCCGCGTGATGTTGAGCAAGTGTATTTCGGTGAGGACGGCATTTTGGAGAACGCGCGGCCGGGAACATACGTCATCGATATGACCACATCGACGCCGACGCTGGCGCAATCGATTTACGAAGCGGCGAAGCGAAAAGGCATTCATGCGTTGGACGCGCCGGTGTCCGGCGGCGACATCGGCGCGCGCGAAGGAACGTTGACGATTATGGTCGGCGGTGACGAAGACGTGTTTTTGGCGTGCAAGCCGATCCTTGAGCGGCTCGGAACTAACATCATTTTGCAAGGGAAAGCGGGAGCTGGCCAACACACGAAAATGTGCAACCAAATCGCCATTGCCACGAACATGATCGGGGTGTGCGAGGCGATCGCCTATGCCAAGCGGGCTGGTCTTGATCCATTCAAAGTGCTTGAAAGTATCGCTAAAGGGGCGGCCGGCAGCTGGTCGCTGAGCAACTTGGCGCCGCGCATGCTCGCTGGCGATTTTGCCCCCGGATTTTACGTGAAGCATTTCCTCAAAGATATGAACATTGCCCTTGAAGAAGCGGAGCGGATGAACTTGCCGCTGCCGGGCTTAGCGCTTGCGAAGCGGCTTTACGAGGAGCTGGCACAAGCCGGCGAGGAAAACAGCGGCACGCAGGCGTTGTACAAACGGTACGCGTCAGAATGATGGCGCGCGTTTTGGGCTGCCCTAGCGTCCGTTGCCCCTAAGGCGCGACGAACGCTAGGGCTTGCTGCTGTTTGGCCGCTAGTAAGCTGGTGAACACCAGCGGTTTTTCCCGACCATGAGCAAACGGGTGAAAACGAAAACCGGATGCTACGAGGTTTTTCGATGAGGGAAACGATGCTCGGAAGCGGGATGTTCGATTCAATCCCGGTCCTGCTAGAAGGCCGGCGTTGGCGTGGGAAAAGCCGTTCAGACCGACGGAGAGTGCAGTGATTATTCGTCAAAAAATATTGAATATTGTTTCTTGGCAAGGTATAGTAGTAGTAAGGGGACATACCAACCGGTTAGTATAAAAGGAGGGGAGCAGATGGACTTTTCCTATTCGCCCAAAGTGAAAGAGTTGATCAAAAAATTAAGCGCTTTCATGGAAGAGTACATTTATCCGAACGAGAAGGTGTATGAGGAGCAGCTGAACGCCCAAGAGTCGAGATGGGCCGGCGTGCCGCCGATCATCGAAGAATTGAAGGAAAAGGCGAAAAAAGAAGGGCTTTGGAATTTGTTTTTGCCAGACAGCGAATACGGCGCGGGATTAACGAATGTCGAGTACGCGCCGCTTTGCGAAATCATGGGTCGCTCGCTCATCGCCCCGGAAGTGTTCAACTGCAATGCGCCCGATACCGGCAACATGGAAGTGCTCGTCCGCTACGGCACCGAGGAGCAAAAGAAAAAGTGGCTCATCCCGCTCTTGAACGGAGAAATCCGCTCGTGCTTTTCGATGACGGAGCCGGATGTGGCGTCGAGCGATGCGACGAACATTCGCGCTTCGATCGTTCGCGACGGCGATGAGTATGTCATCACCGGACGGAAATGGTGGTCATCTGGGGCCGGCGACCCGCGCTGCAAAGTCGCCATCGTCATGGGAAAGACGAACCCCGATGCGCCAAAACATGAACAGCAGTCGATGATCATCGTTCCGCTTGATACGCCGGGCGTGAAAATCGAACGGATGCTGCCGGTGTTCGGCTTTGACCATGCGCCGCACGGGCATGCGGAGATTACGTATGACCATGTGCGCGTGCCGAAGGAAAACATCATTTGGGGCGAAGGAAAAGGGTTCGCCATCGCCCAAGGCCGGCTCGGTCCGGGGCGGATCCATCATTGCATGCGCTTGATTGGGGCGGCGGAGCGGGCGCTTGAACTGATGTGCCGCCGCGTGCAGTCGCGGGTGGCGTTCGGCAAACCGCTCGCCGAGCACGGCGTCATCCGCGAGTGGATCGCCCAGTCGCGCATCGAGATCGAGCAGGCGCGCCTGTTGACGCTCAAGGCGGCGTACATGATGGATACGGTCGGCAATAAAGTGGCGCGCAAAGAAATTGCGATGATCAAAGTGGTCGCGCCCAATGTCGCGCTCAACGTCATCGACCGCGCCATTCAGGCGTTTGGCGCCGCCGGGGTGAGCAACGATTTTCCGCTTGCCGCCATGTGGGCGAACTCGCGCACGCTTCGTTTGGCTGACGGGCCGGACGAAGTGCATAAAGAGCAAGTGGCGAAGCTTGAATTGCGGCAATACCAACCATAAGGGAGAGGAAGAGGAGCTTATGCATGTGCTGGATTTATTCAAAATCGAAGGAAAAACGGCCATCGTGACGGGCGGTGGGCGCGGGCTCGGTGAGCAAATCGCCATCGGCCTCGCTGAAGCCGGAGCGAACGTCGTCGTCTGCTCGCGCAAGGTTGAGGCGTGCGAGCAGGTGAAAGAAAAGCTCGAACAGCTCGGCGTCCGTTCGCTCGCATTGCGGTGCGATGTGACGAATCCGGAGGACGTCAAACATGTTGTGGAAACGACCGTCAACGAGTTCGGCGGCATCGACATTTTAGTCAACAACAGCGGGGCGACGTGGGGGGCGCCGGTCGAGGAAATGCCGCTTGAGGCATGGCAGAAGGTGCTCAACGTCAACGTCACCGGCACATTTTTGATGAGCCAGGCGGTCGGCAAGGTGATGATCGCCAAACAAACGGGCGGCGCCATTGTCAATATCGCGTCGGTCGCCGGTCTTGGCGGCACGCATCCGGACATTTTGAATACGATCGGCTACAACACGAGCAAAGGGGCGGTCATTACGTTTACGAAAGATTTGGCCGCCAAATGGGGAAAACACGGCATTCGCGTCAACGCGGTAGCGCCGGGCTTTTTCCCGACGAAAATGTCCCAAGTCGTCCTGAAGCATGTCGGCCAAAAAGTGCTCGAGCATACGCCGCTTGGCCGTTTCGGCGGCGACGATGACTTAAAAGGCGCGGTGCTGTTCTTGGCTTCTCCGGCTTCCGCGTTTGTCACCGGCGCGCTTCTTGTCGTTGATGGCGGCAGCCATGCTGCTGGAATGTAATCCAAAATGGAAGGGGGAAAAAAATAATGAGCGAAAAACGGGCGTTGTCTCTTTATCCGGAACATGTGTCGTTTCATATCGAGATTCCGAACAAAACGGTGTGCGAGGTGCTCCATGAACGGGCGGCGGAATTTGGCGCTCAGCCGGCGTTGACGTTTTACAGCCAAACGATCACTTACGCTGAGCTCGCCGCGGCGGTCAACCGCTTCGCTTCCAGCCTGCAAGCGCTCGGAGTGCAAAAAGGCGATCGGGTCGCGATCATGCTGCCAAACTGCCCGCAATACGTCATCGCCTACTACGGCATTTTGCAGGCGGGCGCCATCGTCACCCAAGTGAATCCGATGCTCGTTGAGCGCGAGCTTTCCTACTTGCTCAATGATTCGGGAGCGGAGATGATCGTCATTTACGAGCCGCTTTATCCGCGTCTAGCTGCCGTGAGACAAGAGACGGCGGTCAAGCGGGCGGTCACTGTCCAGTTCGGGGCGCCGGCTTCTGTCCCGCTCGCTGAAGGCGATTTGACGTTTGAACAGTTTTTGGCCCAAGGGGATGGACAAGTGCGCCCGGTGCCGATCGAGCCGGCGCATGATATCGCTGTGCTGCAATACACAGGCGGAACGACAGGGCGCTCGAAAGGGGCGATGCTCACCCACCGCAACATTTTCGCCAACGTCTTGCAGTGCGCCGAATTTTTCAAAGGAACGTTTGAATTTGGAAAAGAGCGGTATTTAACCGTCATTCCGTTGTTCCACGTATTCGCGATGACGTCCGGCATGAACTTGGCGATTTACCAAGGGGCGGAAAACATTTTGTTGCCGCGCTTTGAGCTGAAAGAAGTGCTCGAGACGATCCGCGACAAGCAGCCGACCGTGTTCCCCGGCGTGCCGACGATGTACGTCGCCATCACAAACACCCCCGGGGTTGAGCAGTACGGCATCAGCAGCATCAAGACGTGCAACAGCGGCAGCGCGCCGATGCCGCTGGAGCTCATGCGCGATTTTGAGGCGAAAACGGGCGCGGTTGTGCTTGAAGGATACGGGTTGTCTGAAGCCTCGCCGGTGACGCACTGCAACCCGCCGTTTGCGGCGCGCAAGCCGGGGACGGTCGGCATCGGCATGCCGCTCACTGAGTACAAAGTCGTCGATGTGGCGACCGGCACGCGCGAACTGCCGCCGGGCGAAGTCGGCGAGCTCATTATCCGCGGGCCGCAAGTGATGAAGGGGTATTGGAACATGCCGGAGGAAACCGCGGTGACGCTGCGCGACGGTTGGCTGTACACCGGGGATTTGGCTTCGATCGATGAGGAAGGGTATGTGACGATCGTCGACCGGAAAAAAGATTTGATCATCGCGGGAGGGTACAACATTTATCCGCGCGAAATCGAAGAAGTGTTGTATGAGCATCCAGCGGTGAGAGAAGCGGCGGCCGTTGGAGTGCCTGATCCGTACCGCGGCGAAACGGTGAAGGCGATCATCGTCGTAAAAGAGGGGATGCAGGCAAGCGAGGAAGAGATCATCGCCCATTGCCGGAAAAACTTAGCGGCGTACAAAGTGCCGCGCATCGTCGAGTTTCGCGCCGAGCTGCCGAAAACGAACGTTGGGAAAATTTTGCGCCGCGCGTTGCGTGAGGAGGCGGCGCGCTCACAATAACGGCACCTTTGTCGGCTAACGCCAAGAAGGCTGGTGAAAAGCCGCTACTTGCCTCGATCGGAGCGAAAAACGCGGCAGATGTTGCTCGCTTCATCGTGCGAACAACCGCTGGTTCCCAGCAGCGATGGGGAACGCGTGAAAAGCAGGATCGATGCGACAAGGCTTTTCGGTGAAAATGCCGAACTGGCGCGGATTTTCATCCCCGGGTGGAGGGCAAACCATTGCCCATGGATCTTTTCGGTGAAAATGCTGAACTGGCGTGGATTTTCATGCCTAGGTGGAAGGCAGGTTGCGCTGCCTATGGAACTTTCTGTGAAAATCTCGTCGGCAAGCGTTGATTTTCATACCGGGACGGAGGGCAAAACGTTGCCCGTGGAACTTTCTGTGAAAACGATACGGCAAAGCGGTATCCATCATTTTATCACCAGCCTTTTAGGCAAGACGGGCCATTTTATGGTACAATAGCTGGCAGTGATGACGCAGGGCAAGAGGTGGGAGAACATGAGGGAAAAGATTATCGCTGCCAGCATTGAATTGTTTGAGCAAAACGGGTTCAGCGAAACGTCGATTCAAGATATTGTCGACGCGCTTGGGGTAACGAAAGGGACGTTTTACTATTATTTCAAAAGCAAAGAAGAGCTGCTGATGGATATTCATCTTCGCTACATTGAAGGGCTGCTTCGCGAACAGCAGCGCATTATCAATGACGGGCGGCGATCGGTGCGGGAAAAGCTGTATGCCATTGTGTATATGCTTATTCACAACGTTGAGCGCCAAGGGCGGCAAGCGCGCATTTTTTTCCGCGAAATGAAACATTTGAACGAGGAGCATTTGCAAAAAGTGAAGGAAAAGCGCGATTTGTTTCGCTATCAGCTGCAGGCGTTAATTGAGGATGGAATGAAAAGCGGCGAACTGCGCCGCGATTTGTCGCCATCGATTGCCGCGCTCACGGTGCTCGGGGCGGCCAATTGGAGTTACCATTGGTTTCGCCCGGACGGCGGGCTGACTGATGCGGAAGTGGCCAAACAGATGATCACCATTTTGATCGATGGGATGGGGCCGGCGTCTTAACAAGCACTATGCGTCCGCCATAGAAGTCAAGGTCGCCGTTCATGTCGCTCGTTTGTCGATGTTTGACCAAACAAAACGCGCTCGCCAAAAGGGGGAGAGGGAAATGAGCGCCATTATTCCGGTGCGCAAAGGGGAAGAATTGCCGGTTGGAAAATTGGCCGCGTTTTTGCGCTCAGTGCTGCCGGACATGCCGGATGGGGAGCTGGAGATTCGGCAATTTTCCGCCGGCCGCTCGAATTTGACGTATTTGCTCCGCTGCGGGGAGTGGGAGGCGGTGCTGCGCCGGCCGCCGCTTGGCCCGGTGCCGCCGAAAGCGCATGATATGAAGCGGGAGAGCACATGGCTTGCCGAAATCCATCCGCTCTTTCCGCTGGCGCCGAAGCCGCTGTATTTTTGTGACGATGAGTCGATCATCGGCAGCCCCTTTTTCGTGATGGAGCGGCGTGATGGCGTTGTCATTGACGACGATTTTCCGGCCGGCGTTGTGCCGACAGAAGACGTCTGCCGCGGCATTTCCGAAACGATGGTCGAGACGTTAGTTCGCATCCATCAAATCGATTATACGAAAACGCGGTTGGTGCACATGGTCAAGCCGGAAGGATTTATGGAGCGGCAAGTGCACGGATGGATTCAGCGGTACGAGCGGGCGAAAACCGACGATGTTCCAGCGGCTGAGGCGCTGACGAAGTGGCTCGCTTCCCACATTCCGCCGCAGCGGGAGGCGACGGTTATTCATTACGATTTTAAGCTGAACAATGCTATGTTTGCGAAAGATGATATCACTAACATGGTCGGCTTGTTTGACTGGGAAATGTCGACCGTCGGCGATCCGCTGGCCGATTTGGCGGTGGCGATGAGCTATTGGATTGAAGAGGATGATCCGCCGCTGGTGAAAAATGGATTTGGTCGCGCACCGGCCACCGTCCGGCCTGGATTTTACACGCGCGAACAGTTTATTGACGCGTACGCGAGAAAAAGCGGCCGCGATGTGTCCGACGTGCACGTGTATTTGACGTTCGCCTACTTTAAATTAGCGGTCATTTGCCAGCAAATTTATTATCGTTATCGCCGCGGGCAGACGAACGATGAGCGGTTTCGCCATTTCGGCCAGTTTGTCGAAGCGCTTATCGAGCATGCATGGCAGCTGGCGACGGGACGGTGAGGCAGCGTGATGACGAACGTGCATGTCGTGCTGCGCAAGGAAGACATTGATGAGACGGCGCTCGCTGATGGGAAAGTTGCTGTTGTGTTTGACATTTTGCTTGCCACCTCATCGATTGCCGCCGCGCTTTCGGCCGGCGCTCGTTCGGTGATCCCGGTCCGCGACGCCGAGGAGGCGAAGGCGGTCGCGATTCACTTGCCCGAGAAAAGTTATGAGCTCGTCGGTGAATGGGAGGGACGGACGATCGATGGCTTCCATCCTCCGGCGCCGCTGTTTTTGCAAACGATCTGTCCGGGAAAAACGGTCGTGTTGTCGACGACCAACGGCACGGTGGCGGTTCATAAAGCGCAGTCGGCGAGCGCGGTATACACGGCGAGTTTGCTGAACAGCCCGGCGGTCAGCGAGCATGTTTGCCGATGGCATCGCGACAAAACGATTATCGCCATCTGCTCCGGCTCGTCGGGTCGTTTTTGCCTCGAAGACTTTTACGGCGCCGGCTATTTCGTGCATTGCCTCGTCGAGCAAGGGATCGATGCGGCCAAGCTGTCCGACAGCGCGATGGCCGCATGGCTCTTTTACCGGCAATATTCGGGGGAAGAAAGGGCGAAAGAAGTATTGTTCGCCTCGCGCGTCGGCCGCTGGATGGCGGCGTACGGTTTGGAATCAGAAGTGGATTACATTAACCGGCACGGGGCGCTTTCTTCCGTTCCGAAACTTGAACGAGGATCGTTCGGTTTGGAGCTGCGCGATATCGCGCCAACAAGATTCATGAAAGAGGGGATATCGTCATGAAATTTGTCCAATTCGTTGAATACGGTGGGCCCGATGTCTTGCGTGTTTGCGAAGGAGAACGCCCGAAGCCCACAGGTCGGCAAGTATTGATCGAAGCCGAAGCGATCGGTGTCAACTATGCCGATACAGCCCGGCGGGAAGGGCGCTACGTGGTGCCGACGCCGCTTCCGTTCATACCGGGGACGGAGGTGGCCGGCGTTGTTTGCGAGGTTGGTCCGGAGGTGCAAACGGTCCGTCCAGGGCAGCGCGTCGTCGCGTTGATTGAGTCGGGGGGCTACGCCGAGTGTGTCGCTGTTGACGAGCGGGCGGTCGTGCCGCTTCCGGACGGCATGGATGCCCGGCAGGCGGCGGCTTTGCCGGTGCAAGGGCTGAGCGCCTACCATATTCTCAAAACGATGGGCCGCTTAGAGGAAGGAGAAACCGTGCTCGTTCACGCCGCCGCCGGCGGCGTTGGAACGATCGCCGTCCAGCTGGCGAAACGGTTCGGCGCCAAAACGGTCATCGCCACGGCGAGTACGGAGGAAAAACGGGCGCTCGCCCAACAGCTTGGCGCTGATGTTGCCATTGATTATACAAAAGACAGCTGGGCCGCGGACGTGATGGAGGCGACCGGTGGCCGCGGCATCGATGTCGCCTTGGAAATGGCGGGCGGCGATGTTTTTCATCAGACGCTCGATTGCCTCGCTCCGTTCGGCCGTCTTGTCGTCTACGGGGCGGCGAGCGGGGAGATGACGCGTCTCAATCCGGTTCGTCTCATGGCGAAAAACTGGTCCGTCATCGGTTTCTTTTTGCCGCAAATCATGCGAAAGCGGGCGCTGTACGAACAAAGTTTGCGCGAATTGCTTTCATGGGTGCAAGACGGGAGCTTGCAGCTGACGATCGGCGGCGTCTACCCGCTTGAGCAGGCGCCGATGGTACACAAACTTCTTCAAGAGCGGAAAACGCACGGCAAGCTGCTGCTTGTGCCATAAGGAACGAAAAGGGTGTCCAGACACGGAGCTGGACACCCGCAACTTCCTGAACGTAGTCGGCATCCGCCAGCTACGTTTAGAAGGTTGGTGAAACGTCGCTGCTTCCCTTCATCAAATGAGTGAAAAAACAGACCGATGCAACAAGGTTTTTCTCGTTGAGAAATGAGATGGAAAAGCACGAGTACCCCACCGGCCTCTTAGGAGACCGGTCATTGAAGAGAGCAAGCCGCTGATCAAGCCCGTTTCTCCAATAGAAAAGCCTTGTCGCATTAGGATCGTCTGTCAAACGATTCCCCATTGCTTAAAAGAAACAACCGTTTTTCACCGGCCTTTTCGCGATGTATCGACTAGCCTCTGTTTTGGCTGTTAGGAGGAACAAGCCGTGAACTACTCCCACTTCGCTTTGCTTGAAGTGGGAGACTTCTTTCGCAATTATGTTAAAAAAGAACCGGTGTGGATCGCGCCCATTACGGCCGCCGCCGTTTTTGTTGAATGTACCGCTCGAGCCGATCGAGTCCTTCCTTTAACACATCGAGCGAATAGGCGTACGACAGTCGGACGTGGCCTTCACCGTAGTCGGAAAAGGCGCTGCCGGGAACGAGGGCGACGCCGGCGTTTTCGACGGCATCGAGGGCGAAATCGAACGAAGACATGCCAAAGGCGGCAATCGACGGAAACAAATAAAACGCCCCGTCCGGCTTTTCCACCGGCAGCCCCATGGCGGTCAGACGACCGTAGGCGTACTCAAGCCGCTCCAGATAGGCGGCGCGCATCGTCTCGGCGTCGTTTTTGCCGGCGGTGAGCGCCTCGAGCGCCGCTTTTTGGCTGATCGATGATGTGCACGAGACGCTGTACTGGTGCACTTTGATCATTTGTTCAACGGCGAACGCCGGGGCGAAGACGAAACCGATGCGCCAACCGGTCATCGAGTGCGATTTGCTTAAGCCGTTGATGACGATCGTCTGCTCCGGCAGCCATTCGGCGATCGAGCGGTGGCGTCCGCGATAGACGAGCTCGCTGTAAATTTCATCAGACACGATCCAAATCGGCCGTCCTTTCAAAAGCGAAGCGATGCGGGCCAGCTCTTCAGCCGACAGCGCCGTCCCTGTTGGGTTGGATGGATAGGGAAGGATCACGCAGCGCGTCTTTTCTGTCAAATAAGGCGCAATGAGCTCAGCCGACAGACGGAACCCGTTTGGCCTTGTGTCGATGTACACCGGTTTTGCCCCGCACAAACGGATGAGCGGCTCATAGCCGGGATAGACCGGTGCGGGAAGGAGCACTTCCGTCCCTTCTTCTAAAATGGTGCGGAACGTGATATCAAGCGCTTGGCTGGCGCCGACGGTGGCGATCACTTCGTCCGGCGTGTAGCGGAGGCCGTACTTGTTAGCAACGAATTGGCAAGCCGCTTGGCGCAGTTCGAGCAGCCCGGCGTTGGCGGTGTACGTGGTGAAATCAGCGGCGATCGCTTCCTGGGCGGCGGTTTTGACATGTTCGGGCGTTGGAAAGTCGGGCTGGCCGATCGTCAGTGAGATCACTCCTGGTCGGCCGGCGACGAGGTTGAAAAACTGCCGGATGCCTGATATTTGGATGGATTGGACGCGTGGCTGAATGAGGTGTTTCATGGCGTGTCCACCTTTCTTTTTTTCTCTATTGTATCATTGTTCAACGCAAACGGAAAAACGAAAATCAGCCCCATTTCCGTTTGGGTGGTTTCCGCAGACGGAAAGGGGGCCTACGTTGCGATGGATGATTCACACTCCAATTTCGTTCGCTCCTTTTACGCGCCGTATTTTTTCAACAAGTCATTGTATTGGGCGGAAAGCTGCAAAAACAGCGGCTTGTTGCCGGCGGCGAGCGCCTCGTCGATTTGCTCCATTAATTTTTTTCGCTGAAATTGGAAAATCGCTTCGTTTAGCACCTGTTCGGCGATCGGTCCGTAGCTGCTTTTTTCTTCCGGTTGGTTGAACAAGACGGCGCCTTCGTTTGGATATTGTTTTTCGTACATCGTTGATTCCCTCCTATACGGGAACGAAATGGTTCCCTTTTTTATATTATCCTCGTTTTTGAAGCTAATGTAAAGAAAATTTAGATAAATATTTTTTGTCAATTTTTTCTCTACATGATTTGAATACCCGTTTTTTCTTGGGCGATAACAGACTTTTCGGTTATGATAAAGAGAAGAAACAATGGCAGGGTGATGGAAATGATTCGCACATGTATCGTGACAAAAGAATTTGAGATTTTGGCTGGGGTAGATCTTACGATGGTCAACAGTCCGGACGTTTCTTGGTATTGGGTCGACTTTCATGAGCCGACGGATGAGGAGTCGGAGCTGCTCGCGTCGTTTTTTCGCTTTCACCCGCTCGCGATTGAAGACTGCTTGGAATATGTGCAGCGGCCGAAGCTCGATTTTTACGACCGCTACTTGTTTGTCGTTCTCCATGCGATCGCTGGGATGACGCTCGAGGCTGAGGAAGTGGATTTGTTTGTCGGACAAAATTTCATCGTTTCGTTTCATAAGTCGGCCATCCACGCGGTCGATGAAGTGTGGGAGCGGCTCAAACATGAGGCGGATGTTCAGCAGGGACCGTTTCATGTGATGTATCGGCTCATTGACAAACTCGTTGACGATTATTTTCCGCCGTTGTACCATATTGAAGACGTGCTGAACGATTTAGAGGAGAATACGAACAACGAACCGATTCATGACATCATTGAAAAAGTGTTCGACATTCGCAGCGATTTGTCAAAACTGCGGCGGACGATTGTGCCGATGCGCGACTTATTGTACCGTATCACCCATTCCGACCGGCTGCAGCGCATGAAGGAGCGGCAGCTGTATTTCCATGATATTTACGATCATTTGCTCAAGCTGTCGGAAATGATTGAGACGAACCGGGAAATTACCGCGGACATCCGCGACAGCTATTTGTCGCTCAACTCGAATCGGATGAACAATATTATGATGACGTTTACCGCCATCACGACGATTTTCATGCCTCTTACCTTCATCGCTGGCATTTATGGGATGAACTTTGACTATATGCCGGAGCTGCGTTGGAAATACGGCTATTTCGCCGTATTAGTGATCATGGCCGTAATCGGCATGACGATGTTCGTTTGGTTTAAACGCAACGGTTGGTTTCAGCTGCTCAAGAGCGACTGGGCGGATGAAGAACGGAAGCGGCGCCCCTAGCCGTATAAGCCAAGCGGTTCCCTTCATATACATAGCTATAGCGATGCGATCGCAAAGGAGGGAAACGGGTGGCAAAGGGAATTTGGGGAGTCGACTCGGCTCAGTCTGTTACGGAGCAACTGTTGCAATGCGTCCGGACCGAGCTAGGCGCTCCGAAATTTTGGGGCCGTTATTTAGTTCGGGTTCCAAACGTATCGGAAGGGTTGACACGGGAGGAAATCACGCGCATCCGCAACGACGGCATCAAAGTGTTGCCCATTTACAATGCGTTTCGCGAGGCGGTCGGCTATGCGAGCGGACAGGTGGCCGCGCGCAATGCGGTGTTCCATGCGCGACGGCTCGGCATTCCGAAAAACAAGCTGCTGTTTGCCAACATTGAAGATTTTTTCGCCGTAGACGCTGCTTGGATCGCCGCTTGGGTGGAAACGCTCTATCCGACCGGGTACCGGCCGGGGCTGTACGCTGACCCGACGAAAGGGGACTTTGCTGCCGCTTATTGTGAGGCGGTCAGCCGGAACAACCAAGTGGCCGTGCAAGCGGTCATTTGGAGCGCCGCACCAAGGCCGGGGGCGACGAAAGAGCAAAAAGCGCCCCGATACCAGCCGGCCGCCCCGTCTTGCAGCGCCAATGTCTGGGTGTGGCAGTACGGGCGCGACGCGGAGGTGTGTCCGGTCGATACGAATTTGGCTGACCGCCGCCTGCTTGATTTTTTGTATTGAGCGAAGCCGTTGCCGACAGCAGCGGCTTTTTGTATGGCGGTGAAAAGTGGAGCGGTTTTGAGTTTATTTTCTTTCATGTTTTGCTTCAGATCGATTATATTAGTAATAGGAAAAAGGACGGATTGGCGATTGGACGCAGACATATAGTCGGAAAGGAGGGGGAGCGTGGATCGATCGACCGCGTTGTTATTGGCACGCATGAAGGAGCAGTACGAACGATGGAAGGCGGGACCGCTGACCAGCCGGGAATTCGCCCGGTTTTTGCGCGCCGTTGGCCGGGCGGCAACCGTGATCGGACGGCCTGACATCGCCGCCGAGGCCGAACGGTTGAGCCGTCAGGTGAACAGCGGCAAAGAGAAGGAATGGACGGCTGAAGAAGCGCTGGTGGAAATCGCTCCTCTTCTTCGCTGTTTCTATGAAGAGAAGGAAACGCCCTTTCCGCTCCCTCTCATCAAAAGCGAACAGGAATCGGAAGCGACGATCCTCCTGTGCGGAAATGATCCGCTGTTTTTTACGTATCTTTGCCGCGCGCTGGATGCCGCGCCATGGCGGCTGCTCACGGTGCCGTCGCTCGAGCAGGCGGCGGCTTCGATCATTTGTCTTAGTCCGGACTGCCTCGTGGTCAGTCTTAGCGAGGAAGACGGGGAACCTTCTGCGTTGGCTAGTTTGTTGGAGAACGCCGGACGGCACCCGTATCTTCCCGTTGTGGTCATCAGCGCCGATGGGCGGAAAGAGACGCAGTTGAAATGCTATGAGCTCGGCGCCGATGATGTCGTGACCCCGACGGCCGCCGATGAGCTGTTTATCCGCATCCGCCGGTTGATCGAAAAAAAGAGAAAAATTGATGAGCTTGTATTGGTAGATGAATTGACAGGCGTCTATAACCGGAAATATTTGCCGCGCGTGTATGCCCGCCTCCGCAGCGATTTGGAACGTTCCGGCACGCCGAGTTGTTTAGCGCTCCTAGACCTCGACCATTTCAAACAGATCAACGATCGCTTCGGCCATTTGGCCGGCGACGCCGTGTTAAAGAAACTGGCTGATGTGCTCCTTCAGCATACGCGCGGCTTGGATACCGTCATTCGTTTTGGCGGGGAAGAGTTCATCGTTTGGCTGGCCCAAACGTCGAAACAGGAAGCGCGGGCGGTGCTTGAGCGTCTGCGGCACCAGTTCGAAGGCGAAGAAATCGTAGCTGACGGGTTCCGGCTGTCGTGCACGTTTTCTGCCGGTTTGGTGGAATGCGATCAAGCTGATGAATCGCTCGATCATTGGCTGCGTCTCGCTGATGCCGCGTTGTACGAAGCGAAAAAGAAGGGCGGCAATCGCATCGAGGAAGCTGGCGCGCCGTCCGCCCCTCACGATGGCGGCCAAGAGCGAAGCCAGCGCCGGCGAACGAGCGGGCGGCGGTGGGCGGTGGCCATCGTCGATGATGATGAACTGGCGCGGGCGGTCATTGCTGATCTTGTTCGCAAGTTGGCGGCTGAACAACAGCGGGAAGTGGACGTTGAGGAGTTTGGCGACGGGCTTTCCTTTTTGCAGTCCCCGCTGTACCGAGACGGTCGGCGGTTCATTGTGATTCTTGACCGGGTGATGCCGAAAATGGACGGTCTAGAGGTGCTTGAACGCCTCCGCCAAGAGCGGAAGCGATGCAAGGTGATGATGTTGACATCGCGCCACGATGAGCGGGAAATTGCCCATGCGTTGGAGCGCGGGGTGGATGAATATGTGACCAAGCCGTTCAAATGGCTTGAGCTGGAGGCGCGGCTGCGCCGGCTGCTGAGGGGGCTCGATTCGTAAATGGCGCTGAAGATTGCCGTTTCCCTCACCTTCTTTTTGTTTGGGACGTTGACCGCGGTGTTTGCGTATTTGATGGTGCGCAAGCGGCGGGAAAACCGGCGCCAAGCGGCGCTGTGCGCTGGCAAGGAACAGCTTCGGCTTCCGTTGCTCCGCTACTTGCTTGGCGACGAGGAACAGCCCCCTTGGCCGGCTTCTTTGCTGGAACGAGAGGCGCTGCTTGAGCTGCTGGACGATTTTGCCGCGCTGTTGAAAGGGGAGCAAGTGCAGGCAAGGATTCGGGCGTTTGCCGAAGAATATTTTGAAGGCTGGCTGCGCCGCCGGTTGGCAAGTCGACATTGGGGAGAGAGAATGAACGCGCTGTTTTTCATTGAGGATTTGCAGATGAAGGCGCTGCTAGCCGACATCGAGCGGCTGTATCGCTCCCGGATCGCTACCAAAGGGGAAGTGGTAAAAATTTTGACGATTTTCGCCAAATTTGATTACCGCCCGGTTGTTGTGTACGTGCTTCAACCGAAACATGAGCTGACGGAATTTGCGTACCGCGTCATTTTTGGCCATATGAGCGAAAGGCTGCTCCAACAAGTAAAAAGGCGGTTTGCCGAGCTCCCGCCGGCAGGCCAATATGCATTGATCGACATCATCGGCATCCGCCGCCGTCAGGAACAGTCGTTTTTGCAAGAGCGGCTGGCATCGGAAGAGCTGGAAATCCGTGTCCGCGCGCTCAAGGCCATGGCGGAAATCGGCGCGCCGCTTCATGCGCGTCAGCTCGCGCACCATCTAAGTTCCCCGCACTGGCAGGAACGGTTGATGGCCGCCCGCCTTGCCGGTCGATGCCGCGAAGAACGGCTGCTTCCGCTTTTGTATGAACGGCTGTCCGACCGCTCCTTTGCGGTTCGTGCGGAGGCCGCTGCCGCTCTCGCGCGCCTCCCTGATGGCCGCATCGCGTTGAACCGGGCGGCTCAGCAAGCCGATGACCGTTATGCTCGCGATATGGCCCGACAATGGTTGGAAGGCGGGGAAGGATGATGGCGTTCTGGCAGTCGGTTGTATCGTTCGTTGGGAACGCGGTGCTTGTTTATATGATCGGGGTAGTCGCTTTTTATACGTTTTTGCTTGTCGTGTCGTTTTGGCATTTGCGCCGCCTCCATCGGCTTGACGACTGGGAGCCGTATGAAGAGCTGCTTGAAGCCAGCTACGCCAAGCCGGTGTCCATTCTTGTGCCTGCCTATAATGAAGAAGCCGGCATCGTCGGTTCGGTTCGCTCCTTGCTCGCCATTGAATATCCGCAATACGAGGTGATCGTCATTAACGACGGTTCCACAGACCGGACGCTCGAGCGGCTGATCGAACATTTTGAACTTCGCCCGGTCTATCGCGTCATTCGCCGCCAACTGGCGACAAAAGAAGTCAAAGCGATTTATCAATCGCCGGCTTATCCGCATTTGTTTGTTCTTGACAAGGAAAACGGGGGGAAGGCTGACGCGCTGAATGCCGGCATCAACGCTGCCCGCTATCCGTATATTTGTTCCATTGACGGCGATTCGGTTTTGGAACGGCACGCGTTTTTGAAAGTGATGAAGCCAATGCTCGAATCCGATGGCGAGGTCATCGCCTCCGGAGGGACGATTCGGGTCGCCAACGGCTGTCAGATTGAACGCGGTGAGATTGTCAAGGTTGGGTTGTCGCGGCAGCCGCTCGTAGTGATGCAGACGATTGAATATTTGCGGGCGTTTTTGCTCGGCCGCCTTGGTTTAAGTCGTCATAACTTGCTGCTGATCGTCTCCGGGGCGTTTGGCGTCTTTTCCAAACCGTGGGTGATTGAGGCTGGAGGGTATGCCGACACAGCCGGTGAAGATATGGAGCTGGTCGTCCGTCTGCATCGGCTGGCCCGGGAAAAAAACGAGCCGAAAAAAATCATCTACATCCCAGATCCCGTTTGCTGGACAGAGGCGCCGGAAACGTACCGCGATTTGCGGAAGCAGCGGCGGCGTTGGCATCGTGGGCTGCTTGAGAGTCTGTGGCGGCATCGCGCCTTGTTGTTCAATCCGAAATACGGCTCGATCGGCCTTTTGTCGCTCCCGTATTTTTGGGTTATTGAGCTTCTTGGCCCGGTCGTTGAACTGGTGGGGTATATAGTGATCATCCTTTCATTGTGTTTCGGCACCATCTACATCGAGTTTGCTCTTCTTTTGTTGACTGTTTCTGTTTTGTATGGCTCGCTTTTGTCAGCGGCCGCAGTGCTGCTTGAGGAATGGACGGAGCGGAAGTTTCCGAACGTCTCGGATTTGGTTCGGCTGTTTTTCTTTTCATTGACGGAGACGTTTTGGTACCGTCCGTTGACCGCATGGTGGCGGTGCGAAGGGATCATCGATGCGTTTCGCCGGCAAAAGCAATGGGGAAGCATGAAACGAAAAGGGGTGTCCGCTTAATCGGACTTGAGGTGTTGCCGCTGGCATGGTTTACGGTTCGGTTCGTGAATTCCCCGCCATGAAGAAAAGGGTGTCCCAAGCAGCGGGACCCCCTTTTTTCATCGGAAATCAAGGACATGAACGGAGGGGAGTCTGAGCAAAGCGGTCTGTCATCGCGATGGGCATTGAGAGCGTTCTTTGGTCAATAGCGGTCGCCGAGCCGCCTAAACACGGGTTTGGTCGCCCGTTTTGGGGTCCGCTCCAACGGCTCGTTCAATCCGGTGTAGGCGATGAGAATGGCCTTGGCTTCCGACAAAGGCATGCGAGCCGGAGGATTGCGGTACGAATCATTGAGTGCGCCAAGATGTGGGAGGACGGCGAAATCTTGTTTCGTCGGAGGGATGTGGAAATAGTAATCGCCGACGGCAACGAGCACATCCGACTGCTGTTGGCTGTATTTTGGGTTACGGGAAAAATGGAGGCCGACCTTTTTTGCCTTGCCTTCTGCGAGCAGTTTTTCGATGGCTTTTTTCTTGAGCAGATAAAGAAACGAAGGGTTTAATGCCGTTTTGGCGTGGCGGTTGACCGTAAAAATGGCTTTGGCGATATTGTCGACCGACAATTGCAATGGTTTCATCGGCATATCTCCTTTTTTTCTTTCTATTATAGCATACGGACGCCCGGCTTGGCTTCTTTTTCGAAAGGGACGGGCAACGACGGCGTTTGTTCGTTTGCGACCCAAAAAGCCGCTATGTCCCCTCTTTCTTTGAGCGGCTTTCGATCACTGACTCGCCAACGCTCACCGGCAGGCGAGCGAAAAAACGGTCAGTTCCGGCGGGGCGAGAAACCGAGCGGCACTCCAGCGCGCGTCGCCAAAGGAGGAAGACGCCGTCAATGCGGCCGTGGGGCCAGTGCGCGCCCCTTTTTTGAAAAACGCGCGTCGGTTCATATAGGTTGGTTCCATGTGAGGCATAATGTCGCCGTCCTTTCATAAGCAGTTTTATTATAACGAAAAAGGAAAGAGAAGGACAACCAGAGAAAAATATCGAATATTCAATGATTATGTAGTATGATGAAAATATGAATGAATCATCACTCACAGGAGGGGAAAAACGATGAATGGAAAGGTCGTCATTGTGACCGGCGGGTCGAGCGGAATGGGCAAGTATATGGCGAAGCGGTTTGTCGCTGAAGGGGCGGACGTCGTCATTACGGGAAGGCGGGCGGAAGCGCTGGAAGAGGCGAAGCGGGAAATGGAAACGCCCGGCGGCGGGCGTGTGCTTGCCGTCCCGATGGATGTGCGCAACCCGGAGCAAGTCGCCGACATGGTCGCGCGGGCTGACGCCGAGTTTGGCCGCATTGATGCCCTCGTCAACAACGCGGCCGGCAACTTTATTTGTCCGGCGGAAAAGCTGTCGATCAACGGTTGGAACAGCGTCATCAACATCGTGTTAAACGGCACGTTTTACTGCAGTCGGGAAGTGGGAAACTACTGGATTCAGCGCGGTTTGAAAGGGAACATCATCAACATCATCGCGACGTACGCGTGGCATGCCGGCGCCGGAGTCATTCATTCCGCCTGCGCCAAAGCCGGGGTGTTGGCGATGACGCGCACGCTTGCGGTCGAATGGGGGAAAAAATACGGGTTTCGCGTCAACGCCATCGCTCCGGGGCCGATTGAGCGCACCGGAGGCGCGGAACGTCTTTGGGAGTCGGAAGAAGCGGAGCGGATGACGTTGGAAAGCGTGCCGCTCGGGCGGCTCGGAACGCCGGAAGAAATCGCGGCGGTCGCTTCGTTTCTGCTTTCTGATGAAGCCGCTTACATCAACGGCGCTTGCATCACCGTCGACGGCGGCCAATGGCTCAATCGACGGCCGTTTTAACGTCATTTCCGACCGAAGCCTCCCACCTCAAGGAATGGACGGGACAACGCCCAATGAGGAGGTGGGGGATACATGTCGGTTGACGATTGCCGACCGATGTGGTTATTGTTCGAACGGACGCTTCCGAGCGAAGGAAAGCGTAAAGGGTTCTTGTGTGCGGCTTGCCGTTTGGCCAACACGCACAAGCCGCTTGAAGCTTCCGCCTCCAAGCGAAGCGCAGGTGGCGGGTGAGCGCTAAGCGAAAGCGACGGCGCGCTGACAGCGCGCGGATCCGCGTCCAAACCGTGCCTCTCATCCTTTTTGTCGCAACGGATGGGAGGCTTTTTGTTTCGAGTTTGGTGGGGAGGAGGACAGTCTGTTCAGGTCGCTGTTTTTCCGTCAGGAACGACGAAGCCGTTGTGCTATAATAAAAGCAGAGATGGTCGACGAGAATGAGGTGAGCGCAAATGGATGCATTAGACGTGATGGCCAACTTGTCGCAAGTCGTTCCGCACTACCAGCCGATTTTCAGCGCCGATGAGCATGGAGTCATCGGATATGAAGTGCTCGGGCGTTTTCAAACCGAGGAAGGGCCGGTCAGCCTCGGTCCGTTTTTCCACGATGAGACGATTCCGGAAGAGTTTCGCATGGAAGTCGATGATGTGATTACTAAAAAGGCGCTTGATTATTTTTTGTCGCTCGATGACGAAGCCCTGCTCATCTTTTTCAACCGTGACGCCAATTTGTTGATGCTTGACCGCGGCGAATCGTTTTTGCAGCTGCTTTTTGCTTATCAAGCCAAAGGGCTGGCGCTTGACCGCATCGTGTTGGAAATCAACGAGCAGCATTTTAAAGGCGATTTGGATCAACTCAGCCACCTGTTGACGTACATTCGCACCTACGGCATTCGCGTGGCGGTTGACAATATCGCCGAACATAGCATTCATCTCGAGCGAATCGGCGTGTTGTCGCCTGACATTTTAAAAATCGATTTGCACGAATTGCGGAAAACATCGGTCCACCAAGCTTACCAAGAAATCGTTCACTCCATTTCGTTGCTAGCGCGCAAAATCGGAGCGACGCTGTTGTATGAGGATATCGAAACTTCCTTTCAGCTCCAATACGCTTGGCGGCATGGCGGCCGCTATTATCAAGGATATTATTTGGCAAAACCGGGGCCTGAAGTCGTGCCGCGCGATTTGCTGAAAGACTTGCTGCGAAAAGAGTGCCATCGCTTCATTCAGCAGGAAAAGAAAAAGCTTGAGACGCTGTATCACATTTCCGAACAGTTTCAGCAACGAATTGCTGCGCTGCTTGGCAAATACAAAAAAGCGGGCGGCTTCAACGAACTCATTTCACTGTTGGCCGATGAGCTGGATGACGTTTGCTTCCGCATTTACGTTTGTGATGAAGACGGCTTTCAGCAGTCGGGCAATATGTTCAAGCGCGATGGGCGCTGGACATTGGAGCCGCAGTACTATATGAAAAATTGGAGCTGGCGCCCGTATTTTTTGGAAAACATTATTCGGATGCGCTCGCGCCGAAGAGGCATTTTGTCCGATTTGTATACGGACATCGAAACGGGCGAAACGATTCGGACGTATTCGTACCCGATCGATGAGCGCCATTATTTGTTCATCGACTTGTCGTACAGCTATTTGTTTGAGCACGATGCTCATTATTAAACCGTATAAAATCTCCTCGGTGCGGCAAAGTATAGATGAGGTGAACGAAGATGGCACAGCTTGCCTTTGTCTTATCGATTTTGTCCGTCTTGATTGCAGTGATCGGATTCGTTTATACAGTTCGCCTTGGCCGCCAGCAGCGCTGGCAAGGGGAGCTTGACGGGCCGATTCCGAAACCGGTGGAGGAACATGCTTATTTGCGCAATCCGATGCTTCTCGCCTACGTGCTCGCTGCTTTGCTCGCCGCGTTTGCCATCGGGTATTTGGCGCTCCGATCTTATTGAACAAAGAGGCTGGCCCAAAAGGTTGACGTCTTCAAGATGAATTCCTTGACGAAACAATTTCGTCATCATCAGAAGGATGAAAATCCCTTTGCCCATTTTCGAACGGCAGGTATTTTCACGATCGGCACAACCGATCGTGCGGCAGAGGCAGCCAGCACGTATATAGTGCAACGAAAGAGGGATCCCGATCCTTGGGACACCCTCTTTCTGTTTGCCTCTACATGACGCTTTTTTCCATGACTTTTTTTCGTGGCCGGCGAATATATATGGAAGCGGAAGAGGCAAAGGGGGAATGGAGATGGCCAAGCGGCTGCCGCCGGAGCTGTCGGGCGAGGAAGCGATGCTGTTGCTTGACGTGTTGTTCAGTCAGCAATATGCGCTAGAGCTCGTCCGTTCCGAGCTGGCGGATATCGAAAACGGTGATAAAAAAGCCGATGAACAACGATACCGGCAGCTGTTGCGCTTATATGACCGTCTGTTTACTGAAGAAGCGTAAAAGATTGTCTCGCGCTATCGCTTGGCAAGAAGCGATAGTCTTTTTTATGATATGATGATGAGGGAGAGGAGAAGACAAACAGAGAAAGGCGGAACAACGGTATGACATGGTTGAAAGACAAAGAGGCAATTCCTATGACAGTCAAACCATTTCTTATTTCTGCGGATAAAGTGGCGCATGTCCAGCCGGAAAACTATTTGGATCACGCGCTGCTCGTTCTCACTAAAACCGGTTATTCAGCGATTCCGGTGTTGGATACATCCTACAAGCTGCAAGGGCTGATCAGCATAACGATGATCATGGATGCGATTTTAGGATTGGAGCGCATCGAATTCGAACGGCTCGAAACGATGAAAGTGGAAGACGTGATGAACCGAAACATTCCGCGTCTGCGGCTTACCGACAGCCTGACGAAAGCCATCGGGCTCATTGTCAACCATCCGTTCGTCTGCGTCGAAAATGACGATGGCTACTTTGCAGGCATTTTCACTCGCCGGGAGATATTGAAACAACTGAATAAACAGCTGCATAAATCTAACGGCGGCCGGAAGACAGACCGAAAAGAAGCTGAACAATGAGCAAGAAAGTCGCCATCTGCAACATGGTCATCGTTTGTTCCGACCATCGCCTCGGCGATCGTCCCCCGCCGAGGCGGAAAGGAAAAGGAGGATCGTTTTGAACAGTTCAGAGTATGAAATCCTCGCCGTTTTGGCGGAAGAATTGAATATGAGAAAAGCGGCCGCCCGGCTGTATGTGACGCAGTCGGCGTTGTCTCAACGGCTGCAGGCGATCGAAGCGGGCTGGAATGTGAAAATATTTATCCGGTCCCAGCGAGGGTTGCTGTTAACGCCAGAGGGGGAAAAAATCGTCCAACTGGCGAAAGAAACCGTGCAGAAAACGAAGCGAGTCAAAGAGGAGATCCAACGACGGGTCGGACAAATCAGCGGGACGTTAACGATAGCGGTCACGTCCATTGTTGCCCAGCATTGGCTGCCCCCCGTTTTAAAAACATTCATCAAATTATATCCGGATGTCAACGTTTCGTTGACGACGGGATGGACAAGCGAAGTGCTGAGCCATATGTACGAAAATCGGTTTCAGCTTGGGATTGTTCGCGGAGAGCCGAACTGGAGCGGGATCGCGACGCGGCTATTTAGCGATCAGCTCTATTTGGTCGACCAAGAAATTCACGATTTGGAGCAGCTGCGCCACACCGAGCGCCCGTTCATTCAATTTAAAAGTGATTCGACTTATTCGCTGCATATTCAACAATGGTGGCATGAACAATTTCAAGCTTTGCCGGCGCGCACGGTGATGGTTGATCAAATTGAAACGTGCAAACAGCTCGCTTATCATGGCGTTGGTTATGCGATTTTACCGGAAATCGCTTTAGATGACCGCGAACAATATGTTGTTCATATGATCCCGTTAAAAAATAAGCGCGGTGAGCCGATGACGAGAGATACGTGGCTGATCAGCTCGGAAGCGGCGTGGCAGCTTCCGCAAGTACAAGCCTTCGAAAAGGTGCTGCGCCGTTTTGTCCCGTGAATTTATGCTTGTCACGATGAACTCTCGTTTGCTAAAGTAAAAAAGAATACAGCTGCAAAGGAGGATGTCGCCCATGAAGATGATGGACGCCAATGAAATCATTTCGTTTATTCAAAACAGCAAAAAATCCACGCCTGTGAAGGTATACATAAAAGGAGAGCTTGATGGCATCGATTTCGGCCCAAGCGCGAAAACGTTTATGACCGGCAACGTCGGCATCGTGTTTGGCGAATGGCAAGACATTCAAGCCGCCATCGAGGCGAATCAAGACAAAATCGAAGACTATGTCGTCGAAAACGACCGCCGCAACTCGGCCATTCCGCTCTTGGATTTGAAAGGCATTAAGGCGCGCATCGAGCCGGGCGCGATCATCCGCGACCATGTCGAAATCGGCGACAACGCTGTCATTATGATGGGAGCGGTGATCAACATCGGCGCCGTCGTCGGCGAAGGAACGATGATCGACATGAACGCCGTGCTTGGCGGCCGGGCGACGGTCGGGAAAAACTGCCATATCGGTGCTGGTGCGGTGTTGGCGGGCGTGATCGAGCCGCCATCGGCCAAGCCGGTTGTCATTGAAGATGATGTGCTTGTCGGGGCGAACGCCGTCATTTTAGAAGGCGTCACCGTCGGCAAAGGGGCGGTCGTCGCTGCGGGCGCGGTCGTCGTCGAAGATGTGCCGCCGTATACGGTGGTCGCCGGCGTGCCGGCGCGCGTCATTAAGCAAATTGACGAGCAAACGCGGGCGAAAACGGAGATGAAACAGGAGCTTCGCCAATTGTAATCACACGAAAGGCTGTCCCTTGACGAGGACAGCTTTTTTCCCATGGAGGAGAAGAAGATGGAAGCGATCAGCCGATTTGTCGCCATTCGCCGCGACTTGCATCAAATCCCGGAGCTTGGGTTTCAGGAGGTTAAGACGCAGCATTATTTGCTGCGTTATATCCAATCGTTGCCACAAGAGCGGCTTCAAGTCCGGACGTGGAAAACCGGAATTTTTGTCAAAGTCAACGGAACGTCACCGCGCAAAACGATCGGCTATCGCGCCGATATGGATGGGCTGCCGATTCGCGAGGAGACGGGCTTGCCGTATCGGTCGACGCATGACGGCTGCATGCATGCGTGCGGCCACGATGTCCATATGAGCATCGCCCTTGGCGTGCTCACCCATTTTGCTCATCATCCAATTCAAGATGACTTGCTGTTTATTTTCCAGCCGGCGGAGGAAGGGCCGGGCGGAGCCAAGCCGATGATCGAAAGCGACATCATGCAGGAATGGAAGCCGGATATGATCCTTGCCCTGCATATTGCCCCGGAATATCCGGTCGGCACGATCGCAACGAAAGAAGGGCTGCTGTTTGCCAATACGTCGGAGCTGTTTATCGACTTGAAGGGAAAAGGCGGCCACGCGGCGTTTCCGCATTTGGCGAATGACATGGTCGTCGCCGCTTGCGCGTTGGTGACGCAGCTGCAGTCGATTGTCGCCCGCAACGTCGACCCGCTTGACAGCGCGGTCATTACGATCGGAAAAATTACCGGCGGGACGGTGCAAAACGTCATCGCCGAGCGCGCTCGGCTCGAGGGAACGATTCGGACGCTGTCGGCCGCGGCGATGCAGAAGGTGAAACGGCGGATTGAAGCGATCGTGCACGGCGTTGAAGTCGCGTACGAATGTGAAGCCGCTATTGATTACGGGGCGATGTACCATCAAGTGTACAACGATCCGGAGCTGACAGCGGAATTTATGAAGTTTGCTGCGGCGCACGGCGGCGTGAATGTCATCAGTTGCAAAGAGGCGATGACTGGCGAAGATTTCGGCTACATGCTGGCCGACATCCCGGGGTTTATGTTTTGGCTCGGCGTTGAGTCGCCATACGGGCTGCACCATGCCAAACTCGCTCCGAACGAGGAAGCGATCGACCGCGCGATTGCGTTTTTGATCGACTATTTTTCCTGGAAGGGGAATTCAGAAGTATAGTTCCACCTCTGACAAGGCACATTATGGGTGAGGAGGTGGAGTGGGATGGCGAAAATTGGTGTTGAGCCATCGCTGACCGATGTGCAAGAAGCGTTGAGAGAACGAGGGCATGACGTTGTGCCGCTCCGTGGGGAGCAAGACGCAAAAGGTTGCGACTGCTGCGTCATTACCGGTTTGGATGCAAACGTTGCCGGCATGCAAAACGCGGTCACGTCCGGCCCGGTGGTGGAAGCGAGCGGGCTCAGCGCGGAAGAGATTTGCCAAAAAGTTGAAGAAAAACTTCGTTGATGATCCAAAAACCGGGCTAGGCGCGCTGACAGCCCGGTTTTTTGTGCGCCAAGCGGCTAGGCTCTCGACACCTAGAAGGCCGGCGATTTACTCGCGCAACTGCTTTCCAGCATTGTTTCTCAAATAAAAAAGCCTTACAACAATGCAAACTTTTTTCGTCAACTAAAGGAAACCAATGTTTTTCACCAACCGTCTAGAAGGCTGGTGAAAAACCGCTGTCACACCAATTGGCGGCATGATCCATGGGCAATGGTTTGCCCTCCACCCGGGGATGAAAATCCGCGTCAGGACGGCATTTTCACGGAAAGGAGAGCTGATTTTGTAAGGTTTCTCTCATTGAGAAATGGGGGGAATTCAGCAGTATTTTGCCCGAAATCACCGGACTCCTAGTTCGCCTTGATTTTGCCTCGTTGTCAGTGCGGACGCATGGCGGTTTTGACTTCTGGCGACCAAGAGGATGGTCTTTCACCCCCTACCGAAGAGGCGGAAACAGCAGTCAGTGGCCGCATTTTTTGGTACAATAGGAGCGAAGAACGATGAATTGACGAACGATGGAGGAGAAACGATGAAAAAGAAACAATTTGCCGTCATCGGACTCGGGCGTTTTGGCGGAAGCATTTGCCGTACATTGAGCGAACAAGGAATGGAAGTGCTCGCCATCGACATTGATGAGGATCGGGTGAACGAGTTTGCATCCATCGCTTCGCACGCCGTCGTCGGTGATACGACCGATGAAAACGTGCTGAAAAGCTTAGGGATCCGCAACTTTGATCACGTCATTGTCGCGATCGGCGACAACATTCAGGCGAGCATTTTAACGACGCTCATTTTAAAAGAGCTCGGTGTCCATCATATTACCGTCAAGGCGACCAATGACTATCATGAGAAAGTGCTGAAAAAAATCGGTGCCGATCAAATCGTGCACCCGGAGCGGGATATGGGCGAACGGATTGCCCATAATTTGATTTCCAACAACGTGTTGGATTATTTGGAGCTCTCTGATCAATATAGCATCGTCGAGATCGTGGCGAGCCAACGGCTTGACGGTCATTCGCTCTTGGAACTTGACATCCGCGCCCGCTACGGCATCAACATCGTCGCCATCAAGCGCGGGGCGAGCGTTATCGTGTCGCCGCTCGCCTCGGAAATCATCCGCAAAGGCGATGTGTTGGTTGTGATCGGCTCCGACAGCGACATCGACCGATTTGAGGAAGAAGTCGTCGGGTGACGGTGAATCGGAGACGTCGGCAGCGAAAAAAGGGCTGTCCGATCAGTCCCTAATAATGAAGCAAGTGGAGAAAAACGATTCGTTCTCTCCACTTGCTTTTCTATTTTTCGATATTGATCTGAAAGTAGTCGGCGGATGCCACAATCCTTTTTTAGGAGGCTGGCGATTGACTCGCCTAACCGCTTCTCGGCATCGTTTCTCAAGAGAAACCGTTGTTGCCTCCCCCGCTACAATCAACGATCAAGGGAAACGGCGATTTTTCGCCAACCTGTTAGATTTCCATGATGATCGGCAAAATCATCGGCCGCCGTTTTGTCCGCTCGTATAAGAACGGGGCAAGCGTTTCGGTAATTTCATTTTTAATTTCCGACCATTGGTTCGTTTTTCGTTCGAGCACTTTCGCGAGATGTTTGGCAATAAGCGCCTGCGCTTCGTTGATCAAATCGCCTGATTCGCGCATATAGACGAAGCCGCGAGAGATAATATCAGGGCCGGCGGCGATTTTAAAGTCTTTCATGTTGATGCTGACGACGACGATCACGAGCCCTTCCTCTGACAAAATGCGGCGGTCGCGCAAGACGATGTTGCCGATGTCGCCGACGCCGCTGCCATCGATGTAGACCGAACCGGACGGAATTTTGCCGACGATGCGCGCTTCTTTGTCGCTGATGCCGAGCACTTCGCCGTTGTCCATAATAAAGCAGTTTTCCTCCGGCACGCCGCAGTCGATGGCGAGCTTGGCGTGCATTTTTTGCATCCGGTATTCCCCGTGGATCGGCATGAAATATTTCGGCTTCATCAACCGGATCATCAGCTTTTGTTCTTCTTGTCCGCCGTGGCCGGAGGTGTGGATATCGTTGAGCGGCCCATGAATCACCTCGGCGCCGGCTCGGTACAGCATGTTGATCGTTCGGTTGACGCTCACGGTGTTGCCCGGGATCGGCGATGAAGAAAAGACGACTGTGTCGCCCGGGATGATTTGAATTTGCCGGTGCGTGCCGCTCGCGATGCGCGACAAGGCGGCCATCGGTTCCCCTTGGCTGCCGGTGCACAAAATCGTCACCCGATGCGCTGGCAGGCGGTTGATTTCGTTCGCGTCGACGAACGTGCCTTTCGGGCATTTAATGTAGCCGAGATCTTGTCCGATTTCAATGGCCGCTTCCATGCTGCGGCCGAAGACGGCGATTTTCCGGTTGTTGGCGACAGCCGCTTCCGTCACTTGCTGAAGCCGATGGATGTTGGAAGCAAAAGTGGCGAAAATGATGCGCCCTTCCACTTTGCGAAAAATGTCGTGGATGCTTTCGCCGACGCGCCGTTCGGACATCGTAAAATGCGGAATCTCGCTGTTTGTGCTGTCTGATAATAAGCAAAGAACGCCTTCTTTCCCGATTTCGGCCATTTTTGTCAAGTTGGCTGGCTCGCCAACGGGAGTAAAGTCGAATTTGAAATCTCCGGTATGGACGATTTGGCCAACCGGCGTTTTGACGACGATGCCGTAGCTGTCCGGAATGCTGTGTGTCGTCCGGAAAAAGGTAACGGCCGTTTTTTGAAAGCGGATGACATCGTCTTCGCGAATTTCAATAAGCTTTGCTTGGCGCAGCAACCCGTGCTCTTCCAATTTGTTGCGAATCAGCCCGAGCGCCAGTTTGCCGCCGTAAATCGGGATGTTCACCTGCCGGAGCAAGTACGGAATGCCGCCAATGTGGTCTTCGTGCCCGTGGGTGATGAACAGCCCTTTCACCTTGTCGGCATGCTTTACTAAATACGAATAGTCGGGAATGACGTAATCGATGCCGAGCAACTCATCTTCCGGAAACTTGATGCCCGCGTCAATCACGATAATTTCATCTTGGAATTGTACGCCGTATGTATTTTTGCCGATTTCACCCAGTCCGCCGAGGGCAAAAACGCCAACTTGTTCGTCTGTCAATAGTTTCATGATGACGTCTCCAATACTTGAAAATTAGGGCTTTTCTTTTCGTAGTCTAAATGCGCTCCCTCTAACGGCTGAATATATTCGATGTTGATCGAACGGCCATCGAGCTTTCGGCGTACTTCCCGCTCTGATTCTGCTTCGATATAGAGCGTTTTTGTTTTTTCTCTTACGGGCACCTCGTCCGCGTTTTCTTGGTAAAACACTTTGAAAATCATCGCAAAATCTCTCCTTATCGTGCAATCGTTGCTTTATTTATTATATAGGAATGGAATGCCATTTTCATGTGTTTTGTTGCAAAAAGCAAAAAAACAGGCCGACGATATGTACATCTTTGACGAACATCGGCCGTTTCATTCGTCAAAGTGGGAAAGAAGCCCTTCAAGCGGAAGGGCTGTCGTTGTAGCGGTTAGGCGATTGATTTTTTTCGGAGCAGATCTTTCCACTGTTGAAGCAGCTTTTTTTTCAGCTTTTTCAACATGTTTCATCACTCCTTACCTTTTATTGTACTCATTTTGTGGCGAAAGTAAATGTTCTATTATATATGATATGTAGACAAGGGCTTGTTTTTCATGGGTAAAAATGGAACCTCGCGTCTTTTCGATTGACATTTTTGCGCTTTTTCAGTACGGTAAACGAATGAAGAATCGATTTTCAGCAAGGGGAAGAGAATATGGATCAAAAAATAGTGTTTTTCGATATCGATGGGACGCTGCTTGACGAACGAAAACAGCTGCCGCCGTCAACGATCGAGGCGATCCGGCGCTTGAAGCAATCGGGCGTGTATGTCGCCATTGCCACAGGGCGAGCGCCGTTTATGTTTGAGCACGTGCGCAAGCAGCTTGGCATTGATTCGTTCGTCAGCTTTAACGGTCAGTACGTCGTTTTTGAAGGGAATGTGCTATACAAACAGCCGCTTCGCCGCGAGAAGCTTCGAGAGCTGGCCCGCGCCGCTCATGAAAACGGCCACCCGCTCGTTTTTATGGATGCTGAAGAAATGCGGGCCAGCGTCGGCGACCATCCGCACATTCACGTCAGCATGGGCAGCTTAAAATTTGCCCATCCGCCTGTTGATCCCCTCTACTATGAAAACAATGACATTTATCAAGCGCTGCTGTTTTGCCACGCGGCGGAGGAACAGCCGTATGTGCGCCAGTATCCGGAATTCCGCTTTGTCCGTTGGCACGACGTTTCGACCGATGTGCTGCCAGCAGGAGGCTCGAAGGCGGAAGGCATTCGCCTGATGATCGAAAAGCTCGGGATCGATAAGAAGGATGTGTATGCGTTCGGCGACGGATTGAATGACATTGAAATGCTCTCGTTCGTCGGAACCGGGGTGGCCATGGGCAATGCCCATGAGGAAGTGAAAAGGGTCGCCGACTTCGTTACGAAGCCGGTCGATCAGGAAGGCATTTGGTATGGATTGAAACAGCTGCAGCTCATCCGATAAAAAGCGGCCTTGGCCTTTTCGGCTGGGCCGCTCGCCATTTACAGGGGGCTTTTAGCGCCCAATTGGAATCGCCCCGTCCGGAACTTGAAACGGGTCATCGGGATTGATGCGGTCATAGAACATAATGCCGTTTAAGTGATCGATTTCATGCTGAAAGACGATCGCCGGCAACCCTTTCAAGCGCAGTGTGACGTCTTCGCCGTCGATCGTCGTCCCGGTCACAGTGATGCGCGCATAGCGCGGCACATATCCCGGCACGTCGCGGTCGACCGACAGGCATCCTTCCCCGGTCGTCAAGTAGCACTGCTGAACGGAGTGGCTGACGATTTTCGGATTGAACAGCGCGTAGCTGTGCAATGTCCCGTTTTCATCGGTGACATGGACGGCGATCATCCGCTTTGAGACGTTGATTTGCGGGGCGGCGAGCCCAATGCCGGGCCGCAGCCCGTATTTGGCTGCCAGCTCAGGGTCTTGACTCATTTTCACATAGTCGAGCAAGCTTTGCAAAATGCGCTGATCTTCTTCCGAAGGCGGCAGCGGAACAGGTTCGGCCACTTTCCGCAGCGTCGGATGCCCTTCTTTAATAATATCTTTCATCGTGATCATTCGCTCGTTTCACTCCTTGTCTTCGGCATCGCTGTCTATCGTCTAGTCTAACAAAACGCCCACCGTGCGTAAATGAAAATGCAACGGAACGGATACATTATTGGAGAATAAAGAAGTTCAGCAACAAAAATCAGAAAACGCTTTCATTTTCTTAGACAAATCATCATGCATCTTCTATTGTGGAAAAATATAATACAGGACTTAGACAGGGTTTGGTTCATGTAATATAACAGTTTTGGCCGAGAAGTTTTTTTATCCAAATTCATCCATAGAAAAGAAAGAGAATCGCGATAAATCAAAGTCGTTGACGGTTGGAAAAAGAACGTGTAAACTAAAACTTGCAAATGCACGTTGTATTAGTCGGGACAAAAAAAACAGTAATACAGGTTTGGTGTCTCGTTTTGCGACCGAGGGCGCCTGCGGGTGATTGTTTTTTATTTCTTCTTCCGTTTGGGTACAGTAATAGTATATGGATGGATGCAGCCAAATTTCCAAATTACCGATGAAAGGCAGAGGTGAACAAAATGGGTGTGAAAACCTCCCAATTTCGATTCACGGAGCAGCTCGAAAAAGTGGCTGAGCAGTTTCCGATGTTCCAAATTTTGAATGAAGAAGGCGAAGTCACTAACGAAGAGGCGATGCCGGAGTTAAGCGATGAACAGCTGAAAGAGCTGATGCGCCGCATGGTGTATACGCGCATTCTTGACCAGCGCTCCATTTCGTTGAACCGCCAAGGCCGCCTCGGCTTTTACGCGCCGACTGCCGGACAAGAGGCGAGCCAAATCGGCAGCCATTTTGCGCTTGAAAAGGAAGATTTCATTTTGCCGGGATATCGTGACGTTCCGCAAATCATCTGGCACGGGCTGCCGCTGTATCAAGCGTTTTTGTTCTCGCGCGGTCATTTTCACGGCAACCAAATTCCGGAAGGTGTCAACGTCTTGCCGCCGCAAATCATCATCGGGGCTCAATACATCCAAGCGGCTGGCGTGGCGCTCGGCCTGAAAATGCGGGGCAAAAAAGCGGTAGCCATTACATATACGGGTGACGGCGGCACATCGCAAGGCGATTTCTACGAAGGGATCAACTTTGCGGGGGCGTTTCAAGCGCCGGCCATCTTCGTCGTGCAAAACAACCGCTTTGCCATTTCGACGCCGGTTGAAAAGCAGACGATCGCCAAAACGTTGGCGCAAAAAGCGGTCGCGGCCGGCATTCCGGGCATTCAAGTCGACGGCATGGATGTGCTGGCGGTTTACGCGGCGGTGAAAGCAGCTCGCGAGCGCGCGGTGAACGGCGAAGGGCCGACGCTCATCGAAACGCTTTGCTTCCGTTACGGTCCGCACACGATGTCCGGCGACGATCCGACGCGCTATCGTTCGAAAGAGCTCGAAAACGAATGGGCGAAAAAAGACCCGCTGGTGCGTTTCCGCAAGTTTTTAGAAGCGAAAGGATTGTGGAGCGAAGAAGAAGAAAACCGCGTCATCGAGCAGGCGAAAGAGGACATCAAAGAGGCGATCAAAAAAGCGGATGAGACGCCGAAACAAAAAGTGACCGACTTGATCAGCATCATGTACGAAGAGTTGCCGTTCAACTTGAAAGAGCAGTACGAAATTTATAAAGAGAAGGAGTCGAAGTAAGCCATGGCGCAAATGACAATGGTTCAAGCGATCACCGATGCGCTGCGCATCGAGTTGAAAAACGATCCGAACGTGCTCGTGTTTGGGGAAGACGTTGGGGTCAACGGCGGCGTCTTTCGGGCCACGGAAGGCCTGCAAGCGGAATTTGGCGAAGAGCGCGTCTTTGATACGCCGCTGGCTGAATCGGGGATCGGCGGCTTAGCGATCGGCTTGGCCTTGCAAGGATTCCGCCCGGTGCCGGAAATTCAGTTTTTCGGCTTCGTCTATGAAGTGATGGATTCGATTTGCGGACAAATGGCGCGCATCCGCTACCGCACCGGCGGCCGCTACCATATGCCGATTACGGTTCGTTCGCCGTTCGGCGGCGGCGTCCATACGCCGGAATTGCACTCGGACAGTTTGGAAGGGCTCGTCGCCCAGCAGCCGGGGCTGAAGGTCGTGATTCCGTCGACGCCGTATGACGCCAAAGGGCTGCTCATTTCGGCGATCCGCGACAACGATCCGGTCATTTTCCTTGAACATTTGAAGCTGTACCGTTCGTTCCGCCAAGAAGTGCCGGAGGGCGAGTATACGATTCCGATCGGCAAGGCGGACATTAAGCGCGAAGGAAAAGACATTACGATCATCGCGTACGGGGCCATGGTGCATGAATCGTTAAAAGCGGCGGCAGAATTAGAGAAGGAAGGCATTTCCGCTGAAGTTGTCGACTTGCGCACCGTGCAGCCGCTCGATATTGAAACGATCATCGGTTCGGTGGAGAAAACAGGCCGCGCCATCGTCGTTCAAGAAGCGCAGCGGCAGGCCGGCATCGCCGCCAACGTGGTCGCCGAAATTAACGAACGGGCCATTTTAAGCCTTGAAGCGCCGGTGCTTCGCGTTGCCGCACCGGATACGGTGTATCCGTTCGCCCAAGCGGAATCGGTGTGGCTGCCGAACTTTAAAGACGTGATCGAGACGACGAAAAAAGCGATCAACTTCTAATCAGGACAAGCCGGGGGAACGAAGCGCTCTCCCCCGCTCATTTTCGGCAAACGATAGGAGGTCGACCTACAGTGGCATTTGAATTTAAGCTGCCGGACATTGGCGAAGGCATTCATGAAGGCGAGATCGTCAAATGGTTCGTCAAGCCGGGCGATGAAGTGAACGAAGATGACGTATTGTGCGAAGTGCAAAACGACAAGGCGGTCGTGGAAATTCCCTCCCCGGTGAAAGGGAAAGTGCTTGAGATCGTCGTCCCGGAAGGAACGGTGGCGACGGTCGGACAAACGCTCATTACGCTCGATGCGCCCGGATATGAAAACATGACGTTTAAAGGGCAAGAGCACGAAGAAGAGACGAAAAAAGAGGAAAAAGCGGAAACGGTGTCGAAAGAGGAAAACGGTGGGACCGCCGCTTCAGCTGCCGCCGACGCGGAACCGAACCGCCGCGTCATCGCGATGCCGTCCGTGCGCAAATACGCGCGGGAAAAAGGCGTGGACATCCGGCTTGTGCAAGGAACGGGCAAAAACGGCCGCGTTTTGAAAGAAGACATTGACGCCTTCCTCACCGGCGGCGCCAAAACTGCAGCTCCTTCGGCAGCGCAAGCGCCGGAAGAGGAAGCAGCGCCGCAAGCGCCAACGGCGAAACCGGCTGTGCCGGAAGGCGAATTCCCGGAAACGCGCGAGAAAATGAGCGGCATTCGTCGCGCGATCGCCAAAGCGATGGTGCATTCGAAACATACGGCTCCGCACGTGACGCTCATGGACGAAGTCGACGTGACGAAGCTCGTTGCTCATCGGAAAAAGTTCAAAGCGATCGCGGCGGACAAAGGAATCAAGCTGACGTTCTTGCCGTACGTCGTCAAAGCGCTTGTTTCCGCGCTGCGTGAATATCCGGCGCTCAATACGTCCATTGACGATGCCAGCGAAGAAATCATCCATAAGCACTATTACAACATCGGCATCGCCGCTGACACGGACCGCGGCTTGCTCGTCCCGGTCATTAAACATGCCGACCGGAAGCCGATTTTCGCCTTGGCGAAGGAAATCAACGAACTCGCGGAAAAAGCGCGCGACGGCAAGCTGGCGCCAAATGAAATGAAAGGCGCCTCGTGCACGATCACGAACATCGGCTCGGCCGGCGGGCAATGGTTCACTCCGGTCATCAACCATCCGGAAGTGGCGATTCTCGGCATCGGCCGCATCGCGGAAAAACCGATCGTCCGCGACGGGGAAATTGTCGCCGCACCGGTCTTGGCGCTCTCGCTCAGCTTCGACCATCGGATGATCGATGGGGCGACGGCGCAGAAGGCGCTCAACCATATCAAACAGCTGTTAAGCGACCCAGAACTCTTATTAATGGAGGCGTAAAACGATGGTAGTTGGCGATTTTGCAATTGAAACGGAAACGCTCGTTGTCGGCGCCGGCCCTGGCGGTTATGTGGCCGCCATTCGCGCCGCGCAGCTCGGGCAAAAAGTGACGATTGTCGAAAAAGGGAATTTAGGCGGCGTCTGCTTAAACGTCGGCTGCATTCCGTCAAAGGCGTTGATCTCGGCCGGTCACCGGTATGAGCAAGCGAAACATTCCGAAGAGATCGGCATTAAGGCGGAAAACGTCACGGTCGATTTCGCCAAAGTGCAGGAATGGAAAGCAAGCGTCGTCAAAAAACTGACAAGCGGCGTAGAAGGCTTGCTGAAAGGCAACAAGGTCGAGATTGTCAAAGGGGAAGCGTATTTCGTCGACGCCAACACGGTGCGTGTCGTCAACGGCGACAGCGCGCAGACGTACACGTTTAAAAACGCCATTATCGCGACCGGCTCGCGCCCGATTGAGCTACCGAACTTCAAGTTTTCCAACCGCATCCTCGATTCGACCGGAGCGCTCAACCTCGGGGAAATCCCGAAATCGCTTGTCGTCATCGGCGGCGGCTACATCGGCATCGAACTTGGCACCGCCTACGCCAACTTCGGGGCGAAAGTGACGATTTTAGAAGGGGCCGGGGAAATTTTATCCGGCTTTGAAAAGCAAATGGTCAGCATCATTAAGCGCCGTTTGCAGAAAAAAGGCGTCGACGTGGTCACGAACGCGCTCGCCAAAGGGGCGGAAGAGCGCGCAGACGGCGTAACGGTCACGTACGAAGCCAACGGTGAAACGAAAACGGTTGACGCGGACTACGTGCTGGTGACGGTCGGCCGCCGTCCGAACACTGACGAGCTCGGCCTTGAACAAATTGGCGTCAAAATGACCGAGCGCGGCTTGATTGAAGTGGACGACCAATGCCGCACCAGCGTGCCGAACATTTTTGCCATCGGCGACATCGTTCCGGGACCGGCGCTCGCCCATAAAGCGTCGTATGAAGGAAAAGTGGCGGCGGAAGCGATCGCCGGCCACCCGTCGGCGGTCGATTACGTCGCGATTCCGGCGGTCGTCTTCTCCGATCCGGAATGCGCCTCGGTTGGTTACTTTGAGCAGCAAGCGAAAGAGGAAGGCATCGATGTCATCGCGGCGAAGTTCCCGTTTGCCGCCAACGGCCGCGCCTTGTCGCTCAACGATACCGAGGGCTTCGTGAAACTGGTCGTTCGCAAAGAAGACGGCGTCGTCATCGGTGCACAAATCGTCGGCCCGAACGCTTCGGACATGATCGCCGAGCTTGGGCTGGCGATTGAAGCCGGCATGACGGCTGAAGACATCGCCTTGACGATCCACGCCCACCCGACGCTCGGTGAAATCGCCATGGAAGCGGCGGAAGTGGCGCTTGGCACGCCGATTCATATTGTCACAAAATAAGCCGAAAGCGGCTGGGCTTGAAACCGTTCAAGCTCAGCCGCTTCGTTTTTTAGCCGGTTTTGATCCACTTTTGTCCCATTCCCATACTATTTTGTGGCCTTGTCTCATATCGTTATGGTAAAGAAACGCGGGAGAAGGGATCAGATGAAAGCGTATGTGGCGTTTTTAGTGCAGATGATGATTTGGAGCAGTTTTTCAATCATTGAGTGGCTGTCCGGACGAGATCGGCCGTTTTTCCGCGGGGTGATGCTATGCGTGTTTATGTATATCGCCTTTTTGTTGGCGCGGCGGCTCGGTCTGGCGACGCGCCAGGCAGCATTGACGACGATTGGGACAGCGGCGGTGTACTTTGCCGGTCAGCAATGGGTGTGGCAAGCGGTGCAGTGACGGAGGGCAGGGGCGGAACGGTCGTCACCCCCGCCCTTTCCCAACGAGAAAAACGTTGTTGCATCGGCGCTGCTTTTCACGCATATGAAGGGAATTCGCCGTTTTTCATCAGTCTGATGAAGGGAATCTGCCGTTTTTTCACCAGCCTTCAAGGCAAACCGCGGTTTTTCACCGACTTTCTTGATGAATGCCTTCGATCGTTTCATCGGCCGTCTGCCTGTTTATGAGGCGTCAAACACCATCGTCCGGCCGCTAAACAAATGCCATTCGCCGCCAAGCGTTTTGGCCAGCCATCTGCCGAACTCATTCGCCTTGCCTTTGTCTCCGTGCGTGGCGCCCGGCGGCAGCGCGATGTCGATGAAACATTGTTCGCCGGCGGTGCGCACGGAAACGGCCATCCCTCGATACAGGCGGCCGTCGCCTTGCAAGTACAGCACTCCTTCGCGCTCATGCACTGTATATGGAAAAGCCGCTTGTTCATACGCCCAGCTTAGCTGTTCTCCCGTCTTGCCGAGCGCCGCCCGGTAGCGTTCAAGCAGCTGTTTCACTTCATCGAGCGCGACAGTTTGTCCTGCCTTCAGTTTCAAGCTTGTTTTCATGCGCCCCTCTCCTTTCGTTCTTTACGTCGATTGTACCACATTTTTTCTGAATATTGATGAAAAAGTTTTGAAAGGAAGATGATTGTTCTAAATGTGACATACAAATTAGGGTTGACATTCTAAATGTGATATATTATTATAAAGTCAACAATGAAATTTATCATCACAAAGGGGTTTTGGGGATGGGCACGATCGTATGCCAAACATGTGAAGCGACGATTGCGTACTTCGAAGATGAAAAAGTGACTACGCTTTACGGTCAATGCGATGGTTGTGGGCATGACGATGACGGTGAAAAAGGGGAGTAAAACGGTCAAACAAAATGGGGGAAGGAATGAAGTAGCGCGCATGTGATGGGGGCACATGCGCGCTGTTTATTTAACAAAACCGCCCAAGCCGGCGAACGCGGCCTGGGCGGCTACCAAATCGGCTTATGTTCCTTAATGACGCGCAACGTTTGCAGCGTATCGTCTTCCGGGCCTTGGACAGGGAGACCGGCGGCTAAATTCGTCTCGATATAGTTCAAGTTTTCTTCCGTAATAATTTCGCCCGGAATAAAAATCGGAATGCCTGGCGGATACACCATCACAAACTCGGCGATAATCCGCCCGGCCGACTCGCGGAACGGAACGACTTCCGTCTCGGCGTAAAAGGCGTCGCGCGGCGTTAACGCGAGCGCCGGAATGTCCGGGAGAAGCACTTTCGGTTTTACCCCTTCTTCCGCCTGGTGGCTGAATTGTGCTGATAGGCGGCGGAGCGCTTCCACGAGAAGGCCGGCCTCGCGCTCGCTGTCACCGGGGGTGATGATGCACAAAATGTTGTACAAATCGGAAAGCTCGACTTCAATGTTGAACGCTTCCCGCAGCCATTGCTCGGCATCATGGCCGGTCAATCCGAGCTCTTTGACGGAAATGATCAGCTTGGTCGGGTCGTAGTCGTAGACCGCTTCCGTGCCTAAAATCTCCTCGCCGACGCAGTACAAATACGGGATTTCATTGATTTGTCGCCGCGTCCAGTCCGCGAGGCGGATGGCGTTGTCGATGAGCTCCCGGCCTTTGGTGGCCAGCTGTTTGCGGGCGACATCGAGCGAAGCAAGCAGCAAATACGACGTCGATGTGGTCGTCAACATGCTGAGAATCGCCTGTACGTGCTTCGCTGAGACGAGTCCCTCGCGCACGTTTAAAATCGAGCTTTGCGTCAGCGAGCCGCCGAGTTTGTGAACGCTTGTCGCCGCCATATCGGCACCCGCCTGCATCGCCGAAAGCGGCAAGCGCTCATGAAAATGAATATGCACGCCGTGCGCTTCGTCGACGAGCACCGGAACACCGTAGGCGTGCGCGATATCAACGATTTTTTTCAGATCGCCCGCTATGCCGAAGTACGTCGGGTTGATGACGAGCACCCCTTTGGCATCCGGGTGCTGGCGGAGCGCTTTTTCCACCGCTTGCGGCGTGATGCCGTGGGAAATGCCAAGCTCCTTGTCGATTTCCGGATGAATGAAAATCGGCGTCGCCCCGGAGAAGACAATGGCCGACATCACGGATTTATGGACGTTGCGCGGCACGATGATTTTATCGCCCGGCCCGGCGACCGACATGACCATCGTCATGATGGCGCCGCTCGTTCCTTGCACGGAGAAAAACGTGTAGTCGGCCCCGAACGCTTCGGCGGCGAGCTCTTGGGCCCGCTTGATCATTCCACGCGGATGGTGCAAATCATCGAGCGGACCGATGTTGATCAAATCCATCGCCAAGGCATTTTCTCCGATAAAAGAGCGAAATTCCGGATCCATGCCGGCCCCTTTTTTATGGCCGGGGATATGGAACTGGACCGGATTTTTTTTTATGTGTTCCAACAAGCCGGTAAACAACGGTGTTTCAAGCTGCGACAATGGGTTTTCACACCTCTTTACCTAAAAAATAAAACAAATGCATTATAGCATGGATTTTTTCGTTTGCAAAGAAAAAGAAGCGAGCGTGGAAACAGGAAAACGAAGAGGAAGTCAAGAATAGGTAGAAAGACGAGATGAAAGAAGGAGATGAGGTTTGATGGAGTGGAAGACGAGAGTGACAGAGCTGCTTGGCATCACCTATCCGATCATTCAAGGCGGGCTCGCTTATTTGGCGTACGCCGATCTGGCCGCCGCTGTCTCGAATGCCGGCGGCCTCGGGCAAATCACGGCCATGTCGCTTGAAAGCCCGGACCGGCTGCGCGAGGAGATTCGCAAGGTGAAAGCGAACACCGATCGCCCGTTTGGTGTCAATTTCGCCATCGGCCAGCACGGCCGTCCGTTCGCCCATATGCTCGAGGCTGCGCTTGAAGAGGGAGTGCCGGTCGTTTCGGTCACCGGGGGCAACCCGGCCCCGTTTTTTGAGCAATTGAAAGGCACGAAGGTGAAAAAGCTTGTTCTGGTGGCCGCTGTCCGCCAAGCGGTAAAAGCGGAAGAGCTCGGGGCGGATGCGGTGATGGTTGTCGGTCAAGAAGGGGGCGGGCATCTCGGCAAACATGACATCGGCACGTTCGTTTTGATCCCGAAAGTCGTCGATTCGGTCTCGATTCCGGTCATCGCCTCCGGCGGCATCGCCGATGGCCGCGGGCTGATGGCGGCGTTGGCGCTCGGCGCAGAGGGAATCGAAATGGGAACGCGGTTTATCGCCACGAAAGAATGCGTCCATGCCCATCCAGTTTACAAGGAAATGATTGTGAACGCGACAGAACAGGATACGATCATCATTAAGCGATCGCTCGGAGCGCCGGGGCGGGTGCTCGCCAACGCTTGGGCGGAAAAAATCGTGGAAATCGAACGTCAAGGCGGCACGTACGATGACTTGAAGGAGTATATTAGCGGAGAAGCAAACCGGCGCTTCATTTATGAAGGAAAGGTCGATGAAGGGTTCGCTTGGGCCGGACAGGCGATCGGCCTCATTCGCGACATTCCGTCTGTCGCTGAATTGTTTGCCCGCATGATCGAAGAGGCGGAACAAATTCGGAGCCGCTGGGCAAACTAACAGCGGAGGTGGGAGAATGAGCTATTCGTATCCGTTTTCCTATGAGTGGTCGACGCAAGAAATCATCGATGTCATCAAATTTTTCACGGCGATTGAAACGGCCTATGAACAGGGAATTCGGCGCGAAGAACTGATGAGCCGGTATCGCCGTTTTAAGGAGATCGTCCCGTCGAAAAGCGAGGAGAACCGGCTGTACGCCGAATTCGAGCAAGAAAGCGGCTATTCGTCCTATGCGGTGATGAAGCAGGCGAAAGAGGCGAAAGACGGCGATTGGATTCACCCCGCCCCGAACGGGCCGCAGCGCGGTAGGTAAACACACAAATTAGTTGCATACACCTCTTTTTCCACATAATATAATATAAAACAAAACGAAGCAGGCAAAGGGCGCCGGAGGTTTCGCGGATGACAGGGAAAGGGGTGCGGATGAACATGAAAAAAACCGCCAATTCGCTGAAACGCCCAGACGGGGATAAACGCATGGCGGTGCTGCGGCTCGAGCTCGATTACGAACTTGCGACGCTGTACGAAGCCATGATGGAAAATGATGAGGAAAAGAAAAAAGAATGCAAACGGCGGCTGGAAAAACTGCGCCAAGAACTGATGCGCCTTCAAGTATGATCATCATTCAAGGCGAACCATGCGGTTCGTTTTTTTCTTGACAGCGGTGATGTACATACGAAAGCGAGGAGGAATGGACATGACAGCAAAATGGGATGAAATCGACCAATGGGCCCAGCAATGGATTCGCGAAGCGGGGGAGCGCATCCGCGCCTCGTTTGCCGAAAAGCTGACGATCGAGACGAAAGCGAATGCAAACGATTTGGTGACCAACGTTGACCGCGGCATTGAGCAGTTTTTCGCCGCGCAAATCCGGCGCCGGTTTCCGGACCATCATCTGTTGGGCGAAGAAGGCTTTGGCGATCCGCTCGAGGCGCTTGATGGAATCGTTTGGATCATCGACCCGATTGACGGCACGATGAACTTTGTCCATCAACAGCGTCATTTCGCCGTTTCGATTGGCGTTTTTGCCGACGGCGTCGGCCAGCTCGGCTATGTGTATGACGTCGTCGCTGACGAATTGTATTGGGCGCGAAAGGGACAAGGGGTGTGGCTGAACGGCGCGCCGCTTAGCCGCCTGCGGCCGGTGCCGATCGCGGAATCGGTCATCGCTGTCAATGCGACATGGCTGATGGAAAATCGCCGCCTTGACCATCGCCCGCTTGTGCGGCTGGCGAAAGAGGCGCGCGGCACGCGCTCATACGGGTCGGCGGCTCTCGAGCTCGCGTATGTCGCCGCCGGGCGTTTGGACGCCTATCTTTCGCCGCGGTTGTCGCCGTGGGACTTCGCCGGCGGGATGATTTTGATTGAGGAAGCGGGCGGAGTTGTGACAAACTTGAACGGCGCGCCGCTTGATTTGCTCGGCCCTAATTCAGTGCTCGCCGCCAAACCGGGAGTGCACGAAGAGATTTTGCGGCGCTATCTTTCGCGTTGACAGCCGCCATGGTGGCGCTCATTGACCTAAAAGGTTGTCTGCTTTTTTGCCGGATATTTGCGGCCGGCTGCTGGCGGCCGGAAAGCCGGCGAATACGCCGGTGGCCATCATCGAACAAGATTGGCACAACGTATCGTGCGGCAGAAACAGTCAGAACGTATAATGCAACGAAAGAGGGGCTGACTCAAAAGGCGATCTCCCCTCAAGAAAGACATAGCATATCGTGTGGAGAGGGACGGTTAGTGTCTATATTATGATGAGTGAGGGTGCCCCACCCCTTTGGGACACCCTCCTCGTTCAGCGGCGCGTTCGTTTTTTATGGGCGAACCCAACGCCCATGACAGCGATAAAGATCAGTGTAGAAGCGGCGATGCCGATGGCGCTTTGCTCGGCAATGGAGACGCCGACCGCCATCAAGGCGGCCACCGCGACAATCGAAAGCAGCAGCGGCACAAGCTCGATTCGTTTCATCTCGCGCGGGCGATTCCTCGGCTTAGCAGCGGAAGCAACCGCCTAGAATCCCCCTTCCTCCTTTCGCTCCGTCCTCTTTCAGCCGAACCGCAAGCGGCCCAAGCAGGCCGGCGTTCAGCGGCCGTTTCAGCCTCGTGCATTGACGCGTCTTTTTTAGTTTACCGGAAAATATGCTGATTTTCTATCGTTGTGATATAATAGACAAGCAGTTTGCCAAACAGGAGTGACCGACATTGACAAACAGACGAATGGATATCCGCAATATCGCGATTATCGCCCATGTCGACCACGGAAAAACCACGCTTGTCGACCAACTGCTTCGGCAGTCAGGAACGTTCCGCGAGAACGAGCAAGTCGCCGAGCGGGTGTTGGACCGCAACGATTTGGAGCGGGAGCGCGGCATTACGATTTTAGCGAAAAATACGGCCGTTTTGTATAAAGGAACGCGCATCAACATTTTGGATACGCCCGGGCACGCCGATTTCGGCGGAGAGGTAGAGCGGATTATGCGCCTTGTCGACGGGGTGCTGCTCGTTGTCGACGCCTATGAAGGCTGCATGCCGCAAACGCGGTTCGTCTTGAAAAAGGCGTTGGAGCAGCAGCTTGTGCCTATCGTCGTCGTCAATAAAATCGACCGCGAGTTTGCCCGCCCGACGGAAGTTGTCGATGAAGTCATCGATTTGTTGATCGAACTGGGCGCCACCGAAGAGCAGCTCGACTTTCCGGTTGTGTATACATCGGCGCTGCGCGGGACATCAAGCCTTGATCCGGAGCGGCAAGACGGCGATATGACCGCCCTGTTTGAAACGATCATCGATCATATTCCGGCGCCGGTCGATAACCGCGAGGAGCCGTTGCAGTTTCAAGTGGCGCTGCTTGATTACAATGAATACGTCGGGCGCATCGGGATCGGCCGCGTGTTTCGCGGCGCGATGAAAACCGGCCAGCAAGTGGCGCTCATCAAGCGCGACGGGTCCGTGAAGCTGTTCCGCGTCACGAAACTGTTCGGGTTCATCGGTTTGAAACGAATCGAAATCGAACAAGCGCAGGCCGGTGACATCGTTGCGATCGCTGGCATGGAAGACATTAACGTCGGCGAAACGGTGTGCCCTCCGGATCACCAAGAGCCGCTGCCGCCGCTGCACATTGATGAACCGACATTGAAAATGACGTTTCTTGTCAACAACAGCCCGTTCGCTGGCCGTGAAGGCAAATACGTGACGGCGAGAAAGCTCGAGGAGCGGCTGCGCACACAGCTCGAAACCGACGTCAGCCTGCGCGTGGAGCCGACCGAGTCGCCGGATGCGTGGATCGTTTCGGGGCGCGGCGAGCTTCATTTGGCGATTTTGATTGAAAGCATGCGCCGCGAAGGGTATGAATTGCAAGTGTCGAAGCCGGAAGTGATTGTCAAAGACATCGATGGCGTTCGCTGTGAACCGATCGAGCGAGTCGTCATTGATATTCCGGAAGAATATACGGGGGCGATTATGGAATCGCTCGGCAGCCGCAAAGGCGAGCTCGTCGACATGGTGCACGGCGACAACGGACAAGTGCGTCTTGTGTTTCATGTGCCATCGCGCGGATTGATCGGTTATCGGAGCGAGTTTTTGTCATTGACGCGCGGCTACGGCATTTTGAACCATTCGTTCGATCATTATGCCCCGCTGCACCCTGGTGCGATTGGCGGCCGCCGTCAAGGCGTGCTCGTTTCAATGGAAACGGGAAAAGCGACGGCCTACAGCATCATGCAGCTGGAAGACCGCGGGACGATTTTCGTTGAACCGGGCACAGAAGTGTATGAAGGAATGATCGTTGGCGAGCATAATCGCGAAAACGACCTCGTCGTCAACATTTGTCGGGAAAAACATGTCACGAATGTGCGTTCTTCGACGAAAGAGCAGACGGTGACGATGAAAAAACCGCGTCTGTTGACGCTTGAAGAGGCGCTCGAATATTTGAGTGACGATGAGTATTGCGAGGTGACGCCCGCTTCGATTCGCTTGCGCAAAAAAATCTTAAGCAAGAGCGAGCGCGAAAAGGCGGAGAAGAAGAAAAAAGCGGCCGAACAGGCGAAATAGCCGACATCGTTCCTTGTTCTGCCAAAAAAGAGGGAAGCCGGGCGCCGCTTGGCGCCTGCGCGTCTTTGAGCGGAGCGGATCATCTGGATGAGGTAGCGTCAAAAGTTCTATGAAAACTCCACACAGACCATCCCATTGAGCATCGTGGGGCATGCAGAGAGCCGGATTCGCCCTTGACCAACACCCGCCAAAGGTGCGGAAGAGTCGTCAAGGGCGACGGGGACAAAAAAGAAGGCAATAGGAAAGCCGCCCTTGCCTTTACCGAATTTTACCTTTGGCGGTGTTCGGTTGGTCAAGGGTTCGCTTCGCCGAATCCGGCAGGAGTTCTGTTCAACGGGCTCTGGAGGACAAAAAAGTTAGGCTGCCTCGTTTTGAAGGAAGTCCTGAGCCATGGCGATCAGCTTCGTCCACCGGGCCGGCATATGCGGCAGCTCGGCGAGCTCCGGGATGACGACCGGCACCCGGCCTTCGAGCGCGCTATGCGGGCGCAGAAAGTTAAAATACGCCACAAACAGCGTCACAAAGGACACCGAGCCTTCCTCGGCGCCAAACCCATGGGTCGGGCGGTAGTTGCCTTTAAAGGTCCGGTTGAATCGCTCGATGATCTGCTTGAGAGGGCGAAATTCTTCCGAGACCGGATCTTCGTTGGTCAGGCCGATTACCTGGCGGACGTCAAACGAAATCCCGTGCTGGGCAAAGAAGTGTTGCGCCAACAGGTAAATCGGGTTGCCATCCACGACGAACGACAAGTCGTCTGGAAGGGACGGCAGCTTCCTGAGGACATCATTGATCGCCTTGATGGCCGAGAGCGTGTCCCGGTTGGGCGAGACGCGATAGGACAGCACGATCTTTTTCACCGCGTCGAACATAAAGAATAGGTAATGCCAACGGCCCTTCACACGAATATATGTCTCGTCCCCACAGAACGAACCGGACAGCTCATACGGAAATCGGTCGACAAAGGGCTTGATCCAAAGCGCGACGCTGTTGGCGTAGTTGAGCACCGTCTGATGAGAGATCGAGACGCCATGGATGTCCTTCAGGGCGGCGGCGGTTTCCCTCGAGGACATCCCAAAGTTGACGTAGTACGTCAACACGAGCCCCAACACGTGCGGCGACGCAGCCAGCCGGGACAAATCGACCTTCGGCTTGATGAGCGACGAGGAAGCCAACGGGAGAAAGTCAAACAAGAACTCCCGAAACAAATACCGCACCTTGAAGGCTTGAGGATTCTGTTGAAACTGTTGGCGCTCTTTCTTCGTCATCCGGCGAAGGTTGGCCTGGTAAAACGGGCAATCGTTGTTCTTGCACTTATAGATGTTGTATTCCTTGCGCTCCTTGATTTTTTCCAACGTCTTTTTGCAGTGCGGACAACGAAAGACCGCTTGCTTGGTGAACCGATTTCGGTGGTTGAACCGGCATTGGCACACTTTGCATTGGTATTGCCCTTTTCCGCCGTTATTGGCGTACAGGTAAGAAGAGGGAGCCTGGCAGCGAGGGCAGGTCAACGAATCCGGCACACGGTGTTTCGCATTCGCGCGGCGCTGGATGGGCCGTAAAGGACGTCTGTGCTGGGCTTCATAGTCTGCCAACAGCTTCCGGTAATCAAGGGTTTCCGGCACATCGATGATCGGAAGGTCATCGACCTGAAGTTTCCGGTACGGCTTTTGGATGGGTTCGTCCCAGTCCTCGAGATGCAAGGATTTCCCCAATATCACACCCATTAAATACACAATGATTTGATATTGGGTCTTGATAATTTCGAGCAAATAGGCTAATAATTGAGGTAACAAAGCTTGTCACTCCTTTGTTTTGGCTGTTGGGTGTCGTTACCTCAATGATGGCCGAAAACAATGGGGGTGGCAAGCTTTTTTTCGTTCAACCGTTGAAACTCAAGGGAAAACCGTGAGTGTGGAGGATAAACTTTTGACAATACCCTGGATGAAATGGGGGGAAGCGAATGAATGTGCTCGAACGGTTGAGCTTTTTTGCCTCGCTGTATGATGTGCATGATCATCCCGAGCGGGGCATGTGGTTGCTTTATATCACCGTACTGTTGCTCGCGGCGTTGGTGTATCGGCTCGGGTTTGCCCGTCGCCTGCCGCTGTTGAAAAACGTCATCATCTATGGATTGCTGGCGCTCGGCTGCACGATTTTAACTTTTTTTGCTGTTTTTTTGCCGGTGGCGGAAGGATTGGCTGTCGCCGCACTCGTATTAATCATATATAAAATTCGGCTGAGGCAGGCGAAAGAGGGAGAAGACGGGTGAGATCCGTGGAAGATGTTCTTGGCCATTGGCTGACCATCCATATTGTCTCCACCGCTCGTCCGCACGATGCCGCGGCGCGCGAAACCGCTTCCTTTTTCCGCTCGCTGCTTGCGAGCGATTTTGGCGTCACCGCGGTCGCGGCCGGCAAAGATGAACAAAGCGGGCACTATATTGTCGAATACGAGCGCGGCGGGGAGAAACGTGTCGCCCGGTTTTCGATTGAGCTGGCGGAAGCAATGTGGAGGCAAATGGAGGCCGAGCCGGAAAAATACGGATGGTAACAACGCGGCGCTGAAAAGCGAATGCTTTCAGCGCCGTGTTGGTAGTCTGGTTACCAGTCGTCCCCCGCCCGGTGGCCGCGGTAAAAACGAAATTTTCCTGTCGAAAGCCGCCGCTTCGTTTTTTCACTGATGCGGTCATGGCATTTGTGACACATGTACGTATGGATCGGACGGTTGCGCAGCCGTTTGGCGAGCGGCGATTCATCGTCAATCGTCTCGATTTGATCGCAAAGCACGCATTTGACTCTCATCGTTCACCTCAGGAAAGGGCTGATTTCCCGTTCCATTATACCATAACCGCACCGGAATCGGTTAGCGATTTAAATATTGGTTCGATTGCTTGTTTTGCTGTTCATTGAGCTGCCGCTCCTGCCGTTCGTTCAGCTGTCCATCGTTTTCTTCGGTTGGCGTTGGCGTCGTTTCAAACAAGTCGCTCGGCACTTCCGGCATCACCCGTCCGACAATGTCGGCGATTTCGTTCATGAACGCTTGCACCGGACGGCCATCGTCGATTTGCCGGCCGATGTTGCGCACGCGGGTGTAAAGGTCCGGATCGGCGACAATGATGGCGTTGGCACCGTACGGGTCTTTTTGCAGCGCCTCGGCAACCGAGTATTTGATCGTACCGACGCGCGAGGCATCGACATTGGCGCCGACATCGATGCCGACAATGGCGTATTTGCCGACGACGAGCGCGGCAGCGTCATGGACATTCGGAACGCGGTTGGCGATTTCTGCAAGCCGGCGAGCGATCGCTTGTCCCGATTTCGTTTCCACCCGCTCGTCCACTGTATTTTTCACGCGCACCAGCCTAGAATCGTCCGCTGCCTTGTCGTTTCCTCCGTTGCAGGCGCCTAAAAGCAAACAGCCCACCAACATGAGCAGCCATCCGTTTCGCTTCATCTTTTGCCACCTCGACTTTTTTTCTTTAGTTTGCAAATGTCCTTCTATCCTTATACATTTGTTCATAATGTTATACTACAGCTATTCCCATCCGGCGCCGAAGGTGAAAAACGGATATAGGGGGAAAAGAAATTTGGGAAAGAAAATTTATGTGCTGGATACAAACGTCCTTTTGCAAGACCCGTATTCGATTTTCGCGTTTGAGGATAATGAGGTCGTCATTCCCGCCGTCGTCTTAGAGGAAGTCGATTCGAAAAAACGGTACATGGATGAGATCGGCAGAAATGCTCGCCAAGTGTCAAAGCTGATCGATCGCCTGCGCGAAAACGGGAAGCTGCACGAAAAAATTCCGCTGGAAAATGGAGGAGCGCTGCGTATCGAATTGAACCATCGCTCGTTTCAACAGTTACAGGAAATTTTTGTTGAAAAAACAAACGACAACCGCATCTTGGCGGTGGCGAAAAATTTATCGCTGGAAGAGCAGGCGAAAGAAGACGGGCGCTCCGTCATTTTGGTAAGCAAAGATGCGCTCGTGCGCGTCAAGGCTGATGCGATCGGGCTGCAGGCGGAAGACTTTTTGAGCGACCGCGTCGTTGATGTCGATCACATTTACACCGGCTTTTTGGAGCTGTACATAGGAAAGGATCACTTGCAGCGGTTTTACGAGAAAGGGGAGCTTGTGCTCGCCGACCTCGCCGACCACCCGTTTTATCCGCACCAGTTCATCATCATGAAAGATGCGTTTGGCAGTTCGGCATCGGCGCTTGGCATCGTCGACCCAAACGGAAAAAAGGTGAAAAAACTCGTGTTTCAAAACGAGCACGTATGGGGAATTAGGCCTCGCAATGTGCAGCAGACGATGGCGTTCGAGCTGCTCATGCGCGATGACATTCCGTTGGTGACATTAATCGGCAAAGCGGGGACGGGAAAAACGTTGCTTGCTCTTGCGGCTGGATTGATGCAAACCGAAGATTTGCGCACGTACAAAAAATTGCTCGTCGCCCGGCCGATTGTGCCGATGGGGAAAGATCTCGGCTTCCTGCCAGGGGAAAAGGAAGAAAAGCTGCGCCCGTGGATGCAGCCAATTTTTGACAATCTCGAATATTTGTTTAACACGAAAAAGCCGGGGGAACTGGACGCGATTTTGGCCGGCATGAGCTCGATCGAGGTGGAAGCCCTCACCTATATTCGCGGCCGGAGCCTGCCCGAGCAGTTTATTATCATCGATGAAGCGCAAAATTTAACGAAGCATGAAGTGAAGACGATTTTGACACGGGTTGGCGAGAAAAGCAAAATCATTTTAATGGGCGATCCGGAACAGATCGACCATCCATATTTGGATGAATATAATAACGGGTTGACGTACGTCGTCGAAACGTTTAAAGATCAAAAAATCGCCGGCCATATCCGCCTCATCAAAGGAGAGCGCTCAGCGCTCGCCCAGCTGGCCGCTGATTTGCTGTAGAAGGTTGGTGAAAAACCGCTGATTCTGTTCATCATATGGAAGAATGAGTGAAAGATCGATGCAACAAGGTTTTTTTCAAAAAATGACATCGCAAAGCCGTATCTGCGATCAAATCACCAGTCTCCTAGCGGCGTAGGGAGCGCCGACCGCAGACGGCCGCGGCGGCGCCCCTTGACAGCCGCTGTTCCCGTCAACGGACGACAAGCCGACGCACGTGGGTGATGGGCGCTTGGCGGTTGGAGCCGTCTCCGAAATAAATGTGCACCGGCCCGTCATCGCGCAGCGGCTTCCCGTTTTGCGAAAACGCAAAAATCAACTCGTACGCCTGTTCCAGCGGGATCGCGATCTCCTCGGTTTCCGTTATGATGACTAACTCCGACGCGTCCTCATGCGGCTCGGCGTTGCGCAAAAACGGAGCGAACGGCATGCCGAACGAACCGGTGACGATTTTCTCTTTCAAAAAGCGCCGCTCCGTTTTCAACGTCGGAGGAAAGACGGCGCCCTCCTGAATTTCCCGATCCCAAAACGCGGACAGCTTTTTGATTTCCTCTTCGTCCTGCTCCGCTTGATCGACCTTTGGCTTTGGCTCTGAAAAATACGTGTCCAAGTCAATTTTCCGGTCGTCGAAAATCCAAACGCCCGGGTCGAGCGTGATCGTAAAGCGCACGTTTCCTGTCAGCACGATAATCTCACTCATCAAGCATCCTCTCCTCTGCATGTCCCGACTGTTTCTTATCATAAAATAAAACCGAGCGTTTGTCATGTTCGAAGCGAAATCGCTGTCAACGGTTTCAACTTGCAAAATGGCTTGTTTCACGTTAAGATTTAAAGAAGGATAGGGGAGAGAACGGAGGGATGGATGTGACGAACGAAGCGATGAGCCATCGTGAAAAAGCGTACGCGCTTTTGCAGGCAGATGCAGAAAAAATTATCCAGCTCATCCGCGTGCAAATGGACCATTTGACGATGCCGCAATGTCCCGTCTATGAAGAAGTGCTTGATACGCAAATGTTCGGTTTGTCGCGGGAAATCGATTTTGCGGTGCGCCTTGGGCTGGTGGAGGCGAAGGACGGAAAGGCGCTTCTTGATCGGTTGGAGCGGGAACTTTCCGCCTTGCATGAGGCGGTAGCGAAAAAGCGCGTGCGATAAGGATACATGACCACTCAAACGGTTGGCGCGTCCATCGTTTGAGTTTTTCTGTTTTTCGGCAGGAAAATGCCATGCTGCTGCGAATGATTTATGTACATACTCGTTTGCGAGGAAGAGGGAAAATGGAACAGCGATTATGGAAAAAAATCATCAAGTGCTATGACTATCCGCTCATTGCCGCCGTCGTGATGCTTTCGCTGTTCGGGCTGATCATGGTGTATAGCGCAAGCATGGTGACAGCGGTCACCATTTTTGGAGTGTCGAGCGATTACTTTTATGAGCGGCAAAAACTGTGGGTGATCGTCGGTTTGGCTGCTTTTGCGGTCATGATGATGATTCCGTACAAAGTGTGGCGGAACGACCGGCTGGTGAAATTGGTGTTTTTTGCTTCCCCGCTGCTGCTTGTCGCCGTTGCGATTTTTGGCCACACGTCAAACAATGCGACAAGCTGGTTTCGCATCGGCGGGATGTCTTTCCAGCCAGCTGAACTGGCAAAGCTTGGCTTGATTTTGTATTTGTCGGCCGCGTTTGCCAACAAGCGGAAACGGTTGGCTGAACCAGTGAAAAGCAACTTATTTCCCATTTACTATACGCTGTTGATCTGTTTTCTGATCGCCATACAGCCTGACTTCGGTACGGCGGCGATCGTGTTCGTCATCGCCTTGTGCGTTATCGTTTCCTCAGGATTGCGCCTCGGTCTGCTGCTGAAGCAAATGCTGTTTTTTTCTTTGCTCGCTTTCGCCGTTTCGCCGTTTTGGCTGCCGGCCGTCGGCAAAAAAATTTTTTCTCCTGAGCGGATGGCGCGGCTATATAGCTATTTAGATCCGTTTCAGTACGCGGAGACGGACGGCTATCAGCTCATCAGTTCATACGTGGCGATCGGGCTCGGCGGTCTGAAAGGGGTCGGGCTGGGCGAAGGGGTGCAAAAATACGGCTATTTGCCGGAAGCGCACACCGACTTCATCATGGCGGTGGTGGCCGAGGAGCTCGGGTTGATTGGCGTCACGTTTACGCTCGGATTATTGGCGTTTATCGTGCTGCGCGGACTTTGGATCGCCCGCCGTTCGAGCGATGCGTTCGGAAGTTTATTAGCCATTGGCATCTCGGTCATGATCGGCTTTCAAACGTTCATTAACATCGGCGGGGTCACCGGGCTCATCCCGATCACCGGCGTGCCGCTGCCGCTCGTCAGTTACGGTGGGACATCGCTCGTTCTCACGATGGCCTCGCTTGGCTTGCTTGTCAATATTTCAATGTTTGTCAACTATGAACAACGATACCGAAACAACGAACGGACGGTTCACAGCGAGCAGAAAAGAGGTCTGACTTTTTAGAAAGTGTATTTACAAATCGGCAAAACTTTTATACTTTTATTAAATAAAGGAGAGGAGGGGCAAAATGAGAACGAGACGAATTCGCAAAGTGCTGGTGGCCAACCGCGGTGAGATCGCCATTCGCGTGTTTCGCGCTTGCACGGAGCTCGATATTCGCACGGTGGCGATTTATTCGAAAGAAGACGCGGGATCGTATCATCGCTACAAAGCGGATGAAGCGTATTTGGTCGGCGAGGGGAAAAAGCCGATCGAAGCGTACTTGGACATCGAAGGCATCATCGAGATCGCCAAAGCTCACGATGTCGACGCCATCCACCCGGGATACGGGTTTTTGTCGGAAAACATTCAATTTGCCAAACGATGCCGCGAGGAAGGGCTCATTTTCATCGGTCCGAACGAAGAACATTTGGATATGTTCGGCGATAAAGTGAAGGCGCGCCATGCCGCCATGAAGGCGGGCATTCCCGTCATCCCGGGCAGCGACGGACCGGTCGGCAGCCTTGAGGATGTCGTTCGCTTTGCCGAGACGCACGGATACCCGATCATCATTAAAGCGGCGCTTGGCGGCGGCGGGCGCGGCATGCGCATCGTTCGCTCGAAGGCGGAGTTGAAGGAAGCGTTCGAGCGCGCCAAATCAGAGGCGAGAGCAGCGTTTGGCAGCGATGACGTCTACGTTGAAAAGCTGATCGAAAAGCCGAAGCACATTGAAGTGCAAATTTTGGGCGACCACGAAGGAAACATCGTCCATCTTTATGAACGCGACTGCTCGGTGCAGCGCCGCCATCAAAAAGTCGTTGAGGTCGCGCCGAGCGTCTCGTTGTCGGACGAGCTGCGCGAGCGCATTTGCGAGGCGGCGGTGCAGCTGATGAGAAGCGTCGGCTACGTCAACGCCGGCACGGTCGAGTTTCTCGTCTCCGGCGATGAATTTTATTTCATCGAAGTCAATCCGCGCATTCAAGTTGAGCATACGATCACCGAAATGATCACCGGGATTGACATCGTACAGTCACAACTTTTAATTGCCGACGGCTTTTCGCTCCACAGCCCGGAAGTCGGCATTCCAAAGCAGGAAGAGATCCGCGTCAACGGCTATGCCATTCAATCGCGGGTAACGACCGAAGATCCGCTCAACAACTTTATGCCGGATACGGGAAAAATTATGGCGTATCGTTCCGGCGGGGGCTTCGGCGTGCGCTTGGACGCCGGCAACGGCTTCCAAGGGGCGGTCATTACGCCGTATTACGATTCGCTGCTCGTCAAAGTGTCGACATGGGCGTTGACGTTTGAGCAGGCGGCAAGAAAAATGCTGCGCAACTTGCGCGAATTCCGCATTCGCGGCATTAAAACGAACATTCCGTTTTTGGAAAACGTCGTGCAGCATCCGAAGTTTTTGTCCGGGGAATACGATACGTCATTTATCGATACGACGCCGGAATTGTTTGTATTCCCGCGCCGAAAAGACCGCGGGACGAAAATGCTGACGTACATCGGCACGGTGACGGTCAACGGCTTCCCGGGCATCGGCAAAAAGAAAAAGCCGGTGTTTGACAAGCCGCGCGTGCCGAAGGTGAGCCAAACGGAGCCGATCCCAGCCGGGACGAAGCAAATTTTGGATGAGCGCGGACCTGAAGGGCTTGTTCGCTGGATTCAAGAGCAGCCGCGCGTATTGCTCACCGATACGACGTTCCGCGATGCGCATCAGTCGCTGCTCGCGACGCGCGTCCGCACGATCGACTTGTTGCGGATCGCCGAGCCGACGGCGCGTTTGCTGCCCCACTTATTCTCGCTTGAAATGTGGGGCGGGGCGACGTTTGACGTGGCGTATCGCTTTTTGAAAGAAGATCCGTGGGATCGGCTGCTCAAGCTGCGCGAGCGCATCCCGAACGTGCTGTTCCAAATGCTGCTCCGCTCGGCCAACGCCGTCGGGTATAAAAACTATCCGGACAACGTCATCCGCGAGTTTGTGGAAAAATCGGCGCAGGCCGGCATCGATGTGTTCCGCATTTTCGACAGCTTAAACTGGGTGAAAGGCATGACGGTGGCGATCGATGCCGTCCGGCAAAGCGGCAAAATCGCCGAGGCGACGATTTGCTATACGGGCGATATTTTGGACCCGAACCGGCCGAAGTACAATTTGGAGTATTACAAAGCGCTGGCGAAAGAGCTCGAGCAAGCCGGCGCGCACATGTTAGGCATTAAAGATATGGCCGGGCTCTTGAAGCCGCAGGCGGCGTACGTGCTCATTTCCGCGCTCAAGGAAACGGTCGACATTCCGATCCATTTGCATACGCATGACACGAGCGGCAACGGCATTTATACGTACGCGAAAGCGATCGAAGCCGGCGTCGATATCGTCGATGTCGCCGTCAGCTCGATGGCCGGCTTGACGTCACAGCCGAGCGCCAATACGCTCTACTATGCGCTTGAAGGAACGGAGCGGGCGCCGGAGGTCGATAGTTACGGTTTGGAGCAGTTGGCCCGCTATTGGGAAGACGTGCGCAAGTTTTACCAAGAGTTTGAAAGCGGCATGAACGCCCCACATACGGAAGTATACATGCATGAGATGCCAGGCGGCCAGTACAGCAACTTGCAGCAGCAGGCAAAAGCGGTCGGCCTCGGCGATCGCTGGGATGAAGTGAAAGAAATGTACCGCCGCGTCAACGACTTGTTCGGCGATATCGTCAAAGTGACGCCGTCATCGAAAGTCGTCGGCGACATGGCGCTTTACATGGTGCAAAACAACTTGACGGAGCAAGACATTTTTGAACGCGGCGAAACGCTCAATTTCCCGGACTCGGTCGTCGAGTTTTTCGAAGGCTATTTAGGCCAGCCGCACGGCGGATTCCCGAAAGAGCTGCAGCGCATTATTTTGAAAGGGCGGGAGCCGATCACCGTTCGTCCGGGCGAGCTGCTCGAGCCGGTGGATTTCGAGCAAATCAAGCGGGAGCTGTACGACAAACTCGGCCGCGAAGTGACCGACTTTGACGCCATCGCCTACGCGCTGTATCCGAAAGTGTTTTTGGAATATGCCGAAACGGTGGAAAAATACGGCGACATTTCGGTGCTCGATACGCCAACGTTCCTGTATGGCATGCGCCTTGGCGAAGAGATCGAAGTGGAGATCGAGCGCGGCAAAACGCTCATCGTCAAGCTCGTGTCGATCGGCCAGCCGCAGGCGGACGGGACGCGCGTCGTTTACTTTGAGCTGAACGGCCAGCCGCGCGAAGTCATCATCCGCGATGAAAGCATCAAGGCGGCCGTCGCTGAGCGCATCAAGGCCGATCGGACGAATCCGAACCACATCGCCGCCACCATGCCGGGCACGGTCGTGAAGGTGCTCGTGGAAAAAGGTGAAAAAGTGGATAAAGGCGACCATTTAATGGTCACGGAAGCGATGAAGATGGAAACGACGGTGCAGGCGCCGTTTGCCGGCGTTGTCAAAGACATTTACGTCAAAAGCGGCGACGCCATTCAAGCGGGGGATTTGCTGATCGAGCTGTCCAAATGAAACTGTTCATCGCGCGCAAAAAGAGGGTGTCCCAAACGGATCGGGACACCCTCTTTCGTTGCTCTCTATACGTGCTGACTGCTTCTGCCGCACGATCGGTTGTGCCGATCTTGAAGGCAGATACCTTTTCGGCCAGCCCCTTTTGGTTTGCGGACGGACGAACGTCATTTCAACGTCGCCGGCGCCGCCTCCCGCGCTGAATGGTCGGCGGCTTTTGCCGGCTTGCGGCGAGTGCGGAGCGCCAAAAGCAATAAATAGCTGAGCACGCCGAACAGGCAGGAAATGAAAAAGGCATGCGCCAAGGCAACGTATAAATTCAGCTGCGTAAACACGACAAGCGCGCCAGTCGTCATTTGCGCAAGCACGAGACAGAGGGCGATCAGCCACCCGTAGTAGATGACCGGCTGCCCGCGATAATGGCGCACAGCATGGATCGCGGCCGCGGCGATCCAAATGACGATGACGGCGGCGGCCAACCGATGGCCCATCTGCACCCATTCATGAAATTGAACCGGGAGGATGCGCGTTTTCGCGCACAGCGGCCAGCTCGGACAGGCGAGGCTGGCGTTCGTATGACGCACCAGCGCCCCGGTGTAGACGACGATGTACGAGTAAATGATGATGCCGTAAATATGAAACCGCATTTGGCCGTCAAGGGAAAGCGAAGCGGCAGAAAACATGTTGTCGATTTCAAAAATCAGCAATGTCAGCAACAGCACAGCGGCAAACGAAATGAGCGAAATGCCAAAATGCAAGGCGAGGACGAAATCGGACTGCCCCCACACGACCGCGGCGGCGCCGATCAGCCCTTGTAAAACGAGAAAGACGAACGATAGGACGGCCAAAAACTTCGTCTCCCGCACATGGCCAATGGCTCTCCACGCCCAGATGGAAAGGATGAGCACCATGATGCCGGCCAGTCCGGAGACGAGCCGATGGCTCAGCTCAATGATGAGTTCAGGCGTCACGCGGTCCGGCACCCATTGGCCGTTGCACAGCGGCCACGACCGGCCGCAGCCCATGCCGGATCCTGTTTTGGTCACAAGCGCGCCGCCGATCAAGACAAACAGCATCGCCAACGTCGTTGCCGAGGCAAACCATTTTAGTGAACGTTGCAAAATCTTCACCTTCTTGTATTGAGAAATTGGGATTTTGTCCATATTAGTAAAGTAATGGATTTTACCGCAGCCAACCGTGCTGCGAAGCCAAATCTATTTTACACGATGGCGCCCGGAAACACAAAATGACGTTTGTGTATTGAATAAGTCGAATAAGTTTGCTAGAAATATTAATGGGACAAGCGAAAGCGCCACTTGCTGCCTGCTGATTCAAAAATTTGACACAAATTATTCAAAAAAAGTTCACATGATGAAAACAAAATGTGATTTAATATAAAGAGAAGCAGCATGTGCTAATCGCTTGCTTTGGCTGTTAGGCATCGCCGGCCAAGCAGGATAACGGCGCCGTAGGGACGAGGCGGCGCGGCGAGGAGGAACCAGGAACATGGCTGATTTGAAAGCGGTACATCAAACAGTGAACGATGTCGGGCATCGTTCAGAGGCAAGTGTGAAGGCCGTTTGGAGAGAGTTGTCGTCGGTTGTCAAAATCGGGATCGTCAATTCCAATTTGATTACAACGTTCGCCGGGATGTGGCTGGCGTTTTATTTTACGGGAGAGCATTTTTTGGAAAACTTGCATCTTGTCTTTTTTGCGCTGTTTGGGGCGGCGCTTGTCATCGCCGGTTCATGCGCCATCAACAACTATATTGATCGCGATATCGACCGCTATATGGAGCGGACGAAAACGAGGCCGACCGTCACCGGGACGATGGACGCACGGCGCGTGCTTTGGGCGGGGATCGCGCTCGTTTTCATCGGCGAAATGAGTTTGCTGATGACAACGGTTACGGCGGCGGTCGTGGGATTGATCGGTATGGTGACGTACGTCTTCTTATACACGCTTTGGACGAAGCGCCATTACACGGTCAACACGATCGTCGGCAGCATTTCCGGCGCCGTTCCCCCAGTGATTGGCTGGACGGCGGTCGATCCGAATTTTCATGTCGTTCCGCTCGTCTTATTTTTCATCATGTTTTTATGGCAGCCGCCGCACTTTTTGGCCTTGGCGATGAAACGGTGCGAGGAATACCGCGCTGCCGGCATTCCGATGCTGCCGGTCGTCCACGGCTTTGCCATCACGAAGCGGCAAATTGTCGTTTGGGTAGCGTGTTTGCTGCCGCTTCCGTTCTATTTGTTTTCGCTAGGCGTCCCGTTTTTAACCGTGGCGACGCTGTTAAACATCGGTTGGCTGCTGCTTGGGCTTGCCGGCTTTAAGATGAAAGACGATCTGAAATGGGCGAAGTGGATGTTCGTCTATTCGCTCAACTATTTGACGATTTTGTTTGTGGCCATGGTGATCGCCACGCTTTGGTGAACAGGGTCAAATTCTTTCTCTTATGAAAGAATTGATATACATTTCTCCACATCAAAGATCAATGAAAGAGGGGTTTGGTGAAGCTATGAAGAAGGGGCTGCGTAACTGGCGCTTATTTTCCCTGTTCGGGATGATGGCGCTGTTGCTCGCCGGCTGTGGCAAGCCGTTTTTATCGACGCTTCAGCCTGCCGGTGAAGTGGCGGACATGCAGTATTCGCTCATGCTGTTGAGCACGTCGATCATGGTGCTCGTCATTATCGTTGTAGCGATTATCTTCGTTTATGTCGTCATCCGTTTCCGGCGTCGCAAAGGGGAAGAAAATAAAATTCCGAAGCAAGTGGAAGGAAGCCATAAGTTAGAAATTATTTGGACTGTCATTCCGATTATCCTCTTGCTCATTTTGGCGGTGCCGACGGTATCGGCGACGTTTAAGCTCGCGGACGTGAAGCCGATGAATGACAAAAACCGTGACAAAAACACGGTTGTTGTCAACGTGCGCGCCAATTTGTATTGGTGGGAATTTGAATACCCGGATTACGGCATTATTACGAGCCAAGACTTAGTCGTGCCGACGAACGAAAAAGTGTATTTCAACTTGATTGCGTCGGATGTCAAGCACTCGTTCTGGATTCCGGCAGTCGGCGGCAAAATGGACACAAACACCGACAACAAAAACCAATTTTGGCTCGTTTTTGACCAAAAAGCGACAGACAAAGCGGGCGGCGTCTTTTACGGCAAATGCGCGGAGCTTTGCGGTCCGTCCCATGCGCTGATGGATTTCAAAGTGCGTCCGCTGCCGCGCGATCAGTTTGACGCTTGGGTGAAGAAAATGCAAAACGCGAAAAAGCCGGTTGTGACTGATCCGGTCGCCAAACAAGGGGAAGCGATTTTCAATAAAAGCTGTATCGGCTGCCATGCGGTGACGCCTTTGGATAAACGTCCTGCACAAGCTCGCACAGCGCCCAACTTGGCGAACTTTGGCGATCGCGAACGGATTGCCGGCATTTTGGAACACAACGAAGAAAACTTGAAAAAATGGCTGCGAAATCCTGAACGCGTCAAGCCAGGAAACAAAATGTCAGGTACATACGGCCACTTGACGGAAGAGCAAATCGACGCATTGGCGAAATACTTGATGAGCTTAAAAGTGGAATAAAGGGGTTAAAAGGGAGGTTTCACTGTGAGCACGATCACTCGTAAAAAGGGTGTTGGCGCCGTTTTATGGGATTACCTGACGACGGTGGACCATAAGAAAATCGCCCATTTGTACTTAATAGCCGGGGGCTTCTTCTTCCTGCTCGGCGGGCTTGAGGCGTTGTTCATCCGCATTCAGCTCGCGAAGCCGAACAACGATTTTCTTGTCGGCGGGCTGTATAACGAAGTGCTGACGATGCACGGAACGACGATGATTTTCTTGGCTGCCATGCCGCTTATTTTCGCGTTTATGAACGCGGTCGTGCCGCTGCAAATCGGCGCGCGCGACGTGGCGTTCCCGTATTTGAACGCGCTTGGCTTTTGGATGTTCTTTTTCGGCGGGTTGTTCCTAAACTGTTCGTGGTTTTTAGGCGGAGCGCCTGATGCCGGCTGGACGTCGTACGCGTCGCTGTCGCTTGCTTCGAAGGCGCACCACGGCATTGATTTTTATACGCTCGGGTTGCAAATTTCCGGTTTCGGAACGATCATGGGGGGCGTGAACTTTTTGGTGACGATCATCAATATGCGCGCCCCAGGCATGACGTTTATGCGCATGCCGATGTTCACATGGGCGACGTTTGTGACGTCGGCGCTCATCTTGTTTGCGTTTCCACCGTTGACGGTCGGCTTGATCTTCATGATGATGGACCGGTTGTTTGGCGGCAACTTTTTCAATCCGGCCGCCGGCGGCAACACGATCATTTGGGAGCATTTGTTCTGGGTGTTCGGCCATCCGGAAGTATATATTCTTGTTTTGCCGGCGTTCGGCATTTTCTCTGAGATTTTCGCGACGTTCTCGCGCAAGCGGCTGTTCGGCTATTCATCGATGGTGTTCGCGACCGTGTTGATCGCTTTCTTAGGATTTATGGTGTGGGCGCACCACATGTTCACCGTCGGGATGGGGCCGATCGCGAACGCCATCTTTGCCGTCGCAACGATGACGATCGCCGTGCCGACAGGGGTGAAAATTTTCAACTGGCTGTTTACGATGTGGGGCGGAAGCATCAAGTTTACAACGCCGATGCATTACGCGGTCGCTTTCATTCCGTCGTTTGTCATGGGCGGGGTCACCGGCGTGATGCTGGCAGCGGCGGCAGCGGACTATCAGTATCATGACAGCTATTTCGTCGTTGCCCACTTCCATTACGTCATCGTTGGCGGGGTTGTGTTCGCTTTGCTTGCCGGCACGCATTATTGGTGGCCGAAAATGTTTGGCCGCATGCTCAATGAAACGCTCGGTAAAATCTCGTTCTGGTTGTTCTTTATCGGGTTCCATCTGACGTTTTTCATCCAGCATTTCCTCGGGCTGACGGGGATGCCGCGCCGCGTGTTCACGTACTTGCCGAACCAAGGCTGGGAGACAGGCAACCTTGTCAGCACGATCGGGGCGTTCTTTATGGCGGCCGCTACGGTCATTTTGCTCATTAACATCGTGATCACGACGGCCAAAGGGGAAAAAGTGGCGGGCGACGCGTGGGGCGACGGCCGCACGCTCGAATGGGCGATCGCTTCGCCGCCGCCGGTGTACAACTTCGCGCAAACCCCGCTTGTCCGCGGGTTGGATGCCTTCTGGATCGAAAAAATGGAAGGCAAAAAAGAGCTGACGCCAGCTGAACCGCTTGGCGACATCCATATGCCGAATTCGTCGTTTTTGCCGTTTGTCACGGCGTTCGGTTTGTTTGTCGCCGCCTTTGGCTTCACGTATCATAACGATGCCAAATGGGGATTGCCGGTCGGCATTCTCGGCTTGCTCATTACGTTCGGTTCGATGTTCTTGCGCTCGGTGATCGATGATCACGGCTTCCACATTCATAAAGAGGAAGTGCTCGAACTTGAGAAGAAGGGGGCGAACGCCTGATGCACGTGGAAGAAAAACTGACGGCCGAGACGTTCCCGGCCGCGCCGGAGCGGGCCACGCTTGAAGGGAAAAATAAATTTCTCGGCTTTTGGCTCTTTTTAGGCGGGGAGACGGTGCTGTTCGCCTCTCTCTTCGCCACCTATTTGGCGCTCAAAGACAAAACGAACGGCGGCCCTTCGGCGGAAGAGCTGTTTCAAATGCCGGTCGTCTTTATGGCGACGATGCTTCTGTTAACGAGCAGCTTGACGAGCGTGTATGCCATCTATCATATGAAAAATTTTGACTTTAAAAAAATGCAGCTTTGGTTTGGCATTACCGTGCTGCTTGGCGCCGGGTTTTTGGGCTTAGAGATTTATGAGTTTACGGAATACGTACATGAAGGCCATAAATTTACGACGAGCGCCTTCGCGTCCTCTTTTTACACGCTCGTCGGCACGCACGGAAGCCACGTCGCGTTCGGGTTGCTTTGGATTTTGACGCTCATGATTCGCAATGCCAAGCGTGGGCTTGATTTATACAACGCCCCGAAGTTTTACGTCGCGAGCTTGTACTGGCACTTTATCGACGTCGTCTGGGTGTTCATTTTTACCGTTGTATACTTGATGGGAATGGTGGGGTGAACGTATGGCGAACCAAACGAACTCTGGAAATGAACGCGTCGATCTCGCGTACCGTCGCCGGAAAAACGCGGAAGAGATGCGTCATCAAATGATCGCCTTTGTGTTGATGATTTTGTTGACGCTGATCGCTTTCGCTGCCGTTGGGTACGAAGAGTTTTCCCATTGGTTTGTCGTTCCGTTTATTTTGCTTTTGGCCGCCGTGCAAGTCGCTTTCCAGCTGTATTATTTCATGCATATGAGCCATAAAGGCCACGAGTTTCCGACCATGTTTATTTACGGCGGTGTGGCGGTGATGCTTTTACTTGTTTGGGCGTTTACAACTGTGATTTGGTGGTAAAAAGCAAAGGGGGATCGGGGATTGCCGATTTCCCCTTTTTTTGCAATAACACTGTCACCGCTCCGTGTAGTATAATGGGGAAGGACAGTGAGGAGGGGATTTGTATGTTTTCATCGCTGCAAATGTTTGGCCCCGTTGCTCTTTGGAGCCCGTTCTTTTTCCTTAGCTTGGCGGTGGTCGCGCTGTTGTATGCCGGAATGACCGGACGGTGGCGGAAGCGGTTGGGCTTTGACGTTCCTGTCCCTCGTAAGCAAAAAGTGTATTTTTTTACAGGGATCGCTCTCCTTTACGTATGCAAAGGCTCTCCGCTCGATTTGCTCGGTCATTTGACGTTCACCGCCCACATGGTGCAAATGGCCGTGTTGTATTTGATCGTGCCGCAATGCTTCATCTTAGGCATTCCGGGGCCGCTGTATGAGCGAGTTTTCCGCGTTGCGGCCGTGCGCCGCGTATTTGGGCTGTTGACAAAACCGATTGTGGCGCTGCTGCTGTTTAACGGCTTGTTTTCGCTTTATCACGTTCCGTTCATTTTTGACGCAGTGAAAACGAATATGTGGTTGCACGCGTTGGTGACCTCCGTGATTTTCATTGCCGCGTTTTGCATGTGGTGGCCGCTCGTCAACAAGCTGCCCGATTGGCAGACGTTATCCGGATTAAAAAAAATGGGCTACATTTTCGCTGACGGCATGCTGCTGACGCCGGCTTGTGCGCTCATTATTTTTGCCGATGCGCCGCTTTATGCGACGTATACCGATCCGAAAGCATGGATGGCGGCACTGGCTCTATGCGTTCCTCAAGGGACGTTGGCTTCGCTTGATTTGACTGGACCGCAAATGTTTTTATCGATGTCGCCGCTTCATGATCAGCAGCTTGGCGGTGTGCTGATGAAAATCATTCAAGAGATTGTGTACGGAACGATGCTGTTTTTCATCTTCAGTGACTGGTATCGGAAGGAGCGGGAGAAAGAGCCGAACTTGGATATGGAGCTTAAACCGACCCAATGATCAGAGGAAAGGGAGAGAAACGATGGCTGTTTTACCGACGATCAGTACAAGCTGCATTGTGATCAGCGCCCTTCTTGTTGCTTACGGCTGGTATTTAATCAGCCGCCGGCGGGTCGAGGCGCATAAAAAAGTGATGCTGACCGCGGCGGTGTTCGCCCTCCTGTTTTTCACGATCTACATGTCGCGGACGTTGTTTATTGGCAATACGAGTTTTGGCGGACCGGAAACGGTGAAAGTGTATTACACGGTATTTCTTGTTTTTCACATCGTTTTAGCGACCGTAGGGGCGGTGTTTGGCCTTGTGACCATTTGGACAGGGCTGAAGGATCAACGGGGTCGCCACCGTCGCTTAGGGCCGGTTACGAGCGTCATTTGGTTCGGCAGCGCCTCGACTGGGGTCGTCGTTTATTGGCTTCTTTACGTGCTTTACCCGGGCGGACAGACGACGTCGCTCCTCAAGGCGATTTTAGGTTTTTAGCCGGCCGAATGACGCCGGCCGGCCGCGCTGCATAGCATAACATAAACAGAGAATGCAGAGCGGGGGGAGAGCGGTGAATACGTTCCGATACCGGAGGCGGAGCGCCGTGGAGGCGACGCTGCTGACGATTGTGATGATGTGTGTGCAGGAGCAACGCGATGTCGTTCTTGACGACTGTGAAGCGCTTGTCATAGCAGGACAAGATGGACGGTGCCGCGTGCTTGTGAAGCTGTCTTTGCACTACGGAGCGCCGGTGATGGCCGTTTGCCGCCAGTTGCAGCGACAAATTGCCGAGGAAATCGCGGCGATGACCCCGTATGTAGCGGAGGCGGTTGATGTGGTGGTCAAACGGCTCGCCATGCCGTGAAAAAACGCATGAGCGCAAACGTCTCATGCGTTTTTTTTCTTACTCTTTGATCTTTTCGATTTCGCTTTTGACTTGGGCCAATACGTTTTGGCACTGGTTGACAAGGGAAGACGGAAAATGTTCATCTTCGCCATACTCGACGCCGTGCGGATAATAATGTTTGCCTAAAATCGGTGTGAGCAATTTGATGAGCGCATAACGCGAATCAACGTCGCCTTCGATGGCGTACCCTTGGACGCGCAAATAGTACGTCCCTTCTTTCACAACGTATTTGCGGTCGTATGTAACCCGCTCGTAGTCCCATTGCCCCGCGCGCACAAAGCCGAGGCGCTCCATAATGTCATCAAGGCGGGACAGTTCAACCGTCTGATTTTCCAGTCCGCTATTTTCAAATTTCATGCTTCTTCCTCCTAACAACGCAGTATGGAAAGCGCCAAAAAGAAATGATCCCCTCATTTATAATAGTACGAAAACGGTTTGTTTTTCAATGAATTGTTTGCCGCTGTTGCCGTTTCGTCTTGCATTTTTTCCCGCGCCGAAGCGCACAATATAGAACGGAAAAGTTCCATGGGCAATGGTTTGCCCTCCACTGGGGATGAACATCCGGCTCAGTTCGGAATTTTCATGGGGAGCGATGTAACATCGACCCGGGGATGAAAGCGACCGCTTGCTGATGGGATTTTCGCAGAGAAGTTCCATGGGCAGCGGACCCTGCCCTCGACCCGTGGATAAAAATTACGCGCTAGTGCGGCGTTTTTACGGAAAAAAAGGGGGCGTTTTGGGCCGCCCTCTTTTTTTTGCTTTCGCAAAACCGCTATAATGACAGTAAGAAGACTGTGCAGAAAGCGGGAGTTGCTGGGTGAAATGGATGTTCCTTTTTTTGCTCTTGTTCATCGGATTGTACTTTTTCACGCCGAGTCCGCCGCCCCCAAGCCCCCCGGGGCAGCCGGAAATCAATGGGCATATGTTGAAAGAACCGAAGGCGACAGCCGGCTTAGTGACATTGATCGGCCAGCCAGTACAGGCGGTGAACCAACAGCTTGGTCGGCCTGATCGCGTCGATCCATCCGCCTATGGATATGAATGGTGGGTGTACAGGCGTCATCTCGACTCCTATGTACAGGTCGGTGTTGCTCGCGGAAAAGTCGTCACCATCTTGGCCGGTGGGGAACGAGTGAACGTTGAGCCGTTTGCGGTCGGCCAGCGTCTGCAGACGATTTTTCAAACGATGCCGGTTCTATCCAATATTAAAATTCAGCTCCCGAGCGGAACGTATCGATTCGAACTGTCGGAGCAAGATTATTCGACAAGGCCGGTGGTGAAAGTCGGTGCCGTCTATGCCCAGCTGTACGTAGACCGCTTCACTGGCCAAGTGGCGGCTGTCCGTTTAATGGACGCGGAAACGTTTGTCAAGTTGCGGCCGTACGAGCTCGTTTATCGCGGGCATCTACCTGATGTTCCTACCCTTTCGGAAGAACAGCAGCGGATGGTTGATGCCGGCAATGCGAAGCAAATTTTTGACTGGACGAATCTCTTTCGCCGCCGCCATCAGCTGTCTGTTCTCGCTTGGGATGACGACGCGGCGACGGCCGCAGCGAAGCACAGCCGCGATATGCATGATCATCAGTTTTTTTCCCATAAATCGCCGCGGTACGGTGATTTATCGGAGCGGTTGCAGGCGCTTCACATTCCGTTTCGGGTGGCTGGAGAAAATATCGCCGCTCACCAAGTGGACGGCGTTGAGGCGGCCATCGGTTGGTTGAATAGCGAAAAACATCGGGAAATAATGATGAATCGGGAGTTTACGCATCTCGGCGTCGGCGTTTACGGCGATTATTACACGCAAAATTTCTTTACGCCGCGTTGAAAATTGGGCGCACCCTCGCCTGCTAGGCACGATATGATATGGCAGATAGGCAAGAGTGGAGGAAAGGGATGAGAGCGACCATGGCCAAGCCTTTGCACCCATCCGTTGAACAGTTTAAGCAGTTTGTAAAAAAACATCCGAAACTCATCCAAGAGGTGCGCAGCGGCAAAAAAACGTGGAAGCAAGTGTATGAGGACTGGTACTTGTTCGGCGAGGACGATGAGATATGGGAGCCTTACCGGGAAAGGGACGGCAAACGGAACGAAGGGGAAAAAGGGGCGAGCAAGTGGCTCGACAAGCTGGCTGCCATGCTTGGACAGATGGACGCCGCTGAAGTGCAGAAACATTTAGCGAACGTCCAGCAGGCGATTGGGGCCATTCAAAGCATTCTTTCCGAATTCCAAGGGGCCAGCCAGCAGCGCCCAAACAAAGATGAACATCCGTTTTCCTTTCGGAAGGATTGAAGGATGGTGGCGATGAGAAAAGACGTATGGCAATATGTGCAAGGACAGCCGATGTTGCGAGCATTTTTGCGTGAACAGCCGCGCTGGTACCGGATTCTTGCCCGCCGTCCGCATGAGCTGTCCGCGTTCCAGCTGGCGGCGTTGCGTCATTATGAATTGACGATCCCGGACAAGGTCGAAAAATTTTCCCAGTCGCTGCAAATGGCTTCGCTGATGTGGCAAGTGTTTAAAGCTATGCGCGACTAATGGCTTCTTCCGACTCACAGCCAACATGATGAGAAACAGGTTGGATGCCATACGCGACTAATTGGGCCGTCGGCGGCAAAGACTATGAGTCAGAAAGGGAGTGATATCTTTGCCGAAACGGCTCAAATCGTTGGCTGGAGCCATGCTGTTCGTTGTCTTCGCCTTCTGGGCGCTGGCGCCTGCTCATGCCGAACGGGCGGATGCGCCGCTGCACGTCAACCATGAGGTGAAAGGAAGCGACGTGTTCATCGAATGTTTCGCTCCCCGCTTTCCGTTTCGCCAAGGGAGCGGCGGCGGGCATGTCGATGTGTATGTCAATGGGCAAAAAGTAACCCAAGTGTATACAGCCGCCTTTGTTGTACGCGGCTTGCCGAGCGGAACCCATCATATTCGTCTGGAGTTTGTCTATAACGATGGGAGAACGGCCGGCGTGGGGCACGAATTTGACGTTTCGATTCCGTAAGGATTGAAGAAACCGGCTGTTACGGTCGAGCGCAGGCTGAGCCGCTTCTGCCATGCGCGCATGATCACCTAGAAGGCCGGCGAAAAACCGTTGTCGCACACCAATCGGTGGCATGTTCATTCAAAAAAGAAAGCTGGTTCTGCAAAGTTTCTCTCATTGGGAAATGGATGGAACCAGCAGCATTTTGCACGAAATCACCAGCCTCCTAGTGAAAAGGGCATTCCACAGCGCGGGACGCCCTTTTTCGTTTTCCCTCCTTCTCTTTCCTTTTCCTTTTCGTTTTATTCATGGTATGATGAACGTATGGAGGTGCCATGTTGGTGAGAATTGCGACTCTCGAGCGCATCGAGATTCTAGATAAAGCAGAAGGGTTAGCGAAAATGATTGTCGAGTCCGAACTGGCCGAGGAATACCGCCGCGCATTTTGGCGGCTGAAGCAGGACCGCCGCGCCCAGGAGCTGATTTCCCGATTTGTTCAGCTCAAAGAGCAGTATGAGGACGTGCAGCGCTTCGGCAAATACCACCCTGATTATCGCCCAATCATGAAAGCAGTGCGCGAAGCGAAACGGGAGCTGGATTTGCACGAAACCGTCGCCGCTTTTAAACAGGCGGAGAAGGCGCTGCAACAGCTGCTTGATGAAATCAGCGTGCTGATCGGCAAAGCGGTATCGGAGCATGTGAAAGTGCCGACCGGAAATCCGTACTTTTTGTCGGCAGGTTGTTCCGGCGGCTGCCGAAGCGGTGGAGGCTGCGGCTGCCGCACATAGAAAAAAGGGGAAGGGACTATGTTTCCACAACGGCAAGGCATTATTGTTTGGCTTCATTCGCTGAAACACGGAAAACAGCTGCGCAAGTTTGGTAACATTCATTACATCTCCAAGCGGCTGAAGTATGCCGTCTTATACTGCGACATGGAGCAAGCGGACTATGTCATGAAAAAGCTCGCCGCGCTTCCGTTTGTCAAACGGGTAGAGCCATCGTACCGCCCGTTTTTAAAGCTAGAATTCGAATCAAAAGGAGAGAAAGAGAAAGATTCCCCCTATCCGCTTGGCTGAACGAAAAGAGGGCACGTAACGCGCCCGGGTGGGGAAATCGCGGCGGAATGAGGACGAAAACGGTCGAAATGTTCGCTGACTTGCAAAATGAGGACGACAGCGGGAAAAGCCGCCGGTTTTCAATCACTTCGATTACAGGCGGTCGAATGCCAGTACGTATCGAAAAGAGGGAGTTCCGGCTTTTTTGGGGGGAACTCCCTCCTCTTTTTTGCCATGGCCGATCGCGCTGCGGCGGGGGCGGAAAGCTTGTTTCCCCTCAAGCGCTGACGGTGGAAAGAAACCGGCTGTTTGCCAGCACCATTTCTCCAATCAAAAAATTGGTCGCACCGGTGCCGCTCACCGCACGTGCACTGATCGAGCAAGCGGAACCGCTCGTTTTCGCTCTCGTTCGTTCCCGTTATTGAAGCGGGGGAATAAAGCGGTTTAGGCGCATGATGCCGATCAAATGTTGATAATACAAATCGCGTTCGGCAAACCATGTCGATGGCTTGACGTCGAGATGAATCACGTTCATACCGAGCGCTTGGGCCGTTTCGGCAAACAGCTCATACCGTTTGTTTGGCTTGACAGCCGGGTCGGGAATGCCTTCGCGGCAAATGTAAAGCGGCTGGAAGTCGCCAGGGTCGGTCGGATGCAGGACAACGGCCAAGGAAACGACGGCCCGTCCTTGTTTCACCGTATGGAAAGCGAAAAAGCCGGAGACGCGATGACGGTTCGCGCGCGCCAGCTCGATCAGTTCATATATATCGGAATACCCTTCACCAAGTTCAATGAATCGTTGGATCATTGCTTGTTCCCCCTTGCAACCATCGTCCATTCTTAACTTTACCGGCTCTTGGCCGCGATTGCAATAAAAAAAACCTTGCGGAACCGTTCCGCAAGGTCCTTTCCAGTTTCTTGCCTCCGCGCAGGGCGGAACAAGAAACGGAAAGAATAAAGAAAAGGGAGAGGAGAAACCGGAGGAAGAACTTATGGGGAAACGTAAGTCTTCTCCGTCACTGGCAACGATGATGTTGCCATTACTCATTATGGCCCGTTCGCTCGTTTCTATACATTCGCGGGCGAAAAAATTCTTCAGTTTGACGTTTCTCAACTTTATGGTAAGATTACAACGAATCGATTTTGCGTGCGATGAGATGGAAACGACCAAGAATGGGTGAAGGCGATGAGAGTCATTTCCGGAACGTGCAAAGGAAGGAAACTGCAAGCGGTTCCAGGAATGTCGACACGGCCGACGACAGATAAAGTGAAAGAGGCCATCTTTAACATCATCGGCCCGTATTTTTCCGGCGGCATCGGTCTCGATTTGTTCGCTGGCAGCGGCGGTTTGGGCATCGAGGCGCTCAGCCGCGGGCTCGATCGCGTCATTTTCGTTGATCACGATCGGAAAGCGGTGCAGACGGTGCGAAAAAACATCGCGGCCTGCGGGCTTGAGAAGCAGGCGGAAATTTACTGCAACGATGCCGAGCGAGCGCTGAAGGCGGTGGCGAAACGCGGCCTCCGGTTTTCCGTCATTTTTCTCGACCCGCCGTATAAAGAGAACCAGTGGCCAGCGCTTCTGTCCGCGCTTGCCGGTTGCCGGTTGTTGGAGCCTGGCGGCGTCGTCGTTGCTGAGCATTCGGCAAAAGCGCGCTTGCCGGAAACAGCCGACGGCTTGGTGCAATGGAAGCGGGAAACATACGGCATCACCGGTGTGACGATTTACAGGTGGAAAGGAGACGAAACCGATGGCGAGCATTGCCGTTTGTCCAGGGAGTTTTGATCCGGTGACTTACGGACATTTGGATATTATTAAACGCGGGGCGAGAGTGTTTGACCAAGTGTACGTCGCGGTGCTGAACAACTCGGCGAAAAAGCCGCTGTTTACCGTTGAGGAGCGGATCGAACTGTTGCGCGCGGTGACGCAGTCGCTCCCAAACGTCCATGTCGAATCGTTTCATGGCTTGCTGATTGATTACGCCCGCAGCAAAAAAGCGAATGCCATCTTGCGCGGTTTGCGCGCGGTATCTGATTTTGAGTACGAAATGCAGATCACGTCCATGAACCGCGTTCTTGACGAAAACATTGAAACGTTTTTTATGATGACTAACAGCCAGTACGCGTTTTTAAGTTCCAGCATCGTCAAGGAAGTGGCCAAATACAACGGCGATATTTCCGAACTGGTGCCGCCGGTTGTCGAGCAGGCGCTCAAAAAGAAATTTGCTTCGCTGGCTGCCGACGGGCCACAGCGATGACGGCCAGCGATCACGTCCCAAATCAACACAGCCTGTTTTCTTGCCGATGGACCACAGCGATGACGGACAGCCCCGCCCCTCGCCCGGCCGGGCCGGCAGCGGGCGAGGGAGGCGGTCAAGAGCAGCGCGGGCGTCTCGCGGATTTAGGAACGGCGGGGCCGTTCGCTGGCCGCTTTGGCCGTCAGCCATATATACAGGCAAAGGAACAGCATGGTGATCAGCGGCCCGTATGGCATCAGCCCTAAGTGTTCCTCTGGGCGGGCGTAGGTCAACATATGGAAAAACGCTGGAATGTGGCCCGACTCGCCAGTCGCCGTCTCGACATACAGCGGCTGCCAAAGCGCATATGTAAAGATAGCAGCAAAGAATCCGTGCAGCAGGCGGGCGACCAAAAACGGCTGAAAGCGAATGTTCGCTTCGGCTAAAATGCTCGCGACCTGCGCTTGAACGGAAAATCCGCCGAACGCGAGAATGAAGCTGACCGCCACCGCTTTTTCCAACAATGTCGCCCCGTCGGTTTCGCTGATCATCTGGCTGCCGAGCGTAATTTCAAACAGGCCGGAAAACACCGGGATATCGAGCTTTTCCGGCAGCTGGGCGAGGTGAAGCAGACGGCGGACGAGCGGAGCGAGCTGCTCGGTGAAATGCATAACGTTCAACAGTTGATTGACAACGGAAAAGAGAATAATAAAACCGCCGATCATCAACAGCGTTTGCACAGACGAGCGCACCGCATCACCAAGCAGTTTGCCAAGCGGCTGTTCGTTTTTCACCCGCGTGCGGTGCAGCGTCCGCAAGGCATACGGCAGCGAGAACGGCCGGCGTCTGCTTTTTGGCTGCCCCCGCTCCTTTCGGATGCCGTGAAAACGCATGATCAGCCCGACGGTGATGTTTCCTAAGTAATGCGAGGCGGCCAGCACGAAGCCAAGCTGCGGGTTGTGGAAAAATCCGGCTGACACTGCGCCGAAAATGAACAGCGGATTCGATGAGTTGGTAAACGAAGAGAGCCGCTCCGCCTCAATGGTGGACAGCTGCTTTTCTTGGTATAACCGCGCCGTCAGCTTGGCCCCCGATGGGTAACCGGACGCCATGCCCATCGCCCAAGCGAATCCGCCGACTCCCGGGACGCGGAACAGCGGGCGCATGAGCGGCTCCAGCAAGACGCCGAGAAAGTTGACGACGCCAAAGCTGATGAGCAGCTCTGAGACGATAAAAAACGGCAAAAGCGATGGAAACACGACTTCCCACCACATCGTGAGGCCGCGGATGGACGCCTCAAGCGACTGTTTCGGGTAGCTAATGAGCGCAAACGCGAACAAGGTGGCAGCGGAAGCGAGCAGCGCCGTTTTCCCTTTTGTTCCCCAGTTTCGTTTCAATGGTCTCCCCCCTTTTTTGCCGTGCAGCTTGGCGCGGTACAACCTCATATACCCTAATATACGAGCATAGGGGGACGTTTTAGACCATAAGATGGGAGCGGAGAACGCTGCGGCAGCAAAGGGGGGAGGAGGTATGCCGCCGAAAATAGGCGTAGCGCTTGGGTCAGGGGGAGCGCGCGGGTTTGCGCACCTTGGGGTTTTGAACGTGTTGGAAGATGAACAAATTCCGATTTCCTATCTGGCCGGCAGCAGCATCGGGGCGCTTGTCGCTGTGTTGTACGCGAGCGGCCACGGCCTTCATCGCCTTTATCGGCTCGCCCAATCGTTTCGGCGCAACGATTTTCTTGATTGGACAGTGCCGAAAATGGGGTTGATCGCCGGGGAACGAATTACGCAGTTCATTCGGTTGCTGACGAAAGGGAAGCGGCTTGAGGAGCTCTCGCCGCCTGTGGCGGTGGTCGCCACCGACTTGCGGACGGGGGAAAAGGTCGTGTTTCGGGAAGGAGAAGCGGCGCGTGCGGTGCGGGCGAGCATTTCGATCCCCGGCATTTTTGTGCCGGCGGAAATGAACGGTCGGCTGCTGGTCGATGGCGGCGTTGTCGACCGCGTGCCGGTGTCGGTCGTCCGTGCGATGGGCGCCGACCTTGTGATCGCCGTTGATGTCGCTCCGCTGAACACGAACGCCGAAATCACGTCGATCGCGGATGTGATTTGGCAAAGTTTAGATATTTTACAAGCGGAACTCGTCGTCCATCGCCAGCTTGCCTCGGACGTGATGATTCGTCCGCGTGTTGAATCGTACAGTTCCCAAGCGTTTACGGACATCAAAGAAATCATCGCCCGCGGAGAAGAGGAAGCGCGCAAGCAAATCGCTGCGATCCGCCGAGCGATGGAACAGTGGAAGGAGCCATCGTCACGATGAAAAGACGAACGTATATCGTTGCTTTTGTTCTTGGCGTCGTCCTTACTTTTCTCCTCATTTTTATCAAATTGCCGTACTATGTGACGATGCCGGGAAGCGCGCAAAGTTTACGGCCGCTCGTGCACGTTGAGCACGGTGACCGCGATGCCGGCACGTTGATGTTGACGACGGTGCGGATGGGGCGGGCGAATGTGGCATCGTATTTGCTCGCCCATATCCGCCCGTTTTATGAGCTGTATCCGGCGGAGGAAATCAAGCAGGAAGGGGAGAGCGACAAAGACTATACGCTGCGCCAGCTTGAGCTCATGGAACAGGCGAAAGAAGCGGCGATCATCGTCGCCTATCGGCAGGCTGGGAAACCGGTGTCGTATCAACCGCGCGGCGCTTATGTCATGAGCGTTCTTTCCGATATGCCGGCCGCCGGGCGCTTGAAAACCGGCGACCTCATCGTTGCTTTGGACGGAAAACCGCTCGCCACATCGGAGCAAATGGTCAGCTATCTCCGCGGAAAGAAGGCGGGCGACCGCGTTCGTGTCGCGTTCATCCGCGGCGGGAAGCGGCGGGAAGCCGAGATTGCTTTGCGGCCGTTTCCAGATCATCCCGATCAAGCCGGCCTTGGGGTGATGCCGGTGACCGAGTATGACATCCGTACCGATCCGCCCGTTCAGATCGATTCCGAACAAATCGGCGGCCCGTCGGCCGGGCTCATGTTTTCGTTGGAAATTTACAATCAGCTCGTTTCCGAAGACATCACGAAAGGTCATAAAATCGCCGGCACCGGAACGATCGATCTGAACGGAAACGTCGGCCCGATCGGCGGCGTTTCGCAAAAAGTGGTGGCCGCTGACCGCGAAGGGGCTGAAGTGTTTTTCGCGCCCAACGAACATGGGGCACCGGCATCCAATTACCGCGAGGCGCTGCGGACGGCGAAGCAAATCGGGACGAAAATGAAAATCGTCCCGGTCGATACGTTTGATGATGCGATCCGTTATTTGCGCTCCATGCCGGAAAAATAAATGGGCGCTGTGGCGTATTCTTCCCGAAAAGCACGGCTCGCAAGCGGCTCGGGAAAAGCGGCGGCGTACGCGGCCGCCGCTCGTTTTTCCTGCTCGTAAAGCGGATCGCCGTTGAGCTTCGCGGCTTTGGCAACGAGCGGCAGCGCCAGCTGTTTTTTCACCTGCTGCAAGTAGCGGCGACCGATTTCGCTCATGCCTAGCAGCCGAATGTACGTCGGGTCGGCCGCTTCGCTTTGCGCTTCTTTGGTGAAGTGGGTCAGCACATGGGTGCACAGACGCTGCAACCTTGTCCACGTGTAGCGCTTCGTTTTCACCGCAGCGATGAAAGCGGCAAACGTTTCTGCCGCGGCGATGTGCTGTTTCAGCCGATGTTCAATTCCTTCTTCGACTCCGGCGATGCGGCGCAAGTCGGCTTCTGTGGCCGTCAGCAGCCGGTATTTTAACAGCGGAAAGTACATTTCCCAATCATGCAAGCGGCCGTACGTCTCTTGATATTGGCGAAGCTGGTCGAGCGCGGCGGCCGGTACGTACGCAGCGACCGCTTCGAGCTGCCCGGTTTGCCGCAAAATTTTTCGCACGCTAGTGGCGCTGGCGATCGATGGGTGGGAAACCGATTCATCATGGTAGCCGGCCGCGCGCCTTGGGATCGTGTGAGGCGTCATCGGCAATGCGTGTTGCCGGATGGCTTTCACGTAGGCAAAGCCAAGCACGTTGTTCGGCTTCGATAAATCGAGCGGAGCGGCGCCAAGCGCTTGCCACGCCGCGGCCGCGGCTCTCGGAAAGCTTTGTCCGCGCGCCAGCTCAGCGCGGACGAGGGAATCGAATGGCTCCTGCTGCTCGCTCCATGTGTCGGCCGCCGATAAAAACGCGGCAATGTCCCCGGATTCGCTGCCGAAGCAAAGTTCCCGGCAGCCGATGGCGGCGAGCAGTCGAACGGCGCCTGAGGCGAACCGTTCCGCCGCTTGGACAGCGAAGGCGTACGGCAGCTCAATGACGATATCGATGCCGGAAGCGAGCGCCATTTTCGTCCGCGCCCATTTGGAGATGATGGCCGGTTCGCCTCGCTGCAGGAAATTTCCGCTCATGACCGCAATCAAGCAATCCGCGTTCGTTTTTCGTCTCGTTTCTTGCAAATGGTGAAGATGACCGTTATGAAAAGGGTTGTATTCCACAATCACGCCAACGGCTTTCACGGTTTTCGCTCCTTTTCGTCAAGGCGATAGTTTCTTTCGCGAACATGAAACAAATGCGAGCCATCTGTATTCATTTGTCCCCTTTTTTCTGTCGCGAACATAAAACAAATGCAAGGCCGAACGTGTCCGGTCAGACCGCATCATGGGGTTCCATGCATTTAGTATAAAGCATGCAAGCGACTTCCAACGCCCGTCCTCCCCTTTCGCAAGAGGCGCTCCATGCATTTAGTATGAATCATGCAAGGGCATCGGTTCAACGGTTTTGTCCTTTTGCCTCCGTGGAAAAACAGCCGTTTTTTCGCCGGGCTTTTAGGGCGCATGGGGAGGGCGCCGTTTGGAAATGATGGAACTATGCGCCTCTGATTGGCGGACGTCAAGAAAGAGGAGGGAAGCGTCCCGGTTCCGCCGCCGATGTTCGTTGGCGAACGAAAAGGGCAGGATGGTCAAGAGGTGTCGAGCGGAGAGAGTTCGCGTCCGCTGTTGCCTTCGCTATCGGCTTTCAACACCGATGGTTGTAAAGAAAAAACATTGACAAAAATAGAAACGAAACGTATAATTTTATTCGTTGCCTTGAGGTGATAGTTGATGAAATGGACGGTCCAACAACTTCGCCGTTTCCAACATAAGGAAATGGTGATTGATGAGACGATCGATGTGTCTGATTTGAAACAAATCGACACATTGATTCGCGACATTTCGCCGGTGCGCGTCCAAGGGAAAGCGGATGTTGCTTCGACAAAGTTTACGTTTCATTTGACGCTGTCCGGGACGATGGTGCTGCCGTGCTCGCGGACGCTTGTTGATGTCCATTATCCGTTTTCCATTGAGACGACGGAGACGTTTTTTGCCGAGGGGGCCGGTTTGGCGGAAACGGATGACGATACCCATGTGTTGACCGGAGATACGGTGGACTTACATCCGATTATCCGTGAACTCATTTTACTGGAAATCCCATTGCAGCTCATCGCCGACAGCCCAGCGGCTGATGGAGCGCCGCAGCACGGAGAGGGCTGGGATGTCCTCACAGAGGACGAATGGGAGAAAGTCGTGCAAGAGCGCGAGGCCAACAAAGTGGATCCCCGCTTGGCGGGGCTGGCGAAATTTTTTGAGGAAAAACGGGAGAAATGATTAGGAGCGGCCTTGCCGGCTGAAGGCGCCGGAAGCGAGCGCTTCGGTCCGGCAGCTGCCTTGTTTGCCGGCAGGCGGTGTCCGGAAAGGGCGGCCGCCCGCTGGCATCGATATGCTGAATGCGCTCGACAAGGAGGTGGGAACGATGGCAGTACCTTTTCGAAGAACATCGAAAACGAGAAAACGGCTGCGCCGTACACACTTCAAGCTGCAAGTGCCGGGCATGGTGCAATGCCCAAACTGCGGTGAGTGGAAATTGGCGCACCGCGTCTGCAAAGCATGCGGAACGTACAAAGGAAGAGATGTCGTTAACAAATAATGGCCGACATCTGACGACAAGCTGTCCGATTATCGGACAGCTTTTTTTATTTCCGCCAAGCAGGAAATCGGTCGATGGCTGCCCAATTCATCAAGCGAAAAGGAAGAAAAGCAGCGAGGGATGCAAGCGAAAGGAGAGAAGCACCGATGGAAGCGAAAATGGAATATGAGGCTGGCGTTGGCCTGTTTACGATTTGCCGGCCGGAAAAGCGCAATGCCATCAACTTTGCGGTGATGGAGGCGTTGGAAGAAGCGATGAAACGGGCGGCGGCCGATGAACACGTCAAAGTGTTCGCCATAACGGGCGCCGGCGGCGAGGCGTTTTGCTCCGGCGGCGATTTACACGAGTTTGGGCATTTGCGTGGCGCGGAAGCAAAACAAATGCTTACGCGCATGGGGGAGCTGCTGTACAAGTTGTTGACGTTTCCGAAACCGACGGTCGCCCTCGTCAACGGAACGGCGATCGGCGGCGGCTGCGAGCTGGCGACCGCTTGCGATATCCGTTTGGTCAAGGAAGGGAGCCGGATTGGATTTGTGCAAGGGCGGCTTGGCATCACTACCGGCTGGGGAGGGGCGTCGATGTTGTTCGCCAAGCTTCCGTACGGACAGGCGCTCGATGTATTGCTGCGCGCGGAGCTGATGACGGCTGAGGAGATGAAAGCGCGCGGTTGGACAGATGCCATTGTGCCGGCCGAGTCGTGGCGCGAACAATGGCGTCAGCGGCTTGCGGTCTACACGGAGCGGCCGCTTGCTGTTTTACAGGCGTACAAAGCGACGGCCGGCGAAAAATGGCGAACGGCTTGGTTTCGTGAGCAGTTTTCCGCCGAGATCGACCGCTGTGCCGAACTGTGGGGATCTCGCGAACATGAACAGGCGCTGCGCGCTTTTTTGCACAAGAAGTAATTTTTCCTTCTACCGTTTCTAGTAGCCGCATACATATAATGACAAAGCGGTGATCAGGGGGAGGGGGAAGGAGATGACAGGCATCCGCCAAGACGCATGGACGAAGGAAGAAGATGAGCTGTTGGCCAGCGTCGTTCTTCAGTATATTCGCGAAGGCAACACCCAGCTGGAAGCGTTTGCTGAAGTGGGACGACGTTTGTCGCGGACGGCGGCGGCGTGCGGATTTCGGTGGAACTCGTGCGTCCGCAAGCAGTATAAAGAGGACATTGAACTGGCGAAGCAAGAGCGGAAAAGGCGAAAAAAAGAGGTGGCAGCGATCAAGGAAAGCGGGGGACGGGCGAAGGTGGAAGCGGAAGGGAAACAGCACTTGTCATGGCCGGACGTGCTGGCGTTTTTGCAGGCGGAGGAACAAAAGGCGCGCGAGGCCCGGCGGGCAGCGGACGAAAATCGGGCGCTGAAAAATGATATGGAGCAGCTCCAGCAAATGGTAACCAAGCTGCAAATGGAGAAAGAGGCGCTCGAAAAACAGTTGGCCGCTGTTCAAGAAGAGTACAAGACGTTGCTGGCGATTATGGAACGGGCGCGTCAAATGGTGGCCGATCATGAGAAGCCGGAGCCGAACGAGGCGGATGGCGCCGGTGAAAGCTGAAAAGCTGGCTGTTAGCCGGCTTTTTTTTCTTAACGGAACCAACAGATGTTTGCTACAATAAGGCTAACGTCATATGCCAAGAAAGCGGGGGAGAGGAAGCTTGAAAATCGGGATTGTCGGCGGTGGGGCGGTCGGTCTGCTGCTCGCGGCTTACCTTGGACGCCACCATGAAGTGACGATATACACAAGACGCTTGGCGCAGGCCAAACAGCTGGCTGAGCAAGGAGTGGCGCTCGAAAAAGACGGGGAAACGACAACGGTGGCGGTCAGGGCGCGGCCGTTTGCCGACGCGGAACTGGACGAGCCGCTCGTGTTCGTAGCGGTCAAACAGTATGACCTTGATGCCATCTGGGCACGAGCGGACGCGTTTCGCCGCGTGCGCACCCTCGTGTTCGTGCAAAACGGCATGGGCCATCTTGATTCGCTTCCGTTGTTGGCCGGCCAAACGATTCTGGCTGGCGTCGTTGAACACGGGGCGTGGAAACGGGATGATCGCACAGTCGTACATACAGGCGTCGGCAAGTTGACGTTGGCAGTCCGCTTCGGCTCGATTGGCGATGCTCGCGAACTTCAGAGCGACGATCCTCATTTTCCGATCGAGTGGGCCGATGATTGGAAGCGCATGCTTGTCGACAAGCTTGTCGTCAATGCGGTTATCAACCCGCTCACGGCGCTTTTGCAAGTGAACAACGGTGCGCTCCTGGAGGTGGCTCCGTATCGCGAAATGATGGTGCAGCTGTTTGATGAAGTGCGGCAGGCGCTGGCGCTTGCCGATGAGCAGCGGGCGTGGGAACGCATCGTTCACATCTGCCGAAAAACGGCGGACAACTATTCGTCGATGTATATGGATTTGGCGCATGGACGTCGAACGGAAATTGACGCCATTTTAGGCTATGTGCTTCAACAAGGTGAAGCGCGCGGGGTGGCGCTGCCGCTTATTCGCTTTTTGCTTTGCGCTATCAAAGGGAAGGAAGGGAGGGAGGAGGATGGATGAGTGGCTTGCTTCAGCGTTGGCAACGTTTATTACCGCGCCGCTTTTGTTGTTTTTGCTCGTCTACGTTGGCGCGCGCCTGTTTGGCCGGCGCAAGCGGTCATCGTTTTACGCCGCCGTCAACGCGGCAACGGTGTTTTTCATCGCCGCTGTTTATTTTTTGCTGGCGGTCGTGTTTCATCGGTCGTACCTCGTTCCCCTTCTTCTCTTTTTGTTCGTTTTGCATGGATTGATCGCGCTCGGCTATTGGCGGAAACAAGGGGACTTCCGCCTGCGCGCGGTGTTTCGCTTATTTTGGCGGGCGAGCTTTCTTATTTTTGCCTCTCTTTACGCGGGGCTAATGGTTTATGGCATTGTCGTGCGCATTGCGGCCAGCCTTTAAAAGAGGAAGGGGCGGCGCGCAGCTCGATCCGGATCTCCGGTGGCCGGCTAGCGAAGAGGCGGTTTCCGTCGTTCAGCGGGTTGGTGAAAAACTAGAATGGCGACGCAGGCGGATATAGACGTCTCTTTCCGTCTTCTAGGAGGACGGTGAAAAACGGTCGTTTCTCTTGAGCAATGGGGAAACGTTTGAAAGGCGCTCTTGACGCGACAAGGCTTATCTGTTTGAGAAACGGGCTTGATCAGCGGCTTGCTCCCTTAAATCACCAGCCTTCTAGTGGATTGGTGAAAAACCGCTGTTTGCCCTGATTGGCGATGGAACGGGTGAACGTCGCTGTTTCCCCCGATCGATCAGGAGATGCGCGACATCCGAACGGCTGAGCATGGCTTTTTTCTCTTGGCGCCAAACGTGCTATACTCAGGAAAGAATACATAGAAAGGGAGTTTTGGGCCATGGAAGTTCGCGATATTTCGCTGCCGGCAGCGACGAAGTTGGCCGCTGATTACATAACAGGTGCGTTTCCAGCTGAGCGGGGATTCGCCTATGCGCGGGTGGACGATGAGGCGTTCCGCCGGCGGTTGTCTTATTTGCAAGAAAAAACGTATGCTCGACGCCCGCTCGCCGATTATTTGCGCGCCTACCATCGCCGGCTTGGGGCGGGAGCCAAGACGATGGGCAACATTGAACGATTGAGCGACGAGCGGAGCGTTGTCGTCGTCGGCGGGCAGCAAGCCGGGCTGTTGACCGGTCCGCTTTATACGATTTATAAAATCATCACGATCATCCGTCTGGCCAAAGAGCAAGAGGAAAAACTAGGTGTGCCGGTCGTCCCGCTGTTTTGGATCGCCGGCGAAGACCACGATATCGCCGAGATCAATCACGTTTACGTGGTGGAAGGGGGAGAAGTGAAAAAAGCCGTTTATCCGCACAAGGTTAATGACAGGCGGATGGCGGCCGATCTCCCGCTTGATCGGCGGCTGGCCGAAGAGTGGGTGGAGCGCGTCGTCAAAACGTACGGGGAAACAGACGTCACGAATGAACTGCTCTCCTTCCTTTTTTCCTGTCTCGATGGGGCGGCTACGTTTGTCGACTTTTTTGCCGCCATCGTGCTGCGTTTGTTCGCCGATGAGGGACTGGTCGTTTTGAACGCCGGCGATGCCGCCGTGCGTCCGCTCGAACGCCGTTTTTTCGCCGAGCTTATCAACCGTCACCGGGACGTAACGTCCGCTGTGTTGGCTCAGCAAGAAGCGCTGCGCGCGCTCGGGTATGCGCCGCTCATTGAAATAGGGCCTGATGCGGCCAATTTGTTTTATTACGACGGCCATGAGCGCTCGCTGTTGCACTACGATGAACAAACCGGACGGTTTCGCACTAAAGCGGGGAATGTCGTCTGGACGAAGGAAGAGCTGCTCGTGCTCGCTGAAACGAAGCCGGCCTGTTTCAGCAACAACGTCGTCACCCGCCCGCTCATGCAAGAATATTTGTTGCCGACGCTCGCGTTTGTCGCCGGGCCCGGCGAGATCGCTTATTGGGCGGAATTGAAGGAGGCGTTTCCGCTGTTCGGGATGGAAATGCCGCCGGTTGTGCCCCGGCTGCAAGCGACGATCGTCAGCCGTTCGCTGCAAACGGACTTGGCCGATCTCGGCTTGGAAGCGGCTGACGTATTGCGCGGGCAGCTTGATGTGGTGAAGCAACAGTGGTTGAAACAAACGGCGGAAGCCCCGCTTTCGAGCGCGTTTGCCAAAGCGAAAGCGGAAGTGGAGGCGGCGCATCGGCCGTTGCGGGAGCTCGGGATGGCCATTGATCGCGGATTGGAGGGATTGATGGCGAAAAATGCCGCCATCATCCAGGCGCAAATCGAGTTTCTTCAACAGGCGCTAGAGCGGGCGCTTTTGCGTAAACACGAAACCCAATGGCGGAAATTTTGGCGCGTGGAAACGGCGCTTCGGCCGCACGGCGCGCCGCAGGAGCGGATTTGGAACGTGTTTTACTATGTGAACCGTTACGGATTTGATTTTGTAGAAAAACTTTTGTCCATTCCTGCTCCGGAAAACGGAATGCATAAAATTGTATATATATAAGGCTTTTTCAAAGAAAAAGTCGAAAAGAAAAATCCTGTTTCAAGCAGGATTTTTTTTTTGTAAAAGGAATTGTAAAAAAACAACGTTTGTGTTTTGGAAATAAAAGTAAAGTTTATCAGAACGGATAGCGCACTGCTCGTTTCGCCATCCGACAAAAAGAAACAAAAAGGGACGGTTTTTTACAAAAAAAGCTAAAATTTTGCTTCTGTTTGCGATATAATAAGGGAGCGGCCCTTGGTGACGCCAAGGAGCCGGCAAGCAGCAAAGGTGGTGGACATGTGTTTCGACATACAACAGTGTTGCTGAAAGAGGCGGTGGATGGGCTGAACGTTCGCCCGGACGGCGTTTATGTCGATTGTACGTTGGGCGGCGGCGGCCATAGCGAATATTTGCTCTCTCTTCTTTCAGAACGCGGCAAACTGTTTGCGTTTGACCAAGACGAAGCCGCCATTGCTCATGCGCGGAAACGGCTGGCCCGCTACGGCGAGCGAGTGCAGTTCGTGCACCGCAATTTCCGATTTTTGCGGGAAGAGCTTTCAGCGTTTGGCGTTCACTGTGTTGACGGCGTCCTTTTTGATTTAGGGGTTTCTTCGCCGCAGCTCGACGAACCGGAGCGCGGCTTCAGCTATCAGCATGATGCGCCGCTGGATATGCGGATGGATCGTACGCAGTCGCTGACGGCGGCGGAAATTGTCAATCGTTGGCCATATGAGGAACTCGTGCGCATTTTTTTTCGCTACGGCGAGGAAAAGTTTTCAAAGCAAGTCGCGCGCAAAATTGAAGAGGTGCGCCGCCAAAAGCCGATTGAAACAACCGGTGAACTCGTCGAGGTGATCAAGGCGGCCATCCCAGCACCGGCGCGCCGCAGCGGCGGGCATCCCGCCAAGCGCATTTTCCAGGCGCTTCGCATCGCGGTCAACGATGAACTCGAAGCGTTTCGCGAGGCGCTCGAGCAGGCGATTGAATTGCTAGCGCCGGGCGGCCGCGTGAGCGTCATTACGTTTCATTCCCTTGAAGACCGCATTTGCAAAGAAACGTTCAAAAAGGCGAGCGAGCGTCCGCCGCTTCCCCCGGGGCTTCCGGTTCTTCCCGAGGAAGGGCGGCCCGTGCTGAAAATCATTACGAAAAAGCCGATCGTTCCTTCGGAAAACGAGTTGGAGCAAAACCATCGCGCCCGCTCGGCCAAGCTTCGCATCGCTGAAAAACGATGACCGATGCAAAGGCGCAGCGCCCAGTAGGGCAACGGCCGGCAAGGGCAAAAGAAGGGACATCACATCGAACGGCCATGACCGCATGGCGGTTGGCCATACCGAACAAAACGAGTGGAGAAACAGGAGGGGAACAATGGTGAACGATGCAGCTGTCAAAGTCGTGCGTGAACAAGGACGTCCGGCCGCGTCGCCGAGCCGGGCGCCGCAGCGGAAGCGGCGCTTTCGCCTGTCGCTTGCTGAAAAGCTGTTGTTTGTTTCGTTTTGCTTGTTTGTCGTTTATGCGGCTGTTCACATCGTGGCCAACCAAGTGCGCCTTTATGAGCTGAACCGGCATGTCCAGCAGCTTGAAGCGACGATTGGCGAGCAGAAAAAAGCGAACAACGACTTGTACGTCGAGGTGCAGCGGCTGAGCGCGTACGAGCGCATTTTGCAAAAGGCGAAAGAGCTCGGTTTGTCGCTTGACGAAAACCGCGTGAAAGTTGTGCAGGAATGATGGCCGATGGAAACAAAGAAGCATCGCAACACCCATCGGGGGGCATGGCTGTTGTTTTGCCTGTTCGGCTTGGCTTTCTCGCTCTTGTTTGCCCGCTTTATCCAGCTCGGATGGACCGGAAAAGCGGAAGGGCACCCGGTGGCGGAAATCGCCGAACAGCAGCGCAAGCAAACGCGGACGCTTGAGGCGAAGCGCGGCACGATTTTCGACCACAACGGCGGCATTTTGGCCCAAGACGTGCCTTCCTACACGCTTGTCGCGGTGTTGGATCCGAACATGACGACCGACCCGAACCATCCGCGCCATGTCGTTGATCCGGAAAAAACGGCGAAAAAGCTCGCTCCGTTGCTCGGCATGGACGTCGAAAAGATGGAGCGCATTTTAACGAAAAAGGCGAAGCAGGTAGAGTTCGGATCGTATGGCCGCAACATCAGCTTTGAGCTGAAGCGGAAAATTGAAGCGCTCGACCTGCCGGGCATCGCTTTCATCCGCGATACGACCCGGTTTTATCCGAACGGCACGTTCGCTTCGTATGTGGTCGGCTACGCGCAAAAAAACGAGCATAACGAAACGGTCGGCCAAATGGGCATCGAAAAACAGCTTGACCGCTATTTGCGCGAAAAAGACGGCTATGTATCTTTCGACGGCGATGCGAACGGGTTTCGCCTTCCGGGGGGAAAGGAGCATATCGTCAAGCCGAACAACGGCGCGAATGTGTATTTGACGATCGATGAAAAAATTCAAACGTTTTTGGAAGACGCCATGAACGGCGTTGAAAAACAATATAGGCCGAAAAAGATGATCGCCATTGTCGCCGATCCGAAAACGGGGAAAATTTTGGCTATGGCGACTCGCCCGAGCTTTGACCCTAACAAGCGCAACATCACCAACTTTTTCAATGACGCCATCTCCTATCCGTACGAACCGGGCTCGACGATGAAAGTGTTCACGCTCGCCGCAGCGATTAACGAAGGGGTGTACAACGGCAATGAAACGTACCGCTCGGGCTCTTACAAAGTCGGGCCGAATACGATCCGCGACCATAACGATGTCGGTTGGGGAACGATTACGTTCAATGAAGGAGTGCAGCGCTCCTCGAACGTCGCTTTCTCGATTTTGGTGAAAGAGAAGCTGGGAGAAGACCGGTTTTTGCAATACTTGCACCGCTTCCATTTCGATCAGAAAACCGGCATTGACTTGCCGAACGAGGCGGTCGGACAAATTCGCTACCGCTATCCGATCGAACGGATCACGACGGGATTCGGCCAAGGGACATCGGTGACGCCGATTCAGCAAATCCAGGCGGCAACAGCGATCGCGAACGATGGGAAAATGATGAAGCCGTACGTCATTGAAAAAGTCGTCGATCCGGACAGCGGCAAAGTCCTCCTTGATCATGAGCCGACGGTGGTCGGCGAACCGATCACGGCGGAAACGGCGCGAAAAGTGCGGGACATTTTAGAGACGGTCGTCACGTCGGAACACGGCACCGGCCGTCCTTATCAAATCGAAGGCTACCGCGTCGCCGGCAAAACCGGGACGGCGCAAATTCCGTCCGCCGCCGGCGGCTATTTGACCGGACGGGAAAACTACATTTTTTCCTTTTTAGGCATGGCACCGGCCGATGACCCGAAGCTGCTCATGTATGTCGCCGTTCAACAGCCGCACCTCGATGTGACCGAAACCGGGGCGGCGCCGGTGTCGCAAATTTTTACAACGGTGATGAAAAGCAGCCTGCAATATTTGCACATTCAACCGGTCGAAGAGAAGCGCACCGAAGAAAAGGCGGCGCAGCGGCCGCTCGATTCCTTCATCGGCCAGCCGGCGGAACTGGCCGCCAAACAGGTGAAAGAAAGCGGCTATGTCCCGGTCGTGATCGGTCGCGGCCGCTCCGTTGAAGACCAGCTGCCACAAGCCGGCGAGGACGTGCTCGTGGGCGAGCGAGTCGTGCTCAAGACGGATGGGACCGCCGCGATGCCGGATTTGCGTGGCTTTTCGCTTCGCAACGCTATGAAAGTGGCCCGCGTTCTCGGATTGCGGCCAAGCACCAAAGGAAGCGGCTACGTCATCAGCCAAAATATTCGCCCGGGGGCGGAAGTGCGCAAAGGAGATTACTTGATCGTCGAGCTCGCTCCGCCGCGCCAGTGGGAGGAAGCGGCGGCGAGAAAGGCGAAGGAGGCAGCGGAACGAAAAGACGACGGCCCGCATGAATGATTTTTTGCCGTTCTACAACGGGGCGTACAAGCATATAGTGGAACGAGCCCACGATAAAGGAGGTTCCGCCATATGCGCGTATCGTACGTGACCGTGCGCAAGCGGTTGACGATCGTCTTTTTGATCGGAATTTTGATTTTTGCGATTATCGATCTTCGTCTTGGCTACGTCCAATTTTGGCTCGGCGATCTGCTAGCGGAACGGGCGAAAGGGCTGTGGGGCAGGAACATTCCGTTTGAGCCGAAACGCGGCGAAATTTTGGATCGCAATGGCGTCCCGTTGGCGACCAACATGAGCGCGCCGACGGTGTATGTCATTCCCCGACAAGTGAAAAACCCAGCGCAGGCAGCGGAAAAATTGGCGCAGGCATTGGGAGGCTCCGTCGAATCGATCTATAAACAAATCACGCAACCAACATCGATCGTCCGTCTCAAAGAGGGGCGGAAAATTTCCGATGAAAAGGCGGCGGATGTGCGCGCACTCGATCTCGACGGCGTGTATATTGCCGAAGACACGAAGCGCTATTACCCGTTTGGCAGCTATTTGTCACATGTGCTCGGCTTCACCGGCATCGACAATCAAGGGCTCACCGGGCTTGAGCTGTATTATGATAAGGAGCTGAGCGGCGAGCGCGGATCGGTGCAGTTTTACTCCGATGCCAAAGGCCGGCGCATGCCCGACATGGCGGATGATTATACGCCGCCGACCGACGGCTTGAATTTGGTGTTGACGATCGATTCGCGCATTCAGACGATCGTCGAACGGGAGCTCGATATTGCGGAGGCGAAATACAATCCCGATGGCATCATTGCTATTGCCATGAACCCGAACACCGGCGAAATTTTGGCGATGGCGAGCCGCCCGACTTTCGACCCGTCCAACTACCGCAACGTTCCGCCGGAAATTTATAACCGCAACTTGCCGATTTGGAGTACATATGAACCGGGATCCACGTTCAAAATCATTACGCTGGCCGCGGCGCTGGAAGAGCACAAAGTGAACTTGCTGAAAGACCATTTCTTTGATCCGGGGTATGCGAAAGTCGCCGGCGCTACGCTCCGTTGTTGGAAAAAAGGCGGCCACGGGGAGCAGACGTTTTTGGAAGTCGTGCAAAATTCGTGCAACCCAGGATTTGTCGAGTTGGGGGAACGGTTAGGGAAAGAGACGTTGTTTAAGTATATTAAGCAATTCGGGTTTGGCGAGAAAACCGGCATTGATTTGCAAGGGGAAGGAACGGGCATTTTATTTGATTTAAAACGAGTCGGGCCGGTGGAGCTGGCGACGACGGCGTTCGGCCAAGGGGTGTCGGTGACGCCGATTCAGCAGGTGGCCGCTGTATCGGCGGCGATCAACGGCGGCATTTTGTACACGCCATACGTCGCCAAGCAATGGGTTGACCCGGAGACGGGAGAAATCGTGCGCCGCAATACCCCGAAGGCGAAACGGCGCGTCATTTCCGAGGAAACATCCAAACAAGTTCGGTACGCGCTTGAGAGCGTCGTCGCGCAAGGAACAGGGAAAAAGGCGTATGTCGAAGGCTACCGCGTCGGCGGAAAAACCGGAACGGCGCAGAAGGCGCAAGGCGGCCGCTATTTGCAAAACAATCATATCGTATCGTTCATCGGCTTTGCTCCGGCGGACGATCCGCAGCTCGTCGTCTACGTGGCGGTTGACAATCCGAAAGGGACCGTTCAGTTCGGCGGCACGGTGGCGGCGCCGATCGTAGGGAAAATCATGGAAGATAGCTTGCGCACGATCGGAGTGAAGCCGCGTCCGAATCAATTGGAAAAAGAGCGTGATTGGAACGAGCCGAAAGTGATTGAAGTGCCGAACTTGATCGGGTTGACAAAAAAAGATTTGCAAGAACAGCTTTTTGACTTAAAATTAGATGTTAGTGGCGAAGGGGATGTCGTGGTCGAACAATCTCCAGAGCCGGGAGCGAGAGTAAAAGAAGGCTCGACCATCCGCATTTATTTCGCAAAAGAACGGTAAAGGGATCGGACAAGGGGCGGCCGATGCGATGACACGTCGGGTTGGCTGTGCCCCTTTTTCCGCTGTCCGCATCGTTCGGCAGACGATTTCGAAAGGAAAGGAATGGGCCAACATGAAGCTGCTGACATTATTGTCCCGTTTGCCTAGTTTTTGGACGCATTGCGGGGGAAACCCGGATATCGTTGCGCTCGAAATGGATTCGCGCCGCGTCCAGCCTGGCTCTCTCTTTTTTTGCCTGAAGGGATTTACGGTTGACGGCCACGATTTTGCCGCTGAGGCGGCGGCGCGCGGCGCGGCGGCTATGGTCGCTGAGCGGCCGCTTCCGGTTGACGTTCCGGTCGTGGTCGTGCCGGATAGCCGGCGGGCGATGGCCATATTGGCGGATGCGTTTTATGGGCAGCCGACCCATCGCCTTCATTTGGTGGGCGTGACGGGCACAAACGGCAAAACGACGACGACTTCGATCATTGAACAGATTGCCAGATACAACGGCAAAAAGACGGGGCTGATCGGCACGGTGCAGATCAAAATCGACGACCGCTCTTATCCGTCGGTGAATACGACGCCGGAGTCGCTTATGCTGCAGCGCACGTTCAAACAAATGGTGGATGAAGGGGTCGAGTTCGCCGCGATGGAAGTATCGTCCCACGCGCTGCACCAAGGACGGGTGCACGGCTGCGACTATGATGTGGCCGTCTTTACGAATTTGACGCAAGACCATCTCGATTATCATGGGACGATGGAAGAGTATCGAAATGCCAAAGGGCTGTTGTTTGCCCAGCTCGGCAACCGCTATGACGAACAGCGCCCCAAATTTGCCGTTTTGAATCATGACGATCCGGTTTCGCAATATTATAAACATATGACGGCAGCGCCGATCATCACTTACGGGATAAACGAAAAAAGCGATGTGACGGCGGAAGACATTCGCATGACCCCAAGCGGAATGGCGTTTCGGCTTTGCACGCCGCATGGGGCGGCCGCGGTCGAAACGAAGCTCGTCGGGGCGTTCAATGTATATAATATTCTTGCCGCCGCTTCCGCTTGCCTCGCTTCCGGTTTTCCGCTGGAAGCGATCGCCGCTGCGCTCGCTGCTGTCGAGCCGGTACCGGGACGCTTTGAAACAGTTGATGAAGGGCAACCCTTTACGGTCATCGTCGATTACGCCCATACGCCGGACAGTCTAGAAAACGCCTTGAAAACGGTGCGCCAGTTTGCGAAGCGGAACGTCTATGTCGTCATCGGCTGCGGCGGTGATCGCGACCGGTCGAAGCGGCCGCTGATGGCGCGGGCGGCGGTGCAATTCGCCGATCTGGCCATTTTCACTTCCGACAATCCGCGTTCGGAAGACCCGAAGCAAATTTTGCGCGATATGGAAGCGGGAGTCGAGCCTAGCATGGGAGCGTATGTGACGATCCCCGACCGGAAAGAGGCGATTCGCTATGCGGTGCACAACGCCCAGGAAGGGGACGTTGTCCTGATCGCCGGCAAAGGGCATGAAACGTACCAAATCATCGGCGATGACGTGATTGAGTTTGACGATCGCGCCGTCGCCCGAATGGCGCTGAAGGAGAGAGGATGACGATGATCGCGTATACGATGGTGAAATCGGTGGCAACGGAGGCGCGCGGAATTGTCGATGAAACGATTCGCTTCCATGCCGTATTTGTCGATCCGACAAGACAAGTGAAAAAAGGATTGTTTGTGCCGCTCGAAAACGGGGCGGAAACGTTGAAACTGGCGATTGAACATGGCGCGATCGGCGCGTTTTGGCGGCTTGGCGACCCGCTGCCGCGCTACATTCCGAACCAGTTTCCGCTCTTTTTCGTCCCATCGCCGCTGGAAGCGGCGGCCGCCCTGTTTGCGCGCTATGTGGAGCAGTCCGGCGCCGCCGGGGAAGCGGAGTTTTTCTTCACCCTTCCCGATGGCGCCTCAGTGGATGAGGACGTTCGCCGCCGGCTCGCCGACTTGCAGAAGCGGTGGCTGAACGTGCGGCCGGCTAAAGGATGTGAAGACGTATGCGAGAGCCAATGATCATCATGGCCATGGCGGTTTCCTTTTTCGTCACCGTCATTTTGTCGCCGCTCGTAATCCCGTTTTTGCGCCGGTTGAAGTTTGGACAAAGCATTCGCGAAGAAGGGCCGAAGTCGCATCAAAAAAAATCAGGTACCCCAACGATGGGGGGAATCATGATTTTGGCGGCGATTGCGGTGACGACCGTATGGGTGGCGCCCCATTTCACCTCCGTATCCACAGGGACGTACTTATTGTTGTTCGTCACCATCGGCTATGGGGCGCTCGGTTTGCTCGATGATTTGATCAAAGTGGTGATGAAGCGGAACCTTGGCTTGACGAGCTGGCAAAAATTTATCGGCCAGCTCGTCATTGCGGCGGTCTTTTTTGCCGTTTACCGTCAAAGCGGATTTTCCACCGCGCTACATATTCCTGGCACCGATCGGTCGGTCGAGCTAGGTGTGGCTTATGGGGTGCTGCTGTTGTTCATGCTTGTCGGCAGCTCCAACGCCGTCAATTTGACGGACGGGCTTGACGGACTGCTCGCAGGGACGGCGGCGATCGCTTTCGGGGCTTACGCGGTGCTGGCTTGGAATCAGGGGCAGTACGACATCGCTGTCTTTTGCGTGGCCGTTGTCGGGGCGGTGCTCGGCTTTTTGGTGTTTAATGCCCATCCCGCGAAAGTGTTCATGGGCGATACCGGTTCGCTGGCGCTTGGCGGCGCGATTGCGGCCGTTGCCGCTTTGACGAAACTGGAGCTATTGCTTGTCGTCATCGGCGGGGTGTTTGTCATTGAGACGCTGTCGGTCATCATTCAAGTCGCTTCGTTCAAAATGACCGGCAAGCGCGTGTTCCGCATGAGCCCGCTTCATCACCATTATGAGCTTGTCGGTTGGTCGGAATGGCGCATTGTCGTCACATTTTGGACGGTCGGGCTGTTATTCGCCATGTTAGGAATTTATATCGAGGTGTGGATGTAATTGAAACCGACTCTGTCTTATCAACATCGTCGTGTGCTGGTCATTGGATTAGCGAAAAGCGGAGTGGCGGCGGCGCGGCTGCTTGTGGAGCTGGGCGCCGATGTGGTTGTCAATGACCAAAAGTCGCTTTCCGAAAATGCCGAGGCTCAAAAGTTGAAAGAGCTTGGCGTCCGCGTCGTTTGCGGCGGACACCCGCTCGAGCTGCTCGATGAGCCGTTTGATCTTGTCGTGAAAAACCCGGGCATTCCGTATACGAACCCGATGGTGAAACGGGCGCTGGAAAAAGGGCTGCCGGTTGTCACCGAAGTGGAGCTTGCCTACCACATTTCCGAAGGGCCGTTTATCGGCATCACCGGCTCGAACGGAAAAACGACGACGACGACGCTCATTTATGAAATGTTAAAAGCGGACGGAAAAGATCCGCTGCTTGCTGGCAACATCGGCCTTGTCGCCTGTGAAGTGGCGAGAGAGGCAAAGCCGGGACAATGGCTCGTCACCGAGCTGTCTTCGTTTCAGCTCGCCGGCATTGATCAGTTCCGGCCGGCCATTGCGGTATTGCTCAACATTTTTGACGCGCATTTGGATTATCATGGAACGAAAGAGGCGTACGTGGCGGCGAAGGCCAACATTTTCCGCAACCAGACGGAGCGCGATTACGCCGTCGTCAATGCCGATGATCCGATTGTGATGGCCGCCGCTTCGTCGATTCGGGCGCAAAAAGTGCTGTTTTCGGCGACGAAACCTCTCGGCGAAGGAGCGTACGTTCAAGACGGCGCCGTCTATTGGAATGGCGAGCCTGTCATTCCAATCGCCGACATCGTCCTTCCAGGTCAGCACAATTTGGAGAATATCACCGCGGCGGTGGCGGCCGCCAAGTTGGCTGGCGCCAGCCATGAGGCGATCCGCCGGGTGCTGGCGACGTTTTCCGGCGTCAAACACCGCCTTCAGTATGTGGCCGAAGTCGCCGGCCGACGGTTTTACAACGACTCGAAGGCGACGAACATCTTGGCGATGCAAAAGGCGCTCTCGGCGTTCGCTGGCGAGCCGGTCGTTTTGCTCGCTGGCGGGCTTGACCGCGGCAATGAGTTTGATGATCTTCTTCCGTATTTGCAACGGGTGAAGGCCGTTGTACTGTTCGGCCAGACGGCGGCCAAAATCGGTCGCATCGCCCAACAAGCGGGAATAGAAACGATCCGATATGTCGATAATGTGGAAAAAGCCGTCCCGGTTGCTTTCGAGCTTTCCGAACCGGGCGACGTCATTTTGCTCTCTCCGGCCTGCGCCAGCTGGGATCAATACAAAACTTTCGAGGAGAGAGGGGACATTTTTATCAACGCCGTGCATAAGTTGAAATAGAGGGAAAGGGACAGCCCTTTCCCTCTAGTTTACAAAAATAGAGGTGTTGGGCATTGCCGCGGAAAAGGTCTGCGCCGGATATTTTGCTCATTCTTTTAACGTTTTCGCTTCTGGCCATCGGGCTGATCATGGTGTACAGCGCGAGCGCCATTTGGGCGGAATACAAGTTCAATGATTCGTTTTTCTTTGCCAAGCGCCAGCTGTTGTTCGCAGGTATTGGCGTCATCGCGATGTTTTTTGTCATGAACATCGATTATTGGGTATGGCGCGACTGGTCGAAAGTGCTGCTTGGCGTTTGTTTTGTGCTGCTCGTTTTGGTGCTCATTCCCGGCATCGGCATGGTGCGCAACGGATCGCGCAGCTGGATCGGCGTCGGGGCGTTTTCCATTCAGCCGTCTGAGTTTACGAAGCTCGCCATGATCGCCTTTTTGGCCAAATATTTATCGGAAAACCAAAAAAAGATTCCTTCGTTCAAACAGGGACTGCTGCCGGCGCTGTTGCTCGTGTTTGCCGCGTTCGGCATGATTATGCTGCAGCCGGACTTGGGGACGGGAACGGTCATGGTCGGCACTTGTGTGACGATGATTTTCGTCGCCGGCGCCCGCCTCAGCCATTTTGCCGGGCTCGGCATCTTGGGGCTCGCCGGGTTTGCCGCCCTTATTTTATCCGCGCCGTATCGGATCAAACGAATTACGTCCTTTTTAAACCCGTGGGAGGACCCGCTCGGAAGCGGGTTTCAGATCATTCAGTCGCTGTATGCCATCGGGCCGGGCGGTTTGTTTGGTCTCGGGCTCGGGCAAAGCCGGCAAAAGTTTTTTTACTTGCCGGAGCCGCAAACGGATTTTATTTTCGCCATTTTGGCCGAGGAGCTCGGCTTTATCGGCGGCTCGCTCGTCCTATTGCTTTTTGCCCTTCTCCTCTGGCGCGGGGTGCGCATCGCTCTTGGTGCACCCGATTTGTACGGCAGCTTTTTGGCGCTTGGCATCGTTTCGATGATCGCCATTCAAGTGATGATCAACATTGGCGTTGTGACCGGATTAATGCCCGTCACCGGCATCACCCTTCCGTTTTTGAGCTACGGCGGATCATCGCTGACGCTCATGCTTATGGCCATCGGCGTGCTGCTGAACATCAGCCGGCATGCCCGCTATTAGGCAGGCGGCGAAGATCCGCCGCCTTTTTTGTTCGCCCGCGCGTCGAACAGTGCCGGCAAATGCGGCAAAAACAGGCTCTCGCTCGCTTTTTGTTTGTGATATAATGAAAACAAATGCAAAAAAACGGCATCGGCCTCATGGGGTGGGCCAACAGACCAACGGCGGAAAGCAGGGCGTTGGAGAAAGAAAGCGGGGAATGCGATGGAAAAAGGAAAGGTCGTCGTCCTAGAGGATCGCGTGCCAAAGTTGAAAGAGCGGCGTCGTCAAAAAGCGAACCGCCGGCTGATTGCGTATTTGTTCTTCTTTTTTCTGGCCATCTTGTGCGTTCTTTATTTCCAATCGCCGTTTAGCGCGGTCAGGCACATTGAAGTGAGCGGCAACCGCCATTTGTCAGATGAGCGCATCATCAGCCTAAGCGGTGTGACGAAGCGGACAAGCTTTTGGAAAGTGAAGGAACAACAGGTGGAAGCGAACATCGCCCGCCATCCGGAAGTGAAAGAGGTAACGGTCAAAAAGCGGCTGCCGCATACGCTTGTCATTCATGTCCGCGAATGGCGGCGGATCGCCTATGTATACGATCAGCAAACGTTTTTCCCCCTGCTCGAAAACGGGCGGCTGCTGAAGAAGGAAGGCGTCAAAACGGCGCCGACCGATGCGCCTGTTTTGGTCGGCTGGAAAAACGGCGACGCCATTGCCGAGATGACGGGACAACTGGCCGAACTGCCGGCCGCCGTGCTTGGCGCCATGTCGGAAATTCATTACAAGCCGACGAAGGAGTATGAAGACCGCGTCATCGTCTATATGAACGATGGCTATGAGGTGAGCGCGACGATTCGGCGCTTTGCCGACAAGCTGGCGCATTATCCAGCGATTGTCGCCGCGCTGGACCGAAATGTCAAAGGAGTTATTCATTTGGAAGTCGGCAGCTACTTTGTTCCTTACGATCCGCCGAAAAAGGAGGATGACGATGAAGCGCCAAGCTCGTAGCCGCATCCTTCTGACGATCATTTGCTTTATTTTCGGTGCCATGCTCGGGTTTTCGTATCAGCACGCCAGCAAAGAAGCGTCCCGCCGCGGATGGAAGGACGGCGAGTGGAGCAAAGAGTATGAATATCGTTCGGCGCTTCTTTCTTTGCAAAAGGAAAACCGATCGCTCAAGCAACAGCTTGTTCAAAAACAAGAGGAGCTGGCCGCATGGGAGAAAAAGCTTTCCAAGAAGCAGGAAAGCGAAGCCGGGTTGGCAGAGGAAGCGAAACAGCTGCGCATGTATATCGGAAAAGCGAGGGTGAAAGGGAAAGGCGTTGCAGTCACGCTTTCCGATTCCTCTTATATCCCCTCTGAAGCGAGCGCTACCGATTACATCGTTCACGAACAGCACGTCTGGAGCGTCGTTCATGAGCTGCTCATCTCCGGTGCTGAAGCCGTTGCCATTAACGGGCAGCGCATTTCCCATCGTTCGTACATCGTTTGCAACGGTCCCGTCATTGAAGTGGATGGGACGCCGCATGCGGCCCCGTTTGTCATTTCGGCGATCGGCAATCCGGATGTGCTCGCCTCCGCGCTCGGACTCCCTGGCGGCGTTGTCGATCAGCTCGTTGAAGACCATGTCGATGTGAAAGTGGAAAAGCAAGAGGCGATCGTTCTTGATCCGATTTTTGCGCCCAAGCCATAAGGAAGGGTGGTGAAGCGCATTGCACCCAAAAAGACAGCTGTATTTTGCCGGAGTCGCCGCCGTGTTTGGCATGATGATCGCGGTGGGGCTGCGCACGACGCTGCCTGCAGAAGGACGCGACACGCGCGACATTTGGCAGCTGCGCGCCGATTTGACGAAAGAGCAGAAACTAGAACAGCAGCTGCTTGACGAGCTTGAAAAGTATGAGGAGCGGCTGCGCTACTATCGACAAAAAGAGGCGACAGGCGGGGCAGAGGCGCTCGAGACGACCGTCGCCGAACTTCGCGAAGAGGCCGGGCTGACGGAAGCAAAAGGCCCCGGTGTTGTGCTGACGATCGCGCCGCTTGCCGGCTATGTTGGGCCGGTCGCGGCAACCGTGTCGCCGGAGCTGCTGCAACGGCTGGTCAACGAGTTGAATAAGTACGGAGCGAAAGAAATCGCCATCGGTGGGGAGCGGCTGACGAATGGGACAGCGATTCGCGACGTCAATGGCATCACCAAAGTCGGGCTCCGCCCCGTGGGGCTGCCCACCACCGTCAAAGTGATGGCCGATGATGTCGATAAGCTGTACAGCGGATTGTCTGTTTCCCCGATTCGCGATGACTTTGCCGTTGAAAATCTGGACTTGGCGATCTCTCCCCCTCAACCAACCGTTGTCCTTCCGCCTGCTTCCGCGCGGCCAAATGTCAAGTATATGGAAACGGTCAACGCCGGCAAGGAGGGGAAATAGGATGTGGCTGCCGCTTCTTGGCTTGCTGCTTGGGTTTGCCATCGGCGTTCTTGCCGGCTGGGAAGTTCCCGATGCCTATTCCAGTTATTTATCGATTGCCATTTTGGCTGCCTTTGATACATTAATAGGAGGGTGGCGCGCCCATTTGCAGCAAACGTATGACGAAATGGTATTTATAACGGGATTTTTTTTCAACATTGTTCTTGCTGCAACTTTAACTTTTCTTGGGGTGCATCTTGGTGTAGACTTGTACTTAGCAGCCGTGTTTGCTTTCGGCGTTCGCCTTTTTCAGAACATGGCCATCATCCGCCGCCTTTGGCTTGCCGAGTGGGCGAAGCGGCGGCAAAATCGTGAAAAAAGTTAAGCGAACGACAGGGAAAGTCTTTTCGCGTGTTGAATTATTTATGAAAGAAAACGAGCAAACGAAACAACCGTTCATAGATGAAAAGAGTGGGGAAATTTCAGCCGAAAAAGGAGGTGTCGCTGCTTACTGAAACGCCGGCCGGCACCGGCGCGTTTTTAGTAGGCAGATGCCAAAAGATGAGCAGCAATGAGATCGTCGTGAGCTTAGATGTGGGAACATCGAGCGTCAAAGTCATCATCGGAGAAATGCTAGGAAGCTCCATCAATATTATGGGAATTGGCAATGTCAAGTCAGAAGGGCTGAAAAAAGGTGCGATTGTTGATATAGATAAAACGGTGCATTCCATCAAGCGCGCGGTCGAACAAGCGGAACGGATGGTCGGATTGTCGATTCGCCGCGTCATCGTCGGGGTGGCGGGAAGCCATATTCAGCTTCATGATTGCCATGGCATCGTGGCGGTGGCAAGCGAAAACCGTGAAATCAGCGATGAAGATGTCGCGCGCGTCATCGATGCGGCTCAAGTCGTCTCGATTCCCCCCGATCGGGAGATTATTGGCGTCGTTCCGCGCCAGTTTATCGTCGATGGACTGGACGGCATTCATGACCCGCGCGGCATGCTCGGCGTCCGTCTGGAAATGGAAGGGACTATGATCACTGGCGCGAAGACCGTGTTACATAATCTTCTTCGCTGCGTGGAGCGGGCCGGCTTGGAGATCAGCGACATTTGCCTTCAGCCGCTAGCCGCCGGCTCGCTTGCGCTGTCCGATGACGAGCGGCATTTGGGAGCGGCGTTGGTCGATCTTGGGGGCGGCTCGACAACGGTAGCCGTCTTTGAACAAGGGGCGCTTCAAGCTGTTTCCTCGCTGCCGGTCGGCGGCGAGCATATTACGAAAGATTTGGCGATCGGGTTGCGAACGACAACGGATGACGCGGAAAAAATCAAACTGAAGCACGGGCATGCGTGCTACGATTACGCTTCTGAAGAGGAAGTGTTCAGCGTCCCGATCATGGGCACGGATCAGCACCAGCAGTTCAGCCAGCTCGAGATTGCTGACATTATTGAGGCGCGAGCGGAAGAAATGCTGCAAATGGTCCAGCAGGAAGTGCGCCGGCTCGGGTTTCGCGATCTTCCCGGCGGCTATGTGCTGACCGGCGGCGTGGCCAATCTGCCGGGGCTGCTTGAATTGGCCCATATGGTGCTCGGGACAAGCGTTCGCGTTGCCATGCCGGACTATATCGGCGTGCGTGACCCGCAATATACGGTTGGCGTCGGGCTGCTCAAGTTCGCCTATCGGCAGGCGCAGCTGCAAGGGAAAGCGGTCCCGGCCGCCGCTGCCGCGGAGCCGGCGGACCGCCCCGCGCCGAAACAGCAGATGAAGCCCAAAAAGAAAGAGGACCATTTCGGAAGGAAAGTCAAACGATTTTTCGGTTCTTTCTTCGAATAGAGATTGAAATGTAGGAGGATTCGGCTATGTTGGAGTTTGAGACAACGGTTGATCAGTTGGCAACGATCAAGGTGATTGGGGTCGGGGGCGGCGGCAACAACGCCGTTAATCGAATGATTGAGCACGGGGTGCAAGGTGTCGAATTTATCGCAGTCAATACCGATGCGCAGGCGCTCAACTTGTCAAAAGCGCCGATCAAGCTGCAAATCGGGGCAAAGCTGACACGCGGCTTAGGTGCGGGGGCGAACCCGGAAGTGGGAAAAAAAGCGGCTGAGGAGAGCAAGGAGCAAATTGAAGAGGCGCTGCGCGGCGCCGACATGGTGTTTGTCACCGCCGGTATGGGCGGCGGAACGGGAACGGGAGCAGCGCCGGTCATCGCCCAAATCGCCCGTGAATTAGGGGCGCTGACGGTCGGTGTCGTGACCCGTCCGTTCACCTTTGAAGGGCGGAAACGCGCAACCCAAGCGGCCAGCGGCATCGCCGCCATGAAGGAAGCGGTCGACACGCTCATCGTCATTCCTAACGATCGGCTGCTCGAAATTGTAGACAAAAACACGCCGATGCTCGAGGCGTTCCGCGAAGCGGACAACGTATTGCGCCAAGGGGTGCAAGGCATTTCCGACTTGATCGCCGTGCCGGGGCTCATCAACCTTGACTTCGCCGATGTGAAAACGATCATGTCCAATAAAGGTTCGGCATTGATGGGGATTGGCATCGCCAGCGGGGAAAACCGGGCGGCGGAGGCGGCGAAAAAGGCCATCTCCAGCCCGTTGCTCGAAACGTCCATCGATGGCGCGCAAGGCGTGCTCATGAACATCACCGGCGGGATGAACTTGAGTTTGTATGAGGTGCAGGAAGCGGCCGACATCGTCGCCTCGGCGGCCGATCAGGAAGTGAACATGATCTTCGGTTCCGTGATTAACGAGAACTTAAAGGATGAAATCATCGTGACGGTCATCGCGACCGGATTCAACGAAAACGTCGCTTCGCAGTCGCGTCCGCCGCGCATCGGCACGGCAACGAAGGCTGCGCCAGCACCGAAACGGGAAAAGCGCGACGAACCGGCGCAAGATTACGCGGCGCTCCGTTCGGGGCAAGCGGAAGACCCGCTCGATATTCCCGCCTTCTTGCGCAACCGCAACCGTCGCCGCTAGCAGCGGCCGCAGATAGTAGCAGCTGCGGACGGCAACGGACGACAGCAACCGCCTATAGCGATGAAAGAGAGGCTGACCCAAAAAGTTATCTCTCTTCAAGATCGGCGCAACGTATCGTGCGGCAGAAGCAGTCCGCCCGTATATATAGCAACGAAAGAGGGTGTCTCGATCCTTTCGGGACACCCTCGTTTTTTGCTTAGGTGTTGACGTGCGCTTGCCGCCTCTTGGCACCGGGGGTGGGGAACGGGCCGCAAGGGGGCGTGCGGCGGGCGCTTCTTTTCATTTGGCTGCCGCGTTTCAGCAAACACGGTCAGGCGGCCGCGCCCTTGGGTTTTTCGGTTTCGCTTTTCGTTCCCCCTTGGCATGATGCGACACGAAACGAAACGGCTCCTTGGCGTTTGCCGTTGATCTGCCGCGATTCCCCTCGCTTTGACAAAACATTCTTTTTTTCACGGCCACCGATTGACAGACTTCCTGCTGGCACGTGCTATATACTTGTTTCAGACAAAGCCGCTGGGGGCGGGGGAGGGCTTTTTGTTTTGATCGTCTATCTCGATGTCATTTGGCTGCTAAACGTTTGCTTTGACGCGCTGCTTCTGTGGCTGACGGCGCTTATGCTCAAGCGGCCGATCGTCTGGTGGCGATTGTTGGCCGGAGCGCTCATCGGCTCCATGCTCGTGGTGCTGTTATTCACCCCTGCTGCCGCCATCGCCCAACATCCGCTGAGCAAAATCGGCGTGTCGGTGCTGATTGTGCTCGCCGCTTTCGGTTTTAAACGGCCGCGTTATTTGCTTGAAAACATGCTGGCGTTTTATTTTGCCACCTTCGCTGTCGGCGGCGGCATGCTGGCGGTCCATTACTTTTTCGCCCAGCATTGGTCGGTTCGGCAAGGGCTTCTTTTCATGCGCCAGCCCGGAGCGGGCGACCCGATCAGCTGGCTGTTTGTGATCGTCGGGTTTCCGGTTTTATGGCTGTTTTCGCGCCGCCGTGTGGAAGCGATTCGCGAAAAAAAACTTCGGTTTGAGCATATCATCGACGTCACCGTCATCTGGGACGGGCGAACGCTCGCGCTCCGCGGCTTGATCGACAGCGGAAATCAGCTCGTCGACCCCCTGACGAAAACGCCGGTGATGGTGGTGGAGCGGGAAAAAGCGAAAGGGGTGCTGCCGGAAGACTTGCTCGTTTGCCTCGGCAGCCATGCGTCCTTAGACGCTCTTCCAGAACGATGGATGGACCGTCTTCGCCTCATCCCGTATCGCTCCGTTGGCAGCGGCCCGCAATGGATGATGGCCATTAAACCGGATGGCGTAATGCTGCGGTATGAAAACGAGTGGCTGGAGGTGGCGCACGGGCTCGTCGCGCTCAGCACGGAACCGTTGTCAGCCGATGGGGAGTATGACTGCATCGTCCATCCGAAAATGGTACAGACGGGAAGGAACGTAACGGCTTCGTAGGCGCTTCTTGGCCTGCCGGAGCGGTAGGCCGTGCTTAATGGAAAAAAACAGTCGGTTTCGTAGCTCGTTACTATATCATACTCGCTTTTGATGCGTTTAGAAGGGGGATTTTCATGAAAAGATGGAAATTTCGTTTCATGTACTGGCTGTATAAGCTGCTGGCGAAAATCGGCCTGAAGGCGGATGAAATTTACTATATCGGCGGCAGTGAGGCGCTTCCCCCGCCGCTGACAAAAGAGGAGGAAGAGCAGCTGATCGCGCGGCTTGCCGCTGGCGATGAGACGGCCAGATCGCTGCTTATTGAGCGCAACTTGCGCCTCGTCGTTTACATCGCGCGCAAGTTTGAGAACACCGGCATTCATATTGAAGATTTGATCAGCATCGGAACGATCGGCCTCATCAAAGCGGTCAACACGTTCAACCCGGAGAAAAAGATCAAGCTGGCCACATACGCCTCCCGCTGCATTGAAAACGAAATTTTAATGTATTTGCGCCGCAACAATAAAGTGCGGGCCGAAGTATCGTTTGATGAGCCGTTGAATATCGATTGGGACGGCAACGAACTGCTGCTGTCCGATGTGCTTGGCACAGAAGACGACGTCATTACGAAAGACTTGGAAGCGGACGTCGACCGGCGCCTGCTGCTCAACGCCTTGCGTCAGCTGAGCGATCGTGAGAAGCAAATTATGGAGCTGCGTTTTGGCCTGTCAGGCGGTGAAGAAAAAACGCAAAAAGATGTCGCTGATTTGCTCGGCATCTCGCAATCGTACATATCGCGGTTGGAGAAGCGGATCATTAAGCGGTTGCGCAAAGAATTTAATAAAATGATGTAGACAGGCGGCGGGGCGAGGCTTCGCCGCTTTTTCCATGTTGGACAGGCTGTGCATATTTTTCCCTCCCGAGGAGATACTGAAAACTGACGACTTAGCATCTCCTGATGGGAGGGAACAACTTGACAAGGAACAAAGTCGAGATTTGCGGCGTAGATACTTCGAAGCTTCCCGTCCTCAAAAACGAGGAAATGCGTGAACTGTTTCGGCGGATGCACGAAGGGGATTTAGAAGCGAGGGAAAAACTAGTCAACGGCAATTTACGCCTCGTGTTGAGCGTCATTCAGCGCTTCAACAACCGCGGCGAGTTTGTAGATGATTTATTCCAAGTCGGCTGCATCGGACTTATGAAATCGATCGATAATTTTGACCTCAATCAAAACGTGAAATTTTCCACCTATGCGGTTCCCATGATTATTGGCGAGATTCGCCGCTATTTGCGCGACAACAACCCGATCCGCGTCTCCCGCTCGCTGCGCGACATCGCCTACAAAGCATTGCAAGTGCGGGAGCGGCTCATGAGCGAGACGGCGAAAGAGCCTTCGACAGAAGAGATCGCGAAAGAGCTCGGCGTTGCCCATGAAGAAGTCGTTTTCGCCCTTGATGCCATTCAAGATCCGGTTTCATTGTTTGAGCCGATTTACAATGATGGCGGCGACCCGATTTACGTGATGGATCAGCTGAGCGACGAGCGCCACCGTGACAGCCAATGGATTGAAGAGATCGCCCTGAAGGAAGGGTTGCGGCGGCTGAATGAGCGGGAAAAAATGATCATTCGGAAACGGTTTTTCCAAGGGAAAACGCAAATGGAAGTAGCCGAGGAAATCGGTATTTCCCAAGCGCAAGTGTCAAGGCTAGAAAAAGCGGCGATCCGGCAAATGAACAAAAACATTCAAGTGTAACGGCTGCCTGGGCAGCCTTTTTTCTTTGGTACATAACCGTTCCGCGCCCGTCATATAGATGAAAGAGAGGGAAGAGGAAAGGCGGGGAAGAATCGATGATGAGAATTTCCGAGTTTCAGACAAAAGATGTCGTCAATGTGGCCAACGGAAAAAAGCTTGGCAATATTGGCGATATTGACATCGATTTAGATACGGGCAAAATTCGTTCGCTCATCATTCTAGGCGCCGGAAAAATGCTTGGGCTGTTCGGGCGCGAGGAAGCGATTGTCATTCCGTGGCAAAACATTGTCAAAATTGGCGCTGATGTCATTTTAGTTCGCCTTCATGATGCCGATGGGGGATGAACAACACGCCCGCGCGCCGGCCCGTTGTCCCCGCTTCGCCCGGCGTTTTGGGGTGCAATGTCGATAGGGCGGAGGGATCGGCACTCGGCTGCCGCGGCGCTACGTTTCGCGACATCACCGGCAAGATTTCGACAAAATCACAAATAAAGGTTATCATCCATCAACAAACTATGATAAAATAGGAAAAAAGTGATGAAAAAACGACAAACAGGCGTGGAGTTGACGCGAATGCCGGATGTGTTTCAACACGACTCCCACGGCTGGCTCCGCTGTACGGCACCCCCGTTTGCTGGGGCGGTCGTTGGGATGACGACAAAACAAGGAGGAGAAAGCAAAGGGGCGTTTGCCTCGCTCAATATGGGGCTGCATGTCGGCGACGAGCGCGCGGCTGTCGTCAACAATCGCCGCCGCCTCGGAGAATGGCTCGCTTTTCCGCTTGAGCATTGGGTGTGTTGCGAGCAGGTGCACGGTGCCGAGATTCAGAAAGTGACCAAACACGACCGCGGAAAAGGGACCGATGATTGGGGCACCGCCATCCCGGGCGTTGACGGGCTGTACACAGCGGAGCCGGGGGTGTTGTTGGCTCTTTGTTTCGCTGATTGCGTGCCCGTTTACTTGGCGGCGCCGTCGGCGGGACTGTTCGGCCTTGTTCATGCCGGCTGGCGGGGAACGGCGCGCGGGATTGCCCCAAAGATGGTGCAGCATTGGCGGTACCAGGAACGGGTGGAGCCAGACGCCATCTATGTCGCCATTGGCCCCGCTATCGGTCCGTGTTGCTACACGGTCGATGATCGGGTGATCGCCGGTTTGCGCGCGACTCTTCCGAAGGATTGCCCGCTGCCATGGCGGGAAACAAGCCGTGGGCAATATGCCCTCGATCTTAAGGAAGCCAATCGGCTTCAGTTGCTCGCCGCCGGTGTTCCGAACAGCCAAATTTGGGTGTCCGAGCGCTGTACAAGCTGTGAGGAAACGCTGTTTTTTTCCCACCGCCGCGACCGCGGGACGACCGGAAGAATGGTGGCGTTCATCGGCCGAAGGGAGGAATGATCATGACGGTGCGCGACAACTTGGCTCTCATCCGCCGACAAGTGGAAGCGGCTTGCGCGCGCGTTGGCCGCAACCCGGCCGACGTACGCATCATCGCCGTCACGAAATATGTGGATGCGGCAAGGGCGCAAGAAGTGCTCCATGCTGGCATCGGCGACTTGGGTGAAAACCGTTCCGAGCAGCTGCTCGAGAAATACGAAGCGCTCGGCAATCGGGCGACGTGGCATTTTATCGGAACGCTTCAATCGCGCAAGGTGAAAGAGGTCATCGACAAAGTCGATTACATTCATTCGCTCGATCGCCTGTCGCTCGCCAAAGAGATCGAGAAGCGGGCGGCGCGGCCGGTGAAATGTTTTGTGCAGGTGAACGTATCCGGCGAGGCGACGAAACACGGACTCGCTCCCGAGGAGACGATCCCGTTTATCGAGCAGCTTCGCTCGTTTTCCCGCATCGAGGTAGTCGGATTGATGACGATGGCGCCGCACACGGATGACGAGGCGGTGCTGCGCTCCTGCTTCCGCCGTTTGCGGGCGCTGAAGGAGCGCGTTCAGGAGCTCGGCTGGGCTCATGCGCCATGCACCGAGCTGTCGATGGGCATGTCGAACGATTACGTGATCGCGGTTGAGGAAGGAGCGACATGGATCCGCATCGGCAGCGCACTAGTTGGATCACTGTAGGAGGTGGATTCGGTGGGATTGATGAAAAAATTTCGTGATTATTTTTTAGAAGAAGATTACGAAGACTATGAAGAAGAGTACGAAGCGTCGCAGCCGGAAGAGGAAGCGCCGGCGCCGAAAGCGGCGAGCAAATCGAACGTTGTCAGCTTGCAAAGCGTGCAAAAATCGGCGAAAGTCGTGCTTGTCGAGCCGCGCGTGTATGCCGAGGCGCAGGAGATTGCCGATCATTTGAAAAGCCGGCGCGCCGTCATCGTGAATTTGCAGCGCATTCAGCACGAACAGGCGAAGCGGATCGTCGACTTTTTAAGCGGCACCGTGTACGCCATTGGCGGCGACATTCAGCAAGTCGGCGCGAAAATTTTTTTATGCACGCCGGAAAATGTCGATGTCAGCGGTTCGATTTCGCTTGACAGCGAGGATGACAGACCGATGAAGAGGTGGTAGCGCTTGGATTATGTGCTTACATTTTTGACGACGTTGATTCAAGTGTATTCGTACGCCTTGATCATTTACATTTTGATGTCGTGGTTTCCGAATGCGCGCGACTCCCGGTTCGGTCAGCTGCTCGCTACTATTTGTGAGCCGTATTTAGAGCCGTTTCGACGCGTCATTCCGCCGCTTGGTATCATTGACATTTCACCGATCATCGCCTTTCTTGTCCTTGAGTTCGCCACGAGGGGGCTTTATGCCTTGTTTGACATTCTGCAAGCGCAAATTTAGGGGCGGCGTTGGCGGCTGAACCGATCGGGTTGGCGGGGAAGGGCATCGCCCGCTCGTTGCCCGGGCCGGTCTTGCGCCGGTGTTGGAAGCGGAACGGACAATATGTCTGTCTTTCGTTGAGGAAAGCAAGGTGAATTTTGATGGAATGGTATCAGCATTTTCGCCAAGAGGAGCGCCCGTTCATCGATCAAGTGCTCGAGTGGAAGGAGATGGTGAGCCGCCAATACGCTCCGAAGCTCACCGATTTTCTCGATCCGCGCGAGCAGCAGATCGTGCAAAGCCTCATCGGCAGCGGCGGGGACGTGCGCGTTTCCTTTTTTGGCGGGGCTTCGTTTGCCGAACGCAAGCGCGGGCTGCTTTATCCGCCCTATTTTGCCCCGGAGGAAAACGATTATGAGATCGCGCTTTTTGCCGTTCGTTATCCGGCGAAATTCGTCTCCCTCGGGCATCGCGATGTTCTCGGCGCGCTCATGTCGCTCGGATTGCGGCGGGGCAAATTTGGCGACGTCCTTGTTCAAGGTTCGGACATTCAATTTTTTGCCGCTGCCGAAGTCGCCGACTACGTCCGTCTGCACATCGAAGCGATCGGCAAAGCTCCGGTGGCGTTGGAGCCGCTGCCGCTTTCCGCTGTCTTGCCGGTTGAAGAACGATGGCAAGAAGGGACGGTGACCGTCTCTTCGCTTCGACTGGATGCGCTGCTTGCCCAGGCGTTCCGTCTCGCGCGCGAGAAAGCGCGGGCGCTGGTGGAAAACGGGCTTGTCAAAGTCAATTGGAAAGTGGTGGACAAGCCCGATTTTCTCTGCGGCCCAGGCGATGTATTGTCGGCGCGCGGGTTTGGCCGCTGCAAGCTAATGGCTGTGGAAGGGCCGACAAAGAAAGAGCGCTGGCTCGTGCGCATCGGTTGGCAAAAATAATCGAATGGCAGCAGGAAATCGGCAAACCTTGTCGAACAAAGAAGAAAAGGAACGATGAAGACGGAGGTGGCCGCTGTGCCGTTAACGCCATTGGATATTCACAACAAGGAATTCAGCCGTGGATTTCGCGGATATGATGAGGATGAAGTCAACGAGTTTTTGGATCAAATCATAAAAGATTACGAAATGCTCATTCGCGAGAAAAAGCAGCTCGAAGATAAAGTAGCGGAGCTGACAGAGAAGCTGAACTATTTTTCCAATATTGAGGAAACGCTAAACAAGTCGATTCTCGTCGCCCAAGAAGCGGCTGAGGAAGTCAAGCGAAACGCGCAAAAAGAGGCGAAGCTGATCATTAAAGAGGCGGAAAAAAACGCCGAGCGCATCATCAGCGATGCATTGGCGAAATCGCGGAAAATCGCCCTCGAGATCGAGGAGCTGAAGCGGCAGTCGAAAGTGTTCCGCGCCCGTTTCCGCATGTTGGTCGAGGCCCAGCTCGATATGATCAACAGCCGCGATTGGGACGAGTTGATGGAGTATGAGGCGCCGGATTTGGAAGAAGGGGCGAGAGAACCGCTGTCACAGCCTTGACGAACGGAAGACGTTTCCGCTATAATAATTGGCAAAAAATCTCGCGGCTCGTTTGATCGCCGTTGAGGCACAGCTCTTCACGTTTCTGTGAAAATGCCCGCCTGACGCGGGATTTTCATCCCCGGGTGGAGGGCAAAACGTTGCCCATGGAACTTTTCTGTGAAAATGCTGAACTGACGCGGATTTTCATCCCCGGGTGGAGGGCAGATCGCTGCCCATGGAACTTTTCCGTGAAAATGCCGAGCTGGCGCGGATTTTCATCCTCGGGTGGAGGGCAAACCATTGCCCATGGAACGGTTCCGTTCTAAGTGATTGGCAAAATCGCCGCCTCAGCCGCCGTGGGAGGCGGTCGGCTTTTTCCGTTATGAATTGCGAATAATCATCGACGATGAAAGGGACAGTAGCTCTTGCACGACCGGTGGCAGCGAGCCGGGGATGGTGGAAGCCCGGCACCGGCGCAAGAGTGAACATCACCCTGGAGTTCCATGCCGAAACAACGAGTAGGCCATGGCGCGTCATTCCCGTTACGAATGAAAAGTGGGCCTGTGCCTTTGCATGGCCAAAAAGGGTGGTACCGCGAGACCGTTCTCGTCCCTTGCCGGGAGAGAACGGTTTTTTATTTTATATTGTTCAAAGGAGGAGCAGCGATGGATTACAAAGACACATTGCTCATGCCGAAAACCGAGTTTCCGATGCGCGGCAATTTGCCGAAGCGGGAACCGGAAATGCAAAAAAAATGGGAGGACATGGACATTTACCGGAAAGTGCAGGAGCGGACGAAAGGCCGGCCGCTGTTTGTCCTGCACGACGGCCCGCCGTACGCCAACGGCGATATTCATATGGGGCATGCGCTAAACAAAATTTTAAAAGATATCATTGTCCGCTATAAATCGATGAACGGCTATTGCGCCCCGTACGTGCCGGGCTGGGATACGCACGGCTTGCCGATTGAAACGGCGCTTACGAAACAAGGCGTCGACCGCAAATCGATGAGCGTCGCCGAGTTTCGCAAGCGGTGTGAGCAGTACGCGTATGAACAAATCGACAACCAGCGCCGGCAGTTTAAACGGCTCGGGGTGCGCGGCGATTGGGACAACCCGTATATCACCCTCAAGCCGGAATACGAAGCCCAGCAAATTAAAGTGTTCGGTGAAATGGCGAAAAAAGGGCTCATCTACAAAGGACTGAAGCCGGTCTATTGGTCGCCGTCGAGCGAATCGGCGCTCGCCGAAGCGGAAATCGAATACAAAGACAAACGCTCACCGTCAATTTATGTCGCGTTTCCGGTCAAAGACGGCAAAGGCGTGCTGGACGGCGACGTGCGGATCGTCATTTGGACGACGACGCCGTGGACGATTCCGGCGAACTTGGCGATCGCCGTTCATCCGGAGTTGGATTACCACGTGGTTAACGCCAACGGGCAGAAATACGTTGTCGCCGCCGCCTTGGCCGAATCGGTGGCGAACGAAGTCGGCTGGGAGGCGTGGTCCGTCGTTAAAACGGTCAAAGGGAAAGAGCTTGAATACGTGGTCGCCCAACATCCGTTCTACGAGCGCGACTCGCTGGTCGTCTGCGGTGAGCACGTCACGACCGACGCCGGCACCGGCTGCGTCCATACGGCGCCAGGCCACGGGGAAGACGACTTTGTCGTCGGGCAAAAATACGGGCTTCCGGTTCTCTGCCCGGTCGATGAACGCGGCTACATGACCGAGGAAGCACCCGGGTTTGCAGGAATGTTTTACGATGAGGCGAACAAAGCGATTACGCAAAAGCTCGAAGAAGTTGGAGCGCTCCTGAAGCTCGGCTTTATCACCCACTCGTATCCGCACGACTGGCGGACGAAGCAGCCGACGATCTTCCGGGCGACGACGCAATGGTTTGCCTCGATTGATAAAATTCGCGGCCAGCTCCTTGACGCCATTAAGGAAACGAAATGGGTGCCGGAATGGGGCGAAATCCGCATCCATAACATGGTGCGCGACCGCGGCGACTGGTGCATTTCCCGCCAGCGCGCCTGGGGTGTGCCGATTCCGGTCTTTTACGGCGAAAACGGCGAGCCGATTATCACCGATGAGACGATCGAGCATGTGTCGAACTTGTTCCGCCAATACGGCTCGAACGTTTGGTTTGAGCGCGAGGCGAAAGACTTATTGCCGGAAGGATTCACCCATCCGTCAAGCCCGAACGGCATCTTTACAAAAGAAACGGACATTATGGACGTCTGGTTTGACTCCGGCTCGTCGCATCAAGCGGTGCTCGTCGAGCGCGATGATCTCGCGCGTCCGGCTGATTTGTACTTGGAAGGGTCTGACCAATATCGCGGCTGGTTTAACTCGTCGTTGTCGACGGCGGTCGCCGTCACCGGCAAAGCACCGTATAAAGAGGTGTTGAGCCACGGCTTCGTTTTAGACGGCGAGGGGCGGAAAATGAGCAAATCGCTCGGCAACGTCGTCGTGCCGGCGAAAGTGATGGAACAATTTGGCGCCGACATTTTGCGCCTTTGGGTTGCCTCCGTTGACTATCAGGCCGACGTGCGCATTTCTGATCATATTTTGAAACAAGTGTCGGAAGTGTACCGGAAAATCCGCAACACGTTCCGGTTTATGCTCGGCAATTTGTTCGACTTCGATCCGAACCAAAACGCCGTTCCGGTTGGGGAGCTTGGCGAAGTCGACCGCTATATGCTGGCAAAGCTGAACAAGCTGATCGCCAAAGTGAAAAAAGCGTATGACAGCTACGATTTCGCCGCCGTCTATCATGAGATGAACCATTTTTGCACCGTGGAATTGAGCGCGTTCTATTTGGATATGGCGAAAGACATTTTGTACATTGAAGCGGCTGATTCGCGCGCCCGCCGCGCCGTGCAGACGGTGCTGTACGAGACGGTTGTCGCGTTGGCGAAGCTCATCGCCCCGATTTTGCCGCACACGGCCGATGAAGTGTGGGAGCATATCCCGAACCGGAGAGAAAACGTCGAAAGCGTCCAGCTCACCGACATGCCGGAGCCGATCGCCATCGATGGCGAAGAAGCGCTGTTGGCGAAATGGGATGCGTTTATGGATGTGCGCGATGATATTTTCAAAGCGCTCGAGAACGCTCGCAATGAAAAAGTGATCGGCAAATCGCTGACCGCCAGCGTCACGATCTATCCGAAAGACGAGGCGCGCAAGCTGTTGGCGTCGCTCGACGCTGATTTGCGCCAGCTCCTCATCGTCTCGGCCTTTTCGATCGCCGATGAGCCGTACGACACCGCACCGGCCGAAGCCGAACGGCTTACCCATGTGGCGGTCCTCGTTCGCCCGGCCGAAGGCGAGACGTGCGAGCGGTGCTGGACGGTGACGAAAGAAGTCGGCGCCGATCCATCGCATCCAACGCTTTGCCCGCGTTGTGCACACATTGTGAACGAACATTATTCCGCGTAGCGAAAAGCGGCAGGCTGCCTTGGGGCGGCCTTGCCGCTTCATTTGTTTGCCATGGCGAATTATGCTACAATGCAAAAAGGATGAATGAGAAGGACAGGGGGACTTGGCACGGTGGCATACTATTGGCTTGCGGCGGCGGTCATCATCCTCGATCAATGGACGAAATGGCTTGTCGTCCGCTCTATGCGGCTTGGGGAGAGCATCCCGATCATCGACAACGTGCTCTACATTACGTCGCACCGCAATCGCGGGGCGGCATGGGGCATGCTGGAAGGGCAGTTTTGGCTCTTTTATTTGATTACGGTGATCGTCGTGGCGGCGATCGTGATTTACATCCGCCGCCTGAAGCCTTCCGAGCGCCTAGCCGGCGTGGGGCTTGGGCTGATGCTCGGCGGGGCGATCGGCAATTTTATCGACCGCGTATTCCGGAAAGAAGTGGTCGACTTTATTCATACGCACATCGGCACGTACAGCTTTCCGGTGTTCAATATCGCCGACTCGGCGCTGACGGTTGGCGTCATCTTGCTGTTTATTCATCTATTTTTTTTTCGCGACACCAGAGAAAGGGAATGAGTAGATGGACACGATCACGTTTCACATCGAAGACGAATATGACGGTGAGCGGATCGATAAAGTGATCGCGGCGCTAAATGACGAATGGTCGCGTTCGCAAGTGCAGCAATGGATCAAAAACGGGCTCGTGACGGTCAACGGCCGCACGGTGAAGGCGAATTACAAATGTGAAGCGGGCGACTCGGTCGCCATCTCGCCGCCCGAACCGGAGCCGCTTCATGTGGAACCGGAGCCGATTCCGCTCGACATTTATTACGAGGACGAGGATGTCCTTGTCGTCAACAAACCGCGCGGCATGGTCGTCCACCCGGCGCCCGGGCATATGCGCGGCACGCTCGTGAACGCTTTGCTCGCCCATTGCCGCGACCTATCCGGCATCAACGGCGTGCTGCGCCCCGGCATCGTCCACCGGATTGACAAAGATACATCAGGGCTGTTGATGGTGGCGAAAAATGATGCCGCCCATCGCTCGCTTGTTGAGCAGCTCGTCAACAAAACGGTGACGCGCCGCTACAAGGCGATCGTCCATGGCGTCATTCCGCACGATTACGGCACGATCGACGCTCCTATCGGCCGCGACAAACGCGACCGAAAAAAAATGGCGGTCACCGAAGAAAACGGCAAAGAAGCCGTCACTCATTTCCGCGTGCTCGAGCGGTTTCGCCAGTATACGTATGTCGAATGCCAGCTGGAAACGGGACGGACGCATCAAATTCGCGTCCATATGAAATATATCGGCTACCCGCTCGCCGGCGACCCGCAATACGGGCCGAAAAAGACGCTCCCGATCGACGGTCAGGCGCTTCATGCCGGGGTGCTTGGCTTCCATCACCCGCGCAGCGGCGACTACTTGGAATTTGAAGCGCCGTTGCCGCCGGAGTTTGCCGAGCTGCTCGAATGGCTGCGAAAAAACGATTGACAAACGAACACACTCCCTTTACAATGAGAACAGGTGAACAGGAACCTTTAAGTTCAGTCCTGTGAGGCTGAAAAGGGGTCGGATCAACAAGAGATAGGCAGCGTATGCCCGTTTTTTGAAACAGGATGGGCCGCACCCCCGCTTCACAGGCGGGGGATTTTTTGTGCAAACAGGCAAACGCAAGCAAAACGTCATCGACCATTGGACGAAGCCGAGGGCTGGCGCCGATGCATGAGAGCGGCAGGCCCGGTTGGAGGAGGTGGACGGAATGCAAAAGGCGGTTGTAATGGATGAACAGGCGATTCGCCGCGCGTTGACGCGCATCGCCCATGAAATCATCGAACGGAACAAAGGCATTGACGGCTGCGTGCTGGTCGGCATCAAAACGCGCGGCATTTACTTGGCGCGCCGCCTGGCTGAGCGGATCGAGCAAATTGAAGGGGCGCCCATTCCGGTCGGCGAACTCGATATTACGCTGTACCGCGACGATTTGACGGTGAAAACGGATGACCATGAGCCGCTTGTCAAAGGAACGAACGTCCCATTTCCGGTCAGCGAACAAAAAGTGATTTTGGTTGATGACGTGCTGTTTACCGGCCGGACGGTGCGGGCGGCAATGGATGCCATTATGGACTTGGGCCGCCCGGCGCGCATCCAGCTCGCCGTGCTCGTTGACCGCGGACATCGAGAACTTCCGATCCGCGCCGATTTCGTCGGCAAAAACATCCCGACCTCGAGCGTGGAAATGATTGTCGTCGAACTGTCCGAAGTCGATGGCGTTGATCAAGTATCGATTCATGAAAAATAGCGCAAGCTCCCTTTTAAGCGCAGTCCCGCGAGGCTGCCAAAGGGGCGAAATGGTTTCGGCTGTTTCTGCACCCTCTTTGTGCCTTCGCGGGCCAAAGAGGTTTTTTTGTGCACACGAGAAGATACATTCGCTGATTAGGCGAAAGGAGCGAAGAACATGAACAAACCGGTGTTGGATATTCAAGAGCGCCCGACGGTCGGGCAATGGGTGACATTAAGCTTGCAGCACTTGTTCGCGATGTTCGGGGCGACGATTTTGGTGCCGTATTTGGTCGGGTTGGATCCGTCGATCGCCTTGCTCACGAGCGGGCTTGGGACATTGGCGTTTTTGCTTATCACGAAATGGCAAGTGCCGGCGTATCTCGGTTCATCGTTCGCCTACATCGCGCCGATCATCGCCGCGAAAACGGCCGGCGGCCCGGGGGCGGCGATGATTGGCAGCTTCCTCGCCGGATTGGTGTACGGCATTGTCGCTCTCATCATTAAAAAAGCGGGCTACCGCTGGGTGATGAAACTGTTGCCGCCCGTTGTCGTCGGTCCGGTCATCATCGTCATCGGTCTCGGCTTAGCCGGCACAGCGGTCGGGATGGCGATGAACGGCCCGGACGGCAAATACAGTCTGCTCCACTTTTCCGTTGCATTGGTGACGCTTGCCGCCACGATCATTTGCTCGGTGCTGGCGCGCGGCATGTTGAGCCTGATTCCGGTGCTTGTCGGCATTGTCGTCGGCTATGTTTACGCCCTCGCCGTCGGACTGGTTGACTTGTCGAAGGTGGCGGCGGCGAAATGGTTTGAATGGCCGGATTTCCTCATCCCGTTTGTCGACTATCCGGTGCACGTCACGGCGCAGATCGTCATGCTCATGGTGCCGGTGGCGATCGTCACCTTGTCGGAGCACATCGGCCATCAGCTTGTGCTAAGCAAAGTCGTCGGCCGCGACCTCATCCAAAAGCCCGGGTTGCATCGCTCGATTTTAGGCGACGGCACGGCGACGATGATTTCCGCCTTGCTTGGCGGGCCGCCGAAAACGACGTACGGGGAAAACATCGGCGTGCTGGCCATCACAAGGGTGTACAGCGTCTATGTGCTGGCTGGCGCGGCGGTCATCGCGATCGCTTTCGGCTTCGTCGGCAAAATCACGGCGCTGATCAGCTCGATTCCGACGCCGGTCATGGGCGGCGTCTCGATCCTGCTGTTTGGCATCATCGCCTCGTCCGGCTTGCGCATGTTGGTCGACAGCCGCGTGGATTTCGGCGAAACGCGCAATTTAGTCATCGCCTCGGTCATCTTAGTGATCGGCATCGGCGGCGCGGTGCTCAAAATCAGCGAGAGCTTCCAAATCACAGGAATGGCGCTCTCAGCGATTGCCGGCGTCCTGCTCAACCTCGTGCTGCCGGGGCGGCCGTCAGCCGTGGAAAACATGTTTGAAGAAGAAAAAAACGACCATGTCGCTTAATCGAACAGCACCTTTTAATTAAGTCCCGTGAGGCTTAAAAAGGTGTGAAACGAAGCGCACCGGGTCGGAGTCTGCCCTCGGCTCCACCGGGTGCCCATCATCACACCTTGCCTCGCTGGCAAGGTGTTTTTTTATCAAAAACGAAAAGGGAGAGAAACCGATGACCCATCTGCTCACGTTAAGCGAACTGCCGCTTGCCGACATCAACCGCTTGCTCGATGAAGCGGAATCGTTCCGCCGCGGGCGCCGGTGGCGTCCGGCGGCGCCGATGTATGTCGCCAATTTGTTTTTCGAACCGAGCACGCGCACGAAATGCAGCTTCGAGATGGCGGAACGAAAGTTAGGGCTTCACGTCATTCCGTTTGACCCGGAACGCTCGAGCGTGCAAAAAGGGGAAACGCTGTACGACACGGTAAGAACGCTGGAAGCGATCGGTGTTGACGCCGTTGTCATCCGCCATCACGAAGATGCCTATTTCGAAGCGCTCCGTCATGCGGTTGGCATCCCGATCATCAACGCGGGCGACGGCTGCGGGCACCATCCGACCCAATCGCTCCTCGATCTGCTTACGATTCGCCAAGAGTTCGGGACGTTTGCCGGGCTGACGGTGGCGATCATCGGCGACATCCGCCATAGCCGCGTCGCCCGCTCCAATGCAGAAGCATTGACAAGACTTGGCGCCAACGTGTTGTTTTCCGGCCCGCCGGAATGGAAAGATGATGCGAATCCGTACGGGACATACGTGGAACTCGATGAGGCCATCGTCCGCGCTGATGTCGTGATGCTGCTGCGCATTCAGCACGAGCGCCACGCCGAAGCCATGGGGCTGACGAAGGAAGAGTACCACGTGCGGTACGGGCTGACACTCGAACGGGCGCGGCGGATGAAGCCGGACGCCATCATCTTGCATCCGGCGCCGGTCAACCGCGGGGTCGAAATCGCGAGCGAGCTGGTCGAAGCGAAACCGTCGCGCATTTTCAAACAAATGGAAAACGGCGTCTACGTGCGGATGGCGGTCTTAAAACGGGCGATGGAAGGGAGAATCGAACATGGCCGTATGGTTGAAACATGGCATGTCGTTCAATAAAGAAGGGAAGCTCGTGCCAACCGATGTGAAAATCGAGGGCGGACGCATCGCCGCCATCGGTCGGGAGCTGCCGGTCGACGGGGAAGGGAACGTGGTGGACGTTCAAGGAAAGCTGATCGCCCCCGGGTTGATTGACGTGCACGTCCATTTGCGCGAGCCGGGCGGCGAAGCGAAAGAAACGATTGAAACAGGCACGCTCGCCGCGGCCAAAGGCGGCTTTACGACGGTGGCGGCGATGCCGAACACGAACCCGGTGCCGGATCGGAAAGAACAGATGGAGTGGCTTTCGCGCCGCATCCGCGAGACGGCGCACGTCCATGTGCTGCCGTATGCGGCGATTACGATCGGGCAAAAAGGGGAAGAGCTGACCGATTTTGCGGCGTTAAAAGAAGCGGGGGCGTTCGCCTTTACCGATGACGGCGTCGGCGTCCAGTCGGCTGGGATGATGTTCGAAGCGATGAAACGGGCGGCCGCGCTCGATATGGCGATCGTCGCTCACTGCGAAGACGATACATTGAAAAACGGCGGCGCGGTGCATGAAGGCGATTTTGCCCGCCGATATGGGCTTGCTGGCATCCCGTCCGTCTGCGAGGCGGTGCACATCGCCCGCGATGTGCTGCTTGCTGAAGCAGCCGGATGCCATTATCACGTCTGCCACATCAGCACGAAAGAATCGGTGCGCGTCGTCCGCGATGCGAAGCGGGCCGGCATCCGCGTCACCGCCGAAGTGACGCCGCACCATCTCCTCTTGTGCGATGAGGACATTCCGGGGCTGGATGCGAATTACAAAATGAATCCGCCGCTGCGCAGCCGCGCGGACCGCGAGGCATTGATCGAGGGCCTGCTCGATGGGACGATCGATTTGATCGCCACCGACCACGCACCGCATACGGCGGCGGAAAAAGCAAAAGGGATCGAGGCGGCGCCGTTTGGCATCGTCGGATTGGAAACGGCGTTTCCGCTCTTATATACGCACTTGGTCAAAACGGGCCTCGTTACGTTGAAACAGCTCATCGATTGGCTGACGATCAAGCCGGCGCAATGCTTTGGCCTTGACGCCGGACGGCTTGAAGTCGGGGCGCCGGCCGATCTGACGATCATTGATTTGGAAACGGAAGAAACGATCAATCCAGAGACGTTCGCTTCAAAAGGAAACAATACGCCGTTTGCCGGTTGGGCATGCCAAGGCTGGCCGGTGATGACGTTGGTCGGCGGAACAATCGCATGGGAGAAAGGAAGGGCATGACATGAAGCGGCAGCTAATTTTAGAAGATGGTTCGTTTTTCGTTGGCGAAGCGTTTGGCAGCTTGAAAGACACGACCGGGGAAGTCGTGTTTAACACCGGCATGACCGGATACCAAGAAATTTTGACCGATCCGTCGTATTGCGGACAAATCGTGACGATGACGTATCCGTTGATCGGCAACTACGGCATCAACCGCGATGACTTTGAAGCGATTCGCCCGTACGTGCACGGATTCATCGTGAAAGAGGCGTGCGTGAAGCCATCCAACTGGCGCGGCGAAATGACGCTTGATGACTATTTAAAAGAAAAAGACATCCCGGGGCTGGCCGGCATCGATACGCGCAAACTGACGCGCCTCATTCGCCAGTACGGAACGCTAAAAGGGATGATTTGCGGCTTGGACGTCCATCCGGCGGAAGCGGCGGCCCACCTGCGGGCGATGGAGTGGCCGCGCGACCAAGTGCGGCGCGTCTCGACGAAAAGCGCCTATCCGAGCCCGGGGCGCGGCGAGCGCGTGGTCTTGATCGATTTTGGAATGAAGCACGGCATTTTGCGCGAGCTGAACAAGCGCCATTGCGATGTCATCGTCTTGCCGTACAACGCCACCGTCGAAGAAGTATTAAGCTGGCATCCGGATGGGGTGATGCTCTCGAACGGCCCGGGCGACCCGAAAGACGTGCCGGAAGCGATCGATATGATTCGCGGGATTTTGGGCAAAGTGCCGCTCTTTGGCATTTGCCTCGGCCATCAGCTGTTTGCCTTGGCGTGCGGGGCGAATACGGAAAAATTGAAATTCGGCCATCGCGGCTCGAACCATCCGGTGAAAGATTTGCGCACCGGCAAAGTCGCCATCACAGCGCAAAACCACGGCTACGCTGTGACGCATGAGTCGCTCGCCGGCACCCGCCTGGAAGTGACGCATGTCGCCTTGAACGACGGCACAGTCGAAGGGCTGCGCCATCTCGATTTCCCGGCGTTTACGGTGCAATACCACCCGGAAGCGTCGCCGGGGCCGGAAGATGCCAATCCGCTGTTTGACGAGTTTTTGGCGCTCATCCGCGAGTTCAACAAGAAAGGGGAAGTCATCCATGCCTAAACGCCGCGACATCGAAACGATTTTGGTCATCGGCTCCGGCCCGATCGTCATCGGTCAGGCAGCCGAGTTTGACTATGCCGGGACGCAAGCGTGCCTCGCTTTGAAAGAAGAAGGCTATAAAGTCATTCTCGTCAACTCGAACCCGGCGACGATCATGACCGATACGGAAATCGCCGATAAAGTGTATATGGAACCGCTGACGCTTGAGTTTGTCGCCCGCATCATCCGCAAAGAGCGGCCGGATGCGATTTTGCCGACGCTCGGCGGCCAAACGGGCCTCAACTTGGCGGTTGAGCTCGCCAAGGCCGGCGTGCTTGAAGAGTGCGGCGTCGAAATTCTTGGCACGAAACTCGAGGCGATCGAAAAGGCGGAAGACCGTGAACAGTTCCGCGCCCTCATGAACGAGCTTGGTGAACCGGTGCCGGAGAGCGCCATTATTCACAGTCTGGAAGAGGCGTATGCGTTTGTCGAACAGATCGGCTATCCGGTCATCGTCCGCCCAGCGTTTACGCTCGGCGGCACGGGCGGCGGCATTTGCACGAACGAACAAGAACTGATCGACATCGTTTCGACCGGTTTGAAAATGAGCCCGGTGCACCAATGCTTGCTTGAGCGGAGCATCGCCGGCTATAAGGAAATCGAGTATGAAGTGATGCGCGATGCCAACGACAACGCCATCGTCGTCTGCAACATGGAAAACATCGACCCGGTCGGCATCCATACCGGTGACTCGATCGTCGTCGCCCCGAGCCAGACGTTAAGCGACCGCGAATACCAACTGCTTCGCAACGCGTCCTTGAACATCATCCGCGCCCTTGGCATCGAAGGCGGCTGCAATGTCCAGCTGGCGCTCGACCCGGACAGCTTCCGCTATTACGTCATCGAAGTGAACCCGCGCGTCAGCCGCTCGTCGGCGCTCGCTTCCAAAGCGACCGGATACCCGATCGCGAAACTGGCGGCGAAAATTGCTATCGGGCTGACGCTCGATGAGATGATCAACCCGGTCACTGGGAAAACGTACGCCTGCTTTGAGCCGGCGCTTGATTATGTCGTGACGAAAATTCCGCGCTTCCCGTTTGACAAATTCGAATCGGCGAACCGCCGCCTTGGCACGCAAATGAAGGCGACCGGCGAAGTGATGGCGATCGGCCGGACGTTTGAAGAATCGCTGTTAAAAGCGGTCCGTTCGCTCGAGATCGGCGTCCACCATCTCGCATTAAAAGAGGCGGACACCGCCACCGACGACGTCATCGAGAAACGGATCCGCAAGGCGGGCGATGAACGGCTCTTTTACATCGCCGAAGCGCTCCGCCGCGGGGTGACGGTCGACACGTTGCATGAATGGAGCCAAATCGATCGCTTTTTCTTGCATAAAATCGAAACCATCATTGAGATGGAAACGGTCTTGAAAAACCGTCCGGGCGACCTTGACGCGCTGAGGAAGGCGAAAGCGCTCGGCTTCTCGGACGCCGCCGTGGCGGCATTATGGAACAAAACGGAGCGCGACATTTACGCGCTGCGCCGCCAAGAAGGCATCGTGCCGGTGTACAAAATGGTCGATACGTGCGCGGCCGAGTTCACATCAGAAACGCCGTATTACTACAGCACGTATGAGGAAGAAAACGAGTCGATCGTGACGGAAACACCGAGCGTCATCGTGCTCGGTTCGGGCCCGATCCGCATCGGCCAAGGGATCGAATTTGACTACGCCACCGTCCATTGCGTCTGGGCCATTAAGCAGGCCGGCTATGAGGCGATCATCATCAACAACAACCCGGAAACAGTCTCCACCGACTTCAGCACGTCGGACAAACTGTACTTCGAGCCGCTGACGGCCGAAGACGTGATGCATGTCATCGACCTTGAGAAGCCGGTCGGCGTCATCGTTCAGTTTGGCGGCCAGACGGCGATCAATTTGGCGGCCGAACTCGAGGCGCGCGGCGTCCGCTTGCTCGGGACGACGCTGGAGGATTTGGACCGCGCCGAAGACCGCGACAAATTTGAACAGGCGCTTTCCGAACTCGGCATTCCCAAACCGGCCGGCAAAACGGCCGTTTCGGTCGAAGAAGCGGTCGCCATCGCCGAAGAGATCGGCTATCCGGTGCTCGTCCGCCCGTCGTACGTGCTCGGCGGCCGGGCGATGGAGATTGTGTACAATCGTGAGGAGCTGCTCCATTACATGGAGCACGCCGTGCGCGTCAACCCGCAGCACCCGGTGCTCGTCGACCGCTACATCACCGGCAAGGAAGTCGAAGTCGACGCCATTTCCGACGGCGAGACGGTCGTCATCCCGGGCATTATGGAGCATATCGAACGGGCCGGCGTCCATTCCGGCGACTCGATCGCCGTCTACCCGCCGCAAACGTTAAGTGCCGAAGTGATCGATCAGATCGCGGATGACACGATCCGGCTGGCGCGCGGGCTGCGCATCGTCGGGCTCTTAAACATCCAGTTCGTCGTCTCGGGAAGCGATGTCTACGTGTTGGAAGTAAACCCGCGTTCAAGCCGCACCGTGCCGTTTTTAAGCAAAATCACCGGCGTGCCGATGGCCAACCTCGCCACCAAGGCCATTTTAGGGGCGAAGCTGGCCGAGATGGGCTATGAAACCGGCGTCCGCCCGGTCCGTCCAGGCGTGTACGTGAAAGTGCCGGTGTTCTCGTTTGCGAAATTGCGCAATGTCGACATTTCGCTCGGCCCGGAAATGAAATCGACCGGTGAAGTGATCGGCAAGGATGTGACGTTTGAAAAAGCGCTCTATAAAGGACTTGTCGCGTCTGGCATCCACATCCAGCCGCACGGGGCGGTGCTGTTGACGGTCGCGGACAAAGACAAAGAAGAAGCGGTCGAGCTGGCCCGCCGCTTTGCGGACATCGGCTATCAGCTGCTGGCGACGAACGGCACGGCGGAAACGCTGAAAGCGGCCGGCATCCCGGTGACGGTCGTCAATAAAATCCATTCGGCGTCGCCGAACATTTTGGATGTCATCCGCCAAGGGAAGGCGCAAGTCGTCATCAACACGTTGACGAAAGGGAAACAGCCGGAAAGCGACGGCTTCCGCATCCGCCGCGAAGCGGTCGAAAACGGCATTCCGTGCTTGACGTCGCTCGATACCGCACGGGCGATGTTGCAAGTGCTCGAATCGATGACGTTCTCGACAACGGCGATGACGGAAGGGTTGGTGCGGTCATGATCGGCCGCGAACAAATGACGGTCGCAAGCCAGCGGCTGATCGCCGAGCGCACGTATGAACTGACGCTGGCAGGCCGCCTCGTGCAAGAGATGAAGCAGCCCGGCCAGTTCGTTCATGTGAAAGTGGCCGCATCGGCCGATCCGCTCTTGCGCCGCCCGCTCAGCCTTTGCCAAATCGACCACGAGCAGGGGCAATGCACGATCATTTACCGCCAGGAAGGGAAGGGCACCGCGCTGTTGGCGCAAAAACAGCCGGGCGACACGGTCGATGTGCTCGGCCCGCTCGGCCACGGCTTTCCGCTCGAAGCCGCGCCGGCGGGCGGCCGGGCGCTGTTGGTCGGCGGCGGCATCGGCGTTCCGCCGCTCTATGAACTGGCGAAACAGCTGGCGAACCGGGGCGTGAACGTCGTGAGCGTGCTCGGGTTCCAAACGAAAGCGGCGGTCTTTTACGAAGAAAAATTTGCCGCGTTCGGCGAGACGTATATCGCCACCGATGACGGGTCGCACGGGGCGGCGGGCCGCGTCACCGATGTGATCGAAGCGCGTGCGCTCGAGTTTGACGTGTTGTACGCCTGCGGCCCGAAGCCGATGCTAAAGGCGCTCGATGAACGGTTCCGCGGCCGGCCGGTGTACTTGTCGTTGGAAGAGCGGATGGGCTGCGGCGTCGGGGCGTGTTTCGCCTGCGTCTGCCATGTGCCGGGAAGCGAAACGGCGTATAAAAAAGTATGCAGCGACGGTCCGGTGTTTCGGGCCGGGGAGGTGGTGTTATGAACCGGCTGGCGGTCGAACTGCCGGGGCTTTCGCTCAAAAACCCGATCATGCCGGCGTCCGGCTGTTTCGGGTTTGGCCGCGAGTACGCCCGGTTTTACGATTTAAGCGTGTTAGGCGCCATCATGATCAAAGCGACGACCAAAGAGCCGCGCTTTGGCAACCCGACGCCAAGGGTGGCGGAAACGCCGGGCGGGATGTTAAACGCCATCGGCCTGCAAAACCCCGGTCTTGACAAGGTGCTGACGGAGGAACTGCCATGGCTTGAACAGTTTGACGTGCCGATCATCGCCAACATCGCCGGTTCGACGATGGAAGAATACGTCGAGGTAGCCGCCGCGATTTCCAAAGCGCCGAACGTCCATGCCTTGGAGCTCAACATTTCTTGCCCGAACGTGAAAAAAGGCGGCATCACGTTCGGCACCGTGCCGGAGGTGGCCGCCGAGCTGACGCGGCTTGTCAAGGAAGTGTCGGCTGTCCCGGTGTATGTGAAGCTGTCGCCTAACGTGACGGACATCGTCGCGATGGCGAAAGCCATTGAACAAGCGGGCGCTGACGGCCTGACGATGATCAACACGCTCGTCGGCATGCGCATCGACGTGAAAACCGGCCGGCCGATTTTGGCCAACGGCACCGGCGGCTTATCCGGCCCGGCGGTCAAACCGATCGCCATCCGCATGATTTACGAAGTGAGCCAAGCGGTGTCGATTCCGATCATCGGCATGGGCGGCGTGCAAACGGCGGAAGATGTGCTCGAATTTTTCTACGCCGGCGCGAGCGCGGTCGCGGTCGGAACAGCCAACTTCGTCGATCCATTCGTCTGCCCGACGATCATCAACGAACTGCCGGCGCTGCTTGACGAGCTGGGGATAGATCAGATCTCCGAATGTACAGGAAGGAGCTGGAAAATCTGTGCACACGCCGTTCATTGTCGCCCTTGATTTTCCATCGAAACAAGACGTTGAATCGTTTTTACGGCCGTTTGCCGGCACGCCGCTGTTTGTGAAAGTCGGCATGGAGCTGTACTATCAGGAAGGGCCGTCCATCGTCGCGTTCCTCAAAGAACAAGGGCACGCCGTCTTTTTAGACTTAAAACTGCACGACATCCCGAATACAGTGAAACAGGCGATGAAAGGGCTCGCCCGTGTCGGCGCTGATTTGGTGAACGTCCACGCCGCCGGCGGCCGGCGCATGATGGAAGCGGCGCTCGAAGGGCTTGACGCCGGCACGCCAAGCGGCGCCGCCCGACCGCGCTGCATCGCCGTCACCCAGCTGACAAGCACGGACGAGCGCATGCTTCATGAAGAGCTTTGCATTTCCCGCCCGCTTGCCGACACGGTCAGCCATTACGCGGCGTTGGCGAAAGAAAGCGGCCTTGACGGCGTCGTCTGCTCGGCGAACGAAGCGCCGCTCATCAAGGAACGGTGCGGCGCCGCGTTTCTCGCCGTCACCCCGGGCATTCGCTTTGCCGATGATGCAGTGCACGACCAAGTGCGCGTCGTCACGCCAAGAGAAGCGCGTGCGCTTGGTTCTGACTACATCGTCATCGGCCGCAGCATCACCCGCGCCGCCGACCCGCTTGCCGCGTACGCCCGCCTGCAGCACGAATGGAACGGAGGAGAGAGAGGATGAAATACGACATTGCCGCCCAACTGCTTGAAATAGGAGCGGTCGCTTTGCGGCCGAACGACCCGTTCACCTGGTCATCGGGCTTAAAAGCGCCGATTTATTGCGACAACCGCCTGACGCTCGCTTATTCGGACGTGCGCCGCCTAGTCGCCGACGGTCTCGCTGACCTCATCCGCACCCATTTTCCTGAAGCGGACCTCATCGCCGGCACAGCGACCGCCGGCATCCCGCACGCCGCGTGGGTGAGCGAGCGGCTTAGTTTGCCGATGTGCTACGTCCGCAGCCAAGCGAAAGCGCACGGAAAAGGGAAGCAAATCGAAGGCAAAGCCGAACCGGGCCAACGCGTCGTCGTCATCGAAGACTTAATCTCAACCGGCGGCAGCTCGCTCACGGCCGTGCGCGCCTTGAAAGACGCAGGCTGCGAGGTGCTTGGCGTCGCCGCCATCTTCACGTACGGACTCGAAAAAGCGAAGCAGGCGTTTGCCGAAGCGAATGTGCCTGCCTACACCCTCACCGACTACGACACACTCATCGAAACGGCCGTCCGCCTTGGCACCGTCAGCGAACACGACCTAGCGACATTGCGGCAATGGCGGGAAAATCCGGAAAAGTGGGGGAAATAGACGAGAAGAAAGAAGCGCGGACCAAAGGATGGTTCGCGCTTTTGTCATGTGTTATTGGCGAACGGGACTTCCGTCGCCTCCGATGATGACGGAAATGGCGATCGAACGGCCAAAGTCATTCGAACTAGCGATGACTTGATGACTATGGGAAGTACCCTGTTTGTCTCTTAGAGCATGGAAATTATTGTAATGAAAAATGCTCATCTGCAGTTTCTTCAAAATACGGGGACCTTTATCAGCGGACAGAACCGACCTCTAAATAAGGGCAAACCTTTGCGACTCTAGGACTAGAGCCTCCCCCGAAGATCCTAGACATTCATCCTCGCTCCTAGATACACGCCACAAGTATACCTCATCGCCTCTCAGCCCTTCTGCATCAAGGACTGAGAGGCGATTTATTTGCCTAGTCACTGTCGAACTCGGGCAGGAGAAAGTAGCTGTATAAGCTCAGCTGTTCCTCGCTGATTAGTGAGCCCATTATTTAGGAAAAATAAAAGAGGTAATACCCTATGTTTGTTTTTTTATCTTCTCTTCGATGTGCTTGTAATCAATAATACGAATTTTGTCAAAATCGATTTCAAGTGTTATTATATCAATTCCGTAAGGAGGGTTGTGAGCCCCTTTAAATGTTTCTACATGAATTTTGAGTAAGAATTTATAACGACTCCCGGGTTCTAAATTTTTAATCTCTAATATTTTAGGCTTCCACCACTGAATTCCAGATGGTTTTCCATAATAATCCTGCACTGCTTTGGTTATATAAGGCGTTAAGAAGTAAATGGAAAGGTCCTCTAAATCATTTTTATTAACCACTAATGCCGTTGTTGACTCTGTTTCATCAATTTTTGATTTGGCGACAATTTTAGTCCCGACGCCATACATTCCGAATAATATGATTAAAAAGAGGGACATTACTCCTATAAATTTCCTGTTCATATTTGAATTCCTCCTTTTATTGTCGTGATCAAACTATATTTTGCAGATATTCAGTCAAAATAATCATGAAATTTCCGATTAAAATGGTTTATTTTATGGGTGGAGGGCTTGTTCAAATTATATATAATGGTAGTGATGAGTGGCTATTGCTAATGGCGACCATACATGGCATTTCTGGGGCTCGACTCTTGTCATTCAATTACAGGAGTTTGGTAAACCATGAAATCACATTGGTAGGGTCTGAAAAATACACTGAAGTATATTCAAGTCTTTACTATACTGTAGATGAGCAAATTCGCTAACATAAATTTACAACTATATAGATGCACCTTGAAAACTTAACTTCTCGATTACGCTGCACACCTCAGGCGTTGCAGCACTTCCTCGGGGCGTTCATGGATGTATTCCACCAACCGGGCAATGGCTTGAGTGATATCGTTTCGATCGTTGTGAAGCACATTGGCGATGACGGTGTCTTTCCGCCATTTCCACAAGCGTTCGATCGGGTTCCGTTGCGGAGAATACGGAGGAAGAGAAATGAAGTGAACACGGTCCTTCTTCCTGCAAACACGCTCTCACCATTTTGGCATGATGAATTCGGGCGTTATCCAGCACCAAGACGATGAGACGGTTCGGGGCTCCTTTCGCCAACGTGTCGGTCGGCCGGGTCCAAGAAAGCCCTTTTCAATGCAAGAGTTTTCGCAAGGCTTCGCGGGAAATGGAGATGCCATAACGGTGGTGCACATAGGATTGAAGGATCTTCGTATTCCACGCCGAAGCGATGTCCCAGTCCAGCTCCGCAGGGGTCGTGGTCAACACGAGTTGTTTGATCTCTTTCTGCTGTTTTTCAGTGAGAAACGGCTCCCGCAAAGGGGCAACATCCCGATGAAGCAGGAGTTCAAGCCCGCCTTCGTTAAACAGCGGCACATAATGGGAAACGGTTTGGCGGCACGCATGAACCATGGAAGCAACCTCTTTGCCCAACGATCCTTCCATGACTAGGCGGACGGCCATCACGCGTTGGCGGAGAGGAGCGTTTTTGATCTTCCGTTCCTGCTTGCGGAGTTTCCGGGGCGTCCATCCGTGATGGTCGGTGATTTTGAGACGTTTCATGCCGAATTCCGCTCCTTTCCCATGCTTTTCCTTAGGCGCAGTATCACCGGAGTGGGCACCAGTTATACGAAGGTTAATTTTTTAATGAGCATGTATATAGTCCCCTAATCCATTCCAAATCTATTTCAGAGATACCCTATCTTGCATTACACAAAATTCTTGACGGTATTACAAAATGAGAAAGGGTGATTTATGGTGGATAATTTTAAAAAGCCAGAAATGCTCAAATATTTCATGAGTGGGTATTTTAATCAAAGTGTTAGCTGGTCAGACCTTGAGGGATTGGCAACCGATTTCAAAGAGCGAGAACCTAAATCAATGGTAAAACAATTAATAAGCGAATTAAAAATGTTGCAGGATGTTTTACAAAAAGGTGATAAAGAGACGTGGAGAGAAATCGAAAAATATGTAAATGAATATAGTATGAGATATTTAGATTTTGAAGATGGTCCAGAATTTATTAATACTGTTTTAAAGGCAATTCAATAACTGTAGATGAGCAAATTCGCTAACATAAATTTACAACGAAATAAAAAAGGAGACATGAACCCGATTCCTTGGTTAGAATAGATGTACCACCAACTACCCACAAGGAGGTTCATGCCTCATGGTTACTACGCCCACCGCTGGACGATCGAATGCGTTTTCCGGCAGGCCAAAGACCAGCTGAAGTCAGGTGGTACCGTGTTCGCCACGTTCTGGTGGTGAAACGGTATGGGGCCGTGGTGCTGTTCGCCTGCGTATACAGCATCACGGAATCTCAACAAGACCTCTCTTCCGGCCTGGAGCTTCTTCGGTCTCGGAAAGGGCACAGCATCGTCGAGTTCATCTACGATGCCGCGAAGCAAGAGATTCCCATTGATGTGATCAAAAAACAGCTCCATGTCGCCTAAGGGGTACCCTGTTTGTCTCTTAGGGCATGGAAATTATTGTAATGAAAAATGCTCATCTACAGTATTTAAAATTATCATTTGTGATATCACCATAGATTGGAATGCTCTCTAAAATATTAATACCATACTCTTTCATCTTCTTAATTTTTAGTGGGTTGTTAGTTAATAAACTCACCGGCTTTTTCCTTAGATATTTTAATACAGTAGCGACTTCTTTATAATCTCCTGTAGATGAGCAAATTCGCTAACATAAATTTACAAACAAATAAAAAAGGAGACATGAACCCGATTCCTTGGTTAGAATCGATGTACCACCAACTACCCACAAGGAGGTTCATGCCTCATGGTTACTACGCCCACCGCTGGACGATCGAATGCGTTTTCCGACAGGCCAAAGACCAGCTGAAGCCAGGTGGTACCGTGTTCGCCACGTTCTGGTGGTGAAACGGTATGGGGCCGTGGTGCTGTTCGCCTGCGTATCCAGCATCGCGGAATCTCAACAAGACATCTCTTCCGGACTGGAGCTTCTTCGCTCTCGGAAAGGACACAGCGTCGTATTGCGCTTCAAAAAAAGCAATGGTACGGCGGATGGAAACTGCACCTTCAATTGACCGATCAAGGTTTGCCAATGGGATATGTGGTGACGGAAGCCTCCTGCCGCGATCGAATCGCAGCCGAAAGCGTGATAATCCAAATTCCTCATCCCTATCACCTCGGGGACAAGGGGTTCATTAGACGCGACTGGCAAAAAAGGCTATACGAAGCATACCCAATGGCGCTTTGGACTCCGTCTCGAAAAAACCAGAACCATCACCCGTCCGGGGCATGGGAGAAGTGGATCCAACCAAAACGTAAAAATGATCGGACGGTGTTCTTGGTTCTGGTTGACCAATACCGGATTACAGAGATTCGAGCGAATTCCATGATCGGATTTGACGTAGCGCTCGACGGCATATGGTTAGCCTATTCACTGGCCACACTCGGGCTAGTTGAGTTCTAATGCTCAACAGCACCACGGGTAAAGTGATAATTTACGATTATCCTTTAACAGAATAGAAAGCATATATACCTAAAGCCATCAATACTAAAAATAGTGATATTACTGAAAGGAGTATAACCATCCATTTTTTTTCAACATTACTCCCCCCAAAAATAGGTTCATCACCGCAACACGCACTTGATAAATGATACACTTGTCTGAACAAGTATATGCCAAAATATTAGTTTGTTAGTTTTTGGAAGCATAAGCTTTTGGTAAAGAAGCAAAAAATATTATTTAGTGTAAAAATATCCGCTCTCTACTCCGTTTTTATTCCCAACAACACCAATATATACATTCCCTAACTGCCCAAGACCTATTGAGCCCAAGCCAATTTTATAGTAAAACATAGCATCTCCATAATATTTTTTATTGCTAACATATCCACTTTCCCACACTTTATCAGTAACAACAGCAGGATTATAATTATGACTGACATAAGCCTTTGTATAAATCACTGAAGTTACTCCATCACTATTGTAATAGTATTTACCTTCAATAACATATTCCGTAACAGGAATCCCAAGAACCCACATTGTCCCTGTATTAGTAACAATCCTATATGCACTACTTGAAGACAGAGAAGAAGCGGTTACATTCATCGAATCAGATGATAATTCAATTTCACTAACCGCAGTTTTAGCCACTTTGGTCCACTTTACTATTTTCCCTACTTAACCTTATTATACCTAAAACTCCTTGTTTCTTGTAAACAAAAAATTCAGGTAATTGCAAAAAAATACATAGGCTTGCCTGCTCCATCAATTTATCTTTCAGTCGAGTGGGAAGGGGGCGGGGCGACTGAACGGCAGAAAGCGCGTACCGCAAGCGGGAGCTCTATCCCGTAAATGCGAGAATGTGGGCGTGATGGACCAAATATCCACCAGCGCTGCCGTCAAGCAGCGATTGTCCCCACCCCCCGATTCATACGCGCCGTAAACGGTTTTGTTCGTCGCATTGGCGTGGAAGACGCGAAGAGAAGGCCTTCTTTCTTGTCGATCTGCACGAGGCAAGACGAAAGGACTTGATGGATATTCGCCTCATACAGTCGATCCAAATGACGCGCGATGGCATCGTCGTTGAACCAAGACGGCACCAGCCCTAGCCGAATCCGCTTCGGCCAATCGATGTCATGCGCCCATTGTTCCAAATGAACGAGCGCTTGCCGGCCGCTCAAGATATCCAGAATGATTAGTTTGACGATATCGCTGGCTCGAGTTTGGCATTGTGGAGCCACGGGAACGAGATGATCCATCAACTGAGGAAGGTTAAGATCTTTGAACAGGATACTTATTCTAAATGACAACCACCATAAATGGCACGGATTTGAATGCTCATGGTGTAGAAACTCCTTTGCTTTCCTTGGGTGTGAAGGATCCATTCGACAATGGAAACAAAAAATCCTCCCAATTCTTGTCGCAAGGGTGCGAAATGTGAGGTTTGAGGTGCCAAAGAGCGCGGAGCAGCTGATCATGGTGATTCGGCATGACTGGCTGCCGGGTTCCATTATCGTACAGGTGAAATAACGCGCGGGAACGAATAGAGCCCGCCGCTCCCCATAGCGGCGGGATGGTTTATGCTACGGAATCGACGCCGGATCCCGAACATTGAAAAAAGTCCCAGTCCAGATGTGGCGGATTTCACTCGCGCAACCGCTTCTCGGAATCGTTTCTCAAGGAGAAACGTTACCATATCAAGACAACCATGGTTATAGGGACATTCTTTGTTTACGGCTGTTTCGCCGCGTGTTCTTTTTGCCGCTGTTTCATGGCGCGGACGAGCTCTTCGTCCGGTGTGACGTAGAGCGTTTGTTCGTTTTCGTAAATGACAAACCCTGGCTTGGCGCCGCTCGGTTTTTTTACGTAGCGGACGCGCGTGTAATCGACCGGCACGGAGCCGGAGTGGCGGGCTTTGCTGAAGTAGGCGGCCAAGTTCGCCGCTTCCAAGAGCGTCCCGTCAGACGGCTGCTTGCTCCGGATGACGACGTGCGAGCCGGGAATGTTTTTCACATGCAGCCAAACGTCGTCCTTATGGGCGAGTTTGGTCGTGAGATAGTCGTTTTGTTTATTGTTTTTGCCGACCACTATTTCCGTGCCGTCGCTGGCCGTGTAGCGGTCCAGCTCAGGCGCGGTTGGTTTTCGCTTTTTCGCTCCTTTCGCCGCGCGTGGGCGCAAGTAGCCTTGTTCAATGAGCTCGTCGCGGATTTCCTCGACATCTTTCGGCGCGGCGGTTTCGAGCTGGCTTAAAATCGTGTCGCAATAGGCGATGTCTTCTTTCGTCCGCTCGATTTGTTCTTGCACGACGGCGAGCGAGTTTTTCACTTTTTGGTATTTTTGGAAGTACTGTTGCGCGTTCTCCGACGGCGATTTTTGCGGGTCGAGCGGAATCGTGATCGTGCCGCCGTTTTCATCATAGTAGTTGGTGACTTCGATTTCCGTCATGCCGCGCTTGATGGCGTACAAATGGGCGGTGAGCAGCTCCCCGTACAGTCGGTAAACGTCGGCTTTTTTGGCTTCTTCGAGCGTCTGTTCAAGCTTGAGGAGCTTTTTCTCGTTTTTCGCTTTTTCGTTCGCCATGAGCCGCTCGATGTCATGCGCTTGCTGCTTGACGCGGTCGCGCTCGGCTTTGCCGAAGTAAAAGCGGTCGAGCAGCTCGCTTGCGCTCGCAAACGGTTGGCCTTCGATTTTTATGTGCGTAAGCGGCAACACGTAAAACCATTCTTTTTCCCCGTTCGTGTACATCATCGGGGCAAAGCGGCGGTGCCGGACGTCATCGATGAGCGCGAGGAAGCTTTTCGGCAGCGTCGCCCGATTGGCGAGCCCGGCGCGGAAGACAACCTCGTTGGCGAACAGCGGCGAAAGGCCGCTGAAGGCGGAAACGAGCTGATGGGCGAGCTTGCCGGCGTGAAAATCCAGTTTTTTCAGCACCGTTTCTTCCGTCGCCTCAAGCGGATTCAGCTTGCCGTGCGTCGGCGGGGCGACGTACGGGTGCCCCGGGAGCACCGTCCGGTAGCGGTTGACGGACGGCGGCAAATGTTTCAAGCTGTCGATGATCGTGTCGGTCGATGCCTCAACGAGGATGATGTTGCTATGGCGGCCCATCACTTCGATGATGAGCCGCTTTGTTTGCACGTCGCCGAGTTCGTCGCGTCCCTTTGTGTCGATCGTGATGATGCGGTCAAAATCGACTTGGCGAACCGCTTCGATGACGCTTCCTTCCAACTGTTTGCGCAGCCGCATGCAAAACATCGGCGGCTCGGGCGGGTTGTCGTACGTTTCGTTTGTCAAATGGACGCGCGCGTACGTCGGATGCGCCGACAGCATCACTTTATGGTTACGGCCGCGGGCGCGCACGAGCATGACGATCTCATGCGCCGACGGCTGGTGAATCTTCGTGATCCGCCCGCCCGCAAGCGCCTCTTCGAGTTCCCCGACAATAGCGTATGTAAACACTCCGTCAAACGACATGGAAAACACCTTTCTATTTGTTTCGTTACTACTTCGATCTTACCATAGATCCGCTCTGTTGAACATTTTTGCGAACATTTCGGGGGATGAAGGGCGATGTTCATCCAAACGGTTATATAAATGAGGAAATGCGCGGCAAAGCGATTTCGGTCGTTTGTTTATGCCGCCCAATCGATCATTTTTTTGGACAGGAGTGAATAAGCATAGAAAAGCGGAAACAGTGCGCTGAAAAGACGGAGAGGACGGAGGGGGAGACTAATGCAGTGGCATACGCTCGCGGCCAGCGATGTCGCGCACGAAACGAAGACGAACGTCAAGACCGGGCTTACCGCAGCGGAGGCGGAAAAGCGGCTGCGGCAGTTCGGGTACAATGAGCTGGCGGAAGGGAAGAAGGAGTCAGCCATCGTCGTCTTTTTTCGCCAGTTTCAAGATTTTATGGTGTTGGTGTTGCTGTTGGCAACGGTGATTTCCGCGTTTTTGGGCGAGTACGTCGATGCGGTGGCGATTGTCGTCATCGTGATCATGAACGCCATCCTCGGGTTTATCCAAGAGCGGCGGGCGGAAAAGTCGCTCGCTGCTTTAAAACGGTTGTCGGCGCCGCAAGCGGTGGTGCTGCGCGGCGGGGAGTGGGTGAAAGTCCCGGCGCGCGAGCTTGTTGTCGGCGATGTGGTGCGGCTGGCAAGCGGCGACCGGGTCGGGGCCGACGTCCGCTTGATTGAGGCAGCCGGCTTGGAAATCGAGGAGTCGGCGCTGACGGGCGAATCGGTGCCGGTGGCCAAATCGGCTGCCCCTCTGCGCACCGCCCAGGCGTCGTTGGGTGATTTGCACAATATGGCGTTTATGGGGACGCTCGTGACAAGAGGGAACGGGATCGGGATTGTCATCGCCACGGGGATGAAAACGGCGATGGGGCAAATCGCGACGATGCTTGAAGAGGCGGATGCGGGAGCAACCCCGCTTCAGCGCCGGCTCGAGCAGCTTGGGAAAATTTTGCTTGTCGTCGCCTTGGCGCTGACGGCCATGGTGGTGGCCGTCGGGGTCGTTCAAGGACACGACGTGTATGAAATGTTTTTGGCCGGCGTATCGCTCGCTGTTGCCGCTATTCCCGAAGGGTTGCCGGCCATTGTGACGGTCGTCTTGGCGCTTGGCGTGCAGCGGATGATCAAACGAAACGCCATCGTCCGCAAGCTTCCGGCGGTGGAAACGCTCGGCTGCGCTTCGGTCATTTGTTCCGACAAAACGGGGACGATGACGGAAAACATGATGACCGTCACGCAAGTATGGGCAGGCGGACGGACATTTGCGGTCAGCGGCGTTGGCTTTGACATGGCCGGCGAGTTTTCCGAACGGGGCCGGGCGGTGGATCCAACCCGCGTTCCCGAGATCGCCCGCCTATTGACGATGGCGGTGCTTTGCAATCGTTCGGAGTTGAAAGAGGAAAACGGGCGGCGCTATGTCGACGGCGATCCGACCGAAGGGGCGCTGCTCGTTGCGGCGGCGAAAGCGGGATTGGCGAAAGGAATGGTTTGGCGTGAGTATACGGTCGAGCAGGAGTTTCCGTTTGATTCGGAGCGAAAAATGATGACGGTGATCGTTCGCGACCGAAACGGCCGCCGGTTGGTCGTGACAAAAGGGGCGCCCGATGTGCTGCTTGAGCGGGCGGACCGCCTTGAATGGAACGGCCGCGAACAGGTGCTGACGCCGGCTTGGAAAGAGACGATTGAGAAGGCGATTCGCCAGATGGCGTCTTCCGCCTTGCGCACGATTGCCGTCGCGTACCGGCCGCTTGCGGAGACAGAACGGATCGTGTCGGAGAAGGAGGCGGAAACAAAGCTGCGGTTCCTCGGCGTCGCCGGCATGATCGATCCGCCGCGGCCTGAGGTGAAGCAAGCGGTGGCGCGCTGCAAAGAAGCAGGCATGAAAACGGTGATGATCACCGGTGACCACGTGTTGACCGCCACCGCCATCGCCAAACAGCTGGGCGTGCTCCCGCCCGGCGGCAAAGTGATGGACGGGACGACGCTTTCGAAGCTATCGGTCGATGAGTTGGAACGCGCTGTCGATGACATTTACGTGTTCGCCCGCGTTGCTCCGGAGCATAAGCTGAAAATCGTCAACGCTCTCAAACGGCGCGGCCATATCGTCGCGATGACCGGGGACGGGGTGAATGATGCGCCTGCGCTGAAAGCAGCCGATATTGGCGTCGCTATGGGCCGATCGGGGACAGAAGTGGCGAAAGAGGCGGCGTCGCTCGTTTTGTTGGATGACAACTTTGCGACGATTGAGGCTGCGATTGAAGAAGGCCGCAACATTTACGAAAACATTCGCAAGTTTATCCGCTACTTGCTCGCCTCGAACGTCGGGGAAATTCTTGTCATGTTGTTTGCGATGCTGCTGGCGTTGCCGCTGCCGCTCGTGCCGATTCAAATTTTGTGGGTCAATCTTGTCACCGACGGTTTACCAGCGATGGCGCTCGGGCTCGACCGGCCGGAAGAAAACGTGATGAAGCGGCCGCCGCGCCGCCCCGATGAAGGGGTGTTCGCGCGTGGGCTCGGCTGGAAAATCATAAGTCGCGGCGTTTTGATCGGCGCGGTGACGTTGGCCGCGTTTTTGACGGCCTATGAACGGAGCGGCGAGGATCTCGTTTACGCCCAGACGGCGGCGTTTGCGACGTTGGTGCTGGCGCAGCTCATCCATGTGTTTGACTGCCGCTGCGATCGTTCGATTTTTGACCGCAGTCCATTCGGGAACATGTATCTTGTCGCGGCGGTGGCCGTGTCGCTTGCCTTGCTATTGGTTGTCATCTACTATCCGCCGCTCGCTGCGGTGTTCCATACGAAGCCGCTCGCCGCGGTCGATTGGCTGCTCATCGTCGGTCTGTCCGCCTTGCCGACATTTTTGTTTGCTGGCTCGTTTCGGGCGAGAAAATAAAACGTGGTTATGGTATAATGAAAAAGGTGATAGAGGCAAGCTCTATGACCTTTTCTTTTTCATCATGACAGCAACGGATGTGATGGCATGGTTTACAGCATGACTGGCTTTGGCGCGAGCACGAAAAAAACAGACCGTTTGACGGTGGCGGTGGAAATGAAATCCGTCAACCATCGGTTTTGCGAAATTTCCATCCGCCTCCCTAGACAATGGCTCGTGTTTGAGGATAAAATAAAAAAAGCAATTTCATCGTACGTGCGGCGCGGAAAAGTGGAAGTGTTCGTCACGATCGCCGGCGACGGGCTGGTCAAGCGGCGCATACATATCGATTGGGAGCTGCTTTCGCAGTATCGCGCCGGCTGCGAAGAGGCAGCAAGGCGGTTCGCTCTAGACGGCGGCGTGACGGCAGCCGATCTGTTTCGGTTGGACGGAGTCGTGGAAGTGATTGAAGAGGAAAGCGGCAATGAAGAGGTTGAGCCGCTGCTGTTGGCAGCGGTCGATGAGGCGGCCAAGGCGCTTGCCGCTATGCGTCGGCGCGAAGGGGAGGCGCTCGCTGCCGATTTGCGGGAGCGTTTCCGAGAAATTGAAGCGAGCGTTGTCGCCATTGAACAGCGGGTGCCGCTTGTCATGGAACAATACCGTGAGCGGCTTGAGCGCCGCCTGCGCGAATGGGTGCCCGCTCCGATCGATGAAGCGCGCTTGCTCGCCGAAGTGGCGGTGTTTGCCGAAAAGGCGGACATTCATGAGGAGTTGAAACGCATTCGCAGCCATTTGGCGCAAATGGCGGACGCCTTAGAAATGGACGAACCGGTTGGGCGGAAGCTCGATTTTTTGGTGCAGGAGCTGAACCGGGAAGTGAACACGATCGGCGCCAAGGCGAACGACAGCTTCATTGCCGCGCAAGTCGTGGAGATGAAAAGCGCGATCGAGAAGATGAAAGAACAGGTGCAAAACGTCGAATAGTCGAATAACGGTTTAAAACAGCTTGCCGGCGGCAACAATATCGAATATGGCAGGTGGGCGTGTCATGGTGAAATTCATCAACATCGGGTACGGAAATATGGTGTCAGCCGCCCGCATCATTACGATTGTCAGCCCCGATTCGGCGCCGATTAAGCGGATCATTCAGGATGCGCGGGAAAACGGCAAGCTCGTTGACGCAACGCACGGGCGGAGGACGCGCGCCGTCATCATCATGGACAGCGATCACGTCATTTTGTCGTCCGTGCAGCCGGAAACGGTGGCGAATCGTTTATACGGAAGCGATGATTTTTCCGAGGAAGGGCAGGGTTTGGGACGTTGAAAAACGAACGGGGACTATTGATCGTCATGTCAGGGCCGTCCGGCGTCGGCAAAGGAACGGTGCGCAAAGCGCTGTTTTCGCGGCCGGACATCAATCTTCATTATTCGGTGTCGGTCACGACGCGTAAGCCGCGCGAAGGCGAAGTGGAAGGCGTCGATTACTTCTTCCGCACGCGCGAGCAGTTTGAACAAATGATCCGCGAAAACAAGCTGCTCGAGTGGGCGGAATACGTCGGCAACTACTATGGCACGCCGATCGACTACGTGGAGAAAACGCTCGCCGAAGGGAAAGACGTGTTTTTGGAGATCGAAGTGCAAGGGGCGATGAAAGTGCGGCGGGCGTTTCCGGAAGCGCTCTTCATTTTCCTCGCGCCGCCAAGCCTCAAGGAGCTTGAGAAGCGGATCGTCGGGCGCGGCACCGAATCGAAAGAGCTTATTGAAAACCGGCTGCGGGCGGCGAGGGAGGAGCTAGAAATGATGGACGAGTATGACTACGTCGTGGAGAACGATGAAGTGGAGCTCGCCTGCGACCGGATCAAGGCGATCGTCATCGCCGAGCATTGTCGGCGGGAGCGCGTCGCCAAACGCTATAAACGAATGTTGGAGGTGGAATGACGATGTTGTACCCTTCCATCGATTTGCTGATGCAAAAAGTCGATTCAAAGTATAAGCTCGTCACCGTGGTGGCCAAGCGGGCGCGCGAGCTTCAAGACGGCGCGGAGCTGACGGTGAAAAAGCCGGTGTCGAAAAAATTCGTCGGCCAAGCGCTTGAGGAGATCGCCAGCGACAAGGTCGAATTAGTGGAAGAAAAATAACAACCTAGCTGTTAGGTTGTTATTTTTTTAAGATGGAGAGGTGGCCGAGATGATTAGGGGAAAACATATTTTGTTATGCGTCACCGGAGGGGTCGCGGCCTATAAGGCGGCGGTGCTCACCAGCCAGCTCACCCAGCGCGGCGCCGAAGTGAAAGTGATCATGACCGAAGGGGCGTGCCAGTTCATTACGCCGCTGACGTTTCAAGCATTGTCGCGTCAAGAAGTGTATGTCGACACGTTCACGGAAAACAATCCGGCCGTTATCGCTCATATCGATTTGGCCGATTGGGCCGACCTCGTTCTCATCGCCCCGGCGACGGCCAATACGATCGCCAAGCTGGCTGCCGGCCTCGCTGACAATATGGTGACGACGACGATTTTGGCGACGAAAGCGCCCGTCTGGATCGCTCCGGCGATGAACGTCCATATGTACGAGCATCCGGCCGTCCAAGCCAACATCGAGCGGCTCTACCAATTCGGCTACCGGTTTATCGAGCCGTCGGAAGGCTATTTGGCGTGCGGCTATATCGGCAAAGGGCGGCTGGAGGAGCCGGAGAAAATCATCGCCCATATCGAGCGGTTTTTCGCTGATGATCCGCCGCTGTTTCGCGGTCGACGCATCCTTGTCACCGCTGGGCCGACAAGGGAGCGGCTTGATCCGGTCCGCTATTTTTCCAATTATTCGAGCGGCAAAATGGGCTATGCCATCGCTGAAGCGGCGGCTCGCTTTGGCGCCTCGGTGACGCTTGTTTCAGGTCCGACGGCGCTTTCTGCGCCGGATGGCGTCGAGACGGTGATGGTCGAATCGGCGGAAGAAATGTATGAAGCCGTGTCATCCCGCTTTGCCGATACGGACATTGTGATCAAAGCGGCGGCGGTCGCCGATTATCGGCCCAAATATGTGGCGGCCTCTAAAATCAAAAAGCAGCCAGGGGACTATGTGGTCGAGATGGAGCGGACCGTGGACATCTTGAAAGCGCTTGGTGAGCGAAAAACAAGCCAGATTTTAGTCGGTTTCGCCGCCGAGACGGACCATCTTGAACAGTACGCGCGAAAAAAGCTGGAAGAAAAGCGGCTTGACTTGGTCGTCGCCAACGATGTCACCGAAGAGGGAGCGGGGTTTGCCGGCGATACGAACATCGTCACCATTTTCCGCCGTGACGGCGCCGTCCGCCGATTGCCTCTACTGTCCAAGCGCGAGGCGGCGGTGGAAATTTTAAAAGAAATTCATGCCTATATCGAGGGGATTCAATGAAAGTGGCAGCGGTCATTGTCGACGTTCCGACACGGCAGACGGACCGTCCGTTTGACTACTTGATTCCTGAACGCTGGCGCGGCGTGATTCAGCCGGGCATGCGGGTGACGGTGCCGTTTGGGGCGCGGCGGTTGCAAGGATTTGTTGTGGACGTAAAAGATCATTCTGAGATCGAGTCATTGAAGGCGATTGAAGAGGTGCTTGATGTCGTGCCGGTGTTAAACGGCGAGCTGCTTGATCTTGGCCGCCATTTGACGGAAACGACGCTTTGTTTTGCCATCTCCGCCTATCAGGCGATGCTGCCGGCGGCGATGCGAGCGAAATATGAGAAGGTGCTCCGTTTGGCAGAAGAGGAAAGACGGGGCGAGCTTCCCGATGAGTTGAAGTCGCTGTTTGCCGGACGGACGGAAGTGGCGTGGAACGAGGTTGAGGCCGCCGGTTTATGGCGCGCGGCGCAAAAAGCGGTGCAGCAAGGCGTGCTCGAAGCCGTTTATAACGTGAAAGACAAAGCGGGGAAGAAAATGGTGAAGTCCGCCGCTCTTGCCGTTTCGGCCGAACAGGCGGAACAGGCGCTTCATTCGCTGCCGGCGCGGCAAAAGGAAGCGGTGTCGTTTTTGCTCAAGCGGGGGGAAGCGGTCCCCATTGCCAAACTGCAAGCAACACTCGGCATTTCCTCTGCCCCGCTGAAGGCGCTTGTGGAGAAAGGATTGGTTGTTGTTCGCGATGTCGAAGTGTATCGCGATCCCTATGCGCATCGCACGTTTCAGCCGAGCGAGCCGCTGGCGCTCACCCCGGCGCAGGCGCAAGCGTTGGCGAAGATCACCGCTTCAGTGCGCGCCGGGGAACATCGCACGTTTTTGCTTTACGGCGTCACCGGCAGCGGAAAGACGGAAGTGTATATGCAGGCGATCGAAGAAGTGTTGCGCCAAGGAAAAGAGGCGATCGTGCTCGTGCCGGAAATTTCGCTGACGCCGCAAATGGTTGAGCGCTTCAAAAGCCGGTTTGGCCCGAAAGTAGCGGTGCTTCACAGCGGGCTGTCGGTCGGCGAAAAATATGACGAATGGCGGAAAATTCATCGCAAAGAGGTGCAGCTTGTCGTCGGCGCGCGCTCGGCGGTGTTCGCCCCGTTTGAAAACTTAGGGATGATCATTATCGATGAGGAGCATGAGACGAGCTATAAGCAAGAGGAGATGCCGCGCTACCATGCCCGCGATGTCGCCATTTACCGCGCTCGTCGCCACGGCTGTCCGGTCGTGCTCGGCAGCGCCACCCCGTCGCTCGAGACGTTCGCTCGCGCCGCCAAAGGGGTGTATGAGCTGCTCGAACTGCCGGAGCGGGTGGCCGACCGCGCCTTGCCGGACGTTCATGTGGTCGATATGCGCGAGGAGCTGCGCAGCGGCAATCGCTCGATGTTTTCGCGGCGATTGCTTGATGAGTTGCGCCTTCGGCTGGATCGTGGGGAGCAGGCGGTACTGTTTTTAAACCGGCGCGGCTATTCGACGTTTGTCATGTGCCGCAGCTGCGGCTATGTCGTCCGTTGTCCGCATTGCGACATTTCGCTGACGTATCATCGCGCCGGAGAGCGGATGAAATGCCATTATTGCGGCCATGAAGAGCCGCTTGTCCCTCGCTGTCCGTCGTGCGGAGGGGAGCATCTCCGCTTTTTCGGCACCGGCACGCAAAAGGTGGAAGAAGAGTTGGCAAAGTTGCTGCCAAAGGCGCGCGTCATCCGGATGGACGTCGATACGACCGGGCGGAAAGGGGCGCATGAGGAGCTGTTGTCCCGCTTTGCCGCGAAAGAAGCCGATATTTTGCTCGGCACGCAAATGATCGCCAAAGGGCTTGATTTTCCTGACGTGACGCTCGTTGGCGTGCTCGCCGCCGATACGATGCTTCATCTGCCCGATTTCCGGGCTGCTGAGAAAACGTTCCAGCTGCTGACGCAAGTGAGCGGGCGCGCCGGACGGCACGAGCTGCCCGGCCAAGTCGTGATTCAAACGTACACGCCGGATCACTACAGCATTCAATTGGCCGCCCGCCATGACTACCGTTCGTTTTATCGGCGCGAGATGGCGCTGCGCAAAGCCCACGGCTATCCGCCTTATTACTATTTGACGCTCATCACGGCCGCTCATCAAGAAGCGCCGGCCGCGGCCAAAGCGGCGGAGAAAATCGCCGGCTATTTGCGCAAGCAGCTGTCGAACGAAGCGATCATTCTCGGACCGGTCGCTTCGCCGCTCGCCCGCCTTCACGATCGATATCGCTACCAATGCATGATAAAATACAAGCGGGAACCGAATTTGTCAGCTGCGCTCAAAGCGGTGATCGACCGTTATCAGACGGATGCCGCCCATGGCGGCGTCACCATCACCGTCGATATGAACCCTTACATGATGATGTGAACAATGGAGGAATGGCGTTGTCGATTTTGCCGATTGTGACGTATCCGAATCCGATTTTAGAACAGCCGTGCGCGCCGGTGACCGCCTTTGATCGCCAGCTCGGCCGGCTGCTTGACGATATGTATGAAACGATGCTGGCTGCTGATGGAGTCGGGCTCGCCGCTCCGCAAGTCGGCATCGCCAAACGGGTGGCTGTCGTCGATGTCGGCGATGAGCACGGCCGGATTGAGCTCATCAATCCGGTCATTGTCGAGGCGCGCGGCGAACAAGTGGATGTTGAAGGCTGCTTGAGCTTTCCAGGGCTGTTTGGCGAAGTGCCGCGCGCCGAGTACGTGAACGTGCGGGCGCAAAACCGGCGCGGTCGCCTGTTTACTATCTCTGCGACCGGCTTTTTGGCCCGCGCGCTTCAGCATGAAATCGACCATTTGCACGGCGTGCTGTTTACCTCAAAAGTGATCCGTTACTGCGATCTTGAAGAATTGGAAGGATAGATGCCAATGACGAACATTGTCTTTATGGGAACGCCTGACTTTGCCGTGCCGATTTTGCGGCAGCTGCTTGATGACGGGTATCGGGTGGCAGCCGTTGTCACCCAGCCGGACAAGCCGAAAGGGCGAAAGCGCGAGCTCGTTCCGCCGCCGGTCAAGGTGGAAGCAGAGAAGCACGGTATTCCGGTGTTGCAGCCGACGAAAGTTCGCGACCCGGAACAATACGAACAAGTGCTGGCGTTCGCGCCTGACTTGATCGTGACAGCGGCGTTTGGGCAAATTTTGCCGAAAGCGCTGCTCGATGCGCCCAAATACGGCTGCATCAACGTTCACGCCTCGCTTCTTCCTGAGCTGCGCGGGGGAGCGCCGATCCATTACGCCATTTGGCAAGGAAAAACGAAAACGGGCGTTACGATCATGTACATGGTCGAGCGGCTCGATGCCGGCGACATGCTGGCGCAAGTCGAGGTGCCGATTGCAGAAACCGATACTGTCGGCACGCTTCATGATAAATTGAGCGCCGCCGGGGCGAAACTATTATCAGAAACGCTCCCGCTTTTGCTCGAAGGTGCCGTCACGCCCGTTCCGCAAGACGAAGAGAAGGCGACCTATGCCCCGAATATCCGGCGCGAACAAGAGCGGATTGACTGGACGCAGCCGGGCGAGGCCATTTACAACCATATCCGCGCCTTCTGCCCGTGGCCGGTCACGTATACGACCTACGGCGGGAACGTCTGGAAAATTTGGTGGGGGGAAAAAGTGCCGGCGCCAAGCCTAGCGCCGCCGGGGACGATGGTGGCGCTGGAGGACGATGGCATCGTCGTTGCGACCGGCAATGAGACGGCCATTAAAATTACTGAATTGCAGCCGGCCGGCAAAAAGCGGATGGCCGCCGGCGAGTTTTTGCGCGGCGCCGGCAGCCGGCTGGCGGTCGGCATGAAGCTAGGAGAGGACAATGAACGTACGTGAACTCGCTTTAACGACGCTGTTAGCTATCGAACAAAACGGAGCCTACAGCCATTTGCAGCTGAATGACGCCATCCGGAAAGGGCGTCTTGACGGGCGCGATGCGGCGCTGCTGACGGAAATCGTGTACGGCACGGTGCAGCGGCGCGATACGCTCGACTATTATTTGACGCCGTTTTTGCGCAAGGCGCGCCGTCTTGAGCCATGGGTGCGGGTGCTTCTTCGCCTGACCTTGTACCAAATGGTCTATTTGGACCGCGTTCCGGATCGCGCCGCCATTTTTGAAGCGGTGGAAATCGCCAAGCGGCGCGGCCATCGCGGCATCGCTTCGCTCGTGAACGGCGTTTTGCGCGCCATCGGCCGCGAGGGGCTGCCGTCGCTTGATGCGATTCACGATCCCGGAAAGCGGCTCGCCGTCGCGACGAGCCATCCGGAGTGGCTCGTCCGGCGCTGGATCGAACAATACGGCTTTGATGAGGCGGCGCGCATGTGCGAGACGAATTTGCGCCCGCCGCAATCGACCGCCCGCGTCAACCGGTTGAAGGCAACGGTAGAGGAGGCGCTTGAGCGGCTTGACAGCGAAGGAGTGAAGGCCGTTCAAGGTCAACTCGCCCCGGAAGCCATTCGCGCGGAAAAAGGGAATTTAGCCCATACGGAGGCGTTTCGCGCCGGCTGGCTGACGATTCAAGATGAAAGCTCGATGCTTGTCGCCCGAGCGCTCGATCCGGCCCCCGGCGAGCGAGTGCTCGACTGCTGCGCGGCGCCGGGCGGGAAAACGACCCATATCGCCGAACGGATGGACGGCCGCGGCGAAGTGGTCGCCGTCGACATTCACGAGCATAAAGTGAAGCTCATTGAGCAGCAGGCGCAACGGCTCGGCCTTGACAATATCACGGCGCTCGCTCTTGACAGCCGTCGGCTCGGCGAGCGGTTCGCTCCCGAGTCGTTTGACCGCATTTTAGTCGATGCGCCGTGCACCGGATTCGGCGTCATCCGCCGCAAGCCGGAAATCAAGTATACGAAAGGGAAAGACGATGTCGCGGCGCTTGTCGACATTCAGCAAGCCATTTTGCGGGCCGCCGCTCCGCTGTTGAAAAAAGGGGGCGCGCTTGTCTACAGCACATGCACGGTCGAGCGCGAGGAAAACGAAGACGCGATCACCCGTTTTTTGGCCGACCATCCGGACTTTTTCCTTGATGCTGGCCTCCTCGAACGGCTGCCCGAACCGGTGCGGCCGCATGGGAAAGGCGGCATGCTTCAGTTGCTGCCGCATCATTTTGATTCTGACGGGTTTTTTATCGCCCGGTTACGAAAGAAGGTGTAAAAAATGGAAATTGTTCATCCAGCTGCCCGCCGGCCCACCGGCGAAGAGCAGTTGCCGCAGCTGCCGTCGATTTATTCACTGACGCTTGACGAACTGAAAGAATGGCTTGTCTCTCACGGCGAAAAGCCGTTTCGTGCCACACAAATTTACGAATGGCTGTACGAAAAGCGCGTCACCGACTTTGCGGAGATGACGAACTTGCCCAAACGGCTGCGCGAACAGCTCGCCGCGTCGTTTTCCATCACCACATTGAAAACGATTGTGAAGCAGACATCAAAAGATGGGACGATCAAATTTTTGTTTGAACTGCATGACGGCTATTCGATCGAGACGGTGCTCATGCGCCATAACTACGGGAATTCCGTGTGCGTGACGACGCAAGTCGGGTGCCGCATCGGCTGTACGTTTTGCGCCTCGACGCTTGGCGGACTGAAACGCCATTTAGAGGCGGGCGAAATCGTCGCCCAAGTCGTGCAAGTGCAAAAGGCGCTCGATGAAACAGGCGAGCGCGTCAGCAGCATCGTCGTGATGGGCATCGGCGAGCCGTTTGACAACTATGACGCGCTGATGACGTTTTTGCGCATTGTCAATCATCCGAAAGGGCTGAACATCGGCGCTCGTCATATTACTGTCTCCACGAGCGGCATCATCCCGAAAATTTACCAATTTGCCGATGAAGGGATGCAAGTGAATTTCGCCGTCTCGCTGCACGCGCCGACGACTGAGCTGCGGACGAAGCTTATGCCGATCAATAAGGCGTATCCGTTGCCGAAGCTGATGGAGGCCATTCGGTATTACATTGAAAAAACCGGCCGGCGCGTGACGTTTGAGTACGGATTGTTCGGTGGGGTGAACGACCAGCTTGAGCATGCGGAGCAGCTGGCCGAGCTGATCAAAGGGCTGAAATGCCATGTGAACTTAATTCCGGTCAACTACGTGCCGGAGCGCAACTATGTGCGCACGCCGCGCAGTCAAATTTTCGCCTTTGAACGGGCGTTGAAAAAACATGGAATTAACGTGACCATTCGTCGCGAACACGGACATGACATCGATGCCGCCTGCGGACAGCTTCGCGCGAAGGAGCGAAAAGAAGAGACGAGGTGAATCGGATGCGAGCCGTTTTCCGAACCGATATCGGGCAAATTCGCGAACATAACGAAGACAGCGGCGGTGTGTTTGTCAATCAAAGCGGCCAATATTTAGCGGTCGTTGCCGACGGGATGGGCGGCCACCGAGCCGGCGATGTGGCCAGCTCGATGGCGGTGGCGTATTTGCAGGCGCAGTGGGAGGAAGCGCCCGGCCTTTCGTCACCGACCGAGGCCGAGCAATGGCTCAAGACGCAGATTGAGGCGGCCAACGCCCAGCTGTTTCGGCATGCGCTTTCGCATCCGGAATGTCAAGGCATGGGGACGACGATCGTCGGCGCGATTTGCGCCGACGCGTTTGTCACGATCGCCCATATCGGCGACAGCCGTTGCTATTTGTTGAATCAAAGCGGAATTCAGCAGCTGACGGATGACCATTCCCTTGTCAACGAGCTTGTCAAAAGCGGGCAAATTTCCAAGGAAGACGCCGAGCATCATCCGCGCAAAAACGTGCTCTTGCGGGCGCTTGGCACTGAGCCGATGGTGAAGCTGGACGTCAAAACGATTTCCATCGATGAGGGGGATTTGCTCCTTTTGTGCTCGGACGGTTTGTCCAACAAAGTGACCGAAGCCGACCTACTCCATACGTTGACAAGCGGCCGCACGCTCGAGGAAAAAGCGGAGGCGCTCATCCACCTAGCCAATGAGCGGGGCGGGGAAGACAACATTTCGCTGGCGGTCATCGATTTTTCAGCGGAACGTGAAGGCGGGTGATCATGGTGCTCATTGGAAAACGACTGAATGACCGCTATAAAATTATCAGCCTCATCGGCGGCGGCGGAATGGCTAACGTGTATTTAGCGCGCGACATCATTTTGGAGCGCGATGTCGCCGTCAAAGTGCTCCGGCTTGATTTTGCCAACGATGACCGGTTTATCAAGTGGTTTCGCTGCGAAGCGCAGGCGGCGACGAGCTTGAACCATGAGCATATCGTCTCCATTTATGACGTCGGCGAAGAAGAAGGCGTCTATTATATCGTCATGGAATATGTGCAGGGCTCGACGCTCAAGCAATACATTCAGCAGCACGCTCCGCTTCCGGTCGAACAGGCGCTTAGCATCATGGATCAGCTGACCTCGGCGATCGCCCACGCGCATGAGAACGGCATCATTCACCGCGATATTAAGCCGCAAAACATTTTGCTTGACGAGCACGGCCGTGTGAAAGTGACGGACTTTGGCATCGCTGTGGCCATGAGCGGAACAACGATTACACAGACGAACTCCGTGCTCGGTTCGGTCCATTATTTGTCGCCGGAGCAGGCGCGCGGCGGCATCGCCACGGAAAAGTCGGACATTTATTCGCTCGGGGTCGTCATGTTTGAGCTTCTCACCGGACGGCTCCCGTTTTCCGGCGAATCGGCCGTGTCCATCGTGCTGAAGCACTTGCAGGCAGAAACGCCGTCGCCGCGGGCGTGGAATCCGGAGATTCCCCAAAGCGTCGAGAATATCGTTTTAAAAGCGATGGCCAAAGATCCGTTTTATCGCTATCCATCGGCGCGGGAAATGAATGAAGATATCCGAACGGCGCTCGACCCAAGCCGGCGCAATGAGGCGAAATTTACGATTCCCGACGACGGCGAGGAAGCGACCAAAGCCGTTCCGATTATTAAGGATAAAGAGAGCGCCGCGTCCGCGCAGGAGACGTTTGCTGCTGAGAAAACCGCGCCGGAATCGGCCCAACAAGACGAGCAGCCAAAGCCGAACAGAAAACGGAAGTGGAAGTGGGCCGCTTGGCTGGCGGCGATTCTTTTGTTGCTTGGCGCCGCTGCTGTGAGCGCGCTCACGTGGATTCCAGACCTCGTTTTTCCAAAAGAAGTGACGATGCCGAACGTCGTCAACAAAGATTATGATGAAGCGGTTGAGCGGCTGTCGGCGCTCGGCCTCGAGATCAAAGATACGATTGATGTCGAAAGCGACACGATCGAAGAAGGGAAAGTGGTGCGCACGAGCCCGGAGGCCGGTATGACCGTCAAACAAGGGGCGGGTGTCACCATTTATAAAAGCTCCGGAAAAAAGAAAATCGAATTTCCGAGTTTTATTGGGGATGACATCGCTGCGGCCGAGGCCGAGCTGCGCGCCGAAGGGTTCTCTCGCATCACGCGCAACGGCCGCTACAGCGACAAGCCGGAAGGAACGATTTTGGATCAATACCCGTACGCCGGGGACAAAGTCGTACCGGATGAAACCGAAGTGATGTTTACCGTCAGCCTCGGACCGGAAAAAGTGGCGCTCAAAGATTTGACCGGCTATACGGAAAAGAGTGTGCGCGATTACGGCGAAGACCAAGGGCTGCGCATCGAAATCAAGTATGAGCATTCCGATGAGGTGCCCGAGGGGCTCGTTATATCGCAAACCCCAGCGGCGGGAGAGCGGTTGGAAAAAGGCGACACCGTCACGGTCGTCATTTCCCGCGGCCCGGAACCAAAACCGACGAAAACGGTGATCAAAGAGCTTACCATCCCGTACGAACCGACAGCAGAAGGGCAAACGGTGGAAGCGCAACTCTACATTCAAGATGCCAACCATAATATGACAACGCCATACAAAACGTACCGATTGACCAAACCGGTGACGGAGACGGTGGAGTTTCACATTCCTTATGGCGAGGCGGCTTACTATCGCGTGATTGTCAATCAGGTGGTGAAGGAGGAAGGATCGATTCCTTATCCAGAAGGCGATGAGAAAAAGAGGTGAGGCTATGGCGGAAGGACAAATCATGAAAGCATTAAGCGGATTTTACTACGTTTTGTCTGAAGGCCGCGTCTTTCAATGTCGGGGGCGCGGCGTGTTTCGCAAACAAAAGGTGACGCCGCTTGTCGGCGACCGCGTCATCTTTCAGGCAACGAGTGAAACGGAAGGCTATATTTTGGAGATTGCCGAGCGGCAAAATGAGCTTGTGCGGCCGCCGATCGCCAACGTCGAGCAAGCGATTTTGGTCTTTTCTGCTGTTCAACCGGATTTCAGCGCGAAGCTGCTCGACCGCTTTCTCGTCCTCGTTGAATCAAAGAACATTACGCCGATCATTGTCATTAGCAAAACGGACTTGCTCGATGGCGAGACGAAAGAGACGATCGCCCGTTACGTGCGCGACTATCGCTGCATTGGCTATGAGGTGATCGAAACGTCGGCGGTGACCAAGGGCGGTCTCGATGAACTGGCGGCGCGCCTTCGCGGCCGCGTCTCGGTCGTCGCCGGGCAGTCTGGCGTCGGCAAGTCATCGCTGCTGAACGCGCTTCGTCCGGATTTGCGTTTAAAAACCGGCGATATCTCGTCCCATTTGGGGCGCGGACGGCATACGACCCGCCATGTCGAGCTGCTTGAGGTGGCCGGCGGGCTTGTCGCTGACACGCCAGGGTTTAGCGCCTTGGAATTTGATCATCTGACGCTCGATGAGTTGCCGCACTATTTTCCGGAATTTCGGGTGTACGGTGCGGACTGCAAGTTCCGCGGCTGCCTCCATGTCGCCGAGCCGAAGTGCGCGGTGCGCGAGGCGGCGGCAGCCGGCGACATCGCCCCGTACCGCTATGACCATTATTTAAGTTTTATTTCAGAAATGAAAGAACGAAAGCCGAGGTATTGAACGATGATCCGAATTGCCCCATCGATTTTGTCGGCCGATTTTGCCCGCTTGGCGGAAGAAATCCGCTCCGTGGAGGAAGGCGGGGCCGACTGGATTCATGTTGACGTGATGGACGGACACTTTGTGCCGAACTTGACGATCGGTCCGCCGGTTGTGGCCGCCATTCGCCCCGTGACGAAGCTTCCGCTCGATGTCCATTTGATGATTGCCGAACCGGATCGCTATATTCCGGCGTTCGCCGACGCCGGCGCCGATCTCATTTCCGTCCATGTGGAGGCATGCCCGCATTTGCATCGGACGATTCAATTGATCAAAGAGCAAGGGGTCAAAGCCGGAGTGGTGATCAATCCGCATACGCCGGTCGAAATGATCCGCCATGTGATCGCTGAGGTCGACCTCGTCTTGTTGATGACCGTCAATCCGGGCTTTGGCGGACAGGCGTTTCTTCCAACGGTCGTGTCGAAAATTCGCGATGTTGCGCGCATGGCTCGGGAACAAAACAAGGCAGTGGATATCGAAGTGGACGGCGGCATTCGCGCGGAAACAGCGCCGCTTTGCGTTGAGGCGGGAGCCAATGTGCTCGTCGCCGGGTCGGCCATCTTCAACGCTTCCGATCGGGCGGCCGCCATTGGCGCGATTCGCGCCGCCTGTGCAAAATGAAACATGGCGCCGTGAAGCGACGTGTTCTTTTCCATCACCGTTGGTCCGATCGTTTTGATTTGGCGACCATCACCGTTTTTCCCGGCCCTCTTGGCGATGGCTGGCCAAGGGGCTAGGGATTGACTCGCGCAGCCGCTTCTCGGAATCGTTTCGCAAATAGAAAATTTGTTGCATCAGTCTCTATGCTCGCGCCTTCAATCGGTGATCAAGGCCAACAGCCGCTTTTCACCAGCCTTCAACAATTCGTTTTCCATGACGGTCGATCCGATTTTGTTCGCCATTAGCGTTTTTCACCAACCTTCAAGAATTCGTTTGGCTCAGGGAGGGGAGAATGATGCCGATTCATATTGTCGGCGGCGGCCCGCGCGAACTTCTTCCCGATTTGCGCGCTTATGATGGCAAGGAGGTGCAATGGGTCAGCGTCGACCGTGGCGCAGAAACGCTGCTCGAGCACGGATTGCGAATGGTGCGCGCGTTTGGCGATTTTGATTCGCTGTCGTCCGAAGCGCTCGTGCGGTTGCGCGAGATGCTGCCGGAACTGGACATTTGGCCGGCGGAGAAAGACAAAACCGATATGGAGATCGCCCTCGATTGGGCGGTCGAGCAAACCGCCGGGCCCATTCGGCTGTTCGGGGCGACCGGCGGGCGGCTTGATCATTTGTTCGGCAATGTCGAGCTGCTCGTCAAATACGCTGGCCGGCCGATTGAGCTAATCGACCGGCAAAACGTCATCACCGTTCACCGTCCCGGTGCGCATACCGTGCTGAAGGACGAGCGGCATCGTTACGTCTCGTACATCCCGGTTTCCGAGACGGTGGCCGGCCTTACGCTCGCCGGATTTAAATATCCGTTAACCAACAGTCATATTTCCCGCGGTTCGACATTATGCATTAGTAATGAACTTATCCAATCTTCCGGTACTTTTTCATTTTCTGAAGGCATATTAATGATGATAAGGAGCAGCGATTTTTCCGGCTGCCTGTAGTTGCGATTGGGTGGGCAGAGAATATACTGGATAAGGGAATGGCGGGAAGTTCGTGATGATTTGTGAGGAGGGAATCGGGATGAAGTTTTATACGATCAAGCTGCCAAAGTTTTTGGGCGGAATTGTGCGGGCGGTGTTGAACGCGTTTAAAAAAGGATAAGAAAAAAGCACCATTTTTTGGTGCTTTTTTTGTTGGAGTTAAACGCGTTTCACTTTTCCGGATTTCAAGGCGCGCGCCGAAACCCAAACGCGTTTCGGTTTGCCGTCAACGAGAATGCGCACTTTTTGCAGGTTGGCTTTCCACGTGCGGCGGCTGGCGTTCATGGCGTGCGAACGCGTGTTGCCGAACGACTTTTTCTTGCCGGTGACAAAGCATTTCGCCATTGGTTGTTCCCTCCTTGCTTTTGCATCGCTCTAAAGACACTTTTATAATGTACCACACAATGGCTGACATTGCAATAGACGAGGCCGTACTCTTTCAAGAAAATGTCCTTGACATGACATTTCGTTTTCGGCTAAATAATACTAGTGGGCGGCCGGGAAGCGCTTTGAAAACAGAGGGCGTTATAGTACAATAAAGGTAGCTGTGCGAGATACGCAAAGGGGGAACGAGCATGTCGATCGAATGGCAAACGAAATACGGGCGCATCGAAGTCGCCAATGAAGTGGTGGCGATGATCGCGGGGGGGGCAGCCGTCGATTGCTATGGCATTGTAGGAATGGCGTCGAAACATCAAATCCGCGATGGGCTTTCGGACATATTGCGCCGCGAAAACTTCGCCAAAGGCGTCATCGTTCGCGAAGAAAACGGCGAAGTGCATATCGATATGCACATCATCGTCAGCTACGGAACGAAAATTTCTGAAGTCGCCCACAACGTGCAATCGAAAGTCAAGTACACGCTTGATCAAACGCTTGGCTTGGCCGTTCAGTCGATCAATATTTATGTTCAAGGGGTTCGAGTGGCGAATCCATAGTTATCAGTAATAAGGAGGAATTAGCCGGTGACATTGAAGACGCTTGACGGAAGACGGTTTGCCGATATGGTAGAGCAAGGAGCCGCCCATTTGGCGAACAACGCCAAAGCGGTCGATGCGCTGAACGTCTTTCCGGTTCCAGATGGCGATACAGGAACAAACATGAACTTGTCGATGACGTCCGGAGCGAAGGAAGTAAAGGCGAACGTCTCCAACCATATCGGCAACGTCGCCGCAGCGCTGGCAAAAGGGCTATTGATGGGGGCGCGCGGCAATTCCGGCGTCATTTTGTCGCAGCTGTTCCGCGGGTTTGCCAAGGCGGTTGAAGGCAAGCAGCAAGTGAACAGCTTCGAATTTGCCGCCGCTTTGCAAGCCGGAGTGGACACGGCCTACAAGGCGGTGATGAAGCCGGTTGAGGGGACGATCCTCACCGTTGCCAAAGAAGCCGCCCGCAAAGCGGTCGATGTGGCGAAAAAAGAGCGCGACGTCGCCGCGGTGATGGAAGCGGCGCTCGCCGAGGCGAAAGCGGCGTTGAAACGCACGCCGGAGCTGCTGCCGATTTTGAAGGAAGTCGGCGTCGTCGACAGCGGCGGCCAAGGGCTGGTGTACATTTATGAAGGGTTTCTCGCCGCCTTGAAGGGGGAAACCATCCGGGCGGCGCGCGCCGAAGCGTCGATGGACGATTTGGTGAAAATCGCGCATCATCAAAGCGCACAAAGCCATATTCACACTGATGAGATCGAGTTCGGCTATTGCACGGAATTCATGATTCGGCTAGAACAGGACAAGCTGGCGCGGCAGCCGTTCTCGGAAGAAACGTTTCGCCGCGAGCTGAGCCGGTTTGGCGACTCGCTGCTCGTTGTCGCTGACGATGAGCTTGTCAAAGTGCACATCCATTCGGAGACGCCAGGCGAGGTGTTAACGTACGGTCAGCGCTACGGGAGCTTGATTCGCATTAAGATTGAAAACATGCGCGAGCAGCACGCCGACATCGTCGGCCGGGAGGCGAAAGCGCTCTCCGGCCCAGCAAAGGAGGCGAAGCCGTATGGCATCGTGGCCGTGGCGATGGGAGAAGGAGTGGCCGAGCTGTTTCAGAGCATCGGCGCACATGAAGTGATTGAAGGCGGCCAGACGATGAATCCGAGCACGGAAGAAATCGCCGAAGCCATCCGGCGCGCGAACGCCGAAACGGTGTTTGTGCTGCCGAACAACAAAAACATCGTGATGGCGGCAAGACAGGCCGCTGAGCTGTCTGAGCACCGGGTGATCGTCATCCCGGCGAAAACCGTTCCCCAAGGAATAGCGGCGCTGCTCGCGTTTCATCCCGAACAATCAGCCGAGCAAAACGAGCGGGCGATGACCGCTGCGCTCGCGAAGGTGAAAACCGGGCAAGTCACGTTTTCCGTCCGCGATACGACGATAGACGGCATACAGATTAAAAAAGGCGACTACATGGGGCTGTGGGATGACCGCATCATCGCCGCCGACAAAGACAAATTGGCCGTGACCGAGCGCCTCTTAGACGCGCTCATCGATGAGGAAAGCGAAATCGTCACGATTTTGTACGGCGAAGATGCGACCGAAGTGGAAGTGGAGACCGTCATCGCTTATTTGGAAAACGAACACGATGGGGTTGAGGTGGAAGTGCATAACGGAAAGCAGCCGCTGTATCCGTTTATCATTTCCGTTGAATAATATGTTAGAATGATAGAAGGGAGCTTTTTTCCCTTCTATTTTTTCGGTTTCATGGGGGAATGGCAGAGATGAAATATAAAAGCGTCTTTGACATCATTGGCCCGGTGATGGTCGGGCCGTCGAGTTCACATACGGCCGGCGCGGTGCGCATCGGCTTGGTCGCTTATAAGCTATTCGGCCGCAAACCGTCTTGGGCGCGCGTTTCGTTTTACGGATCGTTTGCCGAAACGTACCGCGGGCATGGCACTGATGTTGCCATTGTCGCCGGCTTGCTCGGGTTTGACACGTTCGATGAACGGCTGCCGGCGGCGCTGGACATCGCGCGCGCCGAGGGCTTGGACGTCTCGTTTTCGGCCGAAGAGGCGATTCCGCACCATCCGAATACGGCGCGCCTCTGTATCGGCGATGACCGCGGAGAGCTTGAATTGGTCGGCATTTCGATTGGCGGCGGAAAAATCGAGATCGTCGAGCTGAACGGGTTTGCCTTGAAACTATCCGGCCATCATCCGGCGCTTTTGATTATGCACAATGACCGGTATGGGACGATCGGCGCAGTCGCTTCCGTGCTCGCGAAGCATGCCATTAACATCGGGCATATGGAAGTGTCGCGCAAAGAAAAAGGAAAGGAAGCGCTCATGGCCATCGAAGTCGATCAGCCGCTGACCGATGATCTCATTCAAGAGCTGGAGCAGCTGCCGAACATTTTGCAGGTGGCAAAGCTGGCCGATTGAAGCGCACTCCATTTCACGCTGATGCTTGAAGCTCGCTTGGGGCGAACATCGGCAACGAATGAAAACGAAACCGATTTCATATCGACAGGGAAGCCAAACGGCAACAGAGATTAGCTGCGAAAGGGCAGGTGGGAATCCATGTTTCGCAATGTCGCTGAATTGGTGGCGCTGGCGGAAAATGAGCAGACGAAAATCGCTGAGGTAATGATCCGCCACGAAATCGAGGTGAGCGGGCGGAGCCGGGAAGACGTGATCGCGCAAATGGACCATCATTTGTCCGTTATGGAGCGCGCCGTGGAAAGAGGTTTGCAGGGGGTGTCGTCCCGCTCCGGATTGACTGGTTTTGATGCGGTGCGAATGCAACGCTATATTGAAGCCGGGCGGTTTTTGTCTGGAGAAACGATTTTGGACGCCGTCAGCAAAGCCATGGCAACGAACGAAGTGAACGCGGCGATGGGCGTCATTTGCGCCACGCCGACGGCGGGAGCGGCCGGCGTCGTCCCGGGAACGCTGTTTGCTGTGAAAGAAAAACTGCGGCCGACGCGCAAAGAAATGATCGAGTTTCTGTTTACGGCCGGAGCGTTCGGCTATGTTGTCGCCAATAACGCTTCGATTTCCGGCGCGGCGGGCGGCTGTCAGGCGGAGGTGGGCTCAGCGGCGGGCATGGCCGCTGCAGCGCTCGTTGAGCTGGCTGGTGGAACGCCGAGCCAAGCGGCGGAAGCGATGGCGATCGCGCTGAAAAACATGCTCGGCTTGGTTTGCGATCCGGTCGCCGGCCTTGTCGAGGTGCCGTGTGTAAAGCGGAACGCGATGGGGGCGGCGAATGCCATGATCGCCGCCGATATGGCGCTAGCCGGCATCAAAAGCCGCATTCCGTGCGATGAAGTGATCGAAGCGATGTATCGGATTGGCGCGGCCATGCCGGTGGCGCTCAAAGAGACAGCGCAAGGGGGGTTGGCCGCCACGCCGACCGGCCGTGCGATCGCGGCCCGTATTTTCGGCGCTTCCGCGGCGACAAAGTGAGCGAAGCAATGCAACAGCCGGTGACGGCGGTCAAAGGCATTGGCGAGGAAACGGCAGCGGCGCTCGCCGACATCGGCATTCGCACCGTCGGCGAGCTGCTCGCTTATGCCCCGTATCGATATGACGATTACGAGCAAAAAGATTTGGCCGCCGTCCGGCACGAGGAAAAGGTGACGGTAGAAGGAAAAGTGCATAGCGCGCCTGTGTTGACGTATTACGGGAAGAAGAAATCGCGCCTTTCCTTTCGGCTGCTGGCCGACCGCTATTTGATCACCGTCGTTTGCTTCAACCGCCCGTATTTGAAGGAAAAAATCACCCTCAACGAAACGGTGACCGTGATCGGAAAATGGGATCGGCACCGGCAGACGATCAATGCGTACGAACTCCGGTTCGGACCGGCGCCCGAGACGACGGGCATCGAGCCGGTTTATTCCGTGCGCAGTCCGCTGACGGTTAAAATGATGCGCCGGCTGATGAAAGCGGCGTTTGACCAATTCGGTTCGCACATTCCTGAACTGCTGCCGCCCGCGCTGCGCCGCGCCTACCGTCTCGTTGACAAGCAGGAAGCTCTTCGCGCCCTTCATTTTCCCCGTTCGCGCGAAGAGCTGCACCAGGCGCGGCGGCGGCTTGCCTACGAGGAGTTTTTGCTGTACCAGTTGAAAATGCAGGCGCTAAGGAAAATCATGCGCGACGAACGGCGCGGCGTCGCCCATTCGTATTCGGAAGAACAGCTCGCCTCGTTTCTTGCCGGATTGCCGTTTTCCCTTACGAACGCCCAGCGGCGGGTCATCGATGAAATTTTGGTCGATATGCGGGCGCCGCGGCAAATGAATCGGCTTTTGCAGGGCGATGTCGGGTCAGGCAAGACGGTCGTCGCCGCCGTTGCCTTGTATGCGGCTGCCTTATCGCGGTTTCAAGGAGCGCTGATGGTGCCGACGGAAATTTTGGCCGAACAGCATGCCCGTTCGCTCGCGGAGCTGTTTGCCGGCACCGATGTCACCTTGGCGCTGTTGACCAGCTCTGTGAAAGGAAAACGGCGCAAGGAAGTGCTAGCTGAACTCGAGGAAGGGACGATTGACATTGTCGTGGGCACGCACGCCTTAATCCAAGAAGGGGTGCAGTTTCACCGCCTCGGCCTTGTCATTACCGATGAGCAGCACCGTTTTGGTGTCGAACAGCGCCGCATTTTGCGCGAAAAAGGACATGCGCCGGACGTATTGATGATGACGGCAACGCCGATCCCGCGCACGCTCGCGATGACAGTATTTGGCGATATGGACGTATCGGTGCTGGACGAAATGCCGGCCGGGCGCAAAAAAGTCGAGACGTATTGGGTGAAGCATCATCAGTTCGCGCGCGTGCTCGATTTTATCGAAAAAGAATTGCGCCGCGGCCATCAGGCGTATGTCATTTGCCCGCTCATCGAAGAATCAGAAAAACTCGATGTGCAAAACGCCATCGACGTTCACAGCCAGCTCGTCCATTACTATCGCGGAAAATACGAAGTCGGGCTCATGCACGGCCGGCTGTCTCCGGAAGAAAAAGAGGCGGTCATGCGCGCGTTCAGCGAAAACCGCATTCATGTGCTCGTTTCCACGACGGTGGTGGAAGTCGGAGTCAATGTGCCAAACGCGACGGTGATGGTCATTTATGACGCCGAACGGTTCGGATTGGCCCAGCTTCACCAGCTGCGCGGCCGGGTCGGCCGCGGCGACGCGCAGTCGTACTGCATTTTAATCGCCGATCCGAAGTCCGAAATCGGCAAAGAACGGATGCGGATCATGACGGAAACGACGGACGGGTTTGTGCTCGCGGAAAAAGATTTGGAGCTGCGCGGGCCGGGCGATGTGTTCGGCACGAAGCAAAGCGGTCTGCCGGAATTCCGCTATGGCGACCCGGTGCACGATTATCGCATTTTCGAAGTCGCTCACCGCGATGCCGCCAAACTGATCGCCTCGCCGGCGTTTTGGCGCGGCGAGGCGTATGCGGGGTTGCGAGCGGAATTGGAGGCGTCCGGCGCGCTCGGCGGGGAAAAATGGGACTGAGGCGACGGAGCGGGAGCTGCCGGTGTCGTCGCGGTCCACTTTTTTTGCTTGCATTCCGGTTGTTGATATTATATATTACTTTTAGTACCTAGTCATAAATCCGGGCGGTGTAACGAGCGATGAGAAAAAGCAAACGCGAACGGCAACGGCTGCTGCAGGAGACGATCCGCGAAAATCCGTTTGTGACCGATGAGGAGCTGGCGGAGAAGTTTTCTGTCAGCGTGCAGACGATCCGCCTTGACCGGCTTGAGCTCTCGATTCCCGAGCTGCGCGAGCGGATTAAACACGTCGCCCGCCAGTCGTTCGCTGATAAAGTGCGGGCGCTGCCGCTTGAGGAAGTGATCGGCGACATCATTGACATCGAACCGGATGCGAGCGCGATTTCCATTTTTGATGTCAAAGAGGAGCACGTGTTTCGGCGCACCCGCATCGCCCGCGGCCACCATTTGTTCGCTCAAGCGAATTCGCTCGCGGTTGCCGTCATCCACGATGAATTGGCGCTGACGGCAAAAGCGACGATCCGCTTTGTGCGGCAAGTGAAAGAAGGCGAGCGGGTCGTAGCGAAGGCGAAAGTGACCGGAAAAACGGAAAGCGGGCGCACGGTCGTTGACGTAAACAGCTATGTCGGCCAAGAGCTCGTGTTTTCCGGAACGTTCGAAATGTATCGTTCAAACATGGAAAAAAAGGATGGCGACAGCAATGAACATCGCGATTGATGCTATGGGGGGAGATCACGCCCCGCATGAAATCGTGCTTGGCGCGGCAAGGGCCGCCGCGCACTTTCCCGACATTCGCATCACGTTGATCGGCGATGAAGCGAAAATTCGCCCGCATTTGCCGAGCGAGGAGCGCATCGCGGTCATTCACACCGATGAAGTGATCGAGGCGGCCGATGAGCCGGTGCGGGCGGTGCGGCGCAAAAAACGTTCGTCGCTTGTGCGCATGGCCGAGGAAGTGAAAGAAGGGCGCGCGGACGCCGGCATTTCCGCCGGCAACACCGGGGCGCTCATGGCCGCCGGGTTGTTTGTCGTTGGGCGAGCGGCCGGCATCGACCGACCGGCGCTCGCGCCGACGCTGCCGACGGTGGACGGAAAAGGGTTTGTCTTTTTAGATGTCGGCGCCAACGTGGACGCCCGCCCGGAACATTTGCAGCAATATGCGCTGATGGGGCATGTGTACGCCAAGCAAGTGCGCGGGATCGCGAACCCGCGCATCGGTTTGCTCAATGTCGGCACCGAAGACCAAAAAGGGAATGAAACGATGAAGCGGGCGTTTGCTTTGCTGAAAGAAACCGATCTTCATTTTATCGGCAACGTCGAAGCGCGCGATTTGCTGCAAGGGGCGGCTGATGTCGTCGTCGCTGACGGTTTTTCCGGCAATGTCGCTTTAAAAACGATCGAAGGAACGGCGATGGCGCTGTTTTCCTTGCTCAAGCAGGCGCTGACAAGCAGCGTGGCGGCCAAGCTCGCCGCTGCCGCCCTCAAACCGAAGCTTGCTGGGCTGAAAAAGATGATGGACTACTCCGAATACGGCGGGGCAGCGCTGTTTGGCCTGAACGCCCCTCTCATTAAAGCGCACGGTTCGTCCGATGCGAACGCTATTTTCCACGCGGTCCGCCAAGCGCGTGACATGGTGGCCCATGATGTGATCGGCACCATCAAAGCGGAGCTGGAGCGGGCTGCATTGATCAAGGAGGGATAACGATGGGGAAGATCGCCTTTTTGTTTCCTGGACAAGGGTCACAGGTCGTCGGCATGGCAAAAGATGCCGCCGACCATGACGCCCGCGCCCGCGCGGTCATTGAAGCGGCCGACGAGCGGCTCGGATTTCCGCTTTCCGCGCTCATGTTCAACGGGCCGCAAGAGGAGTTGACGCTCACGTACAACGCCCAGCCGGCGCTTTTGACCGCGAGCATCGCCTTGCTCGAACTCGTCAAAGCGGCCGGGCTGAGCGCCGATTATGTCGCCGGACATAGCTTGGGCGAATATACGGCGCTCGTTGCCGCCGAGGCGATGTCATTCGCCGATGCGGTCTATGCCGTTCGCCGCCGCGGCGAATTGATGAATGAGGCGGTGCCGGCCGGCGAAGGGACGATGGCGGCCGTTTTGGGAATGGATGCCGCGGCGCTCGAGGCGGTGACGAGCGAAATCACCGCCCAAGGCGATCCGGTCGCGCCGGCGAACTTCAATTGCCCGGGGCAAATCGTCATCTCCGGTTCGAAAGCCGGGGTGGAAAAAGCGGGGCAGCTGGCAAAAGAGCGCGGCGCCAAGCGCGTCATTCCGCTTGAGGTGAGCGGGCCGTTCCATTCTGTGCTCATGAAGCCGGCGGCCGAACAGCTGAACGCCGTCTTGGCGGGCTTAACCATTCGCGACGCTGCCATTCCGGTCATTGCCAACGTGACGGCCGAGCCGGTGACGAAGAAAGAAGACATCGCCGATCTGCTCGTGCGCCAACTCTATTCACCGGTGCGCTGGGAGCAGTCGGTGCGCACGCTGTTGGCGCTTGGGGTCGACACGTTTGTGGAAATCGGCCCAGGGAACGTGTTGTCCGGCCTCGTGAAAAAAATCGACCGCAACGTCCGCGTTTATGCGGTGAACGATCTCGCTTCCCTAGAAGCGGCTGTTGCGGCGCTGAAAGGAGAATAACGATGCTCGAAGGAAAAATCGCCCTCGTCACCGGAGCGTCGCGCGGCATCGGTCGAGCTGTCGCGCTGGAGCTCGCCCGCCAAGGGGCGAACGTCATCGTCAACTATGCCGGCAGTGAAGCAAAGGCGAACGAAGTGGTCGAAACGATTCGCTCACTTGGCCGCGAGGCGTTCGCCGTGCAGGCGGACGTCGCTTCGGCCGCCGATGTGGAACGCATGGTCAAAGCGGCGCTCGACTCATTCGGCCGCCTCGACATTTTGGTGAACAACGCCGGCATTACGCGCGACAACTTATTGATGCGGATGAAGGAAGAAGAATGGGATGCCGTGATTAACACGAACTTAAAAGGGGTATTTCTTTGTACGAAGGCGGTCGCGCGGCCGATGATGAAGCAGCGCTACGGACGGATCGTCAACATCGCGTCGGTCGTCGGCGTGATCGGCAACCCGGGGCAGGCGAATTACGTTGCCGCCAAAGCCGGCGTCATCGGGCTGACGAAGACGGCGGCGCGCGAACTCGCCAGCCGCCACATTACGGTCAACGCCGTTGCGCCGGGGTTCATCACGACCGATATGACGGAAGCGCTCAGCGCGGAGCAAAAAGAAACCATGCGAAACCAAATTCCGCTCGCCCGCTTTGGCGAGCCGGATGACGTCGCCCGCGTTGTCGCGTTTCTCGCCTCGGATGCGGCCGGCTATATGACCGGCCAGACGCTTCACGTCGATGGCGGCATGGTCATGCCGTAATCGGCACGGACCGGAAAACGCCGGTGGAAAACGCGGGCCGTCCGCTCGGGAACGAACGGCCGCAGCGGGCCCGCGTTCGGGCATGGATGGGGGAAGGTGCGCTTGGCTGCCGCATTCCGCCATCAGCCCTCTAGTATTTTTACGGCCAATCGACTATAATCATGAAGGGAGGTGAAGGCGAATGGCAGACGTACTCGAACGGGTAACGAAAATTATTGTCGACCGCTTGGGCGTGGACGAATCGCAAGTGACGCTTGAGGCATCGTTCAAAGATGACTTGGGCGCCGACTCGCTGGATATCGTCGAATTGGTCATGGAGCTAGAAGACGAGTTCAACATGGAAATTTCCGATGAGGAAGCGGAAAAAATCGTCACAGTCGGAGATGCTGTGAACTACATAAAAAGCCGTTTGTAATGCTGCTTTTTGCAAAGTCCCGTTGCTCCGAACGGGGCTTTCTCTGCTTTTTCGGGAACATCGGGCGGGCGGCCCGCTCGCGTAGCAGGCCGGTGAACGGATATAATAAAAGGGAGATACGGCCAGTTTTGGTTGGAACGAAGTCGGAGGGCAGTTGTATGTCAAAACAAAAAGAGCGCATCCATGAAAAAAGGCGGGCGAAGTTTCAAGAGCTGCAACAAAAAATCGGCATCACGTTTCAAAACGAAAAACTGCTGATTCAAGCGTTCACCCATTCATCGTATGTGAATGAGCATCGGCGGCGGTTCCATGAGGATAACGAACGGCTCGAGTTTTTGGGCGATGCGGTGCTCGAATTGACCGTTTCGCAATATTTGTTTCAAAAGTTTCCCCATATGAGTGAAGGACAGCTAACGAAACTGAGGGCCGCCGTTGTGTGCGAGCCGTCGTTAGTCAAATTCGCCAATGCTTTGTCGTTCGGCGAGCTCGTTTTGCTTGGCAAAGGTGAAGAGCTGACCGGCGGGCGGACGCGTCCGGCGCTGCTCGCTGACGTGTTTGAGGCGTTTATCGGCGCTCTGTATTTGGACCAAGGAATGGACGCCGTCATTCGCTTTTTGGAACAAACGATGTTCCCGAAAATCGATGAAGGTGCTTTTTCTCATGTGATGGATTTTAAAAGCCAGCTGCAAGAACTCGTGCAGCGCGATGGCAGCGGAACGCTTGAATACGCCATTTTGGAAGAAAAGGGGCCGGCTCACAATCGAGAGTTTGTCGCTAGGGTCGCGTTAAACGGCCAAGAGCTCGGGGTTGGCGTCGGCCGCTCGAAAAAAGAAGCCGAGCAGCATGCGGCGCAAATGGCGCTTGAGGCGCTGCGGGCCGCCGACAGGCAGTGAAAGGCTGGCGATGTTCCGTCAGTCTTTTTTTCAGCCGGCGTTTTTTCTTTTGCGATATGGTATATTGATAACGAGGATGAAAGAATCGAACATCCCGGTTCGCCACTGTGAACGTGGCGGACGATATGATAAGCGGAAAGATGGTGAGGCATCAGACCATGTTCCTCAAACGATTGGATGTAATCGGCTTTAAATCGTTCGCCGACCGCGTATCGATCGAATTCGTCCCCGGCGTGACGGCGGTCGTCGGTCCGAACGGGAGCGGCAAAAGCAACATTACCGATGCCATTCGTTGGGTGCTCGGCGAACAGTCGGCGAAATCGCTGCGCGGCGCCAAGATGGAGGACGTCATTTTTGCCGGCAGCGAATCGCGCAAGCCGCTGAACGTCGCTGAAGTCACGATCACCCTTGACAATGAAGACGGCTTTTTGCCGCTCGAGTATCAGGAAGTGAGTGTGACCCGGCGCGTCTATCGCTCCGGGGAAAGCGAGTTTTTCATCAATCGCCAACCGTGCCGGTTGAAGGATATCGTCGATTTGTTTCTCGATTCGGGGCTCGGCAAGGAGGCGTTTTCGATCATCGGCCAAGGCCGGGTCGAAGAAATTTTAAGCAGCAAGCCGGAGGAACGGCGCACGATTTTTGAAGAAGCAGCCGGGGTGTTGAAATATAAATGGCGTAAAAAAAAGGCCGAAACGAAGCTGGCGGAAACGCAAGACAATTTGCATCGCGTCAACGACATTTTGCATGAGCTGACGCAACAGCTTGAACCGCTTCGCATGCAAGCTTCGGTCGCCAAAGAATATTTGGAAAAACGGGATGAGCTTGAACGCTTTGAAGTGGCGCTCATGGTGCATGACATCGAGCAGCTGCATCGGCAATGGAGCGAGTGGAACGAGGCGCTCAGCGAGCATCAACAGGAAGAGGGGAGAGTGGCGGCAGAACTACAAAAAATGGAGGCTCACATGGAGCAGCTGCGCGATCAAATAGCCGCCATTGACGAGTCGGTTGACGGTCTTCAACAAGTCTTGCTGTTGGCGAGCGAAGAGCTCGAAAAGCTCGAGGGGCGGAAGGAAGTGTTGAAAGAGCGGAAAAAACATGCGGCTCAGCGCATCGGCCAGCTCGAGGAAACGTCGGCCGCTTTGACGGCCAAGCGGCGCCGTTTGACGGAGCAACTCCGGGAGGAAAAAGCCGCCCTTGCCCAGCTCGAATCGTCCGCTGCCGCGCTCGAGAAGGAGTTGGGCGAACAGCAGGCGGCTCTAGCTGCCCAAGACATGGACATCGAAGAAGAGATGGAGCGGCGCAAGAGCGATTACATCGATCTCGTCCATGAACAGGCGGCATTGAAAAACGAACGTCTGCATGTCGAGCAAGCTCTCGAGAAGCTCCGCGCGAAACGATCGGCAGCAGAGGAAGGGAACCGCCACTACGTCAAGGAGCGCGATGAGCTCGAGCGGCAGCGAGCGGCGGTAATGGCGGAGCAATCCCGCCTCCAGCATGCGATGGCCGCGGCAAGCAGCAGACTTCTTGCCCTTGAGGCGGCTCTCAAGGAACGGCGGGCGGAGATCGAACAGAAAAACGCCTCGCTTCAACAGGCGCGCCAATACCGGCAGCAGACGAAAGCGCGCCGGCAGTGGCTTGAGGAAATGCAGCAAGAGTACGCCGGCTTTCTTCAAGGAGTGAAAGAAGTGCTCAAGGCGCGCGGGCGGCTTTCGGGCATCCGCGGGGCGGTCGTGGAACTCATCCGCGTTCCCGACCGTTATGAAACGGCGATCGAAACGGCGCTCGGCGGCGCGATGCAGCACATCGTTGTCGAGAATGAACAAGCGGCGCGGCAAGCCATTCAATTTTTGAAAACAAACGGTTATGGACGGGCGACGTTTTTGCCGCTCGATGTCATCCAACCGCGCTCCCTTTCTGAACGGGAGCGGGCAGCGATCAGCGGCCATCCGGCGTTTGTCGGCATCGCCAGCGAGCTCATTTCGTACGATCGCGCCTTTGAGGCGGCGATCGCCCATTTGCTCGGTCATGTGATCGTGACGGCCGATTTAAAAGGGGCGAACGAATTGGCGCGACTGCTTCACTACCGGTACCGGCTCGTGACGCTCGACGGTGATGTCGTCAGCCCGGGCGGGGCGATGACCGGCGGCGGGACGGGAAAAAAAGCCGCCTCGTTGCTCGGACGAAATCGCGAGCTGGAGGCGCTTGCCGCCAAGCTGCGGGAAATGGACGATGTCATCGCCCGCTTGGAGCGCGACGTGACCGCAAAGCAGCGCGAATGCGAACAATGGGAAGGCGAAGCGGCGGCGCTCAAAGCGGAGCTCGCTGCGCTCGAACAGGCGCTGCAACAAGAAAAAGAGAAGCAGCGCGAGCTCGAATGGCAGAAAAAGCGAATCGATGAGCAGCTCGCTTTTTATGATCAAGAAAAGGCCGGCGATGAACAAGAAATGGCGGCGCTCACCGACCGTTTGGCCGGCTTAGACCGCGAGCTTGAGCAGCTGAACGGGAAGTTGCGGGCGATTGAGGAAGAAATTGAGCGGTTGCAGGCGCAGAAACAGACCGAGCAAACGACGAAAGAAGCGCTTCAGGCGGCGATCACCGAGAAAAAAATCGCGCTGGCGGAAACGAAAGAGCGCGTCAAGCACGCGCGCCGGAAAGCGGAAGAGATCGAGGCGGAGCTTGTGGAAACCGAGCGCGGACTGCAACAGGCGGAGCGCGAACGCGCTTCTTTGCGCGCCGACATGGAAGCGCCGGAATGGAACGAGGAAGAACTGGAGCAGCTGCGGCGGCAAAAGCTCGAGGACAAGCAAAAAACGGTCGAGCTGATCGCCAGCCGCCGTGAACAGCGGCTTGACTGCCAACGCCGGCTTGAGCATTTGGAACGAGAATGGAAAGAAGCGAAGCGGCGTCATAAGCAGCTCATCGAAGTCGTCAAAGATGAGGAAGTGAAGCTGAATCGGCTTGACGTGGAGCTGGCCAATTTGCTCGCCCGCCTCGGCGAAGAGTACGGGCTGTCGCTGGAAGCCGCTCGCTCTCGGCATACGCTTGAGATCAGCGCCGATGAAGCGCGCAAGCGGGTGAAGCTCATCAAACGCGCCATCGAAGAGCTCGGTACCGTCAACTTGGGAGCGATCGACGAGTATGAGCGCGTTTCCGAGCGCCATCGCTTTTTGAGCGAGCAAAAAGCGGATCTCGAGGAAGCGAAGGCGACGCTTCACCAAGTCATCGAAGAAATGGACGAGGAAATGAAAAAACGGTTTTTCTCAACGTTTGAACAAATCCGCGCCCATTTTGGCGAGGTGTTTCGCGAACTGTTCGGCGGCGGGCGCGCTGATTTGCGTCTGACCGATCCGAGCGATCTGCTCGAGACGGGAGTCGACATCGTCGCCCAGCCGCCCGGGAAAAAGCTCCAGCATTTGAGCTTGCTTTCGGGCGGGGAGCGGGCACTGACGGCGATCGCGCTTTTGTTTTCGATTTTAAAGGTGCGGCCGGTGCCGTTTTGCGTCCTTGATGAAGTGGAGGCGGCGCTCGATGAGGCGAACGTGCAGCGCTATGCCCAGTATTTGAAGCGATTCAGCCGCGATACGCAATTTATTGTCATCACCCACCGGAAAGGAACGATGGAAGAGGCTGACGTATTGTATGGGGTCACCATGCAGGAATCGGGCGTCTCGAAGCTCGTTTCCGTCCGCCTTGAAGATTCGAAGCAGCTCGTGCAGTCATAACGGAAGGGAGGAGTCTCCATGGGCTTTTTTCAAAAGTTGAAGGAAAAATGGACGAAACAAGCGGATACGGTCACCGAAAAATTCAAAGAAGGGCTGTCGAAAACGAGAACGTCGTTTGCCGGGAAGGTGAACGATCTCATCGCCCGCTACCGGAAAGTGGATGAAGAATTTTTTGAGGAACTCGAGGAAATTTTGATCGCTGCCGATGTCGGCGTGGCGACCGTCATGGAACTGGTCGACGAATTGAAAATGGAAGTGAAGCGTCGCAACATTCAAGATCCAGCGCAAATGCGCGACGTCATCGCCGAAAAGCTCGTTGACATTTACCGCGCCGGCGCCGATGACAAAGAACTTTCCGCTTTGAATATACAAGAAGGCGGGCTGACGGTCATTTTGTTCGTCGGTGTCAACGGCGTCGGCAAAACGACAACGATCGGCAAGCTCGCCCATAAGCTGAAATCGGAAGGGAAATCCGTCTTGTTGGCAGCTGGCGACACGTTCCGCGCCGGGGCGATCGAGCAGCTCGAAGCGTGGGGCGAGCGCGTTGGGGTCGACGTCATTAAGCAGGCGGCCGGCTCCGATCCAGCGGCGGTCATGTATGATGCGATTCAAGCGGCGAAAGCGCGCGGCGTTGACGTATTGTTATGCGACACGGCCGGGCGGCTGCAAAACAAAGTGAATTTAATGAAAGAGCTCGAAAAAGTGAAACGCGTCATCAGCCGCGAAATTCCGGGCGCTCCGCATGAAGTATTGCTTGTGTTGGATGCGACGACCGGGCAAAACGCGATGAGCCAAGCCAAGCTGTTTAAAGAAGCGACCGATGTGACCGGCATCGTGTTGACGAAGCTTGACGGCACGGCGAAAGGCGGCATCGTGCTTGCCATTCGCAACGAGATGGCCATCCCGGTGAAACTCGTCGGCCTCGGCGAGAAGATGGACGATTTGCAAGTGTTCGATCCCGAACAATACGTGTATGGACTGTTTGCCGATTGGCTCGACTCGTAAACGGACGCAACGACGTTCACGGACACGGCCCCGCTCTGAAAACTAGATAACCGGAAAAGCGAAGGCGGGCGCTTTCCTGCGCTTGACACGCGGAGAAAAAAACAGTACACTACATGGTTGTAAAGGTATTTTACTTAACAATGAGGGAGGGAGAGTCCGGTGCTGGAAAAAACGATGCGCATGAACTATTTATACGATTTTTACCAAGCGCTGCTGACGCCGAAACAGCGCAATTATATGGCGCTGTACTACTTGGACGACTACTCCCTCGGAGAAATTGCTGAGCAGTATCAAGTGAGCCGCCAGGCGGTGTACGACAACATCCGGCGCACGGAAGCGATGCTGGAACAGTATGAAGAAAAGCTCGGGTTGCTGCGCAAGTACGAACGGCGGCAGCAAGCGATCGAGCGGCTGAGAGACTACATCGACCGGCATTACGGCGCTGACGCCCAATTGGCGGCGCTCGTCGATGAGCTTGACGAACTCGACTAGGGAGGGAGACCGCCATGGCGTTTGAAGGGTTGTCTGAACGTTTGCAGCAGGTGATGAGCCGCATCCGCGGCAAAGGAAAAGTCACCGAAGCCGATGTGAAAGAAATGATGCGCGAAGTGCGCCTCGCGCTTTTGGAAGCCGATGTCAACTTTAAAGTGGTGAAAGATTTCATCAAACAAGTGAGCGAGCGGGCGGTCGGGCAGGAAGTAATGAAAAGTTTGACGCCGGGCCAGCAAGTCATCAAAATTGTCAAGGAAGAATTGACGGCGGTAATGGGCGGCGAACAAAGCCAAATCGCTGTCGCCAAAAAGCCGCCGACGGTTGTCATGATGGTCGGATTGCAAGGGGCGGGGAAGACGACGACGACCGGGAAGCTCGCCAACTGGCTGCGCAAGCGACATAACCGCAAGCCGCTTTTGGTAGCTGCCGACGTCTACCGGCCGGCGGCGATCAAGCAGCTCGAGACGCTTGGCAAACAGCTCAGTGTGCCTGTCTTTTCGTTAGGCGAGCACGAAAACCCGGTTGAGATCGCCAAGCGGGCGCTTGAGCAGGCGAAGGCGGAGCATTGCGATTATGTGCTCATTGACACCGCCGGACGCCTTCACATTGATGAAGGGCTGATGGATGAGCTCAGACAAATGAAAGAGGCCGTCAAGCCGGATGAAATTTTCCTCGTCGTCGACGCTATGACCGGGCAAGACGCCGTCAACGTCGCGCAAAGCTTTCACGAACAGCTCGGCATCACCGGCGTGATTTTGACGAAGCTCGATGGCGATACGCGCGGAGGAGCCGCGCTGTCGATCCGCGCCGTCACCGGGGCGCCGATCAAGTTTGCCGGGATGGGCGAAAAGCTGGACGCGTTCGAGCCGTTCCATCCGGAGCGAATGGCGTCGCGCATTTTAGGCATGGGCGATGTGTTGACGCTGATTGAAAAGGCGCAGGCCGCCGTCGATGAGGAGAAGGCGAAAGAGCTCGAGCAAAAAATGCGCACCGCCACGTTCACCCTCGACGACTTTTTGGACCAGCTTGGCCAAGTGCGCAAACTCGGACCGCTTGACGAGCTGATTAAAATGTTGCCGGGTGCCAATAAAATCAAAGGGCTCGCCAACATTCAAGTCGATGAAAAGCAAATTGCCCGCGTTGAGGCGATCATTCGTTCGATGACCAAGGAAGAGAAAATGCATCCGGAAATCATCAACGGCAGCCGGAAAAAGCGGATCGCCAAAGGGAGCGGCACGACGGTGCAAGAAGTGAATCGGCTGCTCAAGCAGTTTGACGAGATGAAAAAAATGATGAAAATGATGACAAACGTCCCGAAAGGAAAAAAGAAAGGTTTCCGTTTTCCCTTTATGTAAATCCAGATCTGTTAAGCGAAAAACCTTTACAAACGGAAGAAGAATTGTTAATATACTATCTTGTGTGAACACTATACGGAGGTGCGTACAAACTATGGCAGTAAAAATTCGTTTAAAACGCATGGGTGCAAAGAAAAAACCGTTTTACCGCATCGTGGTAGCGGACTCGCGTTCACCGCGCGACGGCCGTTTCATTGAAACGATCGGCACGTACGACCCGGTCGCTGAGCCGGCGCAAATCAACATCGACGAAGAACTGGCGCTCAAATGGCTGCAAAACGGCGCCAAACCGTCGGACACGGTGCGCAGCTTGCTGTCGAAGCAAGGCATTTTGGAGAAGTTCCATCACTTAAAATACGGAAAATAAGCGGGATGGATATGAAACCGCTCATTGAAACGATCGTCAAGGCGCTTGTCGATCATCCGGAAGCCGTGGCGGTTGAGTGCCGCGAAGGCGAGGCGGCGTTGCTTTGTGAACTGTCGGTGCATGACGATGACATCGGCAAAGTGATCGGCAAACACGGGCGGACGATCCAAGCGATCCGTACCGTGGTCGCCGCCGCTGCCGCCGGGGCGTCCAAGCGGGTGATCGTGCAGGTGAAGGACAAAGGGTGAGGAAGTTCCTCTCCCTTTTTTGATATCGTCAGGCCAAAGCTGGATGCGGTCGGCGAAGGCATGGTTTGATGCCGAAAAGGAGGGGGACGATGAAGCTCATTCAAACGGTCGAAGTGCGACAAGTGGTCACCGAGCGCAGCAAACAGACGCTTGCCGCCTCGTTTCTTCAGCGCAAGCAACAGCTTGAACGCGAATGCGACCAGCTTCGCTTTGAACAAAAACGGGTGGAAAAAAGCGGGAAGCACCCGCCCGCTTTAGTCAAGCACTATTTCGCCAAGGAAATCGATGAGCGCATCGAGAAAATCAAGCTGCTTGAGTTCCAATTGGAGCAATTGAGCATCCTACCGTTAGGGAGCGAGTTAAAAGAGCGGGACGTCGAGGCGCTCATCGAGGTGAACGTCGGCGACCGATGGGAAGAGGTGACGAAGGCGCGCGCCATCATCATTGAAGACGGCGTCGTCAAAGAGATTCGCTAGGAAAGGATGAAGGGGATGGAACGGTGGTTTAACGTCGGCAAAATCGTCAACACGCACGGCATCCGCGGCGAAGTGCGCGTCATTTCGCGCACCGATTTTCCGGAGAAGCGATACAAGAAAGGAAACAAGCTGTATATTTTCCGCGAACGAGACGACGAGCCGATAGAAGTGACGGTGAAAAGCCATCGCGTCCACAAATCGTTTGACCTCTTGTCGTTTGAAGGCTATGACAGCATTAACGAGGTCGAACCGTTCAAAGGCGCGATGCTGAAAGTGCCAGAAAGCCAGCTGGGCGAGCTCGATGAGGGCGAGTATTATTTTCATGAGATCATCGGATGCACCGTCGTGACAGAAGGCGGAGAGACGATCGGTGCCGTCACGGAAATTTTGACGCCGGGGGCGAACGACGTGTGGGTCGTCCGCCGTGAGGACGGTTCAGACGTGCTCATTCCGTATATTGAAGAGGTGGTCATCCATGTCGATCCGGAGCAAAAAACGATCGTCATTCGGCCGATGGAAGGGCTGCTTGCGTGATGCGGATCGACATTTTGACGCTGTTTCCTGGCATGTTTTCCGGCGTGCTGAATGAATCCATTCTCAAGAAAGCGCAAGAAAAAGGAGCCGTCGCCATTCACCTCGTTGATTTCCGCGAATTTGCCGACAACAAGCACAAAACGGTCGATGATTATCCATATGGCGGCGGCGCCGGCATGGTGCTCAAGCCGCAGCCGATTTTTGATGCCGTCGAGCACGTCACCGCCGGATCGCCCGGCGCCCGCATCATTTTGCTTTGTCCGCAAGGAGAGCGCTACACGCAAAAAAAAGCCGAGGAGTTGGCGAAAGCAGAGCATTTGGTGCTTATTTGCGGCCATTACGAAGGGTATGATGAACGCATCCGTCAATATTTGGCCACCGATGAAATTTCGATCGGCGACTACATTTTGACCGGCGGGGAGCTTGGCGCGATGGTGATTGTCGACAGCGTGGTCCGCCTCCTTCCAGGCGTGCTTGGCAACGAGGCATCGCCCGTCGATGACTCGTTCAGCTCCGGGCTGCTCGAGTACCCGCAATACACGAGGCCAGCCGATTTTCGCGGCCTGAAAGTCCCGGATGTGCTGCTGTCCGGAAACCATCAGCGGATCGCCGAATGGCGCGAGAAGGAATCGCTGCGCCGGACATTTTTGCGCCGCCCGGACTTGCTTGCCGATTACCCGCTTACTGACAAGCAAAAACAATGGCTGAAAGAGTGGGAAGAGGAACGTCAATAGCTATTGCCTGCGTTCGCGATTTGTGCTATTATGTTCCTTGTGTGGCCTTAGGCGGTTGGCTTGAGGACGGAAAACGATGTTCCGCTGCAATGACGATTTTTCATTGGCATGAACATCTGTGGAAGGAGTGGAACGAGATGCATCATTTGATCCAAGAAATTACGAAAGAGCAGTTGCGGACCGATTTGCCGGATTTCCGCCCGGGCGACACGGTGCGCGTCCATGTAAAAGTCGTGGAAGGCAACCGTGAGCGCATCCAAGTGTTCGAAGGCGTCGTCATTAAACGGCGCGGGGCGGGCATCAGCGAAACGTTCACCGTCCGCAAAGTGTCCTACGGCGTCGGCGTTGAGCGCACGTTCCCGGTGCATACGCCGAAAATCGCCAAGCTGGAAGTCGTCCGCCGCGGGAAAGTCCGCCGCGCGAAACTGTACTACTTGCGTGAGCTTCGCGGCAAAGCGGCGCGCATTAAGGAAAAAACGGCTCAATAACGGACATCGTTGGGACGTAGCGGAAAAGGAGCTTGCTTTCAAGCTCCTTTTTTCGCTATCGCAAATTTGAACGTAGGTGGGATGATGATGGAACAGAAAAAAAGCGAATGGCGCGAATGGATGAAAGCCATTGTTGTCGCTGTCCTGCTCGCTGGGGGCATTCGCTATTTCATTTTCGCCCCGATCATTGTCGACGGCTATTCGATGATGCCGACGTTACATAATCATGAACGGATGATCGTCAATAAGCTCGCCTATAAAATAGGCGCCCCACATCGTTTCGACATCATCGTGTTTCACGCCGAAGCGGGGAGAGACTATATTAAGCGGATCATCGGCTTGCCGGGCGACCGAATCGAATATCGAAACGACACGCTTTATGTCAACGGCAAGCCGTATGAAGAACCATATTTGGCTGAAGTCAAAAAGCAAGTGGCTTATGGGCCGTTGACGGAGCCGTTCACGCTCAAAGAGTTGACCGGACGGAGCACCGTGCCGAAAGGGTATTTGTTCGTGATGGGCGACAACCGCCGCTTCAGTAAAGATAGCCGCCATATCGGCTTCATTCCGATGTCGAAAGTCGTCGGTAAGGCGAGCATCGTCTATTGGCCGCTCCAAGACGCCCGCATCGTGAAATGATCCGATCGCAACCCGTTCAAAGCGCCAGCGGTGTGGTCGGGAGAAAGCTCGCTGCCCGTCGTTTCGTTTTTCATCCATATGGGCCGTCTCTTTCAGGTGGAATCCACGATCGTGACGCATCGGCAGGCAACAAACAAAGCGTCATCACGAATCAACGAAAGGCAGGTGAAGGCTATGGCGACGATTCAATGGTTTCCCGGTCATATGGCGAAAGCGAAGCGGGAAGTGCAAGAAAAACTAAAATGGATTGATGTGGCTTTTGAACTGCTTGACGCCCGTGTGCCGATGTCTTCGCGCAATCCTATGATCGACGAGATTCTGGGACAAAAGCCGCGCCTCGTTTTGCTTAACAAGGCCGATATGGCCGATGAGGCGGTGACGGAACAATGGATTCGCTATTTTCGCGAGCAAGGGAAAACCGCGATCGCCATCGATGCGCAAAGCGGGACGGGAGTGAAGCAACTGGCCGCAGCGGCGAAAGAGATGGTGAAAGACAAATTCGCCAAGATGCGGGCGAAAGGGATTAAAAACCCGCGTCCGGTTCGGGCGCTCATCGTCGGCATTCCGAATGTCGGCAAATCGACGCTCATCAACCGGCTGGCGGGCCGCCATATCGCGAAAACCGGCGACAAGCCGGGAGTGACGAAGGCGCAGCAATGGATCAAGGTCGGCAAAGAAATGGAGCTGCTCGATACACCCGGCATTCTATGGCCGAAGTTTGAAGATGAGGATGTCGGTTACAAGCTGGCGGTAACAGGCGCCATCAAAGATGAAATTTTGAATGGGCAAGATGTCGCCGTTTACGCGCTCCGTTTTTTGTCCGCTCATTATCCGGAGCGGCTCCTTTCGCGTTATGATCTCGATGACATTCCCGCCGACATCGTCGCGTTGTTCGAGGCCATCGGGCGGCGGCGCGGCTGTTTGACAGCGGGCGGCGGCGTGGATTACGACAAAGTTGCGGAGATTGTGCTGTCTGATATTCGGACCGAAAAATTAGGCCGCTTAAGTTTTGAAGCGCCCGCTTTACGGACGTGAACTGTCCGGCGGGCGTTTTTTTGCGGGCCGTGCTTGACGTCCGGCCCGATCGAACCGATAGTATAAGTAGAAGAGGGAGAGACGAATGAAACGGTATACGGTCAAGGAGATTGAGGCGCTTCTTCCGCAGCTTGGCGCCGACGATCCGCATTGGGAATGGCTGCGGCGGGATGAGCGCAAGAGCGTGCAGGCGCTTCTCGCTCGTTTGGACAGGGAGCAGGCGCGCCGCCGGGCGGAGAAGCAGCGATGGGAAGCGTTGCTGCGCTGGGAGCGGGAGCTGTACGCGGCCGGCGCCGCTCGCATCGCTGGTATCGATGAGGCGGGCCGCGGTCCGCTCGCTGGTCCGGTTGTGGCCGCCGCCGTCATTTTGCCGGCAGGCGCTTACTTGCCGGGGCTTGACGATTCCAAACGGCTCACACCGGCTAAGCGTGAAGCGTTGTTTGCACAAATTGAAGCGTGCGCTGTCGCTATTGGCATCGGGATCGTCAGCGCGGCGGAAATCGATGAGTGGAATATTTACGAGGCGACGAGGCGGGCGATGGCGAAAGCGGTGGAGAACCTCTCCCCGCCGCCTGACTATTTGCTTGTCGATGCCATGACGGTTCCGTGCTCTTTGCCGCAACGATCGCTGATCAAAGGCGATGCCAGCAGCGCTTCCATCGCTGCGGCATCGGTCATCGCCAAAGTCACGCGCGACCGCTGGATGACCGAATTGGACCGCCGCTATCCGCAATATGGATTCGCTCGCCATATGGGCTACGGGACGCCGGAACATTTACAAGCTATTCGCTGTTACGGAGTGACGCCTGAGCATCGCCGTTCCTTTGCGCCGGTGCGCGAAGCGCTCAATGAACATCGTTAACGGCTCGGATGATGGAAAAGCGAGGTGTAGCGCTCGCCCATCGCGCTTAATGGCGATCGATTTTCTTTCATTCGTTGTTTTGCATGCGAACGGCTTTCGCCAAAGCGCCAAGCGATCCTCATTAATGGCCGCCGCTCGTTTTCAGCGGGAGACGGCCAACGGGAACATCGTCGTGGAAAGCAAAAGGGCGCCGGTGTCGACCCGCTTTGCTTCACACCGTCCGAGCATGTCAACCTCATCGTATGGAAACGGGTTGCATCGACACGGACGATCAAAGGGAAACGACGAGCTATAGTTGAAAGTTTGTTTTACATCCCGCTGATTACTCGACTCGTTTATCATCATCAACTTGTACTTAGATGAAACACGCAACGAAAAATCGGAAATGGTTTATGGTAACTTATATAGAAAGGGGGAGGGGAATGGTCGAGCGGATGGAACGAACGTTGCCGGTAGCTGCTGTGCGCGATCCGGTGTCTAGACGACCGTTGGCGCCAGGAGAGGCCATTATCGGCCGGGTGGAACAAGTGGAAGAGACGGAAACGGGAGAGCGGTCGGCGCTCGTTCGGGCCGGCGGCCAACTCATTCGCGCCCGGCTCGAAGCGCCGCTCGCTGAGGGACGGCTCTATTTGTTTGAAATTCACGAACAAGGCCGGTGGAAAGCGGTGCCGCTGTCGAGGGCGGGCGCCCATTCGCTTGAAGAGGCCGCGCGCCAATGGCAGCGCGCTTGGAAGCTGTCGGATGTCGCCTTGCCGGTGCTTCGCCAGGCGCTGAAAGCGGGAGCGGTTGTGACCAAAACGGAGGTGGTGAAGCTGGCCGAGGCGGCGCAGCAAACCGGGCAACCGGACAGCGCGGAAGAAGTGCTCGCCCATTTGTTTCGCCGCGGTTTGCCGCCGTCTCCGGCCGTGTTTCGCGCCCTGTGGGCAGCGAGAGCGGGAGCGCCGCTCGCTTCATTGTTGACGGAACTAAAGGCGGCGCTCGCCGCCCTTCCCGCCCAGCCGGGGACGGTGGCGCTCAGGCAGGACTTCGAACGTCTTCTTTCGCCCTCGCTGTTTGCCTACGAGACGGCAGCCCATGTAGCGTTAGCGGCTCGGCAGGAAGGAGCGGAGCCAGCGCTGGCGCTCTGGGCTCGCCTCGGGCTCGCCCCGTTGACCAAGGACGGCCGTATGGCGCTTCGCGAGGCGTTGCGGCAGCGGCGTTTTTCTGAAGTGGGGCGGCTGCTCGGTGTGACGGATGAGGAAAGATTTTTCGCCCGAGTTGCCGCGGTGGACGCCGCTTTTCGCCGCGGGGAGCTCCCTAGGGCGGAAGCAGAGCTGTGGGCGGCCGCCCGAACGGCCCGCGATCCGGCGCTGTCCGTGTTTCATTGGCTGCGCCGGATGGCGGCTCGCCTTGGGGTTGGCGACGAGGCGGAACTCGCCCGCGCGCTGAAAACGGGTTCGGCGCCTGTCGCCCCCTCATCGTTAAAAGGGCTGCTCCTTCGCCTTCTTCACGATCCGGAAACGAGCGGGGCGAAACGGACGGCGGAAGCGTTGCTTGACCGGCTGGACGGCATGGCCATCGCTTCGGGCCGCGACGGCGCGATGGAGCACGCGTGGCTCGCCTTTCCGCTTCCGCTTGGCCGCCATGACAGCGATTTGGTCGTCTATTGGCAAGGAAGGCGAAGCCATGAGCGGACGCTTGACACCGATTACAGCCGCATCGTCTGTTCGCTGACGCTTGAAGAGTTGGGCGAGGTGGTCGTCGATATGCGCGTGCAGCGTCGGATCGTTCACATTTCCATTTTTCACGATGATCCGCGGCTGTCGGCGCTGATCGCCCGGTTGTCCCCGCTCGCGAAAGAGCGGTTTCAAGCGCACGGTTATCGATTGTCAGGGGTGGATGTCAAGGCGGCGTCTGCCGCTTGCCCGCCTTCTCTCTTTCCGTTTCAAAGCGGCGGCAGCGGGGTGGACTGGCGGGCATGAGCGAGGGGAGAAAAAAGGCGGTTGCGTTGTCGTATGATGCCCATGTGGACGAAGCGCCTGTGGTAAAGGCGAAAGGGAGCGGGGCGGTCGCTGAGGCGATCATCGAGATGGCCGAACAACACGGCGTTCCGATCCGAAAAGACCCCGTGCTCGTTGAATTGCTCAGCGAAGTGGAGCTGAATGAGACGATTCCCGAAGAGCTGTATGCGCTCGTGGCGGAGCTGTTTGCGTTTTTATACGATCTAGACCGCGCCGCCAAAGAACAAAAAGCGGGGAAAGGATGAGGTTTCCTCTTCCCCGCTTTTTTTCATTATTGTGACGAAACGGTGGACAACCGGGAAACGTTAGGTATAAAATGAAAGCGCTAAGACTTTTTGATCTTATACATAGGAGGTTGGCGCATGAACATTCATGAATACCAAGCAAAAGAAATTTTGCGAAGCTATGGCGTATCCGTTCCGAACGGCCGCGTCGCGTTTACGGTCGATGAAGCGGTCGAAGCGGCGAAAGCGCTCGGCACACCGGTATGCGTCGTCAAGGCGCAAATTCATGCCGGCGGGCGCGGCAAAGCGGGCGGGGTGAAAGTGGCAAAAAGCCTCGAGGAAGTCCGTACATACGCCAGCGAATTGCTCGGCAAAGTGCTCGTCACCCACCAAACCGGCCCGGAAGGAAAAGAAGTGAAGCGGCTTCTCATTGAAGAAGGATGCGACATTCAAAAAGAATATTACATCGGCCTTGTCGTCGACCGCGCCACCTCGCGCGTCGTCTTGATGGGCTCGGAAGAAGGCGGCACGGAAATCGAAGAAGTGGCGGCGAAAACGCCGGAGAAAATTTTTAAAGAATACATCGATCCGGCGGTTGGGCTGCAGGCGTTCCAAGCGCGCCGATTGGCGTTCAACATCAACATCCCGAAACAGCTCGTCAATCAAGCGGTCAAATTTATGATGGGCTTGTACCAAGTGTTTGTCGATAAAGACTGCTCGATCGCCGAAATCAACCCGCTTGTCGTCACCGGCGACGGCAAAGTGATGGCGCTTGATGCGAAATTGAACTTTGACTCCAACGCCCTTTATCGTCATCCGGACATTTTGGAGTACCGTGATTTGGACGAGGAAGACCCGAAAGAAATCGAAGCGTCGAAATATGACTTGAACTACATCGCCCTTGACGGCAACATCGGCTGCATGGTCAACGGCGCCGGCTTGGCGATGGCGACGATGGACATCATCAAATATTACGGCGGCGAGCCGGCCAACTTCCTCGATGTCGGCGGCGGCGCCAGCGAGGAAAAAGTGACGGAAGCGTTCAAAATCATTTTGTCCGATCCGAACGTGAAAGGCATTTTCGTCAACATTTTCGGCGGCATTATGAAATGTGACGTCATCGCGAGCGGCATCGTTGCGGCGACGAAGCAAGTCGGCTTGACACTTCCGCTCGTCGTTCGCCTCGAAGGAACGAACGTCGAGCTCGGGAAAAAGATTTTAGAAGAGTCGGGCTTGAACATTACGGCGGCGGAATCGATGGCGGACGGCGCGCAAAAAATCGTCGAGCTAGTACGTTAAGAAAGCGAGGGAGACACGTGAGCGTTTTTGTCAATAAAGACACGAAAGTGATCGTGCAAGGGATTACCGGTTCGCAAGGGCTGTTTCATACAAAACAGATGATTGAATACGGAACGAACATTGTCGGCGGGGTCACGCCGGGCAAAGGCGGCACGGAAGTCGAAGGCGTGCCGGTGTTTGACACCGTTTCGGAAGCGGTCGAAAAAACGGGCGCGAACGCTTCGGTCATTTACGTTCCGCCGGCGTTTGCCGCCGATGCGATCATGGAGGCGGTCGACGCCGGGCTCGATCTCGTCGTCTGCATCACCGAAGGCATTCCGGTGCTTGATATGGTGAAAGTGAAACGGTACATGGAAGGGAAAAAGACGCGCCTCATCGGCCCGAACTGCCCGGGCGTCATTACGCCGGAAGAGTGCAAAATCGGCATTATGCCGGGCTACATCCATAAAAAAGGGCATGTCGGCATCGTCTCGCGCTCCGGCACGCTGACGTACGAGGCGGTTCACCAACTGACGCAAGCCGGCATCGGCCAATCAACGGCAGTCGGTATCGGCGGTGACCCGGTCAACGGCACGAACTTCATCGATGTGCTGAAGGCGTTTAACGAGGACGAAGAGACATACGCGGTCATTATGATCGGCGAAATCGGCGGCACGGCCGAAGAAGAAGCGGCCGAATGGGTAAAAGCGAATATGACGAAACCGGTCGTCGGCTTCATCGGCGGGCAGACGGCGCCTCCGGGCAAACGGATGGGCCATGCCGGCGCGATCATTTCCGGCGGCAAAGGCACGGCTGCGGAAAAAATCAAAAAAATGACCGAATGCGGCATCAAAGTGGCGGAAACGCCGGCCGTCATCGGCGAAACGCTCATTTCCGTCTTAAAAGAGCGCGGCTTGTACGAAAAATGCAAAACGCATTAATGTTCCTGCCCCGCACGATCGTGTGCGGGGTGCTGTTTATCCTGTTGCGAGAAAGGGGAATACGATGTACGATACGGTTCGCGACCGGCTCATCCATCTCCACCATTGCCGCGGGGCGGGATGGAAGACGATTCAGGCGCTGTTGGCCGCTGATGCTACGCTTTCTGCTCCATTTTCGCTCTCTCCCTCTGCCCTCCGCTCCCTTGTCCCGCTCTCCGATGCGCAATGGAACGCCTTTTTCCACGACTTGCATGCCATCGATATGCAGCGGCTGCTGCAAGCATACCGCAGCCGGGGCATTCGCCTCATCACGTTATGGGACGCCGACTATCCGCCGCTGCTAAAGCATATCCACGCGCCGCCATGGGTGCTGTACGCGAAAGGGAACCTCGCTTTGCTTCAACAAGTGAAGCTGATCAGCATCGTCGGAACGCGACATCCGACGAAAGAAGGAATCGCCGCGTTGGAAAAACTGGTGCCGCCGCTCGTTTCCGCCGGTTTTACGATCGTGAGCGGACTGGCCTTTGGCATTGATGTTTGCGCCCATCAACTGGCCGTCCGGCACGGCGGCACGACGATCGCGGTCATCGCTGGCGGGCTTGACCACGTTTATCCAAAGGCCCACCGTTCCTTTGCTCGGCAACTCATGGAAGAACATCTCGTGATCGCTGAACATCCGCCGGCAACAAGACCGCAGCCGTGGCAGTTTCCGGCTCGCAACCGCATCATCAGCGGATTGTCGCTCGGCACGATCGTCGTACAAGCCCGGGTGAAAAGCGGCTCGCTCATCACCGCCGCGTATGCGCTCGAGCAAGGGCGTGAAGTGTTCGCCGTCCCCGGTCCGATCGGTTTGGCCGAATCCGCTGGCCCGAATACGCTCATTCAACACGGGGCCAAACTAGTGCAACAAGCGGACGATGTGATCGCTGAATTCCCGTACTTGTAGCGATCATGTTTGACAAATGTGGCCATAATCATTAATAATAATGAAGATTTCAATTTACCTCCTAGGGGTGGAAGATCGATGTCAGACTACTTAGTTATCGTCGAGTCGCCAACGAAAGCGAAGACGATCGAACGATACTTAGGAAAAAAATATACGGTCAAAGCTTCGATGGGCCACGTCCGAGACTTGCCAAAAAGCCAAATGGGCGTTGATATAAACCGCGGCTATGAGCCGAAGTACATTACGATCCGCGGCAAAGGCCAAGTGATTAAAGAGCTGAAAACAGCGGCGAAAAAAGCGAAAAAGGTGTTTCTTGCCGCCGACCCGGACCGTGAAGGAGAGGCGATTGCTTGGCATTTGGCCAACATGCTCGATCTCGACATCCATTCGGATTGCCGCGTCGTGTTCCACGAAATTACAAAAGACGCCATTCAACAATCGTTTCAACAGCCGCGCGCCATCAATATGAACCTAGTGGACGCCCAGCAGGCGCGGCGCGTGCTCGACCGACTCGTCGGTTACAATATCAGCCCGCTCCTATGGAAGAAGGTGAAAAAAGGGTTGAGCGCCGGCCGCGTACAGTCGGTCGCCCTGCGCCTCATCATCGAGAGGGAAAAAGAAATTCGCGAATTCCGTCCGGAAGAATATTGGACGATTCAAGCGGTGCTGCAAAAAGGCAAGGAAACGTTCACCGCCTCCTTTTACGGCATCGATGGGCAAAAGCGCGACATAAAGACGGAAGAAGACGTGAAAGCCGTGCTTTCCCGCTTGCAAGGGAATTCGTTCACCGTCAAAACGGTCGCCAAGCGCGAGCGCAAGCGCAGTCCAGTGCCGCCATTTACCACGTCGTCACTGCAGCAAGAAGCGGCGCGCAAGCTCAATTTCCGCACGAAAAAAACGATGATGGTCGCCCAGCAGCTGTATGAAGGAATCGACCTCGGCGGCGAGGGGACCGTCGGTTTGATTACATACATGCGCACCGATTCGACGCGCATCGCCGAAACGGCGCAGCGGGAAGCGGCGGCATACATCGAGGCGGCGTTTGGCGCTTCGTACGTCAACCAAGAAAAACGGAAGGAAAAGAAAAGCACCAATGCCCAAGATGCCCATGAAGCGATTCGTCCGACATCAGCCTTTCGCGATCCGGAAAAAGTAAAGCCGTATTTGACGCGCGATCAATTCCGGCTCTATAAATTGATTTGGGAGCGATTCATCGCCAGCCAAATGGCAGCGGCCGTCCTTGACACGATGAGCGTGGAGCTGGAAAACAACGGCGTCCTGTTCCGCGCCAACGGGTCAAAGGTCAAGTTTCCGGGCTTTATGAAAGTATACATCGAAGGATCGGACGATCAGACGGAGGAACAAGACCGGCTGCTGCCGAACTTGGAAGAGGGAGAAACCGTCCAGAGCGAAGCGATTGAACCGAAGCAGCATTTCACCCAACCGCCGCCGCGCTACACAGAGGCGCGCCTTGTGAAAACGCTGGAAGAGCTCGGCATCGGCCGTCCGTCGACGTATGCGCCGACGCTTGATACGATTCAAAAGCGCAACTACGTCGTCTTGGAAAACAAGCGGTTCATTCCAACGGAGCTTGGCGAAATCGTTGTTGAGCTGATGCTCGAGTTTTTTCCGGAAATTATCGATGTCGAGTTTACGGCGAAAATGGAAAAAGAATTGGATGAAATCGAAGAAGGAAAAGTGGGCTGGATCGAAGTCGTCGACGAGTTTTACCGCGAATTTGAGAAGCGGTTGAAAGTAGCGGAAAAAGAGATGCGCGAAGTGGATTTGAAAGACGAGCCGGCCGGCATCGATTGCGACGTGTGCGGCAGTCCGATGGTGTACAAAATGGGCCGCTTCGGCAAGTTTATCGCCTGTTCAAATTTTCCAGAATGCCGCCATACGAAGCCGATTGTGAAGTCCATCGGCGTCAAGTGCCCGAAATGCCGTGAAGGCGAAATCGTGGAGCGCAGCAGCAAGCGGAAGCGAGTGTTTTATGGCTGCGATCGCTTTCCGGACTGTGACTTTGTTTCCTGGGACCAGCCGCTCGCTCGTCCTTGCCCGAAATGCGGCGGGCTGCTCATTGAGAAAAAATTGAAAAAGGGCGCGCAAGTGCAATGCACAGCGTGCGACTACGAAGAACGGCCGGACGTCTAAACAGGCGCCGGCCACAATTCAGAATTTTATAAAAAATAGTTGCGTTTGTATGCCATCGTATGGTACGATGGAGGAGCCGCTGCGAGGTGAGGCAATGGAAAATTCGAAACTTGTATTACAATTGTTCCTGGAATATTTACAAATCGAGAAAAATTATTCACAATATACTATTGTGTGCTACCGGCGCGACATTGAGCAGTTTTTGCAGTTTATGAGCGCCGAGGGGATCGGTCGGCTTGAGGACGTGGCCTATAGCGATGTCCGCTTGTATTTGACGAAGCTGTACGGGCAAAAGCTATCGAGCCGTTCGATCGCCCGCAAAATTTCGAGTTTGCGCAGCTTTTACAAGTTTTTGCTGCGCGAGGGGCGGGCGGCTGAAAATCCGTTTGCGTTTGCGGCGCTGCCGAAAAAAGAGCAAACCATTCCGAATTTTTTATATCCGCAGGAATTAGAAGCGCTCTTTCTTGTCAATGATGAGAATACCGCTCTTGGCCAGCGCAACGCGGCGCTGCTTGAGCTGTTGTACGCGACAGGTGCCAGGATTAGTGAATGTTGTCACATTCAACTGTCCGACATCGATTTCCAAGCGCAGACCGTATTCATTCACGGCAAAGGAAACAAGCAGCGCTATGTCCCATTCGGGCGCGCGGCTTGTGAGGCGCTCAAACGGTATATCCACGGCGGGCGGCGCGAGCTCACGAAAACGTTGGCGGCAGACCACCGCTATTTGTTTGTTAACGCCCGCGGCAACCCGCTCACGCCTCGAGGGGCGCGGTACGTTTTCGAGCGGATCGTGGAAGCGGCGGCGCTGACGCAACAGATCAGCCCCCACGTGCTGAGGCACACGTTTGCGACCCATTTGCTCAACAACGGAGCCGACCTTCGCTCCGTGCAGGAGCTGCTCGGCCACACGCATTTGTCATCGACCCAAGTGTATACGCATGTGACGAAAGACCGGCTTCGGCACATTTATTTGCAGGCGCATCCGCGGGCGTAGGCCCGCCGGCAGGGAGGGGACAATGATGGGAACTTTTCATGCGACGACGATTTTTGCCATCCGCCATAACGGGGCAGCGGCGATGGCGGGCGACGGCCAAGTGACGTTCGGCAATGCGGTCGTCATGAAACAGACGGCCAAAAAAGTGCGGCGGCTGTTTCAAGGAAACGTGCTTGCCGGGTTTGCTGGCTCGGTCGCTGATGCGTTTACGCTGTTTGAGATGTTCGAAGGCAAGCTCGAGCAGTTCAATGGCAACTTGCCGCGCGCGGCGGTGGAATTGGCGAAAGAATGGCGGAGCGACAAAGTGCTGCGCCGCCTTGAGGCGATGTTGATCGTGATGGACAAAGACCATCTGTTGCTTGTCTCCGGCACCGGCGAAGTGATCGAGCCGGACGATGGCATGCTGGCGATCGGTTCGGGCGGCCACTATGCGCTCGCTGCTGGACGCGCGTTAAAGAAGTATGCCGGCGGCTCGCTGACCGCCAAAGACATCGCCAAGGCAGCGCTCGAGATTGCCGCTGACATTTGCGTCTATACGAACGGCCATATCATAGTGGAAGAGCTGTAAAAAGGAGGAGGCCGATGATGGCGGAAACATTGACCCCAAGGCAAATTGTCGAGAAGCTCGATCAGTTTATCGTTGGGCAAAAAGAGGCGAAAAAAGCGGTGGCGATCGCCCTCCGCAACCGGTACCGCCGCAGCTTGCTCGATGAAAAATTGCGCGATGAAGTGATGCCGAAAAACATTTTAATGATCGGGCCGACCGGGGTCGGAAAGACCGAGATCGCCCGCCGGCTCGCGAAACTCGTCGGCGCCCCGTTTATCAAAGTCGAGGCGACGAAATTTACCGAAGTCGGCTATGTCGGACGCGATGTCGAATCGATGGTGCGCGATTTGGTGGAAACATCGGTCCGACTCGTCAAAGAGCGGAAAATGAACGAGGTGAAAGACCGGGCCGAGCAGCAGGCGAACAAACGGCTCGTTGAATTGCTTGTCCCCGGCAAACCGAAACAGACGATCAAAAACCCGCTTGAGCTGCTGTTCGGGGGACAGACGACCCAACAAGACAGCAGCTACAGCCATGAGGACGAGCAAGTCGAGCGAAAACGGCGCCAAGTCGCCTGGCAACTCGAAAACGGCCAGCTCGAAAACGAAATGGTGACGATTGAAATCGAGGAGCAGCCGCCGATGTTGTTTGACTTTTTGCAAGGGGCGGGCATCGAGCAGATGGGCGTCAATATGCAAGATGCGTTAAGCAGCCTCATGCCGAAGCGGCGCAAAAAACGGCGCCTCAAAGTGAGCGAAGCGCGAAAAGTGCTCATCAACGAAGAGGCGCAAAAGCTGATCGACATGGATGAAGTGACGCAAGAAGCGATTCGCCTTGCCGAGCAGTCCGGCATCATTTTTATCGATGAAATCGACAAAATCGCCCGCAGCGGGGCGGTGTCCGGTTCGGCCGATGTCTCGCGCGAAGGGGTGCAGCGCGACATTTTGCCGATTGTCGAAGGTTCGACCGTTATGACGAAATACGGGCCGGTCAAAACGGACCACATCTTATTCATCGCCGCCGGGGCGTTCCATATGGCGAAGCCGTCCGATTTGATCCCTGAGCTGCAAGGCCGTTTCCCGATTCGCGTCGAACTGGCGAAACTTTCCGTCGATGATTTCGTAAGAATATTAGTCGAGCCGGACAACGCCCTCATCAAACAGTATCAAGCTCTTTTGGCCACGGAAGGTATAAATCTTGAATTTTCTGACGATGCTATTCGTAAGATTGCCGAAGTGGCGTTTGAAGTGAATCAGACGACCGATAACATCGGCGCGCGCCGGCTGCATACCATCTTGGAAAAACTGCTTGAAGAATTGCTGTTTGAAGCGCCGGACATCGGCATCGACAAAGTCGTCATCACGCCGCAGTATGTCGAGCAAAAGCTCGGCGACATCGTCAAAAACAAAGATTTACGCGAATTTATTTTGTGAGGAGGAGATGAAAACGATGAATTTATTAGAAAAAACGCGAAAAATTAACGCGATGCTGCAAAAAGCAGCCGGGCGGCCGGTCAATTTCAAAGAAATGGCCGAAACGCTTTGCGAAGTGATTGAAGCCAATGTGTTTGTCGTTAGCCGCCGCGGCAAGCTGCTCGGCTTCGCCATTAAGCAATCGATTGAAAACGAGCGGATGAAACGGATGCTCGAGGAGCGGCAGTTTCCGGAAGAATATACGAAAAACTTGTTCAACATTACGGAAACGTCTCCTAACATTGATATTAACAGCGAATATACAGCGTTTCCAGTGGAAAATCGTGACTTGTTCAAAACCGGCTTGACGACGATCGTCCCGATCAACGGCGGCGGGGAACGGCTCGGCACCCTCATTTTGTCGCGTCTTGACCGCGAGTTTGATAACGACGATCTCATTTTGGCCGAATACGGAGCGACGGTCGTCGGCATGGAAATTTTGCGGGAAAAGGCGGAAGAAATCGAGGAAGAAGCGCGCAGCAAAGCGGTTGTGCAAATGGCGATCAGCTCGCTGTCTTACAGCGAACTTGAAGCGATTGAGCATATTTTTGAAGAGCTTGACGGAACGGAAGGGCTGCTTGTCGCGAGCAAAATCGCCGACCGCGTCGGCATCACCCGTTCGGTTATCGTCAACGCCTTGCGCAAGCTTGAGAGCGCCGGGATCATTGAATCGCGTTCGCTCGGCATGAAAGGAACGTACATTAAAGTATTGAACGATAAATTTTTAAGCGAACTGGAAAAATTGAAATCAAGCTAAACGGCGTGGCCGTCTCAACCCGCTAGGGATTTTTGCCTAGCGGGTTTTTATTTCCTAAGAGACCGTGATTCAATCGTGCATACCGCTTCCTGCCATCGTTTCTCAAATCGAAAAACCTTGCAGTACTGCACACTTTTCCTCATCGATCAGGAAACCAATCGTTTTCACCAGCCTTCGAACAACGACGAGGGGAGAAAAATAGTACCAAGTTCCGGCTATACATTGGGTTTTCTTTCCCGTAAAATGAAATCTAGCAGAAATTGTCGAAAAATAGGATAAAAGAGGGGATTCCATTGTCGTTGTTCTCACCGACGATCCACTGGCTCGAGCAAGGACTCCGTTACGCTTCGCTCCGCCAGCAGGCGATTGCTGACAACATCGCCAACGCCGATACGCCGGGCTATAAGGCGAAAGATGTGCGATTTCAGGCGGAACTTGAGCGGGCGCTTCAGTTTGAGGCAAAACGGACGAACCCGAGGCATTTTTCGTTTTCGAGTGAACAAAGCGGAAAAATCATCGTGACGACCAACGCCAACATGAGTTACAATCATAATGGAAATAGTGTCGACATTGATCAAGAAATGTCAAAATTAGCAGAAAACCAAATTTATTACAACGCGTTGGTCGACCAGATTAATGGGAAGTTCGCAACGCTAAAAACGGTGATCAAAGGAGGGAAATAGACGGTGTCGATGTTTCAAAGCCTGAACATCTCCGCTTCGGCGCTCACGGCCCAGCGGTTGCGCATGGATGTCATTTCGTCCAACATCGCCAACGTCGATACCACGCGGGCGCGCTTGGTCAACGGCGAGTGGGAGCCGTACCGCCGCAAAGTGGTCATATTTGAGCCGCGCGGCGCTCAATTTTCCAGCTATCTGCAGGCCGCCATCGGACGGGCGGAGCCGGCAGGAGGTGGAGTGGAGGTGCGAGAAATTGCCGAGGATCCCGCGCCGTTTAAGCTCGTGTACGATCCGGATCACCCGGACGCCAACGCTGATGGCTACGTTCGCCTGCCGAACGTGGATCCGCTCAAGGAAATGGTCGACTTGATCGGGGCGACTCGCTCCTATGAAGCGAACGTCACGGCGTTGAACGCCTCCAAAGGCATGCTGATGAAGGCGTTGGAAATTGGGAAATAGTTCGTAAGGAGGATGGGCGATGATCGATGGAGTCAACCGCGTCGGGTTGGGAATGACCGCGGCCGTTTCCTCTCCGGTGAAACCGGCTGCGGCGCAAAAGCAGTTTGCCGCTTTTTTCAAAGAAGCGCTCAACCGAGTCAACGAGGCGCAACTTCAAGCGGATGAGCTGACGGAAAAGCTCGTTCGCGGGGAAAATGTTCAACTGCACGATGTGATGATCGCAGGGCAAAAGGCGAGCATCGCCCTGCAGCTGACGCTCGAAGTTCGCAATAAGGCGATTGAGGCCTACCAAGAAATGATGCGCATGCCATTGTAACGACCATGAACAGCATTACATATGGAAGCGGCCGTCATCACGGTGCGATGGCGGTGGGCAGCTCGATTATCGGGGGAATCGTATGAGAGACAAATGGAAAGAGTGGTGGGGCCGCGCTCGCGTGTTTTGGCAAGAACGGACGAAAAGACAAAAACGGCTCACGCTCGCCATAGCGGCTGCTGTGCTCGCGGCTGCCGGCATCGCGATCTTTTGGGCGACGAGAACGGAAATGGTGCCGCTTTACAGCAACTTGACGCCGCAGGAAGCTGGGCAAATCAAGGCGACGCTCGATGAGCGTGGCGTGCCGGCTGAAGTGGTGGACGGCGGCACGACGATTCAAGTGCCAAAAGAGCAAGTCGACGCCTTGAAAGTGGAGCTGGCCGCCGAAGGCATTCCGAACAGTGGAACGATCGACTATTCCTTTTTTGGCCAAAACGCGAGCTTCGGCATGACCGACAACGAGTTTAATATGGTGAAGTTAAAAGCGATGCAGACAGAGCTCGCCAACTTGATCAAAACGATCGACGGCGTGCAAGATGCAAAAGTGATGATTACGCTTCCGCAGCCGAGCGTATTCGTTTCCGATGAAAAAGAGGAAGCCTCGGCTTCGATCGTGCTGAAGACGAAGCCGGGCTACCGGTTTAGCGACGAGCAAATTCGCGCGCTCTATCACCTCGTCGCGAAAAGTGTTCCTAATCTCTCTACAGATAATATCGTCATCATGAATCAGTTTTTTGAGTATTTTGATTTGAAAAATGACGACGAAAATTCGACAGGAACGACATTCGCTTCGCAGCAGCAAATCAAAAAACAAATCGAACGCGACATCCAGCGCCAAGTGCAGCAGCTGCTTGGCACGATGATGGGGCAGGATAAAGTCGTCGTTTCCGTGACCGCCGATGTCGATTTCACGCAAGAAAAGCGGGAAGAAAACTTAGTCGCCCCGGTCGATGAGAAAAACAATGAAGGCATTGCGGTCAGCGTCCAGCGCATCAAAGAAGCGTATTCGGGAAGCGGGGCGCGCCCGGGCGGCGCGGCCGGAACGGGCACGAACGAAGTGCCGGGCTATCAGTCCACCAACGGCGATACAAATGGCGATTACGAGCGGACTGAGGAGACGGTCAACAACGAGGTCAACAGAATTAAAAAACAAATCGTGGAAAGTCCGTACAAAATCCGCGACTTAGGCATCCAAGTGATGGTGGAGCCGCCGAAGCCGAATGATCCGAATTCGCTGCCGCCGGAAACGGTCAACGACATTCAAAAGCTGCTAGGGACGATCGTGCGGACGTCGATCGACAAAGGCGAGGGGCAAACGCTCACCGATCAGGACATCAACAACCGCATCGTTGTGTCCGTACAAAAATTCAACGGCAAACCGACGTTTACAGAAACAGCGCCAGCAAGGCCGGCATGGTGGTGGTACGCCGCCGGCGGCGGAGCGCTCTTGCTGATCGCTTTGCTGTTGTTCTTCTGGCTGCGCCGCCGCCGCGAGGACGAAGAGGAAGAGGAAGAGTTTCCGCTCGCTCCGTCGATGGCGGAACCGGAGTTGCCGGAGCCGCCGGAGACGGAGTCGGTGATGCGTCGCCGGCAGCTTGAGCGCCTAGCGAAAGAAAAGCCGGACGAGTTTGCCAAACTATTAAAAACGTGGCTATCGGAAGAGTAGGAGGAACGGCGTATGGCAAAGCGTGAACGGAAAGGCGGGCTGACGGGCAGACAGAAGGCGGCCATCCTCCTCATTTCCCTTGGCCCGGACGTATCGGCCTCTGTCTATAAGCACTTATCCGAAGACGACATTGAAAAATTGACATTGGAAATTTCCAACGTCCGCCAAGTGACGGCCGACCAAAAAGAAGAAGTGCTCGAAGAGTTCCGTCAGCTCGCGGTAGCGCAAGATTACATCGCCCAAGGCGGCATCGCCTACGCGAAAGAAGTGCTGGAACGAGCGCTCGGCCCAGACAAAGCGATGAACATCATCCATCGGCTGACATCGGCGCTGATGGTGCGTCCGTTTGACTTCGCCCGCAAAGCCGACCCGATGCAGCTGTTAAACTTCATCCAAAACGAGCATCCGCAAACGATCGCTCTCATTCTCTCCTATTTGGAGCCGGCGCAGGCTGGGCAAATTTTGTCCGCGCTTCCGCAGGAAATGCAGGCCGATGTCGCCCGGCGCATCGCGCTGATGGACAGCACATCGCCTGAAATTATCAGCGAAGTCGAACAAATTTTGGAGCGGCGGCTGTCGGCAACGTTCGTCCAAGACTACACGCAAGCTGGCGGAATCGAAGCGGTCGTCGAGGTGTTGAACCAAGTCGATCGAAGCACGGAGCGAACGATTTTGGATGCGTTGGAAATACAAGATCCGGAGCTGGCTGAGGAAATCAAAAAACGAATGTTTGTATTTGAAGATATCGTCACGCTTGACAACCGCGCCATCCAGCGCGTCATCCGCGAAGTCGACAACAACGACCTCATGCTGGCCCTGAAGGTGGCAAGCGAGGAAGTGAAAGACGTTGTCTTCCGCAACATGTCGTCGCGAATGGCAGAGACGTTCAAAGAAGAGATGGAATATATGGGACCGGTTCGGCTCCGGGATGTCGAGGAGGCCCAGTCGCGCATTGTTGGCATCATTCGCCGCCTTGAAGAGGCCGGTGAAATCGTCATCGCCCGCGGGGGAGGAGATGATATCATTGTCTAATGTGATTAAAGCGCCAACGGTGGCGGCGCGCGCAGGCAAAAAAATCATCGCCGTGCATCATCCGCTCGCCGCCGGTCTTTCGGAAATGGACGGCAGGCACGAGGAAATGGAAGCGGTCGTTGCCGCTAGGGAAGAAGCGGCCGAGCTTCGCCGGCAAGCCGAGCAATATTGCCAGGCGATGCGCGAACAGCTCGCGCGCGAACAAGAGCAATGGCAGGCCGAAAAAGAGCGGCTTATGCAAGAAGCGCGCGCCCAAGGGTATGAAGATGGCTACGCAGCCGGGCACGCGGCGGCGCTCAGCGAGCATCGCGAATGGGTGGAACAGGCGCGGCGCGCGGCGGAGCGGGCAAACAGCGAGTTTTACGCCCGCATCGAAGCGGCGGCGGAGACGATGCTCGAAGTGGCGCTAAAAGCGGCAGAACGCATTCTTGGCGCCGCGCTTGAGAACGATCGGAACGCGTTTTTACCGCTTGTTCTGCAAGCGTTGCAAGAAGTGCGGCGGCAGACGGAAGTGGCCGTTTACGTTCACCCGCATTGCTACGAAATGGTGACGGAACAGCAAGAGCGGCTGAAATCCGTTTTTCCGCAGCGCGTCGATTTGTTCATTTATCCCGATGATACGCTGCCGGAATACGGCTGCCTCGTTGAAACGCCGTTCGGGCGCATTGATGCAAGCGTCGATACCCAGCTGGAACGGCTGCGCGAGGCGCTTTTCCGGCGGTTGAAGGAGGAAACGTCCCCTGAACTGGCAGGCGCTTCTTGATGAAATGGCTGTGGCTGACTTGTATCGACGATTTGGTAAAGTATCACGCGTCATCGGATTAATGACGGAATCGAAAGGGCCGGAAAGTTCGATCGGCGACCTTTGCTACATTCATGAAGCGAGCGGCCGCCGCAAAATCCCCGCTGAAGTCGTCGGCTTTCATGAGCAGCACGTGTTGCTCATGCCGTTTTCCGCCATGACGCACATCGCCCCAGGCTGTCTCGTCGAGGCGGCTGGCAAACCGCTCGAAGTGCATGTCGGTGAGGCGCTGATCGGCACGGTTTTGGATCCGCTCGGCTACCCGCTTGACGGAAGCGCGCTGCCTTTAGGCGTAAAGCCCGTGTCGGTCGAGCGCGATCCGCCCAATCCGCTCACCCGGCCGCCGATCGCCGAGCCGCTTGAAGTCGGAGTTCGCGTGATCGATAGCTTGCTTTCCGTCGGCAAAGGGCAACGGGTTGGAATTTTTGCCGGCTCCGGCGTCGGCAAAAGCACCTTGATGGGGATGATCGCCCGCCATACATCGGCTGATGTCAACGTCATTGCCCTGATCGGCGAGCGCGGCCGCGAAGTGCGTGAATTTTTGGAGCGCGATCTCGGTCCGGACGGCCTCGCTCGCTCGATTGTCGTCGTCGCTACGTCCGATCAGCCGGCGTTGATGCGCGTGAAGGGGGCCTATACGGCGACAGCGATCGCCGAATATTTCCGCGACCAAGGGGCCGATGTCATGCTCATGATGGACTCGGTCACTCGCGTCGCCATGGCGCAGCGGGAGATCGGGCTGGCCGTCGGCGAGCCTCCGACGACAAAAGGCTACACGCCATCCGTGTTCGCCCTGTTGCCCAAGCTGCTGGAACGGGCCGGAACAAACGCGTCCGGGACGATCACGGCCTTTTATACGGTGCTTGTCGACGGCGATGACATGAATGAACCGATCGCTGATGCGGTGCGCGGCATTTTGGACGGCCATCTTGTGCTCGAGCGCCAGCTGGCCAACAAAGGGCACTATCCGGCGATTAACGTGCTGAAAAGCGTCAGCCGCGTCATGCCCCACATCATCAGCGCCGAGCATCGCGAAGCAGCGAATCGGCTTCGTCGCCTTCTGTCCACTTATATGGATTCGGAAGACTTGATTCAAATTGGGGCGTACAAGCACGGATCATCCCGTGAAATTGATGAAGCGATTCAGTTTTACCCGCGCATTATGGCGTTTTGCCGCCAGGAGATCGACGAAAAAACGACTCGCGAGGAAAGCATTGAGGCGCTGTTCCGCCTGTTGTCGGCCGGGTGATGGAGACGTGCGCCATCTTCACGGGGGAAAGGGTGAACAAACGTGATGACGACGTTTCGGTTGCAAAAAATATGGGCGATGAAGGAAAAAGAAAAGCAAGCGGCGCTTGGGGAATACGAAGCGGCGGTGCGCAAGTTTGAACAGGCGGCCGAAACACTGTACCGGCTGCTGAAGGAAAAAGAACGAGGCGAAGCGGCCCGGGACGAACAGCTGCGAGCCGGCCTGCCCATCGGGGCCATCCGCCATATGCTGCACTATCTCGCCAACATGGAACGGACGATCGATCATTATCAGCTCGTCGTCATGCAGGCGCGCGAGCAGATGCAACGCCGGCAGCGGCGCTTGGTCGAGCTGAACATCGAGGCGAAAAAATATGAAAAAATGCATGAGCGCGCGCAACAATGGGCCAAGCAGCTCGAAAAAGAGGCGGAGCGCCGCTTCTTTGATGAAATGGCCATCCAGCGGTTTGCGCGCCAAGGAGAGTTGTAGATGGCGGGAAGCAACATCGAACAGGAACAACAGACGAGCCGCTGGCAATGGCTCTTGTTCGTCGTGATCATCCCAAGCGTGTTTGCTGCTTTCTTCCTTTTGTTGATTTTGAACGCCGCCGGTGTTAACGCAGCGAAAACGGCAAAGCAATGGGTCACGAACGTTCCGTTTGTTTCGGAGTGGGTCGATTGGAAGAAAAAGGAGAAAACGATCCGCGAGGCGATGGCCAAGCAACAAGAAACGATCGCACGGCAAAAACGAACGATCGACGAGCAGCAAAACCAAATTCGCCAGCTCAAAAATGAACTGGCGGCCAAAGAAAAAGAGCTGGCGCGGTTGACGGCCCCCGCCGCCGAACCCGACAAGCCAACGGCTTCCGCTGCGGAGGCTGCGTCTCCTTCCGTCGATGTCGCGAGCCTGTATGGCGCGATGTCAGACAAGCAGGCAGCGGCCGTTTTAGCCGAGCTTTCCGAGAACGAGGCGCTCGATGTGTTAAGCAAGATGGACCGCGATAAAGCGGCGGCGATTTTGGACAAAATGCCGGCGAAACAAGCAGCGAAGCTGTTGTCCTCGCTGAGCAAATCGACGATGGGAGAGGAGGCGGCCCAATGAATGTAACGTTGACAGCCCGTTCGCCGCAGGCCGTGGGCGATCAGTCCGCCCCGGCGCCGTCCAAAAAGGAAACCGGGCCCAGCGGGGCATTCGCACAATTGCTCGCACACAAACAGACCGAACCCCTCCCGGTGGAAACCGCGATGGCGGAGCGGCCCGCTTTGCCGGAAAACAAGGCGGAACAACTCGAAAACAAAGCGGAACAAACCGATGGACAGGGCGGTTTCGAGTGGCTTTCCCTTTTTACTGGCCCGACGATCGGAATTTTCCCGGCGTTCCGTTGTTTACAAACCGGAGATGACCAAATGGTTGTCGCAAAAGAGGGTCAACTCATTTCTCCTCAGCCTGATCGCAAAGGCCAACGTTCATCCATTGACATCGGGGCGCTTGACCTTGGGAGAGAGGGGAGAATGGCCGCGTATGAAGGGGGGCGCTTGACCGCGATCGTCGAACAGGCATCGAACCGCGATAGTAACCGTTTGCCGACAGAGGGAGCGTCCTATGCTTGGTCATATAAGGCGCAAGGGGTTGCTCAGCAGCACGCTGAAACGGCATCCATCCCTCTATCTTCTTTGCCGCTGGCGGGAGAACATGAACAACAAGCGCTCGGCTCGGTTCTCCCCGTTGATGTCAGCACTACCGTCTCTGCTCACGAGCGGCTTTCGCTTCGCAGAGAGGACGGAGTGCGAACGGATGGACAGGCAGGATTTTCTGCCCATCCGACTTCTTGGTTCTCTCTGCCGCTCGATTCAGACAGCCAGACGAGCCAAGTGGAAAATGGGCATTCGGATTTTGTGGTTGACCAAGTCGCCCGCGCTTTGCGGCTGGGACGTTGGATGCGGCTCCCGGGCGGGGCGGCGCAGCTCGTCATCCGTCTTCATCCCGAGCATCTTGGCACAGTGACGGTGAAAATGACGCACGAGGACGGGAAGCTGACCGCTAAGTTGCTCGTCGCTAACGATGCGGTGAAAGAGTTGCTTCACGCTCATTTGCCGCAGCTCACCCAGCTGCTTGATGCGAGCCAGATCACGGTTGAAAAGTGGACGGTTTGGACCGATTGGGAGGGCTCTTCGTTGCCGCCGCAGTCCGAGGGGCGTCAAGGCGGCCGCCAACATGATGAATCGCGGCGGGAACAAAAGCGGGAATCATCACCTTCTTCCTCGTTTGCATTAGACGGGGTGGAGGCGGATGAATAGGAGGATGGAAAATGACAACAAATGCCATTGATTCAAATTTGTGGCTAGCTAATGCCGCTCAGCCGGAGTCGAAAACGGGAAATCGAATTTTAGGGAAAGACGATTTTTTAAAAATTTTGCTCGCTCAGTTGCAAAACCAAGATCCTCTTAATCCGATGGAAGATAAAGATTTTATTTCGCAAATGGCGAGTTTTTCTTCGCTTGAGCAAATGATGAATATTGCCGATTTGATGCAACAATGGATGCAAACGAGCCACCGCGATATGCTTTTGCGCTATAGTGAATGGATCGGCAAAACGGTTTCTTGGCTGGATGGTAGCGACGTCAAACAAGCGGTTGTTCAATCTGTCCAACAAAAGGACGGACAGGTGGTTTTAGGGCTTGAAAATGGTGCGATGATCGCGGCCGATCAGGTTATCAAAGTCGAACAAACATCGTAAAGGGGAGAGAAATCGATGCTTCGTTCCATGTATTCGGGCATTGGTGCCATGCGCAATTTCCAGACGAAACTGGATGTGATCGGAAACAATATTGCCAATGTCAACACGTACGGCTTTAAAAAAGGAAGAACGATTTTTAAAGATTTAATGAGTCAAACGATCTCCGGGGCGAGCGCTCCAGGCGCTGGCCGCGGCGGAACGAATCCAAAACAGGTGGGGCTTGGCGCCCAGCTGGCCGCCATTGACACCGTTCACACTCAAGGAAGCTTGCAAACAACGGGTCGGGTGCTTGATTTGGCCATTTCCGGCGACGGATTTTTCGTCATCGGCGATTCGTCCGGAAACAATCGTCTGTATACGAGAGCCGGAAATTTCTATCTTGATTCACAAGGCTATATTGTGAATGCGGATGGCCAGTACCTGCTCGGTCAGACGGGAGCGGCAGCGGGATTGAGCCCGATCCGAATTCCTGCCGATGCCAAAAGTTTAAGCATCGGGGCGGATGGAGCCGTTAACTATGTCGATGCCTCTGGTGCACTGCAACAAGCGGGACGGATTCAATTGGCGAAATTCGTTAATAACGATGCGTTAGAAAAAGTAGGGAACAACTTGTTCCGTGACACAGCCAACTCCGGCCAGCCGACAACAGGGACGCCCGGTACGGGGGGAACCGGAACGATTGTCTCCGGAGCGCTGGAAATGTCCAATGTGGATTTAGCGGAAGAATTTACGGAGATGATTGTTGCCCAGCGCGGTTTCCAAGCGAACACGCGCATCATTACCACCTCGGATGAAATTTTGCAAGAGCTCGTGAACTTGAAAAAATAGAATAGGAGGTAGGGCGTGAGCGGCTTTCTCTCGCCCGCTTTTGCCGATGATTTCATTGACGAAGCTCAACGGCAAACGGTTTACGCTCAATGCGCTGTACATTGAACAAGTCGAAGCGTTTCCCGACACGACCGTAACGTTGACAAACGGTAAAAAATTCGTCGTCCGCGAAACGGTTGAGCAAGTGGCGGCGCTCGCAAGCGAATTTTATCGGCAAATCGGCATGTTTCGCTTATCGGGAGCAGGAGGATTGGACAGTGAAAGGGAATAAGGCAATAAAACTGATGATTGTTTTGTTGGCGGTCATCGCTTTGGCCGGCACAGCGGTGCTGGTGGCGGTGACGAAGATGGGGAATGCCAAAGAGCAGGAGGCGCCGAGCGCTGACGAACTGGCGGAAAGCTCGATCGACATTCCGGAGATGACAACGAATTTAGCCGATGGCCGCTATATTAAAATCGCATTTAAAATCCAAACGGATAGTGACAAAGCGCGGGCAGAGGCGGAGAAGCGCGATTTTCAAATTAAGGATGTGATCATTGAACAACTGGCGGAAATGAAAGCGGCCGACTTTAAAGGAAAAGAAGGAATGGCGGCATTAAAAGAACGGCTGAAGCGCGACATCAATGGGTTGATGCAGGAAGGGAAAGTAGAGAATGTCTACATCACTTCCTTTATCCTCCAATAGCCTGCCGACTAAAGGGGGGAAGGTGAGATGACAGCCGGGGAAGTATTGTCACAAAGTGAAATTGACGCGCTGTTGGCCGCGCTTTCCACCGGGGAAATGAGCGCGGAAGAGTTGAAAAAAGAAGAAGAAGGACGGCGCGTCAAAGCGTACGACTTCCGGCGGGCGCTTCGGTTTTCGAAAGACCAGATTCGCAGTTTGACGCGCATTCACGAAAACTTCGCCCGCCTGTTGACGACGTTTTTTTCCGCCCAGCTGCGCACGTATGTGCAAATTTCGGTCGCTTCGGCCGATCAGATCCCATACGAAGAGTTCGTCCGCTCCATTCCGAAGATGACGGTGATTAACGTCTTCGAGGTGCCGCCGCTGAATGGGCACGTGCTTTTGGAAGTCAACCCGAATATCGCCTATGCCATGTTGGATCGGGTGATGGGCGGACGCGGCGTTGGCATGGACAAAGTGGATCAGCTGACGGAGATCGAAACGCGCATCATGTCCAATTTGTTTGACAAAGCATTCGTCCATTGGCGTGATGCGTGGGAGTCGGTGGCTGAGGTCGATCCGCTGTTTGTCGATTTTGAAGTCAATCCGCAGTTTTTGCGCATGATTGCGCCGAATGACACCGTTGTCGTCATTTCGCTCAACACGCAAGTTGGTGAAGCGCGCGGCATGATGAACGTTTGCATTCCGCACGTCGTGCTCGAGCCGATCATGCCGCGGCTGTCGGTGCATTATTGGATGCAGGCGCAAAAAAGGGATCGTTCCCCCGAGGAAGCGAAACAGTTGGAACAGCGCGTCCGTGCGGCCAAGCTGCCGATCATTGCCGAGCTCGGCACCGCGTCCATTACGATCAATGAATTTCTTCAGCTCGAGGTCGGCGATGTGATCCAACTTGAGCAGTCCATCCATGAACCGCTGGTCGTCAAAATCGGCCATATCCCGAAATTTATCGGCCAGCCCGGCAAGCGGAACAAAAAGCTGGCGGTGCAAATTTTAGCGATGAGCGAGGGGGACGGAGACAGCCATGATGAATGATGGAATGCTTTCACAAGATGAAATCGATGCGTTGTTGCGCGGAATGGGCAACAGTGAAGGGATCCCGGCGCTTCATGACATCTTTTCTCCACTGGAACAGGACGCTATTGGGGAAATTGGCAATATTTCCTTCGGCAGTTCGGCCACGGCGCTGTCAATGCTCTTGAATCAAAAGGTGGAAATCACGACGCCGAACGTGTCCGTGATTGAACGCTCGAAAATCGCCGATGAATTCCCCCATCCGTATGTCGCCATTCAAGTCAACTACACGGACGGGTTTCTCGGAACGAATTTGCTCGTCATCAAGCAGCATGATGCGGCGGTGATCGCCGATTTAATGCTGGGCGGCGACGGAACGGCGGTGAATGATGAGCTTGGCGAGATTCAATTGAGCGCGGTTCAAGAAGCGATGAACCAAATGATGGGGTCGGCAGCAACATCGATGTCGACGGTTTTTGGCAAGCGAGTGGACATTTCTCCGCCGACGCTTCATCTTCTTGATTTGTCCGAAGGAAAAGGGCTGGAGTATTTGCCGGATGAGGAGTTTTTCATTAAAGTGTCCTTCCGGTTGAAGGTCGGTGAGTTGATCGACTCCAACATTATGCAGCTGTTGCCGGTGGATTTCGCCAAGGAATTGGTTGGCTTGCTGCTTGGGTCTCCTTCCGAGCCGAAAGATGTGGAAGAACGGACGGAGCCGGCGCACGCGCGCGCCATGCCCGCTGATGGGCCCGATCCTGCTCCGACGCTGGCGAATGTGGGAGGAGCGATCGTTTCCCAGCCCGCCGGTCGGCCGGGACAAGCTTCGGCCGAGCGCGTGAAGGAAGCGGACGTTCGGCCTGTCCAAACCGCTGATTTTGCTGAATTTGACGCTCCGTCGTTAGCGGCTGCTGAGACGCGCAATTTGGAACTGCTGTTTGATGTTCCGCTGCAAGTGACGGTGGAGCTCGGGCGGACGAAACGTTCCGTGCAAGAGATTTTGCAGCTGTCAACGGGGTCCATTATTGAATTGGACAAACTGGCTGGGGAGCCGGTTGATATTTTTGTCAACAATAAGCTGATTGCCAAAGGCGAAGTCGTCGTCATCGACGAAAACTTTGGGGTGCGCATCACCGATATTATGAGCCAAAGCGATCGGTTAAAACGGCTAAAATAACAGGCATGCAGGAGGTAGGGATCATGGCAAGAGTGCTTGTCGTTGATGATGCGGCGTTTATGCGCATGATGATCAAAGACATTTTGACGAAAAACGGCCACGAGGTGGTCGCGGAAGCAGCTGACGGGCGGCAGGCGGTTGAAAAGTATAAAGAGACGCGCCCCGACATCGTGACGATGGACATTATGATGCCGGAGATGGACGGGATCGCCGCGCTCAAAGAGATCAAAAAAATCGACAGCAACGCCAAAGTCATTATGTGCTCCGCAATGGGGCAGCAAGCGATGGTCATTGACGCCATTCAAGCCGGAGCGAAAGATTTCGTCGTCAAGCCGTTCCAAGCTGACCGCGTCATTGAAGCGATCAACAAAACGATCGGGTAGGCGGCCAACGGTGAATATCGTGCCCATGAAGTGGTGGACGGCTGTCGTGATGGCGGCGGCGATCGTGCTTGGCGGAATGCCGGCAGCGGCCGCGCAAAATCCGACGGTCGCCGATTGTCTCAAGCATCCGGACGCGTGCGGACCGGACGTTCCGGCTCGCGGATCGGAAACAGCGCCCGCTCCCGCAGCGGATGCCGTTTCCGCCTCCGATGTGCTCCGTTTGATCGGAGCGACCGCTTTTGTTCTCCTGCTTCTTTATGCGCTCTTGAAATGGCTTGGCCGCCGCCAGCAGTTGTTGTCGAGCTCCAAAGGTGTCATCGAGCATCTGGGCGGAACGAGCGTCGGGGCGAATCGCTCCGTTCAGTTGGTGAAAGTTGGGCGCCGGCTGCTTGTCATCGGCGTTGCCGACTCCATTCAACTGCTTCGGGAGATCGAGGATGAGGAGGAAATCAACGAGCTGTTGGCTCAACACCGCAACCGGGTGGAACGAATGACGGAATTTGGCCGGTTTGGCGTCCGCCTTCGCGAACAGTGGATGGCCAAAATGAAGGGGGAAACCGACTCCTCCCGGCCGTTTTCGGCGCTGTTGACCGAGGAGATGAAGCGAATGGCTGAAAAGCGGAACGAATGGCTCAAGCGCGTGAAAGAGAAAGGGACGGGCGGCGATGAATGAATTCGTCCATATGTTTCAGTCGATGGCTCCCGAACACGTCTCGACATCGGTGAAGCTGCTGCTGTTGCTAACGGTTTTGTCGATTGCTCCCGGCATTTTAATCATGATGACTTGTTTTACGCGCATCGTCATTGTGCTGTCGTTCGTGCGCACGGCGCTCGGGACGCAACAAATGCCGCCGAACCAAGTGCTCGTCGGGCTCGCCTTGTTTTTAACCTTTTTCATTATGGCGCCGACATGGAAAGAAATCAACGACCAGGCGCTACAGCCGCTGTTCAATGACCAAATCAACTTGGATGAGGCGTACGAGCGGGCCGCCGTTCCGCTGAAGCAATTTATGAGCGAGCATACAAGGCAGAAAGATTTGGCGCTGTTTTTGTCTTATAGCGGCGCCAAGCAGCCGAAAACGGTCCGCGACATTCCTTTGTCTGCGCTTGTGCCGGCGTTTGCGATCAGCGAATTGAAGACGGCGTTTCAAATGGGATTTATGCTTTTCATTCCGTTTCTCGTCATCGATATGATTGTCGCGAGCGTCCTCATGTCGATGGGGATGATGATGCTACCGCCGGTGATGATTTCGCTGCCGTTTAAAATTTTATTGTTTGTTCTCGTCGATGGATGGCATTTAGTCATCAAATCATTGCTGCAAAGTTTTCAATAAAAGAATTGGGTGGCGTGGATGAGTGCGGATTTGATCATTCGCCTTGCTGAACAAGGGATTTATATGACGTTGATCGTCTGCGGGCCGCTGTTGCTGTTGTCGCTTGTCATCGGGCTTGTCGTCAGCGTGTTTCAGGCCGCGACGCAAATCCAGGAGCAGACGCTCGCCTTTGTGCCGAAAATTGTCGCCGTTTTGCTTGGGTTTGTGTTTTTTGGCCCGTGGATGCTCTCGAAAATGGTGTCGTATGCGCACGATATTTTGAACAATCTTGCTTCATTTATAGGCTGATCGGCGATGGAACAACTATGGACTTATTTTCCGGCGTTTTTGCTCGTCTTTGTGCGCACCGCTTCGTTCTTTGCGGCGCTGCCGCTCTTTTCGTACCGGGCGGTGCCGACTGCTTACAAAATCGGCTTGGCGTTTTTTTTCAGCTGGCTCGTTTTTTGGGCGCTGCCCAAATCACCGGTGGCGCTTGACGGCGTTTACGTGTTGCTCGTCTTGAAAGAGGCGCTCATCGGCTTAGGGCTCGGGCTGCTGGCGGCGATCCTCATGGCCGCGGTGCAAATCGCCGGCGGGCTGATCGATTTTCAAATCGGGTTTGCCATCGCCAATGTGATCGATCCGCAAACGGGGGCGCAAAGCCCGCTGCTCGGGCAATACCTTCATTCGTTGGCGTTGCTCTTGTTGCTTTCGCTCGACGGCCACCATTTGTTGCTCGACGGCCTCTTTTCCAGCTACCACTGGCTGCCGCTTGATCAGTGGCCGCACGTGGCCGATGGACGGGCAGCGGACTATATGGTGCGCTTGTTCGCGGCGATGTTCGCCGCCGCGCTGCAAATGGCCGCCCCGCTCGTCGGTTCGCTCTTTTTGGTCGATGTGGCGCTTGGCCTAGTCGCCCGCGCGGTGCCGCAAATGAACATTTTTGCTGTCGGTTTTTCTGTCAAGACAGCGGCGGCGTTTTTGCTGTTGACGGCGGCGATTGGCACGATGCTGCTTTCTGCGCGCGGACTGTTCCAGCTCATGTTTTCTTCGCTGCGCGGCTTCATGCAGCTGTTGGGGGGCTCGTAAGATGGGCGAATGGCGGCTTGATTTGCAGTTTTTTGCTGGTGAAAAAACGGAAAAAGCGACGCCGCGCAAACGGCAGGAAGTGCGCGACAAAGGTCAGGTGGCTAAAAGCGCCGATTTAGTTGCGGCCGCTGTGCTGCTCGGCGCGCTTCTCGCCCTGTTCCTAGCCGGAGGATACGAGCGCGACGGGTTGCTTCGCCTGTTTGCCCGCGCGTTGACCGATTACGCCACGACACCGCTGACGATCGATTCGCTTCACCTTCTGTTTCTTGACTGGCTTCGCCACGGGGCTTTGCTGTTGGCGCCCATCTTTGCCGCGGCGGTGTTTGCCGCTTGGTTGGCCAACTTTTTGCAAGTCGGCGCCCTTTTTACCGTCGAACCGCTGAAAATGGACTGGAATCGGCTCAACCCGGTGCAAGGGGTGAAGCGGCTCGTTTCGTTGCGCGCGGTCGTGGAGATGGTAAAGTCGGTATTAAAGGCGGGCGTGATCGGCGCCGTCGTGTTCGCCGTGCTGTTGGCGGAAAAAAGCAAGCTGTTGGCGCTTGTGGCGCAGCCGGTCGCCGGCGCGCTTGCCGAAATCGGCAGCTTGACCGTGAAAATGGGATTGTATGCCGCTGTGGCGCTCTTGTTTTTGTCATTGTTTGATTACTTGTACCAACGATTTGAATTTGAAAAAAACATTCGCATGTCCAAGCAAGACATCAAGGACGAGTATAAAAAGACGGAAGGCGACCCGCTCATCAAATCGCGCATCAAGCAAAAACAGCGCGAAATGGCGATGCGGCGGATGATGCAGGAAGTGCCCAAAGCGGATGTCGTCATCACCAACCCGACGCATTACGCCGTTGCCCTCCAGTATGAAGATGGCAAGATGGAAGCGCCGGTCGTCGTGGCGAAAGGAGCGGACTATATGGCGCTGAAAATCAAGGAAGTGGCGAAAGCCCACGGCGTGGTGACCGTGGAGAATCGTCCGCTGGCGCAGGCGCTCTACCGCCAGACGGAAGTCGGCGACATGATTCCGGAGGCGTTTTTTCAGGCAGTGGCGGAAATTTTGGCATACGTCTATCGGCTGAAGCGAATGTAGCATCAGGGAGAGAAGGGAATGCAAGCGCAAATCAAAGACTTGTCGGTGTTATTTCTTGTCGTGCTCATCGTCGCCATGCTCGTCATCCCGCTGCCGACGTGGCTGTTGAGCGTATTGATCATCATCAATATTTCTCTTGCTTTGCTTGTGCTGCTCACGGCGATGAACACGAAAGAGCCGTTGGAGTTTTCCGTCTTCCCGTCTTTGCTGCTCGTGTTAACGTTGTTTCGGTTAGGGCTGAACGTGTCGACGACGCGTTCGATTTTAAGCACAGGGAAGGCGGGCGGCGTCGTCGAGACGTTCGGGACGTTTGTCGTCGGCGGCGATGTCGTCGTTGGATTTGTCGTGTTTTTGATTTTGGTCATTATTCAGTTTATCGTCATCACGAAAGGGGCGGAGCGCGTCTCTGAAGTGGCGGCCCGCTTCACGCTCGACGCCTTGCCGGGCAAGCAGATGAGCATTGACGCTGATTTAAACGCCGGCATGATCTCGGAGCAAGAGGCGCGCAGGCGGCGGGAAAAAGTCGCGCGCGAGGCCGATTTTTACGGGGCGATGGACGGAGCAAGCAAATTTGTCAAAGGGGATGCCATCGCCGGCATCATTATCGTCGTCATTAACATGCTGTTTGGCATGGTGATTGGCGTTGTCGAGCAAGGGATGGAGATGGCCGAGGCGGCGAAGCGTTATACGCTTTTGACGGTCGGCGACGGCATTGTGAGCCAAATTCCGGCGCTGCTCATTTCGACCGCCACCGGCATCATCGTCACCCGGGCGGCGTCAGACAGCAATTTAAGCGGCGATATTATGCGCCAGCTGTTCGCTTTTCCGAAAATGCTGTATGTGACGGCGGGAACGATTTTTCTGCTCGGTTTGTTTACGCCCATCAACGACGTCTTGACGATGTCGGTGGCCGGTCTGTTGGCGTTGGGCGGCTATCGGTTTATGGAGCAGCAAAAGCAGAGTGAGGCGCTGGCTGTTCCGCCTGAAGAGGAGGCGGCCGCTGCCGACGAATTGAAAAGCCCGGAAAGCGTCGTTCAGCTGCTGCACGTTGACCCGATCGAATTTGAGTTCGGCTATGCGCTTATTCCGCTTGCCGATGCCAATCAAGGCGGCGATCTGCTTGACCGGATCGTCATGATCCGCCGCCAGCTCGCGCTTGAGCTCGGCATCGTCATTCCGGTTGTGCGCATTCGCGACAACATTCAGCTTCAGCCGAATGAGTATCGAATCAAAGTAAAAGGAGAGGAAGTGGCGCGCGGCGAGCTGCTGCTGGATCATTATTTGGCGATGAGTCCCGGTGTTGATGACGATTCCGTCGATGGCATTGAAACGGTCGAGCCGGCGTTCGGTCTCCCTGCCAAATGGATTTCCGAGGCGGTCAAAGACCAAGCGGAGATGCTCGGCTACACGGTCGTCGATCCGCCGTCGGTCGTCTCCACGCATTTGACGGAAGTGCTGAAAGCTCATGCCCATGAACTGCTTGGGCGCCAGGAGACAAAACAGCTGATCGATCATTTGAAAGAGTCGCATCCGGTGCTTGTCGATGAGGTGACGCCGAATCCGCTGTCGGTGAGCGATATTCAAAAAGTGCTGGCCAAGCTGGTAAAAGAGAAGGTATCGATTCGCAATTTGCCGCTCATTTTTGAGGCGCTCGCCGATTTTGCCCGCCTGACGACCGATGCCGATTTGTTGGCGGAATATGCCCGCCAAGCGCTCGCGCGGCAAATTACGAAACAGTATGCCGTGCCGGGTGAACCGCTGCGCGTCATCACGCTGTCCGGAAAAGTGGAAAAGATGATTGCCGACGCCGTGCAGCAAACGGAGCATGGCCGCTATTTGGCGCTCGATCCAGCCCGGATGCAGGCGGTGGTGGACGCGGTCGCCCGCGCGCTCGACCGCTATCCGTTTTCCGGACAAACGCCGATATTGCTTTGCTCCCCCGCGGTGCGCATGTACGTCCGCCAGCTGACCGAACGCACTTTTCCGGCTGTTCCGGTGCTGTCATACAACGAACTGGAAGCGGACGTTGAAGTCCAAAGCGTAGGGATGGTGGAAGTGGAATGAAAGTGAAAAAGTTTATCGCCCCGTCCATGAACGAAGCGATGAAACAAGTGCGCGCTGAGCTGGGACGCGACGCGGTCATTTTGCGGTCAAAAGAGATCCAAACGGGCGGTTTGTTCGGGCTGTTCGCCAAAAAAAAGGTGGAAGTGCTGGCCGGCGTTGATCCGGATCCGCTGCCGCGGCGCCAGCCGGAGACGGCCTTGTTCGAGCGGCCGCCGGCGACCGCGCCGGAAAAAGAGGACCGATCGTTTGCCGATGAGCTGGAGGAACTGAGACGGTTCATCGGTCAGCTGAGTGAACGGCGGCTTGCGCCGGCTTACCCGCCGCCGCTTGCGGCCATTGAACAGCGCCTGATCGACCAAGGGCTGGCCGATGGCTACATTCGCGAAGTGATGGAGCGCTTGCTGGAACGGTGGTATGCCAATCCAAGCGGGCGTTCGTCCGCGGCGGCCGCCGGGTGGGCGAAAGAGGCGGTGCGCAGCTTATTGTCTTCGCTTCCGTTTGCCGGGGCGGCGCAAGCGAAAAAGTATTGGATTTTGCTCGGTCCGACCGGGGTGGGAAAAACGACAACGCTCGCCAAAATCGCGGGGCGCGCTGTGCTGGAACAAGGAAAGACGGTTGGGTTTATCACGACCGATACGTATCGCATCGCCGCCATTGACCAGCTGAAAACGTATGCGCATATTTTGGACGCCCCGTTGGCGGTATGTTATAACGGCGAAGAGTTTCGGGAGGCGAAACGAAAACTGGCCCATTGCGATCTTGTGTTTGTCGATACGGCTGGCCGCAACTTCCGCGATCCGCAATATATCGATGAGCTGCAGCAAACGCTGGAATTCGACAGCGAAACGGAAACGCTTCTCGTGTTCGCCGCCACCGGCAAGTATGAAGACATGAAGGCGATTTACAGCCGCTTTTCCCGCCTTCCGATTGACCGGTTGATTGTGACGAAGCTCGATGAAACCGATTCGTTTGGCGCGATCGTCAACGTGCTGCTCGACAGCCGCCTTGGCGCCGTCTATTTTACGAATGGGCAAAACGTCCCGGACGACATGGTGGACGCGTCCGCCGAGCGGCTTGTTCATTTGTTGTTGGGAGCGGAGGGCGCATGAGCGATCAAGCGGAGCCGCTTCGCCGCGGGCTGCGCCGCCGACAATGGGCGCCAGAGCCGCGGACGATCGCTGTCACGAGCGGAAAAGGCGGGGTTGGCAAATCGAACGTGTCTCTCAATTTTTCGCTGTCGCTTTCTCAGCTAGGCGCGCGCGTGCTGCTATTCGACATGGACATCGGGATGGGCAATATTGATATTTTGCTTGGCCAATCGCCTTCGCTGACGCTCGCCAATTGGGTTTCCGAGCGGATGCCGCTCGCCGATCTGGTGAAAAGCGGCCCGGAGCAGCTTTCGTATATCGCCGGGGGGACGGGGGCGATGCAGTGGCTTTCCATTGACGCTGCCGGCATCGATGAGTTTTTGGCCGAACTGCAAACCGTCGCCTCCTCGTACGATTATCTTCTGTTTGATATGGGAGCGGGCGCTTCCAAAGAACAGCTGTATTTTTTGCGCTCGGTCGATGAGGTGTTCGTTGTCACCACGCCGGAGCCGACAGCCATGACGGATGCGTACGCCATGATGAAATATATGCACGGATCCGGCTGCCAAGCGCCCTTTTCCGTCATCGTCAACCGCGCCGCCAAGGAGTGGGAAGGGCACGAGGTGTTCGGACGGCTGAAGCACGCTGCCGACCGCTTTTTCAATAAAGACATTTCCTTGCTCGGCATCGTTCCCGAAGACCGGGCGGTTGCCCGCGCCGTCGCCAGCCAGACGCCGTTTTTGCTGCTCGAACCGGAAGCGAAGGCCAGCCGGGCCGTGCGTCAGATGGCGCGCCGCTATGCGCCGGGCGGAAAAAGGGAGGAGGAACCGGCCGGGCGGGCTTCCCGCTTTTTTGCGAAGCTGCGCCAACTTTTGCTAGAAAGGTAGAGAAACGATGAAATCAATCAAGGTGCTTGTCGTCGACGACTCCGCGTTTATGCGCAAATGCATCAGCGATTTTTTGTCCGAACATCCGCGGCTTGAAGTTGTTGGAACGGCTCGCAACGGCCAAGAGGCGCTCGCCAAAATCGCTTCCCTTTCTCCCGATGTCGTGACGTTAGATGTTGAAATGCCGGTCATGAACGGGCTCGACACGTTACAGCAGATCATGCGCGACCGTCCGTTGCCGGTTGTGATGGTGTCGAGCATGACGACCGAAGGCGCGGCGGCGGCCATTGCCGCTATGCAGCATGGGGCGGTTGATGTGATCGCCAAGCCTTCTGGGCCGATTTCCCTTGATTTGCACAAGATCAAAGAAGAGCTGATACGAAAAGTGCTCTATGCAAGCGAAGTGAATATCCGCGCCCTTGTCGCCCAACGCCGCGTCCCGGTGCGGCACCGTTTCTCCGCTCAAGCGGCGGGGGCGCAGAAGGCGGTTGTGGCCATCGGCACCTCGACAGGCGGACCGCGCGCCCTTGAGGTGGTGCTGACGCAGCTGCCGCCGGATTTAGCGGCTCCGGTTCTCGTCGTCCAACATATGCCAAAAGGATTTACAAAATCGTTGGCGGACCGGCTCAACGCGCTTGCAACCATGACGGTGAAAGAAGCGGAGGAGGGGGAACGGCTGCAAAACGGCACTGCTTATATCGCTCCGGCCGGTGTCCATCTCGTTGTTTGTAAGGAAAACGGCGCGCTCCAAGCTCGCTTGGACGAGTCGCCGCCGCGCGCCGGCCATCGTCCGGCCGTTGACGTATTGTTTGAATCGCTTGCCGCCATTGACGACGTCCGCAAAGTGGCGGTGGTCATGACGGGAATGGGGACGGATGGGACGGCAGGGCTGAAAAAGCTGAAAGAAAGCGGCAATGTCAAGGCGATTGCCGAAGCGCGCGAGACGGCGGTCGTGTACGGGATGCCGCGAGCGGCGATCGAAGCTGGCGTCATCGATGTCATCGCCCCGCTTGCCGATATCGCCGCCGCCATCGTTCAATCGATCGGGGAATGAGGGGGAACACGGCATGGATATGAGTCAATATTTAGATCTTTTCATTGACGAAAGCAAGGAACATTTGCAAACGATCAACGAACGGCTGCTCGAACTGGAAAAGAGTCCGGATGATGCCGCCATTGTGAATGAAATTTTCCGCGCTGCCCATACGCTAAAAGGCATGTCCGCGACGATGGGGTTTGAAGATTTGGCCAATTTGACGCACCAAATGGAGAACGTGTTGGACGGCCTCCGCAATCGCCGGTTTTCGGTGACGCCGGAGCTGCTCGATGTGATTTTTGAGGCGGTCGACCATTTAGAAGCGATGATCGTTTCCATTGCGACGGGGGGCGACGGGAAGCGTGATGTGAGCGAGACGGTCAGCCGGTTGCGCCAAATCGAGCAAGGGGAGACGCCGGAGAGCCCGGCCGGCGGCGGGGCCCCGTCTTCGGAGCATGCCTACGGGGAGTTTGAGTATCACGTTCTCCAGCAGGCGCAGGAACAAGGATTTTCTGTCTATGAAATTCGCGTTCGGCTTCGCCAAGACTGCTTGCTGAAAGCAGCGCGCGTCTATATGGTGTTTGAGCGCCTGAATGAAGCCGGAGAAATTGTCAAATCGACGCCTTCCGTCGACTTGCTTGAAGAAGAGCAATTTGATCAAGAGTTTCTTGTCACGGTTGTGTCGAAAGTGCCGGCTGATGAGCTGCAAAAGCAGTTGATGAGCATTTCCGAAGTTGAGCAAGTGGAGATTGCGGCGGCGGCGGTCGGAGAGCGGACGGAAGCGGCGGGAGAGAAAGCGGCGCCGGAGCCGCTTGGCGTAGCCGCGGCGGAACAGGCGGCCGCGCAAGCCGAAGCGGAAGCGCCGGAAAAAACGCCGGCGAAGCAGGCGGCGAAAACGATTCGCGTCAACATTGAACGGCTTGACCGGCTGATGAATTTGTTCGAAGAATTGGTAGTGGACCGCGGTCGGCTTGAGCAAATTTCCCGCGATTTGAATCACGCCGAATTGACGGAGACGGTGGAACGCATGTCCCGCATTTCGAGCGATTTGCAAACGATCATTTTAAACATGCGCATGGTGCGCCAACTCGCCCGCGACCTTGGCAAAAAGGTGCGGCTTGAGGTCATTGGCGCAGAGACCGAGCTCGATCGGACTGTCATTGATGAAATCGGTGATCCGCTTGTTCATTTGATTCGCAATGCGCTCGATCACGGCATTGAAGCGCCCGATGTTCGGATGGCGCACGGGAAGCCGGAGGAAGGGCTCGTTCAATTGCGCGCCTACCATAGCGGCAACCACGTTTTCATTGAAATCGAGGATGATGGCGCCGGTATTTCCCGGGAGAAAGTGCTGCAAAAAGCGATCAAACGCGGCATCGTTTCGCCGGAAGCGGCGGCCCAGCTCACCGACCAGCAAATTTACGGGTTGATTTTCGCCCCGGGCTTCTCCACGGCGGAGCAAGTTTCCGATATTTCGGGGCGCGGCGTCGGGCTCGATGTCGTCAAAAGCACGATCGAATCGCTCGGAGGCGCCGTCACTGTCGATTCAGAGCCGGGAAAAGGGTCGCTGTTTTCGATTCAGCTGCCGCTGACGCTGTCGATTATTTCGGTGTTGCTCGTCCAAATCGCCAAGGAAACGTATGCCATTCCGCTGTCTTCGATCATCGAAACGGCACTCGTGAAAAAAGAAGAGATTTTCTCCGCCCATAATCAACCGGTCATTGATTTTCGCGGCAAAATCGTCCCGCTTGTCCGGCTGAAAGAGGTGTTTGATGTCCCGCACGCTTCCGATGACGGTGAGGCGATGGCGGCTGTCATTGTCCGCAAAGGAGAAAAACTGGCGGCCCTAGCCGTGGATTCGTTTATCGGGCAGCAGGAAGTCGTGTTGAAATCGCTCGGAAACTATTTATCGTCGGTGTTCGCCATCTCGGGGGCGACGATTTTGGGCGACGGCCGAGTGGCGCTCATCATCGATTGCAACGCGCTTGTGAAATAAAGCGGCGTAAAGAGCAAACGCCAGGCGCTTGGACGCCGTTTGTTTGAGCAGCCTGTGGAATAAAGGGGGAAGATGGGATGACGGCCAGCGTACAGACAGACTGGAAAGTGATTGCTTTTCGCTTAAAGGATGAGGAGTATGCCCTTCCGGTGCAATACGTGCGCTCGATCGAGAAAATGCAGCCGATCACGCGCGTGCCGGGCACGCCCCAGTATGTCAAAGGGGTCATTAACTTGCGCGGCGTCGTGACGCCGATCATTGATTTGCGCGAACGGTTCGGCTTCGCCCCTGAACCGTACAACGAACAGACGCGAATCATGATCGCCGCCCTTGACGATGTGGAAGTCGGGTTCATCGTCGATGCGGCGAACGACGTTCTCGATGTGCCGGCCTCGAGCATCGAGCCGCCGCCCGAAGCGGTCGGCGCTGTGGAGGCGAGCTACGTTTCTGGAGTGGCAAAAATCGGAAATCGGCTTCTCATCTTGCTTGACTTGGCGAAGGTGCTTGAGCGATAAACTCGGGAGAGGGGCGTTGACGGTTGGATGATGTCCGCAGCTTGACAGGAACACATATCGATATTTTGCGCGAAATCGGCAATATTGGCGCTGGCAACGCCGCCACAGCCTTGTCGCTTCTATTAAACAAAAAAATCGAGATGTCGGTGCCGCGCGTCCAAATCGCGACGTTCGCTGAAATGATGGAGCTGATCGGCGGGCCGGAGCAAGTGGTGGCGTGCGTCTATTTGCGGATCGAAGGGGAAGCGCCGGGGAATATGTTCTTCGTGCTGCCGCCGGAGCAGGCGGAGCGGTTTGTGCGGCGCATGATCGGCGACGATTCGTTTTCGTTTCAGGACGGGGCCGATGAGCTTGGATGTTCGGCGCTCCAAGAGCTCGGAAACATTTTAGCCGGCTCGTATTTGTCGGCGCTTGCTGATTTTACACAGCTCGCGCTCCATCCTTCGGTGCCGGCGCTGGCGATCGATATGCTCGGAGCGGTGTTGTCGTTCGGTCTGCTGGAGCTGTCGCGCGCCGGTGATTACGCCATTTTGATCGATACGGCCATTTACGATGAACGGCGGCCCAATGAAAGCATTGACGGCCATTTCTTTCTCCTTCCCGATCCGGAATCGTTTTCCACCATCTTTCGTGCGTTAGGTGTGAGCGGCGGATGAGCATTGTGCAGGCTGTGAAAATCGGCATCGCTGAAATGGAGGTCGTCAAAGCGCCGAACGTCATTCGTACATGCGGCCTTGGATCGTGCGTCGGCGTGGTCATTTATGACATCGGCAAAGCGGTGGCCGGCATGGCGCACGTGATGCTGCCGCATTCCTCGATGGCGCGCGGCGGGGACATCAACGTTGCCAAGTACGCCGACACGGCGGTGGAAGCGCTCATTCGGCTCGTCGTTGCCGCCGGGGGCCGGAAGGGAATGCTAAGAGCGAAGCTGGCCGGCGGAGCGCAAATGTTTTCGTTTTCTGCGGCCGGCGGAGATATGATGCGCATTGGCGCCCGCAATGTCGAAGAAGTCAAAAAACAGCTCGAACGGTTTCATATTCCGGTTGTCGCCGAAGACGTCGGCGGCCATAACGGCCGGACGATTGAGTTTCATCCGCAAACAGGCGTGCTGTCCATTCGCACGGCTAGCCAGGAACTCAAGGAAATATAACGCCGTTGTGCAAGACGAGGGGGAGAATGATGGGGAGCGCGGTAAAAGGTGAAGAGCGGAAATATTGGGATGACTGGGTCAACCGCCGCGACCGTCATGCGGCCGAGGAACTTGTGGTGCGCTATATGCCGCTCGTTTCCTACCACGTGCAGCGGCTTGCCGCCACGCTGCCGAGCTCCGTGCCCAAAGAGGAGCTTGTCAGCTTGGGGCTTGTCGGTTTGTACGATGCGCTTGAAAAGTTTGACCCATCGCGCGATCTCAAGTTTGACACGTATGCCTCGTTTCGCATCCGCGGCGCCATCTTGGACGGTTTGCGCAAGCAAGACTGGCTGCCGCGGAGCGTGCGCGACAAAGCGAAAAAAATCGAAGAAACGGCGGAGCGGCTCGTGCAGCAACATATGCGGTCGGTGACGGCAAAGGAAATCGCCGCCGAGCTTGGCATGACGGAGGATGAAGTGCAGGCGGCGGCCGGCGAGACGCTGTTTTCTCATTGGCTGCCGCTCGGCCAGACGGCGGCTGAAGAAGAGGACGAAGCGTTTTCGATCCGGGATGATCGTGCCGTGCTGCCGGAAGAACAGGTCGTCAAGCAGGAGCTGGTGGAAAAGCTGGCCGAGGGCATCAAACAGCTGAATGAAAAGGAGCAGCTTGTCATCAGTTTGTTTTACAAAGAGGAGTTGACGTTTACGGAAATCGGGAATCTTCTACGCTTGTCCACATCAAGAATTTCCCAAATTCATGCTAAAGCGTTGTGGAAATTGCGCCGCTTTTTCGATATACAGCGGTGATGGAAAGGGAGCGGGAAGATGGACGTTCAACTGCCGGCGCTGCAAAGCGTGATGCCGAAAGCGCCCGAAGCTGGAAACATGCAGGCCGCCGCGGCGCAGCATCCGTATACGGTGCAGGCGCAATTGGCGGCCGCAGCCGAAAAACAGCGGGAACAGGCGCGCCGCCGGGTGACCGACAAGCGGACGAACGACCAGGCTCGGTGGGAGGCGTCGCGGTTCGGAAGTCATCCGTATAAAGGAAAAACGATCGATCTTAAAGGATAGTGACCATCATGGAAGCGTTTTGGCTTGTCATTAGTCTGCTGTTGCATCTCTTTTCTTTTTTGTTGATTGTGTTGCTTTTTCTGCGGTTATCGCGGCTTAAAGAGGCCGAAGCGCGCGCTGCGGAGCTTGAAGAGGCGATGGCGGCGCAGCTCGCTCTCTGGAAAGAAGAAAACGACCGTTTTTTGGCCGAACTTGACCGCTTGCTGAACAACAAGGAGGCGTCGGCGGCGAGCCCGGTGCCGCCCCCGACCGGCCTGCTCACTGAAGAGGAGCCGCCCGCTGCGATGAGCGCGCAGCAGCATGGCCAACCGGCGACGCGGCCCGAAGAAGGCGCGGCGCTGCCAAGGGACGGTGAACGCGGCGCGGAACTTGGGCAAACCGCTCGAGGGAATCGTTTGGCATCCGATGTGACGGATGGCGAAACGGAACAACCGATGCAGGCGGGCGCCCCAACGAGCGAGGCTCAAGAGCAGGAAAAACGTGAGGCACCAAGTGACTTCCTGCCGGTCGACGCCATCGAAGATGTGCTTGATTTGTCCCCGTTGGCTCAGTCCGCTGAGCTCGTTCTCCGCCGCTATGAACAAGGAGCGACGGTCGAAGAGCTCGCCAAACAGCTTGGCAAAGGGAAGACAGAAGTGGAGTTGCTGCTGAAATTCGCGAGAAAAACGAGCCAATGAGCGAATCATCGCTTGATTTGCGCCCGATAAATATGATATATTTTTACATGGTGTGAATACACACGCCTGATGATTCCGGCAACGGTGCTGGTGCGGCCAGTCTTGCTGGGGGATGAGGCAGGCGGAGGAACGAAAACCATCAAAGAAACAGGAGGATTACTCATGTCGGTTATTTCCATGAAGCAATTGCTCGAAGCTGGCGTCCACTTTGGACATCAGACGCGCCGTTGGAACCCGAAAATGAAAAAATACATTTTTACGGAACGCAACGGCATTTACATCATCGACTTGCAAAAAACGGTGAAAAAAGTCGAGGAAGCGTATCACTTCGTCCGCGACTTGGCGGCGAACGGCGGCAAAATTTTGTTCGTCGGCACGAAAAAACAAGCGCAAGAATCCGTCAAGGAAGAAGCGGAGCGCTGCGGCATGTTTTATGTCAATCAGCGCTGGCTCGGCGGCACGCTGACGAACTTCGCGACGATCCAAAAACGGATCAAGCGGCTGCGCGAAATTGAAAAAATGGAAGAAGACGGCGTATTTGACGTTCTGCCGAAAAAAGAAGTCATCGGCTTGAAAAAAGAAAAAGAGCGGCTCGAGAAATTTTTGGGCGGCATCAAAGACATGAAAGAGCTGCCGGATGCGCTGTTCGTCATCGACCCGCGCAAAGAGCGGATCGCGGTGGCGGAGGCGCGCAAGTTGAACATCCCGATCATCGGCATCGTCGACACGAACTGCGATCCGGATGAAATCGACTACGTCATCCCGGCCAACGATGATGCCATTCGCGCGGTCAAGCTGTTGACTTCGAAAATCGCCGACGCTGTCTTGGAAGCGAAACAGGGCGAAGAGGCGGCCGTCGCAGCGGAGTAATGGCGCTCACGAAAGGTGATAAGAGGGAAAGCCTTTTATCACCTTTTTTTGAGACAGAAACGAGCAACTTTTGGCTATACTAACGAATAAGGGCAAAACAGGCATCCGCTGCCGGCATCGATACATATACGCAACAAAGCGAAGGAGGATTTTTTTATGGCGATTACAGCACAAATGGTCAAAGAGCTGCGCGAAAAAACGGGCGCAGGCATGATGGACTGCAAAAAAGCGCTCACCGAAACGAACGGTGACATGGAGAAAGCGATCGACTGGCTGCGCGAAAAAGGAATTGCCAAAGCGGCGAAAAAAGCGGATCGCATCGCGGCCGAAGGGGTCGCCTACATCGCTGTGGAAGGCAACACCGCTGTCATTTTGGAAGTGAACTCGGAAACGGACTTCGTCGCCAAAAACGAAGAGTTTCAAGCGCTTGTAAAAACGTTGGCCGCCCACTTGCTGAAACAAAAACCGGCTTCGCTCGATGAAGCGCTCGGACAAACGATGGACAACGGCTCGACCGTCCAAGACTACATCAACGAAGCGATTGCGAAAATCGGCGAAAAAATTACGCTCCGCCGCTTTGCCGTCGTCAACAAAGCGGACGGCGAAACGTTTGGCGCGTACTTGCACATGGGCGGGCGCATCGGCGTATTAACGTTATTAGCCGGCAGCGCGAGCGAAGACGTCGCCAAAGATGTCGCCATGCACATCGCGGCGCTTCACCCGAAATACGTCTCGCGCGATGAGGTGCCGCAAGAAGAGGTCGCGCATGAGCGCGAAGTGTTGAAGCAGCAGGCGTTAAACGAAGGCAAGCCGGAAAACATCGTCGAAAAAATGGTCGAAGGCCGGCTGAACAAGTTTTACGAAGACGTTTGCCTGCTTGAGCAAGCGTTCGTGAAAAACCCGGATGTGACGGTGCGCCAATACGTCGAGTCGAACGGAGCGGCTGTGAAGCAGTTCATCCGCTATGAAGTCGGCGAAGGGCTCGAAAAACGTCAAGACAATTTCGCCGAAGAAGTGATGAGCCAAGTCAGAAAGCAATGACGGACCGCAACAGGGAACACGCGCGTGTTCCCTGTTTTTCAAAGCGATTCGCATCATGGAGGTTTGACATGGAACAACCAAAGTACAAACGCGTCGTGTTAAAGTTGAGCGGGGAAGCGCTCGCCGGAAAACAAGGCTTTGGCATCCAGCCGGCCGTCATCCAGTCGATCGCCAAACAAGTCCAAGAGGTGGCTGACCTCGGTGTTGAGGTCGCCATCGTCGTCGGCGGCGGCAACATTTGGCGCGGAAAAACGGGAAGCGAAATGGGGATGGACCGGGCGACGGCCGACTATATGGGCATGTTGGCGACGGTGATGAACGCGCTCGCCTTGCAGGACAGCCTTGAGCAGCTCGGCGTGGAAACGCGGGTGCAAACATCGATCGAGATGCGGCAAGTCGCCGAACCGTACATTCGCCGCCGGGCGATCCGCCATTTGGAGAAAAAGCGGGTCGTCATTTTCGCCGCCGGCACCGGCAACCCGTATTTTTCCACCGATACAACGGCGGCGCTCCGGGCGGCGGAAATCGAGGCGGACGTCATTCTCATGGCGAAAAACAACGTCGATGGCGTCTACAGCGCCGATCCGAAGGTCGACGCCAATGCGGTCAAATACGAGGAACTATCGTACTTGGACGTCATTAAACAAGGCCTTGCCGTCATGGATTCGACCGCTTCTTCGCTTTGCATGGATAACAACATTCCGATTATCGTTTTTTCGATTATGGAAGAAGGAAACATTAAACGCGCTGTATTAGGCGAAAATATTGGAACGATCGTGAGGGGGAAATAACGATGGCCAAACACGTGATCCAACAGGCGAAAGAGAAGATGGATAAAGCGGTGCAAGCGTTCACTCGCGAGCTGGCGACGGTGCGCGCCGGGCGGGCGAACGCCGGGTTGCTGGAGAAAGTGACCGTCGATTATTATGGCGTTGCGACGCCGATCAACCAGCTCGCTTCCATCAGCGTGCCGGAAGCGCGCATGCTTGTCATTCAGCCGTATGACAAATCGGTCATTAAAGAGATGGAGAAAGCGATTTTGGCCTCGGATCTAGGGCTGACGCCGTCGAATGACGGATCCGTCATTCGCTTGGTCATTCCGCCGCTCACCGAAGAACGGCGCCGCGAGCTGGCGAAACTGGTCAAAAAATATTCCGAAGACGCGAAAGTCGCCGTGCGCAACATCCGCCGCGACGCGAACGATGAATTGAAAAAGCTCGAGAAAAGCGGCGAGATTACGGAAGACGAGCTCCGCAGCTACACCGATGAAGTGCAAAAGCTGACCGATGACCACATCGCCAAAATCGATGCCATTACGAAAGAGAAAGAAAAAGAAGTCATGGAAGTATAGGCAAAACGTTGCAAACCCTCTATGTTCATGGAGGGTTTTTTTGCTATAATGGAAAAGCAAAACACGTTCGCGGAGGACTTATATGTTTACTAAAAGGCGAAAAATGAACGAGGAAGGCGCACCGGTGACGAAAGAAGAGGTGCTTAGGCGGCCGATTCCGAACCATGTCGCCATCATCATGGACGGCAACGGAAGATGGGCGAAAAGGCGGGCGCTGCCAAGGGCGGCCGGCCATTACGAAGGGATGCAAGTGGTGCGCAAAATCACCCGCTTCGCTAACGGGCTTGGGGTTCGCGTCTTGTCCCTTTACGCGTTTTCCACCGAAAATTGGAAGCGACCGAAAGGTGAAGTCGATTACTTGATGAAGCTGCCCGAGCAGTTTTTGACGACGTTCCTTCCCGAGTTGATCGCTGAGAACGTGAAAGTGCAGGTCATCGGTCATATGGAGGCGCTGCCGGACCATACGCGCCGAGCGGTCGAAAAAGCCATTCAAGATACAAGCGGCAACACGGGGTTGGTGCTGAATTTTGCCCTCAACTACGGAAGCCGGGCGGAAATTACCGCCGCCGTCCAGCAAATCGCCAAAGAGGTCGAGCGCGGGGCGCTTGCGCCGGAAGACATTACCGAGCCGCTCATTTCTTCGTATTTGATGACGGGGGGGCTCCAAGATCCGGATTTGCTCATTCGGACGAGCGGAGAAATCCGCCTCAGCAATTTTATGCTTTGGCAGCTCGCGTATACGGAACTTTGGTTTACCGATGTGTTATGGCCCGATTTTACCGAACAGCATTTTTTAGAGGCGATTGCTGCCTACCAGCGGCGCGACCGCCGGTTTGGGGGGGTGTCGGCGCAATGAAACAGCGAATCATCACCGGAGTGATCGCGGCGGCGCTCTTTTTGCCGATTGTTATTTTTGGCGGATTTCCGTTTATAATAGTAACATATATCATAGCGACGGTTGGACTGTTCGAACTGCTGCGGATGAAAGGAATGCGGCCGCTGTCGTTGGCAGGGGCGGCCGGCTTTGCCGCTCTTTGGCTGCTGCTCGTTCCCGCTCGCTACGGCGGAGAGTGGCTGTCAGCCGGTGCGGCCAAATTCGCCGTGATCGTCGGCCTTGCCTTTTTGTTGCTCATCGCGACGGTAGTGACCAAAAACGCGTTGACGTTTGACGAGGCGGCGTTTGTCGTCTTGGCGGTGTTGTATGTCGGCGTCGGATTTTTCTGTTTTGCCGCCATTCGTTTAACCGGGTTGTCCTATTTGGTTTATGCGCTGTTCGTCATTTGGGCGACCGACATTGGCGCGTACTTTTGCGGGCGCGCATTCGGGCGGCGCAAGCTATGGCCGGAGATCAGCCCGAAAAAAACGGTGGAGGGAGCTCTTGGCGGCATTGTCTCGGCCGTTGTGGTCGCCGCCGTTTACGAGTGGGCGGCGGAGCCGTTTGCCAGCTTTGCCGCGGCGCTATCGCTCGCGTTGTTGCTTTCCGTGTTCGGCCAGCTCGGCGACTTGGTCGAGTCGGCGTTCAAGCGCCATTACGGGGTGAAAGACTCGGGAGCGATTTTGCCGGGACATGGCGGCGTCTTGGATCGGTTTGACAGCCTGTTGTTTGTGCTGCCGCTTTTATACATATTCATCGAAGCGATACGATAAGCGGGTGAGGAGTGAAACGATTGAAATCGATCAGTTTATTGGGGGCGAGCGGGTCGATCGGCACGCAGACGCTCGACGTCATCCGCGCCCATCCCGACCGCTTTCGTCTTGTCGCTGCGTCGGTCGGGAGAAACGTCGAAGCAGCGCGGAAATTGATGGCCGAATTTGCCCCGCGCCTTGTCGCCGTCGCCGATCGCGGCGCGTATGAGACGCTTTGCAGCGAATACGGCGGGCGGACAACGGTCGTGTACGGGGAGGACGGGCTGATTGAAGCCGCCGTCCATCCGGACGCTGACATCGTCGTCACCGCTGTCGTGGGCAGCGTCGGTCTTGTGCCGACGTTAAAAGCGATCGAGGCGGGCAAAACGATCGCGTTGGCCAACAAGGAGACATTGGTCGTTGCCGGTCATTTGGTGACCGCGGCGGCCGAAAAGCGCGGGGTGCCGCTGCTCCCGGTCGACAGCGAGCATTCCGCCATCTTCCAGTGCTTGCAAGGGGAGAAGCTCGAACAGGTTGACAAACTCATTTTAACGGCCTCCGGCGGCAGCTTCCGCGACAGGACGCGCGAGGAGCTTGCTGGGGTCACGGTCGAGGAGGCGCTTTGTCATCCGAATTGGTCGATGGGGGCGAAAATTACGATCGATTCGGCGACGATGATGAACAAAGGATTTGAAGTGATCGAAGCGCACTGGCTGTTCGGGCTGCCGTATGAGCGGATCGATGTCGTCCTGCACCGCGAGAGCGTCATCCATTCGCTCGTTCAGTTTCGCGATACGAGCGTGCTTGCCCAGCTCGGCACACCGGACATGCGCGTTCCGATTCAATACGCCCTCACCTATCCGGAACGGCTGCCGCTTTCTGCGGCGCAACCGCTCGATTTGGCGGCGATCGGATCGCTTCATTTTGCCCCGGTCGACTTCGAGCGCTATCGTTGCCTGCGATTGGCCTACGAGGCTGGAAGGCGGGGCGGCTCGCTGCCAGCGGTGTTGAACGCGGCCAATGAGGAGGCGGTGGCGGCGTTTTTAGCCGGGCGCATCCCGTTTTTGGCGATCGAAAAGTGGATCGAACGGGCCCTTGAGCGCCACCAGCCGATCAGCGATCCATCGCTTGAAGAGATTCGCGCGATTGACGCGGACACGCGCGCTTACGTTCGCACACTACTATCATAAAGGTGGTTGAAACGTTGGAATCGATCATTTCATTTATCGTCGTCTTTGGTGCCCTCGTCTTTTTCCACGAGTTGGGCCATTTGCTGTTAGCGAAGCGGGCCGGCATCCTTTGCCGTGAATTTGCCATCGGCTTTGGGCCGAAAGTGTTTTCGGTGAAGAAAAAAGAGACGGTCTACACCGTCCGGCTGCTTCCGCTTGGCGGTTTCGTCCGCATGGCCGGTGAAGATCCGGAAATGATTGAATTGAAGCGGGGACAAATCGTTGGTCTTTTGCTTGACGGTGACGGAAGAGTGGAAAAAATCATCGTCAACCATAAAGACGATTATCCAAACGCCCGCATTATTGAAGTGGAAGACGCTGATTTGGAGCATGGCATGTACGTGACCGGGTATGTCGACGGAGAGCGGCTTGAGCGTTTTGCCATCAAAGAGCCGGCGTTTTTCGTCGCCGATCGCCAAGAAATTCAAATCGCTCCGTACCACCGTCAGTTTGCCGCCAAAACGCTCGGGCAGCGCACGATGACGATCTTGGCCGGACCGCTCGCCAACTTTGTCTTGGCGCTTGTCGTCTTTATTTTGATCGGCCTTTTGCAAGGCTATCCGGTCGACAAGCCGGTGATCGGCGAGCTGACGCCTGACGGGGCAGCGCGCGCCGCTGGTTTGAAGCAAGGAGATGAAGTGGTGGCGATCAACGGCGAACGGATGGACACATGGACGGAAATCGTCAACACGATTCGCAGCCATCCGCAAGAAACGCTCCAGTTTCAAATTCGGCGGGACGGAAAAGACATGACCGTTGCCGTCACTCCGGAAGCGAAGACGATTCAAGGGGAGACGATCGGTTTGATCGGGGTCTATCAGCCGATGGAAAAGTCGGTGTTTGGCTCCGTGAAGCAAGGGTTGACCGAGACGTACTACTGGACGCGAGAAATTGTCGCCGGCCTCGGTCGGTTGATCACCGGCCAGTTTCATCTTGACATGCTGTCGGGACCGGTCGGCATCGCCGTATCGACTGGCAAAGTCGCCGAATCCGGCATTTACTACTTGATGAAATGGGGCGCGATTTTAAGCATCAACCTTGGGATTATCAACTTGTTGCCGTTGCCGGCGCTCGACGGCGGACGGCTGCTCTTTTTCGCCATTGAAGCGGTGCGCGGCAAGCCGGTCGACCGGCAAAAAGAAGGAATGGTCCATTTTATCGGCTTCGCTCTGCTCATGCTGCTCATGCTTGTGGTGACATGGAACGACATTCAAAAATTTTTCCTATAAAGAGAGAGAACGAGGTGGCGAATGAATGAGACAAAGTCAAGCGTTTATTCCGACGTTGCGTGAAGTGCCGGCGGACGCGGAAGTGAAAAGTCATCAGCTTCTGTTGCGGGCCGGTTTCATCCGCCAAAGCACGAGCGGCGTCTATACGTTTTTGCCGCTCGGGCAACGCGTTTTGCAAAAAGTAGAAGCGATCATCCGGGAGGAGATGAACCGCATCGGGGCGATGGAGCTCCTCATGCCGGCGTTGCAGCCGGCTGAGCTTTGGCAGCAGTCCGGCCGCTGGTATTCATACGGTCCCGAGCTCATGCGCCTGAAAGACCGCCATGAGCGCGATTTCGCCCTCGGGCCGACGCATGAGGAAATGATCACAGCGATCGTCCGCGACGAGGTGAAAACGTACAAGCGGCTGCCGCTCGTCTTGTACCAAATTCAAACGAAATTCCGCGACGAAAAACGTCCGCGCTTTGGGCTGCTGCGCGGACGGGAATTTATCATGAAAGACGCGTATTCGTTCCATACGTCGAAAGAAAGCCTCGACGAAACGTACAACAACATGTACGAAGCGTACGCGAACATTTTCCGCCGCTGCGGCTTAAACTTCCGCGCCGTCATCGCCGATTCGGGGGCGATCGGCGGCAAAGACACGCACGAGTTTATGGTGTTATCCGACATCGGCGAGGATACGATCGCCTATTCCGATGCGTCCGATTATGCGGCCAACATCGAGATGGCGCCGGTCGTCGCCACGTATGAAAAGCCTGATGAGCCACCGGCCGAGCTGAAAAAGGTGGCGACCCCGGGGCAAAAAACGATCGCGGAAGTGGCTTCGTACTTGCAAGTCGCGCCGGAGCGCTGCATCAAATCGCTCTTGTTTCACGTCGATGGCCGCTACGTGCTCGTGCTCGTCCGCGGCGACCACGAAGCGAATGAAGTCAAAGTGAAAAACGTCTTGGACGCGACGGTGGTGAGACTGGCGACGCCGGAGGAAACGAGGCAAGTCATGAACGCTCCGGTCGGCTCGCTCGGCCCGATCGGCGTCAAGGAAGAGGTGAAGGTGATCGCCGATCATGCCATCGCGGCAATCGTCAACGGCGTCTGCGGCGCCAATGAGGAAGGCTATCATTATACGGGGGTCAACCCCGGCCGCGATTTTCCCGTCAGCCAATATGCGGATTTGCGTTTCGTCCAAGAAGGCGACCCGGCTCCCGATGGCAAAGGGACGATCCGCTTCGCCCGCGGCATTGAAGTCGGCCATGTGTTCAAGCTTGGCACGAAATATAGCGAAGCGATGAACGCCGTTTATCTCGATGAAAACGGTCAAGCGCAGACGATGATCATGGGCTGTTACGGCATCGGCGTTTCCCGGCTTGTCGCGGCGATTGCCGAGCAATTTGCCGATGAACACGGGCTCGTCTGGCCGGTTTCAGTCGCGCCGTTCCACGTTCATTTGCTGACGGCGAACGCCAAAAGCGATGAACAGCGGGCGCTCGCCGAGGAATGGTACGACAAGCTTGGACAAGCGGGGTTCGACGTTTTGTACGACGACCGTCCCGAGCGCGCGGGAGTGAAATTTGCCGACAGCGACTTGATCGGCATCCCGCTCCGCGTCACCGTCGGCAAGCGGGCCGGTGAAGGCGTTGTCGAAGTCAAAGTGCGGAAAACCGGCGAGTCGTTTGATGTGCCGGTCGCCGATCTCATCGAGACGGTGCGCCGTCTCTTGCAAGGGTGAACGAACAGCGCTGGTGAACAAGACGATGGCTGTCTTTTTCGCCGGCGCTGTTGCCGTTCGTATGGTATGATAGAAAAAGAGAAACGATTTCATGCGAGGGGAAGCCATGATGAATGCGCAAAAAGAGCGGTTTCTTGTGCTGCTCGAGCAGCTGAACATGACGTCGGATGAATGGCTGCCGCATTTTCGGGAGGCGGCGATTCGCAAAGTGGTGATTGATAAGCACGAAAAGAGCTGGCATTTTTATTTTCGCTTCGCCAACGTGCTGCCGGCTGACGTCTATCAAACATTTGCCAACCGGCTGCAAGCGGCGTTTCGCCATATTGCCGCCGTTCGCCATACGGTCGAAGTCGACGCGCCGCACGTGACGGAGGCGGATGTGCAGGCGTATTGGCCGCTTTGCCTTGAGCAGCTGCAGGAAGGCGTCTCCCCGCTCGTGGACGCGCTCCGCCGTCAGACGCCGGCCGTGAGCGGAAACAAGCTCATCGTCAAAGCCCGGCACGAGGCGGAAGCGTTGGCCATGAAGCGGCGGTTCGCCAAAAAAATCGCCGATGTATACATGTCGTTTGGGTTTCCGTCTCTTCAGCTTGACGTTACTATTGAGCCGGTCGACCAAGAAATGGAGCAGTTTTTGGCGCAAAAGCGGCAAGAGGATGAAGAACGGGCGCTCGCCGTGCTGACCGATTTGGCGAAAGAAGAGGAAAAAACAGCGACAAGCGCTCCGTCTGGTCCGCTTGTCATCGGCTACCCGATTCGCGACGAGGAGCCGGTGCGCCTGCTCGAGACGATCGTCGAGGAAGAGCGGCGCGTCGTCGTCCAAGGGTACGTGTTTGCCGCCGAAGTGAGCGAACTCAAAAGCGGTCGCACGCTGCTGACGGCCAAAATCACCGATTACACGAACTCGATTTTAGTCAAAATGTTCTCGCGCGACAAAGAAGATGCCGAACTGATGCACAGCGTCAAAAAGGGCATGTGGGTGAAAGTGCGCGGCAGCGTGCAAAACGATACGTTCGTCCGCGATCTCGTTCTCATCGCCAACGATTTGAATGAAATCGCCGCCAATGAGCGGCACGATACGGCGCCGGAAGGAAACAAGCGGGTCGAGCTTCATTTGCATACACCGATGAGCCAAATGGATGCCGTCACACCGGTGGCAACGCTTATTGAGCAGGCGAAAAAATGGGGGCATCCGGCCGTTGCCATCACCGATCACGCGGTCGTTCAGTCGTTCCCGGAGGCGTACAGCGCGGCGAAAAAACACGGCATAAAGGTGATTTACGGCCTCGAAGCCAATATCGTCGATGATGGCGTGCCGATCGCCTACAATGAGGCGCATCGCCGCCTTTCCGATGAGACGTATGTCGTTTTTGACGTCGAAACGACGGGGCTGTCGGCCGTGTACAACACGGTCATCGAGCTGGCGGCGGTGAAGGTGAAAGACGGCGAGATCATCGACCGGTTCATGTCGTTTGCCGATCCGGGCCACCCGTTGTCCGTGACGACGATGGAACTGACCGGCATTACCGATGAGATGGTAAAGGGCGCACCGCAGCCGGAGGAAGTGCTGGCTCGCTTTATCGACTGGGCCGGCGACGCGACGCTCGCCGCCCACAACGCCAGCTTCGACATCGGCTTTTTAAATGCTGGCCTCGCGAAAATGGGGCGCGGCCACGTGCCGAATCCCGTCATTGACACGCTCGAGCTCGCCCGCTTTCTATACCCGGATTTGAAAAACCATCGTCTTAACACGCTATGCAAAAAGTTTGCTATCGAATTGACGCAGCACCACCGGGCGATTTATGACGCCGAGGCAACCGGTCATTTGCTCATGCGGCTGTTAAAAGAAGCGGAAGAGCGGGGCATTTTGTATCATGATGAACTGAACAGCCGCACGCACAGCGAGGCGTCCTACCGCCTTGCCCGCCCGTTTCACGCGACGCTGCTGGCGCAAAACGAGACGGGGCTGAAAAATTTGTTTAAGCTCGTGTCCTTGTCGCACATTCACTATTTTCATCGCGTGCCGCGCATCCCGCGCTCCGTGCTTGTGAAGCACCGCGAAGGCTTGCTTGTCGGTTCGGGCTGCGACAAAGGAGAGCTGTTTGACAACTTGATCCAAAAGGCGCCGGAAGAAGTGGAAGACTTGGCTCGCTTTTACGATTTTCTCGAAGTGCATCCGCCGGATGTGTACAAGCCGCTCATTGAAATGGGCTATGTGCAAGACGAAGAGATGATCAAAACCATCATCCGCCACATCGTCGCCCTTGGCGAGAAGCTGAATATTCCCGTTGTCGCCACCGGCAACGTTCATTACTTGAATCGGGAGGACAAAATTTACCGAAAAATTTTGATCCACTCGCAAGGCGGAGCGAATCCGCTCAACCGGCACGACCTGCCAGATGTGTATTTCCGGACGACGAATGAAATGCTCGATTGCTTCTCGTTTTTAGGGCCGGAAAAGGCGAAAGAAATCGTCGTCGACAACACGCAGAAAATCGCCTCGTTAATCGGCGATGTCAAGCCGATCAAAGACGAGTTGTACACCCCGCGCATTGACGGCGCGGATGAGGAAATCCGCGAGATGAGCTACCGGCGGGCGAAGGAAATTTATGGAGATCCGTTGCCAAAGCTCGTCGAAGAGCGGCTCGAAAAAGAGCTGAACAGCATTATCGGCCATGGGTTTGCCGTCATTTATTTGATTTCGCATAAGCTCGTGAAAAAATCGCTTGATGACGGCTACCTCGTCGGCTCGCGCGGGTCGGTCGGATCATCGTTTGTCGCGACGATGACGGAAATTACCGAAGTGAACCCGCTGCCGCCGCATTACGTCTGCCCAAGCTGCAAGCATTCCGAGTTTTTCAACGATGGGTCGGTCGGCTCGGGCTTTGACTTGCCGGATAAAAACTGCCCGCGATGCGGGGCGAAATACAAAAAAGACGGGCAAGACATCCCGTTTGAGACGTTCCTCGGCTTTAAAGGCGACAAAGTGCCGGATATCGACTTGAACTTCTCAGGGGAATACCAGCCGCGTGCCCATAACTATACGAAAGTGCTGTTTGGCGAAGACAACGTCTACCGCGCGGGCACGATCGGCACGGTGGCCGACAAAACGGCGTACGGATTTGTCAAAGGCTATGCGAGCGACCATAACCTCGAGCTGCGCGGCGCGGAAATCGACCGGCTCGCGGCCGGCTGCACCGGGGTGAAGCGGACGACCGGGCAGCACCCAGGCGGCATTATCGTCGTCCCCGATTATATGGAAATTTACGACTTTACGCCGATTCAATATCCGGCCGATGACACGTCCTCCGAATGGCGGACGACCCATTTCGACTTCCACTCGATTCACGATAATTTGCTGAAGCTTGATATTCTCGGGCACGACGATCCGACGGTCATCCGCATGCTGCAAGATTTAAGCGGCATCGACCCGAAAACGATCCCGACCGATGATCCGGATGTGATGGGCATTTTCAGCAGCACCGAACCGCTCGGCGTCACGCCGGAACAAATTATGTGCAACGTCGGCACGATCGGCATTCCAGAGTTTGGCACGCGCTTCGTAAGACAAATGTTGGAAGAGACAAAACCAAAAACGTTTTCCGAGCTCGTACAAATTTCCGGGTTGTCGCACGGCACCGATGTGTGGCTCGGCAATGCGCAAGAGCTCATTCAAAGCGGGACGTGCACGCTGTCGGAAGTGATCGGCTGCCGCGACGACATCATGGTCTATCTCATTTACCGCGGGCTCGAGCCGTCGCTGGCGTTTAAAATTATGGAATCGGTGCGCAAAGGGAAAGGATTGACGCCGGAATTCGAAGCGGAAATGCGCAAACACGACGTGCCGGAGTGGTACATTGAGTCATGCAAAAAAATCAAGTACATGTTCCCGAAAGCGCACGCCACCGCCTACGTGTTAATGGCGGTGCGTATCGCCTACTTTAAGGTGCATCATCCGCTCTTGTATTACGCGTCGTACTTCACGGTGCGGGCCGAAGATTTCGACCTTGACGCCATGATCAAAGGATCGGCCGCCATTCGCAAGCGGATTGAAGAAATTAACGCCAAAGGCATCCAAGCGACAGCGAAGGAGAAAAGTTTGCTCACCGTCTTAGAGGTGGCGCTGGAAATGTGTGAGCGCGGCTTTTCGTTCAAAAATATTGATCTGTACCGTTCACAGGCGACCGAATTCGTCATTGACGGCCATTCGCTCATTCCGCCGTTTAACGCCATTCCCGGCCTTGGCGACAACGTGGCACAAGCGATCGTGCGCGCCCGTGAGGAAGGTGAATTTTTATCCAAAGAAGATTTGCAACAGCGCGGCAAAGTGTCGAAAACGCTGTTGGAATATCTGGAACAGCGCGGCTGCCTCGACTCGCTTCCCGACCATAACCAGCTGTCACTGTTTTGACGGCGGAAAACGGCCTGCTTTTTTGCGGCCGTTTTCCGTTGCAATATCATTACCAATATGTTATAGTTTTAGTGGAATTGGCAAAGATAATGGCAGGCAAAGAGTGGGGAAACCCACTCTTTCGTCTTGAATCGGCATCCGTCTTTCGTTCATTCCCCGCCTTGAGCAGGGGATTTTCTCATTATGCCATACGTGCAGCTTGGCTCGGTAAGGAGGAAAACGATGGGCAAAAAAGTGACAGACACGGTCGAACAACTCGTGGCGCCCATTTTGGACGAAATGGGGCTGGAGCTCGTGGACATCGAATATGTGAAGGAAGGGAAGAACTGGTTCTTGCGCGTTTTTATCGATTCAGAGAACGGGGTCGATATTGAACAGTGCGGCGTTGTCAGTGAAAAACTGAGCGAAAAGCTCGATGAAGTCGATCCGATTCCCCACAACTATTTCTTGGAAGTCTCATCGCCGGGGGCGGAGCGGCCGCTGAAAAATGAAACCGATTTTTACAAAGCGGTCGGGAAACATGTCGTGATCAAAACGTATGAGCCGATTGAGGGAGAAAAACAATTCGAAGGCGAGCTGTCCGCTTTTGACGGAACGACCGTGACGCTGTCGGTAAAAGACCGCGGGCGGCAAAAAACGGTCGCCATTCCGTATGACAAAGTGGCAAGCGCAAGGCTAGCTGTCATTTTCTTCTAAGTGGCAAAAGGGGGATTTTCGTTTCATGAATACGCAACTGCTTGAGGCGTTAGCCGACCTGATGCGGGAAAAAGGCATCAGCCAAGAAGTCATCGTGGAAGCGATCGAAGCGGCGATCGTTTCGGCATACAAGCGCAATTTCGGCCAAGCGCAAAACGTGCGCGTCGACTTCAACATGGACACCGGCACGATCCGCGTGCTCGCGCGCAAGGACGTCGTCGAAGAAGTGACCGACCCGCGCCTCGAAATTTCGCTTGAAGAAGCGCAGCGAATCAATCCGAACTATCAGATCGGCGACGTCGTCGAACTGGAAGTGACGCCGCGCGATTTCGGGCGCATCGCGGCGCAGACGGCGAAGCAAGTCGTCACCCAGCGCGTGCGCGAAGCGGAGCGGAGCATTATTTACGCCGAGTTCGTCGACCGCGAGGAAGATATTATGACCGGCATCGTTCAGCGCATCGATCCGCGCTTTGTCTACGTCAGCCTCGGCAAAGCGGAGGCGCTTCTGCCGGCAAACGAACAAATGCCGAACGAAACGTACAAGCCGCACGATCGGCTGAAAGTCTACATTACCAAAGTGGAAAAAACGACAAAAGGGCCGCAAATTTTCGTTTCTCGCACTCATCCGGGCTTGCTGAAGCGGCTGTTTGAGCTGGAAGTGCCGGAAATTTACGATGGCACGGTCGAAATTAAGTCCATCGCCCGCGAAGCTGGCGACCGGTCAAAAATTTCCGTTCATTCCGACAACCCGGAGGTCGATCCGGTGGGCGCCTGCGTCGGGCCGAAGGGGCAGCGCGTCCAAGCGGTCGTTGATGAACTGAACGGGGAAAAAATTGATATCGTCCGCTGGTCGGCGGACCCGGTTGAGTTTGTCGCCAACGCCCTCAGCCCGGCGAAAGTGCTGCGCGTCATCGTGAACGAGGAACAAAAGGCGACGACCGTCGTCGTTCCCGACTACCAGCTGTCGCTCGCCATCGGCAAGCGCGGGCAAAACGCCCGGCTGGCAGCGAAATTAACCGGCTGGAAAATCGATATTAAAAGCGAATCAGAAGCGCGGGAAATGGGCATTGACCCATATGCGCCATCCACTTCGCTTGATTTCAGCGGCGCGGCGGCTGATAATGAACATAGTGAGGAAAGCGGCCAACCGTTCACTGAACCGGCAGACATCGAGTGAGGGGGAATGGAGATGGCAGCGCAAAAGAAAATTCCGTTACGCAAATGCGTCGTCACCGGAGAGATGAAACCGAAACGGGAAATGGTGCGCATCGTCCGCTCCAAAGACGGGGAGGTGTCGATCGACCCGACCGGCAAGAAGGCGGGGCGCGGCGCATACATGACGTTGGATCCGGAATGCATTTTGCTGGCCAAAAAGAAAAACATTTTGGCCCGCCATTTAAAGGCCGAAATTGCGGAAACGCTGTATGACGAGCTGCTCGCGTTGGCGGAAAAGGAGAAGCGCACGGGCCATGAACAATAGCCGCTGGGCATCGCTGCTAGGGCTGGCGCAGCGGGCCGGAAAAGTCGTTTCCGGCGAAGGGCTTGTCGTCAAAGAAGTGCAGCGGGGCAAAGCGCAGCTCGTTTTATTGTCCGAAGACGCATCGGCCAATACGGAAAAAAAAGTGACCGACAAGTGCGCGTTTTATGGCGTTCCGCTTTGCAAAGTGCCGGACCGCTATACGCTTGGCGGGGCGATCGGCAAAGACGCCCGCGTCGTCGTCGCCGTCACCGATGAAGGGTTCGCGCGTCAACTGCTGACGATGCTCGACCGATCTTAATGGGGGTGAATGTATGTCCAAAATGCGTGTCTACGAATACGCCAAAAAACAAAACGTGCCTAGCAAGGACGTTATCCATAAATTGAAAGAAATGAACATTGAAGTGAACAATCATATGACCATGCTCGAGGCCGATGTCGTCGAAAAGCTCGATCATCAATACCGCCCGAACACGGGGAAAAAAGACGGGCGAAAAGAGGAAAAGAAAGGGAAAAAGCCGGAGAAGCCGAAGCGGCCGACGCCGGCGAAAGCGACCGATTTTGCTGATGAAGAGCTGTTTGACGATGGAAAAGAAGCGGCGAAAAGCAAGCCGGTGAAGAAAAAAGGTGCGCCAAAAGGGAAGGAAACGAAAAAAACCGAAGCCCAGCAGCAGGAGAAAAAGCTGCTCCAAGCGGCGAAAAAGAAAGGCAAAGGGCCGGCCAAAGGGAAAAAACAAGCCGCCCCGGCCGCGAAGCAGCCGCCGCAGCCGGTGAAAAAAGAAAAAGAGCTGCCGAAAAAAATTACGTTCGAAGGTTCGCTGACGGTAGCCGAGCTGGCGAAAAAATTGGGCCGCGAGCCGTCGGAAATCATTAAAAAGCTGTTTATGCTCGGCGTGATGGCGACCATCAACCAAGATTTAGACAAGGACGCGATCGAACTGATCTGCTCCGATTACGGCGTCGAAGTCGAAGAAAAAGTGACGATCGATGAAACGAACTTCGAAACGATCGAGATTGTCGACGCGCCGGAAGATCTCGTGGAACGGCCGCCGGTCGTGACGATCATGGGGCACGTCGACCACGGAAAAACGACGCTGCTCGATGCGATCCGCCATTCGAAAGTGACGGAGCAAGAAGCGGGCGGCATTACCCAGCACATCGGGGCGTACCAAGTGACCGTCAACGACAAAAAAATTACGTTCCTCGATACGCCGGGGCATGAGGCGTTTACGACGATGCGGGCGCGCGGCGCGCAAGTGACGGATATCGTCATTCTTGTTGTCGCTGCCGATGACGGGGTCATGCCGCAAACGGTCGAAGCGATCAACCACGCCAAGGCCGCCAACGTGCCGATCATCGTCGCCATCAACAAAATGGATAAACCGGAAGCCAACCCAGACCGCGTCATGCAGGAGCTGATGGAATACAACCTCGTTCCGGAAGAATGGGGCGGGGATACGATTTTCTGCAAGTTGTCGGCGAAAACGAAAGAAGGCATTGACCACTTGCTTGAGATGATTTTGCTCGTCAGCGAAATGGAAGAATTAAAAGCGAACCCGAACCGGCGCGCCATCGGCACGGTGATTGAAGCGAAGCTTGACAAAGGGCGCGGCCCGGTGGCGACGCTGTTGATCCAAACCGGAACGCTTCGCATCGGCGATCCGATCGTCGTCGGCACGACGTACGGGCGCGTGCGCGCGATGGTGAACGACAGCGGCCGGCGCGTCAAAGAGGCGGGGCCATCGATGCCGGTCGAAATCACCGGTCTGCATGATGTGCCGCAAGCCGGCGACCGCTTTATGGTGTTTGAAGATGAGAAAAAAGCGCGGCAAATCGCCGAAGTGCGGGCGCAGCGGCAGCTGCAGGAGCAGCGGAGCGTCAAAACGCGCATCAGCTTGGACGATCTGTTTGAGCAAATTAAGCAAGGCGAAATGAAAGAGCTGAACTTGATCGTCAAGGCCGACGTCCAAGGATCGGTTGAAGCGCTTGTCGCCGCCTTGCAAAAAATCGACGTCGAAGGCGTGCGGGTGAAAATCATCCACGCTGCCGTTGGCGCCATCACCGAATCGGACATTTCGTTGGCGACGGCTTCAAACGCCATCGTCATCGGCTTTAACGTCCGTCCGGACGCCAACGCGAAGCGCGCCGCCGAATCGGAAAAAGTGGACATCCGCCTCCACCGCATCATTTACAACGTCATCGAGGAAATTGAGGCGGCCATGAAAGGAATGCTCGATCCGGAATACGAAGAAAAAGTGATCGGCCAAGCGGAAGTGCGGCAAACGTTTAAGGTGTCGAAAGTCGGCACGATCGCCGGCTGCTACGTCACCGACGGCAAAATCACTCGCGACAGCAAAGTGCGCCTCATTCGCCAAGGCATCGTCGTCTATGAAGGGGAAATCGATTCGCTCAAGCGGTACAAAGACGACGTGCGCGAAGTGGCGCAAGGCTATGAGTGCGGCGTGACGATCAAAAACTTCAACGATATTAAAGAAGGGGACGTCATCGAGGCGTACGTTATGCAGGAAGTGGCTCGGGCATGATCGGATTCGCCGCGTGCGAGTGCCTGATCTACAACGCCCGGTCGCTGAAGGACAAACGAGCCGTCTTGCAGCGGGTGCTGACGAGAATCCGGCAACGGTACAACGTGTCGGTGGCGGAAATCGATCATCAAGAAGCGTGGCAGCGGGCGAAAATCGGCCTCGTTGCCATCGCGTCCAGCCGCCGCGCTGCCGAACGGGAGCTCGAACGGGCGTTGGCGTTGCTCGATTCGTTTCCCGAGTTGGAGCGGGCGGCGACAGTATTCGAGTGGCTGTGATCGAGGTGATGGATGATGAATATACGGGCAACTCGCGTGGGCGAGCAGATGAAAAAAGAGCTGAGCGACATTATCGGTCGCAAGCTGAAAGACCCGCGCATCGGCTTTGTGACGGTGACCGATGTGCGCGTGACGGGCGATTTGCAGCAGGCCAAAGTGTACATCAGCATCTTGGGCGATGACAAACAGCGGGAAGAGACGCTGAAGGCGCTGGAAAAAGCAAAAGGGTTTATCCGCTCGGAAATCGGGCAGCGCATCCGCCTGCGCAAAACGCCGGACATTTTGTTTGAAATCGACGAAACGATCGAATACGGAAGCCGCATTGAGCAGCTGATCCGGCAACTTTCGGACAGCAAGGAAGCTGACGAGAATGCGGATAAGCAGTAGCAAGGGGGCTGACCGAAAAGGTTGGCTGCCTTCAAGATCGGCACGACCGATCGTGCGGCAGAAGCAGTCAGCACGTATATAGAGCAATAAAAGAGAGGATCCCGATCCTTTTGGGACACCCTCTTTGCCGCGCTTTATCCGCAAACGAGGACGAAAAGCGGCAGCGGACGTTCCTTTTCATTTGCGAGTATGGAAACAGAAAGGGTGCGCCGATGGACGGGGTATTGCTGCTCCATAAACCGAAAGGAATGACATCGCATGACTGTGTGGCGAGCGTGCGCCGCCTGCTCGGCGTCAAAAAAGCGGGGCACACCGGTACGTTGGATCCGAACGTGTCCGGTGTACTGCCCATTTGCCTTGGCAAGGCGACGCGCATCGCTGAATTTTTAACCGGCGCGACGAAAACGTACGAAGGAGAAGTGACGCTTGGCGCCGCGACGACAACGGAAGACGCCGATGGCGACATCATCGCCGCCCGCCCGATCGAGCGGGCGATCGCGCGCGCGGAGATCGAAGCGGTGCTGGACAGCTTGACTGGCGAAATAGAGCAAACGCCGCCGATGTACTCCGCGGTGAAAGTGGGCGGCAAAAAACTATATGAATACGCGCGCGCCGGCCTCGAAGTGGAGCGTCCGGTGCGGCGCGTGACGATTTATGAGCTGAAGCTGCTCGATGAGCGTGAGCAGTTCACCGGGGAAACGGTGTCGTTCCGCTTTCGCGTCACATGCAGCAAAGGCACGTATGTCCGTACGCTTGCGGTGACGATCGGCGAGCGGCTCGGCTACCCGGCGCACATGTCCGATCTGGTCCGGACGGCCTCGGGGCCGTTTCGGCTTGAGGAGTGCGTGACGTTGGCGGAGCTTGCCCGGCGAGCGGCTGACGGAACGGCCGCTTCCCTCATCATTCCGATTGAGCGAGCGCTCTTTCATTTGCCGAAATATCAAATCAATGATAAAGTAGCAGAGAAAGTAAAGAACGGGGCGCTGCTTCGCCTTCCCGCATTTTTCGAGCAGGTTGATGGACCGATTGTGCTCGTTTCGCCTGAGCGGGAAGCGCTGGCTCTGTACGTCAAGCACCCGACGCGCCCCGGCTTGATGAAGCCGCTCAAAGTGTTTCGTTCATGAAAAAGGCGCGGCGGAAACAAAGAAGGTGGGTTATCGATATGGAAACGCTGTTTCTTTCACATCCGCATCAGCTCGAACGGCAAGCGCTCCCCCCTGCCGTGATGGCGCTCGGGTATTTTGACGGCATCCACCTCGGCCACCAAAAAGTGATCAAAACGGCGGTCGAGGCTGCCAAGGAGCGCGGGTACGAAAGCGCGGTGATGACGTTCCATCCCCATCCGTCCGTCGTGCTCGGCAAACAGCCTGAACTTCGCGCCATCACGCCGCTTGGCAAAAAAGAGCGGCTCATTGCATCACTTGGCGTCGATCGGCTGTACGTGGTCGAATTTACGCCGACGTTTGCCGCCTTGGCGCCGGAGCAATTTGTCGACGAGTATTTGGACGGACTGCATGTCAAGCACGTGGTCGCCGGCTTTGACTTCACTTACGGGCGGTTCGGAAAAGGAACGATGGAGACGATGCCAACCCACGCCCGCGGCCGATTTGGGCAGACGGTCATTCCGAAACTCGTCGTCGATGGGGAAAAGGTAAGTTCCACCCGCGTGCGGAAGCTGCTTGAAAGCGGGGACGTGGATCAACTTCCCCGCCTGCTCGGCCGCTTTTATGATCTCGAGGGAACGGTCGTGGCCGGGGAGCGGCGCGGGCGGACGATCGGCTTCCCGACCGCGAACATCGCCTTAAACGGCGATTATATTTTGCCGGCAGTCGGCGTCTATGCCGTCAAGGTGACCGTCAATGGCAATGAGTATGAAGGGGTGGCGAACGTCGGATATAAACCGACGTTTCATGCGGCGCGCGAAGGGCTGCCGACGATCGAAGTGCATTTGTTCCATTTTTCCGGCGATCTTTATGGACAAACGCTCGTCGTCGAATGGCACCGCCGGCTGCGGAGCGAACGGAAATTTGCCAGCGTTGACGAACTGGCCGCGCAAATCGCCCGCGACAAGGAGGAGGCGGAGCAGTATTTCCGGCGCTTCAATGAAAAGACTTGCATTTTGCCGGAAAAAGAGGTATTCTAATCAGTGTATGTGAACCGTTGCTTGGCTAGGCGAGTCACCGACGCCCGCTCGGCAACCGGGGATTTCAAGCTAGGGAGGTGAACGAGGATGGCATTGACGCAAGAACGTAAACGCGAAATCATCGAGCAATTTAAAATCCACGAGAACGACACCGGTTCTCCGGAAGTGCAAATTGCGATTTTGACGGAGCAAATCAATACGTTGAACGAGCATTTGCGCGTCCATAAAAAAGACCATCATTCACGGCGCGGCCTGCTGAAAATGGTTGGGAAACGCCGCAATCTATTGACCTACTTGCGCAACAAAGATGTGACGCGCTACCGTGAATTGATTGAGAAACTTGGATTACGTCGATAAAAAAGCGGGAGCATTCCCGCTTTTTTGCTAGTTTGCAGGCGGGATTGACACGGCGATGATAACAATGACGCCGATTCGTCCATACTAATCATCAGCGGCATCCATCATTTCATTTGTACATAGAGAGGAGTACTCGTCTGTATGGAACAAGAGAAACGCGTGTTTTCCATCGAGGTGGCTGGGCGCCCGCTCATAATCGAGACCGGCGAACTGGCGAAACAGGCGAACGGCGCGGCGCTCGTCCGCTATGGCGACACGGTTGTGCTGAGCACGGCCACCGCATCGCGGGAAGCGAAAAGCGTCGACTTTTTCCCGCTGACCGTCAACTATGAGGAGCGGCTGTACGCCGTCGGGAAAATTCCCGGGGGGTTTATTAAGCGCGAAGGCCGGCCGAGCGAAAAAGCGATTTTGGTGAGCCGGTTGATCGACCGCCCGATTCGCCCGCTCTTTGCCGAAGGGTTTCGCAATGAAGTGCAGGTCGTCTCCATGGTCATGAGCGTTGACCAAGACTGCGCGCCAGAAGTGGCCGCCTTAATCGGTTCCTCGCTGGCGCTGACGATTTCCGACATTCCGTTTGAAGGACCGATCGCCGGCGTGATCGTCGGCCGCGTCGACGGCCAGTTTGTCATCAACCCGACGGTCGAACAAATGGAAAAAAGCGATCTGCATCTCGTTGTCGCCGGCACGAAAGACGCGATCAACATGGTGGAAGCCGGCGCGGACGAAGTGCCGGAAGAAGTGATGCTCGAAGCGATTATGTTCGGCCATGAGGAAGTGAAGCGGCTCATCGCCTTCCAAGAGGAAATCGCCGCCCAAGTCGGCAAAGAGAAAATGGAAGTCGTCCTGTATGAGCCGGATCCAGCGTTGGAGGCGGAAATTCGCCAGCTTGCGGAAGCCGATATTAAAAAGGCGGTGCAAGTGCCGGAAAAATTGGCGCGCGATGCGGCCATTGAAGACGTGAAAGCGGGCGTCATCGCCAAATACGAGGCGGAAGAAGCGGATGAAGAGAAGTTGAAGCAAGTGCAGGAAATTTTGCACAAGCTCGTGAAAGAGGAAGTGCGCCGTCTGATCACGGTGGACAAAATTCGTCCGGACGGGCGCAAAGTCGATGAAATTCGCCCGCTCTCGTCGGCGGTCGGCGTCCTGCCGCGCACGCACGGCTCCGGTCTGTTTACGCGCGGGCAAACGCAAGTGTTAAGCGTCTGTACGCTTGGGGCGCTCGGCGATGTGCAAATTTTGGACGGGCTTGATTTGGAAGAATCGAAGCGGTTTATGCACCACTACAACTTCCCGCCGTTTTCCGTCGGGGAAACGGGGCCGATGCGCGGGCCGGGGCGGCGTGAAATCGGACACGGGGCGCTTGGCGAGCGGGCGCTTGAGCCGGTCGTGCCGTCGGAGCGGGAGTTTCCGTATACGATCCGCCTCGTTTCCGAAGTGTTGGAGTCGAACGGCTCGACCTCGCAAGCGAGCATTTGCGCCAGCACGCTGGCGATGATGGACGCCGGGGTGCCGATTAAAGCGCCGGTCGCCGGCATCGCCATGGGATTGGTGAAAAACGGCGATCATTACACGATTTTGACCGACATCCAAGGCATTGAAGACCATCTTGGCGATATGGACTTTAAAGTCGCCGGCACGAGAAAAGGCGTCACCGCCCTGCAGATGGACATTAAAATTAAAGGACTGACGCGCGACATTTTGGAAGAAGCACTCATGCAAGCGCGCAAAGGGCGGCTGGAGATTTTGGACCATATGATGCAGACGCTCAGCGAACCGCGCAAAGAGCTGTCCCAATATGCGCCGAAAATTTTGATCATGCACATCAATCCGGACAAAATCCGCGAGGTGATCGGACCAAGCGGCAAGCAGATCAACAAAATCATCGACGAGACCGGCGTCAAAATCGACATCGAACAAGACGGCACGATTTTCATCTCGTCGGTCGACGAAGCGGCCAACCAAAAAGCGAAGCAAATCATCGAAGACATCGTCCGCGAAGTCGAAGTCGGCCAAGTGTATTTAGGCAAAGTGAAGCGGATCGAAAAATTCGGCGCCTTTGTTGAACTGTTCAACGGCAAAGACGGGCTTGTCCACATTTCCGAACTGGCCGAAGAACGGGTCGGCAAAGTCGAAGACGTCGTTTCGATCGGCGATGAAATTTTAGTCAAAGTCACAGAAATCGATAAACAAGGACGCGTCAACCTGTCGCGCAAAGCGGTGTTGCGCGACGCCCGCGGCATCGGCCAGGCGCCGAAAGAGACGCGGGAAAAACGGGGAAGACGGCCGGAGCGCCACCGCATGAAGCCTTAGGAATTTGTTTCTTAAGGCTCTTTTGTTATGTTCTACACTGTCCCCCGCCCACATATTTTGTAGTAATGAAAAAGGAGGGGGACAAGGGTGAACAACGCATCCATCCGCTATATGGCGCTGGCGGTCATGTTGCTTGCCGCCTGGATGGCCGTGCATTGGCCGCCGGTCGGCAACTATGTCGAGAGCTGGCGTCCGGCGGACACAACGGCGATGAAAAAGGAGCGCGACAAGCTGTATGAAACGATCGTCAAGCAGGCGAAGCAGTACGAAATTCCCGCCCAAGATGCGGTCATTGATAAAGTGTGGAAGGCGACGCCCGGGTATAACGGTCTGGCCGTCGATATTGACGCTTCCTATCAAAACATGAAAAAAACAGGAACATTCGATGAGCGCAAGCTTGTGTTCCGCCAAGTGCCGCCGCGCGTTCATTTGGACGATTTGCCACCGGCGCCGATCTACCGCGGCCATCCCGACAAACCGATGGTGGCGCTGACGGTCAATGTCGCTTGGGGGGAAGAATACCTTCCTGACATGCTCGAGACGCTGAAAAAGCATCAGGTGAAGGCAACGTTCTTTTTGGAAGGGCAATGGGTAAAAAAACATCCAGAGATGGCAAAAATGATCGCAGATGCCGGCCATGAGATCGGCAACCATTCCTACAGCCATCCTGATATGAAAATGCTCAGCGGCGACGACATTCGCCGCGAGCTCAAGAAAACGAACGAAGTGATCGAAGCGGCGACCGCGGTCCAATGCAAGTGGTTTGCTCCGCCAAGCGGCAGCTATCGCGACGAGGTCGTCGAGATCGCCGCGGAACTTGGCATGAAAACGATTCTATGGAGCGTCGATACAATTGATTGGCAAAAACCAGCCCCATCTGTTATAGTGAAACGGGTGGCAGCGAACATCCATCCCGGCGCCATCGTGTTAATGCATCCGACGATGCCGACGGCGGCGGCGCTTGATGAGCTGATCGTCTCAATCAAACGCCAAGGTTACGCGTTAGGCAGCTTGACGGCCTTATTCGATGAGAAAAGACTGGCAAACAAACAGGAGGAACATGGAGTTGATTAACAAATATACGTGCAAAAACGGTGTGCGAATCGTGCTCGAGCAAATCCCGACGGTTCGATCGGTGGCCATCGGCGTATGGATTGGCACAGGATCGCGCAACGAAACAGAACAAAACAATGGGATCTCGCATTTTTTGGAGCACATGTTTTTTAAAGGAACAACCACGCGCACGGCGCGAGACATTGCCGAAGCATTCGACAGCATCGGCGGGCAAGTGAACGCCTTTACCTCGAAGGAGTATACGTGTTACTACGCCAAAGTGTTGGATGAACACGCCCCGCTGGCGCTTGACATGCTCGCCGATATGTTTTTCCACTCAACGTTTGTGGAAGATGAGCTCCACAAAGAACGCAACGTTGTGCTCGAGGAGATCAAAATGTACGAAGACACGCCCGATGACATCGTCCACGATTTGCTCGGCAAGGCGTGTTACGCGAACCACCCGCTCGGCTATCCGATTTTAGGCACGGAAGAGACGCTGCGCACGTTTACCGGCGATACGCTGCGCCAGTATATGGCCGATTACTACACGCCGGATCGCGTTGTCGTTTCGGTGGCGGGCAACGTGGATGAGCGGTTTATCGACGAGATCGAGCGCTATTTCGGCTCGTTCACGGCAGCAAAGAGGCCGCCTTCTCCAGGGACGCCATCGTTTGCGCCGCAAAAGATGGCGCGCAAAAAAGACGTCGAACAGGCGCATGTGTGCATCGGGTTCAACGGGCTGCCGATCGGTCATCCGGATGCCTACCCGCTCTTGATTTTGAACAATATTTTAGGCGGCAGCATGAGCAGCCGGCTGTTTCAGGAAGTGCGCGAACAGCGCGGATTGGCGTATTCGGTGTTCTCGTACCATTCCGCCTACCAAGACAGCGGCCTGCTCGCCATTTACGCCGGCACCGGGAGCGAGCAGCTCGATGTTTTGTTTGCGACGATTCAAGAAACGATCCGGCAATTAAAAGAAGACGGCATTACCGAAAAAGAGCTGCATAACAGCAAAGAACAAATGAAGGGAAGTTTGATGCTCGGACTGGAAAGCACGAACAGCCGGATGAGCCGCAACGGCAAAAACGAACTGCTCCTTGGCCGCCATCGCTCGCTTGACGAAATCATTGAGGAGATTGAGAGCGTCACGGTGGAAAAAGTGAACGAGCTGGCGCGCACGGTGTTCACCGACGATTACGCGCTCGCCCTCATCAGCCCGGACGGCGTGCTGCCGCGTCCGCTTCGCTCATAAATGGGCGTAAAAAAGCTAACGACCTTTTCCTGAGGTGGTTAGCTTTTTTCTTTTTTGTCTCTTATTCTTCGGGAATGTCGATCATCACCATATCGGAGCCAATTTTGCGGATATAGTTCCACGGCACGCGGATTTCTTGATGGTCTTTCCGCAGCCCGAACCATTTTCCTGTCGGGATAAGGAGCGCCTCCACTTGCCCGGTTTGTTCGTTGATTTCCAAATCCGTTTGTCCGAGCACCCCGAGCCGCTCGGCCCTTCTGACATCCACGATTTCTTTGCCGCTTAGTTCGCTCAGCCTCACCGTCGGTTCCCTCCTTTTTGTCCCTTTATTCTATGTATAGAAACGGAACGGCAAAACATGACTGTTGCAGCCCAGCGCCGCGATGATGACGCCCATTTTTTCCCCCCGGGTCATTCACCCATGGTTTTTCCCCGACATAAGATGGGAAAAGAAATGAAGCAGTTTGCCAACAAAGAAGGTGAGCGTACAACATGATGCTGACAGGAATGCATGTCGCCATCATCGGCGGTGATGCGAGGCAGCTGGAAGTCATTCGCAAACTCGTGGAATTGGATGCCAAGTTATCGCTCGTTGGCTTTGACCAGCTGGCTCATCATTTTACCGGGGCCGTGAAGCTGCCGATTGACGAAGTCGATTTTCCTGATTTGGATGCCATTATTTTGCCGGTTCACGGCACGACGTTGGACGGAAAAGTAAACAGCGTGTTCGCCCAAGAACCGATTCCATTCACCGAAGAAATCGTGAAACGAACGGCCCAACGCTGCACCATTTACTCCGGCATCAGCAACTCGTATTTGGATGAGCTGGTGAGAAAGACCGAACGTAAGCACGTGCAGCTGTTTGCGCGCGATGATGTGGCCATCTACAACTCCATTCCGACCGCCGAAGGCACGGTGATGATGGTCATTCAGCACACCGATTTTACGATTCACGGCTCGCGCGTCGCCGTCTTAGGGCTCGGACGCGTCGGCATGACCGTTGCCCGGACGTTTGCCGCCCTAGGGGCGAAAGTGAAAGTCGGGGCGCGCCGGTCGGAGCATCTCGCCCGCATTACCGAAATGGGGCTCGTGCCGTTTCACCTAAACGATTTGGAAAAAGAAGTGCGCGATATTGACGTCTGCATCAACACGATTCCGCATTTGATTGTCACGGCGAGCGTGATCGCCAAAATGCCGGCCCATACGCTGATCATCGATTTGGCGTCCAAACCGGGCGGCACCGACTTTCGCTACGCCGAAAAACGCGGCGTGAAAGCCATTTTAGCGCCCGGGCTGCCCGGGATCGTCGCGCCGAAAACAGCCGGACAAATCATCGCCAACGTTTTGGCGCAGCTTTTGTATGAAGATTGGCAAAAACGGGAGGAGAACAAACGATGAGCGGAAACAGCCTGAAAGGAAAACGAATCGGCTTTGGCCTCACCGGGTCGCATTGCACGTATGATGCGGTGTTTCCCGAAATTGAAAAACTTGTCCATGAAGGGGCCGAAGTATTGCCGATTGTTACGTACACCGTTAAGACGACCAACACCCGTTTCGGCGAAGGGGAGGAATGGGTGAAAAAACTCGAACAGTTGACGGGAAACGAAGTGATTGACACGATCGTCAAAGCGGAGCCGCTCGGGCCGAAAATTCCGCTCGACTGCATGGTGATCGCTCCGCTCACCGGCAACTCGATGAGCAAGCTGGCCAACGCCATGACCGATTCCCCGGTGCTCATGGCGGCCAAAGCGACGATGCGCAACCACCGCCCGGTCGTGCTCGGCATTTCCACAAACGATGCGCTCGGCTTAAACGGCGTCAACTTGATGCGGCTGATGGCGGCGAAAAACATTTACTTTATTCCGTTCGGCCAAGACGCCCCGCAGGCGAAGCCAAACTCGATGGTCGCCTACATGCCGCTGTTGCGCGACACGGTTCTCGCCGCGCTGGAAGGAAAACAGCTGCAGCCGGTGGTCATCGAACGCTTCCGCTACAACTGAATCAAAAATCAAAGCGGCGCATAAAAATGTTCTCTCGTCCACAGCGGAATGTGATAAAATAAAGACTATGAATTCACTTCTTAGAGTGACGATGTGGAAGGAGAATGGTGGATGACTCAAAAGCAATATCATGTCGCTGTCGTCGGAGCAACGGGGGCCGTCGGGCAGCAAATGGTGCGGACGCTTGAGGATCGGAACTTTCCGGTTGGAACATTGACTTTGTTGTCATCGGAGCGGTCGGCTGGCAAAACAATGCGGTTCCGCGGCGAGGAAATTGAGGTGCAAGCGGCATCACCCGAGCGCTTTGAAGGGGTGGACATCGCCTTGTTCAGCGCCGGCGGGGCGGTATCGAAGGCATTGGCGCCGGAAGCGGTGCGGCGCGGGGCGGTCGTCATCGACAATACGAGCGCCTTTCGGATGGACGAAAACGTGCCGCTTGTCGTCCCGGAAGTGAACGGAAGCGATTTGACGTGGCATAACGGCATTATCGCCAATCCGAACTGCTCGACGATCCAAATGGTCGTGGCGTTGGAGCCGATTCGGAAGGCGTTTGGCTTAGAGCGCGTGATCGTTTCAACGTACCAAGCCGTCTCCGGGGCCGGGGCGCAGGCGATCGAAGAGCTGCATGCGCAGACGAAAGCGGTGCTCGAAGGGAAGCCGGTCGAGGCGAACATTTTGCCAGTGAAATCGGATCGGAAGCATTACCCGATTGCGTTCAACGCCATACCGCAAATCGATAAGTTCCAAGACAACGGCTTTACATTTGAAGAAATGAAAATGATCAACGAAACGAAAAAAATTATGCACATGCCCGAGCTGAAAGTGGCGGCAACGTGCGTGCGCATTCCGGTGGCGAGCGGGCACTCGGAATCGGTGTACATCGAAGTTGAGCAAGACGGCGTCACCGTTGCCGACTTGCACGAGGTGCTTCGCGAGGCGCCGGGTGTCGTGCTGCAAGATGATCCGAGCGAACAGCTGTATCCGATGCCGGTCCATTGCGTCGGCCAGTATGATGTGTTTGTCGGCCGCATCCGCCGCGATTTGGATCATCCGCGCGGCTTCCACCTCTGGATTGTCGCCGACAACTTGCTGAAAGGGGCGGCTTCGAACTCGGTGCAAATCGCGGAACATTTACGAAAGCTCGGGTTGATATAACGCCGTTTTTTCACGGCATCTCCCGCCTCAACGCGGCACGGCGTTCGCCTGACACAAGGCGGACGCCCAAGGATGGGCCAGCGTGACGGAGGCCCCGCCTTCCTCGCAGCGAAGGCCGGGAAAGTTTATCCAATCGTCGAGGTGTTACCATGAAAATTATCGTCCAAAAGTTCGGCGGCACGTCCGTCCGCGATGAACGCGGGCGAAACATGGCGCGCCGCCACATTGAAAAGGCGCTTGAAGACGGCTACAAAGTTGTTGTCGTCGTATCGGCCATGGGCCGATACGGCGATCCGTACGCGACCGACACGCTTCTTAGCCTGATCGGCGGCTCCGAGCATCATGTGACAAAGCGCGAACAAGACTTGCTCATGGCGTGCGGAGAAATCATCTCCAGCGTCGTGTTCAGCAACTTGTTGAACGCCCACGGCATCAAAGCGGCGGCGTTCACGGGCGCGCAAGCCGGATTCCGCACGAACAGCGACTATACGAACGCCAAAATCGTCGAGATGCGCTGCGACCGCCTCCTTGAGGCGCTTGAACAGCACGATGTCGCCGTCGTGGCCGGCTTTCAAGGGATGGCGGAAAACGGCGATATCACAACGCTCGGCCGCGGTGGCAGCGACACATCGGCGGCGGCGCTCGGCGCGGCGCTAAACGCCGAGCGGGTCGATATTTTCACCGATGTCGACGGCGTCATGACCGCTGATCCGCGCATTGTCGAAAACGCCCGACCGCTTGAGGTTGTCACCTATACGGAAATTTGCAACATGGCGTATCAAGGGGCGAAAGTCATTCACCCGCGCGCGGTCGAAATCGCTATGCAGGCGAAAGTGCCGCTGCGCATCCGCTCGACGTATTCGGATGCGCCGGGAACGCTTGTCACCTCCTCGATTCGTCCGCAAAAGGGGAGCGACGTGCGGGAGCGGCTAGTGACGGGCATCGCCCATGTCGCCAACGTCACGCAAATCAAGGTGCTGGCGAAAGAAGGGCATTATGAGCTGCAGTCGGACGTGTTTCAAGCGATGGCCCACGAAGGGATCAGCGTCGATTTTATCAATATTTCCCCATACGGCGTTGTCTACACGGTCAGCGGCGAGATGACGGACAAAGCGATTGCTGCTTTGCGCCGCATCGGCTATGAACCGGCCGTGACGCCGCGTTGCGCCAAAGTATCGGTCGTCGGCGCCGGCATCGCCGGCGTGCCCGGGGTGACGGCGAAAATCGTCACCGCCTTGTCAGAACAAGGCATTCAAATTTTGCAATCGGCTGACAGCCATACGACCATTTGGGTGTTAGTGAAAGAGGAAGATATGGAAAAAGCGGTCAACGCTCTCCATGACGCCTTTTGCCTATCTGAGGCGGGGGGAGACGAAGCGATTTGGAGTGAGGAGTGAAAACCGTGATTCAGTTCGGAAACGTCGTAACGGCGATGGTCACGCCGTTTGACCGAAAAGGGAATCTTGATTTGCCGAAAACGACGGAGCTGGTCAACTATTTGCTCGACCATGGCACGGATGCGCTCGTCGTCGCCGGCACGACCGGCGAATCGCCAACATTGACGACCGAAGAAAAACTGGCGCTCTTTCGCCATGTCGTCGCCGTCGTCAACGGCCGCGTGCCGGTCATTGCTGGGACGGGGACGAACAATACGCGCGCTTCGATCGAGCTGACCAAGCGGGCGGAAGAGGCGGGCGTCGACGCCGTCATGCTCGTTTCGCCGTATTACAATAAACCGAACCAAGAAGGGTTGTACCAGCATTTCAAAGCGATTGCCGAAAGCACATCGCTGTCGGTGATGCTCTATAACGTCCCGGGCCGCACAGCGGTCAGCCTCGCTCCGGAAACCGTCATCCGGCTGGCGGAAATCCCAAACATCGTTGCGGTCAAAGAGGCGAGCGGCAATTTGGACGCTATGGCCGAAATCATTGAACGGACCCCGGACGATTTTTTGCTTTATAGCGGCGATGACAGCTTGACGCTTCCGGTGCTCGCCATCGGGGGGGCCGGCGTGGTCTCGGTTGCTTCGCACATCATCGGCGATGAAATGCAGCGAATGATTCGCGCCTTCCAAGCTGGAGATCACCAGCAGGCGGCGGCGCTGCACCGAAGATGGCTGCCGCTCATGAAAGGGCTGTTTGCCGCTCCAAGCCCGGTTCCGGTGAAAACGGCGCTGCAGCTTTGTGGGCTGGATGTCGGCGCCGTTCGTCTTCCGCTCGTCCCGCTCACGGAACAGGAACGGAACGAGCTTCAGCGCCTGCTTTCTGCTCTGTCGTAACCGAGCGCCCTCAACGTCTCCTTGGCGGGCGTTGAGGGCGCTTTTCGCTGGTGAGAAATCCAGCGGTTGGCGCATTAGCCATCTTGTGTTTCTCAACATCGATTCGTTATAATAAAAGCAAGTGACTTTGAGCGGGTTAGCATCATGATTGGGAGGACGCAGCCTTGAAATCAAAAATAAAGCCGGTAGAGAAAATACGCCTTTTTGCCCTAGGGGGAGTAGGGGAAATCGGCAAGAACATGTATGTCGTCGAATTGGACGAGGACATTTTTGTCATCGATGCCGGGGTGATGTTCCCAGAAGATGAAATGCTCGGCATCGACAAGGTGATCCCCGACATCACCTATTTGGTTGAACGGCAGCACCGCATTCAAGCGATTTTCCTCACCCATGGGCATGAGGAGCACATGGGAGCGATCGCCTACGTGCTCAAGCAGCTGTCCGTTCCAGTTTACGGAACGAAGCTGACGATCGGATTGGCAGAGGCGTTGCTGAAGGAACAAGGAGTGTCGGGCGCCAAGCTGAACGAAATCCACCCGGATGTCGAGCTCGTGTTTGACAAAGCCAAGGTCACCTTTTTCCGCACGATTCACAGCATTCCCGATTCAGTCGGCATCAGCTTGCAAACATCGCAAGGCGCGATCGTGTACACGAGCGATTTTAAGTTTGACCAGACGCCATACGGCAACAGCCGCACCGATTTGGGCAAAATCGCGCAAATCGGCGAACAAGGGGTGCTCTGCTTGCTGTCGGACAGCACGAACGCCGAGCGTCCGGGCTACAGCGGCTCCGACACGGCCGTTGCCTATGAAATCGCCGACGTGATCGGCCATGCGCCAGGGCGGGTATTCGTGGCCTGCTACGCCTCAAACATTACCCGCATCCAACAGGTGCTTTATGCATCGCACGAGTCCGGGCGCAAAGTGGCGGTGATCGGCAAAACGCTGCATAAAGTGATGGACATCGCCGTGCGCCTTGGCTATTTGCACGTTCCAGACAAGGTGACGATCTCGACCCACGATCTCGAACGCTACCATGACCGTGAGCTCGTCATTTTGACCACCGGAGGGCATGGTGAGCCGATGAGCGCGCTGTGGCGAATGGCGCGCCAAACGAACAAGCACGTGAACATCAAGGAAGGCGATACCGTCATCGTCGCCGCGTCCGTCATGCCGGGCTATGAACTCGGGTTTGCGAAAACGATTGACGCCTTGTACCGCGCCGGGGCGAACGTCATTTACCGCGATCGGCAAGTGCACGTATCGGGGCATGGCTGCCAAGAAGAATTAAAGCTGATGCTCAACTTCATGCGGCCGAAGTACTTCATCCCCGTCCACGGGGAATACCGGATGCAAAAGGCGCACGCTCGGCTGGCGAAAGCGGTCGGCATCTCGGAAGAGCGGACGTTTTTGATCGACAAAGGCGAAGTGATCGAGTTTCGCGGCGGCGTCGCCCGTCCCGGCGGCAAAGTGCCGTACGGCAACATTTTAATTGACGGGCTTGGCATCGGCGATGTCGGCAACATCGTCCTGCGCGATCGGCGCTTATTGTCGCAAGACGGCATTTTAATCGCCGTCGTCACGCTGAATAAAGAAGCGAAAACGATCGCGGCGGGACCGGAAATCATTTCGCGCGGATTCGTTTATATGCGCGAGTCGGAGACGTTGCTTGAGGAAGCGGAGAAGATGGTGGCTTCGATCATCGAGCGCTGCCTTGAATCCTACATGCTCGAATGGTCGTCGCTGAAAGCGAACATCCGTGAAGCGCTCAGCCAATTTTTATTTGAAAAAACAAAGCGGAGGCCAATGATTTTACCGATTATTATGGAAGTGTAATTCTTCTTGCCACACTTGAGTCGCAAAACCTTGATATGTCAAGGTTTTCGGCTCTTTTTTTACTTTTTAAATCGTCCTTTGATCACATATTGACCACCTTTACGATGCTAAAGCGATTTGCTTCTAACCTGTTTGACAGCCAAGTCAAAGTTTCTGGCAAAGCTCTTTTGCATCGATGTAACATGAGCGTAGGTATTCAGTGTGATCGTAATATCAGCATATATCCCAGCGATTCGGGAGGCCAGATCCGCACGCAATCTTTTCTTTCCGCGTTCAATTTCACAAAACGTAGGGGTAATGTTTAACATTTTAGCGATGTGCGTCCCGGGTATGCCACGTTCTTTTCGGAGTTTTCGAATGTTATTATTCATTTCACATCTATTCTAATGGCCGAGAAAAAGCTGACGCCAAAGTTGTGAATCTACGGTAATCTGGTATTGAGCCATTTCAAAATCCCCTCTTCCTAGAATGGTGTGGGTAACTTCATTCTTATTGACTTAACTCTGTAAATATAGTAAACTGACAATTGGGAAAAAATTTGGCTCTTCACCACAAGTTGTACTTGATCATTTAAGGTAGGTGTGCATAGAGGGTACAAAAAATGCGAATTTTCCTGTATGGTAAAGGTGACCAAACCAAACCATGGAGGGAAATTCGCATGTACTCTCAGTTTATCAAAGAACTCATCGATTTACCAGATGTTTTGATTCAAAAGGTGCGAAAAGAAGGGGAACGTTGGATTTTCGAACTTTCTCTACCCGAACAATGCCCGTTATGTCCTGTCTGCTTGAAGCGCACGATCAAAATGACAGTCAAAAAGAAGCAATGGATGCATGGCTATGCTCAGCGAATAGGGATTTTTTGGATCGAACTTCCTGTCGAGCGCAGACGTTGTAGCACGTGTGGCGTGACGTTCAGCACGTCGTATCCAGCCATCTCTCCTCGAAGTGTGGCGACGGATGCTTTTCAGCGATGGGTCGCGCAATCTTGCATCGGAACATCCATTCAGGCGGTGGCTCGTATGCTCAAGCTTCCTTACACGACCGTTGAACGATGGTTTTATACCCATGCCCCTTCCTTCCTATCGAATGACGTCCAACCAAAGGCGGTTTGTGTCGATGAGTTTGCTTTTCGAAAAGGGCACGACTATGGAGTGGCGATCATGGATGCCGAAACGGGAGAAGTGTATGCCATGGAAGCAGGAAAGAACGAGGAAGCCATTGGGCGTGCATTGGCTCATGTGTCTCGTTCCGTTCAGTATGTCGTGAGTGACTTGGCTCCAGCGATGAAAAAAGCGATTCAACGGGTTTGCCCAGAGGCGACACATGTCGTCGACTATTTCCATGTCATTCAGCTGTTTACCGATGCGTTAGAACGTTGTCGCAAATATTTGGGCAAAGGAGGCAAGAAACACGGAAATGTTCGTTACGTTTGCCGTTTATTGAGCCAATGCCCAGAGAAATTGACGGAGGAAGAACGTCAAATCATACGAGAATGGTGTAATGAAAGCGATTACTTAAAGTCTGTTTACCAATCGCTCCAACATGTTCGCTATGTGTTCAAAAGCAAAGATGAGCAACAGGCGAAACGACGCTTGAAGGCTTGGATTCATCGGTATTTGTTTTGTCCTTGTTCTGCTGTTCGCGCCATCGCAAAATCACTCGTCAAACGAACAGACGAAATCATATCGTGCATTTTATCCCCTTATTCAAATGGGAAAATGGAGGGAACAAATAACAAGATCAAGCTGATGAAACGTCGGGGATACGGATACAGAAATATCCAGCGTTTTGCACTGCGGGTTCGGCTAGAAACAGCTAACATACTTTCATGACAGGTGCAAGTACATCTTTTGGTGATGAACCAAAAATTTTGAAATAAAGGAGTTGTTTGGGGATGACCTCTATTCGCAGCCAACCGGCCACGTTCCAACTGGTTTCCTATCAAGCCAATCAACGTACGACCCAGACCGAGCGCGTACTTTCCAGCAAAGAAGCAGGACTGGCAACAGGGGGAAGCGAAAAGGATTCGGCCGATGCCGTGCAGATCAGCAGACAGGCGCAAGCGCTCTATCAAGCCTCGCTGCTGGCGAAGCCGGATGCGGCAGAGGCAGTCGCGACTGCGACAGCCAAAGAAAACAAAGGAGATGAACTTCGCGGCAAAATTCTGAGTCAGGCCAAGCGCTGGGTGGGGAAAATCCCGTATGCTCAACCCGGTGCGGGTACAGTCAACCTAAACAAGGTGACACCCAAATCGATGGATTGCTCCGGTTTTACTTCGTCTGTATATTTGACGGAATTGAATATAAACATCGGCCGGACCACATCTGACCAGATCAAACGGGGCAGCGAAGTGACAAAAGGCAAAACACCTGATGAAACCAATTTGAAAATCGGGGATCTGATCTTCTTTGACTGGGATGAGGACAAAAAAGTGGATCATGTGGCGATGTACGCAGGAAAAGATACCAACGGCAATCATTTGTACATCCACGAAGGGGGAACCGGGTCATCCGCCAATGTCAGAATTGACAAGCTGGATTATATCTGGAGTAAAAACGTGATGAAAATCAAACGGATCATTCAGGATGATGGCAGCCTGACAAACTAGGGAGGTCAACTCATATGAAACGCAAACAATGGATCGGGGTCATGGCATGGTGCCTAGCGATAGGAGGGAGCAATCTGCTGACATATGTCTGGAGTCACACCCCGTCTCCCGTCGTACATGCGGATGCTCCGACTCCCTATGCGTCCAAGGAAAATATTCTGAAAATGAATGAATACATGGATGAGTCTGAACAGTATTATCGGCGTCTGTACCATTTCTACCAACAAAATGCTCCTGCACCTTTGGCAAAAAATGAAAAAATTCGGGTCGTTTACGAATTTGTCGAAAGCTACTTTCACCGTGACCCGAAGGAACTGCTGAAGTGGATCGAGGGAGACAAGGCAATGCAAAAGTGGAAACAACATCCTCGTCTGCAGAATACAAGCAATGACATCAGGCAAATCGTGTGTTACGATCCGGTACAACCACTGAAGGAATGCAGTCCGAATCAGGTTGAGGTCACCATTATTCGCAACAAGTTGCCCGAATTTGACCGGTTCAACGACTACGCCGACCGGATGGAACGATTTGATACCTATCGGGAGAAGTGGGTTCTCCAACTGAAAAAGAAGGGGAACACCTATAAAGTCATCGACTGGTCGATCCAGGCCAAATAGACACAGCGACCGGATGCCGGTGATTTTGTGGCCAGAGGATGAAGATATGGCTCGATCGGGAGAAATACGATCCCGACTTGTTCCAATCGCTGCTTATTCCATTTGACCCTGGACGGATACGAGCGTACCCAGTACCTAAGATTGTTGGAAGTCCGAAAAATGATTTCCCTGAGTGCATTGAGGGGGTGCGTGGCAGTAGCCGCAACCTCCTGTCTTTTTGTCGAAGACCGATTCTCGTACAAGCCTTTTTCAACATCCGAGGGACGCTTTAATGTTAATGCAAAATAGCTAAGAATATATCAAGACGCTTCATATATTTTTCAGAAGGCCGGTACTCATCATATTATCCTCGTGCTCAACCCAAAAATCTCTCCAAATTCTCTTTTGTTATATCCATGATACAGTCGAGCCTTCTTGATCCGCTGGCCTAGTGTATGTTCCGGAAGGTTCTCAAAACAACCAAGGTAAGCGATTGACACCCCCAAAGCTTTAGATCATCTTCTAAGATTAGGCGGGCTTACTGTTGACTTGTTCTGTTCGGCCAGACGAAGAGAACGGACACTGAGACCGGTTGCAGCAGCAAGATCGACAAGCAACATGTTTTTCGCTAAACGAGCACGTCTTATGCACCCACCGGGTGTATCATCTTCTGGCAATGCAGGTGACGTTGAAGTTTCCCTGTAAATCGCCAGTTCTAGGTGGTTATCTTCACGCGTGCCCCTGCGGATTTTTCGGCTCGCGGGAACAGCGGCAGTGTACCTGCACACCGCCGCAAATCCAGCGATACCGCGCCCGTTTGTCAGGGCCGCTGTTGGATCGGATCGACATCCACCTTGAGGTGCCGGGCGTAACCTTTGCGCTTTTACCACATTGACCACAATTTTGCCCACTAGCTTATTTTATTTCGTTTGCTGAAATAAAAGTGTAATGCAATCATGCTCAAAGTCCAACGAAAAATGCTGGGAACGGTCGGTTGTTGCCGGCATTTTTCTTTCTTTTTTCGGCCATACTAAACGTATGACCGACAAGAAAGGAGACGAAACAATGGAGAAGGAGCGTTATTTCCAAGCGGAAGCCGAGGGCGAACAGCCGGAGACAAAGACCGAGGAAGCAACCGCCGCCATCACCCAACTCGGGCAGACGAACGTTCCGCAAATGGAACTCGATACGAACATTCATTGCTTGACGATCGTCGGCCAAATTGAAGGCCATATTCAGCTGCCGCCGCAAAACAAAGCGACGAAATACGAGCATGTCATTCCGCAGATCGTCGCCATTGAGCAAAATCCGAAAATCGAAGGGCTGCTTGTCATTTTGAACACTGTTGGCGGCGATGTCGAAGCCGGGCTCGCCATCGCCGAAATGCTTGCGTCGCTGTCGAAACCGACCGTTTCCATCGTGCTTGGCGGCGGCCATTCGATCGGCGTGCCGATTGCCGTTTCGTGCGACCATTCGTTCATCACCGAGACGGCGACGATGACGATCCACCCGATCCGTCTGACCGGGCTTGTGATCGGGGTGCCGCAGACGTTTGAGTATTTGGATAAAATGCAGGAGCGCGTCGTCCGCTTCGTGACGAAACATTCGAAGATCAGTGAGGAAAAGTTTAAAGAGCTCATGTTTTCCAAAGGCAATTTGACGCGCGACATCGGCACGAACGTCGTCGGACCCGACGCCGTCCGGTACGGGCTGATCGACGAGGTGGGCGGCGTGTCGCAAGCGATGGCGAAGCTGCGCGAGCTGATTGAGATGAAAAAAAGCGGCGAAGGGAAGATCGTTCAATGATTTTGTATACGATGATGCCCGAGTATTTAGTGTTCCCCACCGACAGGGCGGCGTACGAAAAGCAGAAATTGGTGTATTATGACGGCATCCCGTTTCTTGTGCAAGCCACGGAAACCGGCGAGTATGAAATCGTGCAAAATTTAAGCACCAATCCTTACCACTTTTTAGAGGCGAAATACGCCCCGGGGGCCCGGTTTCCCGCTTCAGCGGCAACATCGTAATGAATTGTTTCGCCATTCATGGTATAATAGTAGACAAACAGAAAAAGCAGCCATTGTTGGCTGCTTTTTTCCGGCTTTGCCACTGAAAAGATGTTGGAGTGAACGACACATGGCGAAACGAAAGCGACGAAAAAAAGGAAAACGGCCAAAAGGGCAGTCATGGGTGGACACTGTTCGCTTTGAATTGATCGGCCTTAGCTTGCTCGCTGTGGCCGTGGTGGCGATAGCCCGCCTTGGGCTCGTTGGGGAAACGCTCGTGCTCATCAGCCGCTTTTTTTTCGGCGAATGGTACATGCTATTGTTGATCGGCCTTTTGGCGTTATCAGCGGCGCTTATCTGGCAGCGGCAGTGGCCGTCATGGACGAGCCGCCCGTTTGTCGGCGTGGCGGTCATCGCGGCGGCGCTCCTGCTTTTAAGCCATGACAGGCTGTTTGCGCTGATGTCGCGCCGCGGACAGTGGGATCCGAGCGTCATGCGGACGACGTGGGCTTTGTTTTGGAATGAAGCGAGCGGCAAGACGGCCGATGCCGATTTAGGCGGGGGGATGGTAGGCGCTCTGCTGTTTGCCGCCAGTTATCAGCTGTTTGATTCAACTGGGACGAAATGGATTTGTTTCCTCTTGTTTCTCATCGGTTTGATCATTCTTACCGGAAAGCCGCTGCGTGACACAGCCGGCCGATGGATCGAGCTTGCCGCATCGGTTGTTCGTCAAGAATGGCGGGCGTTTCTTGAGGATGTGAAGCAATGGCGGACGGGAAGGAAGGGCAAAGCGAACCGCAGCCAAAGCCGGCGGACGCGGCGCGCGGCCCGGCCTGAGGAGGAGCCGGCGGACGCGGCGGAGCTGGAAGAGGAAATGCTGTCTCCGCCCCCGATCATCTCCGATTTTGCCGCTGTCCGTTCGGCGGCTGAGCCGGAAGAGGAGAGCGAACGGGCGGAAGATGATGGGGACAGAGGGAAGCCGACGCCGCCGTTGGCTTTTTCCGCCCATGAAAATACGAACTACGACTTGCCGCCGCTCGATTTGCTCCGCTTGCCGAAACCGGCCGGGCAGTCGGCCGACCATGCCAACATTTACGCCAACGCCCGCAAACTGGAGAAAACGTTCCAAAGCTTTGGCGTCAAGGCGAAAGTGACGCAAGTGCATCTCGGCCCGGCGGTGACGAAGTACGAAGTGTATCCGGACGTCGGGGTGAAAGTGAGCAAAATCGTCAGCTTAAGCGACGATTTGGCGCTCGCGTTGGCGGCGAAAGACATCCGCATCGAGGCGCCGATTCCCGGCAAATCGGCGATCGGCATTGAAGTGCCGAACGAAGAAATCGCGACCGTCTCGCTGCGCGAGGTGCTGGAAGCCGTTGAGCATACCAAGGCGGAAGCGAAGCTTTTAATTCCGCTTGGCCGTGACATCTCCGGAGAAGTCGTGGCGGCGGAACTAAACAAAATGCCGCATTTATTAATCGCCGGCGCGACCGGCAGCGGCAAGAGCGTCTGCATCAACGGCATCATCGTCAGCCTGCTTATGCGCACGAAGCCACATGAAGTCAAGCTGATGATGATCGACCCGAAAATGGTCGAGCTGAGCGTGTATAACGGCATTCCTCATTTGCTGACGCCGGTCGTCACCGATGCGAAAAAAGCGGCCCAAGCGCTGAAAAAGGTCGTCCAAGAAATGGAGCGCCGCTACGAGCTGTTCTCCCACACCGGCACGCGCAACATTGAAGGGTATAACGAACAGATCCGCCAGCAGAACGAAACGGTGCCGGAACAGCAACCGCTCTTGCCGTACATCGTCGTGATCATCGACGAGCTAGCGGATTTAATGATGGTGGCGTCATCGGATGTAGAAGAAGCCATCACCCGCTTGGCGCAAATGGCACGGGCGGCCGGCATCCACTTGATTATCGCCACCCAGCGGCCATCGGTTGATGTCATCACCGGCGTCATTAAGGCGAACATCCCGTCGCGCATCGCCTTTAGCGTCTCATCGCAAATCGATTCGCGCACGATTTTGGACATGGGCGGAGCGGAAAAGCTGCTCGGGCGCGGCGACATGCTGTTTTTGCCGATGGGAGCTTCCAAACCGGTGCGCGTGCAAGGGGCGTTCGTTTCCGATCAAGAGGTCGAAGACGTTGTTCAGTACGTCATCGGCCAGCAGCGAGCGCAATACTATGAAGAAATGATGGTCGAGGACGGCGAGCCATCGGCCGGCGACCTTGATGACGACTTGTACGACGAGGCCGTCCGCTTGGTGGTCGAAATGCAGAGCGCGTCCGTTTCGATGCTGCAGCGCCGCTTCCGCATCGGCTACAACCGCGCCGCCCGCTTGATCGACGCCATGGAAGAGCGCGGCGTCGTCGGGCCGTATGAAGGAAGCAAACCGCGCGCGGTGCTGTGGTCGAAAGAGGACATCAAAAAGACATCCTAAACCGAATAAGGCGGGCAAAAATCAGCGCCGCCCGCCTTATGATGCATCTTATTGGAAGCGTTATCAAACCTGTTTCTTTTTCTTCGACAAAATTTGATATCGCCTATTTATTTGCCCAAGAAAACGTGATATAGTATTTTCGAAAAGGTTATATGTCTAATGTCAGAGGTCTGATCTTTAGCGGAAACGTGGAGGACATTGTCATGTCAATCAAAGCAGACAGCCGCCATCTGTATTTGCAAGTGATCGATCGCTTAAAACGGGATATCGAAACAGGCGTGTACAAAGAAAAGCAAAAACTGCCGTCTGAGTTTGAACTGGCCAAGCAGCTCGGAGTCAGCCGGGCGACGCTGCGCGAGGCGCTTCGGGTGCTCGAAGAAGAAAACGTCATCATTCGCCGCCATGGCGTCGGAACGTTTGTCAATGCTCGTCCGCTGTTTACGTCCGGCATCGAGCAGCTCTCAAGCGTGACCGATATGATCCGCCAAGCCGGACGCAAACCGGGGACGATTTTTTTATCCTCTTCGATTCAGCATCCGACCGAGGACGACATGCGCCGCTTTCAATGCGGGCCGGACGAGGGGTTATTGCTGATCGAGCGGGTGCGTACGGCCGATGGCGAACCGGTCGTTTACTGCATCGACAAAATTCTGTGCAAATATTTGCCAAGGGGCATTTCGTATGAGCAGGAATCGCTGTTTGAAAGCCTGCACAACCAAGCGCACCGCGACATCGCCTATGCGGTCGCGCGCATCGAGCCGCTCGGCTATCACGAAAAAGTGTCGCCGATTTTGCAATGCGATCCGGAAACGGCTTTGCTTGTTTTGAAACAAATGCATTTCGATAAAAACGACGAAGCCATCTTTTATTCGATCAACTATTTTCGCTCCGACAAATTCAGCTTCCATGTCATGCGGAAGCGGTTTGGCTTTTAAGGAGGTGAAAACGGGTACATAGAAGCAGAAAGGCAGTTCCATACTAAGTGAAGAAACCAATTTTTATGTAGGGGGTAAATGGATGATGAAAAAGCGGCTTGGTTTTCTAGTGTCAACGTTGTTTGCCGCCAGCACGATGCTCGCCGCCTGTGGCGGTCAAGGGGGAAATAATGCCGGGGGCAACGGAAAAGATACGTTCAGCGTCGCCATGGTCACCGACGTTGGCGGGATCGACGACAAATCGTTCAACCAGTCGGCTTGGGAAGGATTGCAAAAATTCGGCAAAGACAATGGGCTTGAAAAAGGCCGCGGCGGCTATGACTACTTGCAGTCATCGAGCGATTCCGACTACGCCACGAACTTAAACAAACTCGTGCGCAGCGATTTTGATTTGATTTACGGCATCGGCTACTTGATGGGCGACGCGGTGAAAGAAGTCGCCAAGCAAAACCCGAAAAACCATTTCGCCATCGTCGACACGGTGGTGAACGAGCCGAACGTCGCCAGCATCACGTTCAAAGAACATGAAGGTTCGTTCCTCGTCGGCGTGGTCGCCGGGTTGATGACGAAAACAAACAAAATCGGGTTTGTGGGCGGCATGGAAATTCCGCTGATCGAGAAATTTGAAAGCGGGTTCCGCGCCGGCGTCAAAGCCGTCAACCCGAAAGCGAAGGTGGAAGTGCAATACGCCGGGGGGTTCGACCAAGCGGACAAAGGGAAAGCGATCGCCTCGAGCATGTACGCGTCTGGCATCGATATCATCTACCATGCCTCTGGAGCGACCGGAAACGGCGTCTTCTCAGAAGCGAAAGACTTGAAGAAAAAAGATCCGAACCGTAAAATTTGGGTCATCGGCGTCGACAAAGACCAAGCGCCGGAAGGGGAAGTGAAAGTGGGCGACAAAACGTACAACGTCACGCTCACTTCGATGGTAAAACGCGTCGATGTGGCGGTGTATGACTTGGCGAAACAGGCGAAAGCCGGAAACTTCCCGGGCGGCAAAACGATCGAGTACGGATTGCCCGAAAACGGAATTCGCGTCGCTACGACTGGCGGCAACGTTCCGGAAAACGTTTTGAAAGCTGTTGATGAGTGGAAACAAAAAATAATTAAAGGTGAAGTGAAAGTCCCGACCAACCGGAAAGAGTATGAACAATTCGCTGCGACGATCAAGTGACGAACAACGGTAAAGAAGGCTAGTGCGTGCGCTAGCCTTTTTCAAAATCATGAAATGAAGGGCGGCCGTTCCGCTGCCGCCTCTCATTTTGTGATTTTGACCTTGCCGAAATGGGGAGTGAAGCGTTTGGAATACGTGATTGAAATGCTCAACATCCGCAAAGTGTTTGGCGCGTTTGTCGCCAACGACAACATTACGCTGCAAGTGAAAAAAGGGGAGATCCACGCCCTCCTTGGCGAAAACGGGGCCGGCAAGTCGACGCTCATGAACGTGCTGTTTGGCCTTTATCAGCCCGATGGCGGCGAAATCCGCGTCAAAGGGAAGCCGGTGCGCATCACCGACCCGAACGTCGCCAACGATCTCGGTATCGGCATGGTGCATCAACATTTTATGTTGGTCGATACGTTCACCGTCACCGAAAACATTATTTTAGGCAGCGAGCCGACGCGGGCGGGAACGATCGATATCAAGCGGGCCGAGCAGGAGGTGCGCGAGCTGTCGGAACGATACGGGCTTGCTGTTGATCCGACGGCGAAAGTCGCTGACATTTCGGTCGGCATGCAGCAGCGCGTGGAAATTTTAAAGACGCTCTATCGGGGCGCCGACATTTTGATTTTTGACGAACCGACAGCGGTGTTGACGCCGCAGGAAATTCGCGAGCTGATGGACATTATGCGCACCCTTGTCCGCGAGGGGAAATCGATTATTTTGATCACCCATAAGCTCAAGGAAATTATGGAAGTGTGCGACCGCGTCACCATCATCCGCCGCGGCAAAGGGATTGCGACGCTCAATGTAGCGGAGACGAACCCGAACGAACTGGCGGCGCTCATGGTCGGCCGCGAGGTGCAATTCACGACGGAAAAACGGCCGGCCGAACCGGGAACGCCGGTGCTTGAAATTGAAGGGTTGGTCGTCAAAGACGCCCGCGGGCTCGCCGCGGTCAATGGGTTGAATTTGACGGTGCACGGCGGTGAAATCGTCGGCATTGCCGGAGTCGACGGCAATGGGCAGACCGAGCTGATCGAAGCGATAACCGGCTTGATCAAAGCAGAATCCGGGACGATTCGGCTCAACGGCCGAGACATTACGAACTTGCCGCCGCGCCAAATCATCGAAGCCGGCGTCGGCCATATTCCGCAAGACCGGCATAAGCATGGGCTGGTGCTCGATTTTCCGATCGGCGAGAACATGGTGCTGCAGACGTATTACAAGCCGCCATACTCCAAGCGGGGCTTGTTGAACTTCACGGCGATTTATGAAAAAGCGCGCCAGCTCATCCGCGAGTTTGACGTGCGCACGCCGGATGAGTATACGAAAGCAAGGGCGTTGTCGGGTGGCAACCAGCAAAAAGCGATCATCGGCCGCGAAGTCGACCGCGATCCGGACTTGTTGATCGCCGCCCAGCCGACGAGGGGGCTTGACGTCGGAGCGATCGAGTTTATTCATAAACGGCTCATCGAACAGCGCGACCGCGGGAAAGCGGTGCTGCTCGTTTCGTTTGAGCTCGATGAAGTCATGAACGTCAGCGATCGGATCGCCGTCATTTACGAAGGAAAAATCGTCGCCATCGTCGATCCGAAAGCGACGACGGAGCAAGAGCTTGGGCTGTTGATGGCCGGAAGCAAACGGAAGGAAGCGGGTGTGTCGTCATGAAATCCAATCGCCTTCAACAACTTTTCATTCCCGTGCTGGCGGTCTTGCTTGGCATGATTGCCGGCTCGATCGTGATGCTCGCAAGCGGCTACAATCCGATCGCTGGCTTTTCCGCTCTCGTATACGGAGCGTTTGGCGATACGTACTATATCGGCGAAACGATCCGGCAGACGACGCCGTATATTTTGACCGGCTTGGCGGTCGCGTTCGCGTTTCGCACCGGCTTGTTTAATATCGGGGTCGAAGGGCAGCTGATCGTCGGCTGGCTCGCCGCCGTTTGGGTCGGGGTGTCGTTTGATTTGCCCAAAATCGTCCATTTGCCGCTCGCCATTTTGGCAGCCGCTGCGGCTGGGGCGTTGTGGGGCTTGCTTCCCGGCGTGTTAAAGGCCTATTTGAAAGTCCATGAAGTCATTATTACGATCATGATGAACTATATCGCCTTGCACGTCACGAACGCCATCATCCGCTCGGTGCTGTCGGATGAAGGATTCAAATCGGATCCGGTCAAGCCGAGCGCCTCGCTCCAGTCCGAGTTTTTCGGGGCGATCACGCACCACTCGACGATGCATTACGGCATTTTCATCGCCATCGCCGCGGCGTTCATCATGTGGTTTTTGTTGGAGCGGACAACGAAAGGGTTTGAGCTGCGCGCGGTCGGCTTCAATCAGCACGCGTCACAGTACGCCGGCATGAACGTGCGCGCCAACATCATTTTAGCCATGGTCATCTCCGGTGCTTTTGCCGGTGTCGCCGGGGCGATGGAAGGGCTTGGGACGTTTGGAAACATCTCTACGAAAGCCGGATTCACCGGCCTTGGGTTTGACGGCATTGCCGTCGCCTTAATCGGCGGCAACAACGCGTTTGGCATTTTGCTCTCTGCCTTGTTGTTTGGCGCCTTGAAAGTCGGGGCGCTGGAAATGCCGTCAAGCGCCGGCGTGCCGACTGAGCTCGTCGATATCATTATCGCGCTCATTATTTTCTTTGTCGCATCCAGCTACATGATCCGCTGGCTGTTATCTCGTGGACAAAAGGGGGCGGAGTAAGTGAGCGTGTACGATGTCTTGCAGACGATTATCCCGACGGCCATTTTCTTTGCGGCCCCCCTTATTTTCACCGCGCTTGGCGGCGTGTTCAGCGAACGGTCCGGCGTTGTGAACATCGGGCTGGAAGGGCTTATGACCATCGGCGCGTTTGTCGGGATTGTGTTTAATTTGACGTTTGCCGATCGATTGGGCGCATGGACACCATGGCTCGCCTTAGTGGCGGCCGTGATCGTCGGGGCTGTCTTTTCCTTGCTGCACGCTGTCGCGTCGGTGACGTTTCGCGCCGATCAAGTCGTCAGCGGGGTGGCGATCAACTTTTTGGCTCTCGGCTTGTCGTTGTTTTTGGTGAAAAAAATGTACGGCAAAGGACAAACCGACCAAATTCAAGTCGGATTTGACAAAATGGATGTGCCGGTATTAAGCGATATCCCGATCATTGGGCCGCTGTTGTTTTCCAACGCCTATGTGCCGTCGTACATTGCCATTGCTTTGGCGTTTGTATCATGGTATGTCATTTATAAAACGCCGTTTGGCCTGCGGCTGCGCGCGGTCGGCGAACATCCGATGGCGGCCGATACGATGGGGATTAACGTCGCCAAAATGCGCTATATCGCCGTCATGATCAGCGGGGCGCTCGGCGGGCTGGGCGGCGCGGTGTACGCGACGATCATCTCCCGCGACTTCAGCCATGCGACGATCTCGGGGCAAGGGTTTATGGCGCTCGCGGCGATGATTTTTGGCAAATGGCATCCGGTCGGGGCGATGGGGGCGGCGCTCTTTTTCGGCTTGGCGCAAAGTTTGAGCATCGTCGGCCAAACGATTCCGCTGTTGAAAAACGTGCCGACCGTTTACTTGCTTATCGCCCCTTACGTGCTTACCATTTTGGCGTTGGCCGGTTTCATCGGCCGGGCGGAAGCGCCCAAAGCGGCCGGCACGCCATACATTAAAGGAAAACGGTGACGAAAACGGCTGTCCGAACAACGGACGGCCGTTTTTGACTGGATGGAATGATTTGCATTTTTCGCTGGCCAAAAGGTATATTGTTGCTAAGGAGTTTTACAATAAAAAAGGTAGCGCACTTTGGGCAACAGTAAGGAGGAGTTGGATTGGTCGACGAAAAAGTCACAGCGGTCGGACCGGTACGCGTTCATACGATTCCGACCGATAAGTACAAAACGAACACGATCGTTTGGAAAATGAAGGCCCCTCTTGCCAAGGAGACGGTGACGATGCGCGCGCTGCTGCCGCATGTGCTGCAAAGCGGCACCGCTGACTATCCAAGCGTAAAGGCGCTGCGCACCCATCTCGATGAGCTGTACGGAGCGACGCTTCAGGTCGATTTGAGCAAAAAAGGCGAACAGCATGTGGTGACGATTCGCATCGATGTCGCCAACGAACAGTTTTTGCCGGAACGGCCGGCGCTTTTCGATAAAGCGCTCCAGCTTCTCGCCGATCTGCTGCTTCGCCCGGCGCTCGATGGCGGCCGGTTTGTCCCTGAGATCGTCGAACAAGAGAAACGGGCGCTCCGCCAGCGCATTCAGGCGGTGTACGACGACAAAATGCGTTATGCGAACATGCGCCTTGTGCAGGAAATGTGCAAAGGCGAGCCGTACGCCCTCTCGCCGAACGGCGAGCTCGAAGATGTCGATGCCATTACCGCCGAGGGGCTGTATCGCTATTATGAGCAGGCGTTGGCGGACGATGAGCTCGATTTGTATGTCATCGGCGACGTCGAAGAAGAAAAGGTGCTCGCTGCGGTCACGAACCGCTTCGCTTTGCCAACACGCTCGCCATCCGCACAGGCGCCGCTCGCTCCGACCAAAGCGCGAGGGGAAGTGAACGAAGTGATCGAGCGGCAAGATGTCAAGCAAGGGAAACTGAACATGGGCTATCGGACTGACGTGACGTACGAGGACGACGATTACTACGCCTTGCAGCTGTTTAACGGCATTTTCGGCGGGTTTTCTCACTCGAAGCTGTTCATCAACGTCCGCGAAAAAGCGAGCCTCGCCTACTATGCCGCCTCTCGGCTGGAAAGCCATAAAGGGCTGTTGATGGTGATGTCGGGCATTGAGCCGGCCCATTACGAGAAGGCGCGCCGCATCATTGATGAACAGATGCAGGCGATGAAAAACGGCGATTTCACCGATGAAGAAATGGTGCAGACGAAAGCGGTCATCCGCAATCAGCTGCTTGAGACGCTCGATACGCCGCGCGGACTCGTCGAAGTGCTGTACCATAACGTCGTTTCCACGCGGCAGCGCTCGATCGAGGAATGGCTGACCGGCACCGATCAAGTGACGCGCGAAGACGTGGTGCGCGTCGCAGGCAAAGTGGCGCTCGATACCGTCTACTTTTTGACCGGAATGGAAGGGGGGGCGGACGATGGAAAAACAGGTGTATGAAACGCTAGGCGAGACGCTGTTTTACGAAAAAATGGAAAACGGCTTGGACGTCTATATATTGCCGAAAAAAGGATTCCATAAAACGTATGCGACGTTTACGACGAATTACGGTTCGGTTGACAATCAGTTTGTGCCGCTCGGAAAAACGGAAATGAAACGCGTCCCGGATGGCATCGCCCATTTTTTGGAGCATAAGCTGTTTGAAAAAGAGGATGGCGATGTGTTTCAGCAGTTCAGCAAACAAGGCGCGTCGGCGAACGCCTTTACGACGTTCACCCGCACCGCCTATTTGTTCTCAAGCACCGATAACGTTGAGAAAAACTTGGAGACATTGATCGATTTTGTGCAAACGCCGTATTTTTCCGACAAAACGGTCGAAAAAGAAAAAGGCATCATCGGCCAAGAAATCCGCATGTACGATGACAACCCGGACTGGCGCGTTTACTTCGGCGCCATTGAAAGCATGTATCACAACCATCCGGTCAAAATCGACATCGCCGGTACGGTCGAATCGATCGCCAAGATTACAAAAGAGCTGCTGTATGAGTGCTACGAAACGTTTTATCACCCAAGCAACATGCTGTTGTTTGTCGTCGGGCCGGTCGATGAGCAAAAAATGATGCAGCAAATCCGCGACAATCAGGCGAAAAAGTCGTTTCCGCCGGCGCCGGAAGTGAAGCGGTTTGCGTACGAAGAGCCAAGCGCCGTGGCGGAAAAGAAAAAAATCATTCCGATGCACGTGCAGACGAATAAATGTTTTGTCGGCATCAAAGCGCCGTCCGTGCCGAATACCGGCGGGCAAAAGCTGCGCCATGAGCTCGCGTTTCACGTGCTGCTCGATTACTTGTTCGGCAAAAGCTCACCGCATTACGAACGGCTGTACCGCGAAGGGCTGATCGATGATACGTTCATGTACGATTATACCGAAGAGCGAGAATTCGGCTTTGCCCTCGTCGGCGGCGATACGCGCGATGCTGAGCGCCTCGCTTCAGAAATTCAAACGGTGCTGTTGTCGTTGGATGTCGACGCCATAAAGAAAGAAGAAATCGAGCGGGTGAAAAAGAAAAAGATCGGCGCTTTTTTGCGCGCGCTCAACTCGCCGGAATACATCGCCAACCAGTTTACGCGCTACGCGTTTTACGGCGCCAGCTTGTTTGACATTTTGCCGGTGCTCTCCGCGCTGACGATCGATGAGATAGCGGACGTCGCTTCGGCTTGCTTCCGCGATTCGCAGCTCGCGGTTTGCGAAGTCGTGCCCAAAGAGTCATAAAGAGGTTTGCGCTCCGGTTCGTCTGCGACATGGACGCATGTCCAAGACGATGCGGATGCGCGCCGTTGATCGGGAAGAGGGCGTTTCCTCGCTGTTTGGCGGGCCCTCTTTTTTCGTGAGCATTCCCCAAAACGGCGATGCTCACCTTGGGGCGGAGGGCGCACCACTGTTCGCGAGTCTGACGCAAGACGCTCCCGCCGGCCGTGAAAGATTTTGTGGAGGGCGCACCGCTGTTCGCGAGTCTTGGCAATATCGGCGGTCGCCGGCTTGCCGATCGCGCGGAAGTTGCGATTTGCGGGTCTTTTCAGCGAACAAGGCTCGGTCTATGGTGTTTATACGAAGCGGTGAACGCGGCTCGCTCATCAATCATTAATGGGGTGGATGGAAAAGGAGGGGAAACGTTATGCGCTACGCTTTGATTACCGGCGCTTCCGGGGGGATTGGACAAAGCATCGCCCGCGAATTGGCTAAAAGCGGCTATGGGCTGTTTCTTCATTACTATCGGCGGCGGGCTCCGGTCGCTGCGCTGCAGCGAGAATTGGCCGGCACGCATGTCGTTCCGGTGGAAGCCGACTTGTCGATGCCTTCCGAAGTCGATCGGCTGCTCGCGCAAATCGACCGGCCGATCGACGCCATCGTTTACAATAGCGGGGCCAGTTATTACGGGCTGCTGACGGATATGAATGACGAACTGATAGAGCGCATGGTGCATCTTCATGTCACGAGCCCCGCTTTGTTGATCAAACGGTTGCTCCCGCCGATGATTGCGAACAAGCGCGGTCATATTGTGTTCATTTCCTCCATTTGGGGGGTGTGCGGCGCTTCCTGTGAAGCCGTCTATTCGATGACCAAAGGCGGGCAGAACGCGTTTGCCAAAGCGCTCGCCAAAGAACTGGCCCCAAGCGGCATTCGCGTGAACGCGGTCGCCCCTGGAGCGATCGAGACCGACATGCTGCGGCCGTTAGGCGCCGAAGATCTTCAAGCGCTGGTCGATGAAATTCCCGCCGGCCGGCTCGGCACCCCGGAGGAGGTGGCGAAAACGGTGGCGTTTCTCTTATCAGACGCCGCTTCCTACATTACGGGCCAAGTCATTTCCGTCAACGGCGGCTGGCATTGCTAAATGCCTATGGGGCTGGTGTTTCGTGCAAAATACTGCTGATTCCATCCATTTCTCAATTCGAGAAACCTTGCACAATCAGCGTGAAAATGCCGCACTGGCGCAGGATTTTCATCCCCTGGGTGGAGGGCGAATCCACTGTCCATGGATCTTTTCCGTGAAAATGCCGCACTGGCGCAGGATTTTCATCCCCTGGGTGGAGGGCGAATCCACTGTCCATGGATCTTTTCCGTGAAAATGCCGCACTGGCGCAGGATTTTCATCCCCTGGGTGGAGGGCGAATCCACTGTCCATGGATCTTTTCCGTGAAAATGCCGCACTGGCGCAGGATTTTCATCCCCTGGGTGGAGGGCGAATCCACTGTCCATGGATCTTTTCTGTGAAAATGCAGGACTGACGCGGATTTTCATCCCTAGGTGGAGGGCAAACGTTGCCTATGGAACTTTTCTGAATGAAAAGGCTGCCGAGCGGTGTGTGACATCGATGTTTCACCTTCGATGTTGGTGCCCGTTTTGTTCTTGCCCAATCGGGACCGCTAAGGCGGCGAAACGTATATTTTGGCTTCGGACAGGCAAACTATCCTTGAAACGTTCATCAAGGAGGGAATAGACATGTCGGTATTGGACAACTTTGAACAATGGAAAGAATTCTTAGCTGAACGTCTGCAGCAGGCGCAGCAACAAGGGTTGAACCAGCAAGTCATCTCCGATGTCGCTTATCAAATCGGGGACTATTTGGCCAAACACGTCGATCCGAAAAACCCGGAAGAGCGGGTGCTTGCTGACCTTTGGAGCGTAGCCGATGAAAGAGAACAGCATGCGCTCGCCAATATGATGGTGAAGCTCGTTCAACATCGCCAACACTGAACAAACAAACGGGGTGTCCCAAACGAAAGAGCGGGGCACCTTTTCTGCTGGAAGCCGGCTGCGGCTTTCGCCCCGAACATGCGGCCAAGGCCGCCGCTGGAGACGATCCGGCCGGGCAGATCCCCTTGCTGTTCCCCTCGCATGGAAATGGCGTTTTTCCTCCTCCTTTTCGGTTGCTTTTCCATTTGCGGTTATAGTAGTATGAATTTAGCATAAGGCGTTTGTGCGGACACCGGCAAGGAGGAGACGGAATGGGCAAGCAGGAATGGTATTTGGAATACGAAATTCATGTCAACCGCCCAGGGCTGCTCGGCGATGTCGCTTCGCTGCTCGGCATGTTGTCCATCAACATCGTGACGATCAACGGTGTCCGGGACTCGCGCCGCGGCATGCTGCTCCTTTGCGACAGCAATGAGCAAATCGAGCGGCTGGCGACGATTTTGCGGACGATGGACAACATTACGGTGACGAAACTGCGCCAGCCGAAGCTGCTTGACCGTCTCGCCGTTCGCCACGGCCGTTATATCCAGCGCGATGCCGATGACAAAAAAACGTTCCGTTTTGTCCGCGATGAGCTCGGTTTGCTTGTCGATTTTATGGCGGAAATTTTTAAAGAAAAAGGGCACAAGCTGATCGGTATTCGCGGCATGCCGCGCGTCGGCAAGACGGAGTCGATCGTTGCCGCCAGCGTGTGCGCCAACAAGCGGTGGATGTTTGTCTCATCGACGCTCATCAAGCAAACGGTGCGCACGCAGCTCATGGAAGACGAATATAGCGTCGACAATATTTTTATCATTGACGGCATCGTCTCAGCGCGCCGCGGAAATGAGCAGCATTGGCAGCTGGTCCGCGAGCTGATGCGCCTTGAGGCGACGAAGGTCGTCGAACATCCGGATTTGTTTGTCCGCCATACGGAATACACGCTCGACGATTTTAACTACATTATTGAGCTGCGCCATGAACCGGATGAAGAGATTTCGTATGAAGCGATTGAGCGCCCGACGTTGTTAGGCGGCGACGGGTTTTCCGAGTTCGGATTGTAATAGGGCGCCCCCTATAAGGCTGGTGAACAACGGCTCATTCCCTTTATCAATGAGAGAATGAGCGAAAAGCAGGACCGATGTAACGAGATTTTAACATCGTAAAGCCGTAGCCGCGAGTAAATCACCAGCCTCCTACGCGTTTGGCAAAGGTCATCAGTGAATCGCTTTTCTTTGCTTCAAGTCTAAAAAACGGAAGGTGTTGTCCGTTGACAGAACTAGGGAAACGTTTGCGAGAAGCGCGGGAAGAAAAGAAGATGAGTTTGGATGAGCTGCAGGAGTTGACGAAAATTCAAAAGCGGTATTTGCTCGGTATTGAGGAAGGAAATTACGCCATTATGCCGGGAAATTTTTACGTGCGCGCTTTCATCCGGCAGTATGCCGAGGCGGTCGGCCTCGATCCGGACGAGCTGTTTGAGCAATACAAGCAGGATATTCCCCAATCGTATCAAGAGGACATTCCACAACCGCTCTCGCGCGTGAAAACGCGCCAACAATTGTCCGCGGAGGGAGCGAAATGGCTCGATTGGCTGCCGAAACTGCTCGGCGTTGCCGCGGTGATCGGCGCCGCGGTTCTCGTCTGGCTGCTCCTTCAGCGCAACACGGCGGAAGTGCCGCCGGCGAAGACAAGCACGAAAACGGCGGAAGTGGAAAAGTCGAACCATTCGCCGCTTGAGCAGTCGAAAAAGCCGAAAGAAGAGGAGCAAACGACCCGTGAAGGCGGTGAAGAAAACGAGCAGTCTGCTCCGGCTAAAAGCGAAGAAAAGCCGGCCGCGACGCTCAGTGTAAAGGAGAAAAGCGGCAATACGGCGACGATTGAAGTGCAACATGCCGATACCTTCACCATCGAGCTGTCATCGCGCGGGAAATCTTGGGTCGACGTGTACAACACGAAAGGCCATTCGTTTTTCCGCAACAATTTAATGAAAGGCCAGACGAAAACGTTCGATTTGTCCGCGGAAAGCGAAGTCTGGGTGAAAATCGGCAACGCGCTTGACGTTGATGTAAAAGTAAACGGGGAGCCGTTTGCCTATCCGTTTGATCCAAACGATGAAGTGTTTCAAAAACTGCGATTCATCTTGAAAAAGTGACGGCAAGAGGCGGCCTTTCGCAGCGAAAGCCGCTTCTTTGCCCGCATCGATGTTGAGTAGCGGAGGTATTCGTTGTGAACTTGCCGAATAAAATTACGGTAGCGCGCATCATGTTGATCCCGTTTTTTTTGATTGTGATGCTCGTCCCGTTCGGTTGGGGCAGCATTCGCATCGGCGGCGAGGTGCTCCCGATCGCCCATCTTGTCGGCGCTCTCATTTTCATCGTGGCGTCAACGACGGATTGGATTGACGGCTATTATGCTCGCAAGTATGGGCTTGTCACCAATTTGGGCAAGTTTTTGGACCCGCTTGCCGATAAGCTGCTCGTATCGGCGGCGCTCATTGTGCTCGTTGAACTCGGGTTCGCGCCGGCTTGGATGGTGATCATCATCATCAGCCGCGAGTTTGCCGTCACTGGCTTGCGGCTCGTGCTTGCCGGTGAGGGGGAAGTCGTGGCAGCCAATATGCTCGGCAAAATTAAAACGTGGACGCAAATTATCGCGATTGCCGCCTTGTTGCTTCATAATCTACCGTTTTCGCTCATCCCGTTCCCGTTTGCCGACTTGGCGCTTTGGGTGGCGGTCATTTTCACCGTTTGGTCGGGATGGGATTATTTTGCGAAAAACAAACATGCGTTCGCTCGCTCTAAATAATAGGGTAGCCGCGAAGGAGGAGGCTGTTCATTGAACGCGGAGATCATCGCCGTCGGCTCGGAACTGCTGCTTGGCCAAATTGTCAACACGAACGCCCAGTTTTTGTCGCAGCAGCTTGCCGCCTTGGGCATCAATGTTTATTTCCAGACGGTTGTCGGTGACAACGCCGGCCGCCTTGAGCAGGCGGTGAAAACGGCGCAAACGAGGGCGAATCTCATCATCTTCACCGGCGGTCTCGGCCCGACGAAGGATGATGTCACGAAGGAGACGATCGCCCGTTTGCTTGGCCGCCGGCTCGTCATCGATGAAGAGGCGCTGCGGGCAATCGAAGCGTACTTTGCCCGCGCCCATCGGCCGATGACAGACAACAACAAAAAGCAAGCGCTCGTTTTGGAAGGAGCGACCGTCCTGAAAAACGAAAACGGCATGGCGCCGGGGATGGCGCTCACCGTCGCGGGCATCACGTACATGTTGCTGCCCGGGCCGCCGAAAGAAATGCGCCCGATGTTTATCCGGTACGGGATCCCCTTTTTACGCGCTGCGTTCCCGCTGTCCGGACGCATTGAGTCGCGTGTGCTCCGCTTTTTTGGCATCGGCGAAGCGGCGCTGGAGACGGCGCTCGCCGATTTGATTGACGCGCAATCGAATCCGACGATCGCGCCGCTGGCCGGTGACGGCGAGGTGACGCTCCGCTTGACGGCGAAGCACGGGGACGCGGCGGAAGCGCAGCGGCTGCTTGATGAAGCAGAAGCGGCGATTTTGGCGCGCGTTGGCCGCTACTGTTACGGCTATAACGACGAAACGCTGTTTACGAAGACAAGCGAACGGTTAAAAGAAAGAGGATGGACGATCGCGGCGGCCGAGAGCCTGACCGGCGGGCTGTTTCTCGAACAGCTCACCGCCGTTCCCGGGGCGTCGCGGATCGTTCAAGGCGGCGTCGTTTGCTACACGAACGGCGTCAAACAACAGGTGCTTGGCGTGCCGCGGCCGCTTCTCGAAACGGACGGGGCGGTGAGCGAATCGTGCGCGCGCGTGTTGGCGGAAAACGTCCGTTCGCTATGCGGCGCCGATGTCGGCATCAGCTTCACCGGCGTCGCCGGCCCCGACCCGCTTGAAGGCCATCCGCCCGGCACCGTCTATATCGGCATTGCCATGCACGAGCGCGGCACCGCTGTCCGCCGTTTGACGTTGTCCGGCACGCGCGGCGACATCCGTATCCGCGCCGCCAAATACGGTTGTTTTCTGCTGCTGGAGCTGCTTGCGGCCGACCGCTGATCTCGGCCGCTCCCTCCTTTCACACCCTCCACCGCCCATCGTTTGTTTCCGCCGGATCAGCATGGCGATTGTTGCTAGTTTCCCCACCAAAAAAACGAATGAACGTTCGATTTTTTGCTTGGCAATGGTCAGAAAACGGTGTATAGTATAAGTAGCCTTACAAAAGGAGGAGGAAATGAGTGAATCAAGATCGTCAAGCCGCGTTGGAGCAGGCGTTAAAACAAATTGAACGACAGTTTGGCAAGGGGGCCATCATGAAGCTCGGTGAGCAAGTGGAACGAAAAGTTTCCGTTGTGCCGAGCGGTTCGCTGGCGCTCGATATCGCGTTAGGCGTCGGCGGCTATCCGCGCGGGCGGATTGTGGAAATTTACGGCCCGGAATCATCAGGGAAGACGACCGTTGCCCTTCACGCGATCGCTGAGGTGCAAAAGCGAGGCGGGCAAGCAGCTTTCATCGATGCCGAGCACGCGCTCGATCCAATCTATGCGCAAAAATTAGGAGTCAATATCGATGAACTGTTGCTTTCCCAGCCCGACACCGGCGAGCAGGCGCTCGAAATCGCCGAAGCGCTCGTACGAAGCGGCGCGGTCGATATTATCGTCATCGACTCGGTGGCGGCGCTCGTGCCGAAAGCGGAAATTGAAGGAGAGATGGGCGATGCCCACGTCGGCTTGCAAGCCCGCCTCATGTCGCAGGCGCTCCGCAAGCTGTCTGGCGCCATCAACAAATCAAAAACGATCGCCATTTTCATCAACCAAATCCGCGAGAAAGTCGGCGTCATGTTTGGCAATCCAGAAACAACGCCGGGGGGGCGGGCGCTGAAGTTTTACGCTTCCGTCCGCCTAGAAGTGCGCCGCGCCGAACAAATCAAGCAAGGCAACGACATGGTCGGCAACAAGACGAAAATCAAAGTCGTCAAAAACAAAGTCGCGCCGCCGTTTAAAACAGCTGATGTCGACATCATGTACGGCGAAGGCATTTCCCGCGAAGGGGAAATCATCGATATGGCGTCCGAACTCGACATCGTGCAAAAGAGCGGTTCGTGGTATTCGTACAAAGACGAACGGCTTGGCCAAGGCCGGGAAAACGCGAAGCAATTTTTGAAAGAAAATCCGCATATTGCCGATGAAATCGCCCGGGCCATCCGTCAACATTACGGCATTGACGGCAGCGAGGCGGGTGGTGAACCGCAGCAAGACGAGTTCGCGTTGCTTGAGGAATAAGCGCCCCGGAGGGTGTCCCGAAAGGATCGGGACACCCTCTTTCGTTGCTCGATATACGTACGGACTGCTTCTGCCGCACCATCGGTTGTGCTGATCTTGAAGGCGGACAACCTTTTGCGTCAGCCCCTTTCCGAGTTCGCTTTCCCAAACGTGACGGCGCGTCTATACGATGCGAAAGATAAGCGTCAGCTCCTTTCCATGTTCGCTTTCCCCTAGGCGGCGGGCGTGGGCCTGTGTAATATCTTGACAATTGCTACGGGCGCCTTTACAATGAACATGTATATTTGTCCATACGCATGGCGGGGTCAAACGATCGTCCGCCGCGGCGGGACGGGAAGATGCCGAAAGCCGCGCGGGCGATCGCTGTGCAAAATGGGTCGAGCCAATACGTTGAAAATGGGAACATCCATCCGCGCCAACGATGGCGGCGCGCGAAAAATGCAGGGGAACATTGAACAGCAAGAGGAGGTGAAACGATGGGTCCAATCATCATCTCCGCTTTGCTTGCCTTAGTCATTGGTGCCGTTGTTGGCTTTTTTGTTCGCAAATCGATTGCCGAAGCGAAAATTGGCGGGGCGAAAGCAGCTGCCGAGCAGCTGATCGAGGAGGCGAAACGCGAGGCGGACGCCTTGAAAAAAGAAGCGCTTCTTGAAGCCAAAGATGAGATTCATAAACTGCGTACGGAAGCGGAGCGCGACATCCGCGACCGGAGAAGCGAGCTTCAAAAACAAGAAAACCGTCTCATGCAAAAAGAGGAAAATCTCGACCGCAAAGACGAAGCGCTCAATAAGCGCGAGGCGCTGCTCGAAGCGAAGGAAGAAGCGCTAAACGAAAGGCAACAGCATATTGAACAAATGGAAAGCAAAGTGGAAATGCTCGTCCAACAGCAACAAGCCGAACTGGAACGTATTTCCGGATTGACCCGCGACGACGCGCGCCAGCTTGTTTTAGAGCGTGTCGAAAAAGAGCTGTCGCATGAAGTCGCCATGATGATCAAAGAGGCGGAAACGCGGGCGAAAGAGGAAGCGGATAAGCGAGCTAAGGCGATTTTGTCGCTCGCCATTCAGCGCTGCGCCGCTGACCATGTCGCCGAAACGACGGTTTCGGTCGTCAATTTGCCTAACGATGAAATGAAAGGGCGCATTATCGGGCGCGAAGGGCGGAACATTCGTACGCTCGAGACGCTGACCGGCATCGATTTGATCATCGACGATACGCCGGAGGCCGTTATTTTGTCGGGATTTGACCCGATTCGCCGCGAAACGGCGCGCATCGCCTTGGATAAGCTCGTCCAAGACGGCCGCATTCATCCGGCCCGCATCGAAGAGATGGTCGAAAAGGCGCGCCGCGAAGTGGACGAACATATTCGCGAAGTCGGCGAACAAACGACGTTTGAAGTCGGGGTTCATGGGCTGCATCCGGATTTGATTAAGATTTTGGGACGGCTCAAATTCCGGACGAGCTACGGGCAAAACGTTTTGAAACACTCGGTTGAAGTGGCGTTTTTAGCCGGGTTGATGGCGGCTGAGCTCGGAGAGGACGAAATGCTGGCGCGCCGGGCCGGCTTGCTTCATGATATCGGCAAGGCGATTGACCATGAAGTGGAAGGAAGCCATGTGGAAATCGGCGTCGAGCTGGCGACAAAATATAAAGAGCATCCGGTCGTCATCAACAGCATCGCTTCGCACCACGGCGACACCGAACCGACGTCGGTCATCGCCGTGCTCGTTGCCGCAGCCGATGCGCTGTCGGCAGCGCGGCCGGGAGCGCGCAGCGAAACGCTGGAAAACTACATTCGCCGCTTAGAGAAGCTGGAAGAAATTGCCGAATCTTACGAAGGCGTGGAAAAATCATACGCCATCCAAGCGGGCCGCGAAGTGCGGATCATGGTCAAACCGGATATGATCGACGACTTGGAAGCGCATCGGTTGGCGCGCGATATCCGCAAACGGATCGAGGAAGAGCTCGATTATCCGGGCCATATTAAAGTCACGGTCATCCGCGAAACGCGGGCGGTAGAGTACGCGAAGTAAAAAGTGGCAGGCTGTTGCCACTTTCTTTTTTTGCCCGTACAATAAACATAAACGGCGATCGCTGACGGTGATCGTGTTGAGGTAGAAAGGGATCTGGGATGAGAATATTATTTATTGGTGATGTGGTCGGCGCGCCGGGACAAAAAATGGTCGAGCACTATGTGCCGAAGCTGAAGGAAAAATACCGTCCCGATGTCGTCATCATCAACGGTGAAAACGCGGCCGGCGGAAAAGGGATCACCGAATCGATTTACCGATCGTTGCTTGCCTGCGGCGCTCATGCCATCACCTTAGGAAACCATGCATGGGACCAGCGCGAGATTTTTGAGTTTATCGATCAGGCGAAGGCGCTCATTCGCCCAGCGAACTACCCGTCCGGCACGCCGGGGACGGGGATCGTCTATGTGGCGACGGAACAAGGGGAAGCGGCGATCATCAATTTGCAAGGGCGGGCGTTTTTGCCGGCGATTGACTGCCCGTTTCAAAAGGCGGACGAGCTAATTGCCGTTGCTTCCGCACGCACGCCTGTCATCATCGTTGATTTTCACGCCGAAGCGACGAGCGAAAAACAGGCGATGGGCTGGTATTTGGACGGCCGCGTGTCCGCCGTCATCGGCACGCACACGCACGTTCAGACGGCTGATAACCGCATTTTGCCAAAAGGGACGGCGTATATTACCGATGTCGGTATGACCGGGCCGTACGACGGCATTTTAGGCGTCGATCGCGAAGCGGTGTTGCGCAAATTTTTAACCGGCTTGCCGGTCCGTTTTGGCGTTAAGGAAGGGAGAAGCCAGCTGAACGCCGTGCTTGTCGATGTGGACGCCAAAAGCGGACGGGCGCTTCAAATCGAGCGGCTGATCATTAATGACGATCATCCTTATTTTGAATAGTTCATCTTTTGAAAATTTTAAAAAATGTGTCCCTCCCTAGCAGGAATAGTTGTTGAAACCGTGAATATAGTTACTAATGAAGACCTTTTCACGAAATCATTTTTCCAAGGGGACGAGGGAGGAACTAGGGATGGAAATATTAAAAGTGTCAGCCAAATCGAATCCGAACTCTGTAGCCGGCGCCCTGGCTGGTGTGCTGCGCGAGCGCGGCGCGGCGGAGATTCAGGCGATCGGCGCAGGCGCGTTGAATCAAGCCGTTAAGGCAGTAGCGATCGCACGAGGGTTTGTGGCACCGAGCGGCATGGACTTGATTTGCATTCCGGCGTTTACCGATATTATTATCGATGGCGAAGAGCGGACCGCGATCAAATTGATCGTTGAACCTCGTTAACTCGATGATTGGCGAATGGTAAAATATAACCTGTTGGCGCCTTCAACCTTGAAGGCAGGCAGGTTATTTTGTTTTTGGTAGCGTCAAAAGTTCTATGAAAACTCCACACAGACCATCCCATTGAGCATCGTGGGGCATGCAGAGAGCCGGATTCGCCCTTGACCAACACCCACCAAAGGTGCGGAAGAGTCGTCAAGGGCGACGGGGACAAAAAAGAAGGCAATAGGAAAGCCGCCCTTGTTTTTACCGAATTTTACCTTTGGCGGTGTTCGGTTGGTCAAGGGTTCGCTTCGCCGAATCCGGCAGGAGTTCTGTTCAACGGGCTCTGGAGGACAAAAAAGTTAGGCTGCCTCGTTTTGAAGGAAGTCCTGAGCCATGGTGATGAGCTTCGTCCACCGGGCCGGCATATGCGGCAGTTCAGCGAGCTCCGGGATGACGACCGGTACCCGGCCTTCGAGCGCGCTATGCGGGCGCAGAAAGTTGAAATACGCCACAAACAGCGTCACAAAGGACACCGAGCCTTCCTCGGCGCCAAACCCATGGGTCGGGCGGTAGTTGCCTTTAAAGGTCCGGTTGAATCGCTCGATGATCTGCTTGAGAGGGCGAAACTCTTCCGAGACCGGATCTTCGTTGGTCAGGCCGATCACCTGGCGGACGTCAAACGAAATCCCGTGCTGGGCAAAGAAGTGTTGCGCCAACAGGTAAATCGGGTTGCCATCCACGACGAACGACAAGTCGTCTGGAAGGGACGGCAGCTTCCTGAGGACATCATTGATCGCCTTGATGGCCGAGAGCGTGTCCCGGTTGGGCGAGACGCGATAGGACAGCACGATCTTTTTGACGGCGTCAAACATAAAGAACAGGTAATGCCAGCGCCCTTTGACGCGAATATACGTCTCGTCCCCACAGAACGAACCGGACAGCTCATACGGGAACCGGTCGACAAAGGGCTTGATCCAAAGCGCGACGCTGTTGGCGTAGTTGAGCACCGTCTGATGGGAGATCGAGACGCCATGGATGTCCTTCAGGGCGGCGGCGGTTTCCCTCGAGGACATCCCAAAGTTGACGTAGTACGTCAACACGAGCCCCAACACGTGCGGCGACGCAGCCAGCCGGGACAAATCGACCTTCGGCTTGATGGGCGACGAGGAAGCCAACGGGAGAAAGTCAAACAAGAACTCCCGAAACAAATACCGCACCTTGAAGGCTTGAGGATCCTGTTGAAACTGTTGGCGCTCTTTCTTCGTCATCCGGCGAAGGTTGGCCTGGTAAAACGGGCAATCGTTGTTCTTGCACTTATAGATGTTGTATTCCTTGCGCTCCTTGATTTTTTCCAACGTCTTTTTGCAGTGCGGACAGCGAAAGACCGCTTGCTTGGTGAATCGGTTCCGGTGGTTGAACCGGCATTGGCACACTTTGCATTGGTATTGCCCTTTTCCGCCGTTATTGGCGTACAGGTAAGAAGAGGGAGCCTGGCAGCGAGGGCAGGTCAACGAATCCGGCACACGGTGTTTCGCCTTCGCGCGGCGCTGGATGGGCCGTAAAGGACGTCTGTGCTGGGCTTCATAGTCTGCCAACAGCTTCCGGTAATCAAGGGTTTCCGGCACATCGATGATCGGAAGGTCATCGACCTGAAGTTTCCGGTACGGCTTTTGGATGGGTTCGTCCCAGTCCTCGAGATGCAAGGATTTCCCCAATATCACACCCATTAAATACACAATGATTTGATATTGGGTCTTGATAATTTCGAGCAAATAGGCTAATAATTGAGGTAACAAAGCTTGTCACTCCTTTGTTTTGGCTGTTGGGTGTCGTTACCTCAATGATGGCCGAAAACAATGGGGGTGGCAAGCTTTTTTTCGTTCAATCGTTGAAACTCAAGGGAAAACCGTGAGTGTGGAGGATAAACTTTTGACAATACCTTGTTTTTTAAGGGGGAGTATACATGATTTTCGACGCCCATTGCGATGCGCTCATGAAACTGTGGCAAGATCGGTCCTTATCGTTCCGTGACGGACGATCGCTTCATGTGACGTTTTCGGGAATGGCGGAAGCCGGGGTGAAGGTGCAATGCTTTGCCATCTACATACCGGAAACGGTGCCGGAAGAGGCCCGGTTCACAGCGGCGCTTGAGATGGCCGATCTTTTTTTCACCCGCCTCATCGATGCCTTTCCAGCGATCAAGGTGGTGCGCACGAAGCGGGACATTGCCTCTCTCAAAGAGGGGGAGATCGGCGCGATGCTGACGCTCGAAGGCTGCGATGCTATCGGCTCAAACCTTATCAAACTGAAAACGCTTCTTCGTCTCGGTGTTGCGTCTGTCGGCTTGACGTGGAACTTTCCGAACGCCGTCGCCGATGGGGCGTGGGAAACGCGCGGCGCCGGGCTGACCGCGTTTGGCCGGCAAGTCATCGAGCTGCTCAATGAAACGAAACGGTGGGTCGATGTGTCGCACTTGTCGGAGCGAGCGTTTTGGGACGTCATCGAGGCGGCCCGCTTTCCGATCGCCTCTCATTCAAACGCGCATCGCCTTTGTCCGCATCGGCGCAACTTGACCGATGAGCAGATTGGCGCGCTGATCGAAAAAGACGGAGTCATCGGCATTACCTTTGTGCCGTATTTTTTGACCGATGACAAACGAGGGGCGACGGTGGCCCATGTGCTTCGCCATCTCGATCATATTTGTGCGCTCGGGGGAGAGCGCCATGTTGGCTTTGGCTCCGATTTTGACGGGATCACCCAGACGGTCGCCGGTCTTGCCTCGGTGAGAGACTACGCCCGGCTTGTTGACGAGCTGCATCGGCATTATTCCGCCGATCAAGTGAAACGGTTTTTGTTCGACAATTTTTATGCACATTTGCCGGAGTGATGAATGTCATTGAACAGCGGCTTGGCGTATCCTAAAATGAAAGGGGAATCATTGACCGCGCCGGCCGCTCGTTTTCAAGAGGGAAGGGAGTGGTCGACTTGTCAGAAAAGTGGTACAATAGCAGTGAAGGTTGGAGCGAACATAAAGGGGTGTAACGTATGATCGAACAGTTGTCATGGAAGGTGGGCGGCCAACAAGGGGAAGGGATTGAGAGCACCGGGGAAATTTTTTCCACAGCCTTGAACCGCCTCGGGTACTATTTATACGGGTACCGTCATTTTTCTTCGCGCATTAAGGGGGGGCATACGAACAACAAAATCCGCGTCAGCACGAAGCCGGTGCGGGCGGTCGCGGACGATTTGGACATCCTCGTGGCGTTCGACCAAGAGACGATTGATTTCAATTTTCACGAGCTTCATAGCGGCGGCATCGTCATCGCCGACGCCAAATTTGATCCGGCGATTCCAGAAGGAACGGGAGTGGCGCTTTACGCCGTTCCCTTCACCGACATCGCGACGGAACTTGGCAACCCGCTGATGAAAAACATGGTCGCCATCGGCGCGACGAGCGCTGTGCTCGGTTTAGACGCCGCCGTGTTCGAAAGCGTGGTGGCGGACACGTTTGCCCGCAAAGGGGCGCAAGTGGTCGCCAAAAACATGGAAGCGATTCGCGCTGGGGCGCGGTATATGGAAAAGCAGCTGGACGGCCGCGGCGAGCCGATGAAACTCGCTCAAGCTGATGGAAAACAGCGACTGTTTATGATCGGCAATGACGCGATCGCCTTGGGGGCCCTTGCCGGCGGCGCCCGTTTGATGGCCGCGTACCCGATCACCCCAGCTTCCGAAATCATGGAATATTTAATCAAAGCATTGCCTCGTTTCGGGGGGACGGTCATTCAGACAGAAGACGAAATCGCTGCTTGCACGATGGCGATCGGTGCCAATTACGCGGGCGTGCGGGCGTTTACCGCTTCCGCCGGACCGGGGTTGTCGCTGATGGCCGAAGCGATCGGACTGGCCGGGATGACGGAAACGCCGCTTGTGGTTGTCGATACCCAGCGGGGCGGTCCGAGCACGGGCTTGCCGACGAAGCAAGAACAGTCGGACTTGCTGGCGATGATTTACGGAACGCACGGGGAAATCCCGAAAATCGTCATGGCGCCAAGCACGGTCGAAGAAGCGTTTTACGACATGGCGGAAGCGTTCAACTTAGCTGAGGAATACCAATGCCCGGTCATCTTCTTGTCGGATTTGCAGCTGTCGCTTGGCAAACAAACGGTCGAACCGCTCGATTACGACCGCGTTGAAATTCGCCGCGGCAAGCTTGTCACCGGGGAATTGCCGCCGCTTTCCGGCAAGGACAATTTCAAACGGTATGAACTGACGCCGGACGGCATTTCGCCGCGCGTGCTGCCGGGGACGAAAAACGGCATCCACCACGTCACCGGGGTGGAGCACGCGGAGACAGGACGGCCGTCGGAAACAGCCGCGAACCGCCAAGCGCAAATGGAAAAGCGGCTGCGCAAGCTCGCGCATCTCCATTTTCCGACACCGGTGCATAAACAGCTCCGCCATGAGGAGCCGGATTTGCTGCTTGTCGGCTTCTTGTCAACGCGAGGCGCGATTGAAGAAGCGATGGAGCGGCTCGAACAAGACGGCGTCAACGTCAACCATGCCCATATCCGCCTCCTTCACCCGTTCCCGGCGGATGACATGCGCCCGCTTGTCGAAAAAGCCAAGCGAGTCGTCGTCATCGAGCAAAACGCGACCGGGCAATTGGCGAGCTTGTTGAAAATGAACGTCGGGCATGCCGATAAAATCGCCAGCGTCTTGAAATTCGACGGCAATCCGTTCCTGCCGGGCGATGTCTATACTAAATGCAAGGAGTTGTTCATGCAATGGCCACCTTTAAAGATTTCCGCAATGATGTGAAGCCAAACTGGTGTCCCGGCTGCGGCGACTTTTCCGTGCAAGCGGCCATCCAACGGGCGGCCGCCAATCTTGGGCTCGAACCGCATGAGCTTGCCGTCATCTCCGGGATTGGCTGTTCGGGCCGCATTTCTGGGTACATTCACTCCTACGGTTTCCACGGCACGCACGGCCGCGTGTTGCCGCTCGCCCAAGGAGTGAAAATGGCCAATCGCGATTTGACCGTCATCGCCGCCGGCGGCGACGGCGATGGGTTTGCGATCGGCATGGGGCACACGGTTCACGCCATTCGCCGCAACATCGACATCACATACATCGTCATGGACAACCAAATTTACGGGCTGACGAAAGGACAAACTTCGCCGCGCAGCGCTGCCGGCTTTCAAACGAAAAGCACGCCGCACGGATCGATCGAGCCGGCGCTGTCGCCGCTCGAGATCGCGTTAAGCGCCGGAGCGACGTTTGTCGCGCAAGGGTTCTCAAGCGACTTGAAAGAGCTGACAAGCTTGATCGAAGAAGGCGTCAAGCATAAAGGATTTGCGTTCATCAACGTCTTCAGCCCGTGCGTCACATACAACAAAGTGAACACGTACGAATGGTTCAAAGAACGGCTCGTCAAGGTGAGCGACATCGAAGGGTACGACCCGGCCAATCGCGAGATGGCGATGCAGACGGTCATGAAATACGATGGGCTCGTCACCGGAGTGATTTATCAAAACGAAGAGCAAAAGTCGTATCAAGAGCTTGTGCCGGGCTACAGCGCAGCGCCGCTTGCTGAGGCGGACTTGAAACTAGACAAAGAACAGTTCGAACAGCTTGTATCGGAATTTATGTAAAAAAGGAAACAACTGACACCCCGTAGGGCTTGTCCCATCGGGGGTTTTTTGTTATCATGATATGTTCCGGGCTTCCGGAACAATTCCCGTTGTGTTTCTTGGCAGTTGACGATATACTATGATAATGTGTAGTTTGGAAGAATTTTGCGAGAATCATGCAATGATGTTGGACAGAAAGGAGATCGCGATTGCGATGAACGAAAAACAACGTTTGGAGCAAACGGGACAAATCAAAACGGAAAGCCATCCAGCGGACAGAAAATCCGCCTTGGACCGGCTGAAAGCGAAAACGTCGAAAGACTATGAGAAATACTTCTCGAGCGTCTTTCTCCCGCCGAATTTAAAAGAAGCGAAAAAACGCGGCAAGGAAGAAGTGCAATATGTGAAAGACTTTGCGATTCCCGATGAATTCCGCGGCATGGGGCGCGGGCGGAAATTTTACATCCGCACGTACGGCTGCCAGATGAACGAGCATGACACGGAAGTGATGGCCGGCATTTTCATGGCGCTCGGCTATGAGCCGACCGACCGGCCGGAAGACGCAAACGTCATTTTGCTCAACACGTGTGCGATCCGCGAAAACGCGGAAAACAAAGTGTTCGGCGAGCTCGGCTACTTAAAGCCGCTTAAAACGACGAACCCGGACTTATTGCTTGGCGTGTGCGGCTGTATGTCGCAAGAAGAAGCGGTCGTCAACAAAATTTTAAAGCAATACCAATACGTCGACATGATTTTCGGCACGCACAACATCCATCGCTTGCCGTACATTTTGCATGAGGCGTACATGTCGAAAGAAATGGTCGTCGAAGTATGGTCAAAAGAAGGGGACGTCGTCGAAAACTTGCCGAAAGCGCGCAAAGGAAACATTAAAGCGTGGGTCAACATCATGTACGGCTGCGACAAGTTTTGCACGTACTGCATCGTCCCGTATACGCGCGGCAAAGAGCGGAGCCGCCGCCCGGAAGACATCATCCAAGAAGTGCGCCAGCTCGCCGCCCAAGGCTACAAAGAAATTACGCTGCTCGGGCAAAACGTCAACGCTTACGGGAAAGATTTCACCGACATCCAGTACGGCCTTGGCGATTTAATGGATGAACTGCGCAAAATCGATATTGCACGCATTCGTTTCACGACGAGCCATCCGCGCGACTTTGACGACCGGCTCATCGAAGTGCTCGCCAAACGCGGCAACTTGGTTGAGCATATTCATCTGCCAGTGCAATCAGGCAGCACGGAAATTTTGAAAATGATGGGTCGCAAGTATACGCGCGAGGAATATTTGGAGCTCGTCCGCAAAATCAAAGCCGCCATTCCGGATGTCGCGTTGACGACCGATATTATCGTCGGCTTCCCGAACGAGACAGACGAGCAGTTTGAAGAAACGCTGTCGCTTTACCGTGAAGTCGAGTTTGACTCGGCGTACACGTTCATTTACTCGCCGCGCGAAGGCACGCCGGCGGCGAACATGAAAGACAACGTGCCGATGAAAGTGAAAAAAGAGCGGCTCAAGCGGCTGAACGACCTTGTACAAGAAATCGCAGCCAAGAAAATGAAGCAATACGAAGGGCAAGTCGTCGAAGTGCTCGTAGAAGGCGAAAGCAAAACGAACCCGGATGTATTGGCGGGTTATACGCGCAAAAACAAGCTCGTCCACTTCGTCGGCCCGAAATCGCTCATCGGCCGATTGGTCAACGTGCGCATTACGCAGGCGAAGACGTGGACGCTGACAGGCGAGCTGGTGAACGAAGCGATGGAGGTGAAAAAGGATGGCAAAGTATACGCGGGATGATGTATTGGCGCAGGCGAAGCAGCTCGCCAAAATGATCGCCGAAACGGAAGAAGTCGACTTTTTCAAACGGGCCGAAGAAAAAATCCATCAAAACGAAAAAGTGCGCGCGCTGATCAACGAGTTGAAATCGCTGCAAAAGCAGGCGGTCAACCTCCAGCATTACGGCAAACGCGAGGCGTTGAAAAAAGTCGAGCAGCAAATTGACGCCATTTACGAACAGTTGTCGCAAATCCCGATCGTCAGCGAATTCCAGCAATCGCAAGCCGATGTGAACGATTTGCTTCAGCTCGTCGCCTCGACGATTTCCAATACGGTCACCGACGAAATTCTCGCTTCGACCGGCGGTGACGTGCTGCGTGGTGAAACGGGTGCCGCGCTTCGTCACAGCAAGCCCGGCGGCTGCCATTAAAACGCTGGCGGAGCGGAAGAGACGGGTCAAAAGCGTCCCTTAAGCGGGGGCGCTTTTTTTTCATCGGCCGATGGAAAAAGGAACATCGATCTTCTCCGGCCTCCTAGCGCTAACCGAAAGGATTGGGTCGGCGCTTCCGCCGCCAGCGGCAAAAAAGAAGGCACATCGAACGGAGCGGGCGCATACAATGAACTATACGGAATAATGATTCATTTGCTGTGCACATTAGCGGAGATGGCGCATAGGATGAAATGAAGATTCATTTGAGGAGGGTTCCGTTCGATGTCTGAATACAGGGAAATTATTACAAAAGCCGTTGTCGGCAAAGGGCGCAAGTTTACGCAATCGACCCATACGGTGACGGCGCCGAACCGCCCGTCAAGCATTCTTGGCTGCTGGATCATCAACCACCGCTATGAAGCGAAAAAATGCGATAAAACCGTCGAAATTCACGGCCACTACGACATTAACGTCTGGTATTCGTACAACAACAATACGAAAACGGAAGTCGTTACGGAAACGGTCTCGTACACTGATGTGGTCAAGTTAAAATACCGTGATAAAGACCATTTAATTAGCGACGACACCGATATTATCGTCCGCGTCATCCAGCAGCCGAACTGCCTCGAATGCACGATTTCGCCGAACGGCAACAAAATCGTCGTCGATGTCGAGCGGGAGTTCGTCGCCGAAGTGATCGGCGAAACGAAAGTATGCGTTGCCATCAACCCAGAAGGCTGCGGCCAAGACGATGATTTCTGCGACGATGATGACCTTGACGAGGAATTGGAAGATTTAAGCCCTGAACTGCTGCTTGGTGAGGAAGAGTAAAACTAGGAAATTTCTTTCCTAGTTTTTTCTTTTGCCGCTTGTTATAATAGTAGCGCAATCAATGAGCCTTCGGGCAAAAAAGGTTGGGAGAAGCAATGCCGTCGTATACACCGATGATCCAGCAATATTTGCATATTAAAGCACAATATCCGGACGCGTTTTTGTTCTTTCGGCTTGGCGACTTTTACGAACTGTTTTTTGACGACGCCATCAAGGCGGCGCAGGAGCTGGAAATCACATTAACGAGCCGCGACGCAGGCGGCGATGAACGGGTGCCGATGTGCGGGGTGCCGTACCATTCGGCGCAAGGATACATTGAACAGCTGATCGAAAAGGGATACAAAGTCGCGATTTGCGAGCAAGTCGAAGATCCGAAAGCGGCCAAAGGGGTTGTGCGCCGCGAAGTGGTGCAGCTCATCACCCCGGGTACGCTCATGGAAGGAAAGGGGCTTTCCGACAAGGAAAACTGCTACTTGGCGGCGCTTACGCCGTTTGCGGATGGTACATACGGATTGGCTTACGCGGATTTGTCGACCGGGGAAGTGCGGCTGACGCTGCTGTCGTCTTGGGAGGAGACGGCCAATGAGCTCCATGCTATTCGGGCGCGGGAGCTCGTCGTTTCGTCAGACAGCGATGACGGATGGGTGCGCGAGTTGAAAGAACGGTTCGCAGCGACCGTTTCTTATGAAGATGAAGCGGCGTGGCGGGACGAGTGGGATCGCGTCGCCGGGCACGTCGGGCAAGAAAAGCTCCGTTCAACGCTTGCCCGTCTGCTTCATTATCTTGTCCGCACGCAGAAGCGCCGGCTTGATCATTTGCAGCCGGCCGAACTGTATCAAGTCGACCAGTATATGAAAATGGACCGGCATTCGAAACAGCATTTGGAACTGGTCGAAACCGTCCGCTTGAAAGGGCGGAAAGGCTCGCTGTTATGGCTGTTGGATGAAACGGTGACGGCGATGGGCGGCCGTCTGCTGAAACAATGGCTCGACCGCCCGCTTGTGAACCGCGAGGAGATCGAACGGCGCCTCGATTTCGTCGAAACATTGAAAGCAGCGTATTTCGAACGTCAAGAGCTGCGCAGCGGACTTCGCAGCGTCTACGACATCGAACGCTTGGCCGGCCGCATTTCTTACGGGAACGCCAACGCCCGCGACCTCGTACAGTTGAAAAAATCGCTCCTTGAAGTGCCGGCGCTCCGCCGGACGGTCGGCGCGCTGCCGCTTTCGGAAGCCGGGCGGCTCGCCGAGCGGCTCGACCCGTGCGAAGAGCTCGTCGAGTTGCTCGAGCGTTCGATTCAAGAACAGCCGCCGCTTTCCGTCAAGGAAGGGAATATCATCAAAGACGGATATGACCAACGCCTTGATCGCTATCGTGACGCGAGCCGCAACGGCAAGGCGTGGATCGCCGAACTGGAGGCGAAGGAGCGGGAAGCGACCGGCATCAAGTCGCTGAAAGTGGGCTACAACCGCGTGTTTGGCTATTACATTGAGGTGACAAAGCCGAACCTTCCGCTCGTGCCAGAGGGGCGCTATGAGCGGAAGCAGACGCTCGCCAACGCGGAACGTTTTATCACTCCCGAGTTAAAAGAAAAAGAAGCGCTGATTTTAGAGGCCGAGGAAAAAAGCATCGAGCTCGAATATGAGCTGTTTGTCGCCATTCGCGAGCAAGCGAAGCAATACATCCCGCGCCTGCAGACGCTGGCGAAAGCCATTGCCGAGCTCGATGTGCTGCAATCGTTCGCCGCGGTGAGCGACGAGCGCCGCTACGTGCGCCCGCAATTTTCCACGGAGCGCGTCTTGGCCATTCAAGGGGGGCGCCATCCGGTTGTCGAAAAAGTGCTCGGCACGCAAACGTATGTGCCGAATGACTGCTATATGGACCGCGAGCGGGAAATGCTGCTCATCACCGGGCCGAACATGGCCGGGAAAAGCACGTACATGCGGCAAGTGGCGCTCACCGCCATCATGGCGCAAATCGGCTGCTTCGTTCCGGCGGAACGGGCGGTGTTGCCGATCTTTGACCAAGTGTTCACCCGCATCGGGGCGGCCGATGATTTAGCGGCCGGGCAGAGCACGTTTATGGTGGAAATGCTTGAGGCGCGCCACGCCATCGTCCATGCGACGCAAAACAGTCTCATTTTATTCGATGAGATCGGACGCGGCACATCGACGTACGACGGCATGGCGCTCGCTCAGGCGATCATTGAATATATTCACGACCGAATCGGTGCGAAAACGCTGTTTAGCACGCATTATCATGAGCTGACCGCACTGGAAGAGACGCTGCCTCGGCTTGTGAACGTCCATGCCCGTGCGGTTGAAGAAAATGGAAAGGTCGTTTTCCTCCATCAAATCGCCGCTGGTGCCGCCGACAAGAGCTACGGCATCCATGTCGCCGAACTGGCTGGGCTGCCCTCTTCGCTCATTGAGCGGGCCCGCTGTCTTTTGGCCGAATGGGAACAATCCACACCGAAGCGGGAAGCGGCGGAATCGTCTGTGCGCAGTCCGCAGGCCGATGAAGAGGACGCGCCTGCCAAAACAGGAGGACAAGCGGGCGGACGGCCGCCGAGCCGGGCGGCGGGCGAAAGAAAAGAGCGGGAGCGAGAAACGGTGGTCGAGCAGCTCACCATGTTTCCCGATCTTGCCCCCGCGCCTGTGGAAACCTCCCTTTCCCAAAAAGAAAAAAAGGTGCTCGCGGCGCTGAAAGACCTCCATTTGCTCGAGATGACCCCGCTGGAGGCGCTGAACAAGCTGTATGAGCTGCAAAAGCTCCTGAAGTAAGGGGGGAGAAGCGATGGGACGCATCCGCAAACTCGATGATTTGCTGGCGAATAAAATCGCCGCCGGCGAAGTGGTTGAGCGGCCGGCTTCGGTCGTCAAAGAGCTCGTTGAAAACGCCATTGACGCCCATAGCACAGCGATTGAAATTGAATTGGAAGAGGCCGGGATGACGAAAATTCGCGTCATCGACAACGGCGACGGAATGGAGGAAGACGATAGCCTTCTTGCTTTTGAGCGGCATGCGACCAGCAAAATTGAAGATGAGCATGATTTGTTTCGCATCCGCACGCTCGGTTTTCGCGGCGAGGCGCTGCCGAGCATCGCCGCGGTATCGGAAGTCGAGCTGGTGACAAGCACGGGAAGCGGCCCGGGCACGAAGCTGGTGCTTCAAGGCGGCCGGTTGTTGTCGCGCGAGCGGGCGGCAGCGCGCAAAGGGACCGATTTGACCGTATCGAACTTATTTTTCAATACGCCGGCGCGCTTGAAATATATGAAAACGATTCACACCGAGCTCGGCCATGCCGTCGATGTCGTTCAACGGCTTGCGCTCGCCCATCCCGACGTGTCGTTCCGGCTTCGCCATCACGGCAAAACGCTCCTTCTGACGAACGGCAGCGGCGATGTCCGGCACGTGCTCGCTGCCATTTACGGTGCCGAGACGGCGAAACAGATGATTCCGATGGAAGCGGAGTCGCTTGATTTTCTCGTCCGCGGCTACCTGTCGCCGCCTGAGGTGACGCGCGCCTCGCGCCATGCCATGTCGCTCGTTGTCAACGGACGCTACGTGCGCAGCGCGCCGCTGGTGAAGGCGATTGAAGCCGGCTACCATACCCTTTTGCCGATCGGCCGCTATCCGATCGTAGTTCTCGCCATCGAAATGGATCCGGTGCTCGTAGATGTCAACGTCCATCCGGCCAAACTGGAAGTCCGCTTCAGCAAAGAAGCGGAGCTGCAAGAGCTCGTTGCATCTGCCATCCGCGAGGCGTTCCGGCGGCGAACACTCATTCCGCCCGTATCAGCGGCCAACAAGACGGTCAAACCGAAAACGGAGCAAGCTTCGTTTACGTTCGCCCATCATGTTCATGAACCGCCCGCGGAGTCGGACAGCCAGAGGGAGAACCGCGAACGGGCAGGGACGATGCCGGGGCTTGACAACGAGGAGGCGAACGCGCGCATCGGTGGGGAAAGCGGACAGACGGGAACGATGCCCCCGTCTGCTGGGCGGCCGTTTTCCCCGTCGCCATCCGCTGACGTTGGAAACGGAGAAAAGGAAGACGCTGCCTCTGCTTCGCCCGTTGCTCGACCGCATGCGGATGGCGGGGACAAACCAGAGGCGCCGCCGCTGCCTGCTGACGGACAAACGGAGACAAAGCAAACTGATCGCCTTCCCCCGCTTTATCCGATCGGCCAGCTGCACGGAACGTACATCTTGGCCGAAAATGAACAAGGGCTGTATATGATCGATCAACACGCAGCCCAAGAACGGATCTATTACGAATATTTCCGCGAAAAACTGGCTCAAGTGTCTAACGAGGTGCAAGAGCTGCTCGTCCCGCTGACATTGGAATATCCGGCCGATGAATACGAGCGCCTCGTCGCCTGCCGCGACGAACTCGCCCGCTGCGGCGTGTTTCTTGAGCCGTTCGGTCCGCGGGCGTTTGTTGTTCGCTCCCATCCCGTATGGTTTCCGAAAGGGAAAGAAAAAGAAATCATCGAGGAAATGATCGCGGACGCGCTGGCAACCAAAACGGTCGATATCAAGAAGCTGCGCGAGCAAGCCGCCATTATGATGAGTTGCAAGCAGGCGATTAAAGCCAACCGTCATTTGCGCGACGATGAAATCTTTGCGTTGCTCGAGGCGCTGCGGAAGACGACCGACCCGTTCACCTGTCCGCACGGCCGGCCGATCATCGTCCATTTTTCAACTTATGAAATTGAAAAGTTATTTAAACGGGTAATGTAAATGGAGGGTGTCCCAAAAGGATCGGGACACCCTCTTTCGTTGCTCGATATACGTGCTGACTGCTTCTGCCGCACGATCGGTTGTGCCGATCTTGAAGGCAGACAACCTTTTGGGCTAGCCCTTTTTGTAATCGTTTTGTAATCTACTTTTCTTCGTTTTGTTACAGACGAGTTGTTTGGATTTTACTATAATGGCTCATGTGCAGGAATACATGCCGAATTTTGTAGAGTCATAGCGAATGTTGTCAAAAACGGATCAGAATATAGACAGCTAGGGGGATGCAGCGTGAAAAAGACGTTTGTGTGGACAAGCACGTTGATCGGTTCGCTGCTGGCCGGCCATTCTGCTTTTGCGGCCAGCTATACGGTGCAAAAAGGCGACACGCTTTGGGAGATTGCGAGGCACTATGATACGACCGTTGAGCGGTTAAAGCAGCAAAACCAGTTACCGTCCGATTTCATTTTTCCAGGCCAAGTGTTGCAAATCGATGAACAAAGCGGGAGCGAACAAGCTGTTACCAATACATACACCGTTCAGTCCGGCGACACGTTAAGCGGCATTGCCCAAAAATTTGGCACGACCGTGGAGGTGTTGCTCCAGCTGAATCCAAGCATTGCCGATCCGAATTTTATCCGCGCCGGACAAGCGCTGCAAGTAGCAGGGCGGGCAAGCGCAAATACATACACTGTCAAGCCGGCGGCCGCGGCTGTGAACGGCCAATACATCGTTCAAAAAGGGGATACATTGTCGGGGATTGCCAACCAGTTTCAAACGACCGTGGACCGCTTGTTGGCGCTGAACCCGCAAATTACGAACCCGCACGTGATTCGTGTCGGCCAAGCCATAAAAGTGGCCGGGGGGATGACGGCTGTCCGCGCCGAACAAAACGTATCGGCCGTCAAACCGGTTTCGGCTGAATCGTCCGTTTCACTGGCTGACCAAATCATCGAAATCGGCGAAAAATATTTAGGAGCGAGATATTTGTACGGGGCGAACCCGTCGCGCACCGATGTGTTTGACTGCTCGTCGTTTACGATGCGCGTCTTTAGCGAGGCGGGCATTTCGCTGCCGCGCTCGTCATCCGCTCAAGCGCAAGCCGGAAGAACGGTGTCGTTTAGCCAGTTGCAAAAAGGCGATCTCGTCTTTTTTGACACCGATTCAAACGGCACGATCAACCACGTTGGCATTTACGCCGGCAACGGGCAAATGATCAACGCGACTGTTTCGCTGGGGGTCACGTATTCATCGCTGACGTCTTCTTATTGGAAAACGCGGTTTGTCAAAGCGGTTCGGGTGCTTAACTAATGGAATAGAGAAGAGGCGTTTGGCCTGTCGCCTAAACGTATCACCGAAGGCGGCGGAAGGCTGCTCGCGTAAAGCGCTTTGTGGCTTTGGCGGGCGGCCTTTTTTATGCCGGTTCGCAGGCAATGAACGGGGCAAGGAGGCTTGACCGCTTTGCTTTGCAAATGGAAAAACTTCATAGGTTTTGTGCTCCGATTTGTCAATGGCCGCTTCTTGGAAGAGCGACGATCATGGAGATCGCCAAGTCGCTTTGTTTTCTGTGTCTAGCTGTCATCGTTTTTGGTTTGCAGCGCATATGATTTTGTGCGCCGGCGTTGGATCGTGTAAAATAAATTATTCGTAGTGGATAAAAAAGGAGGTCATTCGCATGAACAGCCGCTTATCGGTCATGGTCAGCATCGTCTTGGCGATGCTCGTCGCGTCGATGGATACGACCATCATGAATACGACGATGCCGATCATCGCGAACGAACTCGGCGGATTTTCTTTGTACGCGTGGGCGTTCGCATCGTACATGATTACGACGACGGTCTTGTCGCCGATCGCTGGCCGCCTCTCGGACTTGTTTGGCCGCAAAAAAGTATTCAGCTTTGGCATTATGTTCTTTTTAATCGGCTCGCTTCTTTGCGGCTTGTCGCAAAACATGGTGCAGCTTGTGGTGTTCCGCGCCTTGCAAGGGGTGGGGGCCGGGTTTATGATGCCGTTTCCCGCGATTATCGCCGGCGATTTGTTTCCAGTGGAAAAGCGCGGAAAAATCCAAGCGTTTTTTACGGCCATGTGGGGAATTTCGGCGGTGCTCGCCCCGCTGCTCGGCTCGTTGTTTGTCGAGTATGCGACATGGCGCTGGATCTTTTACGTCAACATCCCGATTTGCTTGCTCTCGCTTTTGACCTTGCTTCCGTATCAAGAAGTGTATGAACCGAAGCGGGCGGCGGTCGACTATATGGGCGCGGCGCTGTTTGCGGCGGCGATCAGCTTGCTTTTGCTTGTGACGGTCGTTGAACGAGGGCAATGGTGGTACGGTGCGGCTGGGGCGCTGTTGCTTGTCGCCTTTTATTATTTTGAAAAACGGCAGCCATCTCCGCTCGTGCCGCTGTCGCTTGTCCATCATCGGACGCTGAAATGGATGAACATTAACGGCTTTGTCAGCTGTGTCGCTTTGTTTGGGACGTCAAGCTACATTCCGCTGTTTTTGCAAAATGTCGCCCACTTGTCCGTGTTTATGAGCGGCGTGGCGCTGCTTGGCTCGTCGGTCGGCTGGATGATCGCCGCCGTGCCGGCGGGGAAGTGGATTTTGCGCTATGGCTACCGCTCGCTTCTGATCATCGGCAACGTGCTGCTTGTCGCTTCCGGCCTTTTGCTTGCCTTGCTGAACGAAAGCCATGGGTTTTGGTACGTCTTTTTCATCATGTTTTTGCAAGGACTGTCGTTCGGCTTGACGTCGACCGTTGGGATCATCGGTTCGCAGCAGCTGGCTGACGCTCATGAAAAAGGAATTGCGACGTCGTTTTTTATGTTTTGCCGCAATATCGGCACGGCGATCGGCGTCACAGTGATGGGGGCGTTTTTGGCGCAGGCCCCGACCTTTATAACCGGCATTCACCACCTGTTTTTGTTTGGGTTCATCGGCAGCATCGTTGCTCTTGCGACGTCGTTTTTAATCCGCGATCAAGCTGAGGCGGGCGGCAACACATGGGAGCCGGAAGGGACGGCGTAGGAGGTTAAGGTTTCCTCCGCCGCGGTCGACGGTCAACCCGACCGAACGAGCCGAAATGGACGGCGTAGCCGGTTAAGCCCGGGAAAAAGGATTACAGCCGGCGACAGTCAAAAGGGAGCGGCGGTCGCCTTCCGGTGTGCGAACGGGTAGCGCAAGCGTAACGGCGGACACGGATCACGGATCGGGGTCGGGACCGGACCACGATGCACCAGCGCGCCAGTTTGGCCGCGAAAAAAAGAGGCGTCTCTCCTGCTCGAACAGGCTAAACATTGCCGGCGCGTGATCCGATAATATAGAAGGAGCGGTGGAAATTTACTTGCAGATGGGGGATATGTCAATGAAATTGACCGTTCGTAAAAAACTGTTCGCCGGGTTTGGCCTCGTTTACGTGCTCATCGCACTGCTGGTCGGTTTTGCCTATTACGAAATTTCCGTACTGGACCGTACATATACGGACGTCATCGAAAAAAGGGTGCCCAAGCTAGTCAACACGAAAGAACTTGAGGTGCTTATCCGCCGTGAGGTTGGCAGCATGCGCGGCTACTTGCTGACTGGAGATGCCACATCCAAAGAAAACTTCGAAAAAGCGCATGAAGCGTACAAACAAACGAGCGAAAAACTGGCCGCTTCGTCAACCCAAGAAACGACAAAACAGCAGCTGGCCGAACTCGATTTGCTTGAACAGCAGTTTTATGAGCTCGGGCAAAAAACGTTTGAATTAAAGGATCAAAACAAGACTGAGCAATATACGGCGCTGATCGTGACAACGGGCCGCGATTTAACCACGCAGTTTGAACAAAAAATTGATCAATTGGCCGCGTTGCACGAGCGCGAGATGAAACAGGCGAACCGCGATGCGAGCGCATCGGCGGCGGCGGTTCTCCAGCTTGTTCTTATCGTCGGCGTCTTGACGATCGCGGTGGGGGCGGCTGTCAGCTACTATATCAGCCGCTCGCTGTCCCGCCCGCTGCTTGCTCTCACCGATGCGGCCAAGCGGATTGCAGCTGGTGATTTGCGCGAGGCGAACATAAGCGTGCGCAACCGCGATGAAATCGGCGAGCTGGCTGCCGCGTTCGAACAAATGGCGAACAATTTGCGTCAGGTGATTCAACAAGTGGCGCAAAATGCCGAACAAGTCGCCGCTGCTTCCGAACAGTTGGCGGCCAGCGCTGAGCAGACGAGCAAAGCGACCGAACAAATCGCCATGACCGTCCAGAGCGTCGCCTCGGGGGTCGACCAACAAATGCAAAGCGTTGAAGAAACATCGTCGGTCATTAATGCCATGTCGGAACAAATCGGGCAAGTTTCCGCTCGCGCGCAGAGCGTGGTCGCCATCGCTGCCGACACGTCAAAGCGGGCGGCTGACGGCGGAAAAACGATCGATGCGGGCGTCGCGCAAATGGATACCGTGAACCGCACCGTAGAACAGCTTGCCGGGGTGGTCAAAGGGCTCGGCCATCGCTCCGAACAAATCGGTTCCATTATTGAAGCGATCCGCACCATTGCGGCACAGACGAATTTGCTTGCCTTAAATGCGGCGATTGAAGCGGCGCGCGCCGGTGAACATGGCCGGGGCTTTGCCGTCGTCGCCGATGAAGTGCGAAAGCTCGCGGAACAATCGGCCGCCTCGGCGCAGCAAATCGCCGAGCTGATCGCCGCGATCCAAGAAGAGACGGCTCATGCCGTGGCATCGATGGAATCGGTCGTCAATGAAGTCGCATCCGGGACGAATGTAATCCGGACTTCAGGAGAAACGTTCGCGCAAATTCGCGCTGCCGTCGACGAAGTCGCGGCGCAAATCCGCGATGTATCCACCGCGGTCGGCGAGATGGCCGCTTCTTCCGAACAAATCGTCCGCTCTGTCCGCCTAGTCGCCGATGTCGCCGAATCGACGTCCGCCGGCGCGCAAGAAGTCTCGGCGGCGACGGAGGAGCAGCTGGCATCGATGGAAGAAATTTCTGCTTCTTCCGCCGCGCTGGCGAGAATGGCCGATGATTTGCAGGCGATTGTCCGTAAATTTTCGCTTTGATGGGGCTGACCGAAAAGGTGGTGTCCCTTCGAGATAAGGGCGGCATATCGGGCGACAGAAGCAGTCCGCACATAGATACGGAAACGGAAGAGGGCTGATCCAAAAGACGATCGCCCCTCAAGAAAGACATAACCTATCGTATGGCAGGGAAGCGGCTACTGCTTCTATATAGCGATGAGAGAGGGTGTCCCGCGCCTTTAGGGACACCCCGTTTGCTTGCAGTGAAAGCGCCATGTATAAAAGAACGGCGGGATGGCGAAAACGATAAGAAAGAAATGGTTTCATGCGCTGCCGTTTTTCAGTATAATGGTGTTTGAACAGGAGTTCTGACATGGAAAGCAGTGAAGCGCTATGGGTGGAAAAGTCGTTGTCATCGTGGGGCCGACGGCGGTCGGCAAAACGAAGCTCGGCATTGCGTTGGCCAAAAAGCTGGACGGAGAAATTATCAGCGGCGATTCGATGCAAATTTATAAAGGAATGGACATCGGCACGGCGAAAGTGAAGCCGGATGAAATGGAAGGAATTCCACATCACCTCATCGATATTAAGGAGCCATGCGAACCGTTTTCCGTCGTCGAGTTTCAGCGGCTCGCCCGGACGCTCATCGCCGAGATTTCCGCGCGCGGGCGGTTGCCGATCATCGTCGGCGGCACCGGATTGTACATCCAAGCGGCGATCTATGACTATCAGTTTTCTGACGCCCCGTCCGATGAAGCGTATCGCCGGACGCTGAAGCAGCTGGCGGCCGAGCAAGGACCGGAGGTGCTCCATCGGCGGCTTTCGGCCGTTGATCCGGAAAGCGCGGCGCGCATCCATCCGCACAACATCCGCCGCGTCATTCGGGCGCTTGAAGTGCATCATTGCACCGGGAAACCGTTCAGTGCATGGCAGCGGGGGCAGCAGCGACGGCTTTTGTACGAAACGGCCATCATCGGATTGACGGCGGAGCGCGACGTGCTTTACCGCCGCATTAACGAACGAGTCGATGCCATGATCGCCGCAGGGCTGATCGAAGAGGCCAAGTCCCTTTACGATCGCGGATTCCGCGATTGCCAAGCGGTGCAGGCGATCGGCTACAAAGAGCTGTACGACTACTTTGACGGCCGCGTCTCCCTCGAGGAAGCGATCGAACAATTGAAGCAACATTCGCGCCGCTACGCGAAACGGCAGCTGACATGGTTTCGCAACCAAATGCCGGTGACGTGGTTTGACATGACCGACTTCGCTGCGTTTCCCGCCAGAACGGAGGAAATTTTTCACTACATAGCAGGAAAGCTTCAACTCGAAGCGAATATATAACCATATCTTTAAGAGAGAAAAGAGGAGGACGTTTGATGAAAAATGCCATCAACATTCAAGATCAGTTTTTGAACCAGCTGCGCAAAGAAGGCATCCAAGTGACGGTCTTCTTGTTAAACGGCTTCCAGCTGCGCGGGTACATTAAAGGGTTTGACAACTTCACCGTGCTGCTTGAAGTGCAAGGGAAGCAACAGCTCATCTACAAACATGCCATTTCGACGTTTGCGCCGGAGCGGAACATTCATTTCGATGCCGAGCAATAAGCTGTCGGTACATAACGCCGAACGGAAAGACGCCCCATCGAGCGGGGCGTCTTTTCTGTGAACATGCGGAACTGACACAAACGAAGGGGGACTTCGCATGCGTAAAAGCCTTCCTTGCTGAATAAACATGTATAGACTTTCCTTGTCGCCTTCTTCCCTTTGCCCATTGCTCAGCTGTCCGGCTTCTAGGCGATTGTCACGAATGGACGGCGGCATACGTATATTAATAGCAAAAAGGTGAGGCATCAAAGACGCGGTGAAAATGGCGCGGGGGGAAGAAAACAGGAAGCGAGGTGACGCCCCTTGTCAGAATTGACGATGAATAAGGCGAAAGGGCAAATCAATATCGTGCTCAATTCCAAAACGGTCAACCATCTGATCAAGGAAGAGCCAAGCGACTGGATGGATAGCGAAGAACATCAAGCGCTTCGCAACATTCAGCGGGAGCTTGACCAGCTGATCGGCCTTGAACATGTGAAAAAGATGATCAAGGAAATTTACGCGTGGCTGTACATTAACCGGCTGCGCAAAGAGAACGGGTTAAAATCGAGCCGGCAAGCGCTCCATATGATTTTCAAAGGCAATCCCGGCACCGGCAAAACGACGGTGGCACGCTTGCTCGGCAAATTGTTTTACGAAATGAACGTCCTGTCCAAAGGGCATTTCATTGAAGCGGAGCGGGCCGATTTGGTCGGAGAGTACATCGGGCATACGGCGAACAAGACGCGCGATTTGATTAAAAAAGCGCGTGGGGGGATTTTGTTCATCGATGAAGCGTATTCGCTCGCCCGCGGCGGGGAGAAGGACTTCGGCAAAGAAGCGATTGACACGCTGGTGAAAGGAATGGAAGACTTTTGCGACGACTTGGTCGTGATTTTGGCCGGCTATCCGAAAGAAATGGATTATTTTTTGTCGTTAAATCCGGGCTTGCCGTCGCGCTTTCCGTTGACGATCGAGTTTCCCGATTACACGGTCGAGGAGCTCGTGCAAATCGCCAAGCAAATGCTGCGTGAGCGCGAATATGAAATGACGCCGGAAGCGGAGCGGAAACTATACATTCATCTCGAAGGAACGCTGGAAGCGACCGGCCGCCTCAAGTTCAGCAACGGCCGCTACATCCGCAACTTGATCGAAAAAGCGATCCGCAAACAGGCGGTCCGCCTCCTTCATGAAGGACGCTATGATAAAAAAGAGCTGATGACGATCCGCGATCGCGACCTTGTCATTCAGGCGTAATCTGTCCAGCCGATGCGCTCGTTCTTGGCAAGGACAAGAAACGGGCGCATTTTTTTGCTTTGGAAAAGAGGAATGCTTGAAAAAAAGGAGAATACATAAACAACAAAAGGCCGTTTGTTAAGATAAATAGTCTGAATTATCTGTATTATAAAAACAGCGCCGTTGATTGGCGCAAATCGAACAGAAAAGGAGAGATGCCGCTTGTATATGACGATTGGCGAGATGTTTTCTCAGACCGTGCGAAAGTTTCCAAACCGGGAAGCGGTCGTCGAGGTGGCGACCGGCCGCCGCTATACGTACGCCGAATGGGAGAGGGACGTGAACCGGTGGGCGAATGCGTTTCAGGAAGCCGGCGTGCGCAAGGGAGACCGCGTTTCTACAGTTCTGTACAACACGCTTGAACTCGCCACCGCCCTGTTTGCCTGCGCCAAAATCGGCGCCGTGTTCAATCCGATCAACTTTCGGCTGAAAGCGGAAGAAATCGCTTATATTTTGACCGATGCGGAGCCGAAACTCGTGCTGTTGGAACGGGCGGTTGAGCCGCAGCTCGCCGCGATTCACCACCGGTTTCCGCACATGTCGTTTTGGTCGATCGACGGTGATCCCCCGCCGTTTGCCAAAAGCGCTCATGAACAGGCGGCCCGGGCTTCGGCGGAAGCGCCGCACGTGCCTGTGGAAGAGAGCGATCTGTACGCCATTATGTATACAAGCGGCACGACCGGGCGTCCAAAAGGGGTGATGCATCGGCACCGCGACATGATCGAGCAAAGCGTCCTTTGCCAGGGCGTCATGCGCATCCGCGAGACGGATCGCGGGCTGGCGGCAGCGCCGCTGTTCCATTGCGCCGAATTGCATTGCTGCTTGCTGCCGCGCGTGCATGCGGGAGCGGCGAGCGTCATTTTGCACCATTTTGATGCCAAGCTCGTTCTCGAGACGATTGAACGTGAGCGGATTACGCTCCTGTTTGGCGCCCCGACGATGTGGAACATGATTTTGCAGGAAAATGTAAGCGATTACGACTTATCATCGCTTCGCCTCGGCCTATACGGCGCCGCTCCGATGGCTCCGGCGTTGGTGAGGCAATGCCAAGAGCGCCTCGGCATTGAGCTGATTCAAGCGTACGGGATGACAGAAATGGGGCCGGCGGTGACGTTTTTGTTGGAAGATGAACAGCTCAAGAAACCGGGTTCCGCCGGGCGCGCCTGCCTCAACCATGAAATCCGCGTCGTCCGCGCGCGGGAGGACGGGCCGTCCGACCCAGATGATGTGCTGCCGCCGTATGAAGTCGGCGAAATTGTGATGCGCGGACCGTGCATGATGGTCGGCTACTACAAGCGCGAGGAAGCGACGGAACAAGCGCTGTACAAAGGCTGGTATCATTCCGGCGATCTCGGCTACGTTGATGAAGATGGCTATTTGTATGTCGCCGACCGGGTCGATGACATGGTGATCAGCGGCGGAGAAAACGTCTATCCGCGCGAAGTCGAGGACGTGTTGTATGAGCATCCGAAAGTGCTTGATGTCGCCGTGCTCGGCGAGCCGGATGAGCTGTGGGGCGAAAAAGTCGTCGCCTTCATCGTCAAAAAAGAGGACAGCTTGACCGCCGATGAGCTCGAGCAGTTTTGCCAAACGAGCGACCGCCTCGCCCCGTACAAGCGGCCGCGCGCCTATTATTTCATCGACGCCCTGCCGCGCAATGCGAGCGGGAAAATCCAAAAGTTTTTGCTGCGTGAACAGCTGAAAAAACAGGCGGCGGGCGGAACGGAGAAAAAGTGACCGAACAGAAGAGAGGGATGAACGGTGACAGCTCGCTATTTGCGCGAGGAGCACCAGATTTTCCGCGATGCATTCCGCAAGTTTTTAGAGAAAGAAGCGTATCCGTACTACGACGAATGGGAGCGGCGCGGCATCATCCCGCGTTCGTTTTGGGCGAAAATGGGGGAAAACGGCTTTCTTTGCCCATGGGTCGATGAGAAGTACGGGGGCTTGAACGCCGATTTTGCCTACTCGGTCGTCATCAATGAGGAGCTGGAAAAAGTCGGTTCCAGCCTTGTCGGCATCGGCTTGCATAACGATATTGTGACGCCGTACATCGCCTCGTACGGAACGGAGGAACAAAAGCAAAAATGGCTGCCGAAATGCGTCAGCGGCGAGCTCATTACCGCCATCGCCATGACCGAGCCGGGGGCCGGGTCGGATTTGGCCAACATTTCGACAACGGCGGTGAAAGACGGCGACGCCTACATCATCAACGGGCAAAAAACGTTTATCACCAACGGGATTCATGCCGACTTGGTCATCGTCGCCTGCAAAACCGACCCGCACGCGAAACCGCCGCACCGCGGCATCAGCCTGCTCGTCGTGGAGCGGGATACGCCGGGGTTTACGCGCGGGCGGAAGCTTGAGAAAGTCGGGCTGCACGCCCAAGATACGGCTGAACTCATTTTTCAAGACGCGAAAGTGCCGGCGTCCAACTTGCTCGGTGAAGAAGGAAAAGGCTTCTATTATTTAATGGAAAAACTTCAGCAGGAGCGGCTCGTTGTCGCCATCGCCGCGCAGACGGCGGCGGAAGTGATGTTTTCCTTGACGAAGCAATATGTCAAACAACGTACGGCGTTCGGCAAACGGGTGAGCGAGTTTCAAACCGTCCAGTTCCGCCTCGCCGAAATGGCGACCGAGATCGCCCTCGGACGCACGTTTGTCGACCGCGTCATTGAAGAGCATATGGCAGGAAAACGGATCGTCACCGAAGTGTCGATGGCGAAATGGTGGATTACCGAGATGGCCAAACGTGTCGCCGCCGAAGCCATGCAGCTCCATGGCGGCTATGGCTATATGGAAGAATACGAGATCGCCCGGCGCTATCGCGACATTCCGGTGAGCGCCATCTACGCCGGGACGAACGAGATGATGAAAACGATCATCGCTCGCGAGCTAGATTTGTAGAAAGAGGGAAGGACCATGTTGAACGGCATCGTTGTGCTTGATTTTTCCCAGTACTTGCCGGGTCCGTTTGCGAGCTGGCGCCTCGCCCAGCTCGGAGCCGAAGTGATCAAAATCGAGCCCCCCTCCGGCGACCGTCTGCGCCCGTTCGCCGGGGGGCGGCTGTTTGCCGCCTATAACGCCGGGAAAAAAAGCGTCGCCTTGGACTTAAAGACGGACGAGGGGCGCGAGCAAGCGCGGCGGCTCGCCGCCCGCGCCGATGTGGTGATCGAGAGCTTCCGCCCCGGAGTGATGGCCAGGCTTGGGCTCGGGTATGACGATGTGCGCCGCGACAACGAAGGGATCATTTACTGCTCGATCAGCGGCTTCGGCCAGCGGAGCGGCCGCTCCTTGCTCGGCAGCCATGATTTGAACTATATGGCGCTCTCCGGTGTATTGGCGCAGCTCGCCGATGCACGCGGCCGTCCGGTTCATCCGAAAGTGACGCTGGCTGATTTTATCGGCGGCATGGCGGCGGCGGAGCGCGTTTTGGCGGCGCTGTTCGCCCGCGAGCGGACCGGCCGAGGCGCCTATTTGGACGTCTCGCTGGTTGACGGCTTGGCGGCGATGATGGCGGGCCATTTTGCCATGGAACACGGCGGCGGGCCGAAACATGGCCTTGCCGAACTGGCCGGGGAGGTGGTGTGCTACCAGCTGTATGAGACGAAAGACGGCCGTTATATGAGCGTAGCGGCGCTTGAACCGCACTTTTGGCGCCAGTTTTGCGAAGCGGTCCGCCATCCGGAATGGATCGGAGCGCAGTGGGCGCCGGCGCGGCCGGGAGAGGCGGTATATGACGGACTTGTCGCTTTGTTTCGCGAAAAAACGCTTTCTGAATGGAGTGCCTTCGCGGAAAGGGTCGACGCTTGCCTTGCTCCGGTGCTTGAAACGGATGAAGCGAAGCGGCTGTTTGCCGACGGCCAAGTTCGCCGCCTTGTCGCGATGCAGCCGGATGGCGTGTGGACGGCTGCGCATGGGCCGGATGGCCGGTGGGACGTCGAAGCGCCGCCTGAAGTCAATGAACATGCTGATTTGTTGAAAGGGAGGAATAACCGATGATGAAAACACCGTTAAACATTTCGATGATGCTCGAGCGGGCGGAGATGTTTTTTCCGAAAAAACAAGTCATCTCCCGCATGAAAGGCGGTGTCGTCCGCCATACATACAAAGAGATTGGGGAGCGGACGCGCCGGCTGGCCAGCATGTTGAAGCAGCTCGGGGTGGGAGTCGGCGACCGCGTCGGCACGTTCGCCTGGAATCATCACCGCCATTTGGAAGCGTATTTTGCCATTCCCGGCATCGGGGCGGTGCTGCATACGATCAACATCCGTCTCTCACCGCAGCATATCGCTTACATCATCAACCATGCCGATGACCGCGTTCTGCTGATCGATGATGATTTGTTGCCGGCCATTGAAGCGGTGAAAGACGAGATCCCGAACGTGCGCGCTTTCATCATTATGACCGACGCCGACGAGCTGCCGGAAACGGCGCTGGCGCCGGTGTACCATTACGAGAAACTGCTTGCCGAGGGCGATCCGGCATTCCCGTTTTTGAAAGACCTCGATGAATACCAACCGGCCGGAATGTGCTATACATCGGCGACAACAGGCCGTCCAAAGGGGGTTGTCTACACGCACCGGAGCACCGTCTTGCACGCGATGGCGCTAGGCCTAGCTGATACGCAAGGGCTGTGCGAGCGCGATGTCGCCATGCCGGTTGTGCCGATGTTTCACGTCAACGCGTGGGGGCTGCCGTTTGCCGCCACGTGGTTCGGTTCGACGATCGTCATGCCGGGGCCGGCGTTTACGCCGAAAGTGCTTGCCGAGCTGATTGAAGCCGAGCGGGTGACGATCACGGCCGGCGTGCCGACGATTTGGCTCGGGCTGCTGCAAGAATTGGAGAAAGGCCGCTATGATGTCAGCAGCCTGACGCGCGTCATTTGCGGCGGTTCGGCTGCGCCGAAAGGAGTGATCCGCGCCTTTGAAGAAAAATACGGCATTCCGTTTATTCACGCGTACGGCATGACGGAAACGAGCCCGCTTGTGCTCGTCTCGCGCCCGAAAAGCTATCAAGACGGGCTGTCGTACGAGGAGAAACTCGACATCCGCGCCAAACAAGGGCTGCTTGCGCCAGGGCTTGAAATGAAAGTGATCGGCCAAAACGGGCCGGTTCGCTGGGACGGGAAGGAAATGGGCGAGCTTTGCTTGCGCGGGCCGTGGATCGCCGCCGAGTACTACAACGATGAGCGAACGAAGGAGACGTTCCGCGACGGCTGGCTCCATACCGGTGATGTCGTCACCGTGGACGAAGAAGGGTTTGTGAAAATCGTCGACCGGACGAAGGATGTCATTAAAAGCGGCGGCGAATGGATTTCATCGGTTGATTTGGAAAATGCGCTTATGGCCCATGAGGCGGTGTTCGAAGCGGCGGTCGTCGCCGTGCCGCATCCGAAATGGCAGGAGCGTCCGATTGCCTGCGTCGTGCTGAAAGAAGGCAAAAGCGTGACAAAAGAAGAGCTGTACGACTTTTTGCGCCCGCAATTTGCGAAATGGTGGCTGCCGGACGACATTGTGTTTCTCGATGAAATTCCGAAAACAAGCGTCGGCAAGTTTTTGAAGCGGAAGCTGCGCGATGAGATGGCGGCGCGCTATGCCGATGCGGCGGCGGAGTAAAGGAGGCGAACACCGTGGCCGAAACGATTGCGGTCATCGGCGCTGGAGTGATGGGAAGCGGTATCGCGCAAACGGCGGCGATGGCGGGAAAAACGGTGCATTTCTATGACGTGTCCGAAACGGCTTTGCAAAACGGGCTCGCCTCGGTCGAAAAAAGCTTGCGCCGCTTTGTGAAAGCGGGGCAGTTGTCTGAACAAGAAGCGGAGGCGGCGCTCGGCCGCATCCGCCCGGCGACCGGTTCCGCGCGCCGCAGCTTTTGCGCAAGCTCGTTGAAGCCGGGCATTTAGGGCGGAAAACAGGGAAAGGGTTCTATACGTATACAACATGAACAGGCGCCGCTCACGGAGAGGTGGACAGAAACGGGCCCATTTGGCGGCGCCGCGGTGCGCCGTTCGATCAACGGTGTGGCCGCCGCACCGTCAAGGCGTGGCGTTGACAACAACAAGGAGGCGAAGATGATGCGCGAAGCGGTGATTGTGGAAGCCGTCAGAACGCCGGTCGGCAAGCGGAACGGCGTCTTCCGCGACGTTCATCCGGTTCATCTGGCCGCGGCGGTGTTGGATGAAGTCGTGCGCCGGGCGGGCATAGAAAAAGGACAGGTAGAAGATATCGTCATGGGCTGTGTGACGCCGATCGCCGAGCAAGGATACAACATCGGGCGGCTCGCGGCGTTGGAGGCTGGATTCCCAATCGAAGTGCCGGCCGTGCAAATCAATCGGATGTGCGGCTCCGGGCAGCAGGCGATCCATTTTGCCGCTCAAGAAATCCGCTCCGGCGATATGGATGTCACCATTGCCGCTGGGGTCGAAAGCATGACGAAAGTCCCGATTTTCAGCGACGGCAATGAGCGGACGATTCCGCCGTCGCTTCATGAAAAGTACGAGTTCATCCACCAAGGCGTTTCAGCCGAGCGGATTGCCAAAAAATACGGCCTGACGCGCGCGGAGCTGGATGCCTACGCCTACGAAAGCCATCGGCGCGCCTTGGCCGCCATGCGCGCAGGGAAGTTTCGCGCCGAAATCGTCCCGATCAAAGGGCTTGACCGCGATGGCCGCGAAATCCTTGTCACCGATGATGAAGGGCCGCGGGCCGATACATCGCCGGAAGCGCTCGCCGCGCTCAAGCCGGTGTTTCAAGAAGACGGCGTCATCACCGCCGGCAATGCGAGCCAAATGAGCGACGGGGCGGCCGCTCTGTTGCTCATGGAGCGGGAGGCGGCGCGTCGGTTCGGACTGAAGCCGAAAGCGCGCATCGTCGCGCAAACGGTCGTCGGCTCCGACCCAACGTATATGCTGGATGGCGTCATTCCGGCGACAAGACAAGTGCTGAAAAAGACCGGACTTACGATCGAGGATATCGATCTCATTGAAATCAACGAAGCGTTCGCCCCGGTCGTGCTCGCCTGGCAAAAAGAAATCGGCGCCCCGCTTGCGAAAGTGAATGTCAACGGCGGCGCCATCGCGCTTGGCCATCCGCTCGGCGCCACCGGCGTCAAGCTCATGACGTCGCTCGTTCATGAGCTGGAGCGGCAGGAAGGCCGCTATGGGCTATTGACGATTTGCATCGGGCACGGCATGGCGACAGCGACGATCATCGAGCGAATGTAAAGCGCGACAAAACACATAACGTTCGCACCAGCAGCAGCGGGGCGGCCGCCAAGCCTGCTTTTTTTGCTGAAAACCAAGCGGGACGGAAGCCGGTCGGGTGTGATAAGATGAGGAAAAGCGGACGAAAGGGGGAGCGCTGGGCAAGATGAAGCAACCGGTTCTTGCCTCCATCTATTTATCGCTCGCCGCCGGCATTTGGGGCGGGATGTATGTCGTAAGCAAGTACGTATTGGACTACATCCCGCCGCTGACGCTCGTCTGGCTGCGCTACGGTGTCGCCTTGATCGCGCTAGTCTTGATCGCGGCAATGAAACGCGAGCGCCCGCCAACGCGCGGGCGCGATTGGCTGATGGTGATCGCGATTGGCGTCATCGGCTATGTCATTTCCATTTCGTTGCAATTTGTCGGCACGAAATGGTCGAACGCCCATACGGCTTCGCTCATTACGGCTTCAACACCGGCGTTTGTCGTTTTATTTGCCCGCTGGCTGCTTGGGGAAGCGCTCACGTGGCGGAAGCTTGTGGCGCTGGTGTTGGCGGCGGCGGGAGTGATTGTCATCGTCGGCCTCGGGGGCAGCGGGGAGTCGACGCTGGCTGGAAATATGGCGTTAGTCGGCGCGGCGGTCACTTGGGCGCTGTTGTCGGTGCTGGTGAAAATGGCATCGGCGCGCATGTCCGTTCTTTCCATTACGACCTTCGCCATCTTGGTAGCGTTTGTCGGCATGACGCCGATGTTGATGGTGGAGCGCCCAGGGCTGACGGCCGTTCAATGGAACGCGCCCGTTGCGATGGGCGTGTTGTACCTTGGCATCGTGTCGACGGCGGGCGCGTTTTTCTTGTGGAACAAAGGGATGGAGATGATCGACGCCGGCATCGGCTCGCTCTTTTTCTTTTTTCAGCCGCTCGTCGGCTCGCTTTTTGGCTGGTTGTTTTTGCATGAGCGGCTTGACACGTCCTTTTGGGCGGGCGGGGCGCTCATCGTCGCGGGAGTGGCGGTGGCGGTGCGGAGCGGGCAAAGCGCGTAAGGAAAGCGAAGCGCCCGCGCGGGGGCGTCCCCTGCTTGCCATCTCTTCTTTGGCCATGGTTTGATGCCCAATCACTCGAATCTACGCTGGAAGCGATTACCCGCCCGCTTTTTCCCCCACCGCCCGCCGCGGCAGCTTCCAGCCGTACGTGTATGACAAAATGCGAAGAGCAGCGACGGCAATAAACAGCACATACAGCTCCACGGGCGACTCCGCCCATTTTAAGCCGACGGCGATGCCGGCTAAAATCGCCCAAGCGGCGTAAATTTCCGCATGCAGCACGAGCGGCTTCCTTCCGGCGAGCACATCCCGGATGATGCCGCCGCCGCTGCCGGTCAACACCGCCGCGACGATGACCGCGCTTACCGGATGGCCCATTTTTGCGGCATACAGCGCCCCTTGGATGGCGAACGCCGATAACCCGAGGGCGTCAAAAAAGTTGCCCCACCGCTTCCACGGCGGGAGCATCTGCTTCGGAAACAAATAGACGATCGTCATCGAGACTAAGGCGACAAGAAAGAGCGAACCTTGTTCCCATAACGCCGATACGGGAACCCCAATCAGCAAATTGCGCACGGCCCCGCCGCCAAACGCCGTGACGATCCCTAAAATGTAGACGCCAAGCAAATCATATTCCTCTTCCATCGCGACGATCGCCCCGCTGATGGCAAAGGCGATCGTGCCGATGATGCTCAATATTTCCCACGTCATTCGTGCTGTTCCTTTCCGTGTCGTGTTCTTGTATCATTGTAGAGGCAAAAGCGGCGGGAATCAATCGTTTTTTCGGGAATGAACTAGCCGTGCGCTGCTTGAATTTGGTATGATGAACAAAGAGGACACAGCCGCTTTCGGTCATTCGCGGAAAGCCGAGCGAAGCCCGTGCCGATGGCCGGGATGCGCTCGAGCGTCCGCGCCATAAAAACGGTTGGCGCTCCATGCCGATCACATGGCTGCGCCCGAGAGGAGAAGGAAGGCTATGAGCCGCGAACAAGCCATCATCGTCGGCTGCCAACTTCATGGAATCGATGACGAGCGGTTTCGCTATTCGATGGAGGAGCTCGCTTCGCTCGTTGCGACCGCCAACGGTGAGGTGGTAGCCGAGTTGACACAAAAACGGGAAGCGCCGCACCCGGCGACGTACATCGGCAAAGGAAAAACAGAGGAACTTGCCGCTCTCGTCAAACAGCTGACGCCGGATCTTGTCATTTTCAACAGTGAACTTTCTCCTAGTCAAGCCCGCAATTTGACGAACATGCTTGGCGAGGTGAAAGTGATTGATCGGACGCAGCTCATTTTAGACATTTTTGCAAGGCGCGCCCGTTCGAAAGAAGGGAAGCTGCAAGTGGAGCTCGCGCAGCTTGAGTATCTGTTGCCGCGCCTTGGCGGCCAAGGCGCGACGCTATCTCGCTTGGGCGGCGGCATCGGCACGCGCGGTCCGGGGGAGACGAAGCTGGAGACCGACCGGCGCCACATTCGCCGCCGCATCGACGACATTAAAGCCGAACTGCGTCGCATCGCCGAACATCGCGAGCGGTACCGCGGGCGCCGGCAAAAAAATCACGCGTTTCAAGTGGCGCTCGTCGGCTATACGAACGCCGGCAAATCGACGATTTTTAATCGGCTGACGGCGGCCGATTCGTTCGAGGAAAATTTGCTGTTTGCGACGCTCGACCCGCTGACGCGCCAATGCGTCCTTCCGTGCGGGTATACGGTGCTTGTCACCGACACGGTCGGGTTCATTCAAGACTTGCCGACGACGCTTGTCGCCGCGTTTCGCTCGACGCTCGAGGAGGTGACGGAAGCGGATCTGTTGCTGCACATCGTCGATTCGTCGCATCCCGATTACGCCGAACATGAGCGAACGGTGTTGCGGCTCGTTGCGGAGTTGGGGGCGTCCTCCATTCCGATGGTCACAGTGTACAATAAACGTGACCGGCAGGCGCCAGAATTCATTCCGACGACGACCGAGGCGCTCGTCATAAGCGCGCTTTCTGCCGCTGATATCGAACGGCTTCGCGCGTTTTTGGAGGAGGCGATCAAGCGGCAAATGGTCCTTTACCACGCCTCCATTCCAAGCGGCCAAGGAAAATGGCTCGCACGGTTAAAAGCGGACACGATTTTGCAGCAATGGCGCTATAATGAACAAGAAGGGACGTACGAATGCGAAGGGTACGTGCTCCCGACTCACCCGCTTTACAGGGAGCTGCAATCATTCCAATGATAGAAAGGGTTTACCAATGTTTTGGACAACATGGAAACACGGAGAGACGATCGCTGCGCTGATCGAAGAAGTGGAGGCGCAAATTGCCCCGATCCATCGCTCGATTGAGAGGCTGGTTGACGGAAACCAGCATCGCGTCCTTGACAGTTTCCGCCGCCATCAAGTGAGCGACGGCCATTTCATCCCGACAACGGGCTACGGCTATGATGATGTCGGCCGTGACACGCTCGATCGCATTTACGCCGATGTATTCGGCGCGGAAGCCGGCCTAGTGCGCCCGCAAATCATTTCCGGCACGCACGCGATTGCCATCGCGCTGTTTGGCGTGCTGCGCCCGGGCGATGAATTGCTCTACATCACGGGCGCCCCTTATGACACGCTTGAGGAGATCGTCGGCGTCCGCGGCCGTGGCGTCGGTTCGCTGAACGAGTTTGGCATTCGTTATCGGAGCGTGCCGCTTACGGCGGACGGAGCCGTTGATTTTCCGGCGGTGCGCGAGGCGATCCACGAGCGGACGAAAATGATCGGCATCCAGCGCTCGCGCGGGTATACGACGCGCCCGTCGTTTACGGTCGATGAAATCGCCGAGATGATCGCCTTTGTCAAAACGATCAAGCCGGATGTCGTTGTGTTTGTCGACAATTGCTACGGGGAGTTTGTCGAGGAAAAAGAGCCTTGCCATGTCGGCGCCGATTTGATGGCCGGTTCGTTGATCAAAAACCCTGGAGGGGGATTGGCGAAAACAGGAGGGTATATCGTCGGCAGGCACCAATACGTCGAAGCGTGCGCCTATCGGATGACCTCGCCGGGCATCGGCGCCGAAGTCGGCCCTTCGCTGTACAGCCTGCTTGAGATGTATCAAGGGTTTTTCCTCGCTCCACACGTCGTCGGCCAAGCGCTCAAAGGGGCGGTGTTCACCGCCGCATTGCTCGAGCGGGTCGGGCTTGAGACTTCGCCGTCATGGAACGCGAAGCGCACCGATTTGGTGCAGTCGGTCCGCTTTAATGATCCAGAGCAAATGGTTGCTTTTTGCCAAGCCATTCAAGCGGCTTCCCCGGTGAACGCCCATTTCACTCCGTATCCGAGCGACATGCCCGGCTACGAGGATCAAGTGATCATGGCGGCGGGCACGTTCGTGCAAGGAGCCAGCATCGAGCTGACGGCGGACGGGCCGCTGCGTCCGCCATACGTGGCGTACGTGCAGGGCGGATTGACGTATTCTCATGTCAAAATCGCCGTTTGCTCCGCTGTTCACCGCTTGCTGGAACAGCAGCTCATTTGTTTGTGAGAAAAGGTAACATATAATTGACTGTTTTCTTCACATTATGATAAAATAAAGGTATGAAAAGCGAGGAGGAATTGGCATGAGCAGCCAAATTCGTCGTTCCATGCCATTGTTTCCGATCGGGATTGTGATGCAGCTGACGGACTTATCGGCCCGGCAAATTCGCTATTACGAAGAGCACGGCCTCGTCACGCCGGCGCGCACCGAAGGCAATCGGCGGCTGTTTTCGCTCAATGACATCGATCGTTTGCTTGAAATTAAAGATTTGATTGATCAAGGCGTCAACCTCGCTGGAATTAAGCGCATTTTTGCCGCGCGGCAGGAAGGGCGTCACGAACAGCCGGAAAAAGTCGACAAGGCAGGAAAGCCGAAGCTGTCGGACGAAGAGCTGCGCGAAATTTTGCGGACGGAGCTGCTTCAGGCCGGGCGGTTTCAGCGCGCATCGCTTCGCCAAGGAGATCTCGCTCGCTTCTTTCACTAACGATGGGAAATGATTTCGGAGCCGGTGAGGAGGTTCAAGATGGCAAAATATACGCGTGAAGACATTATGCGCATCGTCAAGGAAGAGAACGTCAAATACATCCGCCTGCAATTTACCGATATTTTAGGCACGATTAAAAACGTGGAAATTCCGATCAGCCAGCTGGAAAAAGCGCTGAACAACAAAATGATGTTTGACGGGTCGTCGATCGAGGGGTTTGTCCGCATCGAAGAATCGGACATGTATTTGTACCCTGATTTGGACACGTTTGTCATCTTTCCGTGGACGGCGGAAAAAGGGAAAGTCGCCCGCTTTATTTGCGACATTTACAATGCCGACGGCACGCCGTTTGAAGGCTGCCCGCGCTATAACTTAAAACGCGTGCTCAAAGAGATGGAAGCGCTCGGCTTCACGGCGTTCAACTTAGGGGCGGAACCGGAGTTTTTCCTCTTTAAGCTCGATGAAAAAGGGCACCCGACGATGGAGTTGAACGACCGCGGTGGCTATTTCGATTTAGCGCCGACGGATTTGGGGGAAAACTGCCGGCGGGACATCGTGCTTGAGCTCGAAGAAATGGGGTTTGAAATCGAAGCGTCCCATCACGAAGTTGCCCCAGGGCAGCATGAAATTGATTTCAAATACGCCCACGCCATCAAAGCGTGCGATGATATTCAGACGTTCAAGCTCGTCGTGAAGACGATCGCCCGCAAGCATGGGCTGCACGCGACGTTCATGCCGAAGCCGATTTTCGGCATCAACGGCTCGGGTATGCACTGCAACTTGTCGCTGTTCCGCAACGGGGAAAACGCCTTTTTTGATCCGAACGGCGAGTTGCAGTTGAGCGAAACGGCGCGCCAGTTTATCGCCGGCGTGCTGAAACACGCGCCGAACTTTACGGCGGTGACAAACCCGACCGTCAACTCGTACAAGCGGCTCGTTCCGGGCTATGAAGCGCCGTGCTATGTCGCTTGGTCGGCGCGCAACCGCAGCCCGCTCATTCGCATTCCGGCTTCGCGCGGCATGAGCACGCGCATTGAGGTGCGCAGCGTTGACCCGTCGGCGAACCCGTACTTAGCGATGGCGGTGCTGTTGGCGGCGGGGCTTGACGGCATTCGCAACAAACTCACCCCTCCGGCACCGGTGGACCGGAACATTTACGTCATGACGAAAGAAGAACGGCTCGAAGAAGGCATTGTCGATTTGCCGGCTACGCTCATTGAGGCGCTTGAAAACTTGAAGTCCGACGAAGTGATCGTCCAAGCGCTCGGCAAGCATTTATTCGAGCACTTCGTTGAAGCGAAAGAAATCGAGTGGGATATGTATCGGACGACCGTCCACCAATGGGAATTGGATCAATACATGGAGCTGTACTAATCAAAAAGAGGGTATCCCAAAAAGATCGGGATACCCTCTTTCGTTGCTCTATATACGTGCTGACTGCTTCGGCCGCACGATCGGTTGCGGTCGATCTTGAAGGCAGGCAACCTTTTGGGTTAGCTCCTCTTTTATATACGTACCGGCGCTTCCGGTCCATGATTGGTTGTGCCTACCCTGAAGCCAGACACCTTGTGGACCGGCTCTTTTTCCTGCGGTCTAACTTGTTCGGCTCGCGCGCTTTTGCCATGCCGCCTTGTGGGCCAGCCCTTTTCCGCGGCCGGCCGCTCACACCCGGCAACCTCGCTGTTCGGGTTTTGGCTCAAGCCCCGTCTGCCTCGTTGCAGCGGCGCGCGGCGTCAGCCGACAAGGTGATGGACGTTTGTCCGCCCCGTCCGCCGTCTTCGTTGCGCTTCCGTTAGCCGATCAGGCGATAGACGCCGATCACCTTGCCGAGAATCGTGCAATCGCGGACGATAATCGGCTCGAGATGAGCGTTTTCCGGCTGCAGGCGGATATGGTCCTTTTCTTTGAAAAAGCGCTTGACGGTCGCTTCATTGTCTTCGGTCATGGCCACGACGATGTCGCCGTTTTGGGCCGATGATTGCTGGCGGACGATGACGTAGTCGCCGTCCAAAATGCCGGCTTCGATCATGCTGTCGCCCATCACTTCAAGCATAAACAGCTGTTCTTCGCCGGCGGCGAGCCGTTTCGGCAGCGGGAAATAGTCCTCGATGTTTTCTACGGCCGTAATCGGCTGCCCGGCGGTCACTTTCCCGATAATCGGCACGGAGACGATGTCCTCGCCCTCTTTTTCCTTCCCGCCATCGTTGTCCAAAATTTCAATGGCGCGCGGCTTGGTCGGGTCGCGGCGGATGTATCCTTTGCTTTCCAACCGCGCCAAATGCCCATGGACAGTCGAACTCGACGCCAGTCCGACCGCCTCCCCAATCTCCCTCACCGACGGCGGATAGCCCTTCGTTTTGACTTCCTGCTTAATAAACTCTAAAATTTGCTGCTGCCGTTTCGACAGTTTCGTCATTCCCTGCACCTCCGGCAAGTCATTTGCCTTCATTATATCATGCCGAAAGGAAAAAAACAAACATAAGTTCGAATTTTTTGTTGACACAAACAAATGTTCCTGATTATAATGAAGGAAAGCGAACGAATATTCTCTTTTTGGGGTGGGGAAAATGAAGAAAACGTTTGTGCACTATCTAGTATTTTCAGTTTTGATGACGCTTTTCACAGCCGCGTTCATCTACGCTGGCAGCCCGGTCGATAAACAGGAATATGTGACGGTGACCGTCGCATCAGGCGATACGCTTTGGGGATTGGCCAAGCAATATGAACAGGAGCACGGCTTATCGCCGGACGAATTCATCCGCTGGGTGGTGGAGGTGAACCATCTTCGCAGTTCCCGTCTCACAGCGGGTGAACAGATCGTCATTCCCGTGTTAAAATCAAAGCGGGGCGGTTCATTGGCCGCCAATCAGTAACAAGAAAGAAGGGATGGCCATGAGGGCGGTCATTTATTGCCGCGTCAGCACGGACAAAAGCGAGCAGGAAACATCGCTGGCTCGGCAGCGGGAGGAGCTTGAACGGCTCGCGGCGGAAAGCGGATTTGAGGTGGTCAAGGTGATCGCCGAGCAGGCGAGCGGTTATGAAGCTGACCGTGACGGCGTGCTCGAGCTGCTCGAACTGTGTGAAGAGGGGCTCGTGGACGTCTTGCTCGTTCAAGACGAAACTCGGCTCGGGCGCGGCCATGCGCGCATGGCGCTGCTTCATTGCTTGAAAAAGCGAGGGGTCAAGCTATACAGCGCCAGCCACCGCGGAGAGATGCCGCTGTCCGAGGCCGATGAGATGGTGTTGTCGATCATTGCGATCGTCGAGGAGTATCAGCGGAAACTACATAACGCGAAAATCAAGCGCGGCATGCAGCGAGCCATCGCGCGCGGCTATCGTCCGGAGCGGAACTTGCGGCGCCAAGGAGAGAACGCGGGGCGCGATCGCATCGAACTGCCGATCGAAGAGATCGTCCGCCTGCGTGCGCGCGGTTTCACGTTTGCCGATATCGCCGCCACGCTCCGAAGCTTTGGCTATGAGGCGTCCAAAGCGACCGTTCATCGCCGCTACCAAGAATATATGGACGAGCGGCAAGCCGAACAGCCCAGCGGCTACGAGCCCGGCACCGAGCGCGATCAGGAATATACGGGCGAGCTGCAAGGAAGGCGCGCTGCGAAGCGATAGAAAGGCAGAGGAAGGCGGCCGAGGCGTCATTGTTGCCATCTTCGCGTTTTAGCAGATAACATAGAACGGAGAACGATCATCCTAACGAATAGGAGAAGATAACGGATGCTTGCCAAACAGAAATTAGACCGCATCAATGAACTGGCCAAAAAGGCGAAAACGTCTGGTTTGACGGCGGAAGAAACGATCGAACAGGCGAAGTTGCGCCGCGAATACATTCAGGCGTTCCGCAAGGCGATGACCGATATGCTTCATACCGTGACGGTCATCGATCCAAACGGGAACGATGTCACGCCGAAAAAGCTAAAAGAAAGTCAACGCCGGCGCCTCCATTAAGTGTTGGCGCCGCGCGGCGGCGTTCCCATGCTTCGTTGGGAAATTAAACGTTGTACAAGGGAGCCCATTTTCTATATGATAGTAAATGACACCATGTTGATGAAAGGGAGGAAGACGATGGCGCATTCAATCGAAGAATTAGCCATTACCACCATTCGAACGCTGTCGATCGACGCGATCGAAAAGGCGAAATCTGGGCATCCAGGCATGCCGATGGGAGCGGCGCCAATGGCGTATGTGCTTTGGACGAAATGGATGAACCACAATCCGGCCAATCCGAACTGGTTCAACCGCGACCGGTTTGTCCTGTCAGCGGGGCACGGCTCGATGCTGCTGTACAGCCTGCTTCATTTAAGCGGGTACGATGTGTCCATGGACGATCTCAAACAGTTTCGCCAATGGGGAAGCAAGACGCCGGGCCATCCGGAATACGGTCATACGCCAGGAGTGGAAGCAACGACCGGCCCGCTCGGGCAAGGAATTGCGATGGCCGTTGGCATGGCGATGGCCGAGCGGCATTTGGCGGCGACTTACAACCGCGACGGGTTTCCCATCATCGATCACTATACGTACGCGATTTGCGGCGACGGCGATTTAATGGAAGGGGTGGCGAGCGAGGCAGCGTCGCTTGCCGGCCATTTACAGCTCGGCCGCTTGATCGTCCTGTATGACTCGAACGACATTTCCTTGGACGGGGAGCTGAATTTATCGTTCTCAGAAAACGTCGCCCAACGCTTCCAAGCCTATGGCTGGCAATATTTGCGCGTTGAGGACGGCAACAACATTGAAGAAATCGCAAAAGCGTTGGAAGAAGCGCGGGCCGATCTCAGCCGGCCGACGCTCATTGAAGTCAAAACGACGATCGGCTACGGTGCGCCGACAAAAGCGGGCACATCCGGCGTTCACGGCGCTCCGCTCGGCGCGGAAGAAGCGAAGTTGACGAAGGAAGCGTACCGCTGGACGTTCGCCGAAGATTTCTACGTGCCGGAAGAGGTGTACGCCCATTTCCGGGAGACAGTGCAAGAACCGGGAGCGAAAAAGGAAGCGGAATGGAACGAGCTCTTTGCCGCTTACGAACAGGCGCATCCGGAGCTGGCCGCCCAGCTGAAGCAAGCGATCGCAGGAACGCTTCCTGCCGGCTGGGAAGCTGTGCTGCCGGTGTATGAAGCGGGCAAAAGCCTAGCGACCCGCTCGTCTTCTGGGGAAGTGATCAACGCCATCGCTAAAGCGGTGCCGCAATTGTTTGGCGGTTCGGCCGACTTGGCGAGCTCGAACAAAACGCTCATCAAAGGCGGCGGCAACTTCTTGCCGGGCAGCTACGAGGGCCGCAACATTTGGTTTGGCGTGCGCGAATTTGCCATGGGAGCGGCGTTGAACGGCATGGCGCTCCATGGTGGATTGAAGGTGTTCGGGGGCACGTTCTTCGTGTTTTCCGACTATTTGCGCCCGGCCATTCGACTCGCGGCGCTCATGGGGCTGCCGGTCACGTATGTGTTGACGCATGACAGCATCGCCGTCGGTGAAGATGGTCCGACGCACGAGCCGGTGGAGCATCTTGCTTCGCTTCGCGCCATGCCAAACTTGTCGGTCATCCGACCGGCCGATGCCAATGAAACCGCCGCAGCGTGGCGGCTGGCGCTGGAAGCGACAGACAAGCCGACCGCGCTCGTGTTGACGCGCCAAGATGTACCAACGTTGCCGCAAACGGCGGAGCTGGCGTATGAAGGCGTGAAAAAAGGCGCTTATGTCGTCTCACCGGCGAAAAACGGCGCTCCGGAGGCGCTGCTCTTGGCGACCGGGTCCGAAGTCAGCCTGGCGGTGAACGCGCAAGAAGCGCTCGCTGCTGAAGGCATTCACGTTTCCGTCATCAGCATGCCATCGTGGGACCGCTTTGAAGCGCAGCCAAAAGCGTACCGTGATGAAGTGATCCCGCCGACCGTAACGAAGCGGCTGGCCATTGAGATGGGCGCCTCGCTCGGCTGGGAGCGCTACGTCGGTCACGAGGGCGATGTGTTAGCCATCGACCGGTTTGGCGCCTCCGCACCGGGAGAAAAAATCATGGCTGAGTACGGCTTTACCGTCGACCACGTGGTTCGCCGCGTCAAAGCGCTGCTTGGAAAATGAGCGGAGAAAGCCGATCTTCCGGACGGATGACGACCTCCACTGCCTAGTTTATTGGGCGGATGTGAGGACATCGACCAGTTTCTTCGTTGCTTCGGAAGAGAGTTCGGGACAGCTGCCCTTGCGCCGCAGCAAGGGCGGCTTGTTTTTTGGCCCGCGGCCGTGCGGCTGAACCGCCTTCGCCGACGTTCGGGATGTCGTGCGTCAGTTACTCGCTTGTTGTTGGGCCGCGGCGGCGCGGCTGAACTGGCTGGGCCAAGCTTTGCCGCAAGCGGCCACAGGTTGAAAGGCTGTGCGCAAAAATCGACAATGTTAGTGAAAAAAATTGCCGGCAATAGACATATTTTTCCCCCCTTCTTTTTCTATAATAAAAACAGATGGAACGGAAATGGGGGATCGAACATGGTTCGTTATTGGATTTATTTGTTGAAGGATGAAGTGGCGGCGCATTATCGCCATCGGACGGAAAAAATTGTCGAACTGCTACGGGAGCATCAACACGCAAAAGCGCCGTTAAAAGCGATTTGCCGCAAGCAAGTGGAGTTCATCACCGAACGGTTGTCGTTTTCCCGTCTCGAGCTCGGCTTGAAACAATCGTTCACTGGACGCGTCGGCAAAAATTTGGAACGCAATATGTTCATTTTGCGCCATGAATCTGGAGAGGAAGCGCTCCTTGTCGTCCAAAAACGTCGTCTGTTGCTTGTCGCCGACAGCGCCGCGCTGGCTGCCGACATCGGACGGGCGCTCGCCAAACTAGCGCCAACGTTTTTGGCGGTGGCTGCCGATTTTGCTGATTACCATTGGTTATGCGCGCCGGCGCCAGGGAGAAAATTCGCATAATGTGAAGATTTTTGCGGCGGAATATTGTCTAATGGCGCATCGTTTAGTACACTGGTTAAAGAGACAACAAGAAGGAGGAAAATCGCTGCGATGTGGGATACGATTCTCGTTGGCGTGCTGGCGCTCATCGCCGGTGTGGCAATCGGGTTTTTCATCGCCCGTAAAACGATGATCAATTATTTGAAAAAAAATCCGCCGATCAATGAACAGATGATTCGGATGATGATGATGCAAATGGGCATGACGCCTTCGCAGAAGAAAATCAACCAGATGATGAAAATGATGAACAACCAGCTGAAATAAGGAAACATAGACACTCGATGAAGAGTGTCTTTTTATTTTGCGAAAATGTCCTTTCAAAATTTTTTCATTTTTGTTACAATGATATAGCGATTGTTCGGCAATCGAAGGAAGGAGATGGGACTGTGCGCGTGTTTCGCGACTTGTTTTGGTTTTTTCGCCAAGAGAAAAAAGCGTACATGACCGGTGTGTTGCTGCTTGTGGTCGTCGCCTTTTTCGAAACCGTTCCGCCGAAAGTGATCGGCATTTTGGTTGACCATATGAAAAATGGAACGATGACGCGCGGCGTGCTTGTTCGCTGGCTTGCCGTCCTTGCCGTTGTGGCGGCGGCTCTCTATGGGCTTCGCTATGCTTGGCGCATTTGCATTTTCGGAGCGGCCGTCAAGCTCACTCGCCAGCTCCGCAATGAGTTGTATGAACACTTTACGAAGATGTCGCCGTCGTTTTACCAGCGGAAGCGGATCGGCGATCTGATGGCTCACGCGACCAATGACTTGCAAGCGATCCAGCAAACGGCCGGCAGCGGCATTTTGACGCTTGTCGATTCGCTAACGCTCGGCGGATTTGTGCTGGCGACCATGGCGGTTTCGATCAGCTGGAAGCTGACCGTCATCAGTCTATTGCCGCTGCCGGTGATGGCGGTGGCGACGAGCCGCTACGGAACGATCCTTCATCGGCGGTTTGTCACGGCGCAAGAGGCGTTTTCGTCACTCAACGATAAAGTGCAGGAAAGCATCAGCGGCGTTCGGGTGATCAAAGCGTTTGGTTATGAAAAACAAGATGTGGAGGCGTTTCGCCGTCAATCGGAAGATGTGGTGGCTAAAAATATCGCTGTCGCCAAAATTGATGCGCTCTTTGACCCGACGATCGGCTTCCTTGTCGGGCTGTCGTTTTTCCTCGCGGTCGCGTTTGGAAGCGAAATGGTGTTGACCGGCGAACTGACGATTGGGGAGCTCGTGTCGTTTACCACCTATCTCGGCTTGCTCATTTGGCCGATGTTGGCGTTCGGCTGGCTGTTTAACATCGTTGAGCGCGGGCGCGCCTCGTATGACCGGGTGCGGGCGCTGCTGGCCGAGCAGGATGAAATTCACGAAGCTCCCGATTCCATCGATGTTCCCCCGCGCGGCGACATCGAGTACGACATCAAGCGGTTCGCCTATCCCGGGGAGATGAGGACGGCGCTTTCGGACATTCGGTTTCGGCTCAAGAGCGGGGCGACGCTTGGCGTTGTCGGCAAAACCGGGGCCGGGAAAACGACGCTGCTTCGTCTGTTGCTGCGCGAGTTTGACGGCTATGACGGAGAAATTCGCTTCGGCGGCCGCGACATTCGCAGTTACACGCTGTCGGCGCTCCGCTCGGCGATCGGTTACGTCCCGCAAGACCATTTTTTGTTTTCGGCTTCCGTGCGCGACAATATCGCCTTCGCCCAACCGGAGGCCGAGGAAAAGGAAATCGTGCGGGCGGCGCAGCTCGCCCATATTCATGAGGACATTCTTCAATTTCCAGACGGCTATGCGACCGTTGTCGGCGAGCGCGGCGTTTCTTTGTCAGGCGGGCAAAAACAGCGGTTGTCGATCGCACGGGCGCTGTTGACAAATCCGGAAGTGCTCATTTTGGACGACGCGTTGTCGGCGGTTGACGCGAAAACGGAAGCGCGCATTTTGGCCGCCTTAAAACAAGAGCGGCGCGGCAAAACGACGATCATCGCCGCTCATCGTTTAAGCGCGGTCGAGCATGCCGATTGGATCGTGGTGCTCGATGGCGGACGAATCGTGCAGGCCGGAACCCACGAGAAGCTTGTGGCCGAAGACGGCTGGTATCGCGATATGCATCAGCGCCAACAGCTCGAAGCGTTCGTGGAAGGATCACAGATCGGAGGGATGGCATGAACGGACAGACGTTGACGGCCAAAGAACAGCGGCGAGTCCTTTGGCGGTTGCTTTCTTACATGGGGAGATACAAAAAGGAAGCCGCGCTTGCGTTTTTCCTTCTTCTTTTGTCCACGGCCGGCGAGCTTGCCGGACCGTACTTGGTGAAGGTGTTCATCGATGATTATCTCATGCCGGGCCGCCTGGCTTTTGAGCCGGTGGCGGCGTTGGCTGCCGCTTATCTCGGCGTGCTCGGGGCGAAAACCGTGATCACGTACTTTCAGCTTGTTGAATTTCAGCGGCTCGCTTTATATATTATTCAAGCGTTGCGGATGGACGTGTTTTCCAAGGTGCATCGCCTTGGGATGAGCTATTTCGACCGAACGCCAGGCGGCAGCATCGTCTCGCGGGTCACGAATGACACGGAAGCCATCAAAGACATGTTTATTAGCGTTTTAGCGGTGTTTGTGCAAAACGGTCTGTTTGTCATTGGCGTGTTTATCACCATGTTTGTGCTCAACGTCCGGCTCGCGTTGTTTTGCCTGTTCATTCTGCCGGCCATCGCGCTCATTATGCGCACGTATCGCCGTTACAGCTCGGTATTTTATCAAGACATGCGCGAGCGGCTGAGCGAACTGAATGCCAAATTGAATGAGTCGCTGCAAGGGATGGCCATCATTCAAGCGTTTCGTCAACAGCAGCGCCTCTACCGGGAGTTCGCGGCTGTGAATGAGGCGCATTACCGGGCGGGGATGCGAAACATCCGCCTTGACGGGCTGTTGCTTCGGCCGGCGATCGATGTGATCTATATGGCTTCGATTATGGTTGTGCTTGGCTTTTTTGGCATTTCGGCGCTCGAAAGCCCGGTTGAGATCGGCGTGCTTTACGCTTTTGTCAACTATTTGGAGCGCTTTTTTGAGCCGGTGACGCAAATGATGATGCGCCTGTCGCTGTATCAACAGGCGATCGTTTCCGCCTCGCGCGTCTTTGCCCTTCTTGACCGTGAAGAGGAGGCGCCGTTTCATCCGGAACAAGCTCCGTATACGATCGAGCGCGGTGAAATTGAGTTTCGCGATGTCAGTTTTTCTTACGATGGCAAACGAGATGTCGTAAAGCGCGTGTCATTTGTGATTCAACCCGGACAGACGGTCGCGTTTGTCGGCCATACGGGCAGCGGCAAAAGTTCGATCATCAACTTGCTCATGCGCTTTTACGAGTTTGACCGCGGCGATATTTTGCTTGACGGCCGGTCGATCCGCGATTATTCGCGCGCCGAGCTCCGCCGCCGGCTAGGCCTTGTCTTGCAAGATCCGTTTTTGTTTTACGGAACGGTGCGGGACAACATTCGCATGTACAACGAAACTATCGATGAGGAGCGGGTGAGGGCGGCCGCTCGATTGGTGCAGGCCGAGCCGTTCATTGAGCAGCTGCCAGGGGGCTACGACCATGTGCTCGCTGAGCGCGGGGCGACGTTATCGAGCGGTCAGCGCCAGCTTCTTTCCTTTGCGCGCACGATCGCCGCTGATCCGAAAATTTTGGTGCTCGATGAAGCGACCGCCCATATTGACACGGAAACCGAGGAAGCGATTCAAGAAGCGCTCGCGCGAATGCGAAAAGGGCGGACGACGCTGGTGATCGCCCACCGTTTGTCCACCATTCAAGACGCGGATCAAATTTTCGTCCTAAAGCGCGGCGAAATCGTTGAGCGCGGCACGCACCAGCAGCTCTTGGCGCAACGGGGGATTTATTATCAAATGTATTTGCTGCAAAACGGCCTTGTCGATGCCCGCCGCTAGGCGGGGCATCGGCAAGGTTTTTCGTTTTGGCCGCCGGCAGCGTTCGATGGGCGCTTTTGGGCAAAGAAAAAGCGCCGGTTCCGCTTTAGCGGGAGGCGCTTTGCTTTCGCTCGTTTCTTTGCTCGCGCTGATAAGCGTTGAGCAGCGTGTCGAGTTCTTTGCTGATTTTCATGGCGGCCGGCGAGTTCAGGCCGGTTTTGGCGACGATATCGACAAGCTCCATCCGTTTTTGTTCAATCAATGTCAATAAGCTTTGTTTTGGCACGAAAAATCGCCCTTTTCCTCTTGTATTTTATACTATTTTACCAATGAATACAAAAATGGAAAATAGAAAAATTGTCCAAAAAACATGAGAAACGCATTATACGAAAGGGCGGATTTTTGCTAAAATAGAAATATAGATCGGTTGTAATAAACCATTTCCGATCTCCATGTCCCGTCTTTATCATCTAACAAGCTGGCAAGGTGACAAGAAGAGCGAGCAATGCTACGTAAAACAAAATGAGAATTTCCGATTTTTCATTGCGGGTTTCATCATAAGTACAAGCCGTTATGAGAGTCATCAGCGGGATGGAAAACAAAATGGCAACTTATATAGAAACGACTAGGAGTGAATTCGCCCGTGAATCAATTGAATGTGTTTCTCGCATTTGGCGCCGGGTTTTTGTCATTTCTTTCCCCGTGCACTCTGCCGCTTTATCCGGCGTTTTTATCCTATATTACCGGCATGTCGGTCAGCGAGCTGAAAGAAGAAAACGCGATGCTCAATCGCCGCAGCCTATGGCATACGGGTTGTTTTTTGCTCGGATTTTCGCTCATTTTTGTTTCGCTCGGCTTCGGCACCTCGCTAATCGGACGCTTGTTTGTCGATTACCAAGATGTGATTCGGCAAATCGGCGCCGTGGTGATCGCCGCGCTCGGTCTCGTCGTGGCCGGGGTATGGAAGCCGGGATTTTTGCTGCAAGATCGGCGTGTATCGTTTCGTGAGCGGCCCTCCGGCTATGTCGGCTCGATGCTGATCGGCATGGCGTTTGCCGCCGGCTGGACGCCGTGCATGGGCCCGATTTTAGTGGCTGTCGTGGCGCTGGCGGCCACCCATCCCGGGTCGGGAATCCTCTATATGCTCGCTTATGCGCTCGGTTTTGCCGTCCCGTTTTTCGTACTGTCGTTTTTCCTTGGCAAGCTGCAATGGATTCATCGCCATAGCGCGTCCATGATGAAAGCGGGCGGCTATGTCATGATCGCGATGGGCGTGATTTTGTATTTTGATTGGATGACGAAACTGATTGGGTATGCGACGAGCTTGTTTGGCGGCTTTACCGGGTTTTGATTTTACAACATTTTCGTGGAAAACGCTATGTCGCCTTTGACCGAGCAATGAAGGCGCTTATGTTTTGCTTTTACAAGATTTTCGTGGAAAAGGAGAGAGTGGGATATGGCTTCTGTTTTAGTGGTCGATGACGCGAAGTTCATGCGGGTGACGTTGGCGCGCATTTTGCAGAAGGGGCATCATGAGGTAGCCGGCGAGGCGGAAAACGGCAAGGATGCGGTGGAATTGTACCGTCGTCTGCGCCCCGATCTCGTCATTATGGACATCACGATGCCGGTAATGAACGGCATCGAGGCGGTGCGGGCGATCAAGGAGTTGGATCCGGGAGCGAAAATCATCATCTGCTCGGCGCTCGGCCAGCAGCGCATGGTCGTGGAAGCGGTCGAGGCGGGGGCGGCGGATTTCATCGTCAAGCCCTTCGAAGAACAACGCGTGCTGGAAGCGGTCGCCCGCCTTTTATAAAAAGACTTGCACTTGGGAAAGGGAGTTTCTGGGTATAATCGGCACGCGTGGTGGTAGGCAAGCGAAACGGTTTTTGCTATAATAACGTTGTCCAGCTACTTTTGTCGGAAGAAGGTGATGGCTTTGACGCTCGTTACCTCGCTCATGGCCGTCGTGATGGCGTTTTTCATCTTTTTTGTGCGCATAAAGGCGTCGGAAAAGCCGACCAACGCCAAAAAAATCATTTTGCCGCCGCTGTTTATGAGCACCGGCGCGCTGATGTTTATTGATCCGGTGTTCCGGGTCACGCGCGGCGAGCTCATCGAAGCGGTCGTTCTCGGGTTGTTTTTTTCGTTGTTCCTCATCAAAACATCGAAATTTGAAGTTCGCGGCCATGACATTTATTTGAAACGTTCGAAGGCGTTCATTTGGATTTTGCTCGGGTTGATCATCATTCGCCTCGGTTTGAAAACGTATTTAGGGCGGACGATTGATTACCGCCAATTAAGCGGGATGTTTTACTTGCTGGCGTTTTCGATGATCGTCCCGTGGCGAATCGCCATGTACGTTTCATATCGGAAGCTGGCCGCGCGGTTGAAGCCGCCGGTCCTCACATAAATGATGGCGTCCCGAAAAATGATATTATCCCTCTAGTGTAGACAGTTGGGAAAATGCCCATACTGTCAGTAAAAACACTGGAGGGATTTGTTTATGTTCGAGACCAAGCAAACACCGAAAGGGAAGACCACTTATTCCGTGGAGTTTAAATGGAGGGCTGTCCAGATGTACATCGAAGAAGGATGGGGATATAAGCGGATATGCCAAGAGTTAGGGATTCCCTGCACGAAAACGATCAGACTTTGGGTAAAACGTTACCATGAACATGGTCTAAAAGGGCTCGAAGAACGGCGCGGGACATCCAAGTCTCCATTCAAGGGAAGGCCTCGAAAAAAAGAGTGCAGTTTAGAGGAAGAGAATCGAAGACTGAAAGCAGAGAATGATTATTTAAAAAAGTTACGAGAGCTGGCAAGGAGGTGAAACCGAAAGAGCGGTTCTCGATCATTCAGGAGTTATCCAACACCTATCCGATTGCCTGGCTATGCCAACTGGCCGGTGTGTCAAGAAGTGGATACTATCGATGGATGAACCAGCAGGGAATCGTCACAGAGAAGCAAAAGGAAAATGAACAAATCAAACAAATGATCCTCGAATGCCATCAAAAGGTCAATGGGATCTATGGATACTACCGCGTGAAAGCATGGATAAAACGAAATTATGGGAAGACCGTGAATCATAAGCGAGTGTACCGACTGATGAAAGAGTTGGGGGTTCAGGCCAAAATCCGTCGAAAAAAGCCGAAGTATAAAGCGGGAAAGGAGAATATCGTAGCGTCGAACGTGTTAAACCGTGATTTTGTGGCCACTGCAGCCAACCAAAAATGGGTGACGGATATTACCTATGTGCCATTTCAAGGAACCTATTTGTATCTGTCTGCTATTAAAGATCTGTACAACAATGAAATCATTGCGTATCGCATCAGTCGTTCGAATGACTTAAAATTGGTGATCGAAACTGTCAAGGATGCCATCAAAAAACGGGATGCGCGAGGAGTCCTTCTCCATAGCGATCAAGGCTCCCAGTACACATCCCGCCAGTACCATCAACTGCTGAAGGCTCATCATATCATTCCTAGTATGTCCAGAAGAGGAAACTGTTTAGACAATGCCTGCATGGAAAATTTTTTCGGGCATTTGAAATCGGAAATGGTGGACCTTCCCACCTTTGAAACGGAAGAGGAAATGATCGAGGCGATCGATCAGTACATGTATTTTTATAATTATGAACGGTGCCAGAAAAAACTAGACTACCTCAGCCCAGTGGAATACCGAATTGCCCAAGCAGCCTAGCAGACGAACGGCTGAGAATGTCTCCTTCTTCAGCTTGCCAACGATGAAGTGGAATGAAGGAGACGTTGTCAAGTGCTTTCCTTGACAACGTTTCCTCATTCCACTATCCTAACAAGCAGCTGAAGAAGGTGGGTATTTTTCACACTGTCTACTTGACAGGGATATGTTCAAAACGAGCGGGGCGCTTTTTTACGCTCGCGAACCGCTTTTTCGGGAAAGCAGCGAACGGTCAGCGGCTTTCTAGCAAATGCTGATAAGGAGCGAGATCGATGTTTTTCGCCTGCAATGTCCGAATCAAAAATTTGTGGTCGCGCTTCGGCGTTGCGATGATGTAACCGCGAATCAACAGGTCGCGCGTGATGCGCGGCGCCCGTTCCTTCAAGGCAAGTTCACCGATTTTGCCGGCGATCTTTTGCCGCGCGACGTCACGGAACAATTCGGGCACGGGACGAACGAGTTCCTCAAGAAGCGCTTTTTCTTCTTCCCCCCATAAATGACGCGTCTGTTCAATGTAATACTCCTGCCAGTCCAGCTCCGATTTTCCGTCTTCTTTCGGCAGTCGCTTTAAAAACTTGCGGAACATGAAAAAACCGCCAATGGACATCATGACGAGCAAAAAAACGACCCAAAACAGAATAAACCAGAGAAACCATCCCGTCAGCATGATCCCCACTCCCATGCGTTAATTCGGTGCTATGCGCCCTTTGCCATGTCAAGCCATTGGGTGCGACGGCCGCCGGGTTGTATTCCAACCAAAAGGCGATCCCGCTTTCCGACTGGATTTGGCGCAAGATTCGTCTATTATTATGTCGAAAAGCGTGCCGTTTGGCAAGTTTGGCGCCGCCTCGGCTCAAAACGCGCTCCCGCTGTTTTGCCACAAAGAAACCGATAGCGGCGCCTGTCATCGATCGTAACGCAACTGTAACGCAACTGTAAAAAAGCTTGTCCCGCCTTAGAACAACAAGCGTTCGCAAGGTAAGCCTAGATAGGAATGGAAATGATAGACAGTGACGTCCTTCCCGCCGCCTGCTAATCTATCTAATAGACAAAGAAGCTAGGAGGAACGTGTAGAGCTAGGGAGGGATCGAAGGAATGAAAAAGACGATGATCGCGCTCGCTGCCGCCTGTTTTCTGGCGTTCGGCTGGCAGGGGGCGACGACGGAAGCGGCTGGCTCGTATACATACTATCAAGTAAAAAAGGGCGATACGCTGTCAGCGATCGCCAAGCGATACCATACGACCGTTTCATCGCTGCGTGCGCTAAACGGCTTAAAGCATGACTTCATTTACGCTGGAGAACGGCTGAAAGTTCCGACGGCAGGGAAACGGACGGCTTCGGCGCCGGCAAAGAAGAAATCGATCACATTAAGCGCCGCTGACCGGAAGCTGCTCGCTCAGTTGGTGCAGGCGGAGACCGGTTCGAGCGAGCCGTTTGCCGGCAAGGTGGAAGTGGCGCTTGTCGTTTTCAACCGCACAACGCATCCAGAGTTTCCAAAAACGGTGCGCGGCGTCATTTATCAAAAGACGAAATCCGGTTATGCGTTTGTGCCGGTCAAAACGGGAAAGTTGACCGGCATTCGGCCGACCAAGCAAGATTACGCGGCCGTTGACAAGGCGTTGGCCTTGTTTCCGAGCGACCGCCGCGGCTCACTTTATTTCTACAATCCGAAAGTCACCAAAGACAAATGGATGTTGTCGCGCCCGGTGACGATTCGCATTGGGCATCACGTCTTTACGAAATAAACGGTTCGGCTTCAAAAAGGATGGCCGGTTGAGTAAAGCACAGCCGACCGACAAAGAGGAGAGCGTTTCCCCGCTTTTGGGGACGCTCTTTTTTTCTACGAAAGTCGCTCTTCGACGAGTTGTGATGTTCATGCTAGTGCAGGGAAAAACATGTTCCGCCGCCATGTTGTTGAGAAAAAGCGGGGTTTTCTGGCTTCGTGAGGGTCAACCGTGTTCTCGATGTTTTCGCACTGACGGTCATGACACCGCTGACAAAGGCGGGCGCTTTTCGACCGGTGGAGCGGTGTCCGGCCAGCGGATCGGTTCAACGTTTCCGCGGGAAGACGGCAGGAGTTTGCCGGTGCGGTTGCGAATGTGTTGATCAAGGGGGGAGCGGCTGTGAAAAGAGTCGATCTTGTCTACGAAACGCTGCAAGAATGGGAACGGAATGGGAAGCGGTGGGTAAGCGCTGAAGAGTTGGCTCTCGCTCTCGGGTTGGACTGAGCATCGCTGCTGCAACAAGAAGCCGGCGGGCAATCGACCGTTGTGACACTGCTCATGGTGCACGCTCAAGACCATTTAATGACCGCGATGGCAGTCAAAGAGTTGGCCGCGGAAGTTATCGAACTGTACGAACGAATGACTCCGTAAGCCGTTCCCCTTGCCCGCGATCGTCTGGGAGAACGGTGAAAAACGGCTGATTCCCTTACTCAATGGGGAGAATAGACGAAAAGCAGGATCGATGCAACAAGGTTTTTCGAATTGAGAAATGACACGGTAAAGCCGTATTTACGATTCAATCACCAGCCTCCTAGAAGGCCGGTGATTGAAGGAAGCAGGCCGTTTACCGGCCTCGTTTCTCAAATAGAAAAGCCCTGTCGCATCGGTATCGCCTTTCACACGCTCCCCCCATTGCTCAAAAGAAACAACCGTTTTTCACCGACTTTCTAGGCAAGGGGGCAGAAAAACAAATCGATTTTGTATACCATAATATTATTACGTAAACTCGTTGAGGCCGCGGCGAAACACCAGTGTCCAAAAGCAACGCCGGAAGTACAATCCGGTTCAAGGTGTGAACAAGCGACGCCGGACGAACCAAACAAGGGAGCGGCGCCCTATGACCGGGCCGAAGCGGTCAGCGCCGCTCCAAGATGTTTACATGTCGTGGCTTGTATTATGCTTTTGCCGCGTATGGTTGCGGTTTTTCACTTTTTTCGAACCGTCAAGCGGCTCCGGCTGCCCGGGATTGTCGCCTTTTGGCGCGTTTTTGCGCATATCTTTGCCATCGTTTTTGTTTGTCATTGGTTGTCCCTCCTTTGTCCGTTAGCATGCGGCGTTGTGCTTTCGCTTATTCAGCGCATAATTTGCGCCCAGTTTGAAACGATAAGTAGTGAACGACCGCGAAGGAGGGACGAGCGATGGTGTATCATAAAACGAAACAGGACGCGTTTCAAGCGGCGCAAAAGGCGACGATGGAAGCGAAAGAATGGCACGATCACTTGGTGCGCGATCAAGCCGACTACGGCCACCAGCTGGCCCATCTGCGTCAGGAAATCAACGAGGCGTTCGCCCAAATTGAAAACGCGCTCGAAGTCGCCTCGGAAACACAGCGCGTGCAGCTCGAGAAATTTCGCAGCGACTTGCAGGCCATTGTGGAGGAAATCAATCAAAACGAGTAAGGGAATGCCGGCGGCGGACATTCCCTTTTTTGTGCGCTATGGCAGGCCGGGATGGCGGAGCGGCCGCCACGCTACTGGTTCTTTTTTCGTTTTTTGTTGTTTTGGCGCTGCGCTTCAGTCAGCGGTTCATTGGAAAACTCTTCGTTGTAGCCGGCGCCCATCCCTTGCGCTTTAGCCGCGTTCATGCCGGGAATGACGTGATTGGCTTTTCGTTTGGCCATTTCGTTCACCTCCGGTTGTAGTTTGTGATGAAACAAGGGGATTATTCCGACTAGGGCGTGATAAGAAAACAAGGAGGAAGGTCATTAGAAATCCATGATTTACAGTCCTTCCCGTTTTATAATAAGATAAAGTCGTGCCAAGCTTTGCGAGGAATGCGAGAATGGATACGATTTTTTCGACTTTTGCGCAAAAAAATAGTATAGTATTATTGTGAAGTGAAGGGGGTTGTACATATGGCGAAACAAGATGTATTCAACGCCCGCTCTTCATTCGAAGTCAACGGTAAAAAATACAATTATTACCGCTTGCAAGCGCTTGAAGAAGCGGGCATCGGTCAGGTGAGCCGCCTGCCGTACTCGATCAAAGTGTTGCTTGAATCGGTGCTTCGCCAAGTCGACGGCCGCGTCATTACGAAAGAGCACGTCGAGAACTTGGCGAAATGGGGAACGCCGGAAATGAAAGATATCGACGTGCCGTTTAAGCCGTCGCGCGTCATTTTGCAAGACTTCACCGGCGTGCCAGCCGTCGTCGATCTGGCTTCCATGCGCAAAGCGATGGCCGATTTGGGCGGAGATCCGTATGAAATTAACCCGGAAATTCCGGTCGATCTCGTCATCGACCACTCGGTGCAAGTCGACCGTTACGGGTCGGACGATGCGCTCGAGTACAACATGGACTTGGAATTTCAACGGAACGCCGAGCGGTACAAGTTTTTGAAATGGGCGCAAAAAGCGTTTAACAACTATCGGGCTGTTCCGCCGGCTACAGGAATCGTCCACCAAGTGAACTTGGAATATTTGGCTAGCGTCGTTCATGCAGTCGAAGGGGAAAACGGCGAGTACGAAGCGTTCCCGGATACGCTTGTCGGCACGGACTCGCATACGACGATGATCAACGGCATCGGCGTCCTCGGCTGGGGCGTCGGCGGCATCGAAGCGGAAGCTGGCATGCTCGGCCAACCGTCCTACTTCCCAGTGCCAGAAGTCGTCGGCGTCCGCCTGACGGGCAAGTTGCCGGACGGAGCGACGGCCACCGACTTGGCGCTTAAGGTGACGCAAGTGCTCCGGAAAAAAGGCGTTGTCGGTAAATTCGTCGAATTTTTCGGACCGGGCGTGGCGACCTTGCCGCTTGCCGACCGGGCGACGATCGCCAACATGGCACCGGAGTACGGAGCGACGTGCGGCTTCTTCCCGGTCGATGCTGAAGCGCTCGACTATTTGCGCTTGACCGGCCGCGACGAGCATCACGTTCAAGTCGTTGAAGCGTACTGCAAAGCGAACGGCTTGTTCTACACGCCGGACGCGCCGGAGCCGGTGTTTACGGACGTCGTCGAAATCAATTTGTCGGAAATCGAAACGAACTTGTCCGGACCGAAACGGCCGCAAGATTTGATCCCGCTCTCGAAAATGAAACCATCGTTCCGCGAAGCGGTGAAAGCCCCGCAAGGCAACCAAGGCTTCGGCCTGACGGAAGCGGATTTGGAGCGGGAAATTACCGTCGAGCTGAACGGTGAACAAGTCAAGCTGAAAACGGGCGCGGTTGTCATCGCGGCGATCACGAGCTGTACGAATACGTCCAACCCATACGTCCTTGTGGCGGCTGGTTTGGTGGCGAAAAAAGCGGTCGAAAAAGGCTTGCAAGTGCCGAAATACGTGAAAACGTCGCTTGCGCCGGGCTCGAAAGTCGTCACCGGCTACTTGCGTGACTCGGGTTTGCTGCCGTATCTCCAGCAGCTCGGCTTCAACATCGTCGGCTACGGTTGCACCACATGTATCGGCAACTCCGGCCCGCTTGCGCCGGAGCTGGAAAAAGCGCTCGCGGAAAGCGATTTGCTTGTCACAAGCGTTCTGTCCGGCAACCGGAACTTTGAAGGCCGCATCCATCCGCTAGTGAAAGGCAACTATTTGGCGTCGCCGCCGCTGGTCGTCGCCTATGCGCTCGCCGGCACGGTCGACATCGATCTGCTCAACGAGCCGATCGGCAAAGACAAAGACGGCAATGACGTTTACTTCCGCGACATTTGGCCGTCGATGGAAGAAGTGAAAGACGTCGTCAAACGGGCGGTCGATCCGGAACTGTTCCGCAAAGAATATGAGCGCGTGTTCGACGGCAATCCGCGCTGGAACGCCATCGAAACGACGGATGAGCCGCTTTACCAATGGGACGAAAACTCGACGTACATCCAAAATCCGCCGTTCTTTGAAGGGCTGTCCCCGGATGTGCGCCAAGTCGAACCGCTTACCGGCTTGCGCGTCGTCGGCAAATTCGGCGATTCGGTCACGACCGACCATATTTCACCAGCCGGTTCGATCGGCAAAAACACGCCAGCCGGCCAATATTTGATCTCGAAAGGCGTCGAGCCGAAAGACTTCAACTCGTACGGTTCGCGGCGCGGCAACCATGAAGTGATGATGCGCGGCACGTTCGCCAACATCCGCATCCGCAACCAAATCGCGCCGGGCACGGAAGGCGGCTACACGACGTACTGGCCGACCGGTGAAGTGATGTCGATTTATGACGCGTGCATGAAATACAAACAGGACGGCACCGGGCTTGTCGTCGTCGCCGGCAAAGACTACGGCATGGGCAGCTCGCGCGACTGGGCGGCGAAAGGGACGTTCTTGCTCGGCATCAAGACGGTCATCGCCGAAAGCTTTGAGCGCATCCACCGCTCGAACCTTGTGTTGATGGGCGTTCTGCCGCTGCAATTCAAAGAAGGCGAAAACGCGGAAACGCTCGGCTTGACGGGCAAAGAAGTGTTTGACATTCACATCGATGAAAACGTCAAACCGCGCGATCTTGTCAAAGTGACGGCGACGAACCCAGAGACGGGTGAGAAAAAAGAGTTTGACGTGATCGTCCGCTTTGACAGCGAAGTCGAAATCGACTACTACCGCCACGGCGGCATTTTGCAAATGGTGCTGCGCGAAAAACTGGCGAAAGTAAAGCAATAACGACAAAAAGCAGGCTTCCGCATCGGGAAGCCTGCTTTATTTTGTGTTCCGCTTTTTCGCCGCGTTTTCGAGCTTGCTTTTTGGATCCGGGGTGAACGTTCCGTCTTGGCCAAAGCCTTGCGGGTTGACGCCCGGCGCCTTCGAGCCGCGATTGCGGCCGCCGTTTTTGGTCATCGCTTTCACCTCCGCTCACGGATAGTATGACCGCTTTCGGCCAAACTATATGCAAAGGAGGAAAAGAGCTGTCCCGCTTTTCATACAGGACAGCGTCTGCCGCCCTTGCTATAGATGTTCCAGTTTGCCGGGTATTCAGTGAAGCGAGAAGATTTCTTCGATATGGTCCTGCTATGAGGAGATGTTCCGCTTTGCCCGCCACCGTTTCCCCCATAAGCGCACGCTAGGCAGTTCGGCAAGCACCATGCCGGCCAAAATGGCGAAGCCGCCGAGCCAAGCGGATGGCGACAGCCGTTCCCCCGCCCAAAGATACGCCGTCAAAGCGGCGAACACCGGCTCCATGGCGAAAATGAGAGCGACATGGGCGGGCGTCGTATGTTTTTGCACCGCCGTCTGGATCAAAAAAGCGGCGGTCGTTGCCAGCAGCGATGTCACGGTGAGCGCTCCCCATACTTCCGGGCGGCGGAGCACAGCAACATTCCACATCTGCGAGGCGTCTTCCAACAAAAAAGCAAACAAGAAACAAAGCAAGGCCACCGTAAAAATTTGCACCATCGTCAACACTTGGGTGGAATAGCGAGAGGAATACCGACCTGTCACAATAATGTGCATGGCAAACGAAATGGCGCACAAAAAGACGAACAGATCCCCGCGGTTGAACGACAGCTCGGCTCCGCCCGTCAACCAGTACAGTCCGAAGGCAGCAAGAACCGCTCCAACGGTCGCATTGACCGTCGGCTTTTCTTTTCCCAACACAAAGGAAAAAAGCGGCACAAGCACGACGCTCAACCCTGTAATAAACCCTGCTTTGGACGACGTCGTATAGAGAAGCCCCACCGTTTGAAAGGCGTAGCCAGCAAACAGCCAGAGGCCCATCCAAGCTCCGGCGCCGACCGCGCGCCATGACCAATTTCGCAGCAGCGGGCGAGACATGATGGCCATCCAGCCGAGCAGCAACAAGCCGGCCAAGCCGAAGCGAACCGCGTTGAACGACAACGGCTGCAAAAAAGAGATGGCGTTTTGGACGACAACGAATGTCGCTCCCCAGACGAAAGTCACGGCCAATAAACTAAGATCAGCGACGGTTTGCTGCTTCAATTGGATTCCCTCCTTATTTTTGGCTTGGCGATAAGCAATTGCTAGCCGCTAGTGTATCATAAATACGCCGAAAAAAACATACTTTTTTGGAACAGAGCGATCGAGGCGGAAAACGATGAACAGACGGGAACGAGTGTGGTAAAATAAAAAGCAGCCTCAATCATCGTGATGCGAAAGGGTGGCAGAACGTTGGAGGTGCAAATTCATTGGACGTACGTCACGCCTAACAAACAGGCGGTGCGGTTGACTTCGGAATGGCTCGAGGCGAAAGACGCGCTCGCCGTCGCGGGCGATTTTGAAAAAACCGGGCGGACGAAGGCGCTCGAGTTCATGGATCGAAACGGCACGGCATGGTCGAAAAAGGAGCTTGGCAAACTTCTTGAAGAAATCGCGGCCGAACCGCATGAAGTCGTCGTTTATTTCGACGGCGGGTTCGATCATCAAACTTCCCAAGGTGGTGTCGGCGCGGTCGTGTATTACAAGCAAAACGACCAGCGCTACCGGCTGCGCGCCAACCGCCGCCTCAGCGAAATCAAATCGAACAACGAGGCCGAATATGCGGCGTTTTGGTTTGTGATGCAGCTGCTTGAGGAGCTTGGCGTCCATCATTTGCCGGTGACGTTTCGCGGCGATTCCCACGTCGTCTTGAAGCAGCTGTCGGGCGACTGGCCTTGCTTTGAAGACGATTACAACGCTTGGCTCGACCGTATCGAGGCAAAACTGCGCGAGCTTCACATCGACCCGTTGTATGAACCGATTTCCCGCAAGCAAAATAAAGAGGCGGACGCGCTCGCCCGCCAAGCGCTTGCCGGGCAGCTGATCACAAGCCGGATGGAATTGACAGAGAAAGGGTAAGGTTCGATGGGAAAGAAGCGAAACCGACGGAAAGAAATATTGGAACAAATCGCTCAGCTTGAAGAAATGTACTGCGATGGCTGTTTTTTAAAGAGCACGTTCCGCAAAGAGTACGGAAAAACGTACGCCCAGTCGTTTTGCATTCAGCGCTGCACGGTAGGAGAACAGATGCGGCAGTACGGGGAAATGCTGCTTTCCGCCCCGCCCCGTCCGCGTCAATAGGGCGACGGAACGGCACCGCGGCCATGGCCTTGAGGACGGCTGGCGCATGCGGACCTGGCCGAACCGCGGACAAAGAAACGTTGCCCTTGATGCCCGGACGCAACAAGGAGCTGACCCAAAAGGTTGTCTGCCTTCAAGATCGGCACAACCGATCGTGCGGCAGAAGCAGTCAGCACGTATATCGAGCAACGAAAGAGGGGATCCCGCTCCTTTTGGGACCCCCATTCGATTCGGATTATGACTGCGCCTCGCGCAGCTGATGTTCGGCGCGGGCCAGCCGCTGTTCGCAGCGGGCGAGAACATCATCGTCTGTGCCCGTTGCTTCTTGGCGAGCGCGAGCTAGCTGATGGCGGGCGTTTTGCACCGCTCGTTCGGCGTGCTGAATCATCTCGGGGTCGAGCTGCATCGTGGCGTGGCCGACCATGTTTTCCGCCGTCTCCACGAACAGTTCCACTTGTTTCAAATCGTTGTAGCCTGTATGTATGTGGGCATCATGATTCGCCATATCAACACCTCCCTTTGCTATTGTTTGCCTCTTGACTGAATCTATGCATCGAAATGGAAAAAGGCACCTTGACTGTGCAAGGTGCCTTTCGTTTCCGCTCCCGTTCTTTCGTCTATGTCAACGAAGCCTTATAATTTGACAACGTTCGCTGCTTGCGGTCCGCGGTTTCCTTGGACGATCTCAAACGAAACTTCTTGGCCTTCTTCTAACGTTTTGAACCCTTCACCTTGGATGGCTGTGAAGTGTACGAATACGTCCGAACCGCCTTCCACTTCGATGAAACCGTAACCTTTTTCATTGTTAAACCATTTTACTTTACCACGTTGCATAATGCTGAATTCCTCCTAATACTTTTAGCCTGATCGGCTAACCTTGAGATTTTATCAAATAACAAAATATACTCCACAGCAACCCAAGGTGCGCCTTCATGCTGAATGCCTGAAATATATTCTGTTATGTGATGACTTAACTATACACTACCGGGCGTCACCGCGTCAAGCAAAAGAAAGGAAATTTCCGAAAAAAATTGTTTCACCATCGCCAAACAGGCATGTTGCCTAGAAGGCCGGTGAAAAACGGTTGTTTCTTTTGAGCAATGGGGGATCGTTTGAAAGGTGATCGTGATGCGACGAGGCTTTTCTATTTGAAAAACGGGTTTGATAAACGGCTTGTCCGCTTAAATCACCGGTCTCCTAGAGATCACCGTCCTTCTAAGAGGCCGGTGATTTAAGGAGAAATACTGCTCTCCGACAGTGTTCCCAAACCAAAAAACGTTGCAACGTCATCATTTCATTCCTCGTGACTTCTCCCCAATCGAGCCAATTGGTTGTTTTTCACCAGTCATCTAAGGAAAAAGTCATGAACGGGGAAAAAAAGCCATACATTGGAATAGGAACGGCGAAAAGGGGGAGAAGCGGATGTACCGCGGGAAAATCGCGGGTCAAGAAGTGATCGTCCGACTGGGCAGCCGGGTCAGCCGCCGCTATTTCAGCGACAACAAAATTTACCACATGGTTCTTTCGTATGGAGAATCAGCGTTTCGCAAAGGGCAAGACACATTTTGCATCTATCACGACCGCGTGGGCTTGATCGTGGCTGAAGTGGAGCAGCAAGAGGTTCCCGTGATCCGGATCGACTATATTATCGAAACCGAAAACGTGTACGAATAGTTGATTGACAATTGAAAGCGAATGCGGTAATCTTAAATGTAAGCGGTAACAAGAAACGTGTTCGCTTGTTTTCGCCTTGGGACAGACGTGGCCGCATCGGCGGGGGCGTCTGTTTATTTTTTCGTTTAGCTGAAACGGGCGGCGGTTTTTTTCGTAATATTGAATGTGACAAGAGAGGCAAAACGAGGTGACAACGATGCTGTTGCGCAAAATGATGTCAAAAGTCGGAGTCGGGTCGGCGCACGTCGACTTGATCTTAGATAAATCGTTATGGAGACAGGGAGATAGGATTCAAGGAATCGTCCACATTTACGGCGGAACGGTGGAACAAAGGATCGAGCGGCTCGATGTGGAGCTTGTGCAAAAAACAATCGAAAACGGCAAGGAGCTCGATGACATTGTCGCCGTCATTCCGGCCGCCGGTGCGTTTTCGATCAAGCCGAACGAGAAAAAGGAAATTCCGTTTTCTTACGTGATTCCGGAAACCTTGCCGCCATCGCGCCCCGGCCGGTCGTACCGGTTCATCACCCGCCTTCAGATCGAAGACGCGGTCGATACGCTCGACTTCGATTATGTGCAAATTTTAGCAAAAAAATAGGTTGACAGCGTTTTCAAACAATGGTATTCTCAAAGTAAGTTAATATTCTGTTGTGGCGGAGAAACGGAGACCCACACATGTTCCTCGTTGATTAGCGGGGAAGTGTGTGGGTCTTTGTGTTTTTCGCCCAACCAATCCCTTCCGGAAGGGTGGCAAAGCAGGAAATGAACCGAAACATAACGAAAGAAAAGGGGGAAGAAGACGGATGTCGGCATTTTTGGGAGAATTCGTTGGGACGGCGTTGCTGATCATTTTCGGCGCCGGCGTGTGTGCAGGGGTTAATTTGAAGAAATCGTACGCGGCCAACTCCGGTTGGATCGTCATTACGATGGGATGGGGAATGGCGGTGGCGATGGCCGCTTATGCGGTCGGCAAGTACAGCGGCGCCCATCTGAATCCGGCGTTGACGGTGGCGTTGGCGCTCAGCGGCGATTTTCCGTGGAAAGATGTCCCTGGCTATGTGTTGGCACAAGTGCTCGGCGCTATGATTGGAGCTGCCATCATCTATCTCCACTATTGGCCACATTGGAAAGAAACGGACGATCCGGGCGTCAAGCTTGGCGTGTTTGCCACCGGGCCGGCCGTGCCGAATCCGGCAGCCAATTTGTTGAGTGAAATCATCGGCACATTTGTGCTTGTGCTGGCGATTTTGGCCATTGGCGCCAACAAATTCGCCGATGGGCTCAATCCGTTTGTCGTTGGCTTTTTGATTGTGGCGATTGGGCTGTCGCTCGGCGGTACGACCGGCTACGCCATTAATCCGGCGCGCGATTTTGGTCCGCGGCTAGCTCACTTTTTGCTGCCGATTCCGGGAAAAGGGTCGTCGAACTGGTCATATGCGTGGGTGCCGATTGTCGGGCCGCTGCTTGGCGGCGCGTTAGGCAGCTTGGTGTATAAAGCCGTGTTCTTAGGAAAACCGACCGGCGCCTTATGGGGAGTGCTGGCGGCCACGGCCGTCGTGTTGGCCGGAGTGAAACTGACAGCCGGAAAGGCGTCGAACGCCGCAAGCCGCTATTCTTCTTAACCATTTTTGCTGGCGCGAAGGAAACGAAGTGGATCGAAAACGACCAAGAAAAGGGGAGGACGAGACTATGGATCAATACATTTTATCCATCGACCAAGGCACAACGAGCTCGCGCGCGATTTTGTTCAATCAAAAGGGCGAAATCGTCCATATGGCGCAAAAAGAGTTTACCCAATATTTTCCGCAACCCGGCTGGGTCGAACATAACGCGAACGAAATTTGGGGTTCGGTGCTTGCCGTCATTGCCAGCGTTTTGTCCGAGGCGCAAGTGAAGCCGGAACAAGTGGCGGCGATCGGTATTACGAACCAGCGGGAAACGACCGTTGTTTGGGAAAAAGAGAGCGGCAACCCGATTTACAACGCCATCGTCTGGCAATCGCGGCAGACGGCGGGCATTTGCGACGAGTTGAAAGCGAAAGGGTATGATCCGCTGTTTCGCGAAAAAACGGGACTGCTCATTGACGCTTATTTTTCGGGAACGAAAGTGAAATGGATTTTGGACCATGTCGAGGGGGCGCGCGAACGGGCGGAGCGCGGCGAGCTGTTGTTTGGCACGATCGATACGTGGCTCATTTGGAAGCTATCCGGCGGCCGCGCCCATGTGACCGACTACTCGAACGCGTCGCGCACCTTGATGTTCAACATTCATACGCTCGAATGGGATGACGAACTGCTGGCGATTTTAAACGTGCCCAAGGCGATGCTTCCTGAAGTGCGGCCATCCTCGCAAGTATACGCGAAAACCGTTCCATACCATTTCTTTGGCGTCGAAGTGCCGATCGCCGGAGCGGCGGGCGACCAGCAGGCGGCCTTGTTCGGCCAAGCGTGCTTTGCGGAAGGGATGGCGAAAAATACGTACGGCACCGGCTGCTTTATGTTGATGAATACGGGGGAAAAAGCGGTCCAGTCGAAACACGGGCTGCTGACGACGATCGCCTGGGGCATCGATGGCAAAGTCGAATATGCGCTTGAAGGCAGCATCTTTGTCGCCGGTTCGGCCATTCAATGGCTGCGCGACGGCTTGCGGGTGATCAAAACGGCGGCCGACAGCGAGACGTACGCGGAAAAAGTCGAGTCCACGGACGGGGTGTACGTCGTTCCAGCGTTCGTCGGCCTCGGCACGCCGTATTGGGACAGCGAGGTGCGCGGGGCGGTGTTCGGCCTCACGCGCGGCACGACGAAAGAGCATTTCATCCGCGCGACATTGGAATCGCTCGCTTACCAGACGAAAGACGTGCTCGCCGCCATGGAAGCCGATTCCGGCCTCCCGCTGACCACGCTGCGCGTTGACGGCGGGGCGGTCAAAAACAACTTGCTCATGCAGTTTCAAAGCGATTTGCTCGCTGTGCCGGTCGAGCGGCCGGTCATTAACGAGACGACGGCGCTCGGAGCGGCGTATTTGGCCGGGCTGGCGGTCGGCTATTGGGACAGCCGCGAAAAGATTACCGCTCAGTGGCAGCTCGAACGCCGCTTTGAGCCGAAGATGGACGACGCTAAGCGGACCGCGCTCTATGAGGGCTGGAAAAAAGCGGTGCGGGCGGCGATGGCGTTTAAATAAACAAACGAAAATCGGACGTAAAGGGGAGGAGCGCGGCCCGTTGGCTCCTTTCCCGCTGTTCTGTCCATTGATGAGGCGGATGGTTCCTTCACGGAGCATCCGCCTCTTGATTGTCCAACGGATGGGAGCGAACACGAACCGTTGCCTCTAGTGGCGTTGTCGATCAGGCAGAAGATTGGGAAGGTATCAAACAGGCAGAAGATTGGGAAGGTATCAAAAAAATTACTAGAAAATGTTGAATTTGCGAAAAAATATGATAGAATAATATCAAAATATTATACATAATCTAAAATTTAGCAAAACTAACTAAAGGGAGAAGGACACATTGGCAAAGCAAACGTTGTTGGAAATTGAGGGGCTGCGAGTCTCTTTTCGCATCGGTGATGACTATTATGCGGCGGTCGACGACGTTTCGCTGGCGATCGGGGAGAACGAAATCGTCGCTCTCGTCGGGGAGTCGGGGTGCGGCAAAAGCGCGCTCGCGTTGTCGATCATGGGTCTCCACCCGCCCGAAAAGACAAAAATTGAGGGGCGCCTGCACTTTAAAGGGACAAACTTGCTGTCGCTCTCCGTTGCCGAACTCAACCGCATTCGCGGCAAAGAAATCGGGATGATTTTTCAGGATCCGTTAACGGCGCTCAATCCGCTCATGACGGTCGGCCGGCAGATCGAAGAAAGCATGGACTACCATCTGCGGTTGTCAGCAGCCGAGAAAAAGAAGCGAACGATCGACTTGCTTCGCAAAGTCGGCATTCCGGAACCGGAAAAGGTGTACCACCGTTATCCGCACGAGTTGTCCGGGGGGATGCGGCAGCGGGTCGTGATTGCGATCGCCATCGCCTGCGAGCCCGCCCTGCTCATCGCCGATGAACCGACAACGGCGCTTGATGTGACGATTCAGGCGCAGATCATGGGGCTGCTCAAAGAGCTGCAGCGACAAATGAAAACGAGCGTTATTTTAATCACGCATGATTTGGGGGTGGTGGCGGAAATGGCCGACCGCGTCGCCGTCATGTACGCAGGGGAAATCGTCGAATTGGCCGATGTCGATGCCATTTTTCACCGTCCGCTCCATCCGTATACCCGCTCGTTGCTGCAGTCGATCCCGTCCGCCCAAACAAAAAAGGAACGGCTCCATGTCATCCAAGGGATCGTTCCGCCGTTGCATAAACTGCCGCGGCATGGATGTCGTTTCCAATCGCGCATCGGCTGGATCGGAGCCGACAAGCATGAGGCGGAGCCGAAACTGCGCGAAGTGGAGCCGGGCCATTGGGTGCGCTGTACATGTTATGAACATTTTTATTTCCCTGATGATCAAACGGTAGGTGGAATCGATTATGGCGCTTCTTAACATTCAGCATCTGAAGGTGTATTATCCCGTGCGCGGCGGGTTTTTTCGCCGGGTGGTCGACCACGTGCGCGCGGTCGATGATGTCAGTTTTTCGCTGCACAAAGGGGAAACGTACGGGCTCGTCGGCGAGTCCGGCTGCGGCAAGACGACGACAGGGCGCACGATCATCGGTTTGATCCGCGCCACGGCCGGGGAAGTGCTGTTTGAAGGAACGGATTTGACAAAGCTTCGCCGCCGCGAGTTTCATCCGTATCGGAAAGATATCCAGATGATTTTCCAAGATCCGTATTCTTCGCTCAATCCGCGCAAACGTGTGCTCGATATTGTCGCCGAGCCGCTTCGCAATTTTGAACGCCTGTCCCCGCAAGAGGAGCGGCAGAAGGTGCAATACGTCTTAGAGCGGGTCGGCTTGAGCGCGGAGTCGATTTACAAATATCCGCATGAATTTTCCGGCGGACAGCGCCAACGCATCGGCATTGCGCGGGCGCTCACGCTCAATCCGAAGCTCATCATCGCCGATGAGCCGGTGTCGGCGCTTGATGTGTCGGTGCAGGCGCAAGTGTTGAATTTCATGAAAGAAATCCAGCAGGAGTACGGGCTGACGTATTTGTTCATCAGCCATGATTTAGGGATCATCCGGCATATGTGTGACCGCATCGGCATTATGTACCGCGGCCGGCTCGTGGAGGAAGGGACGAGCGAGGAAATTTTCACGAATCCGCAGCATATTTATACGAAACGGCTGCTCTCCGCCATTCCGAACGCCGATCCGCGCGAACGCGGTCGGCAGGAGGCGCTTCGCCGCGAAGTGGAAAAAGAATACGAGCAGTCGTATTCGCGCTATTTTGATGAAAACGGCCGGGCTCACCCGCTCAAGCCGATTTCGCCGACGCACTCGGTGGCCATTCCGTAAAGAGGGGGACGGGAAGATGCTGAAATTTATTTTACGGCGAATCCTCATTATGATTCCGCAATTGTTTTTGCTCAGCGTCCTCATTTTCTTGCTGGCGAAGGCGATGCCTGGGGATGCGCTGACGGGGCAGCTGGCGGCCAATCCAAAAATGGACCCAAAAACACTGGCAGAAATGAAGGAAAAACTTGGATTGAATGATCCGGTACATATTCAATACATCCGTTGGGTGAAAAACATGCTGCATGGTGATCTCGGCCTTTCCTATACCCACCAGCAGCCGGTCACCGATCTGCTGGCCGGACGGATCGGGAATACAGTGTTGCTGTCGGCGGCGATTTTAATTTTGACGTACTTGATTGCCATTCCGCTCGGCATCGTGTCGGGGCGATGGACAGATACATGGGCTGATAAGCTGATCGTCGGCTACAGCTATCTCGGGTTTGCCACGCCGCTGTTCATTTTTGCTTTGATCATGCTGTTTGTTTTTGGCTTTCACCTTGGCTGGTTTCCAACCGGCGGCAGCGTGGACGTTCAGGTCGAGGAAGGGACGCTCGCTTACTATTTAAGCAAATTGAACCATCTCATGCTTCCGGCGTTGTCGGGAGCGCTGATTAACACAGTCATTACGATTCAATATTTGCGCAGCGAAATCGTCGATACGAAAGTGAAAGATTTCGTAAAAACGGCGCGGGCGAAAGGCGTGCCGGAGCGGCATATCTATTGGCGCCATATTTTGCGCAATTCGTTTTTGCCGATCGCGGCGTTTTTAGGGTATGAAATCACCGGACTTATCGGCGGTTCCGTGTTTCTGGAGTCGATCTACAGCTACCCGGGGCTTGGCCAGCTGTTTTTGCAGTCGATTATGCAGCGGGATTACAGCGTCGTGACGGCGCTCGTCATGATTTCCGGCCTGGCGACGCTCGTGGGCACGCTGTTGTCGGACATCATTTTGAGTGCGGTCGACCCGCGCATCCGGATTGAGTAGGAAAGGAGGAAGACGGCTGACATGAAAGCGGAAATCAGCGACCCAACGCCGGCTGGAGCGAACATCGAGAAAAGCCCTTCCGCCTTTTCGATCATGTGGCGGGAGGTAGTTCGGGATCGGCTCGCGCTTGGCTCGCTCATCATTTTAGGAATCCTTTTGGCGATCGTCTATGGCGTGTCACTCTTTTTGGATCAAGAGGAAATCGTGAAAGTCGATTTTCTTTCCATCTATTCTCCGCCGTCAGCGGAACACTGGCTTGGCACAGACTACGGGGGGCGCGACGTGTTTGGCCAGCTCATCATCGGCGCCCGCAACTCGTTTACGATCGGGCTGGCCATTACGCTTATTACCGGCCTCATCGGGCTGGCGATCGGGCTGATTGCTGGGTATTTTGGCGGCTGGATTGACAATGTCATTATGCGCATCATCGATTTCATTCTCGTTCTGCCGTTTTTGATGCTCGTTATTGTTTTTGTCGCCATTGTGCCTAAATATAATGTATTGACGTTCATTTTGATCATGAGCGCGTTTTTGTGGACGGGCAAAGCTCGGCTGATCCGCGCCAAAACGCTGGCCGAGCGCGAGCTGGATTATGTCAGCGCGTCAAAAACGCTCGGCACGCCGGATTGGAAAATCATTATTTTTCAAATTTTGCCTAACCTCAGTTCGATCATTATCGTCAATTTGACGTTAAATTTGGCGGGCAACATCGGCATCGAGTCTGGGCTCACGTATCTTGGCTTCGGGCTGCCGGAGAGCACGCCGAGCTTGGGCACGCTCGTCAGTTACGCGACCAATCCGGATGTGCTGCAAAACAAATGGTGGGTTTGGTTGCCTGCATCATTGCTTATTTTAGTGATGATGCTGTGCATAAATTTCATCGGCCAAGCGTTGAAACGTGCGGCTGATGCAAGACAACGATTAGGATAAGGGGGAGAAAATGTGAAGCAAAGATGGTTGGCGGCTCTCGCCGCGCTCTTGCTCGTGCTCGCCGGGTGCACGGGCAAATCCGACACAACGAGCGGAAAGGGCAACAACAACGAAAAACCGGCAGCTCAGAAGGAAGACATCAGCAAATTCCCGATGACGGTGAAAAACGACGGGAAAATCATTGACGGCGGCGTGCTGAAATACGGCCTTGTGTCCGACACGCCGTTTGAAGGGACGCTCAGCTATGCGTTCTACACGGGAACGCCCGACGCGGAGATTTTGCAATTTTTTGACGAGTCGCTTTTCCGAACGAACAGCGACTATGAGATTACGAATGACGGCGCTGCCACATACGAGTTGTCGAAAGACAAAAAGACGATGACGATCCGCATCAAAGACAACGTCAACTGGCATGACGGCCAGCCGGTGACCGCCGAAGACTTGGAGTACGCCTATTTGGTCATTGGCAGTAAAGATTACACGGGCGTCCGCTATGGCGATGCGCTCATCCAAGGCATCGTCGGGATGGAAGAATATCATAGCGGCAAAGCGAATAAAATTTCCGGCATTAAAGTCATCGACAAAAAGACGTTGACGATTACATGGAAACAGGCCAATCCGTCGGTGTTGACCGGCATTTGGGCGTATCCGCTGCCGAAGCATTACTTGAAAGACATTCCGATCAAAGACTTGGCGAAATCGGATAAAATCCGGAAAAACCCGATCGGCTTCGGACCGTTCAAAGTGAAGAAAATCGTTCCGGGCGAGTCGGTCGAGTTTGTCCGCAATGATGACTACTGGGCCGGCAAACCGAACTTGGAAGGCGTCATTTTGAAAGTCGTCAGCCCGCAAGTCGTCCTGCAAGCGCTGAAAAAAGGCGAAATTGACGTCGCCGAGTTCCCGACCGACCAATATTTGAACGCGAAAGGGACGAAAAACATTCAGTTTATCGGCAGAGTGGACCTAGCGTACAACTATATCGGCTTTAAACTCGGCCACTGGGATGCGAAAAAGCAGGAAAACGTCATGGACAATCCGAAATTCCAAAACAAAAAACTGCGCCAAGCGATGGCGTACGCCATCAACAACCAAGAGGTGGCCGACCGCCTGTATCATGGTTTGCGCTTCCCGGCGAACACGCTCATTCCGCCGTCGTTCCCGGGCTATCATGACAGTTCGATCAAAGGGTATACGTACAATCCGGAAAAAGCGAAGCAATTGTTGGATGAAGCGGGGTATAAAGATGTGGATGGCGATGGCCTCCGCGAAGACCCGAACGGCAAAAAATTCAAGATCAACTTCTTGGCGATGAGCGGCGGGGACATCGCTGAACCGTTGGCTAAATTTTATATGCAATGCTGGAAAGATGTCGGCCTCGATGTTCAGCTGGTGGACGGACGCTTGGCGGAGTTCAACTCCTTCTATGATATGGTCGAAAAAGACGATCCGAAAGTGGACGTTTACGCAGCCGCGTGGGGGACGGGCACGGACGTCGATCCATACGGATTGTATGGACGGAACGTCATGTTCAACTACTCGCGCTGGGTGAATGAGAAAAACGATGAACTGTTGGAAAAAGGCCATTCTGAACAGGCGTTTGACAAAGAATATCGCCGGAAAATTTACAGTGAATGGCAAAAATTGATGAACGAAGAAGTTCCGGTCATTCCGACGTTGTATCGTTCGGCCATTTATGCCGTCAACAACCGCGTCGCCAACTTCACGGTCGATCCGGGATCGAAACTGACGTGGAAAGATGTCGGCGTCACGTCCGAGCAGCCGGAAGTCGAACAATGACGATTGCCGCCTTTGATGATGTATGATAAGATAGAAGACAAATTGCATACGTCTTATCAAGAGTGGGCGAGAGAACGGGCTTGATGACCCCACAGCAACCTGCCGCTGGCAAGGTGCTAACACCCGCAAAGCGATGTCGCTTTGGATGATAAGAACGGCCACCCCCTTTCGCGTCATTCCGAGGCGGAAGGGGGGTTTTTGATGATGGGAGGTGAGGGGGAAGCAGTGGCCGAACGACTGTCGCTCCGCGCTTGCATGGCAGCGCATTTGCCGGCGGCGACGTTTGCCGTTCACGTCATGCGCTGCGTGCGGACGGAGCTCATCCGGTTCGATCGGCAGGCGGTGGTGCATATCGACCGCGGGGACGGATATGTCCATTTGTATGGGGAAGCGCAAGGAACGATGTTTTCCATCGTGCTGACGAACGATGAGGCGGAGGAATGGAAAGCGGAAGGACCGTATGCTCTTGACCGCTATGTATGGATGGAGCTAGGAAAAAAGGACATTTTTCCACCGCGAATGACCCCGTATTTGCGGGCTGTGTTTTCCATTGAATTGTAGAACATGAGAGAAAGGAAGAACAGCGAATGGCAGTCAAAAAATTTGAACACGTCGGCATCCAAGTGAAAGATATCGAAACATCGAAAGCATTTTATCAAAACGTCGTCGGCCTCGAGCTGCTCAGCGAGATGATTCATACGAACGGGACGATGAAACTGGCGTTTTTGGGGCTTGACGGGCAAGTCATCGTCGAACTCATCGAAGGATACAATCCGGATTTGCCGACGGAAGGAAAAGTGCATCACGTCGCATTTACGGTCGAAGGCATTGAGCAAGAGAAAGAGCGGCTCGTGTCGCTTGGCGTTCCACTCGTTTGGGAGGACATTACCGAGCTTCCGAACGGGGCGAAATATTTGTTTTTCCTCGGCCCGGACGGGGAATGGATCGAATTTTACGAGCCGGAGCGATCTGCACAATAAACACGGGCGGTCCGCTGTTTGGACCGCCTATGCATTTGCCGTCTGGCCGTTAGGGCCTCGTGCCGCGCATTCTCTCGCCAGTCTTGTCCATCACTAAGCAGCCATCTTCCTAAATAAGAGTCGTCGTTCTCTCTATTCAATGGTATACTAGAAAAAGAGAGGGGGAGATGTGTAGTGGAAGAAACGATCGTTCACGCCATTCAAGACGACTATCCGGATGAATTCGCTTGGTGCTATGGCTGCGGCCGTTTGAATGAGACGGGCCACCATTTCCGCACCGGATGGCAAGGGGACAAGACGGTGACCGTATACACGCCGCGCCCCGAACATACAGCCATCCCTGGATTTGTGTACGGCGGATTGATCGCCTCGCTCATCGACTGCCACGGCACCGGTTCAGCGGCGCTGGCGTTGCACCGGAAAAACGGCCATGAGCCGGGCAGCGGGGAGACGCCGCCGCGCTTTGTCACCGCTTCGCTGCACGTCGATTTTCTCAAACCGACGCCGCACGGGGTGCCGCTTGTGGCCATCGGCACGGTGACGGAAATTCATCCGAAAAAATGGCAAGTTGACACCGAAGTGTTCGCGAACGGTGAATTATGCGCCCGCGGGCAAGTCGTCGCCGTTGTGATGCCGAAAACGTTTGTCCGCCCTTAACAAACAGCAAAAAGCGCCGAAAAGCCGCTGTTTTTGGCAGCGCTTTCTTCGGCGCTTTGCCGCCGAGGGCGGTTAGGAACTGAGCGCCCCCTGCAGTTCGGCTCGCGCTGGCGGGCAAAGCCCATCATCATTCCCCCTGCCCGTTGTGAAGGGCCAAGGCGGCCGGAGCCGTTGTCCGAAATGCCGCTTTCTTTCCAGTAGGTTTTGAGGGGCGGTGATTTAAGGAGACAGGCCGCTTACCGGCCTCGCCTCTCAAATAGAAAAGCCCTGTCGCATCAGGAGCGTCTTTCACACGCTCCCCCATTGTTCAAAAGAAACAACCGTTTTTCACCAGCCTGTTTGGCTTTCTTTCGGAATCCTGTCCATGACCCGCTCGCACGAATGACCTTCATCGTTTTTCCATGATGAGCACGGATGACGTGGCGCTCGCCACCTCTTTGCCGTTTTGCCGCACGGTGGCGGTCACATAAACGACCGTTCGCCCGGGTTTTTCCACTAGCGCCTCGATTTCCGCTTCCCCGGCTTCCAGCGGACGATGAAACGTCGTGTGCAAGTTGATCGAAGCGTGCATTTGGTCATCGCGAAGCAAGGTCGTCACCGCATACGCCATCACGATATCGGCCGCCGCGCCGACAAACCCGCCCATAATGACGCCGTTTCCATTGAGCAGCGATTCGCTTACCTTCCATACTCCTTTCGCATAGCCGTCCCGGGCTTCTGTCAAGCGAACGCCGAGCGTTGTATCGCACGGCGGCGGCGCGCTTTGGCCGGCGATGACGTCATGCAAGTTGACGGTTGATTTCATGCTGTGTCCCCCTTTCTGTTGTCGATCTGTATTCTTTTATTCGCGGGAAAGAGGCGATTTCCTCTTTCTGCCCCTGCAAGAAGGAGAACGGCAAAGCGGCAGCGAAAGAAACAGGTAGCTGATCGTCGAAAGGAGATGGTTCGATGTATCAACAACCCGAGCAAAGCCGCTGGACGGGGAGGGTGGACAGTGTGAGCGATGAACGGGCGTTTCGCCTCCATCAGCGCATCCGCCTGTTGGATTTATCGCAGCCGTTGGCGCCGATGGAACGAGCAGCGGCTCTCATCGGCTTTGCCTGCGACGAGGGCGTGCGCCGCAACCAAGGCCGTCAAGGGGCGAAAGAGGCGCCGGCCGCTGTGAAAGCGGCGTTGGCGCGGCTGCCATGGCATCTTCCGCAAGGCGCGTCCATCTTTGATGCGGGCGATGTCGTTTGCGTGGACGGACAGCTCGAACAAAGCCAAGCCGAACTCGGCAAAGCCGTCGCCCGCCTGCTGCGAAGCGGCGCGGTGCCGGTGGTGATCGGCGGCGGCCATGAGACGGCGTATGGCCATTATTTGGGCGTCCGTGAAGCGCTTGGGCCGAACGCCCGCCTTGGCATCATCAACATTGACGCTCATTTCGATTTGCGGCCGTATGATAACGGGCCGACATCCGGGACGATGTTTCGGCAAATTTTGGATGAGGACAAACAGGTGGGGTATTGCTGCTTAGGCATTCAGAAGCTCGGCAACACGGCGGCGCTGTTTGCGGATGCACAGCGGTACGGATGCGAGTACATGCTGGAAGAACAGCTGACTGCGGGGCCGATGGAGGCAGCGTATGAACAGATCGAACGATTTGCCTCAACGTATGACGGCGTGATGTTGACCATTTGCATGGATGCGATCAGCGCTGCCGCCGCGCCGGGGGTGAGCGCGCCGTCGCCGTTTGGACTCGCGCCATCGCTGGTGCGCGCGCTCATCCGCCGCATCGTTTCTCATCCGAACACGATCAGCGTCGATCTTTGCGAAGTCAACCCGCTCGTGGATGAAGGCGGAAAAACCGTGGCGCTCGCCGCTGCTTTTTGCTTCGAAATCCTTCTTCATCTCCAATGTTGGCAAGGAGACCCCTCACTTAGGAGCAGGCACCATGGGGGCAGTTGACTTTCGACGTTTGCAAAGCAGCGCCGAGCACATTCGCTGAACATGTTGCCTGAACCATTTCATCAAGCAGCTAAGGCGGTGAGAGGATGAAATTGGTCATTGCCGAACGGGACGACAAGGAACGAGAAGCGATCCGCTGGCTCGTGTCCGCGTATTCCTTGCCGATTGAGCAAGTATATACGGCGGCTACGGTCGAGGAGATGATGGCGCTTCTTGAGCGGGAGGCGCCGGAGCTGTTGTACGTCGAATTGGATATGATTCCGTATGAACAGTGGGGGAAAGCGGCATCTTGCATCCGCCTGTTTTGCCAACGGGTGATTGCCGCAACCGCGGAGGCGACATTCGCACGGGCGAAGCAAGCCATCGACTGGCAATGCGTCGATTTGCTTGTGAAGCCGCTTGAGCCCACCAAATTGAAGCAAGCGTTGCGAACGGCGGCTTCATTTTCCGCGGGGGACGGGCGCTCTCGGCCGTCCGTCGGTGTTGGCGGCTATGATGACGATTATCGCTCGTTATTTGCCGATGACTGTGTTGACGTGTCGACCCACGTATGGCTTGTGCAGGCCGAACAACCTGCCTTCTCTTCCGAAGTGGTCCGCTTTTTAACGAACTATCCGTTTCGCCGGAGGGCGCGCGTTTTGCCGTTGACCCATATGGCGGCCTGTCTCTTTCCCGAGCTGCCGGGCGATGGAAAAGAAGAGGCATGGAAGATGTTGCGCGATTGGGAGGAGGACCATCATGAGCCATTGGCGGTCGTCATCATGCCGCCGGATGGCCGGCGATCGGTGCGTGAGCGATACCAAGCCGCCCGCCGGCTGCTCGAGACGACGTTTTTTATCGGCTACCGGCAAGTGATCGCTCCGGCGCCGGATGACGGACCGTGGCGCCACTTGGATCCGTTTCTGACGCCGGAAGAGCAGCGGCAATGGATCGAGATGCTTGAGCGGTTTGACCATGAAGCGGTCAAACGATGGCTGCAACGGGAATTTTCCGATTGGACGCCGCCGTTTCCGAGCCCGGAGATGGTGCGCACGCGGTTGACGAGCATCTTGGCGCAAATCCGCCGGTTTATGAAGACGTACCGTCTGGACCGCGGCGCGACCGAACGAGAATACATGCGCCTGTTTCAGGAAATTTTGTATAATCCGGTGCTGTATCGCATCGTTCAGGAACTGATTTTGTTTTTGCACCGGCTGCTTGACGAAGCGAGGCGAGCAGCGGAAGACGCGCGCGTCGACGCCATCGAACGGGGGCTCCGCTATATGGAAGCGCATTTTCGCGACCCGTCGCTCACGTTGGAGCAGGCCGCGGCGGCAGCCGGCCGCAGCCCTGCGTATTTCAGCCATTTGTTGTCGAAAAAGCGCGGCGTGACGTTCCGCCAATGGCTGACGAACCGGCGGCTTGAGGAGGCGAAACGGCTGCTCCGCCAAACCGACCTCTCGATTAAGGAAATCGCCGAACAGACCGGGTTTCGCACGGCCCATTATTTGACGCGCGTCTTTAAAGCCGAACTGAATCAGACGCCGACCGCCTACCGCGATGAACAACGATCGTATCGGTCATCACCGCGGTAGGCGGTTTTTTCAAAAAAAATGAACAGCCATCAAAAGAAATGGATCAATGAAGGAGAAAGAAATATGAAATTTCGAAAAAAATGACTCACCTTTAAAAGAGGCGCATCTATCTCCGTTCTCTTCCCTTCTTTACAATAAAAGCAAAGAGGGAAAAGGAGAGGATGACGATGACAGACAAGCGAACGGTGCAAGCGCTTTCTGGAACAACGCGGCGAGCGAAAGGATGGATTCAGGAAGCGGCGCTGCGCATGTTGCACAACAACTTGCATCCGGAGGTCGCCGAGCGGCCGGATGAGTTGATCGTTTACGGCGGCATCGGGAAAGCGGCGCGCAACTGGGAATGTTACGAGGCGATTGTGGACACTCTTCTTCGATTGGAAAACGATGAGACATTGCTCATTCAATCGGGCAAGCCGGTCGCGGTGTTTCGCACCCACCCGGATGCGCCGCGCGTGCTCATGGCCAACTCGAACCTCGTGCCGGCATGGGCGACATGGGACCATTTCCATGAGCTCGACAAAAAAGGGCTGATCATGTACGGACAAATGACGGCCGGCAGCTGGATTTACATCGGCAGCCAAGGGATCGTCCAAGGGACGTATGAAACGTTTGCCGAAGTGGCGCGCCAGCACTTTGGCGGCACGCTGGCAGGAACGATCACGGTAACGGCCGGCCTTGGCGGCATGGGCGGGGCGCAGCCGTTGGCGGTGACGATGAACGGCGGCGTCTGTCTCGCTGTTGAAGTCGACCCGGCCCGCATCCAGCGCCGCCTTGACACGAAATATCTTGACACGATGACCGACAGTCTGGACGCCGCGCTCGCCATGGCCAAACGGGCGAAGGAAGAGAAAACAGCGCTGTCGATCGGCCTTGTCGGCAATGCGGCCGAAGTGTTGCCGCGGCTCGTTGATATAGGTTTTGTTCCGGACGTCTTGACCGATCAAACGTCCGCCCATGATCCGTTAAACGGCTACATCCCCGCGGGGTTGACGCTTGAGGAGGCAGCTGAGCTGCGGGCGCGCGATCCGAAGCAGTACGTTGCCCGCGCCAAACAATCGATCGCTGAGCACGTACGGGCGATGTTGGCGATGCAACACCGAGGAGCGGTGACGTTTGATTACGGCAACAACATCCGCCAAGTGGCGAAAGACGAAGGAGTCGAAGATGCCTTCTCCTTCCCGGGCTTTGTGCCGGCGTACATCCGCCCGCTCTTTTGTGAAGGAAAGGGCCCGTTCCGCTGGGTGGCGCTCTCCGGCGACCCGGAAGACATTTACAAAACCGATGAAGTCATTTTGCGCGAGTTCAGCGAGAACGAACGCCTTTGCCATTGGATCCGCATGGCGCAAAAACAAATCCAATTCCAAGGTTTGCCGGCGCGCATTTGCTGGCTTGGCTACGGCGAGCGGGCGAAGTTCGGAAAACTCATCAACGACATGGTCGCCCGCGGTGAATTGAAGGCGCCGATCGTCATCGGACGCGACCATTTGGACTCGGGTTCGGTCGCCTCGCCGAACCGGGAGACGGAAGCGATGAAAGACGGAAGCGATGCCATCGCTGACTGGCCGATTTTAAACGCGCTGTTGAATGCGGTCGGCGGCGCAAGCTGGGTGTCGGTTCACCACGGCGGCGGCGTCGGCATGGGCTACTCCATTCACGCCGGCATGGTCATTGTCGCCGACGGGACGAAAGAGGCGGAAAAACGGCTGGAACGCGTGTTGACGACCGACCCCGGCCTTGGTGTCGTCCGCCACGCCGACGCCGGGTATGAGCTCGCCATTCGGACAGCGAAAGAAAAAGGCATCGATATGCCGATGCTCAAATAGAAAGGAGAACCGCCTATGCGCCCGCTCTTTGTCCGCTGCGCCCGCCAGCTCGTCACGCTGGCGGGAAGCTCCGCGGCCCCGCTTGTGGGAGAACAGATGAGCAACCTTTCCATCATGGAAAACGGCAGCGTCTGGATTGAAAACGGCACGATCACCGCCGTTGGTCCGGACGACGAACTCGTCCGCCGTTTCGCGGATCGGCTTGCCGAAGCAGAGGTGATCGACGCCCGCGGCAAAACGGTCACCCCTGGCCTTGTCGACCCGCACACCCATCTCGTTTACGCCGGCAGCCGTGAACACGAATGGACGATGCGCCTCGGCGGGGCGACGTATATGGAGATCATGAACGCCGGCGGCGGCATTCACGCGACGACAAAGGCCACCCGCGAGGCATCGGAAGAGACGCTGTATGAAGAAAGCAAGCGGCGGCTCGATCAGTTTTTGCTTCACGGCGTCACGACCGTTGAGGCGAAAAGCGGCTACGGGTTAAGCCTTGAGCATGAAATGAAGCAGCTTAACGTCGCCAAGCGGCTCGATGATACCCATCCGGTCGATGTCGTTTCCACCTTTCTTGGCGCCCACGCCGTTCCGCCGGAGTGGAAGCACGACCGGGAGGAATATATTCGTTTGATCGTCGAAGAGATGATTCCTGAAGTCAGCCGTCAGGGGTTGGCTGAGTTCAACGACGTCTTTTGCGAGCGCGGCGTGTTCACTCCTGATGAGGCGCGCCGCATCCTTGAAGCGGGCAAAGCGCACGGCTTGACGCCGAAAATCCACGCCGATGAGATCGAACCGTACGGCGGCGCCGAACTGGCCGCTGAGGTGGGGGCGATATCGGCCGACCACTTGCTTCGTGCCTCTGATGACGGCCTCCGCCGCATGGCGGAGCGCGGCGTGATCGGCGTCCTCCTGCCAGGCACAGCGTTTTTCTTACTAACCAAAGCCGCCAACGCTCGCCGCTTGCTCGACGCCGGCGTCCCGGTCGCCTTAGCGACCGACTGCAACCCCGGCTCATCGCCGACCGTCTCGCTCCCGCTGGTCATGAGCCTTGCCTGCTTGCATATGCGCATGACCCCGGCCGAGGCGCTTGCCGCCGCCACGATCAACGCCGCCCACGCCATCGGCCGCGCCCATGTGATCGGCAGCCTTGAACCAGGCAAGAAAGCGGATTTGGTTGTTTTCAACGTCCCGAACTACGTGCAAATCATGTACTATTACGGCGTCAACCATGCGGAGACGGTGATCAAGGATGGGAAGGTGGTGGTGGCGGGAGGAAAGGTGCGCGCTTGAGGGGGGATGGTCTTCCGTTGAAGCGGTTGGCGACCGGAAGTGGGATGCTTCCGGTTGTACCAGTCTTGCGTAAGAAGAACAATGGGGGTGGAGAGAAATGAAAGCGAGTCCAACCATGGCGCCATCCACGCCGACACCAACGCCGGCAAGCGGGGCATGGAAGTTTTTCGTCTTTAGCGCCATCGGCATTTTCGTATTTTTCGTCCCGGTTTCGATCGGCGGCACATCGTCAATTTTGCTCGATCATATTGTGACATGGATCCGCACCCAGTTTTCGGCACTTGTTCCTTATTATGCTCTTATCGTGATCGCTCTCGGTGCCGTTTATCCGTTTTACAAAAAAACGTGGAACAAAGATGCTGTGACAACCGTTTTTTCACTGTTGAAAGTTCTAGGACTGATCACGGCGGTCATGCTTGTGTTTCACATCGGTCCGTCGTGGCTGTTTCAACCGAATATGGGGCCGTTTTTGTATGACAAACTCGTCATTTCCGTCGGTCTCCTTGTGCCGATTGGCTCGGTTTTTCTCGCTCTTCTTGTTGGTTACGGGCTGCTTGAATTTGTCGGTGTGTGGATGCAGCCGATCATGCGGCCGATTTGGAAAACGCCGGGCCGCTCGGCCATCGATGCCGTTGCCTCCTTTGTCGGCAGCTACTCCATCGGTCTTTTGATCACGAACAAAGTGTTCAAAGAGGGCAAATATACGGTGAAAGAGGCGGCAATCATCGCTACCGGTTTTTCCACCGTATCCGTCACATTTATGGTGGTTGTCGCGAAAACGTTAGGGTTAATGTCGATATGGAATACGTATTTTTGGGTGACCTTTCTCGTCACGTTTGCCGTTACAGCGTTCACCGCTCGGATGTGGCCGCTAAGCCGCATGAGCGATGAATACTACGACGGCAAGGGGGATCCCGAGCAAAGAGTGACGGGTAACTATATGAAACAAGCTTGGTCTGAGGCGATGAAAGCGGTAGCGCAGTCAAAAGGGATTGGGACGAACATATGGGAAAACTTGCGCGATGGTTTTATCATGACGATGGGCATTTTGCCTTCCATTATGTCGGTCGGGTTGATCGGGCTGCTGCTCGCTGAATATACGCCGTTGTTTGATTGGCTGGGCTATCTGTTTTATCCGTTTACTCTTCTCTTGCAAATTCCAGAGCCGTTGTTGGCAGCGAAAGCCTCGGCCATCGAAATCGCCGAAATGTTTTTGCCGGCCTTGCTTGTCACTGAAGCACCGCTCGTAACGAAATTTATAGTTGCCGTTGTTTCCGTTTCTGCCATCTTGTTCTTTTCCGCTGTCATTCCATGCATTGTATCCACTGAGATTCCGCTCAGTTTGCCGAAACTGCTCGTCATTTGGTTCGAGCGGACGGTATTGACGCTCATCCTCACCGCACCACTGGCGTACTGGCTGCTTTGACAATGAGCGGGCGTCAAGACAAGCGGATGTTTCTTTCCCATTGGGAACGAGCGAGGAGAACTTGACTGCTTGAACTTCGGGGGAGGGGTCACCAAAACAATGATCAATGTGAAACATTGGCTAGCCATCGCAATCCTTTTTTCTTATCCGCATGCAGTATATGGGAAACGAATCGATATTGATCAGTGACGTCGTCCATCATTGACCTAGCTATATGCGGTTTGCGCCGGGAGGATCAGCGCTGGCAAAAGAACAGTATCCACCCTAGCGATTCGTTCGCTTGAGGGTGGATGATTTCCTTTGATAGAGCGGCAGGACCGAACTCCCCCGAACTTTGTGAAGCGGCCGTCCGCATCGGCACTGCCAATATGGCTTCGCCCGGCCGTGCCGCTTCGTGCTAGTAAGGATTCCAGATCACGTGAAATGGGAAGCTGATGCCGCCAAGCGTCTCCGATGGAGAGACTTGGCGGTAAAGCGACCTGCTCCTTTCATCACCGGCCTCCAGATGCTTACATCGTTTCCCGCTGCTGCTTTAACAAATCGCGAATTTCGGTGAGCAGCTCTTCTTCTTTTGTCAGCGTCGGCGCTGTTTCCTTCACTTCTTCTTGCTTTTTCACCCGTTCGTATAAGGTGTTGATCAGTTTGACAAACAGGAAAATCGAGAAGGCGATAATCAAAAAGTCGACAACCGTTTGGATAAACGCGCCGTATTTGATTTCCGCCTTGCCGACTTTCCATGATAAGCTGCTGAAATCAATGCCGCCTAGAATCAACCCGACAAGCGGCATGATGATGTCATTGACGAGCGAGGAAACGATTTTGCCAAACGCCCCGCCGATGATGACCCCAACGGCTAAATCGATGACATTGCCGCGGACGGCGAATTTTTTAAATTCGTTCCACATGACAATCTCCTCCCTCTAGAAATGTTGATTGATCAAGGATGTTCGGCCTTTCAACGGCGTCAAAAAATATGGTTCGACAACATTCATTTTTTGAACGGTCGTTTTCTGTATTATACCATACAGCGGCTTGGGAAAAACGTTTCGAGACGAAATCATAGAAAATCGATCGTATTTATAGTATTATAAGCGTGTCAACGAAAGCAAAAAGGGGGATATGCACCATGGAAATGACCGCGCAACAAGACGTTCGCGCCAAGCAGGCGGCGAACGCTCCGAAAAATCCGACGGCATGGATCATTGCAGTCTCCTGCTTCGTACTAATCGGCGGCGCGTTGTTCTTGTATAGCCGCGTGTCTTGGCAACAAGCGCTGTTGTATTTGTTGGGAGCACTCGGTGGCTTTGTGCTTTACCAGGCCCATTTCGGCTTTACCTCGGCGTGGCGGAAATTCATTTTGTACCGCCAAGGAGAAGGCATTCGGGCGCAGATGATCATGATGGCGGTGGCCAGCGCGTTGTTTTTGCCGCTATTGTTGAAAGGATCGGCGTTTGGCCATCCGGTGTCAGGGTATGTATTTGGCGTAGGGGTGTCGGTGATCGTCGGCGCCTTTCTGTTTGGCATCGGCATGCAGCTGGGGGACGGCTGCGCGTCCGGGACGTTGTATCATATTGGCGGCGGCGATGCCAATGGCATAGTGACACTCATCGGTTTTATCGCCGGATCGGTCATTGCGACGGCTCACTTTGATGTATGGGCGCAAATGCCGCAATGGGAGCCGTTCTCGTTCATTGTCCAATTCGGCGCGCTTGGCGGGTTTGGATGCCAGCTTGTTTTGTTAGGAGCGGTCTATTATATTGTGACGGTGATGGAAAAGCGGCGCCACGGCAAGCTGATGACGATGCCGCTTGCCAATCGGAACGGCTGGAAGGCCATGTACAAGGGTCCTTGGCCGCTTCTTGCTGGCGCGCTGCTGCTCGCTCTTGTCAATGCGCTTGTTTGTGCTGCTCATCAGCGGCAAACCGTGGGGCATCACGTCCGCGTTTGCCTTATGGGGCGCGAAGGCGGTGCAACTGTTTGGCATTGATCCGACCGCTTGGACATATTGGCAAGACGAGGCGAAACGGCAGGCGCTCGCCAATCCGCTCTACTACGATACAACGACGGTCATGGACATTAGCTTAATGTTCGGAGCTTTATTGGCCGCGGCGCTCGCTGGCCGCTATGCGAAGCCGGTGCAATGGAAGCGGCCGACGCGCATGACGATTGGCGCGCTCATCGGCGGATTGATGATGGGTTACGGCGCCCGACTGGCGTTCGGCTGCAACATCGGTGCGTATTTTGGCGGCATCGCTTCCTTCAGCGCTCACGGCTGGGCTTGGTTTGTCTTTGCTTTCCTTGGCAGCTTGATCGGCGTCAAGCTGCGCCCGTATTGCGCATACAAAAACTAGCAATCTTGCGCCCCGCTGTATAGGTGGGGTGCTTTTTTCATTTGTAGGCGCCGTATGATACAATAAGGAAAATAGGAAGCAAGGGCGCCGTTTTGGCAAGGATGCGCCCGAAAGGATGAAAGGCATGCGAACGAAAGCTTCCATCGTCTGCATCGCCGGGGCGAAATCGATTTTGGATTTAGGCTTGACGCTTGAGTACCTCGAGACGCACGGCGTTCCGGTTCTCGGCTATCAGACGGACGTCCTGCCAGCCTTTTACTCGCGGACAAGCCCGTTTCGCGTCGATTACCGCTTAGACAGCGCCAAAGAGATCGCCACGTTCATTGAAACCAAATGGACGCTCGGCTTAGCCGGCGGCATCGTCGTCGCCAATCCAGTTCCGCCAGAAGACGAGCTCGAGGAATCGTACATCACCACCATCATCGAACAAGCGCTCAAGGAAGCGGAAGAAAAGCGCATCACCGGCAAAGCGGTCACCCCGTTTTTGCTTGACTGGGTGAAAACATTCACCGATGGGAAAAGCTTACAAGCGAACATCGCCTTAATGAAAAACAACGCCGCCTTAGCGGCCGACCTTGCCTGTGAACTGTCTTAATGTGCGCGCCCCCGCCCTGATGGAAGAGCGGGGGCATGATGGCAGTGGAGATGTTAGATGTTATCGGGTGTGAAGCAAATGGCGGATTTTTCGATCATGCTGGGCGATTTTGACGGAGTGAAAGTCAACGGTCTCTTGTGTTTCAGCCAGTTCGACGCGGATGTGGCCGAGTTTCGCTTCGAGCCGTTCGAACCGTTCGTTCACGGTGCGCTCCAATTGGGCGATTTGCCGCTCAAACCGTCCGTCCATCTCCTCGATGCGCCCATCCATTTCTTCGATGCGCTTGTCCATCTCTCCGATCCGTTTGTCCATCTCTTCCATGCGTCTTTCCATGTCTTCCATCCGTTTGTTCATCATGTTCGTCTGTTCGTTCAGCGTTTGGACTTGTTGTTGGAGCGAGTCAAATTTCTCATAGAGCGCTTCGAACTGTTTGCGCATGTCTGTCGCATACAAATCAAGCGCTTGCAAAATTTGCGCCAATATCGTTTTTTCTTCCATAAACACTCACCTCCTTTCTCTCTAGTATATCAGACAAGCAAGCTAACGAGAAGAAAAGATAGGTTTCAAACAGGCGGGATTTTGTCAATGATTATAAAGGGGGGGCACAGCCATGACAGAAATGTCCCTGTATTCATCGTTTGGCATCTATTGGGTTGCCGATGGCCCTCGTTTCGACTGCTGTCACGGCCATCGTTTTCGTTGCGATTTTTGCGGTTGGAGTGTTAAAATGGAAAATATTCGTCATGGGACTAGCTGAACGTTGATGTCCGGCTGGCGCCAGAGACGAAGGAAGAAAAAGGTGGGTGTGATCATGTCCTTTTTAGAAACGATCGAACCGTATTTATTTTGTGAAGATCCTCTCCTCCGTCAGTTTGCCTTTTACGCAATAGAGGAGTATCCAGGTGTTCCAGCTGCGTGGGTGGAGCGTCTCATTGACGAGGCCGTCACAACTGCCGACGAGGACATGCGAAGCATGATTTTGCGCGGTGTATCGAAACAACCGCTGACCGATCGGGCGCTTGAACGGTTGTTGACCATCAAAGATGCGGCCAAGTATGTCCGCTGGTTTTTCCCGTTTTCGGTTGCGCAACTTGAAACCTACGGACAGCAGCTGCTTCGCCACTTCCCGCGGTCTTGGCAACGCGCTGTCCGGCTTGTGGCCGAGGGAGCGGAAGACGACGTATGGGATCACTACTTTTCGTTGCTTTCCCGCTTGGAACAGGAAGAGATGTTTAACCAGAACTTGTTTTCCGCTGCCAAGCAAGTCGTGCGCATTCTCGTTGAGCGCGAGTGGCTGACAAAGGAAGACGTGGGTCTCACGTGGACGAAAAATGAACAGCAGCCATGGTTTTCGTACGATGGTATTTTGGCGGTGTATGCGCTTTCGTTGCTGAGCGCCACCGAATATATTCCAAGACTAGCCTCGCTGTTGGAACAACAGGATGACGATGTGCTCCTCGATCAAGTCGTTTATGCGTTGTCGACGTTTCAAAACGGCGAAGTCATCGAAGCCGTACGCCCCTATGCGTTTCAAAAGGAAACGGCCTTTTCGGCCATTCATGTGCTCGCCAACATTAAATCAAAGCAGGCCGTCCGTGTATTGCGGGAAGTGTTTTCCGAGCTGCGCGATGATGACATGCGCGCGTTTTGCTTTGAGGCGCTTTGCCACCAGCTGGATCAAGAAGCGCTTCCGGAAGTGGAAGAATATTTAGAAAGAGTGGAAAAATGGGGACATTCCGGGCTGATCGATGTAGAACAAACCGCTTACGGATATTATACCATTCTAGGGCTCGACCATCCGAAATTAGAAAAATGGAAGGCGCTCGCCGAGCAAAGATACCGCCATTTTCAAGCGTTGTTGCAAAACCCGCCTTTGCCAAAAAACATTCCATACCGCCGGGAAGAGCCCAAAATCGGCCGCAACGACCCGTGTCCATGCGGCAGCGGGAAAAAGTATAAAAAGTGCTGCGGGAAGTAAACACACATACTTGGCCGAACCAACAGCCCGCCTCCGCGCCTGAAAGTGAGGAGCGGGCTTGTTGCTTAACAAAGATCTGTACGATGCTTCTAAGATCCGATCTGTACTTTCTCTCATTTCGTAAAACTCTTCGAGAGAAACGAAATGGTTGTTAGGCGGGTTCACAAAAACACCTTCTCCCCCTTTTTTTGTTATTTACTGTAAACCAACCGATCCACTAACACTAGAAATCAAGCGAAAAAGAGACGTGAACCGGACTGCGTAAGGAAGATGGATGTGCCAACCACTCAGGCAAGGAAGTTCATGGCTTATGGATAGAGTAGCACGGCATCAAGGAATCGACAAGTTTTCCTTAGCATGAGAAGGCCGGTAAAACACAGCCGTCACCAGCCCGTCGGAGGTATTTCGCCAAAAAACATTCATGAGAAAATGTTGCTCGCGATCTAGAAGGGTGGTGAAAAACAGCGATGGCCCCTAGCCGGCATCCGATGGCATGAAACGAGAAACCAATGGCAAAACGTTTTTAGTTTGCGAAACACGATGGTGAATTAGCATGCTTCTTAAATAGGTTTCTTGCACGACAAATTTCGACACCGTCTGGTTAATCTTTTTAGTAAAATAGAATCATGTTTCACCAAAAAAGATAAGGAGCATCGGGCTGTAATGAAACTGAAAGGAATTATTGACAATAGGCGGAACGGTTTAGTGGGCGATGTTTTAAAAACACATATGTCCAAAGGCAGCAAACTATCGATTGCGGCTGCGCATTTTACTTTATATGCGTTTGTGGAGCTAAAAAAAGAGCTGTCACAACTCGATGAATTCCGTTTTATTTTCACAGAGCCTGCCTTCGTGCGCGGAAACGGATTGTTAAAAGGGCTAATAGAGAAAAACGAAACGATCCTGTATGGAGTGGAAGAAGAGAGAAAATATAAAGTAGAGTTAAACCAGGCATACATAGCTAAAGAATTAGCGAAGTGGCTAGAGCGAAAAGCACAAATTAAATCCGTCACCAATCAGCGAATTCAAGGCGGTTTGTATCATGTCAGGAATAACGATGGAACGCAAATCGGCTTAATTGGTGGTGCGCCGTTCTCCAGCCCTGGGCTAGGCTACAGCAACTCTTCCAACATTTATATTAACCATATTGTCGACGATGAGCATGCCAGTACCCAACTGCTCCGTCAGTTTGACGCCATATGGCAAGACGAGCAGGCATTGCAAGATGTGAAGGACGAAATATTGCGGCGCTTGGAAGTGATGTATAAAGAAAACTCACCGGAGTTCATTTACTTCGTGACGCTCTACCATTTATTTAAAGGCTTCTTGCAAGATGCGAAAAACTACGAATCGCTGCAAACAAGAACGGGATTTGAAAATACGGTCATTTGGAACAAACTTTACGATTTTCAGCGCGATGGGGTCGTCGGCGCTATCAATAAAATCGAAACGTACGGGGGATGCATTATCGCCGACAGCGTCGGGCTCGGAAAAACGTTTGAGGCGTTAGCGGTCATTAAATATTACGAACTGCGCAATCATCGCGTTCTCGTGCTGGCACCAAAAAAACTAAGGGAAAACTGGGCGATTTATCGCTTAAACGATAAGCGCAACATTTTGGCGGAAGACCGCTTTTCCTATGACTTGCTCAACCATACCGATTTATCGCGCGAGCGCGGATATAGCGGTGATATTAACTTGGAACATGTGAACTGGGGAAATTATGATTTAGTTGTGATCGACGAGTCGCATAACTTTCGCAACAACGATCCGCGCAACGACCGGGTGACGAGATATTCCCGCTTGATGAACGATATCATTAAAGCAGGGGTGAAAACAAAAGTATTAATGCTTTCCGCCACCCCTGTCAATAACAAACTCGACGACTTAAAGAACCAGATTGCCTTCATTACAGAAGGAAATGATAAAGCCTTGGCGGAGACAGCGAACATCAAAAGCATCAGCCAGACGATCCGCCGCGCGCAGTCGCAGTTCAACAAATGGAGCAGTCTTCCTGAAGAAGAGCGGACCACTGAGCGGTTGTTAGATATGCTAAACTGGGATTATTTCACCTTGCTTGACTCATTAACCATTGCCCGTTCGCGCCGCCACATTGAAAAATATTACAATGTAAACGCGATCGGCTCGTTTCCGACTCGCCTGAAGCCGATCAATATGAAAGAAACGATTGACGCCAAAGATGAATTTCCGCCGCTCGAAAAAATCAATAATGACATATTGCGGTTGCGATTGGCCGTTTATTCGCCGATGCAGTATATTCTGCCACATAAAAAAGCCGTTTATAGCGAAAAGTACGATACGAAAGTGGCAAACGGTAGGATTTTTAAACAAACCGACCGAGAAAATAATCTTGTCTATTTAATGAAGTCCAACTTGTTGAAGCGACTGGAAAGCAGCATTCATTCCTTTTCTTTAACATTGGAAAACATCATCCATCAGATCGATTCGCACATTCAAAAAATCGATCACTATGACCCGAAAAACGAAACGGTCGGAGAGATTAACGATATCGATATGGAAGATCCTGACTTGGAAGACGCGTTAATCGGCTCGAAAGTGAAAATTTTCATCAAAGATATGGACCTAATCCGCTGGAAGCAAGACTTATTATATGACCGCGAAATTTTGACGAAGCTGCTTGCCCAAGCGCGAAAAGTAACACCGGAGCGCGATCAAAAACTATTGGCCTTGAAAAAAGTCATTCAAAACAAAATCGAGAACCCCATTAACAGCCAAAACAAGAAATTGCTCATTTTTACCGCGTTTGCGGATACGGCGAACTATTTATATGAAAACTTGCATGAATGGATTTATCGCCATTTTGGCCTGCACTCCGCTGTTGTTACAGGTTCAGATCATCCGAAAACGACATTAAAAATGAAAAAAGTCGACTTTAATAATGTCTTAGTGAACTTTTCACCTATTTCGAAGGAACGGGCAAAAGTAATGCCTGAGATGAAAGAGGAAATTGACATACTGATCGCTACCGACTGTATTTCCGAAGGGCAAAACTTGCAAGACTGCGATTATCTCGTTAACTATGATATCCATTGGAATCCGGTTCGCATTATCCAGCGTTTCGGTCGTATCGATCGGATTGGCAGCAAAAACGAGCGCATTCAACTCGTTACCTTTTGGCCGTCGATGGAACTCGATGAATATATTAATCTCGTCAACAGGGTAAAAGACCGAATGACCATTCTTGATATTTCTTCCACCGGAGAAGAAAACGTCATTGCCGACAACAGCAATGAAATGAAAGATTTGGAATACCGTCGCAAACAGCTTGAGAAACTCCAAAACGAAGTCATTGATCTAGAGGACATTTCTGGGAACATTTCGCTAACCGATTTTACGCTAGATGACTTCCGCATGGATTTACTCAATTTCATGAAGGAACATAAAGAAGCGGTGGAAAAAGCGCCGCTAGGATTGTTTAGCGTGACCGTGAATCAAAACGAAAAACTAAAGGCCGAAATTCAACCCGGGGTTATTTTCTGTCTGAAACAAGTGAACAACGTCACATCATCAAACGAACAAAACGCGCTCCATCCGTATTACTTAGTGTACGTGCGGGAAGACGGCAAGGTGTTGTATAACCATGTCCACGTAAAAAAAATTTTGGACTTCTACCGTTCACTATGCAACGGAAAAAAAGAAGTGGAGTGGGAGTTATACGAAACGTTTTACCAAGAAACGAAAAACGGAAAAGACATGGGACAATATAAGGCGCTGCTGGAAAAAGCGGTGGAAGATATCGTTGGCAAATTTGATCAGCAAATCACGCTGAACATATTTAGCCTCGGCAACTTGGACAGCTTGGTGACGAACGCGAATACGAGTTTGCAAGATTTTGAAATCATCTCTTATCTTATCATTAAAGGGTGAGAGCGGTGGCTGGATTCACATTTTATGCTAGAATAGGGCTGGACGATCAAGTCCGCCCTTTACATAAGAAGTTGGATAAAAAAATGTTTTACGATTTCGCCGATTTAACAAAAAAGGAAAAAGACTATATTACGAAATACGTTGATCGGATTGAGCTAACGTATTTACTGACGCCGAGTGTGGTGAATATCCAGCCATTCATCAATGAGGAGTACCATTACGAAGGAGTTATGTTTATCACGATTCGATTAAGAAATGAAACAAAAGACGCTCACCTTTCTGTCATTGGAGAGATGATTCAAGGGGCGTTGCCAAACCCTGTCGTCATCGTATTTGAAAAAGAAAGAAACGTTCAGGTTGGTACGTGTTTAAAACGATTAAACAAAGTCGATCAAACACAAGTCGTTTTGGAGGAATTTGCGTATACGCCGTGGTTTGCATCCGACAGCGACGATGAAGCGGTTCAGCAATTTATCAATGCGGTTCATATCACAGCGTTATCTTTTTCTCACTTCTTCCGATTTTATCAAGATATTCATATCGCGGTACAGGCGTTTCAGCACGCGAAAGCGGTCGGCGCGTTTTACATCGCTACCGATGAAGAATCGCGTAAACTGATTGCGCAAATTGAACAGGCAGAAACCGAAATTGCGAAATGGAAAAACAAAATGAAAAAAGAAACGCAGTTTAACCGAAAAGTAGAGTACAACATGAACATTCAACAACTAACAAAGCAAATCGAGCAGTGGAAACAACAACTGCACAGAAAGGAGTAGCACGATGGAAAAGCTGGATGGAAAATCGATGGATCTCGTTCAAATGAACATCGAAGCGCTAAAACAGTTATTTCCGGAAGTAGTCACCGAAGGAAAAATCGATTTTGAAAAACTAAAGCTCGTTCTCGGTGAAGAGATCGAAACACGCAATGAAAAATATGAGTTCACATGGCACGGCAAAACACAGGCGATGAAACTCGCGCAAACGCCGTCCACCGGCACGCTGCGGCCAGACAAAGCCTCCAGCAAAAACTGGGATACGACCGAAAACCTTTATATTGAAGGCGACAACCTCGAAGTATTGAAGCTGTTGCAAAAATCGTATTTCGGCAAGATTAAAATGATCTATATCGACCCGCCGTATAATACGGGGAAAGATTTTGTGTACAAAGACGATTTTCGGGACAACATTAAAAACTACAAAGAAATTACGCAACAAACGACAAAGGCGAATACGGAGACAAACGGGCGATATCATACGGATTGGTTGAATATGATGTATCCGAGATTAAAGTTGGCGAGGAATTTATTGAGGGAGGATGGGGTTATTTTAGTATCCATTGATGATGTTGAATATGCAAATTTAAAAAAGATTTTGGACGAAGTATTTGGACAAGAAAATTTTATAGGTAGTTTTATTTGGAGTGCAGGAAGAAAAAATGATTCTAAACTGTAGATGAGCATTTTTCATTACAATAATTTCCATGCCCTAAGAGACAAACAGGGGACCCCTTAGGCGACATGGAGCTGTTTTTTGATCACATCAATGGGAATATCTTGCTTCGCGGCATCGTAGATGAACTCGACGACGCTGTGCCCTTTCCGAGACCGAAGAAGCTCCAGGCCGGAAGAGAGGTCTTGCTGAGATTCGGCGATGCTGTATACGCAGGCGAACAGCACCACGGCCCAATACCGTTTCACCGCCCGAATGTGACGAACACGGTACCCATCGAGCTTCAGCTGGTCTTTGGCCTGCCGGAAAAAGCATTCGATCGTCCAGCGCTGGGCATAATAACGCAAGATCTCTTCATCGCCTAGCTCCCGGTCGGTGCTCAAGACGACATGGAGATGATCTGGCGTCATCGGTTCATCCGCCTTCCAAGCCAGCAGCACCACCGCGTCATCGAGGCCATGGATCGCTCCCTCGTAGCGATACACGCGGTAACGCTCCTTCCCCACCGTGACGAGGTGGGTGTCGTTGGGCTCGATATAGCGGGCGAACTTCTTCGCTTGGATGGCGATACCTTTCGGATAGAGAATCCGGTTCGTCTTGAGCATGGCGATGACATGGAATCCTTGTTTCAGGCAGGCTTCGATGAGCGCTTGGGACGGATACCACGAATCCATGAGCACATACACCGGCTGAGCCCGTTTCCCCTTGAGCGAGGAAAGCATCTCGATCGCTAGGTCGATCTTGCTTCTTCCCGCCGTCTTGTCATACAGACGAAAGGCGAACGGGAACGCTTGCGAGAAAGTATGCACCATCAGCCAAACGAGCGAATGCCCCCAAACGGATTGATGATCTTTGTGCGAGTAGTGCCAATCACACCCTTGAATGGCGCGGGCAGCCCGTGACGAAGGCTTCGTTTTTTGGCAAATCGTATCATCAATCGAAACAAAAAGGGGTTGATTCTCCTGTTTGGCGATTCGCTGGATGCGATGAAGGATCCATTGCTGGAGTTTGCGAAGCAACGTCTCTTCATCCCAAGGGCTTTTCGTGAAAAAATGGCTGAGCGTGGTTCGATGATTGGGATGAAAACTCCAGTGATGGACATCGGTCAATGTTCCCGAAAATCCCTTGGTAGTCAAGGCATCCACAATATGAACGAGATGCTTGATGACCGGTTTCGAGAAATAAAGCGCCAATCCCAGCGTCATGAAAAACTTGTGGATTCCTTGATGATGTGCTAATCTATTCATGAGACATGAACCTCCTTGTGGGTAGTTTGAGCACATCTATTTTACTCAAGGAGCTGGGTTCATGTCTCCTTTTTTGTTTAGCTGTCAATTTATGTTAGCAAATTTGCTCATCTACAGTTCTAAATATATATCAATCTCACATGAATATATTCTTTGTTATTTTAAAAATATGGGATTTGTAAGAGAACGTGAAATTGTATGGAGAGAGAAAAAAGAAGGGCTGCAAGAAATATATGATACTGCTCAAAAGCTACTAAAGGAATGTAATGAAGATTATAAATTAGCTTCTAGATTATTAAAGGAATGGTATAATTCGCTACCAGATAATCATCCTTCCAAACAACATAAACATTATAATTGTATTGATGAGAGAGGCGTGTATTTTCCTTCAGACTTGTCTAAACCAGAAGCAAACGGTGCAAGATATGAAATTTTACATCCTGTTACTAATAAGCCTGTTAAGCAGCCAGCAGGTGGCTGGAGATATATGAATAAAGAAAAAATGTTAGAGTTAATAAATAACAACCGTATTCATTTCGGCGAGGATGAAACCACTATACCATGTTACAAACGTTACCTATTTGAAAGTGAGCACCAAGTTCCGTACAGTGTTTTTTATCAGGATAATAGAAGCGCTTCAAAGAGATTGAAAGATTTATTTGGAAAAAAAGTGTTCGATTTCCCTAAAGATGAAAATATAATAAAAAAATTAGTTAGTATCGTTTCATATGTCCAAGAAGGTGCTAATAATTTGACTAATGATATCATTTTAGACTTCTTCTCCGGCTCTGCTACCACCGCCCACGCGGTAATGCAGTTAAACGCCGAAGACGGCGGTAATCGCAAGTTTATTATGGTGCAGCTGCCTGAGAAAACAGATGAACAATCAGAGGCGTATAAAGCGGGATATAAAAACATTTGCGAAATCGGGAAAGAACGCATCCGCCGCGCTGGTGAAAAGATCGTTGAGGAAACCGGAAAAACGGATTTGGATATCGGCTTTAAAGTGTTTAAGCTCGATTCTTCCAATATCAAAGAGTGGGATCCGGACTTTGATAACCTCGAGCAAACCCTTTTCGATTTGCAGGATCACATTAAAGAAGACCGCACGAAAGAAGATTTGTTGTATGAGATTTTACTGAAAATCGGCCTGCCGCTCACTGTGCCGATTGCAGAAATTGATTATAACGGCAAAACGATTTACAATGTCGCCTATGGTTCTGTGTTGGTTTGCCTAGAAGACGAGATTGATCTTGATCTTGTTCACGAGATGTTAAACCATCGTTCCGAGCATATGTCGCCGAAAGTTATTTTTAAAGAGTCCGGTTTTATGAGCGACGCGGTGAAAACGAATGCCTTGCAAACGTTGAAAAAGCACGGCATTACGGATGTGAGGAGTGTATAGCCGATGAAGCTGAAGTTTAATGCGGATTTGGACTACCAACGACGCGCGATTGAATCGGTGGTACATATTTTCAAAGGACAGGAACTAAGTCAGTCCAATTTCACCGTTTCGTACGGACCGGATGCCGGGATGATTCAGACGGACTTAGGGGTAGGAAATCGGCTTGACCTGACGCCTGAAGAAATTTTAAAAAACGTGCAGGATATTCAAATGAAAAACGGCTTGCCGCGCAGCGAAAAGTTGGACGGCATGCATTTTACCGTTGAAATGGAAACGGGGACGGGGAAGACATACGTCTATTTACGGACGATTTACGAGTTGCATAAACATTACGGGTTTACCAAATTTGTCATCGTCGTTCCGTCCGTGGCGATTCGCGAAGGGGTATACAAGTCGCTGCAAATTACGCGGGACCATTTCAATGAACTGTATGACCATACGCCAGTAGAGTACTTTATTTACGATTCGCAAAAACTCGATCAAGTCCGTAATTTTGCGACAGCGACTACGATTCAAATTATGATCATTAATATCGACGCGTTCCGCAAAAGCTTTGAAGATCCGGAAAAAGAAGATAAAGCGAACGTCATCCACCGTCCGAACGATCGTTTAAACGGGTATCGCCCCATCGAATTTATTCAACAGACGAACCCGATTGTCATTATCGACGAACCGCAAAGCGTCGATACGACGCCGAAATCGAAAGAAGCGATCGCTTCGCTCCAGCCGCTTTGCACGCTGCGCTATTCGGCGACGCATGTGGAAAAATATAATATGGTGTATCGCCTCGATGCGGTCGACGCGTATAATCAAAAACTCGTCAAAAAAATTGAAGTCATGTCTGTTCGCTCTGAACCGTCGTTTAACGTACCGTATATCAAACTAATCGAGGTAAAGGAAGGAAAAGCGAAGATCGAACTGGACGTCGAATCGCGCGGAAAGGTGAAGCGGGCGAAGAAAACGGTGAGATACGGAGATGATTTATACGATATTTCCGGGGAACGGGAATGGTATCGCGGTTATATTGTCGAGCAAATTGATTGGACGACAGGAAACGAAGCGATCGAAATTAACGGCTACCGCTTGCGAGTCGGGGAAGCGATCGGCGATTTGGATGACGATGCGATTAGGCGATATCAAATCCGCAAAACGATCGAAGAGCATTTAAATAAAGAATTGTGGCTCCGCCCCCGCGGGATTAAAGTGCTCAGCTTATTCTTTATCGACAAAGTTGCCCATTACCGCGATTATGATAAAGACAGCAATCCAATTAAAGGAAAATATGCGTTGATGTTTGAGGAAGAATATAAGAATTTGATGCAAAAACCGAAATACCGCCCGCTCTGGGACGACCCAGGCATTGATCCAGACGTGGAAAAAGCGCACAACGGGTATTTCGCACAAGATAAAAAGGGCCGCCTGAGAGATACAAAAGGAAATACGGAAGCGGACACGGATGTGTACAACCTGATTATGAAAGACAAAGAACGGCTGCTCAGCCTCCATGAGCCGCTTCGCTTCATTTTCTCCCATTCGGCGCTTCGCGAAGGATGGGACAACCCGAACGTCTTTCAGATTTGCACGTTGAAAGACTCCGCGGGAACGTATGTATCAAGACGCCAAGAAATCGGGCGCGGATTGCGTCTGGCCGTCAATCAAAACGGGGAGCGGGTATATGACGATCATATCAACACGCTAACGGTCATGGCGACCGAATCGTACGAAGAGTTTGCGGCGACGCTGCAAAAAGAAATCGAAGAAGAAACGGGAATCAAATTTGGCAAAATCGAAAAACATCTATTTGCCCAACTCGTCTTTATCGATGAGAAGACGGAAGAGCCGGTGCAAATGGGGTATGATTTGTCAGTGAAGCTGTATGAGGAATTAAAGCAAAACGGCTATATTGACAACCAGGACAAAGTAACCGAAAAACTCAAACAAGCGATCGAAGATTATGATCTCCGTTTGAGCGACACATTCCAACCATGGCTGCCGGCGATCGTCAAAAAAATCAAACCCCACTTGCAGGGATTGCCGATCAAAGACGCAACCAAAAAGCAAAGAGTGAAATTAAATATGTCGGTATTCAATCAGGAGGAATTCAGACAGTTATGGGATAAAATTAAATATAAAACGGTCTATTCCGTCGATTTTGATAGCGAACAATTGATTCAAAAGTGCATCGAAGGCATTCAAGCGATGCCGCCCATTGAGAAGATTCGTGTTTTAAGCCGAAAGGGAAAAATTGAAATCGACCGTGTGACAGGAGTACAGGCGCAAACAGTAAGCGAAAGCGTCGAAGATTACGTCAGCTTACACCATACGCTTCCAGACGTCATTACGGAGCTGCAAAACCGTACCAATTTAACAAGAAAAACCATTGTTCGTATTTTAACCGGGTGCAAGCGGCTCGATGATTTCAAAAACCATCCGCAGAAGTTTATTGAGGAAGTCGCTAATATCATCCAGCGGCAAATGAGGCAGCTGCTGAAAGACGGCGTGAAGTATCATAAAATTGGCGATGGTGTCTATTATGCGGTTGAGTTGTTCCAAAATGAGGAACTTCTAGCTTATCTGAACGATAATTCCATCCCAAGCCAAAAATCGCTGTTTGACCATATCATTTACGATTCCGATATAGAAGAGCGATTTGCTAGGCGCTTTGAAAACGACGAACACGTCAAAGTGTATGTGAAACTGCCGAGCTGGTTCAAAATCGATACCCCGATCGGTTCTTACAATCCGGATTGGGCGCTTGTCGTTGAAAAAGATGGGGAGGAAAAACTATACTTCGTCCTCGAGACGAAGGGAGAAGAATGGGAAGACGAGCTGCGTCCTGGCGAATCAGCAAAAATCGCGTTTGCCCGCAAGCACTTTCAGGCCATTGGCACCGATATCGAGTTTATCGGACCAGAGAACGACGTGGAGCGGTTTATGTTGCGAGCTTTGAGCCGTTAAAAGTAGGAACAAAACAAAAAGATGCAACGGCTTCTGTTTATTGGTGAAAATGTGAATGGCCCGCGTAAATGCTTGGCGAAATCGATGCAGTTATTACGGTTGTGCCAGTATAGTTGAATGTTGCGAAAGTGGGAGGGGAGCAAGGTGGCTGTCATTCGCAAAGCTGATTATTATTATGGCTCATTGCTTTCGGTGTTGGTCAATGGCGGGTTAGCTCCGGCTCTATTCGAAAAGGAAAACGACAACCGTCAAATTTATGAAGTGACGACGAATAAAGGCGCGTATCTCATTTATACGAAATACAATACGACCCCATCAGGCTCAAAAGATTTCACTTGGTCGTTTTCGTTCAGTGACAATGAGATCAAGGAAATTAACAAACTTCATGCAGAAACCAACCAAGAGAAAGAGATTATTTTTGCTTTTATCTGCGCGCAGAGACAGTTGAACGATTCTAATCAAGTCATTGCGATTGTGCATTGGGATGAGTTTCTCGAATGTGTGGATATCCAAAAACAACAAACTCGGGGAACGTCGCGGCTCTCCATCAAAGCGGTCAAAGGATCTCCCAAGTTGCGCCTTTACGGCAGCAAACGTGCAGATGTATTGGATGGAAAGGATAATACAATCAAGATTGAAAGAAACCGATTGAACAGCTTATAGCTAAAACGTAGAGAATGGTGTGTAACGACCTGAACGGATGGTGTAAACTCTATCACTCTATGTTTTGATGAATTGCAAAAAATGAACGGATCGCAGGTGCAGGTTGTGAGCGGGCTAGTGAAAAAGCATGGTCGTCAATGGACGCGGTTAGAAATGTGAAGCCAAACATTTACCACCTTCCTGTTCAAAACAGCTTTGTTCTTTCGCCGTAAAATTGTCGGTCATGCGGTTTCCTAAAATGAGGAAGCTGCATGATCGACTCTATGGCTTGCCAAGCTGAGAGATATGGACAAGCGACTGAGTAGAGCCGGACAAAGAGAGCGATGGAAGAATAAAAGAGAGCTTGCCACCATAGCAAAAAACCGTTATAATACAGGCTGTACGTCTCATAGACGGTATGTCGGCAGCCAGATGCGGTCTCCCCGCTGTAAACGAGAGAGCGGAGTCGCCGACGTTGAGTGCACACACGGCGTCAAAAGGGAAAGGGGAAACCGTGCTGCTCGTGCTCTCTGTAGGAGCGATGCTTCTTGACTTTCATTCACTCTCCCGCCGCAACAGTTTCAGGAGCCCGCCTATTTATCCGTCCAATGCCGAATGCAGAGCCAACACGGCCCCGTAGCTCAGTGGATAGAGCGTCGGTTTCCTAAACCGTGCGTCGGAGGTTCGAATCCTCTCGGGGCCGCCATCTACATACGATCGGCTCGGATTGAAGTTGCTGAAACCCTTGATATGACCGCGTTTGCGGTCATTTTTCATTTTTTGGGAATCCCGAAAAAAACGATAGAATCCGAACAAATTTTGCACGAATTTTGTAGGCATGAGAAGTGCGTTGCCCATATAAAAATGATTTTGGAAAGTAGGTGAATAAAATGATCATCGCCAACAATGATACAGAAATCAACGATCATTTTGATTTCACGGATAGTATTATAACGGATATGAAATGGAACAATCCGTTAGATTTTTCTATCACGATCGACTATTATTGGGATACACAGGAAAACAGGGAAGAAAACAGAATAGTGGCGTTGCATTTTAAGGATTGCCTGGCTGTGGAGTACAAACTAAAAAAAGAGATACTAGAAATGGCAAGGGATGATATCCATTTTGATAGCTTGTTCACTATTATTCGCTTCGAAAATGTAGAGGCAAATTTACGTGGGTTTCACCATTTTCATATTTATACCTTTGATTATAAAGAGCCATTGCTAAAAATTATTTGTAAGCAGGTTCAGTTGGAGGAAGTATAGGTCGGTGTTTGAAAACAACGGAAGAAGAAAAGAAGGCCGATCGCTCGGCCTTTTTGCCTAGAAGGCTGGTGAAAAACCGCTGATTTCTTTCATCAATGGAAGAATGATTGAAAAGCAGGCACGATACAACAAGGTTTTTCTAGTTGAGAAATGGCATTGTAAAGCCGTATCCGCGAGTAAATCACCAGTCTCCTAGGATAGCAGCTGAAAATCATTTTGCATGGGATAAACGAGCGCGCCCATTCGTCCTCCTTTAGAGGGGACTTATCATAGCCCCCGCCTGTTTGAGTATACTTTTGACTGTTTTTTGGTAATTTTTTTCACTGGTGAGGGCTGGCCATTCGTCCGGATGTACGGGGATGTGTAAACGGATGATGGCCGCCCTAAAAAATTTTTTGTTTTTTGCTCGAGATGGTGGCGAAATATTCAACGATTTTGTAAAATTGATGTAAAGGAAGTTCGTTGCTTTTTGTTGTTGAAACCGCTGTAAAGCAGGGGGTTGCTCATTATATTAATATATTTTCTTCTTGCTTAATCATAATGTTATACTATTTAGCTATTGTGTTATAATGATTTTGTAACCGCACCCAAAATGAACGGGTGTCAACGGAATTGTTTCGAGCGAGCGCTCGATGTTCTTGACTATTTTACGGATAGGGATGGTAATGATGGGCAACAAACAAGCAAAAACTGATGTGATCTTAATCGGCGCTGGCATTATGAGTGCGACATTGGGGACGCTGTTGAAGGAATTGGCGCCGGAGTGGGAGATCACGGTGTTTGAAAGGTTGGAAGAAGCCGGCGTGGAAAGCTCGAATGAGTGGAATAACGCCGGGACGGGGCATGCGGCGCTTTGTGAACTGAACTATACGGTGGAGAAGCCGGACGGGTCGATCGACATTAGCAAAGCCATTAAAATCAATGAACAGTTTTATGTTTCCTTACAGTTTTGGGCTCATTTGGTGAACAGCGGAGTGCTTCGCGATCCGAAAACGTTCATTCGCCCGCTGCCGCACATGAGCTTCGTGCAAGGCGCGGACAATGTGGCGTTTTTGAAAAAGCGGTATGAAACGATGGCGGCCAATCCGCTGTTTAAAGGTATGGAATTTTCCGATGACCCGAAAAAGCTGGCCGAATGGGTGCCGCTCATGATGGAAGATCGGACAGTGACGGAGCCGCTGGCGGCGACGCGAATCGAATCAGGGACGGATGTGAACTTTGGAGCGTTGACGCGTGAGCTGTTTGAACATTTAAAACGGAAAAACGTGGAGATTCATTACCGCCACCATGTGGAAGATATCAAACGGACAAGTGATGGTTTGTGGGAGCTGAAAGTGCGGAATTTAGACAGCGGCGTTGTCGAACGGCATGCAGCGAAGTTCGTTTTCATCGGGGCCGGGGGAGGCAGCCTTCACTTGTTGCAAAAGTCCGGCATTCCAGAAGGAAAAGGCATTGGCGGCTTTCCGGTCAGCGGGCTGTTTATGGTGTGCAACAACCCGGAAGTGGTGGAAAAGCATCACGCGAAAGTGTACGGCAAAGCGAAAGTCGGCGCGCCGCCGATGTCGGTTCCGCATTTGGACACACGGTTTATCGACAATCAGAAGATGTTGCTGTTCGGGCCGTTTGCCGGTTTTTCGCCGAAGTTTTTGAAAAACGGCTCGATGCTCGACCTGTTTACTTCGGTCAAGCCGCATAACGTGTTGACGATGGTAGCGGCGGGCGTGAAAAATATGGCTTTGACGAGCTATTTGATCCAGCAAGTGCTGTTGTCCAAAGAACAGCGCATGCAAGAGCTGCGCGAATTTGTGCCGACCGCGCAAAGCGACGAGTGGGAGATCATCGTGGCCGGACAACGAGTGCAGGTGATCAAAGACACGGAATCCGGCGGCAAAGGGACATTGCAGTTCGGCACCGAGGTCGTCCATGCGGCTGACGGTTCGATCGCGGCGCTGCTTGGCGCGTCGCCGGGCGCATCGACGGCGGTTCATGTGATGTTGGAAGTCATTGAAAAATGCTTCCCCGATCGGATGAGCGAGTGGGGGCGGAAAGTGAAGGAGATGATTCCTTCCTACGGCCAATCGCTGATGAACAATGAACCGCTGCTGCGGCAAGTGCAGGCGTCTGCCGCCGAAGCGCTCGGGCTGAACGGTCATTTTGCGCTCCAGCTTGCGTAAGCTTTCGGCTGGTCCGTCTGTCGGACCGATGGAAAGGGACGCAAAGGGGCGGTCGATTCGAGCGAAACATGGAGACGAAGCTGGCGTTGATCTGTCGTAGTGAAGGGGGCGTCTCATCGCGTTTGAGACACCCTTGTTTTCATCATGGCGAAGGAACGAGGCTGAAGGGAGGCGAACGGGGGGGGGATGCCAAATCGAATGGCCTCGTTTCGTCTCGTGAGAATGAATGGGAACGGCCCAAAGCTGAGCTGGCCTTTTTCCCATTTTCATAGGCGAGGCACGGTCGGAATGAGGCGTGTGGCTGCCGATCAAAGGTCAGCGGAAAGGGGTGGGGCGATGAGATGGGTGTCGCCGCTAGAAAAGCGCCGTTTTTTGACATCGTTTTTGCAAACGCATCGGTTAAAGCATCCTGACGCCCGCTTTGTGCTTCGTTATTTGTTGCAGCACCCCCATTTGCTTGAGAATATGCATTTTACCGAAACGGACCAAAGGCAGGCGCGGTGGCTCGTTGTTTCCAGTGCAGCGGTCGAGGAGGAAGGGCTAGTCTTTTATCGGCGCGGCCAAAAAAGCACGAGCCTAGCGTCGATTATGGGCGATTTGGCGCTGCATCCAAATGAACCGCTCTATGTAACGCTTCACTTTCCAGGGAAGCTGCGAAACGTTTCTTATCTCCGATTGATTGACCATCAAGCGTTTGAAAATGTGAGGCGGCATGAACGCCATGAGAAAATGGCGAAAGCGGCAGGGCAGGTGCTCGATGAGGCGTTGAAGCGCCATGAAGTCGCGCGTTTGAAGCTGCAAATCGATCAAGCGTTGGATCGCAAGGACATGGAGCTGTTTTACAAGCTGACAGAACAGCTGAAACAATACGAAGGGCAAAGCTGAATTTCGTCGCTTCGCTTTGCCCTGCGGTTTGTCGGCCGAAACGGTTGGCCGCGCTTCGGGCCGTGAGAGCACGAGCACATCGAGCGCCGGCAGATCGGCATGTTCCTGATCAAACCGGTCAGGGACGGCGCGGCACGATGGCGGTCGACACTTCGTAGTCGTTCGGGTCGAGTTCAGTCGGCAGGCCGAGAACAAGGTTGGCCAGTTCCTTGCCGACATAAGGGCCGACGGTGAGGCCTGACGAGCCTAGTCCATTGCCGATATACAGTCCAGATAGCCCCGGAAGCGCCCCAAAGACGGGGAGAAAGCCCGGTGTGCGCGGTCGGAATCCGACTCGTGTCTCGACATAAGTAAACGTGGAGAGGCCTGGTGCAAGCGCAAGCGCTTGGTTCAACAATTCGTGCATTCCTCCGGCCGTAGGGCGGGCGTCCCATCCTGCCTCGTCTTCGTGCGTCGTTCCGATCACCATTCGCCCTTTTGGGAAAGCGAGCATATAGTGATGGTTCGGCGGCATGACCACCGGCCACTCGGAAGTGTCCTGATTCGGATGTTCCAAATGGATCAGCTGCCCTTTTTGCGGAGTGACGAGCAGCTCGATGCCGAGAGGGCGAAGCAGCTCGCAGGCCCACACGCCGGCTGTGACGATGACGGCTTCAGCCGCATAGGTCGTACCGTCAGCGTCGACGCCAATGACGCGTGCCCCTTGATGGAGCAGGCGAGCGTTGGCGCGGACGTAGGCGGCGCCGAGCTTGCGTGCCGCGTTGATGAGCGCGTCGCGCAATGCCCGGCCGTTGACGCGGGCAGCTCCGCTGACATAAATCGCATCGAATGTTTCGGCTAACGGTGGAAACAGCCTTTTCGCCTCGTTCGGCCCAAGTCGCACGATGTCCCCGATTTCTGGTGCCTCTTCGCGCCGTTTGCGCGCGCGCTCCGCCATTTGTTCCAGCTTTTGTTCATCGGTATGCAAGCAGAGGGCACCGACACGAGCATAACCGGTTTCTGTTTCCCCGTAAGATTGCAGCTCTTCGATAAGGGAAGGGTAAAACGCCGCCCCATTTTTCGCTAGCCGATACCATTTTTGGTTGCGGCGCTGCGACAGCCAAGGGCAGACGATCCCCGCCGCCGCATCGGTCGCTTGTCCTTTGTCATGGCGGTCGATGATCGTGACCGCTGCTCCTTCTTTGGCTAAGTGGTAAGCCGTCGCCGCCCCTAAAATACCAGCTCCGACAACAACGTACGATCCCATATTCACACCTTTTCTTTTTTGGCTCATCACCCCAACAAGGACTTGCCAGACGGTACCTTTCTTTGAACAAGTGTATGCAAAAAATCGTTTCTTTCTTGGCTGCATAAGTAAGGTACGTGATGAAAAATCAAGTCCAGCTTTTGGTGAAGAGCCTCTTTTTTCTACTAGCATATCATACGCCGGGCGAACGGAGAAGCCAGAGGCGCAGCTCAGGTTTGCGACCGTGGGCATAGGAGGCAGCGGTCATATCGGTGCGAGCGGGTCGGTCTGTTTTCTAAAAAAGGAAAAAGGGCAGCGGGAAAGGGGAGCTGCCCTAAAAGGTTGGTGAAAAACGGCTGTTTGCCTTGATGCTGTTTTTCGCCAGCCTTCTCAGCGTTTGACGGCGGCAAGCAAGGGGCGGCTTCAGCTGGCCTGCTGCTTCGCTTGGTAGTGCCGAATGACGGAACGGATGATATGAAGCGAGTCCCACTCTCCACCGGAAAAAAAGACGATCGGATATTTTTTCGGAAACAGGAGCGCTTGCATTTGTTTGGGCGGCATTCCGTTTTTGTACAGGTCGATGATCGTATCCTGTAGTTCAAGCAAGTAGTCGAGCTTCCGCTGCAGCGCCTCACGCCCGTTCGGAAGGTAGCCGGCGTGGGCGCAGAAGACGTCGCCGAAGTCGTGCGCCAACACGCGTTGCAACGAGGCGATGATCGTCGGGATGTCTTCTTCGCGCAGGATGACTTTCGTTTTCTCTTGGCAGTATAAGTCGCCGCTAAACAGCTGGCCCGTTTCGCGATTCAAAAAGACGACATGGTCCACGGCATGGCCCGGTGTCGGAATCACCTCCCATGTGGCGTTTCGCGAGGAAAACGCAGCGCCGATGGGTTCGGCGGCAAACGGGTCGCGCTTTCCCCAAAAGATTTTCCGATACAGCGGATAATCCGCCTTTTGTCGGCAATACTCGATCATCGGTTCATTCATATAGATGGGCAATCCCATCGTTTGTTGCAAAAACGTCGCACAACCGGTATGGTCTTCATGGTAATGGGTGATGACGACTTGATCGATGTCGTGCTGCTGAAAAAACGAGGCGAACTCGCTTTCCATCGATTTGGCTCCGGTATCAATGAGAACGCCGTCTGCGATGAAGCAGCGGACCGTAAGCCGAACGCCTTGAAACGAAGCGGTCGCTTTGGCGATGTGCACGTTGTTGACCGTTTCGGCTTCAAATCGTTTTTTGATGATTTTATGGATCCACATGGCGAGCGTTCCTCCCTTTGTGTGCAAATACTGCCACCATTATACCACAAAGAATGAATGTTCATTCATTTTTTCGTTGTTGAATGCGCCGATGCTTGAGGAGAGCGGTGGGTAAGAAAAAGTCGGCGGCTCCGGATTCGATCAGATCCGTTTTCCGTTCCTGTCGGGCGCCCCGGGCAGAGCGAAAAGGCGTTTTCCCTTGCCTTTTAGGATGGGAGGGGATACATGCAATCAAGTAGTCGGTGATCCTGGTGTTTTTCACCTGCCTTTTAGGACGGGGCGCAACGTCAAAAGAAAGCCTGCTATCGTTAAGCTTACTCCAATGGCGACTTGGTGAGTATCCCTTCTTTTGAGGGGATTGTGCATCTGTTCAAAAGAAACCGCCCGGAAAAAGGACGGGGTCACGATTTTTCAAATCATCCAGCCTTCTAGAACCGTCATTTCTATGAATGGCCTAAACCGCTGGCGGTTGGCTCATCAATATGGTAAAATGATGTAAACCACCGTTAGTTGGGCTGTTGTCTCTCAACGAATGGACGGTTAGTGTTTGTTTGCGGGAGGTGAGGACCGATGAAAACGATGTGGCAAGCGTTTATGTTTTCAGCCGTCGCTCATATGATGTATTTTGCCGCAACGATTGGTTGGGGGTACTGGAAAACAACGATGTATCAACCTGACATCGCCAACGCTTGGGAGAGCGTCGGCCAGCTGCAAAACGAAGTGGTGTTCAGTCAAACAAGTTCACCGATTGTGTATGTATGGTCATTGATCGGTGTGACGGTGATTAGTGCGATCGTGCTCCATATGTATAAAGCGGCTCGGCAATAAAGGAACAGCAACGAATCAAACTGTTTATGAGCGAGCGGGAGGGGATTGCTTGTGATTGTGACAACGACCAGTACCATTCAAGGAAAAGAAATCGAGGAATACTTAGGCATTGTCGCGGGAGAGGTCATTTTGGGCGCCAATGTTATCCGCGATTTTCTTGCCAGCATTACCGATATTATCGGCGGGCGAAGCGGAACGTATGAAAGCAAGCTGGCTGAAGGGCGGGAGATGGCGATCAAGGAGATGGTCAATCAGGCGAGAAGCCTTGGCGCCAACGCTGTGATCGGGGTGGATCTCGACTTTGAAACACTGCGCGATGGCATGATGATGTGCATTGCCACGGGGACGGCGGTGCGGCTGAAACCGTAATGGGCGAGAGAGCATTGCAAAAGGGGAGACCGCTTGTTCTACACATCTTTCCGGTTCGTTCTATATGTTGTGTCTATGTGGAAGGCAGGCCGACTTTTGGGTCAGGCCTTTTTTTGTTTGGGTGCGGCGGTGGAAATGTCGGTCAGCGGCAGTTTGTAGCGGGGCAAACGAGTTGACAATGAAAAAAAGGTCGGTTATGATTCACATATATGAACAAATGCTCATATATTAAAATGTGGGGGAACAGCCATGAACGCAGAGGATCATTCGTTTTTAGATCCACGTGTAATTGAGGAAGTGGCACGGATTTTTAAAGCGTTAGCCGATCCGACACGGATTAAAATTTTGTATTTGCTTTCCCAAGAAGAATGCCATGTTGGCCATATGGCGGAAGTGCTCGGCATGTCGCAATCGGCGGTTTCCCATCAGTTGGCGCTGCTGCGGACGTTGCGGCTTGTCAAATATCGTCGTGAGGGGAAAATGTTGGTGTACTCGTGCGATGACGAACATGTCATTTCGTTGCTCAAGCAGGCGATTGATCACGCTCAACATTCATGAGGGGGAGAGAATGGATGCATCATCATGCGCATGGCCATTGCGATCACCATCACGGGCATCATCAAAGCAGAGAGGGAAATCAAAAAGGGTTGGCGATCGCCTTTGCCGTAACGGTCGGGATTATGGTGCTCGAGTTTGTCGGCGGGCTTGTGACGAACAGCTTGGCTCTTCTTTCCGATTCGGGGCATATGCTGAGTGATGCGGCTTCGCTTCTGTTAAGCTTGGTGGCAGTGTGGCTGGCATCGAGGCCCGCGTCGCCGAAGAGAACGTATGGATTTTACCGGTTTGAGATTTTAGCGGCGCTCGTAAACGGGGTCACGCTGGTCGGGATTGCGGCTTGGATTATTTGGGAAGCGGCAGGCAGGCTGGTGAATCCTCCTGATGTCGCGAGCGGGACGATGATGGCCGTGGCGGCTGTCGGGTTGGTGGCCAATCTCGTCAGCGCGTGGGTGTTGTTGCGCCAAGGAGACGTCAAAGAAAACGTCAATGTCCGCAGCGCGTATCTTCATGTCCTCGGCGATGCGCTAGGTTCGGTCGGCGCGATCGTGGCGGGGCTTGTCATGTGGCTGTTTGGCTGGTATGCGGCCGATCCGCTCATCTCCATCTTGGTCGCCGTTTTGATTTTGCGAGGGGCCTTCGCCGTCGTTCGGCAGACGGTGCACATTTTAATGGAAGGAACGCCTGTGGCTATTGATCAAGCAGAAGTCAAAACGGCGCTTTCCGGCATTGACGGGGTGGTCGATGTCCATGATTTGCATATTTGGACGATCACTTCCGGACTCGATTCGTTAAGCTGCCACTTGCTTATTGAAGATGGCCGCGATGCGCAGGCGATTTTGCAGCAGGCGATTGATTTAGTGGAAACCCGTTTTCACATTCGCCATGCGACCATTCAAATCGAAATGCCGCACATCCGCCATAGCGAAATGGAAGTGTAAGGGCGGGCCGTTCGTGGCCCCGCCCTCTCTTAGTTGCCCGGCATATGTCTGCTGCCTTAGGCGGCCGTGAACCGTTGATCCGATGGAGGCGATGGGGATGTGCCCGAGACAAAGACCGTGCGGAAAACGCCTTCGTCGTTTAACGGTTTTGCAATCTGTCAAGAAAAATGCGCACGGTTTGTTTGTTTTCCATCACCGGAGAATAGATGTAGGAAAACATCCGGTAAAACGGCGGGTGCTTCAAGCGGATGACTGACAGATGGCCGTGCTCGATGTCGCGGGCGACAACGCTGCGCGACAGCAAGGACAGGGCGTTGCCGTTGATTAACATTTCTTTGATGCCTTGGTTGCTGCTGATGATCATGAGTGATTTCACCTTTAATCCGTTGGAACGGATGAAGTGGTTGAAATATTCCCTTGTCCCTGATCCGACTTCGCGCGCCACCCATGCTTCATTTTGTAAATCGGTGATCGCCACTTCCTCTTTTTGTGCCAATTCGTGGCGGTTGGAAGCGACGATGACAAGTTCGTCCTGCATGAACGGATGAACGGACAGCTCTTTTTCGTTCGTTTGCCCTTCGATCAAGCCGATATCCACTTGGTATGAGCGGACGAGTTCGACGATTTCTTTTGTGTTGCCGATCATTACCTCAAGTTCGAGTTCCGGGTAGCGCTGTTGGAAGTCGAGCAAAAACGGCGGCAAAATATACTCCCCGATCGTAAAGCTGGCGCCGATTTTTAATTCGCCTTTTACCGAGTGGTGATGCTCTAAAATATCTTGCTTCGTCTGTTCATAAAGCGCCATCATTTGTTTGGCGCGGTCATACAGGAGTTCACCGGTCGGCGTCATTCGCAGCTGCTTCGGGGAACGGATGAACAGTTTCGTTTGAAACTCTTTTTCCAAGTTTTTAATATGCAAGCTGACACTCGGCTGGGAGAGGTGGAGAATCTCCGCTGTTTTTGTGAAATTTTTCACTTCTGCCAGCGTAATGAACGTTTTTAGTTCATCGTAGTACATCAGTGATTCCTCCATCTGTGGTTGAATCGGGCTGTCGGCTTCCTGCCCTATTTTGGTGGAACGGGTTTTGTGCCGACTGTCGCTGGCTACCACCGGCCATGAGGATCGAGGCAAACCCCATTTCGCAATTAGAGAAACTTAGCGGTACCGGTGCGGCGTATTGATTGACGGAAACCGCTGTTTTTCACTCGCCTGCTAGGCGAGTTTGGACGTTCATGGCTGGGAGGCGAACACCGTTCAATCATGGGTTGTTCATGGCTGGGAAGCAAGCATCGTTCTTAATCATCATGGCCGGGGAGCGAGCGCTGTGAAATCATGGATGCGCCAGGGGTAGAAAATGTTTCCTGTTCAAACAGCAGGCTGGCGCTTTTTTGGTTGGATTTATTAGAAATATTAATCATGTTAATAATTTATATTTATTTTACTAATGTTCTGTTTTAGGGTAAAGTGTAAATATGATCTATATTTAAAGTCTACTTGTTTTATAGGAATAATGGATATTTGGCGCTGGTGCTTGAATAGGAGGCGACCATAGCGCCATCGTTCCATGCGACTTTTCGATTGAGGGGTGGACACCGTTGCAGCTGCAAGTAACCAACAGTCCGTTTACTCAGGAGCAAATCGAGCTTCTGAACCGTTTGTTGCCGACGCTGACGCCGTCGCAAAAGCTTTGGCTGAGCGGGTATTTGGCCGCGGCCGAGGCGGCGGTCACCGTGTTGGACGCCAATGCACCGGCGCTGTTTGCCGGAGGCGGCAAGCCGGTTTCGAAAGAAGTGACCGTTCTTTACGGCTCGCAAACCGGCAACGCGCAAAAATTGGCGGAAAAAGCGGGCAAGGCGCTCAAGGAGCGCGGCTTTGAGGCGAAAGTGTCGTCGATGCTTGATTTTAAGCCGAACGAATTAAAGAAAGTGGAGACGCTGCTCATTGTCGTGAGCACGCATGGGGAAGGCGATCCGCCGGACAATGCGGTGTCGTTTTACGAATTCCTCCACAGCAAACGGGCGCCAAAACTGGATCATCTCCGTTTCTCCGTCCTCGCGCTCGGCGATACGTCGTACGAGCAGTTTTGCCAGACGGGGAAAGATTTCGACAAGCGGCTCGAGGAGCTGGGCGGAACGCGGTTTTATCCGCGCGTCGATTGCGATGTCGATTACGAGGAAGCGGCGGCGAAATGGCTTGACGGCGTGCTTGGCGAGTTGAGCAAAGAGGCAAACGCCAGCGGTGGGGCAACTCCGCTCTTGTCGGCAGTGGCTGCGGCGCCGAAAGCGGAGCCGGCTGTCGTCTATTCGCGGAAAAATCCGTTCCCGGCCGAGGTGTTGGAAAACATCAACTTAAACGGCCGCGGATCGAATAAAGAAACGCGCCATTTAGAATTGTCGCTGGAAGGATCGGGCTTGAAATATGAGCCGGGCGATGCGCTTGGCATTTTCCCGAAAAACGATCCGGAGCTTGTTGACCTCATCATCCAAGAAATGAAATGGAATCCGGAAGAAACGGTGACGATCGATAAAGATGGCGAAGTGCGGTCGCTGAAAGAAGCGCTCACGTCCCATTTTGAAATCACCGTTTTGACGAAAGCGCTGCTGCAAAAACTGGCGCCGCTATCGAAAAACAGCGCGCTTCAAGAGCTTGTGGCGCCGGGCAATGAGGCGAAGCTGAAAGAATACGCCAAAGGCCGCGACTTGCTCGATGCCTTGCGCGATTTCGGCCCGTGGGACGCTGCGCCGCAACAACTCATTTCCATCCTGCGGAAAATGCCGCCGCGCCTGTATTCGATCGCGAGCAGCTTGGCCGCGTATCCGGACGAGGTGCATTTGACGATCGGGGCGGTTCGCTATGAGTCTTACGGCCGCCTGCGCAAAGGGGTATGCTCAACCTTTTGCGCCGAGCGCGTCCCAATCGGCGACACCTTGCCGGTCTTTGTGCAGCCGAACCCGAATTTTAAGCTGCCGAAGGATCCGGACACGCCGATCATCATGATTGGTCCAGGAACCGGGGTGGCGCCGTTCCGCGCCTTTATGCAAGAGCGCGAGGCGACAGGCGCGAGCGGAAAATCGTGGCTGTTCTTTGGCGACCAACATTTTATGACCGATTTCTTATACCAGACGGAATGGCTCGCGTGGCTGAAAAGCGGCGTACTGACCAAAATGGATGTCGCCTTCTCGCGCGATACGGAGAAAAAAGTGTACGTCCAGCACCGGATGCTCGAACGAAGCAAGGAGCTGTTCGGCTGGCTTGAGGAAGGCGCCGTCGTCTACGTATGCGGCGACAAGCAGCACATGGCGCGCGACGTCCATCAGACGCTCATCGATATTATCGAAAAAGAAGGCGGTATGAGCCGCGAACAGGCAGAAGCGTATGTCACTGAGATGCAAAAGCAAAAACGGTACCAACGCGATGTTTATTAATCGAAAAAAGGAGTGGGAAGGAAAATGGCGAAAGTCATCTTAACGGCGCCGGACGGACCGCCAAGCGATGTCGAGCGCATCAAGCAGGAAAGCCGTTATTTGCGCGGCACGCTCGCTGAAACGATGGAAGACCCGCTCAGCGCGGGCATTCCCGATGATGACAACCGGCTGATGAAGTTCCACGGCAGCTACTTGCAAGACGACCGGGATGTCCGCACCGAGCGGCAAAAACAAAAGCTTGAGCCGGCGTATCAGTTTATGATTCGCGTCCGCACGCCGGGTGGGGTGGCGACGCCGGAGCAGTGGCTGGTCATGGATGAAATCGCCCGCAAATACGCCAACGGCACGTTGAAACTGACGACGCGTCAAGCGTTTCAATTGCATGGCGTCTTGAAATGGAACGTGAAAAAGACGATGCAAGCCATCAACAGCGCTTTGATGACGACGCTTGCCGCTTGCGGCGATGTCAATCGGAACGTGATGTGCAACCCGAACCCATACCAATCGGAAGTGCACGCGGAAGTGTACGAATGGGCGAAGCTGATCAGCGACCATTTGTTGCCGCGGACACGGGCGTATTATGAAATTTGGCTGGATGATGAAAAAGTGGCGGGGACGCCTTCAGTCGACGGCGAGGAAGAACCGATTTACGGCCCGACCTATTTGCCGCGGAAATTTAAAATCGGCATCGCCGTTCCGCCGTCGAACGATGTCGATGTGTTCTCGCAAGACATTGGGTTCATCGCGATTGTCGAGGACGGCAAGCTCGCCGGGTTTAACGTTGCCATCGGCGGCGGCATGGGGATGACCCACGGCGACAAAACAACCTATCCGCAGCTCGCCAAAGTGATCGGCTTCTGCCGTCCGGATCAAGTCGTGAACGTGGCGGAAAAAATTATGACCGTGCAGCGCGACTACGGCAACCGCTCGTCACGCAAACACGCCCGCTTCAAATACACGATCGACCGGCTTGGTTTGGAAGCGGTCAAAGAGGAAATTGAGCGCCGGTTGGGCTGGAAGTTTGAGGAAGCGCGTCCATACCATTTTGAACATAGCGGCGACCGCTACGGCTGGGTTGAGGGCGTCAACGGAACGTGGCATTTCACCCTCTTTGTCGAAGGCGGCCGCGTCAAAGATTACGACGATTACAAGCTGATGACCGGCTTGCGCGAAATCGCCACCGTTCATACCGGCGATTTTCGGCTGACGCCGAACCAAAATTTAGTCATCGCCAATGTGACGAGCGAGAAAAAACCGGAAATCGAGGCGCTGATCGCCAAGTACGGCTTGACCGACGGACGCCGGTACACCGCCTTGCGCCGCAACGCGCTCGCCTGTGTCGCCCTGCCGACATGCGGCCTCGCGATGGCGGAAGCGGAGCGGTACTTGCCGAAACTGCTCGATAAAATTGAGGAAATCATCGATGAAAACGGCTTGCGCGACGAAGAAATCACGATCCGCATGACGGGCTGTCCGAACGGCTGCGCCCGCCACGTGCTCGCTGAAATCGCCTTCGTCGGCAAAGCGGTCGGCAAATACAACATGTACCTCGGCGCCGCCTTCAACGGCACGCGCCTTGGCAAACTGTACCGCGAAAACATCGGCGAAGAAGACATTTTGCGCGAACTGCGCGTCCTTTTGTCCCGCTACGCGAAAGAGCGGCTTGACGGCGAACGTTTTGGCGACTTCGTCATTCGCGCCGGTATTGTCAAAGAAGTCACAGACGGAACGAATTTCCATGATTAAGATGATGCGGATTCATTTTGGCCGGGGCAGACCTAAAAAGTTGTCTGTCTTCAAGATCAGCATTCAGTGCACATATAGCGATGGAAGAAGGTGTCCCGATCCTTTTGGGGCACCTTCTGTTTTTTGATCGGCAACGCCATGGCCGAACATCCGCATATTCACGCGATCACCTTCACCGGTTCCAATGACGTCGGCAAAACGATCGCCCGCGAGGAAATTTTCGGGCCGGTGCTCGCCTTACTCAAAGTGGAGACGTTTGAGGAAGCATTGGCGTTAGCCAATGACACGCCGTTTGGATTGAGCGCCTCCATTTTCACTCAAAACATAGGAAAAATGTTAACGTTTATCCAAGATATTGAAGCCGGGCTCGTTCGCATCAATGAAGAAAGCGCCGGCGTCGAACTGCAAGCGCCGTTTGGCGGCATGAAGCAGTCCAGCTCCCACTCGCGGGAACAAGGGCGGGCAGCCATTGAGTTTTTCACGGCGATCAAGACGGTGTTTGTCAAAGGATAAGACGTTGATGAAAGTGCGCTGCCGGTTAGGCAGGGCGCTTTTTTTGTGCGAGGGAGAAAAGGAGAAGGGGATCTCGTTTTTGTTGGTCGATGAAAAAAGGATAAGAAATTGATGAAAAAGTGATGAAAAACATTGACAATGATAATTTTTATCAATTAAAATATGAAATGTGAAAATGATAATCTTTCTCTTTGAGAAATTGCCAAGAAGATTGGCAGAAGGCGGCGATAGTCGTAAGCAGGAGGGGGTTGATTTGAAAAGCATACAGAGTTGACGGGAGAGGCCGATTGTCATAGCAGCGCCGCCTGCTTGGAAACAAACTCTCTATTAATAAAGACGATCACTATATCCTGATTGTTTTGTGAAAATGGTTCATGCCGTCCCGTTGGGGGTATGGGACAGAATGGAAAACGAGATGAGGAAAAATGAAAAAGTGGATATTGTTGCTTGTTGTCCTATCCATGGGTTCGCTGTTTGTCGGCGTTCATGATTTATCGCCCAGCGCGCTGCTTTCCGGTGACCAAGCGGCTTGGGAAATTTTCTTGATTAGCCGCTTGCCTCGGCTGATCAGCATTCTTCTTGCCGGGTCAAGCGTCAGCATTTGCGGCTTGATTATGCAGCAGTTGAGCCAAAACAAATTCGTGTCGCCGACAACCGCGGGAACGATGGATTGGGCGCGGCTCGGCTTGCTGGTGTCCATGATTTTGTTCGCTTCGGCGGCTCCGCTGGTCAAAGCCGCTATAGCTGTTGTGTTTGCGTTTGTCGGAACGCTGCTGTTCATGACGATGTTAGATCGCATCAAATATAAAGATTCCGTGTTCATACCGCTTGTCGGTTTGATGTTCGGCAACATCATCGGTTCAGTGACGATGTTTTTGGCCTATAGGTACGATTTGATTCAATCGCTTTCCGCTTGGCTGCACGGCGACTTTTCCGTGATGATGGAGGGGCGCTACGAGACGTTGTATGTAAGCGTCCCGCTGATGGGTCTTGCCTATGCATACGCCAATCGTTTTACGATCGCGGGAATGGGAGAGGAGATGGCAACGAATTTAGGGCTTCGCTATCGATCGGTTGTGTATGCGGGGCTGCTCATTGTCGCGGTCGTTTCAGCGATTGAAGTGCTGACGGTGGGGACGCTGCCGTTTTTGGGCTTGGTCGTTCCGAATCTTGTAACGATGTATTACGGTGATCATTTGCGCAAAGTATTGCCGCTGACAGCGGTGTTTGGCGCGCTGTTTGTGTTGCTTTGTGATGTATTGGGGCGCGTGGTCATCTATCCGTATGAAATTCCGATTGGGTTGACGGTCGGGGTGATAGGGAGCGGCATTTTTCTATATTTGCTGGCAAGGAGAACAAAGCGGTATGTCTAAGCGGATGAAAGTAGCGGTGCTTGTCGTTTTGGTTCTTGTACTAGCCGTTTTGTTTTTGTTTACGCATTTGCGCGGCGATCTTGAATATGTGTTGCGTTCGCGCGGTGAAAAAATCATGGCGATGGTGTTTGTCGGTTGGGCAGGGGCAGTGTCGACCGTTTTATTTCAAACGATGACGCACAACCGAATCTTAACGCCGAGCATCATCGGCTTGGACGCGGTTTACATGCTGGTGCAAACCGTTGTTGTGTTTTTTTTCGGTTCGACGACGTTAACGATGATGAGCGACACGTCTCACTTTCTTTTTTCAGCCGGCACAATGATGGGGTTTTCGGTCTTGTTGTATTCTTTCTTATTTCGTCGAGAGGGGCAAAACCTCTATTTCATCTTGCTTGTCGGGATGATTCTCGGTACGTTTATGCAGAGTGTGACGTCGTTTTTGCAATATTTGATTGATCCGAATGAGTTTTCCATCATTCAAGACCGAATGTTTGCGAGCATCAACAATATGAAAACCGATTTGCTTTGGCCGGCTGGATGGTGCATTGCCGCTGCCACGGCCTATACATATCGCCACCTTCATGAGCTGGATGTGTTATCGCTAGGCAAAGATCACGCCATCAATTTGGGGGTGGACTATGAACGGATCGTCAAGCGATTGTTGATGGTGGTGGCTCTGCTTGTCTCAATTTCAACAGCGCTTGTCGGGCCCATCATGTTTTTCGGACTGATCGTCGCCAATCTTGCGTATGCGTTTTTTCAAACGTATGAGCATCGGTATTTGCTGGCGGGAGCGGGGCTGTTTGGCATCGCTGCCTTGATTGGTGGTCAGCTGATCGTCGAGAGAGTGTTTGTGTTTTCGACGCCATTGTCTGTCATCGTCAATATAGTCGGGGGCGCGTATTTTCTGTACCTCTTGATAAAGGAGCGAAAGGCATGGTAGAGGTGAAACAAGTGACAAAGCGGTACGGTGGAAAGACGGTCGTCGATCGCGTATCTTTAACCGTTCCGCCTCGGCAATTAACGTCGCTCATCGGACCGAACGGAGCGGGGAAAAGCACACTCCTTGCCATGATGAGCCGCTTGATTTCAAAAGATGACGGAGAAATCTGGGTTGAAGGAAAAGAAATCAGTTGCTATCGAACAGAAGAGTTAGCGAAAAAAATTTCTATTTTAAAGCAGTCCAATCATATCGCTGCCCGGCTGACGGTCAACGAATTGGTGTCGTTCGGCCGCTTTCCATACTCGCGCGGCCGTTTGACGCGCGAAGACCGGGACTATGTGCGCGAAGCGATTCGCTATATGGAATTGGAAGAGTTGCAAAACCGGTATATTGATGAGCTGAGCGGCGGACAGCGTCAGCGGGCCTATATCGCCATGGTGTTGGCACAAGATACGGATTACATTTTTTTGGACGAACCGTTGAACAATTTGGATATGAAACATGCGGTGCAAATGATGAAAGTGTTGCGCCAGCTGGTCGATGAGCTCAACAAAACGATTGTCGTTGTGATGCACGATATCAATTTTGCTTCCTGTTATTCCGATCATATGGTCGCTTTAAAAGATGGCACGGTCATCTGCGAAGGAGATGTCTCATCGATCATGCGCAATGAGCTTCTTCACCGTATTTACGATTTGGATGTGCGCGTGCAAACGATAGAGAATAGACGCATCTGTGTGTATTTTTAAGGTTGGCGATTACGGCGGCGCAAATGGGCCTGCCGAGAATAGCCGCATCTGTCTGTAGTTTTAAGAGACTGGTGAAAACCAACCGATTCGCCCGATCGGTGGAAATCACAAGAAATGATGACATTTCAAACGGTTCGATTGGAAACACCATGCGGGAGACTGGCGAAGCGCATGGATACACTCCTATTCCAGTAACGTACAACAGGTTGATCCGGCTTTTCTTGGAACATTGGCAAGAAAGGGCGCCCCTTGCCGTGGGAAAAGAAAGCCGTCAACATATACAGAACATTGTTGAAGGGGGTAAGAGCCAATGAAGCAGCGTTGGCTGATGCTAGTTGTAGCCTTGCTTGTCGTCATGTTGGCCGCATGCGGAAACGGCCAAACAAAGAGTGAAAGTAGCGGCACGAGCGGAAAGAATAACGAAAAGAAAACGGAACAGGCAGAAGAAATGACGATCAAGCACCAGCTTGGAGAAGCGAAAGTGAAGAAAAATCCTGAAAAAGTGGTCGTCTTTGATTTCGGGGTGTTGGACACATTAGATAAGCTCGGTGTCAAAGTGACCGCCTTGCCGCAGATGAATGTTCCGAAATACTTGGAAAAATACAAAAGCAATGAGTATCAAAACGTGGGAAGTTTGATGGAGCCAGATTTTGAGAAATTAAGCGAAATAAAGCCTGATGTTATTTTTATTTCCGGGCGGCAGGCCAATTTGTATGACAAGTTGAAAGAAATAGGCCCTACCGTGTACATGGGCATTGACACCCAGCATTATTGGGATTCGTTCACAAACAATATGAAGCTAATCGGACAAATATTCGGTAAAGAGAAAGAAGTGGATGGGGAATTAGCAAACATCGAGAAACAAATCGAAGAAGTGAAGGCGAAAGCGGGAGATAAGAAAGCGTTGATTATTCTAACGACAGGAGGAAAAGTAAGCGCGTATGGAACGGGATCACGGTTTGGTCTCATTCATGATGTGCTCGGCGTCCCGGCCGCGGATCCGAATTTGAAAGTAACGAATCCGCACGGACAAAGTGTGTCGTTTGAATACATTGCCGAAAAAAATCCAGATTACTTGTTTGTCATTGACCGCGATGCCGTTGTTGAAGGAAAGCCGACAGCCAAGCAAACCATTGAGAACGCGCTTGTGAAAAAGACGAAGGCATATCAAAACGGACAGATCGTGTATTTGGATCCGAACTATTGGTATCTGTCAGGAGGCGGATTGACGTCCGTATCCGAGATGGTCAAGCAGGTGGAAGAAGGATTGAAATGAGAACAGGCGGGCCGCAACAGCCCGCCTTCCTTCATAAAATGGCCTGTTTTATTACGATGCCGGTGATTTAAGGGAGCAGGTCGCTTACAAACCTCGTTTCTCAAATGGAAAAGCCTTGTCGCATCAGGATCGTCTTTCAAACGCTCCCCCCATTGCTGAAAAGAAACAACCATTTTTGACCAGCCCTTTAGAAGGTTGGTGAAAAGCGCCAATTCCCTTCAGCAATGGGAGAATGAGTGAAAAACAAGACCGGTGCAACAAGGTTTTTCGAATGGAGAAATGACATGGTAAAGACGTATCCGCGAGTCAATCCCTCTCTCTTAGAAGGTTGGTGAAAACCGCTGTTTGCCCTGATCGATGATGGAACGCGTGAACATAGAAGTTGAGGCAGCAAGTTCTTTCTACTTGGGAACCGATTCCGAGAAGCCGTTGCGCGAGTCAATCCCCATCCTCTTAGATGCCTCGTCCGTGTTCGGTGATTTTGTTTGAGAGGAAAAGGAGATTGTCGGTGCGTGAACGGTTTGCTTACAATAGAAAAAAGAGCATGTGCGAGAGGAGGAATGGCATGAGCCAACCGGATGAGCAACGCCGGTATACGCTAGGCGAGTTTTTTTCTTTAGCTGGAGACGAGCGGATGGAGCTGTACGAAGGAACGATGGTGTTAATGTCCCCAGCTCCTTATGAGCATGAAGGAGTGGTCGCCAATTTGATTGCCGAGTTTCGCATGGCGTTAAAACGAAGTTCTTGCCTTGTATTCGGCAGCAATCTCCAAGTTGTTTTTTTGTTTGAAGATGAACAAAAAGGAAAACGAAACGTGACCGTGTTGCCGGATCTAGCTATTGTTTGCGACCGGACGAAACTGCGCCAAGGGCGGTGTTATGGCGCCCCTGACCTTGTGGTGGAAGTGTTGTCGCCAAGTACGGCCCGCAACGACCGCCTGTTTAAGCGTTATTATTATGAGAAAGCGGGAGTCCGTGAGTACTGGCTTGTCGATTACCAGCACCAGACGATGGAAAAGTACGTTTGGCAATCGGGGACGTTTCAGCTAGAAGACGTGTACGATGTCGCCAACGGGATGGCTGCATCGACCGTGTTTCCCGAGGTGCGTTTTTCCGTGAAGGAGATTTTTGCGTTTTTGTCGTTGGACAGTTGACGTTTTTGGTCAATCATACAAGTTGACATAACCACATTTTATTTTTCAAAGGGGTGGAAGGGGTGTGCAAAATGGCCTCTTGCCACCTTGGAAAATCAATGGTAAAATGAAGGTGCTCTTGAAAGGGGAAGGCCTCGTTTAGAGGATTGACACACCTTTTTTGGTAATTATTACGTCCCCTTCTTCAATAGTCTTGAAAGAGGAAGGCCTCGTTTAGAGGATTCTACCCCGCTTCCGTTCGCAGGAGGCGGGGTTGTTTTTCGGCTAGAAATGGAGGCAGGAAAACCGTTTGCCATGGCGAAATAATGGAAACACGAGCACTTTTTCGCGGACATGGGGGAGGGGGCGTGCGATGGCAAACGGCGGCAGGAGAGCGAAAAAAGCAGCGAGGGCGCGGCTTGAGTTGGTTAAAGAGCTTTTTCCGGAGGCGGTGGCGAGCGGAGCGATTGACTGGGAGCGGCTGAAAAAGGCGCTTGGCTGCCAGGCGGAGGACGAAGTGTACGAGTTTACGTGGCCAGGAAAAGCGGAGGCGAAGCGGTTGGCAGAGGCGCCCGCTGCGGGGGTGCTGCAGCCGGACCGGGAAAAAAGCAAGAGGTGGGAGACGACAAGCAATTGGTACATTGAAGGGGATAATTTGGAAGCGTTAAAGCTTTTGCGCTCCTCGCATGAAGGAAAAGTGCAGATGATTTACATTGATCCGCCTTACAATACAGGAAAAGCGTTGATGTACAAAGACAATTGGCGCAAGCGAAAACGTGCCGCTTCAGGTTTAGGGCGGGAAGAGGCGCGTGCCCATGCCGGCTGGCTCAACATGATGTATCCTCGTCTTTGGGCGGCGAAGGCGTTGTTGGCTGAAACAGGGGCGATTTTTATCTCTATTGATGATACGGAGCAGGCGAATTTGAAAAAGGTGTGCGATGAAATTTTCGGTGAGCGGAATTTCGTTGCGACGTTCATTTGGCAGCGGGCGTTTTCGCCGGTGAATATGAACAAATTCGCCTCGCGCAATCATGATTTCATTTTATGTTACGCGAAAGATATCGACCGCCTCGCTTGGTACGGCTTGCCGCGCCATCCGGAAGCGGACGGGCGGTATGCCAACCCGGACAATGACCCGCGCGGTCCGTGGACGTCCGGCGATTTGTCGGTCGGCCCGCCGATTCCGGAAAAAATTTATGACATCGTGACCCCAAGCGGCCGGATTGTTTCGCCGCCCCATGGGTATTGTTGGCGGGTGACGAAAGAGCGCTTTGCCGAGTTGGCGGCGGACAACCGCATTTGGTTTGGCAAAGACGGCAACGGGGTGCCGCGCTTAAAGCGGTTTTTGCGCGAGGTGAAACCGACGATGACACCGCTCACGATCTGGACGCATGACGAGGTGTCCCACTCGCAGGAGGCGAAAAAGGAGCTGAAGGAGCTGTTTAACGGGGTGGCGGTGATGGATTACCCGAAGCCCGTCAAGCTGATTCAGCGTATGATCGCATTGACGACGAAGAACGATGATGTCATCCTCGACTTTTTTTCCGGCTCGGCGACAACGGCCCATGCGGTCATGCAGCAAAACGCCGAAGACGGCGGCCGGCGGTCGTTCATTATGGTGCAGCTTCCTGAACGGCTGGCGGAAACGTCAGCGGCATATCGGGCTGGGTTTCGGACGATTTGCGACATCGGCCGCGAGCGCATTCGCCGCGCGGGGGAGAAAATCGTTTATGAAAGGGAGACGGAGTTGGATATCGGTTTTCAAGTGTTTCGAATTGAACGGAAATCAAACCAGCCCGATCGCTAGGCGAACGGGTTGGTTCCTTGACTAGGTGAATGAAAGGCGCTGTCTCCGCTGTCCATCGTTTCGGGCGTTTTTTACAACGACGCCGCAGCCCAACGGTCATTGATAAAGACATCGTATTCTGCGGCAATCGTTTCTTTGAGCTCCGCTAAAGACGGGATGCCGTCGGCGAAAGTGTAGGTGTCAAGGAGAATGAGGGAGTATTCGTCGCCGGGATCAAATACGATGGTGACGACTTCTTCCGTGCCAGCGTCCACTTGCCGGACGGTGTCGCCGTCTTTTGGTTCAACGAGTACGTTTTGGTACGTTTCGCGAATAATGTAATAGCCTTTTTGAACTTGCTCGGTAAACAAATGTTCTATCCCTATCAGTTCATGAATGATCATAGTTTCGGCCTCCTAGTTTGTGAAATTGTTCTCAATATCAGTATATATAGCAATGGAATCGATGTATACCAATGCGAGAGGAAGTTTGAAAAGTTGTCAAGTTTGTATGTCTGTGTGGACGTGGTTGCGGGCGAGCAGAGAAGACGGGCTGTTCAAAAGGAATAGCGCCCTTTGTGATGGGCGCTAGGCTCATCCATCCATAATGAACGTTACTCTTTTATGACTGTTGATGCTGGCGGTTGGTAGTTTGGCTGAAGATGACGCCGGGCAAACACGAAGTAGCAAACGATCACGACAACGGTAATGAGCAATGTTAACAACAGCTGAGAAGCCATGGATTCAATGAATAGCATAGAAACGAGGATGACGAGCAAAACAAGAATTGTAAAATAAGTCAAGTATGGAAACAGCCACATTTTAATTTTTAAGGCAGCATTGGTTTCACGTTCGAGTTTTTTCCGTAGGCGGAGCTGCGAGACAGCAATAGCTAAATAGACGAGCAGCGCGATCGCCCCGGAAGAGTTGACGAGAAAGAGAAACACTTTATCAGGTGAAACGTAGTTCATGATGACGGCGATGTAGCCAAACAGCGTGCTGGCGATAACAGCTCGAACTGGGACGCCGTTTTTGTTCAGCCGCAAAAACGATTTCGGTGCCTCGCCTTTTTCCGCCAAGGAGTACAACATGCGTGACGTTGTGTACAGCCCGGAGTTGAGGCAAGACAATACCGCGGTCAATACAATAAAGTTCATAATTTGGGCGGCCGCAGGAACACCGACGTGTTCCAATACGGCAACAAATGGGCTTTTCAAGACACTTGCCGAGTTCCACGGCAGCAATGTGACGACAACGGCGATAGAGCCGATGTAAAACACTAAAATCCGCCATGTGACCGATTTCGTCGCCTTCGACACCGCTTCTTGCGGCTCGGCCGATTCTCCGGCGGCGATCGTGACGATTTCTGTCCCGAAGAATGAGAAAATGACGATGACGATTCCGACAAGGATCGAACCGATGCCATGCGGCATAAACCCGCCGTGGCCGGTCAAATTTGTCAAGCCGACCGGATCGCTGCCCGGGGCAAGGCCGAAGATGAACGCTAAGCCAAGAATGAGAAAAAGCACGATACTTGCCACTTTGATGAAGGCGAACCAATATTCAAACTCCCCGTACGATTGAACCGACCAAATATTGGTCAGTGTCATCAATATGGTCAGTCCAAGGCTAAGTAGCCATAACGGAATGGAAGGAAACCAATATTGGATGATGGCGGCCCCTGCATTCGCTTCAATGGCAATGACGATCACCCAGAAAAACCAATAAAGCCAGCCGACTGTAAACCCGGCCCACGGGCCGATCGCTTCATGGGCGTAAGCGGCGAATGATCCGCTCGTTGGGCGGGCTGCCGCCATTTCCCCGAGCATCCGCATAACAAGCACAACGAGCGCACCTGCTAGAGCGTAAGAGACAATGGCTCCTAGTCCTGTCGAGTGGATGACAGCTCCGCTTCCAACAAACAGACCGGCGCCGATGACCCCGGCGATGGCGATCATGGCCATATGACGTTCTTTCAATCCTTTTTGCAAGCTCGAATGATTCATCCGAACTCCTCCTCAATGAAGTTTGAATTTACGAAATAGTCAGATCATAATGTTGTTTTTAGTGTAAGTGGAAATCCTGTCTTGCGCATTAGACAAAGTGCCAACAAAAAATGGAGCATCATTGGACAATTTGTCAATAGACGCCTCCCATGATAGAAGGATTTTGGCTATAAAATTTCGAATGTTTTTATGAAAAATTAGGCTAAAAGAAAGGGGAGGAGAGGATGGGGGGCAACTTTCCCCTTACAGTCGCTGATATTTTGCAGCGAAAACATTTTGAAAATACAATGGTTGTCGCAGGGAAGGAAGGATTGTCCAGGACGGTCAAATGGGTGCATGTCGTCGAGGTGACGAAAATCAGCAACTTGTTGCGCGGCAAGGAGTTGATTTTGTCTACCGGAGTTGGATGGCGGGAGGACGATTCGCTCTTTTTGTCGCTGCTTCAGCAATTGATTGAGTGTGACGCCTCCGGGCTGTGCATTGAACTGGGAACATACGCTTCGTCCATTCCGGAAGAGGCGATCGAGTTGGCTGATCAGCACCATTTCCCACTTATTCTTTTTCTTGAGGAAGTCCCGTTCGTTGAGATCACCCATGACATTCATACCTATTTAATTAACCAGCAGTATAAGATGATTTCCCAGCTTGAGTCCTATTCCCAAGAGCTGAATAAAAAGTTGCTGGCCATCCACCATCATCGCGACATTTTGAAAGTTCTCCATCGCTGCCTAGGCCATGATGTCATGTTCAAAATGAACGGTGGGGAAGCTGAGTATGTCCCTGGACGGCCGAAGCGGGGGAACGAAAGCGGTGTTCCATCCGAAGCCAGCCTGCCGCCGGGCGCCGTTTCGAAACCGATTTCTTTGTTTGGCACGGAATATGCGGAACTGGCCCTTCTCCCCACCGATCGGGACATCAATGAGTTTGATTTGCTGATTTTGGATCGAACAGCTACTGCCTTGGCACAGCACTTGTTGCGGAATCTTTACATTGAGGAAAAGCGGCGGACGGAAGAAAACGAATGGGTGAAGGGATGGATGGAAGGGAAGTATACGGACGAAGAGGTTTCGTCTTATTTGTCTCATTATTTTCCATATTACCAAATCAACGGGGGAGCTGTGTGGGTGTGCAAAGCAGAAGGGGCCGGCCAAAAAGGAAATTTCGATTCGACGTACTTTAAGCTGTTGTGTCGGTCGGTGTTTGAGCAGCGTGGTTTTTTTCTGCTTTCATCCGACATGGGACGGCACTTGGCGTTTATCGCAATCAATCAACGGGATGAGGCGACGTGGAAAAGCCGGATCGCGGAAAGTATCAGGTGTCTTATGGAGTCAGAGTTTGTCCAAACGAGACTTCCTCATTTGCTCGTCGGCGTTGGGACGTTTGTCAAGTCCCTTTCGGCGATGAAGAAAAGTTATGCGGCCGCGCTCGAGGCGCTGACCATTCGGAGCCGGATGAAGGGGAAATCGACCAGCCTATTTTATAATGACCTTGATTTGTATCGGATGATCACGGTGCTTGATAAATATAGCGATCTTCGTGAAATGGTAGGCAGCTATTTAGGCCCGATTATCGAGTATGACCGGAAACATAACGGAAAGCTGCTCGAAACGCTTAAGGTGTATTTGCAGTGCAACGGCTCAAAACAAGAAACGGCGAGGCGGCTGTTTATTGTCCGGCAGACGTTGTACCACCGCATGGAAAAGCTAGAAAGATTCCTTGGGACTGATTTCATGGAAGCGGACAAGCGGTTGGCTCTCGAGTTGATGCTCAAAGCGTACGACTACTTGATGAGCGGCGGGGAGATGCATGGGCAACGGAGGGCCGCGCTTGGAGCCGAGTAAAGGCCATAGCCCTAGAGGGATGGACGCAGTCCTAGCAGAGATTCGTCTCTAGAGGGCTGGTGAAAAGCAGTGGTTTCCTTTGTTCAATGAATAAATGTGTACAGTGTTTCAAGTTTTTTTATTTAAGAAACAATGCCGAGAAGCGGTATGCACGATGTAATCGCCGGTCTCCTAGTGGTTTAGGGTGAAAATGGTAGTCAAACTGTGGAACGGATGAAACGACTATTTTTACACTTTGTCTAATGAACCGTGGTGCGGGATGAGCGATAATGGCTGTAAAATAGAACGATTTCCAATGGAAGGGAGCCAAGCGGTGATGAAAACCGAACCAACCCACCAACTGTGGCTCGACAAAGACGATCGATACGTTTGGCATTCGATGAAGCCGTATAACCCACAAGCAACGCTGATTGCGGACCAAGCAAAAGGCTGTTGGGTGGTGGACGCAGCTGGTCGTCAGTATTTGGATGCGATGGCCGGGCTTTGGTGCGTCAACGTCGGGTATGGGCGCGAGGAGCTGGCGGAGGCGGCGTATGAGCAGCTGAAAACGCTGGCGTATTTCCCGCTCACGCAAAGCCACCTGCCGGCGATCCAGCTCGGCGAAAAGCTCAGCGAACTGTTGGGCGATGAGTATGTCATCTTCTTCTCAAACAGCGGGTCAGAGGCGAACGAAACGGCGTTTAAAATCGCCCGCCAATACCATCAGCAACGCGGAGAACCCCACCGATACAAAATCGTCTCCCGCTACCGGGCGTATCATGGCAACTCGATGGGAGCGCTTGCGGCGACCGGGCAGGCGCAACGGAAATACAAATACGAGCCGCTCGCCCCGGGCTTCATCCATGTGCCGCCGCCTGATCGCTACCGCGATCCTGACACAGCGGACGATCCGCGCCAGCTTCGGGCCGTGAAAGCAGTTGACGATGTGATGACGTGGGAGCTGAGTGAGACGATTGCCGCCATGATCATGGAGCCGATCATCACTGGCGGCGGGGTGCTGATGCCGCCCGATGGATACATGAAAGCGGTCAAGGAAGTATGTGAAAAGCACGGCGCCTTGCTCATTGTCGATGAGGTCATCTGCGGTTTCGGCCGAACCGGGAAGCCGTTCGGGTTCATGCATGAAGAGGTTAAGCCGGACATCATTACGATGGCCAAAGGCATTACGAGCGCCTACTTGCCGCTGGCGGCCACGGCGGTGCGGAAAGAGATTTATGAGGCGTTTAAAGGAACGGACGAATACGATTACTTCCGCCATGTCAATACGTTTGGCGGCCACCCGGCTGCTTGTGCGGTGGCGCTGAAAAACATCGAAATCATGGAGACGGAGCGCTTGTTTGACCGTTCCCGTGAAGCCGGCGAATGGCTGCTTTCGGCACTGAAAACGAAACTGGCCGATCATCCGTACGTCGGGGATGTGCGCGGAAGAGGACTGCTTGTCGGCATTGAGTTGGTCGTCGACCGAGCGACGAAAGAGCCGCTTGATGTGTCGCTCGTCAACCAAGTAATCAGCCAATGCAAAGCCCATGGCGTCATCATCGGCAAAAACGGAACGACGGTCGCCGGGTACAACAACGTGCTCACCTTGTCGCCGCCACTTTGCATCAGTGATGACGAACTGTCGCTCCTTGTCCGCGTCTTAACAGAGGCGTTAGCAGCCATTCAATAAGAAGAAGGACAAACGCCAGCTTGGATCGACGGGCTGGCGTTTTGTTTGCTTTTGTGCGGATGTTTGGAAAAATATGGTATGAAACGGCTGCCGCGGGGGCAGAATGTTCTTCCGCCTATGCGCTTGGGTTTCGGGAGGGGAGATTTTTAGGAGCGTCTGCCCGATCATCGATTCCTGTCTGTTTGACGAAAGATCGATCATGAACACTGAATGGTCAGAACCGTTTTAACTCCATTCAAATACATACGTTAATGGAATAGCTAAGTCCTTAAATTGTACGGAATGCAGCGCGTCTTGTTGCCCGTATGTGGCATGCCGTTGATAGACCCCTTTGTGCAAAGTGTATACATGAAGCATTTTGTTAGCCGTATCGACGATCCAATATTCCGCAATGCCATAGTGTTGGTAAGTATAAAATTTTTCGTTGTAATCTTTTAAAGCGGTTGAAGGTGACAAGACTTCAACAACTAGCGCAGGCGCCCCGTAACCCCCTTTTTTGACAATCTGTTTTTTATTGCAAATCACCACAATATCGGGTTGGACAATGTCATCAGGGGTTTCATACGTTTCCTTTTTGCTAAGGAATACATCAAACGGCGCCATAAAGACGTAACAATGTTGGTTTTGGAAAAAATGGCGCAAAGCAAAATACAATTCTCCGACTGCAAATTGATGTTCCGAAGATGGAGGAGGGGTCATATTATAGGCTTTTCCATTGATCAGTTCCCAGCGACCTTCCCATGTTTTCCAGTCCGCGTACGTGTAAATTTTGTTCGGGTCAGGGATATTGCCCACTGTTTCCCCCTCTTTCATTTTAAGGATGCGTTTGTTTCCAGTTTAGCAAAAGAAATCAAGGAAGGGTAGGGAGGACGTTCATGAGAGGTTTATTCATCACTCGCCTACGCCCACAAGCCGAAGTGAAGGTTTTCTTGGTTCAGAAAGGAATGTAGCGTCTGTTTGTCGAATGACATGAGGGAAAAATGCATGGGGAAAGGGTGAGGAAACGATGTCCGCATTTCAAGCGTTTGTTGTCAACAAAACGGAAACGGAGTTTACAGCTGAGGTGAAAACGATCTCGATGGACGATTTGCCGGAAGGGGATGTCGTCGTCCGCGTCCATTATTCAAGCGTCAACTACAAAGACGGGCTGGCGTCGATCCCGGACGGCAAAATTGTGAAAACGTATCCGTTCGTGCCCGGGATTGACTTGGCCGGAGTCGTCGTCTCGTCGCAACATCCGCGGTTCCTTGAAGGGGATGAGGTGGTCGCTACCGGCTATGAAATTGGCGTCACCCACTTTGGCGGCTACAGCGAGTATGCGCGTTTGCCCGGCGACTGGCTCGTGCCATTGCCGAAAGGGTTGACGTTGAAAGAAGCGATGGCGATCGGCACGGCGGGGTTCACGGCGGCGTTGTCCATCCATCGGCTTGAGGAGCACGGGCTGACGCCGGAACACGGGCCGGTGCTCGTTACGGGGGCGACGGGCGGCGTCGGCAGTCTGGCGGTGTCGATGCTCGCGAAGCGCGGCTACACGGTAGAGGCGAGCACAGGCAAAGCGGCGGAGCACGATTATTTGCGCGCCCTTGGCGCCAAGGAAGTGTTGGCGCGCGAAGAGGTCACCGCCGAGCGCATTCGCTCGCTCGATCAGCAGCGCTGGGCGGCGGCGGTCGATCCGGTCGGCGGCCGGACGCTGGCGACCGTGCTAAGCCGCATCCGTTACGGCGGGGCCGTGGCGGTAAGCGGATTGACGGGAGGAGCGGACGTGCCGACAACGGTCTACCCATTCATTTTGCGCGGCGTCAGCTTGCTTGGCATCGATTCGGTCTATTGTCCGATGGATTTGCGGCTTCGCATTTGGGAACGGCTCGCTGGCGATTTGAAGCCGGATTTGGAGCGGATTGCCAAAGAGATTTCGCTCGCTGAATTGCCGCAGGCGCTTAAGCGCATTTTGCGTGGAGAGCTGCGCGGCCGGATGGTAGTGCGGCTGGCTTGATCAGGAACCATCTCGATTTTACCGGGCGACTATTCGTTTAGGAGGCCGGTGATTTCATGTAAAATGTTGCTGATTCCACCCATTTCTCAATTAGAGAAACTTTGCAGAATCAGCTTTCTTTTTTGAATGAAAATGCCGTTGATTGGTATGCGACAGCGGTTTTTCACCGGCCTTTTCGGCTTGCGAAGCAGTGAAACAAATGGTAAAAATTGAAAAATAAAAGCTGGTGAAACGAACGCTCTCATGTTGTTTAGCGGGAGGGGGAAGCGGCATCTCCCCTTCCCTTTTCGTTCGGGCTTCCTACCCAAGCTGATACCGCTCCAGCTCGGAGAAAAAATTTTTCACAAACCGGTAAAACACTTTCACCGACGGGGCGAGCTCGTGATGGTCGGAGATGATGATGCCGACGTTGCGCCGCACTTGCGGAGTTTCGATCGGCACTTTGGCGGCGTAGCGGAGGAGGCTCTCCGACAAGGCGCTTTCCGGCAGCAGAGTGACGCCGATGCCGGCGGAGACGAGCCCTTTAATGGCGTCGAGATCCTCGCCTTCCGAGGAGATGTTCGGGGAAAACCCCGCTTGATGACAGGCGTCAATTAAAATTTGATGCAAAATGTATCCTTTGGGAAACGTGACAAACGGGTCGTGGCGCAGTTCGTTCAACACGATCCGGTCGCGGCGAGCGAGCGGGTGGCTGTTCGGCAAGAGGGCGGCAAACGGTTCGGAAAATAAAATTTCCCCTTTAATGCCCATTTCGCGCGCGGGAATGGGGCCAAGAAAGGCCAAATCAATTTCCCGCTTTTTCACCGCTTCGATTAAATAATAGTACGATCCTTGGCGGAGATGGAACGAGACGTTTGGGTGTTCCGCTTTAAAGGCGGAGATGACCATCGGCATCATATGGCTCGCGAGGCTGGTCGGGAACCCGATTTTAATCGTTCCGCGCTCCGGATCCAAATACTCCTCAATTTGTTGCTTTGCATCCTCAACCGCTTTTAACACCGCTTCGGCGTGCGGCAAAAAATGGCGGCCGATCGGGGTGAGCTTGACGTTCCGTCCTTCCCGTTCAAAGAGCTGGACGCCAAGCTCTGCTTCTAAGTTGGCGATTTGCCGGCTGATCGCCGACTGCGCGACATGAAGGGCATCGGCGGCTTCAGAGACATGTTCGCGCCGGGCGACTTCCACAAAATATTGCAACTGCCGCAGCTCCATTGTTTCCTCTCCTTTTTCATTAATCGCGAAATGAGATCAATTTTATCTAAATTATATATTGTTTATATTAATTTTGAAAACTACAATGAATATTACAGACAATTCGGAACGGGAGGGGAAGGCAGCATGAAACACTACGGATTACCGAAAGCGCAAGGGCTGTATCGTCCGGAATTTGAACATGACGCGTGCGGGATCGGGTTTTATGCGCATTTAAAAGGAAAAGCATCGCATGATGTGATCGAAAAAGCGCTCCATATGCTCCGTCAACTTGAACATCGGGGCGGGCAGGGAAGCGATCCGGAAACGGGCGACGGCGCGGGCATTATGACGCAAATTCCTCACGAATATTTTCAAGACGTGTGCAATCGGATGAACTTGCCGGAAAAAGGGCGCTATGGGGTCGGGATGTTCTTTTTGCCGGAAAATGAAGAAAAACGGGCGTATTATGAAGCAAAAGTAAATGAAATCATCGCCCAGGAAGGACAACAGCTGCTCGGCTGGCGGACCGTGCCGGTTGACGGTACCAAGCTTGGCAAGCTGGCGCGGCAAAGCCAACCGTTCATTCGTCAAGTGTTTGTCGCGGCAGGGGATGATGCGGCCGATGAGCTGGCGTTTGAACGGAAGCTGTATGTGATCCGCAAACAGTTCGAAAAATGGGTGGAACACAACGAGTGCTATGTAGCGAGCTTCTCGAGCCGGACGATTGTCTATAAAGGGCTGCTTACGCCGGAACAAATCGATGCGTTTTATTTGGATTTGCAGGATGAACGGTTCCGCTCGGCGTTTGCCCTCGTGCACTCGCGCTTCAGCACGAACACGTTCCCGAGCTGGGAGCGGGCCCATCCGAACCGCTATTTGATTCATAACGGCGAGATCAACACGCTCCGCGGCAATGTCAACTGGATGGCGGCGCGCGAGAAGCAATTTGTGTCGGAAGCGTTCGGCGCCGATTTGGAAAAAGTGTTGCCGATTTTGGATACAAACGGGAGCGACTCGTCGATTTTGGACAATGCGTTTGAATTTTTCGTTCTTGCTGGCCGTAATCCGGCCCATGTGGCGATGATGCTCATTCCGGAACCGTGGTTTTGGGATGAACAAATGGATGACGCGAAAAAGGCGTTTTACGAGTATCATAGCTGTCTCATGGAGCCGTGGGACGGCCCAACGGCGATTTCGTTCACCGACGGCAAGCAAATCGGCGCCATTTTGGACCGGAACGGCTTGCGCCCGGCCCGCTATTACGTCACGAAAGACGATTACATTGTTTTCTCGTCCGAGGTCGGCGTCATTGATATCGATCCGAACAACATTTTATATAAGGAACGGCTGAGCCCGGGGAAAATGTTGCTTGTTGATTTAGAGCAAGGGCGGATCATTTCCGACCAGGAAATTAAAGAAGAAATGGCGAGCCAACAGCCGTACCGCCAATGGATCAATGAGCAAATGATCACGCTTGGCGATCTGGAGATTCCGGAGGACGTCGAAGCGCCGAAGCAGCTTGTCAAACGGCAAAAAGCGTTCGGCTACACGTTTGAAGATGTGGAAAAAACGATTTTACCGATGGCGACGGAAGGAAAAGACCCAACCGGCGCCATGGGCATGGATGCCCCGTTGGCGGTATTGTCGGAGCGGCCGCAAAGCTTGTTCAACTACTTCAAGCAGCTGTTTGCCCAAGTCACGAACCCGCCGATTGACGCGATTCGCGAGTATGTCGTCACGTCAACGATGACGCTGCTCGGCAAAGAAGGAAACATTTTGCATCCAGACGCCAAAGCGGCGCGGCGCATTCGCTTGGAAACTCCGCTATTGACGAACGAAGAATTGGCCGCGTTAAAAGCCAATCCGTATCCGGAGTTTACATGTGTGGTGCTGCCGACGCTGTTTACGGATGACTTGAAGCAAGCGTTGGATGAGTTGTTTGCCAAAGCGGACGAAGCGATCGCGAACGGGGCAACGCTTCTCGTTTTGTCCGATCGCGGCGTTGATGAGACGCATGTGGCGATTCCGGTGTTGCTGGCGGTGAGCGGGCTTCATCAACACCTGATCCGGAACGGGACGCGCACAAACGTCAGCCTGCTGGTCGAAAGCGGCGAAGCGCGCGAAGTCCATCATTTTGCGGCGCTGATCGGCTACGGGGCGGACGCCATTAACCCGTACTTGGCGCTCGAGACGATCCGCCAGGCGTCCGAAAACGGCGTCATTGCCTTGTCGTACCGTGACGCGGTGAGCACGTATAGGAAGGCGGCTGTTGACGGTGTGGTCAAAGTGATGTCAAAAATGGGCATCTCGACGGTGCAAAGCTACCGCGGTGCGCAAATTTTTGAAGCCGTTGGCATCGGCAACGCCGTCATTGATCAATACTTCACCGGCACCGCCTCGCAAATTGGCGGCATCGGGCTTGAGGAAATCGCCAAAGAGGCGAAAATGCGCCATGAAGCGGCATTTGCCGCCCGGCACGAAGATCATGTGCTCGATACCGGCAGCGAGCTGCAATGGCGGCGCAACGGCGAACATCACGCGTTCAATCCGAAGACGATCCATTTGTTGCAATGGGCGTGCCGGAAAAATGATTACAATCTTTATAAGCAATATTCGAAACTGGCCAATGAAGAACAGTTGACGTTCTTGCGCAACTTGTTCGACTTCGATCCGAACCGGACGCCGGTGCCGATTGAAGAAGTCGAGCCGGTCGAGTCGATTGTCCGCCGCTTCAAAACCGGAGCGATGTCGTTTGGCTCGATCAGCCAAGAGGCGCATGAGGCGTTGGCGATTGCCATGAACCGGATCGGTGGAAAAAGCAACAGCGGTGAAGGCGGGGAAGACCCGGCTCGCTATGTGAAGGACGAAAACGGCGACTGGCGCCGCAGCGCGATCAAGCAGGTCGCTTCCGGGCGTTTTGGCGTGAAAAGTCATTATTTGGTCAACGCCGACGAATTGCAAATTAAAATGGCCCAAGGGGCAAAACCAGGCGAAGGCGGGCAGCTTCCGGCCAACAAAGTGTACCCGTGGGTCGGCAAAGTGCGCGGCTCGACGCCGGGGGTGGAGCTCATTTCTCCGCCGCCGCACCATGACATTTACTCGATCGAAGATTTGGCTCAGCTCATTTACGACTTAAAAAATGCGAACAAAGACGCGCGCATCAGCGTTAAGCTCGTCGCCAAAGCGGGCGTCGGCACGATTGCGGCCGGCGTGGCGAAAGGGAACGCCGATGTCATCGTCATCAGCGGTTATGACGGTGGCACGGGCGCGTCGCCGAAGACGAGCATTAAGCACGCAGGGCTTCCATGGGAGCTCGGTTTGGCGGAAACACACCAGACGCTGATGCTCAACGGCTTGCGCGACCGCGTCGTGTTGGAAACCGACGGCAAACTGATGACCGGCCGCGACGTTGTGATGGCGGCGCTGTTTGGCGCCGAGGAATTTGGGTTTGCGACGGCGCCGCTCGTCGTGTTGGGCTGCGTCATGATGCGCGTTTGCCATCTGGATACATGTCCGGTCGGGGTGGCGACGCAAAATCCGGAGCTGCGCAAAAAATTTACCGGCCAACCGGAACATGTCGTCAACTTCATGTATTTTGTCGCTCAGGAAGTGCGGGAGATCATGGCCGAGCTCGGCTTCCGCACGATCGACGAGATGGTGGGCCGCGTCGATGTGCTGACAGTGAGTGAGCGGGCGAAAACGCATTGGAAAGCGAAACATCTCGACTTGTCGCGCCTGCTGCACCAAGTCGACGGCCCGCGCACTTGCGGCCAAGGACAAACCCATCGCATGGAAGAAACGCTTGACTATACGACGATTTTGCCGGCGGTGCAGCCGGCGCTCGAAAACCGGGAGCCGGTTGCGCTTGAACTTACGATCCGCAACGTCCATCGGACGGTCGGAGCGATGACCGGCAGCGAAATTTCGAAACGGTACGGCGAAGAAGGATTGCCGGATGATACGATCCGCCTCCGCTTCACCGGATCGGCAGGGCAGAGCTTCGCGGCGTTTGTGCCGAAAGGGATGACGCTCGAGCTTGTCGGCGACGCGAACGATTACGTCGGCAAGGGACTCTCCGGCGGCAAAGTGATCGTCCGTCCGCCGGATGAGGCGCCGTTTGCGGCAGCGGACAACGTCATTATCGGCAACGTCGCCTTCTACGGAGCGACGGGCGGCGAGGCGTATATTCGCGGCCGCGCCGGCGAGCGGTTCTGCGTGCGCAACAGCGGCGTCCATGCCGTTGTCGAGGGCGTCGGCGACCACGGCTGTGAGTACATGACCGGCGGCCGTGTCGTCATCCTCGGCTCGGTCGGCAAAAACTTCGCCGCTGGCATGTCGGGGGGCATCGCCTACGTCCTCGCTGATGAAGATAGCTGGACGCAAGCAGCCAACCTTGAGCTCGTTTCCTTGGAACGGCTCGAGAATGAGGAAGAAATTCGCGCCGTCCGCCGGATGATCGAAAACCATTTCCGCTATACCGGGAGTCCGCGGGCCTCGCTGGTGCTTGACGAGTGGGACGCTTATGTGAAACGGTTTGTCAAAGTCATTCCGCACAACTACAAACTGATGGTGGAAACGATTCAAGCGCTCGAACAATCCGGGCTTTCGTATGATGAAGCTGCCATGGCGGCGTTTGAAACGGTGGCGAAACAGAAAAAAGCGGCTGCCGCCAACGCTCCAATGTTGCAAGCGGCCGCAAAGTAGTCCCGCTTTTTCGGTCGGCTGCGCATGGCGGCGCCGCTTCGGCCCCGCGCCGCCGCGGGGCTCGCTTTTTGGCTGCCAAACAGGCGGGAAGGATAGAGCGGAGAGAAGAGAGGACGCAGAAGGAGGGGAACCGTCGTGGGAAAAGCAACGGGGTTTATGGAATATGCTCGCGAGGAAGAAAAAAAGCGCGACCCGCTTTCCCGTCTTGACGATTGGAAGGAATATACAAAGCCGTTTTCCGAAGACGTGTTGGCGCGCCAAGGAGCTCGCTGTATGGATTGCGGCACGCCGTTTTGCCATATGGGATTGGAGCTGAACGGTCTCACCTCGGGGTGCCCGGTGCACAACTTCATTCCGGAATGGAACGATTTGGTGTACCGCGGCCGTTGGAAAGAAGCGCTCGATCGGCTCTTGAAAACGAACAACTTTCCAGAGTTTACGGGCCGCGTCTGTCCGGCGCCGTGCGAAGGATCGTGTACGGTGGCCATTTCCGACCCAGCGGTGGCGATCAAAGGAATCGAACGGGCCATTATTGATAAAGGGTTTGCCGAAGGTTGGGTGAAACCGCGCATCCCGAAAACGCGCACCGGAAAAAAGGTGGCTATCGTCGGCTCCGGCCCGGCCGGGCTCGCCTGTGCCGACCAGCTTAACCAAGCCGGCCATTCGGTGACGGTGTACGAGCGGGCCGATCGCATCGGCGGCTTGTTGATGTACGGGATCCCGAACATGAAGCTGGAAAAAGACATCGTCGAACGGCGAGTGCGGCTGCTTGAAGAAGAGGGCATCACCTTTGTTGTAAACACCGAAGTCGGCAAAGATATTACCGCCGATGAGCTGCGCGCTCAATACGATGCCGTTGTGTTGTGCGTTGGGGCGCAAAAGCAGCGCGATTTGGCCATTGAAGGTCGGGAGCTTACAGGCGTTCATTTTGCCATGGATTATTTAACAGGCGTCACGAAAAGTTTGCTCGATTCGAATTTTGCCGACGGTCAGTTTATTGACGCCAAGAACAAACGTGTCATCGTCATCGGCGGCGGCGACACGGGGGCTGACTGTGTGGCGACCGCGCTGCGCCAAGGCTGCAAAAGCGTCGTCCAGTTTGGCAAACACCCGGCGTTGCCGGACAAGCGCCCAGACGATAACCCGTGGCCGCAATATCCGCTCGTGTTCACGCTTGATTATGCGTATGAGGAAGCGAAGGCGAAATTCGGGGCAGACCCGCGCCAATATTGCATTCAAACGAAAAAAATCGTAGGCGACGAGCACGGCCGGGTGAAAGAACTGCATACGGTTCAAATGGAAAAAATCATTGATGAAAACGGCAAAGCGACCTTTCAAGAAATTCCGGGGACGGAGCAAGTATGGCCGTGCGATTTGGTGTTCATCGCGATTGGCTTCGAAGGTCCTGAACAGCCACTGTTGCAGCAGTTTGGTGTGGAAACGGTCAACAATAAAGTGAAAGCTCCGTACGGCAAATATACGACAAACATTGAAGGCGTGTTTGCGGCCGGCGACGCCCGCCGCGGCCAAAGCCTGATCGTTTGGGCGATTCACGAAGGCCGGGGGGCGGCCCGTGAAGTGGACCGGTTCCTGATGGGAGAGACGAAGCTGCCGTCGTAACGGTTGTTTCCTCCTTAAAAAGTGCTGCTTTTTAAGGAGGATTTTTCTTTTGTTCGTAAAAATATTATTGAGAAACTTTCAATGTTTCTTTTGGGTTTCATCTCCATACAAATCTATTTGACGATCTCGTAGTGGACAACCGACTGATGTGGTTGTGAGGAAGCATCGATAAGGAGTGAGTCAGAGTGAACCGACGATTATGGATGATAGCGGCTGTCGGCGCGGTCTTTTTTTTAGCTGTTTGGGCAAGCGTGGCAGCCGGGGTGACAAAGGCGGCTGACGAAGGTGGGCTGCAGCTGTTTGATTCATGGCAATGGCTCGATCCGTTTACGTTTCTCGGCAATGGGAAAACAATAGGCATCATCAGTGTGATGCTTGTTATTGGTTTATGGTTTTTCCGCCGCGATGTCTATGGAATGGTGTTGGTGGTCGTCGCTGTTGGTGGGGGGTATGGCATCAATGAATGGATCAAGCATGTGGTTGGGCGGGAGCGCCCGCCGCATGCCGAGATCGGAGGATTCAGTTTTCCGAGCGGCCACGCGATGATCGGGACGATTTATTTGTTGCTTTTGGCGTATTTTTTGGCGCAAACGCGCACAAAGCGCGGGGAGCGGGCGGCCATTTACGGCGTGTTTGCGACGCTGGCGCTCTTAACCGGCTTAAGCCGGCTAAGCTTGCAAGTGCATTATCCGTCTGATGTGCTTGGCGGGTTTGTGCTTGGCGGCGCTTACTTGTCGGCCTGCCTTGCTCTTTATCGGATGTCGATTCATCGAGGCGACCGTTGGTAGCTGATCATCAAAAAATCACTTTTGCCCCATAGTGATTTGATGATGAAGCCGATTCATCGGCTTGATCTAGCGTCTCGTCTTGTCGAAAAGGCGCAGAAAATCTCTTTTTCTATACTATGACGTTGTGTGGGACCATGATACAATGGAGGAAAGGAGGTGAGAAACGATGAGTCAAGCCGAACTCGTGCAACTAATGGCTGAATTGCTTGACCAAAAGTTGAATCCGATCCACATGCGGCTCGATCGGATCGAAGGCGATGTCCGGGCCCTTCAAGAAGGACAAGCGCGTTTGGAAATTGAGATCCAAGCGCTGAAAGAAGGACAGGCGCGCTTGGAAGGTGAAGTGCAGTTGTTGCAAGAGGGACAAGCCCGCTTGGAACAGCGACTTGACCGAGTGGAAGAGGATGTGCGCACATTAAAAGCGGACATGGACATGGTCAAAGGCGATGTGCAAACGTTGAAAGCAGACATGGACATGGTCAAAGGCGATGTGCAAACGTTGAAAGCGGACATGGACATGGTCAAAGGCGACGTGCAAACGCTGAAAGCGGACATGGACATGGTCAAAGGCGATGTGCAAACGTTGAAAGCAGACATGGACATGGTCAAGGGCGATGTGCAAACGTTGAAAGCGGACATGGACATGGTCAAGGGCGATGTGCAAACGTTGAAAGCGGACATGGACATGGTCAAGGGCGACGTGCAAACGTTGAAAGCGGACATGGACATGGTCAAGGGCGACGTGCAAACGTTGAAAGCAGACATGGACATGGTCAAGGGCGATGTGCAAACGTTGAAAGCAGACATGGACATGGTCAAAGGCGATGTGCAAACGTTGAAAGCGGACATGGACGTGGTCAAAGGCGATGTGCAAACGCTGAAAGCGGACATGGACGTGGTCAAAGGCGACGTGCAAACGCTCAAAGAAGGACAACAACGGCTTGAAGTGAAAGTTGAACGGGTCGAAGAAAAAGTGGACAACCTTGCAACAGAAATGCGGAGCCACTTTCGCCACATCGAGAACATGCTTCATAAGCATCAGGCCGCTCTTGATCTGGCTTCGCGCGAATTCTCTTCCAAGCAAACATCCATCGATTATTTGATAAAAAAAGTGGCCGAGCATGATATGGAAATTTTCCACTTAAAACATCATCTCCAACTGTAATGTTCTTCATCGCAAGCAGGAACCGAGAAGACTGGTGACAAACAACCGTTGGAAAACAAAACGGAGAAAGAGGGTGGTGTTTCCGACAGTGTCAGCTTAAGAAGCGCTGTTGGAGCACCACCCTATCCGCGAGCCTTCTAGAGGGCTGGCGAAAAACGGTTGTTTCTTTTGAGCAATGGGGGAGCGTTTGAAAGATGATCCTGATGCGACAAGGCTTTTCTATTTGAGAAACGAGGTTGGTAAGGGACCTGCTCCCTTAAATCACCGGCATCCTAGCGAACCGGCAGCATCTGGAAACGTGCGAGGAAATAAGGCGTATTTTCAACGGTCTTCTAGACAGCTTTTTCTGCATATATTTTTATAGAAAAAACCAGTGACAAGGGGGAAGCGATATGGCGGCCCGGATCGTGAAAACAGGGTATGCGTTGGCGTTTTTGTGCATCATTGCCGGCATCGTGTATTTTTTTGCCGCCAACTGGCCGGAGATGGGGCGAGAGGCGAAAGTCGGAATCAGTATCGGCATGATGGCGGGGTTTTATGGAGCAAGCGCTGCTTTGGCGGGCCGCCATCGCTTTTTAGGGCGCTGGATGTTGATCGGTGGGGTGTTGTCGTTTGGCATCTCATTGGCGTTAGTAGGACAAATTTATAATTCTCACGCCGACAGTTATTGGTTGTTCCTCATTTGGCTGGCGCCGACAGCGTTGTTGGCGCGGCTGACGAAAGATCCGGCGCTTTCGGTCATCGCTGTCGTGCTGCTGCAACTTGCTTGCTGGTTTTATTATTTTCCTTCCGCTTACCATATCGAGTGGACGGAATGGGCATCGTTTGGCTGGCTGCTTCTGTTCGCTGTGGTCAACGGCGCGCTCGTTCGCTTCAGCCGTTCGCCTTGGACAGCGTATCCCGCGTATGCGGCGATGCACGGCTGGCTGCTTGTCATCGGCATCACCGGCTTTTCGTACGGGCGCGATGTTTGGTGGCCGTACGTGTATGCGGCGCTGCTTGTCGGGCTGCTTTACTACTTTTTCTCGGTTGCCAAACAGCGTGGCTATGGTTTGCTGACGAGTTTGTTTGCCGGCTTGTTTTTGTTCATTCAATACCACCGTTTGCTGGTGGATCATTTTGAAACATGGCTGCTTCTTCTCGGACTTGTCGTTTCCACCATCGTCCTGTACGGCGGGGTCGTCTTTTTGCGCCGGGCCGGAGTGTTTTCGGCGAGAACGCGGGCCGGGAAATGGTTTTTGGCTGCGTTTCAAGCGGTGATTACGCTCGCAGCTTCGTCGTTGGCCATATCGAGTTTGCTCGGTTTGTATTTTCTGTGGGCGGACACGTGGTCGCCGTATGTGCTGTTTTTCCTTTCGATCTTTGGATTGGTGCTTCCGGCTTGGCTCGGCCGCCGTTGGAACGCCGTTGTGCGTTATACGCTGCTGGCGGTCGGTTACGGGCTTGGCTGGACGGTGACGTGGGAACTGTCGACGGTGGTGTTGGTTCTTTATATCGCCGTGCTCGCCGTGGGAGTGATCCGTGTCCCGGAGCGCGGGATGCAGCGGTTGACGACGGTTGCGTTGACGCTTTATTTGTATGTAGTGCTTGATGGGAACATGGAGAATGGACGGGTGGAGCTGTTGCTGCTCGCCCTATGGAACGGGGCGTTGTACGCGTACAGTCGATGGAGAGGGAAGACGGCCGCGACCCCGCTCGTGCTGGCGCTTAGTGCGCTCGGGATTGCGACAAGTGTTCACATCTCCGAACCTGATGGGCTTTATATGGCGTCCAATCTCGCTATGGTAGCGGTGCTCGCCTTTTTCTTGTTTCAACGACGGCGCCGCGAGCGGACCATTGCTTGGGGGTATACCGTTCTTTATTTTGTGCTCAAATATTATGAGCTGGCGTGGAACTTGCTCCATAAATCGGTCAGTTTGTTGGCGGCTGGGGTGGTGTTGCTCGCTTGGGCTGTTTGGCTGGAAAAACGGAATCGGCTTCATTTCCCTAAGGAGGCGGCGTGGCCTCGCAACGTTTCCTTCGGTGTCCTGTTGATCGTTGTTGCCCAATTTCTGTTTACCGGATATACCGTATGGGAGAAAGAACGGCTATTGCGAGACGGACAGGTGGTAAAATTAGCGCTCGAGCCGGTGGATCCGCGTTCTGTGCTGCAAGGGGATTATATCCGGCTTCGCTATGACATTTCTACGATCTCGTCTCTGGATGGAAACGGCAAGGTGAAAGTTGCGCTGCGAAAGGGACCGGATGGGGTGCACCGCTTTGCTGGGGTGTACGCCGTGAATGGGGAAGAATGGCCCGGATTTAAGCGGCAACAAGGGGATATTTTGATTAACGGCACTTTTTATAGTACGCAAGTCGTATACGGGATTGAATCGTATTTCGTGCCGGAACAAAGCGGGGAACGGTGGCGGGACGCCCGCTTCGCTTATGTGCGCGTCAGCCGAAACGGCGATGCGCTGCTTGAAAAGATCGGCGCAGAATGAGCGAACTGGGGAGCGGGCCTGCTTGAGCGTCCGCTCCTTATCGACATACAGGCGGTGTTTTCGCAAAAAGGGCTGTTCGTATGGACAACTGGGTCAACGGCACGTACCATGTAACAAGTTTAGGAAAAGTCAACGGCAGCACGCTGGTGTTGCGTCCGGAATGAGCGGTCAAGTCAAGCGGGGGGCTACTCCCCCGCATAACGTTCAAGCACGCGGTCGACGGATCGGCCATACGATTCGCCAAACAGATTCAAATGCACGAGTAAATAAAACAGCTGGTAAAGCGGTTTTCGTTCATGATACTCCGGAGTAAGGGGCATCAGCTCTTGATAGCTTGCATAAAACCGAGCGGGAAAGCCGCCAAACAGCTCGGTGAACGCGATCTCCAACTCATAATGACCGTAAAACACGGACGGGTCGATCAAATAAGGAGCTCCGCCGGGACCGGGAAGCCAGTTGCCGCCCCATAAGTCGCCGTGCAACAACGACGGAAAACAATCGTTTGGAATCCAGCGGTCAAGCCGCTCAAGCAGCCGCTCCAACTTTCTTTGTCGCTCGGCGGGCAGGAGGCCGTTTGCCGCCGCCCGTTTCATTTGCGGGGCGAGTCGGGCATCGCGGTAATAGTCAAGCCAGCGGCCGTACCAGCCGTTTCGTTGCGGCAGCGTCCCGATATATGTATCGTGGTCGAGCCCGAACGCCGGCCCGCGGCATCGATGGAGGCGGGCGAGGCCGCGCCCGAGCTGTTTGGCCGTCTGCGCTGTTTCTGTTCCTTCAATCCACTCGAGGACAAGCCAGCCCCATCCGTTTGCTTCCCCCACGCCAAAGACAGCCGGGACGTGGATGGCGTCCGCCTGGCGAAGCCGTTCCAATCCTGCTTGTTCGGCGGTGAAAAAGCCGGTTGGCGGAAAGCGCTGCATTTTGATGAAATACGTTTGCTTGCCGCTTTGGACGCGGTAGGCGTCATTGATGTCGCCGCCGGATACGCGCCGCCAATGGCGGATTCGTGAATCATCGCCGATTGAGCGAAGCGCCTCTTGTAACATCGCTTCCCGGTTCATGACGTTCCTCCCGTCAGCTGTTCGTTAAGTTCTTTCAGCACGTCGCCAATTTTCCGTTGCTGGATGACGGCGTCAGCGAGATCATCAAGTTCCGTCGGTTCCCAATTGATGATGACGAGTTTGGCGCCGTTTCGTTTGGCGACAAGCGGCAGTTGGTTCGCCGGCGCTACTTGCAAGGATGAGCCGAGCACAAGGAACAAGTCCGCTTGGCGGGCGGCTTCCCACGCTGCATTGATGGCATTCTCCGGCAGCGGCTCGCCAAACAATACGACCGATGGACGCAAAACACCGCCGCATTCGCACGTCAACACACCGTGCAAATAGACAAAGCTAGGCTTTGATTGCCCGCACCGCTGACAATGGACGGTTCGGAGCGAGCCGTGCAGTTCGATGACGCATCGGCTGCCGGCTTGTTGATGAAATCCATCGACGTTTTGCGTCACAATCGTCTGCACGATTCCGCGCTGCTCCCAGTCGGCGAGCAGGCGATGTCCATCATGCGGCTGGCATTGCTGCAAGGTGCGGATGCGATATTGGTAAAACTCGACAAACGACTCGCGGCGGCGGTACAACGCATCGATGGTAGCGAGTTCGCTCGGGTTAAAACGCGCCCACAGCCCGGTGCGCGGCGAACGGAAATCCGGCAGCCCGCTTTCGGTCGACATGCCGGCGCCGGTAAGCACCACCGTTCGGCGCGATTCGGCGAGCCAAGAGGCAATGGTCATAGTTGATTCCTCCTTGATCATGCGCTTCTTCCTCGTTAAAGCTTCACACGCCCCTTTTTCTATCGATTCGACAATCATTTTGCTTTTCCTTTCCGCCGGTTTCCATTATGATAAAAGAGAAGGAAAAAATGGACAAGGGGGGCGAGAACGATGAGCAAAAAAGTGTTGATCATCACCGGCGACGCTGTTGAGGCGCTGGAGGTGTATTATCCGTATTATCGTTTGGTGGAGGAAGGGCATGACGTAACGATTGCCGCGCCGAAGAAAAAGAAACTGCACACCGTTGTCCATGATTTTGCCGACTGGGATACGTACGTGGAAAAACAAGCCTATTTGATCGACGCCCATGCCTCGTTTGCCGAGATCGACCCGACCGAATACGATGCGTTAGTCATTCCGGGCGGGCGGGCGCCGGAATACATTCGCCTTGATGAAAACGTGCAGCGCATCGTCCGTCATTTCTTTGAGGCGAATAAGCCGATCGCGGCGATTTGCCATGCTTCGCTCATTTTTGAGACGATGCCGGAGGTGCTGAAAGGGCGGAGCTTGACGGCGTATATCGCCTGCAAACCGGGGGTTGAAGCGCTCGGAGCAACGTATGTGTCCGACCGTACGGTGCATGTCGACGGCAACCTTGTTTCCGCCCATGCGTGGCCGGATTTGCCGGCGTTTATGCGCGAGTTTCTCCGCCTGCTTCAATAGCGGAAAGGCAGCGGTCTTCCTGCATCCGGGAAGGCCGCTTTTTTTCGTGAAACTCCTACCGACTAATGTCGCCAAAGCAGGTCTGTTTCTGCGCTGGCCGCTTTGCCTGTCACGCCAGCATCCGTTTGGCTTGTTCGAACAATAAGGGTTGTCTTTTTGGCGCTCATAAGATAACATTTGTACCGTAGACCATTTACAAAATATAGAGAAAAGGAAGGACGATGGGTATGGCATTACCAGGCGGGGCAGCGATGAACATTACGATTCGTCTTCAGTTTGAAAAAGACCGCGTCTCTTTTAGCGATATCGCCGCGGCGATCGGCAAGGCGGGCGGAGACATCGTCGGGATTGACGTCATCTCATCAAGCAAAGTCCATACGGTGCGCGACATCACCGTCAGTGCGCTTGATACGAAACAGTGCGACTTGATCATCGAAGCGCTGAAACGGATTCAGGGCGTCAAAATTGTGAACGTTTCCGACCGCACGTTTTTGATGCATATCGGGGGGAAAATTGAAACCAGCTCGAAAATTCCGGTGAAAACGCGCGATGATTTGTCGCGGGTGTATACGCCGGGCGTGGCACGCGTTTGCACGGCCATCGCTGAAGATCCGCGCAAAGCGTATTCGCTGACGATTAAACGGAATACGGTCGCCGTCGTCTCGGATGGCACAGCGGTGCTCGGGCTTGGCGACATCGGCCCGTATGCGGCGATGCCGGTCATGGAAGGGAAGGCGATGCTGTTTAAGGAGTTTGCCGGTGTCGATGCATTTCCGATTTGCTTGGACACGAAAGACACGGAAGAGATTATTCAAATTGTGAAAGCGATCGCTCCGGCGTTTGGCGGCATTAACCTCGAAGACATTTCCGCTCCTCGTTGTTTTGAGATTGAAAAGCGATTGAAAGAAGAGTTGGACATTCCGGTGTTCCATGATGATCAACATGGCACGGCGGTCGTGCTGCTCGCCGGATTGCTCAATGCCTTGAAAATTGTTGATAAAAAGCTGGAAGACATTAAGGTCGTCTTAACCGGCATTGGCGCGGCTGGGATTGCTTGCACGAAAATTTTGCTTGCCGCTGGCGTGCGCAACATTATCGGGGTGGACCGCCACGGCGCCATCCACCGCGACGAAACGTACGACAATCCGTATTGGCAAGAATATGCGCAAATGACGAATCCAGATAATCTGAAAGGAAGCTTGTCGGATGTGATCGCCGGCGCGGATGTGTTTATCGGCGTTTCCGCCCCCGGCATTTTGAAAGTCGAAGACGTGAAAAAAATGGCGCGCGACCCAATCGTGTTCGCGATGGCCAACCCGATTCCCGAAATCGACCCGGAGCTGGCCGAGCCGCACGTGCGCGTAATGGCGACCGGACGTTCCGACTATCCGAACCAAATCAACAACGTTCTTTGCTTCCCCGGCATTTTCCGCGGTGCATTGGACTGCCGGGCGAAAGAGATTAACGAAGAAATGAAGCTCGCTGCCGCGAAGGCGATTGCCTCTGTCGTGACGGAGGATGAATTGAACGAAACATACATCATCCCGAGCGTCTTCAACAGCAAAGTCGTGGAACGCGTCCGCCAGGCGGTGATTGAAGCGGCTTACCGCACCGGCGTTGCCCGGAAAGACAACATCCCGGTTGGCGGGTATACAGGGCAATAAAGAAACAAATACAACGAGCTGCTGGACGGTTTCCTTTGATAGGAAGCCGTTTTTTTGGCTGCAGGAGTGTTTCAGCCGCGGCTGTTGGGGGCCAAATCTAGTTTAGAGATAGAAAATCAAGCGCTTAAGAGGTGAATGGACGATGATCGATCAATATTTCCAAAAAGTGAACGAACGTTTGGAACTCGTTTTAAAACATGAGAAAGGCAATCTAAAAAAGCTGCTTATATAGTAAGTGAAGCCATTCAAAAAGTCGGAAACAAGCGTTGTAGCCAACCGCCATCGGTTCTTGCTAAAATAGTAGCAAACGAGAAGATGGTGGGGGATGGGAGACCGATGCGGTTTGACGAACGGGTGCGGCTGTATGCCGATAAGCTGAACGATACGGATGACCAAATTGTCGATTACATTATCAAACACCGTGAGGAGATCGCCGACATTCCGATTCAAAAAATGGCGGAAGCGCTTTATACAGTGCCGAACACGATCGTCCGGTTTGCCAAAAAATTAGGATATAAAGGGTTTGCAGAACTAAAGGCGGCGTTGGCGCTCGAGCAGCGCGATGAGACGGCGATCAAGGCGGACGGAAAAACGGTCATCGAAAAAACAAAAAAGTTGATCGATGAGCAGCTCATCGACGAAGCCAAACGAAGTGCAAACCGCACTCATTGTCGATCAAAAGCATGAATAACCGTCAAAGCTGGGGCGAAACGCCGCAGCTTCTTTTTTTATAACAAAACATTGAGGTTCTCTTCTGTTTTGTAACACAGCTGTAACAATTGTTAAACGAAACGGCCGAAATCAGAGGTTGTCAACTCCTTTTTTGCAAGAAAAATATAGATGGTTGAGGGGATACAGGAAAAAAAGGGATGACTGTTAGTGAAAGGATGTTTATTCCAACTGTTGCAGCCATCAACAATCAGTGTTGATTTGGCAATGAAAACAAGCGTCTTTTTTACCGAAGGCTGCCAATGCGCTGATTTTTCCATTTTGGACCAAAAATATTACAAAAACTCCGTGCTATAATGGGGACGAGGCAAGGGAACAAGAAAATCGTTTCCCTTCGAATCTCGTTGTGTAGTCAGATGGACGCAAGATCTATGAGACTTTTAAATAGATACAAGGAGGAATTCCCATGAAGAAAAAAATGGTAGCAACTATCGCCGCTTCGGTCGCACTCGTCGGCGCTTCGTTCGCGGCAACGAAAACGGAAGCAGCTGGGACAACATGTCCGACAGCGAATGCGTATCAAGTAAAATATGTCAGCACAAACGTTCAAGATGTGGAGAAATGGCTGCAACAATACTTCCCGTTCGTATCGTTCCAACCGGTAAAGCCGGTAACAAAACAACCGGCGGCAAAACAGCCAACGGCGGTGGCGAAACAGCCAACGGCGGTGGCAAAACAGCCAACGACGGTGGCAAAACAGCCAACGACGGTGGCGAAACAGCCAACGACAAAACCACAAGCGCCGGCAACGGTCAAACAGCCGGCGGCCAAACCGCAAGCCAATACGCAAGCGCCGGCGAAAACGCCAGCTGCGGCACCAAAGACCGGCACACAAAAAACAACCGGTTTAAACGCCTATGAGCAGCAAGTTGTTGAGCTGACGAACAAAGAACGGGCGAAATACGGCTTGCCGCCGCTTCAAGTTGACTTGGCCCTCAGCAAAGTCGCTCGCGAAAAATCGCGCGATATGGCGGTCAACAACTACTTCTCGCACAACAGCCCGACGTATGGCTCTCCGTTTGAGATGATGAAAAAATTTGGCATCTCGTACACAGCCGCTGGGGAAAACATTGCCAAAGGCCAACGCACCCCGCAAGAAGTCGTCAATGCGTGGATGAACAGCGAAGGCCATCGGGCGAACATTTTGAACAAAAACTTTACGCATATCGGCGTTGGTTTTGAAGAAAACGGCTATATTTGGACGCAGCAATTCATCCGCAAGTAAGATATACATGTCAGTCGAAGGTGTCCCAAAAGGATGGGGCACCTTTTTCTTATGGTCAAAAACCGTATGTTGCGTTTCGTTTCAGGAAAACAACGTTTGGGTCATTCTTTTATTTGAAAACTATTTCTACCGTTTCAATAAAAATATGATATAATTTCCAAAGAAGTTTGAGAGACGAAAGATTAGGGGGACAGCGGATGCGAATACGTGAGTGGGATCGCAACTTGAAAGTGCGCCTGTTTGGCGAGGCGCTGATGAATACGACATTTTGGATGTTTTTTCCGTTTATGGCTATTTACTTTGCCGATTCGTTCGGCAAAGAAACGGCGAGCGTGTTGTTGATCGTGTCACAGCTATTTTCTGTTGTGGCGAATTTGTGCGGCGGTTATTGTGCCGATGTGTTCGGACGCAAGCGGATGATGGTGCTGTCCGCCTACGGGCAAGGGGCAGCGTTTTTGTTCTTTGCTTTGGCTAGCACGCCATGGTGGTCGTCGCCGTTTGTCGGGTTTCTTTGTTTTACGTTTGCCGGCATTTGCGGGGCGTTTTATTGGCCGGCCAGCCAAGCGATGGTGGCGGATGTTGTGCCGGAACAAGAGCGGAGTCATGTGTTTGCCGTATTTTATACCTCGGTCAACATTTCGGTAGTGATCGGCCCCACCATCGGGGGGCTCTTTTATGCGGACCATCAGTTTGCATTGCTAATGGCTGCTGCTGGCTCATGTTTCGCGATGGCGACGCTATTGGCGAAACAGTTGCGCGAAACCGCGCCATTGGCAGCGCCCAGCCAGAAAGCGGGGTCATGGACGCAGTTTTGGCGTGAACAAATCCGGCAGTACGTTGTGATCGTCCGCGACCGGACTTTTTTCTTGTTTATCGCCGCTGGGGTATTGGTGGCGCAAACGTTCATGCAACTTGATTTATTGATTCCTGTGTATACAAAAGAAATAATGAAAGAGGAAACCGTATGGGGCCGTTTTACGGTGGACGGGGCCCAGGCGTTTGGGTTGCTGATTGCGGAAAACGGGTTGCTTGTCGCCCTGGGCACGGTGGTCGTGACGCGGTGGATGGGCCGCTACAATGAACGATGGGTCTTTATTGGTTCGTCAATGGTATACGGCGTCACGATGTGGTTGTTTAGCCATGCCACATCGATCATCGAGCTGATGGCGGTGATGGCGCTGTTTACGTTCGCCGAGCTGATGACGGCCGGCTTACAGCAGGCGTTTGTGTCGAAGCTAGCTCCTAGGGATATGCGCGGCCAATATTTTGCCGCGGCGAGCCTTCGTTTTACGATCGGTCGGATGCTGGCGCCGGTGTCGCTGGCGGCGGTGACTTGGATCGGTTATACGTGGACGTTTGCGTATCTCGGTTTGCTTGCTTTGGCCAGCGCGGGGTTGTATGCTTGGATGTTTCGACAAGCCGCGCGGCGATCCAGTGTCTCGCTGTCTTAATGTCCGGGTGGCCGGGACTGTGCAAACGGCTACCCGTTTTTTTTATTGATCATTATAATAAAAAACGTATCGGTGTTCATGTAACATAGATTCCCTGTCTCTTACATAAAGTGGAATTAGATAGAGAGAAGGAGAGGGGAAGGCAACATGAAGCCGTATACGTCTGAGCCGGACAGAATTGAGGGGGGAAGCGGGAAAGACGGCGCGGCGGCGTTGGCGCGTTATGCGAGACGCCAGCAAGCGCATGTCTTGTCCCGGGAAAAGAGAAAAAAAACCGTTCGTTTCTTCAGCTGGCTGTTTTTCGCTTTGGCTGTCGCTTGGGGAGCAGGAACGTTGATTTGGAACGGGTACGGCGCGTTAAAAACAGCGGCCAGCCGTGAAATGGCCATTCGCCAGCTAAAAAATGCCATTGACGATCATGATGTAGCTGCCTTGCGGGGGATGCTGCGGGTGACGAATGAAGAGGTGCCGATCAATGAAAAAACGCTGGCGCCGTTATTCGCTTACTTTGATCGGCATTCTGAAGCGTATGATGAATTGGATAAAGAGTTTGACCGCCAGCGCAAGGGGGAGCATGTATACATCAAAGGGCTGACATCCCGTCCCCCTGTGTTTGCGATCCATGCCTTTAGGGATCGGTACGTTTTTGAGCCTGCTTTCTATTTTCTCCATGTCCGCGTCGCTGACCCCGAGGTAACGCTTGTTGTCAATGGAGTGACAATGAAGGGGGAAGCAACGAAAGACCCGTTTGTTCAAAAAATCGGCCCGTGCTTGCCGGGTTTGTACGAGATCACGGTTGTTGATCGAAACGGGAAAAAGAAAACGGTCCGCGTCGAGTTGTTCGGCGGGGCCCGCGTTCGCGAAATCGACCTCACGAAATGAATGAATAGGCGAATATCGCTTTAACGGCGGCACAGATGGCCACATCTTGTGTCTGGATGGGCGGCGCTTTGGAAAAAGCAGCAACAGCCGTTTGCGAGTATGGTGCCGGCGGCGAGGCGGGCTTCTCTTTCAGCTCAACGGGTAGATCGTAAAGCGGCAAGCCAAGAGCGCGGGCAATGGCCAGCGCTTTTTCTTTGGCATTGTGGACGGCTCGTGCGAGCGCCTGTTGATAGTACACCGGCTCGTTTGCCAGCCGAAATTCCAAGCCGCGGGCCAGATTTGCCCCGTGAGTGACACCTGTTTCGTAAATGGAGCTGGCTTTTTTGGGTCGTGGACGGTGATGCGCAGCCAATGTTCAACCTCATAGCCGGACAAGGCCGGGGGGCTTTGCTTGATGAAACTTCCCGGAAAGCTTGTGCGTATCAAAATATGGACATGCTATAATGGAAGAAAAGATGAAGAAAGGGATGGAACCGTGAAGCCATTGTTTCGCACGATATGGCGTTGGTTTGTTTCGTGGAACGTTGGGGCTGTGACGGCTGTTGTCGTTTTTTTCGCCGCTGATTTTCGCTTTTGGCCGTCGTTCGTATCGGGAATGGCGGCGATGTGGGGAGTGTCGGCCGTCATGAAGAGGCGGCATCGCTTGGCGGCCGGTGTGCCGGTTGAGGAGCAGGCTTACGTCCGCAGTCAGCTTCACGAGGCGCGGGCGTTATGGAAACGGCTGCGCCGCGCTCGGTACCGGCTGCGCTCGGTAGCGATGTGGCAAACTGTCTCGCGGTTAGGGGCGGTCGTTGATCAGCTCATCCGCATCATCGAACAAAAGCCGCATCAGCTCCGCCTTGTTCAGCCGTTTTTCTTAAACGAATGGCCAACGGCAGTGGAGATGGTCGAAAAATACGTATATTTGTCGCGGCAACCGGTGCAAAGCGCCGACATGACGGAAGCGCTGCGGAAGACGGAACGGTTGCTCAGCGAGCTGACCGAAGCGGCGGAGCGGCAGCTGCTTGATGTGTTGTCAGGCGACGTTTGGTCGCTGCAGACGGAAGCGAAAGTGCTTGAGCAATCGCTCCAGCAGTCGGATCGGCTTCATCTCCGCTATCTGCAAGGAGAACCGCAATTCAAGCGTTAGCAAAACAAGGGAGCTGACCGGCTGTCGCGAACGAAAGGGGAATGACGATGGACGAACGGAATCGTGACAGGATCGACTTAGCTGAACGGAATCGTGACAGGATCGACTTATCTCATGAACAGGAACGGACAAGCGTGCTCGATGAACTGTTGGCTCGACCGTTTTCTTCTCCGGCGGCGCCGTTCGCCGAAGAGGCGGAAAAGCCGGCCAATGTGCTTGAGACGTTAAAGCCGGAACATAGAGAAAAAGCGCTGGCGCTTGCCAAACAGATCGATCCGGCCAATCATCAGGCTATTTTACAGTATGGCGTGGCAGCCCAAGCCGAACTGTCGAAGTTTTCCCATACGATATTGCATCATGTGCAGACGAAAGATGCCGGCCCGATCGGCGAAGTGATCAGCGAGCTGATGGCGAAAATTAAAGAGGTCAACCCGGATGACCTCATGCCGGCGAAAAAAGGATGGTTGTCGCGCCTGTTTGGCACGGTGGCCAAACCGCTGCAAGGCATGGTCGCCAAATATCAAAAAATCGGCGTCGAAATTGATAAAATCGCCGACCAGCTTGAGAAACATCGACATGGACTGCTGCGCGATGTGATGATGCTCGAGACGCTTTATGAGAAAAATAAAGACTATTTTGAGGCGCTCAATATTTATATTGCGGCGGCCGAATATAAGCTTGCAGAGCTGCGGACGAAAACGATTCCCGAAAAGCAGGCGGCCGCTGAGCGCTCCGGCGACCAAATGGCATGGCAGGACGTTCAGGACTTGCGGCAGTTCGCTGATCGGCTGGAGAAGCGGGTGCACGACCTGAAGCTCAGCCGGCAAGTGACGATCCAAACGGCGCCGCAAATCCGCATGATTCAACATATGAATGAGACATTGATCGAGCGCATCCAATCGTCGATTTTAAACGCGATCCCGCTTTGGAAAAATCAGATTGTCATCGCCTTGACCCTTTTCCGGCAACAAAAAGCGGCCGAGGCGCAAAAGCGGGTTGCCGAAACGACGAACGAACTGTTGCTGCGCAACTCGGAAATGTTGAAAACAAACAGCATCGAAATCGCCAAGGAAAACGAGCGCGGCCTTCTCGACATCGAGACATTGAAGCGAACGCAAGAAAACTTGATCGCCACGCTCGAAGAAACGTTAAAAATTCAAGCCGAAGGTCGGTTGAAACGGCAGCAGGCTGAACGCGAACTCGCAGCGATGGAAGCGGAACTAAAGCAGACGCTGCTGGCGCTGAAACGGCCGGAACAATAAAAAAGGCGCCGTTGCTCTTTGGCCATTGGCCGAACGGGCAGAGGGCGGCCCGTTGAGTGCGGAAACAAGCGATTAGGGTGAGTATCATCATATGTAAAACGGGTGTCTCGCGAGCGAGAAGACACCCGTTTTTTGCTGTTGTAGTGTTCCGCTTGGTGGAGAAACGAACAGACCGGTCGCCGTTCGGCCATCGCTAATGAGCATTGGTTATTTGGCGTCTGTTCGCTGCTTACAAAATAGGAGGATGGGGCGGTTCTTGTTCCTGCCGGTCTCCTTTTTGTTTCACCTGTGCGCCTTCTTGATCGCCGGGGCGGGCGGCGCGGACGTCAAACTCTTCCGCCGCTTCCGTTTGCCAACGCGGGCCGCCGGCAAGCGGTGCGTCTTCCTCTCCGTGTTGGCCGACGACAAACCGGAGAACATAGGCGTGCAACAGCAGCTCGCCAAACGCGGCAAGCAGCGCGGCGAAAAACGCTGCGTTTACGACCGCCCCGCCACCGGTGTCGTAAAACGCGCCAACACCAATCCAGACGGCAACGAAGACGAAGCCAAAATCGGCGATCGTCGCCGAAACGTTGCCAAGGCGCGGCAAAAGGTACAAGTCGCCGAGCGCATAGGCGGCAAGCGTTAGCCAGAGGCTGAACGACAATATTTCCGCTGATGAGATGCGCAAAAACAGCGGCAAAATAGCGAACATGACCGTCGCGGTAAGCAAATATTTGAGCGTCAACGCAAGCAAATGTCTCATCTTGCCCTGCCGCCTTTATTCCGCCGGGTAGTTCGGGCCCTCTAGTTTTTTATCGCCGTAGCCCGGTTGCTTTTCCAGTTCTTTGTCGGGTTGCTGCTTTTTTTGTTGTTGTTCTAAGCTGTCGTTTCGTTTCGGCTGCTTCATTGATCATCATCCTCTCTGTGAACGTTTATCATTAGTTTGTCGCGCGAGCCGCCATGTATGCATGCATCATCCATAAACTTCCTTCTTTTCTTTTTCCCTTTGTTCCACATAAATAAAATGAAGGTGATGAACGGAAAGGAGGGAGCAACGATGACAGAAAACAGACGATCGCTCGACGTCATCGGGCGCCACGCTGACCCATCCGCTGAGCCATCCGCTTCACTTCTTAACGCTGCGTTGGCGGAAACGCATGAACAAGTCAGCGATGTGTACATGGAAGGAACGATCGAGGCGGGGGACCGAAAAAAGGCGAACCCTCCTTTCTCCCAGCCTGAGTAAAGCGGCGGAGGTTGACTGCGACGGGCCCATCCCCGCCCCGGCTTGGTTGAGAAAAGGAAGGAAAACAGGAAAGAAAAACAGGAAAGAAAAACAGTTCGTACGTTTCGCCAAGGCGGTCTATACTAGTAATGCGCACGGCGATTCACCGATATAAGGGGGATGATCCTCGTGAGATGGCAGCGAGCATTGTTATCGTTGCTTAAGGAGCGCAAGGACCATTCGATTGCCTTGGCGATTGATACATCGAACCGTCCGGCGCGGCCGGTGCTGATTCAAAACATCGTCAACCTGTTTGAAAAACTGCGTCCGGACACATTGCTCGTCCAAGCGGATTTTAAAATTCGCGATGTCTCTCCGGTTGGCGTGGCGACGATCAAATATTTCAAGCACGGGAAATCGTCGTACACCGAAGTGCTGGAATGGGCCGCTAGGCAAAAAATTGATACGTTGTTTTACATTACCGATGTAACCGGCTATTTTTATGAAGAACTCGAAGTTGACTATGAAGTGTTTTGGCTTGTGCCGGACGATTATATGCCGCGCGTGCCGTTTGGCAAGCCGATTCGTGTGGCGTAACATGGTGAAGAATGCCCTTCGTGATGAGGGGCATTCTTTTATTGTCAAAAAAATTAACAAACTTTTTCTATCAGAAACCGGTTTCAAGAAAAAATGATCGTTGTTATTGGTTGAATTATGTTATATATTATTACATATATAAGTTATAAAAAATGACAGAGGGGGATGTGCACGATGGATGAAAAAACGTTGACGCTCGGGCTCGATGCCCTTTGGGTCATGCTCTCGGCGGTGCTCGTGATCGGCATGCAGGCAGGGTTTGCTTTGCTTGAGGCCGGATCCACGCGCATGAAAAACTCCGGGCATGTGGCCGGCAAACAAATTTTAAGTTTTGCCCTCGCATCATTGGCGTTTTGGGCGTTCGGCTTTGCGATTACATTTGGGGCTGGGAATGGCTTCGTCGGGACGGAAGGATGGTTTTTAAAAGAAGGAAAAGGAACGTTTGATTCGTTATCGTGGGCGAATGTGCCGCTCGAGCTCAAATTTTTATTCCAACTCGGCTTTGCCGGCGTGTCGCTGGCGATCGCTTGGGGCGGCTTTGCCGAGCGGGCGAAACTGTCTGTTTATTTTCTCTTTGGGACGATGTTTACGATCGCCATTTACCCCGTGATCGGCCATTGGGTGTGGGGCGGCGGCTGGCTTGGAAAAATGGGAATGCAAGATTTTGCCGGTTCAACAGTCGTCCATCTGCAAGGAGCGATTGCGGCGCTTGTGGCGACGGTTTTGCTTGGGCCGCGCATCGGCAAGTTCAATAAAGATGGGACGCCAAACGTGATCCCCGGGCATAACCAAGTATATACGGTCATCGGTGGGTTGATTTTATGGATCGGCTGGTTTGGTTTTAACGCCGGCAGCACGATGGCCGTTGGTGACGGATTTTTCGGCTATGTGGCGCTGACGACGAATTTGGCTGCTGCGGCAGGGGCGGTTGCCGCGATCTTGACGGCGAAAATTTTGGTTGGCAAAGCGGACATTCCGGCGATGGTGAACGGTGTGCTCGCCGCTTTAGTCGCCATTACCGCCGCATGCGCGTTCGTCGAACCGTGGGCGGCGGTGGTGATCGGCGCGGTGGCCGGGGCGCTGACATTCTGGACATCGATTTATTTTGAGCGCAAAGGGATTGACGATCCGATTTACGCGTTTTCTGTCCACGGGATTGCCGGCATCATCGGCACGATTTCCACCGGGTTTTTCGCCTCGCCGCGTTTAGTCGAGATCACGGGCATCGGGAAGGCTGGGCTGTTTTACGGGGGCGGATTTGATCAGCTGATTGTGCAAACGGTCGGTGTGCTCGGTGCGGCAGTGTATGTCGCGGCTGTCTCGTTTGTTATCTTATATGCCATGAAGAAAACGGTCGGGCTGCGTGTTACGGCCGAGCAAGAAATTTCCGGTCTTGATATTAGTGAGCACGGTTCGTATGGCTATCCGGAACAGCTCGATCCGGCGTATCAGCCCAAAACCCTCGCCCAGCAGTAATCGGGAGGGGAAAAGAGGATGGAATTATTGGCGGCAAAGGTGGTCGAGCGGCTAAACCGAGCCGAGTCGGCCGCCGAACTTCGTTTTTGCCACGATGAACTGGCGCGTGAACTGCGGCGCTATGCAGTACGTGAACAAATGGGTCAGCTCGCCAATGACATCGTTTCTGTTCATGAAGCCATCCTTCGCCGCGCGTTCTTCCTTGCCGAGCGGGAGACGATGAAACGGTCGGTCGGCGTTCGTCCCTCAGCGTGGTGCTGGTATGTGATGGGAAGCATCGGCCGGTGTGAGCCGACGATTTGGACGGATCAAGATCACGGCATTTTATTCAACTGTCCTGAGAACGAGGAAACGGCTTGTTATGAATTCATTCGCCATATGGCGACGATCGGGGTGGATATGCTGCATGAGGCTGGGTATCCGTACTGTTCCGGTTACGTGATGGCGACGAACAAGCGGTGGGCACAGTCAGTCCGCGGTTGGGAGCAACAGCTTGTTTCCTACTTGGACAGCGGGTGGCCGAACGACATTCGTTTTTTGTTGATTGCGATGGATATGCGGCCTCTTTATGGGGAAGCGGAATTGGCTGAGACGGCAAGAAAGGCGCTGTTTGCGGCGGTGGCCGAACGGCCGCTGCTGTTGACGCGCATGGGCGAGCACGTTCAGTTTCCTCCGGTTCCGCTCGGCTGGTTGGGCAACGTGCAAACGGAGCGATGGGGGCCGTATAGCGGGGCCGTTCATATGAAACAGGGCGGTTACGTGCAGCTCACCAACGCTTTGAAATGGTTGGCGTGTTTTGCGCACGTCCCGGCGGCGGGCACAGCCGAGCGGCGGCGGGCGCTTGAAGCGAATGGCGTGTTGACGGCGCCGTTTTCCGACGCCGTTTGCGAGGCGCTTTCTGTTTACTATTCGATTCGCCTGAAGTACAGCACTGAGGCGGGGGACGGGCGTGAATACGTGTTATGGCGGGCGCTTGAGCGGCCGGAACAAAAGCGGCTGAAACAAGCGATGCGCACCGCTAAACGATTGCAGCGCTTTGTCGCCCGGCGGGTGGCTAACATTCATGCATGAGCGGCACCGGTTTTGGCAGCGGGCGCTCCGCATGTTGTCGCTCGGCGTTCCGCGCGAGGCATCATCCGCCTTATTTGGACAGGACCATTCATGGCAACAAGAATCGTGGCTTCGCTCGCTGCAAAAGGAAAAACAGCACGTCATCGATTGGCATGACCGTTTGATCGATATCCCGTTTGTCATCATCGATCTGGAAACGACCGGCTTTTCCCCGGAGCAAGGCGATGAAATTTTGGCCATGGCGGCGGCGAAAACGGTCGGAGGGATCGTGACGGATGCGTACATGACGCTCGTCAAGCCGGAAAAGCCCATTCCAGAACCTATATCCGCCTTGACCGGCATTGAGGCGAAGGATGTCATGTTCGCTCCGCCGCTTGCCGAGGCGCTGCGCGCGTTTGTGCCGTTTATTGCCGCCGGTGTACTCCTCGGTTATCACATTGGCCATGACTTGGCGTTTTTACGCCATGGCCTTTGGCGCCATTACCGGCAAAAATGGAGCGGGCGCTTTCTTGACTTGCAGCCGATGATGACGCTGATCGGCCATTCATGCCCGACGTTTGACGATGCATTAGCCTGTTATGGCATCCGCTGCCCGCGCCGTCATACGGCGGACGGCGATGTGGAAGCGATGGCGAAGTTATGGGTCATCTTGCTCGACGAACTGCGTAAACGCGGCATCGAAACATTGCATGATTTGTACGCCGCGCTCAGCCGGTGTTGATGTTGCCCGCGCCGACAGGCCATTGGGGGAGTATCTTTGACAGGGGAACTCGAGTTTTAACACATTGACCGCGAAGTCTCCCACCTCTAAAAGGTCGGTGATTTAGGGCAAAATACCGCTGAGTTTTACCCATTTCCCAATTAGAAAAACCTCGCAGAATCAGCTTTCTTTTTTGAGTGAAAATGCCGCCGATTGGTGTGTAACAGCGGTGTTTCACCAGCTTTCTAAGAGGCTGGTGATTTAATCTTGGATCCAGCTTTGCAATGTCACTTCTCAACTAGAAAAACCTTGGTGTATCGATCCTGCGTTTCACGTGTTCTCCCATTGGAGGAAGGAACTCCGCCGTTTTTCACGATCCTTCTAAGCACAGTGTAGGTGGGAGAGGTTCATCAGCTGATCTTGGAGGTTGGTGCTTGAATTGTGCATATATCCTTACCATTTTATTTCTAAAAACATTGTTTTATCGGTCCTGCTTTCCGCTTATTCTTCCATTGAGGGGATCAGCCGTTTTTCACGAGCCTTCTCGGCCAACAGGCGGAACGAACCGTCAAAAAGCGCTGGGTCTCATTGGGCTGTTTCTCTTGCTTCTTAGCGCCGTATGGATGAGAACGCTCAGCGGAACAAAAACGACGGAAAAAAGCGCCCAGTTCGGCGCTTTTTTCATTAGGATTAAAGCGGTTTTGTCGGTGTCGGTTCGGCGTAGCCTTCTTTGTATTTTTCGTCGATCATATGCCGGATGTCGTTGATCGATTTCCCTTGATTGTAAGCAGCGATCGATTCGGCAGCGATGTCGAGACAGACGCCGCATTTAGTTGCATGATCATCCCAGACAATCGATCCGTCTTTTTTATTTTCATAGACAAAGCAGTCATAGTTGTTTTTATGGCCGGCCGATTGTCCGCAGCCGCAATAGCACGGGATGTTTTCAAGCAGTTCGCGGTGTTCCGCGGCCTGTTGGTACAACACAGCCATTTCCTCTTCGAACGCGCCTAAAAAGCTTGGTAAATGCTCGACCGATTTCGTTGTCTCGCGAATATCGCCAGTGGCGGTTTTCGTCATATGCGAATGGCTTTGTTCTTGGCTGCTGTCATCAGCACAGCCTGACAATAGAACGCTAAGCGACAACAGGCATGCTGCGATCCGTGCTGGATGGTTCAATCGTCTTCTCCCTTTCTTTCGTTCATTTCATAGTTTGAATGTATCACAATTTGCGTTAAACGGCAATGGAGTTGCTGTCAGGGGCGCTTGCCTAGCATCGAAATGTTTAAGCAATTCATCCAGATCATCGGTTTTGTGCCCGGATGCTTTGCGGGAACGGAGAGTAGGAAATGCGGAGGAAAAGGGAAGAGGAAGGCTGTGCAGAAGATTCGGTATGCCATCTTTCGCACAGCCTTTACGTAAGATTATTGTTTCTGCAAGAAATATTTCTCGATATCGTCCAGCATCAGATGGGCAGCGAGCACACCGCCAGCTGTGTTCCAAATCGTGTCGCTCACTTTGTACACCTTGCCTTGTTTCGCGACGTTTAAGTTTTGAAAGAGCGGATCGTTAATCCATTCTTTTTCGATTTCGCTTGCTTTGCCGTCGCCTGTTTCATACGTAAAGTAGAACAGGATGTCGCCGTCCATGGCCGGGATGCGTTCTTTCGTCACACCGGTTTCCGCGAAGTCGTTCACGTTTTGCGATTCCGGACGGGCGAAGCCGAGCTGGTCCAAAATGACGCCGGAGAACGAGTCTTTATGGTAGATGCGGACGTCACCAGCCATGAAGCGGACGACCGACACGTTCATTTTCAGCTTGTCGCCGAGTTTCGCTTTTACGTCTTCAATGCGCTTGTCGTAGTCGGCAATGACTTGTTTCCCTTTCTCTTCTTGATTCACCGCTTTCGCATAGAGCATAAAGTTGTCTTTCCAGTTGCCGCGCAGCGTTTCAGAGAATACGGTTGGAGCGATTTGTTTCAACTGTTCATAAATTTTTTCATGGCGCATTTTGTTGCCGATGATCAAGTCCGGCTTTAAAGCGGCGATCGCTTCAACGTTCGGCTCCGATTCCAATCCGAGCTCTTTGACGCCGTCCATTTTGTCTTTAATGTGGTCATACCACGGATCGCCCGTCCACGATTTGACGGCGCCGACCGGTTTCACACCTAGCGCAAGCAGGGCTTCTGTTCCTTCGTTCGTTAAAATGACGACTCGTTTTGGCGTCCCTTTGATTTCGGTCGTGTCCATGGCGTGTTCGACGGTGTAGCTTGCTTCTTTCGATTGATTGCTGCCCTTCGGTTTGGCCGTTTCTTCCTGTTTCCCACCGCAGCCGGCGAGAAGAAGGAGAGAAAGGAGGAAGGTGAAAAGAAGATGGGTTTGTTTCATATTCACGGTGCAAATCCCCCTTTTCCATTTCACGGAATTGATAATGAGTTTCATTCACGCCAATATCATAAATAATAGTGATAATCATTGTCAACAAAAAATAAAAAAATCATGAGAAAATCATAAAAAGATGGCAAAAAATATTGACGATGAGAGTCATTATCAAATAGACTTAACGATAGATATCATTATTAAATGAAATACTGAGGGAGATTTCACACCATGTTCGCAACGAACCGTCAAAAAACGATGGGCCTCATTGGGCTGTCGATCTTGCTTCTTACCGCCATGTGGATGAGCGTGGTGTACGGGTATACCGATACGAACTGGCGGGAGGCGATGGCCGCCTTGATCGACAACAACGGTTCAAACGCCCATTTAGTGGTGGCGACGGTGCGGCTGCCGCGGGCGCTCATTGCCGCGGCGGTCGGCGCGAGCCTAGCGATGGCCGGGGCGCTTATGCAAGCGCTGACGCGCAATCCGCTTGCTTCGCCGGGCATTTTCGGTATTAATGCCGGGGCTGGCTTTTTCATTGTCGTGATGGTTACGTTTTTTTCCATCTCTTCATTGCAAATGTTGTCATGGGTCGCGTTTGTGGGGGCGGCGGCCGCGGCGGCGATCGTATTTGTGATCAGCGCCGCAGGGAAAGACGGGCTGACACCGCTGAAGATGACGCTTGCCGGCACAGCCGTCGCTGCCTTATTTGCCTCGTTGACGCAAGGGATGTTGGCAATGAACGAAAAGGCGCTCGAAGAAGTGCTCTTTTGGCTGGCCGGGTCGGTCGCCGGCAGGAAGCTCGAGCTGTTGGCTGCCGTTTTCCCGTATTTGGCCGCCGCCTGGCTCGGAGCCATGCTGCTGGCGCGCCATGTCAACATTTTGCTGATGGGGGATGATGTAGCGAAAGGACTTGGGCAGCGGACGACTGTGATCAAGGCTGCCGCCGTCCTGCTAGTCGTGCTGCTCGCCGGCGGCTCGGTCGCTGTCGCTGGTCCGATTGGCTTTATCGGCATGATGGTGCCGCATATGGCGCGGGCGCTGGCCGGCATAGATCACCGCTGGCTGCTTCCGTACTGCGCCTTGCTCGGAGGGATCTTGCTTTTGGCTGCCGACATCGGGGCGCGCTACGTGCTCATGCCGCGCGAAGTGCCAGTCGGCATCGTCACCGCCTTGATCGGCGTTCCGTTTTTCGTCTACATTGCCCGCAGGGGGATCACTGCAAAATGAAAAAATACGTCACTGTCCGGATGGGAAGCTATGGATCGTTTTTCTACGATAAAAAAGCGGCCGTCGTGATCGCCGCGCTCGGATTGGTCGCGGTTCTGCTTTTTCTTATCAGCATCGGCAGCGGGGAGATGCGCATTTCGCCGTTTGCCGCCGCCGCTGCGCTGCTTGGCTATGGTGAGGAAATTCATCGGACGGTCATTTTGACGTTTCGACTGCCGCGCGTGTTGGTGGCTTGGCTGGCCGGAATGGCGCTTGCGGCCGCGGGTGCGATTTTGCAAGGAATGGTGCGCAATCCGCTCGCGTCGCCGGATGTGCTCGGCATCACCGGCGGGGCGGCCGCCGCGGTCGTCGGTTTTTTGGCGCTGTTTAGCGATGAAAACAACTCCCTCACCGTCAGCATCCACTGGCTGCCGCTCGCGGCTTTTCTCGGCGCTGCAGCCGCCGCTTGGCTCGTGTATACGCTGGCGTGGAAAAACGGTCTCGCCCCGCTTCGGCTCGTGCTTGTCGGCATTGGCATTTCTGCGCTGATGCAGGCGTTGACAACGCTGCTGATGATCGTCGGGCCGATTTACCGGGCGAGCCAGGCGAACGTTTGGATCACCGGCAGCGTATATGGCGTATCTTGGCAACACGTCTCGTTTATGGCGCCATCGGTCATCGGGTTGCTTCTTATTGCTATGTTCGCCGCTCGACACGTCAACGTGCAAGAATTAGGCGACGAGCTGGCAATTGGGCTTGGCGGCGCGGTTGAACGGCAACGGCTCGGGCTGGTGTTGCTGAGCACCGCGCTCACTGGGGGAGCGGTCGCCTTCGCTGGCGGCATCGGCTTTGTTGGGCTGATGGCGCCGCATATGGCGCGTCGCCTTGTCGGTTCAGCGTTTGGTGCGCTGCTTCCGGCGGCGGCGCTGTTCGGCGGTGTGCTCGTCATGGGAGCGGATCTCGCCGGACGAATGCTGTTGGCGCCGACGGAAATTCCAGCGGGCGTATTTACCGCCGCCCTTGGCGCGCCGTATTTCATTTATTTATTGTACAGAGTCGGAAAGCATCAATGAAGGAGGGGGGAAAGCATGCACGTGCTGCAGGCGAAGGAGTTAACATTATCTTACGGGGACGCGCTCGTGATCGACCGCTTACATTTGACGATTCCGAAGGGGAAAATGACCGTGTTTATTGGGGCGAACGGCTGCGGCAAGTCGACGTTGCTGCGCGCCTTGGCCCGGCTGTTGAAGCCGGCAGGCGGCGCCGTTTTGCTCGATGGAAAGGAGATCGCCAAACAGCCGACCAAGGAAATCGCCCGTCGCTTGGCCATTTTGCCGCAGTCGCCTGTCGCTCCAGAAGGGTTGACCGTGCTGCAGCTCGTCAAGCAAGGGCGGTACCCATACCAAACGTGGTTCAAACAATGGAGTGAGGAAGATGAGCGTGCCGTTGCGCGCGCTTTGGCGGCGACCGGGCTGACAGAGCTCGCCGAGCGGCCGGTTGATTCGCTTTCCGGCGGACAGCGCCAGCGCGCATGGATTGCCATGACACTGGCGCAAGAAACGGACATCATCTTGCTTGACGAGCCGACGACGTATCTTGATTTGGCCCATCAAATTGACATTTTAGATTTATTGTTTGAGCTGAATGAAAAGGAACGGCGGACGATCGTGATGGTGCTTCATGACGTAAATTTGGCCTGCCGTTATGCACATCATCTCGTCGCCATTCGCGACAAGGCAGTGTACGCCGAAGGGAAGCCAGAAGACGTCATTTCCCGCCAGCTCATAAACGATGTGTTTCAGTTGGATTGCCAAATTACGTACGATCCGCTCTTTGGCACCCCGCTTTGTATCCCGTATGGAAAAGGGCGGCGCATTTTACAGAAAGAAGGCGTATCATGATGAGACTGTGCGAAGACGAAATGAGAGCGTTAGAAACGTATCGTTTTTCAAGCAAGCAGCCCGATGCTTCGGCGTCGATGCGGTTTTCCCAGCTGCTGGAGGACGCCGAACAGCTCGCTAAGTATGTCGCCCACGTGCGTGATGAGATGGGGGCGGCGAATGACGCTGTGGCGGCGTCGATGCTGGTCAAGCGCCTCAGCTTTTTAGCGCCGATGGCGTTATACGCCATGTCGGCATGGAACAAGCGGCTTTTGCTTGACCCTGAGCGCATTTGGCTTGATACGGACGGTGAAGGAGAGACGTGGATGCCGCGCTTTCGCCTTGAGCCGGCAGAAGCGGAGATGTGCGGCAGCGAACGAAGCCGCTGGCGCGAGCAAGCCGTTTGCGACGTGTTCGCCGGGCTGTTCGCGCCGCTCATTGCTCAGTTGCGCCGTCTGACGCGCATCTCCTCGCTCGTCTTGTGGGAAAATGTCGCCATTTACGTGTATTGGGTATATGAACGTTGGCTGGAGGATGAATCGCTTGCGCTCGTCGCCGATCGGCTGCGGGACGATTTTCGTTTTCTCGTTCATGAAGCTGATGGCCGTCTGTTTGGCCAAAAAGACAACCCGCTCCGCCGCTTTTTTAAAGGGGCGAGCGGCATGCAGCGAACGACGTGCTGCTTATACGTGCATACAACGGGGGGAACGTGTTGTCAAACGTGTCCGCTTCGCGCCCGCCAGCGGCAAATTGGGTGATCGGTCAGCCGCCGGTGGGCGGTTTCTTATTTTGGCGCTGGTTTTTTGCGAAATTTGTTGATTTTTGCCGATGTTTTCGTGAAAATGGAAGTGAGGATAACGGTATATTTCGATCAATGGCGAGGTAACCATTGCATGGACAAGTATACAGCCTTTTTCCATCACTTCAATGAAGCAGTTGCCATCTTGAATGGGCAAGGTACCATGATTTATCGAAACCCTGCCTTTACCGGGTTAGCGCTGAGTGAAGAAACGGAAAAGGCGCTGATGGCTGCGGGGCGGGAGTTAGCCAAGCGGATGAAAGAACAGCTAGCCGCTTTTCAAGTGGAACTGTCCGGCGGCGCCTTCGTTGCCGGGTTGTCGCCGATCATTGATGAGCGCGGCCAAGCGGCCGCTATATTGTGCGTGTTGCGCCGTCAAGCCCAAGCGGAGGAGCTGCGGGCGCGGCTCGCTGAGGCGGAGCGGCGTTTGCAGCTGATCGTCGAACATTCAAACGATTATGTCTTCATTTTTTCACGTGACCGTCAGCTGTCGTACATTCCGCCATCATGGAAGGGAAAAATGAACTGGCAGCCAGCGTCGTATGATGATATGTTGGCGTTTGTCCACCCTGACGACGCGCCGGTGATCACGCAAAAATTGGCGAATTTGTATGATACATATGAGACGCAAACAGCGGAATTTCGCAAGCGGGACGAACATGGCGAATGGATTTGGATGGAAGCTAGCGGGAAAGCGATCATTGATGAGGCCGGAAAGCTCGATTGCGTCATCGTCACGGTAAAAAACATCAGTGAGCGGAAGCAGTATGAAGAAAAGCTGCGCCAACTTGCTTACTTTGATTCGCTCACTGGCATCGCCAACCGCATCTATTTCGAACGGCAGATCGGTGAGCTGATGGCGAGCGGCACGCCATTTGCCCTCTGTTATTTAGATTTTGATAAATTTAAATGGATCAACGATCATTTTTCTCACCAAGCTGGCGACTATTTTTTGCGCGAAGCGGTGAAACGCGTCAGTCGGGAGCTGCGCCATGATGACTTTTTCGCCCGCATCGGCGGCGATGAGTTCGTGTTGCTGCTGCCGAATGTAACGAAAACGGAAATGACCGCTTTGGCGGAACGGTTGGTCAGCTCGTTCCATGAGCCGTTTTATTATGAAAAACAGCTCATTCAATCGACGTTATCGATCGGCATCGCCTTTTTCCCAAAAGACAGCGACCGGATCGAGCAGGTGATGAAATACGCCGATCAGGCGTTGTATGAGGTGAAGGAGCGGGGACGGAACGGTTATGCGTTTTATCGCCCGGTCGAGCATCGGCGCATCGTGATCGAGCAGGATTTGCCGTTTGCCATTATGCGTGGGCAGTTTTATTTGTGCTATCAGCCGAAAGTGCGGTTGACCCAAGGGCGAGCGATGGGAATTGAGGCGCTGTTGCGCTGGCGCCATCCGACGCTCGGTGAGATTCCGCCGCTCGATTTTATTCCGTTGGCTGAAGAGAGCGGATTTATTTTTGAAATTACGCTTTGGGTGTTAGAACGGGCGTGCCGCCAAGTGAAAGAATGGGAAAGGAAATTTCCCGGGCTGAAGTTAGCGGTGAATTTGTCGCCGTTTTTGCTCAACCGTCCCGAACTTGTTGAACATGTGAAGCGCATTTTGCGGGAGACGGAGCTGGCGCCCGACCGCTTGATTTTAGAGGTGACCGAAAGCGGGCTGATGGAAAACATTGAGACAGGAAGGCACATTTTAACCGAATTGCAGCAGCTTGGCGTGCAGGCGGCGATCGACGATTTTGGCACCGGCTTTTCCTCGCTCGCGTATATTCGCAATTTGCCGGTGTCGCTGCTCAAAATTGACCGCAGCTTCATTCAAGGAATTGCCGAAAATTCGAAGGACGCTACGATCGTTGATACCATCATCCACTTGGCGAAAAGCTTGGATATTGAAGTGCTGGCCGAAGGGGTGGAGACCGAATCGCAGGTGGTCCTTCTTTCACAAATGGATTGCGATTACGCCCAAGGGTTTTATTTCAGCCGTTCGCTTGAAGCGGAAAAGCTGCAGCAATGGCTCGAGGAATACAACCGCTCGGCCGCTAGCCATCGAAAGGGAGAGGGACATGATTGCTGAACTTCATATAGCCGACTACGAGACGGCTGTTATGGTGCTGCACCTGCAGCGGCGTGCGTATACGATCGAGGCGCAGATCATCGGCAGCACGGCGCTCCCGCCGCTTCGCGATACGATCGCTTCTCTGCAACGATGCGGCGAGCGTTTTTTCGGCTATTTTCAAGGTGAACGGCTCGTTGGGGCGATCGCTTGCGAGCGGAATGGGAAGACGCTTCACCTTTGTCGGCTGATGGTTGACCCGGATTATTTCCGTCAAGGGATCGCCAGCGCGTTGCTCGACTTTGTGATCAAGCAAGAGCCGTCGATAAACGAGATCGTCGTGACGACCGGAAGCGGCAACGTCCCGGCCCTTCGCTTTTACGAACGCCATGGGTTTCGGGCCATCGAGCGCATCGAAACGCCGGAAGGAATGGAACTAATGAAACTCGTGAAAACGAACGGAAAAAGATGAACAGCGCTGCGGATTTGGTAATAAAATCCAGTTGTCCAACGGCATTCAAGCGGAGATCAAGGATGGCAGGAACGCCCATGCCGCGTTTCGTTGGCTGGAATCGGCTATTAGGTGGATAGAGAGGAGAGAAACGAGGGGAAACATGAGGACAACTTTGTATTTGACAAGACATGGGGAAACGAAGTGGAATGTCGAAAAGCGGATGCAAGGAAGACAAGACTCGCCGCTCACGGAAAAGGGGCGGCAAGACGCCATGCGGCTTGGAAAACGGCTCGAAGCGGTCGAGTTGGCCGCCATTTATACAAGCACGAGCGGTCGGGCGCTTGAGACGGCCGAGCTGGTTCGCGGCGCGCGGCTTATTCCGATTGATCAAGACGAGCAGCTGTGCGAGATTCATCTTGGCGATTGGGAAGGAAAGACGCATGATGAAATCCAGCAAATGGATCCGGTTGCGTTCGACCGTTTTTGGAACGCACCGCATCTGTACGCGCCACAGCGCGGGGAGCGGTTTTTCGATGTGCAACAGCGGGCGCTGGAAGCGGTGCGGCGCATCGTCGGGCGGCACGAGGGGGAGACCGTCTTGATCGTCACCCACGGTGTCGTACTGAAAACCCTCATAGCGGCATTTAAAGGCGCGCCGCTTGACCAGCTTTGGGCGCCGCCGTATATGTACGGGACAAGCGTGACGATCGTCGAAGCGGATGAAGACGGGTTTCGCGTAATCGTAGAGGGAGATGCTTCTCATGTGGAGAATGTAAAAGAAGTATAGACGGGAGTTGATTTCGGTCAATAAACGGAGGCTGACGTACAAGGTCTGTCTTCAAGATAGGGACAACGGGTCGCGTGACATAAGAAGCCGGTGCGTATGCGAAAGAGGGGGAGAAGCTGGTGATCAACGCAACCGTTTCTCGGAGGTTCATCACCACAACGTGTACTTGACAGACGGTGCACTTCTCTGAACAGGTGTAAGCAAAACATGATTGGTTTCCTGTTCTTTCGTGGATGCATAAGTAAGATGTGTGCTGGAAAAATCAAGTACAACTGTTGGTGAAGAGCCTTCTCGGAATCGGTTCTCAAGTAGAAAAAAACTTGCTGCATCAGCCTCGATGTTCACGCGTTCCATCATCGATCAGGCAAACAGTGGTTTTTTCACCGACCTTCTAAGAGTCCGGTGATTGATTCGTGGATCCGGCATTGCCATCTCAAAACCTTGTTACATCGGTCCTCCTTTTCACGCGCTCCCTCATTGATGAAGGGAATTAGCGGTTTTTTCACCCACTTTCTAAAAAGTCGCCGGTCTGCAATACAGACACAACATGAAGTTGGTGTGTACATATAAAAAGAGGCTGTCTTGACAGGTTGTTAAACCGACCTGTCGAGACAGCCTCGAGTGTTAAACGAGCCCGAGCCATCTTGCCAACTGCGCGGTCGTAAAGGTGACCATAATGGCAATCGCTGTCGGCAAGGCGAAGGCGACGAACGTCCATTTCACGCTTTTCGTTTCTTTGTAAATGTTGACGAGCGTCGTGCCGCACGGGTAGTGAAGCAGGGAAAACAGCATCATATTGAGGGCGGTGAGCCACGTCCAGCCGTGGTCGAGCAAAATTTGTTTCAATGACGATAGTCCGTCGACTTCGGTGAGCGCTCCGGCGGATAAATAGCCCATCAATAAAATGGGAAAGACGATTTCATTGGCTGGCAAGCCTAAAATGAACGCCAGCAAAATGTAGCCATCCAATCCCAACGCTTTGGCAAATGGGTCAAGTCCGTCGGCTAAATACGCCAGCACGGTCGTATCTCCCACGTGAACGTTGCCGAGCACCCACGTAAGAATGGCGGCTGGCGCTGCCACCGTCACTGCTCGCTTTAGCACGTAGAGCGATTTGTCAAGGGTGGCCCGGATGATCGTTTCCATGATTTTCGGGCGTCGGTATGGCGGCAGCTCCAACGTGTAATGGGTCGGAATCCCGCGCAAAGCTGTCTTAGACAAAATCCATGAAACCGCCAGCGTGACGATGATGCCAAACAGCACCATGGCGACGACCACTGCGGCAGTGACGAGCGTGTTCCAGCCCCCTGTATAACCAGCTGCCATAAATAGCGAAGAAAGCAAAATCAGCGTCGGCCAACGCCCGTTGCACGGGACGAAGTTGTTGGTCAAAATGGCCAACATCCGCTCGCGCGGCGATTCGATAATGCGCGTCGACATAATGGCGGCGGCGTTGCAGCCGAAGCCCATGGCCATCGTCAGCGATTGTTTGCCGTGCGCGCCTGCTTTTTTAAACAAGCGATCCATGTTAAAGGCGACGCGCGGCAAATAGCCATAGTTTTCAAGAAGCGCAAACAGCGGAAAGAAAATGGCCATCGGTGGCAGCATCACGCTGACAACCGCGGCAGTGCCGCGGTATAGGCCAAGTACAATAAGCCCGTGCAGCCAGTCGGGGGCGTGAATCGCTTGAAAAGCCATGGTCAGATACGTTTCAACCGTCCCGAACAAACGAGCGAGCGAATCGGAAAATACGTTGGCGCCGACAATGGTCACGTACAGGACAGCGGCGAGCAACGCCAGCATAATCGGAAATCCCCACCGTTTCGATGTGACGATCCGGTCAATTTGTTCCGTTCGATCCCGCTTCACGCTATGTGTATGAGTGACACATTCTCGGCAAAGCGCAGCCGATGTTTGAAAGATGGCGGTGACGATCTGTTCACGCGTGTCAGCTGGCGCCAGCGTTTGCGCTTCTTCTAGCAAACGATCAAATCGATTTGACCGATCCGCAACAAGCATAAGCGCCCCCCTCCTTTGTGTCCCGTTGCGGCGGCTGTTTTAACGCAGCCAAGAGCGATGTATCGCCGTCAAGCAGCCGAAGCGCAATCCAGCGCGCCGGATACGCATCGCCGACCGTTTCGCGAATATTTGGCATAAGCTTGGAAATGGCTTGTTCAATTTCGGGGCTGTACTGGATGGAAAGCGGGTTCGTCTTGATGCGGTCGCGTACCATTGCATCAACAGTGTTCATCAACTTGTCGATTCCTTCTTTATTGCGGGCGGATATCGGTACAACCGGTACGCCGAGTTTGTTTTCCAATTTTTTGCTGTTGATAAGAATGCCTTTCTTTTTCGCTTCGTCCATCAAATTGACAGCGACGATGACGCGGCCGGTGATTTCCAATACTTGCAACGCCAAATTCAAATTGCGCTCCAATGCCGTTGCATCAACGACGACGATGGTAAGATCGGGCCGTTCAAACAATAGAAAGTCGCGCGCCACTTCTTCATCAGCGGAGTTGGAATAAAGCGAGTATGTTCCTGGCAAGTCAACAATTCGGTATGTGGCACCGCGGTGGGCGAATTCTCCTTCTGCACGAATGACAGTTTTTCCCGGCCAGTTTCCAGTATGTTGGCGCAGGCCTGTCAAAACATTGAACAACGTGCTTTTTCCCGTATTTGGATTTCCCATTAAGGCAATTGTATAGTTCGTTCTAGTCATTGTTGATTCTCTCCCCGTAAATATAATTGCTTTCTTCTTTTCTTAATGCAATCGTTGTTCCTCGTACGCGGTAAGCAGTCGGATCGCCGAGCGGACTTTTTTGGCCGACTTCTATTTCCCCACCGGGCACAAAGCCTAAGTCAAGCAATCTTCTTCTCAGCACAGGGTCAGGAATGGCGATGTTCGCAATGCGAAACCGATCTCCCTGCTTCATACGGGAAAGGGGACAATCATTTCGTTCGGCCATAAAAGTTTCCCTCCTATTAATATTTTAGGTAAAGGACATTTTTTTTACCTAGACCAACTTTTGTGTTTATCATATTCCAGTTTGGCTTTTTTGTCAATCCGTTTGTTCCGCTCTTTTCCGACAAAATGGGCGGAGAAACGTCTATTCAAAATAGTTTGAAAGAATGGTATCATATAAATAGTCTGAATCAACTATCGACAGAAAGGCGGTGACGGCGTCCATTGACGCGCCATCCAATGAAAGCGATTACGGAAGGAACGATCCTTTGGAAACCGACAGAAGAACAAATCCAACGGTCAAATATTCGGCGGTATATGGACTGGCTGAAAGAGAAAAAGGGGTTGTCATGTAACTCGTATCGCGAGCTATGGACATGGTCAGTTGAGCATCTTGAAGAATTTTGGGAAACGGTTTGGGAGTATGGCGGTGTGCAAGCGGCGACGCCGTATGAATGCGTGCTGCGCGAGCGGAAGATGCCGGGGGCGGAGTGGTTTCCGGGCGCGACGCTCAACTATGCGAAGCATATGTTCCGGCATGCGCGCGCCGACCGTTCGGCCATCATTTTCCGCTCGGAGCGCGTGCCGTATCGGGAAGTGTCATGGCAGGAGCTGAGCGAAACAACGGCGGCGATCGCCAAAGCATTGCGAGCGATGGGGGTAAAGCGCGGCGATCGTGTGGTTGCGTATATGCCGAATATCCCCGAGACGGTGATGGCGTTTTTGGCGTGCGCGTCGCTCGGCGCCATTTGGTCAAGCTGCTCGCCGGACTTTGGCGCCGGCAGCGTCATCGACCGGTTTGCGCAAATCGAGCCGACGGTCTTGTTTGCCGTCGACGGCTGCCAATACAACGGCAAAGAGTTTGACAAACTGCCGGTCGTATCCGAACTGCGCGCCAAGCTGCCATCATTGAAAAAGACGGTGCTGCTTCCGTATTGGCGCGGGCAGATGGAGGCCCCGGATGAGGGGGTCGTGCTATGGGATGATCTCGTGGCGAATAAGGGAGAGCTCGCCTTTGAAGACGTCCCGTTTGACCATCCGCTTTGGATTTTGTACTCTTCGGGAACGACCGGTTTGCCAAAGCCGATCGTCCAAGGACATGGCGGCATTTTGCTTGAACATTTGAAAGCGTTGACCATTTCCGAGAACTTGACGAAAGACAGCACGTTTTTCTGGTTTACGACGACCGGATGGATGATGTGGAACTTTCTCATCGGCGGCCTGCTGGCTGGATCGACCATTGTGCTCTATGACGGCAGCCCGACGTATCCGGACGGCAACGTTTTATGGGAGCTCGCCGAGAAGGCAGGCATCACCCATTTCGGCACAAGCGCGGCGTTTATTAACGTCTGCATGAAGCTCGGCCTCAAACCGAACGAGCGCTATGACTTATCGAAGCTTGAGGCTGTGCTTTCGACCGGCTCGCCGCTGACGGTCGAAGGGTTCGCCTGGGTGTATGAAAACGTCAAGGATGACATTTGCCTAGCATCATGCAGCGGCGGAACGGATGTGTGCACCGCGTTTGTCGTCGGTTCGCCGATTTTGCCGGTGCGCGCCGGTGTCCTCTCGTGCCGCGCGTTGGGCGCCGATGTGCAGGCGTTTGACGAAAACGGCCAGCCGCTCGTGAATGAAGTCGGTGAACTAGTGATTACAAAACCAATGCCGTCGATGCCGCTCTTTTTCTGGAACGACCCGGACGGCGAGCGGTACCGGAACAGCTATTTTGACACGTATCCAGGCGTCTGGAAGCACGGCGATTGGATTAAGATTGATGAACAAGGCGGCTGCGTCATTTACGGCCGCTCCGACTCAACGATCAACCGCGCCGGCGTTCGCATGGGCACGAGCGAAATTTATCGCGCCGTCGAAGCGGTCGACGGGGTGCTCGAGAGCCTTGTCGTCGATTTAGAAATGATGGGCAAGCAGTCGTTTATGCCGCTGTTTGTCGTCCTGAAGCCAGGCGTGGCGCTCGATGATGAGCTGAAAGACCGCATCCGCCAGTCGATTCGGCAACACGTCTCGCCGCGCTTTGTTCCAGACGAAATTTACGAAGTGAAGCAAATTCCAAAAACGCTAAATGGAAAGAAGATGGAAATCCCAATCCGCAAGCTGCTCTTAGGCTTCCCGCTTGAAAAAGCGGTCAACTCGGGCTCGATGGCCAATCCAGAGGCGCTCGACGTTTTCCTCGAGCTGGCGAAACAATTGGCGGCGAAATGGAACATGAGTGGGCATTTTTCGTAAAGCGCGAGAAAGGTTGTTATTGAGCAAGGATGCTTAATAACAACCTTTATGCTTACTACAAGGCTATAAACAAAGGGAGCTGGTATTATGAATGAAAGCAAGCGACAGAGGCTGATGAAAAAAATTGAGAACCACTTACGGACGACAGCACGGAAATTAGTAAAGTTTGATACCGAAAAGGAGGCTTTGCAATACTTGGTGAACGCTTTTCGTGAGGAACTGGAGTGCGATCTGATCGCCATTGTGCTAAAGGAAGGGGATCACGTCATTCCAACATTATATCAAGGTGATTTTCAATATGGAATTCCACACTCACCGATTGCAATGGCTAACTGTTTGCCCCGGTTGTTTAAAGGGAGTACAACGTTTCAAGAAGTGGATGACGAGTGCGCGTGTCCATTGATTGGCTTGTTGAAAAAAAATAGGATAAAAACGTGGTTCAGCGTTCCAATTAAAGATGAAGAAAACGAATACGGAATTTGTATGATCGGGTTTCAACGTCACGTTTCACTACTCGCAGAGGCTAAGCAATTGTTTGATCACTTTGGAGAAGATGTTGCCCTTGCTGTGACAGTGGCTCGGAACAAGGAAGTGCAACGACGAAAAATGATCGACCTTGAGTGGATTGCTCAACACTTTTCGCTCGACTCACCTCTTGAGCAGTTTGTTGAAAAAATTGTCGAGCGAGCAGGCAAGGGAACAAATGCGGATGGTGCCTGCATGTATTTATACCGGGAGGAGGACAATAGTTTCGTTGTTCATCCTCCTTTATATGGAAATATAGCTAGTCCGAAACAAGTAATGATGAAAAATAATTACCGGGTCAGTGATTATTTTCGCTTTTTAGAGAGACCAGGTGGAGATGAGCTAACAGTGCCGCTCGTTGTTAACTTCAAAACAATTGGTGTGTTGCATGTTGAGCGGAAACAGGAAGGAAAATTCACAAAAGAAGATTTAGAAATTTTGGATATGTTAGCCAACTATGTTGCGGTTACGCTCGAAAACCTCCGATTATATCGTCAGGAACGGGATCATACCTATCGTCTTCATCTTCTCCTTCAATATCAACAAAAGTTGATGAAAGAAACGATTCAACACGAAAACTTTCAAGGCATTACGAAGACACTTAGTCAAATGTTTGCCAAAGCAGTTATGGTATTTGATCGTTTTATGCGGCCAATCGCTTATGAGTTAGGGACTTTAAATGAGCAACAATTGCAGGACATTGCCAAGAAAGCATTACAACAAGCGGTCGGACAAAGCCGAATGGAAGGATATACTTTGCTCGATGGCTTACCGGACGTTCCGGTGACAGTTTGGCCAATTAACAGGGGAAGGGATGTGGTGGGCTATTTAGCTATTGGCGTACATCCACAAGAGATTGATGATTTTTTTCGCTTGAGTGTTGAACTAGCTCTTAATATTTTTTCTATCCAGTTTATGAAACAAAAGCTCGTTTTTGATACAAGGGAGCAACTAAAAGATAGTTTTTTAAATAAATTGTTGGCTGCAGAAATCGAGGAGGAAGAGAGCATTATCCAGTATGCCAATGTATTTCAATGGAATATTTTTGATGAGCACCGTATTGCCGTCTTGCATTTTCAATTTTCCGAACCGGAAGGGCAGGTAGATCTGTTTAAAAGGAATGTTGAGAAAACAACATTATGGGATCGTTTAAAAGCACGAATTACTATGGAGGATCCTAACGTGTTATACGGAGTTATTGGGGATTGGTATACTTTGATTGTACCAGCTCGCAAGGAAGGAAAATTTCCAATTAAATACTGGGAAAAATGGTACCAACGGATTAACGAGTGGATCAAAGAGGAGGGGGCGTCATGCCGAGCTTTTTTGGGGATCGGAGGGAAGACAGCATCGATCCGTGACTATTATTTTTGCTATCAGCAGGCGGTTCAGGCGTTGCACGTCATTCTCCATAGTTTTCAAGGGACAAGCTTGGCGTTTTTTGACGAGCTTGGGGCATACACGGTATTGCACCATTTAAAAGAGCTGGAGGCGGCAAAACTGTTTGTCGACAACTATCTTGGCCCGTTGATCCGGCATTCCGCGGAACGAAACGTGGATTGGCTGCAAACGATTCGTGTCTTTCTCGATTGCAACGGTCATTTGACTGAAACCGCCGAAAGGCTGTATATTCACCGCAGCACCCTTCAATACCGGCTCGAAAAGATTGAAGAAATGCTCGGTTTCTCTTTGAGCGGGGCAGAGCAGCGATTCAATTTGATGATGGCGTTAAAGTTGTACGATTTATATGGCCTGCCTTCCGCCAAAATACTGAAAAGATAAGCGTGTTTTCCTGCATTATGCAGGTATTTTTTTTTATTTACCTTATTTATAATCAATAGCAAAGACAATATAGAAAATTCAAAAAACAAGGGAGGATTTGACGAATGACAGCAACGCTCGGAGTCGTGGGAGCTGGTACGATGGGAAGCGGCATCGCCAATTTAGCTGCGTTATCAGGATTTAATGTCATTTTAGTAGATATTGACGAGCCTATGTTGCAAAAAGCGCGCTCACGCATGGAAGCATTTATGGATAAAAGCGTGGCCAAAGGGAAGCTGACCACCGAGCAAAAACATGAAGCGCTGGAACGAGTGAAGGGATCAACTAACTTACAGGAAATGAGACAGGCAGATGTCATTATTGAAGCGGTCATCGAAAACATGGAGGTGAAAAAAGAAGTTTTTTCTCAATTGGACAACATTGCAGCAGAACACACCATCCTAGCAACGAACACATCATCGATGTCCATCACAGAAATCGCTTCTGCCACCAACCGTCCAAGCCAAGTTGTTGGTATGCATTTTTTCAATCCCCCCCAGCTGATGAAACTCGTCGAAGTAGTACGCGGATACAAAACGAGTGATGAAACGGTCGAACAGGCGAAAGAGCTCACCCGGAAACTGGGGAAAGAGCCGGTTGAGGTGAAAAAAGATTCCCCGGGGTTCATCGTCAACCGCATTATGATTCCGCAGTTTATCGAAGCAATTCGCCTTGTCGAGGAGGGAGTGGCTTCGATGGAGGACATCGATAAAGCGGTGACGCTTGGTTTGAACTACCCAATGGGGCCGTTTACGTTGCAAGATTTCGCCGGAGTCGATATCGGCCTTCATGTCATGGACTATTTTTACGAAGAGTTTAAGGACGATCGGTTTGCCGCTCCTTTATTGCTCAGACAACTTGTCCGGGCAGGAAGGCTCGGCCGAAAAACAGGAGCCGGGTTTTATGATTACGATGATGTCTGATAAACGGAGAGGTGGTGATGTCGGCTATACGCCACAACTACGTTTCTAAAAATTTGAAGGGGAGGAATGGGTTGTGAACTACGAATTTTTGCATTGTGAAATCGAAAATCGAGTGGCGGTTGTATCCATTCACCGCCCTCCGCTCAATCCGTTGAATACAAAAGTGTTTCAAGAGCTATCCGCCTTAATCGATGAGCTCGAAGTCAATCAGCAGGTTGGAGCGGTAGTCATTACGGGAGCGGGGGAAAAAGCGTTTGTGGCCGGCGCCGATATTCATGAAATGATGGACTTGGATTTGGCCGGCATGATGGAAATGAACAAAATATCGCGAAGTGCGTTTTTGAAAATTGAAAACGCATCCAAACCGGTGATCGCGGCGGTGAACGGGCTGGCGCTCGGCGGGGGCTGCGAATTGGCGCTCGCATGCGATTTGCGCATTTGTTCTGAGCATGCCAAATTTGCCTTTCCAGAGATCAATCTCGGCATTATGCCGGGCGGCGGCGGGACGCAGCGGTTACCGCGCATCGTCGGCCAAGGGGTGGCGAAAGAATTGCTTTATTTCGGCGAAATGATCGATGCCCAGCGGGCGCTTTCTATTCATTTGGTAAACAAAGTCGTCCCATCCGACGAACTTTTGCCGACGGCGAAAGAATGGGCCGGAAAATTGGCGAAAAAACCGGCCATTGCCATGCGTATGCTCAAAGAAGCGGTCAACACGGGAGCTAATGTTGACTTGCAGTCCGGGTTGATGGTGGAAACTGCCTGCTTTGGAAACGCTTTTGCGACTGAAGATCGAAAAGAAGGAATGCGAGCGTTTACTGAAAAACGAAAGCCAGTTTTTAGCGGTAAATAGATTGTTTTAGAAATTGACAAAATAAATCTTATGTTTACAAAGGTTGCTGATAGATTGAGATCAGTATCCGTTACCTTTGGGAAAGGAGGGCTCAATGAACATCCTGAAGGAAACGGATAACAAAAGCTATTCAGGGAGGGAATCCATGTGAAACAAATCCATCCGTTTAATGTGATCGATAATAGTTCGATCCGTCCATTCCACATTTTGCTTATGATTTGGTTGTTTTTAGTGATCATGCTTGATGGGTATGACGTAGTGATTTACGGTGCTTCGGTTCCTTTATTGATTCGCGAGTGGGGAATTTCAGATGTTACAGCTGGCGCCATCGGGAGTTATACGGTGATTGGAACAGCCATTGGAGCAGTATTATTCGGTATGCTAGCTGACCGAATGGGACGAAAAAAAATTATTTTGTTGACTACACTTTTGTTCGGCTTTTTTACTTTCCTTGCTGGCTTTGCTCCAAATCCAACTTTATTTACCATCTCTCGGATCATTGCTGGGATTGGTCTCGGCGGCGTTATGCCCAACGTCATTGCCCTAGCGACAGAAATTTTTCCGAAACGAGTTCGTACAGCCATTGTTGCCTCGATTTTTTGTGGTTATTCTGTTGGTGCGATTGCCGCGGCGTTGACGAGCCGTGCACTCTTACCGACAGTTGGGTGGGAATCTATTTATTGGATCGGAGGCATTCCGGTATTATTGCTTCCGTTTTTGATGAAAGGTGTTCCTGAGTCGGTTGGTTTTCTTCTAGAGAAGGGAAGAGAAGAGGAAGCGCGAAAGGTTCTTGCTTTGATTGATCCTCATATTCGCCATGATGGTGCTATTGAACTAGTCAAGCCTGAAAGAAAGACTCAAGATTCTTTGCCTATCGTGAAATTATTTACAGAGAAGCGGGCGTTTAGCACCGTAATGTTTTGGCTATCTTGCTTCAGTGCATTTGTTCTCATTTACTCAATGAACACATGGCTTCCTCGGCTAATGATGGAGGTTGGCTATGATTTGAGCTCTAGCCTTGTGTTTACCGCGGTGATGCAAATCGGGGCGATCATTGGCACCGTTGTTTTTGGGCCATTGGTTAATAAATGGGGGTTTAAGAAAGTGCTTGTTCCCTTATTCTTTTGCGGAGCGGTTGCTTTATCACTCATTGGTTTTGCGAACAGCATGATGATTGCTCTTGTTCTCATTGCCATTATTGGTGCGGCTTCGGTCGGTGTCCAAAACATTGCCAACGCATTTGTTTCTCAATATTATCCAGAAGCGATGCGGTCCACTGCCTTAGGAAGCACGATGGCGTTTGGCCGGATAGGAGGTATCGTTGCACCAACATTTGTTGGATTTTTGCTGTCTTTGAACTTGTCGCCACAATATAACTTTGCAGCTATTGCTAGTGCCGCAGTATTAGGAGGAATTGCCGTGTTATGTGTACAGGAAAAATACGCAGTTTATCGTGCGGAGCGGGTTGAATTAACCAATGAACAGATTACTGTTTCATAACATGTGCTGTCGGCATTCCGCAGAAAATGCAATTGGGATTGGGAAGGGAGAAAATGAACATTCAGTTTGAACACCTATTTACGGCTTATGTCGAGGTGGGAAAGCCAATCGAGATCGGCGAAGTTGGTTTTGGCTATCGGAGGATAGTACCGATTATCGGTGGAAGGTTTGAAGGAAAGAGGATGCGGGGACGTGTGCTTTCAGGAGGAGCAGACTATCAATTGATTCGGAAAGACGGAGTCATAGAGTTGCTTGCTTGTTATGTGATTGAGACAGATGATGGAATACCTATTTATGTTGTGAATAGAGGATACCGACACGGACCACAAGAAATCATCAATAAAATTTCTCGTGGCGAGGATGTACCACAAGGTTCGTATTATTTTAAAACGACTCCTACTTTTGAAGTGCGGAATAGTCGGTATGATTTTTTAAACAGAATGGTATTTATTGGAGAAGGGATTCGAAAGCCAGCGGAAGTACAAGTAGCGTTTTATCAAGTGAACTAACTTTTGGGGAAACGGAGGAGGGGGAGAGGTGGAAACAGTTCGCGTTTTGTCTGTTCCGCAATTGTTGGAGCGAGCGGCGGCGGACAATCCATCTAGAGAAGCTGTTTATGACCTTCGTCATCGGATGACTTATGGTGAGTTGTATAAAGAAGTACGACAGTTGGCATCAGCGTTGATCGCACTCGGCATTAAACAAGGAGATCGAGTCGGCGTTTGTTTACCAAACTGGCTTGAGACAGTTCAACTATTTTTTGCTATCTCCCAAATAGGGGCGATCGTTGTTCCTTTTAATCCGAAATATCGACAGCACGAAGTCGAACATATTATAAAAAATTCTGGAATGAGGACTGTGTTTGTATGTGAGGAAATCGAAAAGCATATTGGATTGAATCTCATTCAGACCATTGTCAATCAGATCATCACCGTTCGGTTTGTCAAATCGGGCTTCCTTTCCTTGGAACAACTTAGATCCTATGCAACTGATCAACCGTTGCGTACGGTGGCAATCGACCCGCAGCATGACTTGTTTTGTCTTTTATATACATCAGGTACGACTGGAATCCCAAAAGGGGTGATGATGACTCATCGCGGCATCGTCCAATCAGGTATGGCCATTGCAGATAACTTGAAGTGCCGTCAAGATGATGTGTTTCTTATTTGTACACCGATTTTCCATGTGTTTGGCATGGCGTGCAACTTGATGTCTGCTGTATACAGCCAAGCAAAAATGGTGTTACAGGAAAGATACAACCCAAGAGAGGCGTTGCAACTGATCGAAAAAGAACGAGTAACAATTCATCATGCGGTACCGGCAATGTTTCATATGGAGTTGCATGTGTTGAATAATGAGTCATTTGATTTGTCGTCATTGCGCGCGGGAATGACGGGAGCTGATATTTGTCCATTGGAAACAGTGAAAGCGGTGCGTGAAAAAATGGGAACGGTATTATGCATATCATTCGGGACAACAGAGACTGGCTCTGTTACGATCACCCCGTTTGAGGCAAAAGAAGACCGAATATTTGAAACGGTTGGCAAGGCATTGGAAGGAAATGAGGTGAAGATTGTGAATGAACGGAGAGAGGTGCTGCCGCCAGGGAGAATTGGTGAAATTGCCTGCCGAGGGTTTGGTGTCATGAAAGGATATTACAACATGCCGGAACAAACAGCGGAAGTGCTTGACGAGGAAGGTTGGTATTATACCGGCGACCTCGGGATGATGGATGAGGACGGATATATTCGGTTTATGGGTCGGAAAAAGGAGCTGATCATCCGCGGGGGATACAACATTTATCCGAAAGAGATCGAAACCATTTTGCAACGGCACCCGGGTGTCTTCGCCGCGGCAGTGATCGGTCTGCCTGAGCCGGTGTTGGGAGAGGAGGTTTGCGCTGTCATCCAACCAAAGGAAGGGTCTTATATAACTGAGGCGGACATTGTCGAGTTTTTGCGTCCATTGGTTGCGGACTATAAACTTCCGAACAAAGTTGTTTTTGTTGACCAATTTCCGACGACGGCGAGCGGAAAAATTCAGAAAGGAAAATTAAGAGAGATGATCAAAGAGGGTTAAACCTTGGGAGGGAAGAATATGCGGACAGACATTGTGCTGCTTGAAGGAGCACGCACTGCATTCGCCAAATTTTGCGGCTCGTTTCGTGAAATCTCCGCGACCGATTTAGGAGCTATCGCAGCGAAGGAAGCGATAAAAAAGGCGAACGTTGAACCGGAAGAAATCGATCATGTCGTATTTGGTAATGTTCAGCAGTCAAGCCGCGATGCTCACTTGCTCGCTCGCCACGTCGGCTTGAAGGCCGGGGTGCCGATCGATGTGCCCGCCGTAACGGTAAATCGTTTATGTGGAACAGGACTCGAGACGATTATCATGGGGGCACGCCTCATTTTAACCGGGGAAGCGGAAGTGGTGCTGGCGGGGGGCACCGAAAACATGAGTCAAGTGCCGCACGTCATCCGAGGTATGCGCTGGGGAACGCCATTAGGCAGTCCGACGGTGGAAGACTGGTTGTGGGACGGTCTGTATGATACCGTTGGTGGTTGTAGCATGGCGATAACAGCAGAAAATTTAGCGAAAAAATATGACATCACGCGCGAAGAGGCCGACCAACATGCGCTCCGCAGCCATGAGCGGGCGCTTGCGGCGATGGCCAACGGATATTTCCACCAAGAAATTGTCCCCGTGACCGTGCGAGAAAAAAAGGGAGAAACGGTCGTTGACACCGATGAGCATCCGCGCCAGACAAGTCTGGAACAGTTAAGGGCGCTTCAACCGCGCTTCCTTGAAAATGGAGTGGTAACCCCAGGAAACGCCAGTGGGATGAACGATGGAGCTGCGGCAGTCGTTATTGCTTCGGAGGATTATGCCACCAAGCGTGGATTGAAGCCGCTCGCCCGTCTCGTTTCGTGGGGAATCGTCGGCGTTGAGCCGCAGTACATGGGAATCGGCCCGGTTCCGGCGATTCGCCAAGCGCTTGACAAGGCGAATTTATCGATGAATGACCTTGACTTAATCGAAATCAACGAAGCATTTTCAGCTCAATATTTGGCTTGCCAGAAAGAACTGGGATTTGACGACGACAAAGGTAACGTCAATGGCGGCGCAGTTGCGCTTGGTCATCCGTTGGCAGCATCGGGAACGCGCCTCACATTGACGCTCGTTTATGAATTAGGAAGAAGAGGAAAGAAATACGGCGTTTCTTCGCTATGCATTGGTGGCGGCCAAGGCATTGCTGCGATTTGGGAGAGACTGTAATAGGCTAAGAGAAAGTTTGTAAGCTCGCAAAAGAATTATAAGGACGGTATTTTTACAATGGAAGGTAATTGGCAAATGAGTCGTAACAGCGGTTTTTCCATGCCCAACAGGAAAAACCGCCTGATTTTATATAACGCATTAATGAAGTGGAAAAGAAGACACTTTTTATGCGGAGGGGGATGGGGAAGATGTCCAAGCCGTTTCGATATATGTCGGGCCGTATCGACCGTTTGACGGATCAGCTCAGGCAATGTCTCGGCCATTTTAAATGTGGTACCAGCCAGTCCGATAGCGCCGATGATGCCAGTTCGATCAAAAACGGGTGCGGCAATCGCTGTAAAACCGATAGTTTCATCCCTGTCGACAAAAAATCCGTTTTTGCGAATGACACGCAAACGCTCGAGAAGGAGAGGGAATGATGGCGGATACGAGAATGAGGGCGCTTGAGCGGCTTCATGAAGAGTTGGAAAAAGTGTATTTAGGTCCGTTGTGGGAAAAACTCGGTAAAATGGTGACGCCCGAGCCCGATCATGAAGTTGTTCCGTACTTGTGGAAATGGGAGACGATTCGCAAGCATTTGCTGGAGGCTGGAGAGTTGCTTCGCTTAGGGAGAGAGAGCGAACGGCGAGTCGTTTATTTGCAGAATCCATCGCTATTGAAACGAGGTCTAATCGGTTATTCGACCAACACGCTGTATGTTGGAGTGCAACTGTTGTTGCCGGGCGAAGTGGCACCCGCACATCGCCATAGCCAATCGGCGATCCGATTCATTATTGAAGGTGAAGGGGCTTATACGGCTGTCGATGGCGAACGAACATATATGGAGCGCGGGGATTTGATTTTGACCCCGGCATGGACGTGGCATGATCACGGTCACGAAGGAACGGAACCGGTCATTTGGATGGATGGTCTCGACGTCGGATTGGTGAGAAATTTTGCTGGTTCGTTCTTTGAACCGTATTCCGAAGATGTATTCCCGGTTGTCGCCCCTCACAACGGTTCAACGTTCAAATATGCAACGGGAGCGCTGCGTCCGGTTTCCGACCGGAAGCGAAAAGGCTACCCATCTCCGTTGATCGCCTATAAATGGAAGACAACGAAACAAGTACTTGAGAATTTATCCCAACTTGATCCTGATCCCTATGACGGTTATGCGGTTGATTACATTAATCCATTGACAGGGGGATCAGCAGATTTGCGTATTGGGACAACAATGCAAAAATTAACTCCTGGTATGCACACGAAGGCGCATCGCCATGTCCACAGCGCCGTGTATCACGTTCTTGACGGTGAAGGATACACGATCATCAACGGTGTCAAATTTGAATGGGCGAAAGGTGATTTCTTCATTTTACCGCCTTGGAGTTGGCATGAGCATGTCAATACAGGTGAGGGAGACGCTCATTTATTCTCCATTAATGATCTGCCGATTATGGAGAAGCTTGATTTGGAAAGAGAAGAGGAGTATGACAAAAACGGTGGTTATCAATCTATCGTTGATGTGTTCGAGCCACTTTCCCAAATCTAGTATATACACATTGCAACATATCATCATCGTTGGGGAGAGAAAGCATCCTGATCACTATAGTTTCGAGTCGTTGTTGACAGGTAACGGGCTTTCGGTGAATGACGACAGGATTTCGCCAGATGATCCAATGATCATGATGTTTACCTCGGGAACGGAGTCTGATCCAAAAGCAGTCATCCATACGTATGAGACATTTATTCCCGCCCATTTGTACAATGGGCGGGAGTACGGGCTGACGGATGATGACGTTGTTCTTTGTTTGACCCCAATGAGCCATATGTTTTCTTTACCAATGATTTTAATGAGCCTTTATAACGGTGCTGCTCAAGTCATGCTATCGCAATTTTCAGTTGAGCACGTTTTAGATGCGTTCAGCCAGCACGGAGTAACCTTTTGTGTAGCTGCACCTGCCCATTTGATTGATATATTAAAAGGAACGGATGAAACAAAAGAATATCCCTCAACACTGCGTTTTGTCTTAACCGGGGGAACAAAAATTCCGTCTTGGATGGTCGAATCGTTCCGTCATCATTGACGAGCTGCTGACGACAGCATCAGGAAAGGTGAGCAAAGGAATGTTGCGCAAGCAATACGCGCAAACGGGAGTCCAGTAGGAAAAAGGAGTGAATGAACTATATGAAACTAGCGCTGTTTAATGACTTTCAGCTTGGGGTCATTGTGGATGATGTCATTTATGAGATTGGAAGCCGACTGTTCGGCCGTCTGCATCAAGGGGTTGGTTTCTGTCCAATGACACAGCTGGTTGCCGAGTTTGACACCTATTATCCGCAAATTGAAAACCATTTATACGAATGTCCGGCTTATGCGTTAGCGGATGTTCGGCTGCGCCAGCCGGTGAAAAAGCCGAGGAAAATCGTTGCGGCTCCTGTTAACTACGTGTCCCACCAAAAGGAAATGAAAGTGGAGCATACAGCAAGAGGGCTAGGCTTTTTCTTGAAAGCGCCTTCTTCCATTATCGGGCCCGGCGACACGATTGTTTTGCCGGATCCGAACCGTCGTTTCGACCATGAGCTGGAATTCGCATTTGTTATCGGAAGAACAGCAAAAAATGTCAAAGCGGAAAACGCCTACGATTATATATTTGGCTACACCGGGTTGATCGATGTCACGATGCGTCCGGATGAAACGCACCACGAGGAACGGTGTTTGCGCAAGTCATTTGATACGTTCACACCGATGGGGCCGTGGATCGTGACGAAAGAGGAAATTGCCGACCCTAACAACGTCAATATGGTGCTGACAGTCAATAGAGAGGTTCGGCAGCAGGTCAACACAAAGGAAATGATCTGTTCTGTCGCCGAGTTGGTGGAAATTTATTCGCACATGATGACACTTGAACCGGGCGATGTCATTACGACAGGAACACCGGATGGCGTTGGGCCGATTCATGATGGGGATGTCATCCATATGGAAATTGAGGGAGTCGGAGGATACTCCGTTCATGTTGCCTTAGCCTCTAATACGGCTGTATTGCGGTAAACGAGGGAGGAATGGTTTATGGAGAAAGGTTGGCAGCGGTACCATACCATATGGCTAATGCTCTTTTTAGGCTAGGTTGTTTCTTACATTGATCGGACGTTAACTATGTTGCCGCATTTAGTAGACATTTTTAGGCGTGGTCATTGATTTAGGCATGGACAATGAACAATATTGTTTTAAAATGGTAATGTAGACGAGGCAAAGGGGACGACAAAGAACATTCGTCCCCTTTTTGCTTGTTTTCCTTTATGGCAAGCCTAAGAAAGCCTGAACGGCTTCAAGGCTTGACTGCACAGGCGGCCATTGTGATAAATCGAACGGAAAATCTGAGCCCGGAAGCACCCGATCTTGGCCGACGAGGTCGAGCAATAGCTGCAGCACGCGATGATCCCAAACAACGGTGTCGAACCAAAAACGGCGCAAATAGTCGAGCGGCGGGGCTTGCAGTGAAGACGCCACTGGGTGCCATACGTCATACCCTTTCTGCAACCGTCCGATTTGATAGGGAAGAAAGCCGCCGCCATGGGCCAATAAAATGCGGACGTGCGGGTAGCGGTCGAGCCAGCCGCCAAGCAGCAAATCGGCAGCGCAAACGGTCGTTTCCCAAGGGACGCCAATCAAATTTGTCATTCGCCGGCCTTTCAGGCGTGGGTCGTCGCAAAGAAGCGGATGAATAAATAGAATGGCGTCTAGCGCATCCGCTTCTTCCCAAAATGGGATGAATGAATCGTCGGTGAGGAGCTTTTGTTCGACAGAGGGGCCGATAATTGCCCCTTTTAAGCCGTTTTTCATGGCCCGGCGCAATTCCAAGGCTGCTTGTTCCGGATGATTGAGCGGCACTGTTGCCAAAGCCGACAGACGATCAGGGTGGTTTGACGCCAATCGGCACAGCGCATCGTTGTAAAGGCGTGCCAGCTCATTGGTGACGGCGGCTTCCACGTTGTATAAAAACAGCTGTGGAATGGGAGAGAGGAGTGAATGGAAAACGTCCGCCCGCCGTTGCGCCTCGAGGTAAGCATGGAGATCGATGAATTCCTCCTTTAGGCGAAATCCCCACTGATGGTTGATAGTCAGCATTTTTTCCGCGTCATCCCAATGAACAGGAATGTGGGTTTGTTCTTCTCTCAGCCACTGCATTACTTCCGGTGGAATGAAGTGCGTATGGACATCAAAACGTTTTTCCATCGTTTTCTTCTCCTTTCTACATCATGGTATCGTCGGCTGTTTCGTTGGCGGTGACGACGGCCAATAGCCGATTTTTTCCGAAATCTCACTTGCTGCGCGTTTTACTTTGGCGATGACCGTAGGATCGTATGGATGAAAACGGTGAATCGGCCCGATCACGCTGAGTGCGTAGGAGACTTTTCCGGTGTAGTCGCGGATCGGCGCTGCGATGGAAGCGACCCCTTCACGGAGTTCCTCGATACTAACGGCGTAACCTTGGCGGCGAATGGCATACAATGCCTCGCGCAGCACGTGGGGGTCGGTCATCGTATTCAGCGTAAACTGCGTCAATCCTTGCTCGATGTATGCTTCAATATCCTCATCTTTTTGATGAGCGAGCAGCACTTTGCCTGAGCTGGTGCAATGGAGAGGGTTTCTTCGACCAATGTGTGAAAGAGCTTGAACAGGTTGCCGGCTTTCCACTCGGTGAATGTAAATCACACTCTGGTCATCAAGCATGGCAAGATGCGCTGTTTCCCGCAAGTCGTCGACCAACTGTTCCAGTATCGGTTGCGCTTCTCGGTTGATTTCTAGATGGGATGTCAGCACCGTGTTTAGTTGCAAAATGGTCAAGCCAAGCCGATATTTTTGCGTTTCCGGATCTTTCGTGACGAATCCTTCGCTGGCTAATGTGTGAAGAAGACGACTGACAGTGCTTTTTGATAATCCAAGGGAAGAGGCTAATTCGGTCACTTTTTTCTCCGGTTCATCCAGTGAGAAGCTACGCAAAATGCGGAGAGCGTTTTTGACGGATGAAAGCAAGTAGTCTTCTGTATTGCGTGCCATCGAATGCAGCTCCTTTTTATAGTTTCATATAAAAGAACAATATTTCTTATATCATAACATAAGGAACATGGTTTCTGAAAATGTCATAAAAAATAAAAATAAAAAATTTTTTATTGTTTCATATAAAAGAACATTAGTGTTGTATACGGTACAAAAAATCATTATGATGGGGACAAAAGATTCTAAATTCTTTGATTTCGATGCTTTCTGACAAGGGAGGAGACATTGAATGCAAACAGAAGCAATGATCAGTGAGAAAGTGAAAGCGTTTGACTGTCAACATTTCATCAATGGGAGGTTTTTGTCTTCAAAAAGCGGAAAGGTGTTTCCAAATATCAATCCCGCTACGGGGGAAGTGATCGGCACTGTCTGTGAAGGAGGAAAAGAAGAGATTGACTTGGCCGTAGCCGCTGCAAGAAGAGCATTGGATGGTCCATGGAAGCGGATGACGACAGGGGAGCGGATCGCAGTTTTGCGGCGTATCGGTGATCTCATTTTAGAGCGCAAAGAGGAATTGGCTCGCCTCGAGTCGCTTGATACGGGAAAGCCATATTCGCTCTCCCTCACGTTGGATATTCCGCGTGCAGCGTATAATTTCCATTTTTTCGCCGACTACTTGCGTTCGGTTGGCACGGAAGCGTATCAAACCGATGAGGTAGCTATCAACTATTCGATCCGTCGGCCTGTTGGGGTCGTCGGGTTGATCAATCCGTGGAATTTGCCATTGCTGTTGTTGACATGGAAGCTCGCCCCGTGTTTGGCCGGTGGGAATACAGCCGTCATCAAGCCGGCGGAATGGACGCCGCTCACTGCAACTGTATTGGCAGAAATTTGCAAAGAAGCCGGGGTGCCGGATGGCGTTGTGAATGTTGTCCATGGATTTGGCCCGAACTCAGCAGGGGCTGCGTTGAGCGAGCATCCGGATGTTGACGCTATTACGTTCACCGGAGAGACAACAACAGGGAAAGTCATTATGGCGGCAGCGGCGAAATCGTTAAAAAAGCTGTCTTACGAGTTGGGGGGGAAAAATCCGAACATCATTTTCGCCGATGCAGATTTGGACGAAGCGATCGAGACAACGTTGAAATCGAGTTTTATGAACCAAGGAGAAGTGTGTCTCTGTGGATCAAGAATTTATGTAGAACGGCCGGTTTATGAACAATTTTTGCAAAAATTTGTAGCGAAAACGAGAGAACTTGTTGTCGGCGATCCGTTTGACCCGAAAACCAATGTCGGCGCACTCATCAGCGAAGAGCATTATGAACGGGTAATGAGCTACATCGAGCTAGCAAAGGAGGAAGGTGGTCGTATTCTAACAGGGGGTAAGCGACCGGATGGCCTAGCTCGAGGATATTACCTTGAACCGACCATTATTGTCGGTGTCAACCGAAATTGCCGCATCGTCCGGGAAGAAGTGTTCGGCCCGTTGGTGACGGTCATGCCGTTTGACGAAGAAGAGGAGGTGATCGCCCAAGCGAACGACACCCACTATGGATTGAGCGCGACGATTTGGACGAACGATTTGCGTCGGGCTCACCGGGTGGCGGCGCGTATTGAAGCCGGAATCGTTTGGGTAAATACATGGTTTTTGCGGGATTTGCGCACACCGTTTGGTGGCATGAAACAAAGCGGCATTGGGCGTGAAGGAGGCATGCATAGCTTTGAGTTTTATACAGAGTTGACGAATATTTGCATTAAGCTTTAGCCGCGATGACCGAAGGAGGTGATGATGGTGAAGAAGTGGAACGATTATGCCAAGTTACTGCTGGCTGCTGAGAGGGAGAGACGTCCTCTCTCTCCCTTGACGACACTCGATTCGGCGCTAACCGTGTATGACGCCTATCAAATTCAATTAAGGACAATTGAACAAAAAGTAAAGGAAGGGCGTCAGATTGTCGGCAAGAAAATCGGATTGACCTCTAAGGCGATGCAGCAGTTGTTGGGGGTTGACCAGCCGGATTATGGCCATTTGCTTGATGATATGGCGGTGGAAAACGGTGGGGTTGTTTCGTGGGAGCAGGTGTTGCAGCCAAAGGTGGAAGCGGAAATTGCGTTTGTCTTAAAACGTGACTTAGTTGGCCCGCGCGTGACTGTCATTGATGTGCTACTGGCGACGGATTATATCGTCCCGGCGCTGGAGATCGTTGACAGTCGCATTGCCGATTGGAATATCTGTCTTGAGGATACAATCGCCGATAACGCTTCATCGGGACTTTATGTTTTGGGGGAAAAACGGTTGCCTGTTCATGCCGTTGATATTGCGCAAATCGGCATGGCTCTTTATCGAAACGGGAAGTTGGCCAATACGGGCGTTGGGGCCGCAGCGCTCGGACATCCTGCGCTTTGTGTCGCTTGGCTGGCAAACAAGCTCCATGAATATGGAAAAGAGTTGAAAGCAGGAGAAGTGATTTTATCTGGCGCTTTGTCGGCAGCGGTGAGCGTCGAGCCCGGCGATGTGTTTTTCGCTCGCTTCGCCCATTTGGGGGAAGTGCGGGTCGAGTTTGCGCCATAAGTAAGGGAGGAGAGACTGTGGAGAAGATCAATGTAGCGATTCTTGGTTCTGGAAATATCGGAACTGACTTGATGTTGAAGCTTGAGCGTTCGGATGTGTTGCGGTTGACGACAGTAATTGGGATCGATCCGCAGTCGGAAGGGTTGCGTCTGGCGCGGGAGAAAGGGTATCGCGTCATTGACAGCGGCATTCAAACGTTTTTAGAACACCCGGAATGGGCGGATTTCGTCTTTGATGCGACGTCGGCGAAAGCGCACATCCGTCATGCAAAGCTGTTGAAGCGGATCAAGAAGGTCGTCTTTGATTTGACGCCGGCGGCCGTTGGACCGTTTGTTGTGCCGCCTGTTAATATAACGGACCATTTAGAAGAAACCAACATTAACTTCATCACATGTGGTGGACAGGCGACGATTCCGATCGTTCATGCCATTGGACGCGTCCAACCGGTCGCTTACGCTGAAATTGTCGCGACGATTTCAAGCAAAAGCGCAGGGCCAGGGACAAGAGCGAACATTGATGAATTTACAGCAACGACTGCTCGAGGGCTTGAAAAAATCGGTGGGACAAAGCGCGGAAAAGCCATCATTATTCTCAACCCGGCTGAGCCACCCATTTTGATGAGAAATACGATTTATGCACTTGTGGAAGGAAATAAAGCAGCGGCGCGCGAAATTTGCGATTCGATCGAGGAAATGGTAGAAACCATTCGTTCGTACGTTCCCGGCTATCGGTTGCGCACAAGTCCGATCATTGAAGGGAATAAGGTGACGGTGATGATTGAAGTCGAAGGAGCGGGCGATTATTTACCGAAGTATGCCGGAAATTTGGATATTATGACCGCCGCTGCGGTGAAAGTGGCGGAAGAAGTCGCGAAACATCGACTGTCGAAGTTGTTGGCTGAGGAGGGAAAACGATGAAGCGAGCAATTACGATTACAGAAGTGGCATTGCGTGACGGCAGCCACGCCATCGCCCACCAATATACAACGGAGCAAGTGGCCATGATCGCCAAAGCGCTCGATGAAGCGAACGTTCCGTATATTGAAGTATCGCACGGAGATGGTTTGGGCGGGTCTTCGCTGCAGTATGGATTGTCGCGTACCGATGAATTTGCACTGATTGAAACAGCTGTGTCAGTTTGTCGGCAGGCCAAAATTGCAGTGCTTCTTCTTCCTGGCATCGGAACGGTTAAGGAATTGAAACAAGCCGCCCGCTTAGGAGCGAAAATGGTACGCGTCGCCACTCATGTGACCGAGGCAGATATTTCAGCCCAACATATTTCCGCAGCGAAGGAGCTTGGAATGGAAACAGCCGGGTTTTTAATGATGTCGCATATGGCGCCTGTGGAGGTGCTTGTCCATCAAGCGCAGCTTATGGAAAGCTACGGAGCGGATGTCGTCTATGTCGTAGATTCAGCCGGCGCCCTCTTGCCGCATGAAGTGAAAGAACGCGTTCGTGCATTAAGGGAAAGTCTTGGAATTGAGGTTGGTTTCCACGCTCATAACAATTTGTCATTGGCGATGGCCAATACATTAGCCGCGATCGAGGAAGGAGCGACGCGCGTTGACGGCAGTGTTCGCTGTTTAGGGGCTGGCGCTGGGAACACGCAGACGGAAGTGCTTGTTGCGGTGTTGGATCGGATGGGCATTCCGACCGGCATTGATTTGTATAAAATGATGGATTTGGCCGAGCAGCTTGTGGCACCGATCTTGCCAAAAGCTCAGGAGATTACGCGCGACAGTTTGACTCTCGGATATGCGGGTGTTTATTCAAGCTTTCTTCTTCACGCGCAACGGGCCGCTCGTATGTTTGGCATCGATGTCCGCGATATTTTAATCGAACTTGGCCGTCGAAAGGTTGTTGGCGGTCAAGAAGATATGATTGTCGATGTTGCTGCTGAAATGGCACGCCAAAAGGCTACTGTCGGGGAGGGAAAGTGGCGATGACCTCTCTTGACTATGGAAAACTCGCTGTGGAGCTTCTGAATGCTGAATATGAGAAGAGAGAAATTGTTCGCCTAACTGTTCAGTATCCAAACATGACAGTTGAGGAGGCGTATGCAGTTCAAGAGCGGCTCGTGGCGATGAAACGGGAGAACGGCTATCGCATCATCGGCCCAAAAATGGGATTGACGAGCGCCGCGAAAATGGCGCAAATGGGGGTGAACGAGCCGATCTACGGATATGTGTTCGATTATATGGTCGTCTCTAACGGGGGGACGGTGGCCATGAATGAGCTGATCCATCCGAAGGTGGAAGCGGAAATCGCCTTCATTTTAAAAGAAGATGTTAAAGGGCCGAATATTGACGCGGCAGACATTTTAGAGGCAACGCAGTATATCATCCCGGTTTTAGAAATTATTGATAGCCGCTATACTAACTTTCAATTTACGCTGATGGATGTGATTGCCGACAACGCTTCCTCATCCCGAGTCGTATTCGGAAGCCGCCTTGTTTCTCCAAGCGCCCTTGAACTCGACTTGCTTGGAGTGAGTTTATCAATCAATGGTGAAGGAAAGGCGTTCGGTGCTGGTGCGGCGGTGTTGGGGCATCCAGCTAACGCGATTGCCATGCTGGCTAACATGCTGTCCAGAAAAGGGGAGGGACTGAAAGCTGGGGAAATCATTTTAGCTGGAGCGATGACGGAAGCTGTCCGCTTTGTGGCAGGGGATGTCGTGTTTGCCCAGTTCGATCAATTAGGAACGGTTTCGTTCCGAGCGACAGATTAAGGAAAGGATGATCCGCGTGCCGATTGTTCATATCTATTTGCTCGAAGGAAGGACGGAAGAAAAGATTCAAGGAGTCATTCGCGAAGTAACTGATACAATCAGCACTGTTTTAGGCTCGCCAAAGGAAAACGTGCGGGTCATCGTGTCAGAAGTGCCAAAATCTCATTGGGGTGTCGCCGGCATCCCAATGTCCGATAAACAATGAAAATGGAAGAGGAGGAAAAATCACGATGAGTTTGGAGTTAGCCATGCTTGTTCCGCATACGCCGCGAATGTGTTTTGAGGATCGCACTCCTGAGTTTCAACATGAACTCGTCAAAGGAATGCACGAAGTGGCGAAAATCGTCGAGCAAGTCAAACCGGATACCCTTGTTTTGATCTCGTGCCATTGGATGTCAAGTTTCGACCATTTCGTTGATGCCACCCCAAGACATAAGGGGATATTGACCGCTGTAGAATGTCCGGATTTGATTGCTGATGTTCCTTACGATTATCCAGGGGATGAAGAGCTTGGTAAACAACTTGTGAAGGTGGGGAAAGAAGCAGGGCTTCGGGTCGTTGAAGTCAACGATCCAACCTACATTTGGGATTACGGGACGGTCGTTCCTCTTCGCTACTTAGTGCCAAATGAGGATATCGCTGTTATTAGTCTATCAGTGACATGGGCAGCCAACTTGGAAGAAACGTATACGTGGGGACAAGTGATCGGCAAAGTGTTGCGTGAAAGCAAGAAAAAGACGATGTTTGTATGTAGCGGTGCGTTAGCGCATAACCTCGTTCGGCGCCCCGAGGCGCTACCGACATTGGCCGAGCAGGCGTTGGACCGCGAATTTTTGCAATATTTACAAAACAATCGTGTGCGAGCCGCTTGGAACATGCTTCCGCAATACGCGCGAGCAGCCGGTGTTGAATCCGGAGGCCGCCACTTGGCCGCCTTGCTTGGTGTCATTCAAGAAAACTATCACAGCCGTTATTATGGGTATGGCCAATCATCCGGCAGTGGGAATGTGGTAATGACGTTCGAACCTGTCCCTGTCCAATACAAGACGTTGTACGTTCCGCAACAGACTGCACAGCACTCGTGAAAGTTGTTTCATTTGGTTTCCTGCTGAAAAAACATTGCTTTTAGTTTTGTTTCATATAGAGGAGTACAGCGCTTTCATACGCAACAACCTTTGCATTAATATAATAGTTGTAATCTTTTAAATATTTACAATATATTCCGTGGCATGCGCTGGGGATGGGTTTTCATTTTCTTGATTGGTGATTGATTCACTTTACAAAAAATGAAAACGCTTTAATAACCAAGGGAGGCGAGAAGAATGAGGAAAACGAAAGGGTTTTGGAAACGGGCAATGGGGATGATGGTGATGGCCGCCTTGCTCATGACGGCGGGATGTGCGCAAAGTAACACATCGAGTGGATCCGGTTCAGATAAGGGCAATGGAGGAGATTCAGGGGGATCGGTCAAAATCGGTTTTATTCTTTCGCAAACCGGTACGTTTGCTCCTCTATCCGAAGGGATCATCAACGGTTTTCAACTGTATTTAGAACAGCATAACGGGATGCTTGGTGGAAAGAAGGTTGAAATGAAGGTGGAAGATGATGAAGCGAACCCACAGGTGGCTTTGCGTAAATATCGGCAATTAGTTCATGGTGAAAAAGCTGATATCCTTGTAGGACCGATTTCTTCAGCGGTTGCGTATGCCTTGCGTGATGAAGTCGAAAAGGACAAAAAAGTGCTAATCGATGCCAACGCTGCTGGTGATGATCTTTCATGGAGCAAAAAGAGCGATTACGTCTACCGTGTCTCATTCTCGAACTGGCAAAACGGTAGCAGCACCGCGAAATATTTAGCAGAACAAGTCGGCAAAAAAGCCGTTATCCTTGCTCCGGACTACCCAGCTGGGAAGGAAGTGCTTCGGGCGTTCAAGGTTACCTTTGAAGCAGCGGGTGGAAAAGTTTTGAAAGAAATTTATCCGAAGTTGAACACGAACGATTTCGCCCCGTATCTTCAGCAGGCGTCAGCGGAAAAACCGGATTTCATTTACGCGTTCTTTACTGGAAGCGACGGCATTCGGTTTATTACTCAGTATAAAGAATTTGGTTTGAAAGGGAAGATTCCGTTGACAGGTCCTCTGGAGTTTGGGGATGAGCTTTTAACTCAGCCTACTGGGGAAGCGGCTGAAGGCATCATCGCTGGGATTAACTATTCACCGTACTTAGACAACGAACAAAATAAACAATTTGTTGAAGCTTATAAAGAGAAATATGGAAAATTGCCAAATATTTTTGCCGTCCAAGGATACGACTCAGCGGCAGCGATTGATCAAGCGATAAATAAAGCTGGAAGTTTAAACTCTCAGGATTTGATTAAAGTCTTGAAAGGCATTTCTCTCGATAGCCCGCGTGGTAAAATTACGATCGATCCGGCAACACATAACCCAGTTCAAAATTTCTATATTTCAAAAAATGTTTTAAAAGACGGTGCCATCGTTCCCCAAATCATGGAGACCGTAGAGAATGTCAAGATGCCCGAGGACTCACCATTTTAATTCACCAGCAAGGAGGAGATGGTCGTCTCCTCCTTCCTAAAAAATTAGCACTAGAACTGAAAATTTAGAAAAAAAGGTGGGATGAGAGGTGTCTGCCATTCTAGCACAGTTGCTCACAGGAGTAGCCTATGGGATGCTCTATTTCATGATTGCCGCTGGTTTGACGATTATCCTTGGGGTCATGAATGTTGTGAATCTTGCTCACGGAACGCTGTTTATGCTTGGCGCTTATATTGCGTTTACGTTTATCAATGATGAACTAAGCTTTTGGATTTCTTTGCTTCTAGCTATTTTTCTGATTGCTGTATTGGGATTAGTGCTGGAAAAATGGCTGATTAAGCCTGTATATGGCAAAGAGCTTGAACAAGTGTTGCTGACCTTCGGGTTAAGTTTTATCATTGCCGATGCTGTTAAATGGATATGGGGTACGGAAATGCATACGCTTCCAACACCGGATTTGTTGAGTGGGTCATTATCCATTGGAAGCACGGAGTTTCCGGTGTATCGGCTGTTCGTTGTTTTGGTTGGGTGTTTATTGGCTTGGTTGCTATGGTACTTGGAAACAAAAACACGTATCGGAGCGATTATCCGCGCGGGTGTGGACGACCGTGCCATGGTTAGCGCACTTGGTGTTAATGTTGGACTTGTGTTTACTGGAGTGTTTGCTTTTGGGGCGGCGCTGGCAGGATTAAGCGGCGTATTGGGCGGGCCGTTGATCGGCATGTATACGGGCATGGACAATGAAATTCTTGTCACGTCTCTTATTGTCGTCGTCATTGGCGGACTAGGGTCATGGAAGGGCTCGTTTATTGGTGCGATTGCAGTCGGAGTGATTGAAACCTTTGGAAAAGTATGGTTCCCCTCTTTGTCTATGTTGATCGTGTTCCTCATCATGATGATGGTTCTTATCGTTCGACCGCAAGGGTTGTTTGGAAGAGAGGTGGTATAGAGTGAAAAAGTTGTTGTTTGGTGCTGTGTTGTTGATTGCTCTTGTTTTTGCTATGCCGCTCGTTTTGTCAGATTTCGGGATCAACTTGGCAACGGAGATCTACATTATGGCCATTTTTGCGATGAGCCTTGGGTTGATCATGGGCTATGCAGGAATGGTGTCGCTTGGGCACGCCGGTTTTTTTGGCATTGGTGCTTATACAGTGGCCGTTATCGGTCAGCACGTAGCAAATACATATTTGTTGCTTCTGCTGGCTGTGGTCATTTCAGGGCTTATTGCCTTAGTCACCGGAGTTGTGTTTATTCGTACGTCCAAGTTTTACTTTTTAATGATTACTCTCGCTTTTGGACAATTGTTGTATGTGTTGTTTTGGCAATTAAAGACTTGGACGGGCGGGGCAGACGGAATGTCCGTTTCCGCTGTCATGAATTTTGGGTTTGGAGAAATTGTATCTCCGAATGGTCTCTATTATGTCATGGGACTCGCTTTTGTCATTTCTTACTTTCTTTTGCACCTGTTTGTTGAATCACCAGCAGGAAGGATTACGAGAGGTGTGATGGAAAATGAGGCGCGAATGAGCGCTCTCGGTCATAACGTTCGAACTTACAAACTGCTTGTTTATACATTGTCTGGATCATTGGCAGGACTGGCCGGTGCGCTCTATGCCTATTTTAATGTATTCGTTTCGCCGGATTTGTCCAGCTGGATGTTTTCTGGGCAAGTGATGGTGATGGCGATTATCGGCGGAGTAGGCACGTTGCTTGGGCCAGCACTTGGCGCCAGCATCTTTATTTACTTGCAAAATTTTATGAGCACGTATACCGAAAGATGGCCGATGATCATGGGAGTATTGCTTGTCGCTCTTGTTCTTGCTGGAAAAGGAGGGCTTATTCATTGGCTGCAACACGGAAGGCGTCTTTTGGTTTCACGCAAACGGACCGGTGAGGCGGTTTCGCAACAGCCGATAAAAAAGGGGGAGGCTGTCCATTGAGCTTGCTTAGAGTAGAAAACATTAGCAAGTCGTTTAAAACGTTGCAAGTGCTGCGCGATGTTTCTTTGGAGGTGAACCACGGGGAGCGCCATGTCATCATTGGACCGAACGGTGCTGGGAAAACGACGCTTTTCCATTGCATAACGAACATCCTGCCTATTGACACCGGTGCTGTGTATTTGGACGGAAAAGAGATCAGCAAACTTCCTGCCCATCATCTTGTCCATTTAGGCATGTCAAGGACGTTCCAAAAAAACAACTTATTTGGCGACTTGACAGTGGAAGAAAATATTCATTTGGCGCTTGCAGCAAAAAAAGTGTATCGGTACGATATTTTTTTACCACTGACTGCCCGGTCGGATATACGCAAGGAAACCAATGATATTTTGGAACAGTGGGAAATTTTCAATCGTCGTCATGTAAAGGTGAAGCATCTTTCTTATGGGGAGCAGCGATTGCTTGAAGTGTTGTTGGCCATGGCCAGCAATCCGAAGGTTCTTTTGCTCGACGAACCGACATCAGGAATGTCGCCGGCGGAAACGGCGCAGACAGCGGCAATGATTCAAAAGGTGCCTCGCTCTATAGCGCTGGTGATTATTGAACACGATATGGACGTTGTCTTTGCCATTGCGGACCGCATCACAGTTCTGCACCATGGGGAAGTGGTGTTAAGCGGCTCCCCAGATGAGATCAGAAACAATGAGATGGTCAAAGAAATTTACTTTGGAGGAGGAGCGAAACAATATGCTTGAGCTCCAAGATGTTCACTCGTACTATGGAACGAGTTACATTCTTCAGGGAGTCAGCTTTTCTGTTCCAAAAGGAAAATGCGTCGCTTTGCTTGGACGGAACGGAGCAGGAAAAACGACTACCATTCATACAATTGTCGGGTTGCATAAGGCAAGACAAGGAAGCATTCGGTTCAAAGATCGATCGATTGAATCGCTTCCTCCCCATCAAATTTCTCGCCTTGGCATCGGGTTTGTGCCGCAGGGGAGGAGAATCTTCCCGTCGTTGACGGTAAAAGAAAATTTGACGATGCCGGCGCGGAAACGAGAGCAGGAAGGACGCGGCCATTGGGAGCTGGAGAATGTTTATCAGTTGTTTCCTGTCTTAAAGGAACGGGAGAACAACTTAGGCACGCAGTTGTCAGGCGGCCAGCAGCAAATGCTGGCGATTGGGCGAGCGCTGATGACCAATCCCGAGCTTTTGTTAATGGATGAACCGTCTGAAGGGCTGGCGCCGATCATTATTGACCAGGTTGGGGAGATTATCGTTCAGTTGAAAGAAGCGGGGTTGTCGATTTTGATTGTGGAGCAAAATATCGCCCTCGCCTGCAAAACAGCAGATGAGATTTTGGTTATGAATAAAGGGAAAATTGTATGGAGCGGTTCGCCGAATGAATTGATGGCCAATGAAGATGTCCGACATAAGTATCTAGGGGTTTCAGCTTAAGATAATTTGCAAGGAGTGAAAGAAGATGGAACGGTACGAACAATGGAACAAAAGCTTTATTAATGGAGAATGGGTGGAAGGAGAAAGCGGCCGTACCTATGATATTTTGAATCCGTATGATCGATCGGTTATTGCCTCTGTCCCGTTGGCTACAGCCGAACAGCTTCATCGGGCATTTGAAGCGGCGAGCGAAGCGCAAAAGGAGTGGGGACGTTCTTCAGCGGGCCAACGAAAAGAAGTGTTGCACAAAGCGATGGCCTATTTGCAAGCAAATCGTGAGGAGATCGTCGACTTGATTGTCCGCGAAACAGGCGGAACACTGCTGAAAGCGAACGTGGAGTTTCATTTGGCGCTTGAGCTTTTGGAAGAGGCGCTACATTATGTTGATGAGGTTGGAGCTGTAAAAGAGGTGCCTTCTAACATAGAGGGGAAAGTCAACTACATTTATCGGTTGCCGTTGGGGGTGATTGCTTCCATTTCTCCATTCAACTTCCCGTTAAATTTATCGTTGCGCACGATTGTTCCTGCGATTGCCTTGGGCAATGCCGTCGTGCATAAACCCGATATTCAAGTTGGACTCGTCGGGGGTGTGGTGATTGCTCGAGCGTTTGAGTACGCTGGGCTGCCGAAAGGGGCATTGAACGTTTTGTTAACCGACATTGATGAGATTGGCGATGAGATGTTGACCAATCCACATTCACGCCTTATCAGTTTTACCGGGTCGACGACGGTAGGCAGACGAATTGGTGAGATTGCCGGCAGACAGTTAAAACGAGTGGCATTGGAATTAGGGGGAAATAGTCCGTTTGTTGTTTTATCCGATGCGGATGTAGATCAAGCAGTGAATGCAGCGATTTTTGGCAAGTTTATTCATCAAGGACAAATTTGCATGATCATCAACCGCATTATTGTCCATGAAAGCAAATATAACGAATTCGTCGAGAAGTTCGTGCAAAGGGCGGCTGCGCTTCCGTGCGGCGATCCGCGCGACCCAAGCACCGTGATTGGGCCAATCATCAACGAAAAGCAAATGCAAAAGGCGCTGCAGATGATTGAAGAAGCCAAGCGGGAAGGAGTCCGAGTGGCCTTGGAAGGAAAGCGGATCGGCAATGTGTTGACCCCATATGTGTTTGTTGATGTCGATCCAGCAAGCAAGCTCGCCCAAACAGAACTGTTTGCCCCCATTGCGGTGGTGATTAAAGCGAAAACAGACGAAGAGGCAATCTCCATTGCTAACCAAACGGAATACGGACTCAGTTCCGCTATTTTTACGGGTGATATTGAAAAAGGAAAAGAGTGGGCGTTGCAAATTGACAGCGGAATGACACACATTAACGATCAGACGGTTAATGACGCTCCAAACATTCCGTTTGGCGGCAATAAAGCAAGCGGCTTAGGCCGTTTTGGAAATCCGTGGGTGGTCGATGAATTTACGACAGTGAAATGGGTGTCCGTGCAGACGAAGGCAAGAACGTATCCATTTTAATGAAGGGAAAGCCTGGGAGATCAGGTTTAGTCGGATCTTCCAGGCTTTTTGTAATAATATGGAAGAAGTCCATCTTTTTCGTCATTGGTTGCACTTGGTTAGAGAAAGCTTTATTCATAATATCCAAGCAGCAATGAAATGTCGCGGGCGGCTTGGCAAGCGAGCTGAACCAAATGAAGAATGTTTGCTTGAGTAATCCGCTGATTTGGCCCGACGATGCTGACGGCGGCGACGACTTCACCGGAATAGTCGCGAATAGGGGCGGCGATGCTTGTCGCTCCTTCATGGAGTTCATCGATGCAGACGGCGTACCCTTGCTGGCGGATGGCTGCTAACTGGTGGATAAACTCGTTTGGGTCGGTCACTGAGTTCGGTCCGTATTTTGGCAACCCGCGGCGGAGAATGCTTTCTACTATCGATTTTGGACTGAATGCTAGAATGACTTTACCCGAGCTTGTGCACGTACACGGGTTGCTTCGGCCAATATGAGAGAGCAGACGCACTGGGTGCGAGCATTCTATTTTGTACAGGTAAACAATTCGATCGTCTTCCAATACCGATAAATGAACAGCTTCATTAGCCTCTTTCATCAAAGATTCTAGGATCGGAACGGCGTCTTGAAATATTTCTGTATGCAAATCAACCACTCCGCTTAAATGCAAAATGGAAAGGCCAAGGCGGTATTTGCGAGTTTTTTTATTTTGTTCAAGAAATCCTTCTTTTTCTAATAGCGTGGCTAATCGATGTACGGTCGTCTTGTGCAGCCCGAGTCGTTGAGCCATCTCCGTAACGCCTAGTTCCGGCGTTTCAACAGAAAATAAACGCAAAATGCGCATCCCGTTTTTTACAGAGGAAAGAGTATCAGTAACTTTTTCCAAAGTAAGGATCCTCCTTTTGTTTTTTCATCACATCTGGGCTTGTTCTATAAGTTCGGTGGATCGTTTTTACAGTTTGGCAGAAATCGCATGGGCTGTTTGCATGACAAGCTGTACGAGATGAGGGATGGAACGGTCATTGATGCGTTGGATTGGTCCGGCGATGGAAACAGAGTAGCGCACCTCACCGTTACGGTGACGAATGGGAGCACTGATTGACGTTACCCCTTCATGAAGTTCTTCTTTGCTGATGGCATAGCCTTGCTGTTTTACTTGCGTTAATTTTTCACGAAACGCCGATGGCGAGGTGATCGTTCTTGGTGTAAACGAAGGAAGTCCACGGGCGATGATGCGGTCGATCGTTTCCCTCGGCTGATAAGCAAGAATGGCTTGACCGGTGCTTGTGCAAAACGCTGGATTTTTTTTGCCTACGTAAGAAAGAAGGCGAACCGGATGATCACATTCTACTTTGTGCAAATAAATGACATCAGCACCGTGCAGCGTGGCGATATGTGCGCTTTCTCCTGATACCGAAACAAGTTCTTGTAAGAAAGGAAGAGCAATCTGGCAAATCGGAAAGCGGGAATGAATGATTTTTCTCATTGCTAGTAAAGAAGCACCGAGGGAATATAGATTCGTTTTCGCATCTTTTTTGACAAATCCCTCGCTTTTTAACGTTTGCAGCAGTCGGTGGGCGGCGCTTTTACTAATATTCAGCCTCTCGGAAATATCGATGATGCTAAGTTCTGTTTCATCCATCGAAAACAGCTGCAGCAGTCTCAACGCATTTTCTAACGAAGAAAAAGACGTTCGAGTTTTGCGCACTCCCATGAGTTTCCCTTCCTCCTTCGCTTAAAAGAAATCGTTTTCAAAAAATCTTGTGATGTTTCGTATAGAGAAATATAAAACTTTTATACGGGACAATAATAGTATAACATATATTTCAGAACGTTTTAAATATTATAAACTTCGTTGAGAACAAATATAGAAAAGAGGGGATGGGGTTGTCGGTTCGGGAGATGGAACTCGATTTAAAGCAGTATCAGCTGCAAAAAATCAATGAATTGCTCATCTTTGTCACCCAGTTTAACGAGTTTTATAAGGAGAAGTTCCGCAGCCTTTGTTTGCCGATCCGGACGATGGAGGAGTTCCGGAAATTGCCGTTTACAACGAAAGAAGAGCTTGTGCAAGACCAACAGCTTTACCCACCATTTGGCCGGAATCACTGTTACCCGGAAACGAGTTATGTCCGCTACCATCAAACATCGGGCACTTCCGGCAAGCCGCTCAAAATTTTAGATACGGAAGAAAGCTGGAACTGGTGGCGGGATTGTTGGGTTGAGGTATTGAAATCAAGCGGAGTGACAAATCGCGACCGACTATTTTTGGCGTTTTCGTTCGGACCGTTTATCGGTTTTTGGTCCGCCTATGAGGCGGCGAAAAAAATGGGGGCGCTTGTTATCCCAGGAGGCGGACAGTCGTCGAAGGAGCGATTGTACAGCATGATTGAAAATCAAGCGACCGTATTGCTTTGTACGCCAAGCTATGCCCTTCATTTAGCCGAGGTGGCTGAGGAGATGGGCATTGATTTACCATCGACGTCGGTTAGAGCCATCATCACCGCAGGAGAGCCGGGCGGATCAGTGCCATCAACGCGAGAGCAGATTGAAACGCGCTGGGGAGCTGCCGTGTACGATCATGCCGGGATGACGGAAATGGGAGCGTACGGTTACTCCTGTTCGGTCCGAAACGGGCTTCATATTAACGAAGCACAATTTCTGGCGGAAATTATCGATCCAGAAACACTGCAACCAGTGAAAGAAGGGGAGCGCGGAGAACTCGTGCTCACCAACTTCAGCCGTTACGGTTACCCACTGATCCGTTATCGGACGAGAGATATCGTGCTTTGTTCGTCAGCGCCATGTTCTTGTGGTAATCCGTATCGCTTTTTGCCGGGAGGGATCATTGGACGGGCTGACGACATGGTTGTTGTTCGTGGTGTCAATATTTTCCCATCGTCGATTGAAACGGTGGTCAGGGAATTTATAGAGATTAAAGAATTTCGCATTGTCTATTATACAGAGCACAAAATGAATCAAGTAAAAGTGCAAATCGAGTCGGAAGCGGATGTCGAACGGCGTTTAGCCGACCGCCTCAGAGAACGGATCGGCATTCGAATTGATGTCGAACGGGTCGCGCCGGGATCATTGCCCCGTTTTTCGATGAAGGCCAAGCGAGTCATCGATGAGCGCAATCACCAACAACAAGTGGGTTAATTGAGTAAGGAAACAAAAGTCATAGGAAAGAAGGGAGAAGGGACGATGAGCCAATCTAACGTTCAACGGCGCTCTGTTCTCGTTGTCGGGGCGGGACCGATCGGAATGACTGCTGCTTTAGCATTGCGTCATCTCGGACTTCCTGCGACGATATTGGAAGCGGAACCAAAAGACCGCCTTCGCCCAGGAAGTCGGGCAATCTATTTTCATAAGGCGACATTGCAGCATTTAGAGGATATTTCTCCCGGGCTAGGCAGAACCTTTGCCCAACATGGCATCGTATGGCCGATTAAGCGCACATTGTTCCGCGGCAAGGAAGTGTATGTAAAGCGATATCCGTCTCCTGATCCGAACGCGCTTCCGCCGTTTACGAGTTTGCCGCAGGTGGAAGCGGAAAAATTTTTGTATAACGCCTGCCTTGAGGAGGGGGTCGAATTCGTCTGGGAGACGCCGGTTTCCAATGTCCAGACCGATGAGGAAGGAGTCACTGTCATCACCGCATCCGGTGAACGGTGGTCGTGCGATTATCTCATTGCTGCTGACGGGGCACGCTCGACTGTCCGCCAATCGGTCGGCATTGAAATGGAAGGGCCGCGGACGAAAGACTATTTTGTTGTCGTCGATGTGAAGGAAGATGAAGCGGATCCGTTGCCGCTCGAGCGAGTGTTTCATTATCAACACCCGGCTGTGGATGGGCGCAACGTCCTCTTTGTACCGTTTGCTGGTGGATGGCGCATTGACTTGCAGCTGCTTGATGGGGATGACCCGGAACAGTTCGGTAGTGTGGAAGGCGTGAAACAATGGCTGCCGAAAGTGATGCCGGACAAATACGCAGACCGCATCACATGGGTGTCAACGTACCGCTTTTTCCAAGTGGTTGCTAAATCACTTACCGACCGCCATCATCGTGTGCTGTTAGCCGGGGAGGCGGCGCACTTGTTTGCCCCGTTTGGCGCCCGCGGCATGAACTCCGGCGTGCCGGATGCGATCATGGCGGCGAAAGCGATTCGGGCCGCTCTTGACACAGAAGACCGCGAAGAAGCAAAAGCAGCCATTGCGGCAGCGGCCAGCGAGCGGCTGATCGCGGCAAGATACAATCGCGATTGCGCAGGCATCGCCTTAGAGCATATTCAAGGCACCGATCCGGCCATTCATCTGAAGCGTGAAGTAGCAGCTTCGCTTGCTCCGATTTTGCCAAGTCTCGGCAAATGGCTTGATGAAGGACCGTATGGACCGAAATCGGGCCCGCCGCAACTGTCAACGAAATATTGAACAGGAGGAAACGCGATGGAGTACGCTTTTCAAGTGCGCTGGGGGGATACCGACGCGGCAGGCATCGTCTTTTACCCGAATTTTTATAAGTGGATGGACGAAGCGTCTCACCACTTTTTCGCCAGCCTTGGGCATTCGACATGGAAATGGTTTCAAGAGGAGCGAATCGGCATGCCGATTGTGGAAGCGAAATGTCAGTTTCTTGCCCCGCTCTTTTTTGAAGATCACGTTTGTGTGAAGTCATCTATCGCCGAGCTACGAGAAAAATCGTTCCGTATCCAGCATCAGTTTTTCCGCGGGGACCAGCTCGTGGCTGACGGGTATGAGGTGCGGGTGTGGACGACATTCGCTGGCGGCAGGCCGAAAGCCGCTCCCATCCCGGCGGAGCTTCGTGAGAATATGAGGCAGACAGCGGCCATGACCACACGTGAGGAGGGACAATGATGAAAATCATCAACTACCGATTGGGGGATGCGGTGCGCGCTGGGTGTATCGTTGAAGACAAAGTCATCGATCTCCATCAAGCGTATGTGGCCCGGCTAAAAGCCGATGGGCATCCGCGCGCCGAGCAGCTTGCCGCCGCGCTTGTTCCAGCCGATACCATCGGGCTGCTTGAAGGCGGAGAGAAAAGTTTGGAAGAGGCGCAAAAAGCGGTTGAATTCGCCTTGGCACATGGGCTTACGATCGACCGCGCCCATGTCAAAATGGAAGCGCCGGTGTTAAAGCCAAACAAAATCATTTGCGTCGGCCATAATTACCGTGAGCATATTCTCGAAATGAAACGAGAACTGCCTGAATACCCTGTCATTTTTGCCAAGTTTAGCAATACTATCATCGGTCCGGAAGATGACATCCCGTTGCCGCCAATCACGAGTCAGCTCGATTACGAAGCGGAATTTGCGTTCGTCATCGGCAAACGGGCGCGGAATGTAAAGCAGGCGGATGCGCTCAAGTATGTGGCTGGGTATACGATTGTCAATGATGTGACAGCACGGGACTTGCAACGGCGGACGATCCAATGGCTGCAAGGAAAAACGCTTGATGGGAGCGCGCCGATGGGACCGTGGCTTGTGACAAAAGACGAAATTCCCGATCCGCATTCTTTGGAGATTTCATTGACCGTTAATGGGGAAGAGCGCCAACGGTCGAATACGAAAAACTTGGTGTTTAATGTTCATTATCTTGTAGAATTTTTGTCTCATATTATGACGCTTGAACCGGGCGATGTCATTTGCACTGGAACGCCGGGCGGTGTCGGCGTTGCCCGCAATCCGCAAGTCTTTTTGCAGCACGGGGATATCGTACGCATTGAAGTGGAGAACATTGGCGCACTCGAGAACCGGGTCGCCGCTGTACCGAGTCCGGCGGAGGTGGAACCGTCATGCCGTTGATCGAGCAATACCGCCAAGAAATTAAAGAGTCGGTAGAGAAGATTATCCAAAAAGTTGGCACGTTGACAGAAGAAGAGATCCGCTGGAAACCGTCTGCCGACGAATGGTCCATCATGGAAATCCTTTGTCACGTTGAAGAAGTGATCGGCTACTGGATAAGGGAACTTGTTCGTGTCATTCAAGCTGGCGGCGGCGAGTGGGGACGGGGGCTCAATGATGAAGCGAGGCTGGCGGCGGTTCGCCAAGCGGACGTCCGCCATGTCGATGAGGTGATTCACGGGATTCAGGAGGCGGCGGAATTGGCCGATCAACAACTGGCGGCGCTAAATGACGAACAGTTGGCGTTGGAAGCGCCACACCGCAATCCGAAATTTGGCGTGAAGCCGATGACGTTTTTAATTGAGCATTTTTTGACTGAACATTTGACTGGCCATTTACGCCAAATTGAACGAAATTTGCATAAATATGAAGCTATGCAATCGAAACAATGAGGAGGGGGAATGTTTATGGCAGAAATGAATCCGTTTTTTCAAAGTAAAGAGGTGAAAGATTTTACGAAAAAAATTGAACAGTATCATTTAGGTCCGCTTTGGGAGGCAATCCCGGATTTGATGCATACAGAACCGAGGCCGGAAGCAGTGCCGTACTTATGGAAGGGAGAAACGATCCGCGAATTACTTCTGGAGGCCACGCAAATTTTCACACCAGAGCGCGGCGGAGAACGGCGAGCCATTTACTTGCAAAATCCCGGGCTCAAGCAGCGGCAGCCCTGGGGATGGGCATCAACGACCAACACGCTATATGCGGCTGTTCAACTTATTTTGCCGGGTGAAACAGCACCGTCGCATCGCCATACACAAAGCGCCATGCGGTTTATCACAGACGGAAAAGGGGCGTATTCGATCGTCCAGGGCGAACGTCTGTTTATGGAAGAAGGAGATTTTCTCATCACCCCAGGCGGATTATGGCATGGCCATAGCCACCCGGGGGAAGAGCCGATGTTCTGGATGGATTGTTTAGATATCCCGTTTATTTATTCGACAGGCGGTACATTCTTTGAACCGTACCCGGATGGCATTGAGCCGCCGTCGCTTCCGGATGATTACTCGGCGCGCAAGTATCGCGGCGGCATGGTTCGGCCGATTGGCGACCGGAAGCCGCAAGTCGCACCGCTTGGGTTGTACAAGTGGAAACAGACTGAAGCGGCATTGACGGGGTTAAGTGATTTTGAACCGGATCCGTATGATGGCATTGCGGTCGAGTACATTAATCCATCAAATGGTCATACGGCCAACCCGAACATTGCTGCTTGGATGCAAAAATTGCCAGTCGGCTATCACTCAAAGGCGCACCGCCACACGTATTCAGCGATTTATCATGTGTTCAAAGGCGAAGGATATACAGTCATTAACGGTGTCCGGTTCAACTGGACAAAAGGCGACTATTTCGTCATTCCGAACTGGGCCTGGCATGAACATGTGAACACGTCCAATGAGGATGCGCTTCTCTTCTGCGCCAATGATTTGCCGATTATGGAAAAACTGGGGTTGCAGCGTGAAGAAGCATACCCGGATAACAACGGATATCAATCAGTTGTCGGGGAGTTCGAGGCAGAGGCGGTAAGCAGTTAAATGCCGTTCCCTTGCGATCGGCAGCTGCAGGGGGTATAAATAAGGAGGGGGACGATGAGCACAGTTTCTGAAAAGGGAACCAATCAGACAGCCACAACGATGACGGAAAATGTAGCAGTCCGCCGTTTGCTCGACCGTTTTGTAAATATCGGTTGGCTTTGTTCGCTTGGCCGGCAGGGAGATGAACAGGTTGAACAGTCGCTTCGCCAATTTGCTGATTTTTTCGGCGTTCATCACGTCGGGGTGAAGTGGCTAGCTGAACAAGAATTGCGATCGTCAATCGAGGCCATTCGTCTCGAAGAGGATGGCATTTGGCAGGCGCTGCGGCATGTTCCTGATCAATTCAAGCGCCAGGCTGAACAGGCAGGAAGATTGGAAGCGCTTTTGGTGCTGGCCGATGAGGTACCGGCTGCGATTTTTCAACACAGTTTTGACCCGTTATTTGCGGTGTTACGTCCGTATGGAGATAATGTTGTCACTACCGCGGTCGGCTATATGATGTACATCGGTGGAATGGCTTGTGCTTGGGAACTGTTGTCTGATCTTGAAGGACGGGAGACAAATCCGTTTCACTTTCTCATTGCTGTGCTAGAACGCGGCCATTGGCCGTTAGGGGTTGTCAACGGCCAGTTTGTTGTTATTTAACGTAATTTCCGAAGGAAGTCTTCCGTCTCAAGGAATGTGCAGGGCGATCGCCCAATGAGTAGGAGGGGATGAATGTCGGTTGGCCATCGCCAGCGAATAGGATCATTGATGGTTGGAACGGATGGAGGCGTAAAGGGCTCTTGTGTGTGGCTTACCGTTCGGTGAACATGCACAAGTCGCTTGAAGTCCCGCTTCTAAGCGAAACCTAGGCGGTGGGTAGTTCACACGCTAATAAACGATGGTGACAGGAAGGCCCAAGAGATCGTTAGGCAAGATCTCTTGGGTTTCTTTTAAGGCCGCAAGATATGTCCCGGCTGTAAGGGCAATGGGGGACATTCGACAGCTCTATAGCGCCGGTTGCCTGCAAATGGAGTGGTTTAAGCGGATTCAGGAGCGGTCGTGTTTGGCGGAACGACGAATGATATCAACGTCAAAATCAAGTATTTGCTGCTGAGTTCTGAGCTTGATCATATGGCTAGAAGGTCGATGAAAAGGATCCCTCTTCGAGTGTTTATTACAAACTGCGAAGAATTTGGCTTAGGTCCAACATATACATAGCCCGCGGTTGCTCAAACAACCAATGGTTGTGGACAGCGGTGACGGGAATGCCCCGTTTTGTCAACTCCTCTGGATGAGTGAAGCAAAGATGAGAAACAAATCGAGAGGAAAGCAACGAAATGGTAAAACGGGCGAAAGGATCAGCCTTAATACAGGTTGAGCGTCGTTTTGATGCGCTTGATCTCCTTTTTGTTTTCGAACAGCTCTTCCACTAAAATTTTTTGGCCGTTGGCGACATCGGTGAGCCGCCGATCCATGTCGGACACTTGTTCGCTTAACCGGTGCACTTGTTCGTTTGTTTGTTGCACTTGTTTGGTGAGCTGTTCGACTTGTTCGTTTGTTTGTTGCACTTGTTTGGTGAGCTGTTTGACTTGTTCGTTTGTTTGTTGCACTTGTTTGGTGAGCTGTTCGACTTGCTCGTTCGTTTGTTGCACTTGTTTGGCGAGTCGCTCGACTTGTCCGTTTGTTTGTTGAAGCTGATCGGCGAGTTCTTTGATGGCTTGCCAAATCATTTCATTAGTGATCTCTCCCATTCGACAATCCCCTTTCTCGTTCGATTCTTTTCTCTATTATACATGACGAAAGAAGGGAACGATAGGGAAAAGATGACGAAATGTTTTTCTTTGCTGTGCTCCCTCTGAATGTGATATAACAAAAGAATGTCAACAGCATTGCGTCTATTGGGGGATGAATGTCGTGATCCGTGTCAGCCATTTGCATAAATCGTTCCGCGTCCATCGTCGCGAAGCCGGATGGCTTGAGGCGGTGCGCCATTTATGGCGCCGTGACTACCGGATCGTCGAGGCGGTGAAAGACGTTTCGTTCACGATTGAAAAAGGGGAGATTGTCGGTTTTTTAGGCCCGAACGGGGCGGGGAAGACGACGACGATGAAAATGCTGGCCGGCCTGTTGCACCCGACGTCGGGGGAAATCACGGTCGGCGGTTTTGTGCCGTTTGAACAAAAGCCGGAGTTTAAAAAGATGATGAGCTTAGTGATGGGACAAAAAAGCCAGCTTATTTGGGACATTCCGCCGATGGAGACGTTTTTGGTCAATAAAGCCATTTATGACATTGACGATCGGGTGTTCCGCCAGACGCTCGAGGAGCTCACCGAGCTGCTTGATTTGGCGCCCCTGTTGGACAAACCGACGCGCAGCTTGTCGCTCGGCCAGCGGATGCGCTGCGAGCTGGCGGCGGCGCTGTTGCATCGGCCGCACGTGTTGTTTTTAGATGAGCCGACGATCGGACTGGACGTTCATACGCAAGAAAACGTGCGCCGTTTTATCGTTGACTACAATCGAGAGCACGAGACGACCATTTTGTTGACGTCGCATTACATGGGTGATGTCGCCGCGCTTTGCGACCGGGTGATGATTATTAACTACGGGCGGCTCATTTACGACGGCGAGCTTTCGGTGCTGACGGAGAAACTGGCGCCGTACAAGCGGCTTGAGGTTCGGTTTTCGCGGCTGCCGAAGGTGAATTGGAGCGAGTATGGCGAAGTGGCGGAAGTCGAAGAGGGGGCGGTCGTGCTTAGAGTGGCGCGCGAGACGGCGGCGGAAACGGCGGCGCGGCTGCTTCAGCAGTTTGAAGTCCGTGACATCAATATCGAAGATCCGCCGCTGGAGGAAGTGATTGCGCGCGCGTTTCAGGAGGAGCACGTATGATTCGCAAATATATTGCCCTGCTGCGGATGAAATACATTGAAATGCTCGCGTATCGGCTCGCGACGTTCGTCTGGATGACGGGCGCGGTTACGCAGCCGCTCATCACGATGTTCGTTTGGATGAACATTCATCCGGAAGAGAGCGAGTCGTTTGTCTTTTATTTTATGGCGGTCATTTTTGTCGAGCGGATGACGAGCGCGTGGGATGTATGGGAGCTCGACCGTGAAATCCGCGAAGGGACGTTTTCGAACTTGTTGTTGCGGCCGCTTCATCCGATCCATTGGGCGATCGCCGAGAATATCGTCTATAAATGGTTGTTTCTCGTCATTTTAGTGCCCGTTTGGACAGTGGGATCGGCGTTTTGGCCGGCGCTTCGCCCGCATATGACGGGAAGTCAAATCGGGTGGTTTTTGCTGGCGGTCGTGTTGGGGGCGGCGCTTCGTTTCTTGTTGAGTTACTCGTGCGGACTGCTGGCGTTTTGGGTGACCAAAGTGGCGGCTGTGTACGGCGTCATCGATGTCATTTCGCTGTTTTTGTCGGGAAGAATCGCGCCGCTTGAGCTGCTTCCGCCGCGGCTTCGGGAATGGAGCGAGTGGCTGCCGTTCCGCTATATGATCAGCTTTCCGATTGAAATCGCCACCGGAGCGGCGGATGGCGGGGAGTTGGTGCGCGGTTTTGCGATTGCTGGCGGGTGGATGGTGGTGTTGACGGCCGCTTTGCAATGGTTGTGGAGAGCGGGAATGCGAAAAAATCAGGCGGTAGGTGGATGAACGTGCGGCGGTATGGACGGGTGTTCCGCGAATTTTTCCGCGCTTGTTTGGTCGAGGAAATGGAATATCGGAGCGAGTTTTTCGGCAATGTCATCTCCAGCTTTTTCGGCATTGGCATGGCGCTGCTCACCATCCAGATCTTTTTTTACCAGACGGATCGCTTAGGTGGCTGGACGTATGGGGAAGTGCTTGTGTTGCTTGGTGTCTTCAATACGTTGCGTGGATGTATCGATTTTGCGCTCCGCCCCAACATGCCGAGACTGCTTGAACACGTCCGGCGCGGCACGCTCGATTACGTGTTGACGAAGCCGGTCGACAGCATGTTTTACGTCAGCTTCCGTCACCTTGTGTTTTGGCGGCTCATCGATGTCGTGCTCGGCTTTGGCGTCATCGGCTACGGCTTGTATGTCGAACGCTACGTGCCATCGGTGGCGGACGTATTGGTGTTTCTTGTCGTCATGGCCGCTTCGTTCTTGCTTATTTATTCTCTATGGATGATGCTCATGACGACGTCGTTTTGGGTGGTGCGCATCGACGACTTGTCGTTTATTTTCGACTCGTTTTTTGAAACGGCCCGCTTCCCCGGCAGCATGTACCGCGGCGCGGTTCGGATGGTGATCACCTACATATTGCCGGCCGTATTAATCACGAATACGCCCGCGCTGGCGCTGCTTGGCAAATGGAGCGCTCGGACAGCGTTTGCCGCTTTGGTTGTGGCTCTCCTCTTTTTATGGATTGCCCGTCGCTTTTGGCGCTTTGCCTTGCGCTTTTATACAGGAGCGGGCGGGTGAGGATTCATCCAGCTTCAAGGAAAGGGTGTCTCGTTTTTGCTGAGACATCCTTTTTTCTTTGTTCCTCAAGCAAGATGTTGATTGACTTTTACGTCAACGTAAACTAAAATAAAATTCAGAATATTAATACTGAAAAGGGATGGCCATGCACTATTTCACCATTTCCGATTTGGCGCACGAGTTTGATGTGAGCACGCGGACGATCCGCTATTACGAAGAGCGCGGGCTGCTTGCCCCGATTCGCACGGAATCCGGGCAGCGGCTGTATACGAAAAAGGAGCGGGCGAAGCTCAAGCTCATTTTGCGCGGCAAACGGTTCGGCTTCTCGCTTGACGAAATTCATGAGATGATTGCGCTGTTTGATGAGGATCGCACGGGAAAGAAACAACTCGAAAAAACGGTCGAATACGGGCGGCGAAAACTGAAGGAGGTGAACGAGCGGATCGAGGATTTATTGCAACTGAAGGCGGAGATGGAATCCCTGCTTTCCGATTTTGAAAAGCGATTGCGAGAATGGGAGGAATCGGGCGGATGAACATTTCGGAGTTGCTTGCCCGCCAAGCGAGGAAATTTCCGGCGAAAACGGCGGTCATTGATGGGGAAACGGAGCTTTCGTATGCCGAAGTCGATCGCATGGTCAACCGCTTGGCTTCGTCATTGGCTCGACTTGGCGTCGGCCGCGGTGATAAAGTCGCGCTGTATATGCCGAATACGAAGGAGTTTGTCGTTTCGTACTTTGCTGTTTTGCGCCTTGGCGCGGTTGTCGTGCCGATCAACGCCCGTCTTACGGCGGCGGAAGTGCAATACATTCTCGGCCATAGTGAAGCAAAATTGCTCATCGCCCACGATTGGGTGCATCAGGCGCTCGCCTCGCTTGTTGGTGGAAGCCATATCACCTGGATTAAGACAGGGGAGGCGGAAGACGGCTGGCTGTCGCTTGAGGAGTTGATCGGTTCAGGTGATCCGCAAGCGATCGTCTGTCCGGCCAAAGAGGACGATGAGGCGACGATTTTGTATACATCGGGAACAACAGGGCGGCCGAAAGGCGTGTTGTTCACGCACCGCAACATTCTCACGGTCGCGGACATGATCGTGATCGAAACGAAAATCGACCGTCAAAGCCGCCTGCTGCACCTGATGCCGCTCAGCCACTCGGCGCCGCTTCATCTGTTTTTTGTCGGCGGCACGTATGTCGGCGCGACCCATGTCTTGGCGCCTGCGTTCTCCCCTGAGGTATTGCTTGAATTGGTGGAGCGGCATAAAATTACTCACTTTTTCGGTGCGCCGGTGGCGTATTTGTTGACGGCGAAGCATCCGCGGTTTTCCGATTATGATCTTTCTTCCGTCCGTTGTTGGATGTACGGCGGGGCGCCGCTGTCGCGCGAGGAAGTGCGGTTTGTCGCCGACTGCTTTGGCGTCGAGCGGATGATGTGTTTATACGGTTTGACCGAGGCCGGTCCGAACGGTACGTACTTGGCGCCTGAGGAGCATGCGGAGAAAGCAGGAAGCGTTGGCCGCTATGCTGCCCTCCATTGTGAAGTGGCGATCGTGGACGAAAACGGGCAGGAAGTCGCGCCCGGCGAGGTCGGCGAGATCGTGCTGCGCGGGGAGGGCGTGATGAAAGGGTATTACAAAGACGAGGAAAAAACGAATGAAGCGATCCGAAACGGCTGGCTGTACACCGGCGATTTGGCGCGCCGTGACGAGGACGGCTACATTTGGATCGTCGACCGGAAGAAAGATGTCATTATTTCCGGCGGCGTCAATATTTACCCAAAGGAAGTGGAAGATGTGCTGCGGACGCATCCAGCGATCGCCGATGTCGCCGTGATCGGCGTGCCGCATCCGGAGTGGGGGGAAACAGCGAAAGCGTTCGTTGTGCTGAGTGCGCCGCTTGCGTCGCTTGTTGACGAGTGTAAGCGCTTCCTATCCGACAAGCTGGCTGACTATAAAATTCCCCGCTTGTATGAGGCAATCGCTGAACTGCCGCGCAATGCGACGGGAAAAGTGTTGAAACAAGCGCTGCGGGCGCGGGAGGCGGCAACACAGAAGACACAGGCATGAATAAGAAGGGAGGAAAGGGGAGGGACGATGAAACCGCTTCGTGAAGCCGATCCGAATTTGCTGGCGAATTTGAAACGGTATTTGGATGATGAGTTGTACCAATATGCAGAGGAAAAACTCTCATCGTTTTACGAGTTTTGTTTGACGGACGTCGACCGCCGCGCCGTGCATACCGATCGTGAAGGGCAGCCGCGCCTGATCAAATATGACCGCTTTGGCAACGACATTTCCGAAGTGTGGGTGAACGAAGGGTACGAGCAGACGGCGAAACAAACGTACGAAACGGGGATTGTCGGGTATGTGCACAAACCGATTCCCGAGCTTGGGAGAAAAGGAAACTACATGTATTCGTACGCCCAAGGGTACATTTTATCCCAAGCTGAGCCGGGGTTTTATTGTCCGGTGACGCTGACGATGGCAACCGCCTATGTGCTTGAACATTTTGCCGACGACGAGTTAAAAGCACGGTACTTGCCCCATGTCATTTCCACCGGCGAGGTCGAGCTGTATGAAGGGGCGACGTTTTTAACGGAGCGGCAAGGCGGGTCGGACGTTGGCGCCAACGCCGTGCGCGCCGTGCCGTGCGGCGATCATTATCAGTTATACGGGGAAAAATATTTTGCCAGCAACGCCGGGCGCTGCGGCGTAGCGCTCGTGTTGGCGCGCATTGACGGGAGCGGTCCGGGGACGAAGGGGCTGAGCTTGTTTCTCGTCCCATGGCGCAACGAGGATGGAACAGTAAACGGCATCACCATCCGCCGCTTAAAAGATAAATTAGGGGTGCGCGCCGTGCCGTCGGCCGAAGTCGTGTTTGATGGCGCCAAGGCGTATGTCGTCGGCGATCCGCGCAAAGGCTTCTATTATATGATGGAAGCGCTTAATCTCTCGCGCGTCTGCAATGCGATCGCCTCGGTCGGCATCATGAAGCGGGCGCTCGAGGAAGCGAAACAATACGCTGAGCAGCGCACGGCGTTTGGCCGGCGGTTGACCGATTACCCGATGGTGCGCGCGACGCTTGCCGACTTGACAGCGCGGCAAGAAGTGGAAACGAGCGCCTGTTTTGACATGGTCGCCTTGTTTGACCGCGTCATGACCGCGCCGCATGAGGCAGATGAGGGAGAGAAAGCCTGGCTCCGGCTTCTGATTGCTCTTCTTAAGATGCGTACGGCCGAAGAAGCGATCGCGTTCAGTCATGAGGCGATTGAACTGCACGGCGGCAACGGATACATTGAAGATTTTGTCACCCCGCGTCTGCTTCGTGACGCCCAAGTGCTGACCGTCTGGGAAGGGACGGCCAACATTTTGGCGCTTGAAGTGCTGCGGCTCATGCGCAAATACCGCATTCACGAACGGTTTGCCGCCGAGATGAAGGCGCGGCTTGAGGGGGTGGCGGACGAGATGAAGCCGCTTGCCCGCCCGGTTGAAGAAGGGTTGAAGGAATGGATGGCGGCGCTCGCGCATCTTGGCGGCCAAACGGACGAGGTGCAGACGTTTCATGCGAAAACGGTGGCCAATCGGATGTGCGATGTGTATTTGAGCGTCATCGCCCTCGAACGCGGGCAAGAAAACGAGCGGAACAAGCGGATCGCCGAGCTGTTTTTGCGCCATGTGTGGGAGCGCGGGCTTGTCGACGAGCGGATGACATCGGTGCGTGAGTTTGACTTGATCGTCAGATGGAAAGGAGCGTCTGCGCCGCTTGCTCATTCGTAAGTTGGCGGCATGGATAAAAGGATGTTCGTTTTTGGCGGACATCTCTTTTTTTGATTGCCAAATGAGCCATTCAACAAGAAGGATGAAAGAAAGGAAGGGGAAACCGATATGGAAGTGGTGCGCACCCCGCGCCGAGCGAAACGGCGCATTTGGATTTCGGCGGCCATTGGCGTTGTCATTTTCGGATTGCTCGTTTGCGTCGGTTTATCCGTTTACGTCGGCTGGCAGCTGACGCATAAACCGCGCGCGCCGATTACCGTGACGCCGAAAGACTACGGCATGGCGTATGAAAACGCGACATTTACAAGCAAAGATGGGAAAACGGTGCTCAAAGGCTGGATCATTCCGTCTACCGGGGCGGCGAAGATGACGGTCATTTTTGCCCACGGATACGGCAACAACCGCGTCCAAGAAAATGTACCGTTTTTGCCGATCGCCAAGCGGCTCGTTGCCGAAGGGTACCGCGTCATCTTATTTGATTTCCGCGCCAGCGGCGAGTCGGGAGGCGATATGATTACGATCGGCGTCAAAGAGAAGGATGATTTGCTTGGCGTGATCGATTACGCAAAGAAACACTTCCGTGAACCGATCGCGCTGTACGGAGTTTCGATGGGGGCGGCGACATCGATCTTGGCGGCGGCAGAAGACAGTGATGTTCGTGGGGTGATTGCGGACAGCCCGTTTAGCGACCTCGAATCGTATTTGCGCGCCAACATGCCGGTATGGACGCACTTGCCGAACGTGCCGTTTACGTACTTGATTTTAGCGATCGTCCCGGCGCTTGCGGATTTGGATTTGGGGGTGTCTTCGCCCATCCATGCGGTCGATCGTGTCGCGCCGAGACCGATTTTGTTCATCCACAGCAAGGACGATCGTTCGATCCCATACGAGGAAAGTGTGAAGTTGTACCGTACTCATTCCGATGTCTTTCAACTATGGCTGACGGAAAAAGCCGATCATGTGAAAAGTTTTTCTCTCTACGGCGATGAGTATATCGAACGCGTGTTGACATTTTTGCGCTCATTGGAAAAAACGTCGTTTTCAGGTGGCCGCCATTCGTATTCGGCCACTTTTTTGATTATAATGGAAAAAATGAAGATGGCGCTCGCGTCAATGAACGAATCAGGGAGTGAATGCCATGTGTGGTCGGTTTACGTTGACAGCTGAGTTGGAAACGCTGCAAGCGTTGTTTCGGTTTCGGTATGAAGGCCCGCTCGCCCCGCGGTTTAACATCGCTCCGAGCCAGGAAGTGCTAACGGTTGTGGCGGAAAAAGGAGAGCGAGTCGGGAAAATGATGCGCTGGGGGCTAGTGCCGTTTTGGGCGAAAGACGTTCGCATCGGCACCAAAATGATCAACGCTAGGGCGGAGACGGTTGATGAGAAGGCGAGCTTCCGCCAGGCGTTCAAGCGGCGGCGCTGTTTGATTTTAGCCGATGGATTTTACGAGTGGAAAAAAGAGGGGAAGACAAAAGTGCCGTACCGGTTTACGCTCGCAACGGGCGCGCCGTTTGCGTTCGCTGGCCTGTGGGAGCGCTGGGAGGGAGCGAGCGGGCCGCTGGAGACGTGCACGATCATTACGACGAGGGCGAACGAGCTGATCGCTCCCATTCACGACCGGATGCCGGTCATCCTGCCTTCTGAGCGGCACGATGACTGGCTCGATCCAAGCTTCGATGACAGCGAGTATTTGAAAACGTTCCTGCGGCCGTATCCGAGCGAACAAATGCGAATGTACGAGGTGGCGCCGCTGGTCAATTCGCCAAAAAACGATGTCAGCGCCTGCATTGAGCCGGTTAACAGCCGATAGCGGGGGGAAAGTGGGATGCAACCGATCATTTTGTTTGATGGCGATTGCTTGTTTTGCCATGCGAGTGTCCGGTGGGTGGCCGCTCGCGACCGGAAGGCGGTGTTCCGCTTTGCCTCGCAGCAAAGCGCCGTCGGCCGGGCGTTGTTGGAACGGGAAAACGGGCTAGCCGGGGGCACGGTCGTGCTCATTGAAGACGGCTGCTATTATGTCAAGTCGGATGCCGTGTTGCGCATCGGTCGGCGTTTGGCCTGGCCGTGGAACATGCTAGCGGCGGCTGGGTTTCTCGTTCCGCGGCCGCTCCGCAACTTTGTCTATGACCAAATTGCTGTTCGCCGCCACCGGCTCATTCGCCAGCACGATCGCTGTCCGCTGCCGCCCCCTGAGCTACGCGCCCGTTTTCTAGACGAATTGCCGCGGTGAAGAAGGAAAATCGGTCCGTTTGTCGTATTGGAAAGGGAAAGAAACAAAGGGGGGAAACGATGACAAGCGGAACAACAAGGTGGCTTGATGAATGCACGGTCGCGGCGTTGGAACGGTTTGCGGATGAGGTGGGGGCGATGGCTGAGCAGAGCGGAGACGAAGCCCGCCGCCGGTTTTATGAAGGAATGGCGGTGGCGGCGAAACTCATCGCGCTGCGCTGGGAAGGAAAATGCGCTTATATTGACGACCATTTGCTTCATAACGTGTATGAAGCGCTCACCGCTTTCCCGCTTGACAAGCTGGAAGAGGCTTTGGCGCTCGAAGCGCAGGAAGCTCGCAACGGCCGTTGTTCGTTTTGCCTGAAAGAGAAGCCGCGGCTTGTCAACGGCCCGATGGTGGCGATTTGCGAAGATTGCCTGCAGTTTGGGCTCGAAATCATGGCGAAACAGCCGTAAGCGAAGCGGCGGTCATCCTCGGGGCGATGGCCGCCGTTTTTCTGCGGACCGGATAGCGGGCCATGCCAATACACGGGCGATGGCGCCGCTTTGTGGAAGGTGAGCCGAGCCGCGGTTGCGGCCGCTCCGGTGGAGGCTGGTGAAAATGAGAGTTTTGCTCGCACCGACTGGATGGGCAAGGAGAGCAGATTTGACAGGCTTCCCTCATTGAACGAGAGATACAACGAGCCGTTCCGTTCGTTCATTCACCATCTTTCGAAAAGGTTGGTGAAAAACCGCGGTTTCCCTTCATCAATCGGAGAATGAGTGAAAAACAGAACCGATGCAACAAGGGTTCTCTCATTGAGAAATGACATGGTAAAGCCGTATCCACGAGTCAATCACCAGCCTCCTAAACCATACAACCGAGCGGCCCCAGCGCTAATGGACGCGCGAACGTTCATCGATTCAGGCGCTCGTTATTGAATGTCGTCGATAAAGGGAAACGTTCTCTTCCTGTTTCGCTTGCAAAATTCGGATGAAACTTGGCGAATGGAAAGGGCTACACCTTGAACGTTCGTAATTTAGGAAGAGTTACAATCGGATGGAAAGGGGAATGGACAATGATTCCGATCGTGACGACTGGTGAAATGTACGCCATTGACCAAGAAGTAGAGGAGAAAATTGGCATTCGTAGCGATTCGTTGATGGAAAACGCTGGACAGGCGCTGTTTCGGGCGTTGAAAGAGCGGATCTCGCGCGCCGCTCGGGTCGCGGTGCTCGCCGGGACGGGCAATAACGGCGGCGATGGGTTCGTCATCGCGCGCATGTTGAAAAGTTATGGCTATGAAACCGATGTCTGGCTCATTCCGCCGCGGGAAAAGGTGAAAGGGGCGGCGCTCCTAGCGCTTGAGGTGTACGAGCGGTCCGGCTATTCGTGGCTGCCTTATGAGGGCAATGAACAGGCGTTTGCGGCACGCCTCCCGCATTATGACGCCATCGTTGACGCGCTCCTTGGCATTGGCGTCAAAGGGACGGTGCGCTCGCCGTACAAAGAAATCATTGAACAAGTGAATCGCGCACCGGCGACAATATATGCGATCGATGTGCCGAGCGGGGTGCCGGCGGACGGCGGCGACGTCAGCATCGCCGTTTGCGCCGATGTCACGCTCACGATCCAATGCCCGAAGCTTGGGGCGTATACGTTTCCAGCCGCGGATTATTACGGAGAGCTCGCTGTTGTCGATATCGGCATTCCGCCCGCAGCGGTGCAGGCGAAGGCGGCTGCCCGGTTTTTGTGGGAAGAGGGCGATGTCGCGCGGACGATGCCAAAGCGAACGCGGTCCGCGCATAAAGGAACGCACGGCAAGCTGCTTATTGTCGGCGGATCCAAGGCGATGAGCGGGGCGGTGACGATGGCGGCGAAAGCAGCGCTTCGCGGCGGGGCTGGTCTTGTGACGATGGCGGTTCCGGAAACGGTGTACGAGGTGGTGGCGAGCCGCGTGCCGGAGGCGATGTGTCGGCTATGGCCGGCGGAAGATGGCACATTTGCCGGCGCTGCCGATTGGGACAGGCTTGACATCGATGCGATGGCGATCGGTCCGGGAATGGGTCGGACAGACGGCGTGCGCCGCTTAGTAAGCGAACTAGTGCGCCAGCCAGTGCCGCTCGTTCTTGACGCAGACGCTCTGTTTTTTTGGGATGACTACGCCGAACAAGTGCGCGGACGGAGCGCGCCGACGGTCATTACTCCGCATCCCGGGGAGATGGCGCGCATCGTCCATCGTTCCGTTCGCGACGTGGAGCATGACCGCTTTGGCGTATCGAAGCGATTGGCGATCGAATACGGAGTCTATGTCGTCTTAAAAGGGCCGTATACGATTGTTGCGACGCCGGACGGGGCGCAGTATGTGAACGCGACCGGCAACCCGGCGTTGGCAAAGGGCGGCAGCGGCGATGTGCTGACGGGCATCATTGCGGCGTTTTTGCTGCAGCATAAGGAGGTGCAGCCGGCGGTGAGCAATGCGGTGTTCGTGCATGGAAAGGCCGCTGATTGGCTTGTCCAACACGGCCATTCTCCGTGGGATGTACTGGCATCGGACGTGATTGATACGTTGCCGGCTGTGCTGGCTTCGTTGACGTATAACGAGAAGTCAATCCCGAAAAGGTTCCCCCATTAGCGAAGCCAAACGGTAAAGCGCCATGTCCCTTGCATTTCGATTTTTCTCGACAAGTGGAAATGACATCGTCTACAATTCAGTAGCAAAAAGGAGAGGAAAACCATGCCATCGTTTGTTTGGCTTGAAACCGAAGAGGAAGTACGAAGCGCTTTTCCCATCATGCGCGAACTGCGCACGCACTTGGATGAAGAAACGTATGTTTCGCTTGTGCGCGAAGCTCAAGAAAAAGAAGGGTATAAGCTGGTGGCGTTGAATGATGATCAAGGCAAAATGGTGGCCGTCATCGGGTTCATGCCGATGATTACGCTTTACAACGGCCGTTTTGTTTGGGTATGCGACTTGGTCACTGCTGCAAGCGAGCGGTCGAAAGGGTACGGAAAGGCGTTACTGTCGTACGTGCATGAATGGGCGAAGGCGAACGGCTACGGAATTGTTTCGCTGTCATCGGGCTTGCAGCGGGTTGATGCTCATCGGTTTTATGAGGAAAAAATGGAATACCAAAAGGTGAGCTATGTGTTTTTGAAACGCCTCTCGGTTTGAAGCCGGCCGGCGCTGATCGATAAGGTCGCCGCCCTTCAAGATAGGCCAAATAGATATAGATCGGCATAAGCGGTAAGCGCCTGCCGATAGCGGTGAAAGAGGATGTCCCGCTCGCTGTGGGACATCCTCTTTTCATTTTGTGCTAGGAGCCCGGTGATTGGCTAACACAACCGCTTCCTTAGGAGGCTGGTGATTGACTTGCGTAACCGCTTCTCCACATCGTTTCTCAAGTGGAAAACCTTGTTGCATCCGCCCCTGTGTTCGATCGATCAAGGAAACCACGTTTTTTCATCCGCCTTCTAGAAGGATGGTGATTTAAGGGAGCAAGCCGCTGATCAAGCCCGTTTCTCAAATCGAAAAGCCTCGTCGCATCAGGATCACCTTTCAAACGATCCCCCATTGCTCAAAAGAAACAACCGTTTTTCACCGCCCTCCTAGGAGGCCGGTGATTTCGTGCAAAATACTGCTGAACTCCACCCATTTCTCAATGAGAGAAACCTCGCAGCATCCGCTTTCTTTTCTGAATGAAAATGCCTCCAATTGGTGTGTGACAGCGGTTTTTCACCGGCCTTCTAGAAAATTATTTTATTTTTCATTATAATAAGAAATAGATAATTCTTATTTTGGAATTCATATTCTGAAATTTGGAACAAGAGGGGCGACGATGAATAAAACGGTCTTAAAAACGAAAGAACTGCTCGATTTGTTTCTTGAGAGTGAACGGTTGACGCTGCCAGAGATGGTCGCGCGGCTTCAAATGCCGAAAACTTCGGTGTATCGCATGGCGCAGTCGCTTGTCGCGCTTGGTTTTCTGCAAAAACAAGGCGATTACTATGAGCTTGGGTTGTCATTGCTAACGTTTGGAACGCTCGTCGCCGAGCGGCTTGATCTTCGCCGGGTGGCATTGCCGGTCATGGAGCGGCTGAAAGAAGAAACGAAAGAAGCGGTCAATCTCGTCATCCGGGATGGTGATGAGGCGCTGTATATCGAAAAAGTCGAGACGTCTGAACCGGTGCGCGTGTACACGAAGGTTGGGCGACGCGCGCCGCTGTACGCCGGGGCGTGCCCGCGCATCTTGCTGGCGTTTATGAATGAGGCCGATCGGGAACGATATGTCGAACAAGTCGAGTTAGTGAAAATGGCGAAATGTACAGTGACGGACAAGCAAGTGTTGCGCCGATTGCTGGAGGAAGGCCGAAACCGCGGCTATACGGTCAGCTATTCCGAGCTCGAAAACTATTCGGCCGCCGTTGCCGTGCCGATTTTCAACCATGAAGGAGCGGCGGTCGCCGGACTGAGCGTTGCCGGCCCGGAACAACGGTTTTCGCCGGACGATATAGCGCGCATCGTTCCGCGGTTGAAACAGGCGGCGATGGCCATTTCGCGCGAGCTTGGGTTTCGGGGGCAGGGATGACGATGGAGTATACGTTGGTTCCATTATGTGAATACGCGGTGACGATTCGGTTTGCCGACCGTATTGACGAACGGGTCAACGATGTCGTTCATGAGGTGGCGGCGCGGCTCGAAGGCGCGCGCAAAGAAGGGATTATAGAAATGGTCCCGGCGTTTTCGTCGCTCACCGTTTACTACGATCCGTTCGTCGTCGGCTCTGCTGCCGATGTATGCGCTTGGCTGCGCGAGCATCTCAAGTCATCGGAACCGGTCGTTCGCCCTCCGGCGCGGACGGTCGTCATCCCGGTTTGTTACGGCGGCGAGTTGGGTCCGGATTTGGCGGAGGTCGCCCGCTTTCATGGAATGACGGAGGACGAAGTGGTGGCGCTTCATGCTGGGGGACGTTACCGCGTCTATATGATCGGCTTTTCTCCAGGGTTCGCTTATTTGGGAGGATTATCGCCGCGCTTGGCGACGCCGAGGCGACGAGTGCCGCGCACCATGGTGCCCGCCGGTTCGGTCGGCATCGCCGGGGCGCAGACCGGCGTCTATCCGCTGGCAACGCCAGGGGGCTGGCAGTTGATCGGCCGGACACCGGTCAAACTGTTCGACCCGCACGGCGAAAAGCCAAGCTTGCTTTCAGCCGGTGACATCGTCCAGTTTCGGCCGATTGGCCGCGAGGAATTTGCACGTTGGGAGAGAGAACGATGATTGATGTGCTGGAAGGCGGATTTTTTACGACTGTTCAAGATCGGGGGCGCAGCGGCTACCGGCACGTCGGCGTACCGCCCGGCGGGGTGATGGACGTCTGGGCGTACCGTCTCGCCAATGCGCTTGTTGGCAACGCCGGCGATGAGGCGGTGCTCGAAGCGACGATGGTCGGTCCCACGCTCCGCTTTCACGTTGAGACGGTCATCGCTGTATGTGGCGGTGATTTCCCGTGCATGCTCAATGGACGGCCGCTTCCGCTTTGGAAACCGGCAATCGTTCGGCCGGGGGACGTCCTAAAGATCGGCGTGTGCCGGGCGGGGTGGCGCGCGTATATCGCGGTGACAGGCGGCATCGCTGTGCCGCCTGTCATGGGCAGCCGCTCGACATACGTCCCCGCACGGCTCGGCGGCTTATCAGGCCGCCCGCTCCAGCCGGGGGATGTGCTGCCGACGGGCGCTGCATGCCGGCACCGCGTTGCCAAGCCGCTTCGCTGGGGGCTGGCCCGTTCAGCCAGCCGATATATTGGCGGAAAAACAAAAACGGTGCGCGCCGTCCCCGGCCCGGAGTATGGCGAGTTTACACCGGAAAGCCGCCGCCAGTTCTTTGCCGCTTGCTACGAGGTGACGGCGCGGTCCGATCGGATTGGCTACCGGCTTGCCGGTCCAGCGTTGGCGCTTGAGCGGGAGCGGGAGATGGTGTCGGAAGCGGTTGTGTTCGGCACGGTGCAAGTTCCGTCCTCCGGTCAGCCGATCGTGTTGATGGCCGACAGCCAGACAACGGGCGGCTATCCGCGCATCGCCCAAGTGGCGGCAGCCGATTTGCCCGTATTGGCGCAGGCGCGCCCTGGTGATCATATTCAATTTGCGCTGATCGCGCGCGAAGAAGCGTTGCGACTTTATAGCGAACAACAGCGGCGGCTCAGCCGATGGATCGCCGCCATTCGCTGCCAATGGAGGAGAGAACAGTGAAAACGATTGATTTGAACTGCGATTTCGGTGAACGTTTTGGCGTGTATCGGCTTGGACAGGAGGAGATTTTGTCGTATGTCACGTCCGTCAACATTGCTTGCGGGTTTCACGCCGGTGATCCGCTCGTCATGAGGGAAACGGTGCAGCTCGCCATCCGGCACGGCGTCGCCATCGGCGCCCATCCGGGATTCCCCGATTTGCTTGGTTTCGGCCGGCGAATGATGGCCGTTTCGCCGGAGGAAGTGTATGCGTACGTCGTCTACCAAATTGGCGCGCTATCAGCGTTCGTCAAGGCGGAAGGCGGCGTGATGACGCACGTCAAGCCGCACGGAGCGCTGTACAATATGGCGGCAACCGATGCCGCCTTAGCCAAAGCGGTCGCCAAGGCCGTGCGGGATGTCGATCCGGGGCTTGTCTTGTACGGCCTAGCAGGCAGCGAGCTCATCCGCGCTGGTCAAGCGCATGGGCTGCGGACGGCAAGCGAGGCGTTCGCCGACCGCACGTATCAGGCCGATGGCACGCTCACGCCGCGAAACCGTCGCGAAGCCGTCATTGTTGATGAAGAGAAGGCCATCAGGCAAGTGCTTATGATCGTTCGCGAGCGGCGCGTTCGTTCCGTGCAAGGGACAGAGGTGGCGATCGACGCTGACACCATTTGCGTGCACGGCGACAACGAGCAGGCGGTCCGGTTTGCCCGACGGTTGCATGCGGCATTGCAAAACGAAGGGATTGCCGTTCGCCCCATATCACCGATAGACAAAGCAGCGGGAGGAACGTAAGCGGCTGAGAGCGGCGGCGCGGCGATTTTCCCTTCCTTCATGACAGTCGATCGCTTTTTCGGATACAATAAAGGGAGAATGGCGGGAGAAAGGAGGGGTGCTGATGTATTATGCCACTCCTGTTGTGGTGGTGAGCGAGTGTCTAGGTTTTTCCGCTTGTCGCTATAACGGGGATATCATTCATCATTCGTTGATCGCCCGTTTAGCCGATGTTGCCCGCTTCATTCCGGTATGTCCGGAGGTAGCCATCGGACTCGGTGTTCCGCGGGAGACGGTGCGGTTGGTCAAGCGCGGCGAGGAAAAACGGTTGGTGCAGCCCGCGTCCAATCGCGATTGGACGGAGGAAATGAAGACGTTTGCTCGCGAGTTTCTTGAGACGATCGGTGAAGTGGACGGATTCATTTTCAAAGGACGCTCACCAACTTGCGGCATAAAAGAAGTGAAAATTTATCACGAAGGAGACCGGGCCATGCCGGTCGAAAAAGGGATGGGAATGTTCGCGGAACAGGCTGTTCGCCACTTTCCCTATGCGGTTGTTGAAGAAGAAGGACGTTTGATGAATGCGGCGATTCGCGAACATTTTTTGACCAAATTGTTCTCGCTCGCCTTGTTTCGCGAAGTGAAAGCGGAACGATCAATGCGTGCGCTCGTGCGCTTTCATTCCGAACATAAATACTTGTTCATGGCGTACAGCCAGACCGGCTTAAAGCAGCTTGGCCGTTTGGTGGCCAACCGTGAACGTCTCCCGATTGAGGAGGTGCTAAACGCGTACGAGCAAGGATTGCACGCGCTGTTTGCCCGCGCGCCGCAGCGGCGCTCGCATGTGAATGTTTGTCAACATCTGATGGGATATTTCAAAAAAGAAATGTCGGCAAAGGAAAAGCAATACGTGCTTGAACTCCTCGCCCAGTATCGGGCGCACCAACTTCCGCTCAGCAGCGTGACGAGCGTGTTAAAGTCGTGGGCCATTCGTGAAGAGAACGAGTATTTGTTGCAGCAGCGTTATTTTGCTCCGTATCCGCCGGCGTTGATGGACGTTCGCGACTCGGGCAAAGGAAGAGATGCGGTGTAAGGGGAAAATGAATCGGCCAAAACGCCAAGGGGTGATCCCGCCCTTTGGCGTTAGGCAACAGGCGAGCAGCAAAAGGAAGGCCCGCCGGCGATCCCTCTCCCTCTTTCCCCCCGTCGACCGCGTCACAGTGAACACCTCATCAACCAAGAGCATCTCGTTTGCTGTCGCCTGCGTCACCTATCCCCTGTCGGCATATAGGTTGGATCCATCAAGAGCATGTCGCTGGCCCGCCCGCGTTTGCGCGGGGGGCTCTGCATGGACGTGTAAGCGCAGAGAAGATCTTGTTATTTTATATTCTGAATATTATTGAAAATAAAAATGAAAGCGTGTACAATAAAAGCAGCCGCCCGCATACCAACTGGTCAGAATGGGTTTGGACCTCATCGTTGACCATCGTTGTCTTTGGCCTAAGAGCGGTTCTGGCGGCGATCGCGCCAAAAATAAGGAGGGATGAGATGAATACCCGTCATTATCCGTACTGGCCAAAACGGTTGTCGAAAACGCTGGCTGTGCCCGAGACGACGCTTGTGGACCATCTGGAAACAACGGTGAAACGCTACCCAAACAGACCGGCCCTTTACTATTACGGCGCTGCGTATTCGTACAAACAGCTGCTTGATGACGTCAACGCGCTTGCCGGCTACTTGCAGCAAACGCTGTCCGTCAAACCGGGCGACCGCGTCCTGTTGTACATGCAAAATTCTCCGCAATTTATCATCTCCTACTACGCCATTTTGCGCGCCGAAGCCATTGTCGTGCCGATCAACCCGATGAACACCTCAGAAGAGCTGTCCTTTTACGTCAACGATTGTGACACGAAAGTCGGTCTTGTTGGACAGGAGCTGCTTGATAACGTCGTTCCGCTTTTCGGCCGGACGCCGCTTGAGCACGTTATCGCCGCGGCGTACTCCGATTATGCGTCCGCTGAATCACCGGTCGCCTTGCCGGCGGAAGTGGCGGCGCCGCGTCGAGGTTGGCGCGATGAGCGAATTCGTTTGTGGACAGACTGCCTTGCCGCCCAATTGCCGCCGCTTCCATACCACGGCCATGTCGATGACATCGCCGTTTTGCCGTACACGTCCGGGACGACCGGGGTGCCAAAAGGCTGCATCCACCCGCACCGGACGGTGAACGCGAACATCGTCGGCGCTTACCATTGGGGCGATGTGACGAGCGACTCGGTCGCGCTGGCGACGCTGCCGTTTTTCCACGTTACCGGCATGGTTCACAGCATGCATACGCCGATTTTCGCCGGCGCAGCGATCGTTCTCATGACGCGCTGGGATCGGGATGCGGCCGCTCGGTTGATCGAGCTGTACCGTTGCACGCATTGGGTGAACATCAGCACGATGCTGATCGACTTTTTGGCCAATCCAGCGCTTGACCGGTATGACATTTCCTCGCTTTCCAGCATTTCCGGCGGCGGGGCGGCGCTTCCGGAAGCGGTCGGGGAAAAATTGTTCGAACTTACCGGCGTTCGCTATTTTGAAGGTTACGGGTTGACGGAAACCATTTCGCAGACGCATTTCAATCCGCCGGATCGCCCGAAATTGCAATGCCTTGGCGTGCCGGCTTTCGATGTCGACGCGCGCATCATCGACCCGGCGACCGGCCGAGAGCTCGGCGTTGGCGAGATCGGGGAAATCGTTGTCCATGGCCCGCAAGTGTTCCGCGGTTATTACCGGCGTGAGAAGGAAACGGAAGAGGCGTTCATCGAATTGGATGGCAAGCGGTTTTTCCGCACCGGCGACATCGGGCGGATGGATGAGGAAGGTTACTTTTTCATCGTTGACCGCGTCAAGCGGATGATCAACGCTTCCGGGTATAAAGTGTGGCCGACTGAGGTTGAATCGCTCCTTTACAAACATCCGGCCGTCCAGCAGGCGTGCGTCGTCGGTGTGCCGGATCCGCGCCGCGGCGAAACGGTCAAAGCGTTTATCGTCCTTCACGACGAGTATGTGGGCAACGTGACGGAAGAGGAGATCATCGAGTGGGCGAAAACGCAAATGGCGGCGTACAAATATCCGCGCCTCGTTGAGTTCCGTCGGTCGCTGCCGATGACGTCAAGCGGCAAGCTGCTTTGGCGAAAATTGCAGGAAGAGGAATATGAAAAAGCGGGGAAAGGGGCGAACGCCTGATGGCGAAGACGGTCGAGACGGTTCTTGGTCCGGTGCCGGCGGATCAGCTCGGCAAAACGCTCATCCATGAGCATTTCCTCTTCGGTTATCCGGGGTTTCAAGGCGATGTGACGCGCGGCCCATTCCGCGAAGACGAAGCGCTGCGCGTGGCGATCGAAGCGGCCGAGAAAATGAAACGGCACGGCGTCCAAACGGTCGTGGACCCGACGCCGAACGACTGCGGGCGCAATCCGGCGTTTTTGCGGCGCGTCGCTGAAGAAACCGGACTGAACATCATTTGCGCCACCGGCTATTACTATGAAGGGGAAGGGGCGCCGCCGTATTTCAAGTTCCGTCAGCTGCTCGGGACCGCTGAGGACGATATTTATGATATGTTTATGGCCGAATTGACCGAAGGCATTGCTGATACCGGAATCAAGGCGGGTGTCATCAAGCTCGCCTCGAGCAAAGGGCGCATCACCGAGTATGAGAAGCTGTTTTTCCGCGCTGCCGCCCGCGCGCAAAAAGAAACGGGCGCGGTCATCATCACTCACACGCAAGAAGGAACGATGGGGCCGGAGCAAGCTGCCTATTTGCTTGAGCACGGCGCCGATCCGAAAAAAATCGTCATCGGCCATATGTGCGGCAACACCGACCCCGATTACCACCGCCGCACGCTCGCTTACGGCGTCTATATCGCTTTTGACCGTTTCGGCATTCAAGGGATGGTCGGCGCGCCGGCTGATGACGAACGGGTTCGTACGCTGCTTGCCCTTCTTCGTGACGGATATGCCGATCGGATCATGCTTTCCCATGATACGGTCAACCTTTGGCTCGGACGCCCGTTCACGCTGCCGGAGCCGTTTGCGGAAATGATGATCAACTGGCATGTCGAGCATTTGTTTGTAAACATCCTTCCGGTTTTGAAAAACGAAGGAATCAGCGACAAGGAGCTGGAGCAAATATTTATCCGCAATCCGGCCGCCTTGTTCTCCGCTTAACAAGGCCGAAAGAAAAACGAGTTGGCCGATCATACGGCGGCATCGTTCCGAGTGCCGGGTCGGCCAAACAGGTTGTCTGTCTTTAACGTCATTTCCTTGAAGAGATGAATGCGAAACCCGCTGTCGCTTGGCTTAGCCGAGCCGCCAGCGGGGTTTTATTTGACCCCCGTTTTTTTCCATCATCATGAATAATTTTCCTGATATGTTGAAAAATAAGGAAAGACATGAGCCGGGCGAAAGGAGGAGAAAAGGTGCCGGCGATTGAAAAGCGACTCCTGTTCTTCTCGCTGCTTGCCATCGCCTTGTACGTGTCGCCGTATTTTGTCCTCGGTGAAGATGCCCATCTGCGCGTTCACGACAATTTGGACTCGAACATCGCTTGGTATAAAGTGCTCGCCCGCAGCGGCGAATTGTTCGGGCCGGTCGATGGGATCATTCCGCAAATCATGAACGGGCTGCCGCGCAACGCGTTCGGCACGGAATTCAGCGGCATCGTTTGGCTCCATGCGTTGTTTCCGTCCGTGTATGCCTACGGAATGAGTCAAGCGATCACTCGCGTCTTTGCGTTCATCGGCATGGATTTGTTGTTGAAAACGCATGTCTTGCCAGACCGGCGTTGGCTATGGATTCGCATCGGTGCTGCGTTGACGTTTGCCTTGACGCCGTTTTGGCCGTCGGGCATGTTAAGCACGCTCGGCATGCCGCTTGCGCTTTGGGCGTTTTTCAACATCCGCAACGGCGAGCGCTCATGGGTGAACTGGGCGGTGTTGACGTTCTTGCCGCTGTATTCCAGTTTTGTTCTCGGCTTTTTCTTTTTCTTAAGCGCGCTCGGTGTTTGGTGGCTTGTGGACGTCATCCGCGGCAAAGGCTGGAACTGGCGGTTTTTGGCGGCGATCGCCTATATGACAACGCTTTATTTGGCGGTCGATTACCGGCTCGTTCATTCGCTGTTGTTTTCTGATGAACCGACGAGCCGTGACGAGTATTTCCACGCCCGTTTGCCGCTTTGGCGCGTCATCCGCTTGACGTTCAAAAACTACGTGCTCGGGCACACGCATGTGATGACCGTGCATGGGCTCGTCATCTTGCCGGTGACGTTGATCGCCTTGTATTTCGTTTGGAAACGGAAGCGTTGGCGGCAGGAAACGCCGTTTGTCGTGCTGCACGTGCTGAACGTTGCCTTGTCTACGTGGTACGCGTTTTGGTTTTACAAAGGATGGCTGCCGCTCACCGAACGATTTGATTTGCTCGATAAGTTCAATTTTGCCCGCTATCATTTCTTGCGCCCGATGGTCATTTATGTCTTGTTTGCGATGGCGCTGAAAATCGTTTGGCAGGAAGGACGAAAGTGGCGGGCGGTCGCTGCGGCGGCCATCGGTTTGCAGCTGGTGGTGCTCATCTCGTACAACGAGCAAATCGTCTACCGAAATCAACCGTCGTTCCGCGAATTTTACGCCGAAAAGCAGTTTGCGGCCATCCGCGAGTATATCGGCCGCCCTGTGCATACATACCGCGTCGCCAGCATTGGCATCCATCCGGCGATCGCGCAATACAACGGCTTTTACACACTTGATACGTACAACAATTTCTATCCGTTGGAATATAAATACCGCTTCCGCCGCATCATTGCCAAAGAACTCGAAAAAAACAAAAAACTGCGCGAGTATTTCGATGAGTGGGGCGGGCGCTGCTACGTGTTCGTCGATGAGCTTGGCAAGCGCTATATGTTTATGAAAAACTCGAAACGGACGATCCGCCATCTTGAATTGAACACGGAGGCGTTTTACGAGATGGGCGGGCGCTACATTTTTTCGGCGCTGCCGATGGAAAACGCAGCGGAAAACGCCCTTCGGCTTGAACGGGTGTTCCGCTCTGATGAATCGGCTTGGACGATCTACTTATACAAAGTGGTGCGGGAAGGAGGAAGATGACATGTCTGACCCGATCTTGGCTATTGTCGTGCCGTGCTACAATGAGGAGGAAGTGCTGCCAGAGACGATCGGCCGCTTGCGGGCGTTGCGCGAAGAGCTGATCGAAGAGCGGCTCATTTCGCCAAAAAGTGCGCTCCTGTTCGTCGATGACGGCAGCCGCGACAGCACGTGGAAGCTCATTTACAAGGCGAGCTTGCGCTATCCGGAAGTGAAGGGACTGAAACTAGCGCGCAACGCCGGTCACCAAAACGCGCTGTTGGCCGGACTGTTTGCGGCGAAAGCGCACGCCGATTGCCTCGTTTCGATCGACGCTGACTTGCAAGACGATGTGTCGGCCATTCGCGAGTTTGTACAAAAGTTTCGCCAAGGCTATGATATCGTTTACGGCGTACGTCGGCGCCGCGACACGGACACGTGGTTTAAACGCCATACCGCCCAAGGATTTTACCGGTTAATGAAGATGTTTGGCGTCGACCTCGTTTACAATCATGCCGACTACCGCCTCATGAGCCGGCGGGCGGTTGACGCGCTGGAACAGTTTGGGGAAGTGAACTTGTTTTTGCGCGGCATCGTCCCGCTTCTTGGCTTCCGGTCAACGGCCGTTTATTACGATCGGAAGGAGCGGCTGGCTGGGCAAACGAAATATCCATTGAAAAAGATGATTTCGTTTGCTCTTGATGGAGTGACCTCGTTTAGCGTCACCCCGATTCGCTTTATTTCGCTCATCGGGTTGTTCTCTTTTGTCATCAGCCTCGCCTTTGGAGCCTACTTCCTTTTTCTTAAATGGGCCGGGCATACGGCGACAGGGTGGACATCGCTCATTACCTCCATTTGGCTGTTAGGCGGCTTGCAGCTGATGGCGCTCGGGTTGATCGGTGAATATATTGGGAAAATGTATAAAGAAACAAAACGGCGGCCGCGCTATATCGTTGATCTCGATCTGTGGAACTGGCCGCTGCCGCAGCGGCTATTATCGTCGGCCGATGAGCTCGAAGCGGTGAAACCGGCGGGAGGGCCGTTGAAGAAGTAGTAAATCAGGCGGTGTTGACAGCCGCCTTTTTTTTCTTTTCTTGCAATTGAAAAAAAGAAAGAGTAGACTGATGGATGGGACGAATGGCTGGCTTCGTTAGCAGGAAGATTGTTGTGATGTTGGCGCTGCTAAGCCGGAGACAGCGGTAAAGAGGTCGAGTGAAAAGGGGGATGGATTCGGGAATGAGCCATCGGTATGAATGGGCGGAGCTGCTCGAGCGCGTGCGAAAAGCGAATCCGCTCGTCCACAATATCACGAATGTCGTCGTGACGAACTTTACGGCGAACGGGCTCTTAGCGCTCGGCGCTTCGCCGGTGATGGCGTATGCGAAAGAGGAAGTGGCCGAGATGGCGAAGCTCGCCGGGGCGCTCGTGTTGAATATCGGAACATTGAACGCGGCCGAAGTCGAGGCGATGCTTATGGCCGGCCGGGCGGCCAACGAGGCTGGTGTGCCCGTCATTTTCGATCCGGTCGGTGTCGGAGCGACCGGCTACCGAACGGAGACGGCGCGCTGTATCGCCGAACAGATCAAACTCGCCGTTGTACGCGGCAATGCGGCGGAGATCGCCAATATGATCGGTGAACGATGGATGATTAAAGGGGTTGATGCCGGCCAAGGAAGCGGAGATGTGGTCGCTTTGGCCAAACGGGCGGCCATCGAGCTTGGCACCGTCGTGGCGATTACGGGAAAAGAAGATGTCGTCACCGATGGACAAACGGTCTATGTGGTCGGCAATGGGCACCCGCTGCTGACGAAAGTGACAGGCACCGGCTGTTTGGCAACGTCGGTCATCGGAGCGTTTGCGGCCGTTGAGCGCGATGCGGTCAAAGCGGCGGTGGCGGCGCTCACGTATTATGGCGTTGCGGCGGAACGGGCGGCTGCGGAGGCAGGAGAGCGCGGCCCGGGCAGCTTCCAAGCAGCGTTTTTGGATGCGCTCGCGCATACGACAGCCGATGATGTGAAGCGTACTGGCCGGGTCGAACAACGGTAAGGGAAAAGGAGAGGAAGAACGATGACCGTCTATAAAGCGTTGACGATTGCTGGGTCGGACAGCGGTGGTGGCGCCGGCATTCAGGCCGACTTGAAAACGTTCCAAGAGCTCGGTGTCTTCGGCATGTCGGCGATTACGGCGGTGACCGCGCAAAATACGCTCGGCGTTCAAGGAGTTTATCCGCTCTCGGCGGAAGCCGTTGCCGCCCAAATCGAATCGGTGGCGACGGATTTAGGGGCAGATGCGGTCAAAACGGGTATGCTCTTTAGCGCTGAGATCATCCGCACCGTTGCCGAACAAGTGAAAAAGCATCAATGGGAGCGGCTGGTCGTCGACCCGGTGATGATCGCCAAAGGCGGTGCGCCGCTGTTGCAGGAAGAGGCGGTGGCGGCGCTGAAAGAGGCGCTGTTGCCGTTGGCGCTTGTCATTACGCCGAACATTCCGGAAGCGGAAGCGCTGACGGGTGTTGCGATCCGGACGATGGATGACCGTCGCGAAGCCGCGCGCCTTCTTCACCGCATGGGCGCCCGCTATGTCGTCGTGAAAGGCGGCCATGACGATGAGGGCGAGGAGACGGTTGACCTTTTGTATAACGGCAGCGAATTTTCGTATTTTAAAAGTAAGCGGATTGATACGCGTCATACGCACGGAACCGGCTGCACGTTCGCCGCAGCGGTGGCGGCTGAGCTGGCAAAAGGAAGACACCCGGTCGATGCCGTCGGGACGGCGAAAGCGTTTGTGCAATCAGCGATCGCCCATCCGCTCGGCATCGGCCATGGACACGGGCCGACGAATCATTGGGCTTACCGGCAATACGGGGAGTGAGGTCGATGGCGCGCATCGCGAGGGAGGAGATGAAAAAGCGGCTGGCCGTTTACTTCATTATGGGAAGCCAAAACAGCGAGCGGCCGGCTGTCGACGTGTTGAAAGAAGCGCTTGACGGCGGCGTGACGCTGTTTCAATTTCGCGAAAAGGGAGCGGGAGCTTTACAGGGGGCAGAAAAGGAAGCGCTGGCTCGGCAGCTGCAGCGACTTTGCCGCGCGCATGGCGTGCCGCTGATCGTCAACGATGATGTCGAGCTGGCCATCGCCATTGATGCCGACGGCGTTCATGTCGGCCAAGACGATGAAGACGCCCGGCGCGTGCGGGAGAAGATCGGCGACAAAATTCTTGGCGTTTCCGCTCATAATGTCGAGGAGGCGAGAGCGGCCATTGAGGCGGGCGCCGACTACATCGGCGTCGGTCCGATTTATCCGACCCGCTCGAAAGAAGATGCGAACGAGGCGCAAGGACTGGAGATTCTCCGATCCTTGCGCGAACAAGGAATCGCGATTCCGATTGTCGCCATCGGCGGCATCACGGTTGACAATGCGCAAGCGGTCATTGAAGCCGGAGCGGACGGTGTGTCCGTCATTAGCGCCATCGCTTCCGCTTCGGAGCCAAAAGCGGCGGCGGCCGCGCTGGCCGCGGCGGTGCAAGCCGCCCGCTCGCGCTAAACCGGCGGCGAGACTGTTACAAGCGAGGGCGAGCTGAAAAATCGTCCGCCTTCACGAGCGACTCGTTCGAAGGAGTCGGCACGTATAGATGGCATGGAAAAAAGAGCGTCTCGATCCGTTGGGGGCGCTTTCAGTTCCTCGACCAGTATGTTCGCCAAGAAGGCATGGAAAAGGGTGTCCCGATCTGTTGCGGGACACCCTTTTTGCACGCTATGACGCGGTCTGCCGCCACTTCGGCAGCCGCCATTCCAACAGCGGCCGCACGAGCCGGATGACCGGCTGGCTGCCGAGGATGAGCATCACGGCGATCGACAAGCCGAGCAGTAGCGGATAGCCGTGCACATCCATAATAAAATCCGGGAACGGCGTTTCGTGCAAATATTTTAAAATAAACCCGTGCAAGATATAGATGTAAAACGTGCGCGCCCCGAGCACGGAAAAGGAGAAGCGCCGGCTCGGGATGAGCGCCAGAAAGCTGAACATCATTACCAAGCTGGCCGCATAAATGACGAGGCGGTTCATGATGCCCGTCGGTTCGGAAACGCCGAGCGTATCGTACGATTTCGAACCATACAGCCAATCTTGCGGGAGGTCCGGAAAGCCGAAGTGAATCAGAAGGAACATTCCGACCAGCACCGCAAGGGAGACGAGACGCACAGGAACAGCGAACAAGCGCTCGATCAACGACTTTTGCGTGAAAAACCCGAGCAGAAAGAACGGAAAAAACGTGAGCGTTCGCGACAAGCTTAACCATTTTTCCGCTTCCATCATGCCGCCGGCAAGCCCAAGCAAAAGCGCGGCTGGCAGCGCCGCCCATTTTGGCAGCCGCCCGAACCAGAGCAACAAAACGTTCCAACTGAACAGGCTAAGCAAAAACCATAAGCTCCAATGCGGAGTCAATACGTCGAGTTCGAGCGACGATTGATCGTACAGGAAGAAATAGTAGATAGAGTAAAGAAACTGGAACAACAAGTACGGAAACAGCAGTTTTTTCATGATTTTCGGCAAGTAGCCTTGCTCATGGAATCGCTTAGCAAAGTAGCCGGAAATGAAGATGAATGCCGGCATATGGAAGAAGAAGATCCACGTATACAAGCTGTGCACCCATAAGACGCCGTCAATGTACGGGCGCAGAAAGTGGCCAAACACGACGAGGAGCATTAACGCGCATTTGGCGTTGTCAAAATAATAATCCCGCTCCTTCATAGTGTTTCTCCTCCTTTCTGTATTACACTAATTCGAATGATCCTCTTTTTTTTGAGGGGAGTCAACGACATGGCCACTGTCCATGACATGAGTTTGCCACAGAAAGGTGATGATTGGGTGAAAAACGGTCGGCATGAAACCGAGGATATGACGCAGCTGTTACAAATCATTAACGCCAAAGGGAAAGACGATGACATGCCTGACCTTGGTATGCTATAATATCTTGAGAAACGATGTTGGACATTGGAGTGACCAATATGAGTATCGGCTTTGGGGAAATTGCGCTCATCGTCTTTTTCGCTTTGTTGATGTTTGGTCCGCAAAAGCTGCCGGAATTAGGCCGGGCAGCCGGGAAGACGTTGCGTGAATTTAAAAACGCAACCAAAGGCATCATCGATGACGACGAGGCGACAAAAGCGCAAAAATAAGAGGCTAGGCCTTGACGCCTAGCCTCTTATTTTTCGTTCGCAAGCCGCTAAACGATCCGCCGTTTTTTCGCGCCGGCGCAGCAAAAAAGAGACAAGCGTGGCCGGTAAAAGCCATATACATACTACCGGGACACGTTGTTCGTTTTGGGCTGGCCGAATGGCCAATGGGGCGGAGGGATCGACCATGGTGATGCGAAAACTGGCGGCAATCGTCGGGGGAAGCGTGCTGCTCGGCATCGGGATCAACGTTTTTTTCGTTCCCCATCATTTGCTTGACGGGGGGATGATCGGCCTTGGGCTGATCGTCAAATACGTCTGGCACGTTCAAGCGGGCTTGACGATGATCGTCTTAAGCGTTCCTCTTTATTTGGCGGCTTGGTTTTATTACCGTCCGTTTTTTTACAACAGTTTGCACGGCCTTCTTTTCTCCTCGTGGATGATCGATGTATTGTCGGGGTTGCGCGGCATTGTGACCGTGGACCCGCTCTTAGCCGCAGTCATCGGCGGGACGTTCGTCGGTATGGGCATCGGTGTGATGCTGCGCGAAGAGACGAGCACGGGCGGCACCGACTTGCTTGCCCAGTTTATTTCCAGATTGACGAACTGGAATGTGGGAGTCATTATCTTTGTTATTGATGCTTGCATTATTTCGGTCGGAAGCTTGCTCATCGATGCCGTGCCATTTGTTCACTCGCTTGTCGTTGTCACCGTTGTCGGCATTGTCACGACGATATTGACACATCAAAAAACGATGGGGAGATAACAACGCCCCATCGTCTTTTGCGCCGTTCGATGGTTGGCCGCACGGCGCAGGATGGCGGTGCTTAGAAGGCTGGTGATTTAACGGAGCAGGCCGCTTATCAACCCCGTTTCTCAAATAGAAAAGCTCTGCCGCATCAGGATCGTCTTTCACATGCTCCCCCTTGCTCAAGACAAACACCCGTTTTTCCAGCCTCTTAGGAAGCGGAGGCTTTTGCCAGCTGAAGCGCACGGTAAACGTTAATCAACCCATAACCATAATACGGGTCTTTTCCGCGGTCGCCTAAATCGACGGCGCTCTGAATGATCACGCGGCGCACCTCGTCGTTGGTGAGGCGCGGGTTGATAGAGCGGATCAAAGCGGCGAGCGCGGCGACGTGTGGCGCGGCCATCGACGTGCCGGAAAGGGCGGCGTACCGGTGTCCGGCAAACGTGCTGGCAATGTTCGTCCCGGGCGCGACGACATCGACATAATCGCCATAGTTGGAGTACAACGCGTACGAAAGATCCGGGTCTACCGCCCCGACGCTGATCACTTCCGGGTAAGCGGCCGGAAAGCTCGGCTGGGACGTGCTGTCATTGCCGGAAGCGGCCACAAGGACGACATCGTGTTGATCGGCGTAACGAATCGCTTCCTCCAGCACCGAAGAAGGTTGGTAATTGCCAAGGCTCAAATTAATGACTTTGGCGCCGTGATCGACCGCCCAACGGATTCCTTTCGCCACGTCAATGCTTGTTCCATAGCCATCGGCGTTCAATGCCTTAACGGGCAGAATCGGGTTCAGCCAAGTCATGCCAGCAATCCCCTCGCCGTTGTTTGGCTGTGAGGCGATGATGCCGGCAACATGGGTGCCATGACCGTTTTCGTCTGCCGGCAAACGATCGTTGGCCAACACGTTGTACCCGGGACCGAGGCGGTGGGCCAAATCGGGATGAGTCAAATCGACGCCGCTGTCAATCACCGCGACAGGTACGGTTCGTCTGCCGCGCGACAACGTCCAACCCGCTTCCGTAGCAATGGCGGGCAAATTCCATTGATAGCGGGCGTAAAATGAATCGTTTGGCCTTTCCACTGCTTCTCGAAGGTCATTTTGCATGTAAATGTAGTTCGGTTCGCAATAGTCGACCGCTGGAATCGCGCGGAAATAGCGGCGCATCTCCTCATATGTCCGCTCGCGCGAACGGAACACAAACACGTGATCAAACTGTTGAACAAGCCGTCCGGCAACGGCGGCCTCGATTTGCGCAAGCTCGCGATCGGTCGGCATCGTCCGGAAACGAACGATGATGTCGTTTGCAAAATAGTGGCTTCGGTCTCCGCGGCGGTTGTGGCGGATTTCCCGAATGCGCGGGTGCCTGTTCAATCGCTGTTTCAGCTGTTCGCCTGCGCTGAGACTGTCCAAGGTGACGACGGTCGGGTGAGTGCGCCTGTCTTTGGTGTCAAACGGCTCAAGCCGCGGTGGGGCCGGGGCGTTCTGTTCGTTCGCCGGCCGGTGGAAACTAATGGCGGTGATGACGACCAAAGCTGCGGCTGCACTCAAGACTGCCCATCTCCTCCATCGGCGATGCATGGTGTTCACCTCCTCGTTGTTAGGATGGGCGAATGGTGGGCAAATCATGAGAAATGGGATTCTCCCTTCTGAGGCGACTCTCATGAATTCATCTAGTCTCTCTCTTCGATCCATCGACAGGCCGGATTGACCAACGAGAAACAAAAGCGGTATTGGATGATTTGTTGTCGCTCACATCGCGTTGACCGCGCTGGGAACAGTTCCCTTGCAACAGCCGCTGTTTAGCAGCTCACACTACTAGGCAAGGGGGGAACTCGATGAGCGAAACGTGCTTTTATTGCCAGTGCCAGTGCGAGGATAACGTGCATTACGTTTCGTTCCATACGAACGGTGAGGAGCGGGAGGAAACGCTCTGCCCGGACTGTTACCAAGAATGGCTGGAGGGAATGAAAGGCTGATTTTCGTTTTCATTCTGCTCGGCGAAGAGACGCAACAAAACCGCACCGTGATCAACTCGGTGCGGTTTTTTGTGCAAGCGGCGGGGTGGCGACGATGTCATCCAAGCTGCCTGTTTCATCGTAACAACGGTACACCGCCGCCTTGGCCCGCAGGGGGTGGAGCGACAATTGCAAAATGCGCTCGCGTCCGGCCGGGGCGACCTTTGTTTCCATCTTGAGCGCCGCGCCATCGAGCGCCAGCGAGTAAAACCGATACGTCAAGTCGAGCCATGTCCGTTCAGACTGAACGGTATCGGGATGATGGCGGATCAGCTCAGCCAGCTCGGCGAACGAATGGGTTTCCTGACCAAACCATTCGCGAACGGCACCCGCTGCCTGTTCCAACCAGCGCTTCCATTGCGATTTCATCAGCATCACCTTTTTTCATCCATCATGCCCAATCGGAAGGGGGATGATGCAGGAAGACGAATCGAAAACGTTGTCCTATTGGCGTTGGAAAAGCAGCAAATATCCCCGCCATGGTCCGCGATGATGTTTTTGCAAATGTAAAGGCCGATGCCCGTTCCTAATTTTTTGGTCGTAAAAAACGGCTCAAAAATGGTCTCGACAATATCGGCGGGGATGGCCGGGCCGTTGTTGGTGATGTCGATGATGATATCCGCATCTTGACGGCGGGCAGCAATTTCGATACGGCGCGGTTTTTCCTTTTCTTTTACCGCTTCGATCGAATTGAGCAAAATGTTGACTACGACTTGGCGAATCTGATCCTTATAGGCGAAAATATGTATCGATTCATCGATCGCCAACGAAATGTTCACATCGCAGTCGACGATCGTCGCGTATAAAAAATCGATGATTTCCTCTAACAGTCGGTGCAATGAAAACGTTTCTTTTTCACTTTCGACAATTTCTTTGCGTGAGGCATGCAGAAACTGCGAAATGCGAAATTTCAGCTGCTGCAATTCATGGTCGATAATGTCTAAGTAGGGAAGATCGGGATGTTCAAACTTTAGCAGCTGAATGAACCCGATAACAGCGGTCAATGGGTTGCGAAACTCATGGACAAAGCTCGATGACATTTGCCCGAGCAAGGTCAGCCGGTCTTGATGCGACCGGGCAATGAGCATGTTTTTTTCGCGCAGCTCCTTCTCTTTTAGTTCGCTGTATTTCGTGACGGCATGAAACAAAAATTGGTCAAACAGTTCGTTTAAATGGCCGATGAGCGGTGCGAGCGCGCTGATGGATAGCGGCGCGGTCAACGCATGATGGATGACGAGCCGCCGACCTAGATTGACATTGTAGACGAGCGCGCCGATGCCGGCGTTCATTTCTGCCCGTTCCTTGGCGATTTTGTTGGCTAGGCACTCCACTGCCTCGCTGGACGGCGAACGGAGCAGCGCCTCTTTGACAAGCTCAAATACGGCTAGTCCGTTTTGCTCGACAAGATCGATATATTTATCATCTTGGGCAATTTTCATCTGTTGCCGCCATTCGACCAGAAAGCAGGGCAACTGGGCTTCCAAATGGGTGACGAGCTGCTGTGCGATCGTTGCCAAAAAGGCCACCTCACTTTCGATCACGTGCTGTTACTTTCATTATAAGAGGGAACATCGGTCGAGAACAGGGGGAAAATCGTCTGTGCGCTGCGCACGGCACTTTGGCGGCAAAGCAGAGGAAGGTGGTGATATAAGGAAGCAGGCCGCTTACCAGCCTCGTTTCTCAAATCGAAAAACCCTGTCGCATCAGAATCGCCTTTCACACCTTTCCCTATCGTTCAAAAGAAACAACCGTTTTTCACGAGCCATAGGGGAATGTCTGTGTCCGCTGCTATGAAACAGCGCCGATGGTTTGAATCAACAAGGACGCATCATGTATAATGAAACAGTCAGAAATCTCTTTCAAAAGGTTGGGGAATGCTGTGAAACTGTATGAGTCCATTTTGGATTTGATCGGCGGCACGCCGATTGTCAGGCTGAGCCGCCTTCCGGACCCGAACGGGGCGGATGTATACATAAAGCTTGAATCGTTTAACCCAGGTGGCAGCGTCAAAGATCGGCCGGCTTGGGAAATGATCCGCCGCGCCGAGGCGGAAGGGAAAATTGCGCCGGGAAAAAGCACGATCATTGAACCGACATCCGGCAACACCGGCATCGGCTTGGCGATGGTGTGCGCCGCCCGCGGGTATCGCTGCATCATCACGATGCCGGATAACGCGACGGTCGAACGGGTGAAAATTTTAAAGGCGTACGGAGCCGAAGTCTATTTGACGCCGGCGGAGAAACGGATGCAAGGAGCGATCGATGAGGCGAACCGGCTCGCCCGCGAAATTCCGGACAGCTTCATCCCGATGCAGTTTGAAAATCCGGCCAATCCGGACGCGCATCGGCATACGACGGCGGTGGAAATTTACGAAGCGTTCGCTGGGCGGCTCGATGCGTTCGTGCTCACCGCCGGCACCGGGGGAACGGTGACGGGAACGGGAGAAGAATTGAAAAAGCGGATCCCGAATTTGCGCATTTATGTCGTTGAACCGTACGGCTCGCCCGTCTTGTCGGGCGGCAAGCCGGGGCCGCACAAAATTCCCGGCACGGGTCCGGGGTTTATCCCGAAAATTTTAAACCGCTCGATTTATGATGACATTTTTTTGATCAAAGACGAAGATGCCCAGCAGATGGCGCGCAAACTGGCGGCGAAGGAAGGCATTTTGGTCGGTGCTTCGGCCGCGGCGAGCGCCTATTACGCCATCAAAGTGGCCGAGCAGCTCCCGAAAGGCGCCCGCGTTCTTTGCATGGCGCCGGACTCCGGCGAGCGGTATTTGTCATCTGATTTATTTGCCGATTAAGCGAACGGCGCAAAAGATGACGTCACGTTTCCTTGCCGTTCGTGGGCAAGGGAAGAATTCCTCTCCGCCAAACAGGAGAGGAATGTTTTTGTTTGCCGTTTCTTCGTTTACCAATCGTAAAGCGGCTGTTGCTGTCCCTTTTTGCCCAAGCGCCGCCCTCAAAAAGCGGAAGGGATCGTTCGGTAACGGTCGCTCACTAAAGGCGGAGGGAAGTGTTCCATTTGGCTCCGGAAGGACAACAAGGGAAGAACAACCTGATGCGCATCGCCTTGACGTTTGTCATTGCAGCGTCAGGCGGCATCGGATTTGCTCTTTTGCGCGTCCCGCTTCACTGGGTGCTTGGTCCGGCGGCGGTGTTGCTGATAGCGGAGCGTTTTTTGAAAGGAAAGCTATATTGGCCGATGGCGATTCGCAACGCCGGGCTCATCCCGATCGGCTATACGCTTGGCACATCGATGACGGCGGCGACGATCGCTGAGATGGGCCGACAGCTGCCGTCAATGTTGTTGGCGACAGTGTTGATTTTATTGTTTAGCTTTCTGCTCTCTTGTGCGGCGGCGCGCATAACCGGCATTCCGCTCCGCTCGATCGTCACCGGCAGCATCCCCGGCGGGTTGTCGCAAATGCTCGTTCTCGGCGAAGAGCTAAAAGGAGTCGACATAACGGTCGTGACGCTCTTTCAAGTGACGCGCCTTATGGGCGTTGTCTTTCTTGTTCCGCTCATCGCTTTAGGCCCGATGTTTTCCGGCAGCTCCGGAGCGGCTGCGGATGCTGGAACCGAGCGAGGGCCGGATTGGACGGTGGGCCTTGCTTTATTGTATTTCATCGTTACCGTTGCCGGCGCACTCGTTGGCAAGCGTCTAAAACTGCCGACCGCGTATTTGCTTGGCCCGATCATCGCGACGGCGGCGCTGGTGATCGCTGGGGTGCCGGCGCCGAACTTGCCGGCGCCGATATTGGACATCGCGCAAATGACGATGGGGGCGTATCTCGGTTTCACGCTTAAGCCGGCTGGTATGAAGGAGAAACGGAACATGATGCTTGCGGCGGTTGTTACCGGTTTTTTCCTTATTTTGTTTTCTATGGCTTCCGCGTTTGTGCTGACAAGCTGGCACGGTGTCCCTTATTTGACCGCCTTCATCGCTTTGGCGCCAGGCGGCATGGATCAGATGGGGATTTTGGCGCAGGAAGCGCGCGCGAGCCTTGCGATCGTGACGAGCTACCAAATGTTCCGCATTTTCTTCATCCTGTTCGTCGTCCCGCCAGTGCTGAAAAAACTGTTCGCGACCCGCTGGTTTCAACGGATCGAACGTTGGCCAATGCGGGGCGGCGGAGAAGGATGGCGCGATGGCTATGGCGGCGGAAAAAAGAGGGGACTGTGACAAGAAACAAACATATGTTAAACTAGAAAGAAAAAGGAGGGGGTTGCCATGAATCATTCGACCGTTTATCGTCCGCACAGCCCGGTGGCGAAGTTGGCGGTTTCATTTCTCGCGGCGTTGGCCGTTGCGACCGCAGGGCTGTACGCCGGGCAATGGGTGCCGGCCGGCCTTTATTTGCCGCTTTATGCGCTTGAACTCATTTTGCTTTTGGTGATGATCTTCGCCCGCAGCAAAAAAGCGGTCGGCTATCCGCTCATGTTTGCCTTTATGTTTGTCTCGGGGGCGACGCTTTATCCACTCATCGGCTATTACATTTCCATCATCGGCGCGGCGGCGGTGTTCAAAGCGTTTGCCCTAGCGGTTGTCTCGTTTACGGGCGTTGCCATTTACGCGGCGCGAACGAAAGAAGATTTTTCGTTCCTTGGCGGATTTTTGATGCTTGGCGCGTTTGCGCTCCTTGGCTTGTTGATCATTCAATGGTTCATCCCGTTCTCGAGCGTCGGGCAAATGGGAGTGGCGGCGCTAGGGATTTTGATTTTCCTTGGCTTTACGATTTACGACATCAACCGTTTGGCCCGCTATGGCTTTACGGAAGCGGACATTCCGATGATTGTCGTCAATATTTACCTTGATTTCATCAACTTGTTTGTCTACATTTTGCGTTTTTTCGCCAGCGATGACGATTGAGCATCGAAAAGGGCTGCCAAAAGGAGCAGCCCTTTTTTCTATGACGGGGGCACGGGATCAAAGCGGCAAGTCGCGCTTGGCAAACAGGCCAATTCCTGCCGTGTAGCCGAGGGTGCCGAGCGCGAATAACAACAGGGAGACAGGGAGCCATTCGGCTTGGCCTTGGGCGATGTTTCCAGGCTCGAAGGCGGCAAAGATCGACCCATATCGGAGCCATTCGGCTTTCTCGGCCAGCTTGCCGATGAGATCCAAGCTGTAAAACAGAACGGTGGCTCCGCCGGATAACGACAGCGCTCGTTTTTCGTCATTCGAGGCGCTGTTGCTTTACTTGAACGGATGGCGGGAGCTGTCGGAAAAAATTCCCCCTTCCTTGTATAACGAGCGATTGGTCGAAGACATGGTGCGGCTCTTTTTTTACGGTGTGAAAGGGGAGACGCGGTGAAGCAGGAATCGGCGGGGAGTGAGGAGAATAACAAAAAAGAACAAAGGGGGAAAGGAGTCACAGGATGAAGTTTGCCGTCAATGTATCGACCGTGTTTACGGAGACGCCGTTTCTCGCCCGGTTTGCCAAGGCAAGGCAGCACGGATTTTCATTGGTAGAGTGCCAGTTCCCGTATGCGGTGGCGCCGGAGGCGATGGCTGACGAGTTGGGAGAGAACGGGTTGTCGCTCGTGTTGATCAATTTGCCAGCGGGCGATTGGGAAAAGGGGGAGCGCGGACTCGCGATTTTTCCCGATCGTCATGAAGCGTTTCAGCGGGCGCTGGAAGAGGGGCTGCGCTATGCGGTTGAGCTTGGCGTGCCGCATCTTCATTGCATGGCTGGAGTTGTGCCGAAGGAGATGGCGCGCGAGCAGGCGAAGGAAACGTATATGCGCCGCATCGACGAAGCGGCAGCAGCGCTTGCGGTTCATGGGTTGACGCTGATGATTGAACCGATCAATCCGTTCGATATGCCCGGCTACTTTTTAACGGACATTGCCGAAGCAGCGGCGATCATCCGCGATCTCGGCCGGCCGAACATCAAGCTGCAGTATGACATCTATCATATGGCGCGGCTTGGCTTCGACGTGGCGGCCACGTTTGCTGCTTACGAGCCGCTCATTGCCCATGTCCAATTCGCCGATGCCCCCGGGCGGCATGAGCCGGGGACGGGGGCGTTGCCGTATCGCGAGATGTTCGCCTTTTTGCAAAAGCGCGGCTACCATGGAGCGATTGGCCTTGAGTACATTCCATCGCGGGAAAGCAGCGAAAGTTTGGGCTGGTATGAGGAATATCGTCGTCAGGAAGGAGGAGGACGATGATACGCGTCGGCTTTATCGGCTTGGGCGTGATGGGCTCGCGCATGGCCAGACGCCTGCTGGAAGCGGGATTCAATGTCACGGTGTACAACCGTACGCCAGAAAAAGCGGTTCCGCTTGTCAACCTTGGCGCCCGACAGGCGGCGACAGTGGCAGAACTGGCCGGCGGGGCGGATGTCATTTGCACATGCTTATCGATGCCGGATGATGTCATCAATATGTACACAGGGGAAGGCGGCATTCTCGAGGCGGCCCGTCCGGGAACGGTTTGCCTCGATTTTACAACCGTCGGCCCAAAGACGAGCCGGCTTGTGGCCGAACGGGCCCGTCAGCGCGGCGTCGCCTATTTGGATGCGCCGGTCAGCGGCGGGCCGGAAGGGGCGGAACAAGGAACGCTCACGATGATGGTCGGCGGCGATCAAGCGGCGTGGGAGCAGGTGCGCCCGCTGCTTGGCGCGTTGGGAAAAACGGTCGAATATTTAGGGGAAAGCGGCGCCGGCAGCGCAGCCAAAGCGATCAACCAGTACTTGGTCGCCGTCCATTCGGTCGCCGCGGCGGAAGCGATGGTCGCCGGCGTCGCTTACGGGCTCGACGCCGGGAAGCTGTATCGGCTATTAAAAGAAAGCTACGGAGACAGCCGGATGCTGCGCCGCCATATGGAGCAGTTCGTGCTGCCGCGTCGATTCACTCCCGGCGGGGCGGTGAAATACGTACATAAAGACGTGCGCTTGGCGAACGAGTTGATGGATGAAATCGGCCTCGGCCGCCGGCTCGGCATTCCAGCAGAAAAAGCGTTTGCCGAAGCCATCGCCGCCGGACTGGCCGATTTGGATATGTCAGCCGTCATCCAGCTGCTCGAGCAGCGAGTTGGCGTGATGGTGAAAGAGACAGAATGAACAAAATGATCGTCAAATTCAAAAAAATTCATTGAAAAAATGGAGGCGCGATGATTTAATAGAAGTAGAGGGGGCTGGCCCCAAAAGGTTGTTTGGGGCGAAACCGCCTGTCGATATGACGGGGATCAGAAAAGTGTCCGATCCTCTCGGGACGCTCTTCCTGATGAAGAAAGCGGTTCGCTTTTTTTTTTACAGATAAAAAGAAACGGTGTTTCATATTACGAAACAAAGGAGGGCGCTCATGCTTTCATTGGCATGGATTGAGGAGCTGCAGGCGTTTTTGCATCCGGAACAAATCAAACGGAATGAAACGTTCCATCCCCTTGGCAATGATGGGGCGGTGACGGTCTATCCACAAACAGAGGAAGAAATCGCTGCGGTGCTCCGCTATGCCGACCGCCATGGCAAAAAAGTCGCCATCGCCGGACGCGGCACAAAACGGGGGTTTGGCGGGCAGCGGGCGCAGGCGGACATCTTGCTGTCGTTGGAACGCTATGCCGGCATTGTCGAACACGCGGCCGCCGATATGACGGTCACGGTCAAAGCAGGAACGGTGTTTGGCGAGTTGCAGCGCGCGCTCGCTCCGTATCGGCAAAAGGTCGCCTTGGACCCGTTTTGGCCGGAGGAAGCGACGATCGGCGGGGTCATTGCCGCGAACGACAGCGGTCCGAAGCGGCTCGGCTATGGGTCAGCGCGCGATTCGGTCATCGGGCTGCGCGTCGTCTATCCGGACGGCACGGTCATCCGTTCCGGCGGCAAAGTGGTGAAAAACGTCGCCGGTTATGACATGAACAAACTGTTTATCGGGGCGATGGGGACGCTCGGCGTGCTGAGCGAGATTACGTTCAAGCTCCGGCCGTTGGCGAAATATGAAAGCGTTGTGCTGTTGTCGTTCCCAAGCGGCGATCTTCATGACATTCGCTCGTTCGCCGTTTCGTTCCTTGATACGATGATGGAGCCGGTTTGTTTTGAACTGCTCAACCCGGCGCTGGCCGAGCGGCTGACAGGACGACCGGTTTATACGCTTGTGATCGGGTTTGAAGATGTGGAAAGCGCCGTTCATTATCAAGAGCAGTGGGTCGAACGCCTGCGGCCGCAAACAGCGGAAATGGCCGTTTTCGCCGGCGCGGAGGCTTCCGCCTTTTGGCGGACGTTTTATACCGTGGCGCCAAACGGGCGTCTGGCGCCGGCAGAAAACGGTGTGGAAGCGGCAGTGAAAATCGGGGTTGTCAACTTGGATGTGCTCTCTGTCTTGCGAGAAAGCGCTTTAATTGCGGACCGCTGCCATGTCCGCCTCGAAGCGCACGGCGGTTTGGGCCATGGGCTTTGTCAGGCGTACGTGCGCGGCGGCGAAAAGGACGTGTTGACGGCGATCGAGGAGCTGCGTCAAACGGCAGTTCGCCTCGGCGGCTACGCGGTGGTGAAACATTTGCCGTTTTCGCTGCGCCAGCGCATCGATGTCTGGGGCGCCAAGCCATCGTACGTTTTCTTGCTTGAGGGCATCAAACGGAAAGTCGATCCAAACAAAACGGTCAACGATCAGCGCTTTATTGGGGGGATTTAATGATGAACGCCATGACAAGTGAGCGGACGGGCAGTCCGGCGTGTGCGACCGCGAGCCTTGGCAACTACCGGTTCGCCGATTTGCCCGACCCAAGCAAGTGGGCCGATTGCGTCCATTGCGGCATGTGTTTAGAGTCGTGCCCGACGTACGAACAAACCGGCCAGGAGCAGCACTCCCCGCGCGGCCGCGTCCATTTGATGAAGTCGGTCGGGGAAGGAAAGCTTGATTTAACGCCGGATTTGCTTGACCCGATTTTTACGTGCTTGGATTGCCGCGCCTGTACGACGGCTTGCCCGGCCGATGTCGACGTCGGCGGTCTGATTGAACAAGTGCGCGGCCAGCTTCGCCAGGCGGTGCCGCTTACAGGCTGGAAGGCGTTTGTCAGCGACTTTTTCTTAAAAGGGGTGTTCCCGCACCCGTCGCGCCTTGATTGGCTGGGCCGCTTGTTGAAGCTGTACCAAAAAAGCGGGCTGCAGACGGTGGCGCGTAAAACCGGATTGCTGCGGGTGATGCCGGACCATTTGGCGGAGATGGAGGCCGTTTTGCCCGAGGTCGGCACGCCGGTGCGGAAAAAGTATGAGCGCGCGCCGCTCATCAAGGCGAAGGGGGAAACAAAGCGGACGGTCGCGATCTTGACCGGTTGCGTGATGGACGTGATGTTTAGCGACATTAACGAGGCGACGATCCGCGTATTGGCGCGAAACGGCAACGACGTCGTCATCGTGCCGAACCAGACGTGCTGCGGGGCGCTTCATGTGCATGCCGGCGACCGCGAAACGGGTCGGAAGCTCGCCAAGCAAAACATCGAGGCGTTTCAGCATGTCGACCATGTCATTGTCAACGCCGCCGGCTGCGGCTGCATGTTGAAAGAATATCCGGAACTGTTCCGCGACGATCCGGAATGGCATGAAAAAGCAGAGCAATTTGCCGCCAAAGTCGAGGATGTGTCAAAGTTTCTGCATGATACCGGTTTTGAGCGGCCGCGAGCCGAACTGAACGTGCGCCTCACGTACCATGATGCGTGCCACCTTGCCCACGGCCAAGGCATCCGCCAAGAGCCGCGCGCCTTGCTTGAAAGTATTCCGGGGGTGGAAATGGTCGCCACGCCGAACGCCGACCGCTGCTGCGGCAGTGCGGGCATTTACAACATCACCCATCCGGAGATGGCGCAAGCGGTGCTGGAGAGCAAAATGCAAAACGTGCCGCAAGAGGTGGAACTCATCTCGATGGGCAACCCGGGCTGCATGCTGCAAATGGCGCTTGGCGTCATGAAACATGGCCGAACCCAAAAAATCGTCCATACGGTGCAGCTGCTCGATTGGGCGTATCAAAAAGAAGAAGGGAAGGACGTGCGCATATGAGAAAGCGGCCGATTGCAACGAACGATCCGCACATTCAGGCGCTCGCCGGCATCGTCGGCGAAACGGCGATTTTGTACCGCAAGGAAGACTTGATTGCCTATGACTGCGACGGGTTCACCGTCCACCGCCATTTGCCAAAGGCCGTTGTCTTTCCAAACAGCACTGAGGAAGTGGCGGCAATCGTCAACTATTGCCATAAGCATGACCTTCCGTTTCTTGCCCGCGGCGCCGGCACGGGGCTAAGCGGCGGGGCGATTCCGTTAAACGGCGAAGTCGTCATCAGCTTAACGCGGATGAAGCGGCTGTTGCATGTGGACTTGGAAAATCGCCGCGCCGTTGTCGAACCGGGGTTTGTCAATTTGAAGCTGACGAACTCGGTCGCCCACCGCGGCTATTACTACGCGCCCGACCCGTCAAGCCAATATTGCTGCACGATCGGCGGCAACGTCGCGGAAAACGCCGGCGGCGCCCATTGCTTGAAATATGGGGTGACGACGAACCATATTTTAGGGCTTGAAGTCGTCTTGCCAACCGGCGAAGTGATTGAAATCGGCGGAAACGGCGTCCCCGATCCGCCCGGCTACGATTTGCTCGGGCTGCTGACCGGGTCGGAAGGGACGCTTGGCATCGTGACGAAAATTACCGTCCGCCTGTTGAAAAATCCTGAGGCGAAACAGACGGTGCTCGCTTATTTTGATGAAGTCGAAGACGCGAGCCAAACCGTTTCCGACATCATCTCCGCCGGGATCGTGCCGGCGGCGCTCGAGATGATGGATCAAACCGCCATCGAGGCGGTCGAAGCGGCCGCGTTTCCGGTCGGGCACCCGAAAGACATCGCCGCGCTGTTGCTCATTGAAGTGGATGGCATTTCCGCTGGAATCGACGAACAAATCAACGATATTTTAACGATTTGCCGCCGCCATCGTGTGCGCGAAGTGAAAGTCGCTCAGTCAGAGGAAGAACGAGCCCGCTGGTGGGCGAATCGGAAAACCGGTTTTGGCGCCATGGGGGCGATCTCGCCTGACTATTTAGTGCAGGACGGCGTCATTCCGCGCAGCCGTCTGCCGGAAGTGCTGCGGGAAATCGCCGCGATCAGCCGCAGGTATGGGTTGAGAATCGCTAACATTTTCCACGCCGGCGACGGCAATTTGCACCCGCTTGTGCTGTTTGACGCGAGCAAGCCTGGGGAGACGGAGCGGGCGCTTGCCGCCGGGAGCGAATGCCTCAAGGCGTGCGCGGCGGTCGGCGGATCGATTACCGGGGAACATGGCGTTGGCATTGAGAAAAAAGAAGAGATGCGCTTCATTTTCACGGACGAGGAAATTTTGGCGCAAACGGCGCTCCGCGATGTGTTCAATCCAAAAAACTTGCTCAACGCCGGCAAGCTGTTTCCGACCCCGGGGCGGTGTGTCGAGACGAAACAAGCGCCATTGCCAGTCAAATGAAAATGTTGCAAAAACGATTGCCAGTCGTTTGCTTTCATGGTATCATTTTTTTAGGTGAATTAAGAAACAATGTTTCGTAATAAGAAACAAGAAAGGGGACTGGAACGATGGCCGAGTACGTACAAACAGGGACGATCCAAGTGGCCAAAGTGCTGTACGACTTTGTCAACGAGGAGCTTCTGCCGAACAGCGGAGTGGATCAAGACAAGTTTTGGCGCGATTTCGGCGCGCTCATTGCCGATTTGACGCCGCGCAACAAAGCATTGCTCGCCCGCCGCGACGAAATTCAAAACCAATTGAATGAGTGGCATAAAGCGCGTCGCGGCCGCTTTGATTTCAATGAATACAAATCGTTTTTGACAGACATCGGCTATTTGGAGCCGGAAGTGGAAGATTTCGAGATTACAACGGACAACGTGGACGACGAAATCGCCGTGCAAGCCGGGCCGCAGCTCGTCGTGCCGCTGACGAACGCCCGCTATGCGTTAAACGCCGCCAATGCCCGCTGGGGCAGCTTGTATGATGCGCTTTACGGGACGGACGCCATTAGTGAAGAAGACGGTGCTGAGCGCGGTTCGTCATACAACCCGGTGCGCGGGGCGAAAGTGATCGCCTACGGGCGGCAGTTTTTGGATGAAGCGGTGCCGCTGGCGCAATATTCCCATAAAGACGCTGTCCAGTACGCCATTGTGGATGGGCAGCTCGTCGTGACCATCGAAGGAGGGGCGACGACGGGGCTGAAAGAGCCGGAAACATTCATCGGCTTCCAAGGCGAGCCGCAACACCCGACGGCGGTATTGCTCAAAAACAACGGCCTTCATATTGAAATTCAAATCGACCGCGAACATCCGGTCGGCAAAACAGATCAAGCCGGCGTGAAAGACATCGTCTTAGAAGCGGCGGTGACGACGATCATGGACGGCGAAGATTCGGTCGCAGCTGTCGATGCCGAGGACAAAGTGGTCGTGTATCGCAACTTGTTTGGTTTGATAAAAGGTGATTTGACCGCGACGTTTGAGAAAAACGGCAAAATGATGACGCGCGCCTTGAATCCGGACCGCATCTACAAAACGCCGGATGGCGGGGAGCTCGTGCTGCCGGGCCGCTCGCTCATGTTCGTGCGCAACGTCGGGCACTTAATGACGAACAACGCCATTTTGGATGCCAACGGTGAAGAAGTGCACGAAGGCATCATCGACGCGGTGATTACCAGCTTGATCATGAAACATTCGCTGATCGGCAACACCCGCTACTTGAACTCGCGCAAAAGCTCGATTTACATCGTCAAGCCGAAAATGCACGGGTCGGCGGAAGTGGCGTTTGCCAACGAGCTGTTTGACCGCGTCGAAGATTTGCTCGGCCTTGAGCGGAATACGATCAAAATCGGCGTGATGGATGAAGAGCGCCGTACGTCGCTTAACTTGAAAAACTGCATCTACCAAGTGCGCGACCGCATCGTGTTCATCAACACCGGCTTCCTTGACCGGACAGGCGACGAAATTCACACGTCGATGGAAGCGGGGCCGATGTTGCGCAAAAACGAGATGAAATCATCGACATGGCTGCAGGCGTATGAAAAATCGAACGTCGCCGTTGGGCTTGCCGCCGGATTCCGCGGCCGGGCGCAAATCGGCAAAGGGATGTGGGCGATGCCGGATTTGATGGCGGAAATGTTGAAGCAAAAAGGAGCGCAATTAAAAGCCGGCGCCAATACAGCATGGGTCCCGTCGCCGACAGCGGCCACGCTTCATGCGCTTCATTACCATCAAGTGAACGTTGCCGCTGTGCAAAGCGAGCTGGCAAACGAACGGCGCGATTACCGCGACGACATTTTGCAAATTCCGGTCGTCGACAATCCGCAATGGACGGCGGAAGACATTCAAGAGGAGCTTGACAACAACTGCCAAAGCATTTTAGGCTATGTCGTCCGTTGGATCGACCAAGGGATCGGCTGCTCGAAAGTGCCGGATATCCACAACATCGGGCTGATGGAAGACCGGGCGACGCTTCGCATCTCGAGCCAAATTCTCGCCAACTGGCTCCATCACGGCATTTGCACGAAAGAGCAAGTGCTGGAAACGCTGAAGCGCATGGCGAAAGTCGTCGATGAACAAAACGCCGGCGATCCAAACTACCGTCCGATGGCGCCGAACTACGACGATTCGGTGGCGTTCCAAGCGGCATGCGATCTCATTTTCCTCGGCTACGAACAGCCAAACGGCTATACGGAACCGATTTTGCACCGCCGCCGTCAAGAAGCGAAAGCGAAATTTGCGGCAGTGGAACAATAAACAACCACTTGAACAAGGGCTGCGCGCCCTTGTTCCTTCCTTATCGAATTTGTTCTGAAAATTTTGTAAATAGAAAGGGGGCAGTTCCTCGTTGCTACTGGCCGGTTTTTGAACGAAACGGAGAACAAAACGGCGCAAACGATGTGGCGAGGTTGGTAGCCGGGAATGAGCGATGGAGAATTTGCGGGAACGTGCGTTGCTTGTCCATCGGCAGGCGAAAGGGAAATTAACCGTGGAATTGAAAGTGCCGGTCACGGATGCGAACGATTTAAGCGTCATTTATTCGCCGGGAGTGGCCGAGCCGTGCAAACAAATTCATGCCGATGGAGAGGAAATTTACAACTATACCGTGAAAGGCAATTTCGTCGCGGTAGTTTCCAACGGCACAGCGGTGCTTGGGCTTGGCAACATTGGCGCGCGGGCGGCGCTTCCGGTCATGGAAGGGAAAGCCGCTTTGTTTAAAGCGTTTGCCGGCATCGATGCCGTGCCGCTTTGTTTGGACACGGAAGACCCGGAGCAGATCATCCAAACGGTCAAACTGCTTGAGCCGACGTTTGGCGGCATCAACTTGGAGGACATTGCCGCTCCGGCCTGCTTTGTCATTGAAGAGCGGCTCCGCCAGGAAATGGGGATTCCGGTGTTTCATGATGATCAGCATGGCACGGCGATTGTCGTGGCTGCTGGGCTAGCGAACGCCTTAAAAGTGGTCGGCAAATCGCTCGCCGATTGCCGGGTGGTCATCAACGGCGCTGGCGCCGCCGGGGTGGCGATCGCCAAATTGCTGCTGTCGATGGGGGTCGGTGACCTGATCGTTTGCGACACAAAAGGAGCGATTTATGCAGGGCGCCCGCACGGGATGAACGTCATTAAGGAAGAGATTGCTCGGCAAACGAACCACCGCCGTATCTCCGGGACACTGGCGGACGTCATTCAAGGCGCGGATGTGTTTATCGGCGTTTCCGTTGCCGGCGCGTTGACGCCAAGGATGGTGCAGACGATGAACCGCAACGCCATTGTCTTCGCTTTGGCCAATCCGGTGCCGGAGATCATGCCGGATGAGGCGAAAGCCGCTGGAGCTGCTGTTGTCGCGACCGGCCGCTCCGATTTGCCGAATCAAGTGAACAACGTGTTAGCGTTTCCGGGGGTATTCCGCGGCGCGCTTGACGTGCGGGCGACAGAGATTAATGAGGCGATGAAAATCGCTGCGGCCGAAGCCATCGCTGGGCTGATCCAGCCAAAAGAGCTGGCGGAAGACTATGTCATCCCGAACCCGTTTGACCGGCGCGTTGTCGAAGCGGTCGCTTCCGCCGTCGCCCGCGTCGCCGTGGAGACCGGGGTGGCGCGAGTCACGGAAAAAACTGCGGAACGAATTCGTGTCAGAGAGGGGTAGGATTTGTCCGTTTTCTCGCTGACGGCGCCATGCGCGCCGGTGGCCCTCTTTTTGCCTGCAAACGCCCGGCTGTTCGTGTATAATGACGAGCAGAGAGAACAAATCGAGGTGAATGAAATGGAAAAAGAACATACGGTCAAGTCCGTGCGCCGGGCGCTGCAAATTATCGAGATTGTCAGCGCGAAAAAGGATGGGCTGGGTGTGACGGAAATCGCCAAGCAAATGGACATCAACAAAAGTTCGGTCTATCGTATTTTAACGACGCTCGCCCAATACGGCTATATCGAACAGCATCCGGAAACGGAGCGGTATAAGCTCGGTTACAAATTTTTGGAACTCAGCTCGAAGCTGCTTGATTCGATCGATTTGCGCCAAGAGGCAAAGCCGTATTTGCGCCAGCTCGAAAAGGAAACGAATGAGGTGATCCACCTCGTCGTCTATGACCAAGGGGAAGTCATTTATATTGAAAAATTGGAAGGAACGGAGACGCTGCGCATGCATTCGAAAGTCGGCAAGCGCGCGCCGATGCACTGCACGGCGGTCGGAAAGGCAATTTTGGCGCATTTGCCGCCGGCGGTGGCCGCCGAGATCATTGAGCGAAAAGGGCTGCCGAAGCATACCGATCGAACGATCACCAACCGCGAGGCATTTTTCCGTGAGCTTGAGACCGTTCGGCAAAACGGATATGCGCTCGATTTGGAAGAAAACGAGTATGGCATCCGCTGTGTGGCGGTGCCCATTTTTGACTATACCGGCAGTGTCGTAGCGGCGATCAGCGTCTCCGGCCCAACGATTCGCATGACCGACGACCGGATCAGCGATTTGGCCGTGCGCATGCGCCAGCTCGGCAGCGAGCTGTCAGCTCGGCTTGGGTGCCGGCAGCCTCACTCCGTCCAGCTGTAACAGCTGGACGCTTTTTTTAGGAAAAAGGCGCTTTTCACGCCAAGGAAGAGGCGCTTCCTCATCAATGTTTTTCGTGCAAATCAGCAAGCCATGCATGTAAAATAGAAGCGAGGTGATTTGCGACGTGAAAAAACAAACGCTTTCGGAATGGATGGAGCAGCTCCGTCAAGATCCGCATGTCGTCTATTGGCATGAAATCGAACCGAAAGAAGCGGACACCGTTCCGTTTCCCGCTGAACTTGACGCGCGGGTGCGCTTGGCGCTCGAGGCGCGCGGCATCGCTTCGCTGTATACGCATCAGGCGGCCGCGTACAAGGCGGCGCGGGGCGGGCGGAACGTCGTGGCCGTCACACCGACCGCTTCCGGAAAAACGCTTTGCTATAATTTGCCGGTGCTGGATACCATCGCGAAAGCGCCGGAAAGCCGTGCGCTTTATTTGTTTCCGACAAAAGCGCTCGCCCAAGATCAAATGCATGAACTCCATGAGATCATCGCCGAGATGGAGGCGCCGATTTACACGTATACGTATGATGGCGACACGCCCACGGTGTTGCGGCAAAAAATCCGTCAAGCCGGCCATATTGTCATTACGAATCCGGACATGTTGCACACGGCGATTTTGCCCCATCATACGAAATGGATTTCTTTGTTTGAGCAGCTGCGTTATGTCATTATTGACGAATTGCATACATACCGCGGCGTGTTCGGCAGCCATGTCGCGAACGTGATTCGCCGCTTAAAGCGAATATGCGCTTTTTATGGGAGTTCCCCGACATTTATTTGCGCTTCAGCGACGATCGCCAATCCGCAGCAGCTGGCTGAGCGGTTGACAGGGGAACCGATGACGCTCATCGATCAAAACGGGGCGCCGCAAGGGCGGAAGTGGTTTGTGCTTTACAATCCGCCGATCGTCGAGCGAACGATGAACGTCCGGCAAAGCGCGGCCAAAACGGCGGTCGAATTGGCCCGCCAGCTGCTTTTCAACCGGATTCCGACGATCGTATTCGCCCGCAGCCGCGTCCGCGTCGAACTCATTTTAAGCCATTTGCAGGCAGCGCTGCGCAGCCGGGGCGGAGAAACAGCGGTTCGCGGCTATCGTGGCGGCTATTTGCCGAACGAGCGGCGCGCGATTGAAAAAGGATTGCGCAGTGGGGAGGTGCTCGGCGTCGTCAGCACAAACGCCCTTGAACTCGGCGTTGACATCGGACAGCTGCAAGCGTGCGTCATGGCCGGGTATCCAGGAACGATTGCCAGTACATGGCAACAGGCGGGACGCGCCGGCCGGCGCCACGGCGATTCGCTCGTAGTGCTGGTGGCCAGCTCCAATCCGCTCGATCAATACATGATCTCCCACCCGGAATATCTTTTCGCCCGCTCCCCAGAAACGGCGCGCATCAATCCGGACAATTTGCTCATTTTGGTCGACCATCTCAAATGCGCGGCCTACGAGCTGCCGTTCCGGCGCGGCGAGACGTTCGGCGGCGTGGAGGTCGAAGAGGTGCTCGATTTTTTGACTGAGCAAGGGGTGCTAAACGAACGCGCCGGCCGCTGGCATTGGATGAGTGACGCGTTTCCGGCGCATGATGTCAGCTTGCGTTCTGCGGCTCAGGAAAATGTGGTCATCATCGATCGTTCCGAGACGGCCCGCCCTCGCGTCATCGGCGAGATGGATCGGTTCAGCGCCATGACGCTGCTCCATGAGGAAGCGATTTATTTGCACGAGGGGACTCAATACCAAGTTGAAAAGCTGGACTGGGAGGAGAAAAAGGCGTACGTCCGCCAAGTGGATGTCGACTATTTTACAGACGCCAATTTGGCCGTGCGGCTCGATGTGCTGTCGGAAGACCGCTGCCAAACGAACGGGTCGATGGTCGTGCGCTATGGAGATGTATCGGTTCGGGCGATGGCAACCATTTTTAAAAAGATCAAGTTGTCGACGTTTGAAACGATCGGCTCCGGGCCAATCCGGCTTCCGGAGGAAACGATCCATACGTCAGCGGCATGGGTGGAGTGGGAGACGGTGCCGCCGCAGTTTTCACCGGCGCAGTTTGAACAGCTTCTCGTCAGCATGGCCAATGTGCTTGGTCACCTTGTGCCGGTATTTGTCATGTGCGACCGCTCTGACATCCATGTCGTGCCGCAATTAAAAGCTCCGCATTCCGGGCGGCCGACGATCTTTCTTTACGATCATTACCCCGGCGGTGTCGGTCTGTCTGAGGCGGTGTTTGAGCGATGGACAGAAATCGTAGAGCGGGTGCGGCAATGGGTGGAGCATTGCCCATGTGCGGACGGGTGTCCGTCGTGCATCGGCGTTTCAAGCGCCGCTTTGCCGTCAGTGAAGCGTCAGCTCGTTGCATTTTTACGCGAGCAGATGGCCGCTTGGCTGCCGTCATCGGTTTAACAAACTAGCCGATGATCAACAGTTCGTTCGAATGGCGAAAAGGGGTCGGTCACGAGGGGGCAAGTGAACCAAGTACGGCTAGGAGGCCGGTGATTTCGTGCAAAACACCGTTACGTTCGACCTGTTTCTCAAAGAGAAACCTTGCAGAATCAGCTTTCTTTTTTGAATGAAAATGTCGCCGATTGGTGTGTGACAGCGTTTTTTCACCAGCCTTCTAGAGCCGGTAGCGTCAAAAGTTCTATGAAAACTCCACACAAACCATTCCATTGAACATCGTGGGGCATGCGGAGAGCCAAAGGGAGGTGGACGGATGAAGCCGAAGTTATCGCAATGGAAAGAGTTGCTTGCCGCTCGTCATCAGTCAAAACGGCCGGCGGACGAAAACGAGGAAGCGGCCAAGCAGCGGTCGGACGTGCCGTATGTCGATCTCTGGCAGGAATACGACGTAAAGCCGTATTGGTATGAGGGCGATTATTGCCTTGTTCGGGAAACGTCGTATCCGCTCACTTGGCCACACGGCCGCTATCGGCTTGGTGATTTGTATGACGTGCACCGAAGATGGCAGGAGGCGCCTTTTTCCCATCCCCTTTCGTGCCGCGGTTTGGCCGTTAGCGATTTATTCTTTTTTGATACCGAGACGATGGGGTTGTCGAGCGGGGTCGGAAACGTCATGTTTTTGCTCGGCCATGCCCGCGTGCTCGGCGATCGCGTTGTCGTTCGTCAGCACGTGCTGCCTTATCCCGGGGCGGAAGCGGCGCTTTACCAAAGCTTCTTGTCGGATGTCGATTACACAACGCTAGTCACCTACAACGGGAAAGCGTTCGACTGGCCGCGCCTAAAAACCCGCCATGCTCTCGTCCGCGACGTCGTCCCCCGCCTGCCGTCGTTCGGCCATTTCGACTTATATCACGCCGCTCGCCGCTTATGGAAAGATGCGCTCGACTCCCTTCGCCTTGAGGAAGTCGAACGGAGCCTGCTGTCGATCGAACGGGGCGAGGATGTGCCGGGCTTTTTGGCGCCGATGATGTACAAAGAGTTTTTGCACACGCCGCATCCCGACCGAATGATGCCGATATTGCGCCATAACGAAAACGATGTGCTGTCGCTCATCTCCCTTTACATCCATTTATCCATCCAACTGCTTGAAGCGGCACAGCTGGCCGATCCTAGGGAGCAGCTGGCCGCTGCGCGATGGTTGGAAGCGGTGGGGGAAACAGCCGTCGCCCGGAACGTCTACGAACAAGCAAGCGGTAAAGAAGCAAAAGAGGCCGAAGCGGCAAAATGGCAACTGTCGCTTTTGTATCGACGAGAAAAGCGATATGAAGAGGCCGCGGCCATTTGGCGCGACTTATTGGCCGGCGGGAACGCGCGCTGGAAAGTGAAAGCCGGGTTGGAGCTGGCGAAAGCGTATGAACACCATTTCCGCGATGCCAAAGAGGCGCACCGCTATGCGGTGATGGCGTACGAAGCGTGGCGGCCGCTCGCCCGGGCAAGCCGGGAACGCAGCGAGAAAGAGGAAATGGAGTGGCGCAAGCGGTTGGCGCGGTTGGAACGCAAGAAAGCCAAGTCGTCGTTTGCTCATTTCCCTGGCAAGCGCAAAATGTGACAAAAATGCAAAAATAGCGGCTTTTTTGTTGCGAATCTTGTAGAAAAAAAGAAAAACATGTACAATGGCATCGGAACGAATGAAAACGATGGCAGGGAGACGAAGACGATGCGAAGCATGTACAAAAAAATTTTGTATCTCTTTTTTATTGTCGTCGGCTTGACGTTTGTCGTGTTTCGGTATGTGTACTAACAAGAGCTTGCCCAACGTTTTTCGTTGACGGGAAGGATCGAGCAAGGCGCCTGCCAAAAGAAGAAAATGGGTATCTATACTAGTACAAGACGGCTCTGTTCATCATAGGCTAGTATTGTCAACAATCAGCCTAGATGATGAAAGGAGAAGGATGCTATGCATTGCCCACCACATGTAACGGCGCCGATCGTTCATCCGCCTCAATGTTGCGTCCAACACCATTTCCAAGCAACGATTGTGCCGCATATCCATCCATCGCACACGACGCACGTGTATCATCACCTGTATGAACATCAGCATTATTTCCCGCATACGGAATCGGCAGTGGCACAAGCGGCCAACCGCCATGTGTACTGCCCTGCTCCGATGCCGGGATGGGGGCCATTCCCTGCGCCACCTATGCGCTAAAAAGGAGTGGCTCGAGGCCAAAAAGGGTGTTCCCGTCAACACGGGGACCCCTTCTTTTGCGTGACAATGCAAGACTGGCGCCAGATTTTCAACGGGTCGAGGGCAGACCATTGCCCATGGAACTTTTTCATAAAAATCTCTAAATGGAGCTGATTTCCATCCTTGGCTGGAGGGCAAAGCGTTGCCCATGGATCTTTTTTGTAAAAACCCCTTTACCAAACGTTGATTTCCATCCTTGGCTGGAGGGCAAAGCGTTGTCCATGGCGTTTCTATGAACATCCCGCAGCGGCAATGAATGTCCATGCTTGCCGGGAAGACGCCGCGATCGGCTTTTTTGCTGAACATCCGCGCAGCGAGCCATGCGCTTCATCCTTGGGCGGAGGGGAACCGATGGGCCATGGCGCTTTTTTGCTCGCCCTGTTCTTGGTTTCGAAAACGCTGAAAACGGTTTGGCAGACGGACGATCCGGACATAGCATCGAAGTGGAGGCGTCGCTTCGTTTCTTCCGCTCGGTTCATTGACAATCAGCGCAATTTCTGAAAAAATAAAGGAAAGATGATCGTTGAATGCGGATTGAGGTGAAAAATCATGTCAGCCCAAAGGGTGAAACTGACGCCAAAGGACATATTAGAAAAAGAGTTTCGAGTCAGTATGCGGGGGTACAATCAAGACGAGGTCGATCAGTTTTTGGATCTCATCATCAAAGATTACGAGGCGTTTCAGCAAGAAATCGATGAGCTTCGTCAAGAAAACGCCCGGCTGAAGCGGCAAGTTGAGGAGTTGCAAAAACGGCCGGCTGTATCGGCGGGAACGACGAATTATGATATTTTGCAGCGTCTTTCCAACTTAGAGAAGCATGTGTTTGGCCGCAAATTGTATGAATAGTCGGCAGAGCCGCGTCAGCGAAAAAATCCCGGTTTTTTCCTCTTGCTTGCTTGAGGAAAATGAATTATACTAGAAGATGCTCGCAGCGTTCATCATGTTCGGGTAATCGCTGCGGCCGGTGTTGGCCGTAGAGGAAAGTCCATGCTCGCACGGTGCTGAGATGCCCGTAGTGTTCGTGCCTAGCGAATCCATAAGCTAGGGCAGTCTGGCTTCGGCTGGGCTGACGGCGGGGAAAGAACCTACGTCCGCTATGCGGATATGGTTCGATTACCCTGAAAGTGCCACAGTGACGGAGCTCTAAGGGAAACCTTAGAGGTGGAACGCGGTAAACCCCACGAGCGAGAAACCCAAATGATGGTAGGGGCATCTTCCCGAAGGAAATGAACGGAGGGAAGGACAGGCGGCGCTCGCTGCCTGTAGATAGATGATTACCGCCGGAGTACGAGGCGCAAGCCGCTTGCAGTACGATGGTACAGAACATGGCTTACAGAACATGATGAACGCGGTGGATGGAATCGTGAAAAGCCCTCCTGCAGGAAGGAGGGCTTTTCCATTTCTTTTTGCTGTTTTTTCGCTGTCATGGCTATAATGAGGAGTAGAGAAACGGAGCTTGTACATACGTCTGTTAGATAGGGGGAACATAATGACTTCGTTTTCGTTGATTGCCACGGCCGCGATGGGGCTCGAATCGGTCGTCGCCGACGAAGTGCGCCGGCTTGGCTACGATTGCCAAGTCGAGAACGGCAAAGTGACGTTTGAAGGCGATGCGCTCGCCATTTGCCGCGCCAATCTTTGGCTGCGTGCCGCCGACCGTGTAAAGCTGAAAGTCGGTGAGTTTCGGGCGACGACGTTTGAGGAACTGTTTGAACAAACGAAGGCGCTGCCGTGGGCCGATTATTTGCCGAAAGATGCGGAATTTCCGGTTATCGGGAAATCGGTGAAATCGACGCTGTTCAGCGTTTCCGACTGCCAAGCCATCGTCAAAAAAGCGATCGTTGAAAGTTTAAAAGAGCGCTACCGTCTATCATGGTTCCCGGAAACCGGACCGCTTTACCGCATTGAAGTGGCGCTTCATAAAGACATTGCCACATTGACGATCGATGCGAGCGGAGCGGGACTGCATAAACGCGGCTACCGTGTCCGTCAAGGGGAAGCGCCGCTTCGGGAAACGCTCGCCGCCGCCTTAGTGCTGCTGACGAATTGGACGCCGGATCGCCCGTTTGTCGATCCGTTTTGCGGATCGGGAACGATTGCGATTGAAGCGGCGTTGATCGGGCAAAACATCGCCCCGGGATTTAATCGCGATTTCGTGTCCGAGCAGTGGCCGTGGATCGGGGAGCGCGCATGGGAGAGGGCGCGTCAAGAAGTGGAAGATATGGCGCGCTACGATGAGCCGCTCGATATTTGCGGGATCGACCTTGACCCGCGCATGGTTGACATGGCCCGGGAGAACGCGGCCGAAGCCGGATTGGCCGATCTTATTTCGTTCCAAACCGGACGGGCGGAGCAGTTTCGGACAGACAAATCGTACGGAGTGATCGTCAGCAACCCGCCATATGGGGAACGGCTCGGCGAACGTCGGGAAGTCGAAGCTCTTTACCGTGCTATCGGCCGTGCCTTTTCCGCCTTGGATACGTGGTCGGTGTACATCTTGACCGCCCACCGCGGCTTTGAAACGCATTACGGCAAGCCAGCGACGAAGCGGCGCAAGCTGTTTAACGGTTTCATTGAGACGCATTACTATCAGTACTGGGGGCCAAGGCCGCCGAGGAAATGCTGATTTACGTCGGTAAGGTTATTAGAAAAAGAATTGAGTGATTGAGAAAAATAGCACCTAGCTGAAATAAATTAAAATAAATGCAAATAAGTGATTTGTTTTGTGGATTTTATGGTATAATTTTCATAAAGACTGCATACACTATTACCCCCTTTTTATAGGAGGTGATAGTGTATGTGTCGGGAGGAGGAAAAAGATATGGCGATTGCTCAAAGAAATGATAGTGAAAAATTAGCATTTATGGACGACATAAAATCGATCATTCGAACAAATATGAAGAAAAAAGGGTTAACGCCTGCGGAAGCGAGGAAGTCTTTAGGAATTAAGAAATATGAAAAAAAATAATATTAAAGCAGTTCTTGATACAAATATTTTTATTGCAGCATGGTTTGAAGAATCTACGTAATGTGAAAAAATACTTGAATTGGTCAAAAATAGAAAAATGAGACTTCTCTTCGCTCAGGATACTATTGGTGAATTGATTTATTTGGTTAAAAATTTTGCACGTTATAATATCGATAATGTATCTGAAAGAATTTTATTGCTGAAATGGATCGCGGAACTTTTTTATTATTCATTATCAGTTAATACGATGAATGTTGAAATTGAAAAATCTAATGATGAATACGATGATATGTTTTTAAAATGTGCTATTGAAGGAAAAGCCGATTATTTAATAACAGATGATCTGAAGCACGGTTTACATGAAAGAGAATTTGATCATTTAAAAGTATATACATCAAAAGATTTTGTAAAACAATATGAGGAAGAACATGGTGAAATAAAAATACAGTCGTCTTAAGACGGCTTTTTATTTTATGATTATATAAACCTGTGGTGCTAGTTGAGCGTTACTAGAATCAATTGTAGCGAGCTTTTCACATCTTCGCATCAAGAATGGTTATAAATTAAGGGCGTATCAATATAGTAATGGGGGCGATGGTCATGGAATAGTATGGGCTATACCTGTTGATAAAGAGCTACCAGCTCCAATAGAGTGCGAGCGTTTCGATGGTCATTTTCTGCCTGCACCGAAACTACCCTTTGCTTGGCTAGATTTCATGCAAGCTCATGCGCTTTCGTTGACTTCTTGACGGCTATCCATCATAATATTGTTTTGTTACCGGAAATAAGGCGCGCAACAAAAGTGTTGCGCGCTTATGCATGATGACGCGGGAGTTTATGCCAATTGGAGGGGTGCGGCGATGAGCCATCAGCGTTATCCGTTTGCGTTGGAAAAAAACGAGAATTTTTTTGATAAGCTTAGCCAATGGATCGGCGACGTTTTTTATGATATTTTGCCCGAGGCCGGCTTTGAGCTGCGCGATGAGCAAATTTATATGGCGTTTCAACTCGAGCGGGCGTTTCGCGAGAAAAAGGTGATTTTTGCCGAAGCGGGGGTCGGGACGGGGAAAACGATCGTTTATTTGCTGTATGCGATTTGCTACGCCCGTTATACCGGTAAACCAGCCATCATTGCTTGCGCCGACGAAACGTTGATTGAGCAGCTCGTCAAAAAAGAAGGCGATATTGCCAAACTGTCCGAGGTGCTCGGGTTGGACATTGACGTTCGGCTTGCCAAGTCGCCCGATCAATATTTATGTTTAAATAAACTGGAAGAAGTCACGACGTACCTCGATGAGGACATCGAACTGTATGAGCAAATTTATGACGAGCTTCCCGCGTTCGTTCATGACTACCAACCGATGCAGTCGTTTTATCGCTATGGCGACCGAAAGGAATACGCCCACCTGACCGACGAGCAGTGGAAAAAAATCGCCTGGGATCCGTTTCAAGACTGTTTCACGTGCGAGAAGCGGCATCGCTGCGGCCAGACGCTTTGGCGCGACTATTACCGAAAAGCGGCCGATTTGATCGTCTGCTCGCACGATTTTTATATGGAACACGTGTGGACGTATGAGGCGCGTCGGCGGGAAGGCCAGCTGCCGCTCTTGCCGGAAGCGAGCTGTGTGGTGTTTGACGAGGGTCACTTGCTTGAATTCGCCGCGCAAAAGGCGTTGACTTATCGAATGAAAGAGACGACGCTTGAGACGCTGCTCACACGGCTTCTTGAAAACGACATCCGCGAAGAGCTCGCTTATGCCATTGAAGAAGCGCTCGCGACGAGCAGTCGCTTTTTTGCTGAGTTGAAGGCGTGCGCGAAGGATGTCCCCGGTTCGAATCGAAAGGAAATTGTCTCGTCGCCTAAGCTTCAGCAATGGGCGAAGAAGTTGCGTAGTCAAATTGTGGAAATCGGCAACGAGCTCGTGTTTGAGAGCGAAACGTATACGATCGACCATTACCAGCTCAACATCGTGGATGAATATTTGGATCAAATTCAGTACTCGCTTGATCTGTTTTTAACGAACGCCGATGCCATCACGTGGCTTGAATCGTCGCGTCACGAGGCGACGTTTGTCGTCATGCCGCGCACGGTTCAGGAAGTGTTGCGCGAAAAAGTGTTCAGCAAACGCATGCCGTTTGTCTTTTCATCGGCAACCCTATCAAACGGAAAATCGTTCGAATATATCGCGCAAAGTTTAGGCATCGATGACTACTTGTCGTTCAGCGTGCCGTCGCCGTTTGATTATGACGAACAGATGGCGATTTATATGCCGACGTTCCGCGCGGACGAGACGCTGTTTGCCAAAAAGTACGAGTATGCGCTCAACAAGCTGCGTGAAACCGGGGGACGGGCGCTCCTTTTGTTCCCGACGCGCGAGGAGCTGCTCGAGTTCAAAGAAGCGGCTGCCGGCGAACCGTTTTCGTTTTTGTTTGAAGGCGACCGCGAAATTAGCGATTTGGTCGCTGAGTTTCAGCGCAACGAAGAGACGGTGCTTTGTTCGGAACATTTATGGGAAGGGCTGGACATCCCGGGACCGTCGCTTTCAAACGTCATCATTTGGTCGCTGCCGTATCCGCCGAACGATCCGGTGTTTCAGGCGAAGCGAAAAGCGTATCACAATCCATTTTGGGACGTCGATGTGCCGTATATGTTGCTTCGCCTTCGCCAAGGGGTCGGACGGCTCATCCGCACGCGCGATGACCGCGGCCTCGTTTCCATTTTCATCACCGATCGGGAAGATGGACGGGTTGTTGCATCGATCAAAGACGTGTTGCCGACAACGGTGAGGGAGGAATGAAGTTCCTCCTTTTTCTTTTTCGTTTAGCGAAATATTTTTTCGCCTGCGGCAGGAAAAACGACTTGTCTTATGGAAGTAAATAGCTGGCCATCAAATCAACAGGGGGACTTGAACGACATGAAGCAAATCGAAGAGCAGTTTTTGCGATATGTGAAAAAAATGATGAGCTACCGCGAAGCGATTGGCCTCATGTACTGGGATTTGCGGACGGGCGCTCCGAAAAAAGGGGTGGAGCAGCGGTCCGAAGTGATCGGCATGCTTTCGGAAGAAGTGTTTCGCATGTCGACATCGGAAGAAATGGCGGCGTTTATCGCCAAGCTGTCGCCGCAGGGCGTTTACGAACAGCTTGATGAAGTGACGCAGCGCACTCTCGATGAGTGCAAAAAGGAATATGAGCGCAATAAAAAAATCCCGGCCGATGAGTATAAGGAATACGTCATTCTTTGTTCCAAAGCGGAAAGCGTTTGGGAGGAGGCGAAGGCAACCGCTGACTTCGCGCTGTTTCGGCCGTATTTGGAGCGCATCGTCGAGTTTCAGCGCCGCTTTATCAGCTATTTGGGATATGAAGGGCATCCATACAACACGCTGCTCGATCAGTATGAGCCGGGCATGACGGTCGAGCTGCTTGACGGATTGTTCGGCCAGTTGCGCGAACGCATCGTTCCGCTTGTGCAGGCGGTTTCCACAGCGCCGGACAAGCCGGACACGTCGTTTTTGTTCGCTCCGTTTCCGAAAGAAAAACAGCGCGCCTTTTTGCTGGAGCTGCTTGTGGAGCTCGGTTACGATTTTGGCAAAGGGCGGCTTGATGAGACGGTCCACCCGTTTGCGATCGGGCTGAATCCGAACGATGTTCGGATTACGACGCGTTACGACGAGCGCGACTTCCGCACCGCGATTTTTGGCACGATCCATGAGTGCGGCCATGCGCTGTATGAGCAGCACATTTCCGAGGCGCTCACCGGCACGCCGCTGGCGAGCGGGGCGTCGATGGGCATTCATGAATCGCAGTCGCTCTTTTTTGAAAATATGATCGGGCGCCACTACGCGTTTTGGAAGCGCAATTATCCGCGTCTTCAGCAATACGCGCCCGCCCAGTTTGCCGGCGTGTCTCTGGACGCGTTTTACCGGGCGATCAATGAAGCGAAGCCGTCGCTCATCCGCATTGAAGCCGATGAATTGACGTATCCGCTTCATATCATCATTCGCTATGAAATCGAAAAACAGCTGTTTGCGGGTGAGCTGGAAGCGGCGGACTTGCCGGATGTCTGGAATGCGAAGTATGAACAGTATCTCGGCATCCGTCCGCACAATGATGCGGTCGGCGTGCTGCAGGATGTTCATTGGTCGGGCGGCAGCTTCGGCTATTTCCCGTCCTATGCGCTCGGCTATATGTATGCAGCGCAGTTGAAGCGGGCGATGGAGAAGGAGCTCGATTTCGCGCAGCTGCTCGAGGAAGGGACGATTGCACCGATTCGTGAATGGCTGACGGACCGCATCCACCGATTCGGCAAAACGAAGAAGCCGCTCGACCTTGTGCGCGACGCGACGGGCGAACCGCTCAAAGCCGATGGCTTGATTCAATATTTAGAAGAAAAATATCAAGCGCTGTATCGGTTATAAAGTGGAGCGCGGCGGCAAACGGCCGGCTCTTCACACGAGGGCCTTGAGCGCATCGGCGGCTCAACAGCCGCCGCATTTGGGTGAAGAACGAAAGGCCGGACTGATGAACGAAGTGCAGATCGGCGCAATGATCAAAGAGGGCGTCCCGCTGCAACTGGGAGACGCCCTCTTTCTTTACCATAGTTTGTATCCTTTCGACCCCGGCGGGGCGTTTTGAATAATGTCGATCAACGGCACCGTATAGGCGATCAAAATCAATGCAACGACAAGGCCGAGCCAAAGTTTCCAGTTTTCAAGCGCCAGCGCGGCTCGTTCCTGCGGGGCGGCCGCTTCGGCGACGGGAAATTCCGTTTCGCCTTTCGGGGCGAAAAACGCCAAGTTGATGACGATGACGAGAATGAGAATGATGCCGATAAATAAGATCGTTCCACCAACCGCTTGTGCGATTTGATACGGAATCCATTCGAGCGCCTGCGGCGAATTGCCGTACGTCGAGAAGGCGGAACGTCTCGGCGCTCCAAGCAAGCCGGCCAAATGCATCGAACCGGACATAAACGTCATCCCAACCGCCCAAACGACCGTTTGTATGATGGCGAGCCGGTTCATCGCTTTCGTCATCACCCGGCCGGTCAAATGCGGGATGAGCCAGTATGACGCACCAAAAAACGTTAAGACGACCGTCGTCGCTACGGTCAAATGGAAGTGGCCGGTCACCCAAATCGTGTTATGGACGACTTGGTTCAGCTGATGCGAAGCATTGATGATCCCGCCGGTGCCAGCCGGAATGAAAAACAGCATTCCGACAAACGGCGCGAAAAAGCGCGCATCGCCCCACGGCAATTTCCGCAGCCAGCCAAACAAGCCTTTGGCTCCTTGCGAACGGCCGTATGATTCAAACGTCGCAAACATGGCAAAGGCGGTCATGAGCGATGGAATAATGACCATAAACGTCAAGACGACTTGCACGTATTTCCAAAACGGCGAAATTCCTGGCTCAAGCAATTGATGGTGGAAGCCGACCGGAATCGAAAAGAGTAAAAACAAGATGAACGCCAGCCGCGCGAGCGAATCAGAGAAAATTTTGCCGCCGATCACTTTCGGAATGACGGCGTACCAAACCATATACGCCGGCAGCAGCCAGAAGTAAACGAGCGGATGCCCGAAATACCAAAACAGCGTCCGGCTCAACAGCACGTTCACCCGGTCGGTGAGCCCGAGCGACCACGGAATAAGCTGAAAGACGACGGTCGCAGCGACTCCGAGCGTGCAGACGAGCCATAACACCATATTTGTCACCGACATAAACGCCAGCAACGGGCTCGCCTCGCCGCGGTGCGCTTTCCGCCAGCGCGCATAATGGGCAAACATCGCAAATCCGCTCACCCAGCTGCCGACAACGACAAGCGCCAAACCGATATAAAAGCCGGCATGCGCTTGCAGCGGCGCGTAAAAGGTATATAGGACGGACGCTTTTCCCGTCAAGATGAAGAAGGCGCTCATGCCTGTGCCGATCGTCATCATCCAAAAGCCGATCCAAGCAAACCGGCGCGAACCGCTCGAAAGCGCTCCGGTCGTGCGGCTGACGGCGGCAAACTGAAAGCCGATAATGAAAAACGTTGTCAGCACAAGCCCGAGCAGGACGCCGTGCGTCGTTAAAATCGTATAATAGCTGATGCCGGCTGGCAGTTCAAATTTGCCGGAACGGACAAGCGTTTGCAACAGGCCGGCAAATCCGCCTAATGCGAGAGCAGTAAAAGCAACAGCGAAATGCGCCAGCGCCAGTTTAGCGTCGCGGCGATCGACTTTTTCCAACGATTGTACCATGTTACTCCACCACCTTCATGCGCGCCGTCATCATATGGTGGCCGGCGCCGCAATATTCATTGCACAGAATCGTATATTCGCCGGGCTGATCAAACGTCGTCGTCAAGCTGTTGATATAGCCGGGTTCGACCATCATGTTGATGTTGGTTCCCGGGATTTCAAACCCGTGGATCACATCCTTCGAGGTGACGTTGATCGTCACTTTCGCTCCTTTCGGAATTTCGATGGCATTTGGCGTAAAGGAAAACGCCGCGACGACGATGTTCAGTTCGTACTCGTTGTTTCCTTTTTTGACAAGCCCCGGCTGATTGAATGGCGGGGTCGTGTCCACTTTTTCTGGATCGATCGTCGTCAGGCAGCTTGGCGGCTGCTGTCCGGAGGCGAAAGCGCTCACACCGACGACGGTTAAAAAGACAACGAGACAGCCGATGCCAAACGTCAGCCAAATTTTTTCGTACTTGTGAATGTGCATCTCCAGTCCCTCCTTTGCCGCTTACAGGCGGTGCAAAAATAAAAAGTAGACGCTGACCCAGGCGAAAATGATGAAAAAGCCGAGCAAAAACACAGACGCCAACGTACCGCCGAGCGCTGGCTCTTTCTCGTTTTTTGGTTGCCGGATTGTCGTCGGTTTGGTCGATTCTAGTTTCATGTTGCATCCCTCCTCTTTTTTGAATTCATCCCCCATCACATCGGTGAGGCAGGCGCGTCAACCGCGGATTTCCCTGCTTTGACACTATCATAACTGTAGAAAACAAAGGCAACAGTGACTTTTCTCACAAAAACGATGCAGGAAGTTTGAACAAATGGTGACGATTGTGAACAATGTATGAAAACGATGGACAGAAAAGCCACCACGGATGATGGTCCTTCGGTCGGGCGCGACTCGAAACGGTTTGAAATCAAAAATCGAAGCGTGGCTTCGTGCCAGCAAAGGGATAAAAAGCGAATAATCTGTATTTTTTGTCCTTTAACGTTCGTTCTTTTTTAGCAAAAAACGCTTCTCAACCGCTGCTGGTCATGGTATACTGCTAATAACTGAATCACGCTGACTCACTCATATAATCGCAAGAATACGGCTTGCGAGTCTCTACCAGCCGACCGTAAATCGGCTGACTATGAGTGGCAATGTCGGAAGGAAGGCGGCCATGGCCGCTTTGCGCCTTCGGTTTGCTGTTGGCTTAAAAGACATTGCCTGACTCATGGAATTGAGTGAGGCCGGTGTTTTTTAAGCTTTTTTTATTGGGAGGGAATCGGTATGCGCGTATTGCTCGAGAAAATTGCCGCTGAAGGGGAGGTTGTCGCCGGCGGGGTGCTCAAAGTCGACCGCTTCTTAAACCACCAAGTCGACCCGCATTTGATGAAGCGGATCGGTGAGGAGTTCGCCGATCAGTTTCGCGGCGAGCGGCCGACAAAAGTGTTGACGCTCGAGTCATCAGGCATCAGCCCGGCGCTTATGACGGCCTATGAACTCGGTGTTCCGCTTGTCGTTGCCCGCAAGCGGCGGCCGTTGACGATGACCGGTGAGGTGTATCGCGCGGAAGTGTATTCGTTTACGAAGCAGGAGGCCAACGAGATCATCGTTTCCCGTTCACTGCTTGATGGCTTTGACCGGGTGCTCATTATCGACGACTTTTTAGCCAACGGTCAGGCGGCGCTTGGGATGGTGGAGGTCGTTCGTCAAGCGGGAGCGGCTGTCGTTGGCATCGGCATTGTCATTGAAAAAGCGTTTCAAGACGGCGGCCGGCTGCTTCGTTCGCGCGGATTCCGCGTCGTTTCGCTCGCCCGCATCGCTTCGCTTGCGGATGGCGTCATTCGATTTCACGAAGAGGTGATGAACGGATGAACATGAAATGGTGGCAAATCGGGTCATTAGGCATCCAGCACGTGTTGGCGATGTACGCCGGGGCGATCGTTGTCCCCCTTGTCGTCGGCGGCGCGCTTCGGCTGTCGGGGGAGCAGCTGACGTATTTAGTGGCCGTTGACCTATTGACATGCGGCATCGCGACGTTTTTACAAGTATGGAAAAATCGATGGGTTGGTATCGGTTTGCCGGTCATGCTTGGCTGTACGTTTACGGCGGTCGGGCCGATGATCGCCATCGGCGGACAATACGGAATGCCGGCCGTGTATGGGTCGATTCTTTGTGCCGGGCTTGTCGTCGTGTTGATCAGCCCGTATTTCGGCAAGCTGCGGGCGCTGTTCCCGCCGGTTGTCACCGGTTCCGTCGTCACGGTGATCGGCTTGACGCTCATCCCGGCAGCCGTGAACAATATGGCGGGCGGGCAAGGGGCGAAAGATTTCGGCAACCCGGCCAACTTGGCGTTGTCGTTTGGCGTGCTCGCGCTTATTGTTGTGCTCTATCGCTGCTTCAAAGGCTTTGTCCGTTCGATTGCTATTTTGCTTGGGATGGCCGTCGGTACCGCTGTCGCGGCCGCGATGGGAAAAGTGGACTGGACAGCCGTCGCCGCAGCGTCGTGGGTTCACCTGCCGCAGCCGTTTTATTTCGGCGTTCCATCATTCCATGGCCCGGCCGTGTTGACGATGGTGTTGGTCGCCATTGTCAGCCTCGTTGAATCGACTGGCGTCTACTTCGCTTTGTCTGACATTTGCCGCCGCCGGCTGACGGAAGAGGATTTGGCGGGCGGTTACCGCGCCGAAGGGCTGGCGATCATGATCGGTGGGCTGCTCAATGCGTTCCCGTATACGACATACTCGCAAAACGTCGGCCTTGTGCAGTTGTCGGGCGTGAAAACGCGGAACGTCATTTACGCCGCCGCTCTGTTTCTCATCTTGCTTGGATTTGTGCCGAAAATCGCGGCTGTCGCGACGATCATTCCAGCCCCAGTGCTTGGCGGAGCGATGCTCGCCATGTTTGGCATGGTCATCGCCTACGGCGTGAAAATGCTAAGCCACGTTGACTTGGCGGTGCAAGAAAACTTGCTCATTATCGCCTGCTCGATCGGCGTCGGGCTCGGGGTGACGGCGGTGCCGAACTTGTTTGCCGAGCTCCCGGCTGGCCTCCGCATTTTGACCGACAGCGGCATCGTCGCCGGCAGCATGACCGCCATTCTCTTAAACGCCGTTTTCCATCTCGGCAGGGCGAGAAAATCAGCCGCTCTACCGCTGCAGGAACAAAAAATCTCGTAAACGTGTCAAGGTCATCGGTTTCATCGCCTTCTTTGCTTCCCGCGATCAGCTTGGGAAGCAAAAAAGGCTTTTTTGTTGCGTGTCGATTTTTAAAGAAAAGAGTAGAAGACGGTGGAAGTGCGGTGATATAATGGAAAGGGAAAGGAGGTGAAACCGTGGACGAATGGGTGGTGCGCCTGTTTGACGAGCTGCGGCAAATGCGGGCGGAGATGGCAACGAAGGCCGACATCGCCCAAGCGAATGAGCGCATCGAACGGCTTGAACAGACGATGACCGCGGTGAAAGAAGACGTGGCGCAGACGAACGAACGCCTCGGGCAGTTGGAACAAACGGTGGTGGCCATGCGGGAGGATATGGCGGCGTTGGATGCGCGCGTCGGCCGCATGGAAGAGCGCGTCGAGCACATGGATGCCCGCATGGGACGCATGGAAGAACGCGTTGAGCGCGTCGAGCAGACGATGGCGACGAAAGAAGACGTGGCGCAGACGAACGAACGCCTCGGGCAGTTGGAACAAACGGTGGTGGCCATGCGGGAGGATATGGCGTCGTTGGATGCGCGCGTCGGGCGTATGGAAGAGCGCTTCGAGCACATGGATGTCCGCATGGGACGCATGGAAGAACGCGTTGAGCGCGTCGAGCAGACGATGGCGACGAAAGAAGACGTGGCGCAGACGAACGAACGCCTCGGGCAGCTGGAACAAACGGTGGTGGCCGTGCGGGAGGATATGGCGTCGTTGGATGCGCGCGTCGGGCGCATGGAGGAACGCGTTGAGCGCATGGATGCCCGTATGGGACGCATGGAAGAGCGCGTCGAGCACATGGATGCGCGCGTCGGGCGTATGGAAGAACGCGTCGAGCACATGGATGCCCGTATGGGGCGTATGGAAGAGCGCGTCGAGCACATGGATGCCCGTATGGGACGCATGGAAGAGCGCTTCGAGCACATGGATGCGTGCGTCGGGCGTATGGAAGAGCGCTTCGAGCACATGGATGTCCGCATGGGACGCATGGAAGAACGCGTTGAGCGCGTCGAGCAGACGATGGCGACAAAGGAAGATGTCGCCGAATTGCCGTTTATTCGGCAAGCTGTTATGGAGACATTGGAGACGCTGCGAGACGTTTCAACGATCAAGCAAACCGTTGCCCAAATGCAGCAGAAAATCGATGAAATCATCACCGGACAAGCTAGGCAAGAGCTCGTTCTTCAATCCCTCGCGTTGCATCTGCTTGAGCATGAGAGTGAAATCCGCGCTTTGAAAGCGAAATAACGCTAAGCATCTCAGTTCATATCCTCACTTGAGACGGTTTTCCTTCCCAAAAACAGGCCGGCTTTGTCCGCGCCTGTTTCTTCATGTGTCCTTCTTTTGGATGATCAACGGTTTCCAAATGATAAGACGCACGGGATGCCTGTTCGTCTGCATACAGTTTGCTTGTTTGCGCATCCTAAACGAAAAGAGGAACAAACCGAGGTGTTGGTATGCCGACCCTTTTATCGATCGGCACGGCAACGATGCCATATATCGTTTCCCAAGAAGAAGTGAAGCAGCATGTCGCCGGTCTGTTTGCCGGACGCCTCGCGCGCGCCGAGCGGCTGCTTCGGGCCTTTGACAACGGCGGCATTCGGACGCGCGCGTTTGTGCAGCCGCTTGCCTGGTACAGCACACCGCGCGGTTTCGGCGAGAAAAATGCCGTGTATATGGATTGCGCTGTCCGCTACAGCGGCGAGGCAGCCAACAACTGCTTGCAGAACACCCCTGACGGCCCGATTCCCCATGAGGCGGTCGATGCGCTGTTTTACATCTCAACGACCGGACTGTCTACGCCGAGCATCGAGGCGCGGCTGATGAACGTGCTGCCGTTTTCTCCTTCCGCCGTGCGGGTGCCGGTTTGGGGGCTCGGCTGTGCGGGAGGGGCAGCGGGCCTTGCGCGGGCGGCCGATTATTGCCGGGCGTTTCCGAAGGCGAAGGCGCTTGTGATTGCCGCTGAGTTTTGCAGTTTGACATTTCAGGCGGATGACGTATCCAAAAGCAATGTGATCGGCACATCGCTTTTTTCCGACGGCGTGGCCTGCGTGCTTGTCGCCGGCGATGAAGCAGTGCCAAATGGCGGTGCGCCGCGCATCATCGCTGCCCGATCGGCGCTGATGCCTCGCTCGGAAGATGTGATGGGGTGGGAGATTCGCGATGAAGGGCTGTTTGTCATCTTTTCAAAAGACATTCCGGCGATCGTCCGCGCATGGCTGCGCCCGCAAGTGGAGTCGTTTTTGCAGGAGAACGGACTAGGGCTTCGCGACCTTCGCTATTTTATCGCCCACCCGGGCGGAAAAAAGGTGATGGAGGCGTATGAGGAAGCGTTCGGATTCGGCATGGAACAGACAAAGGCTTCCAGAGAGGTGTTGGCCCGATATGGCAATATGTCGTCAGCTACCGTTTATTTTGTGCTCGAGGAAGTGATGCGGCAGCCGCTTGCGCCCGGGTATGGGCTGCTCGTTGCCCTCGGTCCCGGCTTTAGCGCCGAGATGGTGCTGCTCAAATGGGAGGAATGATGATGCGGTTTGCCTTCGTGTTTTTCGCGGTGGTCGGGATGCGTTTGGTTGAGCTTTGGCTTGCAAAACGGAACGAACGGTATGTGAAAGCGCTCGGAGCGAAAGAGGTGGGCGCCCGCCATTATCCGTGGATCGTGTTAATGCATGTGCTTTTTCTTTTGTCGCTGGCTGTCGAGGCGCTTCGAAAAGGCGCCCGCCCGTCGCGGCGCTGGCCGCTTTTGTTTCCGCTCTTTCTCGCCGTCGAAGGGCTGCGCGTATGGACGATTTTGTCGCTCGGCCGCTTTTGGAATACGAAAATTTTGATTGTGCCCAACCGTCCGGTCGTGAAAAAAGGGCCATACCGGTGGATTCGTCATCCGAACTATGCGGTCGTCGTTTTGGAGATCGTGTTGCTGCCGCTTTTGTTTCAGGCGCGATTGACGGCCGTTGTCTTTTCATTTCTTAATGCGTTGCTGCTGTTCGTTCGCATCAAAACAGAGGAGCGGGCGTTGGCGGCGTTGACAGACTATCAGGAAGCGTTTCGCGCTCGGCCGCGCTTTTGGCCAAGCATCTCCCGAAGGTTGACGCCTTTCTAAAAAGATGGAGAAAAGCCCTCATGTCCCTGTTGATCGATATTTTCATGCGCTCCCGCCTTGTTGATGGGCGGGATTTTTCGTTTTTCCTATTGGGAAACGGAACAAAATGCAGTAAAATGAATGTAAATGACATTGACGGAAACAAAGGGGTTTGAATCATGGGGAATGTTGCTGTTAGACCGCCGTCATTGCGGCCGTGGCTGGCGAAAATGATAAAGATGCATGAGCTGCTCGAGCAAGCGGGAGATTCAGATCATGCAGGCAAAGTGAAGCAGCTTATTGAAAAAACGGCGGCCGGGGAGCTCGTTGTCGCCTTTTGCGGTCATTTTTCCGCCGGCAAATCGAGCTTGATTAATGCGCTGCTCGGTGAGCCGCTATTGCCGTCGAGCCCGATTCCGACGAGCGCCAATCTTGTCAAAGTGAAGGCCGGCCGGGATTCTGTGCGCGTCTTTTATCGCCGCGAGGCGCCGGTCGAGTACGAACCGCCGTATGATCCGGACCTCATCCGCGCGCAATGCCGGGACGGGGAGACGATCGAGTGGATTGAAATCAGCCGTGAAACGGGTGCCATTCCGCCAGGCGTCGCCATCTTGGACACGCCGGGCATCGACTCGACGGACGACGCCCATCGGCTGGCGACGGAGTCGGCCCTCCATCTTGCGGATGTCATCTTTTATGTGATGGATTATAACCATGTCCAGGCGGAATTAAACGTTCAATTTACGAAACAGTTGACCGATGAAGGAAAAACGGTGTATTTGGTCATCAATCAAATTGATAAACATCGCGAAGAGGAGCTGCCATTCGCGGCGTTTCGCGCTTCGGTGGTCGAGGCGTTCCAACGTTGGGGGATCGAGGCGGCCGGACTGTTTTTCCTCTCGTTGAAAGCGCCGTCCCATCCGCACAGCGAGTGGCAGGCGTTGTCAAGTTGCTTGCGCCGGCTGTTTGCCGACAAGGATGAATGGCTCGTTCGCGGCGCTGAATCATCGTTGAAATGGATCGCCGCCCGCCATCTTGAGCAGTTGTGCGCTCAGCATGAGAAGTTGGCGCAAGAGATGCAGGAGCGGCTTGCCGCGCTTGGCGGCATTGCGGGTGAGGCGGCCGCCGAAGAGCTCCATCGCTTGGAAGACGAGCTTGCCGAGACGCAAACGGCGGCGGCGCGGCTGGAAGAGTCGGTTCGCACGGAGCTGGAGCGCGTGCTGCACAATGCTTATTTAATGCCGTTTGAAACGAGAGAGCGGGCCGGGGCGTACTTGGAAGCCATGCAGCCTGGCTTTAAGGTCGGGTGGCTGTTTTCCAAGACGAAAACGGAAGAGGAGCGCAAACGGCGGTTGGCGGCGTTTTATGAGAGCGTGAAAGCACAGGCGACCGCGCAGATCGAATGGCATGTCCGCCAACTGCTGCTGCGGTTTGGACATGAGTGGGATGCCGATGCCGCTTGGCTTGGCAAGTGTCAACAGTGGACGGTGGAGTGGGATGAATCGCTGCTTGCAGGCCTCGTCAAACACGGAACGGATTCGCGCGGTGCGGCGCTGTTGAATTATACCGATGATGTCGCGGCGGCGCTCAAAACACGGTATCGCGACTCAGCGCTCGCTTTGGTGGCGGAGCTTGGGGAACAAGCGGCCAACCGGGCGGCCGAGCAAATCGCGGCATTGCGCGTCAAGCTGTCGGCAGCGCGCGAAAAAGCGGAGCTCGCCGCCCATTTGGCCCGCCTTGAAGCGGAGCGGGAAGAGCGGCGGCGCATGCTCGAACAGCTGCTCGCCGCCCCCACCCCGAACGATGGCCAAACGCTCGATGAAAAACAGCTGGCTGTGTTGACCGCCGCTCCTTCATTCCAGAGGGCGCGCCATGCCGAGGCGGCGGTGCGGTCGCATGAGCCGCGGGAGACCATGAATCGTGTTTCCGAAGAGCAAGCGCTCAGTCAGAAAAGAGCGGCCGGCAGCCGGGCGGCGGGAGAACGGGACGATTTCTCGCGGGCGCGGCCTAGCGGACAAAAACTGCGAAGCGAAGAAGCGGCCGAGCGGCTGGAGGCGGCGGCCGCTTGGCTCGAGCAGTCCGAACTGCTTGCTCGTTTTGCCGGCCCGCTGCGCGTCAAAGCGCGGCGGCTCCGTGAGCGTGCGTTTACGGTCGCTTTGTTTGGTGCTTTCAGCGCCGGCAAGTCATCGCTCGCCAACGCCTTGCTCGGCGCGCCGCTCTTGCCGTCATCGCCCAATCCGACCACCGCTGCCATCAGCAAAATCGCGCCGCCTGACCAAGAGCATCCGCACGGAATGGCGGTGGTCAATGTCAAAAGCGAGCGGCAAATGTGGGACGATGTTCAAGCCTCGCTTCGCCAGTTTGGACTAAAGGCCGCTACATGGGAGGAGGCGCTTCGCCTGTGCGCCCGCCTCGCCGAATCCGGAGCCATGCATCCAGCGCAAAAGCCGCACCTCGCCTTTTTGGCGGCCGTTGCGGCCGGTTATGAGCGGATGGGCGGCCAGCTCGGCGCAGCGTTGTCGGTCGGCTTTGACGAATTAGAGCGGTATGTCGCGGATGAGGCGGTGTCGTGTTTCTTAGACGAGGTCGTCCTGTATGTCGATTGCCCGCTCACCCGCCAAGGGGTGACGCTTGTCGATACGCCCGGGGTCGATTCGCTCAACGCCCGGCATACCGGAGTGGCGTTCCATTATATGAAGAATGCCGATGCGCTGCTGTTTGTGACGTACTACAACCACGCCTTTTCGAAAGCGGATCGCGAATTTTTGCTTCAGCTCGGGCGCGTTAAGGATGCGTTTTCCCTTGACAAAATGTTTTTTGTCATCAACGCCGCTGATTTGGCTCAGTCGCGGGAGGAGCTCGATGCGGTCGTCTCCTATATGAACAGCGAACTCGCCCGCTTCGGCATTCGTTTTCCGCGCCTTTATGCGCTCTCGAGCCGCATGGCGCTGGCGGAGAAAACCGGGGCGGGACCCGTGCCGCACGATGTTTTGGCGGATTCAGGGCTGCCCGCTTTTGAGGCCGACTTTTTCCGCTTCTTGACCGAAGAGCTGGCCGAAGTGGCGGTCGAGAGCGCCTGCGCCGAGCTTGCGCGGGCGCATCAGGCAGCCGCGGAGTACGCTCGGGCCGCTGGGCAGAGCGAGGCGGAAAAAGCGGCCAAACAACAAATGCTCGGGCGCCTTCGCGAAGAGATGCAGGCGCTGCTCGCCGGCGCCGATGACACCCACGGCCGGCAAGCGCTTCGCCAAGAGGTGGAGGAGCTGCTCTATTACGTGAAACAGCGCGTGTTCCTGCGCTTGAACGATCTGTTTAAGGAAGCGTTCCATCCATCGGTGCTCCGCGACGGCCAAGGGCCGATGCGCCAAGTGCTTGCGCGCTGTCTTGACGAGCTGCTTGCGGCGGTCGGCTTTGATTTGGCGCAGGAGATGAGGGCGACCAGCTTGCGGGTAGAGGCCTTTTTGCGCAAGCGGCTGGATGAGCAGTTTGCCCGTCTTGGCCGTGAGCTTCGAAGCCTCGATCCGTCAGTGGCTCTTACGCCGCCGGAAACGGCTGTTTTTGCGGCGCCGGAGTTCGCCACCGCCCTTAGCGATGTGGATCGGGCGCGGTTTGCCAAGGCGCTTTCGCTCTATAAAAACGCCAAATCGTTTTTTGAACGCGATGAAAAGCGGCGGATGAAAGAGGAAATCGAAACCGCGCTCATGGAGCCGGTCGATCAGTATTTGACCGAGCAAAAAGAGCGGATCGTCTCCGCTTATAGTGAGCAATACGAGACGGCCGTCGCCGCGTTGGCCGCCGCGCTCGCCGACCAAGTTGACAGCTATATGGACGGTTTGATGGCGGCGCTCGCCAACAGGGGGGACGGTGAGACGCTCCGCCGCATCGAAGCGGCGCTTCGCCGCCTTCTTCCCGTTCAAGGCGAGGAGGCGCAGCCATGAACCGGTTTCACGCTTGTGCGACATGCATCCACTATGGCATCGAAAAACGGGCCGACGGGCTCTACACGTATTGCCGCCGGCTTGGCTATGCGACGAAACCGAACTATCGGTTCAACTGTTGGACACCGAAACCGAACGTCAAGCGGTTGATGGAAAAAGAAGCAGGAAAGGACGAGAGCTAGTGAGCGAAGTGCATCAGGCGATTACCGCCCACGTACAAAAACAGCATGCCGTCTTGAAAAAGTTTGCCATGCTCGATGCGGAGCGCGAGCGGCATATCGAAGAAGCGGTCGAGCGCTGCCGCCGCGGCGAGCCGTTTACGGTCGAGCTGATCAACGAAGTGACGAAACAAATGAACGAACTGGCTAAAGGCGGCCTCGTGCCGGCGCGCCGGTACGTGACGCCGGAAATGGTGCGCGACTATGTGAGCCGGCTGGAAGGGAAACGGCCGCCACAAGGGAACAGAGAAGACGGCCAGCACGCTTGAGCCTAGAAGATCGGTGAAAAACGGTTGCTTCTTTTGAGCAATGGGGGATCGTTTGAAAGGCGACCCTGATGCGACAAGGCTTTTCGATTGGAGAAATGAGCTCGATAAGCGGCTTGCTCCCTTCAATCACCGGCCTCCTAGAAAGTCGTTGAACAACGGCCGTTTCCCTCTCATCGGTGAGGGAACGTGCGAAACAAAGGATCGATGCCGCCAAATGGTTCGATTTGAAAAACGAGAATGGGAAGCTACCCGTTCCCTTCCATCAGCGACCGACTGACGCGCCCAAAGCGCGTAAGCAAGTGGATCGGCAGGCAAAACGAAAAGGGGGAGAAGAACAATGGCGTCGCTCGTTTCCCACGAATGGCTGCATGCCCATTTGTCCGAAGAAACCATTCGGATTCTTGATTGTCGATTTTGGCTCGGCGCCCCGTCCAAAGGCGCCTCGGCTTACCGGGACGATCATATTCCCGGTGCAGTGTATATCGATTTGGAGCGCGATTTGTCCGGTCCGGTGGCGGAGCACGGCGGCCGCCATCCGCTGCCATCGGCCGAGCAAGCGGCGGCTGTGTTTGGCCGCGCCGGCATCGATGAAACGATGACGGTCGTTGCCTACGATGACCAAGATGGAGCGATGGCCGCGCGCTGTTGGTGGCTGCTTCGCTATTTCGGCCATGAGCGCGTTTACGTGTTGGACGGCAATTACAGCGAGTGGAAAAAGAAAGGCCATCCGGTGACGGACCACATTCCTGTCGTAGCGCCGCGGCGGTTTCAACCGCGGCCTGACCGGTCATGGCTGGCGACGGTTGAGGATGTGCGCGCCGCTGTGCGCGATCGCTCGGCTGTGCTGATCGATTCGCGCGAGTGGAAGCGGTACATCGGTTTGGAAGAGCCGATCGACCGGGTGGCTGGCCGCATTCCTAGGGCGGTGCATCGGTTTTGGAAAGATGGGGTGGCAGAAGGCGGCTACTGGAAACGCCCAGATGAGCAAGCGGCGCGATTCGCTGATCTTGACCGCGAGACACCGCTGATCGTCTACTGCGGTTCTGGTGTCACCGCCTGTCCGAACGTGCTCGCTTTAAAGGAAGCCGGTTACCGCAACGTCCGGCTGTATGTCGGCAGTTTCAGCGATTGGATTTCCTATCCGGACCACCCAGTCGAAACGGGTGATCCTTCCTCTTCAGCATAGACGTTTTTCAAGCGGATGCCAATGGCCTTGAAGGAAAAGTATGGTCAATAGGTCGTCGTCAAAGAGCCGTTGAAACGGGCAGGACATCTTGAAGGCGAAGGATCGGAATCAATACGTGTTTTTCAAGCGTCGAGCTAGGGGCGCCGTGGTCTCGTGCATAGTTTTTCTCCGGCGGGCGATACTATGTGTGAACCGACGGAACAAGAGGAGGAGAGCGCATGGGCCGGACAAAGCTTGGCAATGCGAATGCCCAAAGGAATAACAACGCGAAAAAGAAAAACGGCTTTAATGAATGGACGAGCGAATTCGCTTCCTACGCCGAAGTGGAAGCGGAAAAAATGAAAAATGACCATCAAAACATCCGGTAACGACGAGGGCGCACCCCTCGTTTTTTTGTCGTAGGCAGCAACGTTGGCAAAGACAAACGTATGTGCTATAATGAAGGCCAGAATGGCGAAGACGCCGGCCGGGAGGGAAAAGCGTGCGAAAGTGGTTCGTCCTATTGCTATTTTTGGCGGTTGCCGGCTACGGCCTTTGGAACGCGATGGCCGCCGGCAAAACGAACGAAGCGGTTGCTGCCGGCCCGAGGGTAGGCCACCCGGCCCCCGACTTGGCGCTGCCGACGCTTGGCGGCGAGCCGGTCAAACTTTCCGCTTGGCGCGGCAAAGCGGTCGTTCTTAACTTTTGGACGTCATGGTGTCCGCCATGCAAAGAAGAAATGCCGGAACTCGAAAAGTTTTACAAACAGCATGGCCACGAAGTCGCGGTGCTGGCGGTCCATTTGACTACGCGAGATACGCTCGATAACGCCGAGCGATTTGCGGAAAGCAGGAACTTGACGTTGCCAGTCGCCTTGGATGTCCGCGGCGAGGCGTTTTATCACTATCGAGTCCAGACCATTCCGACAACGTATATCATCGACCCGAACGGCATCATCCGGAAAAAAATCGTCGGCCCGGTGACGGCAGCTCGGCTCGAGAAGGCGACAGCGCTCTTTCGTTGACCAATCAACGGCGACGGACAGCGCTTTTTTTCATGCGCCACTATTTTTCAAAAAGTTGTCATAATTTTTATCTTTTTTGGGCATGAATAAGATTACAATAAAAGTGAGGGGAGGTTGAAGCGATGAGACGATCCCGCAAAATGACTCTCCAAGAATTGATCAGCGAGAACAAACGGCAGTTATTGAACGATCGGGAAGCGCTCGAAAAAATCGAGAAAAGGCTGGAAGAGCGGATGCTCAAAAAAGCAGAATAACCCATGCATAGCGGTTCTCCGGGCGGACAGACTAGATGGCGAGGAGGCGAACAAGATGAGCAATCCGAAAGGAAGCCGAAAACATTTCGTGCCGAACCATATCGGCACACAGCCTCGCGCCGCTGGGGGAAACAAAGGCAAACAAATGCAGGACCAATCCGGCCAGCACGCCCAAGTGATTCAGACGAAGGGTGAATAGGGCAAACTCGCGTGAAGGAGGAAGCGTCCATGCCACGTCCGAAACCGGATGACCGCAGCGATAATGTGGAAAAGCTGCAAGAAATGGTGCAACATACGATCGAGAATATGGAAAAAGCCGAGGAAACGATGCAGTTTGCTTCGCCGGAGGAACGGAAGAAAATTGAGGAGAAAAACCGCCGCCGCGAGGAAGCGATCGCTGCGATGCGTGCGGAAATTAAGGACGAAGCTGCTGCACGGGAACACGGCTACCAATAAACAAAACGAAGCCGCCTTGATTTGGGCGGCTTTGTTTTTTCATTTGCCGGCTTGAGCCAACGAACGGATGAGTGGTAACATGAAAGAAGAGCCCGGCAAAAAATGGAGGGAGAACAAACGTGAAGGTGGTAGAAAAACAAATCGAAGTGCGCTATGCGGAAACGGATCAAATGGGCGTCGTTTACCATGCGAACTACTTAGTTTGGATGGAAGTCGGGCGCACAGAACTGATCAAACAGCTTGGCTTCCATTACGCGGAGATGGAGAAAGAAGGAATTATTTCGCCAGTCATCGACTTGCAAGTGTCGTACAAAAAACCGCTTCACTACGGGGAGACGGCGACCGTCCGCACGTGGATCGACGCTTATGACGGCATCCGCGTCACGTACGGCTACGAAATTCTCACTCCGGACGGCGAAGTGGCCGTCACCGGCAAGTCGCAACACGTCTGCGTCAAGCGCGAGACGTTTCGACCGATTGTGATCCGCAAATATTTTCCTGACTGGCATGAAGCCTATGAACGGGCGAAGCGGTAAAGGGGAGCGGTGCGATGGCGTTTGGCATCCGCCGTCATGAGCTTGAGGCGTGGAAAGAGAAAGTGAAGCGCGGCGAGATCGCCTTTTTGACCCATTATTGGTATGACGAGCGGTTTCCGGATTGTACGACGGTGACGAAAGTCGGCTGCGCCGATGTCGAAAAACTCGCCGCTTGGGGGCGGCAATACGGGCTGAAAGAAGAGTGGATCGACCGGCGCGGCGAGTTTCCGCATTTCGACTTGCTCGGCGAGACGCAAAGGCGCGTGTTGCGGCAAGAAGGACGGCTGTTTGAACTCGAACGATTCACGAAACGGGGGGAAAAAGAGATGATCGATTTGACTGCTGCCAAGGAAATGGCGAAACATACGTTGATCGATACGCTCGGTATCGAACTGGTCGAGCTTGGCGAAGGCCGCGTCGTGGCGACGATGCCGGTCGACCAGCGCACGCACCAGCCGGCCGGGCTGTTGCATGGCGGCGCCTCAGTCGCGCTCGCTGAAACGGTGGCAAGCATCGGCGCGTATGCGCTTGTCGATCCGCAAACCGAAAACGTCGTTGGTTTGGAAATTAACGCCAACCACGTTCGCGCCGTCCGCAGCGGAACGGTGACGGCGACGGGAACAGTGCTGCACCGCGGCCGGACGACGATGGTGTGGGATATACGCATCACCGACGAACAAGGGCAGCTCGTCTGTGTCTCCCGCTGCACGATCGCCATCATTCGAAAAAGCTAGCGCCAAGGCTAGCTTTTTCATCGTTTATTGGAGCAGAAATACCGGCTCATCGCCTGTTTCGTCCAAATCGATCGTCAAATCGCGCCCGTCAAAATACCAGTGGTCGCTGTCGTCGACAAAAAAGGTCACGCCATCAATCGTCGTCTGTGCGGCCGGCTCTCCGGCTGGCTCGTCTTTCGCCATGCCGAGCGAAAATCCTTTTTGCACGGTGCCGCATCCTCCGTAGCGGGCGAAAAAGCGAATCGCATCGCCCGGCTTTAGCCCAAGCTCCCGCTTGTACCAGTCAAACGCCTTTTTCGTGATCACAATGTTCATAGCTTCCCCTCCTCACGTTTATTATAAGCGAATGAGCAACAGCTGGTAAAACGATTGTGTGAACATTGGCTGACAATGTCAGCGGCCCCTTTCCACAAAGTGGCGGACTTTTGCCTTCAGGCGCGCGAGTAAAAAGGGCGATGAAGGCAAACAGTAAAAGCGAGGGAGGTGAGCGGGATGAATAAAAAGCGGCCATTTGCGCCAAGTTACGAATCCGACGGGGTGATGGGGAAAAACAGCCAAACGCATCCGCACCGCTCGGAACGACCACCAACCGGCAAACAAGCGCCCGATTTTTTCAACATAACGCCATCGAGCGAATAACGAAGCGGGAACAACCGCTGTTTTTGATGAATAAAGTAGCTAGTAGGCTTAGCTTTTGTCGGAATCGATTGGCTTCACAGTTTCGTTTTTGATGAATAAAGTAGCCAGTAGGCTGCTTTTTTTCATGGCAGCTACTATACAAATAGGCCGGTCCGCGTTATCATTATCTGAGGAATATATTTTGAAAGGAGTGACGTTTTCGTATATGAGTAGTTCGAGTCTGAACGAACCAGAACCGGAATATAGCGGGGAACGCGGCCTGTTCCTTTTTTCGCCCGCTGCTCATCATACGAAAACGAGCTCCGGACGGAAAGGAAGAGGCGCCGCCTTCCTCGCGGGAAAAGGAGGAAGGATGCCAGATGATGAAAATGTATTTATCCGATGCCAGCGGCAAAATGCGGGAAATCGACCGGATTGAAAACGGCTGCTGGATCAATCTCGTCGCCCCGACGGAGGAAGAAATTCGTTACATCGCCCACCATTTGGACATTCCGATCGATTCGATCAAAGACGCGTTGGACGATGAAGAGCGGTCGCGCATCGAAAAAGAGGATAACCATGTATTGATTATCGTTGACATCCCGATTGTTGCTCACGATGAAGTCGACGGCCCGATGTATGAAACGATTCCAATCGGTATGATTATTACCAATACGTGCTTTATCACCGTTTGTTTGCAGGAGAATCCAATTTTCGAAGAGTTTTCAAAAAACAGAATCAAAAACTTTTACACGTTTATGAAAACGCGGTTTGCCTTGCAAATGCTCTACATGATTTCGACGTATTATTTGCGCTATTTGAAGCAAATCAACCGGCGCACGAGCGAAATCGAAAAAGAGCTGCACCAATCGATGAAAAACAAAGAGCTGTTTTCGCTTCTTAGCATGGAAAAAAGCTTGGTGTATTTCATGACGTCGCTCAAAGCAAACAACATCGTCATGGAGCGGCTTTTGCGCCTCAACTATTTGCGCATGTACGAAGATGACCAAGATTTGCTGCAAGATGTCATTATCGAAAACAAGCAGGCGATCGAAATGGCGGAAGTGTACAGCAGCATTTTAAGCGGCATGATGGATGCGTTCGCCTCCGTCATCTCGAACAACTTAAACATCGTGATGAAGTTTTTGACTGCCATTACGATCGTCATTTCGCTGCCGACGATGGTGGCGAGTTTTTACGGCATGAACGTGCCGATTCCGTATCAACACTCTCCGTACGCCTTTTTGATCGCGATGGCGCTCGCCGGTTCGCTGTCGGCAGCAACGGCGTACGTCTTTTGGAAAAAGCGGTATTTTTGACGAACGAGCGGCTTTTCGTTGGTGCAGAGAGGGCGAAAAAGCGGCGCGAGCCTTTCACCGATATCGGGAAACATAAAGCGAGAAGCCGCTTTTCAGCCAGATTTTTCAACGAAACAAAACGGTCGAGCGGCATGGCCAAACACTGGCCGCCATGGAAACAAAACCGGCTGCCCTGTCATTCGGGCAGCCGGTTTTGTTTGCGGGCCGCGACGCCGCCAGAGAGGATAAATTTCATCGCCTCTTCCGGTGCGATGTCGATGACTTCGACCTGCTCTTTCGGAACGAGAAGGGTGAGCCCGGCGACTTGAAATGTCTGTGGAATATAGACCGCCACATAATCGGCAAGCGGGTCGTGCCAGGCGCCGACATCGTCCATCGTAATAAAGCCAAGGCATTTCCAGCCGCTTTCGGGCACGGTAATGAGCACGACTTGCGAAAACGATCGTTTTTCCCCGACGAACGAAGCGATCGTATCTTTCGCGACCGAATAAACGGTTTTCATCAAAGGGATGCTTTCGAGCAGGCGGCCGGACAATCGGATGAGGCGGCCGCTTACATATTGCGTCGACAGCCAGCCGCACACCGTGATGAGCGCCACCGTAGCGAGCAGGCCGAGTCCGGGGATATAACGGCCGTCCAAATACGGCCGCACGTACTGGCCGAGCAGCCCGTCCAACATCGCAAACACTTTGTAGCATACATAGACGGCCAACAAAATCGGCACGATCGTCAGCATGCCGTTTACAAAATTTTTCATGAAAAAACGCATCGTTCTCCTCCCTTTCCCTTTCCTTTCTTTCTCTCACCATACCAGTTTTTTTAAAGTTGCACAACCAACAAAATACGAACATTAATTTCATTTAAAGAAAAAAAGTTCGTTTTTTATTGACGAATCGCTCAATGTTGCGTATACTTCCGAATGGAACATAGGAAATGGGGGATGGATGATGAACAATCATTATGATGTCATTGTGGTCGGTGCTGGGCCGGCCGGCATTTTCACGTGCTACGAACTGACGCGCAAACTGCCTGGAGCGAACGTGCTCTTGATTGATAAAGGGCATGATATTTATAAGCGCAACTGTCCGATTTTACAGAAAAAAATTGAGAAATGCCCGCCGCCGGCCGGAAAAAAAGATTACGCCGGCTGTGTGCCGGCCTGTTCGATCACGAACGGCTTCGGCGGAGCGGGGGCGTATTCGGACGGCAAGTTCAACATCACGAGCGAATTCGGCGGCTGGATGACTGACTATTTGCCAGCTTCGACTGTACTTGAGCTCATCCGCTATGTCGATGAGATCAACTTGAAGCACGGAGCGACGACATCGATCACCGACCCGATGACGGACAAAGTGAAAGAGATCGAGCGGCGCGCCTACGCGGCCGGGCTGAAGCTATTGCGCGCCTATGTCCGTCATTTAGGCACCGAACAAAACTTGGAAATTTTAAAAAGCATTTTTGAATATTTGCGCGAGCGGATCGCGATGCGCTTTCAAACGGAAGTGGACGATATCGTGACCGAGCGGACAGAGAGCGGCCACCGGGTCAAGGGAGTCATGTTGAAAAACGGGGAAACGCTGACGGCGGAAAAGGTCGTCATCGCTCCGGGGCGCGACGGCTCGGTTTGGTTGAGCAAAATCTTGCGCAAGCGCCGTTTGCGGATGATCAACAATCAGGTGGACATCGGCGTGCGCGTGGAAACATCGAACATCGTCATGCAAGAAATTAACGAACATCTGTATGAAGGAAAGTTCATTTTCAACACATCGGTCGGAACGCAAGTGCGCACGTTTTGCAGCAACCCGTCCGGACACGTCGTGGTGGAAAATCACTCCGGCATTATGCTCGCCAACGGCCACGCCTACAAAGACCCGAAGCTCGGCAGCAACAATACGAACTTTGCGCTGCTCGTGTCGCACAAATTTTCCGACCCGTTTGACAAGCCGAACGAGTACGCCCATGAAATTTCTCGGCTGGCGAACGCTTTGTCCAACGGCGGCATCATCGTGCAAAAATACGGCGACATCCTCAAAGGAAGGCGCTCGACGGAAAAGCGCATCAAAGAAGGGTTTATCGAACCGACGCTCAAAGAAGCGGTGCCGGGCGATTTAGGCCTCGTTTTGCCGTACAACACGATGAAAAGCTTGATCGAAATGACGGAGGCGCTCAACCACGTCACTCCGGGGCTTGCCTCAGAGCATACGTTATTCTATGGAGTCGAAGCGAAATTTTACTCGGCGCGCCCGAAGCTGAACGACCGTTTTGAAACCGAGATCGCCGGGCTGTATGTCGGCGGCGACGGCGCGGGGATTACGCGCGGTTTGGCACAGGCGAGCGCCTGCGGCGTCTGGATCGCCCGTGACATCGTGGAAAAATTAGGGGAATGAAAAGGGGCTGACCCCATAGCCATCAAGTTAAGAAAACAGGAATAAATCTATGCCTCATTTGACCATCCTTTTGAAGACTTCATCATGTCTTAGAAAGGGTGGTTTTTTTTTGAAGACGTCCTTATCTCTCCAAGAGGAATGGCATTGTTTTTTAGAGGGATTACGAAGCGTGTTATCGTGCGAAGAGCTGGAACAGATGGCCCGAGATCATCGATTTATTCAACGAAAGGGGAAGTTGCGCGCCCATGACTTCGTGGCACTTTGCACATTTCTCCAGGAAGAAGGTGGTCAAAAATCATTGGTGCAGCTCTGCAGTGCTCTAGCTCTTAAGCAAAACACCTCTCTGAGTGCGGAAAGGCTCAATCAACGGTTTAACGAAAAAGCAGTGAGTTTCCTCAAAGCGGTGTTCGAAAAACTGCTGATTCATCAGACGCAGGAGGCCCGTCACGTGTGTCAAAGACATTCGCTGTTTCGCCGGATTCGCATTCTCGATTCCACGTCGTTTCAACTGCCTCCTGAGATCCAAGGGATTTACGAGGGATGTGCGGGGCCTGGGGTGAAAATTCAGTTAGAATATGAATGTCTAGAAGGGAAGTTTCTCCATGTGGACGTTGGGGATGCTCGTCATCATGACGCCGCCTACGGAGCGTCCCTTCGATCGACCATTCAAGAAGGAGACCTTTGTTTGAAAGACTTGGGCTATTTTTCGCTTGAGGGATTGCAAGCGATTCATGATGCCGGAGCCTTTTACATTTCGCGGCTCAAACACAATGTAGGGATTTACCAAAAAGAAGGGGATCCATTTCGAAAATGGGAACCAGAGGATTTCCTTGCGATGCTGCAACCCGGAGAAACCATAGAACTGGAAGATGTGTATGTCAGTGGAAAGAACGTTCATCAACCGCGACTCATTGTGTATCGACTGACCGAAAAACAGGAACAACAGAAGGAAGGACAATGGAAACAGAAGGCCAAACAAAAAGGGGCCGCGTACGTGACGCGACGTCCCCACCCAATATATGTATATATCACCAATATTCCAGCGATTGATACCTCCTTGCATGATATTCATACGCTGTATTCTCTTCGCTGGCAAATTGAGGTGATAGTTAAAACATGGAAATCCCTGTTTCACATTCATCGATTCAAACGGATGAAAGGGACTCGCTTTCAGTGCCACTTGTATGGAACGTTGATTGCCTTATTGATCAGCTCTACGGTCATGTTTGCCATGAGAGAATGGCTCTATCGAAAACAGAAAAAGGAATTGAGCGAATAGAAGGCGATGAGTATGATCAAGGAGTGGGGGATGGATTGATTTCAAGCCTTATGGTGTTCTGAGGCGCTAGCTGCCCAGCTCCTTTCTAAACTCTGTAACATAATCGCTCAACACGGAAAAAAATCAAGGCGTTATACAAAAAAGAGCGCTTTAGACATGATCGAGAGTTTGGTCATCATGCCGTTGTCGTAAGGAATTCCCATCTTATACCATAAAAAAACCTTCTATAGGGAAGGTGTATTTGGCATGCCTATCTTTCCATATTCCCACGGTCACAGCCTCCAAAGATATAGAGTGAAGCCTTGGAGCTACTCGCTCCAAGGCTTCACTTGATGGCTATGCAGGGGACCCCTTAGGCGACATGGAGCTGTTTTTTGATCACATCAATGGGAATCTCTTGCTTTGCGGCGTCATAGATGAACTCAACGACGCTGTGTCCTTTCCGAGACCGAAGAAGCTCCAGTCCGGAAGAGATGTCTTGTTGAGATTCCGCGATGCTGGATACGCAGGAAAATAGCACCACTGCCCAATACCGTTTCACCGCCCGAACGTGACGAACGCGGTACCCATCAAGCTTTAGCTGGTCTTTTGCCTGCCGGAAAACGCATTCGATCGTCCAGCGCTGGGCATAGTAACGCAAGATCTCTTCATCGCCTAGCTCCCGGTCGGTGCTCAAGACAACATGGAGATGATCTGGCGTCATCGGTTCATCCGCCTTCCAAGCCAGCAGCACCACCGCGTCATCAAGACCGTTGAGCGCGCCTTCGCAGCGGTAGACACGATCACGCTCGTTCCCCACCGTGACGAGGCGGGTGTCGTTGGGCTCGATATAGCGGGCGAACTCCTTTGCTTGGACGGGGATGCCTTTCGGGTAGAGAATCCGGTTCGTCTTGAGCATGGCGATGACATGGAATCCTTGTTTCAGGCAGGCTTCGATGAGCGCTTGGGACGGATACCACGAATCCATGAGCATATACATCGGCTGAGCCCGCTTCCCCTTGAGCAAAGAAAGCATCTCGATCGCTAGGTCGATTTTGCTTCTTCCCGCCGTCTTGTCATACAGACGAAAGGCGAACGGAAACGCTTGGGTGAAGGTGTGCACCATCAGCCAAACGAGCGAATGCCCCCAGACCCATTGATGATCGCTGTGAGAGAAATGCCAGTCACACCCTTGAATGGGGTGGGCGGCCCGTGACGAAGGCTTCGTTTTTTGACAAATCGTATCATCGATCAAAAGGAACAGAGGTTGATTCGTCCGTTTGGCCAAGCGTTCGATCTGGCGAAGGATCCATTCTTGCAGCTTCTCAAGCCGTTTTTCCTCGTTCCAAGGGCTTTTCGTGAAAAAGTGGCTCAGTGTCGTTCGATGATTCGGGTGAAAACTCCAGTACCGGACATCCGTCAATGTCCCCGAAAATCCCTTGGTCGTCAAGGCGTCGACAAGATGAACCAGATGCTTGATGACTGGTTTCGAGAAATAAAGCGCCAATCCCAACGTCATGTGTGAGTAAAATATTTGTGGGTGACGTTCAGGAAGGATCCCCGACGAGGGTTGCGAACTTTTGTTCGCGACGCTCGTCGGGGCCACCAAGCGAAGCGCGGTAGGAAAAAGCGGATCTCATGCAAAAAGGACTCTCTCCCTGCTATGATAGTGATTGTCCACATCAACCGAAAACAGGAGGGAGAGAGTCCATGAAACATCTTACCACACAATGGCCTGTATGAAAAGAGCTGGAGGAACCATTGTTGAGAACCCTTCAAAACGTGTTTGCCACCTTGTTGGCGTCCCTTTTGGAGGAAATCGATCAACAACTGGCGGAAGCAAGGGACAAGCGCCGCGATCAGCTGAAAGACAAACGGCCGACCACCCTCCAAACGCTGTTTGGAGAAGTGACGTTTCGACGGAACTACTACTATGATCGGCAGGCAGGGGCGTATACCTTCTTGTTGGATGCCGAGCTGGGCTTTGATGGAGCCCAATCGATCCGTCCTTGCCTCGAGGAAACGGCGGTCGAGTTGGCTGTAGAGTGCTCTTCCTACCGCAAAGCAGCCCGCACGTTGGAGGCGATCGTGGGGTATGCGGTTCTCAGCCATGAGGCGATTCGTCAGCTGGTGTTGGCGGCCCCTATCTCGCTGCACCACCCTGTTTCCCAACGGCATGGCCGGGTGCTATTGGTGGAAGCGGATGGACTGTTCATCTCCCGCCAAGGGAAAGGGAAACGGGCGAAAGAGCAGAAAATCTTGGCGGTTCACGAGGGATGGAGACGGAACGGCTCGCAACTGGAGCTCGTGAACCGGCGCCACTACCTCCATGAAGGGGCGGGGGACGTGTGGGAAGGGTTCGAAGCGTGGCTGATGAAGGAATATGCCTATGACCCGTGCCGGGACCTGTTGGTCGTCAACGGCGACGCGGCATCTTGGATTACCGCCTGCCGGGAGTATTTCGGAAAGCGGGCGTGCTTTCAGTTGGATCGGTTCCATGTGGCGCGGGAGCTTCGTCAGTGTCTGTCCGGCCACCCGCGTTGGCGGGAGGTGCGGAAGAAGCTGGCGAAGCAAGACGAGGAAGGACTTTTGGTGGAACTGAACAGCGCCGTCGGCACGTTGGGGGACGAAGCCAAAGAAGAGCAGTTGGCCGAAATGATCCGCCGGATCGAGTCGATGCCGGGATGCATCCGGGACTACCGGGAGTGGCTGTCGGCGCAAGGGGTGGAGACGGCCGGCATGCGTCCGATGGGCCACGCCGAGAGTGTGATGAGCCGGTTCGCGTACCGGGTGAAATCCCGCCGCAGCTGGAAGGACCAAGGACTTTGGGCGTTTCTGAAGGCGATGGTGGCCCAAATCGACGGAATAGGATCGACGGAATATGGCGGAGAAAGGGGCAGTTGGAGGAGGAAGAGCCCTAGAGGGCAGCCTCAGCCCCGACGAAGCTGGAGCGGATCAAACAGGCCAAACGGAAGGCAGGGCGGTTGTTGGCGAAGGTGATGCGCCAGAACATCCCGTATCTTCAACAGTCATCGGGGACGCCGATCTACCAAGCATTGTCGGCGCTTCGGGACGGTGGGTAGATGTAAAAAAATGGATATAAAAAACCATCTCTAGATGAGGGATGAGAGTCCGAAAGCGCTTACGATATCAATTCCTAAAAATGGTCTACCAACTGGTGATTGACAACGCCCGTAGTGGACCGAAAAAATGTTCTCCACAAAGTCTTGACTGACTCATTTCTCTATGACCACTTTACATTTTTTGACGACCATTTTATAATAAGGTAACTATTCACCCCGATAGTAGTATGTAAAGAAACCCAGCACAAATAGGGCATTTCTGTTATAGAAAACGCCCTAAGTAGTAGAAAGAATATCATCGAGTGTTTCGCCTTTCAACAGACGACACAACGAATTCCACACGTTTTTTTCGTGTTTCGTGAGTGTGGAAACAATGCTTCTTGCGATACAAAAAGACTGGGCGAATGTTTCGTCGCGAAACGTGCCCGAGATGTTCTCTTTCACTTTGACCATACGAAGATCCCGTTCTGCTTGGTTGTTGTCAAAGGGAACATGAGCTTCTCGCAAGAAACGAAGCGCTTCTTCCTTTCGTTTTTGAAGCCGTCGAACAAAGGCAAGTGCCTTTTTTGGGAGGGGCGTCATCGTTTCCAATCGGCGCTGTGCTTTCGCTAAGATGCGATCATACACACGCTCCCATCGTTTCGCTTCTTCGTTAGGGAGTGCACCGTGATGGGCTTCGACCGCCTGTTTGGCGGCGAACAGAAAGGTGGTCATGCGCATGGCCCATGTCTGCCCTTGTTCGATGAAGTTCTTCAGATCACGCAAATGATGGGCGTGACAAAGGGCATGGGTGGCTTCCGTGTAGTTCGGGTACGTACCGAACGCATCATGCATCATCGTCCCTTTATATCGTGGAAGAATCCCGATATCATCGGTCGCTTTCTTTCCACGGGAAGCGTGAGGAGCCACGTACGTATATTTCGATGTGCACGCGACAGGAACCCATGCCCGTTTCCCTTCGATGCACAAACTCGTTTCATCGACATGCAAGATATTGGAATCCAGCAAAGCGTCTTCGATGATGTCCAGGTTGGGTTCCAGCGCTTCGCGTCCTCGTTTCACCATATTGGTAAGAGTTCCTGTGCTGATCGAGTGCTGATATAACGCTTCGATCATCTCACTTAAACGCTTGTACGGAATCAATTGAATATGGTGTAAATAAACAACGAGCGCAATGAGTCGTGGGCCATATTGCACATGATTCGTTACGTGTGGTGGGAACGGGGCTTGTTGGACACATTGGCAATGCGGACACGATTTCACCTCACGCTCGTGTTGGGTGACTTCGATCGCCGCAGGAGGGAGATCGAACACTTGACGGACATCGACTTTGAAAGGTTGGACTTCACACAAAGAAGCCCCACATCCTTGACACCTGTTCACACGATGGACGACACGATGATGGGGATGTTCCACTTGACGGAGCGTCGTTCCACGATGTCCTTCTTGTCCGCCTGGCTTTTTGCCAGATGGCTTACGTGAAGAACGAGGGCGGGCAAAACGGTCAGAGGATGGGGGCAAATGGCTATTGGAGCTGTTTTTTTTCGTGCGTGCTTCCAGCTCTTGAATGCGACCTCTGAGTCGTTCATTTTCTTTGCTTAAGTGCTTGTTTTTCTGACGCAACTGTTCATTTTCTTGGATGAGCTGATGAATGAACTGGTTTTGTTGTTGGATTTTGTCCATGAGGCTCTCCATTGTCAATACAGCTTGTTGTACCGTCAACATGTGATTCACCTCCTTGTCTATGAGTATTCATATCATAGACAAGAAATACAAAAACTATTCAACTCACTTTATTATGTCGCTGAATAGTTACAAAAAATTGTTAACCGATAAGAGATTTGATAAATAATTTTTTTAGGATTTAAAACCGTATTTAGAACCCTTAAGCGAATTGGTTAAGGGTTCTAAATACTATTTTCTCATGGTAGCGTCAAAAGTTCTATGAAAACTCCACACAGACCATCCCATTGAGCATCGTGGGGCATGCAGAGAGCCGGATTCGCCCTTGACCAACACCCGCCAAAGGTGCGGAAGAGTCGTCAAGGGCGACGGGGACAAAAAAGAAGGCAATAGGAAAGCCGCCCTTGCCTTTACCGAATTTTACCTTTGGCGGTGTTCGGTTGGTCAAGGGTTCGCTTCGCCGAATCCGGCAGGAGTTCTGTTCAACGGGCTCTGGAGGACAAAAAAGTTAGGCTGCCTCGTTTTGAAGGAAGTCCTGAGCCATGGCGATCAGCTTCGTCCACCGGGCCGGCATATGCGGCAGCTCGGCGAGCTCCGGGATGACGACCGGCACCCGGCCTTCGAGCGCGCTATGCGGGCGCAGAAAGTTAAAATACGCCACAAACAGCGTCACAAAGGACACCGAGCCTTCCTCGGCGCCAAACCCATGGGTCGGGCGGTAGTTGCCTTTAAAGGTCCGGTTGAATCGCTCGATGATCTGCTTGAGAGGGCGAAATTCTTCCGAGACCGGATCTTCGTTGGTCAGGCCGATTACCTGGCGGACGTCAAACGAAATCCCGTGCTGGGCAAAGAAGTGTTGCGCCAACAGGTAAATCGGGTTGCCATCCACGACGAACGACAAGTCGTCTGGAAGGGACGGCAGCTTCCTGAGGACATCATTGATCGCCTTGATGGCCGAGAGCGTGTCCCGGTTGGGCGAGACGCGATAGGACAGCACGATCTTTTTCACCGCGTCGAACATAAAGAATAGGTAATGCCAACGGCCCTTCACACGAATATATGTCTCGTCCCCACAGAACGAACCGGACAGCTCATACGGAAATCGGTCGACAAAGGGCTTGATCCAAAGCGCGACGCTGTTGGCGTAGTTGAGCACCGTCTGATGAGAGATCGAGACGCCATGGATGTCCTTCAGGGCGGCGGCGGTTTCCCTCGAGGACATCCCAAAGTTGACGTAGTACGTCAACACGAGCCCCAACACGTGCGGCGACGCAGCCAGCCGGGACAAATCGACCTTCGGCTTGATGAGCGACGAGGAAGCCAACGGGAGAAAGTCAAACAAGAACTCCCGAAACAAATACCGCACCTTGAAGGCTTGAGGATTCTGTTGAAACTGTTGGCGCTCTTTCTTCGTCATCCGGCGAAGGTTGGCCTGGTAAAACGGGCAATCGTTGTTCTTGCACTTATAGATGTTGTATTCCTTGCGCTCCTTGATTTTTTCCAACGTCTTTTTGCAGTGCGGACAACGAAAGACCGCTTGCTTGGTGAACCGATTTCGGTGGTTGAACCGGCATTGGCACACTTTGCATTGGTATTGCCCTTTTCCGCCGTTATTGGCGTACAGGTAAGAAGAGGGAGCCTGGCAGCGAGGGCAGGTCAACGAATCCGGCACACGGTGTTTCGCATTCGCGCGGCGCTGGATGGGCCGTAAAGGACGTCTGTGCTGGGCTTCATAGTCTGCCAACAGCTTCCGGTAATCAAGGGTTTCCGGCACATCGATGATCGGAAGGTCATCGACCTGAAGTTTCCGGTACGGCTTTTGGATGGGTTCGTCCCAGTCCTCGAGATGCAAGGATTTCCCCAATATCACACCCATTAAATACACAATGATTTGATATTGGGTCTTGATAATTTCGAGCAAATAGGCTAATAATTGAGGTAACAAAGCTTGTCACTCCTTTGTTTTGGCTGTTGGGTGTCGTTACCTCAATGATGGCCGAAAACAATGGGGGTGGCAAGCTTTTTTTCGTTCAACCGTTGAAACTCAAGGGAAAACCGTGAGTGTGGAGGATAAACTTTTGACAATACCTTTCTCATAGAGGGGGGATTTTTTATGGAACCAAATTTACAGGAGTCTCAAATAAATTGGTACGCAGTCAAAATATTATTTGAATCTATACACTTTGGAAACCCACTTCCCGATAAAATTGATGAACACTACTACGACAATAACAAAAAGCTTTTTGAAGAAAGTATTATTCTTATTAAAGCAAAAACAATCGAACAAGCATACAATATTGCAGAAGAGCAAGCTAAACAATCAGAGCACGAATACTTAAATTCTTATGGTCAATTGGTAAGATGGAAATTTGTGGATATATTACATGCGTTCGAGCTTAATGATGATGAATTTAAAACCGGAACAGAAATTTATTCAAGATTTATACACGCTAAGAAAGAAGATACGTATAAAGATATTATTATTCAGTATTATCCGGAAGCCTTAGATAAAAAAGACGAACCTAAATAAAGAAGAAAATATCAAAAAACATATATTGAGTTTGTTTTGAATATAAAGAAGCCGATTCTCCCTTGAAGTGAGGGGAAATCGGCTTTTTCTATGTGAGAAATTGCTTAACGTCTCACATTTCGCACCCTCTCGACAAAAATCGGGAGGATTTTTTTATCTTCCTGTCGAATCAAACCTTGAAACACAAGGAAAGCAAAGGAGTTTGCCCATCATGGACGTTTGAATTCGGGCCATTTATGAAAGTTCTTATTTGAATAGAATAAGCGCCCTGTTCAAAGATCTTGGCCTTCCTCAGCTGATTGATCATCTCGTTCCCGTGAATCCGCAATGCCAAACTTGAGCCAGCGATATCGTCAAGCTAATCGTTCTGGATATCTTGAGCGGCCGGCAAGCGCTCGTTCATGGGGAACAATGGGCGCATGACATCGATTGGCCGAAGCGGATTCGGCCAGGGCTGGAGCCGTCTTGGTTCAACGACGATGCCATCGCGCGTCATTGGGATCGCCTGTATGAGGCGAATCTCCATCAAGTCCTTTCGTCTTGCCTCGTGCAGATCGACAAGAAAGAAGGTCTCTCTCTTCGCGTCTTCCACGCCGATACGACGGACAAGACCGTTTACGGCGCGTATGAATCGGTCTCGTCAGAGGCCCTGCAGATCACGCATGGCTACAACCGGCACCATCGTTGACAAAAACCAATCGGTTTCGGGCTGATCGGCAACGAAGACGGCATCCCGTTTTCCGGCGATGTGCACGACGGCAACGTGCCGGACAAAACGTGGAATCCCGAGGTGCTCTCCCGTGTCCATGAACAGCTGAAGCAAGCCAAGATCCAAGACGATTGGATTTACGTGGCGGATTCCGCTGCGATGACGAAAGATACACTGACGCTCCGTGGAGATGAACTTCTCTTTCTTGAAAGACCCGTTCTTTACGGATGAGATTTACGTCAAAAAACCAGAACGGGTCGCGGTATTGGGTGATTTGTTTCTGTTGGCCTTGGCCATTTACCGCGTCTTCCAGCGCCGGGTGCGTCCGTTCATCACCCCGGAACGCCCATTCAAGGGCGCGGGAGGCCGGAAACTGACCCGACCCACCGGGCAGGCGATTTTTCAGTTGTTCCGGTATGTGAAAGTCGTCCTACTGGAGCTGCCGGATGGGCACATCCAACGCGCGTTAGGGAAACCGCTCACCCCTGATCAGCGAAGGATCCTGCAGGGATTGGGCATGGATGAGAGCATTTACGTGTAACGTCATACGGAACGACTAGCGATGGTAAAAAAAGGATTGCCATCGCTCGTTGTGTTGGTCGAAATGTTATTCTGAAAAACGAAATAAAACATCCTTTCTTTCTACCCTGTTAGGGTGCGAAATGTGAGACAGAAGACGAATATGAAATCAAAAAAGTGATGGGTATAAAAGGACTGAAATTAGAGATTGATCGCTAGGCTGGAGAATTTAACATTTTTTGAAAGAAGTCTTCCACCTCTAAATAATTAGTCTTATATAAATGAAAGATTGTTATATCAATGAAATTAGATGATAATAATAATGAATGTTGTATTATCATCTTGTTCTGGTTGTAAAATATCGCAGACAAGTTATTGATGGCACCATATCTGACTATGCAAAAGATATGTTTTGTAAATTATCATTTTATTTCAGCACAAAACACCCATTTTTTTGCACATTTCTTCAGAAAGCCCTCTCCCCTTTTCTGTGAAAATCCCCACCACTGGGTGAGTGCTGTATACGCTCCTGATCCGTGTGGGTATACTGAAAATGGCCAAAGAAGGCAATAGGAAAGCAGAGGTGCCCGATTTTCGGACATCTCGTATGATCTGGCTGCCTGTTGGCTATACTAGATAAGTTGTGGTTGGCGGAACGGCTCTTTGCGGGAGATCATGCAAAAGATGATCACCAACATTCGTCGAGCCGTGGCGATGAGGGCTTTTTTCTTCCCGCATCGGGCCGCCAACGACCAAAATTTTCGGGACAAGGGATGTGTCTTGGATCGAGATGCTGACCATGCCGCCTCGCATAACGCTGATCGAAGATGGGGATTGCCTTTGGTGGTGCGCGTGCTCTTTCGCTTTCCGGCGCTTTCATGGTTGCCGGGGGACAACCCCGTCCATGACGCCGCCCGTTCCGGCGTTTCAAAGACGCTCATGTCGGTTCCCATCTCGGCGATGATGACGGCGGCGGTTTGTTTTTTGATTCCAGGCATGGTCATCAGTAAGTCCACTTCCTCCCGATACGGCTCGAGCAGGCGGTCGATGTGCTGGTCGACTTCTTCGATGAGCCGCTCGCATTCCTCCACGTGTTTCCACAAGAGGCGAAGGAGACAGAGCTCATGTTCGGTCAAGGTGCCCAGCAGCGAATCGTACACCGCCTGCTTTTTCGTTTTGAGCCTGCCGCGCAGGCATTGATCCAGCTCGTCCTTGTCCACGTATCCCTTCTCGAGCAGCCGGGCAAGGATGTTTCGTCCGGAAACGCCGAAGAGATCCGAGAGGACGGAGCCTAGTTTGACATTGGAAGACTCCAGCACTTTTTGAATCCGGTTTTTCTCTGAACTCAACTGTCCGACCCACTTTTTGCGCAGGCGGGTAAAATCCCGCAGTTCACGAATGGGCGCTGGGGGGACGAAACTTTTTTCAATGAGTCCATGGCGGAGCAGCTTCGCCATCCACTCGGCGTCAGAGACATCGGTTTTTCTTCCCGGGACATTTTTGATCCGCTGCGGATTGGCCAACGTCAAGTCGACATAGCCCTCGAGGAAAGCAAAGACCGGTTTCCAATACACGCCGGTGGATTCCATGGCGACATGGGTGACCCCATGGTCTTCGAGCCACTCGAGCAGGTCGCCAAGCCCTTTCGAGAACGTTGAGAACGTTTGGATCTCCTTTTGGATCTCCCCCTCTTCTTCCCATAGGGCACAAGCGACGATGGTTTCGGTATGAACATCCAATCCTGCGCAGCGAGGATAGATGACATCCATGATGAAACGCCTCCGTTTCGATGATGGAGTGCGCAAACAGCGAATCCACGGGAGACATGCGGCAGTTTTCTGTTCGTCGTCACCTTTCTCTGTCACAGGAAAGGGCGGACAATGGGTGGTGCACCCAGTGGATTCAAACACTTTTCTGTACAGGGTCTAAGCCACCATTAAGCATAACGTCCTGTTGAACTGTTTGCGCCTATTCTTCATTATGGGAAGAAAAGGGGGATTTTCATCCCCGGGTGGAGGGCAAAAGGTTGCCCATGGATCTTTTCTGAAGGAATGTGCTAATTTTTTTGTGAATTGTTTCGGACGACACGGCTGTTGATTATCCAAAATTATGAATACTTCTCCCGTAAAAATGGGCATGCTCAAATAAGACAGCTACCATCTCTGATTTCCAATCGAGAGGAAGTTGCCCAAATAAAACCCGACGAACGAAAGAAATGAACGTGAGGGTGGTTTGCGTTCGTTTCTCTGTTCGGTCATATAGCCATCTCAATAACACATAGGCAATGAACGCCGCGAACAGCTGATTGTAGACGGCGTTTTTTGTTGTCCCAAATAAGGTAGGTACATTCAAGTATTGCTTGATCCATCGAAAAAAGACCTCGACTGCCCAACGCTCTTGATACATGTCGGCAATCTTTTCTGCCGATACGTCAAAGACATTCGTTACGACGCGAATCTCCTTTCCATGGGCATCACGAAAGATGACCACTCGATGACGTTTCTTCGAACGGCATTGCTTCGTTCCTAGCTGACAAGTAAAATCAGCGATGACATTGGAATCGGAAGAAACAAGACGCTGTAAACGGTGACGACGATGAATCTCTACATTTTCTTTCATGCGAATGACAAAAAGTTGTCCATTTTCCGCAAATTGGTCGATCCGTTCGATTTTAAAATACGCCCGATCTTCCACAAGAATTTGCTTCGGATGTGTCAACGCTTCCCCGACAGGACCATCGTGGCGTAGACCGGTTGTTTCTATGGCATCCATTGGTAACTGGTATTCAGGAGAATAAGCGACATGCAGTTTCATCCCTGACCGTTCCCCATGATCAGGCGCCCATGATAGGCGGTTCTTTCCGACTGTCACCGTTGTCGAATCGACAATGCGAAGAGGTTTCGGGAATCGAAGAGATCGCCGTGTTTGGCGGTTACACCTCGAAACGATCAGTGCAAACAAACGCTTCATGATTTCATATGGAATCTCCTTCGCCTTGTTTGCCACCGTCGAATAATGAAAACGCGGCAATTGGTAAGTGGGCGCCACATCAGCACCATGACGAAAACTCTTCCACTCATGGACAGCCGCGAGAAGGAAAAAGTCGATTAACGTACGTACGGTAAATTTACGAGATGAGTCGTGATAACCGACTGCTTCTGTGATGGTTTGAATGTCTTCGTCTGACACAATTTTTTGCATCAAATTCGGGAGTGTGGTATGCTTGTTCATAGAGAGCACCTCTTTCCTGGGTTTGTTTGTGTGGTTACTTACATTCTACAGGAAAGGTGCTTTTTTTTCTATGTTTTTATGGATATTATTGGTTAATCAACACACGTGTTCGGACGAAGATTGCCATTCGTTTCAAGGGGGGAGGAAGTGTGATCCAGTTTCACGACTTTGGCATTGACATTCAAACGTATACGGATCGTGGGAAAGAGAACGATTTTCCTGATGTAAACCAATGTCCCCACTGTCTATCCCGCCGCCCCTTGCACCGTCACGGGTATTACCAACGCTATGCGTTGACGGCCGAGGGGGAGTATCGCCTTTGGATCGCGCGGTACGCTCGCGAGAATGCCGCAAAACCGTGAGTGTGCTGCCTTCGTTCCTCCTCCCGTATGTTCAATATACCCTATCCGTCATCTGGCAAGCGGTCAAAGCATGGCTCGAACCACCAGGACGAGGAGCGAAGACCAAACAGGTTGGTTTTCCCACCAAGGGGGTCATTTTGTTTTCTGTCCGACGATTTTTCCGGAATCTCTCCCGTTTGCATCACGCGGCGGCGAGGAGGTGGGGGATCATCGGCCCTGTGGGGAACGCAAGAACCGAACGGGCAGTCTGGTGGATGCAGCTCTTGGAGGGACGGGGGGTGAGCTCGATCATCCAAGACCTGTGGGTCAACGAGAGATGGCATCTGTTTGCAGATTAAACCGTTTCCTGATTTTGCGTTAAAAACCAAAAAAGGGGACTGTTGATGTTTCCACAAACCCTTCCTCTCGACGAATCTCGAGCCGTTTCCCCAGAAAACGTTTCTGATCGCTTATATCGATGACTGCTCGCGGTTGGTGCCGTACGTATAGTTTCCCTTCGGAGAAGTTTGACGGGCTGTGGGTCGTCACAAAGGAAGCGGTGCTTCGTTGCGGGAAGCCGAAACGCATTTACTCGGACAACGGGAAAATTTACCGGTCCGAGGTGCTGCAGTATGCGTGCGCCGAGATGGGGATTACGCTCATCCACACCCAGCCGTATGACCCGCAAAGCAAAGGGAAAATCGAACGGTTCTTCCGCACCGTACAGACGCGGTTTTATCCGCTGTTGGAGCTGAATCCGCCAAAGTCGCTGGACGAGTTGAACGAGCGGTTTGGGAAGTGGCTTGAAGAAGAGGATCACCGAAAACCACACGCCTCACTGGACGGAAAAACGCCGCATGAGGTGTTTCAGTCCCAAGTGGAACGAGTGGTGTGGGTCGAAGACATCGATTGGCTGGATGCGATTTTTCTGAAACGGGAGCACCGCAAGGTGAAAGCCGATGGCACGATCACCCTGAATAAACAGCTATACGAAGTGCCGCCTCGGTTTATTGGACAGTCGATTGAACTCCGCTATGATGAACGAGGCGTCTATGTGTACGAAGACGGCAAACGGGTGGCGGAAGCCATTCGGGTACGTTTGGAGGATCACGCCCATGTGAAGCGTCACCGGTCGCCGTTTGCGGAAGTTCCAGCGAAGGAGGGAGAACACGGTGTATAAATCGTTCTACTCTCTTTCACGGGAGCCGTTTGCGAAAGAAACCGCCCCATCCGAGGCGTATCAAGGGGCAGCGTTTCAAGAAGCGCTGCGGGCGCTGGAGTACGTGAAACGAACCCGGGGAATCGGGCTGTTGACCGGAGAACCGGGGGCGGGCAAGACATTCGCCCTTCGGGCGTGGAAAGAATCGTTGTCCCCTTCTTTGTATCACGTGGTCTACTTCCCGTTATCGACCGGAGGCGTGATGGATGTTTACCGAGGGCTGGCCCTTGGGTTGGTGGAGGAACCGAAATACCGCAAGGTGGATCTCTTCCGCCAAATCCAGCAGGCCATTGAGCGGTTGTATCATGAACGGCGGATCACACCAGTGTTGATATTGGACGAGATGCATTTCGCGAAGGATGCCTTTTTACAGGACATCGCGATCTTGTTCAACTTTGAGATGGATTCGACCAACCCCTTTGTCTTGATGTTAGCCGGGCTGCCCCATTTACAGGGGAAGCTGCGGCTCAATCAGCACCGCCCTCTCGACCAGCGCATCATCATGCGATGCCGGATGGGACCGCTCGAGAAGGAGGAGGTGGCGGGCTACATCGAGCATCGGATGAAACAGGCCGGGGCGAAGCATCCGATCTTCACTCCATCGGCGTTAGAGGCGATTGCCCTGCAGTCGCAGGGATGGCCTCGGGTGATCAACACGCTGGCTACGACATGCCTGCTGTACGGGTATCAGCTGAGAAAGGACGTCATTGACGAAGAAGTGGTACGTATGGCCACAGAGGAAATGGGGTATTAGCACGAAAGGGGCCGAATCGGCCTCTTTTGTGCTTTCTCTTTTCCATCGGTCCACCAGGCGCGCTGGAAATCTTCATCTGAAAGAGCGTGCAAACGTTCCGAAAGAATGTGCAAAATCCGGAACAATCCGCAAAAATTTTGCACATTCTTTCGGAATCCGCCTGAAATAATTTGAAAAAGGGATTCTGAAATAATGTGCTAATTTACACCCGGCCGACCGACACGTTGGCGAAAGGAGCCCCGGACCGGTTCATCGTCTTAGTGCTGGATAACGCCCGAATTACCAAAATGGTGAGAGTGTGTTTGCAGGAAGAAGGACCGTGTGTTCACTTCATTTCCCTTTCCTCCCTATTCTCCGCAACGGAACCCGATCGAACGCTTGTGGAAATGGCGGAAAGACACCGTCATCGCCAATGTGCTTTCACAACGATCGAAACGATATCACTCAAGCCATTGCCCGGTTGGTGGACTACACCCGAGAAAATGCTGAAACGCCTAGGAGGCTGGTGATTTACTCACGCAACCGCTTCTCGCAATCGTTTCTTAAATAGAAAAACCGGTTGCATCAGCTTCTATGTTCACGCGTTCCATCATCGATCAAGGCAAACAGCGTTTTTTCACCAGCCTTCTAGAGCCGAAATATGTTCAACAATTTCCTCAGGTTCTTGGTTCCATAGAGGTGTTTTCATTGCTTGCGCTGGGTTCCGACTATCCCCTTTCAATCCAACAATTTTATAATCCGTTTTTTGGAGATAGTTTATCAAAACTGTATTATTCCAGACAGTATAAGGAGTTACTATGAAAATTCGTTTAGCATTAAGAAAATGTAGAGCCTTAAGAATTGCTGAAGAAGGAGTTACAGCGGGAACACCTGCCGTTTTAGATATTCGATTCAAAAGTTCTTGAGTGAATTGTTGACCTCTGTAAAAACTCCCGGTTGTGAAACCGTAGACCACTACATCCACTTTAGCTCGAGCAAGTTCATTAGCAGCTCTTTCGATATGTAAATTGAACAGGTCCATTCCTTCCTCCGATTCTACACCACTAGGACCTGCTATTCTTGTTGCATGCACAGTTGCTACTTGTAAAAGGTGTTCATAGAAGTCCACTTCAATTGTTGTATTTCCGGCAGGAACAATAAGGCCAACTCTTTTTTTTGGACGCATAACATCCCCCCTAACAATCAAAATTTAGTAAAAATATAATATTAAGGTTCATCCCCACAACATGTACTTGACAGACGGTACGCTTCATCATTTGTTTCCCGTTCTTTCTTGGATGCATAAGCAAGGTATGTGATGAAAAAATCAAGTACAACTTTTGGTGAAGAGCCAATATTGATAACTTTTTGTATAACTGTAGATGAGTATTTTTGTTACAGTAATTCCCATACCCTGAGAGACAAACAGGATACCCTTAGGCGACATGAAGCTGTTTTTTGATCACATCAATGGGAATCTCTTGTTTTGCATCGTCATCGATGAACTCAACGATGCTGTGCCCTTTCCGAGACCGAAGAAGCTCCCGTCCGGAAGAGAGGTCTTGTTGAGATTCCGCGATGCTGGATACGCAGGCGAACAGCACCACGGCCCCATACCGTTTCACCGCCCGAACGTGGCGAACACGGTACCACCTGACTTCAGCTGGTCTTTGGCCTGCCGGAAAACGCATTCGATCGTCCAGCGGTGGGCGTAGTAACCATGAGGCATGAACCTCCTTGTGGGTAGTTGGTGGTACATCGATTCTAACCAAGGAATCGGGTTCATGTCTCCTTTTTTATTTCGTTGTAAATTTATGTTAGTGAATTTGCTCATCTACAGTATACTAATTTACTTGTGGCTTTCGAAACAGTTCTTTTCGGGAAAGCATGCAGTAAATGGTGACAAGCATTCGGTGCGCGATCGCAACGAGTGCTTTTTTCTTTCCCCAGCGAGCCACCAATGACCTAAATTTCGCCGACAACGGTTGATTCCTCCATTGCGATCACGTCCATGTCGCTTCATAATAATGTGGATTTAACATATCCCCCCGAGAAGTCTCCCACTTCTAAGCGAAGTGTAGGTGGGGGAGGTTCATTTAATTGAATTCTGTTCAGTTTTATTTATCAGTCACAATGGACACAAACAGTTTTGCACAGGGTCGAACCACTATTAAAAAGCACGTCTTTTCAAACTGTTTGCATTCATCATTCATTATGGTAAGGAGAAATGGATTTTCATGCCTAGGTGAGGAGTAAAATTTACTCATGGGTGTTTTTTGTGAAAAAAGTAAACTTAATCATTAAATAGGTTGACAAAACTCCGCGCCGTGCCCTACGATAAATGTAACGAAGTGGAAAGGGGAGCGGAATGATGGGGAATTGGATGGAATTGGCAGAACGCGTGTTAGCAGGGCATGAGTTGACGGATGACGAGGCGCTGGCGATTCTCGACTGTCCGGATGAGGAGCTGCTTGCCTTAATGCAAGGGGCGTATCACATCCGCCGCGCCTATTACGGAAACAAAGTGAAACTGAACATGATCATCAACGCCAAGTCCGGGCTCTGTCCGGAAAACTGCGGCTACTGTTCGCAGTCCGCCGTATCGACGGCGTCGGTGAAAACGTATAAAATGGTCAATAAAGAAACGCTCATTCGCGGCGCGGAAGAGGCGTATCGCCTGCAAATTGGCACCTACTGCATCGTGGCCAGCGGGCGCGGGCCAAGCGATAAAGAGATCGACATCGTTGTGTCTGCGGTCAAGGAAATTAAAGAGCGGTTCGGGCTGAAAGTGTGCGCCTGCCTGGGGATCTTAAAGCCGGAGCAGGCTGCGCGGCTGAAAGAGGCGGGGGTGGATCGCTACAATCACAACATCAACACGTCGAAAGAGCACCATCCGAACATTACGACGTCCCATACATATGACGATCGGGTGCGGACGGTGGAAACGGTGAAAGAAGCCGGGATTTCGCCTTGTTCCGGGGTCATTATCGGCATGAAAGAGACGAAGCGAGATGTCGTCGACATGGCGCGCAGCCTGCGGGCGCTTGACGCCGACTCCATTCCCATCAACTTTTTGCATGCGATTGACGGCACACCGCTGGCGGGGACGAACGAACTGAACCCGCGCTACTGTTTGAAGGTGCTGGCGCTGTTCCGCTATATCAACCCGACAAAAGAAATCCGCATCGCCGGCGGGCGGGAAGTGAATTTGCGCTCGCTCCAGCCGCTCGGGCTGTATGCCGCCAACTCGATCTTTGTCGGCGACTATTTGACGACCGCCGGACAAGAAAAATCGGCAGACTATCAGATGCTTGAGGACCTTGGATTTGAGATTGAGTTTGCCCCGGCGCCACAAGCCAGAGTCGGCGAAAAGGCATGGATATAAAGGACGATGGAAAGACGCTTCCTTGTTGCCGGGAGCGTCTTTTTTCACGCCCCGCACCTATTTTGCCCGCGCTTAGCGGACCGAATGGCCAACTTCCGTTTCCGCTGGCGCTGCCGGTCGGCCCATCATTGGCATGAAAAAAGCGCTTGTTGCGTACGATGGCAATACGAGAGGCAAAAAACGACTTCACAAACCGTTCGGCGCTCATTATAATAGCAACAAAGAGAAAGGAAAGGGATGGGGGAATATGGAAAAAACATTTTACCGCTACTTATTGCGTTTCCGTTATGGGCATGCGGAAGACCCGATCGTTCGTTTTGCGAACGGGGCGTATGCTGACCATAGTTTTCCGAAAGGATCGGTCGATTACGAAGAGCTAAGCGGCTATTTAGAGTTGAACGGCGATTATTTGGAAAGCATGGCCGTCTTTGATGAACTGTGGGAGCAGTTTGTGTATGAGGCGTCGCTACGAGCCCGCTGACAGCGGGGGCGGTCGCCGCATCGTAAGGAGGCGTTCCCGCTTTGTTTATGGGAGCGCTTTCACAACGTCTTTTTCCGCGCGCTAGAAGGTGTCCACCTCGTTTGCCTTGCATATACTATACTAACCATTTGTTCAAAAGGGTGGGAGATGCCGATGAGCGCGCCGAAACGCCCGAAGTTTTCCATTGGCGATGTCGTCGTCAACACATTGTACGGAACGGTCGGAACCGTCACCGGCATTCAGCAGGTTGACGGCACGTTTTTATATGAAATCAACCATAGCCATAGCTTGTTTGCTGAGCAAGCGCTCGTTGCCTTGTCCGAGTTTGCCGGTGATTTATGGATCGTCGAGGAGGTCGAAATCGAACTGCCGTTTTTCCTTGGCGAGATCGTCCGCGTCCGTGATTATGGCGGCCATTTGTTTAAAGTCGTCGGCGTGCGGACGGAAATTTACCGCTACTACGGGGAAGGATGGGAAGAGACGATTTACGAGTTGAAGCGGTTGACGGACGGATGGGAGATTGAAGTGCCGCTTGAAGACATTATTCCGGTGGCCCTAGGAGAAGAGACGTCCGTCACGCTCGTGCAGGATATTGTCATCGCGATGCCAGCACTTTGGCCGCTGCCGGCCGACAACCGAAGCAGCGGGCCGTCTGTTGATGAACTGCTCGATGTGTACAATGATTATAAAGCGCTGTACGAATGGTTCGGGGATGAACAATATAAACAAATGATGGAAACGGTTGTCCAACGTCTACGAACGATCGTCAATCACCAAAACATAGAAACTGATAAAGGATGAAGAGAAAATAAGGAACGCCAGCCCACATGACCAGTGCGCCGAGCCCGTTGACGACTGTTTCCATCATTTTGTCCGCCGCTGTTGGCTTGTCCATCGGTTTCGCCTCCATGTTTTCGTATGGTCAATACATACATATGGGGAAGAGAACGAAGATAGAACAGCGTCATTTTTGACATAAAGGAGAAAGCCGTGACATACAACATTACAAAGGGGGCGAGAGGCAGTGAAGGAAATTGAAGTGGTGATCGACACGGAAGAAATCGCGGAGTTTTTTTATGAACAGCTGATCCGCCGCGGATTTGTGCCGACGCAAGAGGAGCTCGCGGAACTGGCTGACATTACGTTTGACTATTTGCTGGAAAAGTGCCTGATTGATGAGGAAATCGATGTCGACGACGAGTGACAGCTCGTCGTTTTTGTCGTCTTGGCGAAAGAAAGCCATGAGGAAAGCTCACTCGGCCGCCTGAGCGGCGGCTTTCATCATGGCCAAATGCCGCTCGTAGCGGCCGGTCATGTCGCCGGAAGCCGGGAGCGGAAGCGTTTCAAGGGCGCGGATGATCGTATGATCCGTGAACCAGTCGCGCTGATCGGAAAACGAATGAATGAGATCGGGCCACACGGATTCCAGCGTTGGGCTGTAAAGGCGGTGTCCGCCGCGGTCGGCGGTAAACCGCTGCGGCCAAACATCAGCGCGGGAACCGCTATGGGGGACGCGGCGGGCAAACCGAACAGCGCCGCGGAACAGCCGAGCATCGAACAAAAGCAAGCTGTACAGCGTTTTGCCGATATGAATGCGGTGGTGGACATCGATGAAATTACGCACCGTCGTGCCCGCTAGATTGACGCGGCCGTTTTGCTCAAACGGGATGAGCACATCGTTGAAACCAAGCCATTGCTCGACGATAAACGGCCAGCTTGACAGCACGCGGGCGCGGAAAAACGGGTGCTCGACGACGCGGAGCTGGATGTAGTATTGTTCGTTCACGATCAAGGCAACCGTGAGAAGCGGGGCGTCCCCGGTGTGCCAAAAAAGTTCCCACAGCGGCTGCATAAACGAGGACACGCCCAATGCCGGCAACAGGTGAAAGAGCGGCGTTCTTCTGCGCTTGCTTTCCGCATACAGCAGAAGCTGCGGATAAGCGTCATGAAAAATTAACGCGTTGGCCCGCTCCAAAAACAGAAAAAGGGGAGCGATCATTTCGTTCGGCAACAAGCGCGGCAGCAAACCGCCGCGCAAGTCGGTCATATTCCAGCCGCCGTTGCGTGAGACAAGATGGGCCAAAAACGCCCAGTGCAGTTCGGGATAGCGCTCGAACATGGCCAAGTAAGCGGCGGTGCGCGTGACGTTGTTGCGGTTTTGTTCCGCTGTCGCCCGCCGGACGGCGGCGATGATCGCCTCCTCTTCCGGACGCGCGGGGCGAGGCGGCCGGGCGGCGCGGCGAGCGATCAGTTCGTGAAGCAAACCGGCGTCGGCGAGGCGGACCGGATGGCGGTACAAAAAAGAGCGATAGGCATGCTGCAGCGGGTGGCGCAGCCAATCGAGCGGATGAAAGGGCATCGATCGTCTCTCCTTTCGTTAGGTAGAAGGGCTTTGATTTCGTTCAATGGAATCCTTTCGACAAAAGACGGGCGGTTTTGCTGAAGGAATCGACACTGGCAGTCACCAATAGTATAAGATACAGATGACCGATTTATAGGGGAAAGGAGAGGAAAACGATGGTTCGCTTCTGGGGGAAACGGAGATGGATGAGCAAACGCGTGTACGAGGCCGTCGTTTTTCAAACGCCGCGTTGCGGGGAGCCAAAAGGCTATCGGCAAGTGTGCCGGCTGACGGTGACGGCATCAAGCCACGATGAGGCGCTGTCGATCATCTATCGGACGTTCAATGTTGCCGATTTGATGCCGAAACATTGCCAAGCCCGATTTATGGGGACGGGGGATATCGTCTTGATTGATGAAGGGCGGAAAGGACAAACGTACTATCGCCTTTGCCCTGACGGCTGGAAACGAGTCGAACGTCAAGCGGTTTGTTGACGGAATATTCATATCGAACGCTAAGATGCTTGTTGACGGAATATTCAAAAAGATAGTCGCCTGCTGCGAGCGAAAATGGTATAATAAAAGAAAAATGTCGAATAAAGCCCGACGCTTTAGGGAACGGATAAGAAAGGAAAGGGGGCGAAGGCGATGGAATTTCGCCGTCAGCGGCGTGACGTGCCGACAGTGGCGCTGGGCATCGATGACGACGAGGAGCTGAACGAACCGGCGACGAAAGAAGAGATCGAGCGCGGGGACTATACGAGAGTCGTCACGCTCGCCTGGGATGAAACCGAACCGGCGGAATCGCAATAGGGGCTGGCCGAAAAAGCGACCTGCCCTCAAGAAAGACACGACTGTGGCAGGAAAGCGGCTGGTGCTTCTATATAGCGATGAGAGAGGGTGTCCCAGTCCTTTTGGGACACCCCCGCGGTTGGCTATGATTCTGGATGCTGGTGATGACCCGGCCCGTTTTTTCGGCCGCCGGCGGCGGAGTACTCTTTGGCGTGCGCGGCGTCTTCAGCGATTAACGCTTCCTTTGGGATATGGTTGTTCTTTTTCTGCCCGTTGATGCGGTTGCGGTGCTTTTTGCCCATTGTTTTCCCTCCTTGAACCGTTGTCATGGGTAGTGTATGCGGGCTGGCAGCGGTTCATCGGCGGAAAATGTTTGCAGGCGGGCGCGCAAAAAAGAAGGAAGGGGACGAAACGATGACCGCACTAGCGTTATCGCTGCTATTATGCGGTGCTTTGATCGCAGGGTTGCTTTGGCTGAAAGGGCAAGTCGAGCGGGTGTTGTTCCGCTGGAGGAACGTTCCGTTTCTCCATGCCGTCAATATTGTCGTCATCGCTGCTGTCGTCGCGGCTTCGTATTACCGGTGGAGCGGCATCGGCATTTATTTGCGCGACTTGGCGGACATCAGCGGTTTTTGGTACGTGTTCGCCGGTGCGATGCAGCTTGTCTTGCCCCTTTACTTGTTTGCCTGCTGGCTCGCTGCTAGATGGCGCGAGCGCGAGAAAAAATATACGCGCAGCGAAGACAAAAAAGTGCTGTATATTAACGAACGATATTTGGCGCGCCGTCATCGCGGCGATGACCGTCGTTCCAAAACATCTTGAAAAAGGGAGAGCGGCTCTCCCTTAAAATTTTGTCTTTTCCTTTTTGGATGTCGATGGTTGGTTGTTCGATTTGGATGACGGATTGGTTTTGTTGGCGTATTCAACGGCTTGCGCCAGTTTCTTTTTCATCGTTCCTGCCCCTCCTTTCCCGCTGATGCCGGCCTTCATCGTGTGCCCGCCCGCCGCTGTCGCTACTCTCAAGGAAGACTGCCATTTTTCGCAAAGATGTGATATGATAAACGAGAGCATCGACTGATGAGATCATCAAAGGAGGAATTCCGTTGAGCGTCCACATCGGAGCAAAACAAGGGGAAATTGCGGAGCGCATTTTGTTGCCGGGCGATCCGCTGCGCGCCAAATACATCGCGGAAACGTTCCTTGAGGGAGCGGTATGCTATAACGAAGTGCGCGGCATGCTCGGGTTTACGGGCACGTACAAAGGGCACCGCATTTCAGTGCAAGGAACGGGCATGGGCGTTCCTTCCATTTCCATTTATGTCAACGAGCTCATTCAAAGCTATGGGGTGAAAACGCTCATCCGCGTTGGAACGTGCGGGGCGATTCAGCCGGATGTGCGCGTGCGCGACGTCATTTTGGCGATGAGTGCTTCGACCGATTCGAACATGAATCGGCTCATTTTTCGCGGTCGCGATTATGCGCCGACCGCTGACTTTCAGTTGCTGCGGACCGCCTATGACGTGGGTGTCGAAAAAGGGCTGGCGCTCAAAGTCGGCAATGTTTTTACCGCTGATATGTTTTACAACGATGAGCCGAACTGGGAAACGTGGGCTCGCTATGGCGTCTTGGCGGTCGAGATGGAGACGGCGGCGCTCTATACGCTGGCGGCCAAGTTCGGTTGCCGCGCGCTGTCTGTGCTGACCGTGAGCGATCATATTCTCACCGGTGAGGAAACGACCGCCGAAGAACGGCAAACGACGTTTCATGATATGATGGAAGTAGCACTGGAGGCCGCCATCCGCAGCGGCGTGTGATGAGGTGTGGAAGCGGCCTCGAACGAAAAGGGGAAAAAATCGATGAAACAGCCATGGCAAGCGGCAATGCTGGCGTGCTTATTGCTCGCCGGCTGTCAAGCAGGGGAAAGCGCCGATCACCACACGGCCGGCTCGTCGGGACAGCCGCCGGGGAGTGCGGCGCCGAGCGATCGATCAGGGGAAACGCCAGACGGCCCAAAAAGCCCACCAAACGGCGGGACGCCGCCGGCAGCGAATGGCGGTCAGCCGGGTGCATCCTCACATTCCCCTCATCCGGCCGCTCCTGACTTGCAGCTTGAGGAGAAATATTGGAATGTCGTCAAAGTGCAAAACGGACAAAAAGTGATCATGAATCCGGACAACATTTTGGTGCTTGTCAATAAAGAGCAGTCGCTTCCGCCGGACTATAAGCCGTCCGATTTAGTGGCGCCGCGCGTGCCGTTTTCCTTTGCCGACCCGAAGGCGGAAAAGCGGTATATGCGAGCGGAAGCGGCGGCGGCCTTGGAGGAAATGTTTGCCGCCGCCCGCCGCGCCGGCGTAAAGCTGGTAGCTGTGTCCGCCTATCGGTCGTATGAACGGCAGCAGGCGATTTTTGCTGAAGAAGTGCGGAAAAAAGGCGAGAAACAAGCGGTTCAAGCTGTCGCCCACCCGGGGCAAAGCGAACATCAGACCGGTTTGGCTGTGGACATTAGCAGCCGTTCGGCCGGTTATCAGCTGACGGCGGCGTTCGGCGCGACCAAAGAAGGGAGATGGGTTGCCGCCCATGCGCACGAGTACGGGTTTATCATCCGCTATCCGAAAGGAAAAGAAGCGGTGACCGGTTACGAGTATGAACCTTGGCACATCCGTTATGTCGGGAAAAAGGCAGCGGCGGTGATGAAAGAGCGCGGTTTGACGCTCGAAGAATATTTTCAAATGGTGAAAAAAGTGTAGCCAGCCGCGGTGGAGATGTCTAGGAGGATGGGAATTTCATCCTAGATACGGGTTTTCCATGTTATTTCCTTACATCACCGCCCTTCCAGAACCGGTCGCGTTCGGCGTGTCAATTCACGAAAAAGGGGTCCCGCTCATGGCGGAACCTCTTTCTTTTTCGCGCTGATCAGCGGTGGAGAGCTTTTTGGCGCCTCTTGAGCCCAAACGCCGCGGCAGCGCCGGTGTCAGGTGGCGGCGCGCGTCGGCTAAAGGGGCGCCTCTGTTTTGACCGATCCCACATCGCAGGAAACGGCTGTACAACGCGTTCTTTTCCTCGCCCCTTGCTGCTTGACGTTCTCCGCTGTCGCGGGCAGCGCAGCATGGGCCTTCGCGCGCAGGTCGTTCATTGGGAGAGGGCGTCGGAAAGCGGCTTTTCACACCAAAAAAGGCAATAGCCAAGCCGATCGCCAAATTGAGCGGTCAACTGTTGATGCGTCTGCCATATGCGTTCCGCTTCCGGCGCCGGCGGAAAGGCGATCATGATCGGGGCAGCGTTGGGCGGCGCTTCTGCTGCCGCTGCATAGGAAAAATGCCGGCAACGGAACTCGCTCTGACGAAGCGCCTCTTTCCATTCCGCCGGCGTCAACAGCTGCCTAAAGCCGTAAAAGGCGGCGATGCGTTGCTGTTCGGCGGCTGACAGCCGTTGATGGCAGGCTTCAATGCCGATGAATGTGCCGCCTTGTTTCAGCACGCGCCGGATTTCGGCGAGCGCTTCTTTTAGGGACACGAAGGCGAGCACCGATTCAGAAAGAACGAGATCAAACGTTTCAGCAGGAAACGGCAGCGCTTCGACGGATGCGCGCTGCAGCTGGACGGGAACTTTCAGGGCGGCGAAGCGCTGTTGGGCCTTGGCGATCATCGTCGGATGGAGGTCAATGGCGGCAACGTCCGCCCGATACTGCTTGGCGATATACGCGGCTGTCTGGCCGGTTCCGCACCCGACATCGAGCACGGATGTGGCGCGGTCAATGTTAAGTTTACGTAAGATTTGTTTTGTTAACTCAAAGCCGCCGGGATGGGCACCGTCAATCCCCATGTCCGCCAGCCAATCCAAGTATGAAGGCATCGACTTCCCTTCCTTTCACTTCGATTTAGTTTATCATACGCCGGCGCCCTTCTTTTTGCCTTTAGGAAAAAAAGTTTGCTTGTCTTTATACTTGTGCAGCAAGGAAATTTTCTTGCTGTAGACCCAACCGCCTCTCAGCTGGTACACTGATACATGCAACGATCAGATTCGTTAGGTTGGTGAAGGATGTGGAATGGAAACGACGGCCCGAGGCTGGGGCGTTCTTGAGCATCGTCGTCTATCTTTTGCTTGCCGCCGGCAAGCTGCTGGTTGGGGAGGCGACCGGTTCGGATGGACTGAAAGCCGATGGCTGGAATAATTTCAGCGACATCATTGCTTCTTTGGCTGTTTATGTCGGCATGAAAATCGCCAGAAAACCGCGCGATCGCAACCACCCGTACGGACACTCACGCGCGGAGAACATCTCTTCCCTGCTGGCCGCCTTTTTGATGATGTCGATTGGCATCGATGTCATTGCCGGCGGCGCCCGCTCGCTGTTTCAAGAGGAAACAACGGCGGCGCCCGATCCGTTGGCCGCGGCGGCCGCTGCTGTTTCAGCGGTGCTGATGACGGGCATTTACGCGATCAATCGGCGGCTCGCCCGCCAGACGAACAGCGCGGCGCTGGCGGCGGTGGCGAAAGACAATTTGTCGGACGCGCTCGTGAGCGTCGGGGCGGCCGTGGGCGTCATCGGCGCCCGTTTCGAATGGCCGTGGCTCGATCCATTGGCGGCGCTCGTCATCGGCGCGGTCATTTGCAAGACGGCATGGGACGTGTTTGTCGATACGGCGCATACGCTGACGGACGGTTTTGATGAGCGGAAGCTCGCGGTGTACAGAGACGAAATCGCCGCGGTTGGCGGCGTTCGCGATGTCGCCGATATTAAAGCTCGCTTGCTTGGCAATGAGGTGGTGCTCGAAGTTACGATTCGCGTCGACTCGCACTTGACGGTGGCGAAAAGCCATGAGATCGCCGACGAGGTGGAGCGCTTAATGAAAAAGCGCCACAACATTCAAGCTACGCACGTTCACGTTGAGCCGCAATCGCGCGCAAAACGGCAAGGTTAGATCAGGCTGGACGGTTTGTCTATCGCTTCCGCTACGGTTGGCCGCGTTCCCTTGAAGAGAACAAGAAAGGGTACGGGTCCGCACGGGAAAATGGTCGCGGCGAAGCCCGGGTGGTGATGGAAAATCGTCCGTTGGCGCGCCGCGGCCTAGCAGAAGCCATCCTCGCCTTTGACGACTAGTTTTTTCGCAACCAGCAAACAATATCATTAAAACGGTTTGTGACAGAAAGGACGTCAATGGATGGCGATGCAACAACACTTTCATCCGGCAGTCGATGAGGCATACAGGCGCTATGCGCCGGCGGGCAACCGGTCCATGCTGGCTCCATTTCACCGTCGCATCCCGACTGGATTTAGAGCGCCTTCTCTCGTCATGGTCGCTCCACCCGTTCGCCCAAAAACGGCTGATCGATGGAACGGACATCCCAACCGTCGAGAGCGTCATTTTTTTACCGATGACGTTTATTTCCAGCGTCTATGGCATGAATTTTACGTTCATGCCGGAGCTGAAATGGAGTTACGGTTATCCGCTCGCATTGCTCCTTATGGCCACTGTCGCCGCACTCATCGCCCTCTATTTCAAACGAAAAGGCTGGTGGGGGAGACGGGAACGAAAGAAAAATAAGGGTTTTGCTGGAAAAATGGGCATTTGCCCGGCCATTTGGGCGGGCGGGCGCATATGATGGTCCCGTCAATCCATAAGGGAGGTGCCCGCCATGAGCGGTTTTATCAGCAACGGTTATACACTTGTGATCGTCTTGTTTATTTTATTGATTATTGTCGGTTGTGCTTGTGTCGGTTGGTAAGCGGCAGCCTGGAAAAACAGAAACGTTTCATGGGCAGCGCGATCTGCCCTCCACCCATGGATGAAAATCCCACGCCAGTTCGGCATTTTCACGGAAATTTCGCTGCAAGCGTAACGGCGGCCCGGTGGACGGGCCGTCTTTCTTATTGCCATGAGCGGCAAATGACGCTCGATCTTGGGCACTGCTCTTTTGTTTGGAAATGTTTTCCTCATCGCCATGCGCGACAAATACCCATTTTTGCCGAAACACCTAACCATTTCCTGATTTTTGAATAGTCTACTAGTACAAAAACGAAGGAGGTGCTGGCAAATGGGTGCAGCTTACGGCGGCGGATTTGCGCTGATCGTCGTTCTGTTCATCTTGTTAATCATTGTTGGATGCGCATGTATCGGTGGTTGGGTCTATTGATGAGCTCCACCTGCTAGCAAGGAGGTGACGAAAATGCCATACGGCTTCTACGGGGGCTGGGGCTGCGGTGGCTACGGCTTTGGCTATCCTAGCTACGGCTATCCTGGCTACGGCTATGGGTTCGTGTTGATCGTCGTCTTGTTTATTTTGCTCATTATCGTCGGAGCCACTTGGTGCTAAGCGGATGATGAGCAAGCGGGGAGGCGGCCGGATAACGGCAGCTTTCCCCGTCATTTTTTTGTCATAGGCAGGAAGACCGAGGGGGAGAGAAGAATACGTAAGAAGAAGCAAAATGCAACACAACGTGGAGGGTGGGAACATGAAACGCATTCCGAAAGACGTAGTGGCAACGTTTTCGATTGTCGCCTTTGATCCGGCGACGGGGGAGCTCGGCATCGCTGTTCAGTCAAAATTTTTAGGCGTCGGCGGCGCGCGCCGCGGACGATGAGGCGCTCTATCAGGCACTGACGACGTATATACATACGGAAAATTTTGAGGAGCGCGAGCTGGAAAAGGGAAAGATCGACCTTGACGTGCTCGCCTATATGAAACAACAGCCGTCGCCAAAGGCGGCGAACTAAACAGCAGCCGGTTGTCAACCGGAACGTTTGGCGGCTTGTCCGTTTTGACATCGTCGCAATGAAGGATGCCCCGAATGATGGGCATCCTTCGCTTTGTTGATAGGCCGCTGACCCGGGCGCCTCTGCCTTACGAGGCGAGCGGCGTGCGCTGGTTTCCGTGGCGGCGCCAGACGGCCCGCAGGCGGAAGCTGAGAAAGAGCGCCCCGGCAGCCAATCCGGCGATGAGGCCGATCCAGTAGCCAAACGCCCCGGCGTCAGTCAGCGAGGCGAGCGCCCAGCCGACCGGAAGACCGATCCCCCAGTAGGCGAGCAGGGCGGACCAAAATACCGCCTTGACCTCTTTATAGCCGCGCAGCGCTCCTTGAATGGGAGCGGCGATCGCATCGGAAAATTGGAAGAAAATAGCGTACAACAAAAACGTTTTTGTCAACGCTGCTACGGTCGGATCGTTGGTGTACAGCTGCGCGATGCTGCCGCGGAAAACAAACAGAAGCAGGGCGGCAGCGGCGGCGACTGACAACGAGAGGCCAAGGCCAATCAGGCAATATTGCTTTGCTGCTTCTTCGCGTTTCGCTCCCGCCTCGAAACCGACGGCGATCGTCAGCGCTGTCGACAAGCTGAGCGGGATCATATACAGCAAGGACGCGAAATTCATCGCGCTTTGGTGAGCGGCGACAGTTTCCGCGCCAAATCGCCCGACTAGGAGCGTCACAGCAGCAAAAATGCTCGTTTCAAAAAAGATGGCTGCCCCGATCGGAGCCCCCGTTTTAAGCAGCTCTTTCCACGCGGCCCATGAAGGCCGATAAAAACGAGCGAGCACGCGGTATCGCGACAAGCGGCGAAACTTCAGAGCGGCGAAGGCGGCGGCTGCAAAACAGTACGCGTACGTTATCGCCGTTGCATAGCCGGTGCCGACGCCGCCAAGGCGAGGAAACCCGAAATGCCCGTAAATGAACAGCCAGTTAAACAAAACGTTTATCGGCAGAGCCGTGAGCGTAATCCACATTGTCACTTTCGTCTGCCCAAGCGCATCGATCCAATGGCGCAGCGCCGAATAAAGAAAAAGCGGGATGATTCCCAACGACAAGGCCAGCAAATAATGGGCGGCAATGAATTGAACATGTGTTTCCAAGGACATGGACCGTAAGACGAGCGGAACCGCGCCGGCGCCGACGAGAACGATGATCACAGCGAGCACAGCCGCCAAATAAAGCGCTTGTGTGACAATGTGGGCGATGTCTTCGTGGCGTCCGGCCCCGAAGTGCTGGGAAACGATCGGAGACAACGCGAGCAAAATGCCGCCGATGCCGGTAAATACCGGCACCCACAAACTTGAGCCGATCGCCACGCCGGCCAAATCTTCCGCGCTCGCGTGTCCCGACATCGCGACATCAGCCACATTCATCATGTACTGACCGGCCTGGGAAACAAAAATAGGAAGAAACAAAGCGAACAAACGTCGCCATTTGTGATCTACGGGAACGGATGCTGCCATGATGACCCTCCTTTCCGTCTGTGAAAAAACGGAACATTGTGCGAAATCCTCCATGTTCCCGATCTCTCGAGCGCGGCCGCAGCCCGTCGTGGAACGGGTTAGGGCGAAAAAAACGGCGGCCGGTTGTGAAGCGGAAATTCGATCATAAAGCATGTCCCCGCCGGGCTGCTTTGCACTTTCATCGTTCCGCGGTGCAATTCAACAATTTTTTTGGACAGCGATAAGCCGAGTCCTGTTCCTGTTTCTTTCGTTGAAAAAAACGGGTCAAAAATATGGCCGATGACCGACGGAGGAATGCCGGGCCCGTCGTCGCAAAAGCTCAGCTGAACGAGATGAGGCCTTTTCCGGCTCCGAATCGTGACGTTCATCGTTTTGTTCACTTTCGCCTCAATCGCGTTGCGAAACAAGTTTAAAAATACTTGTAAAAGCTGGCGGCGGTCGCCGTTCATTTCGTAGTCGTCAAGCTGTCCATCGAGATCAAAATGGACGTTCACGTGATGGAGCAGCGCTTCGCTTTGCAAGAGAATGCCAACATCTTCGCGCAAAAAACGGTGCAAATGGAAAGTTTCCATTTTGACATCGGCCGGTTTGGCGATGTTTAAAAAATCTGTAATAATGCCGTTGGCCCGATCAAGCTCAGGGATGAGAAGGCGTTCGACGAGCGAGGCCATTCGGTCAGGCAAGTCGTGTTTCAACAGCTGCAAGTAGCCGCGCACGGTCGTCAACGGGTTGCGAATTTCGTGGGCGATGCCCGCCGCGATCCGCCCGGCGACCGCTAATTTTTCCGTCTCTTTCATCATGCTGAGCGACTGGAACACACTGATGACCCGTTTGATCGATCCGTCATCGTTATAAATAAAGCGGGTGTTGACGATGCCGTAAAAACGATCAAGCACCTCATAGTTGTAAAGCGGCTCGCGTTTCTCGAGCGAGTGGATCGTTGCAATCAGTTCATCGGGCAGCTTCAGCAGCTCGCGAATATGTTTGCCGATGATCGCGTCGCGGTCGACGCCGGTGTCTACCGCTGCCTGCAAATTGCAAAGCGTGATGATGCCGCGCTCATCGACGAAAACAATATGATGCGGGACCAAGTCAAGCAGCGGTGTCAAAAACGCTTCTATTTTTTCAAACGGCACGTCGCGGTACAGGTCGATGTCCCACCGCCATTCCGCCTCTTTTTGCGGAATCGGAGGAATGAAGGCAAGGTGCGGTTGGCCGGCCCCCCGCTTTTTTTCGACCGTGACCCCATTTTCGTAGTCGACGAATGTGAACGGAAACGGAAGCTGCTCCATGAGCCGCTCATAGGCGCGCAGCTTCCGTTCCAGTTCGTTGATGCGCTGGCTTGCCCATTGGTCATTCATGCTTTCAAACCCCTTAGCCAAACATGGTTTCGCGTTCCGCATTCCCTTCTTCCATATTAGCAAATTCCGCTCTATTTGCCTATTCGAAAACGGACTTTCTTAAAAAATAAAACTATGTTCTAAATAATCAATGAAACTGAACCTCAAACTAACTACAGGGATGTGAAGCGGTGAGCCGTTTACGGTATAATCATGGTGGGCGGAGGCGTTCGCAGCTTGTTTTCGGCGCAGCGCTGCGGGAAGCGGTCGGTCTTTTTGCCTGCGCGCTCGTGTTGAGATCGAAAAACTGTGCCGCCGGGGGCAAGCGATGGAAGCGCCTTCGCACCATGCGGCGGAAAAAAAGACGGCTCGCCGGAGTAGAAAGAAAGGATGGTTTCTTGATGTTAACGTTAAAAGACATTGAACAAGCGAGGGCGAAAATGAAAGGTATCGTTCACGAAACGCCCTTGGAGCATTCGCAAACGTTCAGCCGGCTGTCCGGCAATGAGGTATACATGAAGCTGGAAAATTTGCAAAAGACCGGTTCGTTTAAAGTGCGGGGGTCGTTCAACAAAATCATGTCGCTGACCGATGAAGAGCGGGCGCGCGGCGTCATCGCCGCCTCGGCCGGCAACCACGCTCAAGGGGTAGCCTATGCGAGCAGCATGCTCCATATTCCGTGCACGATCGTCATGCCAAAAGGGGCGCCGCTCAGCAAAATCGAAGCGACGAAAAGCTATGGGGCGGAAGTGGTTTTGCATGGCGATGTGTTCGATGAATCGCTTGAGTATGCGCTCGAGCTGCAGCGCAAGCGGGGCATGACGTTTGTTCATCCGTTTGACGATTTGGCCGTCATCGCCGGCCAAGGAACGATCGGCTTAGAGTTGATTGAGCAGCTGCCTGATGTGGATGTTGTCCTTTGTCCGGTCGGCGGCGGCGGATTGCTTGCGGGGCTGGCGTTTACGTTAAAACAGCTGAAGCCGTCAATTGACGTGTACGGCGTCGAGTCGTCGGCTTGCCCGGGCATGACGGCGGCCATCCGCCATAAACAGCCGGTCGCCATCGCCGCCTCCGATACGATCGCTGATGGCATCGCGGTGAAAAAGCCAGGCAATCTTACGTACCAATATATCGAACAATACGTCGATGGGGTCGTTTGCGTGGAAGAGGCGGAAATTTCACGGACGATGCTTTACTTGTTGGAACGGAACAAGCTGCTTGTCGAAGGTTCGGCCGCTTGCCCGTTGGCGGCATTGTTGTATCAAAAGCTGCCGTTTCGCGGCAACGTCGATGTAACGCTGATTTCCCGCATCATTGAGCGGGGGCTGGTCGAAGCCGGGCGATTCGTTACGTTTACAACGGTCATCTCCGACAAGCCCGGCCAGTTGAACAAACTGCTGCGCATTATTGCGGAGCTCGAGGCGAACGTTATGTCCATTCATCATCAGCGCATCGGCGCCAAAGTGCTGCCGGGTCAGGCGGAAATTCACTTTTCGCTCGAGACGAAAAACGAAGACCATATTCAGCAAATTTACCAAGTGCTGTTGAAAGAAGGATATGATGTGCAATTTTCCCGTTGAATCGGCCGCGCGAAGATCGTGCGCCCCCTTTGTTCGAACGGGCGGTTGTGCCTGAAACCGTCCCGAGCAGGCGCTAAAGCGTCTCCGCTAGGGCGGCTGCCCCGGTCAGATGATGCCGTCTGTACCGAGGGACAGCCGCTTTTTCAATGCACGCCCGGCACATGTTGCGGCCGCGTCGCGCCGAGGCCTTCGCTGGCCATTTTCGCTTTCAAGCTTTCGAATACGTACAAACCAAACATTCCAAGCAGCTCTTCATCGCTCATCTCATTGATCAGCTTGAGCACATGGCGGCGGTCAAGCTCGTCTAAAATCGACATCGCCACCGCTTCGGCGTCTTCTTCATCTCCGGTCAGCCGGTCTTTGTAATAGTCGTACAGATCGTCGATCAACTTCATACGCATGCCCGCCCCTGCTTGTGAAGGGCGGACTTCCTCCTTTTCTTCGCAGTTGGCCGAGGCTGGCCGTGTTTTTGGCCATTGACAACGGATATATGCTATCGTACCATGGAAAACATATCATTCGAAAGGCGGGGGAGCGTCATGATTCGTCGGTTAACGAAGGAAGACCATGAGCCAGTGTTTTTATTTTTACAGCAAGACCCGTCGTTCAACTTGTTTATTATCGGCGATATTGAGTCATTCGGCTATGACGCCGATTTTCAGGATGTCTGGGGGCAGTTTGACGTCAACGGCTCGCTGAAGGCGGTGCTGCTCCGTTATTACGATTCCTACATTCTGTACGCGCCTGGCGATTTTGATGCCGATGGCTTTGCTCGTCTCATCCGCGAGACGGCCGGCCCGTCTTTGTCCATTCAGCTGTCCGGCAAAGAGGAAGTTGCTAGGCAATTCGAAGGGCGGCTGCCGCTTGGGACGAAGCGAACGCTTTACTTTTGCGAGTGCCGGACGGATGAATACGCCCGCCAAGAAAACGGGGCGTTCGCCGTCAAGAAAGCCGGATTGGCCGATGTCGACCGGATTCTCGACTTGCGGGGCCGCATTGCCGAATTTGAGACGAGGCCGTCATCCCGCGATATGCTGGTGAAAGGGATGGAAACGAATTCAGCGAGAACGTATTATATTGAACAAGATGGCAAGATGGTGGCGGCGGCATCGACAACGGCGGAAAATTCGCTGTCGGCGATGATCGTCGGCGTCTGCACCGATCCGGAACATCGAGGAAAAGGGTACGCGAGCGCCATCGTGGCGAAGCTCGTTTGCGATTTGTTTGCTGAAGGGAAGATGCCGTGCCTGTTTTACGACAATCCAGCCGCCGGGCGCATTTACCACCGCCTTGGGTTTCGCGATATCGGGCTGTGGGCGATGTACCGCTAGCAACGAAAAGCGGAAGCTCCGCCGGCTTGCTTCTGCGCAGAAGCAAGCCAGCGTTTATTGTCCGTCTGCGCCGTTCGGCGTGCCGCGGCGGATGTGCTGATCGCCGCGCTCCCGCATCGCTTTCGCCTTGTCGTTGACGAGCTGTTTTTGGTCAACGATGGAAGAAGGTGTTTGTTTTTTGTTCGCCATATGGAATCACCCCAATGGAGACGATTTAGCGCGCTGAATGAACATATCCGCATCTTCGATCAGCCCGCAGACGCCGCATTGGACGCGGTAGCTCGGGCCGCGGTACGGGAGATGGAACGGTTCGAGCGCTTCGTTTGTGTATTCGTGCTCAATATCGCCGGTGTGCGGGTCGAGCTTGACCGCCCGCGGGTGTTGCTCGATGAGGTGAAAGCGCGTCCGGTTCGTTTTGCAGTTTGGACATAGCATCGGTTCCAAGCGAAACCACCTCCGGTTTTATCTTTTGGAAAAACGGTCGTGATTATGTACGAAGCGGCCGCTTTCTTTTCGCTTGTGCGGCTAGAAGGCTGGTGAAAAACGGTTGTTTCTGTTGAGCAATGGGGGACCATTTGAAAGGAGATCCTAAGGCGACAAGGCTTTTCTATTGGAGAAACGGGCTTGGTAAGCGGCTCGCTCCCTTCAATCACCGGTCTCCTAGAAGAGGCACCTTGCCCGATGCGGAGGCGGCGAAAGACGCTTCGCTTTTGGGCGCCGAACGATTTTTGCTGACAATGACAGCAGTTTGAACGAACGATATTAGGCGGGCGCTCCGCCAGTCGAACGATTTTTGTTGACAATGACAGCCCGAGTCGAGTATCTTAGTAAACAAGAAGAAGATTTTGCTTTTTCCGAAATGTTTTACAGCTCAGACGAAGGAGACTGTTATGGCAGAGAAACCGCTTCGAGACCGCATTATCGACACCGCGCTTCATTTGTTTGAAAAGTACGGCTACCACGGCGTGACGGTCGATCGCATCGTTGCCGAAAGTGACACGTCCAAAGGCGGATTTTACCATAATTTCAAATCAAAAGACGAGCTGCTTTATCACATTCATGACGTCTTTATTACGTATGCGCTGACTAAAGCGCAGGAGGCGTATGAAAGCTGTTCAACGCCGACCGAGCGCTTGTACGCCATCGTTCAGTCATTTGTAAAAGTCTTTCATTTATATAAACCACATATTACCGTCTTTTATCAGGAAAGCACGTACTTAAAACCGGAATACGCCGAACCGATCAATGAAAAGCGCGAAGAATTTAAACAAATTATTTTTCGCGTCATCCGCGAGGGGATTGAAGCCGGGGAATTTCGTCCGGAACTGTCGGTGGAAATTGCCGGCATGTCGATCATCGGCATGGTCAACTGGACGTACAAATGGTACAATCCGGACGGTCCGCTGTCGATTGAGGAGATCGCGGCGTATTTCGCTGACTTCATTTTGCATGCGGTGCTCCGCACACCGCAGAACCCAACAGCGGCGCGGTTTTTGTTGCCGCCCGCCGCGGAATAATCCGCGCACCGCTTACAGACCAACTAGTCGGTTTTGAAAGCGTTTTTTTCGCTACAGTGCTTGCGGCTACGCCGTTCGGACAAAACCGACTAGTCGGTTTAAACTTATAGAACACTTTTATGGGGGAGAGGGACAAGATGGATTTTTCATTAACGAAAGAGCAACAAATGATTAAAGAAATGGTTCGCGATTTTGCCGAGAAGGAAATTGCCCCATACGCGGCGAAATGGGATGAAGAGGCGCATTTTCCGCTGCATGTGTTCCGCAAGATGGGCGAGCTCGGGCTGTTGGGCCTGCCGTTTCCGGAAGAATACGGCGGCGCCGGGGGCGATACGATTTCATACGCCATCGCCGTTGAGGAAATCGGCCGCGCCTGCGGCGGCACCGGGCTAAGCTACGCGGCCGCTGTGTCGCTTGGGGCGAGTCCGATTTATTACTTTGGAACAGAGGAGCAGAAACAAACGTGGCTCGTGCCGATGGCCAAAGGAGAGACGCTTGGTGCTTTTGGGCTCACGGAGCCAAACGCCGGGTCCGACGCTGGCGGCACGCGCACAACGGCGGTGCTCGACGGCGATGAATATGTCATCAACGGCGAAAAATGCTGGATCACGAACGCCCAATACGCGCGGCAAGTCATTGTCACCGCTGTGACAGGCAAAGATGCGCGCGGCAAAAACATCATCACCGCTCTCATCGTGCCAACGGACTCCCCAGGATTTACAATCCGTTCGAATTACGACAAAATGGGCGTGCGCGCGTCCAATACGTGCGAGCTTGTTTTCGAGAACGTCCGCGTGCCGAAAGAAAACGTCTTAGGCGACCCGCAAAAAGGGTTTAACCAGTTTTTGTACACGCTTGATGGCGGCCGCATTTCGATCGCCGCTTTAGCCGTCGGCATCGCGCAAGCGGCGTTTGAGAAAGCGCTTCAATATGCGAAAGAACGCATTCAGTTTGGCCAGCCGATTTCCAAGTTTCAAGCGATTCAGTTTAAGCTCGCTGACATGGCGATGGAAATTGAGCTTGCCCGCAATATGGTGTACAAGGCGGCTTGGTTGAAAGATCAAGGGAAACCGTTTACAAAAGAAGCGTCGTTCGCCAAGCTGTTCGCGTCGGAAATGGGGTTTCGCGTCTGCAATCAGGCGATCCAAATTCACGGCGGCTATGGTTACATGAAAGAGTACGGCGTTGAACGCCATTTGCGGGATATCAAGCTCATGGAAATCGGCGAAGGCACATCGGAAATTCAACGGCTCGTCATCGCTCGCCAACTCGGATGCTAAAAGCGGAACGATGCGCATATCCATAACAGTGAATTCGGACAAAGGGGAGGAGAAGGCCGATGTTGACGGTGACGGTGGGGAAATTGTTGGAAGAGAGGGCCAGGCAATATGCGGATCGCGAGGCGGTCGTGTACGCCGACCGCAACTTGCGTCTGACGTATCAACAGTTGAACGACTATTGCCGCCTCGTCGCGCGCGGGTTGATGCGGCTTGGCATCGAAAAAGGGGAGCATGTCGCCATTTGGGCGACGAACGTTCCGGAATGGATCGCCTGCCAGTTTGCGACCGGGAAAATGGGGGCGGTGTTGGTGACGGTCAATACGAACTACCGCGCGGCCGAGCTTGAGTATTTGCTTCGCCAGTCCGATTCGACGACGCTCTTTTTGATTGAGCAATATCGCGACTCGTCGTATATCGATATTTTATATGAAATCGTTCCCGAATTGCGCACGTCGGTGCCCGGACAGCTGCAATCGAAACGGCTGCCGAAGCTGAAAAACGTGGTTTTTCTTGGCGACAAACGGTACCCGGGCATGTTTACATGGAACGACATCTTGGCGATGGCGCACGACGTGTCAGAAGAAGAGCTCGATGAACGGTTAGAGAGCCTTGATCCGCACGATGTGATCAACATGCAATACACGTCCGGGACGACCGGATTCCCGAAAGGGGTCATGTTGACGCATTACAACATTGTCAACAACGCTCACCAAGTCGCGCAATGCATGGGACTTGGCGAAGGCGACCGCCTTTGCATCCCCGTGCCGTTTTTCCACTGCTTCGGCTGCGTGATGAGCACGTTGGCTTGCGTGACGGTCGGGGCGACGATGGTGCCGGTTGTCGAGTTTCATCCGAAGCGGGTGCTCGAGACGGTGGCGGCGGAACGGTGCACGGCGCTCCATGGCGTGCCGACAATGTTTATCGCCGAACTGAACGACCCGGATTTCGACCAATACGATTTGTCATCGCTGCGCACCGGCATTATGGCCGGCTCCCCTTGCCCGGTCGAAGTGATGAAGGCGGTCATCGAAAAAATGGGGATGACAGACATTACGATCGCCTACGGACAGACGGAAGCGTCGCCGGTCGTCACGCAAACGCGCACCGACGATCCGCTTGAGCTGCGCGTTGAAACGGTCGGCCGCGCCTTGCCGGGCGTGGAAGTGAAAATCGTCGAGCCGGGCACGAACAAGGAAGTGCCGCGCGGCGTGCAAGGGGAGCTGTGCACGCGCGGTTATCATGTCATGAAAGGATATTACAACAACCCGGAAGCGACCAACGAAGCGATCGACGAAGATGGCTGGCTGCATACTGGCGATTTGGCGACGATGGATGAGAACGGTTACTGCCGCATCACCGGCCGGCTGAAAGATATGATCATCCGCGGCGGGGAGAACATTTATCCGCGCGAAATCGAGGAGTTTTTGTACAAACACCCGAAAATTTTGGACGTTCAAGTCGTCGGCGTGCCCGATGAAGTGTACGGCGAAGAAGTGATGGCGTGGATCATCTTAAAGGATGGTGAAACAGCGACAGCCGAGGAAATTCGCGAGTTTTGCCGCGGCAACATCTCTCGCCATAAAATCCCGCGCTACATCGAATTTACCGACTCATACCCGATGACAGCGTCCGGGAAAATTCAAAAATTCAAGCTGCGAGAAATGGCGAAACAGCGCCTCGGCTTGACGACGTAACTCGCCGCGCCGGGCGGACGAAACCGCCCGGCGGCATTCTCAGTTTTCGTGAAAGGGTGAGACCATGTTTTCGAAAGTGTTGATTGCCAATCGCGGCGAAATTGCCGTCCGCGTCATCCGCACGTGCCAAAAGCTCGGCATCCGAACGGTCGCCGTCTACTCGGAAGCGGACGCCGATTCGCTCCACGTCAAGCTGGCGGATGAGGCGTATTTGATCGGCAAGCCGCGCGTGGCGGAAAGCTATTTAAATATCGAAAAAATCATTGAGGTTGCCAAAGCGGCGAAAGCGGAGGCGATCCATCCCGGCTACGGGCTGCTCTCGGAAAACCCGGCGTTCGCCCGCCGCTGCGAGGAAGAAGGAATCGTCTTCATCGGCCCGAAGGCGGACGTCATTGCGGCGATGGGCAGCAAAATCGAAGCGCGGCGGACGATGGAAAAAGCCGGCGTCCCGATCGTTCCAGGCGTCACGTTTGCGTTGGACAGCCCCGATGCGGCGGCGGAGGCGGCGGCTTCGATTGGATATCCGGTCATGCTGAAGGCATCAGCCGGGGGCGGCGGCATCGGCATGCACATCGCCCGCGACGAAGCGGAGCTGCGCCAAGCGTTTGAAGGGAGCCAAAAACGGGCCGCTTCGTTTTTCGGCGACGGGACGATGTACATTGAAAAATATATTGAACGCCCGCGCCATATTGAAATTCAGCTGCTCGCCGATTCCTACGGGAACTGCGTCTACTTATGGGAGCGCGAATGCTCGATCCAGCGCCGCCACCAAAAAGTGGTGGAGGAAGCGCCGTCGCCGTTTTTGGATGAAGAAACGCGGCGGAAGATGGGCGAAGCTGCCGTCCGGGCGGCGCGTTATATCGGCTATGCGAACGCCGGCACGATGGAATTTTTGGTCGACGAACAAAAACACTTTTATTTTCTTGAAATGAACACCCGGCTGCAAGTCGAGCACCCGGTGACGGAAGAAATCACCGGCATCGACATCGTCGAAGAGCAGCTGCGCATCGCCGCTGGCGAACCGCTCCGCTATCAGCAGGAAGACATTCGCCGCGACGGGCACGCCATTGAAGTGCGCATTTATGCTGAGGATCCGAACACGTTTTACCCGTCGCCCGGCCGCATTACGGCGTTTTCGGCTCCGCAGGGCGAATGGATTCGTCATGAAACAGCGGTTCAAAGCGGCATCACGGTCACGCCGTTTTACGACCCGATGATCGCGAAGTTGATTGCGAAAGGCCCGGATCGACAAACGGCGATTGAACGCTTGCTCGGCGCGCTTCGCGACTATCGGGTCGAAGGGATTAAAACGAACATTCCGCTGCTGGAAGCCGTATTGTCCCATCCGGCGTTCCGTGCCGGGGAAACGACGACCGATTTTCTCGCCAACTATTGGCAGCCAACGAAAACAAAATGAAGCAGAAACGGAGGAAGAAACGATGAAGCAAGTTGCCGCCACGATGGCCGGAAGCGTCTGGAAGATTGTCGTTGCCGTCGGTGACCGCGTCGAAGAAGGGCAAGATGTCGTCATTTTGGAATCAATGAAAATGGAAATTCCAGTTGCCGCTGAGACGTCCGGCGTTGTGAAGCACATTCATGTGCAAGAAGGAGATTTTGTGAACGAAGGCGACGTGCTCGTTGAGATCGAGTAGGGAAGCAGACGGTTCCGCCAACAGGTAGCGTCTAACGCTGAACGAACACTCCACGCCGACCTCATTGAGCATCGAGGGGGATGGGGAGAGCCGGATTCGCCCTTGACTAACACCCGCCAACGATAGGGGAAGGGGACCGTTTGGCACGGTCAACGACAAAACGGCGGAGACGAAGCGAAAAGGGGGAGCAGCGCATGAGCCGATGGCCGGCGAAGGTGACGATCAAAGAAGTCGGCCCGCGCGACGGCCTGCAAAACGAAGCAGCGCCGATCGCCACCGCCGATAAAATCGCTTGGATCAACCTATTGTCAGAAACGGGGCTGTCGTACATTGAGGTGACTTCCTTCGTCCATCCGAAATGGATTCCGCAGCTCGCCGATGCTGCCGAAGTCGCAGCCGGCATTCGCCGCAAAGACGGCGTCACGTATGCGGCGCTCGTCCCGAACGAAAAGGGGCTTGAGCGGGCGCTTGGCGCCGGGGTGGATGAAGTCGGCGTCTTCATGTCAGCGAGCGAAACGCACAACGAAAAAAACATTAACAAAACGATCGCCGCCACGTTTCCGGTGCTTGAAGCGGTTGTGAAGACGGCAAAACAAGCCGGAAAAACGGTGCGCGGCTACGTCTCGACCGTGTTTGGCTGCCCGTATGAAGGGGCGGTCCCCGTCGATCAAGTGCTCACGGTCGCCGACCGGCTGCTGGCGATGGGGGTTGACGAACTGTCGCTTGGCGATACGATCGGCGTGGCGACGCCCAAACAAGTTGAAGACGTGCTTGCCGAGGTGCTCCGTCGTTTTCCGGCGGATCGGATCGCGATGCATTTCCATGACACGAGAGGGACGGCGCTCGCCAATATTGTAGTGTCGATGGAAATGGGAATTACGACGTTTGACAGCTCGCTCGGCGGCCTCGGCGGCTGCCCGTACGCCCCAGGGGCATCGGGAAACGTCGCCACTGATGATTTAGTGTATATGCTTCATGGCATGGGAATTGACACCGGCATCGATGTCGAGCGGCTGACGAAAGCGGCTTTGTTTATCCGCGACAAAATCGGTCGCCCGCTTCCGAGCCGCTATTTGCAAACGGTTCGATCATAGGGGGGAAACACGTGGGCACACTTGTATCGTTTGAAACACAAGAGCATGGCATCGCCGTTGTGACCTTAAACCGTCCGGAAGCGGCCAACGCGCTGTCCAGAGCGCTTCTGTTCGAGCTTGGCGCGCTCTTTCAGGAGATCAAATTTCGGAAAGACGTGCGCGTTGTCCTGCTGACCGGAGCCGGAGACAAAGTATTTTGCGCCGGCGCTGATTTGAAAGAGCGGGCGGGGATGAATGAAACGGAAGTGCGGCAAACCGTTGCCTTGATCAGCAAAACGATCAACGAGGTGGAGAAAGTGCCGCAGCCGGTCATCGCCGTTTTAAACGGCTCGGCGTTTGGCGGCGGGTTGGAGCTTGCCTTGGCTTGTGACATCCGGTTGGCTGCCGATGACATCCAGCTTGGGCTGACGGAAACGTCGCTCGGCATCATTCCGGGGGCGGGGGGAACGCAGCGGCTCCCACGCCTTGTTGGCATTGGAAAGGCGAAAGAATTGATTTTTGCCGCCAAGCGCATCACCGCCAAAGAGGCGGAGCGCATCGGCCTTGTCGAATACGCCGTGCCGCGCGCCGAGCTGATGGAGCGGGCGCTTGAATTGGCCCGGCAAATCGCCGAAAACGCGCCGATTGCCGTCCGGCAGGCGAAACGGGCGATCCAAAGCGTATTTAACGTTGATTTGGAGACCGGTCTTGCCATTGAACAGCTCGCCTATGAGGCGACCATTCCGACGAAAGACCGGTTGGAAGGGTTGCAGGCGTTTAAAGAAAAGCGGAAGCCGGTGTACAAAGGCGAGTAAACCCGCTTAGACAAGGAGGGGAGACGGAAGCCGCACAACGCGCTTGCGCCGACCCGGCTTTTCGCGGGGATCCGAAACGACATCCAACCTTGTTCCGGACGAACACGCGGGATGGAACAGCCAGATCCATCAAAACAAGGAGGGGAAACAACGAGATGAAGGAAACAGCTAACCAACCCAGCACGCTCGCCGCGGAGCTGGAGAAAAGAGCGGCGGAGATCAAGAAAGGCGGGGCGCCAAAATATCATGAAAAAAATGCGGCCCAAGGGAAATTGTTTGTCCGCGAGCGGCTGAATTTGCTGCTTGATCACGGCTTGGAAATGGAAGACGGATTGTTTGCCAACTGTTTGGCGGGCGATTTGCCGGCGGACGGGGTGGTGACCGGCATCGGCAAAATCAACGGCCGCACGGTCTGCGTGATGGCGAACGATTCGACCGTCAAAGCCGGCTCGTGGGGAGCGCGCACGGTCGAAAAAATTATTCGCATCCAAGAGACGGCGGAAAAGCTGCGTTGTCCGCTCATTTATTTGGTCGACTCGGCCGGCGCCCGCATTACCGACCAGCTGGAAATGTTCCCCGGCCGGCGCGGGGCGGGGCGCATTTTTTACAATGAGGTGAAGCTGTCCGGCAAAGTGCCGCAAGTGTGCCTGCTGTTCGGTCCATCAGCCGCCGGCGGCGCCTATATTCCCGCGTTTTGCGATATCGTCATCATGGTGGAAGGCAATGCCTCGATGTACTTAGGCTCGCCGCGGATGGCGGAAATGGTGATCGGGGAAAAAGTGACGCTCGAAGAGATGGGCGGCGCCCGCATGCATTGCACCGTTTCTGGCTGCGGCGACGTGCTCGTGAAAACGGAAGAAGAAGCGATCGCCTATGCGCGCCGTTACTTGTCGTATTTTCCATCCAATTACAGCGAAAAGCCGCCAGTGGTCGAGGCCAAGCCGCCGAAATCATTTGATAAAACGATCGAAGACATTTTGCCAGAAAATCAAAATGCGCCGTTCAACATGTATGATTTGATTGAGCGGATCATTGACGAAGGATCGTTTTGTGAAATCAAAAAACTGTTTGCGCCGGAAATCATTACCGGACTGGCGCGCCTTGCCGGCCAGCCGATCGGCATCATTGCCAACCAGCCGCGCGTCAAAGGCGGCGTGTTGTTCCACGATTCGGCTGATAAAGCGGCGAAATTCATCACGCTTTGCGACGCGTTCCATATCCCGCTTTTGTTTTTGGCCGACGTCCCTGGCTTTATGATCGGCACGAAAGTCGAGCGGGCCGGCATTATCCGCCATGGGGCGAAAATGATCGCCGCCATGTCGGAAGCGACGGTGCCGAAAATCTCGGTCATCGTCCGCAAAGCGTACGGGGCCGGACTGTACGCCATGGCCGGGCCGGCGTTTGAACCGGACTGCTGTTTGGCGCTTCCGAATGCGCAAATCGCCGTCATGGGGCCGGAAGCGGCCGTCAACGCCGTTTACGCCAACAAAATCGCCGAGCTGCCGCCAGAAGAGCGGACAGCATTTGTCGAACAAAAACGCGAGGAATACCGGCGCGATATCGACATTTATCGGCTCGCTTCCGAGCTCGTCGTCGATGGAATCGTGGCGCCGAACGAGTTGCGCAACGAGCTGATTCGTCGATTTGAAGCCTATAGGTCCAAGTATATGGTCTTTTCTGAGCGGAAGCACGGGGTGTATCCTGTTTGAAAAAATGGATGGTTGTCCCTCTTGCCAACGGAAAGAACATCGTGTATGATAAGAATCACCAATCCGCTGCTGCGTTGTGCGTTGTAGAATGAAGTTTCAACCGATGGCAATAAAAAGGGAGTTCTACATCGGAGCGGGAATGTCACGCCTCAATATTCGTGATGGAGGACGACAGGAACGCTTCTGCGAACACCCACTTGGTGGAGCGTGGTTGAGAAACTGCATTCAGCCGACGGCAACCGCGGCGCGGATTCTGCCAGCGACAGACAAAGGCGTCCCAAACGGGGGCGCTTTTTTCTTTGCGCCGCAGGGTGATGAGTTGAAAAAAATCGGGAACAATATAGTTGCTTTTTCCGTTTTTCGTGCTATAATCATATTTCGTGTAGAAATAATTCGTATTGAAACTATTTGGGGGATGAACGAAAGGAGGGAAGCGATGGAAGGAACAAGCCGTAACTTGATGTACGCGGTGTTTCGGACGCAAAAGGCGCTGTATCGCCTCATTCGTGAAGACGCCGCCCGCGTCGGGATTACGGAAGTGCAACTGGTCGTGCTGTACACGCTGATGAAAAAGGAACACATCCGCCTTCACGATTTGGCGGAAAAGCTCAATTTAAGCAACAGCAATGTGAGCGGCACGGTTGACCGGCTCGTCGGCGCCGGCCTTGTTGTTCGCGAGCCGTCGAAACAAGATCGGCGCGCGGTCATTTTGAGCTTGACGGAAAAAGGGAAAGAAATTGTCGCCTTGGCGTTTGGCGAGCAGTCGGTGCTGCGCCGGCGGCTTCGCCTCGTCGAAGAACGGGTTTCAGAGGAAGAAATCGCACAATTTTTGCAGCTGCATGAGAAAATCAAAACGATTTTGCTTGAGGAGGAATGAACGTTGAACGTCAGACGTTTGCTCGTATTCAATATCATTGTGCTCATTTTGCTTGTCGGTGGAGGATTTGCCGCCTATTATTATGTCAATGAAACGACCAACTACATTAAAACGGACAACGCCCGCATTGACGGCCAAGTGATCTCGGTTGCTGCGCCGCTGTCCGGAAAGCTGACATCTTGGCGGGGAGAGACAGGAAAAACGTTTTCTGCCGGGGAAGAAATCGGTGCGGTGTCTGACGGGAAAATGACGGTGCCAGTGACCGTGCCGCATCGGATGACGATCGCCCAGCAAAGCGCGATCAAAGACTCGTTTGTCGCCGCGGGGACGCCGCTCGTTCGCGGGTTTGATTTGAACGATTTGTGGGTGACGGCGAATATTGAAGAGACGGATATTGAAGATGTGAAAGTCGGGCAAGACGTCGATATTTATGTGGACGCCTATCCGGATCGCAAGTTCAGCGGCAAAGTCGAAAAAATCGGAACCGCGACAGCGAATACGTTCAGCCTGCTGCCAAGCTCGAACGCAACCGGCAACTACACGAAAGTAACTCAAGTCATTCCGGTGACGATTTCCATTGACAACTATAGCGGATCCGGACTTGTGCCGGGCATGAACGTCACCGTCCGCATTCATAAGTAGGTGATCGATGATGACAGCTTTTGTCATTGGCTATATCATATTTGCCGTTTTCATTTTGGCGGCCGCCAATATCGCGCTGCGCCGGCGCGGCCGGGCGGCGGCGAAAGCAAAGGACGAAGCGGCCGACCGTCGCGTTCAGCCGGCAGAGGAAACGGAAAGACCACCGCTTTCGACGGAAGCAGGGGAACGTCCTGCGGCGGGCGGCGGGCCGACCGGCCTCGGGGAGATCGGCAGCCGCGGCAAGGTTGTGGTGACCGTCATGCTTGGCGCGTTTGTCGCCATTTTGAACCAGACGTTAATCAACGTCGCTTTGCCGCATATGATGCAAGATTTCAACGTCGAAACGTCGACGATTCAATGGCTCGTGACCGGCTATATGCTTGTCAACGGGGTGCTCATCCCGATCAGTCCGTTTTTAATCGCCAAGTTTCCGGCGAAACGGCTGTTTTTATCGGGCATGTCGTTTTTCGCCATCGGCGCGTTTGTCTGCTCGATCGCTCCGTCGTTTGCCGTCATGCTTGCCGGGCGGTTGACGCAAGCGGTGGGTGCCGGCATTATTATGCAGCTGATGATGGTCATTATGTTGTCGATTTTCCCGCCGGAACGCCGCGGGGTGGCGATGGGAACGGTGGGAATCGCCATGATGTTTGCGCCGGCGATCGGGCCGACGCTGTCCGGCTGGCTTGTCGAGCATTACACATGGCGGCTGCTGTTTTACGTCGTGTTGCCGATCGCGCTGGTAGACATTGTGCTTGCCTCCGTCTGGCTGAAACATACGCCGCGTAAAGGCAATCCGGTGCTGGACGTGCAAGGGGCGGTCTACTCGACGATCGGGTTTGGCGGCGTTTTATATGGCTTCAGCGAGGCCGGCAGCAAAGGCTGGGGCGAGACGGAGGTCGTGGTTTCGCTCGTTATCGGCGTGCTGTTTCTCATCATGTTCACATGGCGATCGCTCCGTTCGGAACATCCGGTGCTCAATTTCCGCGTGTTCCGCTACCCCGTATTTACGTTGGCGACCGTCATCGGTTCGGTCATCAACATGGCGATGTTTGCCGCGATGGTTTTGCTTCCCGTGTATTTGCAAAACTTGCGCGGTTTTACGCCGCTCGATGCCGGTTTGCTGTTGCTGCCGGGGGCGATCGTCATGGCGATCATGTCGCCGATTTCCGGTTGGGTGTTTGACCGCATCGGCGCGCGGCTGCTTGCCATTGTCGGCTTGATCATCACCGCTGTGACGACGTGGGAGTTCAGCAAGCTGACGATGGATACGCCATACAGCCATTTGATTTGGCTTTACATTTGCCGAATGTTCGGCATGTCGATGCTCGGGATGCCGATCATGACCGAAGGGTTAAACGCCTTGCCGCGCCATCTGTACAGCCATGGTACGGCCATGTCGAATACGATTCGCCAAGTGGCCGCTTCGCTCGGAACGGCGTTCTTGGTGACGATCATGTCCAACCGGGCCAAGTTTCATGTCGAAACGTACCGCAATGAAATGACGGAAAACGATCCGTTCTTTATGGGGCTTGTCAGCCAGCTGAAGCAAGTCATCCCGAGCGATGACGCCATTGCCCAGCTGCTGTACGGTTTGGTGCAGCAGCGCGCCACGGTGGAAGGAATCAACGACGCCTTTTTCGTCGCGACTGGCTTAACGGTGGTGGCGCTCGTCATGGCGTTTTTCTTAAAAGGAAAAAAACAGAAATCCCCGTCAGCATAAGAGGCCGGTGATTTCGTGTAAAATGTTACTGATCCCACCATTTCTTAATTAGAGAAACTTTGCATCAGCTTTCTTTTTTGAATGAAAATGCCGTTGATTGGACTGGGACAGCGGCTTTTCACCGACCTTATAAGCGGGGAATAGAGAAGCGGCTTTGTATGGCCGCTTCTTTATTTGCGGAAACGAGGGCCCTAAGGCGACGAACATCAAGAAGTTTCCCACTTCAAGCGTGTGAAGGGCGTAGCCCAACGGTCAGTGGGAGATGAATTTCCGTCGGTGTTAGCCAAAGATTTTGGATAATCAGTCTTCAATAAAGGAATCGTGAAATGCTTTTGGCCAGACGCTCCAAGACAGCGCGATCCGCTTCGTCTTCGCGCCCAAAACGAATCCATCCCCTTCGCTTTCACCTATTTGGCCTTCGGATCCCATTCGTTGTGAGCAAGCTGAAGATACGCTACGGTTATTCCATCCTTGTTTTTGCGTGTAACTCGTCGTATGTACATGCATAAATCGTTTCCCTATAAAATTTAGAATTTTTTTCTAGGAGGCTGGTGATTTAGTGCAAAATGCTACTGATTCCATCTTTTTCTCAATTAGAGAAACTTTGTAGAACCAGCTTTCTTTTTTGAATGAAAATGCTGCCGATTGGTGTGCGACAGCGGTTTTTCACCAGCCTTCTAGGATCCGCATCGTGAAATCCTCGATATTGCAGTATTTTGGCCATTTTCATTTGCCTAAAATAACTTCTGTATTATCATTTTCAGCTGCAAAAGCGGATGAGAGAGGTGTGAAAGTAGTACATAAAACAGAAAATGAAGCTGCCAAAATTACTGTTTTCATTAAAGTTTTCTTTTTCATACTGTATATGAGCAAATTCGCTAACATAAATTGACAACTAAACAAAAAAAGGAGATATGAACTCGATTCCTTGGTTAGAATCGGTGTGCCACCAACTACCCACACGGAGGTTCATGTCTTAGGAATCGATGAGCACATCATCAAGGAATCCAGAAGTTTTTCATGATGCTGGGACTGGCGCTTGATTTCTCGCAGCCGGTCATCAAGCCTCTCGTTCATCTTGTCGACGCCCTGTACCAAGGGATGTTCGGGGACATTGACCGATGTCCGGTACTGGAGTTTTCACCCAAATCATCGAACCACGCTCAGCCATTTTTTCACGAAAAGCTCTTGGAACGAGAAAAAACCTGCTTGAGAAGCTGCAAGAATGGATCCTTCGCCAGATCGAACGTCTGGCCAAACGGGAGAATCAACCCCTTTTTGTTTCGATGGATGATCCCATTTGCCAAAAAACGAAGCCTTCGTCACGGGCTGTTCGCGCCATTCAAGGGTGTGATTGGCACTACTCGCACAATGATCATCCATCCGTCTGAGGGCATTCGCTCGTTTGGCGGATGGTGTACACCTTCACGGAAGCGTTTTGTCTCTATGATAAGGCGACGAGAAGAAGCAAAAGAGTGTCAGTGTATCTTTCGTCATCGCAGCGGAATCCGCCACGTCAATGGATCTTGGCTTACTTCAGCTGTTCATGGACACGGGAGAGCCCCTCGGGATTCCACGTTTTGTCCGGCACATTGCCGTTGTGCCCATCGCCGTAAAACGGGATGCCGTCTTCATCTTATGAATTTCTCTTAAATTTGCCGCGAATCATTCATATACGCCTTTTCTCTTTTCTTGTATAATAAAAAAAAGAATCCAGTTTGTGGGAGTGACGCGACGTTGGAACAAATCGAAAAGCGGCTGGCGGCGTTTCCAAAGCGGACGATTTCGCTTGTGGAGCTTGAGAAGCTCATCGAGCCTTTTGCACGCACGTATGAGGAGTTTGCCGAAATCGTGCTCGGGCTCGAGGCGGACGGGACGCTTGAGATGATAAAGGCAAGAGGGCGAACGACGCGGACGCCGTCGCTTGCGTTTCAATATCGAATTCATAAACATCGCTTGATGGAAGATTATTACCGCGAGCTGCAGCGCTGGCAAAATCGGCTTTATCCGGCGATTCAGCTTGACGCATATTACGGCAAAGACCCGTCTGTTTGGGAGCGGGACAAACCGTTTATTGTGCAAATCGACGACTATTTGAACACGCATTCGCTTCCTCACGAGGCCGTGGCCGCGCCGGAGCGGAGCATGGAGCTGGTCGGCGATGAGAAATGGATTACGGAAGGCGGCGGGAGGGAGGTGCTTGAGCGCATCGGCCTTTTCGATCGCCTCCGCATCATCCCCGTTTCCGATCCGCTCATGTTCGCCGTCCATCCAGGGAACATGGCGCAAGCGGTGCAGCTTCATCTCATTGTCGAAAATAAAACGACGTACCAAGCGCTGTTGCCCGCGCTTTTGGACACCGTGTTTTCGACGCTCATTTACGGGAAAGGAAAAACCGTCATCAGCAGCATCGCTCAATTCTCGCTGCAATATCCGGTGAAAGCCGACCATCGCTTTTATTATTTCGGGGACATCGACCGCGAAGGGGTGGCGATTTGGCATTCGCTGTTTCAAAAGAAGCCGGCTTTGCCCGCGCTTCCGTTTTATCGGGCATGCTTGCAAAAAGAACCGGCGCGCGGCAAAGAGTATCAAATAGAGCGGACGGAGGCGCTTGCTTCGTTTCTTTCCTATTTTGCGCCCGATGAGCGAGAGCGGCTTTGCGAGCTGCTCGCCTCCGGCCTGTATTATCCGCAAGAGACGCTTAAAACGCGGGAATTGCAGCACATTTGGAGGGAATGGCAGTGGACAAGCTAGAATTGGCAGGGGTCACAGACGGCTATCGCGAGCGCATGAGGCGGCTGGCGCTTTTTAGCCCGCTTTTGGACCTTGAACGAATGCGCTCTGCCGACCTCGGCGGGCAGCCGATTGACATGAAAGGGCTCGGGCTGTTGACGCTCCTCTTTTTCTTCGAACAAAAGCTGATGCGGCAGTATAAAACAGGAGTTAAGCAGCTCGCGGCGTTTTTAAAACAATTGACGGAAAACGTGTACGCATTGGATGACGAAGCGTGCGAACATTTGGCGCGGACGATTATTCAAACGTTCCGCCCGACATCGGGAAAAAAGCGGAGCTATCCGTTTTACGATTGGGAACGGCGCGAAGAGAGCGCGATCGAATATTCACTTTTAAAAGCGCACGGTTTTGATGCGAAAACGAACACGCAATATTATACGCTCGATGAAGACGGGTTGGAGCTTGTGTTTGCGACGAAAGAGTTTTACAGCGAGTTTCAGTTGTCGATCAACCAGCTCATGTTGCGCAAGCAGCTGGAAAAAGGGGAGTTCGCCGCGGCGTTGAAACAAATCAACGAAATGCGCATCGACGTTGAAACGCTCGAAGATCGCATGACGCGGCTGAAGCATGAAATTCAGCGAAGCATTATTTCCGAAGAAACATTTGAGCGGTACAAGCAGCTTTTGGACGACATTTACAGCCGGCTTGCGCGCGAGGACGAGGAGTTTAAGGAGCTGCGCGAATTCGTGAACGACACGAGAGAGCGCCTATATGCCCGGGATATTCACCAAAAAGAAGGGAAGACGTATGAGCTTGTGCTCAAAATTGCCAGAGAGTTAGAATCGGTGCATTACGCGCATTCGGCGCTCCTAGATAAGGCGCTTTCGTTAAAAAATACGACGCTTGTGACGGCGCAGGAATCGCTTTATTATACGGGGCTCCATTCGTTTAATTTCGACCAAGACATCGTGTCGCGCATCGTTTCGGCTCCGCTCCCCCTTGAGGCGATGAAAGGGGTGCTTCATCCATTTTTAAAGGTGGAAGAAAACAAGGTTTGGTCGCCGATGGCGATTTTCGCCGAGCAAAACATTACCGAAGAGCGCAAAGAAAAGGCGGGGCCGCGTTTTTTAGAAGCGGAAGAGGCCGAAGGGGGCGATCGGTATCGGGCATGGCTCATAGCGAAATATAGAGAGTTGATGCAACTGTTTTTAAAGGCGCACGAGCAGGAGCGCGCGGGCACGCTCGCCGCGTTTTTCGATTATTTGGACGACATCGGGCAGTCGCATTTGTATGAACAGCGCTCGTTTTACGATTTTTGGATCTTGATGCACCAGCGCTCTCCCGTCGAGCAAGGCATGGAAGGGGAAGAAGGAAGCGCGCTTCTCGGCGAGGCGCTCGCTTTGCTTGGCGGGCGCGTGCTCGAGGTGCAAGAAGCGGATCGCATCATCCGCCGATGCGAGCGGTTTTCGATTCAAGACATGATTATAACGGTGAGGGAACGATGAGAAACTATCCAGAACAAAAAGTCATGCAGGCGTTTCAATTGTATACGGCACTTGCGCGGCAAGGAGTGGCAGGCGCGCAGGCGGTGCAGCTTTATAAGAGCGATGATGAAATCCGCGCGCTGTTGGATGCGTTCAGCCGCGAAGTCGACTGCGTCATCGTGTTGACGAGCGAACGGTTGTTTCTCGTGCCGCGCACGAAACTGTCGCCGTTTCATGTAAGCAACGATTGGATCAAGCGCCATTATCTTCGCGCCGGCGCCACCAACGGCGATTTGTATTTGCTTTATTTTGCCGTTCTCGTGTTGTTCGGCAGCTTTTACGACACGTATCAAAGCCCAGAGCCGACGCGGAACTTTTTGGCGATGGACGAATGGGTGCGCCTTGTGCAAGAGCGCATCGACCAATTGAAGCGGCACGATCCGGACGAATTGAAACAATTTGAGCAAGAGTTTTCATACAACTGGAGCCTCATCATTGAAAAATGGGAGGCGATGGACGATGTTAAAGAGACGGCGAAACGGCAAAGCGGCGCAACGATTAGCCGCCTCAGCTTCCTCGATGTGGCACGGCGCTTTTTAATCGACCAAGAGCTTGTGGTCGACATCGGCAACGATGAAGTCGCTTTGACAGAAAAAGCGAAAACGATCATCCAGCGCTTTTTCATGGAAGTCGAGTACAACCGCGGGATTTTCGAGTTTATTTACGGATTTGAAAGGGAGAGGGACGATGCCAGCGATCAGTAAAATTCGGCTGACGAACGTCGTATATGAAGAAGGCCGCAAGCGGTACAACGATGAAATGTTCCGATTTGACGGACATAACGGGGCGATTTTGCTGGAAAACGGCGGCGGCAAAACGGTGTTGATCCAGACGGTGCTGCAAGCGATCTTGCCGCATGTTGATTTAGCGGACCGAAAAATCAAACAGACGCTTCAACTCGAAAACGCGCCGGCGCATATCGCGATTGAATGGCTGTTGAACGACAAACCGCGCCGGTACGTCGTAACGGCCGTGTCGCTGTTTATGACGAACAACGGACTCGACTCGCTCCGCTACGTTTACGAATACAACGCGAACGACCCGCACGGCATTGAAGGCATCCCGTTTGTGCGCGAAGGAAAAGGCGGGAAGCGGCCGGCGGAACGGGGCGAAATGCAAGATTACTATCATGATATGAAAGCGAAATCGATGTTCGCGCGCACGTTTGCGACCATTAAAGAATACAAGGCGTTTCTTGAAGAGCAGTACCATATTATTGAGAGCGAATGGGAAAGCGTCGTGAAAATCAACAGCACGGAAGGGGGCGTCGAAGCGTTTTTCGACGAATGCAAAAGCACGAACCAGCTGTTTGACCGCCTGCTCATTCCGATTGTCGAGAGCGCGATCGTCGGCCATGACGCCAAACTGTTTGCCGACATGTTTGAAAAGCAGCTTGCCAGTTTCAAACATTATAAGACATTGAAAGAGACGATTGAAGAAAACAAGCTGATCCAGCAAGAACTCGAGCGATACGTGGAGACGTATGAGGAGTTCCACCATCAAGAGCTCGCGTATATGAAAGCGAAGCAACGGGCCAAAGGGGTATGGCTGGAGACGCTCCAGCAAAAGCAAGCGGGCGAAAACGAGCTAAACAACAACGCCGCCCAATGGGAAGAATGGAGGCAAACGGAAGCGGCGCACCGCCAAAAGCGAGCGACGTATGACGTGTTAGTGGAAGAAGCGTGTTTGCGTGAGCTGGAACGCGAATATGAATGGGCGTTAGCGCAAGAGAAAGAAAAGGAAGAAGAACTTTGGCGCCTTGAGCGCGACTATGATTCGCTGCGGCTTGCCGGATACAAAGAAGCGAAAAAACGGCATGACGAAGCGCTTGCCTATATTGAGGCGGAGATGGCGAAGCGGAAAGACGACGAGACGCTCGCTCGTTGTGAAGAAGAATTGGAAATGGCGCGCCGCGCGCTTCTTGGTTATTTTATGGAGCAGCTTGAGAAAATCGGCCAAGAGGAGCGAAGTGTGCGCTATGAACTGAATCCGATTCAAACGCAAATCGAACAATGGACGAAAGACATCGAAACCCTCAAACGGACGGCGCAAGAGGCGCGCGAGAAGCGGGCTGGCATTCAAAGCGTCATCGATGCAAGAGAAAAAGACATGGAGTCTATAAAGCAGCGCCTATTGGCGAATCCGTCGCAGCAGTCGGTCGAGGAAGAAATGGGAAAATGGATCGAGCGCGAACAATGGTTGGACGAAGAAATCGTCCGCTTGCGCCAAGAGATGAAGCAATCCAAGCAAGCGGAACGGGCGGCGGAAGCGAACAAAGAGGCGCTTCAAAAGCAATGGGCGAAGCAGCAGGCGGCGAGCGAGGCGCTGGCGCAGCAGCTCGAAACGCTTGAGAACGAAGAGCAAGCGCTCATTCAGACGCTCGCCTCGCTTCGTCCGCAATGGGCCGCACTGGATAGCGTCTACATCCAAGAAGAGACGATCCGGATGAGGCTTCAGGAAGAAATCGAAAAAAGAATGAAAGAGCGAGAAGCGCTATTAGTGCAAGAACGGATCGTGTCGCGGCTTCACGATGCATACGGCGAACAAGACGTCTTTTTCGCCGACCCGTTTTTAGCAGAGCAGCTTGCTTCATGGAAAAACCAATTTGATTTCGTCGCGACGGGTGTTGAATATTTGCAGTCGCTTACAGAAGACGAACGCGCGAACAAGCAGGCGTTTCCGCTCTGGCCGGCGGCGCTCATGACGACGGCGAAGGCAAAAGAGCGGCTCGTGCAAAAAGTGCGGCAAATGAACGACCGCTTGCAGCTGCCGATCGTCGTGCTGTCGACGGATGAGGCGGCGCGCGTGGAAGAGACGGGCATGCCGCATGAATGGATCGCGCCGCGTTATTGGGAGGAAGCGAGCGATCCGGCCTTGTTTGGCGCTTGGAAAGAACGCATCCGCGAAAGCGCCCGCGACATGACGCAGCGCCGTCAAGAGAAAGAAGCGGAGCTGAGGCTTTGGCAAGACGCGCAACAAGCATGGCGCGCGTTTTTGGCGGCCCACCCGTACGAAGCGGTCGAATCGCTCCGCGCTGAGCACGCCGAACTGTTGCGCAGCATTGAACAATTGACGCTTGCGATCGACAAAGAAAACGCCCGCATCGATGAATGCCGCGCCCATCTCGAGCGAGCCGGATCGCTCATCGGCCAATACGAGGAAGAATGGCGCGGATGGCGCGATAAAATCAAGGATGCCGGTCAGTATATGCAATATAAAAAAGAAGTGCAAGAAGCGCGGAAACAAGCGCAAGCGCTCGACGAGCAACTAGCGGCGCTTGCCAAAGATATCGCGCGTCTCGGCTCCCGGCTTGAAGAGGCGCGCGCCCAAAAAACAGAATTGAAAGAGCGCCTTCGGTCGTTAGAAGCCCAGCGCCGCGCCGTTGAACAAAACTACGACTATCGGTCGCTCCGCTCTCTTGCGCCGATTTACTCACGGGAGAGCGAAGAGGTCATTCGCGCGAAAATTGACCAATGGAAGCTGCGAATTCAAGGGATTGAAACGACGTACAGCGAGTGGCAAACGAAGCGGGAGTTTCGACAAAACGAGATTGACAGGCTGACAAACGAAATCAACAAGCTGAAACAGAAGCGTCCCGACCTTGACGAAACGAGGACGTTTCCAAGCGACGGCGCGCAGCGGCTCGAACGGCTGGAGGAACAAATCGCGTCGGCTCAAGAAACGCTAAAGCGCCTGAAACAAAGGACGCAAGAGGCTTTAAAACGCAAAGAGCGGCAAAGCGGCGTCGTGCAAACGAAAGAGCAGCAGTTTCGCGAAAAATTCCCGAATGAGGCGCGGTGGCCATTCGCTGCGCCGCTTGCCGACATTGCCGCGCAGTTGGAAGCGGAACAAGAAGCGCTCGCAAAGCGGAAAGCGTTTCTCGAACAAGAACGCGAGCGCCTTGACAAAGAGATGAAAAGCATCGAGCAAGCGGCGCGTCAGCTGGAAGTAGCGAAAGAGGTGCATCATTTCAACGCGCCGACGATCGCCGCCTTATCGTTGAGCGCGGAAGAAGCGACGGCATTTTCATACGACCGCCGCGGCTTCATCGAAGGGGTCACGGAAAGCTTAAAGGCGGGAAAACAAGCGGTCGAAGCGGCAAAAGAGCGCGTCGAGCGCGCCAAACGGTCGTTTCGGGAGTTTTGCCGCACGTCGATTCAAGATATGAAAATGCAACAAATGGCAATTAATGGAATTGAGCATAAAGAAACGTACGAAGACATTATCAGCTTTAAGAAACATATGATGAAAAGCGTCGAAAGCGCGACGAACTACGCGAATGAACATATCCGGCAAAAAGACGCCGAGCTGCAGGCTTTTATCAACCATATCCACACGCATTTGCGCACATTGGTCGAAGAATTGAGGCAAATTCCGAACAAGACGAGAGTCAAAGTCGGGGACGAATGGAAGCGCATTTTCACGTTTACCATTCCGGAGTGGGAAGAAGAAGTCGGAAAAGCGCGCATCCGCAACCATATTGAATGGATGTTGCATCAGCTTGAGTCTGAGCGCTTTTTAAACGAACACGGCCAGCAAGATGAAGCGAAAGTGCGGAAGGAAATCGAAATGTGGCTGCAATCGAAGCAACTTCTCCAAATCGTCATGAACAACGAAGGCATGAAAGTGAACTGCCGCAAAGTGACGAACGACAACAAAGTGACGACGCGCTCATACTCGTGGGAGCAAAGCAACGTCTGGTCCGGAGGCGAAAAATGGAGCAAAAACATGACGCTCTTTTTAGGCATCCTCAATTACGTCGCCGAGAAAAAACAGCGCCTCCAACCGACGATGAAGCGCCATCGCACCGTCATTTTGGACAACCCATTCGGAAAAGCGTCAAGCGACCACGTCTTAAATCCGGTGTTCTTTATCGCCGAACAGCTCGGCTTTCAAATTATCGCGTTGACGGCGCATGCGGAAGGGAAGTTTCTCCGCGATTATTTCCCGATCATTTACAGCTGCCGCCTGCGCCCGTCGTCCGACCCGAACAAACAAATCATGACGCAGGAAAAATGGATCCATCATGCCTACTTCCAAGACCACGCCCCGAAATCGCTCGAACGGCTCGGCGAAACGGAGCAGTTGGAGTTGTTTTAGAGAGACCATTCCGCAACGGAAAGGGAATATAAGCGTGTGCGGAAAGCTTCTTCTCCCTTCCAACATGAACGAAGCCGAGTTCGACAGGTTTGAAAGGCAATCCTAATGTGACAAGGCTTTTGTATTGAAAAACGAGGTTGGTAAGCAGCCTGCTCGCTTAAATCACCGATCTCCTAGGGCGTTCTCAACTTTTGTGTAGGCGCATATACATAAAGACAAGCCAAGCAAAAGGAGGGAGCGCCCGTGGCGCATGTCGGATCGAAAGGATGGCTTGTCGCCGAACTGAAAAAGGCAGGCATCGCCCGCCATCCGGTCGGGCGGAAAAAAATCGAGACGTACAAGGCGACGGAATTGTATGGGCTGTACCGAAAATATGCGCAAAAGACGCGCTGAGCCGGACAGAAAGCATCCGGCTTCTTTTTTTTCGGGCAAAATAACAAGGGAAAGGAGGGAGGCGCACCGGTCGTTTGGCCGGAAAAGGAACGAACGCCGAACGGAATGGAGAAAAAACGGTTTACCGTAGCGGAAGGGGAAACGCTTGCCGCCTGTTTAGAACGGATGAAACGAGAAGGATACCGCCCCATCCGCCGCGTTGAGCAGCCGATTTTCCGTCTAAACGAAATGAAGGCAAAAACATCAGCATCTCTCCTTTCAGACATGATCGTCTCGTTGTTGGCGAGTGTGCATACAGTTCCACTATAGCACGGCTGTCCGCTGCCGCCAACGGCGAGGCGGCCGGCTGGGCGCGGAACGTTGCAAGGAAAGGGGGCGGCAGTTACAATAGTAGAGGAAGCAGCATAAATGAAAAAAGGAGATGACGCCATGATCCATTACACATGGGCGACCCGGCCGACGATCAAAAAAGTGAAATGCGTCCATACGAATGCGGAAAAATACATGGTGAGCAACGTATTGACGCCGGGCAACGTGTACGAAGTGAAAAATGAAACGGACGAGTTTTATTTTGTCGTGGACAACAGCGGAAAAGTCGGCGGGTTTTACAAAGATTATTTCGAAGAAGTTCAATGATCGCGCCGATGCCGAACAACCAAACGGGGCTGACCGAAAAGGTCGGCTGCCTTCAAGATAGGCGAACATATCGGGCGGCAAAAGCAGTCAGCACGTATATAGCAACGAACGAGGGTGTCCGGATTCGGTTGCGACACCCTCGTTTTGTCGCTCAGCCGGCTGCGCTTCGTTCCGCTGTCGGCGGCTGCACCCGGCTGGCCGGCAAGGTGATCGTCAGCGTCGTGCCTTTTTGGACGGCGCTTTCAATGTTCCATGTCCCGCCCATTTGTTCGATAATTTTAACCGCAACCATGGCGCCAAGACCCGTTCCTTTTTCTTTCGTGCTGAAGTATGGTTCGCCGAAACGGCGCACTTGCTCTTTTGTCATGCCAACGCCGTTGTCCGAAACGGTGATGACGACGGCGGTTCCCCGATGTTCCGCTGTCACGCGGAGCGTTCCACCGTTTGGCATCGCTTCAATGCTGTTTTTGAACAGATTCAAAAAACATTGTTGGAAATATTGCACGTTCCCGATAACGATGCCATGGTCAAGCGAGGAAGAAAGGTCGACCGAGTGCATATGGGCCATGGGCGCGATCATCTGCAATACTTTTTGAAGCTGGATGGCGACATCGATCGGTTCCGTTTCTTTTGGCGCCGGCTTAGCAAACGTCAAATAATCGCGAATGATCGCTTCCGCCCGTTCCAGTTCCTCTAAGGCGATCCGGATGTATCGCTCCTCGGTTTCCCGCGGCAGCGGCCCGGTTTGCAGCAGCTGGATAAACCCTTTGACGACAGTGAGCGGGTTGCGAATTTCATGGGAAATGCTGGCGGCCAGCTGACTGACAATCTCCATTTTTTCCATTTTCATTAGCTCGGCTCGGGCGAGCTGTGCTTCGTGGAGCGTTTCCATCAAATAAACCGCAAACATCATCACAAACGGCGGCATCAGAATGAAGTAGATGATATACGGTTTCGTCACTTGGAAATCGGCGATCACGACAGCAACAAAGGTGGTGAGCACCGCCAACAAAAACGTCAGCCCAAGCGCAGTAAACAACTTGCTGGGGCGGGGCAGGCGGCGAAACAGCGGCGAGACGACGGCCGCAGCCGCCAGCATGATGGCGTAAACGATCAATGTCAATGGCTGGAAGCCGTACAAAATCGTGCGCGCCAACATGAGCATAGTCAACAGCACCGCCCCGACCGCGCCTCCGCCATAAAGCGTTCCGAGCAAAAACGGAACTTGCCGAAAATCGTGGACGCATGCCGGGTCGATGTAAATCGGGAACTTCATGCATAACACCGCCGCCAACGTCAGGCAAGCGCCAAGCAGCACCCGGCTGTAAAGGGGACGGCGCCGGATGGCTGCGCTATGGTCATAAATAAACGAAAAAGCAAAGACGCTGACTAAAATATAAAATAAATTGTTCAAAACGTGTTGATTAATATAAAGCCCCGCCATAAAACGATCCCCTAATCTACTTGAACCTCATTCCGTCTTCATTATAAGCCGGAAATCGGTTGAAAGGAAAATAGTTTTGTCATTTCTCGTCGTTCGGCAGCCAAATCGCCAAGGCGCCAAACAGCGGCAGCGCGCTGCAAAGCATCATCAACGTGTTGAGCGACGACATGTCGGCGATGTTGCCGAGCACAACGGCGCCAAGCGCCCCCATGCCAAAGGCCAAGCCGACGATCAGGCCGGACGCCATGCCGACATGGTTGGGCAACAGTTCTTGGGCGTAGACGACAAACGTCGCAAAGCTTAACGACAATACAAAGCCGGCGATCAGCAACAGCGGCAGCGCCAGCGGAAGCGGCGCGTGCGGCAAGGCGAGCGCAAACGGCGCGGTGCCAAGCGTCGACCAAAGAATCAAGTTGCGCTTGCCGAACCGGTCGGCGATGGGCCCGCCGGCGAGTGTTCCGACCGCGCCGGCGATCATAAAGGCGAACAAGTACACTTGCGCCTCGCGCACCGAGATGTGGGCCGTTTCCATTAAGTAAAACTGGTAATAGTTCGAGATGCCGGCCGAATACCACGAGCGGGCGAACACTAAAAAGACGAGCAAGGCAAGCGCAAACGCCACCGGGTGTCCGGGATCGGTGCGCTGCGCCTTTTTCATTTTGCTTGGTGCCGGACGGCGGCCAAGTTCATGACCGTACCAGCGCGAAACGCGCCAAAGCACGGTGATGCCGACAGCCGCGGCCAGCATAAACCAAGCGGCTCCCTTTTGGCCGAACGGCACAAAAATCAAGGCGGTAAACAGCGGGGCTAAGGCGTTGCCGGTATTGCCGCCGACTTGATAAATCGATTGGGCGAACGCCCGCCGCGCCCCGGCCGCCAAGTAAACAACGCGCGCTCCTTCCGGATGGAAGACGGCTGAACCGATTCCGACCAACAGCACAGACAACAAAACAAACCAAAAATTCGGCGCCAAGGCGAGTCCGGCCATGCCGAGCAAGCTCGCCGCCATACCGAGCGGCAAAAAACGCGGCGATGGCAGCCGGTCCGTCCAAAAACCGACGATCGGCTGCATGACCGACGACGTCATGTTCAGCGCAAACGCAATCCAGCCGATTTCGGTGTACGACAGCTCCATCGTCGAGCGCAAAATCGGAAAGAGCGCCGGGATGACCGCCTGCATGGCATCGTTCAAAAAGTGTCCGAGGCTGATGGCGAACAAAATCGGATAGACCGTCATGTTGGCGGCGCTCGTTCGTTCCGTATGAGCGTTCATCGTTCTCCCCCGTTCCGCAAAATCGATCTTAATATGGCTAATTATACTTGATCTTCGCCAGCGGAGAAAGCCCCATTTCCCGGCGCGGGTGCAGGCAAGAGGGGCTCCGTTTTTGTCTTTTCAATCGCCGGCGCGAACATTCAGTTTTTCTTTTCCAGATGCGCTGATGACGAGCTTGACGTTTACGGACAGCGCGTTGTCGGTAAGGGGGATGAGGCCGTCGGTCTCATGTTTTCTCCAGATGTTTGGATGAGAGCGATACAATTGCTCCGACAAGTTGAACATGTCAATCTGCCGTTCGACGCTAAGGCGATACAGCCGTTCAATTTCCCGCTTGACCGTTTGTTCGCCTAACCGAGTCAATTGCTTTCTCGACAGCGGTTTCCGCAGCTCGATGATGCTTCCTTGCGCCTCGACTTGGATGGAAAAGAACGGCTTCCCGTCCTTCAATTTGATCGCTCGCTTCGTTTTCGGCCGCTGAACGACTAAAGACGCGGCCGTTTCTCCGTGCTGTTTGACGTAAATCGGCGTGCGGCGAATGTCCTGCTCTAGCCAGCGCAGCCCTTCTAGGTCGGGACGGCGTTCGCATCCTTGCAAGCGGTAGTCATGGACAAAACAAGCACCGGACATCGCGAGCATTGGTTTCGGCTTCTTGTTTTCCGTCCACCGCTTATGTTCGATCGTTAAATAAGGAATGGAGGCGGTCGCCGCTTTTTCGTCCATCGCAGCGATCAGGCGGCTGAGCCGGATCGGGCGGATGAACGAACTTTGTTGAAAAATTTCTTCCGGGTTGGACAACAGCGAATAGTACGAGGAAGCGTTCAACAGCGGCGTCGCCTCAAACAGCTCGGAAAGCGGTTCATCGGTCGCGTACACCCATGCCGTATGGCGGATTTCATTGTAACGGTTCAGCACGTCGATGACATCTGCCACAATGTCTTTTTGCAAGGCGCGTTTCGTAAACACGATGCTTTTGACGTGCCCCCACGACACCCGTTGCTGAATGGAAGGGTAAATCTTGTCAGTGGCGATGTTAAACGTTTCGCCGGCCGCTTTACCGATCGAAACGGACGCTCGGTCTCTGCCGCCTCCCGCCTCAACTTTGGCGAGAGCGGTGAAATCGACGAGCTGGACATAGGCGATCACTTGTCCATCTTTGTAACTGTAGATGAGCATTTTTCATTACAATAATTTCCATGCCCTAAGAGACAAACAGGGGACCCCTTAGGCGACATGGAGCTGTTTTTTGATCACATCAATGGGAATATCTTGCTTCGCGGCATCGTAGATGAACTCGACGACGCTGTGCCCTTTCCGAGACCGAAGAAGCTCCAGGCCGGAAGAGAGGTCTTGCTGAGATTCGGCGATGCTGTATACGCAGGCGAACAGCACCACGGCCCAATACCGTTTCACCGCCCGAATGTGACGAACACGGTACCCATCGAGCTTCAGCTGGTCTTTGGCCTGCCGGAAAAAGCATTCGATCGTCCAGCGCTGGGCATAATAACGCAAGATCTCTTCATCGCCTAGCTCCCGGTCGGTGCTCAAGACGACATGGAGATGATCTGGCGTCATCGGTTCATCCGCCTTCCAAGCCAGCAGCACCACCGCGTCATCGAGGCCATGGATCGCTCCCTCGTAGCGATACACGCGGTAACGCTCCTTCCCCACCGTGACGAGGTGGGTGTCGTTGGGCTCGATATAGCGGGCGAACTTCTTCGCTTGGATGGCGATACCTTTCGGATAGAGAATCCGGTTCGTCTTGAGCATGGCGATGACATGGAATCCTTGTTTCAGGCAGGCTTCGATGAGCGCTTGGGACGGATACCACGAATCCATGAGCACATACACCGGCTGAGCCCGTTTCCCCTTGAGCGAGGAAAGCATCTCGATCGCTAGGTCGATCTTGCTTCTTCCCGCCGTCTTGTCATACAGACGAAAGGCGAACGGGAACGCTTGCGAGAAAGTATGCACCATCAGCCAAACGAGCGAATGCCCCCAAACGGATTGATGATCTTTGTGCGAGTAGTGCCAATCACACCCTTGAATGGCGCGGGCAGCCCGTGACGAAGGCTTCGTTTTTTGGCAAATCGTATCATCAATCGAAACAAAAAGGGGTTGATTCTCCTGTTTGGCGATTCGCTGGATGCGATGAAGGATCCATTGCTGGAGTTTGCGAAGCAACGTCTCTTCATCCCAAGGGCTTTTCGTGAAAAAATGGCTGAGCGTGGTTCGATGATTGGGATGAAAACTCCAGTGATGGACATCGGTCAATGTTCCCGAAAATCCCTTGGTAGTCAAGGCATCCACAATATGAACGAGATGCTTGATGACCGGTTTCGAGAAATAAAGCGCCAATCCCAGCGTCATGAAAAACTTGTGGATTCCTTGATGATGTGCTAATCTATTCATGAGACATGAACCTCCTTGTGGGTAGTTTGAGCACATCTATTTTACTCAAGGAGCTGGGTTCATGTCTCCTTTTTTGTTTAGCTGTCAATTTATGTTAGCAAATTTGCTCATCTACAGTTTGTAATCAACTCCAATCGAGTGAATGTACACAATATGGTCGATGTTGCGCGTATCCCAGCAGCCGCCAAGCAACATAGCGGAAGCGATGACAACCATGAGGCGCCACTTCATTTTGGCTTTCGCTCCTTTGCCGTGGCATCCTTTGGATGCACAATCCGGTCGCGCGTCCGGAACTGTTTCCACGTACTAGGAATGAAAACTTTCCCCACATCTTTGGAAGGAGGCGCCAGCGGCGTCAAATATGGAATGCCAAAGGTGCGCAAGTTGACCACGTACGTCAAAATCAAAAACAATGATAAAATGAATCCGAACAGCCCCAGAAAGGAGGAAAACGTAAGGACGATAAAGCGCAACAAGGTGACGGTGCCGGCGATGTTTTGATTGACAAGCGTAAATGTCGAGATGACGGAAATCGCAGCGGTGACGAGCGTGGCCGGAGCGGCGAGCCCGGCGTTGATCGCCGCTTGGCCGATAATCAAGCCGCCGACGACCGACAGCGTCTGCCCGATGGCGATCGGCAGCCGCATCCCCGCTTCCTTAAACACTTCAAACAAAATCATCATCACAAACATCTCGAGCGGCACGGGAAGCGGCACTCCTTGCCGCGACAAAATGAGCGTCGCCAGCAAAGTGAACGGCAGCTGATCCGGATGGAAGGAAGTCAAGGCGACCCAGGCGCCCGGCAAAAAAATGGCGACCGATGTGCCGACGAGACGAAGCACGCGTTGAAATACGACAAACAGAAAAAACGTGTTGCTGTCTTCTGACGTGTTGAGCAAAAAAGTGAGGTTGCCGGGACCGACCAAGGCGGTCGGCGCTCCATCGACCAAGATGACAAAGCGGCCGTTGAGCAGCGAATCGACGGCGAAATCAGGCCGCCCGGTATAGCCGAACAACGGAAACAAGGAAAACGCGCTGTCCGACAGCCATTCCTCAATTTGATTGGTGCTGGTCACCGAGTCGATGTACAAACTGAGCAGCCGGCTTCTCACTTCATCGATCATGGCTGGGTTGGCGATGTCATCGACATAGAGTAAGCCGACTTTCGTCTGGCTGCGTGTGCCGATGATGAATCGCTCATAGACGAGCCGGTGCGAGCGCAGCCGCTTGCGGATGAGCGCGACGTTTTGGCTGATTTCCTCGATAAAACCGTCTTTTGGTCCGCGAATCGACACTTCTGTGTTCGGCTCTTCCGGATCACGGCTGGGCGGGCTGGCCAGCGGCAGCGCGTACAGCGCCCCCGCTTCACGGAAATAGACGAGCAAATCGCCGCTGAACAGCCGCAAATTGAGATCGTCGATCCGCACTTCTTGCCCCATCGCTTCCAGTGCCGGCGGTTTGCAGCTCTCAATGTCGGCGGCGGAGAAACACGGATGCTGTTCACACAGCTCGCGAAACAGCGGATAGATCGTCTTTTGTAGCATGTGCGTATCGCACAGCTCTTCGCAATACATAAACAGCAGATGCACCGGGCTCATCGATCCGTCAGGCAGCGGCGACGGCGCCGTCGCTTCCGTGATGATCACGTCGCTACATTTGGCGTACATCGTCCGCAACGCTTCTTCCGAGATGATGACGGTCTCTAGGCCGGTGTAATCATCGTTGAGCCGCTTGCCTCCCGCGGCTCTTATCAGCGGTTTCATCGTGCCATCCCTCTTTTCGTTTGACGGTATGCCAGCAATGCGAAAACCCCCAACACAATCGACAGCGCCAGCCAGAGCAAGAGCGATGTCGGCAGCACCCACACTTTTACGAAATGCAAAAATTGTTCATCACTGCCTGGCGCCAAGGCGGCCAGCGCGATGGTGACATAAAGAACAATGAGCAGCCGGCGGCGGGTTTGTGGATGGCGCACGGAAAACAACTCGACAATCAGCGCCACCGCCAAAGAAAGGCGGATGAAGGCGCCAGACAGCCACTGATAGATCGACAGAAAATCGACATGCTCAATATATGTACCTAAACTGACCATTCGCCATTGTTCAAACGCCGGATAGCGAAGGCGCGCCGCCTGCTCCGGTCCGAATTCGGTAAGGGCGCCGATGGTGGGGCCGATGCTCAGCCCGGCGGTCAAGAAGGCGATGACAGCCAGCGCCTTCCATGAAAACGGATGCGGAAGACGATGGGAGAGAAACAGAAGAATGATCGCCTCCGCATACCCCGCCCCGGCGTACATCATGCCGTGAAACACCGGGGCGGCCCCGTGCTCAAGCACCGGCTTGAGCAATGAATAATCTTTATGCGGCATAGTTGAGAGCATGACAAAAAGGCCCAGCGCCATGACAAACGGCCAAATGATCATGGCGGTATTGGCGATGGAATCAAGGCCGCGTTCCGCGTTATAACAGCAGAGAGCCACGATGACCGCTATCAGCGCCCATCTCGGTGTCGCGGTCAAATAAGAAGTCGTCGTAAAGGTGATCGTCTCATTTAAGGTGACAAAACTGTGAAGAAGCAACAAGGCGCCGCTGACCGCGGCCACCGCATAGGCGATGGCGCTTGAAAACCGGTTTTTGAGCCAGTCAAACAGCCGCTCGCCGTTTAGTTGCCGAATGGTGAAATAAAGAAGCGGCAGCCAGACGAGCAAGCCCCCGAAAGCGCCCAAGGCGGACAACCATGCATCGCGGCCGGCGGCTTCGAGCATAAACGGGATAATGAGTACATGATTCATCAACCCGACAGCCAGCATGATCATGCTCACTAGTTGCAAAATGCTAAGCGGCTGTTCATTCATGAGCGATCCCTTTCTTTCCGTGCACGTAGTAGAAGAACGGCGGAAGCGTTGCGTTTTTAGCCCATCGAGCAGGAAGGGCGAAAGACAGCAAATCACCGAGCTTCTAAAATCATAGTGTTTCCAGTTGCGGAGAATTTATCGGTGCGAACGTAAAACAAACAGCGAAACTTTTCAGACAGCAGCGGGCACAATACAGAGAAGAAAGGGCGAACAGCAACGGCATGCAAGGGGGGCGCGGCATGAAGTGGTTTCATCTGACCATCGAATTGGTGACCGGCTTTATTCTATTGTTCGCCGTCGTTAAAATCGCCGGCAAAAAGCTGATCAGTCAAATGAGCCCGTTTACGTTTATCTCGGCCATTGTCCTTGGCGAGCTGCTCGGCAATGCGCTGTATGACGACCATATTCACCTTTGGTACATCATCTATTCGATCACCCTTTGGGGAGCGATGCTGCTTTTGGTCGAGTATGCGAGCCAAAAATGGTTATCGTTCCGCTTCTGGAGCGAGGGAAAGCCGACGGCGCTCATTCGAAACGGCGTCATCGATTATGAGGCTTTGAAGAAAAGCCGCTTGACGCTCAATCAGTTGCAAAGCTTGCTCCGCAAACATGAGACCTTTTCGATCCGCGAAGTGGCGTTTTGTTTTTTAGAAGCCGATGGGGAGATCAGCGTGCTCAAAAAAGCCCATTATCAAAAAACGACGCGGGAAGATTTCCGTCTGCCGCCCCACCCGGTGTATGTGCCGGTGACGTTGATCCGGGATGGCCAGCTGTTGGCAGATGAATTAGCAGAGCTTGGAAAAACGGAGCAATGGCTGACCACTGAACTACAAAGACAAGGAATTACCTCGCCAAAAGACGTATTGATCGCCGAGTGGCTCGAAGGGGATGGATTGTTTGTGCAGACGTATCATCCCAACAAGCTGCGACGATCAACATAGCGGCGGACGGCGCCGGAATGAGAGGAAGAAAGAATCGGGGGATGGACTCTTTCTTTATTTTGGGAAAAGTGCTTGCTCTTTTTCTACTTTATGTGTACTATTAGTAATAGTACGGTAATGACAACGGGAGGAGGAGGGGAGATGTTTGAGCTTGACTTACGAAGCCGACAGCCGATTTATGAGCAGCTGATGGAAAAAATGAAAGAAATGATCGTTCGCGAACTATGGCAACCGCACGACCAGCTGCCGTCGGTCAGGGCGATGGCGAAACAGCTGATGGTCAATCCAAACACGATTCAAAAGGCTTACCGTGAACTCGAGCGCGACGGCTGGATTTATTCGCTGCCGGGAAAAGGCAGTTTCGTCGCGCCGCGCCCGAAAGAACCGAATGCGGAAGCGGTCGCTGCCGTTTACGAACAGTTTGTCCGCCTTGTCAAAGAGGCGCGCTTTTTAGGAGTGACGAACGAGCAGTTATGGCAATGGATCATAGAAGGGGAGAAAGAGAGGGAGAGCGATGATTCAACTCGCAGACGTGACGAAAACGTTTGACCGGTTTCCCGCCGTCAACGGGGCGACGATGACCGTGCCGAAAGGGGCGATTTACGGGCTTCTTGGACCGAACGGCGCGGGAAAAACGACGCTGTTAAAATTGATGGCCGGCATTCTCCGCCAAGACCGCGGGACGATTACCGTCGACGGTGATGAGGTGTGGGAAAATATAGAAGTCAAGCGGCGCATTTTGTTTTTGCCGGATTTCGTCTATTTTTTTCCTCAGGCAACGATTCAGCAGATGGCCGATTTTTATGAGCAAGTGTATCCGTCGTTCAGCCGTCAGCGGTTTACGGAGCTGCGCGAGGCGTTTTCATTGGATGTCAACAAAAAAATCCATCAGTTTTCGAAAGGGATGCAGCGCCAAGCCGCTTTTTGGCTCGCTTTTTCCGTGCGGCCGGATGTGCTCATTATGGATGAGCCGCTCGATGGGCTCGACGTGTTCGTTCGCCGCCACGTCAAACAATTGTTGATTGATGAGGTGGTCGAACGGGAGATGACCGTCGTCATCTCATCGCACAATTTGCGCGAGCTCGAAGATTTGTGCAGCATGGTCGGGTTGATGGCGGGCGGTGTCGTGCAGCTGGAGCGCGATTTGGATGAGCTGCGCGCCGGCGTGCATAAGCTGCAGCTGGCGTTTCGCGATGGATTTCCGGATGAACTGGCCGAACGTCTCGAAATCGTTCACCGCGAAGTGCGCGGCAGCATCGTGATTTTGGTCGTGCGCGGCGAAAAGCGGCGCGTAGAGGAGACAGTTCGGGCGTTTCATCCCCTGATTCTTGATGTGCTGCCGCTGTCGCTCGAAGAAATTTTCATGTATGAAATGGGGGGTGCCGCTCATGTCTGCGAAACGGTGGTCGGCTAACCGCGCTGTATGGACGCAAAATCTCCGTCAGATCAGCTGGATTGCCATCATTCATTGGTTGCTATGGCTGGCGGCGATCGTGCTGCCGATCGCGCTTGCTTATTCGCAATATGATCCGAAAGTCGGCAACGTGCCGCAGTGGGAAAACGTGTACCACATATCGAATGGATTTGAGGCGTTGATCGCTTGGCTCGTCCCGATACTGGCGGCAGCCGGCGTCCTTCGCTATATGCATGATAAACGGTCGGCCGACTTTATTCACAGTTTGCCCATCCGCCGCACCGAACTGCTCACTAGCCAGATCGTGTTCGGCTGGCTCATGGTAGCGGTGCCGCTTTTGCTCACTGCGCTTGTTGCCATCGGCTGCTTGGCTTGGTTGGACTTGCCGTGGCCGATCAACGCAGCGGACGTATGGCGCTGGTTCGGTGAGACGGTAACGGTGGAAACGGCGATTTTTGCTTTTTCCATCGCCGTGGGAGTGCTCGTCGGCCAATCGGTGATTCATGTCGTGTTGACGAATATTCTTCTTGTCTTTCCGGCTGGCATTCTTGTTTTGATTTATACCAATTTATCGCTATTATTGCCGGGATTTCCGAATGATTATTATTTATCGATTGATGTGGAACGGCTTGTGATTCCGCTGCGCTATGCGGTGTTAGGGTATCGATCGATGGAAGCAGGCGAAGCGGGGGGACTGTTGTTGTTAGCGCTTCTCCTCTTTGGCTTCGCGATTTGGTTGTATGAGCGGCGGCCGACAGAGACAGCCGGGCAGGCGATGGCGTTTCCGGCGCTCCGCCCGCTGTTTGTGTACGGGGTGGCGGTGTGTTCATGGCTGCTTGGCGGCTTTTATTTCGGAGGAGTGGAGAACGAAGCGAGTTGGCTCCTGTTTGGCTACGTGGCGTTTTCGTTGTTGGGCTACGCGATCGCCTGCATGGTGATCGCCAAAACATGGCGGATTTTCCGGCGGTGGAAAGGGTATGTTGGGTTTGTGGCGATCATGGCGGCGGCGTTATGGTTGATTCACTTGGATGTGTTCGGATACGGCCAGCGCGTTCCTGAATTGTCTGAGATCCAGCAAGTTTACTTCGGCCAGTCGACGACCAAATTCCGCCATTCTGAGCTAATCGGCCGCTCGTTCGAGGAGTACGATCAGTTTTTGCGCACGAAAGACAATATGAAAGCGGTGCGGGCGTTTCATCAGCAGCTGGTGCACGACAAGCCGCGCCCATCGCGGTTTGAGCAAACTCAGCCGGTGGTGATCGGCTACGTGCTCAAAGACGGGACGCGTCTCCTTCGCCGTTATGACGTCCCCGTCGAGCCGTACATGGATCATTTTCGCCGCATCATGGAGTCAAAAGAGTATAAACAGCAATATTATATATTGCTTCGTCCGAGCGGCTACTCGCCGATCCGGCAAGTGACGCTGCGCAACATAAGTACAGGAAACACCGTGCTTGTTTTGGCCGACCCAAAAGAAATTGAATCATTCATTGCAGCGCTGAAGCAAGATTTATGGAACGAACCGGTCAAAGCGATGCTTGGTGGAGGAGTGACGCAGGGAGAAATCGAACTGTTGCAAAGTGACGGCGACATGTTCTCGACTGCGTTCACCACCGATCACACGCACGTTCGTCAATGGCTCGAACAGCGAAACGTATGGCACAAAATCAAACAGTAGCGATGAAAGCGGGCAAGCGCATGCGCTTGTCCGCTATTTTGTCAAGAGGAAGGTTTTTTCCGCCGCCAAAGCCATACGGTGAGCAAGTCAAGCAGCCAAAAGGCGATGAATAAAAACAAAAGAAACAGCTCCGGCGCTTCCATCACGCGAAACGGATTGAGCACATTATGCAGCGATTGTCGCAGCGTTAATCCTAGGAGCCAGTCCATTCCTACCGCCGTTCCACCTAACAGCAGCCAAAAGGCGAGGGAGAGGAAGACGACTTTCAATGCAAGCCACCTGCCGCTTTTTCGTTTAGTGTTCTCCGGCTAGGGAGAAATGATGCATCCCTGTATACACGTTTGGCGGATTGCCTATAATGGAGGATAAACGCGATATGGAGCGAGGAGGAAAGGACTATGCTGTTTCAGTGGGGGATGCGCCGGCAAAAGGATCGGATGAACGACGGCGTGCAGCAAGAAGGGGCCGACCATAGCGGCGAAGCGGCGGACGTCCCAGAAGAGCCGCTGTCACCTGAACTGGCGGTGAACATTGACATCATTCGGCAGGCGACCGGCGAAAGCAGCGATATCGTCATTCGCCGTTTTTCCCTCGGCCAAGAAACGCAAATGAAAGCGGCCATCGTCTTTGTCGACGGGCTCGTCGATGAAAAAAACGTATACGAGTTTTTGCTTCTGCCGCTCCTTACGGCGTCGTTTCCGCTCGCGCTCGAGGAAAAAGAGCGGTTTCAATGGATTGAAAAAAAGCTCGCCGCAGTCGGCGGCATCGAGCAAGTCAGTGACTGGAAGCGGCTGTTTTTCAACCTGTTTTCCGGAGCGACGATTCTCTTGCTCGATGGAGCGGCGTTGGCCATTAGCGCGAGCACAAAAGGCGGGCAATACCGTTCGATTGAAGAACCACAAACCCAAATCGCCATCCGCGGCCCGCGCGAAGGGTTTACCGAGTCGTTACGCACGAATACGGCGCTGATCCGCCGCCGCATCAAAAACCCGAACCTTTGGCTGGAGACGATGCAAATCGGCACGGTGACGCAAACCGATGTCGCCATCATGTATGTGAAAGGAATCGCCAATGACGACATTGTGACCGAAGTGAAGAAGCGTCTTGCCCGCATTGACATTGACAGCGTGCTCGAGTCCGGCTATATCGAACAGCTGATTGAAGACCAGACGTTTACCACATTTCCCACAGTGTATCATACGGAGCGGCCGGATGTAGTGGCGGCCAATTTGCTGGAAGGTCGAGTCGCGATTCTTGTGGAAGGAACGCCGTTTGTGCTCGTGGCACCGGCGCTGTTTATTCAATTTTTTCAAGTCGGTGAAGATTATTACGCCCGGTTTGACATCGCGACGGCCCTTCGTTTTTTGCGCGTGCTCATTTTCTTTATTTCCCTTGTCGCCCCGGCCATTTACATCGCGGCGACGACGTTTCACCAAGAGATGATCCCGACCCAGCTCGTCATCGCCATCGCTGCTCAGCGTGAATCCGTACCGTTTCCGGCGTTTGTTGAGGCGCTGGCCATGGAGGTGACGTTTGAGGTGCTGCGCGAGGCCGGCGTCCGTTTGCCGCGCGCCGTCGGCCAAGCGGTGTCGATCGTCGGAGCGTTAGTCATCGGCCAGGCGGCAGTGGAGGCAGGATTTGTATCGTCAGCGATGGTGATCGTCGTTTCAGTTACGGCAATTGCCAGCTTTGCCACGCCGTCGTTTGCCATCGCCATCTCGGCGCGGCTGATCCGCTTTGGCTTGATGTTTTTGGCGGCGATACTTGGATTTTACGGCATTATGATGGGGCTTTTGATCATGGTCATTCATTTATGCAGTTTGCGGTCGTTCGGCGTTCCGTATATGTCGCCGCTCGCTCCGCTCATTCCTTCGAACACCGGTGACACGTTGTTCCGCGTCCCGACATGGATGTTCCGCGAGCGGCCGCGCTTGATCAACCAAAAGAACATTGTCCGCCAATCGGGCGGCCAAAAGCCGCAGCCGCCGGCACCATCGCGCCAAGGGTAGCGTCAAAAGTTCTATGAAAACTCCACACAGACCATCCCATTGAGCATCGTGGGGCATGCAGAGAGCCGGATTCGCCCTTGACCAACACCCGCCAAAGGTGCGGAAGAGTCGTCAAGGGCGACGGGGACAAAAAAGAAGGCAATAGGAAAGCCGCCCTTGCCTTTACCGAATTTTACCTTTGGCGGTGTTCGGTTGGTCAAGGGTTCGCTTCGCCGAATCCGGCAGGAGTTCTGTTCAACGGGCTCTGGAGGACAAAAAAGTTAGGCTGCCTCGTTTTGAAGGAAGTCCTGAGCCATGGCGATCAGCTTCGTCCACCGGGCCGGCATATGCGGCAGCTCGGCGAGCTCCGGGATGACGACCGGCACCCGGCCTTCGAGCGCGCTATGCGGGCGCAGAAAGTTAAAATACGCCACAAACAGCGTCACAAAGGACACCGAGCCTTCCTCGGCGCCAAACCCATGGGTCGGGCGGTAGTTGCCTTTAAAGGTCCGGTTGAATCGCTCGATGATCTGCTTGAGAGGGCGAAATTCTTCCGAGACCGGATCTTCGTTGGTCAGGCCGATTACCTGGCGGACGTCAAACGAAATCCCGTGCTGGGCAAAGAAGTGTTGCGCCAACAGGTAAATCGGGTTGCCATCCACGACGAACGACAAGTCGTCTGGAAGGGACGGCAGCTTCCTGAGGACATCATTGATCGCCTTGATGGCCGAGAGCGTGTCCCGGTTGGGCGAGACGCGATAGGACAGCACGATCTTTTTCACCGCGTCGAACATAAAGAATAGGTAATGCCAACGGCCCTTCACACGAATATATGTCTCGTCCCCACAGAACGAACCGGACAGCTCATACGGAAATCGGTCGACAAAGGGCTTGATCCAAAGCGCGACGCTGTTGGCGTAGTTGAGCACCGTCTGATGAGAGATCGAGACGCCATGGATGTCCTTCAGGGCGGCGGCGGTTTCCCTCGAGGACATCCCAAAGTTGACGTAGTACGTCAACACGAGCCCCAACACGTGCGGCGACGCAGCCAGCCGGGACAAATCGACCTTCGGCTTGATGAGCGACGAGGAAGCCAACGGGAGAAAGTCAAACAAGAACTCCCGAAACAAATACCGCACCTTGAAGGCTTGAGGATTCTGTTGAAACTGTTGGCGCTCTTTCTTCGTCATCCGGCGAAGGTTGGCCTGGTAAAACGGGCAATCGTTGTTCTTGCACTTATAGATGTTGTATTCCTTGCGCTCCTTGATTTTTTCCAACGTCTTTTTGCAGTGCGGACAACGAAAGACCGCTTGCTTGGTGAACCGATTTCGGTGGTTGAACCGGCATTGGCACACTTTGCATTGGTATTGCCCTTTTCCGCCGTTATTGGCGTACAGGTAAGAAGAGGGAGCCTGGCAGCGAGGGCAGGTCAACGAATCCGGCACACGGTGTTTCGCATTCGCGCGGCGCTGGATGGGCCGTAAAGGACGTCTGTGCTGGGCTTCATAGTCTGCCAACAGCTTCCGGTAATCAAGGGTTTCCGGCACATCGATGATCGGAAGGTCATCGACCTGAAGTTTCCGGTACGGCTTTTGGATGGGTTCGTCCCAGTCCTCGAGATGCAAGGATTTCCCCAATATCACACCCATTAAATACACAATGATTTGATATTGGGTCTTGATAATTTCGAGCAAATAGGCTAATAATTGAGGTAACAAAGCTTGTCACTCCTTTGTTTTGGCTGTTGGGTGTCGTTACCTCAATGATGGCCGAAAACAATGGGGGTGGCAAGCTTTTTTTCGTTCAACCGTTGAAACTCAAGGGAAAACCGTGAGTGTGGAGGATAAACTTTTGACAATACCGCGCCAAGAGAAGGGGGATGAGTCATGAAACGGCCGCTCGCCGTGTTTTTGCCGTTTGCCGTCTGCGTCTGTTTGCTTTCGGGCTGCTGGAGTAAAAAAGAGCTGACCGATTTGGCGTTTGTCATTGCGGTTGGTTTGGATAAGACGGAAGACGGTAAGTATCTCGCCTCCTTTCAAGTCGTCAACCCAGGCAACGTCGCTGGAGCGGTGCAGCGCGGCGGCGGGGCAGCCGGAGTGCCGGTGTCGATTTATACGTCAACTGGGGACAGCTTGGTCGAGGCGAGCCGGAAAGCGTCGGAAAAAGTCTCGCGCCTTTTGTATTACGCCCATACGAACTTGGTCGTCGTCGGAGAAGAAGTGGCGCGCGAAGGGATGGACGGGGTGTTTGATGCCTTGGAGCGCAATCAGCAGTTTCGAACGACGGCACGCTTAGTGATCGCCCGCGGCCATTCGGCGAAAGACACGCTTTCAGTGTTAACGCCGATTGATAAAATTTCCGCCAACCAAATTATTAAAACGCTCGAGTTTTCAGAACTGGCGTGGGGGCAGACAATGAACGCCGATGCATGGTGGGCGATTCGCAGTTTGGCCTCGCCTGGAAGAAATCCGATCGTTACCGGCGTAGTCATTGAAGGGAACCCGAAGGAAGGGAGGAGGCAACAAAACGTGCAGTCATCCGTGCCTGACGCCCGCGTTACATTGAAAGGGTTGGCGCTGTTTAAACATGCTCGCCTGATTGGCTGGGCTGACGGACCGACGGCAAGAGGCATAATGTGGGTGCTTGACCGTATTCACCAAACGAATCTTACTATTCCGTGGGGAGGAAAACGGGAAGCGATCGGCTATCGGATCGTACGAGCGAAAACGAATGTGGAAGCCGACGTAAAAAACGGCCGGCCGTCCATTTCCGTCCATATCGAGGCGGAAGGCGACATCAGCGAGGCGCGCGTTCCGATCAACTTAGCCGATGCCGGCGTCCTATTTCGTTTAGAAAAACAATTCGAACGGGATGTCAAGCAGGAGGTGGCCAAAGCCATCGAAACGGCCCAGCGGGAACGAACGGATGTGTTCGGGTTTGGCGAAGCGGTTCATCGCGCTGACCCGCGTTTATGGAAAAAGATTGAGAAAGAGTGGCACGACCGCTATTTTCCCGAACTGGACGTCACCGTCACGGCTGATCTGTACATTCGCCGCACCGGGCTGCGGAATCGACCATATATAGAAGAATAACGGCTGTACGACACCTTAAAAGGCCGGTGAAAAACCGCTGTCACACACCAATCGGCGGCATTTTCATTCAGAAAAGATCCATGGACAGTGTGATCTGCCCTCCACCCGGGGATGAAAATCTTGCGCCAGTTCAGCATTTTCGTAGAAAAGTTGATTCTGCAAGGCTTCTCTAATTGAGAAATAGGTGGGATCAGCAGCATTTTACCCTAAATCACCCGTCATTGAGACGAGCGGTGAAAAACCGTTGTTTTCCTTGATGGACAATCGGTGGAAAACAGCGCCGATGTCACAACGCTTTTCTATTTTTGAGAAACGAGGCTGGTAAGCATCCCCCTTCAATTACCGGCCTTTTAGAACAAAGGCGGTGAAAGTCGGTTGGAATCCGTCAAAATCAACGCGCGTCAATTGTTTGTGTTGATTGTATTGTTTGAACATGGCAGCGCCATCGTCATTCCCCTTGGGGTGGATGCGAAGCAAGACGTATGGATCGCCATTTTGCTTGGGTTGGTGTTCGGCCTGCTGTTGTTTTTCGTTTATCGCCGGCTGTTCGAGTACTATCCCGATCAGCCGCTGACCGCTTATTTGCCGCAAATCGTCGGGGCGCCGCTCGGCAAGCTGTTGGCGGTTGTGTATATTACGTATTTTCTTTATATTGCCGCCCGCGTGCTGCGCGATTTCGGGGAGCTGCTGTTGACGTTCGCTTACCCGGAAACGCCGTTGTTTGTGCTGAACGCCATTATGGCGCTCACTGTCATGTACGGCGTTTATAAAGGAATTGAAGTGTTGGCGCGCACCGGCGAGCTGTTTTTGACGGTGTTGTACTTGTTGGCGCTCGCTGGCTTTGTTCTTGTGTTTGTTTCAGGGCTGGTCGATGTGACTCAGTTGCAGCCGGTGTTGGAGGAAGGTTGGGGGCGGGTGTGGAAGACGGTCTGGACCGAAACGCTGTACGTTCCGTTTGGTGAAATGATCGTCTTTACGATGTTGTTTCCGTATATGAACAATCCGGTCAAAGTGAAGCGCGTGGGCTTAGGGGGAATGGTGCTAAGCGGCATCAATTTGGCGATCATTATGGCCATCAATATCGCTGTCCTCGGTCCTGATGCGGTGTCGCGTTCATCGTTTCCGCTCTTGGACACGATCCGCCGCGTGCAAGTGGCTCATTTTTTAGAGCGGCTTGACGTGTTGTTTATGATCGCGCTCATCATCGGCGGGTTTTTTAAAATCTCCGTCTTTTTTTATGCCGGAGTGGTTGGGGCGGCTCACTTGTTTGGGGTTTCAAGCCATCAGCGGCTTGTCTATCCGCTCGGGCTGCTCGTCCTATTGTTGTCGGTCGCTATCGCCAACAATTATGCCGAGCACATTCATGAAGGATTGAAAATCGTCACGTTTTATTTGCATGTTCCGCTGCAAGTCATCATTCCGGTGTCGCTGCTTGTCATCGCCGCGATTCGCCAACGATTCAGCCAGCCGACAAAATAAGACAAACGGACTAGATGATTTTTGGAAACGGAAGCAGGAAACGAGCCGCTTATAGCGAATAGGGAACAATAGCGCTATTGTTCCTGACCGGAACAATGAGGCGGCTGCGCCGTGCGATCAAGGGAGGGAGTCCGGCGCCGCGGCGCGTTTTGTTTCGCGAAGCTGGGGTCAGCTGAGGGCGACAGACTGATTATGAAGAAAAAGGGTTGAACGACAGTGAAGGTGAACGTACAGGCGATCGATCAGCAAGATGCGGGGCAGTTGAATCAAGGCATTGTCATCACCAGTTCCCAATGTTTGATTTTGGCGGTCAGTGAGCGGGTAGCTGCACGTCTTGAGTTTTCCAAAGATGAGTTAATCGGCCGGCCGGTTGCCAGTTTATTTTCCGCCGGATGGTCGGCCGCTCGGTTTGACGATATCATCCGCCGCGTGCGGCAAGAGGGCTGTTGGCAAGGAGAAGCGCGTCATATGACAAAAAGCGGGCGGATCTGTACGACCCGAGTTCGACAATCACTAGGCAAACAAAATGCCTCTCATCCCTTGATACCAAAGGGACGAGAGGCATTGGGGCATACGTTGGGCGTGTATCTAGGTGCGAGGATGAATGCCTAGAATCTTCGGAGGAGGCTCCAGCCCTAGAGCCGCAAAGAATTGAGCCTGTTTGGCCGTCAGTTCGGTTCGTTGATAAAGGTCACCGTTTTTTGAAGAAAAATGTCCAAGCATGAGACGTTCGCATTCGTCCCTTACGTTCGGCCACGATTCATGGGTTCGGATCTCGACGATCCGAACTAACAAGAGAGCAAGCCAACTGAGCAGCACATGCGCCCGAATGCGGTCTTCCAAGCGATGATACATAGGCCGCAATTCCAATGTAGACTTCAATGTTCGGAAGGCCTGCTCAATATCCACCAGCTGCTTATACCCGATGGCGACATCTTCGGCAGACAAGGTGTCATCGGATGTCCGGATGAGATATTTGCCGTCGTACTTTTCCGCGTCACGAACCGCTTGCTTGTCGATGCGAAGGGTTCCGTCCTTCAACTGGCGCAAGTATTTTCCGTAGGACGGATGGGAACGCAACCGGCAGGTCGCCTTATGATGGGCTTCGTTTGGGAGTTGGCGAAGCCCTTCTAACTCCTCTTTCAGCGATTCGAGCAGCGTTTCTCGCTCCTTGCGTTGGCGTTCGGCTTCGCTGGGATTGTACACGAGAACATAGCGCTGACGCGCTTCTCCGTCGCCGACGATGATTTCTTTGATGTGCAAATTCTCGTCCACTTCATGATAACGTCCGCGACGGCTTAAGGCCTCTTCGACGGCGGCTTTGCCGGATCGCATTTTTTCGCCGACAATGTAGTGTCCGCCGGCCTGTTGCAAGATTCGCAAATTCTCTTCAGAGGAAAAGCCGCGGTCCATGACGCTGATCACACGTCCAAGCTTCCAGCCAATCAAGTCTTGTTTCACCTGTTTGATGACCGTCATGTCCATCGTATTGCCAGGCCATACCCAAGCGCGAATCGGGATTCCTTCCCGGGTGACAGCCAGCCCAATGACGATTTGAACCAAGTCTGGGCGTTTGTCTTTCGAGAATCCTTGTTTTCGAAGCGATTCTCCTTCCGGTGTTTCAGAGGGATCCACTTCGAAGTACGACGAAGTCGTATCGAAGTAAATCAAGTCGACTTCCAAATTCAATAAATCGGCCACAGCATGGAACACTTGACGTTCCAATTCCGGCTGCACGGCCAGCAGTTCATCCATCGCCCGGTACAACTGGTGGCTGGCGGCTTGAGGAAGGTGAGGGATATACACGTCTTTCTCCACCCACTCCTCCATCGCCAACTTGCTTGACGGATGAAGGGCGCGATTCGCCACCATGGCAAAAATCAGCCGTTCCAGCGAAATCTGGTGATGTCGGGAGGTAAACAAGGAGTGGAGAATCTCTCCCAACCCCAGTTGTCTCCAGAGCTGATCCAAGAGCCAGACGCCGCCGAGGTGTTTGCATGACTGGAATTGAAAGTCATCGGAAGCTTCTCCTGTCAACGTTTCGACTTCCCAAGCCTGCTCAGGAGAAAGGAATCGCGAAATGCTTTTGGCCAGACGTTCCAAGACGGCGCGATCCACTTCATCTTCGCGCCCGAATGAATAAATCACCTTCGCTTTCGCATATTTGGCCTTTGGATCCCATTCATTGTGAGCAAGCTGGAGATAAGCAACGGTTGTTCCATCCTTATTTTTGCGTGTGACTCGTCGTATGTACATGCCTATATTATAACGTATAAACTTTATTTTTAAAAGGAAAAATTAATAAATCGTGTGCCTATTAAATTCGGCGTTTTTTCCTAGGATCCGCATTACGAAACCCTTGATATAACAGCATTTTGGTCATTTCCATTTGCCTAAAATGACCTCAAAACTGTCGAACTCGGGTACGAGTTGGATGCGCGTTTCGCTGCTGTGGAGCCGCGACGGGGAATGGCTTCTTTGGCAGTTTGTGGAGCGTGCTGCTGCGTCGCCGGTTGACGTCCTCCAGCCAGCTGATGTGTTGCACGCCATTTACGCGTCCGCGCCGTTTGCCGTTGTCTTGCTTGCTCGGGACGGAACTGTGCAAGATTGGGGGCAAGGAGCGGAGCGGCTGTTCGGGTGGCGGCGGGAAGAAGCGGTTGGTCGTCCGGTTTGGACGCTGTTTCGTGGCGGTGAAGCGTTGCTTCCGTTTCCGTCCGCTGGACCGCAATGCGGCGAGGGAGTGGCGCAGCGCCGTGATGGTGTGCCGATAGATGTTTCGTATACGATCATTCCCGTTTCCAGCTCTCACGGGTACGTCATGGTGGCGGAAGATGTGACGAGGCGGAAACAAAAAGAGACCGAGCATCGCCGGCAAATCGAATTGGCGAAACGCATTCAACAAAACTTATTGACGCCGCTCATCCAAAACGAGACGGTGACGATGGAGGCCGTTTATATCCCATCCGACGATTTGTCGGGCGATATTTACGCTTGTTATCAAATTGATTTATACCGTTATGGCGTCATTGTCATTGATGTCATGGGTCATGGCATTTCGTCGGCTTTGGTGAGCATGCTGCTTCGCTCGCTGCTGCGCGGGTTGATCGTTCGCGTCGTTGATCCGGTTTTGGTGGCGAGCGAGCTCGAGAAGCACGTGCAATCCTTGTTTCCGGAGGAAGTGTATGACATTCGCTACTTGTTCTCGATGATTTATTTGGTGATTGACACAAAAGAGCGCAAAATTGAATATACAAACGCCGGTCACCCAGCGGGCTTGCTCGTTTTTGAGGACGGAAGCATCCATGAGTTGGACAAAGGCGGTTTGGCGATCGGCAGCCCGTTTTCTTTGCCGTTTGAAAAAGGGGTCGTTCATTATGACAAGCAGGCTCGCCTGCTTTTGTACACCGATGGCATTTTAGAAGAAATTCAGCCGTCCATTTTGCAAAGCATGGAAACGATCCGCACTTGCACGCAAATGTGCCGCCACTTGCCGGATAAACGCTTCCTTGAACGGCTGATGAATGAAGGTCCCCCGCTCGCCGCTCCGGCGGACGACATTTGCTTGTTGTCGATTACGCTCCGCGGGTGAGGCGGGAGCGGACGTGTGGCTGAGTTGGGTTGTGTCTTGCCAAGCGGGCGAAGAGGCGGTTGAGTGGTTCGATTTCATCGCTAAACAAGCTGCGCGCCTCTTGGCCGTCCGCGATGCCGATCTGTTTGTGCTGGCGGTGCATGAAGCGGTAGTCAATGCGGTGAAGGAGGCCAAGCGGGCAGGGGGCGGCTCCCGAACGATTTCGCTTTCCTTTTTTATCACTGCTGACGATGTGACAGTGATGGTGGAAGATGAAGGCGACGGCATCTCATTGGAGACGATTGAGCGGCTTGCTAGCATGACGCTCGCTGATGTGCTGCTCGCTGAATCGGGGCGCGGCCTGCTGTTGATCCGCGAGGCGATGGACGCGATGGCGTGGATGGAGCGGCCGGATGGCCGCCGGGTGCTCGTGATGGCCATGAAGCGAAAGGCGGGCTGGGAGGGCGGCGATGGATGAAAACACGCGGCGGGCAACCGGCCTGTTTTTTCATCGGAAAGGGCGCCCGAACGCGCTAGGTGCCTCCTTGCACCGTTTGATGGGAAAGGCAAAGGGGTTCACTGATGTTTGGCGGACGGATGGCGCGGACGGAAGGAGGGTGGCCAACGATAGGGGGATATGATGGAACAGCATCGATTTTTGTTTGAACTGGAACGGATTGCAAAGCCTGCATACGATTGTGTCGTGCTCACCGGACGGCTCGCCTATCATACGCAGCTCGCTGCGGAACAAAAATTGGCGGCGGTGGCCGCCGCCGTTGAACATCCGCTAGTCATCGTCGATACAAGCGGACTCCAATTTTTGGACAGCACCGGGCTGGCGCTTCTTGTCCGCTTTTTTAAACGGGTGGTTAGCGCCGGTCGCGCCATGGCTATTGTCGTCCGGGAAAACGCCATGATCGAAAAAATTTTGCTCATCGCCAAATTGGATCGGCTGTTCCCGATTGCCGCCGATGAACAGCAAGTGCTCGCTCTCGCGCCGCTGTCTTCCCCCGGACCGATCGAGCAGGCGGTGTTGCTAGAGGCGTGGCAACAGCAGCGGGCGGAAGGCGGAGATGGAAGCGGCTGATCTCAGAGCCGCGCGCTTTCCGGTCGTTTTCAAGGAAACAGGGCGGTAAACAGGGGAGGCCAGCATGTGAGGAACACGGAAGATCCGCGCCGGTGTGCGGGAAGCATGGAAGACCCACTCCGATAGGATGGGGACGGAAGCAGCTTGTGGCGCGTTATCGCGGCGCCGTCCATCGTGCTTGATGTCAAGAGGTTGACCCAAAAGGTCGCCTTCCTTCAAGATGGGCACAACATATAGTGCGGCAGAAGCAGTCATTACGTATATATAGCGATGAAAGAGGGCGTCCCGGTCCATTTGGGACACCCTCTTTTTCCTTGCCGTTGGCCGTCGGGTCACCATGGGGGGAACGAAGGCCATCCGCCTTGATCGGTGGCCGTTCCTTTTTCCGCGCACGTCTTCGTTGTCAAAACAATATTTCGGGTTTAGAATAAAATCAAGGGCGAGAAATCAATGGCGGTTCGGCGCCGCGAAGTGGAGAGGAGAGTGGCACAACATGCGGCAGGTGCTTGTTTATTTGCGCCCGCACAGGAAATGGATGGCGTTGGCTTGGCTGTTGATGTTGACGGAGTTGGTCATCGAGCTGTGGCAGCCGCTCTTGATGGGCAAAATCATTGATGAGGGCGTGATGAACCGGGATTTGACCGCCATCGCTACGTGGGGAAGCGTGATGCTGGGCGCATCGTTTTTAGCGTTTGCCGCGGGCATCGCCAACTCGTTTGCCGCTGCCTATGTCGGCCAGGAATATGGGTTTGCGCTGCGCACGACGTTGTTTGCGAAAATCCAATCGCTGTCACTGGCGCGGATCGAACAGCTGTCGACGGCCTCGTTGATTACCCGCATGACCAATGATGTCACTCAAGTGCAAAACATGCTGTTTATGAGCTTGCGCATTGCCTTGCGTGCGCCGCTGCTTGTCATTTTCGGCGTCGGGATGGCGTTTGTCGTTCAGGCTCGGCTTGCTTTCGTGCTGGCGGTGGCTGTTCCGCTGTCAGCAGCGTTTTTATTGTGGGTGATGAAAAAGGCGGGCGCGTCGTTTTCTGCCGTTCAGCGGGCGCTTGACCGGGTGAACGGCGTGATGCGCGAAAATTTGGCCGGCATGCGCCTCATTAAAGCGTGGGTGAGAAACGAGTATGAACAAGGGCGGTTTCTAGGGGCGAACGATGCGCTGATGGAGCGAACCATCAGCGTGTTTCGCCTAGTGGAAACGATCACCCCGGTCTTGTTGTTTGTCATGAATGCGGCCATCGTCGCGGTGCTGTTTTTTGGCCGTCATGACGTTGAGGCGGGAACGGCGAGCGCCGGGCAAGTCGTCGCGGTGGTCAACTATGCTACGCGGGCGACGGCGGCGCTCTCGATGTTCACGTTTATTACGATGGCGTGGTCGCGGGCGCGCGCGTCCGCCGCTCGTTTGGCGGAACTGCTTGACGCGCCAAGCGAGCCGGACGGCGGCCATACCGTCGAGCCCCCTGCCGCCAAGCGCGGGGAGATTCGCTTTGAACACGTGTCGTTTCGCTATCCGGGCAGCGGGCGCGATGCGCTTTCCGGCGTGTCGTTTGTCGTTCGCCCGCAAGAGACGGTCGCCATTTTAGGGGCGACAGGAGCGGGGAAATCGACGCTTCTTCAGCTGATCCCGCGGCTGTATGAGCCGAGTGCCGGACGGGTGCTGATCGACGGCGTCGACGTGCGCGAGTGGCCGGCGAAGCAGCTGCGCGAGGCGGTTCGCTTCGTTCCGCAAGAGGTGCTACTCTTTTCCGGTACCGTCGCCGATAATCTTCGCTTTGGCAAGACGGAGGCGACTATGGAAGAGCTGGTCGAGGCGGCAAGCGCCGCTCAAATTCACGAAACGATCGCCACGTTTCCCGATGGGTACGAGACGGTTGTGGGCCAAAAAGGCGTCAATTTGTCGGGCGGGCAAAAGCAGCGCTTGGCCATCGCCCGCGCGCTTGTCGGCCGGCCGCAGATTCTGTTGCTTGATGATAGCACGAGCGCGCTCGATGCCGCGACGGAGGCGAAGCTGCTGGCCGCGCTTCGCCGCTATGCTTGTACGATGGTCATCGTGACGCAGAAGGTGAGCACGGCGATGATGGCGGATACGATTTTGTTGTTGGAAGACGGCCGTCTCACCGCACAAGGAAGCCATGAACAGCTGCTGGCGGCGAGCGAGCTGTACCGGCGGATCGTTGCCACGCAGGAAGGAAAGAAGGGACAAAGCCATGTCACTACGGCATAGCCCCCATGGGGCGCGGCAGCCGGGGCGTCAGCGAGCCAAAAGCAGCATGGGCACGCTGCGTCGCCTTTGGACGTTTATCGCTCCGCAAAAGCGAAAGCTGCTTGCTGCGTTGGGGATGGTGGTCGCCAGCACGGCGCTGGCGCTGGCCGGACCGTATGTCATCGGTTCGACCATTGATGTGTATATTGTTGAGAGGAAAACGGACGGCTTCCTCACAACGCTTTTGTTTCTGCTGGCGATTTATGCCGCTTTGGGGGCGGCGACGTTTTTACAAAACTATTGGATGATCGCCGTCGGCCAACGGACGGTGCACGCGATTCGCGCCCGCTTGTTCCGCCACTTCCATGAGCTGCCGATTTCCTTTTTTGACCGCCGCCAGCAAGGCGAGCTGATGAGCCGAATTACGAATGACATCGACAATATGAGCCAGACGTTCAACAGCACGGTCATTCAAGTCGTTTCGAGCACATTGACGCTCGCGGGCGCCATCGCCGTCATGGTGTTCAAAAGCCTCCTTTTGACCGCGGTAACGCTGGTCGTTGTGCCGCTCATGTACGCCGGCATGCGTTGGATTACGCGGCGGACGCAAGTGCGCTTTCGCGAGCAGCAGCGCGCCCTTGGCGAGATGAATGGATTGATTGAAGAAGCTTTGTCGGGGCAAAAAGTGGTGAAGCTGTTTTCCCAAGAAGAGCGGATGACAGCGGAAGTGGTGCGCAAAAATATCGAGCTGAAACAAGCGGGATTTTGGGCGCAGACGTATTCCGGCTTGATCCCGAAGCTGATGAACTTCTTAAACAACCTTAGCTTCGCCTTGATCGCCGGCGTCGGTGGATGGCTGGCGGTCAAAGGGATGATCTCGGTCGGCACCATTGTCGTGTTTGTCGAATACGCCCGACAGTTTACCCGCCCGCTCAACGATTTGGCGAACCAGTGGAATACGCTTCTGTCAGCATTGGCCGGCGCCGAACGGGTGTTGGAAATTTTCGATTTGCCAAAAGAAGAGGAAGATGAGGGGGAAGCGGAAGAGATCGATCGGCTTCACGGGCGTATCGAGTTTCGCGATGTGGTGTTTTCCTACGACAAGCAGCGCCCCGCGCTTCGCGGCGTGAACTTCTCCGTTTCTCCGGGAGAAACCGTTGCGCTCATCGGTCCGACGGGAGCAGGTAAAACGACCGTCCTTCAGCTGTTAGCCCGCTTTTACGATCCGGATGCGGGGGCTGTTGTCATTGACGGGCGCGACAGCCGGACGATCAAACGGGCGAGCTTGCGCCGCCATATGGCGTTTGTGCTTCAAGATACGTTTTTGTTCGCGGGAACGATTCGCGACAATATCCGTTACGGCCGGCTCGAGGCGACGGATGAGGAAGTGGAGGAAGCAGCGCGCAAAGCGAACGCCCATTCCTTCATCACGAAATTACCGAACGGCTACGATACGGTTTTGACGGCGGACGGCGGCGGAATCAGCCAAGGACAGCGGCAGCTGCTGGCCATCGCCCGGGCGATGATCGCCGATCCGGCCGTGTTGATTTTGGATGAGGCAACGAGCAATATTGATACGGTGACGGAAGTGCGCATTCAAGAAGCGCTCGCGCGGCTGATGGCCGGCCGAACATGCTTCGTCATCGCCCACCGGTTGAACACGGTGCAAAACGCCGATCGCATTCTCGTATTAAATGAAGGAAAAGTCGTGGAGCAAGGGACGCACGAGGAGCTGCTTGAGGCCAAAGGATTTTATTTCGAATTGTACCGCCGCTATTGGGAGCGCGGCAGGCAGCGAGCGTAGCGAAACGAATCGGTCGGCAGATAGAACCGAACGGCGCAGGCGGATGAAGGAGGCATTGGGCGCAGGCCGCGCGCAGCGGGCGGTCTGCGCCAGCGGAAAGGGGTTACGGCTCCGTCTGAGCGGCGAGACGGTGAAGAAACGCTTCCCGCCAGCTCGCTGACAGTGCCGGATGATAGGCAAGCTGTTCCATGGCGGTGACATTGTCCCGCTCATGATAGTAAATGCGGTTGATGTAGGCGATCGACAACGCCCCTTGGCCGCGCTCAACAAGGAGCAACGTTGCCCCCGGCTCGACGACGCCTTCGTTCAGCACCCGCAGGTAAAATCCGCTTTTCCCTGTCTGAATGACGGCTTTCGGCAATCCCGGAAGCTGATGGAACAAAGCGAGTTTCGAACACGGTTGGCGTGGCTGTGACACTTGCACGAGCGCCGTGCCGGCCGCATAAATGTCGCCCAGACACGCCTCGTCCTCGGTCAAACCGGCAAGCGTCCAGTTCTCCCCGAATGCCCCGGCCGCAAACGGCCGGCCGTAGTGCCGCTCCCAGTAGGCGAAATGTTCCGATGGGTAGGCGCAAATCGCTTTGTCTTCGCCGCCGTGATGAACAAGATCGGCTTGGCCGTCTCCGGCTAAATGGCGTTTGCCGACGGCCACCAGCCCGGCGACCGGGGTTTTGTCAATGCCGCTCACGAGCGGCTGACCGTTGATGTCGAGCGTTTTCGGTGTTCCGACATTAATAGAAACGATCCACATCGGTTCACCCCCCTATCGCTTCGGCGATCAGCCGAAACGAAGTGAGTTTGTCGTGGAAATCATATGTAATCGTAACAAGCATGATTTCGTCTGTTTCATACGCTTCGCTTAGCCGGTAGAGCTCGTCTTTGACGCGCGCCGGACTGCCGACGATCATCCGCCTCCGGTTGTCCGCCACCCGTTGGCGTTCGTACGGGCTGTATCGATACGCTGCTGCTTGCTCCGGCGCGGGAATGCCGTTGACCGCCATCCCTTGCTCAATCATCAGCAGCGTCAAGTCGAGGCTGCCGGCGATCCATTCCGCCTTTTCCTCGCTTTCTGCACAAACGGCAAAGACAGCGACCATCGACCGGGGCTTGTCCAGATACGAGGACGGCGCAAACCGCTCGCGATACAAGCGCATCGCCGCTTCGCCGCCGTCGCCGTTAATAAATTGGGCAAATACATACGGCAGCCCTTTTTCCGCCGCCAGCTTCGCCGTTTCCGAGCTTGAGCCGAGCAACCATACGTCCGGAGGGGACTGCACGATTGGCGTTGCTTTGACGCCATAAAGCGGATGCACGGGCGGGAGTGCATCATGCAGGTAGCCAAGCAGCTCGTCAATTTGTTCTGGATAGCGGTCGATCGGCCGTTGCTTTCCGTCATGAAGCGCCATCGTCGCCCGCGGCATGCCGCCGGGCGCCCGCCCGACGCCTAAGTCGACGCGCCCGGGCGCCAAGCCGGCCAACACGTGGAAGTTTTCCGCCACTTTATAGGCGCTGTAATGCGGCAGCATCACCCCGCCGGAGCCGATGCGGATGCGCGATGTTTTCGCTCCGATGTAGCCAAGCAGCACTTCTGGCGACGAGCCGGCGAGGCTGTTCGTGTCATGATGTTCGGACACCCAAAAGCGCTTGTAGCCGAGTTCTTCGACGAACTGGGCGAGCCGGACGGTGTTGGCAAGCGCCTCCTCGGCCGTTGTGCCTTCCGCGATCGGCGATTGGTCAAGGACGCTGAGTTCGAGCGGCATCATCATTCCCCCTCTGTTTGTCAGCTGAAAATGGTTAGTTCTTATTATGCTCCCGTTCGCTGTGTTTTGTCCATCGATTTGCCCGGCGCGGCGAGTCAGAAACCGATCCTGCCGGGCCACCAAGCGATGAAAGATGCATGCTGAGCGGTTCTTTGGTATAATGAGGAAGAAAATAGGAGAGAGAGGGTGGTCATCATGCCAGCTGTCGAGTCGAACATGTTCCCGCTCGGCAAACAAGCGCCGCCGTTCGCCTTGACCAACGTCGTTGACGGCCGGCTTGTCCGCCTAGATGACGTCAAGTCGGATGTGGCGACCGTCATTATGTTTATTTGTAACCATTGTCCGTTTGTCAAACATGTCCAGCACGAGCTTGTCCGCCTAGCCAACGATTATATGCCCAAAGGGGTGGCGTTTGTCGCCATCAATTCGAACGATGTTGAACAATATCCGGACGACTCGCCGGAAAACATGAAAAAGGTGGCCGAAGAGCTCGGCTATCCGTTCCCGTATTTATACGATGAGACGCAGGAAGTGGCAAGAGCGTACGATGCGGCTTGCACGCCCGATTTTTACATTTTTGATCGCGAACTGAAATGCGTCTACCGCGGCCAGCTTGATGATTCGCGCCCAAGCAACGGCATTCCGGTGACCGGGGAATCGATTCGTGCCGCGCTGGACGCTTTGTTGGCGGGTCGTCCGGTGCCGGAACACCAAAAGCCGAGCATCGGCTGCAGCATTAAATGGAAACCATCGTCGTAAAAAATGATTGACATTTCATACTCAAACAGGTATGCTAAGAAAAGCGCCATTCGTTCGTTACGAAATTGTCACCGCCGTGTCGTTGCTCAGCGGATGCAGCCGACACGGCTTTTTTGCGCCGCCAATCGCTCAACAAATTCACACTGGCGCCGCTACGGAGCGGCAAGGATGGATGAGAGGTAGGGCTTCCATTGTTTTTGTTTCATCCTTTGAGTTTTCATAATCATTATTATGTAAACAAAAGGGAGGGGCGAGAAGATGGCGGAACGACGATATCGGGTGTTTGTGTACGGAACATTGCTGATGGGTGAGGACAATCACCCTATCGCGGCGCCGTACGTTCGCGACGTACGCCCAGGAAAAGTCAAGGGCCGTTTATACAACGTCGGGTTGTACCCCGCACTTGTGCTCGGAGAAGAGGGGGAAGTGGAGGGGGAATGGCTGACGGTGACGGAAGAGGGGCTCAAGGCGATGGATGAGCTTGAAGACTACGGGGAAGGACGGGACGACAATGAATACGAACGAGTATGGGTTCGCGATGTCTGTCAACCGCTCGAAGGATATGTGTACGTTTATCGGCCGGAAAAAGCGGTCGGTTTGCCGCTCATCCCGTCCGGATCATGGCGACGCCGCAAGGAGAACATGTAACATTGATGGCGGATGACAAAGGACAGCTTGCAGGAAACATCGTTTCGCAAGCTGTTTCGTTTTTGTATAAACATCCGCGTTTTCGCACTTTGTTTTGTAAACGGTTCCAAAAAAACGTTATAAAAATACAGAAAAATTAATGAAAAAAGGGTTGCCAAACGGCGGCTCTTTTTCTATAATAAAATCATGTTAGAAAAATAAACGTACGAATGTGAGGTAATGTAACATGTCGAATTTGTTCGTTTCCTCTACACAAACGGGGCTGTTGGAGCAAATCAAAGAAACGATCCAACAAAAAAATGTAGAGCTGCTTCATTTGCAGTTCGTCGACATTGAAGGGATTTTAAAGCATGTCACCGTCACGGCCGAGCAGCTTGATGACGTCGTCGGCGGAAAAATCATGTTCGACGGTTCGTCGATCAAAGGATTTTCACCGATCAATCGTTCTGACTTGTACTTGTTGCCGGATTTGAATACGTTCGCGGTGTTGCCGTGGACGGTCGAAGAAGGTTATGCAGAAGCGCGCTTCCTTTGCTCGGTGACCAACCCGGACGGCACGCCGTTTGAAGGCGATCCGCGCAACGTGCTGAAAAAAACGGTTGAGCGGGCGGCGGAAAAAGGATACACGATTTCGGTCGGCCCGGAGCTCGAATTTTTCTTGTTCAAAGCGGATGAAAATGGCAACCCGACGCTTGAGCTTCATGACAACGGCGGCTATTTTGAACCGTCCCCGAAAGATTTAGGGGAACGCGTTCGCCTTGAAATTTACCGCGCCTTAAAAGCGATGGGCTTTACGATCGAAGCGTCGCACCATGAGGTGGCGGAAGGCCAGCATGAAATCAACTTCAAATACGCGGACGCGCTCGGGGCGGCGGATAACGCGACGACATACAAATGGGTCGTTAAAACGATTGCCGGCAAATTCGGCCTTCACGCGACGTTTATGCCGAAACCGGTGTTCGGCATCAACGGTTCGGGGATGCATGTCAACATCTCTCTCTTCAAAGACGGGGAAAACGCGTTCTTTGACCCGAACGATGCCAATCAGTTGTCGGCTACAGCGTACCAGTTTATCGCCGGTTTGTTAAAAAACGTCAAACATTTTGCCGCTGTGACCAACCCGCTTGTCAATTCGTACAAACGGCTGGTGCCGGGGTATGAGGCGCCTTGCTATATCGCGTGGTCGGCTTCCAACCGTTCGGCGCTCATTCGCATTCCAGCGAAGCGCGGCATGGCGACGCGCGTTGAGCTGCGCTGCCCGGATCCGTCGGCCAACCCGTACTTGGCTTACGCCATCATCGCAGCGGCTGGCCTTGATGGCGTGGAAAAAGGGTTGACGCCTCCAGCGGCGATTGACGAAGACATTTTCCATATGTCGGAAGAACGCCGCGCGGCGCTTGGCATCGACAACTTGCCGGAAAACTTAGGCGCTGCCATCGCGGCGTTCGAAGACGGCGAAATCGGCCGTGCGACGCTCGGCGAGCATGTATTCCATGAATACGTGGCGATGAAAAAAGACGAATGGAACAGCTACCGTACGGCGGTTCATGCGTGGGAAATCGAACGATACCAAGGAAAGTTTTAAGCGGATGGTTGCGGCAGGCCGCCATCCGGTGAAGCGGTCGCGGTGGCGGCCTCGTTGTCAAAGGTGCTCTGGGCAAAGCGCAGAGCGCCTTTTTTTCGTTCGATGCGGCTTCGGTCTGAGGATTGCTGTTATGTTTTTTTCCTGTTCACAACGGATGGTAGGTTCGTCACCACAATATGGACTTGACAGACCCCGACTCCCTTTTGTGTTTCGTTATGATTCGGTCAAGTTCATCACCATAACATGTACTTGACGGACGGTTTACTTCACCGGACAAGTGTATACAAAACATGATTTGTTTTCTCTTCTTGCTTGGAAGCATAAAATCAAGTTCGACTTTTTTGATGAAGAGCGGGATGATGGGGGATGAAATTTTTTATTTTTGCAAAATTCGCAGTTGACAACTATGAATAGTTGGATTTAAATATAAGTAACATGCTTAACTATAGTAAACGGAGGGAGAATCATGAAAAAATTGATTGTGTTTCTGTTTGTAGGATTGATTGCTCAGCTCATTGACGGATCGCTCGGGATGGCGTACGGCGTCACTTCAACGACGCTTTTGCTGACGTTCGGCATCGCCCCGGCCGTCGCTTCAGCGTCCGTCCATTTGGCGGAAGTGGCGACGACGGCGGCGTCCGGTATTTCCCATTGGAAATTTGGCAACGTCGACCGCGCCATGGTGGTGAAGCTGATTATTCCCGGATCGGTCGGCGCGTTTGTCGGCGCCTGCTTTTTAAGCAACTTGCCGGGAGATTTGATCAAACCGTACGTTTCATTGTTTTTATTGGTGCTTGGCTTTTACATTATTTATCGATTCTTGGTATTGAACGGCCGCGCCCCATCGGCTTCGGGAAAACAATGGTCGAACAAACAGCTCGTCCCGCTCGGTTTGGTAGCCGGGTTTCTTGACGCCACTGGGGGAGGGGGCTGGGGGCCGATTGCGACGCCGGTGCTGCTCGCGAATCGGACCATGGAGGCGCGCAAGGTCGTTGGCACCGTCGATACGTCCGAATTTGCCGTTGCGCTCTCAGCGACGATCGGATTTGCGATTTCTCTCGGCTGGGAGCAGGTCAACTGGTATTGGGTGCTGACGCTGATGGCGGGGGGGATCATCGCCGCGCCGATTGCCGCTTGGCTTGTGCGCAAACTGCCGTCCCATTTGCTTGGAGTGCTAGTTGGCGGTCTCATCATTTTGACGAATGTCCGCACTCTTCTGCACGCCTGGGAGGCGCCGGCGCCCGTGTATCCGACCGTTTATAGCCTTATCGTGATCGGCTGGGCGGCGGCGGTGATCTTGGCTGTACGGAATGGACGGAAAGGAGTGGCGAGCAAGGAGATGGCTTCCTAACCGACTGTGCTGTGAAGCGGTTTTCCTGTTGACACAGGAGCCGCTTTTTTCGTTGTCGCCACGCCGCCTTTATCCGGTGATGCCTAGAAGGCTGGTGAAAAACGGTTGTTTCTTTTGAGCAATGGCGGATCGTTTGAAAGGTGATCCTGATGCGACGAGGCTTTTCGATTTGAGAAACGGGCTTGATCAGCGGCTTGTCCGCTTAAATCACCGGTCTCCTAGACGGGGTGCGGGGATCGTTTGCTTGTCTTTGTGTTGTTTGCAAAGAAATAGCGCAAACGGCGGTTTTATGTTAGAATATTCTGCATCATCGATAGAAAGGAGAAGGGAGTATGGCGGATCCGCTTGCCTTAGGCGATCGCCTATCGCTCATCGATTTATACGACTTAGGTATGCCGCGCCGCACCGGTACATACGTGCTGCACGAAGAGAACTTGGCGATCGTGGAAACAGGCCCAAGCCCGTCGGTGCCGCGCTTGCTCGCTGGGTTGAAAGCGCTCCAAATCGACCCAGCGGATCTTCGCTATATCATCGTGACCCATATTCATTTGGACCACGCGGGCGGCGTCGGACTGCTTCTTCAGCATTGCCCAAACGCCACGGTCGTCGTCCATCCGAAAGGGAAGCGGCATTTAGTCGACCCATCGCGCCTCATCGCTGGAGCGAAGGCGGTGTACGGCGCCCAATTTGATGCGCTCTTTGCTCCGATTGTTCCGGTGCCGGAAGAACGGGTGATCGTGAAGGAGGATGGAGAGACGCTCGCGCTGAGCGCCGCGCGGACGCTTACCTTTTACGATACGCCGGGGCATGCGAACCACCACTTTTCGATTTATGATTCATACAGCGGCGGGGTGTTCACCGGCGATACGATCGGCGTTTTTTATCCGCAGCTGCAAGAGGCGGGGCTTACGTTTTGCTTGCCTTCCACATCCCCAAACCAGTTTGATCCCGAGGCCATGGAGAGGTCGGCGGCAAGGCTGGAGGAGCTGAGGCCGGAACGCATTTATTTTGGCCATTTTGGCATGCTCGATGACCCGCAGGAAGCTTTCCGCCAGCTTCGTTTTTGGTTGCCGAAGTTCGTGGCGGCGGGAAAAGAAGCGGTCGACCGTCATTCGGAAGCGCCGGTTTCCGAGCTGGTGAAAAAGGTAGCGCATCGGTTGTGCAACGAGATCATGGCGTTTCTTGACGATCATGGCGTTCCATCTTCATCGTCAGCGCATGCGGCGATCGAGCTTGATTTGCAAGTGTGCGCGATGGGAATCATCGACTACTGCCAGAAACAGCGGTGATCAGGAAATGAACTCGGCTGGTTCGGCTAGAACGTTGGTAAAAAACAGCCGTTTGCCTTGAACGATGATCGAACGTGTGAACATAGAGGCTGATGTAACAAGTTTTTTCTACTTAGGAAACGATTCCGAGAAGCGATTGCGCGAGTAAATCATGGGGGAATGACCCAAAAGGCGATCTCCTCTCAAGAAAGACACAGCATATAATGTGGAGAGGGTGTTTAGTGTCTGTATATAGCGATGAGAGAGGGTGTTCCGATCCTTTGGGAACACCCTCTTCTTCGATTCTGCCCTATGCTGCGGGCGGACGGCGTTGAAGCGAGCTCTCCTTCTTGCCGGCGCGCATGGGAAGCCAAGCGAACCGTTTTGGAAAACGAGGATAATATGTTAGAGTGGAAATACGTGAGTGTTTGCTTTTGTCATTCAGGCAAAAGGGGGCGAAAGAGTGAAGCGAAAGCCGTCCGCTAGGCAGCGCATCGGTGTCGGATTGATCATCGCCTCGTTCGTTGTTTGGGTCGTTCCGCCGATCGCTCCATTTTTGCCGTTTTCCGCTTCCGTCAAGGCATGGGTGGTGACGAGCGCCGTTGTGCTCGCCGAAATGTTGTTTTGGGCCGGGGCATGGCTGGTGGGAAAGGAAGCGGCGGCAAAGCTGAGAAAGTACTGGAATCCAAAACGTTGGCGAATGAAACGGCGGCCGGAGCAAACTAACGATGCTGAAACCGATGGTGAAAGGCAGCGACAAAGCAAATGAAATGAGGTGAATGGTATGCGACTGGGCGTTGTGGGGCTTGTGATCGCGGCTGCCGCCATGTCAGCAGCGCTTTGGCTTGGCGGGCTCGTGTTGGCCGTGCAAGACCAGCTCGCTCCCCCCTCTAAGCCCCCGGGGCAAACGCAGCCCTCGGTCCACGGGGCAAAGAAGGGCGATGGCGATATCGATATCGTCGCTTTAGGCGACTCGTTGACGCGGGGGACGGGCGATGAAAGCGGCAAAGGGTATGTCGGCTATATGGTCGATGAGCTGCGAAAGCAGACGGAGGCGCCGATTCGCGTTACGAACTTGGCGGTTCGTGGCCTGCGCTCCGATGGCTTGCTTCGCCAGCTCGGCCAGCCTGAGATTCAGCGGCAAATCGCCATGGCCGATCTGATCGTCATGACGATCGGCGGCAACGATCTGTTTCGGGGCGGGGAAGCGCTTCGGCTGAATGAAAAAGAGCTGAACGCGGCAAAACGGCAGTATGCGGCGAACCTAGACCGCATTTTTGCCATGCTTCGGCGCTTCAACACCGATGCCGTCATTTTGGCGATCGGCTTATACAACCCGTTCAGCGATTTAGGCGATGCCAAACGCACGTCCGCCGTCGTCCGCGACTGGAATTTTGTCGCGGCGGAAGTGGCGGCCCGCTATCCGAACGTCGTCGCGGTGCCGACGTTTGATTTGTTTGCTTTGCACGTCAACGACTATTTGTACAGCGATCATTTCCACCCAAACCAAGAAGGATACAAACGAATCGGAGAGCGTGTCGCTTCGCTGATTACGCTGACGGAGGAGAATCGCTGATGATGAAACCGGTGACACTAGCGGTCCATGGACTGCGGAAAACGATCCGCGGCAAAGAAATTATCCGAGGCGTTTCGTTTGCTTTGCACGAAGGGGAAGTGTTCGGTTTTTTAGGGCCGAACGGCGCGGGCAAAACGACGACGATCCGCATGCTCGTTGGGCTCATTCGCCCGACGTCAGGGACGGTGATGATTGGCGGGTATGATCTTCACCGCCAGTTTACCGAGGCGATCCGCCAAATCGGCTGCATCGTCGAAAATCCGGAAATGTACCCGTACTTAACCGGGTGGGAAAACCTTGAACATTTCGCCCGTATGATGCCGGGAATCGGCGCCGATCGAATCATGGAAGTGGCGAAGCTCGTTGGGCTCGAGCAGCGCATTCACGACCGGGTAAGCACGTATTCGCTCGGCATGCGGCAGCGGCTTGGCATCGCCCAAGCGCTGCTCGGGAAGCCGAAGGTGCTCATTTTGGATGAGCCGACCAACGGCCTTGATCCAGCCGGCATTCGTGAAATGCGCGCCTTCATCCGTTTTTTGGCGGAAACGGAAGGGCTTAGTGTTCTCGTCTCTTCGCATTTGTTAAGCGAAATTCAGCTCATGTGCGACCGCGTCGCTATTATGGCGAAAGGGCGCCTGCTGGCTGTTGATACAGTCGAGCGGCTGTTAAACGAACAAGCGCGCGTCGTCTGGAAAGCGGATCCGCTCGATCGGGCGCAGGTGCTGCTCGCTGAGGAGACGGAGGTGCTGCGGGCAGATGAAGAGGGGATTATCACGCCGTATGAACCGGCCAAGCTCGCTGCTTGGAACGCCAAGCTCGTCCGTGCCGGCGTGGCGGTAGCTCACATTGAACCGCGGTTGCCGACGCTCGAAGATTTATTTATCGAGCTGACAGGGGGCGAAACGATTGAGTAAGCTTGTGTACAATGAAATGCTGAAAATCGTCCGCAAAAAGCGGCTATGGGTGATCGCCGCCATTGTGGCGGTGCTCGTCGCCTTGTTTACATACGCTCAATATCGGGAGACGGAAGAGTTGAGAAAACGGCTCGGCACGACCGACTGGCGGACGCAGCTGCAGCAGCAAATCGTCGACTTGCAAAATCGCCTCCAGTCGCCGAGCATGTCCGAGGAGTGGCGCAAATATTTACAAATCCGCCTCAAGCAGCAACAGTATTACTTAGAGCACAACGTGAATCCGTCCGCCCCGGGGGCGCCGACGTTTATGCGCACGTTTATCGAAAACGCCATCGACTTGTTTTTGCCGCTGCTCGTCATGGTGGTGGCGGCCGATCTTGTCTCCTCGGAGGCGAGCGCCGGAACGATCAAGCTGCTTCTCGTCCGGCCGGTGAAACGGTGGAAAGTGCTGCTTAGCAAATATATCGCTTTGCTGCTGTCCGTGTCGTTTATTATGCTGACAACAGCGGTGCTGTCGTATGCCATCTCCGGGCTTGTATTCGGGTATGGCGGCTTTCATTTGCCGTTGTTGACCGGTTTTGTTCCCCAAGGCGAGGACTTGAATACGGACAACGTGCATATGATTCCGCAATGGAAATACATTTTGATGGAGTTGGGGTTAGCCGCGTTTGTCAGCACGGTCGTCGGGACGTTGACATTGATGCTTTCCGTGCTGTTTCGGAGCACAGCGGCGGTGATGGGAGTGATGCTGGCGGCTCTCATTTCGGGCGCCATTTTGTCGAACATGGTGTCGTCATGGCAGTCCGCAAAGTATTTGTTTATGGTCAATTTGCGGCTCACCGATTACTTGAAAGGCGCCGCTCCTCCGATTGAAGGAATGACGCTCGGCTTTTCCATGACGGTGCTGGCCGTGTGGGGACTTATGGCTCTCGCTGTCGCTTTTGTTGTCTTTGCACGGCGCGACGTGTATTAAAAGGTTGCACCTCGATGGGAGCGGTGAATTTTCTAAAACGGGAAAGGTAGGCCGCCGGCATCGGGCGGACCAAAACGGGAAGGCGTGATACGTCGACAAAGCGAGGCGCGCTAGCATCCCATGTTGCGTGCGGCATGGCGACTGTCATTGGCGCGTTCTCTTTTCATCGTCGATGCCGGCGAGGCCGAGCGCATGATGATTCCATAACAGCCGCTCGATCATCGGCCACTGCGTTTCATCACAGCGGATGAGGAGAACGATTTCCGCGCGCCTGTTCGTTTGGCGGCGCGCCGTGTTTCGGTTGAGCCCCCATTTCAACAGCAGGCCGAGCGAGATGCCGACCACCGCCCCGATCACCCCCCAAATGATCGGTCCCCATGTTAATACATAGCCGTAAATCGAACCAAGTAGCATGAAACAAGTCCCGAAAATCGCCGCTAGATCGAGAAAGCTCAAGCCGTCCGCGCGGTGGATCGTATCTAACAGCTGCGGCGGCTCCGGGCGGCCGTCAAGCGGAACGGCGAACAGATGGTGTGGGGGAACTCCTTTTTCGCGCAAAGCGGAAATCACCAGCTCGACGAACAAATGGTTTTCAAAAGTGGCAACGACAATCATAGAAAGCCTCCTGATCAAATAGGCCATCGAAATGGTTTTGGTTGGCAGCGGCGGCGCAAATAGTTGGACAGCTCTTTTTCAAACAGCTTGTTGTATTCGACGGCTGAAACGTACGCATCGTAGAAGACAAACGAATAAATGGAAGGCAAATACAGCGCCCATTGCATATTCACGATGCGCACCGCCTCATCAAAGCGGCCGGTGAGCGTATAAATGATCGCTTCGGGCAAGCGGGCAAAATAGGAAACGATAATGGTAAAGCCGAACAGAAACAAACCAGCAATCACCTTATGAACGTACAAATGGCCGAGGCCGGGGGCGAGCACCGACCAAGCGAGCGCTAGCCACGGCTTACGTTTGTCCAAGTAATTGATGTCCCATCCCCCCATTCGCAGCGGGGGAATGGGTGCGTCTTCCCGGTCAGCGAGCAAATACAGCTTGTTCATGTCAACGGCGCCGCGATAGCTGTCCCAGATTCCGTATATGTAAATGGCGACATAAAACATCAGCCATCGCTCATCAAGAACGGCTTTGGCCTTTTCGAAATCGCCGAGGAGCGAGTACAATATTCCGGCGTTGACGTGCGCTTTTGTATTGATAAACAGCTCCCAAACGATTAAAATAAAAGCCGTGGCGTAACGGTGCAGCATCAAATTGCCGAATCCGGGAAACGAAAAGGAAAAAAAGGCGACGACAAGCGGATGGCGCAAATGGAGGTTGGTGGTGGTAAACTGCGACAAATATGCTCGTTTGCGCCGCGCCGGCGGGATGAATTTCATGGGCTCTCCCCCTTTTCCGCGAACATGTCGTGCAGCAAGCGGTCGTTTTCGTCCCTAGGTGGAGGGGAAACCGTTGACCATGGAACGTTTCCGCGCTGCGTCCGATCGCCGTTTTTTTTAGTATAGGAAAAAAAGGGTGGCCGCTATGCAACAGGCGGTGGAAAACCCGTCAAGCCCGGGCGGTGGGGGAAAATGATAAAAAATCATTGACTTTCTTGCGAGGTTCATATAAAATAAAAATTGTCGCAAGGGTAAGCAATCAACGGGAAGTAGCTCAGCTTGGTAGAGCACACGGTTCGGGTCCGTGAGGTCGCAGGTTCAAATCCTGTCTTCCCGATCCTTGCTTGGGGCCTTAGCTCAGCTGGGAGAGCGCCTGCCCCGCACGCAGGAGGTCATCGGTTCGAATCCGATAGGCTCCATTTTCGTACGGAGGAATACCCAAGTCTGGCTGAAGGGGGCGGTTTCGAAAACCGCTAGGGGTGTCACAGCCCGCGGGGGTTCGAATCCCTCTTCCTCCGCCATTGTACATAGGAACGTCAACCTGCCGATTTCCGGCAGGTTTTTGTTTTGCGCTCTTTGCCACAAGGTGTGCTTGACTGTTTCAAAACATGCCATACTTCCTTTCCGTGAAAATGCCGAACTGTCGCGAGATTTTCATGTCTGGGTGGAGGGCCGATCACCGCCCATGGATCTTTTCCGTGAAAATGCAGGACTGACGTGTTTTCGGCTCTCTCTTTTTTGGTATGATAATCATCGATGGCAAGCTACTCATTGCACAGGAGGGTGTGTACAAGATGAATCCCGTTATCGAAACGATTTTGCAACATCGTTCGATCCGTCGCTTCGAAGATCGGCCGCTCACGGATGAACAAATTCGCACGATCGTTGAATGCGCCCAAGCGGCGTCGACGTCAAGCTACATTCAGGCGTACTCGATCATTGGGGTGAAAGATCCGGAGAAAAAACGGAAGCTCGCCGAGCTTTCGGGAAATCAGTCTTATGTCGAGCACAACGGCCATTTCTTTGTCTTTTGCGCCGATTTTCACCGCCATGAACTCATCGGGGAGCTTGAAGGAAAAGACGTGATCCCGTCGCTTGAGAGCACGGAAAAGTTTATGGTGGCGCTCATCGATACCGCGTTAGCGGCGCAAAACGCCGCCATTGCCGCCGAGTCGATGGGGCTTGGCATCTGCTATATCGGCGGATTGCGCAACAACTTGCCGGACGTGTGTGCGCTCTTAAACGTACCGAAACGAGTCATTCCGCTGTTTGGCCTTGCCGTCGGTTATCCGGCGCAAACGCCGGACCGCAAGCCGCGGCTGCCGTTTGCGCACGTTTATCATGAGGACGAATACAACCAAGATCGCGCTCCGTTCCTCGAACAGTTGCAGCGCTACAATGACACGGTTTCGGCGTATTATGAGCAGCGGACAAACGGACGCCGCCGCGATACATGGACGGGGCAGATGGCCGATATGCTGAGCCGCTCGGTCCGGATGTACATGAAAGAATTTGTCGAGGGGAAAGGGTTTAATTTACGGTAGTGGACTAGCTCAGCTTAATGAGGGAAAGAGGCATCTGTTGCTGAAGAGACGAGGAGCCATGCTCATAGATAGGTGAAGAATCTATTGTTGATGTTTATCGACGTCGGCTTGATCATCCCGGTCATGCCGACGTTTATTCCGCAGTTGGAATGATCGGGAGGGGGACTTTCAGCCTGCTTGTCGCTGTTTTTTCTTTTCCCACGGCTGGCCAAATAGCCGATGCGTAACACTTATGTATGGATGTTTTGGCAAGAGTAACCTGAGTCGGTGCTCCATCGAAGAGAAAGCGGCAAGATCACCTGTCTTTTGTTTGTCGTCGTTTGACGGTTGCCGTTTTGTTAAGGACCAAAATAAGCTACGCTCCATTTGTCTTAACGGCAAATGGAGCGTAAGTGATATTCGATAATTTCTTCGATTTTTGAAGGAGATAGCTTGCCAGATTGCATGATGCCGTGCATCGCTAAGCCGTCAACCAATGCGTATAGGCGCTCTGTTTCCAACTCAATCGACACATCAGACCTTAACAGCCCGAGATCGCGCAACAGTTCAAGCATCCTTTTCATGGCCGTTCGCAACTGATGGTATATTTGTTCGCTCAGTGGTTGGAGCGCGGGATCCCAAAGTGCCCTTTGTGTAAAAACAAGCCACACCTCCATTTCTTTTTTTGTTTCATCGGTTAACGGCAGAAGTTCAAGGAGACAACGCTTGACTCCTTCAAGGGGCGGGATGGAGGGAGGGATGGCCTCAACCCGCTCCCGCACCCGTTCAGAGACAAGTCTCATCGAAAAGGCTAACAACTCGGATTGAGAAGTAAAATAATAGCGCAGCGCCCCGGCAGACATTCCTGCCTCTTTAGCGATATTTCGCACGGTTGCTTTTTCAATCCCGTCCCGCATGATCACGGTCCATGTCGCTTCTGCAATTCGTTTCCTCTGCTTTTCGTGATCGACTATTTTGGGCATATATCCAGTGTAACACAGTTGTTTTTTTAATACAATTGTGTTACTATTTTTTTTTGATACAAATGTGTTAAAAAGGAGGCGGTCCATATCATTGGTTGGCTGATTATCGCATGTGAAGTGCTGTTTTGGGTGTTCGTCATATCGGGATTGTTCACGCGTTATGTGTTAAAATGGAAAATGACCAGTGTATGCCTTTTTTTATGCACCATTTTGGCAGATCTTATTTTACTAGTTGTGTCGGTTGTAGACTTAGCGCACGGGCAGACAGCGAAGTTATCTCATTCATTGGCAGCTGTTTATATCGCTGTATCCGTTGTGTATGGACGTCGCATGATCCAATGGGCAGATCATCAGTTTGTTCACCTTTTTTTGAAAATGCCTAGGCCGAAAAAATCTCTTCTCTTCGGAAAGGAGCATGCCAAGCACGAACGCCTAGGGTGGTATCGTCACCTGAGGGCTTGGGCGATCGGTCAAGCGATTTTGTTGGCTATGGTTTGGTTCGTAGGCGATATGTCGAAAGCGAAAGAACTGTTGATGATGGCAGGCCGTTGGACGTTGGTTTTGGTGGTTGATTTTGTCTGGAGTTTCAGCTATACCGTATGGCCGCGAAAAGAACCGAAGGAGATACTGGCCAAACCAAGAAATTGGTAGAGAAAGGGAGAGGAATGCCGTGAGTTTGATCGAGCGATTGGCGCAATGGATTCGCGAGGCGAAGACGATTGCCGTATAGACGCAACATAGAGAGGCTGAAGCAGCCAGTACGTATATAGCGAAGAAAGAGGGGTCCCGATCTTTTAGGGACCACCTCGGCTGAAAAGCGAAGCCTCTTGATTTACAACCCTTGCGCCAACGGGGAACGTTTTCTCGTTGGACAAAAAGCGCAAAAAGTATTGTACTTTTCAGAACATTTGAATATAATAGAGGTAACATACCAACCGGTTGGTATTTTAAGTGGGTGGAGCAGGGCGGAAAGGCGAACAGAAAACGGAGGGGATTCACGATGCATTTGCGCTTAACCGATGAGCAGCGCATGGTGCAAAAAGCGATTCGCAAATTTGTCGAGAAGGAGCTGATCCCGCTCGAAAACGAAGTGCTGCGCAACGAGCGGGAAGGAAAGCCGGGGCTTGCGCCAGAAAAATTAAAAGAGCTGCAATTCAAGGCGAAGGAAAGAGCTGCAATTCAAGGCGAAGGAAGCGGCGAAATGGCTCGTGTTGAACACGGCGTTTACGCTCGATCAAGGGGAGGACAACCGCCATTTGGCTTCGATGGCGAAGCTGTTTGGCGCCAACATGGGCAATCGCGTCATCGACCGCGTCATACAAATTCACAGCGGCATGGGCTATACGAAAGAGCTGTCGATCGAGCGCTGGTATCGTGAGGCGAGATTATGGCGCATCTATGACGGCACGGATGAAATCCAACGCCTCATTATCGCCCGCAACTTAATCAAAGGACACGTCAAACTCGGGCAGTTTCTCTAAAAAATGAAAGCGTTACCGAAAAGGAGGAGAAAAAAATGAGCCAACGATTTGCGGGAAGAGTGGCATTTGTAACCGGGGGGAGCCGCGGCATCGGCAAGGCGGTTGTCACCCGCTTTGCGGAAGAGGGGGCCAAGGTGGCGTTCATCGACTTAAACGCCGAAGCGCTTGAAGCGACGGCCGCCGAGCTGCGGGAAAAAGGGTATGACGTTTACGCCAAAGTGGCGAGCGTCACCGACCGCGAACATGTGGAAACAACGATGCAAGAGGTCGTCGACCGATTCGGCTCGCTCGATATTCTCGTCAACAACGCCGGCGTCATCCGCGACAACTTGCTGTTTAAAATGACCGACGACGACTGGCAAACCGTCATGGACGTCCATTTGAAAGGGGCGTTTTACTGCGCGCGCGCCGCGCAAAAATATATGGTTGAAAAAGGATACGGGCGCATCATCAACATTTCATCGACCTCAGCGCTCGGCAACCGCGGCCAAGCGAACTATTCGGCGGCGAAAGCCGGCATTCAAGGGTTTACAAAAACGCTGGCGATTGAGCTTGGCAAATTTGGTATCACGACGAACGCCGTCGCTCCAGGGTTTATTGAAACCGATATGACGAAAGCAACCGCTGAGCGGCTCGGCATTTCGTTTGAGCAGCTCATTCAGGCAAGCGTCGCCACCATCCCGGTCGGACGCAGCGGCCGCCCGGAAGATATCGCCAACGCGGTCGCATTTTTCGCCGATGAGCGATCGTCGTTTGTCAACGGCCAAGTGCTGTATGTCGCCGGCGGCCCGAAATGTTGAAGGCGAGGAGGGCGGACGATGTACCAAGGAGAGATCGGCAAACGGTCGAAGAAAATCAAAAACGTCGTCGAACGCGGCGCGGTGAAAAAATTTGCCGAAGCGATCGGCGATCCGAATCCGATATATTGGGATGAAGAAACAGGAAAACGGTCGCGCTACGGGCGCAATATCGCCCCGCCGACGTTTCCGCGCGTGTTTGACTACGGCGTCATTGAAGGACTGAAGCTGCCGGCAAAAGGGCTCATTCACGGCGAGCAGCGCTTCCATTACGAGCGTCCGCTGTTTGTCGGCGAAGAGCTGTACTGCTACGCCGAAGTAAAAGATTACTATGAAAAGCAAAGCAGCATGGGACAGCTCGGCTTTTTAGTGATCGCCAACAACGGCGAAGACGCAGAAGGGAATCTTGTTTTCACATCAACTTCGACCATCATCATCAATGAAGCGGTAAGAAAGGCGATGAGCATATGACGACGATTCGCGAATGGCAAGTGGGGCAATCGCTTCCCGAAGTGATGCTTCCGCCGGTATCCCGGCTTGATTTGATTAAATATGCCGGCGCCTCCGGCGATTACAACCCGATCCATACGATTGATGAAGAGGCGAAAAAAGCCGGGCTACCCGGCATTATCGCCCACGGCATGTGGACGATGGGAAATTTGGCAAAGCTGTTTACGCCGTACTACGAAGAAGGGTTTGTCCAAGATTATTTCGTTCGCTTTCAATCGATGGTATTTTTAAACGATGTCGTCACATTGACAGCGACGGTCAAAGAAAAGGATGAGAAAACGATCCGCTTTGCGGTCGCCGCCGTCAATCAACACGGGAAGGATGTCGTCAAAGGCGAACTAGTTTTTGCGCTGTATGAGTGAGGGTCTTTCCGACGGAGGGTCTTTCCACTGAATGAGGTGGGGGCCCGCTTCCCAAGCCGCGGGACGGAGCGGCTGAAAAAGGAGGGGGAATGGCGATGAAACGAGAGGCCGTCATTGTGTCCGCTGTCAGGACGGCGATCGCCCGTCAAGGAGGCGCCTTGGCGACACTGCCGGCGCACGTGTATGGCGCGGAAGTCATCAAAGAGGCGATGCGGCGGGCCGACATTGGACCGGAGCTGGTCGATGATGTCATCATCGGCCACCGGCTGTGCACCTCGTCCAACGTGGTGGATGCGATTTTGCGCACAAAGCGGCATCGCCGCGAGGAGCAGGCAGGCAAAGAAAAAGCGATGGCGATGCTTGATTTCGTCGGTTTAACCGATATGGCGGACCGTCTCGTCGACAATCTGTCGCAAGAACAGAAGAAGCGGGTGGCGTTTGCGCTCGCTTTGGCGACCGACCCCGAGCTTGTGTTGCTTGATGAGCCGGCCGCTGGCGTCAACCTTGATGAGACGGAAGGATTAGGAGAATTGATCGTCAAAATGGTTCAAGGTGGTTTGATTGTTTGCCTCATTGAACACAAAATGTCAATGATCATGAAAATCGCTGACCGCATTATGGTGCACAATTACGGCGAAAAAATTGCTGAAGGAACGCCAAAAGAAGTGCAAAACAACGAGGCGGTCATTCAAGCCTATTTGGGAGGGAGCGCCGTTGCTTGAAATCGTCAACGTATCGGTCCGCTACGAAATATTGCATTTGCCGAACGAAACAGCGGTGAACGCCAAACGCCTTGTGCAAGAGCATCATACGCCGATCATTTTCACCCCGCACAGCGGCGGCGTCATGGCGCTGCAAGTGTTCAACCCAACGCACAATCTCATCATCGCGGCGTATACGAGCGAGCCGAAAATTACCCAAACGGGCAACAAGCTGACCGTCCGCATTCCGCCGCGCTATGACGGCTACATCCCGACGTTTACCAATTATGCTATGAAGAATTTCGGCAAGAAACTCGCCGCCTTGCCGACAATCCAACAATAATCAGCGATGCAGATTGACAAGCAGAGGAATCCGATCATCGGGATTTCCATGGAACTGCTCTTTGCATGAGCCCTGAAACGCGCATCCCGTAGATGGAGCGGCATACAGATAAGCCATACAGAGGCTGTCTGGAAAGATCATCACGAGACTTTTCCAGACAGCCTTTTCCATTTCCACATTATGACGTTTTTTGACTCATTATAGGTACTGTGGGTACGCCTCTTAGGGTGTCTTTGACCGGGCAGACACGTTCAACGTGTTCCATCAAGGCTTGGACGTTTTTTGGATCGGAAGGAGAGTCAATATCAATATGGTAGCGAATTTCTAAGAATCCAGGCCGAACGTCCGCTTTCTCCATAAAGCCATCGGGATCTAAATCCCCTTCTACGTGTACTTGGACTCCTTTCAGTTCGACCCCGTGATGGCTGGCAAACAGAGAGACCAGTACATTGATGCAACCGCCCAGTGCAGCTAGGACCAGCTCTACGGGATTCGGTCCCTGATCAGTGCCTCCCAAGGCTGGGGGTTCGTCAATGATGACTTGCTTGCCGTTAATGTCAGCCACTGAGCGTACTCCTTCGCCAGACCATTTGACATCAGAGGAAAAGGTGAGTTTAGGCATAAAAAACCTCCTAGACAAATAGGAATAGTGGATAAATTAAGAATAATACATAAATATCTATTTGACAAGTAAGAATTAAAGAAAATGGAGGTGACAGAAAGAAGAATGAATACAGTGTTGATCGGATTGTCGCTCGATGCAACCATGTTCGGTTGGTTTTCCTCTTCATATTGATCTAAAAAAACTATGTTCTAAATAATAAATAAAACAAATAGAAAAATTGCTAATAATACGATAAAATAAAGTCATTCCGCCACCTAACGAATACGATCAAACAAGGAGAGAGACCAGCGATGCGGGAAATAACCATCGGTCTTGTCGCTTCGTTCTTTTTTGCCGTCACGTTCATCTTGAATCGATCTATGGAGCTGGCCGGTGGCAGCTGGCTGTGGAGTTCGTCGCTTCGCTTTTTCTTTATGGCGCCGCTGCTGTTTGTCATCGTTCTGTTCCGCCGCAACATTCGCCCGGTTTGGCAGGACATGAAGCGCCATCCGCGGGTGTGGATCACATGGGGGACGGTCGGATTCGGCTTGTTTTACGCGCCGCTCACCTACGCGGCCGCCTATGGGCCGGGGTGGCTTGTGGCCGGGACATGGCAGTGCACGATTGTGGCTGGTGTTCTGCTTAGCCCGTTGTTTACGAAAACTATCGAAACGCCAAACGGAACGATGTCCGTACGCCGTCCGATTGAAAAACGGGCGCTTTTCATTTCGCTTTTCATTTTGTTCGGCGTCGTTCTCATCCAGTTCCAGCAAGCCGGTCGCCTGACATGGAGCGAAATGGTACTAGGGGTTTTTCCGGTGTTGGTTGCCGCGTTTGCGTATCCGCTTGGCAATCGGAAAATGATCGAACATTGCGCCGGGCGCCTTGATGCGTTTCAACGCGTATGTGGGATGACGATGGCCAGTCTGCCGTTTTGGCTGGTGGTCGCGTTGATGGGCTGGATGACATCAGGGGCGCCGTCGGCGGGGCAAACAATGCAGTCGTTCATCGTGGCTATGAGTTCCGGGGTCATCGCGACGACATTGTTTTTTATCGCTACCGATCGGGCCAAAGGGAACGAGCGAAAACTGGCCGCTGTGGAAGCGACGCAGTCCGCGGAAGTCATGTTTGCCGTCATCGGTGAAGTACTGTTCTTGTCCACTCCGCTTCCAAACGGATGGGCGGTCGTTGGTTTGGCTGTCATCATCATCGGGATTTGCTGGCATAGCTTCGAATCGACAAGGACAGTGAAACGTCCGGCGCTCCCCATTTCAACAGCGCGGCGCCTCGATCGGGAGGGGGGAGAACCGTGAGAATCATCGTATGCGTTCTGCTTGTCTGCCAGACGCTTATCATCTACGCTTGGATCAGCGATTGGCGCCAACTTGTCACCCCGGCCGGCCTTTTTATGTGGGTGGGCGGAATGGCGGTCGGCCTTGCTGTTCTTCGGGTGGGGCGGGGCCTACCGCCAAGATGGCGGAGGGCGCTGAAGATCACGACGGCGGGAATCATCTTGCTTGCTGTGATGTCGCTGATCATTGAATGGGCTGTCCGTTCGATGCCGTAGTCAAAATGGATATGGAAAGCCCGTACGGTTGATCAAGACTTCCCCTGTGGGCCTACAGGAAATGCGCCTTTAGAATGGAGCGAGCCCCCTAAGGCGCAAGGGGGCGGCTAACGGTTTTGATGGGAGGAATTGAACAGCTCCGGCGCCAAGCGGCGGCCAACAGCGTACATGATCGGCGCGCCGAGCGCCATAACGACAAATTCGCCGATGGCCGTCGTCAGCCATGTGAGCCAAAACGGAAGACCGAGCGCGAGCTTTAATTCGAGGGCGATGAGGCCCATCGTGACGGTAAACGACAATGTATTGACCGCCATGCGCGCCCAAACGTTCTTGACATAGCGCATGGAAACGATCGTGATCAGAAGCGCCAGCACCGACTGGCCGACGCCGAATACGAGATCATACGCAACAATTGGCGAGAAAAATAAATTGGCGAAAAAGACACCAAGCACGATGCCAATGGCGTATGTTGGGCGAAATACGACGAGGTGGTTCAATAGTTCCGATACGCGAAACTGAATGTTCGTAAAGCCAAATGGCTGAATGAGCGCCGTCACCGCGATATACACGGCGGCGATCAAACCGTTGGTCGCCATCGTTCGAACGTTCATCATCTTCTCTCCTCTCGTGAATGATGATATGATTGTAGCATGACTATCTCGTAAACGAAAGGAGCAGGATCCATGACTGAAAAGGATCAACGGGCAGGAGACCGACGCGGCTCCGTCTTCGAGGTCGGGATCACGACGCTCCGCCTTGGCTTGACGTCGTTTGGCGGTCCGGTGGCCCATCTTGGCTATTTTTATGAAGAGTACGTGAAACGAAAAAAATGGATCGACGACAAAACGTACGCCGATCTCGTCGCCCTTTGCCAATTTCTCCCCGGCCCGGCCAGCAGCCAGATCGGCATCGGCATCGGGCTGATGCGCGCCGGCCTCTGGAGGGCGCTGGCCGCTTGGCTTGGGTTTACATTGCCGTCGGCGGTTGCGCTTAGTTTGGTTGCCGTCTGGCTGCAACATGCTTCTTTGGGAGAGGCGGGCTGGATGCACGGCTTGCTGTTGGCGGCTGTCGCGGTCGTCGCGCAGGCGGTATGGGAGATGGCGCGCAAATTCGCTGCCGGCCGCTTGGAGGCCACGCTTGCGGTCGCAGCGGCGATCGCTGCGCTTCTCATGCCGGGGCATGGAGCCAAGTGGCGGTGATCGCTATCGCCGGAGCCATCGGCGCGGTCGGACGGCGCCAAACCGTCACGCCGTCTTCCGTAGGCATCACGCCTTTCATTCGCCGTTCCACCGGTTTTCTGTTGCTTTCCTTATTTGCTGTGCTGCTTATCGCGCTGCCGCTTGCCCGCGCTTGGATTCATTCACCGCTTTGGGCGCTGTTTGACAGCTTTTACCGCGCCGGGGCGCTCGTGTTTGGCGGCGGGCATGTCGTGCTGCCGCTTTTGGAAGCGGAAGTGGTGCCGCAAGGGTGGGTCACGGCCAGCCAGTTTTTAGCCGGCTACAGCGCCGCGCAAGCCGTTCCAGGGCCGCTGTTTACCTTGGCTGCGTACATCGGCATGGCTGCGTTCGGCTGGAAAGGCGCGCTTGTCGCCACCATCGGCATTTTCCTCCCTTCATTTTTGCTTGTGCTCGGCGCGTTTCCGTTTTGGCACTGGCTTCGCCATCAGCCGCGCTTCCAAGCGGCGCTCGCCGGCATTAACGCCGCTGTCGTCGGGATTTTGCTTGCGGCGCTGTATGATCCGATTTGGACAAAGGCGGTGAACGAGCCGGCTGATTTTACCTTTGCCCTCAGCGCCTTTCTGTTGCTTGCGGTCTGGAAGTGGCCAGCGTGGGCGGTTGTTCTCGTTTCCTTCGTCGGTGGCTGGCTTCGCGCGCTGTTCGGTTGATGGGGAGCGGCTAACGGACAGAGGGCGGTGGTTGCGCTTCAGAGCCGATTCTCTATCGATCCACGTTCACTCGCTGACTTTCGAAGCCTGACAAAGGCTCGTGCGCTCGTCCCTGCCTCATGGACGATGATGGAAAACGAAAAGCCGATGCCACAACGTTTCCTAACGGGGCGACAAGACGGGGAAGCGGCCGGCTCCTTTTCATCGCTTTTTTCGCTCCCAGTTCGGCAAAGAGGAAGAGCGTATTTGGTTTGATTGGATCTATGTTCAGCAAAGAGCATAGAGAAAAAGGGGGAAAAGACGGATGAAGTGGTTGTGGATGACGATGGCGCTAGCGGCTGGGATGGCCGTCTCCGTACAGGCGGGGGTGAACGGCGGCCTTGGCAGGCGGGTCGGGGTGCTTGAAGGGGCGTTCGTTTCGTTTTTCATCGGAACGATCGTCTTATTTTTCGTGCAGTTGTTTTTCGGAAAAGGCGAGCTCATCGCCATGTTTTCCGTGCCGAAATGGCAGTTGATGGGCGGCATTCTTGGCGCCTTTTACGTGTTTGTCATGGTGCTCATCGTTCCGAAACTTGGCGTTGCCAATTCATTGGTGGCCGTGATCGCCGGACAGCTCGTGATGAGTTCGCTTGTTGACCATTTTGGGTTGTTCGGCGGACAGCGCATCCCGTTTGACCTGACGCGCTTTGCCGCCATGGGGTTTCTGTTTTTGGCGCTGTGGCTTTTTTTTCGTAAATGAACAGCAGGATGGGCTAGGTAGGTTTCATTTTCCCATGATCCGCTCATACTAACAACAGCATGATCGACTGAAAAGAAAAGGAAGCGGATCAAAGTGAAACAAGCATGGCGCATTTATGTGAACGATTTGAAACATCTCACGACCAACTGGGTCGCCGCCATCTTGGCTCTCGGTCTGATCGTTCTCCCATCGCTTTACGCTTGGATCAACGTAGAGGCTTCGATCGACCCTTACGCTCATACTGCGTATTTACCGGTCGGTGTAGTGAACGAAGACCGCGGGGCGGAGCTCGCCGGTCGCCGGTTTCACGCTGGCGATGAGATCATCCGTACCTTAAAAACGAACCATCAGTTAGGGTGGCGATTTGTTACGCGGAAACGAGGAATGGAAGGCGTCCGCAGAGGAGCGTACTTTGCGACGATCATCATTCCAGCTGATTTCTCCGCCAAATTGGCAACCGTAGTCGAAGAGCGTCCGCAGAGGGCGGTGATTTACTATTATGAAAATGACAAACAAAACGCTATCGCCCCCAAAATCACCGAACGCGGAGCAAGCACGTTGTCAGCGCAAGTCAGCGATGAATTTGCAAGAGTGGTGAACACCGCGTTGTTTTCCTTGTTCCGCCAAGCGGGAGTGACGCTGGAACAGCAGCTTCCCGCCATTCGCCGCGTTGAGGCGCTCGTTTTTCGTCTCGAACGTGAATTGCCGGTGATTGAGCGCCAATTGGAAGCTTTGGATCGCGATGTAAGGGAGGCGAGAGCATTGATTCGTACAGGGCGCGAGCTTCTGCCGGACGCCAAAATCGCGGTGCAATACGGTTTCGAATGGATGAACCACATTGAGAAGATGTTCACGCAAGTCCGGTCTTCTTTTTCCTTATGGGAAAAGCCGGTGGAAATGACGGTTCAGACGCTCCGCTCCTTTCCTCTTTCCTTTGCCGAACAGACGACGCAGCTTCCCGATACGCCGGAAACGCGGGCGCGCTGGGCAACTCTTGTCGAACAGGCTGCCACAGACGCCGACTCGTTGGTTCAGCGGTTGCGTCGAATATTGCGAACGTGGGAGGGGGCTGTCGAGCCTTCTTCGCTGCAACTTGTCGAGCGCGCCGTGAGCCGTATCGAGCGGACATTGGCATCGGTTCAAGAAACTGCCCGACTAGTGAGACATCATCCGACAGATGCGGAAGGACAAATCGATGAGCTGCGTCAACAACTCCATTCATTGGACGCGCAGGCGCAGCAACTTGATCAAGCCTATCGCCAACGGTTGTTGCCGCTATTGCGAGCGAAATGGAATCAAGCGGAGAAGCAAGTGCATCAGGCGAAGCAAACTCTCCTCCGCATGAATCAAGAGTTAGATGAAGCGAAGCAATGGTTGGCAACGACCGACCGTGATTTGGCGGCCGCCCAGCAAGCGCTGAAGACTGCCCGCGCTCAATATCCCTTTCTTTCCCGGCAAGTTCGCGAGCTGGCCGCTTTTCTCTCAAAAACAAAAAGTGAAACGAATATCGATGAACTGATTCGCCTGTTGAAACAAGATCCTCGGGCGAAAGGAGCGTTTTTAACCCATCCGGTTGATGTGCAGACGTTCCGCTTGTTCCCGTTGCCGAACTACGGTTCAGGCATGAACCCATTTTACACGGTGCTGGCCATATGGGTAGGGTGTTTGTTGCTTGTTTCCGTCTTGTCGACCGAACCTTCTTCGTTTTCGGAAGCGCATGAGCGGGAAAGATATGTCGGACGGCTGTTGACATTTTGGACGTTGAATGCTTTGCAGGCGATGGTCGTCACAGCGGGATCGGCGTTTGTCTTGCCGAATATTTTCGTCCGTGAACCAGGATGGTTCATGGCGTTTGGTCTTTTGTGCGGCTTTGTCTTTATGGCGGTAGTTTTTTCGCTTGTCTCCTTGTTCGGAAATGTTGGAAAAGCGATAGCGATCGTGCTGCTCGTCTTGCAAATTGCCGGGGCGGGAGGCACGTATCCGGTTGAGCTCGTCCCTCCGTTCTTTCAACGGCTCACCCCTTGGCTGCCGTTTACTTATGCCATCGATTTTATGCGCGAGGCAGTCGGTGGGATCGTATGGGAAAATGTCGAGCATGATGTCAAGCGGCTTCTCCTATTTGCCGTCGCCGCGCTTTTGGCTGGACTTTTACTGAAAGGGCCATTAGGTCCATGGATGCGCGCGCTAAAGGAAAAAGCCGTTCGAAGCGGGCTGTTTCATTGAAAATTTTTGTTCCTTTCTTTTGAAAGCATCTGCTACAATAGAGGGGGAGAGCGTTGCTCCATTCTCAGTTGCCCCGCGGGAGCGACAGCTTGCAGCAATAGTATGGCTGTCGCACGATGGAAGGGCGTTCGACGCGGGGGAAAAGGGGAGAGAATCATGTTGATCCATCGACTGCTCGGTTTCGCGCTCATTTTTTTTGCCATTTCGATGTTGGTTGAGCAAATGTGGTGGGTCGGGGGCATTTGTCTCCTCATTGGCATCGGAATGACCGCGAAGAGTTTCGGTTATGGAAAATGGAGGAAGAAGAAGCATACATGGTAAACAGCGAGAAGAATATGCATCAACGAAAGTGGAGACAGCATGATGGGCCATTGATAAAAAAAGCGGAACAGTTTATTACGGCAAGCTATCGGGAGCTTGGAAAAAGTGAGAAAGAAATGAAGCGGCGGTTGAACGAAATCCGTTGGGAAGTGGAACAAACCGGCACATATAGCCATACGTACGAAGAGTTAAGCTACGGGGCTAAGATGGCTTGGCGGCATAGCAATCGCTGCATCGGTCGCCTGTTTTGGCAATCGCTCCATGTCATTGATGCGAGAGAGGCAGCGACTGTTGACGAGGTGTTTTCTTATCTGTTCCATCATATTGAGTTTGCGACCAATGGGGGGAAAATCCGGCCAGCGATCACGATCTTTCGTCCAAATGGGGAAGTGCGCATCTGGAATCACCAACTGATTCGGTATGCCGGTTATGAAACTGAAGAAGGGATGATCGGCGACCCATCTTCCCTCACTTTCACTCGCGCCTGTGAACAGCTTGGGTGGAAGGGGGAAAAGACGCCTTTTGACGTGCTGCCTTTGGTGATCCAAGTAGGCGGCCAACAGCCTGTTTGGACACCGATTCCGAAAGAATTGGTGCTGGAGGTGCCAATCGAACACCCAGAGTTTCCGTGGTTTCGCGATCTGCAGCTAAAATGGTACGCCGTCCCGATGATTTCAGATATGTGTCTAGAAATTGGCGGCATTAGCTATATGGCCGCACCGTTTAACGGGTGGTACATGGGCACGGAAATTGGCGCCCGCAATTTTGCCGATGACAATCGCTACAACATGCTTCCGAAAGTGGCCTCTTGCATGGGGCTTGACACCAGCTCGAACGCATCATTATGGAAAGATAAGGCGTTGGTCGAATTGAATATCGCTGTTTTATATTCCTACAAAAAGGCGGGCATCAGCATCGTTGATCATCATACCGCCGCGCGCCAATTTCAGTTGTTTGAACAGCAAGAAAACGCAGCCGGGCGCCATGTCACCGGCGACTGGACATGGCTGATTCCGCCATTGTCTCCGGCGACAACGCACATTTTTCATCGGTCGTATGACAACACGACCATGTTGCCCAACTTTTTCGATCAAGATCGTCCATATGAACCACAAAGGGGAGAGGGACAATGACCGTCATCATCCGCATGCGCAACGTGTCATGGATGCGGGGGACGCGCGCGATTTTGCATGAAATCGATTGGGAAATGAAAGAAGGCGAGCAATGGGCGATTCTTGGCCTCAATGGCTCCGGGAAAACATCGCTTCTTAACATCGTCACAGGCTATCAATACCCGACGCGCGGGGAAGTGGAAGTATTAGGGTATCGATTTGGACAGGCGAGTCTGCCGGAGTTGCGACGGCATATTGGGTTTGTCAGCAGCTCGCTCCTTGATCAATTTCACGACACGCTGCAGACCGAGACGGTTGAAGATGTCATCCTCAGCGGCACGTTTGCGACGATTGGTTTGTATGATGCTGTCACCGATCACGAGCGGGCGAAAGTGGAATCGTTCATGGAAGCGTTCCGTTTGCAAGCGGTCAGGGGAAAACCATACGGGACGCTTTCCCAAGGGGAAAAGCGGAAAGCATTGATCGCTCGAGCGTTGATGGCGAACCCGAAGCTGCTTATTTTGGACGAGCCGACCGTTGGCCTTGACTTATTGGCGCGGGAAGACATTTTATCCTTGATGACGCAAATCACCGCCCGGTCGTGCCACGTGTTATACGTCACCCATTATATTGAAGAAATTGTCGAATCGATCACCCATGTGCTGCTTTTGCAGGACGGGCGCATCGCCGCCGCGGGACGAAAAGAGGACGTATTAACCAATGAACGGCTTTCCGAAGCGTTTCGTCTTCCGATTCGTGTTCATTGGGAACACGGCCGGCCGTGGGTATCGCTGGGACGTTGAAGATGGATGGACTACTGGCTCCCTAAGGTGCGAAGACCATATCAGGAGCCCCTCCAACCATAAAAATGCGAAAAGCATGTAACAACCATCTAGTTACCTGCACGATCATCCAGTTTTTCCTTGCCGGAAGAGTTGATGGAAAGATGGACGGAAATGTTTCGAATGGTGTTTTTCTTTAATGGGATGAGGCCGCTTTGTTCCCGCTGCTTCCATTGCTGAACATTGTGTCGGTACAATTGATCCGATACATTCAACGTGTCAATGTTTCGCTTGATCCCCCATTCATATGCTTGTTGGATTTCCTGCTTTGACCGTTTGCGCCTGGCTGCGCTCAGCCAATAGCTGCCTGACATCCATCATCAGCTCGTTGATGTGATCATACGGCGCATCCAGCTGCAACATTTTCCGCAAGATCGCCCGAGCTTTCGGAGACAGATCCAGCTCTTCCTCCCAGCTTTTTTCCTCCTCGCTCGTCGGTTCGTAAGCCGAATATAACAAGAATAAGGTGAAATGCCCCAGTGCATAAAAATCGCTTCGCGGATGCGGTTCGCGCCGCAGCCGCTTTTCAAGCGGATCGTCGTCGCGCCATTCCGCTGATTCGCCGATATAGCACGCCAAGCCAAAGTCAATGACAAAGACGGTTCCTTGCCGCCAAATGATGTTCGGAATGCGCAAATCGCGATGGACGATGCCCAAAGCGTGAATGAACCGTACAACGTCAAGCACATCAAGCAACAATCGAAACGCGGTTCGTTCCGTGTACGTGACCCCGCGGTGAAAAATGTGATCTTCCACCGTCTCCCCGTCGATATACTCCATCACGAGGTAGGGCTGTCCGCGTTCCACAAATCGGTCATGCAGCATCGGAATTTGCGGGTGGCGCAAGCGCGCGAGCATTTCGGCTTCGCGCTGAAGCAGGCGGCGGCCGTCTTCCCCTTTTGTCCGCCGCGCCTGTTTGATGACGACAAGGCGCCCAGTGTCATGATCGCGCCCTTTGTAGGCGATGCCGTAGCTGCCCATCCCGAGCTCTTCGATCACTTCATAGCGGCGGTGAACGATCTCACCGCTTCGATGCGGCCGGTCAAACCAGCGGGCGACGAGCGGGTGGCGTTCCATGAATCGCTTCATCAGCTGCCGAAGAAGCTCGAGAAGAAACTGCCGCTATGATGCTTCTTTTTGTAATGGTGATGACCGTACTGGGACGGGTGCTGGTGCGAATGATATTTCGGGCCGTAATGGTGGTAATCGCTGCTGCTATAATGCTTTTTATAGTGCGACGAGTGATGATGCTGGCCCAACAACGCTTTGAACAACTTCTTTAACATCATGATCGCTCCTTTACAGTAGGTTTTACTTATATATACGGAACCGCAAAAAGAAAGTTTCGGTTGCCGATCGCTCATTCATCCGCCCGCGTTGTGAGAGAGGGAGGCCAATCCGCTTCAGTAGGCAAATCCATCGAACCGCAGCAGCGATGCTCCGCGCCATTCGTTTTCGAATAAGAACCGCCAGCGTTGGTGCGGCTGGCGGTTCGTTCGGCGCTGATGTTTTTTCCACCACGTCTTTCGGCAGGGAGGCAAATGGTTTTTCGCGCTTATTCTTTGTTTTCAAGCGCCTGCTTGAGCAATTCTCCGAGATTGGTGCCAAACGATTCGTTCGTTGCGCTGTATTTTTTGAGCAGCGCCCGTTCCGTTCCTTTCGTGGTGGTGCGTTTCGTTTCTTCCGCTTTTTCCACGACGTTGCACGGGCGGCATTGGAAATAGAGCCCGGCTTTCCCTTCGTGCATTTCCATGCGCCGATGGCATTGTGGGCAGCGGCGGTTCGAGAGCTTCGGGTCGCGCCTCCGCCGGTAGCGGCATGATAAATTCGAGCAGACGAGCATCCGCCCGTCTTTCGTTTTCCGCTCTTTTAAGAGCGCGCCGCATTCCGGGCAAGTGAGCTGGGTAAGGTTCGGCGCTTTGTATACGCGCTCGCTCTGCTTGATTTCGGCGACAAGCTGCTCCGTCTGCCGGCGGATGTGGGCCAAAAACTGTTTCGGATTCCCTTTTCCGCGGGCGATGGCCTCGAGTTCCCGCTCCCAGCGGGCGGTCAACTCCGGCGATTTCAGTTCCTCATGGACGAGCTCGATCAGTTGTTTTCCTTTTTTCGTCGGATAAAAGCGGCCGTCTTTCCGCTCGACGACTTCCGTTTCGACGAGCCGCTCGATGATGTCCGCTCTTGTCGCCGGCGTGCCGAGCCCGTATTTCTCCATTTGCGCGAGCAAGTCGGCCTCCGAGTAACGGGACGGCGGTTCGGTGAACGATCGTTCCATCTCAAGCTGCACCGGTGCGAGCGTTTGGCCTTCCGATAGATGGAATGGTGTCGGTTTCACTTCTGTTTCTTCCTTGCCAAGAACGGTTCGAAACCCTGCGTTGACGACCGCTGTTTCCCGGGCGACAAACGTCTCGCCGGCGATTTCGAAAGTGGCGGTTGTCGTTTCATATTCATACGGCGGGTAAAAGAGCGCCAAAAAGCGGCGGGCGATCATGTCATACAGCTTGCGCTCATCGGCCGACAGCTTCCCGAGGTCGAGCCGTTCATCGGTCGGAATGATGGCGTGGTGGTCCGTCACTTTGTCATCTTGAAACACCCGATGGGCCGCTTTGACCTTGCCCTTGGCAAGCAGCGGAGCAATGATGTCCTCATACCCTGATTTCATCGCCGAAAGCCGCTCTGTCATCGTCGATGCCATGTCGCTTGGCAAATAACGAGAATCGGTGCGCGGATACGTGACGAGCTTGTGCTGTTCATACAGCCGCTGCAACACCGAGAGCGTCTTTTTCGCCGAAAAGCCAAACCGCTTGTTCGCCTCCCGCTGCAGCTCAGTCAAGTCATATGGCAGCGGGGCCGGTTCGCTTTTCCGTTTCCGCTTGACCGATGTGACGCGCGCCGGCTGGCCGTTGAGACGAGCCATCAGCCCGTTGGCCTCGTCTTGATCAAACAGCCGCTTCCCGCCGTGCCGTTCCCATGTCGCCGTAACCGAACCGATGCGGGCATGAATCGTCCAATACGGAACGGGCACAAACGATTGAATCTCCCGCTCGCGTTCGATGATCATCGCCAGCGTCGGCGTTTGCACGCGCCCGGCCGAGAGCGGGTCGTTGTATTTCGTTGTTAGGGCGCGCGTCACGTTCAACCCGATCAGCCAGTCGGCTTCGGCGCGGCAGACGGCTGATTCATACAGGCGGTCAAACTGCGCCCCGGGCTTTAACTGGCGAAACCCGTCGCGGATGGCTTGATCGGTTTGCGACGAAATCCATAAACGCCAAATCGGCTTCGTCCAGCCGATTTTTTGCAAAATCCAGCGCGCGACCAGCTCTCCTTCGCGGCCGGCGTCGGTCGCAATAATGCAATCTTTCACATCGCGGCGTTTGGCCAAATGTTCAATGGCGCGAAACTGGTAGCTCGTTTGCCGGATCACTTTCAAGCCCATTTGTTTCGGAATAATCGGCAAATCCTCGAGCCGCCACGTTTCGTATTTCCGGTCATAGTCTTCTGGCATTTTGAGTTCGACCAAATGCCCAAGCGCCCACGTGACGATGTAGCGCGGTCCTTCCATATACGATTTATGCGTTTCTTTGCAGCCGAGCACGCGGGCAATGTCGCGGGCGACGCTCGGCTTTTCCGCTAACACGAGCGATTTCATAAAAAAACTCCTTTCTGTCGTCTCCCACTGAGTGCGGTCTGTTTATTAGTATAATGGAAGAAAGAAAAAGACGCATCCGCTAGGCTTGGTTCCTAACGAAACGATGTGGCAAGCTTGTCCATACTTTCTGCACATGTTCAAGGTAAAATAGAAAAGGTGAAACGACCATGCCGTTTTGATCGATAAGGAGAGAATCACGTGCGAAAGCTTTCTTGGAAACTTGGCCTGCTGTTTTTTGCCTTTGTTTTGGCCGTGGAACTGGTGCTGTTCATTTCCCTCTATGCGACGCTTGTTCACGCGCGCATCGAGGAAGAATTCGCGCAGCTTCTGGCGCGGGGAAACAGCCATCGCAATGTGCTGGAAAAAAATTACGATCGCACAACGGTTGAGCATGTTGTTATGATGGAGTCCGAAGCTGAAACCGATGTCGTCATTACCGATGCTAGACGCCACATTGTATCTGCGTCTAGCGGCATCGTCCCGTTTGCGAGGCAACTGATTCCGTTGACTTACGGGCGCTCCATTCCCCGCGAAGGCATGATGGTCGAAACCGATTGGAAGCGGGCGTCTCATATCGCCGCTGTCAGCCCGATTCAAATCAAGGGCGAAACAAGAGGATATGTGTATATGTTTCAAGACACTCGCTCGATTCGGACGATGGTATATAAACTGAAGCATCATTTTGTTGTCGTCGGTGTGCTGTCCGTGGCGATTACGATGATGACGATCGCCTTTTTCTCCCGCGCCATCACGATGCCGCTTCTTCGCATGAAGCGGGCGACCGAAGCGCTCAGCCGAGGCGATTTTTCCGTGCGCGTCGAAGTGAAAGGAGACGATGAGCTGGCGCAGTTAGGCAAAGCCATTCAAACGCTGGCGAACGATTTAGCGTATTTGAAACAAGAACGGAGCGAATTTTTAGCGAGCATCTCCCATGAATTGCGCACGCCGCTGACGTATGTGAAAGGGTACGCGGACATCGCTAGACGGCCGCACCTTGCCGAGGACGAGCGAATCAAATACGCGACGATCATTTATGAAGAGGCGGAAAAGATCGAAAAAATGGTGAAAGACTTGTTTGAACTAGCTAAACTCGAGCGGCACTCGTTCCAGATCGAAACGCAACCGACCGATCTTTGTTTATTTTTTGCCAAACTATGCGAAAAGCTGCGCCCGGCGTTTCAGGAAAAATCGCTGTCGCTTGTGTGTCAGTGCCCCGGTTCGGTCACAGCGGAGATCGACCAGGAGCGGTTTGAGCAAGTGATGATCAACGTGCTCGACAACGCGCGGAAATACGCGTTTCCTGGCACAACGGTGGAGATTGCCGTCTATCCGCAAAAACGCGAGGTCGTCGTGGCCGTTTCCGATCAAGGGGTCGGCATCCCGCCGGAAGACGTGCCCCGGATTTTCGAGCGGTTTTATCGGGTTGATAAATCGCGATCGCGGACAAGCGGCGGGACCGGACTCGGTTTGGCCATTGCCAAAGAAATCGTCGAGGCGCACGGGGGAACGATCGCCGCTCGAAGTGAACAAGGAAAAGGAACGACCATCCTCATGACGCTGCCGGAGGGATGACGATGTATACGTTGTTGTTGGTCGATGATGAAGAGCGGATGCTGGATTTATTGGAATTGTATTTAGCGCCGAACGGCTACCGCTGCGTGAAGCGGCGTTCGGGCGCGGAAGCTATTGACTATTTGCGGCATCATCACGCCGATTTGGTGCTGCTCGATGTGATGATGCCAGAACTCGACGGATGGGAAACGTGTCGCCGCATCCGCTCATTTTCCGATGTTCCGATCATGATGGTCACCGCCCGCGACGAGCCGACCGATATTGTCCAAGGATTGAAAATCGGAGCGGACGATTATGTGACGAAACCATTTCATGAAGCGGAGTTGCTTGCACGCATTGAAGCGGTGCTCCGCCGTGCGGCCGGCAGCCGTTCAGTCATCCGTGCAGCCGGGCTTGTCTGGAATGAACAAGAACATACGGTTCGCTACAGAGAAACGCCGATTGCGCTGACACCGAAAGAGTTCGCCGTTTTAGGGCTGTTGTTAACACACCCGAATCAAGTGTTCAGCCGTGGGCAAATCATTGCATCACTATGGGGCTATCTCGCTGACACAGAAGAAAGAACCGTTGACTCCCACGTGAAAAACATCCGCGAAAAACTGCGCCGGGCCGGGTTTCCGGTGGATGAACATTTGCAGACGGTGTGGGGCGTCGGCTACAAATGGAACGGGCACAAGTCATAATCATTTTCGAAAAGAGAGGCGTTTGGGCCAAATGGAAGAACGGATGATTGAGTTCCTTCAAGCATACGGCGGAACGGCGTACTTCTTGAGTCTAGCCTGTAATGTGGCGATCAGTGTGCTCGGGGTCGTCCCAAGCGCCTTTTTGACTGCGGCCAATTTGACCGTTTTTGGGTTTTGGCCCGGTTTTTGGACCGTGCACGGCCGCCGCTTTTTGCCCAATCAAGACCATCTCCATAAAATCTGCACAAATGTCGGGTATGCTAACAAGGCAAGGAGGGTGAAAACGATGAAAAAATTAAAAATGTTGCTAGGCACAACTTCGGTTATGGCAGCGCTCTTGTTATCCGCCTGCACTGGTGCAGACGACAACCAAACACCAAAAGAAAATACGGCTTCTCACACCGGTCATGAGGGAATGAACCACTCGGGTTCAGGAGAGGTGCCGGCTGGATTGAAGGAAGCGAAACAGCCAGCCTATCCGGTTGGAAGCAAAGTCATCATTCACGCCGACCATATGCCAGGGATGAACGGGGCGGAAGCGACCGTTTCCGGGGCGTTTGACACGACTGTCTATACCGTGACGTACACGCCAACAACAGGGGGTCCTCCGGTCAAGAATCATAAATGGGTGATTCACGAAGAAATTGAAAACGCCGGTGACAACCCGTTCCAGCCGGGGGACGAAGTCGTCTTGAATGCCGACCATATGGAGGGGATGAAAGGCGCGAAAGCCGTCATCGACTCCGCCCAACAAACGACGGTGTATATGGTCGATTACATCGATACAAAGACCGGGGAACAAATGACCAACCATAAATGGGTGACCGAAGATGAACTGTCGCCGGCGAAATAAGGAATCGACCTTGGCATCATCCGCACAAGCAAGGGGCTCCGAAGCGGTGAGACGCCCCTTTTCCATGATTCGGTGCACCAACATTGTCCATTGCACGGCAGGGAGGGCCTTAGGGGCATCCCTGTTGTTTTTTTATGGGCATCAAGGTAGAATGACATCAAGCGTCTGTTCGATGACAGAAAGTGTGAGCGAGAAAATCCTCCTCTTTCGGAGGAGGAGAATATGAATAGGGAGAGGAAAACGATGAAATGGTTTTGGCTGGGGGCATGGTTGTTTTGCCTCGGTTCGTTCGTATACGGGGCCGCGGTCAGTTTGTATCGTTTATGGGCCGAGCGGCGAGTGGATGAGCAGGCGCTGATTTTGGCGTTTGGCATGGCGGTCGTTGGTTGGCAGGCGTGGGAGAAATGGCGGGAGGTCAACCGCGGAGGATAAGAGAACAGGCGCCGGCCATAACGGCACAAGCGCCTGTTTTTCCGCACTCGTATTCAGGCCGATTGTTCGTTGCCGTTTTGTTCCGACCGCCGGCTTTGCTTTTCTTTGCTCGCCCCATATATCGCCAGAACCGCCAAGATCACAAGGCAAAGAACCGATCCGATTCGATGATCACGCTGGAATAAAAAGCTCACCCAAATCGCGCCGAGCGACACGACGACAATGATTGTCGTGTACGGAAATGCTTTGACGCAAAAAAACGGATTCGTGTCGTAATGCGGCCGCAGTTTCAGTTGGGCCGCGCCGATCATCATCCAGACGATCAGCACCGTAAACCCAGGAATCGTCATCAACTCGCCGATGATCCGCCCCGGCGCCAAGTACGCGCCAACGACCCCTAGAGCGATGCAGACGGCGACCATTCCCATCCCGTAAAGCGGAACCCCGTGTCGCGTCGTCCGCAACAAGCGGCGGCTCGCCTCTCCTTGCTCAGCCATGGAAAAGAGCAAGCGAGACGTGGCGTACACCCCCGTATTGGCCGCTGATAAGACGGCCACAAGCAAAACAGCGTTCATCACATGGGCGGCGCCCGGAATGCCGGTGGCCTCGAGCACTTGGACGAACGGGCTGTTTTCCGCCGATACGGCGTTCCATGGCATGATGCCGCAAATGATGGCGATCGGCAGCACATAAAAGCCGATGACCCGCCATATCGTCGTTTGGATCACCCGCGGCAGCACCCGGTCGGCGTCTTTCATCTCCGTCACCGCCACGCCGATCAGCTCCGCTCCGCCGTATGAAAACATGACGACAAGCAAGGCGCTGATCATGCCGCCGACCCCATGCGGAAACCAGGCGTCGTACGTCGCATAACGGCTCCATGGGTTTCCATTCGCTCCTTCAATCACGCCGAACCACATGCCGGCCCCAAGCAAGATGAACACAGCTAGCGCCGCCACTTTCAACCCGGCGAGCCAAAATTCTGTTTCTCCATAGTAGCGAACCGGAAACAAGTTCAGCGCGATGATAAACAGCGCGCAGCTAAGAGCGAGCAGCCAAAGCGGCACCGCCGGCATCCAATAGCGCAAAAAACTGCCTGCCGCCAGCAGCTCGACGACCGTGACCAACGTCCAGTTCGCCCAATACAGCCACCCGACGAGAAACGACCAGCGAAAGCCGAACGCCCGGCGGATCAAATGTTGAACGTTTTCGCCCGGATAGGCGATGGCCATCTCCGCTAAGGCGGCCATAATGAGAAACAACAGCGCGCCGCCGAGAAGATACGTAAGAACAACGCTCGGTCCGGCCATGTGAATCGTATCAGAGCTCCCTTTGAAAATGCCGGTGCCGATCATGCCGCCGAGCGCCATCAGCTGCACATGGCGGGGCAGCAGCCCTTTTTGCAATGAGGGGCGGGAATGGTTCATACAGACACAACCTTTCTGACACAAAGCTCATTCTATGATGCACTTTTTTACTTTGACGCTTTTTTGCTTTTGTGCAGTTAAGCAAAAAAGATAGTTTTAGAATATAATAGTTTTGTTTTTCTGTCAATGATGCACGAAAAAACCCATCGTCAATGTGGAAATGTTTTGTTATACTGGAAACAGATTTGATCTTAATCAGAAGGAGATTCATAGTATGTTGGACAACAGCGGTAAACCGATTTCGGAAAAAGCCATCACCGTGTGGCGTTGGACCGGAGCGTTGGGGGCATTGGTTTCCGGCGCCGTCATTGTTGGAATGGCGTGGATACTGGCGCGCTTTCATGCCCCGAAATGGTGTTTGGGAATGTTAGCCGGCATCTGGTTGATCGAAGTGGTCTTAGGGGTGGGATGGGTGCCTGTGCTTCGCCAGCGCCGGTGGCGTTACGCCATTCGCGAAGAAGAAATCGACATCCAGCGCGGGGTCTGGTCGACGAAGCGAACGCTTATTCCGATGACTCGCGTTCAGTATGTCGATGTGCGGCAAGGCCCGCTCCTGAAGCGGTATGGATTGGCTTCCATCGCTGTGTTTACGGCCGCGGCTGCTCATGAGATTCCCGCGCTGCCGGCGGACGAAGCCGAACAGCTTTGCCGTTTGATCGCCGAGTGGGCAAAGGTGGCGGATGACAATGACGCGTAAAACAAAACGCCGCCTCCATCCGATTGCCATTATGGCTGGGGTGGGAAAAGAATTGAAAAATATGATCGCCCCTCTTCTTGTCATCGTGGCCGCCGGCAGTCGCCATGGGTTTTCATGGAACGATATTCTTGTGCCGTTGGCTGCCCTCATCTATACGCTTGTCATGGGCGTTCTTTCTTGGGTTCGTTTTACATATGAGTGGGATGACCGTTGCTTGGTCGTTGAAGAAGGCGTGTTTGTCCGCAAAAAACGTTCCATTCCGTTGGAGCGCATTCACGGAATTTCCATAACGGAAGGAATCTGGCAGCGCATCGCTGGAGTGGTTCAAGTACACGTAGAGACGCCGGGAAATGTTCCCGGAGAAGCGGAGGTCATTCTTCGCGCCATCGCCCGAAAAGAAGCTCGGGCTCTGCAACAATGCGTGGAACGAGCGAAAAACAGGAATGGACGCGTCAATGAGCCGGAAACAGCCGCCCATCGCCCGCCGTCTCCGTTGTTTACGTTAACGATGAAAGAAATTTGGATCGCCTCATTGACAAGCGGCGGGGCGCTCGGCGTGGTCGCCGCTTTATGTGCGTTTTTGTCGCAGTTTAGCGACTTTATTCCGTATGAGGCGCTTGTCCGCGATATTCAGTCGACATGGAACGGACACGGACGGTGGTATATTGCTCTGTTGATCTTGTCGATTCTCTTGGCCGCCTATGGGGTAGCCATCGTGCAAAATATGATTCGGTACGCTTCGTTTGTCGTGCGGAAACAAGAAGATACCATTGTGATTGCTCGCGGATGGTTGGAACGAAAAGCAGTGTCCGTCCCTGTTGACCGCGTCCAAGGTGTCGTCATTCATGAGAGTTGGCTGCGACGTTTTTTCGGATACGCCTCTGTGTCCATCATTCATGCCGGCGGGGCGCTTGATGGCGGACCATCAGGGGAAGTCGTTCTTTGTCCGCTGGTCAAAAAGCATCGCATCGTACCGATTGTTCAAGCTTGTTTGCCCGAGTATCGCCTCGATGTGCCACTTTCGCCGCTCCCTCGGCGGGCAAAAAGCCGGTACATGCTTCGCCCGCTTTATTGGTTGACGATTCCGGTTGGAGTGGTCGCGTATATGGAGCGTCCGTGGGGAGCGGCCCTGTTGCTTGTGCTGCCGCTCGCCGCGTGGATCGGGGCGCGGCGCTACCGAGCCGCCGGCTGGGCGCTTTCCTCGAAGCAGCTGTCTCTCCGCAGCGGCTGGTTTCGGCGAACGACCGTGCATTTGTTCAAGCGCCACGTCCAATCGTTGGAAATCGAAACGACATGGTGGCAACGAAAAAAACAGTTGGCGACGATCTCGGCTTCCGTCATGCCGGTCGGCACCTACTCCCGTGTCGTGGATGTGGATGAAGAAGATGCCGCTTCGATCTATCGCTGGCTGCAAGGGGAAAGGAGCAACGAAACGTGATGAAAGCCTTTCTTCACATCGACTGACTCGTAGCCAAACGGAGGCAGAGCCGCTTCAAACGGCGGAAGATCTCTTTTCTGTAGCGGCGCGATTGCTGAAAAAGCATTGGGACGGCCGTCCGGTGCGGCTTCTTGGCGTCGCTGCGCTTCGTGTGTTTGACCGGGCAGGGGCGGTGAAGCAGCTCAATTTGTTTCATTATGAAGAGGAGGTGAAGAGGAATGTGTAGCTGCATAACGGATCGGTTTCGGCTACATAATAACGTTGTCTGCCAAAAAAGGCGGAAATGGATCGTTGGCTAACTATCGAGGTGAAGATGATGACCGTTGTCCGGCTCGGCTATGCCGCTATGAGCGTGCATGTCCCTCATTGCTCTCCCTCTCAAACGATGACCGTGGCGCAGTTTCGCGCCATTCGCGATCGCGAGGCGGCGATTCGCAAGCTTGAGCGGATCGCCATCTCCAATGTCGAAAACTGCCTTCGCTTGCTCAAACATAACAAGGCGCATGACATCCGTTTTTTCCGTCTCAGCTCGCGGCTTATTCCGCTTGCCAATCATCCAGAGCTAGACGGGTGGGATTATCTCGCTCCGATCCGTGAAGCGTTGCGATCGATCGCGCTGTTTTTGCGTGAGTATCCGATGCGGCTTGATTTCCACCCGGAGCATTTTGTTGTGCTCAATTCCCCTGATGCCGATGTGTTCCGCGCTTCATTGCGCACGCTGCATCTGCATCGAGAACTGTTGCGCGGGATGGGGATTGACGCAGAACACCGCTGCGTGCTCCATCTTGGCGGCGGGTATGGCGACAAAGAAAAGGCGTTGGAGCAGCTGATCCATAATTGGGCGTACATCCCCATCTCGTTACAGCCGATGATCATGTTTGAAAATGATGATACGGTGTTTACACTGCGCGATGCTCTCTATGCATGCGAAAAACTCGGCGTGCCGCTCGTTTTTGATTTGCATCACCATCTCGCCAATCACGACGAAGAAGACTGGCGACCAGACTGGGAACGGATCGTGGCGACATGGCGCCACTCGCCGTTGCCGATGAAAATGCATCTCTCAAGCCCCAAAAGCAACAGACAGTTCCGCGCCCATCACGATTTTGTCGATGCTGAGATGTTCATCCGCTTTTTGCGGGAAATCAAAGGCACCGTCCGGCAGCTTGACTGCATGATCGAAGCGAAACAAAAAGATGAGGCGTTGTTTCAGCTTGTACGCGACCTCAAGCGCTATGACGAAATAGAGTGGATGGACGGAGCGAGCTTTTATGTGAAGTGACAAGGATCGTGACGATCATCATCCAGACCGCGAGCCATACGCACTTTTTTATATGTTGCAATAAAATATCGACTGGGCCGTGAAAGGAATAAGGAGGGAAGATGGCGAATATAACACACAATGGGGGAATAGGCGATCAAAAGAGTTTTTTAGAGAAAGAGGCATGGGCCAAACGATGGCATGAGACATTGATGGTCTCGTGTGGAGATCATGAAACGGTCATAATGGTTTGAATAAACCGGTTCCGCAAAAGCGAAACCATGGATGGACTAGTTGCTTCCATGGCAGTTTATACTCCTTCCTGTGAAACGCTCTCATCTTATGCGGCTTCATCTTGAGCTTCTTTCATTCATCCAGCATCAACATAAACTAGAATACCGAATATATGTTCCTGTTCTTGTATTATCTTTGATTTAGCAGAAATTTGTCAAGACTTAAATTTCCTTTATTGAGAATGGCCCATCTTCATGGAATGGGATGGTGTGGTCAAATATATATAAATTGAAATTTTGTTTTACATCCCGCTGATTACTCGACTCGTTCTATCATAATCAACTTGTACTTAGATGAAACGCGCAACGAAAAATCGGAAAATCCTGATTGCAACTTATATAGAAAGATTTTATACTAAAAAATACTTTTTATACTTTACTATTAACTATTAATTTATTATAATTTTAATGTACTAGTAATTATCAATATCGGTTGCCAAAACAACCGTGAGGAAGACAATTTGAACAGGAAGGGGAAGAGAAAATGGAACATCAATACCCACAACAAGCTTCGAAATGCCCATACCACGGGAGCATCACCAATCAATCTTCCAATCGGACAACGAACAAAGATTGGTGGCCGAATCAGCTGAATGTAAGCATTCTTCACCAGCATGACCGGAAGACGAACCCTCATGATGAAGATTTTGATTACGCGCAAGAATTTGCAAAACTGGACTACTGGGCGTTAAAAGAAGATTTGCGGAAACTGATGACCGAAAGCCAAGACTGGTGGCCGGCCGACTATGGCCATTACGGGCCGTTAATGATCCGCATGGCTTGGCATTCGGCAGGGACGTATCGCATCGGCGACGGCCGCGGCGGCGCGTCGACAGGCACGCAGCGCTTTGCGCCGTTAAACAGCTGGCCGGACAACGCCAACTTGGATAAAGCGCGCCGGCTGTTATGGCCGATCAAAAAGAAATACGGGAACAAAATCTCTTGGGCGGATTTGTTCATTTTGGCGGGCAATGTCGCCATTGAATCGATGGGCGGAAAAACGATCGGGTTTGGCGGCGGCCGCGTTGACGTCTGGCATCCGGAAGAAGACGTGTATTGGGGATCGGAAAAAGAGTGGCTCGCCTCTGAACGCTATTCCGGCGATCGCGAGCTCGAAAACCCGCTCGCCGCGGTGCAAATGGGGTTAATCTACGTCAACCCAGAAGGGCCGGACGGCAAGCCGGATCCGAAAGCAGCGGCGCGCGATATCCGCGAGACGTTCCGCCGCATGGGGATGAACGATGAAGAAACGGTCGCCTTGATCGCCGGCGGTCATACGTTCGGAAAAGCGCACGGCGCCGGCCCGGCCACGCACGTCGGTCCTGAGCCGGAAGCCGCCCCGATTGAAGCGCAAGGGCTGGGATGGATCAGCTCCTACGGAAAAGGGAAAGGGAGCGATGCAATCACAAGCGGCATTGAAGGCGCTTGGACGCCGACGCCAACCCAGTGGGATATGTCGTACTTTGACATGCTGTTTGGCTATGACTGGTGGCTGACGAAAAGCCCAGCCGGAGCTTGGCAATGGATGGCGGTCGACCCGAATGAAAACGACTTGGCCCCGGATGCCGAGAACCCGTCGAAAAAAGTGCCGACGATGATGATGACGACCGATTTGGCACTGCGGTTTGACCCGGAATACGAAAAAATCGCCCGCCGGTTCCACCAAAACCCGGAAGAATTCGCCGAGGCGTTCGCCCGGGCATGGTTCAAGCTCACCCATAGAGATATGGGGCCGAAAACGAGATATCTCGGTCCGGAAGTTCCGGAAGAAGATTTCATTTGGCAAGACCCGATTCCAGAAGTCGATTACGAACTGACGGAAGCGGAAATCGAAGAAATCAAAGCGAAAATTTTGAACTCCGGGCTGACCGTCAGCGAGTTGGTCAAAACGGCTTGGGCCTCAGCCAGCACGTTCCGCCATTCCGACAAGCGCGGCGGAGCCAACGGCGCCCGCATCCGTCTCGCCCCGCAAAAAGACTGGGAAGTGAACGAACCGGAGCGGCTCGCCAAAGTGCTGTCCGTCTACGAGGACATCCAACGTGAACTGCCGAAAAAAGTAAGCATCGCCGACTTGATCGTCCTTGGCGGCAGCGCTGCGGTTGAAAAAGCGGCCCGCGACGCTGGTTTTGACGTCAAAGTGCCATTTTTCCCTGGCCGCGGCGATGCGACGCAAGAACAAACGGACGTCGAAAGCTTTGCCGTATTAGAACCGTTTGCGGACGGCTTCCGCAACTATCAAAAGCAAGAATACAGCGTCCCGCCGGAAGAACTGCTCATCGACAAAGCCCAGCTCCTTGGGCTGACGGGTCCAGAAATGACGGTCTTAATTGGCGGCTTGCGCGTGTTGGGCGCGAACTATCGCGATTTGCCCCACGGCGTGTTTACCGACCGCATCGGGGTGCTGACCAACGACTTCTTCGTCAACCTGTTGGATATGGACTATGAATGGGTGCCGACCGACGGCGGCATTTACGAAATCCGCGACCGGAAAACCGGCCAAGTGCGGTGGACAGCGACCCGGGTCGATCTCATTTTCGGATCGAACTCCATCCTCCGCTCTTACGCCGAATTTTACGCTCAAGACGACAACCAAGAAAAATTCGTCCGCGATTTCATCAACGCGTGGGTGAAAATCATGAACGCCGACCGCTTTGATCTGGTGAAAAAAGCAAGAGAATCGGTCACCGCTCGATAATGAAAACAAGGCAGGGGGAGAGGATTCCCTCTGCCTTGTTTTTGCGGCATACAAAACTGCTCGATCGGCAGCGCCGCTCTCCCCACCGGAAAAACCGATAGGGGGGAAGGGCTGAAGGAAATATTGTGAAATATGATAAAATGATACGAATGAGTCGATCAAAACGATCATCGATATAGGGGGGGCAGCCTTTTATGAAGATACGCCAATGTTCTAGAGCCGTGATCATCAATGAACGGAATGAAATTCTTCTTCAGCGATTTGAATTTCGCGATGTGGTAGGAAACAAGGTGTTATGGGTGACTCCAGGGGGAGGGATTGAAGAAAATGAGACCCCGGCGGAAGCGTTAAAAAGAGAGTTATACGAAGAACTAGGCATTGTTGTCGACCTTGTCGGCGAACCCCTATTCCAACTCGATGTATGGATTGATGGGAAACAAGGTCCTTTTGTTAGTCGAGAGATTTATTACAAAATCACGATTCCATCGGATACAAGATTATCGTTCGAAAATATGACGAAAGACGAAAAGGATGCATGGCAACAGGTAAAATGGTGGAGCAAGGAAGAATTGCAGAGCATCAATGATTTTGCGCCGCGTGAGATATTGAATTACATATAAGAACCGATCAGCTGTGGGGGGCCGCTTCAACCTGTCTTTTCGTTATACGTAGCTTCCTATTTTTCCGTTCTTCCTCGCCCAGTTCCATTGTTGTCTTAAGACGAATGAGCCGATGGCGAGCCACAATAGCGAGACGCCGAACGTGGGAAAGAACGCGCGCCATCCTGCGCTCATTCCTTGTACAGCCCAAGAAAGAGGAGAAAGGGCGTTGAGAATATGAAAGGCGGCTGGTAATCGATTCGAAGATAGAAAAAACCCTGAGAAGATTAATAAATAGTAAAGAAGCACTTCAGTAACGGCCCCGACTTGCTTTAAGCGGAGTGACAGTCCTAAAATGAACACGCCGATCCCCGTCATGCCGATGAGACTCACTCCACCAAATACGACGATTTCCGTTACGATGGACAATGCTCCCGAAACAATTTCAGAAAATCCAATGATCAAGGCGGCACAAAGGAAAAAAAGCGCCACCCACGCGAACGACAACGCGACTTCCGCGACCACCACGCCGATCAAAATTTGCCATGGAGGAGTCTTCGTTGAAAGCACTTGCTCTGCGGTGCCGAGATACGCTTCTTCGATTGCGCTGTTGCCAAGCTTTGCGATCAAATGAGCGCTTAAGTACCAAAGGCTGAAACCGGCTAGCTTGACCGCCGCCTCTTTTCCCGTCTGGATGGGGCTTGCGTACAGCGTACCGAAAAAAAAGACAAATTTAATAATCAGCCCAACAGTAAAATCGAACCAATATCGGCGATACTCTGCTCTTTTTTTCAAAAACGACGCCGATACAACACGAAAAATTTGCCGGAGCAATCAACCCACCTCCCTAGACGACATGGCGGATTTGCCGAATCAAAGAAGACTTGATTTTGTAAGGTTTGTCTATTTTTGTTTGGTTGTCAATGGATGTTCGTGAATTTGCGCATCGACAGTATCTGAAAAACAATACTGCAAAGCGGCCTCCATTATTCAATCACCAACCTCTTGGGAGAATTGATAGGAACGAATCGCCGCTAAAAAATGAGTTTCAAGGTCAGCTGGAGTTGAAAAATGTTCCTTTGTTCCCCGCCAAATGATGGTTCCATCTTTGATAAATACAAATTGATTTCCGACGGCGTGGGCAAACGGAATGTCATGGGTCGTAATGAGGACGGCGTTCCACCAGTTGTGTTTTTCCGTCAACAGCGCTCGAATATGATGCTGCGACTCAACATCAAGGCCAAGAGTCGGCTCATCAAGGAACAAAAACGGCGCTCCTTTCATTAAGGCGATCGCAAACGCCAATTTTTGTTTCATCCCTCGCGAAAGGGCTTGGGCCAGACGATCCGCGTAGGGGGTCAGATTCAACATGGCCATGATTTGTTCGGCCCTTCGCTTCGCTTCGTAACGGCTCCACTTGTTTAACAAACCAAAATACAAGAGATTTTCAAAGACATTTAAATATGAATAGGAGTTGTCGGCTTCTTCAAACACGACCGCAATCGACTCGCGCGCCCCATTCGGATTGCAGACAACATCCACCCCATTTACATAAATACGGCCGCTGTCCGGTGCAGTAAGCCCGATGATACACTTTATTAAGGTCGTCTTCCCAGCCCCATTTGGCCCTAAAAGAATGAGCCGATCTCCGTCATTCAGCTCGAGAGAGAGATCGCGCAACACGTGGCGGTGAGGCGGATAGATTTTGTTGACGTTTTGCACGAAAATCATCTTTACCTAATCCTTTCAACTGAATAAACGAAAAGGTCTTTGGTAGCCTGTCTCTGCGTGGAGCTATAGAAAGCTTGATTTTCCGTTTTTGGTTATAATTATAAAATAAAAAAAAGAAGAGTGTAAATATTGAAAAATGATCACTTCCATCTGCGTGAGCAATGAATCCACTAAAGGGGGCGGTGGTTTCGTCCAAAATCGTGCTGTTCCATCTGTTTCTCAGTTAGAACAGTCCAGCGAACTCAACTTTAGCGAGATGCCGTTGATTTGCTCGTGGCAGCCGTTTTTCACCAGCCTTCTAAAGCCTTTTCCAAAGTGAAAAAATGTATTGATCCTTCCGCAACGTCAGGAAGTATGATAAAGACGATCACTTTGTCGCTACAAGGGAGGAATGAAACGAGCATGAGTGTGATTTATTATTCGATTGGAGAGTTTGCGCAAAAAACAGGGACGACCATTCGAACCCTCCGTTATTATGATGAGATTGGTTTGCTTTCGCCGAAAAAGCATCCTCATTCCGGACGACGCATGTATACTGATGACGATGTGTTGATACTTCAAAAAATTGTTAGTCTAAAATTTTTAGGATACAGTTTAGAGCAAATCCATCAACTTTTGAATCAGACTCGATTGGATTTAAGTTTGAGGGAAACTTTGGAAATGCAAAGGCGGTTGTTCGAGGAAAAAAGAAAATCTATTGAACAAGCAATCAAGGCGATGGATCGCATATTATTTTTGCTTCGGGAAGAAAAAGAAGTGGACAACGAGGTGATCATGAGTCTTATCCATAGTCTGCAAACGGAGAATGAGCAGCGTCGGTGGCTTGAACAATATCTACCGCAATCGCTGATCGACTCCTTATTTCACAAATCCGAAGCAGATATGATGGCGATGGATCGAGAATGGGTTCGTCTGACAAAAAAGGCTAAGCAGTTGGCGGGTACGCCTGTGGATCATCCAGAGGTAGAAGCATTGATGGAACAGTATATGAATGCCACATTGACCTTTGTTGGTCCTGATACGATGCAAATGCTCGGGCGACTAGAACAAGTGGAAGAGATGGTTCGGGAGGCGGAAACATGCAATTGGATACCATCTCCTTTTACAAAAGAAGAAGAACAATGGCTCCATCAAGCTATGGAGCACTACATGGTCAAAAAAGGACTGATTGAATAAAAGGTAACAACATCGGCCCGCCACGATTCAGCTGGGCCGATTCTGTTATTTTCCCTGAAGCACCCGCTTCCAATTTTCTGACACCGTCTCATAAAATCCGTGCGCATCATCGACTGTCACATATAGTTTTCGCACCGTGTTTTTCCGCCCCAACAGCCCGATTACTTCCACCGGCTGCCGCAAGCGGATTTCCAGTTTCGGCTCTTCATCAAAAAAGCCTAATAGCGCAACCGAATAGGCATCGGTTTCTTTCTTTCGCTTTGGTTTTTGGGTCACGTCCCATGTGATCTCTTCTATATTGGCGTACTCCAGCTCTACAAAGCTGCGGATTCCTAATTGGATATGGATTCGGTCAGGCGCCAGAATAATCGGGGACAGCGTAATCGCCCGATAGTCGGCGATCAGAACGAGCAGGAAATACACATCAAAAAACGTCACTGTCCAAGCGGCTACTTCGCTCCACTGCATGACGAGCCAATGAACGCCGACGATTTCGATGAGCATCGCATGCACGAGCATCAAAAAGACACCGAAATATTCCGTTTTCTTATGATAGCTGTAAGTTGGATACGGCAGCGGCAGATGACGCCTTTTTTTGCGATACGTTAAGTAATACAACACAGCGATCTCTGTGATCATGATCCGAAGCAAAAAGACAGGGCGCCTGAACACTGCTTCAATGGTATGGGCATAAGTGCTTAAAAAATAGAAATGTTTCGTTTTCTTAACGCGAAAGGTGCGAATAAAGGCTCTGAGGTTTCGGATGATAGACCAAGCGATCCATAATTCGATTACAATGAACAAACTTTCAATGACGAAAAAAACGTATTTGATGAAACGGTATTGTTCACGAAGCGGTGGGGGAATGATCACATACACGATCACCAGCCCGAATGCGGCTACGCTAACGCACGCTTTCCATGAACGCTTGATCCGACCGATCGTCATTCGATAAACAACGGCTAAATACAGCGGAAAAACGATGGTAAGCGACAATAAAACAGACGTATGTTCTAAAGCATAACCATGTTTTCGCACCGCTAGATAAAGAACAGAGAGAGCGAACAGAGACGCCGCTATAAACTGCATATAACGACTGTTTCGTATTCGATGCATCAGATTCCTCTCCCTTATTAGTTTAATAAAGTTAATTATTAAATAAACTTAAATATTCGACAGACCTTCCCCAATGGAGAAGGGTTACGACCGATGTGCCTCTATGATGATGGTATAGAGTTTATCGTTAATTTCTTTCAGCTTTTCCAAGTCCTCACGCTGAAGTTTTCCATAATATTTTTCCATTAAGCGCAATTCCACTTCGTCCATTTTGTCATGATATGTTTGACCCGCTTGATCTAAGCGGACGATGATTTCACGGCGGTCGGTTGGATTGATGTCTCGGCGAACATACGCTTTTTCCTCCAGCTTTCGAACGAGCTGGCTGGCGGCGCTTGGAGTTATGGAAAAGAACTGGGCGATTTCGTTGATCGTCATGGTTTGATGCCTCAATATCTCCAGCAGCATCACTTGCCTTTGGGTTAGCTCTTGATACTCAGCGCCGAGCATGGCGCGAATCTCTTGCAATAAAAACGCGGTCACCGCATCGTTTTTTTTTTAATAGCCTGATACAATGCTTTCAAATCGTCCATCGGACATCCCTTTCTTGATGATGAGTCTACCTATATTATAAACCAATTTAAATATTTAAGTAAAATTAAATTTTAACATATCTGTTTTTTCTTGATCTGTTCAATTCAACCATATAGAGTATTGTGTAGAGGTCAAAATCTAGAAAAAGGGGACTGCGGATGGAACATCGAAAGAACATCGTTGTCGTTTTGAAAGGGTTGATCTTACATAAAGGGACCGTGCTAATCGTCCAGCGCGCGCCTGATGATGAAGTGGGCGGCGGAACATGGGAGCTGGTCGGAGGGGGGATGCGATTTGGTGAGGAGTTAGAAGCTGCGCTCATTCGCGAAATTGAAGAAGAAGTTGGGTTGACGGTGACGGTGAAGAAAGTTTTATACGCTGCGACGTTCCAAACCCATCCGACGCGGCAAGTCGTCATCTTGACGTATTTATGCACAAGCGAGCAGCACGAGGTCATCCTTTCGAAAGAACATATCCACTATTGCTGGGCGACAAAGGATGAAGCGCGTCAACTGCTGCCCCCGGCGATTGTATACGATTTTGAAAAAAACGGCGTGTTTTCGTTAGCGGAATGGAGGTAAAGAATGCATCGAGCTTGAACCTGTGTTGAAAGCATATATTAACGAAGCCATGGAAATTGAAAAAGCGGGCTTAAAAGTGGAGTTCAAAAAGAGTCCAGAGCCAATTCCTGAAGAGCTTCAAAAAAAATTCGCCGAAATGCCGGCCTTACAAACAGCATTTGAATCGCTGACACCGGGACGACAAAGAGCGTACATCCTTTATTTTTCCGGAGCGAAACAATCGAAAACGCGCGAAGCGAGAATTGAAAAGTATATCCAGCGCATTCTTGACGGCAAAGGATTGCATGATTAACACTCTGCCCGCAGAAACGCCATTGCCACAAACGCGTTATGGGAGAGTAAGAGAAGGTGGGGAGGACATTCTCTTTTCATGAAAACCATTCATCTACCATTAAGCAAAATTGATGATGTCACTTGAAAGGGAATACCTATGATTTTCGGTGTTGCCCCCGAGGAGGACTCCATGCATGGAAATTAGAAAACCGAACGATGCGGAATATAAAAAGATTTTATCACTTTCATCGCGTTACAGTTAGCGAAATTGGCTCATTTACGGTATATAATTATAAAAAACGAAATGGAGTGAAGGAGCGATGACGACTCCGGAGTTTTCAAATCACAACTATACATATGAAGATTATCTCAAATGGGACGGACAATGGGAATTGATTGATGGCGTGCCATATAGCATGGCTCCTTCTCCTTCGTTTGCTCACCAGTATATGGTTGGTGAGTTGTATGCGGCATTGCGGGATTATTTTCAACAACAACGATGTGTAGTGGTCATGGCCCCATTTGATGTTATATTCGCTTCAAGCCTTGATGACAAATCCGCGAAAAATGTAGTGCAGCCCGATATTTCTGTTATTTGTAACCGAGAGAAAATAACAGAAAAGGGATGCGTGGGAGCCCCTGATTTAATCGTAGAAGTGTTGTCTCCGAGTACGGCGTTAAAAGACCGAAATGAAAAATACAAATTGTATCAACGGTTTGAAGTAAAAGAGTACTGGATGGTTGATCCGCTGCATCGAACCGTGGAGGTGTACGGGTGGCATAACGGAGCATATGAAAAAAGGGAAGTATTTGGAGAACAAGATGTGCTCGTTTCTTTTCTGTATCCAGATTTAAAGGTTTGCCTCCATGATGTGTTTCAGCGGTTATCATAAACAACGCGAAGCGTCAGCGTAGATGGGGGAGTATGTCACAAAGTTTCATAAAAATCATGAAAAATCATTTACAACTTCACCGTTTTTGGATACAATTGACTTCGTAACATGATTTCGGAAGGAGGATGAACAACATGAAAGCAATGATGAAACGAGCAACGCGCACAATGGAACAACGAAAAACGATTCGACCTTCCGAGTCTGTTACGATCATTTCATCTTAAACAGCACAGCGAATGCCGCGGGAAGGAGATCGTTTTTTTCCTGCGGCTTTTTTGCGTTTTTGCGCCGCAGGAGTCGCTTTCCTGCGGCTTTTTTCTGCTGTTGCGCCGCGGGAACTCCAGGAAACCCGCGGCTTTTATTTATGAAAGGGGGTGAGGGACGATGACGATCCATTTGTTGTTTGTGACCATTACCATCGAGCGACGGACATGGACGATGGAGGAAATCAAACAGGAGCAGCTCATCCGACAAGTGGAAGAAGAAATGACGGACCGAAAATGCTCCGTTTACCGATGGTTTTAAGCTTGCAATCTACAATTTTAAGGGAGGAATGCAAAATGAAAATAAGATGGACACCGTTCACATTGCCAGCCGGAGAGATGGAGAGCGGCTAGATGATCACTGAACGATAAAGGAGTTGAGTCCATATGTTTTCGGTATTATGGAAGCTTCGTTCGTTTTTCAAGCAACATTGGAAGCGATATGTCATCGCCATTGTCCTTTTAATGTTAGGGGGCCTGTTCGAAACGATTCCGCCCAAGTTGCTGGGAATCGCGATTGACGATATACATTCGGACGGCTTCACCAAGGAGAAGCTGATCGCATATGCCGGAGGGCTCATGGAGCTGACGGTATTCATTTACGGTGTGAACTATATATGGATGTATCAGCTGTTCGGGGGCGCGTTTTTATTAGAACGAAACATGCGTTCCCGCTTGATGAAACATTTACTCAAAATGACGCCGACGTTTTATGAAAACAATCGCACCGGCGATTTAATGGCGCGGGCGACGAACGACTTAAAAGCGATCGCCAATACGGCCGGACTTGGTATTTTAACGCTTGTGGATTCGAGCGCGTTCATGCTCGTCATTTTATTCACGATGGGCCTGTCGATCAGTTGGAAGCTGACATTTGCGGCGTTGCTGCCGCTGCCTGTGATGGCGGCAGCGATGAATCTGTACGGAAAACAAATTCACGAACGCTTTACAAAAGCGCAAGATGCGTTTGGCGACATGAACGATTATGTGCTCGAGTCAATTTCGGGCGTGCGCGTCATTCGCGCTTATGTGCAGGAAAAAGCGGATGAAGCAAGATTTCACGCGCTGACGGAAGACGTGTATCAAAAAAATATGAAAGTCGCGCAAATCGATTCGCTCTTTGATCCAACGATTAAACTGCTAGTAGGCCTGAGCTATTTAATCGGATTAGGGTACGGGGCATACTTAGTGTTCCATCAAGAAATAACGCTCGGCGAACTCGTTTCGTTCAACGTTTATTTAGGCATGATGATTTGGCCGATGTTTGCCATCGGCGAGCTCATGAACGTGATGCAGCGCGGCAACGCTTCTCTCGATCGCGTGAACGAAACGCTCGCCTACGTTCCGGATGTGCAAAACCATCCCGAGCCGCAATCGGTTAAGATCCCCGAATCGATTGTGTTTGATCAAGTCGGGTTTCGCTATCCGTCATCAAGCGTCCCCAATTTAGCGAACATCTCGTTCACGCTTCGGCGCGGGCAAACGCTCGGCATCGTAGGGCGAACAGGGAGCGGGAAAACGACGCTTGTGAAGCAATTGCTTCGGGAGTATCCGCTAGGGACAGGGCGCATTACCGTCTCAGGCGTTCCGCTCGAGCGAATTCCAATGGAACAGGTGCGAGGATGGATTGGCTACGTGCCGCAAGACCATGTGCTATTTTCGAAAACGGTGAAAGAAAATATTGTATTCGGACGCAAAGAGGCGGCCGACGAAGAATTCCAGAAAGCGATTGATTTAGCCGCATTCCGCAACGATATCGAAATGCTTCCTGAAGGGCTCGATACGTTAGTCGGAGAAAAAGGAATTGCGCTATCAGGAGGGCAAAAGCAGCGGCTTTCGATCGCCCGCGCGCTGCTTATGAATCCGGAAATTTTAATTTTAGACGACGCCTTGTCCGCTGTCGATGCGAAAACGGAAGCGGCGATTATGGAAAACATTCGCCGCGAGCGCGCCGGAAAAACGACGATCATCACGACGCATCGTTTATCGGCGATCGAGCATGCCGATTGGATTCTCGTGCTAGATGACGGAAAAGTGATCGAACAAGGCACGCATGAACAACTCCTCGCCCAAAACGGGTGGTATTACGAGCAATGGATCCGCCAACAAGCCGCAGCGACGATAGAAGAAAGCGGGGTGGGTTTATGAACGTCGGAAAATGGTTATTCGCTTACGCCCTTCACTATAAAAACATGATGGTGTTCGCCTTGTGTATGCTGGCGGTTTCGGTGGCTGCCGAACTGACGGGGCCGTTGATCGCCAAACGAGTGATTGACCAGCATATTTTAGGGATCGAGTCTCCGTGGCACGAAGCTTCGAAAGGAAACCATGCCGTGTTTTATCAAGGGAAATGGTATAAGCGGGAGCGCGATTTTGCACAAGGAGAAGAAAAAGGGAAAGAAGTGCGCATTTTGCAAGTCGGGCGGCATTACTATTTTGTCGACCGCGCTGTCGCCTTGGACGGCAACCGCTCCGTCCAAGACGGCGTCCTCACGATTCGCCGCGGGGACGAGTCGGTCTCATATCCAGCCAAAAAGTTGTCCGTTCGAGAGCTCATGCGTTTTTACGGGCCGGACATTGACCGTATCATGTCCTTACTAGGTCTGTACATGGCCCTGCTCGTCGCGGCGACCGCGTTTCAATACGGACAGCGCTACTACTTGCAGATGGCGGCGAATCGCATTATTCAAAAAATGCGCAAAGACGTCTTCGCGCACATCCAACGCCTGCCGATTCGCTATTTTGATCGTTTACCGGCCGGGAAAATCGTCGCGCGGGTGACGAACGATACGGAAGCGGTTCGCGAGCTCTACGTTACGGTATTGGCGACGTTTTTTACAAGTTGCATCTATATCACCGGTATTTTTATCGCGCTGTTTCTTTTGGATGTTCGTTTGGCGGCCGTCTGCCTCATCCTCTTGCCGATTTTAGCCGTATGGATGAAGGTGTACCGGAAATACGCGTCGAAATACAATCAAATCATTCGATCGCGCTTAAGCGACATTCATGCGATGATTAACGAGTCGATTCAAGGAATGACCATCATCCAAGCATTTCGCAGACAAAAGGAAACGGAGCGCGAGTTTGACGAGCTGAACCAAGACTATTTCACCTACCAAAATAAGCTTTTGAGCCTAAATGCGCTCACATCGCATAACTTAGTCGGCGTGCTCCGCAACGTGGCATTTGTGGCGCTTATTTGGCATTTCGGGGGCGGTTCTTTAAGCGGCCAGGCCATTTCTATGGGCGTGCTGTACGCGTTTGTAGATTATCTCAACCGCTTGTTCCAGCCGGTGACCGGGATGGTGAACCAGTTGGCGAACTTAGAACAGTCGCTTGTTGCCGCCCAGCGCGTCTTTGCGCTTCTCGATGAGCCCGGCGATGAGGTGTACGAAGGAGACATGCCGTGCTACAAAGGAAACGTCGTGTTTGAGAACGTGTATTTCGGGTATAAGGACGGCGAATATGTGTTAAAAAACATCTCCTTTACGGCCAAGCAAGGAGAGACGGTGGCGCTCGTCGGGCATACCGGCTCCGGGAAAAGTTCGATCATGAATCTATTGTTCCGTTTTTATGACATTCAAAAAGGGCGCATCCTCATCGATGGAGTCGATATTCAAACGATGCCTAAACAAATGTTGCGCAAGCAGATGGGGATCGTTTTGCAAGATCCGTTTTTGTTCACCGGCACGATCGCGTCCAATGTGAGTTTGCAAGATCCCCGCATTACCCGCAGCACGATCGAAAAAGCGCTTCGCGACATCGGGGCGGAGCAATGGCTCAAAAGCTTGCCGAACGGTTTTGATGAACCGGTCATTGAAAAAGGAAGCACGCTATCGTCCGGGCAGCGCCAGCTCATTTCGTTCGCCCGCGCCTTGGCATTCGATCCGGCCATTTTAGTGCTCGATGAAGCAACCGCCAACATCGATACGGAAACGGAAGCGGTCATTCAGCAAGCGCTCGATGTGCTCAAACAAGGTCGCACCACGTTTATCATCGCTCACCGTTTATCGACGATTCGAAATGCCGATCAAATTCTTGTGCTAGACCGCGGCACGATCGTCGAACGCGGCACTCATGACGAACTGATGAACAAGAAAGGCAAATATTATCAAATGTATCAACTGCAACAAGGCGAAAAAAACGCGATCAAAGTGGGTTAATCGAGAGGAAGGAAGCCGTCCTGCGCTTCCTTCCGCAACAGATCGTATGAAAAAGAGCATATGCCAAAACGAGTCGAAAAAGAACAAACAAAGTAACGAGACCACCATCGTTGCAGCCAAATGAGCGCACAAACGAAATGGGGAGGGTCAATCAGTCGATCGTTCGGCTATTGGCCCGCCCCTTTCCGCATATGCCAGAGTTGGTCCAACGTTGAAGGTTGAAAGAGAGCAGACTTTAGTAAACCAATCGAAAGTTTAATGAGTCCGTTAGAAGACGTGAAGGTTTACTATTTCAGCAGGACTAGGTAACCTATGGACAATGAGGTTACTACCAAAAAACAAAAAAGATAGCTCAGCCCTGCCTAAACGGTAGCGGGGAAAAGCTATCTTACCGAACTTTTGTGCTATCAGCCCTGCCAAATGGTAGCGGGGAAAATAACACCTTGATTTAAATTAAATATAAGGCATAAAATTGTTTTAGTCAATAGAGTTTAGATAAAAAATATATTAATTGGGGTAAGAAAAATGAGGTGTGTCAATTTTCTATTAAACGACTATTACACAATAAAATTTGCTATAATTAAGACAGACAAGTGTTCGAAGGAGGTGTCAAATTTGCTATATCGTTTTATTGATCTTTTTGCAGGGATTGGAGGTATGAGACTTGCCTTCGAACCATACGGTATTTGTGTGTTCTCATCTGAATGGGATGTAAAAGCACAAGAAACCTATATGGCTAATTTTGGTGAGAAACCACACGGTGATATCAGACAGATTGATGCCAAGGATATTCCTGATCATGATATTTTGCTCGCTGGCTTCCCGTGTCAGCCATTTTCTATTGCAGGTGTAAGCAAAAAGAAATCTTTGGGAAGACCACATGGTTTTCTTGACGAAACTCAAGGAACTTTATTTTTTGATATCGCTCGTATTTTAAAGGAAAAGCAGCCACAGGCTCTTCTATTGGAGAATGTAAAAAATCTTAAAAGTCATGATAAAGGTAGAACATACAAAGTAATAAAAAATGTCTTGGAGAACGACTTAGGTTATACGGTTTACGATGCAATATTAAATGCAAAGGGGCTTGTTCCTCAAAATCGGGAGCGTATATATATTGTAGGCTTTAAAAAGCCCCTTAAGTTTGAGTTTCCAAAAATACCCGAACAAGGTCCGCCGTTAAGAAGCATCTTGGAAGATAATGTAGATGATAAATACACATTAAGCGACAAACTGTGGGAATACTTACAAGCGTACAAAGAAAAACATGCTAAAAAAGGAAATGGTTTCGGTTATGGGTTAGCCAATTTGGATTCATATTCCCGTACTCTCTCTGCCAGATACTACAAGGACGGTTCAGAGATTCTTATCCCGCAAGAAGGTAAAAATCCAAGAAAATTAACTCCACGCGAATGTGCACGCTTGCAAGGATTTCCAGATTCTTTTAAGATTGTAGTTAGTAACACTGCTGCATATAAGCAATTTGGCAACAGTGTTGCTGTTCCTGTTGTTCGCCTTATCGCAGAAAAGATGATTCAAGCAATTGAGCGGGATGAACTAATAGAAGAAAATCTGGAAGAGGGACGGGGTGAATATGCAACAAAATGAAGCAGATCGATTAACTAGAGCAATAGAGGCGGCTAAAAAATATGGCCGCTTTTATTGCAAATTTATTTCTCCGAATGATGTAAATTTAACTGGGGCGCATCAAGATGGCATTTATATAGCCAAACAAGCATGGAGTCTTTTTTTCGAGGAAGAAGGAGCTAAGGGGGAAAATAAAGACAGATATATTAAAGTACATATTGATGAGTATTATCCTTTCGAAAGTCGTGTGGTTTACTACGGAAGAGGTAGTCGAAATGAGTACAGAATTACACGATTTTGGTCTAATTCACCTTTTGAAAAAGAACAGCAAGTTGGGAACCTTATTATTTTCATCCCAATGGATCCGGAAAATTATAAAGTATACATATTAGATACAGAAGAAGAAATTGAAAGTTTTATAAATACATTTTCTCTATCCCTTGCAAATAACAATGCCGTATATCTTGAAGGGGATAGAAAAGATATAGATTTATCTCAACAATTAGAAAGAAGGATTAAAGAAGAGGTTTCTTTCTTTAATGACTTCCCTGAAACTACTGAACTTGCAGAATTAGCGAGGAATTTGCATCACGAAATATATAGGAAGAAAAAGTTTACACCAGATGTGATTTTACTTGAGTGGATTAAAACAGAATACAGCATATTCCGAGCAATTGAAAGAAGTTTATATAAGGAATATTTAACAAAACCATTCCTTGATTTAGATCCACTTCTTGCATTTGCTAGCGGTGCATTAAACAGAAGAAAAAGTCGAGCAGGTAAATCGCTAGAACATCATACTGATTTTTTGCTTTCTTATCATAAAATTCCATTTAGCCATCCCGGTAAATCAGAGGGAAACAAAAAGCCAGATTTTATATTACCATCAAACGAGGCTTATGCTGATGAAAAATTTCCTAGCGAAAACCTAATATTTTTAGGTGCTAAAACAACCTGTAAAGATAGATGGAGACAGATATTAAATGAAGCAGACCGAATAGACGTAAAGCATTTATTAACACTCCAGCAAGGAATTACAGCAAACCAACTCGCTGAAATGGAAGAAGAAAATGTTATACTAGTTGTTCCTAAACCTTATCATTCGTACTATCCGGCAGAATATAGAGAAAAGATATGGACAGTTGATAAATTTATACATTATGCAAAAGAAAAATACACAACTTGAAACAATGTTTGTGAGAGCGGTTCTTCCGCTCTTTTTTATTATATATACAAGTACAAGTGCCGGATAATTTTATGGGCACTGGAGGGAAGAGGTCATGAGATTTCGGAAAAACAATAAGTTAACATAATATAAATTATAGGAAGTTAAATAAGTGATTGTCTCATATAAAAGTAATCTCATGATAGTGAGACAAAGCAAAAAAATCCCCATGTATTCTATCATGAACGAACTTGTCTTATACGTATGATAGCAAGGCTATTTCCGCTGGTTACAGGCGTGTGCGATGACGACGGGAGCTCGTCCGTATTGGTTGACATATAAAAACGTGCAGTGTTCTTGAATCACTTTCAAGAAACACTGCACGTTACCCGCTGCGTGTCGATGATAGTCGCAGGGAGAGCATGTTCCCATCCTTTCTTTGTCATGCGATATCGGTATGACGGTAGCAAACGCCTTTATATTTGACGCGGACCGGCACGCCCTTTTCTCGTTTATGTTTGATGAGCAACTGTTGCGCTTTTGAAAAGGCTTCCATCATTCCGGACGCCGGAATGGCTTCTTCCCATACGATCGTCTTCCCTTGAACTGTGTAGAAAGAAAAAACATACTGTTTCATTTTCCTCACCTCCCTATGTACTTATTATAATCAAACCCTGTTTTTCCTAAACACAAAAACTGTTACAATTATGTTAACATTTTCTGCTGTATCGCTCTCGCGAAATGGTGAAGGATTGACCGAACAGGAAAACCGGCATCAAAGTTCGATGCCGGTTTGTTGTTTGTATTGCTTGACAGCCGCCAGATAGTCCGCTTGAATGTCGGCTTTGTCGCGGGCGAGTCGTGTGCTTAAAAACTGAAGCACCGCCTCATCATGAGCAAGGCCGGCCGCAAACTGCCGCTTTAGCCAGCGCTCGCCGCTAGCTTCATCTGGAAACGCATGCGCCTCCCCTTCCTCATCAGCATATACGATCCAGCCTTGCTCGGTATGACGGCTCAACCACCATTGACCATGATGGTTCGTCCAAAAGGTTCCTTCCGCTCCGTCTCGTTTGTTCAGCTGGTTTTGTTCCGCATCGCCGTAAATTGGCAACAGCGGGAACGTCTCGATGACAAAGAGCGGGAATGTCGTCTCATCAACCAAACAACCGGACGCTTTTGGGTGGCCGCCGCCACCGAACTGCCGAGCGAACTCAGCGACGTTGACATCATCGTGAGTGGTACGAAAACCGATATGTTTCGTCCCCATATTGACCATCGCGATTAAATCAAGATGAGGAAATCGCTTCGATAACATATTGCCGAGTTCCGACATATGGCGCTCGGCAAAGACGACGCCGATGCAATAGTCGCCAAGCCAGCGCTGAACGAGTTGCTTTTGTTTTTGCCGGATGTAGCGCTGAATTTTCTTTTCTTCCATATCCAAAAGCAGCTCTTCCGTTTCGGTTAAGGCGAACGGTTGGCCGGAAGAAAGCCGTTCGCTCATCGTCTCCCAGAAACTGTCGAGCCCTAAAATCGTCAGTAAATCATTAAGCCGTTTGGCTTGTATATTTCCGTTCTCTTCCCATTCCCATGTATCGTATTGACGGACGAGTTCGACAAACGCGTCAAGCGCTTCCGTTCGCGCCAGTTTCCCTTCACGGACAAGGTGGTCGTAAAAAAGCGAGGTGGCGCATGTTTTTTTGCCATCTTCTCCGGTCGGCACGACCCATCCCCACGGGTAATGGTTAAAATGAAGCGCCGTGACATGGTGGTCGATCACTTGCACATGGCCGCCGCGCTCGGCTCGTTCGGCCAGCTTTTGTTCGACTTCCTTGCCGACGGCCAAGTCGGTGATCCATAGCATGGCATCGGCCGCTTCTTCACTTTGCAAAAATTGGGCAACCCGTTCATCAAGATTTCGATAGGAACAAAATGAAATATTGACTTCCGTAAACGCCAGTTTGGCCAGCAATCCGCAGCCGATGCCGTCTAAGTCGCTGTCGGTGAATAATTTGATCATCATTTCCCATCCTTCTGTCACAAACTTTTTTGCAGCCAAGCTTTCAAAAGCGGCAACAAGCGGTCAGCGAGTTCACTGACATGCGGCACGAAGACGCGAAAACGGCCGTAAATGTTTTCCACCGTCCGCCGCGTCGATTCGTCATCGGCGCCGCGCCCTAAAAAGAGGTTGACGACCTCGATGCCGCGACGGCGCGCGTCGGCGACCGCTTCATGTGTATCGATGATGCCGTTTTGTTCGTAGCCGTATGCGGCCGGCTCGCCATCCGAGAAGACGAGCAGCACTTTTTGCCTTTCCGGACGGCCAAGAAGCTGTTCCGTCATCCAGCGGATCGCCAATCCGTCACGGTTGTCTTCATGCGGCTCAAGCTGCATGATCGCCGGGCCGCTCGATGGCTCCAATGATCGGCGAAACGATACAGCCGTTTGCATGTAATTCGGCTGCCAAGCGGCGGTCGCTTCGTTCGCATCTTCCCAAAATCCCACAATGGCATGCGGCACCCGCAACGTTTTCAACGCTTCATGACAAAGGACAAGACCGGTTTTCGTCTCTTCCATTTTGTCGTGCATCGAGGCGGAACAGTCGACGAGCAGTCCGAATACCGCATCAAACCGCCGCGCTGGCTCGCCTTTTTTGTAAAACAAGCGCGGCCGCTCATCGGTGAAAAACGGCACCAGCTGTTTGCGCAGCCGTCCGGCGGGCAAGTTTGTGCGCCAAGCGCTGCGCTGATGCTCAAGCCATTGCTCCATCACGCGCACGAGCCGTTTCCGGTACGGCGCCACCGCCGCCTGCTTGGCGCGGTACTGCTCGAGATGGACCGGACTTGGCGGCGAGAAAGGAACAAGCACAAGTTCAGCCCGGCGGTTCGCCTCGCCGTATGGTGCGCCGCTTCCGGTGCGGGGATGATCGTTAAAGGAGGCGTGCGCCTCGAGGCCATAGTCATTCCGATTCGTTGGTTGGGACGTTCCTTGAACGATGGCGAGCGCCTGGTCGCCGTCATCCCCCGGTCTTGCCCCGTCGCCCATCATTCCTGTTCGGCTTCCCCGCTCGAGTTCAAAGCGGAGAAAGCTTCCGCCCGTCCGACTCGTTTCTCGATGCCATGTCGGCAGCGTCTGCCGCTTGACCTCCCCGTTCGCCTCGGCGAGCGCATCATCGTTTTCAAGTGGATCCGTTCGTTTGATGTCGTCAATCGTCAGCGTTTGTTCGTCCTGTCCAGCGTCGCTGACAAAGGGAAGCGATGTGTAGTCGTGGACGAGATCGCTATGGAGTGACTGTTTCATCAGTTCCGTCAGCGCCAATGCCCATTGTGCTACCTCAGTGGTGGAAGAAGCGTCAAACCATTGTGTCCATAGCGTTTGCAGGCGGGTTTGCACCGCTTCCTCGGCCATCGGAGCGAGCGGCACATCGTCAAGGGGAGAGTCGGCAGTCAAACGCAAATACATAGCCGCCAAAAATTGATCAGCCAAGGCGCTCCGCGTTTGGTTCGCCTGCCATTGCTGGGCGAAATAGCGGCGGTATAGGCGACGGCGCACCCGAAACCATCGCTTCGTCCCCGGTCGTTCCCGCTCGCACACCATTTCCAAACGAAGATCTTCAGCGAAGGAAAACAGCTGTTTCGCCAGTTTGGGCAAGGGCTGCGCGTCGGCCGCTTGCCGGAACGCCTGAACGGCGGAGACGTCGGTATGACGCCTTGTGCCAATAAGGCGCAGCACGACGTCACTTTTGATGGCCGCTTCTTTCTCGTGAGCAGGATAGACGTCCCAAAAGCGGCTGACGTAAACAATCGGCCGGGTTAGATGCACGCCGGAGTGAGCGGCGAACTCCACCGTCCAATGACGGTTCTGGGCGAGCGTTCGGGCAAGATCGGAAAGCTGCATCACCAAAAACGAATCGATCGGCCGATCGTCGAACATCATGAATCGTTCCATGCGCCGCCACCTACTCCTCAAACCATGTTTCAGCTATATTCCGCACCGCGGCTCGCTCCCGCTCATCGTCAAGCTTATCGACAATGCTTCGTTCAATCGCGCGCAGCGGCGGCATATATGCGGCCAGATCGCAAGCATCAAGCAAGGCGCGCACGGAGGCGGCTTCTTCAGCGATTTGTCCGTTTCGCACTTGTGTAAGCAAATCGGCCGATAGAGCGACGAAACGGTCGATCAACGCCTCATCCGTTACTGTAGTTTGCGCCAATAACACCGATTTTAATGTCGCTCCTTGCACATACGGCACGTCAATGACGACAAACCGATTTTTCAGCGCTTCATTCAGCGGAACGGTGCCAATATAGCCTTCATTGACGGCAGCGATGACGCCAAACGTCGGTTTCGCCTGCACGACCTCGCCGGTGAGCGGGTTGGTAAGCCGCCGCCGGTAATCGAGGACACCGTTTAAAATCGGCAGCGTCTCAGGTTTTGCCATATTAATTTCGTCAATGTATAACAAATGCCCTTTGGTCATCGCTTGAATCACAGGTCCGGGCACATACTCAATGACAGCTTGGCCGTTCTGATGCACGATCGTCTTGAACCCGAGCAACGCCTCGGCATCCAAGTCAACGGAACAGTTAATGCTGTGCATAGGCTGGCCGAACAGCGCGGATAATGTTTCCGCGAGCCGCGTTTTGCCTGACCCGGTCGGTCCTTTTAATAGCACGTTTTTCCCAAGCGCCAGGGCGACGGCCGCATCGTGTACAATCGCCTCGTCGTCGGCCGTATACCCGCCCGATCCGATCAACGCCCGATCCGGATCGTGGCGGAACTGCTCGGTTCGTGTCTCGATCGCTTTTGCGACTACTGGTGGCCATGTGATCATTTGTGGTCTTCCTCTCTGTTGCCATCTTCCCCTCTCATTCTACTAGATCGACGGTTCGGACGCAAAACAAATAAAATCAACCATAATTATATTATGTAAATTTATATTAAAGAAAAAACTCGGCGCCCCCTAACTGTAGTTGTCCTCAATCGCTTTGCGAATGAGCGCCGCGCATCGGTCAAGCTCTGCTTTTAGCTGGCGTTTGTATAGCTTCGCTTTTTCCTGCCCACCCTCGGCGAATCGGTAATACACGACTTCTTGGTATTTCATCCCTTCTTTTTTCTTCTTTACTTGTTTTAAAATGCCGTCTTCGATCAAATCGTGAAGCGCCTTGTACACTTCTGAATGGTTCGGCCGGTAGCCGAACGGTTTAAACTCTTGGCGTAGCACATCGAGCAGTTTCAATCCGTACAGCCGTTCTTGTTCTGTTAACGTGATCAAATACAATTTTAAAAACGCACGTTGTTTTAACAGAAAACCGCTTGGCGTTCGTTTTTCTCCCATGCCGCTCCTCCTTCCCCGCTTTTCTCATCGATTGGAAGATTCGCCATTCTCCGGTTTCTATGTTCATTATACCATATACGAGGAGGGAAAGGAAAAATCCTTCCCTCCCTGCTTTCAATAAAACACGATCGTTTTATTGCCGTGAATGATGACCCGGTCTTCCAAATGCCATTTGAGCGCCCGCGCGAGCACCGTTTTTTCGATTAGGCGGCCGATCCGTTTCAAATCGTCGGGATGATGGCGGTGATCCACCCGGGTGACGTCTTGTTCAATGATCGGCCCTTCATCTAAATCATCGGTGACGTAATGGGACGTGGCCCCGATCAGCTTGACGCCCCGTTCATAAGCCCGCTCGTACGGCCGCGCGCCGACAAACGCCGGCAAAAACGAGTGGTGAATATTAATGATTCTCCCTGGAAATTCAGCGACAAACGCCGGCGATAAAATTTGCATGTAGCGAGCGAGCACAATCGTATCGATCCGATAGTCGCGAAGCAGGCGGATTTGTTCGGCTTCTGCGTCAGCTTTCGTCTCTTTCGTGACGGGGATATGTACGTACGGGATGCCGAGCGGCTCAACGGTTTCGCGCAAATCCGGGTGGTTGCTGATGACAAGGGCAATATCGGCGATCAGTTCGCCCGCCTGCCATTGCCAAAGCAGCTCAAGCAAGCAATGTTCCGCCTTCGAGACAAAAATGGCGATCCGCCGAATGTCACGGTGAAGCCGGAGCCGCCACGTCATGCCAAATTCTGCGGCAATCGAGCGAAACGCCGCTTCAAGCTCGTTTTTTCGAGCGGCGACGTTCGGGCAGTCAAACTCCAAACGGAGGAAAAACGTGCCGCCTTCCGGATCGGTTGAGTATTGGCTTGATTCGACGATATTCGCCCCTTGTTCATAAAGAAATGAGGTGACCGCGGCAACGATGCCGGGACGGTCCGGGCAGGAAATGAGCAGCCGGGCGCGATGTTCGTAGCTTTGCAAAAACGATTGCCAGCGATGTTGGCGAAATGTGCTCATCCGTTGTCTCTCCCTTTTCTTGCCGTTATTTAGTTTCCATCATACAAAAAATTGGCGGACTTGCCAACGGGGAAATGTGAATGTCCGCCATAACAAAAGGCACCTCCCTCACAAGGAGATGCCTTTTCCACGGATGGTCTTTGATCAGTCTTTCGTCAAATCGCCGGCCGGGCCGAAAAATTCGTAATGGATGCGCTCCTCCGGCACACCCCATTGTGTCAGCGCACGATAGACGGTTTTCATAAACGGCACCGGGCCACAGAAGTAAAAGTCAGCATCTTTGGATGGAATGACCGTTTGCATCCATTCCAAATCGATCCGCCCTTCTTTGCGGAAATGGGGGTGTTTCCGGTCTTCATCGGACGGAAACTCGTAACAAACGTAATATGAAAATGCCGGATTTTCCGCTAAAGTTCGCAATTCTTGATCGAACGCTTGCACGCGGCCGTTGAGAGCCGCTTGAAGGAACGTCGTTTGGCGGTGAGGCTGCCGGATGGCCAACGTGCTCGCCATGCTCAAAAGCGGAGTGATGCCAACGCCGCCGCTGATTAAGACGACCGGCGTTTCTTTGGTGAGATTAAGCGTAAAGTCGCCGGCTGGGGCGCTTACTTCAAGCACGTCCCCTTCTTGGATATGGTCATGCAAGTAGTTTGACACAATGCCGGCCGGTTTTTCAGCTGTCGCTCCTTCCCGTTTGACGCTGATGCGGTAATACCCTTTTCCCGGGGCGTCCGATAAGCTGTACTGACGGATGTGTGTGTACGTTTCGCCTGGAATCGACAGTTTGACACTCACATATTGGCCCGGCAAGAAATCACTGATGGTACCCCCGTCTTCCGGCCGCAAATAAAACGATGTGATGACGTCGCTTTCTTTCCCTTTTTTGGCGACGACAAAACGGCGAAATCCGCGCCAGCCACCGGGTTTGGCCGCTGCTTCCTCGTAGAGCTCCTTCTCGACTTGGATGAAAACGGCGGCAATGGCTTCGTACGCTTCCGCCCACGCGGCAATGACTTCATCCGTGGCGGCGTCGCCCAGCACGTCTTTGATCGCGAGCAACAAATGTTTTCCGACGATCGGATATTGTTCCGGCTGGATGCCTAAGCTCCGGTGTTTATGGCCGATTTGCCGCACGACCGGCAAAATGGCGTCAAGCCGATCGATATAGCGCGCCGCTGCATATACCGCCGCCGCCAAAGCGCGTTGCTGCCGCCCTTGTTTTTGGTTGGCATGGTTAAACACATTCAGCAGCTCCGGATGATTGGAAAACATGAGTTCATAAAACCGTTTCGTAATCTGTTCGCCGTGCTTCTCTAATACCGGCACAGTCGATTGGACGATTTCAATCGTTTTCGGATGCAAAGTCGTAATCGCAGCCATGCTTTCCTCTCCTTAAAAACATGTATTTTTAATACATCTTTATTCAAACACGGGCGATGCCAAAAAAGCAATATTTCAAATACATCTTTAACAAATTGTTCAAAATTCCCCGTGCGCAGGCAGTATGATACAATAAAATTCGATCACGTTGTGTAAAAGGTTGTGAACGAAGATGCAGTTAACCAACTACACGGAATACGCGTTGCGCGTTCTCTTGTTTTTAGGGACGCTTGAGAAAGGAGAAAAAACGAACATTAAAGAGATTTCCACTGCGTTTTCGCTGTCTGAGCATCATTTAAGCAAAATTGTCCATGAGCTCGGCAAGCTTGGCTACATCGAAACAATCCGCGGCCGCAACGGCGGAATCCGTCTAGCCAAACGGCCTGAGGAGATCGTCATCGGGGCGGTCGTCCGCGAGACGGAAGACAATTTGTCGCTCGTCGAGTGCTTTGCCGCCCACGGCAATGAGTGCGTCTTGACGCCTGCCTGCCGCCTTCGATTCGTTCTTCACGAGGCGCTCGAGGCCTTTTTGCGCGTGCTCGATGCGTATACGCTTGCCGATTTGTTGGAAAACCGGATGTCGCTCCGCACTTTGCTTGGGGAGCGGCGCAAACGATAAACACTCTCCATCCGAATGGCGGAGAGTGTTATTTTGTCTGTTGACAGGCACACTATAAGCAAGCATCGCCGCAGAGAAGGGAGACAGAACGATGAGACGGTACGAAGTGATTGTTATCGGCTCTGGGTTGGCCGGTCTTGCCTGCGCCTGGGAGCCTGTCCGCTGCCGCCACGCGCGCTTGTATTTGAACGCGAACGAGTCATCGGCGGACGCACCTCGTCCCCTTTGTTTGCCACATTTCGCATAATATATTAAGATTAGAAAGGTGTGAGAAAATCCGCAAGACTAAAGGAGGTAACAATGAAACACCAAGGAAACGCCTTACCACCTTATTTACATTGGGACAACGGGGAGCTCTGGCTCACCGAAGATGACCGCGACAATTTAAAAATCAGCTACCGCATCAAAGAGGTGATCTTTGCCGAGCCGTCCGAGTACCAGCATGTCATGATTTTGGATTCGTATGATTTCGGCCGCATGCTTGTTCTTGACGGCGTCGTGCAAACGACCTCGATCGATGGTCATATTTATAACGAAATGATCACACACGTGCCGCTGCAGTTCCATCCAAACGCCAAACGAGCGCTCATCATCGGCGGCGGCGACTGTGGAGCGGCCCGTGAAGCGGCCAAGTACGCCCGCTTGGAGACCATCGACATGGTGGAAATCGACGAAAAGGTCGTCCGGGCGTGCAAAGAACATTTACCGGCCGTCTCCGGCAACTTATCCGATCCGCGGGTGCAGTTTATTTACGGCGATGGCGTGGCGTTTGTACAAGGAAAAGAAGGAGTATACGACGTTGTGATGATCGACTCCTCCGATCCGGTCGGCCCGGCTGAAGCGCTGTTTTCGCCGGAGTTTTACGCCAATGTGCACCGTGCATTAAAAGAGGACGGGCTCATGGTGTGCCAAAGCCAATCTCCGATTTTCCATTTGGATATTTTAACACGCACCTACCGCAACATTCGTGAACTGTTCCCGCACGTGCTCGTGTACACGGCGGTCGTGCCGACGTACCCGGGCGGGCTGTGGAGCTTTACGATCGGCTCGAAACGGCCGCTTGATCTCCCGGCGCAAACGGCGATTCCAAACGACACGAAATACGTTAATGACGCCGTCTTTCGCCAATGTTTTGCCTTGCCGGAATTTTTGCGTTCGGCGCTTGCGGCGAAGTAATTCGATCAGAAAGCTGTCCTCATGTGTGAAGGACAGCTTTTTTGTTTCTTGCCGCGTCTTCGACGATGCGTTCCTTTCTTTGTCTTGATGAAGAGCCCCTTTATTGTTTGTTATCAGACAGCGCCCGTTTGGCTAGCCATGCGAGCGTCAAGTCATCGGCAGGCGGATTGTGCAGCCCGGCGCGGACATCGCGATAATAACGCCCGAGCGGACTGTCAGCGAACAAGCTTTGCCCGCCAACGATGCGCATGGCTCCATCGACGACCTCAAGCGCGGTATTCGTGGCGACTAGCTTAACGGCGGCGAGCTCCTCTTTCATCTCGGTTCGTTTTTCCGGATAGCGATCCCATAGGTCCGCGACCGCATAGAGAAAATGACGCGCATGGACGAGCCGCCATTCCATGTCGGCGATTTTCCGCTGCACTTCAGGCGTGGTAGCAATTGGACGGGATAATGTATTCGGCTGGTACGTTTGCGCAAAGTGGAGCGCTTCATTGCGTGCGGCAATGGCGATGCCTAAGTAACAAGCCGGAACGTGCAGCAGCCATCCTTGCGCCGGTGCGGTTTCGTTTGGCTTCCCGAGCGTTTCCACGAGCGCATCCATTCCCACTTCCACGTCTTCAAGGACGAGGTCATCGCTGCGCGTCGCCCGCATGCCGAGTGTGTTCCACGTCGGTTCAATGCGGATGCCTTTGGCGCCCATCGGCACAAGAAATTCGCCGACATCGCCGCTGTCTTCGATGGTGGCCGAAATCAACACGTAATCTAGCGCTGGAGCTAACGAGGCAAACGCTTTGCGCCCGCGGAGTACAAAGCGGCCATCGCGGAGAACGGCCGTTGTTTCCGGTTTTCCGCCGCGCGCGGGGCTGCCGGTCGCCCGTTCGGAATGGGCGCTGTTAATGAGCGCGTGGTGTTGGACGACTTCTTCGGCCAAGCGGGCGAGCGTTGATTCCGGCCAGCGGCGGAGCAAAAACAGACGCATCAAAATGCTCGCGTGCCATCCGAATGACAAGGCAGTGGCGCCGCTGCCTTGGGCGAGCACTTCTTGCACAAGCACCCATTCATAAAGCGACGCCCCTTGGCCTCCGTATTCAACGGGGATCGTAAGGGACAGAAATCCAGCTTCCTGTAAATCAGCAAAATCGGCAAACGGAAATTCGGCCCGTTCATCGTAATCTGCTGCCCGCGATGCAAACCGCTCCGCAAGATGCCGCGCTCGTTCGTACAGTTTCCGTTCCCGCTCGTTTCGCAACAACAAATGGTACAATTCGTTCATCGTTCTCCCCTTCTTTTTGTTGTTGAGATGATTTCATTGTACCGGTTTTGGTGAGAAAGGTAGAAACAAAAACGCTTCAACGCCGGCCATCGATGCCCAAGATATCTGAACAAGCCCTCCGTTCATAAAATCCATTTATGCTTCGTGATATTCTTAACCACGGCATAAAAAAATAACCGCCTTCGCTTTCAGACGGCCAAGGTAAGGAACAAAAACAACGTTCAAACGAGGAAAAAATGTCGGATATACCGATCATCGCCGCGATGGACAAACTCATTTTTCGCCGCGTCATATTCGTATTCCTCCTGCCAACGCTGGCCATGACGAGCGATTTGCCGCACGGCGTGAATGATCGTATACACTTCCTCATTGGTCATCGTCGGATGGAGCGATAGGCGCACCCAGCCAGGTTTGGCCAAGATGTTTCCACCTTTGACCTCCTGAAGCAAGGCGGCTGACTGTTCTTGGTCAATGCCAAGCAAATAATGGCCGTACGGTCCGGCGCATGAGCAGCCGCCGCGCGCCTGAATGCCAAAGCGGTCGTTGAGAAGCTTGACGGCGAGATTGTAGTGAAGCCCTTCGATCACAAACGAAACAATGCCAAGCCTGTCGCTTCGGTGTCCTTCGAGCACATGAACGCCAGGGATGTCCTGCAGCGCCGGTAGAAGAAGGGAAACGAGCTCTTTTTCCCGAGCGCGCATCTTCGCCACATTCATTTGTTCTTTCAGCTGAATGGCGAGCGCCGCTTTGATCGTTTGCCAAAACGGCGGCGTTCCGCCGTCCTCTCGCTCTTCAATCGCTTCCACATACTCGTAATGCCCCCATGGATCAGTCCAATATACCGTTCCACCGCCTGGATGGTCCGGCGCACGCTGGCTGTACAACCGGCTATCAAAGACGAGCACGCCGGCGCTTCCCGGCCCGCCCAAAAACTTATGCGGTGAAAAATAAATAGCATCAAGCGTTTCGAGCGGGTCGTCTGGATGCATCTGGATCGGGACGTATGGAGCAGAAGCGGCAAAATCGACGAAACAAAGCCCGCCATATTCATGCATAAGTCTCGCTAATTGATGGTATGGCGTTTCTAGGCCCGTTACGTTCGAGCAAGCGGTGAAGGCGCCGATTTTTTGCGGTCGATGGCGGTACCGTTCAAGCAGTTCACGCAAATGGTCGAGATCGACGTCTCCCCGATCCGTCGGCCGAACGGTTATCACTTCGGCCACCGTTTCCACCCACGGCAACAAATTGGAATGATGCTCCATGTGAGTGACAAAAACGACGGGCCGTTCGTCATCGGCAAGCGTCAAGCGCGGTTTCCATCGTTCCGGTACACGCCAGCCTAGCAGGCGCTGCAGTTTGTTGACAGCGCTCGTCATACCGGCTCCTTGCATGAGCAGTACGTCCCCTTTTCCCGCACCGACATGCTGTTTAATGATTTCTTTCGCATATTGATAGGCAAGCGTCATTTTTGTTCCTGTGACATTCGATTCCGTATGCGTGTTGCCGACAAACGGACCGAATTCGCGGATCAGTTTCTCTTCAATCGGCTGGTACAGTCGTCCACTTGCCGTCCAATCGGCATAAATGAGCCGCTGTTCGCCAAACGGAGTGGAAAATGGCTGAAAGCGGCCGATCGTTCCGTCACGAAACGGCCGAAAATAGGCTTCGAGCTGGCCGCCGCACGTATAGGTTGCGCTGCCGATCGTCGCACGAATCACCATGATCATCCCCCCTTTTTCCAATCTACTCATCAGTATATGGCTCTTTGCACGTTTGGTCCGGAAGATGAGGGATGGGCAAAAAAATCCGCCTTGCTGGCGGATATTCGATTATGATCGTCCGCAGCGAACCGGCGGATCCGTTTCCTCGGCGGACGCAAGATACTCACCGAGCCGCGCCCTCAGATCGCTCGGAAGCGGTTCGCTCGTCTGCTTCTGAAAGTTGAAGTAGACAACGGCAGCTTCTCCAACAGCGATGAGCCTTCCTGTTTCTTCTTCTACGATGCGATGAATGCATTGAAAACTTTTGTGGCCGATGCGGGAAATATTCGTTTCGATGCGAAGCCGCCGACCAAAAAATCCTTGGTTGACAAAATCGCATTTGGCGGACGCCAAAATGAAATGCCAATCGTCTGTTCTTCCTCCGTAGCTAAGCTCATCGAACAAGCGGGTCCGCGCTTCCTCCAAATAAATAAAATAGCTGATGTTGCTTAAATGTCCGAGCGCATCCGTTTCGCAAAAACGCGGGTTGACAGTGATCGTATGAGTTTTCATGGTTTTCCTCTCCCTTTCTCTACCAACTAGTCAGTATGTTGTTTTTATCATAGCTTGATTTCCGTTTGGATGCAACTTGTTTATTTTTTGAATTGATTATTTAGCACACTGTTTTAGAAATATGGTTATCGTGGGTACGGCTTTGCTATGTCGTTTCTCAACGAGAAAAACCTTGTTGCATCGATCCTGCTTTTCACTCATTGTTCCATGGATCCAAGGAATCAACGGTGTTTCACCCGCCTTTTAGGAGGCGGTGATTTCGCACAAAATCGTGCTATTCCATCTGTTTGTTAGTTAGAAAAGTTGCACGAAATCAACCTTCTTTTTTGCTGGGGTGTACCTGATTTGCTCGCGACAGCCGTGTTTCACCACCCTTTTGGATGATAAATCGAAGCGATGCCGCATGGCCGGGCGGTTTGCCCGCCCGGCTAACCGATCCAAAGCGGCAAAAGGGCGTACCCGAGCAAGGACAGGCCGGCGCAGATGAGGGAAATGCGCAGTTTGTACTTGGCGTAGCTCAGCAAATCCATATCCATCATCGCCGCTGTCGTGATCGTCGTATCGCCAAGCGGCGACGCAAACGCGCCGAACGTTCCGCTGGCAAACACCGCGCCAATGGTGACATCGAGCGGCGCCCCTGTCGCATGGGCCAGCGCCACGCCGAGCGGCATCAACATCCCCCACGCCCCCCATGAGGAACCGATAAAGTACGACAAAAAAGAGCCTGCTAAGAAGACAGAGGCCGGCACAAACGGACCGGGCAGCCAAGTCGCGAAGATAGACGATACGTAAGCGGCAAACCCCAGCTCGCCGGCCACCCCCGAGACCGCCCATACAAGCACGAGCATGCCAATCGGCGCCATCAGCTCGTTGCCACCGGCGAAAAAGTGATAGATCAGTTCAGGGAGTGACTGTCTTCGCCATACATAAAACAGAATGGAAACAAAAAGGGTCACAAACAGCGCCAAAAGCATCGCCCATGTCGCGTCGGCTTGGGAAAAAGCCGCCAGCCAGCTGTCCGCTCCTCGGCGCCAACCGTCATAAGCAAAAAAGGCAAACGTAAGCACGATCAAGAGCGCCAGTGGAACAAACAGATGCAACGGTTCACCGGCAATGAGCGACAGCTCTTTGCGCAGCCCAAGGCCGTGCAGCGCATTGACGGTTCCTTCTCCTTTTTTGCCGGGCGGCCGACCGATCCGGATGTTGAGCACCGTCGTCAACAGGCCGATGGCCAGGGCAATGATGGCAAACAAGTTGTAAGGAAGGCTGCGTAAAAACAGATCGTACGCAGATTCGCGAATTCCGTTTTGCACGAGCGCTCCGTCGACAACGGAAGTCATAAAACCGACAAATGCGGTAGCGGCCGGCAGCAGCACGATGATCGGTTCGGTCGAGACATCGATCATATACGCCATGCGGCGGCGGTCAACGCGAAACTGGCGGAGCACCGCCTTCATCACCGGCCCTAGCAACATAATGCGAAACATCGGCATAAAAAACGTTACCGGCACGGTCAGCCATACGAAAAAAAGCAGCCCTCGCTTTGTGCGAATGCGCCCGGAAAGCCGTTCGACAAAGCCTTTGATCCCGCCGGTAATTTGCATCATGCCGATCAGAGAGCCAAACAAATACAAAAAGAGCGCAACTTTTACATGTTCATCATCGACGAGGGCGTGCACAATAGCGGAAACCGCGCGCTCTATGGCCCCGATGACCGACCATTCGAGGCAAAACGCCCCGACGAGCAAACCAACCACCAAACCGGGCAGCAGTTCTTTCAGCCAGACAGCGAGCGGAATAATAAGAAGAAACGGCAACAGCGACCACCATGTCCCTTCCATGTCGGTGTCCCCCCTTTCCGATGCCGTTGTTAACAAGGATAGCCATAATGTGATTTGTTTATGATTATCAATGATTATTTAGAACATAGTTTTATTTTAGTATTAAGCGGTTGAGGAAATGAAAAAGAAAAAAAGCCGCGTCATAAGACGCAGCGTGGCAGCATGCGGCCGCCATCCTAGGTTAGGGAACGCACGACCCGGCGCTGTCATTTCCGGCGCGCGAAATCGACAAACCGGAACTTGTCGAGCCGATGCCGCGATTCCGTATATTGAAACAAGGTGGCGTCGCTTAAATAGACATAGTTTTTGACGACGACGACGCGATCGTCGCCGTTGAGATCCAAATAGCGGCGGTCTTCCTCCGTCGCCGCATCGACCGACATTTCTTTTTTCGCGAAGCTGATCGGTAAATGCAGCGTTGTTTCCAAGTATTCATAAATCGAGTCTTCACAAATCTCCTCCGTCAACAGCGGCACGTGCTTTTTTAAGAAAAAGTCCTTATCCAATATGATCCGCTCCCCGCCGATTTCGCGGACGCGCACGACTTTCCACACTTCGTCTTTGCTTGAGGCGCGCAGCTGCTGTTTGAGTTCGCCATCCGGCTTGATGACAGCCAGTTCATGGACGATCGTTCGCACCGGCTGCTTCATCGTCTGCGCCAGTTCTTTAAAGCTGACCAATCCGGATACGGGAAAGTCATATTTGCCGACATCGAGCACGATCGAGCCTTTCCCTTTCATCTTTTGGATATAGCCGTGCTCAGACAATAAATTGAGCGCTTTACGAATCGTCTCGCGCGACGTCTCGAAGCGCGCAGCGAGCTCGTGTTCTGACGGCAGCTTGTCGTACGCCTTCCATTCTCCGCGACGGATGCGGGAAACGAGATCGTGATAAATGGCTAAATATTTGTTTTCATGCATAAGAATCACCGCTTGTATTGTATCACGGCCGGCGCAAAAGATAAACAACCGATTCGTATGGGCGCAGCCGCATGCAGCGGAAATCGGTCGGTGCGTCCGAATAGTTCGCGAGCAACAATTCCCCCGTACAGTCATTCGCGCCTGCCTCCTCCGGCAGCACAAACGTCGTTTCAACAGGATAAAAATTGTTGACAACAAGCAGTTTTTCCCGATCGCCATGACGCATATAGGCGAAAAGATGCGGATCATCCGCAAGCAGCAGCTCATAGCGTCCGGTTGTAATGATGTCATACTGTTTGCGCAGCTCAATCAGCCGTTTGTAGTGGTAAAAAATTGAGTCACGATCGGCAAGCGCTTGTTTCACGTTAATGCGCTGGTAGTTGTCGGCGACGCGAATCCACGGCGTGCCGGATGTAAACCCGGCGTGCGGGCTGTCGTCCCATTGCATCGGCGTGCGGGAATTGTCGCGCGATTTTCGCTGCAAAATGTCAATCACTTCTTGCTCGCTTTTGCCTTGCGCTCGCAAAATTCGGTACATGTTAAGCGACTCCACGTCGCGGTAGTCGCGAATATCCGTGAATTTTGGATCGGTCATGCCGATTTCTTCGCCTTGGTAAATGTATGGCGTTCCTTGCATGAGATGAATCGTCGTCGCCAGCATTTTCGCTGACTCTTTCCAATACGTCCCGTCATCGCCATAGCGCGACACGATGCGCGGTTGGTCGTGGTTGCACCAAAAGAGCGCATTCCACCCCCCGCCTTCATACATCCGGACTTGCCATTCGGACAAAATGCGTTTTAACGCGAGAAAATCGAACGGAGCGACCGCCCATTTTTCCCCGTTCGGGTAATCGACTTTCAAGTGATGGAAATTAAACGTCATATTGAGCTCATGGTTTTCCGGGTTCGTGTAACGAATGCAATGGTCGATCGTCGTCGACGACATTTCCCCGACGGTCATGATGTCGTATTTGGAAAACACCTCGCGATTCATTTCCTGCAAAAACTCATGAATGCGCGGCCCGTCCGTATAAAAGCGGCGCCCGTCCCCCGGCGGAATCGAGCCGTCATCGTCTAGAAAACGCTGGTCTTTGGACAGCAAGTTGATGACATCCAACCGAAAGCCATCGACCCCTTTTTTCAGCCAAAAATGCATCATATCATAAATGCGGCGGCGCAGCTCTTCGTTTTCCCAGTTCAAATCGGCTTGCGTCACATCGAACAAATGCAAGTAATATTGGTCGGTTTGTTCGTCGTATTCCCACGCCGAGCCGCCAAATTTCGACTGCCAGTTGGTTGGCGGTCCGCCGTCCGGTTTCGGGTCGCGCCAAATGTAAAACGAACGGTATGGGTTCGTTTTTGAAGCGCGCGCCTGCTGAAACCATTCATGGTCGGTCGACGTATGGTTGACGACCATGTCCATCACCAACTTCATGCCGCGCGCGTGCACTTCGCGGAGCAGACGATCAAAATCGTCCATCGTTCCGTATTCGGGATGAATGCGGAAATAATCGCTAATGTCATAACCGTTGTCGCGCTGCGGCGACGCGTAGATCGGCGTCAGCCAAATGACATCGACGCCCAGTTCTTTCAAGTAATCGAGCTTTTCGATCACGCCTAGCAAATCGCCGATGCCGTCTCCATTCGTGTCGCGGAAGCTCTTCGGATAAATTTGATAAACGACCGCCTTTTTCCACCACGGTGTTGTTGACACGTCTCTTCACCTCGTTCGTTGACTTCAACAATGAATGAAAAGCATACCATTGGCGTTAACGGCCAATGGTATGCCAGCGAATGCATCCTTTGCCTCGATGAAGGCGAGCGGTTAGCGTGCGATTTTGCGCACTTTGCCGAAAACAAACGTCAGCACAAACGGCACCGCAATCGCGATCGCCATGCCGATAAAGAACGGCGTCCACTTTTGCGGCACGATCGACAAGAAACCCGGCAGGCCGCCAACGCCGATCGACGGAGCGATGACTTGATTGAGCGTGATGAACATGCCGGCGATCGCCGCTCCGGTCATCGCGGCAATAAACGGAAAGCGAAAACGCAAGTTGACCCCGAACATCGCTGGTTCCGTGATGCCAAGATAGGCCGAGACCGCTGACGTGAACGACAAGCCGCGCAGCTTTTCGTCTTTGGCGACGAACATCATCGCTAATGCCGCAGAGCCTTGGGCGATGTTTGACATGACCAAAATCGGCCAAAGGAACGTGCCGCCTGTATTGGCGATCAGCTGCAAGTCAACCGGCAAGAACGTATGGTGCATCCCAGTGACGACGAGCGGCGCATACAGCGCTCCATACAACAATCCTCCAAGCGCCGGAACCGTGTCAAAAATCGTGACAAACAAGTGGGTAATGGCGTTGCCGATCGCAAACGTGATGGGCCCGATGGCGATGAACGCCAAAAAGCCGGTAATGAGCAACGCAAGCGGCGCGACAAGCAACAGCTGAAACGCATCCGGGATGCGCTTGCGCAAAAACAGCTCCAGCTTTGCCAGCACGTAGGAAGCGACCAACACCGGCAGCACTTGCCCTTGGTAGCCGACCTTTTGCACTTCAAAGCCGAACAAGTTCCAAACCGGAATCTCTCCTTTTTCTTTCGCCGCTCCCCAGCCCCAAGCATTGAGCAAATCGGGGTGGACGAGCATCAAACCAAGGACAATCCCCAAGAGCGGGCTGCCGCCAAATTTCGTCACCGCTGACCAGCCGATCAACCCAGGCAGAAAGACGAACGCCGTATTGGCGATCAAGTTGATCATGTTTGCCAAATCGGCCCACTCTTTGTGCACCTCGACAAACGATTTCCCTTCGTAAAAAATGCCTGGGCCTGTCAACACGTTGTTGATCCCCATCAACAAACCGGCGGTGACGATCGCTGGCAAAATCGGGATGAAAATGTCCGCGAGCGTCTTAATGGCTCGCTGCAGCGGATTGAGCTTCGCTTCCGCCGCGTCTTTGATTTCCTGCTTCGTTGCCCGGCCGATGCCAGTCAGTTCAACCAAATCGTCATACACTTTATCGACAAGCCCTTGGCCGATGACGACTTGAAACTGGCCGTTGGCCGAAAACGACCCTTTGACGACATCGATGCGCTCGAGCGCTTCTTTATCGACGTTTCCTTCCTCTTTGAGCGCAAACCGAAGCCTTGTTACACAATGCGTAGCGGCGACGATGTTGTCCTTGCCGCCGACGGCCTCGACAATTTGCGCGGCTGCTTGTTGGTATGCCCCCATGATGAATGCCTCCTTTTTCTTTCTCGTCTTCCGATTGCGCGAAAACATGAGCGGCAAAGCGGCCGCCAGACGCCCATCGATGGTTGTCGACAACTTGATGTTCCGGCGTTTCTCTAGAAGGCTGGTGAAAAATCGCTGTCACCACCAATCAGCGGCATTTTCATTTAGAAAAGTTTCATAGACAGTGTGATCTACCCTCCACCCGGGGATGAAAATCCGTGTCAGTTCGGCATTTTCATTCCGAAAAGAAAGCGGATTCTACGATTGAGAAATGGGTGGAACGCAGCGGTATTTTGCACGAAATCACCGGCCTCCTAGCGGAAAACAAGCGAGTTTACCGCTTCCCTGCCTTCTAAATCGCTTTCAGCAATCGGTTTCAAAAAAAAACTTGTATATACATCCTGAACATAGTTTATCTTGTATATACAAGTTTGTCAACACATTTCGATATGAATGTTTCTTTTTCGACAACTGATGGGAGTTCTTTTCCCATTTCCACTTCTTTTGTTATCTTTTGTCAAACAGCAGGAAAATCTACAGCCAAACGGGAAAAAACATAGTGAATCACTACCGAAGCGAGAAAGGATGAAGACAACGCCATGAAAACGTATACCTTGCGCGAAGCAGCCAAAAAAATTGGAGTCACCGCCCGCGATTTAAAACAGTGGGAAAAACAGTTCGCCGGATCGATCACCGTCCCGCGCGCCCCGGGAGGAGCGCGTCTGTATAATGACGAACTGATCGAACGGTTTCGCCATATTCGCGCGTGGCTGGAAGACGGCCGCCGACCGGCCGAAGTAGCGGACATGATTAACCAGCTGGACGCCCAACAAGCCGAACCGGCTGGCGAACGAACCGCTCCGACGGACACAACGGTGATGGAAGGGGAAATCATTGATCCCCCGCGCCTGTTGCATCAAGGGATGCCATACATAGCTGAACAGCTGGCGGCCCGGCTCAAAGACGATCTTGTCCGCGCTTTGAAACAGGAAACGAATCGCACCATTGAACGAGCGATGGGCGAGGTAAAAAATCGGCTGGACTCACTCGCCGATCAAACGGCCGCGGCCGCCGAAACCGTGCGCTGCTCGCTCCGTGATTATGAAGACGCGTGGCAGCAAAAAACCGAACAGCTCCATGAACATTTGGAAACTGTTGTCGCGATCTGCCGTGAAGAGAAAGCGAGACAAGAGGAGGAGCGCAAACGGTTGGAGCAGCGCATTTTGGAGCGGGAGAAAGCGTTCCGCGAACTCGTTTTGTCCTTCCGTCAAACAGCGGCCAGCAGTGCCGCCACCCGTGCCAACAAATGGTGGAAATTTTGGTGAAAGAACGGTTTCGCTCCGGTGGCGCACAAAAGTTTCCGCCAACAAAAACGGCAAACGGAGCGGCGGGCCATAAAGGATGGCCAAAGCAGCACGATGCACAAGAAACGTTCATTGACGATGGGAGAGATGAAAAAGAGGGGCTGACCGAAAAGGTTGTCTGCCTTCAAGAGCGGCACAACCGATCATGCGGCAAAAGCAGTCAGCATGTATATAAAGCAACGAAAGAGGGGACCCGATCCTTTTGGGACCCCTCTTTATAAGTTGCAATAAACAATTTCCGATTGTTCATTTCGGTTCATCTAAATACAAGCTGATATGATATAACGTGGCTAGTGATGAGCTGGATGTAAAACACATCATCGCCGCCGGCTCTCCGCCACATGCCGTTTGATGGCTTCGATCAAGCCTTCTTCTTCCTGTTTGGTGACGTCGAGGCGGACGCCGTAATAGTGAATGCGGGCAAACGGCTTTTCCCAAACGAGCTGACCGCGGACGCGCAACGCAGCCCCGCCCAAAACAAGCGACACGTCCACCCAAGAGCCTCCGCCGGAAAACGGAAGGGGGCGATCTGCTTCCACCTTCAAGCCGTGCGGACTGATGTCATGCACCAAGACTTCATATCGGCCATCAGCCGCCGTCAATTCTGCCGGCAGCGGCTGGCCAAACTGGTAGCGGAACGGTTCTTGCCGTCTAAACCTCATTTTTATCCCCCTTCGCTGATCCGTGCCGGCGGTTCTTTCCACACATCGACGACCGCCCCGGCTTCATCGATGTCAATGACAAATGAGCCGGTGCCATAGCGGTCGGACAAGCGAAGCGAAGCGGCCTCCACCATCTCGACGACCCCTTTTTCCGTCCGCAACCCGATTCGCTCCTCGTCGCGAGCGACAACGGCGCCAACGACACGATGCGGATTGGATTTCACTTCACGAATCACGCTGATCCCGCGCTTGGCGCGCGATGACGGCTCAAACTCGGCAAGCGCCATCTTTTTGACCGCCCCGCGCTGCGTGACGACAACAAGGCATCCGCTTCCATCAGGAGGAAACGGGCAGGCGGCGACGACAACATCCCCGTCTTTCAACTGAATGCCTTTCACTCCCGCAGCCCGCACACCGACTAGGCTGATCTCCTCTTCCGGAAACAAAAGCGCATACCCCCCGTGCGTCGCCAGCCAAAGACGGCCGCGCCCATCCGTCCGATAGACGGCGACGACCTCGTCCTCCTCTTTTACGTTGACCGCGACAAGCGGGCGATGGTAGCGCTGCACTTGATATTGAGCAAGCTCAGTCCGTTTCACCAATCCTTGCTTGGTCACGAACACGAGCTGATCAGCCGTTTCAAATGAAGATACCGGCACCGCCGCCACCAGCTCGTCATCGCGCTCAAGCGGAATGAGATGAGAAATATGCTGGCCGACGTCTTTCCAACGAATGTCCGGAAGCGTGTGCACCGGGCAATATAAGTAGTAACCGCGGCGGGTGAAAAGCAAGAGCACATCGGTCGTATTCATCTCCAGTTGGCCAAGCAGCCGATCCGTTTCCTTCATGCCGATATCCTGGCCGTTGGAGGCGCTGTAGGAACGATAACTCGTCCGCTTCACATATCCTTCTTTTGTCACTGTGACGATCACGTCTTCGGCCGGAATGAGCGCTTCGACGTTCACCTTCAGCTCCTCGATTTCCTCTTCAATGACCGTTCGCCGCTCATCGGCGTATCGCTTTTTCATCGCCTTCAGCTCTTTTTTGATGACGCTAAGCAGCTTCTTTTCATCGGCGAGAATCGCCGTAAGTTCCGCAATCGCTCGCTCCAGTTCTTCCGCTTCTTGACGCAGCGCCGTAATGTCGGTGTTCGTCAACCGGTACAGCTGGAGCGTCACGATCGCTTCGGCTTGCGCTTCAGTGAATCCGTAATGAGCCATCAGCCGGTCTTTGGCATCGCGCTTGTCGCTTGCAGCGCGAATCGTCGCGATCACCTCATCCAAAATGGAAAGCGCCCGAATCAAACCGTCAACGATGTGCTTGCGCTCGTTCGCCTTTTTCAGCTCAAAATGGGAGCGGTTTGTGACGACCTCTTTCCGGTGCGCGATGTAGGCATCCAATAGTTCGGGCAAGCTCATCAGCTTCGGCCGCCGCTTGTGGATCGCCACCATGTTAAAATTGTATGGCACCTGCAAGTCGGTGTTTTTGTACAAATAGTTGAGAATCGCTTCCGCATCGGCGTCTTTTTTCAATTCGATGACGATCGACAGCCCGTTCCGATCCGTCTCATCGCGGACATCGGCGATGCCGTCCAGCTTTTTGTCGAGGCGGAGCTCATCGATTTTTTTCACCAAATAGGCTTTGTTGACCTCATACGGGAGCTCGGTGATGACGATCTGTTGTTTTCCCCCTCTCGCCTGTTCGATGGCCGCTTTCGCGCGGATGATGATTTTTCCGCGCCCGGTCTCATATGCTTTGCGAATCCCGTCTTTCCCTTGGATGATGCCGCCGGTCGGAAAATCGGGGCCGGGAAGCACGGTCATCAGCTCATCCACCGTGCAATCGGGACGGTCGATCCGCATTAGAACAGCGTCAATCACCTCGCCAAGCGCATGCGGCGGAATGTCGGTCGCGTAGCCCGCCGAAATTCCGGTCGAGCCGTTGACGAGCAAATTGGGAAACATCGCCGGCAGGACGGTCGGCTCCTTTACGGTATCATCAAAGTTCGGAACGAACGGCACCGTCTCCTTGTCGATATCGCAAAGCAGCTCGGCGGCCATCGCCGACAGGCGCGCTTCCGTGTAGCGCATCGCCGCCGGCGGGTCGCCGTCGATGCTGCCGTTGTTGCCGTGCATTTCAATAAGCACGTTGCGCAGCTTCCACTCTTGGCTCATCCGCACCATCGCTTCATACACCGATGAATCGCCGTGCGGATGAAAGTTGCCGATCACGTTTCCGACCGTTTTCGCCGCCTTGCGAAACGGCTTGTCCGCCGTGTTGCCATCGATGTACATCGCATACAAAATGCGGCGCTGCACCGGCTTCAGCCCATCGCGCACATCGGGCAGCGCCCGGTCTTGGATAATGTATTTGCTGTAGCGTCCGAAACGGTCGCCCAACACATCTTCTAAAGGCAATTCCAACAATCGCTCTGCCATCATCATTCTCCTTTCCGAACGAACCTCAGCGTCAAAAAGGCGGCTTTACGCCGCCATCAGCCGATCCAGCCCGCCTCTTCCTCAAGCCCGAAGGCGACGTGCGTTTCGATCCATTTGCGGCGCGGCTCCACTTTGTCGCCCATGAGCGTCGTCACCCGCCGTTCGGCGCGGGCGGCGTCTTCAATGCGCACGCGGATCAACGTGCGCGTCTCGGGATTCATCGTCGTTTCCCACAATTGATCGGCGTTCATTTCGCCAAGCCCTTTGTAGCGCTGAATCGTGTAGCCGCGGCCCATTTTTTTCGTGATCTCGCGCAGCTGCTCATCGGTCCAAGCGTACTCGACCGTTTCTTTTTTGCCGCTTTTTTTGCTGATTTTGTAAAGCGGCGGCAAGGCGATGTACACTTTCCCCGCTTCAATGAGCGGACGCATGTAGCGGTAAAAAAACGTGAGCAGCAGCACTTGGATATGAGCGCCGTCCGTGTCGGCATCGGTCATAATGATCACTTTGTCGTAGTTGACGTCTTCCAGCGAAAAATCGGCCCCAACGCCGCCGCCAATGGCGTGGATGATCGTATTGATTTCCTCGTTTTTCAAAATGTCGCCCAATTTCGCTTTTTCTGTGTTGATGACTTTCCCGCGCAGCGGAAGCACCGCCTGAAAGCGGCGGTCGCGCCCTTGCTTCGCCGAGCCGCCCGCCGAATCCCCTTCGACTAAGTACAGCTCATTTTTCTGCGGATTGCGCCCTTGCGCCGGTGTCAACTTGCCGCTTAACACCGCCTCTTTCCCTTTCCGCTTTTTGCCGCTTCTCGCTTCCTCGCGCGCTTTGCGGGCCGCCTCGCGCGCCTGATACGCCCGGATCGCTTTTTTCACGAGCATCGCGCTGATGTCCGGGTTTTCTTGCAGGAAGTATGTCAGCTGCTCGGAGACGACCGCATCGACGGCGGAACGCGCTTCGCTCGTCCCGAGCTTGCCTTTCGTTTGCCCCTCAAACTGCAGCATTCGCTCGGGAATGCGCACGGAAACAATCGCCGACAATCCTTCACGAATATCGGTTCCTTCCAAATTTTTGTCTTTTTCCTTAAGCAAACCGACGCGGCGGGCGTATTCGTTAAAGACGCGGGTCATCGCTGTTTTCGCCCCCGCCTCGTGCGTGCCGCCGTCTTTCGTGCGCACGTTGTTGACAAACGACAGCACTTGTTCCGAATAGCCATCATGAAACTGGAACGCAAACTCCACCTCGATGCCGTTTTGTTCGCCGGCAAAATAAACGACCGGGTGCAACACATCTTTCTCCTCATTCAAATAGGCGACAAACGCTTCAATCCCGTTTTCGTAATGAAACACTTCGCGCATGCCGGTTCGTTCGTCAACGAGCTCGATTTTCAGCCCTTTTAACAAAAACGCCGATTCGCGCAGCCGTTCGCTCAACGTTTCATAGTCAAACACCGTCGTGCTGAAAATCGTTGGATCCGGCTTGAATTGAATGATCGTCCCGGTTTTGTTTGTTGTCCCGATTTTTTCAAGCGTCGTCACCGGCTTGCCGCCGTTTTCAAACCGCTGCTGATAGATGAAGCCATCGCGGTGGATCGTAACGACCAGCCATTCGGACAAGGCGTTGACGACCGACGCCCCGACTCCGTGCAAGCCGCCGCTCGTCTTATACCCCCCTTGGCCAAACTTGCCGCCGGCGTGAAGCACCGTCAAAATCACTTCTGGCGTCGGCTTGCCAAGCTTGTGCATTCCGACGGGCATGCCGCGCCCTTCGTCCAAAACCGTGATGCTGTTGTCTTTATGTATTTGCACGAAAATGTAGTTTCCGTATCCGGCCAGCGCTTCATCAACCGAATTGTCAACAATTTCATACACTAGATGATGCAAGCCGCGGCTGTCGGTGCTGCCGATGTACATCCCCGGCCGCTTCCTGACCGCCTCAAGTCCTTCCAACACTTGAATGGCCTCTTCGTTATATTCATACACCGATTGTTTTGCCACAACGCCACCCCTTCCTACCCAAAACAAGAACATCTGTTTCTATTTTATTGTACCATAAAATGCCCGGCTGTCCATCGTCTTTTGACGCGGTCCGACAAAATCAGACAAACGCACGAAAAAAACGAAAGGACCATCTTGAACAAGATGGCCGTTTCATCGATCAAGCACGTCTGGTGAGCGCGTGTTCCACTTTAATGCAGCGGTCCATAATGACCGTGTAGCCTTTTTCTTTCAAAAACCGATACGCCTCTTCGTTGACGACGCCAAGCTGCGCCCAAAACACGTCCGCGTCGATTTGCACAAACTCGCGAGCCAGCTCGGGCAAATGCTCAGAGCGGCGGAACACATCGACAATGTCGACATGGCCGTCAATATCGGTCAATCGATCAACCGCCGGAATGCCTTCCCACTCGTCGATCATCGGGTTGACCGGAATGATTTCGTAGCCAGCGTCTTTCATCGCTTTCGCCACCATATACGACTCACGCTCCGGATTGTTGGACAAACCGACCACAGCAATCCGTTTCGCCTTGTGCAAAATCGCGCCGATTTCCTCCCGGCTCGGGTTGACAATGGACATCCGGGTTCTCTCCTTCCTTGATTCTCCTTCTTGTTGTACTAGTTTCGCGATGGGCAACGAAAAATCCTTCTAAAATGAAGCGAAAAATCGCCGTTGGGCGCTCCCTCCCAGTGGCATGCAGAGCCATGAACACTGCCAGTGCCGCCGCCCAAACATCGACAGAAAAGCCGGCTCCACGATGTCTTCCGCTTTCGTTTTCCAAAGCCGCTTGACATTCCACACGCCTAAAAGCGGAGAATTGTTGGTGCGTTCGCGCCCTCAGCCATTTCCGGTTCGGGCAACGCGCCGTCCATCGGGTTCGATCGTTGCGCTCGCTTTCATCCTACATCGAAAGAAGCAGGGGTTCCCGCTCTCTTATGAACGTCCTTTTCACGTGTAGGAGCGCCGGCCTTTTCGGCGCAAAAGGAAGAACGCAGCCGGCAACAAACGCTAAAATCTCCCCGACCGAAAAATGGAATAAAGCAGCCAACCGAATAGAAAAGCGGCCGCCCCCAATCCGATTTCAACAGCAGGAATGTTCCATAGCAGCGTCGATGGCCGCCCGAGCGAGGAGGCGATCATCAGCCCGGCAAGGACGATGCTCAGCGAAAGAAGAACGATGCTGAACGACAGCCGGTTCGCCATCTGATCGAGCTTTCGCAGCAGCGTTTCCAAATCAGGCGCCGTGATCTCCAGCCGCAGCTTGCCGTGCCGCATCATTTTCGTCCATCCCTTTACGCTGTCCGGCAAGCGAAGCAGCCATTCACCGTAGTCGAAAATCCGTTTCCATGCCGTTTCCACCACGCGATCAGGTCGAAGCCGCTCTTTCAGCAACTTTCTCCCAAACGGTTCGGCCACATCGATGATGCGAAACTGCGGATCGAGCATCTCCACGACCCCTTCGACCGTCAACAGCGCTTTCCCTAACAGCGTCAAGTCGCTTGGAATGCGAATGCCGTGGCGAAACGCCACGGAAAGCAAATCCTCAACGGCTTCCCCGAGACTGATGTCACTAAGCGGCACGCGATAATACTTTTCCCGCAGCTCATCGATATCATCGCGCAATGTTCCTTCATCCACCTCATCCGGAACAAGCCCCAGCCCATAAATCGCGTTCAACACCCCATCTGTGTTTTGCCGCATCAAGGCGATGACAAGCGTGGAAAGGTGATGCTTGACATTGGGGCGGAGGCGCCCCATTAAGCCGAAATCAATAAAAGCTAGCACCCCGCCGGGAAGCACAAACACATTCCCAGGATGGGGATCGCCATGAAAAAACCCATGTTCGAACATTTGCTTCAGCATGGAAGCAGCCAAGCGCTCGGCCAGCGTTTGTAACGAATAGCCGCTCTCTTTCAGTCGCTCGATTTCCCCGAGCTTCACGCCGTCGATGTATTCCATCGTCAATACCCTTTTCGTTGTATATTCCCAAAAAACGCCCGGGACATACAGCGACGGATCATCGGCAAATAGATGGGCAAACGTTTCGGCATGGCGCGCCTCGACTGTATAATCGAGCTCCAACCGCAGCGATTTCGTTAACTCATCGACGATTTCAGACAGCCGGTAAGATGCCGCCCACTCGAGCCGCCGTTCCGCCAACAAGGCCAAATCTTGTAAAATGTCCAAGTCCGTCTCCATCTGCGCGGCAATCCGTGGGCGCTGCACTTTCACCACAACGGCCTGTCCGGAAGGGAGAACGGCCTGATGCACTTGCCCGAGCGAAGCGGCAGCGAGCGGCATTTCCGCAAATGACCGAAAAAGCTTCTCCAGCGAATCGCCTAACTCGGTTTCCACAATTCGGCGCACCTCCGAAAACGGAAACGGCGGAACTTGGTCTTGCAGCTTTTCGAGCTCGCTGATGATCGGAGCGGGAATCAAATCCGGCCGTGTGCTGGCAATTTGACCGAGTTTCACGAACGTCGGTCCGAGCTCCTCAAGCACAAGACGGAGCCGCTCCGCGACCGTTTTTCCTTCCTTTTTTCCTTGCTCCGCTCTCCATCGCGGCGGCAGCGAAAGAAACGAAGAAAAGCCGAGTTCATCGACGATCATCCCGAATCCGTGCCGAAGCAAGGCGACGGCGATCTCGTGATACCTTCCGATATGGCGCATTCGTTTTCCGATCATCCGGACATCTCTCCCAAGGCGGCAAAAAACGAGCGGGCAGGCCGCATCGGTTTACTGCCCGCTTTGTTCCTTTTCTTCGAGGCGGCGGATCCGCTCCTCCAGCTGCCGCACGTCTTCTTTTGTCACCAAGTCCAGTTTATCGATGACCTGCTTGATTTGCTCGCGCACAAGCCGCTGCACTTCCGTTTTCCGCGCCTCCGTCTGCTGTTTCCATTGATCGATCACTTCCTTCGATTCGTCAAGCGATAACTCCCCTTTTTTGACCAGCTCATCAATGATCTTTTCCGCTTGTTCTTTGCTAGCGATCGCAAGCCCAAGCCCGAACGCCAAACCTTTTTTCAAAATGCTCATTCCGTTTTCCTCCTTTCCTCTTTCTTTTATAGTACCATTATTTGGCGGGTCATGTCGAGCGAGCGGCCAAAGCGGGGAGGTTTTCCCTATTTCTCCCGCCAACAGACGGTCAAATCGCTTACAGAAAACAGCCGCGGAGAGGTATTCCTCTCCCCCGAGCCATGAACCCCTCGCTGCCGCGCATGGCTCACCGCAACCGTTCATGAGCAAGCCTGGCTCTCCTGGCATGAACATGACGGTGCAAGGCGGCGCATTTTCACAGAAAGATTCATGGGCAACGCTTTCCCGTCCAACTAGGCATGAAAATCTCTACCCACGGACGCGGGATTTTCACGAAAAAGATCCATGGGCAGCGCGATCTGCCCTCCACCAAGGGATGAAAATCCGCGCCAGTTCGGCATTTTCACGAAAAAAGACGGCAAAGATCACCTTTGCCGTCTTTCAATCGGATGGGCCTAAGTGGACTTGAACCACCGACCTCACGCTTATCAGGCGTGCGCTCTGACCAGCTGAGCTATAGGCCCGTTTATGGAGAATAAAAATGGAGGGGGACGGATTCGAACCGCCGAACCCAAAGGGAGCGAATTTACAGTCCGCCGCGTTTAGCCACTTCGCTACCCCTCCATAATGACGATGCCGACTGCAGGACTTGAACCCGCAACCTACTGATTACGATTCAGTTGCTCTACCAATTGAGCTAAGTCGGCACAATATAGATCAAGAAGCTGACTCATTGTTAAGCTTTGTGCCTCTTCCTCTACTCGCTTATTCAAGGAAGGCGAGTGCGTCGAGGCAACTCGCAGTTGATTCGAGGAAGCCGATGCTCGTCTCTACCAATTGAGCGAAGTCGGCACAATATGGATCAAGAAGCTGACTCGTTGTTAAGCTTTGTGCCTCTTCCTCTACTCGCTTATTCAAGGAAGGCGAGTGCGTCGAGGCAACTCGCAGTTGATTCGATGAAGCCGATGCTCGTCTCTACCAATTGAGCGAAGTCGGCACAATATGGATCAAGAAGCTGACTCATTGTTAAGCTTGTGCCTCTTCCTCTACTCGCTTATTCATGGAAGATGAGTGCGTCGAGGCAACTCGCAGTTGATTCGATGAAGCCGATGCTCGTCTCTACCAATTGAGCGAAGTCGCACAATATGCAACTTTATATGGCGGAGGAGGAGGGATTCGAACCCCCGCGGGCTGTGACACCCCTATCGGTTTTCGAAACCGACCCCTTCAGCCAGACTTGGGTACTCCTCCGTAACTGTTTGGAGCGATGCGGTCGAGAGGACTTGAACCTCCACGGGGTCGCCCCCACTAGGCCCTCAACCTAGCGCGTCTGCCATTCCGCCACGACCGCATGATCAATGGAGCGTAGGGGATTTGAACCCCTGACCTCTTCGCTGCCAGCGAAGCGTTCTCCCCCTGAACTAACGCCCCATGATGGTGGAGTATACTGGGATCGAACCAGTGACCCCCACGCTGTCAACGTGGTGCTCTCCCGCTGAGCTAATACTCCACAGCATTGCCTAGCAGCGACCTACTCTTGCAGGGGCGCTGGCCCCAACTACCATCGGCGCTGGAGGGCTTAACTTCCGTGTTCGGGATGGGAACGGGTGTTTCCCCTCCGCTATCACCACTAGGCAATGGCGACGATATTTATTATAAACCAATCAAAACATTTGTCAAGTTTTTTTGTCGCTCTTTTTCTCTTTCGTGCTTTGAGCATCAGAACGACAATATGAAATTTACTATAAAAAATCGAAAGAGTCAACACCATTTTTCCTCTTTTCGATATGCGCCGTCTCGTTTTGGAAAGTTCTTGTCATCACCTTCGTTGTGCGCGTATAATAAAAGAAACAGAAACGTACAATAAAGCAGGGCACTGGCGGCCACCAATGCCCTGCATGCACAGCCGCTGCAAGAAGCGCAGTGGCCCAAGCCTCGGGCATCGTAACCTACCCTCGCCTCGGCCTAGCAGGGTGGGTTACTTTTTGTCTTTTGCGACGGCGATCACCGCAACGACGAGCGACGCAAACGCAATCATAAGCGTCAGCGCATCGGCAATCGTCACCATCAGCACCACCCCCTTTCATTCAGGGAGTGGCCACTGCCCACCCTGCATCTGGCTATGCATGTTTCATTATACCATCAAATCCGGGAAATGCGAATATACATTCGTATCTTCGATGCGAATTAGGAATGTTTCCCTACCTGAACCTCCTCTCTTACCTCGCTGGCCTCTTCTCCCCTTCTTTCTAGTTCTGATCACCGTTTGAAAACTCCGCTGTTTTCATCAGGCGCTCGAAAAGGTCGGTGAAAACCAACTGTTTCTCTTGATCGATGAGCGAACGTGTGGAAAGCAGAACGGATGCTGCAAGGGTTTTCTATTTAAGAAATAGTCCGCACCCCTCGCCTTCCCGTCGTGTTCTAACCTTTCTGCAAGGTTTTTCTATTTGAGAAATAGTGCCATGAAGCGGTGTTCTCCCCTCAATCACCGACTCTCGAAAAATGATTTGTATAAAATCCGCGTTTTTCCGAATAATGACCATAGACAAATCTCGCTGTTCCAAGGAGGAAAACAAGTGGAGCAGGCAAGGCAGACTCGCGTGCATCGATGGTTATTGCTGATTGTCGCCGCCGTGTTCGTCTGGTCGGCCATTCGTCCGGCCAGCTATGCGGTGTGGGCGCTTGAAGTCTCCCCAGCGCTGATTGGGCTTGCGATGGTGATCGCTCTATACCGGCGTTTTCCGCTGACAACGATGTCATATGTCATCATCGCCATGCTGGCGATCCTCATGTTGATCGGCGGCCATTACATTTACTCCAAAGTTCCCTTTTTCAACTGGATCAAAGAGGCGTTCCATTTCGAACGCAACCATTACGACCGGTTTGGCCATTTCCTCAAAGGGACATTCGCCATCGTCCTAAGGGAGATCGTGCTGCGGAAAACCCCGCTGCCGCGCGGCGCTTGGCTTTTCACGATCGTCACAAGCATGTCGCTCGCCATCGCTGCCCTGTATGAGATCATCGAATGGCTCGTGTCCATGATCTCCAAAGGGGGAAAGGCATCAAAAGACTTTTTGGGCACGCAAGGCGACATTTGGGACACGCAATGGGATATGCTATGTACATTGAGCGGGACGCTGATGGCTCTATGGTTGCTCGCAAAGTGGCACGACCGGCAGCTTGTGCGGTTGGATCAGTCCCGCAGCTAGAAGGCTGGTGATTTCGTGCAAAATACTGCTGATTCCATCCGTTTCTCAATTGGATAAACCTAGAATAATCAGCTTTCTTTTCTGAATGAAAATGCCACCGAATCGTGTGTGACAGCGGTTTTTTACCGGCCTTCTAGGCTCATCATCTAGCGGCTTCCACTGCCAATGAGGAAGCTGCTGTTTTTTATTGCAAGCGCAAACTGCACATATATGATGAGCGGACGCAAAAAATGGAAGCGGGCGAAGTTAAACGTATCTAAAAAATGAAACCGCTCGGTCAATGGAAGCCACCCTTTATAAAACCAAAAGGCGTACTAGGCCGACAGCGCGAAATCACAAAACTCGAATAAAACGGAAGAAGCGTCAGCACGGCGACATTTTTCCACGACCGCTCTCCCTTCCGGATGTTCAAAAACGCCCAAAGCGCAAGCGGCATGCCTAACGTGCTTAACATCCCTGATGGCCAAAACAGCGTCAGCGCAAAGGCGAGCGCCACACCGATGCGAACAGCCATCCACCGCCGCTCAGGCAGGAAGTGCGTTTTCAACAACAAATACATGCCCAAAAACGCCACCACTCTTGTGATCGTCTGGCTGAGCGCATAGGCGGTCATCGTGGGAAACAAGGCGTGCAGCCAGACGATGCCGGTCAACTCCGAGCCAAGGGCGTTTCTTGACAGCTGGCCGTTAGCGATTTGCGGAATGTTCGCATCAAGCGGCCCGGTGATTTGCCCGCTTTCAGCGAGCACTTTATACCAAGCGATGTTGGAATCCAAATTATCGTGGACGCGAATGTGCGCATCCTCGCCAAGGATAAACAGCGGGGATACATAAAGGGCGATGACGCCAAGCGCGAAAAGGATCCATCGCCGTTCGCTTTGTACGGCCATCGGCATCACGCTCCTATCTCTACAATTTCCGTGAAAATGCCGAACTGGCGCGAGATTTTCATTCCTGGGTGGAGGGCAAAACGTTGCCCATGGATCTTTTCTGTGAAGTGGTTTACCCGTATTGTAGCAAGTTTCGCTACGACCACAACATTTTTTAATGTTGCAAATGTTGAGCGAACCCTTGATACAACTACTTCGATGATTCCGACTGGGCTCGAACCAGCGACCTCCACCCTGTCAAGGTGTGGGAGTAGGTGAAATCGGGAATTAGTTCATTTCAAAATGGTCGATTTTACAACATTCTAAAGTCATTATGAACCATAAAAAATTACATGAACAAAAAATTTGGTCAGCAGAATGTCGACAAGATTGTCCGCATACAATATCCTTCAATCCCCACTTGTTAATGCTATACACATTCGTTGACCACATTTCACTAATTGATGACGAATCCATTTGATGGCCCAGCGTCATTGTAGACACCGTCTGCTATATCGAGAACATTCGTGGAATGTGTCTTCTGAAAAAAGATTTCCAACCCCAAAGCAATGCCAAGCTCGTTCTCAAGTAAATACTAGTAATATACCTAGAAGGCTGGTGAAAAGCCGCTGATTTCCTTCATCAATGGAAGAATGATTGAAAAGCAGTCCCGATACAACAAGGTTTTTCTAATTGAGAAATGACATTGGAAAGCTGTATACGCCATTATACATCACCAGCCTCCTAGGGCCGGTGAAAAACGGCTGCCACGAGCAAATCAGCGACATATGGCCAAAAAAGAAGGCTAATTTCGCTAGGCTTTTCTAACTGATAAATAGATGGAATAGCAGCATTTTGTACTAAATCACCGCCCTTCTAGAACATGAATGCTAATATTAGCTTACTACCAAAGACATGAAAACAGGATTCGTTTTTATATAATGTATATTTTTAAAATTACCTTCCGTGAGAAACGAATTGACTTGTTTACGGTTAAAATAATCAAAGCCACTTCCCATTAAGCGTTCAAAGTTACGAGCAATTTGACCGATTAAACCATCACCTCGAATATCTACAATAATGAGCCTTCCCTCTGGTTTTAAGACCCGACGTATTTCATGAATAGCCTCTGTTGGGTTCCACCAGTGATGCATAGAAAAAGTACTTATAACATAATCGAAGGAATCACTAGCAAATGGGAGTTTTTCGGCTTCTGCTATTAAAAACTTCGATTTTCTTCGATCCCCTTCTTTCAATCTTGCTAATCGAATCATCTTTCGGGAAGGATCTATACCTACAAACTTTCCAATGAAACCTTTTTTCCTTAAAAACCTAGCTGCTTCACCTGTACCACAACCTACATCTAAAATCGCAACAGAAGAGCTCAGTTGAATTTGCTTAAATACTGTGGAATAAGCTCTATGAAACACAAACTTGTGTAGAAGATAGTTGTCATAAGAATTGACCCACTGTTCAAACATATAGAATTTCCTCCCTAAAACCTAATTCCTCCGTCCACTCTAATAACAGCACCATTTACAAAATCACTAAGTGATGAAGCTAAAAAAAGAGCGACTCCAGCTACTTCAGAAGTTGTTCCTGGGCGTTTTAAAAGTGTTTCATCCACCTTCATTTGCTTGACAGCAGTTGGAACACGTCGCGACATTTCAGTATCAATCACACCCGGGGATATAGCATTAGCTGTAATCCCTTTTGCACTATATTCTTGGGCAATTGATTTAGTTAACCCGATAATTCCTGCTTTAGAAGCTGCATAGTTGCTTTGTCCTGCATTTCCTAGTAGTCCACTAATGGATGACATGTTAATGATCTTACCATATCGTTGCCTAACCATTTTTCGAAGTGCAAACTTGCAACAAAGAAACGTACCGCATAGATTATTTGAAATAACATAGTTCCAATCATCAACGGACATATTAATTAAAAGTCCATCTTTTGTAACCCCCGCATTATTAACCAATATGTCGATTCGCCCGAATTTATCGCAAGTAAAGTCAATTAATGCTTCTGCCTCTGTTTCTTTTGAAACATCTGCTTGGAACAACTCCGCCCTCCCACCATTTTTTCTGATTTCTTGGACTACTTTTTCAGTTTCTTCTAGGTTATGTGCAAAATTTAACACTACAACTCTTCTTTCAACACAGTGGTCATAACTGGCTTGCAAGGTTCAATTAATGGTGTAATAATGGTACCACCGTTCCACAAAAATTGTCGAAGTGCCTCCTTTTGAGATAGAGTCGGAAGAATTGCTTTTAAACTATATGATGTTGGGGTAGAACCGGTCTTAAATAAGAACCGGTTCCGCACATTAATTACAACCACATCACCCTTATTTAAAACGGGTAAGTCAGTCTCAATTGATGTTATACCTTGAAAATTAGGAAATCCAATTGCGTAGATCAAGATAATCCCTCCTCAGTTTCTACATTTTTTCGGTTATTAATCGGGACGGCAAAGCGGAACGGTAACCACCAATTCGCTTCGCCAAGTACTCTCATTATGGCAGGAACTAGAACGGAACGAATCACAGTCGCATCTAAAAGAATAGCTACTGCCAAACCAAATCCCAGTTCTTTAACAACTTCAACTTTCACCATAGCAAATGCACCGAACACTGCAATCATAATGGCAGCTGCTCCATTAACAAGACCAGCGGTTTCGGAAATACCTTTTACAATACTTTCTATAGTAGGAATCCCTTCGTCTTTCAGCTCCCGAATTCGGTTAATAATAAGAACTTCATAATCCATAGACAGACCAAATAAGACGGCAAACAATACAACAGGAGTAATAGAATTAATTGCTCCTCGGAAGTTGCCCTGTTGGAAAACAGCTACTAACATTCCTATACTAGCCAGTGTAACGAGAGAGTTTAATACCAACGCTTTTACTGGAAGGAGAATTGATCGGAAAGACACTATCAAAACCACGAAAGAAATTACAAAAACCGTAACGATAATCATAGGTAAATTGTTGAAAATTCGTTGATCAAAATCTACTCCAATTGCTGATTGACCTCCAACATAAGGTTCAAAATTTTTTGTCGAATTTCCTTTTAAGAGATTCCGTATTTTTCTAACTAATTCGCGCGATGCTTTACTGTCAGCATCTGTTTTCGGTGATACCAACAATATCGTCGTTGTATGCCCCCGATCATGATTAGTCAGTTTATTTAATTGGTCTTTAACGAAATCCGGAAGTTTGTCATAAGCTTTATAAGCCTGTTGATAATTCGATAATTTCCATTCCATATTCCAGTTTGTTAACGAAACAACTTTATCTACATTATTGAAATTTTGAATATCGTTCGTAATCTGATCAATTGCTTTTAAATTATCATCTGATAGTACTGTACCATGCTTGGCCTTCAAGACCACTTGAATCGGAAACACATTTCCTTGACCGAAGTCCCCCGCTAACACTTCAAATCCTTTTCTAGCAGAATCTTGTTCCGGAAGAATTGAAGCAGAAGCAACAGGAACCTGCATATTTAACTTGTAAGATGGATAGGCCATGAAACTTAGTAATATGAAACTTGGAATTAAAAAAATAACAGGACGTTTCATTAAGAGTACAGCAATTTTCTCCCAATATTTAGAAGGCTTACGTTCTTTAAATAATGGTATTCTTCCCCAATGAATACGTGGTCCCATAAGAGTTAGAAGAGCTGGCAAAAGTGTAATTGCCACCAGTACTGCCATTGTGACCACGATTACACCGCCAAGTGCAATGGAGTTAAAAATCATGATGTTTGGCAAAAACAATGAAGAAAGCGATATAGCAACAGTAGCTCCAGAGAAAAAAACAGATCGTCCAGCTGAAACGATAGCTCGCTGCACCGCTTCAACAGTACTGTGATGTTCTAACTCCTGACGATAACGGCTAATGATAAACAATGCATAATCTACAATTACTCCTAATCCGATCATACTCACTGCATTTTGAAGAAGTATATTCATCGTATAATCTTTCGCAAAGAAATACGCAATTGCCATCGTAATCACTAGCGCAAACGCGGACATCAACAGCGGAAGTACAGTAGAAGCTACTGTTCGGAAAACCAGTAATAAGATAACAATCATTACAGGAAATGCAATCATTTCAGCAAAAGACAAATCTTTTTTCGTTGCATCGTTCAGTGCATAACTTAACGCTGGTCCGCCAGTAACCCACCATTGGTAGTCATCTAACCCCGTTACTTTCTCTTTTAGTTGTCTACTTAATACTGGAACAAAGTTAGCGGCTTCATCTTCACTCATATTTAGTCCAAGGACTAGGAATGTATTGTGCTTATCTTTCCCTATAAAAGCATCATTTTTATGATCGTAATAGCTTTCAATATTTTCTATCTTTGAGTTCTGACGTACGACACTCACAATCCGTTTTACAGCTGTTTCGTAATTGGGGTCATCGACAGTGTACCGACTGCTCTTAATTACAATGAGTAATTGCTGTGGATACTGGTTACTAAAATTTTCCTCGAGGATTTTTTGAGCCTTCATTGATTCACTCTTTGGATCATTAAACCCTCCAGCGGTCAACACGTTCGGTAATTTGAGTGCAAAGCTAATAGATGACAATAAACAAAGAATCCAAAAGAATATAATTTTCTTTGGGTGACTAGTCACCCATTTTGCAAGCCAGTAAAACATGAATATATCAACCCTCTTTCAAATTTTGTGTAAGGCTCAATTCTTAATAACTGTACCATAGCTTCTAGCTTTCTTCTGTCATCCTCAGGACAAATTGAAGGCAATTCAAGAACACGCAGGAAAGTTTTTCTTGCATCTTCAATCAAGTTAAGTTTTAATTGACATTGTCCAAGTCCCATATATAAAAAGATTTCCTCTGGATTCAATTGCATTGCTAGCTGATATTGGGCCAAAGCCTTTTTCGGATCCCCACCAAACATCTTTGGAATGGAAAGATACCACATACCTAGAGCATAGTGAGCATGTGCAAATTTGGGATCTAAACGAATTGCCATTTCAAATCTTCTTTTTGACTTAAAAGCCAAAAAAATCTTTTTAACCGGATTACTTAGAAGAGCCAAACGACCAAGGGCCCTTCCTAATTCAAAATGCGCCCGTGGAAGTTCAGGATTTGTCTTTAGCACTTCCTCCGCAATATACTTTGCACGATAAAATAATAACTTTGGAGGAATTGGGTAGGTTAAGCCTTGCCGTATTCCAATTTCATTCCATTCTGTAGCAACCTCTAACATCTCAAGTGCATTGGGAGGCTTAATTCCATTCTCATTCGAAAGCTTTTCGTAATCTGTTCCAGTTTCATTGCTCAGTTTTGCAATTTCTCTCATAACATGAAGCGTAGCTACCTCAATCTCTTTTTTCCCTCGTCCCTTCCCCGGGTAGATTGGTTCTCCAATTCGGACGATGGCTCTTATCCGCCGAGGAATCATTCGATTTTTCGGAAGGATATCGAAGGTCCTTTCCATTCCGATAGGTACAATTGGAACCTTAGCAAGCATTGCTAATTTAACAGCTCCTGGCTTACCTGGCAACATTCTTCCAGTAAAACTTCTCGTACCTTCTGGATAAATACAAATAATTTTACCATCTGCCAGATAACGAAGCACTGTACGAAAGGCAGTTGTATCCGCTGCATTTCGGTTCAAGGGAATACATCCAACTGAAAGATGCCAGATTCGTGAAAGAAAAGTTTCGAAAGATTCTTTTTTTGTTAGATAGTAAACCCTTTCTTTCCGGTAATATCTAAGCACAGTTGCAATAATAAAATGATCCATGAAACTTGCATGATTTGCTACAATTATATAAGGTCCTTTATCTGGCAAGTGTTCAATCCCATGTATCTTTCCAAGGAAAAATCGACGTGTGATGGCTGTAATAACTGCCCTAGAAATTACGCCGATCATAATAATACCCTCTTTTCTGGATATAATTTTTTATCTCTTTGAAGTCATTTCCATGCCTTGTTTGTCAAACTTCAAACGGTATTCAATTAAATCAGCAATTGTTATATATGGGATATTAAACCTCTTTTTAAATTCAAATAAATCTGGTTGCCTTGCCATTGTACCATCCGGATTAATAATCTCAACGATTACACCCGCTGGCTTGAAACCTGCTAACCGTGCAAGGTCAGTAGCAGCCTCAGTATGCCCCATTCTTGTGAAGACTCCCCCGTCACGCGCAACCAAAGGGAAAATATGTCCAGGTCGAACAAGGTCGTCCGGTACTGCATTTTCTCGCAAGGCTATCTCAATAGTTTTAGCACGATCCCATGCAGAGATACCAGTAGTAACACCAAACTTTGGATGAGCGTCAATCGACACCGTGAATGCAGTTTTTAAATATTCTTCGTTAATTTCCACCATTGGATGAAGTTCAAGTTTATGAGCAAGTTCCGTTGTAATCGGCATGCAAACAAGCCCTTTTCCATAAGTGATCATAAAATTAATTGTTTCTGGTGTTATAAGCTCTGCAATCGCAACCAAATCACCTTCATTTTCCCGATTCTCATCATCTGAAACAATAACCATTTTCCCTTGTGCTAGAGCTTCTAGAGCAACTTCTACAGAGTCAAACTTCATATGCTTATCCCTCCTACATTTTATTGGGTGACCGTTCACCCATAATTATTTAGAAATAGAGAGGGAGTAACCTCCCTATTTCTGTAACAATTTTCGCACAATATCTAAGATAAAGGGTATGCGTTCTTCCTCCTGAACCAAAGGTACACTATTCGGACGTTGAAGATTTGGCATTAGCATTACGATTAACGATAGGATAAAGTAACCTGTGACAGTTGGGTAAGGGGTTGAAAACTCTCCTTTCTCAACACCTTCCTCAATAATTTCGCATAATGGCTGCCGCAAGTCTTTAAAAATTTTTGATACTTCTTCAGGAAATACAGGATTATGTTGGAATTGATGTCGAGACCACAGCTTTAAGTAGAATATGCTTTCTCGTTCCAGCTGGAAGAACGTCTCAATAACAAGCTTAAGCTTTTCAAATGGATTTAAATCCATGGAAACAATCTGCTCAGACATCTCATTAAACCTATCAACAATTGCTCGAATAGTTTCGAGATAAAGATCTTTTTTTGTTTTGAAATAAAGATAGATTGTTCCCTTTCCGATACCAGCCATTATTGCAATTTCATTAATGTTTGCGCCGTCATACCCTTTTTCTGCAAATTCTCTAGCAGCCACTTCAATAATTTCTTCTTTTTTTCTTTTTTGATTTATTATTTCCATTTTACCTCCTTGGGTGACTAGTCACCCATATAATAAAAATTTTTTTAAATGTTGTCAACATATTTTTTTATTAACATTTTCATGATATTTTATCTTCTTAATATTATCAATGGTACTTTATTCATATTTTATAAAGGCAAGGGCTAGAGGGTTCACAGTTTATTGATATTATCTTTAAAGTTTTGAGGGGGCCAAAAGTATGACTTTTGGAATCCTCCCTCTCACGTAAAATCTAATTCCTACCAAACGACAGGGTTCGTAATTTTAGAAGAGCATATTCCATGTCTTTGGTCCGACAATTCCATCCGCCGTAAGACCTTTTCGCTTTTGATATGCTTTCTGTGAAAATGCAGGACTGGCGTGGGATTTTCATCCCCGGGTGGAGGGCAAAACGTTGCCCATGGAACTTTTCCGTGAAAATGCCGAGCTGGGGCGGATTTTCATTCCTAGGTGGAGGGCAAACCATTGCCCATGGATCTTTTCCATGATGATGGTCCTATTGGATACGGTGTGCAATGGGGAAGGAAATGATTCCTGCCGCTGCTGTCGCCTGAGGATAAAAAATGAACGGCTCCGCGTTGGTCGGAACCGTTCGTTTTAATTAGGATACTCTTATCGGATTGATCCCTTGCGTTGATCTTTCCCTCCGGAGAACACATCGTCGCAACGATCAATCAGGCCGGGCGCTGAAACGCACGCTTGGAACAGCAGGCATAGGCGAAACGTTCGCTGTGGCGATGGCCGCTTCGCCTTCCCCCTCGATGGCGATCGCTTTTGCTTGGCCCGATTGATGCCGAGAGGTGAAGGATACAGCACCGTTCGTATTTCCGATGCGGCGCTCGCTGCTCTTTCCTTAACAGATCGATCCTTCGCTCGTTGCGATATCTTCCTCCTGCCGGAATGCGACGTCGATCGCAATCCGCAATCCTTTCACCACCGTTTCCAACGCCATGCTCGGCTGCCCTGGATGACGGGCGGCTTGTTCCGGCAAATACGGAATATGGATGAACCCGCCTCGAATGGGCCGTTGCGACTCAGCGATATAGTGCATGAGTCCATAGAACAGGTGATTGCACACAAACGTTCCAGCCGTATGCGAGACGGAAGCCGGTATGCCGTGCCGTCTTAATTCATGGACTATCGCCTTGACCGGCAATGTGGACCAATAACCGACCGGACCATTGGGAACAATCGGCGTGTCAATCGGCTGATTGCCTTCATTATCCGGAATGCGCGCATCATTCACATTGAGCGCCACTCTTTCAATCGAAAGATCAGGCCGTCCTCCCGCTTGACCAACGCAAATGACAAGATCAGGAACCACGTCTTCCATCGCGGCATACAACGTCTCAATCGCTTTGCCAAATACCGTTGGAATCTCCCTTGTCTCAACCGTATACGTATCGGTTTTCCAACCGGCGAATGGCTTGATCGCCTCTAGCGATGGATTCACCGTTTCTCCTCCAAACGGCGCAAATCCGGTCACAAGTACGGTTTTCATCGCATCTTCATCCCCTTTTGATCATGACTTTATCAGTCCATGAGCGTGACGACATACATCGCCGCAATGTTAAACGCCAACAGAATGAGCGCGGTCGGCACTTGCACGCGAATGACATGATGTTGATCTCGTAGATCAAGCAAAGCGGCGGGAACGATGTTGAAATTCGCTGCCATCGGCGTCATCAACGTGCCGCAGTAGCCGGAAAACATCCCGAGAGCGGCGACATGATTCGCGTCGACGCCAAATTGTTGAATCAGCAGCGGGACCGCGATTCCAGCGGTCATAACGGGGAAGGCGGCAAAAGCATTGCCCATGATCATGGTAAACAATGCCATACCAACGCAATAAGCCACAACAATCCAAAACAGCGAATGCGTCGGAATGATGGTACCGATCCACTCGGAAACAGCGGCACCCACCCCGGCTGTTGTAAAGATCGTTCCTAACGTCGCCAACATCTGCGGCAAAAGGGCGGCCCAACCGATCGTTTCAAGCAACCGGCGCGATTCTTTGACCGCTGCAAACGGAGTCGACCGAGTCATCGCCATGCTGATGAGCAACGCCATGAACGTCGCCACTCCCAATGATACGAGAGTAACGTTGTTCGGATCGAGAAGGAACGCGCCTCCGATTTTGACATTTTTCAGCCAAGTCACACCGATGACAGTCAAGATCGGGATCAACAGCGCCGGGATGAACAGGCGGTTGTTCAAACGCTGGCGATGTTGTTGCCTTTCTTCCGGGGATGCTTCTTCGTATTTTCCCAGCTTCAATCCTCCGAATCCTACAATAGCCACCATGATGAGGACTAGCACCCCTGTATAAAAAGGCGGGATGACGCTGCCAAACAATAACGTCACACCGTAAAGCAAGTAAAACAGCCCGGATGTGAGGCGTTTCGGGTTGCTTCGGTCGGCAAACGTCCAGACGCTTCCTAACGTGACAACGATTCCTAAGAATATGTAAACCGCTTCCATTGACAGCCACATTTATGCTCTCCCCTTTCCATTCTCCCGATAGAGAAGTTTGTGAAGGGAGCGGTCCAGCCGATGAAGGCGGAAGCTGTGCACGATCAACGCAGCTACGGCAGTTGGGATCGCCCATAACGCCATATGCAGCGGATCAGAAGGAATGCCGTTTTGATCAAAAAATCCTTTCATCAACAAAATCGCCCCGATCGCAATGAACACATCTTCGCCGAAAAACAGCCCGATGTTGTCCACGGCTGCCGCATGGGCGCGAATGTCGTCACGGACGCGATCCGGCAATGTTCCGTATTTCGCCTCGGCCGCCCCCTCTGCCATCGGAGCCACAAGTGGGCGAACCATTTGGGCATGTCCGCCCAAGGAGGTGAGTCCAGCCGCGGCAGCCGCTTCCCGTATGACTAAGTACGCGGTCAAAATGCGCCCGGTTGTCGCCGCCTTGATGTTTGACACTACATGTTCGGCCTGTTCGCGCAATCCAAACCGTTCCAAAAGACCAATGACAGGCAAAGTGGCGATGAACACCGCCATATATCGATTGGTTGTAAACGCCTTTCCAAATTGTTCAATAATCTCATAGAGCGATTGATGGGCGAAGAGTCCTGTTGCCAATCCAGACAAAGTGACAACAAGCAGCGGATTGATGCGAATGATAAAACCGACGATCACGATCGCAACACCAATAAGCACCATGTTCTTCTTTTCCCCCTTCGACGTAACTGATTTCGCTGTCCAGCTTTCATCACGCCTTTGCCTTCCCTTTCTTCGCCAGCCTCTCCCTCCCACCTTTGTTCCGAAATTCGGAACAGCTGTTTCAAATTTGTTATTATCATTATATAATTAGGAAAAGTAGAAAATCAATAAATATTGACAAAAATGTTCCGTATCCAACTTGGCTTCATGGCAAAATGACTCCGCCATTCCTTTCCCCATCCTTACGTTTGCCATCCTCCGCTTCCTCGACGTCAGAAAAACGGAAGCGCCCATCCTTTCTTTCGGATATGATATAATGGAAAAACAGGGAGAACTACGTTGGATCTTCCAGCCTTGATGCTCGATGCGGGGAGAAGCCGTTGCCACCGAAAAACAACGGATGTCATGCCGGCCGACAAAACCGATGAGCATGACCCATGGTCCATTGGGCGGACGGCAATGCCGGCAACAAAGGAAAATGACGTCTGTTCGCCTCCCTTGCGCCGATGTTCGACCATCAATCATAAAGGAGTGGCTGCTTATGTCGAAACAACTCCCTCCTGGCCAATTCGAAACGGAAAAATGGCCGATTTTGCACGAAGGAGACGTATACTTATTTGATGAAGCGACGTGGAATTTTCGGCTGTTCGGTGACGTGAAAGAGGAAGTGTCGCTGTCATATGAGGAAGTGATGCGGCTGCCGAAGACGATTTCGACCGTGGATATGCACTGCGTAACGACGTGGTCGAAATTCGACACGACGTTCGAAGGCATCGCCTTCCGCGAATTTTTGCGTTTTGTGGAGCTGCATCCCGATGTCAAATACGTGAAAATTTACGGCTACTTAAACGGCGACCGGTTTGGCTATTCGGCGAACTTGCCGCTTGACGCGTTGATGGGCGATGATGCACTGTTTGTCTACCGCTGGAAAGACAAGCATCACGATTGGCAAGACATCTCGCCGAAGCACGGCTATCCGCTCCGCTTTATTCCGCCGGCGACGTTTTACTTATGGAAAGGGGCGAAATGGGCGTCCGGCATCCGCTTCATGAAAAAGGACGAGCCGGGCTACTGGGAAGAGCGCGGGTATTCGATGACCGCCAATCCGTTTAAAGAAGAGCGGTTCGCCGAATCGGTATCCAAGTTTCGGTTTTGGTGAAGAGAATCGAATCTCCTCACTCATCGACAGCAGAAATGAAAAAACGAGGGGTTGGAACAGAACCCCTCGTTTTTTCGCTATGCTGCCCGGCGTGCGGCAGCCTGTTTTTGTAGCCACGGGCGAAGGCGCAAAAAGAGAAGCATAAACACAACCGCCATAAGCACTCCTTTTGCCGCGTTAAACGGCAAAATCGCAGAAATGACCAATGCTTTTGTTTCCGGCGCACTCATCGCCGGAGCGCCGAGAAAAAGCGTATACGCCGGCAAAAAAACGTAGTAGTTCAGCACGCTCATGATCAGAACCATTGTCGCTGTTCCCGCCGCCAGTCCAAGCAGCATGCCTTTTTTCGATGCCGCTTTTCGATAAATAAAGGAAACAGGCAAAATGAACGCCACCCCGGCCGTGAAGTTGGCGATCTGTCCGATGGGAACGCCGGTGGCACTGCCAACGAGAACATAGTTCAGCACGTTTTTCAGAAGTTCCACAAGCACGCCGGCAAGCGGGCCGTACAAAAGCGCGGCGAAAAGGGCCGGGATGTCGCTGAAATCGACTAGCAAAAAGTTCGGAAACGGTGGAAGCGGAAAATTGAGCATCATGAGCAAATACGCACCAGCGCTCAAAATCCCGACAGCCACAAAGGTGCGGGTGTTGATGAATTTCACGCTTGTTCTCCTCTCCTTCTCGTGATTCATCCTCACAAGAAGAAGGCTGCCGAGCGGGGACGCCAATAAAAACTCCCTTAAACCCAAGGGCGTAAGGGAGAAAAAGGGCGAACTCAACGAAGCGTCAGGCGAATGACGCCAAACGCCGGCAAACCTTCATCTTCTCCCATCCAGACTATACTGTCGGCTCCGGACTCGCACCGGATCCTGCCTTGCGGCTCGCGGGCTGAGAGGCCAAGCGCCTCATCACCGCCGGTCGGGAATTTCACCCTGCCCCGAAGATGAATCGTTTATTCATTTTTATTATTCCGATGAATTTAGTATACAATACCTCTTTTCGTTTGTCTATCATTTTTTTCCACGTTATCCTACTCCGCCGATTTATCCATTCTCCTTTGGCAGCTCATCCCCCGGCTCGAGCACCGGCGGGGCGACTTGAATCAAATCGGCGTATTTCAATCCCGTCCCCGTGTTGAGTACAACGACCGTCTCCCCGTCGCGAATCCAGCCGCTCTCGCGCAGCTTGCGGGCCGCCGCAAACGCCGCCGCCCCTTCCGGACAAATGAACGCCCCTTCCAGTTTCGCCACCGCCTGCTGTTCCGCCAAAATGTCCTTATCGCTGATCGCAATGGCGCAGCCGTCCGTTTCATACACCGCCTCAAGCACAAGGAAATCGCCGAGCGCTTTCGGGACATTGATGCCAAACGCCACCGTATGGGAATTCGGCCAAAACTCCGATTCGCGCTTTTTCTCGTTCCACGCCTTCACGATCGGCGCGCAATGCTCAGCCTGCACGGCGACCAGCCGCGGCATCTTGCCGTCCACCCAGCCAAGCGCCTGCAGTTCTTTGAGCGCCTTGTAAATGCCAATGATTCCGACCCCGCCGCCGGTCGGGTACAAAATGACATCCGGAAGCTGCCAAGCGAACTGCTCGGCGATCTCAAGCCCCATCGTTTTCTTCCCTTCAATCCGGTAGGGTTCTTTTAATGTAGAAGCATCGTACCACCCGTATTCGCGGATCGCTTTCGCCACGATTTGCCCAGCGTCGCTGATGAGGCCGTTGACGAAATACAACTCCGCCCCAGCGATGGCGCATTCTTTTCGCGTCAGTTCCGGCGCATCGACCGGCATGACGACCGTCGCGCGGATGCCCGCCCGCGCTGCGTACAGCGACCACGCCGCTCCCGCATTGCCGTTGGTCGGCATCGCGAGCTGTTTGACGCCCAGTTCTTTCGCCTTGGAAACTCCGACCGCCGCCCCGCGGGCTTTAAACGTTCCTGTCGGAATGACTCCTTCGTCTTTCATATAGAGCGAGTCAATGCCGATGTTCCGGCCAAGGCGCGGCATCGGCACGAGCGGCGTCATCCCTTCACCGAGCGACACGATATGTTCCGGGCGTTTCACCGGGAGCAACTCATGATACCGCCATAAGCTCGGCTCGCGCTCCTTGAGCATCTCGCGCGCCACTTGTTGGCGCATCGCCTCCAAATCATAGGCGACTAGAAGCGGGGAACCGCATTCGCAAAGTTGATGCACGTGATCGACATCATATGTACGTGCACATTTGGGGCAATACAGATGGGACACATAGCTGAATCGCATCGTTTGGCTTCTCCTTTCCGTTTGTTTCATCCGCCCGAGGCAGAAAGCACTTACGTTCGCGTTTCTAACGAGGCACTGGCCTTTTCATTATACCATAACCGTCCTCTGCCACCGGCGCCTGTAATGGCAGCGGCCGTACGCCAACCTCGGGGCATCATAGCGCTAAGTAGGAAATGGTCCCATACCCGTCAAGTTTAGCGGTATAAAATTTTTAAGACGATCCTCGTGTTGATCCCGTCAGTAAATGCTGGGGATCACATCCATTATTGGGCATGGAAATGGTCCCCTCTTTTTTTACCGTTTGAAGCCGCCTATGGTAAAATAAAACGGGAACCGCCTCTTTTTTCTTACTGCATCGGCGGAATGATTCGCTCATTCAAAAAAACTTGTACATAAGGAGATGAATCCATGAAACAGGAACTGATCGAACGCTTCATCCGCTACGCGAAAGTCAACACTCAATCCGATCCAGAAAGCGATACGTGCCCGTCGACTCAAGGACAATGGGAGTTGGCGAACATGCTGGTCGAGGAGCTGAAAGCGATCGGGATGGAAGAAGTGACGGTCGACGAAAACGGCTACGTGATGGCGACATTGCCGGCCAATACGGACAAAAACGTGCCAGTGATCGGCTTTTTGGCTCATATGGACACCGCGTCGGAATTTACCGGGGCCAACGTCAACCCGCAATTGATCGACTCGTACGACGGCGGCGACATCGTGTTAAATAAGGAACAAGGCATCATCTTGTCGCCCAACGATTTCCCGGAGCTTGCCCACTACAAAGGGCATACGCTCATTACGACAGACGGAACGACGCTATTGGGCGCCGACGATAAAGCGGGAATCGCGGAAATTATGACGGCGATGCACTACCTCATCAAGCATCCGGACATCAAACACGGCAAAGTGCGCGTCGCCTTTACGCCGGATGAAGAAATCGGCCGCGGGCCGCACAAGTTTGACGTCGCCAAATTCGGCGCCCAATTTGCCTACACAGTCGATGGCGGGCCGCTCGGCGAATTGGAATACGAAAGTTTCAATGCGGCGGAAGCCAAAATCACGATCAAAGGCAAAAACGTCCATCCGGGCACGGCGAAAGGAAAAATGATCAACTCGATCAAAATCGCCATGGAGTTCCAGCAACAGCTGCCAGCGAACGAAACGCCTGAGCATACAGAAGGATATGAAGGGTTTTACCATTTGCTTTCGTTCCAAGGCAATGTAGAGGAAACGAAGCTCCATTACATTATCCGCGATTTTAACCGCGAGTCATTTGAAGCGCGGAAAGCGAACATGAAAGACATCGCGGCTTCGCTCGCCCAAAAATACGGAACCGATCGAATCACGCTCGAAATCAACGACCAATATTACAACATGCGCGAAAAAATCGAACCGGTGCGCCATATCGTCGACATCGCCCACGAAGCGATGACGAACTTGGGCATCGAGCCGAAGGTGAAACCGATCCGCGGCGGCACGGACGGGTCGCAGCTCTCCTATATGGGACTGCCGACGCCGAACATTTTCGCCGGCGGCGAAAACTTCCACGGCCGCTACGAATACATTTCCGCCGACAATATGGTGAAAGCGGCCGAAGTGATCATCGAGATCATCAAGCTATTCGAGCAAAAATCATCTTGAGCGGTGGAAACCAATCGCTTGAACGATCTGTTTTCGGTCGTTCAAGCACAAGCGGCAGCAACCCCGCCATTCGCAGCGAAAAAAGGTGTCCCCGGGCCTTTGGGGGACACCTTCTTCATTCGCTTGGCGAGCGTTCGCCTTGAGTCAACACGTGTTACGGAAGGCGGTTGATCCGCCCCTCCATCCGTGCCGAAAACGGCTGCGCAAGGCCGCGAATGTACGAGACGAGGGCATCCAAATCGACCGGCCCTACTTCGCGGTTCGTCCCTTGCGTCAGCACCGTGAACCCATCGCCGCCGTCGGCGAGGAAGCTGTTGACCGTCACCGTGTACTCGCCGTTCGGATTGAGCGGTGTGCCATCAGGAAGCTGAATGTCGATGACTTTGTTCCCTGCCGGTCTGCTGGCGCTCCATGTATAGCGGAGGCCGGAGATTTGCAGCATGCGCGTTTGGGTCGGCTGCCATTGTTGATTCAAAAGCTCGCGGATTTGCGCGCCGGTGAGCGTCATTTTCACGAGCTGGTTGTTGAACGGCTGAACGTTGTACAGCTCTCCCCACGTTACCTCACCTTGTTCAATATCCGCGCGAATGCCGCCCGGGTTCATAAAGGCAAAATCGGTGTTCATCGCCGCCCGCTGGGCATCAGCGATCAAATTGCCCAAAGCCGACTCGCCGCTCGCGTTTTGCTCGTCGGTGATCGTTTCAGCCGCCGTGCCGACGACTTGGTTGACAAGCGGTGCGACTTTCGCTTCATATTTTTCGACGAGGGCCCGGATTTCCGGATCCGGCGTGATGCCGTCATGATACGTCGTCACGATTTCCGCTTGTTTGGCCACGACGTCTTTTGTGCGCGGGTCGATTTTCAGATCGACATCAGAAAACGCCGTGCCGTACGAATACGACTGAACGAGCAGCTTGCCGTCCACCACCGCATTCAAATACGCATGGTTATGGCCGGCGAAAATCACATCGACTTCATCATCGACCGTTTTGGCGATGTCGACGATTTCTCCGCTTGCGTTTGTTCCATCCGGATTGGATGCACCTGGGTTATGGGCGAGAACGACGATCGTGCGCACCCCTTTTTTCTTCAGTTCCCGCACGGCTTTGTTAATCGCCGTCGCTTCGTCGATGAATTCCACCCCAGCGACGCCGCTTGGTGTCACGATCGATGGTGTATCTGTCAATGTCACCCCGATGAACCCGATTGGCATGCCGTTGACCCGCTGAATGACGTACGGCGGAAGAATCGGTTGTTTCGTTTCTTTGTCAACGACGTTGGCGCTCACGTACGGAAAATCCGCCCCAGCGAAATCGCCGGTCGCCGGGTGATACCCGCCATGGATCAGGCGGAGCATTTCCGCTACTCCTTCGTCAAATTCGTGGTTGCCAAGCGTGCCGACGTCAAAGCCGAGTTTGTTCAGCACTTCGATCGTCGGCTCGTCCTGCAACAGCGCCGATACCGGCGGGCTGGCGCCGACCGCATCGCCGGCATGGACGAGCAGCGTGTTTTTGTTTTCTGCCTCCCGCTGTTTCAAATAAGCGGCCAAATAATCCGCTCGCCCGACTTCTCGCCCGCCGACTTTTCTCGTCACGTTGAGCTGACCGTGAAAATCGTTGATGCCAAGAAGCTGCACCTCAATATAACGGTGCGAAGAAGCAGGCGGCTCTCCTTTGCTTTTCCCGTTCCCTGCCGCCCCAACCGGCGTTGCCGCCAATACAGCGGCTGCCGCCAATGCCGACAACATCCGTTTTCCCCACCGTTCCGAACCCTTCATCGTTTCCTCTCCTTCCCTGTGTAGTATCTTTCCTTCATCTACCGATTATATCTTTATGAATAAGTAGAATAATAGGGACAAAAGGATTCTTTTTTGTAAATTTTTTGTAAATTAGAAAAAAGGCTGTCCACCAAAGGCCGTCAGACAGGCCTTTTCGAACAACCTCTGTAATCTTATCCGACGGCGTTTTTATTGTTTAACGGCGCAACGCGAATGCCGGTCGTCTCCTTCCAAACGACTGATCACCGTTATCTGTTCCAACAAAAAAGTGTCCCGCAAACGATCGGAACACCTTGTTCATCATATGGTCATCCGGCGCTATGCCACACGAAACGGCCATGAACGCCAAACCCTTCTCCTTGTTAGATCGTCTCCTTCCCGCGCACGCCGTTGATCGAATAGCTCGCCGTAATGGCGGCGTGTAACGAATGGGAGACGGAACAATATTTTTCTTTCGACAGCCGGATGGCGCGGACGACTTTTTCTTCCGGCAAATCGCCTTCAAAGGCGTAATGGATATGAATCTCTGTAAACCGCTTCGGGTGGTCTTCAGCCCGCGTTCCTTCCACTTCCATCGAAAACGCGCGGACCTCTAGGCGCATTTTGCGCAAGATCAGGATGATATCAATGCCGGTGCAGCCGGCTAAGGCGTGAAGCAACAGCTCCATCGGCCGCGCGCCCGAATCGTTGCCGCCGACATCCTTCGCGGCATCCATCGGGATCGTCACCCCGGAGGCGCTTTGACCGCTGAATGACATGTTTCCGTTCCATACAACCGTCGTTTTCATCAAGGTCGCTCCTTTCTCATCTGCCCGGAGTCGGACGAACTTGCCGACAGCCCGTTTCTTCTTTTCAGTTTAGCGGCTATGTCCTTGAAATGCAAAATTCCTGTCTACCGTTTTTGGCCGCACATGATAAAATAGAAACATGCACAAACTTGTTGAGTAAAGGGTGTTGGGCTTCATGACTGCACTGATTTTGCTTCTCGCTTATCTTCTTGGCTCGATCCCGTTTGGCCTTCTTGTCGGGAAAATTGGCTACGGAATCGACATCCGCGAACATGGAAGCGGCAATCTTGGAGGGACGAACACGTTCCGCGTGCTTGGGGCGAAAGCGGGAACGATCGTCATTGTCGGTGACATGCTAAAAGGAACGTTGGCGGCGAGCTTGCCGATGTTTTTTTCCGTCCCTGTTCATCCGCTGTTAGCCGGGGCGGTCGCTGTCGTCGGCCATATGTATCCGGTGTTCGCCAAGTTCCGCGGCGGCAAGGCGGTGGCGACCTCGGGCGGGGTGATGCTGTTTTATTCCCCGTTGTTCTTTTTGTCGCTCATCGCCGTGTTTCTTGTTGTCTTGGCGATTTCGCGCTACGTCTCGCTGTCATCGATGGCCGCTGCGCTGTATGCGGTCGTGTATACGGTCTTTTTCACAGACGATATTCCGTTGACGGTGGCGGTGTTGTTGCTCGCCTCGTTTATCTTCTATCGCCATCGCGCCAACATTCAACGCATTTTGAACAACACTGAGCCGAAGATCAAATGGCCAAAAAAAGGCGCATGACGGTGATCAAGAAAGGAGTTTGGCTGCATTGAAGTTGCCGGAAGCGTTTGCCGCAAAAATGAGAACGCTGCTTCAACAAGAAGCGGACGCGTTCTTGGCTGTCTATGAACGCGAGGAGAAAACGAACGGCCTGCGCGTCAACCCGTTGAAAATCGACCCGGACGCCTGGGCAAAAACGGCGCCCTTTTCCCTTTCCCCGGTGCCGTTTTGCCCGACCGGGTTTTATTATGACCCGAATGAACAACCGGGAAAACATCCATACCACGCGGCCGGTCTGTACTACATCCAAGAGCCGAGCGCCATGGCGGTCGCCGAAACGCTCCGCCCTGCCCCGGGGGAGAGGGTGCTCGACTTGTGCGCCGCCCCCGGTGGGAAAACGACCCAGCTTGGCGCCATGATGGAAAACAAGGGACTGCTTGTCGCCAATGACATTCATTCGAAGCGGGTCAAAGCGCTGGCCGAAAACATCGAACGGCTTGGCTTGACCAATACCGTGGTCGTCAATGAAGCGCCGGAAACGCTCGCCGAGCGGTTCCCTGGCTTTTTTGACAAAATTTTAGTCGATGCCCCGTGCTCGGGTGAAGGAATGTTTCGCAAAGAGGAAGAGGCGGCTTCGTTTTGGAGCCAAGCGCACGTAGAAGAATGCGCGGCCCGGCAGCGCCGCATTTTGCAAAGCGCTTATGCGATGCTGAAAGAGGGCGGCATTCTCGTTTACTCGACGTGCACGTTCTCCCCCGAAGAAAACGAACAAACGATTGAATGGCTGCTTGAGACGTACGAAGATTTGCGGTTGTTGCCGATTGCGAAAATCGGCGGCATCGAGCCGGGGCGGCCGGAGTGGACGAAAACAAAGCGATCCGATCTCGCGCACACCGCCCGCCTTTGGCCGCACCGCGTCAAAGGGGAAGGGCACTTTATCGCCAAGCTGCAAAAGCAGCGGCCCACCCCATCGTGGCGGGGGCGGTGGGCGAAATCGAACGCGCCAAAAACGGTTCTTCGCCTGTATCGCCAGTTTGAACAAGAAGCGTTGCGAACAGAGCGAAGCGGCGTGTTCGTATCCTTTGGAACCCATGTGTCCGTTTTGCCCGATCCTTGCCCTGACTTATCCGGCTTAAAAGTCGTTCGCGTCGGCCTTCATCTTGGCGAGGCGAAAAAGGAACGGTTTGAGCCGAACCATGCCCTCGCCTTGGCGCTTCGGGCGGAAGAAGCACGACATGTGCTGGATCTGGCAAGTACAAGCGAGGAAATCGTCCGCTATTGGCGCGGGGAGACGCTGTCCACCGGTGGCGACCGCGGTTGGCTGCTCGTGACCGTGGATGGATTTCCATTCGCCTGGGGGAAAGAAGTGAAAGGAACGGTGAAAAACTTTTATCCGAAAGGCCTGCGCTTGGGATAGGCGCCCAAAAGTGAGGAACGCGTTTGAAAAGCCGCCGCTCTCCTTGGAGGCTGGTGATTTCATCGTGGATACGGCTTGATGTTGCATCGGTTCTGTTATATAGGCAAAAACACGGCAGCGAACAAAGGGTCTCACCGCTCGGGAGACCCTTCGTTTCCATTTTTGGACGACTTGGTTGGGATCGTCAACGTAAACACAATTTTGTCAGCGGCCAAATCGATGTTTTTCACCGCCACTTGATAGCCGTTGCCAAAGCGAATGTCATTGAGCGCCACATAGACGCGCGCCTTCTCCGGGTCAATGGCGACTTCGTCAGGGAGCGGGGCGTGCTTTTGCAAGTAGCTAAGCACGTATGTCACCGGCAGCTTCCAGTCGCCAAGCAAAATGACCGGCTCGGTCAGCTCGACATTCCCCCCTTGCACCACTTTCGGCACAAACGAGACGACCAATTCCACGCGGCGGCCAAGAATGGGGATGTCGCTCGAAACATAGACGCGGTCGGCTAGCCAAACATGATATGACAGCGGGTGATCTTTCGTTTTTTCCGCCAAATAATCGTGAATGACCGCGTTCAAATGCGCTTTTTTGGCGTATACCGTAAACGTAGCTCCCTCGGCGCTCGGACGCGCCGGCCGCTTCACCGCCGGCGATGGCTGAAACAGCCAAACAGCGGCCAGCATGATGACCGCTGCGTTCACGGCAGCCAAGATCCAAAACGCTCGTTTCCAATTCATCATCGATGCTCCTTACTCTAGAAGGCTGGTGGAAAACCGCCGTTTCCCTTGATCAACGAGGGAACGTGTGAAAAGCAGTCGCGAGGCGACAAAGCTTTTTGAGAAATGATGCCGGGAAGCGACATACTTCCTGAAATCACCGCCCCTCTAGACGGTTGTTCCTGTCCAACCACCAATCTTTTCGTTCACGCAAGGCTTGATGCACCCTGCGGGCGATTTGCTCGTATCCGGCTGCGTTCGGATGAAATTCATCGCGGTAAAGCAAATCGTCGCGGCCGGCAAAAATGTCCTGAATCTCCACAAAGACCGTTCGCGGATAGCCCGACAGCACCGCCTGGCTGGCGCGGTTCCATTCCGCGATGACATCATCGATTTCCGGAACGTTCGGCAGCGTGCTTGAAAACGGATTGTATAGGCCGACAAGCACAATGACCGCGTCCGGATTGAGCGTGCGCAGCGAACGGATCAGACGGTCGAGCCGCGCGGCAAACGTTTCGCTTGCTTGGGCAAACCGCTCGCGCGACAGATCAAAAAAGTGCGAGCGGACAACGTTCATGACATCGTTGCCGCCAATCGTCAACCAAATCAAATCCGCCCGTTCCAATTCTTTATGATGGGCGTCAATGACCGGCGCCAATTCGCTGACACGCCGGCCGCGTTTGCCGAAATTCGCCACCGTCACCGTCCGCACGCCATCCTCCGCGGAAAGCAGCGGCACGAGACGGCCGACATATCCACCTTTTCGCTCTTGATCCCCGACCCCTTCGGTCAGTGAATCGCCGAAAGCGACAACGTAAAGATCCTTTGGCGGCGGCTTGGACTCCCGCTGCTGCTTGGCGGCCGCCTCTTCTGGACGCTTCAAGCTCCCGTTGGCCGGAAAAGCGACGCAGCCAGCGAGCAGCACCATCAGCGCCATCAGCCATCCCCATCGTTTCATGTTTGACACCTGCCTTTTGCCGCAAACAGGGGATCGGCGCCAAGAACGCCAAACGGCCGCGCCGTTTTGGCGTTATCGCGACGATTGCACGATCTCAATATGCTCTAAAATGGTGTCGTACGGCACATCCTGCACCCCGTTGTACGTTTGGACCACCTTGCCGTCCGGACCGACTAGATAAAAGCTCGTGCCATGGACGACTTGATCGTCATTGGCTGGCTTTTGCACGATCGTTTTAAAGCTTTTTTGCGCCAGCTCGCTAATTTCAGCCGGGCTGTATCCAGTCAGCAAATGCCAGTTTGATAGATCATTGGTAAACTGTTTCGCATAAGCGGCCAGTTTTTCCGGCGTATCCACTTCCGGGTCGACGCTGAACGAGACAAACTCCACATCCAGCCCCTTCTCTTTTGCCATTTTCTTTAATTTCGCCATATGAGCCGTCATCGGCGGACAAACTGTTTCGCAGTTCGTAAAAATAAAATCGGCCACCCATACTTTTCCCTTCAAATCGCGCAGCCCAAACGGCTGACCGGACTGATCGACAAACGTAAAGTCGGCGACAGGCCAGTTTTTCGCATCGGGAATCGTTTTGCCGCACGAAGCAAGCAAGCAAACGGCAGCGATCATGATCATCCGTTTCCACATCAATGATCCGTTCCTTTCCATCGTTGAATCACTTCATCGGGCTCTCTTCAAGCACGGTCTTCGTCCCGCTTTTCATTATATAACGAAACGAGTCAAAATCCCACCAAAAAAAAGTTGTTTTGCCGCGGGGCAAAACAACTACGCATTGTGCTTGAGCACCGTTTCTTTAAAGATCTGTTCATACACAGGCCATTTCAACACTTTTTTCAAATGCTCGCGAAATGAGTAAACGGAACGGTTCGTTCTCGACCGGTACACGTTTGCAATAAACGCCTCTAAACGCAGCTGAATCATAAATCGGTACGTGTTCTCTTCCTCCAATACAGGAATTTCGATAATCTTGACCTTCTGTCCATATGCGTTTTTGAACTCGAGGCTTTTGAACAGCAAAATATCAATCCTCTTTTTCACCGATTTATTTATATTATACACCAATCTGGTGAAAAAGTATGTCGGAATGAGTGAATGGATTTCGACTTTTTTCGTCAAATCAACAGATGGAACAAGTTCGGATCTTTGTTGACTTCTTGGAACGGGAAGCCTTTTTTCTTCATCCGCTCGATGAGCGGGGCGTAGTCCTCGCGCCGTTTCAACTCGATGCCGACGAGCGCCGGGCCGCTTTCTTTGTTGTTTTTCTTCGTGTATTCAAACCGGGTGATGTCATCGGTCGGCCCGAGCACCTCATCCAAAAACTCGCGCAGCGCCCCGGCCCGCTGCGGGAAGTTGACGATGAAATAGTGCTGCAGCCCTTCATAAATCATCGAGCGCTCTTTAATTTCCTGCATTCGGTCGATGTCGTTGTTGCCGCCGCTGACGACGCAGACGACCGTTTTGCCGCGGATTTGTTCCTTATAAAAATCAAGCGCGGCGATCGGCAACGCCCCCGCCGGTTCGGCGACAATGGCGTTTTCGTTGTACAACTCCAAAATCGTCGTGCACACTTTCCCTTCCGGAACGACGACGATGTCATCCAGCACCCCGCGGCATAACGCAAACGTCTTGTCCCCGACCGTTTTGACCGCGGCTCCGTCCACGAACTTGTCGATTTCCGCAAGCGTCACGACATGGCCGCGCTCGAGCGCCGCTTTCATCGACGGGGCGCCAGCCGGTTCGACGCCGATGACTTTGGTGGACGGGGAAATGCTTTTCACGTACGTCCCGAGCCCGGCCATCAGCCCCCCGCCGCCGATGCTGGCGAACAAAAAGTCGATCGGTTCGTCGCAATCGTTCAGCACCTCGACACCAATCGTCCCTTGTCCGGCGATAACGTATTCGTCATCAAACGGGTGGATAAACGCACGCCCTTCCGCTTCCGCGCATTTGACCGCCTCGTTGTATGAGTCGTCAAACGTGTCGCCGACAAGGACGATTTCAATCATTTCCTTGCCGAACAGCTGCACTTGTGACACTTTTTGCCGCGGCGTCGTCGCCGGCATATAAATTTTCCCGTGCACGCCGAGCGCCCGGCACGAGTAAGCCACGCCTTGGGCATGGTTGCCGGCGCTGGCGCATACAATTCCGTTGCGCCGCTCCTCATCGGTTAAATGCTTCATCCGGTTGTACGCGCCCCGCAGCTTAAACGAGCGGACGACTTGCAAATCTTCACGCTTCAAATAAACGTTGCACCCGTAACGTTCGGACAAGAGCGGGTTTTTTTGCAGCGGCGTATGGAAAACGACATCTTTGAGCGTGTGGTACGCGATCAAAATGTCCTCGACGTATACCGCTCCTTGCTTTCGTTTCAGTTGCTGTTCCATGCTCTCGTTCCCTTTCTTTTCTAAGTTGTCTTTGATTTGTAGATTATATCACAAATTCGCAAAAAGAAAAGGGAATTTTCGAAAAGTTTTTGTGCCGGGGCGAGCGAATGCCTCATCCGTGCGGTCCCGCCTCGGTGGGTGGTTGGCGCGAAGCAACGGCACGTCTTCCAAAGAAAACAGTCGTTCGCCGGCCGCCAAACAAAAAAAGACCGGCGCTACCGCCGATCTTGATCTCGATCTTGATCAAATTCTTCCTCTTCAGCCAACTCCATCGCCCATCTTCCTTCATCATACCACCGGTGCGCCTCCTCCCGTCCCGCTTCTTCAAGCACGTGGTTTTCCATATACAGATGGAAAAACGCTTCGACCGCCCCGATGGCCAAGGCGCTGAAAAACGCGCCGTACGCCATGTTGACGGACGGGGCAATAAGGGCCACACTGGCCGGCCAAATAAGCAAAAAGGAAAGCGGCACGTCAACAGCGGCGGCGACAAAATGGCCGAAGCGCGGCAACACGAACAAATCGCCGACGACGTAGGAAACGAGCGCCGTGATGATCGTCATGACTGAAATCAACGAGAGCGGAGCATTAAAAATCGTAAATATCGAAAACAAGACGACGCTCCAAGCGGCCAACTTGACGACAAACGGAACGATATGCTTCATCATCTTCCTCCATTTCCAAGCATCGTTCGTATACCGTTATCGTGTCTTTTTTGCCCCGCTTCTATGCAAACAGGGCGCCTTGCCGTTTGGCAACAAGCGCCCTGTTTTTCCGCTCACTCCGCTTTTTTCCGCTCATAAATGAGAAAGGCGTGCTCATATGGATTTTTTTCGTCTTTGATTCCCGGCGTACAGGAGACGATTTTCCACTCTTTTTCGGAAATGGGCGGGTAAAACGTATCACCGGGGAACGAAGCGAAAATGTTCGTGATATACAGCCGGTCGGCCATCGGCATCGTCGCCCGAAACAATTCGGCCCCACCGATGATAAACACTTCATCGCGGCGCGCCGCGATCCATTGCTTGACCTCTTCGAGCGAATGAAGCACAACGCAACCGTCCGGGCGAAACTGCGGGTTGCGCGTGACGACGACGTTTTCCCGGCCGGGAAGCGGGCGGCCGATCGCTTCAAACGTTTTGCGCCCCATCACGATGGCATGCCCCATCGTTACCCGTTTGAAATACGCTAAATCGGCCGGCAAATGCCACGGCAGCCGGTTGTCTTGGCCGATCACCCGGTTCTCGGCCATCGCGACAATGTGCGAGATCATCGCTTTCGCTCCTTTACACCGCCACCGGCGCCGGTATCGCCGGATGCGGGTCATAGCCGACAATTTCGAAATCGTCGTATTCGTAATCGAAAATGGACGGCGGCTTCCGTTTAATGACGAGTTTCGGGAGCGGGCGCGGCTCGCGCGTCAGCTGCAATTTCGCTTGCTCAAGATGATTTTTATACAAATGGACGTCGCCGCCGGTGAAAATGAGTTCACCGACATCAAGTCCGCACTGCTCAGCGATCATGTGCGTCAACAGCGCATAGCTGGCGATGTTAAACGGCAAGCCTAAAAACGTATCGACGGAACGTTGCTGCCACATGCACGACAGTTTTCCGTTCGCTACATAAAACTGAAACGCATAATGGCACGGCGGCAGCTTCATGTTATCCAGCTCTCCAACGTTCCAAGCGCTCACTAGCAGCCGGCGCGAGTTCGGATTTCGCTTGATCTCCTCAACGACCCAAGCGATCTGGTCGATCGTTTTCCCGTCCGCTCCTTTCCACGACCGCCATTGCGCACCGTAAATGGGACCGAGGTCGCCGTTTTCATCGGCCCACTCGTCCCAAATCGTCACGCCGTTTTCCTGCAAATAGCGGACATTCGTGTCGCCTTTTAAAAACCAGAGCAGTTCATAAATGATCGAGCGGATATGCAACTTTTTCGTCGTCACGAGCGGGAATCCGTCCTGCAAGTTAAAGCGCAGCTGACGGCCGAACACCGACAGCGTGCCGACGCCGGTCCGGTCCTCTTTTTCGACGCCGTTTTCCAAAATATCTTCCAACAGCTGCAAGTATTGCCGCAATGTCCTCACCTCACGCTTTATCATACCATAAGGACGGCAGCAAGCAACGATTTTTCGCGCAAAACACCGCGGCGAAAACACGGGCTTGCTCTATCGGCCGCATGACCGGTTGCGCCGATCTTTTGCAAGCGGGCGACGTGTCAGTCTAGCCCCGCTCCGCCAACCGACGGATGAATGCATACGTGTTCGGGGCCAACGCCCGCAGCTTGTCCCGCGTTTCATCGCTGGCGTAGTAATAGGCGAACGATTCAGCGAAATACTCCTCGGGATACGTTAAAAAATAAGACTCGCCCGGAAACAGCCGCGGCGCCTCCTCCCGCCAAATCGCTTGAAAGGCGCTTGAACGGTGAATGCTGTCAAAAACGATGGAATCAAGCGAATGGGCAAACTCATGCAGCTCCAAATTGACCGAGCCGTGCCCTTTTCCTTTCTCGCTATGGCCGAGGCGGACGAGCACTAACTGCGATCCGCCGAGCCCCGGCACCTCATCCCATGTTTTGGATCCCGGCGCATAGCCGCGCGGCGTCTTCCCGCGCAAGTGACGAGCGGTCGGCTCATTCGTGATCGGGCCCGTCACCAGCTGGATGTAAATATGATGAGCAGCCGCCTGCTCCAAAATGGCGCGATCAATGCGGGCAAGCGTGCGAATCGTCTTGGTGGCTTGAGCGGCAGAAAAGTCCGCTTCCGGCACGATGACGATGCGTCCAAGCAGATCGTGCGACGGAATCGTTTGCACCTTCAAGCCGCTTTCGTTGAGCAGCACGCCATGTGCGGCCGGGTACGGTGAGAGCGACAGAAGCGGAACGGCAAACAGCGCCACTAGCAAGCTCATAAGCAGCCGTTTCATCATGGTTTCCCCCGCTTCTTTTTCTTTCAATCTATGAAAATCATAACATAGAACGAAGCGGGGAAAAACGCGCAAAATTAGGAAAGAACCGCGAACCGCTTAGGTGCGCCAGTTCGGCGGCGTATTTTTGGACCAGTAAATTTTCCCAAGCTCATAGTGGGCTTGAAAGCCGTCCTCACAAGTATGATAGTGGAACTGAAACCAATAGCCGTCTTGCGGCGGATGCTCGCGGCGGACGTGAAAGCGGAGCAGATCTTCCCCCGTATCGACCCGATACAAATGAAAGATGCGTTCCCCTTGCCCGCCGGACGGATTTTCTGAAACCGCCAAATAGCGGAGTTCGTCCTCTGGATAACGCTCGGCAAGCTCGGCGATCACCGTTTCGATGCGCGGCAAAATGACGGTGCGAAACTCCTCTTCAATAACCGGAGCGATTTTGCGACCGAATTTTTCATGCGACTGGGTAGCGGCCTTTTCGATCGTCTGCTCAATGAATTGGGCGCGCGTCAAGGAGCCGGCTTCATCGGCACGACCGACTGGATTGTGTTGCCAATCGGGAGACGAGGCATCGTCTGACGGCGGCTCTTTGGCGGCCAGCAATGAGGCGGGCGGCGTGACAAGTCCAAACGTGGAAACGGTAATGGCGGCAACAAGCGCTTTTCGCAGCCAAGCCGGCAGTTTCATCGCTTTCACCTCCCGTTACCGCCGCCTAGCGGCTGAAGACGCGAACAAGCCGGTCGCGCTTAATTTCGCCACCGCGCGGCGCAACACTTCTTCCGGCTGGACGAGGGCGATGCGCACGTACCCTTCACCGCTCGGCCCAAACGCGTGCCCAGGCGTCACCACGACGCCGGCGCGGTCAATCAGTTCGTTCGTAAACGACAGCGATGTAAACCCGTCCGGAATTTTTGCCCACACGAACATGCCGGCTTGTGGACGGTCCACGTGCCAGCCGATTTCGGCCAGACCGGAAACGAGCGCGTCGCGGCGCGCTTGGTAGATGGCGCGAGTTTGGGCGCAAAAAGGAGCACCGTAACGAAGCGCTTCGGCAGCCGCCTTTTGAATCGGCCAAAAAATGCCGTAATCCAAATTTGATTTGAATTCAGCGAAGGCGCGGATCACCTCGGCATTGCCGCATACGTAGCCGACACGGCAGCCGGCCATATGGTAGCTTTTTGACAACGAATTGATCTCCACACCAACGTCCTTTGCGCCTGGAACAGAAAGAAAACTCACCGGCTTGTTTCCGTCATAATACAGCTCGCCGTAGGCAAAATCGGAGACGACAAGCACGTCGTAGCGTTTCGCAAACTCAACTACTTCGCGGTAAAACGATTCCGTCGCCATAGCGGGCACCGGGTTGCCGGGAAAGTTCAAAAACATGATTACCGCCCGTTTGGCGATCTCTTCCGGAATGGCTCCCAAGTCGGGCAAAAATCCGTTTTCCTCCTTAAGCGGCAGAAAATACGGCTCCGCCTCCGCCATGGCCACTCCCGCGGCGTACGCTGGATACCCGGGATCCGGCAGCAAAATCACATCGCCCGGGTCGGCGAACACGATCGGCAAATGTACAAGCCCATCCTGCGACCCGATGACGTACGTCACTTCCGTTTCCGGATCGAGCGTGACGCCGTGCGAAGTCCGGTAATATTCCGCGACCGCTTCATGAAACTCGCGAATGCCTTTTAATGTATAGCCATACGCGTTTGGTTCATGAGCGTAGCGAGCGAGCGCCTCGCGCACAAACGGCGCCGGCGGCAAATCCGGGCTGCCGACGCTTAAATCGATCCATTCGTCGTGAAGATGATGCCGCTGTTTTCGATACGCCGCAAGCTCGGCAAACACAGACGCCGAAAACGCGGCCATTCGCTTCGCTTTTTTCATGGCCATTCCTCTCCCCTTGCCAAGACAAAAACCGCTTTTCCTTTTTGCTTTCGTTGGTATATACTATGGTTATATGAATAGTGTACCATATGTTCAAGGGGAAAATATAGACAGAAAGGCGGGAAAATGGGGTATGAATACGATCTTTTTTGCGGCCAGCCTCATTACGTTGTTGTATTTCATTTACAGCTGCATCGCCAATGCCTAACAGAGGCAAAGAAAAAGAGGGCATCCCCAATGGACCGGGACGCCCTCTTTCTCGCTATATATACGTACTGACTGCTTCTGCCGCACGATATGTTGTGCCTATCTGGAAGGAAGGCGACCTTTTAGGTCAGCTCCTTTTTTAGTCCACTTTCGTTTTTTTGCGGGCGGAGTCAAGCTCATAAGCGCCTGTTTCCGCTTGTGTCGTCCCTTGTCCTCTGACGTCCGGGGCGCTGATGCCCGTTTTCGAACGATCTTTTTTCCGCTTCGGCACGCCGATCACCTCCGTCTTTATCGTTCCCGGCGGCGCGCCTCCGTATGCGAAAGCCAAGAAGGACGGCGCGTCTGTTCGGGAGCGGATGCCAGCGCACCCAACCGCCCGCGAGGCGGCCCCGGCACAAAGAGGCGGACGCAACGGCCATTAGCGGCAATGCGTTTGAAAGGCGGAGACAATATTGGCCATGACCTCTTCTAACGAATGAAATTCAATCTCTTCACGGGGAATGAAATGAACGACTTCTTTTCCTTTTAAGAGCGCCATCGACGGCGAGGACGGCGGATAGCCGACAAAGTACTCGCGCATTTTCGCCGTCGCCTCTTTATCTTGGCCGGCGAACACCGTCACCAAATGATCCGGCTTTTTCTCGCTTTGCAGCACCGCTTGCGTCGCCGCCGGACGCGCCAACCCAGCCGCACAGCCGCACACCGAGTTGACAAAAACAAACGTCGTTCCTTCCACTTGTTCCATAAACTGCTCGACTTCCTCGCTCGTGCGCAGTTCGCGGAAGCCGGCGCGGACGAGCTCGTCGCGCATCGGTTGCACGAGCTGGCGCATATAGTCTTCGTACGCCATCGACATGACCATCATCCCTCCATCTCATCGTGATCGCGTCATCAGCATACTACATTTCAAGCAAGAAAAGCAACGAAGACGGCGGCCGGCCCGGACAAAACCAGCGATGCCGGAAAACGGCATGCTTCCCCACAGCACCGGCCTCTTCAGTCAACCTCTTTTTCCGCCTCTGTTTCTTTTTTCCGGCTTTCGGTCATTTGTTTCCAAACCGACCCTTTTGCCGCTTCACCGCCTTCGATCCGTTCAATGGCCATTTTCACTTGCAAACTCACTTCAAACTCCGGATCGTCTTCCGCCGCTTTTAACGCCGCTAGCGCCGATTCATCGCCGACCTCGTACAAAAACATGGCCGCGCGCCAACGGACGAGCTTGCTTTCGTCCTTCAGTGCTTCAATCATGGCCGGAATGGCCTCCGGATCGCCGATGTCGGACAAACAGTCGCCGGCGGTGCGGCGGACCGCAACGGCCGGATCGTTTAACGCTTCGTACAAATACGGAAGCACCTTTTTGCCGCCGATCATGCCAAGATACGCGGTCGCCAAACGGCGGATGGCCATTTTTTCATCCTTAAGCGCCTTCGCCAACACCGGGATATCGTCCTCGGTCGGCTCAGCCATCTGTTCGAGCGCGGCATACCGTTTGCGCCAGTCCGGGTCATCGAGCATCTCGCTCGTCACTTTGAGGCTTGGCCGCTTTTGCGCCGTTTTTTCCTGCTCGCCGCGGCGGAACATGTTGACGATCCGCTCGAGCCGCTCGGGCGGATAGGCGGCCGACAGCTCATCGACGATTTCGCGGCCGATTTCCTCAAACGTGCCGTAGCGCACTCCTTTTTCAACCCATTTTCGCTCAAACACGACATTTCCCGCGTATTTTTGCGCCTCAATGACCGCGTCCATAAACGGTTTCGGCAGCCCGACGCGATGCTCGCGCTCCCCGTCGACAAGCTTCACTTGCATCGGCAAGCCGTACAACATTTGCACGAACACTTTCACTTCGCCGAAATGTTCGTTTCCTTTCGGCTTGGCCGCGGCGCCGTCATCCGCTTCCTCGCCGAACACTTTGCGCACGTTCGCCAAAATGTCGCGCCAGTCGTATTTCGGATGGCGCTCAATCGCCAAAAAGTCGGCGACATGGTAGATGCTTTTCACCCCGTCAATGCGCAGCAACGCTTGAATGAGCGGCGGCGCTTCGCTGATGTTGTCCGATTTATAGTTATGGCGCACGCCGGATGGCAACTCTTCATCAAGCAAGATTTTCATCGTGTTCGGGCTTGGCGTCGGTTCAATCGCTTGAATGCGCAAACGTCACCCCTCCTTGTTTGACAGCAGCTTTTCAATTTCCTTTCTCAACTCGTTCGGCTTCGTTTGCGGGGCGAAACGAGCGACAACCTCGCCGTTACGGTCGACCAAAAACTTCGTAAAGTTCCATTTGATCGCCTTTGTTCCTAATGCGCCCGGCGCTTGCTCTTTCAAATAGTGAAACAGCGGGTGGGCGTGATCGCCATTCACATCCACTTTCGCAAACAACGGGAACGTCACGCCGTAATTGAGCTGGCAAAATTGCTCAATTTCCTCTTCCGTCCCCGGCTCTTGGCCGCCGAACTGGTTGCACGGAAAGCCGAGCACCACAAACTCGCGATCGCGATAGTCGTCATACAACTCTTGCAGCTCTTTATACTGCGGCGTAAAACCGCAACGGCTCGCCGTGTTGACAATCAACAGCACCTTGCCTTGATAGACGGAAAGCGGTTGTTCCTCACCACGAATCGTTTTGGCGCTAAATTGATATACACTCATGATTTTTCACCTCATCCTCATCATAACGGATTTTATCGTTTCGTTCCACTTTTTGCATCGCTGCTAGTCAACGAACGATTGCAGCTGCTCGAGCGACGAAATCATATACGGCACCATCGCCGGCAAATCGGCCGCATTTTCTTCATAAATGAGGCGGGCAAACTCAACCGCGACTTCATTTTCATACGGACCTTGTTCATATGGAAATGGAAAGCGGAGCGTTTGTCGGATGATTCGCTCCCGTCCCCAAATCGTCCGCAGCGTGCCTTCAATGAACGGACAAACGGACGAACGGCGAACCGGCAGGGCAAACAAAAGAGCGAGTCGGCAGCCGGCTTGGCCGCGATAGAGCCGCTCGTTGGCGAGCTCAGCAAAATCGAGCGAAAGCCGCGCGGTGCAGACGACGAACCGATCCGGCGCATCATTGAGCCGAAATGAAATGGCGTACTCCCGCAACAAACGGGCCAAATCGACAAGATCGCGGCGGTCGACGACGGCGATGCGCCCTTGCAAGTCCGCGTCGTACACGGCCCCTTCCAGCACTGTTTTTAAATTGTCAAACGCCGTCGGATCCAATTGCCATCCCTCCTTTTGATTCGCAAGCGGTTTCAGAGCAAAAAAGCCATTGAAGAATGTTGACAAAGTTTTTATAATTAAGGTATTTAATAGCGAGACCGAAACGGAGGGGACAACCATTGCCAATCAACATTCCAAAAGACTTGCCGGCCAAGGAAATACTCGAACAGGAAAACATTTTCGTCATGGATGAAGAACGGGCTTACTCACAAGACATCCGCCCGCTCAACATCGTCATTTTAAACTTGATGCCGGAAAAAGAAAAAGCGGAGACGCAGCTGCTTAGGCTGCTCGGCAACTCGCCGCTGCAAGTGAACATCACCTTCTTGCGCCCGGCGACCCATGAACCGAAAACGACAAGCAAACATCATTTGGATCAATTTTATACCATTTTTCCGCAAATCCGCCATCGAAAGTTCGACGGGATGATCATTACCGGAGCGCCGGTCGAACAACTGCCGTTTGAAGAAGTGACGTATTGGGATGAATTGACGGACATTATGGAATGGACGAAAACGAACGTCACTTCAACGTTACATATTTGTTGGGGAGCGCAAGCCGGCTTGTATTACCATTACGGGATTCCGAAATATCCGCTGCCGGAAAAATGTTTCGGCGTGTTCAACCATACGGTGGAAGTGAAAAACGTTAAGCTGTTGCGCGGCTTCGACGATGTGTTTCGCATGCCGCATTCGCGCCATACGGATGTCAAGCGCGAAGACATCGAAAAGGTGCCGGAGCTGACGATTTTGTCGATGGCTGAACGAGCAGGCGTTTGTCTCGTCGCCTCAAACGACGGCCGGCAAATTTTCTTGACCGGCCATCCGGAATATGACGCCACGACGCTGAAAGAAGAGTATGAACGAGATTTGGCGAAAGGGCTGCCCATCCAACCGCCGGAATCGTATTTTCCAAACGACGACCCGAGCCAGATGCCGCTCAATACATGGCGTTCGCACGCCAATTTGCTGTTTATCAACTGGCTGAACTATTACGTTTATCAAGAGACGCCTTACGAGTGGGAATAAGCGGCATGTCGGCGAAAAAGCGGCTCGCTTGGCCACCCGGACGATGCCGCGCTCGCCCGCGAAAAGAAAAAACAGCTCGAAAAAACGCCTTCGCTGTTCTGGCAAGGCGTTTTTCTCATTTTCGTCACCTATCGACAATTCCCTCAGTCATTCACGCCGATGCGGCATATCATATGGTAGGCTTGATGGGGAGGTGAATCGGGATGGGCGCTTGGTATGGCAACGGATTTGCCTTGATCGTCGTCTTGTTTATTTTGTTGATTATTGTCGGTGCCGCTTTCGGCGGTTACGCTTACTAACCTGTTCGCCTTGGCCGCTTGTTTGCCAGCATCCGCACGAACGACGGGGAGACGCCGCTGATGGCGTTGCCCCGTTTTTTTGCGTTCGCGAATAAAATCGGTTGAGAGGCGGATGCTAATGATGCAACCCGGCGCAATAAGGAGGTGGCGGCGATGACGAAGCGGCCAAATAAAGGAAGCCGGAATCAAAACACGCCGACGCAAGATCCGATGGCGCTGCTCGACGGTCCGGTTTCCGGTGACAACAGCAAAGGGCGGCGGCAAAACAAAGCCCAACATGACAAAACTGATGAATATCCGTAACCTGCAAAAAAGCGGCCTTGGTTGCGCCGCTTTTTTGTGCTACTAAAATTCAATCCCTTTCATCGCCGTTGTCCCTTGTTCATAGTCGTGCTTCACTAGCTTCATTTCCGTGGCGATATCGGCGGCCGCCATCAGCTCGGGGTGCGCCGCGCGGCCCGTGATGACAAGGTGGAGCGCCGGCGGTCGGGTGCGGATCAGTTCCAGCACATCGTTGACTGATAAGATGTCGCTGATCGGAAACCGGTCAATCGCCAAGGCGTTGTTCAATTCATCTAACACGATGACGTCATACCGGCTGGAATGGACATACTCGTTCGTCACTGCCCAAGCGCGCCGCAGCGCTTCGCGGTGCACTTCCGGCGTTTTCGTCCATGTGAAGCCGGCGCCGAGCTGGCGCACTTCGACACCGAGACGCCGCAACGCCAACTGCTCGCCATACGTACGCTCAGGTGACTTGATAAACTGCAGCACAGCGACTCGCATTCCTCGGCCGACGGCGCGCAACGCCAAGCCCAAGGCGGCCGTCGTTTTCCCTTTTCCATCGCCGGTATAAACGATGACCCGCCCGCTACGACGAGGCGTCGGCATCGACCATGCCCCCTTGCCGCTCCGGAAACCATTGGAGCGTCTCACGCAGACGAACGACCTCACCGATGATGATGATGGCCGGATGAGAAATGCCCGCTTTTTTCGCCTCGTCTGGCAGTGTCGAAAGCGGCGCCGCTACCGTGCGCTGCCGCTCCGTCGTCCCCCATTCGATGATGGCCGCCGGCGTATTCGCCGGCTTTCCGGCCGCCAGCAGCCGGCCGCAAATATCCGGCAAGTTGGCCGCTCCCATGTACACGACGATCGTATCGCAGCCGCGGGCGAGCGCCTCCCAGTCGATCCGCTCGCTCCGATGGCCGCTGACCATCGCCACCGAGGCGGCGTAATCACGGTGGGTGACGGGAATGCCAGCGTACGCCGGCACCGCGATGCCGGATGTCACCCCTAGAACGATTTCAAACGGAATTCCGGCTTTCGCCAACACTTCCGCCTCTTCACCGACGCGGCCAAAGACGCACGGATCGCCGCCTTTTAAGCGGACGACCGTCTGGCCTTGACGCGCGCGGTCAACGAGCAAGTCATGAATCTGTTCCTGCACCGTATCATGTTTTCCCGGCTCCTTGCCGCAGTAAAGAAGCTCGGCGCCGGGCTTCGCATAGCGCAGCAGCTTCCGGTTGATGAGCCGGTCGTAAACGACAACGTCCGCCCGTTCTAGGCATTCGCGGCCGTAAACCGTGATGAGCCTTTCATCCCCCGGCCCGGCGCCGACCAAATACACTTTGCCGACGGTCATGCTTGTTTCTCCCCTTTCTCTTCCCCTGTCGAAATGCCCGCGGACGCAAACGTCGCCATCTCATTCACCATGACGGTTGCCGCCACGTCTTCAAGCCGGCCAAGGCTGCCGGGCGGTTTGGTCAATTGATCAATATAAGCACGGGCTTGTTCCGCCATTTCGCGGCGGATCGGCGGGATGGAAACGTTCATCATGGACGCGCCATCCTCCCTTTTCACGGGAATAGGCGCTTCCTCCTTTCTCATCTAGGATTGCAGGAGCGCAAAAGCCTTTATTTTCAGCCGGTGCCGTGGGAAAAGAAACGAACGAACAACACTTGCTTTCCGCTTCCTGCCTCAAGCGCGCGACCGGGCTCGCTTCGCCGGCGCCGGACTCCGGAAAACCGCAAAGGTCGAAGCGCGGGTCAGTCATGCGAGCGCCTCGTTTTTCAGAGCTTACTCATGCTGAAATTGCCGCATCATCTGTTCGATCCGTTCGACCGCCACATGTTGGCAAACGTGGGCGGCTAACCGGTCAAACGCCGCTTCCTTGAGAGCGCGAAACGGGACGGGTTCCGATAACGACAGCCCTTTTTCCTTGCGAATGTCGTTGAAAAACGCCGCGCGAAACGCATCGTTATGAAACAAATCGTGCATATAGGTGCCGAGAACGCGGCCATCGTCGCGCTTCGCCCCCATCTGGCCCCCATCGTCCTCCATCAGCGGAACATAACCGGCAAGCGGTGTCGAGCGCCCCATATGAATCTCGTATCCTTGCACAGCCAATCGGTTCCCGTTCCATGTCAGCACCGCTTTCGAACGAACGGTCACTTTCGTCCGCTCCAGCGTCGTCTCGATCGGCAACAGCCCGAGTCCTTTGACCTCGGGAAGCGATGTCTCGACCCCATGGGGATCGCGGATGACCGCTCCGAGCATTTGATAGCCGCCGCATATCCCGACAACCCTTGTTTTGCCTTCGGCGACAAGCGCAGCGATGCGGGAGGCGAGCCCGCGCTGTTTCATGTACACAAGGTCTTCGATCGTGTTTTTGCTGCCGGGAAGCACGATGACATCCGGCTCGCCAAGCTCGGCGGCGTGTGTCACTAGCCGGACGCGGCAATCCGGTTCAGCGAGCAGCGGGTCAATATCGGTGAAATTGGCGATTTTCGGACAGCGGATGACAGCGATGTCAATCGCCCGCTCGCCACCAGATGAGGCGGCGAAACGCTCTAGCGCCAGCGAATCTTCGGCATCGATTGCCAAATCGGGCAAGTACGGAACGACGCCGAGCACCGGCACCCCGGTGTAACGCTCAAACCAATCGAGGCCCGGCTGCAAAAGCGACCGATCGCCATGGAACTTGTTGATGATCACGCCAATGACCCGCTTTCGATCCCTAGGTTCCAGCAGCGTCAACGTTCCAACGAGGCTCGCGAACACCCCACCCCGCTCAATGTCGCCAATCAGCACGACCGGGGCGTTGGCAAGCCGGGCGACGCGCATGTTGACGAGCTCACGGTCGTTTAAATTCACCTCGGCCGGGCTGCCCGCTCCTTCGATGACGATCCGCTCATACTCGCTCATTAACGTGTCAAGCGACTGGCGAATGATGGCCAATCCTTGCTCAAAAAATTCACTTCGGTAAGCCATCGCCGGCATGGTGGCGTACAGTCGGCCGAGCACAACCACTTGCGATTCATTCATTCGGCTTGGCTTCAGCAAAATCGGATTCATTTCCGCCCGCGCCGGCACACCGGCGGCTTCGGCCTGAATGCCTTGCGCCCGTCCGATTTCTTTCCCGTCCGGCGTAACGTAGGCGTTCAGCGACATGTTTTGCGCCTTGAACGGGGCCGTTTTCCAGCCGGCTTGGGCAAACAGCCGGCAAAAAGCGGTGGCGATGACGCTTTTACCGGCATCGGAATGGGTGCCTTGAAACATGATGGGCAGCGCTTTAGCCATGGATCGTCACCTTCTCGCATTCAGCGAGCCAGCGCTCAACCATCATCGGTGCGGACGCAAAATGGAAGTGGACATAGCCGGCAACGAGCCGATGCGCCAAATACCCGTCCGGTTTCGTTCCTTTCCGGCCGCTCGTTTCGTAGGCAAACGGCACCTCTCCCCGCGGTTCGTACACGGAATAGTGAAACTCATGGCCGCGCGCCTGTTCTCCCTCCGGCAAAAGAACGTTTCCTTTTCTTCCGTGCACTTCACGATATCCAAGAGCAGCCAGCTTCGTTTTCATCATGACCCGCCCCGGGATGACGCCGGCCATCTCATAAGCCGTGCCGTCCGTCGCGACAAGCTGTTCCGTGAGAAACATAAACCCACCGCATTCGGCGAGCGTCGGCAGCCCGCGTTCGATGGCGGCGCGGATCGACTGCTTGACCGCCGTCTGGCGCGCGAGCTGGTCGGCAAACTCCTCCGGAAACCCGCCGCCGATGTACAAGCCGTTCACCCGATCAGGAAGCGGTTCGCCGGCGAGCGGGGAAAAGTAGACTAGCTCCGCGCCGCAGGCCGAAAGCATTTCTAGATTTTCAGGATAGTAAAAATGAAACGCGGCATCTTTCGCGACCGCTATGCGCGCCCGATACGGCCGCGAGGGGCGAATGAGCGGCGCGGACGGTCCGAAAGCCGGCGCTTGGGCGATGGAAAGCAGCAACTCCCAATCGATCGTGCGCATCACTTTTTTTCCCAGTTCAGCAAAAAACGAGTCGAGCTCCCCCCGCTCTACGGACGGCACCAACCCTAAATGGCGCTCCGGCAAGGTCAGCTCTTCCGCTTTTGGCAAATAGCCGACGACCGGTATTCCACACGTCTGCTCAATCGCCGCTTTGACGAGCCGGAAATGCCCTTCGCTGCCAACGCGGTTGGCAAATACGCCAGCAATATGCACGTCGGGACGGAACGTCTGAAAGCCGCGAACGATGGCGGCCGCGCTGCGGGCCATCCCGGAACAATCGACGACAAGCAACACCGGGCTTTGCGTCAGCACGGCAATTTCCGCCGTCGATCCTTCATCCGAGAGCGGCTGTTTCCCGTCAAACAGCCCCATCACACCCTCGATGATGGCGATATCCGCTCCTTGACAGCCGTTGGTGAGCACCGTTTTGACCGCTTCGCTTCCCATCATCCAGCTGTCCAAGTTGCGCGCCGGCCGGCCGGTGACCGCCGTATGGTAAGTCGGATCGATGTAGTCCGGACCGCATTTAAACCCTTGCACCGTATAGCCTCGCTGCTTCAGCGCCGCCATCAAGCCGAGCGTCACCGTTGTTTTGCCGGCGCCGCTTCCCGGGGCGGCGATGACCAATCGTCGCATGACTCGCTCCCCTTTCCTCGTCTATGGCGAATCAACGCCACGGAAATCGTCACATTGCCCGCTTTCTTTTTTACGAGCGCCATCCGCTCGGCCCCGCTGTACAATTTCGCCGCCGGCTCGCTCACCCCATACGCGCCGGTGTAGCGGTAGACGGTCTCGGACGGCGCTTCGATCGGCACCGCGTTCAGCTCCTCCGGCGTGTACGTGACGAACTCCCAGCCGTATTTGCCGACAACTTCGCGAAGCCCGGGCTCGTCTTTTTTCAAATCGATCGTGCACACCGCTTTGACGCTTTTTGGCGAAAAACGCAGCTCATGGAGCGTCTCGAGGATGACCGCTTCGATTTCATCAGCCGCTGTGCCGCGGTTGCAGCCGATGCCAAGGGCGATCACCTTCGGGCGGTACAGCACACCGTTTTGCAAAATCGCCTCTTCATCCGGCTCAAGCAGACGATGAGTGACCACGAGCGCGGCCGCCGGACGGGCGGCAAGCGCCTCCGCGATTGAGCCGTACACGGTGATGTTTTTCGGCAGCGGCCGCCCCTCCGGCCACCAATCCGGTTCCCCGGACTCTTGCACGATCGCCACCGGCTCTTCGTTCACGACCGCAGCGCTCACCGGCGTCAGCTTGGCATCCGACTCCCATTCCCAGCCGAACTGGCGGCCGAACAAATCAACGGCGATCGTCTGCTGCACGTCAGAAGCGGTCGTAATGACCGGGCGGGCTCCAAGAATCGCAGCGACGCGCCGCGTCAAGTCGTTTGCCCCGCCTAAATGACCGGACAGCACGCTGATCACATGCTCCGCCTTATCATCGATGACAACGACCGCCGGATCGGTCTTTTTGTCTTTTAAGAGCGGGGCGATCATCCGCACGACGGCGCCAAGCGAAATGAGGCAAATAAGGCCGTCATAGCGGGCGAACAGTTCCGGCAGCAGCGCCCGGACGTTGCCGGAAAACAGGCGAATCTGTTGTTCTTGTTCGTCGCCGCGAGCAAACTTGTCCGTATAATAGACGTCTGCTCCAGCTAGGGTGCGGCCCAGCCGACGGGCAGTCTCCACCCCATGCTTCGTAATGGCGACAACCGCATATCGTCCGTGTTCCTCAATCTTGTTCACGCTGTCCTTCCCCCTTCCGGTATCCGTGCGTAAACGTGCGGTCGTACAGGCGCGAACGGTAGCCACGTTCATGAACGGACGGGTCAAGCGCCCAACCGATCAGCATAATCGCGTGCTTCGTCACTCGATGACGGCGCATCTCTTCCGCCATAGCGGCGACGGTCGTGCGAATGATCCGCTCATCCGGCCATGTCGCCTTGTAGACGATCACCGCTGGGGTATCGCCGCTCCAGCCGGCGTCAAGCAGCGCCGCGCTCACTTTTTTCGCCAATGTCGCGCTTAAAAACAAGACGAGGGTGCAATGATGTTTGGCCAGCTCTTCCAGCCGTTCGCGCGGCGGCACCGGCGTCCTCCCCTCAGCGCGCGTGAAAATGACCGTCTGCGTCAGTTCCGGAACGGTGAGTTCAGCCTGCACAGCGGCGGCGGCGGCAAACGCCGAACTGACGCCGGGAACGATTTCCACTTCCACTCCTTCTTCTTTCAACATAGCGATTTGCTCAAGCGTTGCCCCGTAAATCGATGGATCACCGGTATGGACACGCACGACAAGCCGGCCTTGTTTCGCTTGTTCCACCATCGCCGCGACCATTTCTTCCAAATGCATGCCGGCGGTATGAAAAACGTCCGCTTCCGGCTTCCGGTAGCGTTCAATCAATTCCTCGCTCACCAACGAATCGGTGTAAAAAATGGCATCCGCCGCAGCCAAAAGCGCGGCGCCGCGGACGGTGATCAAGTCCGGCGCTCCCGGCCCCGCCCCTACGATATACAGCTTCACTTTCTCACCACCATCAATGTCAAATATTCGAGCGACGCGCCAGCCAATTCCTCAACGTTCCACACTACTTCCTCGCCGGACGTCACCTTCGTGATGACGGCGGCGCGCTGAAGCAAATCGAGCTCCCGCAGCAAGTCGAGCAGGAGATCGATCACTTTCGCCACCTTAAAAAAAACGACGCAATCGTGTCGAAGAAGCGCGGCTTTCATCGCCTCGTAATCGTCGCGCGCCGGCACGATCGCCACCGTTTCATCCCCATCCGCCAACGGCAAACGCAGCCGAGCGGCGGCAGCGTTCGCCGAACTGACCCCTGGGATGACTTCAATCGGCACTTCTGGATAACGCTGTTCCATCACGCGCATCAAATGGATGAACGTGCTGTACAGCAGCGGATCGCCTTCGGTCACAAACGCCACATCGCGTCCGGCCGCCAGTTCCGCCCAGATGGCGTCCGCCGCCTCGTTCCATTTCGGCTCAAGCACTGCTGGGTCTTTTGTCATTGGAAAATGCAAGCCGAGACGCCGCTTTTCATCCGGGGCAAAATAGGCGTCAACCATTTGTTCCGCGTAACTTTTGCTTTGTCGCCCTTTCTTCGGATACGCGATGACGTCCGCTTCTTTCAGGCGGCGATACGCCTTCACCGTCATGAGCTCCGGATCGCCGGGACCGACGCCAACGCCGTACAACGTGCCGGTCATTCGTCTCCCTCCCGTTTTGCCGCGATGATATAAACCGGGTTTAACGCCTCAAAGCGCGTCAAGTCCAAAATCGGTTTGCTGCGCGATGCTTGCGCCAGCGTAATGTCCACTTGAAACCCGCGCTCGCGCAAAGCGGCGCACGCTTCGGCAAGCGTCTCCACCGTCGCCGCGTTGATCACGATGCGCCCGTTTTTCTTCAGCCGTTTCGCACAGACGTCCAACAGCGGCGCCATCGCCCCTGACGTGCCGCCGATAAAGATGGCATCCGGGTCAGCAAACTCATCAAGCCGATCAGGGGCCTTGCCGTGCACAAGCGTGATGTCGACGCGGAATTTGCGCAAGTTTTGCCGGCAAATTTCCACATCATGTTCATTTTTTTCAATGGCGAACACCGCCCCGTCGCGGGCGATTTTCGCCGCTTCAATCGCGACCGAACCGGTGCACGTGCCAATATCCCAGACGACGCTGTCCGGGCGCAAACGCAAAGCGCTCAAGCTGAGCACGCGCACTTCTTTTTTCGTAATCAACCCTTTGTCTGGTTTGCGCTGGAAAAACTCATCATCCTCAATGCCGAGCGGCCAAGAAGGACTGGGCGCCGTCCTCCGCAGCACCACTATATTTAATGGAAGAAACTCGGCTTCCGCCATTTCTTCTAGTTTGAAAAACCGGCACCGCTCATTCGGCCCGCCGAGCTCCTCGCCGACAAACGCCTCATACTCCGTCATGCCGTATGCCAGCAAGTAGCGGGCGATGGCGGCTGGTGAATTTGTCTCATCCGTTAAAATCGCGACTTTGCGCCTCCCGTCAATCCGTTGGGCCAAGCCCGTTAACGGCCGGCCATGGACGCTGAGGAACACCGCGTCTTGCCAAGACTCGCCCATTTTGGCAAACGCCCATTGCACCGAGCTGACAGCCGGGTACACGTCGATCGGCAGTTTGCCGGCTAAATAACTGCCGATTCCATAAAAAAGCGGATCACCGGAAGCGAGCACGACCGTGTTGCGCGTTTCATGGCGGAGCCGCTCGACGAGCTCGCTCAGCCCGCTGCGAATCACGATCGTTTCTCCTTCATATGCCGGAAACATCGCCAGCTGCCGTTCGCCGCCGACAAGCAATTCGCTTTCGTCAATCCAGCGTCGATACAGCTCAGGAAGGCTCGCTGGCCCGTCAGCTCCCACTCCGATCAACTTCATCGTCGCCATCCAACAGCACCGCCTTTCCTAATCGTTGTCCGTTCATCGTGTAAATGGACACAGCCACGTTCAAGCCGCCCCCGACTTCGTGGAGCGCCGCCTGGCAGCACGCTTCGCACAACAGCTCGAAAAACTTCGTGCAGCCGGCTTCTTGCATCATGTCGCCGACTTGCGCCGCCGTATTCGCTCCTCGCACGGCGTCAACCAGCTCCTTGGAAGCCCCGGCTTGTCGAGCGAGCGTTGCCAAAAAACCGAAGTCAACCGGCGCGCTTTTCGAGTGCACCATCATGACGCCTTGGGCGACTTTGGAAAACTTCCCCATCATGCCGACCATCGACACCATTTCCATGCCGAGCCGTTTGCACTGCTTTAACGTAAATCCGACAAAGTCGCCCATTTCGATAAACGCTTCTTCCGGCAAATGGGGATATTCTTGCATGGCGTATTTCTCGCTCCGCCCCCCGGTTGTAATGACGACATGGCGGCAGCCATTCGCCTTCGCCACTTGCAGCGCCTGCACGATGCTCGCCCGATAAGCGGCGGTGGAAAACGGAACGACGATGCCGCGCGTTCCTAAAATCGATATGCCGCCGATGATCCCAAGACGAGCATTCAACGTTTTTTTCGCAATCTCTTCGCCGCCCGGCACGGAAATGACGACGTTCACCCCGCGGTCAACGCCGTGTTGCGCGAGCACTTCGTTGACGGCTTCGTGAATCATTTTGCGCGGTACTGGATTGATCGCCGCTTCGCCGACCGGTACCGGCAATCCCGGCTTCGTGACCCGCCCGACCCCTTCTCCGCCGTCAAGATGGACCCCGGGCTCCGGCGCCCAAGAAACGGTGGCAACGATGCGGGCGCCATGCGTCGCATCCGGGTCATCGCCGCCGTCTTTCACCACCGCCGCGGTCGCCGTCGCGCCGTGGATCACGCACGATTCAACAGCGAAAGTGACGACTCGGCCGATCGGCAGCCGAATCGTCGCCTCCGTCTGCACCTGACCGGTAACGAGCGCGGTGAGGGCCGCTTTCGTTGCCGCCGTCGCACACGATCCGGTCGTGTACCCTTCCCGCAGCGTTTTGTTTGCCCCCATCGCCCGTCACACTCGCTCGGCCAACAGCGATAAAGCGTTTAAAGCGGCGACCGTCACCGTGCTTCCCCCTTTGCGCCCCCGGTTGGTAATAAACGGCACATCGAGTTTCGCGAGCTCCTCCTTTGACTCCGCCGCCGACACAAATCCGACCGGCAAGCCGATGATCAATCCGGGCCGCGCTTTTCCTTCCTTGATCAAACGAATGAGCTCCAGCAGCGCGGTCGGGGCGTTGCCGATGGCGAAAATGCCGCCTTCCGCCTCCTTCACTGCTTTGCGCATGGCGACGATCGCCCGTGTCGTATTGAGCCGCTTCGCTTCAGCGATAACATCTTCATCGGAAATATACACGCGCACCGAACTGCCGAATTTCGCAAGGCGCGCTTGATTGACGCCCGCTTGCACCATTTGCACGTCGACAACGACAAGCTTGCCGCTGCGAATGGCGTCAATGCCGGCGCGAACGGCGTCGGGATGAAAGAGAAGGCTTTTTCCGAGCTCAAAATCAGCCGAGGCGTGAATGACGCGCTGGACGATCGGATATTGCTCAGCCGTAAAGGAGTGCTCGCCGATCTCCTCGTCAATGATTTGGAAACTGCGCGCTTCGATCTGTTCCGGTTGGACGGTCACCGGGCGAAATGTTGTATGAAATTCCATGCTCACTCGCTCCTTTCCTTTTTCCATATCCACACGTGCGTTCCGTCTCTTTTCCCCGCCGCGGCGAAGAAGAGAATGAAGGCCGAACCGCTTCCTGTCGCTGCAGAAACGAAGGAAATGAAGACAAGCGCGCGGACGGCAATCGTTTGCCGCCGCGCGGGACGTTTGGGCGGCGCGCCTCAGCCCGCGGGGAGCGGAACGCGCTCTTTCAATGCCGCCAGCACGCCGGCAAACTCGTGATGCACAATGCCGTACGCCAAGCGCGGACGGCGGATGACGATGACATCGATGCCGAGCTCCTCGGCGGCGGCGATTTTCTCATCGACAAACCCGACTTTGCCGCTTTCTTTCGTCACCACGACCGTGACGCCAAAATGGCGGTACAGCGCCCGGTCGAGCTCTTTTGTGAACGGCCCTTGCATCATGACGATCTGCTCTTGGGAAAAACCGAGCCGCTCGCATTTATCAAGATTGTCTTTGCGCGGCAGCATTCGCGCGATCACCTTGACGTTCGGGCGGCCGATGAGCCTGGCGGCGAAAATGTCGAGCGTTTTGCTGCCGGTGGTGAGCATGACGACGCCGCCCTTTTCCGCCGCCAAGTCCGCCGCTTCTTCATAGCTGTCAACAAATGTCACCCGCTCCGAGGCAATCGCTGTCTCGCGCCGCTCATAGCGGATGTACGGCAAATCCATCTCCGCTGCCGCCTGCATGGCGTTTTTCGACGCCTCTTCGGCAAACGGATGGCTCGCGTCGACAATCACCTTCGCCCCTTCCGCTTTGGCGAGTTCGGCCAGCTGAAAGGCGTCCAGCCGCCCGACGTACGTTCGAATGCCCGCGGCTCGCAACTGTTCCGCGGCGTGATCGGTGACGACGGTCGCCGTCACGTCATATCCGGCGTGCTGAATCATCACCGCTAATTCGCGGGCATCGCTTGTTCCAGCCAACAACAAAATCATCACTGCTTCCCCCTTTCAATGATGATGGTGATGATGGTGGTGATGGGCGGCGTGAATCCGGTATTGACAGACATCACAGTTCATCGCCGCCGTTTGCCCGAGCGCCTCCTCGAGCCGGTCGAGCACAATGTCAGCCAGCTTCGGATGAAAGCCGAAATAGCCGGCAAGCGCAAATGAGAGATGCGAGTGCTCAGCTTGGTATTGCGCCACTTGCCGCTCAAGCCGCTTGATGAGCACGCCGGTGAACAAAAAATACGGCAAGATGACGATCCGTTTCGCACCAAGCGCCAAACAGCGGTGAACGGCATCATCGAGCGACGGGGTGGTCACGCCCATAAACGCCGGCTCAACGAGCGAATAATCGGTCTGTTCCCAAAACAAGCGGGCGATTTTGTATAAATCGCTGTTCGCGTCTGGATCGCTGCCGCCGCGGCCGAGCAAAATGACCGCCGTTCCGTCGCCCGGCTGTTCCGGACGCTCGCCGATTTCCCGCAGCCGGTCGCGCAAAATGGCAAACGTCTGCTCATGAATGCCGATGGGGCGGCCGTAGCGAAACGTAATATGCGGATAACGCCCTTTCGCTTCGTCGATTTCCGCTGGAATATGGAGCTTCGAATGCCCGGCCGGCAATAAAATGAGTGGAATGACCGCGACGTCCGTCGCCCCGGCTTCGGCACAACGTTCGATTCCTTCGCCGATCGACGGACGGCCAAATTCAAGGAAGCACGTTTCGACATGAAAGGAAGCGGCAAGGCGCGGCCGCAGCCGCTCAACAAACTGCACCACTTGTTCGTTTCCTTCCGGATCGCGGCTTCCATGGCCGACAAATAAAATGGCTTTCATCGTTTTCTCTCCTTCTTCATGTATTGGCTCGCCTCCTGCCTTCTAGAAGGACGGTGATTTACTCGCGCAACTGCTTTTTGGGATCGTTTCTGCGGTTTTTCACCGACCTTCTAACGCAAGCGGCAACGAAGCCGGCCGCTGTTTCCGCCGCCGTCGGAAACGGCTTGCGGTTGTCAGTCGCCGCAGGCGGCCGTTTCCACAGCAGCGGCGGCCGTTGCTTCTTCGTGACGAAACGGGCCGATTTGCTTGACGCGGGCGAAAAACTTATGAAACCGTTCGTTCGGATGACCGTGTTCTTTATAGTGTTCAATAATATCAGCGATGACGGTGATGATTTCTTCTTTTGGAATGCCCTCGGCGACAAGCTGGCCAGGGTGGGCGTTGCGGCCGACCGTTTTTCCACCCAAAAACAAATCAAATTTCCCTTTCCGATACACAAGCCCGATGTCTTCGCGCACCGCGCCGTAACACGCCATCCCGCAGCCGTTGATGCCGAGCTTCAGCTCTTTCGGCAACGTCATGCCGCCCAATCGCCGCGCCAGTTCCTCGGCGTACGGAATGGCGTCTTTTTTCTCCCCGTCACAAAAATCACATGCCTTCACCGTCAGCACATCACCGATCGGCATGACCATCAGTCCGGCGGCCTCGAGCCGGGCAATCAGTCCATCCGGATCTTCCGTCACCCGTTCGATCTTCATATAATGATCGGGTGTGTAGGTCATTTTTCCATCCGTCCCTACCACTTCCGCGAGCACGATAAGCTGTTCCGGAGTGAACTGTTTATTGGCCACGCCCGGACTGACGGCCGCCTCGAACAGCACCGGGGCTGGGCGCATAGACCGGTGGGTTAAGGCAGCGAGGGCGTCTTCGGCAACTTCTTTCGCCGCCATGGGACGGTCGACAGGCGGTATGGCCGCCCCCGACTCCTTCGCCTGCCGGGCCGCCGCCGGCAGAGCGGCGCTCGAAGCAGAGAGAGGTAGAGACGCGGATGGCACAGAAACACGGGGTCGCTCAGTCTCTGGCTCGCAGGCGGTTTCAAGAGCGGAGCCGCCGTTCAACGGCTTCGTCTGTTCGAGCGCCCACGGCTCCGCTTCTTTGCGCAGCCGCTCATGCGGCTTGAGCGGCTGGACGGCCGCGGTCAAATGATATTTGCGCTGATAGCCGCGCGGCGTGATCATCAGCCCATCGTGAACAAACGTCGTTGAATTGCCGATAATGACCGTCGTCAACATGCCGATTTCATGATCAAGCATATGGGCTAAGTCGGTGAGGACGATCTGCTGGCGTTCGCGGTACGCGCTTTTCACTAGTCCGACTGGCGTCTCGGGCGACCGGTGGCGAAGCAGAATGCGCTGTGCTTCCACAATTTGCCGCGTGCGCCGCCCGCTTTTCGGGTTGTAAAGCGCGATGACAAAATCGGCCGCCGCCGCGGCTTCGAGCCGCTTTTCAATCAGCTCCCACGGCGTCAAATGGTCGCTCAAGCTGATCGTGCACGCATCGTGCATAATCGGCGCCCCAAGCAAAGCGGCGCACGAGTGAATGGCGGAAATGCCCGGAATGACTTCCACTTCAATCGGATCGTCTTTCGTCCAGCCTTTTTCAATCAACACTTCGTAGACAAGTCCGGCCATGCCGTACAGCCCGGCGTCGCCGCTGGAAATGACAGCGACCGTCTTGCCGCGCTCCGCCCATTTCACCGCCGCTTGGGCGCGGCTTACTTCTTCGGTCATGCCGGTGCTGATGATTTCCTTTCCGGCGATCAAATCGCGCACAAGCTCAATGTATGTTTTGTAGCCAATGATGACGTCGCTTTCTTCAATGGCTTCGCGGGCCCGCTTCGTCATATGGTCAACACTGCCGGGTCCGAAGCCGATGATCAACAACTTACCTCCCATGCGTTTCCCCTCCTTGTTCTTCTGGCCATGGCCGCGGCATCGAAACTCCCTTCGGCCCCCACTCCTTCCAGAACCGAACAAACAGCGGCACGTCCAAACGGACCGCGAGCAGCTGGCGGCGATCGGCAAAAACGTCTTCCGGCGGTCCTTGCTTGACAATCCGGCCTTCGTGCATGACAGCGACCCAATCGGCCCATTGCCAGACGAAATCCATGTCATGTGTGGCGATAAGGACGGTCGTTCCCTTTTGATGAATGACATTGATTTGCCGCAAAAACTGTTTCGTTTGATGCTGGTCCAAATACGCCGTCGGTTCATCCAACACAAGCAAGTCCGGCTTTGTCGCCATCGCCGAACAAAGCGTCAGCCACTTTTTCTGTCCAAGGCTGAGCTGGTGGGTCGGGCGATCGAGCCAATCACCGAGTCCGTATTCATCAACAAGCGCCGACAAAGCGGTTCTCATCTGTTCTTCATTGACCCCAGCGTGAGCGAGGCTAATCGCCAATTCATCGCGCACGAGCGGCGCAATCAGCTGATGTTCCGGATTTTGAAAAACGAGGCTGACTTCACGCCGCCAGCGCCGCCAATCGGCCCCGCGCTCATACATGTTGCTCCCTTTCCAATACAGCGCGCCCGACCGGGCCCGCAGCAATCCGTTCAGATGAAGAAACAGCGTCGTTTTGCCGCAGCCGTTTGCGCCGATGAGCGCGCATTTTTTTCCTGCTGGAATTTCCCAATCAACCCCGTTGAGCACATCGCGCGAGGAATCGTAAGCATAGCGCACTTGTTCCATCCGTAGCAGCACCTTTTTCACCCTTTCCACCAAACCATGCCGAGCAGCAGCCCGATTAACGCGGCGCCGGCCGCCATATCAATGGTATGTGGTTTTGTGTCCAACGGCTGATGTCGATAGACAAACGAGTCGATTCCTCCGCGAGCGGTAAGCGCACACCCGAGCGCTTCGTACGATTGCCCGGCCTTCAGCCACAATTGGTACATGAGCATCCCCCCATGCCGCCAATGTGTTCCCCCGTTGCGGGCGCGCAACGCCAGCCACAGCTCAGCCGCCGCCTGCTCAAGCAAAAAGATGAAGCGGTACATCAAAAAACAAAGCTCAATGACCGCCGCCGGAAGACGGCAACGCCGCAGGACGGCAAACCATTCCGGCGCCGGCGTAGTGATCAAAAGGAAAAACAAACAAGACCACGCCGCCAACGAGCGCACGGCCAATTCAGCGGCCGGCCGCAGCTGGCTATAGGAAATAGACAAATGAAAGGGAAGGGAAATAGAAATGATCATGGTCAATAAGCTGACTCCTAAAAAAACTGAAGCGGCGGCCATTGCTTTTCCATACAGCGAAAGCGGTACACCGGCGCGACCGATGATCCAATACGTCATCCCCGCCATAATGAGCAGCTGTTCGCGCCAGCTGCTTATCATCCCAAGCACCAACAAAATCAGCGCCATCGCCAGCTTCCATTCCGCTCGCCACGTTCGCAGCCGATTGTCGTAGGCGAACCGATCAAACTCGCGAATCATGCCCGTTCTTCCGTTCCGACCGCCCTTTATACAGGCCGATCACGTAGCCGATGACACCGGCGCCAAGGGCGGCTTGCAGCGAAAACAGCAGCGTTTCCACTTCGCCGCCCGGCGGGGTGAAAATCGATTCAAACCACGGCCGGTAATGCGGAGCGAGCGTTTGAATCGCCCGTTCCGCCTGGTCATCGGTGCCGCCAAATTCCGAGCCGCGCGCCCACCAAAGCGGAAGAAGGATCAACACCAAGGCGAAAGCGAACAGCCACCGGTTTTTCTTCATCGAATCACGCCCCCTTTTCCCGTTCAAATAGCGGAGAAGCTTGGTATGAAGCGAGCCAGTTCCAGACCATCACCGTCAAAATGCCTTCCGTCACCGCCAGCGGCACTTGAGTGATGGCAAAAATGCCGGCAAATTTTAAAAACGAAGCGAGCACGCCGCCATCCGGCGCTGGAAACGCGACTGCCAATTGAACGGATGTAGTGACATAGGTCGCCAAATCTGACAAACAGGCAGCTAAAAACAGCGCCACCCGATGTGAAACAAGACCGCGCCGGTGCAGCTGATACACACTAAACGCAACCAGCGGCCCAACGACCGCCATCGACAAAGCGTTCGCCCCCAATGTCGTCAATCCGCCATGAGCAAGCAGCAACGCTTGGAACAGAAGAACTAGCGTGCCGATGACAACCATCACCCACGGCCCAAACAACGCGGCCCCGAAGCCGATGCCGGTCGGGTGGGAACTGCTGCCGGTGACGGACGGAATTTTCAGCGCTGACAGCACGAACGTAAACGCCCCAGCCAAGGCCATGAGCAGCTTTTGTTCCGGATGCTCTTTCAGCGTGCGGACGAGACGACGTAAACCCAACAAGAAAAACGGAAGAAACAATCCCCACCAAAACAGCGCCCATTTCGCTGGCAAAAATCCTTCCATAATGTGCATGGCGTACGCGTCTTGTTCATTCGTCAAGAAGAAGTAACTTGTCAATAGCGCCGCGATGACAAGCCAACGACTTGTTCGCATCATTATCGATTCGCCTCCTTCGGTTCATTGGCCGTTTTCCGCTTCCCAACCGGCGCCTCGCTTTCCCCTGCTGGCGCCCATTTGCATCCTGCCTCCTCATCAAACTCATACGTCGCCCATTCGCGAATCGGCGCCCCTTCACAAAGATGAATGCGCACCACCTCCCGCGCTTTTTCCGGCGTCATTTCTCGGTACCAGACGCCCTCCGGATAGACGATCATCACGCATGCATCCTGGCAGCGGCCGTTGCAGCGCGTTCGCGTCGTATGAACAAGATCGTCCAAACCAAGGCGGGCGATCTCTTCGCGCACCGCCAGCGTCACTTCCTCCCCGCCATGACGGAGGCACGTCCCGCCGTTGCAAATGAACAAATGATGCCTCATTCCCCGCAAATCCCACGTCGCCATCGAATCCCCCCTTTTGGCTAGAATGATAGAATTCAGATGCAGACAGACGAGCAGGTTTCAGGCAAAAGAAAAAGCACCTCTACAGCAGAGGTGCAGAAAAATGTATACAAAAAAGTCTTAAACGAACCAAACAGGCCTTATGCAGCCCTCATTCTCCCGCACGTCTGCCTATAGTCCCGTAGGCATCCGTCCGACCCAAACAAGGCAGGTCTCCTGACTTAGGATCATCGCTTGCGGCGCCTTCCCGAAGTTCTCTTCAGTGACTTGTTGCCGCAAGCTCCCCATCACAGTGGCGGGCACCGTGCCGGATTTTCACCGGACTTCCCTTTTCACCCGAGCCGGTTTGACGAGCTCAGGCACCTTGTGGGTTCTTCACCATATCTACACTGTCATGGAACAAGCATCCGTCTCCATCGTAGTACAAGCGGGACGCTGCCGTCAACCGTTTTTTGCCGACAAATCGTCGCGGGCCACGACGATGCCATCCGCATCGGCGTACACGTACGCTCCCGGTTCCCAACGGACACCGCCAAACTCGAGCACAACATCGCGGGCACCTTTTCCCTCTTTTTTGCTTTTCACCGGGCACGTGCCAATGGCCATGACGCCGATCGGCATCGCACCGATTTCTGCGGAATCGCGGATGCAGCCGTGGATGATGACGCCAGCGAGCCCCCTCTCGCAGGCGAGTTGCGCCAATCGGTCGCCGAATAACGCAACGCGGCGCGACCCTTTTCCGTCGACAACCAACACCGTCCCCGCTGGAACGGTCTCGAGCGCTTCGCGGACAAGCACGTTGTCCTCCCACACGTCAACCGTCGCAATCGGTCCGGAAAACATCTGTTTTCCGCCATATGATTGGAACGGCACCTCGCATACTTGCAGCTCGTCTAAAAATTGATCGCATAAATCGGCTGTTTTCATTGTCGCTCTCCCCTTTCCCTTTTTTGCATTCGCCGCCATTCGCCAAAGTCCTGCCGACTACGCTTTTTTGCGGCGCTGTTTATATTTGAAAAAAGCGGATGTGGAGTTTTGCTAAACTAGACGTTGAACGTATTGGCTCGTCCTCGCTGTCCGGCGAACGAAAAAATGGCCCCGCACGATCTGGCGCGCCTATGCGCCATGGGCGTAGACGGGATCTTTACCGACTATCCCGACCGCCCGGCTCGCATCGCCGCTTGCCGCCGGCCGCCCGACTATTGACTAGCCTTCAGAGAGAAGGCCGGAATTTTAGTTTACATAATATTATTATTGTTTAAAAACAAAATCGTTTCCATCTGATCCGATTCGGTGTATCCTTTATGAAAAAGGAGGCCGCCGCGCCAAGCGAGCCGAAGCGGCTGATGGAACGGATTCAAGAGCCGCAAACGGGGGAACCGGCAAAAAAGGACAGGACGCCATTGGTCCGCCCTTGCGCCAAGCGCCCCGCCCCCTATTTCCTCTGTTGCCTTCATTACCGCTTCGGAAACTGAAACGACAATTTCTTCTCGTTTTCATCCCACACAAGGACAGCGTCAAACGTTTTTCCGCCTTTTTTGAATCCTTTAATGACATTGGTTTTTCCTTTTGCCAGCAGCTTTTTCACATTGGCCGCCGAAATCGATTTGCCGAGAATGCGTTTGGCGATCGTAAACGAGCATTTTGTTTTCGCGTACTGGTCGCAGCCGTACAACGTTCCTTTGTCGATGACGGTCCCTCCGCAAAGCGGGCACGGCCCGAGCTTCTCACCGATCGTTTTTTTCGTTCTCGTCCGCTGGATCGAGGCGGTGTCGACCCCGTTGAAATTCCAAGCTGGGGCGGCGGCGATGGCGTCAGCGACCACTTTTTGCGCCAGCTTTTTCACCTGTTCCATAAACGCGGCGGGCGAGGCCGCTCCTTCGCCGATTTCGCTTAGGCGCTGCTCCCATTTCGCTGTCATTTCCGGCGAGGCGAGAATCGTGCCGCCGAGCGCCTCGATCAATACTTTCGCCTTGTCCGTCGGATAAACGAGGTTATTTTTTACTTCAATGTATTTTCGTTCCTTCAGCATCGTAATGATCGCCGCCCTTGTCGCTTCCGTGCCGAGCCCTTCCGTTTTGGCGAGCACTTTTTCCAGCTCCTCGTCGTCCAAAAATGTTCCCGCCGTTTTCATCAAGGTGATGAGTTCGCCTTCCGTATACCGTTTCGGCGGCTCGGTTTTCCCTTCTTTCACCTTGACAGCGGCCGCCTCCCCCGCTTCGCCCCGCTCGAGCGGCGGCAACACCGCGTCTTTCTCCTCCTCATGCGGACGGATGACGGTGCGCCACCCCTCGTCAACGACTTGCCTTCCTTTGGAAACGAAGCGAGCCCGACCGTCAACCAACGTCGTGACGGTCGTATAATCCATGACCGCCGCTTGGTGGTGGGCGGCGATCAAGCGGCGCACGACTAAATCGTACACTTTCCGCTCGTCGGCCGACAGCTTCTCCGGGTCAACGACCTGTTCCGTCGGAATGATCGCGTAGTGGTCGGTCACTTTTTTCTCGTTTACATAACGTTTATTCTGTAAAATCGACGGCCGCGGCAGCGGAAAATACGAAGCGTACGCCGGAAACGACGACAGCTTTTGCAAGATGGCCGGGAACGTTTCCGCCTCTCCCCTAGTCACATGCATCGAATCCGAACGCGGGTACGAAACGATTCCTTTTTGGTAGAGCGATTGCAGCACATCGAGCGTTTTTTTCGGCGAGAAGCGGTACAGCTTGTTCGCTGTCGCCTGCAGCGTCGATAAGTTGAACAACAGCGGCGGCTGATACGTTTTCCGCTCGGTGCGGACGTCGGCGACTTCCGCTCGTTTTCCTTGGCAAAAGGCCGCGATTTGTTTCGCCATCTCCTCGTCCTTGAGGCGCGTTTGACCGTTTTCATCCGTCCATTTTCCTTCATAGCGCTTATCGCCGATGACAAACGAAGCGACGACTTCCCAAAACGGCTCCGAGCGGAACTGCTCAATTTCCCGCTCGCGCCGGACAATAAGAGCCAAGGTCGGCGTCTGCACGCGCCCGACGGAGAACACATCGTTCATCCCGCGCTCTTTCAGCAACAGGCTGTACACGCGCGAAGCGTTCATGCCGACGAGCCAATCCGCGCAGGCGCGGGCGTACGCTTCTTCATAGAGCGGACGCGTCGTCTGCTCATCGAGCAGGCGGCGAAATCCTTCGGCAATGGCCTTTGGGGTCAACGATGACAGCCAAAGCCGCTTGATCGGTTTGTGGACGCCGCTCAGGCGGATCACGTTACGTACAATGAGCTCCCCTTCGCGCCCGGCGTCTCCTGCATGGATGATTTCCGTCACTTCCGGCTTCCGCAGCAACTCCTTAATCACTTGAAACTGTTTCGCCTTCGCTTTTTCGATCTCATACTCGAACCGTTCCGGGACGATCGGCAACGTGTTGAGCGTCCACCGTTTCCACTCCGGGCGGTACCGCTCGGGCGGGGCGAGCTGGAACAAATGCCCGATCGCCCATGTCATATACGCCCCATCCGGAAACAAGTCATTCGGCAAAATTTCGATATAGCCTTGCCGTTTTTTCGTCTGAAAAATCGAGGCGAGCGTCGCCCCTTGGTCCGGTTTTTCCGCAATAATGACTTTCATCGGCTTCTCCCCTTATGGCACCTCATGCCCCATGGAACTTTGCCAAATGGCGAACCATTGCTCGCGGGAAAGCGGCAAAGACAGCGCCCGCACCGCCCGCTCGATGCGTTCTCGTTTTCCGGAGCCGACAATCGGCATCATCCGCGCTGGATGAACGAGAAGCCACGCATACAGCACTTCATCGATCGTCGCAGCGCCCGCTTCGCCCCGCACTTGTTCAAGCGTCCCGCGCAGACGCACCGCCCGGTCATCGTCAGCGGAAAAAATCGCTCCACCGGCAAGCGGCGACCACACCATCGGCGGAACCCGCTTTTCCAGACAAAGATCCACTGTGCCGTCTGCAAAATTTTCGAGCCGGTACGCCGATGCTTCGATTTGGTTGGTGACGAGAGGAAACGGCAAATACGACTGCAACATTTCCCACTGCGAACGTTTAAAGTTCGAGACGCCAAAATAACGCACCTTTCCATCCTGTTTCAGCCGCAAAAACGCCTCGGCCACCTCTTCGGGGTTCATGAATGGATCGGGGCGGTGGATCAGCAGCACATCGATATAATCGGTGCGGAAATTCCGCAGCGACTGCTCGACCGAAGCGATGATATGATCTTTGCTTGTATCGTACGACTTCATTCCGTACTTTGATGGCCGCTTAATGCCGCATTTCGTCACGATCTCCATTTGGCCGCGCCAGCTTGGCTTTAACGCCAACGCCTCGCCAAAGCGCGATTCGCACGTGTAGTTGCCGTAAATATCAGCATGGTCAAACGTGGTAATGCCGCGCTCAAGGCAAAATTCGATGAGCCCGAGCAGCTGCTCGGCCGAATAGCCCCAGTCGGCAAGCCGCGAACAGCCGTGAATCAGGCGAGAAAAAGTCAAATCGTCTGCTAAACGGATTCGTTCCATGGATCGTCTCCCTTTCTTTTTTTGGCTAAAATCGTTCTGCTTGCGCATACTACCAACAAGAGGAAAACAGGCAAAGGACGTGATCATATGAAGCGCTGGCTCCTTGGGCTCGCCGCCGGGCTTCTTTTGACCTCCCCATGGCCGACATCGGCCGCCGAAACCGCATACGAATGGAATGTAGCTGACATTTACCCATCCGAGCACGAGTGGATGCGCGACTATCAGGCGGTGCAAAACGCCTTGCCGAAACTGGCGGCGTTTGCAGGGAAGCTTGACGATGCCAAGACGATCGCCCAACTGTTCGCCCTCAACGAACAAACGGCCCGCAAGCTCGAAAAACTGTCGCTTTACGCCCATTTAAAACGCGACTTGAACATCGAAGACAAGACGGCCGCGCGGCTCGGGGCAAAAGTGGAAGCGCTCGCCGCCCACTATGCGGCAAAGACTGCATTTATCGAACCGGAGCTGCTCGCCCTTCCGGAGCGGACGCTCAAGAAGCTGCAAAACAGCGAACCGCTGAAGGCGTACCGCTATTACTTCCATGAGTTGCGCGAACAAAAACCGCATACGCTCACGAAACGCGAAGAACAGCTGCTCGCGAAACTATCGCCGGCGCTCGGGGAAGCGGAGAACATTTATGACCACGCCGCCCGCGGCGATTATGAGCCGCCGTCTGTCAAGATGCCGAACGGAAAAACGGTGACATTGACCGATGACCAATACGCCGCCATGCTTGAACACTCGGACCGCCGCTATCGAAAAGCAGCGTTTGAAGCGAAAGCCAAAAGCTATGAAGCCATGGAACAAACTGCCGCCGCGACGCTGTATGCTTCGGTCAAAGCGGATGAATTGTATGCGAACGTGCGCCGCTATCCGTCCGGCCTCGCCGCCGCCCTCGCCGCCGATGACGTACCGAAGGAAGTGTTTGATCACTTGATCGCCGCCACCCGCCGCCACTTGCCGGCGCTTCACCGCTATGTCGAACTGCGGCGGCGCGCGCTCGGGCTGGACCGCGTCCATAGCTATGACTTGTACGTACCGCTTGTCAGTGAACCCATGAAGCCGATTCCGGTTGAAACGGCGAAGACGCTCATCATGGAAGGGCTCAAGCCGCTCGGTGCCGACTATATTCGCCGCGTGCACCGCGCGTTTCAAGAACGATGGTTGGACGTCTACCCGCGCCCGAAAAAATATACGGGCGGCTATAACACCGGAGCGTATGACACCCATCCGTTCATCTTGCTCAATTACAACGGTTCGCTTGACAGCGTGTTGACGATGGCCCACGAACTTGGGCACGCCATGCATTCCGTGTATACGAACGAGACGCAGCCGTACCATTATTCCGGCCATTCGATTTTCACCGCGGAAGTGGCATCAACGGCGAACGAATGGCTCCTGCTCGATTATTTGTACAAACAGGCGAAAACAAAAGAAGAAAAACTCCGCCTGCTCATCGAACAAATCGAGCAAATTCGCGGCACATTGTACACGCAAGTGATGTATTCCGAATTTGAGCGAACGATTCACGACAAGGTGCGCCAAGGCGGCAGTCTCACGGCGGACGAATTGAACGATCTTTGGCTTGGCCTGCTCAAAACGTATTACGGCCCGGCGTACGCTGCCGATCCCGGCGCCGCGCGCGGCTGGCTGCGCATCCCGCATTTTTACGACGCCTTTTATGTATACAAATATGCCACTTCGCTCGCGGCCTCGCACGCCATTGTGCGCGCTATCAAAACCGATCAAAGCGGCGAAGCGGTAAAGCGGTACAAACAATTTTTGCGCGCCGGCGCATCCGATGACCCGATCCGTCTGCTTAAGCGGGCCGGAGTGGATATGACAAGCCCCGAACCGATCGAGCGCGTCTTGCGCCATTTCGCCTTCCTCGTTGACGAACTCGATCGGCAGCTGTCAAGCCAAAACCGGCAACCGTCCACACTGCAAGAGACTAACTTAAAAGGGCGGCTGTCTTCATAAGTCTCAAGCAAAACGTTCTATACGTACGATGTCGCGATGGAAGAGGGTGTCCCGTGCCGATTCGGGACACCCTGCTTTCGTCGTGGCTGTTCAGCTCGTCATTGACCAATCCGTTTCTCATCCCGTGCCGATTCCGCAAACCTTGCTTTCGTCGTGGCGGCCGTCCCGCTGTTTTCCGGACGGCAAGCCCATGGCGCAACTTCCGCCATCCGCGGCAAACAAAAAGGAGGCGGTGCGTCATCCGCCGCTCCACCAGCCGAGAACGAGGTACAGCGAGACGCCTGGTGGGTTCACCATCCCATCGCCGCCTGTCGCGCGAGCGCCGATCCGCCTCTCAGCTTGTCCGCGTCCAGCGGCCGGCTACTCGTTCATCGACATGCGCGCGATCGTTTCTTTCACTTTGCGGATGTTTTCCATCTTATTGTCCCAGCACGCCTGGCTTAAATCGACCGGATATTGCTCGGGATTGAGCGTCCGTTTGTACTCCTCCCAAAACAAGCGCAAGCTTTCTTTCGCATACGCCTGAATGTCGGCAAGCGGCGGCGACGTATAGACAAGTCTGCCATGGTCGAAAACGGTCACATGCAAATCGCGCGCTTCGAAATTGGTGACGAATTTGCTGATGAATGTATACACTGGATGAAACATTTTCAATCGTTCTTCTTGCTGCGGGTTTTCGCTCTCTAAAGCGATGTAGTCGCCTTCCGCTTTCTGGTTGATTTTGTTGACGATGCGGTACACCCGCTTCAACCCCGGGGTCGTCACTTTTTCCGGATTGCCGCTGATTTTGATCGTATCGACCATTTCCCCTTGTTCGTTTTCGATCGCCACCATTTTGTACACGGCGCCGAGCGCTGGCTGATCGTACGCGGTAATGAGCTTTGTGCCGATCCCCCAGACATCGATTTTCGCCCCTTGCGACTTCAAGTTTAAAATCGTATCTTCGTCCAAATCGTTTGAGGCAAAAATTTTCGCGTTCGGGAATCCGGCTTCATCGAGCATTTTCCGCGCTTCCTTCGACAAATAGGCCAAGTCGCCGCTGTCGATGCGGATGCCGATAAAGTTGATTCGGTCGCCCAACTCCTTAGCGACGCGAATGGCGTTGGGCACTCCCGATTTCAACGTATCATACGTATCGACAAGAAAAACGCAATCTTTATGGCGGCGGGCATACTTCAAAAAGGCGGTGTATTCATCGTGATACGCTTGAATCATCGAATGGGCGTGCGTTCCGGCGACCGGAATACCAAACAGCTTGCCAGCGCGCACGTTCGATGTCGCCTCTATCCCGCCGATGTACGCCGCGCGCGCGCCCCAAAGCGCGGCGTCCATCTCCTGCGCCCGCCGGCTGCCGAACTCCAAAGCCGGTTCGTCCCCGAGAATATGCTTAATGCGCGACGCTTTCGTGGCGATGAGCGTCTGAAAATTGATGATGTTTAAAATGGCCGTTTCAATGAGCTGCGCCTCGGCGAGCGGCGCCTCAATGCGCATGATCGGTTCGTTGGCAAACACCACTTCCCCTTCGCGCATCGAACGGACCGTGCCGGTGAAGCGAAGCGTCCGCAAATAATCCAAAAAATCGTCGCGGTAGCCAAGTTCTTGCCGCAAATAGTCGATGTCGCTGGCCGAGAAGCGGAACTGTTGCAAAAACTGGATGACGCGCTCCAACCCAGCGAACACCGCATAGCCGTTGCCAAACGGCAGCTTGCGGAAAAACACCTCAAACACGGCGCGGCGCTCATGCATCCCGTCTTCCCAGTACGTTTCGACCATATTGATTTGATATAAGTCCGTATGAAGCATCAAACTGTCATCGGCATATTTTCCGTTCATGAATGCAGAACCTCCAACGTACAAATGACTGCGCCGCAGCAAAAGAGAACGTTCATCGTCTATTCTATCACGTTTTCGCCATTATTCCACTATTTCCGCGCCCAACGTATGGCGAAAATGGCGAAGCGCCCACTCGTGTCCCGCCGGGTCAAAACTCGCGACCGCCCGCCGGTGAACGACGATGCGAAACCCTTTGTTGTAGGCATCGACGGCCGTATGGAGAACGCAAATATCGGTGCAGCAGCCGACCAAATGCACTTCCGTAATGCCTCTCTCGCGCAATTTGATCTCCAAATCGGTTCCGGCGAATGCGCTGTAGCGCGTTTTGTCGATCCAGTACACATGGTCTTTATGCTTGTTCGCCTCATAGACGGCTTCAAGCTCTCCGTACAGCTTTCGGCCTTCTGTCCCTTCAATGTTGTGCGGCGGAAACAGCTTCGATTCGGGATGGTAACGATCCCCTGCCGTATGTTGATCAATGGCAAACACGACAAAGTCGCCATGATCTATAAACTGTTTCGTCACGCGCACCAGTTCGGCCTCGATTGCCTGCCCCGGTTTGCCGCATGTCAGCGCGCCGTCATCGGCGATAAAATCGACCGTATAGTCGATGATGATCAGTGCTCTCTCCATCAACATACCTCCCGTGTATTTGTCGATCAGATTGTACATTGGCACTGCTATACTTTTACTCTACTCGAACATGCAAAATTTGGGCAAGCAGAAGCCATCAACGAGCGAGTCCATCGAGCCTTCCCTTATGGCTTTTTTTGTCCGAATCATTTTTGCAGCGATTTTCTAGGAGGCTGGTGAAAAACGGTTGTTTCTGTTGAGCAATGGGAGATCGTTTGAAAGGAGATCCTGATGTGACAAGGTTTTTCTATTGGAGAAACGGACCTGACAAGCGGCTTGCTCCCTTAAATCACCAGCCTCCTAGAGGGGAGGTGATTTAACAAACACATCCCCTGCCTGCTTTTGGTTTGGAAAGCAAACAGGGGATGCGGGCTAGTTGTTTTCCGCCGCTTTCGCCGTTTTCAGCTGACTGCGCAAAAGGAGCGACTGAATGATCGAGAAGCAGCCCCCGACGACCCAATAGAGCGACAGCGCCGATGGGACGGAGCTGGCGCCGATAAAGATCATGACCGGCATGATGTATGACATCATCGCCATTTGCGGCAGTTGTTCTTCGGTCATCGATGGCGACAGGCGGAGTGAGATGAGCGTCGTCAACGCCGCCAATACCGGCAAAACGAAATACGGATCGCGATGGCCGAGTTCGACCCACAAAAACGAATGGGTTTTGATTGCCTGCGTCCGTGAAATCGCATAATAAAGCGCCATAAAAATCGGCATTTGAATGAGCACCGGCAGACAGCCGCTCGCCGGGTTGACGCCGTGTTTTTGATACAGCTGCATCATTTCTTGCTGGAGCTTGCGCTGCGTTTCCGGATCTTTGCTTTTATATTTTTCTTGCAGCTTCAACAATTCCGGACGCAGTTTTTGCATGGCGAGCGAGGCGCGAAACTGCTTCAAAATGAGCGGCAGCAAGCAAAAGCGAACGATAAGCGTCAGCACGATAATGGCGATGCCGTAGTTGTCGCCAAACCAATGGCCAAGCGTCAACAAAAGTTTCGACATCGGGTAGACAAAATAATGGTTCCAAATGCCTTGACTATGTTCGTCGATCGGTTCGTTGCGGCTGCAACCGGAAAGAAGCAAAACAGCGCCCAATAAAATCATGATCCATTTCTTCATGAAAAGCCCTCCTTGATCTTGTCCAAACATGATGCGCGTTCATCAAGGAGAGGGCCTTCCATCTTCATCCGTTCGGCTGGCCTGTTCCCGCATCGGGATTTTCCGCCGCCGCGGCAAAAACAGCGGGCGCGATGGAAGCGCCGCGCCCATGGCGCTCCCATTCGCCCCTTGCTCGCGAACAGAGGCCAACATTGGCTCACAAAACAGTGAAGCGGCTCTCCGACGCACGCCCTTATGCCCTTTTACGATCATCCACAATGCCCCGACAAGCGACATATAGACGAATAATTCGATCGGCGCTTCCATCCGTCCCGTTCACCTCCCTTAACCTCTCTTCTCACAATAGCAAACTTCTCGGCAAAAGAAAAGTTTAAAAAACAAAAGTTCGCCCCCTCGTCGGGGATCCTTCTTGAACGTCACCACAAATACTTTACTCACACGGCCGCCGCTCACACCCGAGCCATGCGCTGAAAGGCCGGCTCCTCGGCCGCCAGCGCCGCCCACTCCCCGCTTTCATCGTCGGAAAGAACCCGGTCCAGTTCCCGCTTCGCTTCATCGAAACGCCCAAGCAGAGCAAGATAGCGAGCGCGCTCATACTGAAGACGGACATCTTCCTTGGCACGAACGCACCGGTCGATGGCGGCCAACGCCTTGTCGAGACGTCCCATTTCTTCGTACATCGCGGCGAGGTGCAGATGCCACTCTCCGTCTTCCGAATACCAATCGGCATATCGTTCCCAAAGCGCTGTCGCTTCTTGCCAGCGCCCTGTTTCCTCATATCGCTCGGCAAGCAGGAAGAGCGCGCCACGGGAGAGCGGCTCTTCCGCCACGATCGCCTGCAACTGCCGTTCGGCTTGTTCCTGCCGCCCGTCCTGAAGCCAAACGATGGCCTGCAAAACGCGCAGCTCGACATCATCGGGATCATCGGCGCGCAGCCGATCGAGCCATGTTTGCGCCTCTTGACGTTGATTGACGTCGTCAGCCGCCAACAAATGCTTGACAAATTCCCGCGCCAATTCAGGCTCCTCGCCGCGCGCCAGCGCCTTGCGCCACATTTTCGCGGCATCGTCCTCCAGTTCAACCGCCGCATAAAAGCGAGCCAGCTCGGCATACGCTTCCGGGTTTTCGCGGTCAAGGCTGATCGCCTCTTCGTACAAATCAACAATGGCGGAAAACAACGAAAACTTCCCGACCCATACCTTCATTTTCGTCCACCACCGCCCGGGCATTTCATCCATTCTCCCTAACTCCTCTTCCCAATGGGGAAGAAGAGCTGCGGCAGCGCGCACATAGATCGCGCGTTTTCGCTGGCGGTCAGTCTGCAAACGCTCCAGTCGGCGGCGCAGCTGCGCCAAGCCGCGCCCATGTTTCGGAAACAGGGCGAGGTAAGTAACATACAGCGATTCATCGCCCGGCTGCTCGACGATCAACGACTCGAGCATCTCCATCGCTTCTTTCGCTTTTCCTTCCTTTATCATCACTTTGGCGTAATGGTGAAGCGCCTCGTGATCGTGCGGAGCGAGCGAGAGCGCCTTTTCCACCGCTTCTTTCTCCCGCTCGTTCTGCCCGAGCGCTCCATATACGTAGCCGAGGTTGTCATAATACCACGCCTCCCCAGCCTGCCGGCGGGCGTCAGCCAACGCCGAAAGAAGCGCCGACGGTTCGATGAGCGCCGCCATCGATTCGATATCGGCGCGCAGCGGGGCGAGGCGGACCGCTTGAAGCAAATGGGCGCGCTCCTCTTCTTCCTTTCCTTCCCCTCCGTATAACACAGCCAACCGAAAATGGCAAAGGGCAAAGGACGGATCGGCGCCGAGGCACGCTTCGTAATGCTGCTTCGCCTCGTTTTCGCGCCCAAGCGACGCGCACAGCTCGGCGAGACGGAACAGCGAAAGCGGGTGGCCCATGGCAGCGCCCTCGCGGTATGCGGCCATAGCCTTAGCCGGCCGATGTTGCCGCTCATAAAGAACACCAAGGGCGCAGCGAGCGGCGGCGAGGCGGGGACGGTCGGCAGCGAGCCTCTCCAAAAACTGGAGGCCGCGTCTTGTGAGCGACGGGGTAGTCAGCTGGCTGATGTAAAACTCGTACGCCTCTTCCACGTCAAACTGAGCGAGGCGCAGCCCTTCCTCAAGCCATGCGAGCGCCGTTGCTCGCCCCTCTTCATCATCGGCGAAGCCGTAAGCCATCAGCCACTTGCCCGCATTCAGCCAATACTCGCTGTTGTTGGCAAAACGGGTGCATAGTTCAGCCACGCGCCGTCTTGCCGCCTCTCGCTCTCCCCGCTCCGCCAAAGTCGAGGCCAGTCCGAGATGGGCGAACACGTCATCCTCATCCAAAGCCAGCGCCTGCTCGTAGCAGGCGGCCGCTTTTTCCGCTTCCCCTTCATCGATATAGAAATCGCCAAGCCGAACGTAAAGCGGCGCCGGCCGTTCGGCGGCGGCAATCCCCTCTTGCAGCAGCTGCTTCGCCTTTTCACGCTCACCGGCTTCATGATACAAATCGGCTAACATCCCATATGGATGCGGTTCGCGCGGATCGAGCGCCTTAGCTACGTAAAACCCGCGCTCCGCCTTGCGCCGGCGGCCAAGCTCCATATCGCAGCGAGCTCGCTCATACCAAAGCTGGGCATCGCGCCGTTCGCGGCGCACAAGCATGTCAAACCAGGCGCGCGCCTCAGCCGTGCGCTTGGCGTGGAACAGCAGCACACCATGATTCGTTTCAATAAACAGATCGCCCGGATACAAGCGGACGGCCACTTGTGAACAGACAAGCCCGCGCTCCGTACGGCCGGCATACGCCAAAGCAAGCGCCAAATAGCTCCACACTTCCGGCTGGTCTGGATCCAACTGGAGCGAGGCGCGGAAATAGCGGGCCGCCTCTTCATAGCGGCTCGCGAAAAAGGCGATGCGGCCGCGCAAGTAATGATAGAGCGGGCTTTGGCTTTTTCCTTTTGCCTGCTTGAGCGCTTGTTCCGCCCGTTCCATCTCTTGGGCATACACGTATGCTTTCGCCGCCACCAGCCGCAAATCGTCGTGCTCAGGATACTTGGTCAAGACCCGCTCCGTATAATCCAACACGAGCGGTTTCGCCTCGTCGCTGCTAAAATGTTTCATGACATACAGCCATGTATACGGAATGTGCTCATGGCGGCGCAAAAAAGCGACAAACGCCGCGAAATGGGCTCGTTCATCTTCATCCATTTTTTCGGCAAAAGCGTGGAGCGCGCGGAAATAGCGGTCCTCCTCGTCAGGAAGCTCGATAGCGAGCGCCGCTTTTTCCCGGGGAAGCGCAACGATCGACAAATAATGTGTTCCCGCGTACCATTTTTCGAGCTCGTTTTCCGAAACCACAAACGGTTCAAAGACGTTAGGGTCTTGCACATAAAACGCCTCAAGCCGCTCATCGTAGCCGAACAGCACTTGCACATGGGACGACTGCTCATAATCAACGCTTAAAAGCACGGGAATCCCTTCATCAATAAGCCGCTTCCAGCGCGCAGGCGAACCGATGAAAAAGCGGCAGACGAATCCAAGCCCTTCGAGATAATGAACCGTCGTCGATAATTTGGAGCCGCGCACATCAAAAATCTGTTCAGCCACCTCATCTTGCGTCCGCGGAGCGCCAAGGATGCGAAGCATCATTTCGACGCTCGCTGGCACGCAATAGTTATGCTTTTGCACGACCGGAACAAGCGGCAGCACGACCGCCCGCTCGTTCGTTCTCCCCACCGCGCGGGCGTACGGCGTTTTCTCAAGCTGCGGCACGGCGCTCACCAACGACTCCAGCTTCTCCCATTCCCCGAGCTGATAATACAGTTCAGCGCGCAAATGGTTGAAATAACGGCGATGCATATGGAACGGATTCAAGCGGTCAAGCTCCTCCATCGCCGCCAACGCCTCACGGTGGGCGCGCACATCGCGAAACCGGCGCACGCGCTCCGCGTAAAACGACAGCACTTGCGGAAAGCGCCGCCGCCCTTCTTCCAAGACGGCTAGCGCCTCATGATGACGCCCATCGAGCGCATACAAATCGGCAAGAAGCAAATGACATAGGTCGCCGCGCTCCGGATCGTCCAGCCCGGCCCGAATCACTTGTTCGGCCTTCTGCCGGTCGCCGGCCTCGATATAAAAATACCCCCATTTATCATGCATGGACGCCGTCTCATAGCGGGCCACCACCTCCATCCATTCCCGCGCCTCATCAATCCGCTGCATATCGAGCAGCGCGCGCACGAATACAAACGCCGCCCGCGCCACCGCCTCCTGCGGCTCAGCGGTTCGCCCATCCAACGCTTCGGCTAGGCGCGGCCCCAGCGCCTCTTCGACATCGAGCGGCCGCCGGCTGTCCAGCCACTCATCGCACACCCAAGCCAACGTCTGCAGCGTGTTCAGCCGGCGATGGGCATAGCGGGCCACAATCCCGCTATGACGGTACATGAGCGCATAATCAAACAGCCGGACGAGCGCCCGGAACGGTTCAATGCTGTCCCATGACGCCAATAACGGCCGCCATCCGAACGGTTCGGCTTTTTCTAGCTGCGGCCGCACTTCGGCGAGAGCGTCCACGATTTTCTTTTCCTGAACAAGCAAACGGATGCGTTCTATATTCATAAAGTCGGAACTCCTTTTCGAAATTAGGCTTTTCCACTTCTACTATACTATAACTGTAGATGAGCAAATTTGCTAACATAAATTGACAACTAAACAAAAAAGGAGACATGAACCCAACTCCTTGAGTAAAATAGATGTGCTCAAACCCATTCACACAAGGAGGTTCATGTCTCATGAATAGATTAGCACATCATCAAGGAATCCACAAGTTTTTCATGACGTTGGGATTGGCGCTTTATTTCTCGAAGCCGGTCATCAAGCATCTCGTTTACCTTGTCGACGCCTTGACTACCAAGGGATTTTCGGGGACATTGACGGATGTCCGGTACTGGAGTTTTCATCCCAACCATCGAACCACGCTCAGCCATTTTTTCACGAAAAGCCCTTGGAACGAGGAAAAACTGCTTGAGAAGCTTCAAGAATGGATTCTTCGCCAGATCGAACGCCTAGCCAAACGGGAGAATCAACCCCTTTTTGTTTCGATTGATGATACGATTTGCCAAAAAACGAAGCCTTCGTCACGGGCTGCCCGCGCCATTCAAGGGTGTGATTGGCACTACTCGCACAAAGATCATCAATCCGTTTGGGGGCATTCGCTTGTTTGGCTGATGGTGCATACTTTCTCGCAAGCGTTTCCGTTCGCCTTTCGTCTGTATGACAAGACGGCGGGAAGAAGCAAAATCGACCTGGCGATCGAGATGCTTTCCTCGCTCAAGGGGAAGCGGGCTCAGCCGGTGTATGTGCTCATGGATTCCTGGTATCCGTCCCAAGCGCTCATCGAAGCCTGCCTGAAACAAGGATTCCATGTCATCGCCATGCTCAAGACGAACCGGATTCTCTATCCGAAAGGTATCGCCATCCAAGCGAAGAAGTTCGCCCGCTATATCGAGCCCAACGACACCCACCTCGTCACGGTGGGGAAGGAGCGTTACCGCGTGTATCGCTACGAGGGAGCGATCCATGGCCTCGATGACGCGGTGGTGCTGCTGGCTTGGAAGGCGGATGAACCGATGACGCCAGATCATCTCCATGTCGTCTTGAGCACCGACCGGGAGCTAGGCGATGAAGAGATCTTGCGTTATTATGCCCAGCGCTGGACGATCGAATGCTTTTTCCGGCAGGCCAAAGACCAGCTGAAGCTCGATGGGTACCGTGTTCGTCACATTCGGGCGGTGAAACGGTATTGGGCCGTGGTGCTGTTCGCCTGCGTATACAGCATCGCCGAATCTCAGCAAGACCTCTCTTCCGGCCTGGAGCTTCTTCGGTCTCGGAAAGGGCACAGCGTCGTCGAGTTCATCTACGATGCCGCGAAGCAAAATATTCCCATTGATGTGATCAAAAAACAGCTCCATGTCGCCTAAGGGGTCCCCTGTTTGTCTCTTAGGGCATGGAAATTATTGTAATGAAAAATGCTCATCTACAGTATAAGTTTAGACGAATTTTTCGGAAACGACCATCTATTTTTTCACAAAAATAACGACAAAAAACAAATAGCCGGCCCCGTTTTGAACAGGACCGGCCATAGGCTGGCCGCTCAACCGGCATGGTTGGCGAAAAACTGCAGCGATCGTTCAATGATGAGCGGCTGATCGTAATCGAGCGTTGCCACATGATAGCTGTTGTGAAGGCGGACCATTTCCTTCTCTGACGAACGAATGCCTTGAAAGATGAGATCAGCATTCCCGGGCGGCACGACATGGTCTTCATCGGAAACGAAAATCAGCGCCGGGCAGGTGATGCGCCCGAGTTCGTTTTTCACGCGCTCCATCAATTGGACGAGCTGAAGGAGCGATGCCGTCGGCGTTTTTTCGTACGCCAGCTCTTTCACATCGGGGTTTTTTATGTCCGATCCGATCGAGTCAAGATACCGCGGCACCTCGCCACCGCCCGCCATTCCAGCGGCGATGGCCGGGATGTCGACCGCGGCGTTAATCGGCACGATCCCGCGGATTTCCGGATGCCGTTCCGCCAAATAAAGCGTGAGCGTCCCGCCCATCGACAATCCGGTGACAAAAATGGTTGAGCACCGTTGTTTCAGCCACTCGTATCCTTCTTCGACCGAGGCGATCCAATCGTGGAACGTCGTCCGCTCCATGTCTTCGTAGTGCGTCCCGTGCCCTTTTAAACGCGGCAGACAAACGGTATAACCGGCTTTCGCATACGCTTCAGCGAGCGGGCGCATGCTGTGGGGCGTGCCCGTAAATCCGTGCGATAGCAGCACTCCGACCGGCCCGTTTTCGGCATAAAACGGCTCGGCGCCAGGCAATACACGATATTGTTCGCTCATTTTCCCCTCTCCCCCTGTCCATTTTTGGCTGTCCACATAGGTGATTCGCCGTTTTGTCCCATTTTCCTTTTTCGAATTGATTACCAAATGGCCAAAAGTGACCGCCACCATTCGTAAAACAGCCCGCTGACGCCGAAATAAACGAAGCCGACCCAGGCAGCAGCCACGAACAGCTTTTCCATCCCTTTTCCCGTCCGATAGAGCGGCACTTTCCACCGCTTGGACGAAAACGGCCAAAACAACGGCACCCCTTGGACGGAAAAAAAGTCTTCGATAATGTGAAACAAATAGCCAAGCACAACCCCAGCAGCAAACGGTGACGCCGATTCGCGCCAAACAAGCGCAGCAAGCACCCCCCAGACGATGAGCGAATGCGTCATCCCGCGATGGCCGAACGCTTCTTTTACTTTCCCCGCGACGCCGAACGAACGGCGGCCGACATACGACGACGGCTCATCGATGTCAGGAAGAAGGCTGCCGATGACAAGCCCCGCCGTATAAGCAGCGGTAAACGGAAGCGCCGTATACGCCGTCGCCGCCGCCCCAAAGCATAAGGAAACAATAACATGACTCGAATATCGCAACAAACATCCCCTCAAACTTCCATCGTTTTCCCCATTATACCATAACAAAGAATATTTGTTCGTTTTTTGGCGCATCGTGAGGCGTTGCCTCCATTATACCGTGGGCGGCACGATGACCGTTGTGACCGATATCACACCCGGAAGCAAAAGCGCTCAAAACGCGATCGATTGTTGAAAATAACGGGCAAGCGTCACGATCATCGCCCCCATCCGCTCATGTTCCGGAGCGATGACGCGATGGACTCCCTCTTCTTCCAACGCCTCTTTTGTCACTTTGCCGACGGCGCAGGCGACAACATCGGTGCGGAACGCCTCAAGCAGCGGGGCGATCTCTTTTTTCTCGCGGGCAAACGAAAAGAAAAAACGGACTTGCATCGCCGAGGTAAAACAGACAGCATCGACCTCGCGACCGACCACTTCGTTGTATAACGTCTCAAGCGTCTCTTCATCCGGAGCGACATGTCGGTATGGAAGCAGTTCCGTATAGGACGCGCCCCGCTCAAGAAAAAATTGGCGAAGCGCCGGAGCCGTGTCGCCGTACAGTTGCACAACCACGTTTTGGTTCGCAAAGTCGTGCCCACCGAGAACAGCGATCAACCCTTTCGTCGTCCCGTCCTCGCTTGCGGCCACCGGGGTGACGCCGATTTGTTTCAACGCCGTTACCGTTTTATAGCCACGGGCGGCGACACAAGCATTCTCGATCGCCCGCCTCCACTCGTTGATGATCCCTTCTCTTTCGGCCGCTTCCCAAAGCGCCGCAAACCCAATGCCGGTCGTAAACACGATCCAGTCCGGACGCATCGCAATGGTGGTTCGTATTTCTTCCCCCAACTCGTTTCCTTTCGCCAATACCGTTCCTTGCGCCGGGCGAATGACGGCCGTTCCTCCTTGCTTTTCAATAAGAGTCGTCATCTCATCCAGTTTGCGTGAGGCGCACAACGCAATTCGTTTGCCACGCATCCGTTTTCCCTCCGATCGTCTAGCCGTTGTCGTTTTCATTCTAAAAAATCGCCCCTGCCTATGCAAGAAACGAGACCGAAACGCCCCGAACGGTTTTGCGCACCATTCCGAAAACCTGCAAACGACCGTTCGTTCGGTTAAAAAACAAAATAACCGAAGCTACCGTGACGCGGGAATCGAGCGCTTGTTCAAACCATCCTCCCCCAATCCCAAAAGGTTAATAGAATTTTATATATTAAAAACATTATAAAATAGAAAAAAGAGGAAAGAGACTTTTTTCATAGTTCAAAAGCAGCCCTTTTTACCTATAATATATGGCATTTTTGTTTGACATCTTGCCATCGCTCGTCGTTTTATACTATATCAGCTTGCATTTAGGAGGCGGGTGATTAAATCGTGCATACCGTTTCCTAGCATCGTTTCTCAAATAGAAAAGTCTTGCAACAATGCACACTTTTATTCATCGACCAAAGGAAACCAATGTTTTTCACCAGCCTTTTAGATGAAAACGGAAACGAAAAATCAGAATCTTTTTGTCGAAAAAACAAGATTTATATCAAAAAAAGGCTACGAAATCCGCCTTAACATCCTAGTGGTTTTCCGGTTACAATGTAGTATATTCGCAGTTTTTGTAGAATTTCGGCTATGCAGCTGACGATGGAAAGAAGGTGCCGCGATGATCAGTATTTTCAAAGATCTTTTGCTCAACGTATTCTTCATTCTCCTGCCGGTGTTTCTCGTTCCATTCTGGATGGAGCGGGAAAAGGGGACGGAGCGCCTCCGCCTTTACTTGCCGACGGCTTGTTACGCGGCCGTGATCGTTTTATGCATCACCCTGCCTGTCGGGGCGGGAAGCAGTTTTATTTTCGACTTGCGGCAAATCCCTCTTTGGCTTGGCAGTTTGTATGGCGGAGCAGGAGCGGCAGCGTTTTTGTCGTGCACGGCGATTGTCTATCGTTCCCTATTCGGCGGAGCGGGCGTGCTGGTCAATGCTCTCGTGTCCATCGCCATCGCAGCGGCAAGCAGTGTATTGACAAAAACGTTTGTACGGCTGCCGACCAAACAGCGAACGTTGCTGGCGACAGCGCTCAGCTTTGCTTCCGGCCTGTTGACGACCGTCTTGACGGTGTGGATCAACACTCCGGACCGTCCCCCGCTTTCCGTCTCACTCCTTTTTTTGCTTATGCAGCCGGCCAGCATGGCCGTCGCCTGTCTGTTTCAAGAAATGGTGCACCATAATATCGCGCTGCGCAAGCGGATTATTCGCGCCGAGAAAATGGAGGCCATCACCCATCTCGCCGCGTCCATCTCTCATGAAATCCGCAACCCGCTCACCGCGGCACGCGGGTTTATCCAACTGATCGAAGAGCAGCCGCTTGCCGCCGATAAGCGCCGCCAGTACGCGCGCATCGCCATGGAAGAGCTCGATCGGGCCGAAGCGATCATCACCGATTATTTAACGTTTGCCAAACCGGCGCCGGAAACGCCAGAGAAACTGAACGTCAAGCTCGAAATCGAGCGGGTCATCGACATCATCCGCCCGCTGGCGAACATGAGCTGCGTTGACGTTAAGGCAACGCTCGCCCCTTTTTCCGTCATCGGCGAACGGGAAAAATTCCGCCAATGTTTGCTCAACGTGATGAAAAACGCTATTGAAGCGATGCCCAACGGCGGAATTTTGCACGTATACGTCTCTGTTGAACAAGGGCGGTTGCTCATCCGCATCGCCGACACCGGCGTCGGCATGACGAAAGAACAGCTCGAACGGTTGGGCGAGCCGTACTTTACGACGAAGGGCATCAAAGGCACCGGCCTCGGAATGATGGTCGTCTACCGCATCATTGAATCGATGAACGGCACGATTCGAATCGAAAGCGAGATACATAAAGGGACGACGGTGTCGATTTATTTGCCGCTCGCTCCGTCTCCTTCTTCCGCAACGATTTCCGATAAGGAAAAGCAGCTGTTTGCCGCTTTGTGACAGAGAAGATTGGCGAAACGATCTCGGGGAGCGGTCCTTCCCTTTCGGTCACCAGCCTTCTTTCCATTTAGAACAAATCGCCGCGGTTTCACATCACCGTTCTTTTTGCTACAATACTATCGAAGCGAAACACATCGAGGAAAAGGAGACAGTTGCATGATTCACGTCAAAACCGAACGGGAGATTCAATTGATGCGCGAGGCGGGGAAGATTCTTGCCGCCTGCCATCAAGAAATCGCCAAACGGATCAGACCGGGAGTGACCACGATGGAAATCGACCGGTTCGTCGAGACGTTTTTGGCTAAATACGGCGCCAAACCGGAACAAAAAGGATACCGCGGCTATCCGTATGCGACATGCGCTTCCATTAACGATGAAATTTGCCACGGGTTTCCGCGCAATGAGCCGCTGAAAGAAGGCGATATCGTCACGATCGACTTTGTCGTCAACTGGCGCGGGGCGCTCGCCGATTCCGCTTGGACGTACGCCGTCGGCGAGGTTGACAAAGACGTGAAAAAGCTGCTTGACGTCACCGAACAGTCGCTCTATAAAGGGATCGAACAAGCGGTTCTCGGCAATCGAATCGGCGACATCGGCCACGCCATTCAAACGTACGTCGAAGCGCACGGCTTTTCCGTCGTCCGCGATTTCACCGGACACGGCATCGGCCCGACGATCCACGAAGAGCCGTACGTCCCCCACTTCGGTGAAAAAGGAAAAGGGATGCGCTTAAAGGAAGGGATGGTCATCACGATCGAACCGATGGTCAACATGGGGGCATGGCAAAGCAAAATGGATGCGAACGGCTGGACGGCGCGGACGATCGACGGCTCGTATTCAGCGCAATATGAACATACGATCGCCATTACGAAAAACGGACCGCTCATTTTAACGACGTTGGCGTAAGATGGCAACACCAACCGGCTGTTTGCCAACAGAAAAACCCGGGCAATGATGGCCCGGGGGCTTTTCTATGCTTTTTCCCATTGGCTGACGATATGATTCAGCTATCCTTTTTCCTTGTTTTAATGTTTACATAATAAAATTATGGTTTCATCCCCTGATAACTTTCACGTAAAACGTCCGTTGGCGCGGCCCATCGTACTCGCAAAAATAGACCCCTTGCCACCGTCCAAGCAGCAGCCGGCCTTCGTGAATGATGACGTGCTGCGAGGCGCCAACCGTGCTCGCTTTCATATGGGCGGCCGTGTTTCCTTCCATATGGCGATCAAGCGGATGCTCCCACGGATAGATGTCATCAAAGCGGCGCATCATGTCGCGCTTAACATCGGGATCCGCGTTTTGGTTGATCGTGATTCCCGCCGTCGTGTGCGGACAATAGACAACAGCGACCCCTTCGGTCACATTAGCCTGGCGCACCGTCTCCTCGACAAATGAAGTAATGTCGATCATTTCATCCCGCTTGGCGGTGCGGATTGCAAACGAACGAAGCATACATTCCCCCCCTGCCTGGGCAAACATTTTGTATTGAAAAGAAAGGTTTGCTACTCTAATCATAGCGCAAAAACAAGGAGAGGACCACGATGCCGAAACGATACGAAAATTTAGACAATGTATCTACGCACAAAACATGGGCCGACTTTCGCCGCTGGCAGCAGGAGCGAAAACAAAAACGAAAAGATTTGTCATACGTCGTACCGCATGTTTCCCCCGCTCAATATGAGCGGCTTCAGAAGCCGAACGGACGGCCCCAGCTCTGCTGGATCGGCCATTCGACATTCATCGTGCAGATGAACGACATTACGATCGTCACCGATCCTGTCTGGGCGAAGTGGATGGGAACGGCCAAACGCCTGTCGGCCCCGGGTGTGCCGCTTGATAAGATGCCGCCTGTTGACGTCGTGCTCATTTCCCACGGCCATTATGACCATTTGCATTTCGGCAGCCTCCGCCGTTTGCCCGGCGACCCGCACATGTTCGTGCCCGAGGGGCTCGGCCGCCTATTCCGCCGCCGCGGCTACCGCCATGTCACCGAACTGTCATGGTGGGAAACGGCGTCTTTCCGCGGTCTGTCCTTGACGTTCGTTCCCGCCCAACATTGGACGCGGCGGACGTTGTGGGACACGAACACCTCACACTGGGGTGGATGGGTGATCGAGGCAGACGCCGCCCCCACCATCTACTTCGCCGGTGACAGCGGTTATTTCCGCGGTTTTCGCGACATCGGCGAACGCTTTTCCATCGACTATGCGCTCTTGCCGATTGGCGCGTATGAGCCGGAATGGTTTATGGGACCGCAGCACACCACACCGGAAGAAGCGGTGCAGGCGTTTTTGGACTGCCGCGCCCGCCTGTTCGTGCCGATGCATTACGGCACGTTCCGTCTCGCCGATGATACGCCAAAAGAGGCGCTTGACCGCCTATGGGCCGAATGGCAGCGGCGCGAGCTGGACGATGCCCGCCTGCTTTGCCTGAAGCTCGGCGAGGTGATCGATACTACCCAAGCGTTGGCGACCGTCTCATTCATCGGTGCGCCCAGTCAAACTACGGAAAAACAACAGACATAATGATCGTCACGCGCAACAGTGCCGCGGGCGGCGGGATTCACGGAGAAGAGCGGGCCATCCCGTCGGCGGCCCGCTCTTATTCATTGAATTGACGATATACGTACGGCTCCTTCGGCTTTTCCACCCGCTTCCATGACGTCACCTTGACATACGGGAGCGTCAGATGAAATGGCTGGTAATACATAGTCGATAACGTACCTTTCGCATGAACCCACTCATCATTTTGCAGCGGCACCGCCTTTGGAAACTGAACAAGCAACCCATATACTCCGGAATCGGCCACACAATGAATGATTCCAAAGCGAAGGAGAAACGCCTCATTGGCGCGCGCCGTTTCCTCACGGTAAACAAACCCGGTGAATTCAATGTCGCGGGCGGCAAATGCACCGGGAAACTGATAAATCGTTTCCATGACATTTAAATAGTTTTGCTCATTCAACTCTAAGCGAGCGAGACGACGATACTTCTTTAACTCTTTGTCCATGGCGTTTTGATAATCGTCCCGTCCATAATACATGCTCGAATCCGGACGCAAAAACTGCCGCTGGGCAAACGGGTCGCCGCTGTCAGCCGCCATCCCGGGAATATGGATTCCTTTCGCCCGAACGATATCAGAATCTAGCGTCGCCACTGGAAACAAGAAGGCGGAAACAAGCGGAAAAACAAAAATAAGGTAATGGACCGCCCGCTTCCAGCGCGCGGACGGCTCATGATGGTGATGGCCGCAGCACTCCTCCCCATGATCGCGCGCTTCCTCGTTGCGGCTTGCCAGCACAAATTGCACAACCGTTAAAAAAGCAAACATAATCATCGCACTAAACGAAATATACGAATATCGCATATTAATGTATTGGCTCAACTCTCCAGTAATGTACAAATGAAAAAACAAAAACGCAAACCCAAGCAAAAGATACATGCGAATCATGCCGCCACCTCCTTGCTAGATCAACAGCGAACCGGCAAACACGAACAACGTGATATAAGCAATCAGCTTCCACACAAATCGGGCGCGAAACGACTGGAACAACATGAGCGTATTTTTCACATCAAGCATCGGCCCAAAAACGAGAAACGCGGCCAACGCGTGAAACGGAAACGTGCTTTGAAACGACGAGGCAATAAACGCGTCCGCTTCCGAACAGAGCGACAAGACAAAGGCAAGCGCCATCATGACCAAAGAAGCCGCCGCTTTCCCATTGCCGATCGAAACAAGCGCTGACGTTTTCACATACGTTTGCATCGCCGAAGCAATGAACGCCCCGATGATCAAATACTTCCCGGTCGCAAAAAATTCATCGATCGTATGGCGCAGAGTGCCGATCAGTTTCTCTTTCCACGTGCGGGGCATCGGTGACAATTCGCGCCGCTCGTCGCGCAACTCGCCACCTTTATGCCGAATCGCCACCACGGCGCCGACCGCGACCGCGACAGCGCAAGCAAACAAAGCTCGACACAATACCATCGTCCAACTGCTTCCGAAAGCAATATATGTCGAAAACAGTACGACCGGATTGATGACCGGCGCCGTTAACATAAACGGCACGGCCGCGTAAAGCGGCACCCCTTTCGCGACGAGCCGCCGAGTGATCGGCACGATGCTGCATTCGCAGGAAGGGAAAAACACCCCGAGCAACGTGGCAGAAACAATGGCCAACAAGCGGTTTTTCGGCACCCACCGCTTGACGGTCTCTTCACTGACAAACATTTGAATGACTCCGGAAACAAACACCCCGAGCACAACGAACGGCAACGATTCGATCAATAGGCTGAGAAAAATCGTATTCAGCTGCAAGAACGTGTTCATCATGGGTTCTCCTCTCATTTACAACCGTTCATTTTATCATGAGAAATGACCATTGTCATGAAAATTTGGTAAGAAAAATAATACACTCCATAACAAAAAAGGCGCTCCGCCTTTGGCGAAACGCCTCTTCTTCTATTATTCTTCCACTTCTTTTTTCCACAGCCCGACCATCAAGGCCGTGATGATGGAACCAATCAAAATAGCCAACATATAAAGCCATGCGCTGCCTTTGACGATCGGGATGACGAAAATCCCGCCGTGCGGCGCCGGCAACCCGATATGGAACCACATCGTCAACGCGCCCGCCACCGCCGAGCCGACGATAATCGATGGAATGACCCGCACCGGGTCCGCGGCGGCAAACGGAATCGCCCCTTCGGTAATGAACGAAGCGCCCATGATATAGCACGTTTTTCCAGCTTCCCGCTCCGCTTTCGTGAATTTCTTTTTAAAGAACGTTGTCGCCAGCGCCAATCCGAGCGGCGGCACCATCCCGCCAGCCATAATCGCTGCATGCGGCGCAAAGTTGCCCGCTTCAATCATCGCTAGGCCAAACGTATACGCCGCTTTGTTGATCGGTCCGCCCATATCGACCGCCATCATGCCGCCCAACACCGCGCCAAGCAGCACTAAGTTGGCGGTGCCCATGCCGGAAAGCCAATGTTTCAGCCCTTCATTCAACGCCTTGACAGGATCGATGACGACATACATCATAATGACGCCGGTGAGGAAAATGCCGAATACCGGATAGAGCAGCACCGGTTTAATCCCTTCCAGCGACTGCGGCAACCGGCTGAACAGGTGGCGCAGCCCGACGACCAAATACCCGGCCAGAAAGCCAGCGATCAATCCGCCCAAGAACCCCGCCCCGCCGTTCGCCGCCAGAAACCCACCGACCATCCCCGGCGCAAACCCTGGCCGGTCGGCGATGCTCATGGCGATGAACGCGGCCAGCACGGGAACCATTAACGCAAAGGCATTGCCGCCGCCAATGTCCATCAACAATTTCGCAAACGGATGATACGACGGATCTTTCGGATCAAACGCTTTAATGCCGAAGGTGAAGGAAAGCGCAATCAAAATCCCGCCGCCGACGACAAACGGAAGCATATTCGATACACCGTTCATCAAATGCTTGTAAAAACCGGTGCGCGGCTTCGCTCCTTCCGCGCTGCCCTGAACTTGGCCGCTCGCCCGATAAATCGGCGCATCTTGGCGCAACGCCTGCTCGATCAGCTTTTCCGGCTGACGAATTGCCTGGGCGACCGGCACTTGAATGACGCGTTTGCCGTCGAAGCGGTCCATTTCGACTTGTTTATCGGCGGCGACAATGATCGCCGTTGCCTCTTCAATCTCCTGCGCCGTCAGCGCGTTTTTCACGCCGTCGGAGCCGTTTGTCTCGACTTTGATCGCCACCCCCATTTCCGCCGCTTTCGCCTTCAGCGCATCCGCCGCCATATACGTATGGGCAATCCCGGTCGGGCAGGCGGTGACAGCAAGCACCTTCCGGCCGCTGCCAGCCGATGCGGCCTGCGGCGACGATGCGTTCCCTTCGCTCTCTTTTGCCGCCAGCAAACCGATGACTTCCTCTTCACTTGAAGCGTTTTCAAGCCGTGCGCGGAACGACGCATCCATCAGCAGCGAAGACAATCGGGCCAACGCTTGCAAATGCGTCTGCTCCCCTCCTTCTGGCGCGGCGATCATGAAAAACAAATGGCTTGGCTTGCCGTCGAGCGACTCGTAATCAATGCCGGCGACTGAACGGCCGAACGCCACGGCCGGGCGCTTGACCGCCGCTGTTTTGGCGTGCGGAATGGCGATGCCATCTCCGACGCCGGTCGTGCTTTGTTGTTCGCGCGCCCAAATGGCTTGTTTGAACGCCTCGACATCGCTGACCGCTCCCGCTTCGGCGAGCTTCGCCGCCAACTCATCAATCACTTCGCTCTTTGTCTTCGCCTGAAGATGAAGAATGATCGTTTCTTTCGTTAACAAATCAGTGATATTCATTGTGTGATCCCCCTTGATTTCCGGTTATAAACGCGCGACGCGGACGCGACCAACGAACGTTTCCACTTCTTCTTTCGTGCATAAATCCTCGGAAAACGCCGTCGCGCTTCCGGCAGCCACGCTGTAGGCGAACGCTTCCTCGATCGATTTTCCGCTCGCGTGGGCGGCTAAAAACCCGGCGACCATCGAATCGCCTGCCCCGACCGAGTTTCGGACCGTTCCCTCGGGCGCTTCGGCAAACAGTTCCGCCTCCTCGCCAAAATAAAACGCGCCAGCGCCGCCCATCGACACAATGACATGACGGCCCATCTCGGCCAAACGGCGGCCATAGATGACGACTTCTTCTTTCGTCAGTGCAGAGACGCCAAACAGCTCAGCCAGCTCATGATGGTTCGGCTTGACAAGAAACGGCTGATACGCCAGCAGCGTCCGGAGCGCCGGTCCGCTCGTATCGATGACAAGACGGACCTGCCGCTTCGCTGCCTCCGCAGCCAGCTGTTCATATGCCTCCACTGGCAACGAAGGTGGCGCACTTCCCGCCAACACAAGGACGTCACCGGCGGAAAGCGCTGCGATTTTCGCGATCAGCCGCCTCGCCTCCTCGCTGGCGATCACCGGGCCTTGACCGTTAATTTCCGTCTCAAGCCCGGCTTTTAGCTTCACATTGATGCGCGTCGGGCCGGGAACGTGAACGAAATCGCACGCGATCCCTTCGTTCCGGAGCTCACTTTCGATAAACGCGCCGGTAAATCCGCCGGCAAACCCGAGCGCCGTGCTGTCGACGCCGAGGCGTTTGAGCACCCGCGACACGTTAATGCCTTTCCCACCCGGAAATGTCAACGTTTTCAAAGCGCGATTCAGTTCACCGACGCGCAGTTCATCCATATGGACAATATAATCAACCGATGGATTGAGCGTACACGTGTAAATCATGATGTCACAACCTCTACCGTCGTTTTTGCCTCATACCAATGATGCCAATCTTCATCCAACTGATCGGTAATCAAAACCGCCTCATGCAAATCGGCAATTTTCGCGAACGCGCTTTCATTCAACTTTGAATGGTCAGCCAGCACATACGCGCGTTGCGCCAGCTGCATCGCCGTATATTTCACCAACGCCTCTTCCGGATCCGGCGTCGTATACCCGTAGTCGTAATGAACACCGTTGGCGCCGATGAAGCATTGGTCAAAGCGGTACTGCCGCAGCGACTCGATAGCGCCGCGACCGATCAACGCCTTCGTTTTCGGCTTGATCATGCCGCCAATCAAATACGTCGTCACGTTATGCTCAAGCAACCGCTCGACATGCATCACACCGTTCGTGACGACAGTGACTTCTTTGCCCGCCAAGTGCGGGATCATTTCCCACGTTGTCGTCCCCGCGTCCAAATAAATGCAGTTCCCTTTTTGCACCAAGCTGGCCGCATAGGCGGCGATCCGCCGTTTTTCTTCGATATACTTCAGCGATTTTTCCGATACGCTTAACTCTTCACGTTTTTGCTGCAACAACGCCGCCCCGCCGTGCACGCGGCGCAGCTTCTTTTCATTTTCAAGCTGCGTCAAATCGCGGCGAATCGTCGACTCGGACGAACCAGTCGCCTCCACGAGCTCTTGCAGCTTCACCACTTCTTTTTGCGCCAAAAGCTCCAAAATGAGGCGGTGGCGCTCTTCGGTCAACACGTTCCCACCTCCCGTGAAGGGCGATATCGCTTACAACTCTATCATACGCCAAAGGAGAGAAAAAATCAATCAAAAACATTCAATTTCTATCAATATCAATCAAAAATAAAAACAAACCAATCAAAATCAATCAACATTCCGTTTCCGAATCGATGTTCTTCGGTCTCCGTGAGATTCTAACTACCACTGGAAACTTTCGGCGGACATCCTATCGGCAAACGGTCATATTCATAGTCAAGTGGAGGGCAAACCGCTTCCGAAAAAAATAAAAACACTTGCCATTGGCAAGTGCCTCCCTCTACTCCAACTGTTGCAGTTCCATCAGCGGCAAACAATGTTCACGAACAAACGCGATAAACTTCGCCGCGTATACCGGGTCAAACTGCGTCCCCGCGCAACGGTCGATTTCCTCAAGCGCTTCTTCAAACGTTTTCGTCGGCTGATACGGCCGCTCCGTCGTCATGGCGTCAAACGAGTCGATAATACACAAAATGCGGGCCAATTTCGGGATTTCTTCCCCTTTCAGCCCGTACGGATATCCTCTTCCATCATACCGCTCATGGTGAAGCTCAATCAGCGGAAGCAGGTCATCAAACCGCTTCTCCTCCGCTACAATTTCGCGTCCCCACGTCACGTGTTTTTTAATAATTTCCCATTCATGCTTTTCCAATTTTCCACGCTTATTTAAGATATCGCGCGGCACCTCGATTTTGCCGATATCGTGAATCAGCGCCCCCAAGATCAAGGTCTGCCGCTCATGGTCGGTCAACTCGCTGAGACGGCTGCCAAACTCAAGCGCATATTTAAACACTCGTTTGCTATGGCGGTATGTATACACATCTTTTGAAAGGAAAAACTTCACTTGTTGCTCGAGCGCTTCCAAATCTTGTTTAAAACGAATTTCATCCAATCTCATATGATGCTTATCGTACAGCTGCACGTTATTTTTCCCTTGCGCTTTTGCATAATAGAGCGCCTGATCGGCTCGATGAATCAGCTCCTCGCTTTCATACATATCCTTTTCCATCTCGGCGATGCCGCACGAAAACGACAAACAACGGTACGGGATATGCTCAACGCCTTCAAAATATGTATCGTTCACTTCCTTGCGCAGCCGGTTTAAAAACACGTACGCCTCGTCCTTCATGGTATTGGGCATCAAAATGGCAAACTCTTCTCCGCCATAGCGGGCAACCGTGAAGTTGGTCCCCTCTACCGCGTTTTGCAGCAGCTTTCCAAAAAACGTCAACAACCGATCCCCTTGCAAATGGCCGTTGCGATCGTTATATTTTTTAAAATCGTCCAAATCAAGAAACGCCAACGTCAGCGGCTGCTTCAGCACCTTGCAGTCGGAGAACTGTTGCTTGAGCGTTTCTTTGAAATAGCCGTGGTTACAAAGACCGGTGAGGTGGTCTTTGTTGGCACGGTTAGATACTAACTCATATAGATTTATAAATTTTTTAAATACTACTGATAGAATAATGACTAAAACAATAAACAAAAACAAACCAAAATATTGTTCTTTATCTAATAAAATAGCTAGAACAAGCGATAATATTAAAGTAACACAGTAACTAACCATGGCTTCAAGCAAGACACCAAAGTTAAAAGCACCTTTATATACACGCTCTAAGAAAACAAAGAACATAAATATTAAACTAATATTCACACAAAAATATACTAACAAACTAATCATATACGGAAACAAATGATCAGTTTTAATTTCTCCAATCTGTCCACCAAACAACAAAAAGGAGTAGAAAGCTCCCGCAATCATCAAAGAATACATAGAAAAGTTAAATAGATGTTTCCACCATGCCATTTTTCGCTTATATAAAAATTCTACTAAAATACTAATCAATAGAACCTTCAATGCAAGGGAAATGCCATACAAAAACATAACAGCTAAGTAAATGGCCGAATCCATCGAAAAAGAATTATCCTTAGGCGGGAGATGAACAGAAAAATAGCTTAATAAAAGGACAGCGGACACTAAAAAATAAACAAAAACCCAATCTTTAAGAGATGGAGTAGAAAATCCATCTCCTGTAATAAAAACAATTAAACTAATGGAAGAAATGAAAAATAAATATATTTTCCCTTGCCATTTTAATGTCGGAGTCATCCTATAATCACTCTCATTTTTATCAAAAAAATTCTGTTGGCTCTTTACCACAAAATGTACTAAGAAGGGTGATAAAGAAAACCAAAACAGCATTTTTAAACAACATCTTTACCATATTTGAACTTTAGAAAAATACCCATTCTCTTCTATATTTGTCTACAATTCCGCCCTTCTTAAACTTTAACTTCCAATTCTAAACCCCGACGTCAACGCCACAATCACCGAACCGAGGATAAAGAGATTGATCAACACTTGTTTTGCTTTGACTTTCATTTTCTTCTCCTCCTTAAAAATTGGATTTATTTGTTGATCGCAGGAGCGGTCGTGGTTTCTTTCTCAGCATCATCTGCTCGATGTCGCGGTGCGCTGAGCATCAGATGCTGGATAAAGACGAACGCCCCTACGTTCATCACAACGTCGCCGATGCTGATGACTTGTTGGCGCGGGTACGGCGGAGACAGCGGGATGATGTCGCCGAGAAACGGCAGCAACGTGTCCGATGTGATCGCTTGGTGCTTGCCGTACAGACCGGCTTTTAACGCTTCAATGTATTCGCGGCCAAGAAATTGCGCAGCTTCGACGGATACCGGCATTCGCCCCCCGTTGACAGCCATCACGATAAAGTTGAGCAACACGCCGGCGAAAATCACTGAAAATCCTGGCTGATGGCGGTTGAGCCATAAAAAGACAAGCCCGGTGATGTAGACGAGAAGAAAAATCTCATTGCTTATTTTCGCGATCCATGTTACGTCTTCCTGAAGGAAAAAGATGACCATCTGCACCACCAGCAGCAGTGGAAACAACCAACCGCCGCGCAGTTTCATAGTAGCAAGCCCTTTCAAGCTGCCGCCGCGAAACCAGCCGATCAACAACGACAAGATGATTCCATCGTAAACCATAACGCCGTCCCCTTATACACCGAATTTTCTATCTTTTCTAAAACTAACGTCTTCACTTCTATTTTTACCGTTTTTTTCATCTCATGTAAATAGGCTATTCGTCCTAACTGTGAACAAATTTTAATAAATATCGTCTTGTTTCCCTTGGCTTCATTGTTTTTCGCAACCAAAAGCGACAAAAACAGCGCAATGTACATTTAGAAGGTTGGTGATTGAGGGCAAAATACTACCGATTTTATCCGTTTCTCAATTAGAGAAACCTTGCAGAGCGAGCTTTCTTTTCTGAATGAAAACGCCGCCGATTCGTGTGTGACGGCCGTTTTTCACCACCCACTTAGACAACAGGAACGTCTTCCGTCGAACAATCAAGAAAACGGATTCCGATCACCATCAGGAATCCGTTCCCCTACCGATCATTGCCGCTCTGGTCCGCAGCTGCCAGCGCAACGGTCGGCCGCATGGCATGCAGCGCATCTTCCTTTGGCGCTTTTTTTCACGTGACGGACTAGCGTCCACCCAGCATAGGAGAAAATTGCACCGCCAATGACGAGATTCGCAATCATCATCTTCTCCTCCTTTCATTGAAAACCGAATATCATTCCAGCTTGGTAAACAACAAATGACAACATATAAGCGACTGTTAAGGCAACGCCGATCGACAACAGCATCCATTTCCACGATCCGGTTTCTTTGCGGATCGTCGCTGCCGTCGCTAAACATGGTGTATATAGAAGGACAAACACCATAAAGCTGAAGGCTGACAACGGAGTGAAATGGGAAGCGATCACCGATTTCAATCCGGCCGCCTCATGGACGTGATAAATAATATTCATCGTTGATACAACAACTTCTTTCGCCAAAAAGCCGGTAATTAACGCAGCCCCGGCCTGCCAAGCGCCAAAACCAAGCGGCGCCAACAGCGGCGCAATCATCCCGCCGATGGCCGCCAGCAGGCTGTCATCCATTGAGACCCCAACCCCATGCGGCCCGATATACGTCAACAGCCAAATGGCAACCGAGCCGCCGAAAATAAACGTTCCGGCTTTGCGGACAAACCCTTTCCCTTTCTCCCATGTGCTGCGCCATAATGTGAGCGCCTGCGGCACACGATATGGGGGCAATTCAATGACAAAGAGCGAGCTTTCATTTTTGAATACGGCCGATGAAAACAATTTGGCCAGCCCTAAGGCTACTATGATGCCAAGCACGTAAAGCGAAAAGACGACAAGCGCCTGTTCGCGAACAAAAAACGTCCCCGCAAACAGCGCGTACACCGGCAAGCGGGCGGAGCACGACATAAACGGCAACAGCAACATCGTCAACAGCCGTTCTTTCGGCTGCTCGATCGTGCGCGCCGCCATCACTCCGGGAACGTTGCAGCCAAAGCCGATAATCATCGGAATAAACGCTTTGCCGTTTAACCCAATCGCTTCCATGATTCGATCCATCACCATCGCGACACGCGCCATGTATCCGGAGTCTTCCAGCAATGAAATGAAAAAGAACAAAATGAAAATTTGCGGCACAAATACAAGCACACCGCCGACCCCAGCGACAATGCCATCCAACACAAGCGCTTCGATAAACGGCGACGCTCCCGCCCAATCAAGCAAACGCGACAACCAATCGGTGAGCGGTCCGGAGAAAAAGGCGTCAAGCCGGTCGGCAAGCGGCGTGCCGAGCCAGTTGAACGTGAGCATAAACACGATATACATCAGCGCCAAAAAAATCGGCAGCCCAGCATAACGGTTTGTCACCACCGCGTCGATTTTTTCCGTTAGCGTCAGCGGCTTTGGCGCAAACTCGATGGCCGCCGCCGCGATCGTTTCGCTGATCCAGCGGTCGCGCGCTTCATAAATACGCTTAGCCACCGGGCAGCCAAGCACCTGTTCCGTCTCCGCTCGAATCGCTACAAGCAGTGACAAATCGCAACGGTTGCTCAAATAGGCGGCGATGCGCTCGTTTCCTTCTAGAAATTGCAGCGCCATCCAGCGCTTATCTCCCGGCACGTCATCGGGAAGTTGCTCGGCAATGCGGCGGATCGCGCGTTCCACTTCGATGCCGTAATCAATAAAAATGCGGGAATGGCGTCCGTCTTTTGTCGACAAAATGGTGTGCGATAACTCCTTTATCCCCTTTCCCGTCCGCGCGATGACCGGAACAACCGGGACGCCGAGATGGCGTGACAGCTTGGCGGCATCGATGTTGATGCCGCGCTTTTCCGCGACATCGACCATGTTCAAAGCGATGATGAGCGGCCGGCCAAATTCCAATAGCTGAACCGTCAAATGCAAGTTGCGCTTGAGTTGCGACGCGTCAACGATATTGACGATCACTGAACACGGCTCGGTCAATAAAAAATCAGTCGCCACTCCTTCATCACGCGACAGCGGTTGGAGCGAGTAAAGGCCGGGCAAATCGACGACCGGCACACCGTGCTGGCGAAGCACTCCTACTTTCTTCTCGACCGTCACTCCGCTCCAGTTGCCAACATATTCATAGGAGCCAGTTAAACAATTAAACAATGACGTTTTGCCAGTATTGGGGTTGCCAAACAGCGCTACGTACGCCATCATTTCACCTCAATCGCCGACGCTTCTTTGCGCCGCAAGCCGATGGCCTGTCCATCGACTTCGACCATCACCGGCCCGCCAAACGGCATCGCGGCTTTTAACCGCACCATTTTTCCTTCTTTGACCCCTAGATGAAGAAGACGCTGTTTCAGTGCCTCATTGTCAACAGCCAAACGGACGACGACCGCTGTCTCTCCTTTATGCAAATCGGTCAGCACCATCGTCTTTCCCCCTATTTCCCTGTCTACACTTATTGATGCCAATAATGATTCTTTTTCTCAATTCCTATCATAGCACAACTGAAGAAAAAGGGAGTGAATTTTTTCACAGCGACTCCATATTGTCAACGTTTCTTCAAAATTTGGCGATTCATTAGTTGAACTTTTCAAAAAAATGTATATAATTTCTTGTATATCTTTCCCATCTTTGTTCAAGGAGTGAGTACAGTGAATACACTAGGAAGAATCAGCAACGTTGTCGGCAATACGTTTGCGATCTGGGTGCTTCTGTTCGGCGCGCTCGCTTTTTTCGTTCCCGGCGCGTTTACGTGGATCGCCCCGTATATTGTGCCGCTGTTAGGCATCGTGATGTTTGGCATGGGATTGACACTTTCAGCAGATGATTTCAAAGAAGTATTCAAACGTCCGCTTGATGTGTTGATCGGCGTCGTTGCCCAGTTTCTGATCATGCCCCTTGTCGCGTTTTTGCTCGCTTACTTTCTGCCGGTTTCGCGTGAAGTGGCGCTCGGCATTATTTTAGTCGGCTGCTGCCCGGGCGGAACGGCGTCCAACGTCATGACGTATTTGGCAAAAGGAGATACGGCGCTGTCGGTCGCCGTCACGTCTGTTTCGACGATTTTAGCGCCGATTTTGACGCCTTCGCTCATTTTGCTTTTCGCCGGAAAATGGTTGTCCGTATCGGCTGCGGCTTTGTTTTGGTCGATCGTCAAAGTCGTCCTGATTCCAATCCTTTTAGGACTCATCGCCCAGGCGCTGTTCCAAAAGCAAGTCAAAGCGTGCATCCCGGCGCTCCCGCTCGTTTCGGTCATCGCCATCGTGGCCATCGTCGCCGCCGTCGTCGGGCAAAACCAAGCGGCCATTGCCAAAAGCGGACTGCTCATCTTCCTTATTGTCGTGGCCCATAACGGGTTGGGCTTGTTGCTTGGGTATTGGTTTGCCAAACTGTTTCGCCTGTCACCGCCCAAACAAAAGGCGATTTCCATCGAAGTCGGCATGCAAAACTCCGGGCTTGGCGCGGCCTTGGCGACCGCCCATTTTTCGCCGCTCGCCGCCGTTCCGAGCGCCATTTTCAGCGTCTGGCACAATATTTCCGGTCCGATGGTCGCCACATACTTCCGCAAACAAGCGGATCGCCAACCACCGGATGACAAGACGGTTTCCGCCTAACCTTCCCTCTTGCGCCTTGTCCAACGGCAGGAAACAAAAAAGCGGCCTCCCGGCGGAAACGCTCGTCTTCCGGGTGCCGCTTTTTGTTCATCGCCATGCTCAAGCGGCCAGGCGCTATTCAGACAACGCTCCGTTTGCCATCGTCCCTTCAAACGGAAACACCATTCGCCCCGCCAGTTCAGGGAAATCAATGAACGGGTTGCGGTTGCCTTGGATGAAAAAAATCGCGCTGTTGCGATGATGTTCATACACCGTCGGCGGAAATTGCTCGTGCCAACGGACAAGGAGCGGAATATCGATTTTGCGCCGAAACGGCTTTGCGATCGCCTTCGGATAGCGAAGCAGAAAGTACAGCATGGCCCTTGCCGCCGTCCCTTTGCCGTACTCCGGCTCGAAATAGCCGTTATAGACAACGCCGCAACGGTTTTGCACTTGCTCGTCGGGGTCTTCCGGATTGTAAAACGGAAAATCCGCATACGGAAAATTCGACCGCATCGTGTTGCACTCCGGCTGGCAGACGAACAAATGATGCAAATCACCTTTCATCGGTTCGCGGGCGCCAAACCACGACTGCGGCACGACATGTTCGGCATTGAATTTCCATTGCTGCTCGATCGTTTTCACCCGCTCGTGCATATCGCCGAGCCCATGCTTCATGTTTTTCAACAACTGGCGAAATTCATCGTAGCGCCGTTTCATCGTTTCGACATCTTGGACGATCAACATCTTCGGGTCTTTTCGCTCGCCGGAGTACAAGCTTCGCACCGTTCCGTCCGGCTGCAAGTCGACCCATGTGTACAAATATTCGTCCTTGCTGAAAAAATACGGCAGCCGCCGCTTATGGGTGCGCGCCACCAGTTCGTGATAGCGGACAAACAACATCCATCCGTCCCCGTCAAACGGCAGATGACGATAATATCGGGCGCGCGCCCTCTCATCTTCGGCGGCCTGGTAATACGCGTCCTCCAGAGCGAGCCGCTCGTGCAACGGCTCGAGCTGCGCGACCACATCTTCCGTTTGCCATTGGCTGAGCTCGTCAAGCTGCCGTTCCGTCTCCCCCATCGCCGCTCCCCTCTCTTCCTTTTTCTTTTAGTGTATCACGAAAGGAGAAGAGGCGACAGCAGCGCTAATGCAAAAGAAATGACGTGGCGCCGAACAAAACGGCGGCGATGCCGGCGGCGATGAGCGACGGAACCAGCTTCGTGCGCGCATACTCGATCACCGGCAAATCCAAAATGGTGCACAGCGTCACGGTATTGTCGCTGAGCGGCGACGCGAACGCCCCGAACGTCCCGCTCGCAAACACCGCGCCGATGACCGGTAAAATGTTCGCTCCCGACTGGCTCGCGAGCGTTACGCCAAGCGGCATCAACATCCCCCATGTCCCCCACGACGAGCCGATGAAATAGGAAATGACGGCGCCAAGCAAAAACAAAATCGGGGCGACAAAAAACGGCGGAATCCATTCTTTGACATGGCCCGTAATGTATTGCGAAAACCCTAAATCCTCCGCCACCGCCGACAGCGCCCAAATGAGCGCCAGCATCAAAATGACAGACATAAGTTCATTGCCGCCCTTGACAAAATGAGTCAACAAATCCGTCAAGCGAAACCGCTGCCAAAGGAAGAACGCAACGGTGATCATGACCGTAAACAAAAGCGCCTCTAACATCGCCCCGAGCGCATCGCTTTGCAAAAACGCCTCCCAAAACGTTCTCGCCCCGCGGTGACCGTCCCACCAGCTTAAAAACAACGTCAAAACGAGCACGATCGAAAGGGGAACGATCAAATTCCAAGGCTTGACCGGCGTTTCTTTTTGATACGCGCGCGGGCATGTCTGCATCGCGTCTCCTTCTTCCCCTTGCGCTTCGTTGGGCGGATGGTCAGCCGGTCGCTGTTCTTCCGCCATTTCGAGCGCCAAACGCGGATCCCAACGCTCGATCGGCTTTCCCCCCCGCTCTTTGCTGATCTCCGCCTGTTTTTTGCGCGAGTAGACAAAAAAGCTGTAGTACAGCCCGACGGCGAGAATGGCATACGAGAAAAAGTTAAACGGAATGCTGCGGACGTACACGATGTACGGCTCCGCTCCGATGCCGGCCGTATCAAGCGCCTTGTCGATGACCGACACCATATAGCCGACGAACGCGGTGGCAATTGGGATGAGCGCGACAACCGGGTTGGAGGTCACCTCAATGGCAAAGCCGATTTGCTGGGACGACAGCCCAAGCCGTTTGCGCAGCGCCTTCATGATCGGCGCGACGGTGACGATGCGAAAATCAGGGTCGCTAAACGTCACCATCGTCGAGATCCACGTCAGCAGCATGGCCGCTTTGGCCGATTTCACTTTTTGGCTGACGAGATGGACGAACCCTTTGATTCCCCCGGTATATTTGATCATGCTGACAAGACCGGCAAACACGTATAAAAACATGATGATGCGAATGTTGTTCGTCTGCATCAAGTTATCGACGACGTAATGAAGCATCGTTCGCAATCCGCCGAGCAGCGACGGCGTCAATAAATAGCTTCCGACCAACAGCCCGACAAACAGACCGGGAATCACTTGCTTCGTCCAAATCGAAACGGGAATGACAACGAGAAACGGCAACAGCGCTCTCCACGACGGCTCCATACACTACCACTCCTTTCTTTCTAAAATTATGGGAATGATTTCTCGTTTCTATTCAGCCCGCCATCAATCTTTGTCGCTCGCGCCTGGATGTGAACCATATTTCGCTGCCGCTTCCCGTTCGGCTAAGGGACGATCCTACTGCCGGCGCCAAACGTTCTGCGATGAATACAAGCTTCAGCACAAGACGCGTTTCCCATAGCGATGAAAAAGCGGCCAAAGCTGCCCATTTAGACAGCCTTGACCGCTTCCGTTCCCGCCACAGGCGGCAACGCCATGACGTGGAGCGTCACTTCCGGCTTCGAGCCGATCCGGATGTTCACTCCCGTTTGCCCAAGCCCTTCGTTGATATAAAACGGTTTTCCTTCCCATTCATGATAACCTTTGATCATGTTCCGCTCGGTGAGCGTTTTGCTCATTTTCGCCAAATGGTACGGCTTCGGCCAATGAATTTGCCCGCCGTGGAAATGACCCGACAGCAAGTAATCAAAATGATAATCTTTCATATGCGGCACGATGTCTGGATCGTGCGTCAACACGAGGTTGATGCCGTCTTTCACGCCGGCGTATGCCTTTTTGATGTCACTGCGCCCCGTGTAAAAATCATCGATGCCGATGATATGGACGGTTTGACCGTTGACCGTGATCGTTTTCGTCTCGTTTTGCAAGACGGTGCAGCCGTGCGCCTCAAGCGTCGCTCTCAAGCGCTCAAACGCTTCACCTTGAAGCACGTAATCATGGTTGCCAAACACCGCATACATGCCGTACGTCGGTTTCAATGCATTGAGCGCAGCCAAATACGGACCGAGCTTGGCGATGCTTTCCTCACGGTCCAAAAAGTCGCCCGTCAACGCGATCAAATCGATCGCTTCGTCTTTCAGCTTGTTGTATACATCGTCCGGGGTGATGGACAGTTTTTCAAGATGCAAATCCGACAGCTGCAAAATCCGAAGGGCTCCGTCCCCACCCTCTGGACAGCCGCCGACTTGGACTTTATGCAAAACCGCTTCATACGTGTTGCGGTGGGCTTTACGAATGATGAAAGCAAGCAATAACAAGATGGCAAGAACGCCAAAAAAGATGGTCATCGTCTTCTCTCCTCCCTCGATACCCATTATAGTGAAATGGAGGAGAGAAGAAAGAGGGAGTTAGTGGATAAGATGGCAACCGTAGAGCGAAACCAGCTTTTCTTTTGACATCACCAAATACTTCGGCGGGCGGACGCGAAAAATGAAACGTCGCGTCGTCCGCCATTCCCCTCCACGGCATATTCAAGCCGGGATTCACCATTGATCAAGGAAAACAGCAGGTTTGCCCCTGCCCTCCAAGCCAACTTTTTCCACAGCCCATTTTTTTGAAAGGTAGGATCTTCACGAACGCCTCCGAAAATGGGCGTTCATTTGCCCTTTTAACATTCGCTCGCGCAGCTCTTTCGTCATCTCTTGACGAATTTCCCAAGTCGATACACCTTCCTCGCGTTGATTAGCAATTTTCATCAAATGCTCCACATCGGCGAATGAATATTTGCGAGTTCCTTTGGAACGGTCAGGGAACACCAGCTTCCGTTCCTCGTAATAACGAATTTGCCGCTGCGACAGCCCGGTCAGTTCGCTGACGACACCGATCGAAATGACTTTTTTATATTTGTAATGATCCTCTTGTGGATGAGCAGTCATCTTCCTCACCTCTATACGTTACATTTTCTAACGCAATTATACAAAAAATCATGGTATCTCGTTAACTTTTGTAAATAAAATTAACACATTTTTTAAATTTCCTGTAAATGTGCTTAACACATTCGCTGTACACTAAAGAAAAAGGTGGTATCGTAAAGGTAAAAACAGGGAGGGAGCGACATGGGGAAATGGATGCAACAGGCAGTAAAACAACAAAAACAGTTTTATATTAACCACCTGCTGCGAGTGGGTTTGACCGATGATCCAGCACAGCTCGAACACTGGACGATAGAGGAATTGCGCCGCGAATACGAACGATTTAGACCCATTTGGACCATGAAAGGGGGCCAGTTCCATGAACGAAAAAGCGCTCGAGCTGGCGAAACGCATCATTGAGCTCGATCTGCAGCGCGACGCCATGTTTGAACAGCTGATTCAACTGGTCGGAAACCGCGCTGAGGAGCTGCTCCGCTTTTTCCAAAACCGACTTTAAAACAACGCTAGAAGGTTGTTGGAAATCAGAGGTTTCCTTTGGTCGATGAATAAAAGTTGAGAAACAACTTTGAGAAGCGATTGCGCGAGTCAATCACCAACCTCCCTCCTAAACAGGTGGGCTAGCGGACGATGTCGGTTGACCACCAACGAACAACCGCCCCACAAACAGAAGGTGTCCCCACCCCACATCGTTAAGGGACACCTTCGCTGATGGCCGTTATTCGTTGACAGAAAGCGTTACGTCAATATTGCCGCGGACCGCTTTCGAATACGGGCAGATTTGATGAGCAGCATGCACCAGCTCTTCGGCCGTTGGGCGATCAACGCCTAGCACACGCACTTCGAGAGCAACCGCCAGCCGAAACCCACCATCTGCTTCGTCTTTGCCAAGCACCACCCGAGCGGTCACTTCCGTACCATCGGTTTTGATCTTTTTTTGGCGAATCACTAAATTCAATGCGCTGTCAAAGCAAGCAGCATATCCCGCCGCAAACAATTGCTCAGGATTGGTCGCACCACCCGGTCCTCCGAGTTCTTTCGGCATTTTCACCTCGAGAGAAAGGATCCCATCGTCGGACACTACCTTTCCGTTTCTCCCACCATGAGCTGTGACGGACGTTGAGTAAATCGATTGCATCCTCCAGCACCTCTCTTCCTAAAATTTAATTTTGCACAACTTAATTTTAAACAATACAAATTTAAAAAGCAAGTCTCTCCTCCTCACGAACTGGTTTGCGCCATTTCGAGCCGTTGAAGCAGCGAACGCAACAAAGGCAACAATTGATTCCACTCCTCACTAGGAAGTCCCACTCGTTCTGCAATGGCTTGCGGTATGCATTGCGCTTCTACTTTTAATTTGTCGCCTTTTTCCGTTAGCGTGATGTGGACCACTCGTTCATCTTCCACCGAGCGCGACCGATGAATGAGTCCGTTTTCTTCCATTCTCTTTAACATCGGTGTTAGCGTGCCGGAATCTAAATACAATCGTCGACCTAACTCCTTCACTGTTGATTCCCCCTTCTCCCATAACACCAAAAGCACTAAATATTGCGGATATGTAATTTCAAGTTTTTCAAGCAACGGACGATAAAGTTTGGTCAATTCGCGCGAACAAGCATAAATCGCAAAACAAAGCTGATCGTCAAGTCGCAATGCATCGTTGTACTTCATCAACCATTCCTCCATGATTCAACTTTTTTTATGCCCTCCTTTGTTCATTATACGTTGATCTGCACCACAACTGAAAAGGAAATCACTGCCCTTTGAAAATCCATCTCACAACGAACCGATCAATTCCCCAATGATCCCTTCATCAATGGGAAAATGAGCGAAAACGAGGACCGACGCAACCAGGCTTTTCGAATTGAGAAATGACATTGTAAAGCCGGATCGAAACGAAGTAAGACCGCACTATTCCTCTCCTCTTCGATCACTGCCTCCCTAGTTTTTCATGAAGGTGAAGCAAAACTATCTTTTCCACCTTGTTTCATCCGCATAAACACGAAAAGGTGTCCCTAAGCTCCGGACACCTTTTCGCTGTCTCTTGTTTGATTGCAGCCTTTTATCCAGATCGCTCCACCATACCGTTCGCACGGGGGACATCCTCAACCGCCTGCGCTTGTAAACGGCGCGCCGTCAGCATAGCCCCTCCGAGAACAATGGCAAACAGCCAAAATCCGTATGCCGGGGAACCGAGCCACTGCTTCATCGCCCCGAGCACGTTCGGCAGCAAAAACCCTCCCAACCCGCCGGCCGCCCCGACGATGCCGGTCAGCAATCCGACTTCTTTCAGAAACCAAGTTGGAACGACTTGGAACAAGGCACCGTTTGCCGCACCAAAGCAAAGGAAAAGAACGACCATCAATCCAAACACGATAAAAAGGGGCGGCAATGCGCTGATGAACGCAAGCAAAACCGCTCATCGCCACCATCAGTGGATCGGCCGCGAAGCAAGCAATTCATCGATGATTCGCGAATAATGGTCAACGCGCCGTTCGAGCTCATCGACTTGCTTCTCCAACTGCGTCATATATTGCCGGAACGTAATCGGCACCCCGTGCCGCTGTTCGAGCCGCTTCTCGATTTGCTGCCGCTCGCCGCAGACGGACACGAAAATGCGCATATCGCGGCCAAACACCTCGCGCACCGTCTCGCCGATCAGTTCGCCGTATCTGATTTGCAGCCATTCACATTGAATCTCGTTCACGCATTCGATAATCAGCCAGTCTTCATCCACCGTCGCGGACGTCGACGCGAACCAAGCATCAAAAGAGGCGCCAGACAATTTTTGCGCGAGCTTGGCTTTGACCTGCTCCCACAAATGTTCCTTCACCGCTCCTCCTCCTTCCGCTAAAAAATAGGCCACACTCAACAGTGACAGAGCGAAACAATGCAAAACGAAGAATTCGTGATGAGAAAACATGACGTTTGCGTCGCGCCATGGGCGAAGTTCACCATTCGCTCCCCTCGAAGGCTGGTGAAAAACCACGGATTCCCTTCATTAATCGAGAATGAGTGAAAAGCAGAACCGATGCAACAAAGTTTTTCTAGTTGAGAAATCACATTGTAAAGCCGTATCCCCGATGAAATCGCCAGCCTTCTAGAAAGCGGGGCATGTTGGGTAACATACGGCCAGACGTCACTATTTTTCACCGAAAGAAACCTTATCGAATCCGTTTTTTGGACAAGATGCCGCTGCTTGGCGTCCGGTAACCATCGGTTCATTAGCCTTCTAGAAGGCGGATCAAAACCTCTTGAGCAGCCCCCTTCTTCCCTATTCGTTCGGCTGCCAAAGATGCTCACGCAATGCGCTGCGAATGTCATCCGGAATCCGTTCAGGACGTCCCGTCTCAAAATTGAAATTGACATACACCGCCCGTCCTTTGGCGCAAACCACCCCGTTTTGATGGATCTCCTCATAAATCGTCAGGCTTGTGTTGCCAATACGCTCAATACCGGTGTACACTGTCACATCTTGTCCGTAATACATTTGATGGACATAGTCGACTTCCATGCGAATGATTACCATCCGCCAGCGCCGAAACGACAAATCCGGCGTAAACAGTTTGAAAATTTCATGCCGACCGGCTTCAAACCAAACAGGCACCGTCGTGTTGTTAATATGACCGACACCGTCCGTTTCCGACACGCGCGGCGTGATGACCGTCGTAAACATCCTCTTTCCTCCCTAAAAACACCTCAAATGTATTCGAGCTCGTTGTCGTTCTCTTTTTGTCGAATCGAGACGATTGATGTATATTCGTTCGCTTCAAGAGGCGAAAATTCCTTCTTCACCGTCAAGAAAATGCGGAAAATGTTGCCTTTTGAGCGAAAAAAGCCGTAAACCTAAACATGGAAAACCACTTTCGCTTTCCAAACAAAAAATACAGGAGCCAACCAACAGCCCCTGTATTTCTTCCTTATTCATGGTTCGGTTCGACGATCGTCCCGGCAAACGCGGCTTCGTAAATCGCGCGGATGTCGACTTCCAACAGCGGCAGCGGGCTGCGGGCGAGCAGCCGTTTCTGTTGGACAGCATCTTTCGTCAAGCTTTCTAACGCGCTTTCCGGGATGCCGAATCCGCCCAGCGTCTTCGGAATGCCGACGTCGGCGACAAGCCGTTCCAGTTCCTCGACGCACCGATACGATGCTTCCACTTCGGACAAAAAGCTCGAGTTGCCGCCGAGCGCGTTTAAAATATCAGCCATTCGTTTCGTGCAGCTTTGACGGATGTAGCCCATCACATACGGCAAAAGCACGGCGTTCGATTCGCCATGGGCGATATGAAACTGCCCGCCGAGCGGATACGCGAGCGCATGCACGCCGGCCACCCCGGCGTTGAAAAACGCCAAACCCGCTAGGTAACTACCGTTCGCCATATCCGTGCGCGCCTGTTTGTCCGTTCCGTTTTCCACCGCTTTGCGCAATGAGCGAGAAATGAGGCGCATGGCCGCGATCGCCAACCCATCCGATGTCGGGCTCGCGTTGACCGACACGTACGCTTCGACCGCATGGGTGAGCGCATCAATCCCGGTTGCGGCCGTCACCCGCGGCGGAACGGAAACGGTCAGCTGCGGATCGACGATGGCTACATCAGCCAACAAGTAATCGTGCGTCACGACATCCTTTGTCGTTTCTAAGGACAAGACAGAGATATTCGTCACTTCCGACCCGGTGCCTGATGTCGTCGGAATCAAAATTTTCGGCAGCCCTTTTTTCTCGAGTGCCCGCGTTCCCGTCAAGTTTAGGTAGTCGGCAACCGAACCGTCATGCACCGCCAAAACAGCGGCCAGTTTTGCCAAATCGAGCGCGCTACCGCCACCGACGCCGATGACAAGATCGAACTCCCCATCGCGGGCAAACGCCACCGCCTTTTCCCCCGTCGCAAGCGGCGGCTCGGGCACAACATCCGTATAGACGTGCACGCTGTACCCTGCTTGCCGGAGCGGAGACGTCACTTGCTCGACAAGGCCGATTTTCTCAAGCATTGGGTCAGTAATCACTAAAATTTGTTTCGCTCCCAACCGCTTCACTTCCGGAACCAAATGCTTAAGCGCCCCCCAGCCGACATGGCTGAGCGGCGGAAACACAATGCGAGCTACAGTCATGGTTCTCCCCATCCTTTCTATTCGTTGATCAAACAGCGCCATTTAGACACTCGCTCAAAACGACGCGACCCGCTTTTTCCATCAGACAAATGCAAGGGCTAATTTAGCGGCCCTGCGCCTCCTCCAGCTCCCGCTTCAGTTCCTCGACAAGCTCCGCCGCCGGAAGTTCCCGCGCCAGCCGGTATCCTTCTCCAGCCCAAAGCGACATCCGCTCCGGATCGCCCGCCTTGGCGGCGGCAGCACGCAGCGGCTTCGTCATATGGTGCACGTGCGGATACGCCGCCGGCGCTAGATCGCGATATTCGGCCATAAAGCGGTTCGCCAGCCCGCGCGCCGGCCGGCCGGTAAACGCCCGTGTCACAGCCGTTTCGGTAAACCGCGGATCGGCAAGCGCTTGCTTATGGAGCGGATGCGCCCCGCTTTCTGGGCAGCGCAAAAACGCCGTCCCGAGCTGCACCGCGCTCGCCCCCGCTTTGAGCGCCGCCGCGATGCCGCGCCCGTCCATGATCCCGCCCGCCGCCACAAGCGGGAGCCGAACCGAAGCGCGCACGTCGGCCAACAACGGGAACAACGCGATCGCCTCACCCTGCTTTGGATCGTTGCCAAACGACGCGCGATGCCCGCCCGCTTCCGCCCCTTGCACACAAAGGGCGTCCGCGCCGGCTTCAGATGCAATGTGAGCCTCTTCCACCGATGTCACCGTCACGATCACAAACACCCCAGCTTTCTGCAAGGCGGCGATCACCGTTTTGTCCGGGCAGCCAAACGTAAAGCTCGCGACCGGCACCTGCTCCTGAAGCAGCACATCCAGTTTCGCTTCCCAATCATCGTCCTCCCATTTCGGCTCGCCGACTGTTGCGCCGAGCCGTTCCGCCTCAGCCGCCAATACGGCGCGGTAGCGTTCGAGCGCCTTTTCATCCACCGTTTTATCCCCCGGCACAAACACATTCACCCCAAACGGACGGTCCGTTAGCGCCCGCAGCTTGTGAATTTCTGCCCTCATCGCTTCCGCCGTCTTGTACCCGCCAGCCAAAAATCCAAGCCCCTCGGCGCTCGACACCGCCGCGGCCAGCTCGGGCGTTGATACGCCGCCTGCCATCGGCGCTTGGATGATGGGGACGGGAAGTGTAGAAAGCATAGCGAATTTATCCCACCTTCCCCTAAAAACTAATCCTTTCTTAACTTTTTTCGCGTTCAAAATCAAAAATTCCTATATGAAATAATAAGACCCTTGTCAAAGATTGAATTTTTATATAATCCCGAACCAAAGCAACATATGTTAATATCTGTAGCTTCTATATATTTTAGGCTCTTCACCAAAAGTTGTACTTGATTTTTTCATCACGTACCTGATTTATGCAACCAAGAAAGAACAGGAAACCAATCATGTTTTGCATACACTTGTTCAGAGAAGTGAATCGTCTGTCAAGTACATGTTGTGGTGATGAGCCATATTTTAGGAAGAGAAATACCTTTTGTTATCCTTAGACCACACTTCCCTAAAACGTTTTAGAAGACTAGTAAAAAACCGCTGTCACACACCAATCGGCAGCATTTTCATTCAAAAAAGAAAGATGAAACCCGAAACGAAAAGTCGGAAATTCTTTATTGCAACTTATATAGCAACACCCATAAAAAATAAAAAATTTTTGTATTGACAGACAAAAAGCTCATTGATATCATATATCCAAGTAAACTTATTGGTATTGTAAAAATTGAGTGGTGCTTAAGGAGAGGAGATATATGAATGAGCAATTAAGAAAATCAATCATAACGAAAATCATTTCATTAATCACGATCATTTTCACATTGATATTATGGATGGTCAGTACGAAGCTTAAATGGATTGATCCTGTTTTTCTTCCATCTCCTCAATCCTTATGGAAAACATTTTTGGATTTATGCCATAACGGCTACAAAGATAGCTCCTTAGGTCTTCACATTATGCAGAGCATGTATCGACTATTAGTTGCTCTATTATTGGCGTTTGTGACAGCTGTCCCTTTAGGAATTGTGTGTGGGATGAACAGTTACATATTAGCTATTTTCGAACCTTTTATTGAATTTTATCGTCCATTGCCACCATTGGCCTATTATACACTTCTTGTATTATGGCTCGGTATTGATAATTCTTCAAAAATTGCTCTTCTTTATTTAAGTGCATTTGCACCGCTATTTTTAGCAACTCTATCGAGCGTTAAACAGGTTCCAAAAGATCGAATTCATGCTGCTTTATCGTTAGGAGCCAAACGGATGAATGTTCTGTTTTCGATCATTTTTCCCTCCTGTCTCCCAGATATTATTACCGGATTGCGCACGGCAACCGGAGTCGCTTATTCCACCTTGGTCGCTGCCGAAATGGTTGCCGCAACATCAGGAATAGGCTGGATGGTATTGGATGCCAGTAAATACTTACGCAGCGATGTTGTGTTCGTTGGTATTTTCATCATGGGAGGGATTGCTATTTTGCTTGATGGAGTGATTCGTTTATATCAACGTAAACAGTTTACTTGGGTGGGAAAAGAGTAAACACCGGGCATTAATCACACTAGTGGAGCATAGAGGCTTTCAGCACCAATGGGGAACTACCTCACATCTAGCAGTGTAGGAGGCTGGTGATGAAAGAAGTAGATCACTTCACTACCTTGTTTTTTAAATGGAGAGAACCATTGTGGCGGCGGTTTCTTTCACGTCGGCCAATGTGAACCAAGGGCCAGTGCTATTTTTCACTAGAGTCCTATCGACCGAAGGCAAAAGCGGTCATCTTACCCTAGCGAAATCTGTCCCAATTTACGCTCACAATCAACACCATGTAAAACATTCTTAAAATAAGGGGTAGACGTCCATATGAATAAATTACGAAACTTTATTACATTTTTAACACTTATCATATCTTTTTTTATACTAATGACGGGATGTACTCATGCAAATTCAACTAGTTCTTCTAACAAAACAAAACAAGGTTCAAACACAGCTGAACCTAAAGAAATTCGTATAGGGTACCAAATTTCTCCTAATGGAGAATTATTAGCAAAAGCACTAGGATTGCTCGAAAAAAAATATCCGAACATTCACATTCGTTGGATTAAGTTTGATGCCGGACGAGACGTGATTAACGCGATGGCTAGTAAAAGTATTGACTTTGGCCTTGTTGGCACACCTCCAGGAGCTATCGGAATTGCGAATCACTTACCGTTTAAAGTGTATTATCTTCACGACATGATCGGTGAAAGCGAGGCCCTTGTGGTGAAAAAATCATCTTCCATCCATTCTCTCAATGATTTACAAGGGAAAAAAATCGCAACCACTTTTAGCTCTACATCACATTTTAGTTTATTGAGAGCGTTGCAACATGCGCATATCGATCCTAAAAAAGAACAAATCATCATTCTTGATATGCAGCCACCTGATATTTATGCAGCATGGCAACGAGGAGATATTGATGGAGCATATATATGGCAGCCTACACAAGCAAAATTACTTCAACATGGCGGGAAAGTTATCATCACGTCTGCCGATCTGACCAAGGAAGACATCATCACTGGTGAGTTTGGTATTGTCAGCGATGAATTTGCTCAAAAATACCCATCAATTATCAAGGGATACATTTCTGTTTTAAACCAAGCTGTCCATTATTACCGTGATCATCCAAAAGAAGCAGCGCAAGCTTTATCAAAAGAATTAGGATTATCACCTGAACAAAGCCTACAAACTATGCGACAAATTATTTGGCTTGATGCTTCTCAACAAAAAGATTTTTTTGGCGATCCTGACAATCCTGGAAAACTTTCTCGTGTTTTAAAAGAAACAGGAGATTTTATGAAAGAGCAGGGAAACATAACAACCTCCCCCTCTCTATCAACATACCAACGAGCTTTGTTAACTGATTTGTATCAATAGAGAAATTAAAAATCTATATCATAGAAAAGGAGGCTCAACCGATGACAACATCGCTTACGGTGCGCCCGCAACCGAATTACAATCGCCATCCTCCTTTGATTGATATCCAAAATGTATCATTAGTCTATAAGACAAAAAAAAAGGAAAAACCTACTACGATTCTTGAACATATTAATCTGCAATTAGCGCCCGACGATTTTGTTTGCCTATTGGGGCCTTCTGGTTGCGGCAAATCTTCTCTGTTACGAATGATTGCTGGATTTCAAAAGCCTTCAACCGGTGAAATTGTCATTAATGGGCGGGCGCATCAGCAACCAAGCAGCGAAATCGGTGTTGTTTTCCAACATCATCAATTATTCCCTTGGATGACTATCGAACAAAATGTCGCTTTTGGATTAAAAATGAAGGGAATCAAAAAACGCGAGCGCCTTAAAATTGCTAATAAATATTTAAAACTTGTTGGACTTGAAGAAGTGGGTCACCTACTTCCATACCAACTATCTGGTGGCATGAAGCAACGAGCAGCTATTGCCCGAACATTAGCCGTCGATCCAAAAGCTATTTTAATGGATGAGCCATTCAGCGCTCTCGATGCCTTAACTCGGGAAACGATGCAAACCTATTTAAAAGAGCTTTGGATTCAAACAAAAAAATGTATCTTGTTTATTACACATGATGTTGATGAAGCACTGCTTCTTGGTCGTCGCATTTTAGTCATGCAAGCTCGTCCCGGACAAATTGTACTCGATTTAGAAAACCCGCTTTATCGTTATACATTAACGTCCAATGAATGGAAACAAGAAAAGGAATTTGCGCGTTTACGCCAACAACTATTAACCGCTATTGGTTCCTAAATTACCAATTACAAACAACAAAATTTCTCTTCATATTCAGAAAGGAGTAGAGCGAAATGAGTTTCTTGACACGTTACCCCCGTCCACTGAAATTTGAGAACCGCGACAATTACGTTGGGCCGCGCCAACTGCGCCGCCTTCCTGAAGGAGTTGAAGAACAACCGTATACCCTTTTCGAGATTAAACCATTAACTCCGCTGATTGGTGCTGAAATTTCGGGCGTAGATCTACGTCAACCTGTTTCATCGGATCTTTTTAAAGAGTTGAACAGGGCATTGTTAGAATGGAAAGTCCTCTTTTTTCGCAATCAAGAGATTTCAAGTGAACAACAGCGTGCTTTCGCTAGACTATGGGGAGAACTTGAAATCCACCCTTTTTACGAAAAAGAAGAAAATCAGCTAGAAGAAGTCGTTCGTTTCTCTCGCAATGAAAAACAAGCAGGATTTGAGAATATTTGGCATGCTGATGTTACATTTCGTACCAATCCCGCTAAAGCAGCTGTGCTACGTTTAATTGAAGTTCCACCAGTTGGAGGAGATACGCTTTGGGTTGACATGGCTGCGGCTTATGATAATTTGCCAGACCAAATCAAGGAACGCATTGATGGTTTAACTGCCTTACACGACTTTACACCGGCATTTAGTCATATTTTGAGCCAAGAAAAATTAGAAGAAATGCAGCAACAATTTCCACCAGTCGAACACCCAGTCGTCCGCACTCATCCAGAAACAGGACGCAAAACTTTGTTTGTTAATCCATCATTCACTACGTATATTGTTGGACTAGAACCAGAGGAAAGTGAACAATTATTGCAATATTTGTTTCGACAAGCCCATATCCCAGAATATCAAGTCCGTTTCCGATGGACAAAAAATACAGTTGCCTTTTGGGATAATCGAGCAACGCAGCACTATGCGGTATCCGACTACTATCCTTATCCAAGAAAAGCGGAACGCATAGCTATTGTTGGAGATCGTCCATACTGATTGAGTTTCTAAAAACGGTGGATCGGTACACAAAGACCTAAAAGGCTGGCGAAAAACCGCTGATTCCCTTCAACAATGGGAGAATGAGTGAAAAGCAGGACCGACGCAACAAGGTTTTTCTAGTTGAGAAATGACATTGTAAAGCCGTATCCGTGATGAAATCACCAGCCTCCTAAAAGTAGTATCATTTGGACATTCACTTCCCCACTTTCGTTAAGTTTTTCTCAATTCTCAAGCGGCAAAGTGGGGAGCTCCTTTCACTGCAAAAATATGATAATAATTTGTTTATTGAATCGATCCATCTTTTCGTCTCTAACAAAAATATGTTGAAATTTTGTTTTACATCCAGCTGATCAGACGGTGCACTTCTCTGAACAGGTGAGGCAAAAATGATTGGTTTCCTGTTCTTTCGTGGATGCATAAGTAAGATGTGTGATAGAAAAATCAAGTACAACTTGTGGTGAAGAGTCAATAAAAAGGTGAACCAGAAAATGAGTTGGTTTTTTTTATTGTTTGGAATTATTTTCGAAGTAATAGGAACTACTTGTATGAAACTATCTAAAGGATTTATGAATATCATTCCTTCGATTCTGCTTTTTTTGTTTTACGGACTTAGTTTAACCTTTGTCACCTTATCTCTCAAAAAACTCAATGTTGGCGTAGCTTATGCGGTTTGGTCAGGATTAGGCACCGTGCTGATCACCATCATTGGGATTACATTCTTTCAAGAATCCTATTCATTCGTGAAAATGACAGGGATCTTATTAATTATCATTGGTGTTATCATTCTTCATTTTTATAGCTAATCTATGTAACATTGGTTAGATCGCAATTTCAGAGCCGAAACACAGGAAGAAATCAATCAACCGCTCGATGAAAAGATCGCAAACAGAAACATGCTTCTCCCCCAAACCAGTTGTTGATTTGGGGGAGAAAGATCACAACCGAAACGATTTTAATCGTTTCACCATCTCTTTTGTGTGCGAATACACATCTCGATAGATGGAAAACAGCTCTTTGTATTTCGCCACCGCATCCGGCCGCGGTTCGACGATGGAATCGACTTGTTTGAACGCATCGGCGCATTGCTTGAGCGAATCAAACCAGCCGACGCCGCAGGCGGCGATCATCGCGGCGCCCAGTCCCGGCCCTTGTTCGTTTTTCAATTTTTCCACCGGGATGCCGAAAATATCGGCTTGGATTTGCAGCCACTCGGCGCTTTTTGCCCCGCCGCCGATCGACACGACCGAATCGATCGTTTTGCCGCTCGCTTTGATGATCTCCACCGACTCGTTGAGCGAGAACGTAATGCCTTCGATGACCGCGCGAGCGAAATCCCATTTCGTCTGCGCCGAATCAATGCCGACAAACGACCCGCGAATATCGGCGTCGGCATAAGGCGTCCGCTCGCCGACCAAATATGGCGTAAACAACAAGCCGTTGGCGCCAATCGGCGACTCAGCAGCGTGCTTGACGATCTCGGCAAACGGCACGTCCTCGGCAAACGTCCGCTTCCACCAGTCAAAGCTGTAGCCCGCCGCCAGCGTCACCCCCATAATATAGTAGGCGTTCGGCTCGGCATGGTTGAAGTAGTGCACTCGTCCAGCGAAATCTTTTTCCCCGCTTTGCTCATACGCCAAGACGACGCCGGATGTGCCGATGCTTGACATCATCTTCCCTTCCGCCAAAATGCCGGCGCCCACCGCGCCGCAAGCGTTGTCCGCCCCGCCGGCAAACACGTTCACCGACGCCGGCAGCCCGGTCTGTTCCGCCACCTCCGGACGCAGCGTCCCGACCCATGCCGTCGCCTCAACAAGCGGCGGGCAAAGCGAAAGGTCGACATCCACCGCCCGGGCAATCTCCTCGCTCCACGTTTTCTTTTCGATATCCAGCAACAGCGTCCCCGCCGCATCGGATACATCCATCGCGATCTGCCCGGTCAAACGGAAACGGACGTAGTCTTTGGGCAATAAAAACGTCCGCGCCCGTTCATACAGCTTAGGTTCATGGTTTTTCACCCACAACAGTTTCGGCAGCGTAAACCCTTCGAGCGCCTCATTTTTCGCCGCCGCAAGCAGCGTCTCTCGACCGACTTTCGCTTCAATTTCCCGGCACTCGGCTGTCGTTCGTGTGTCATTCCATAAAATCGCGTTGCGCACGACGTTCCCGTCGCCATCAAGCAACACAAGCCCGTGCATTTGCCCGGAAAAACTCAAGCCCACGACCGACTCCGGAGAAATGCCCGCCGTTTCCCAAACGCGGCGCAGCGCCGTAATCGTCTTCTCCACCCAATCGTCCGGGCGCTGCTCACTATAGCCGGAATGCGGCTGGTAGAGGGGATAGGACTCGGTCCATTCCCCTCTGACTTGCCCATTGCGGTCGACAAGCAACACTTTCACCGCACTGGTTCCTAAATCGACGCCAATGACATATTCCACGCTCATCCCTCTTTCACGAACGAGATCCACTCGGCACGCTGACTTCGAGCAAATATTGATTCAGCAACGTTTTCAAGCGCTCAAGACGGCCGGACGTATTGCGAATGTCGCCAAGCTGCAACGCGTATTGCTCGAGCTTGTGGAAGTCCGCTGTTCCTTCGACGATCTCGCGGCCAATGCCTTCCGTATAGCTTTTGTACCGCTCTTCGATGAATTGTTCAAACACGCGGTCTTCCAGCAAGCGATGGGCGACTTTTAAACCGATCGCAAAGCTGTCCATCCCGGCGATATGAGCGTAGAACAAATCTTCCGGTTCGAACGAGCCTCTCCGCACTTTCGCGTCAAAGTTCAAGCCGCCGCGCCCAAGGCCGCCGTTTTGCAAAATTTCATACATCGCCAACGTCGTCGTATACAAATCGGTCGGGAATTCGTCCGTATCCCAGCCAAGCAGCGTATCACCTTGGTTCGCATCGACCGAACCGAGCATGCCGTGGATGCGGGCGACGCGCAGCTCATGTTCAAACGTATGGCCCGCCAACGTCGCATGGTTCGCTTCGATGTTGAATTTGAAATAATCCTTGAGCCCGTACGTTTGCAAGAACGCCAGCGCCGTGGCCACGTCAAAATCGTATTGATGCTTCGTCGGCTCTTTCGGCTTCGGCTCGATCAAAAACTGGCCATCAAAGCCGATCTCTTTCGCATAGTCGACCGCCATATGCAAGAAGCGGGCCAAATTGTCAAGCTCCAGTTTCATATCCGTGTTCAGCAGCGTCTCATAACCTTCCCGGCCGCCCCAGAACACGTAGTTTTCCGCCCCGAGCCGCTTCGCGATCTCCAACCCTTTTTTCACTTTCGCCGCCACATAGGCGAACACGTCAGCGTTGCACGACGTCGCCGCCCCGTGAACGAAGCGCGGATGGCTGAACAAGTTCGCCGTATTCCAAAGCAGCTTCGTTTTGCTTGTTTTCATGTATTCTTCAATCATATCGACAATTTCATCCAAATTTTTGTACGTCTCGCTGAGCGTTTCCCCTTCTGGAGCGATGTCGACGTCATGGAAGCAGAAAAACGGAACGTTCAGCTTTTCAAACAGCTCAAACGCCGCCTCGACGCGCGCCTTCGCCAAATCCATGCCGCTGTATTTATTCCATGGACGAATCATATTGCCGACGCCAAACGGATCCGATCCATCGCCCGTAAACGTATGCCAATACGCCACTGAAAAGCGCAAATGTTCCTCCATTGTTTTGTCGCCGACTTTTTCTTCTGGATTGTAAAACTTAAACGCGAACGGATTGCGCGACTCCGGCCCTTCATACGCAATCTTGCCGATATTCGGAAAATAAGCCATGTCTAGGTCCCCCTTCATTATGAATCAAGTTCAATCAGCGAAAATGGCTTGCTTCGGTTTTATTATAACGCTTTCACATTTGTTTGTCTATCATATAAACAAAGTGTTCTACAATTCTTTGTACAAAAAGTAGTCAAAATCGGCGTAGTTGTTTTGTCCTGAACCGTCCCGGCAATGCATGCCGACAAACGCCCCGGTAAACGCCGCGCGGCTTTTGATATAGTCGTTTCTATGATTCAAAGGTGACGGGAATCTAAAGCCGTATCCATGAGTAAATCACCTGCCTCCTAGGATTCGACAATCAAAATCAAATTACGGACTGTAGATGAGCAAATTTGCTAACATAAATTGACAGCTAAACAAAAAAGGAGACATGAACCCAGCTCCTTGAGTAAAATAGATGTGCTCAAACTACCCACAAGGAGGTTCATGTCTCATGAATAGATTAGCACATCATCAAGGAATCCACAAGTTTTTCATGACGCTGGGATTGGCGCTTTATTTCTCGAAACCGGTCATCAAGCATCTCGTTCATATTGTGGATGCCTTGACTACCAAGGGATTTTCGGGAACATTGACCGATGTCCATCACTGGAGTTTTCATCCCAATCATCGAACCACGCTCAGCCATTTTTTCACGAAAAGCCCTTGGGATGAAGAGACGTTGCTTCGCAAACTCCAGCAATGGATCCTTCATCGCATCCAGCGAATCGCCAAACAGGAGAATCAACCCCTTTTTGTTTCGATTGATGATACGATTTGCCAAAAAACGAAGCCTTCGTCACGGGCTGCCCGCGCCATTCAAGGGTGTGATTGGCACTACTCGCACAAAGATCATCAATCCGTTTGGGGGCATTCGCTCGTTTGGCTGATGGTGCATACTTTCTCGCAAGCGTTCCCGTTCGCCTTTCGTCTGTATGACAAGACGGCGGGAAGAAGCAAGATCGACCTAGCGATCGAGATGCTTTCCTCGCTCAAGGGGAAACGGGCTCAGCCGGTGTATGTGCTCATGGATTCGTGGTATCCGTCCCAAGCGCTCATCGAAGCCTGCCTGAAACAAGGATTCCATGTCATCGCCATGCTCAAGACGAACCGGATTCTCTATCCGAAAGGTATCGCCATCCAAGCGAAGAAGTTCGCCCGCTATATCGAGCCCAACGACACCCACCTCGTCACGGTGGGGAAGGAGCGTTACCGCGTGTATCGCTACGAGGGAGCGATCCATGGCCTCGATGACGCGGTGGTGCTGCTGGCTTGGAAGGCGGATGAACCGATGACGCCAGATCATCTCCATGTCGTCTTGAGCACCGACCGGGAGCTAGGCGATGAAGAGATCTTGCGTTATTATGCCCAGCGCTGGACGATCGAATGCTTTTTCCGGCAGGCCAAAGACCAGCTGAAGCTCGATGGGTACCGTGTTCGTCACATTCGGGCGGTGAAACGGTATTGGGCCGTGGTGCTGTTCGCCTGCGTATACAGCATCGCCGAATCTCAGCAAGACCTCTCTTCCGGCCTGGAGCTTCTTCGGTCTCGGAAAGGGCACAGCGTCGTCGAGTTCATCTACGATGCCGCGAAGCAAGATATTCCCATTGATGTGATCAAAAAACAGCTCCATGTCGCCTAAGGGGTCCCCTGTTTGTCTCTTAGGGCATGGAAATTATTGTAATGAAAAATGCTCATCTACAGTTACGGAGCTGACTTGATATGCACATCGATCGACTTCGTGATTCTATCCCACAGATAACCTTTCGAGTCAGTCTCTCCTTCGTTGTTGTCCCAAAAGTTTTCTCTTATCGTTCAATGCCGCTCGATAAAATATTACTCATCATTCCTTTTTGCAACAATTTATTTCCCTTGTTGCCACATTTCCTGCTTTTCTTCCATTTTGCCAAACACACGCAATGCAGTGCCCATCACGACCAATGCCATCGTGCTGATACTGAAAAACGGAATCAACCCCGGGATATACATTAGGACGAGAAGCAGTATTCCAACACTGACCAACATGACAAGCGTCATGAGCGGATTGGCCATTCCGATTAAAAAAGCATACTTCATATACTGCCAAAAACGCAATTCATAATGCACATAAATAGGAAACACGTACAACAACATCACCATATAAAAGAGAAAAATAATGAGCAAAGCGACAGAAAACGGAAGTTTCCATCCTGGCGGAACATGAGCGAGATAGATGATATCAATATAGAAAATATACGCCATCGCCATAAGCAACAATCCAATCCGATTGGCCCGCCAAAATTCGCGCTTATACGTCTGGGCAAACGTTTTCAGCACAGGAATCTCTGTATCGTGAAAAAATATCCATTTCCTTATAATTGTAAATAGTGCCACTGTCGCGGGAGCAATCCCGAAGATCCCCAGCCCGATAATAGTAAAAACCATCCACAACAAGTTAACGTATGCGAGCCTTGTAATCCATTCGCAAACCCGATAGAGCTTCCCATCCATCAAACTGATACGCATCATTCATCCACCTTTTGTTTCTTTTTGAACTACTCCCACTTTCGTTTCGCTTCGAAGCGGGAGATTCCTACCAACTTCGCTCGATCGAGCGAATATCTTAGTAGGCGATCCCCGCCGTTCCTGCGGTTCGAAGCCTGATGGCTTTCTTTTTGATATTGATGCTTGCATTCACATCCGGGTCGTGATGGACATGGCAATTTGGACATTCCCATTCACGCAAAGCGAGATGTTTCACGTCTTTATTTTGGTAACCACAAAACTCGGCTAAAACGATAAACTTAGTATACCATAACTGTAGATGAGCAAATTTGCTAACATAAATTGACAACTAAACAAAAAAGGAGACATGAACCCAACTCCTTGAGTAAAATAGATGTGCTCAAACCCATTCACACAAGGAGGTTCATGTCTCATGAATAGATTAGCACATCATCAAGGTGTTTTTTGCAAGCAAAAAGTGCAGAGAATTGCAAGAAAAAATACATAGGCTTGCCGGCTCAATGAATTTACCTTTCAACCGAGTGAGAAGGGAGCGACTGAACGGCAGAAAGCGCATGCCGCAAGCGGTAGCTCTCACCCGTAAACGCGAGAATGTGGGCGTGATGGACCAAACGATCCACCAGCGCTGCCGTCAGGCGGTTGTCCCCAAACACTCGATTCCACTGTCCAAACTCTAAATTCGATGTCACGATGACACTTTTTCGTTCATAACAATCGGCAATGATGTGAAACAGCAGTTCCGACCCCTGCTTTTGGAAAGGTACATAGCCGAGTTCGTCCAAAATCAACAGCTCGCATGTGTCGATGTGCCGTTTGAGCCGTCCGAGGGTGCCGTCTTTTAACGCCTCTTCGAGCTGGGCGACAAGATCGGCGACACGGAAAAACCGAACTTCATGGCCCCGTTCACACGCTTTTAATCCTAATGCGGTGGCGAGATGGGTTTTTCCTGTTCCCGGCGAACCTAAAAGCAGGACGTTCTGTTTTTGCTCCAAAAAGCGAAGGTCGCAAAGTTCTTCCTTCGAGGTCGTGGTCGGCCAATGAATCTGATCCGACCATTCGTCATCGTTGAGCCATTTCAACTCCCGGAACTTCGCCTTCTTGATCAATCGAGCCTGTTTTGCTTTCTGACGGAACGACAGCTCCAACGCCAACACATCACGCAAAAACTGTTCCTTGGTCTCGTAGGCCACCTCCTCGAATCGATCCGCGATGTACGCCAAATGCAGGGCTTTACAAATCTCTTTTACATCCATCTTCATGCCCGGCTTCCCCCTTCCCTTGACGGACAAAGACGTTGATCATACACATGTAAATCGGTTTCATAGTCGACGAAAACGGAAGGGGTATAGGCTTCTTCCCATTTCGCGGGATACTCCGAACGCTTCGCCTCCATCAACACCCCGATCTCATGGGGCGCCAAATCCCACCGTTGATACTTGTCAAGCCACTGAGCGATCTCATAGACGGTGTACCGGTCCAGCAGCTTCTGCACCCCTCGAATGCGTGATGCCGTCTGTTTCGGTTGTTCCATGAAGTATTTCCTAATGGCCTCCGGTAAGTAAACTCGAAACCGCGAATACTCCACCACCCGGGGCTTTTGCGCCCATTCCGCCAAAATGTCCTTCCAAGGGAGCTCCCGTTGCTTTTTCGTGTACGGCCTTGGCGCTTCCAGGTACACCTCCCCTTCTTGGGACAAAACCATGAAACGATCCCATTCCTTTTTGACAAGGACACGGTTGGGGACCGGGATCCCATGAACCACAAACGCCTCCCCATCCACCGTTACTTCCCCGTATTTATTGACATTGGCGTGGTGGAAGGAGAAGATCGGGAGATCTCTCTCCGGCAGGACAAGCAACTCCTTTTGTTCTTCCTGCCATAATTCCTCAATGGTTCTCCCTTTTTCATAGTGGGGGCGGGCTCGATCTTCGATCATCTTGCGATGCAGCCACTCCGTCAGTTCTTCATCCCCCTCGATCAACGGAGCAGGGACAAAGCAGTGTTGCCGAGTATAGTAAACTTTCCGTTCGACATTCCCTTTTTCGTGTCCGCTATACGGATTGCATGCCTGTACGTCAAACCCATAATGAAGCCGGAATCGCTCAAATGCTTCAGTATATTGACGTTCGCCTCCTTTTCGAATCGAAACCACCGCCGCCGCCAAATTGTCGATGCGCAGTTTTCTCGGGACGCCTCCGGCCTGTCGAAAGAGCTGAGTGAGCCCGTGAAGAAAACATTCGCTGTTTTCCGCCGGCAATGGATACGCATACGCGGCGTTGCTGTACGGAAAGCTCAAAATCAGAATTGATCGGTCTTCCTCTTTTCCCTCCTTCGTCACAACGGACATGGTGCCGAAATCCACCTGCGCTTCCCCCGGAGGGTGTTCCAGCCTCTCGTAACGTTGTTCCTTCTCCAGCTTAAGCTGAGGTCTTCGTTTTTGAACGTAGGCGCAAACCGTTCGATAAGACCCTTTAAAGCCATGTTCCTGCTTTAATTGTTCGTACATCTTCTTGCTTGTCCGCCGTTGTTTTCTTGGCAGTTTGGCGTCCTCCTCCAGCCAGTCATCAATGATTTGACCGTATCCTTCTTCCTCCATCATTCCCCGTTTTCTCTTTATTTTTTGTCTGACCGAAATGTCTCCATCCGCATATTTCTTGACTGTTCTCCAGTTAAATCCCGTCCTGCGGACAATTTCGGAAAGCGATAACCCTTTCTTTTCACGCAAATGTTTGATATGATGAATTTCAGGCATTGCTAGCATCCTTTCTTTACCTCCACTGTTTTGTTCTTCACAACCTTAACAGTAGAGGGAATTTTAGGAGCTGGCAAGCCTTTTTTTATGCCATGAAGCTCTGCACTTTTTTGTTGCAGAACTCTGTACTTTCATTTTGCACTAAACATCAAGGAATCCACAAGTTTTTCATGACGTTGGGATTGGCGCTTTATTTCTCGAAGCCGGTCATCAAGCATCTCGTTTACCTTGTCGACGCCTTGACTACCAAGGGATTTTCGGGAACATTGACCGATGTCCATCACTGGAGTTTTCATCCCAATCATCGAACCACGCTCAGCCATTTTTTCACGAAAAGCCCTTGGGATGAAGAGACGTTGCTTCGCAAACTCCAGCAATGGATCCTTCATCGCATCCAGCGAATCGCCAAACAGGAGAATCAACCCCTTTTTGTTTCGATTGATGATACGATTTGCCAAAAAACGAAGCCTTCGTCACGGGCTGCCCGCGCCATTCAAGGGTGTGATTGGCACTACTCGCACAAAGATCATCAATCCGTTTGGGGGCATTCGCTCGTTTGGCTGATGGTGCATACTTTCTCGCAAGCGTTCCCGTTCGCCTTTCGTCTGTATGACAAGACGGCGGGAAGAAGCAAGATCGACCTAGCGATCGAGATGCTTTCCTCGCTCAAGGGGAAACGGGCTCAGCCGGTGTATGTGCTCATGGATTCGTGGTATCCGTCCCAAGCGCTCATCGAAGCCTGCCTGAAACAAGGATTCCATGTCATCGCCATGCTCAAGACGAACCGGATTCTCTATCCGAAAGGTATCGCCATCCAAGCGAAGAAGTTCGCCCGCTATATCGAGCCCAACGACACCCACCTCGTCACGGTGGGGAAGGAGCGTTACCGCGTGTATCGCTACGAGGGAGCGATCCATGGCCTCGATGACGCGGTGGTGCTGCTGGCTTGGAAGGCGGATGAACCGATGACGCCAGATCATCTCCATGTCGTCTTGAGCACCGACCGGGAGCTAGGCGATGAAGAGATCTTGCGTTATTATGCCCAGCGCTGGACGATCGAATGCTTTTTCCGGCAGGCCAAAGACCAGCTGAAGCTCGATGGGTACCGTGTTCGTCACATTCGGGCGGTGAAACGGTATTGGGCCGTGGTGCTGTTCGCCTGCGTATACAGCATCGCCGAATCTCAGCAAGACCTCTCTTCCGGCCTGGAGCTTCTTCGGTCTCGGAAAGGGCACAGCGTCGTCGAGTTCATCTACGATGCCGCGAAGCAAGATATTCCCATTGATGTGATCAAAAAACAGCTCCATGTCGCCTAAGGGGTCCCCTGTTTGTCTCTTAGGTAATGGAAATTACTGTAATGAAAAATGCTCATCTACAGTACCATAAAACAAAAAAAAGAAGGGAGGCTTTGTTTATCCTCCCTCCAAATTCCGGCATAAGCCAAAAAACCGCCATCAACAGAAACAACCGCCCCAGTGACAAACCCGCTTGTCTGAGAATCTAAAATCCTCGGTCCCCTAATCCATTGCCTTAACCGAAGCGATGTGATTTAGATTTACTCGCACAACCGCTTCGCGGAATCGCTTCTCAAATAGAAAAACTTGTTTCATCAGTCTCCATGTTCACACGTTCCATCGCCGATCAAGGCAAACAGCGGTTTTTCACCAGCCTTCTAGAAAGATACATCTATCGGTGTATCGACGAGAGAGGAGAGTCAAAACAAAAGCTGGTCGTCTGCGGCTTGTAAGCCGTCTGACCAGCCAATTCATTCGCCTTGATATTTCATTTTTGTTCACACTGATGATCGTGCGGCAATTCTTGCTTTCATTCAGAAACCGGCAGGAGACAATCGCGATGTTAAATGCCATGATCCCAATCGTGTCTAAGAAAGGAAGAAGAGTTTCGATCAAGATCAACGAAAACTGATGATTTTGATCGTTTCTAAACTTAACCCGGCAACCTCGATATTGATATTTGCCTCGATTTCCAAACTATTTCTCAATGGAAACATTGACATTTTATTTCTCATTCATCCACACCACCATCTCTCCTTCTCCTCGGTTGCACCAAGCATAGTAAGGAATCGCTCGAAACGGAACTTGATATGTTTGAGGTTCAATCGGCCGATACAACTCATCATTCCATGCTGATTCATCAATTCGCTCGGCGGTTCCGGTGATTACCACGACCCCTTCTAGCAAGTCAGGCTCAAAGTGCGCCTCAAGCTTGGCGTCGCGCGGGAGAAACAAATTGGCTAAATTCGGTCCGTTATCGACTTCTTCCAAACAATACACGATCGGCCCGCGCTGCAACGCAACCTTGCCGGCGTTGGCACGCACTTGGGGATGAGCCTTGATTCGTTCGATCGGCATCGGGAAATAGAGCTTGATTTCATCCCCTTGTTGCCACACTCGGCGGATATAAGCGTACCCTTTTTTGATCAGCGGAACAATGTCTACTTTTTCACCATTGATCATTACCTCCGCTGCCCGACACCATCCAGGAATGCGCAATCCGAGCGTAAATTCTCGAGCGGATTCCAGAGAAACCGTCAATCGCACCATTCCATCCCAAGGATAATTCGTCTCTTGCAAGATTTCGACTGACCGCCCATCGAGCTCCATCTGAATGTCGCTGCCGACATAAAGATGAACGAACAGCTCATCCGATGTTTGTGAATAAATATAATGTCCAATCGAAGCGATGAGCCGAGCCAAGTTCGGCGGACAGCACGCACAGCGAAACCATGGTTGCCGCACCGCTTTCACATGGCGTTTGTCATGGCGTTCGCATGCCTTCGGCCACACTTCAAGCGGATTGACGTAAAAGAACTTCTTACCGTCCAAATCCATACCGCTAATGGTACCATTGTATAATGCCCGCTCCATTACATCCGCGTATTTCCCGTCCATCTCCAGTTCCAGCATGCGGCGTGCCCAGAATACTAAAGCAATCGATGCACACGTTTCCCCGTATGCCGTATCATTTGGCAAATCGAAATCAAACGTGAACGATTCTCCAAAAGCGCTGGAACCGACGGCGCCTGTGATGTACATCTGCCGTTTCGTCACGTTTTCCCATAACGTTTGGCATGCTTGTTTCAACGATTCGTCTCCCATTTTCGACGCCAGCCCAGCCATGGCGGTATACATATAGAGGGCCCGCACGGCATGCCCGACAGCTTGTTTCTGCTCCCTGACTGGAATGTGTGCTTGATGGTAGCGATACCCACCGTCATACCAAAATGGCTCCGTTTCCCCTCTTGCTTCTTTTTCCTGATCAAAGTAATGCGGCTGTTGCCCGCGCTGATCAATAAAATATTGGCTCAGTTTAAGATAGTTCTCATTTCCCGTCACCTCATACAGTTTCAACAGCGCCAACTCAATCTCTTGATGTCCGTCGTATCCAGGAATTTGGCCTTCTCCCCGGCCGAATACCGTGCTAATATAGTCGGCATATTTGCACATGATATCCAAAAAGCGCCGTTTGCCTGTGGCTCGAAAATAAGCGACAGCCGCTTCGATCAAATGACCGGCGCAATACAACTCATGGTTGTCGCGCAAATTCCTCCAACGCTTGCCAGGCTCCTTGACCGTATAATACGTATTAAGATAGCCGTCCGGCTGTTGAGCCCGTCCTAACAATTCAATTACGTCATCCGCGAGTTTTTCCAATTCTGTATCGCGCTTCGTCTCTAACAGGTACGCCACCGCCTCCAACCATTTTGCCACATCGCTGTCTTGAAAGACCATACCGTAAAACTCTCCATCTAATTCACCAGCGGCGATGCGAAAGTTTTCGATCGCATGGCTCGGTTCGGCATCAGGAATGCGGTCATTGAGCGCTTTCCATTGATAAGGAACGACCTCATTCCGCACGACATCGATGTACCGTTTCCAAAACCGATCCTTGACGTTCACGTTTGTTGCTACTTTTTCCACTCCCATCCCCTCCTATCATTCCACAAAAATCCACTCATTCAAAAAATAGAGTATGGTGAAACGATTCGGGCGCAGCCGATGGGCTTCCTTTAAACTACGCTCTACTAGCCAGCGGTCGATACCAAGCTGTTGTGGCGCAACCGCCCCACCTACTCTCTCGACCATTGAGCGAAGACGCTCTGGGGACGGCAATGATTCGAGCAGCTCCCGAATAGAAGCGGTATGCGCTTTGAGCCGTTCCCATATCGTTTCGTCCATGGACGTTCGGCATTTTTCTAATTCACTTAACAAAGGCCAAAAGACGCGTTGATAGTGCTCCACAATGATCGGAGTCGATACTCCCACTTTTGCGCCGTGGAGCACTTGCCGTTTGTTCTGGCGCAAAAATTCTATTTCCCAATAGTGGGAAAGGTGGTGTTCAGCGCCCGAAGCGGGGTACGATTGACCCATGAGCAACATGGCGATGCCCGATTGCAACAGCGCATCCATTACTACACGAATTCCTTGTTCACCGCCATCGGCAATGTCATCGAGGTGATCGACACACGTTTGCAACGACTGTTCCGTCAACTGATGAACGAATGGGCAATATGGCTCATCCGTCATCCAATGGGCAAACTGCCAGTCAGCCAATGACGTATACTTCGCCAGCATATCACCAACCCCAGCAGCGATCATCGCTTTCGGCGCATTCCGCAACACTTCAATATCGGCAAACACTGCCATCGGCGCCTGTGCTTGAATGGTTTTTTTCACCCCGCGAATGATGAGCGGAGCACCCATGGATGTAAATCCATCGACCGATGGAGCAGTAGGAACCGAAATAAACGGGACTTTCATTTTATAACTGCCAAAACGGGTAATGTCGTGAATCGTTCCCGCCCCTACGGCAATGAACGCATCGACATCGTCCGGCGTTTCCAGCAGCACTTGCACGATGGCACGCTCATCGGCGATGACATCGCCATTTTCATCCGGTTGCACGAAGCATACCGTGCAGCGAATCGCTTCATTTTCCAGCTCATCACACAATGATTGTCCCGCCGCCGCAAACGTCCGCGCGTCGGCCACCACAGCCACTTTCTTATATCGCTTGTACTGCAAATAAGCTGCCAGCCGTTTGAACGCCTCATGGCTCACGACAATTTGTTCAATCGGAATATCATAATGACGATGCCCGCACTGACATTGCTTGGCTAATGAAACGATGCCGTCCACTGTTTGATTCACTGCATGATCTCCTTCCCTAAGCGGATGATGTCACCAATCGAGTCCAACACATAATCGGGCCGTTCCTTGGCCCGCAATGCGTCAAGCTGACTCCGCTTTGTATTACCGGTCAACACAAGAGCCGTCTTCATCCCGTGCATCCGCCCCATGCGAAGATCTGACTCCACACTGTCACCAATGAGGAGACAACGGTGAGGCGGCACTTGCAGCTGGCGCAAGGCCGCTTCCGCCATAAAGCAAGAAGGCTTGCCTAACACGATTTCCACTGTTCGGGCTGTCGCCGCTTCAATCGCCCCGACCATCCCCGCCACATCAATGGCATTCCCATGTTCACTCGGAAACGTTTTATCGATATTGGTCGCCATGATGCGCGCTCCATGCCAAACCGCGCGAAAGGCCAAATCTAACTCTCGATAGGTCACGGTCTCATGCAACGTGATAACGAGAAAGTCCGCTTCCTCCGGCACGGCTGCCAATCGAACGTGGTGGAGGCGCAACTCTTCGCGCAGCCCCTCATCCCCCAGCGTCCAAACTTGACAGAGCGGATAGTGTTGGCGCAAAAATTGCGCCGTGACCGTCGAAGATAAAACAATCTCCTCCTCTGCCACAGCCACCCCGAATCGTGTAAACTGTTCATAGCACATGCGCCGCGACCAATTGCCGCGATTGCTGACGAACACGATTCGTTTTCCAAGAGAGCGGAGGTAGGCAACCGCCTCCTCCGCCTGCGGAATGAGTTCATTTCCCCTCCATATCGTCCCATCAAGATCAATCAACACCCCTGCGATTTCCTCCATCAAGGGCAATCCACCTCCCATCCGTCTATGATGTCCGCACGCCAAACCGATAGACCGTCGTTGATACCCGCTCCTTGTCAGCCGGCAATACGATCGAGGGAAACTGCGGATGGTGAACCGCATCCGGCAACCCTTGCGTTTCTAAGCAAATGCCGAGATGTTTCCGCGACGGCACGCCGCCTAAATCTATTCCTTCCGGCAGCTGGTTCGATGTGTACACGACCACGCCGACTTCGTCCGTCTCCACCGTCAACGTTCGTCCGCTCTCTTGGTCGGAAAGAACAATTTCCTTGTCATGATGCCGGTCGAGCCAAAACGGATGGTCATAGCCCCCACCAACGAGTTCGATTTGCGGATGCCCAGATTCAACCGCCTCCCGGATCATCTTTCCGTGCCGCAAGTCAAACGGCGTGCCGGCGACATCCAAGACGCGCCCGGTCGGAATCAGTTGCTCATTTAGCTCGAGCACACGCGAGCTTTGGATCGTTAGCGTATGGTCCAAAATATCCCGCTTGCCGTTGCCGCTCAAGTTAAAATACGTATGATTCGTCACGTTGAGCAACGTCGTTTTGTCCGAACGGGCTCGGTACGTCACCGTCCATTCGTTGTCATTGTTCAGCCAGTACGCCACTTGCACTTCCAAAGTTCCCGGATACCCTTCCTCCCCGTCCGGGCTTGTGTACGAAAAAACGACGCCGACCGCATCATCGCGTTGAACGGTCTCAGCCTGCCAAAGCACGTGATGGAAGCCATTCGGACCACCGTGCAGATGGTTGTTGTTTTCGTTTTTCGCCAATTGATACGTGATTCCATCGAGTTCGAAGCTCGCCCCGCAAATGCGCCCCGCCACCCGGCCGATGACCGCGCCAAAGTACGGCGCGTTTTCGATATACGGTTCAAACCGGTCAAACCCGAGCACGACATTTTCGATGTTGCCGTTTCGGTCAGGAACGCATAGCCTCGTGACAACACATCCATAGTTCATCGCCGACAATTCTACGCCCCGATCATTGGTCAATGTAAACAAAAGCACGTCTTTTCCGTTATATCCAGCCCATTTCTCATATGTCACTTTCATGTTGCTTCCCCTTCCTTATAACCTTACGATGTTTCCCGTTTTCATCGATGTGCGGCAAGCGTCGAGCGCCCGCGCTTGTTTGATCATGCGCTCTGGCGAATACAACAGCGGTGTTCCTTCAAGACTGGCGCGCGAGAAGTGCTCGATTTGCAGCGCGTATTGATCGCCTGACACCATTTCCTCGCGCTCCCTTCCATCAGCCGTTACGATCGCAATCCGTCCCTCACCGCCATGGACATCCGGCCGATACGCCCGCGAGACAACGATTTTTCCCTTCGTGCCCATCACTTCGTATTCGTTCTGAAAGAACATGTCAAAACTGCACGTGAACTGCGCAAGCACACCGTTTTCCATCCTCATCCACCCATTCGTCGTTACATCGACCGAACGGTGCGGATCAAAATGGGACTGAACAAATAGCTCCATAGGTTCGGCGCCAAGGATGTGTCTTGTCGAGTGCACGCAATAGCAGCCGACATCGAACAAGCTCCCCCCGCCAAGCTCAGGGTTCATGCGGATATTCGTTTCCCGGCCTTGCAAGTAAAAAGAGAAATGGGCACGCATGTACGTGACGTCACCGATCTCACCGGCAGCGAGAAGCTGTTTGACTCGCTCATGCTGCGGATGGAACTGGTACATGAACGCTTCCATGAATAAAACATCGTTTCTCTCGCACGCCTCGATCATGCGTCGGACATCCTCTTCACATAAGGCAGCCGGTTTTTCGCAAAGCACATGTTTTTTCTTCTGTGCCGCTTTGATCGTCCATTCCGCGTGCAGGCTGTTCGGAAGCGGAATGTACACCGCGTCGATGTCCGGATCATCAAGCAGCTGTTCGTAGTTGTCATACACCTTCGGAATGCCGAGCTCCCGCGCCGCTTCGCTGGCTTTCCCGCTTTCACTGGCGATCGCCACGACTTCGGCGCGATCCGTCCGGCGAATGGCCGGAATCATCACGTCTTTGGCAATGGCCGCTGTACTCATAATACCAAAGCGAACTTTACGCCCCATGTTTCGTCTCTCCTTTCCGTTTTCAAAGGGAGAGGCTGGCCATCAGACCAGCCTTCATTTCCTTATCGTTTTCCTAAACGAATCACATTCCACGATAACTTCGACAACGTCGCCGACACTTTCCCGCCGGACAGTTGAGCATCGCCGTTGCGGTGCGGAACGACCGGGGAAGATTGCGCGGAATTCGTTTGTTTCACGTTTTCATGTTCCAATACGATATGTTCAATAACGCGATAATCGTCAAAATGGCGGACATCGCACTCAAGCAATAACGAATCGTCCATATCACGGTTGACCGCGAAAATCGTCACTTCTTCTTTTTCTTCATTGTAAACCGCGATCGCCTCTAAATACGGAACATCTGTGAAGTCTTTGCTGTCGTATTTCGGGCTTGAAATAACTGGGTGCAACGCCACTCCTCTGCCGTAAACCGAGGCATGCATAAACGGATAGTAAATCGTTTGCTTCCATGCCGGCCCGTTCGGTTCCGTCATGATTGGCGCAATAACGTTCACTAACTGAGCCAAGCAAGCGATTTTCACCCGGTCGGCATGTTTCATGAGCGTAATAAGCATGCAGCCGACAAGAAGCGCATCTTCAAAGTTATAAATATCCTCTTAGCAAGTGTAAGTTTTTCTTAACTATTCAAATAAATCAGAGGAGTAAGAAAGTCATTCCAATGATATGCAATCGATAAAACTGCAATTGTTGTCAAAGCAGGTTTTATTTGTGGTAAAAGTACTTTGATAATATAGTTTGAAATGAATTTGCGCCCTCAATCGAAGCGGCTCGTCTAATCCTTTAATACTTGACCTTACAAACGTTGTATTTTCGTGTGATTATACTTTATGTTGTACGTATAAATTCCAACTTCATTGTACCATTGTGTATATTTTTTTCAATAAAAATTTCGAAAAAATCTAGAAATATTTCGGCCTAACTCACATTGACGCTAAAGGATGTCCATATAACTTCCCTTGCGTTCTGTGTTAATTGCTGCGGTTAAACCATCCCCTCTATTGATTGCCAACGTTTATATAAAACTACTTGATGAAAAGCAAGGACATGAGCCCTCCTTCCAGCCCATGCCCTTGGTGTCGTGCCATATGGATTTGCACGCTGGCTTCACCTTACCGCCCCCGCCAGAATACTTCATTCCATCTTAGTTCGTTCTTGAATGAGGAGACGGACGTATGTTCATTGATCACGACGCATTCAATGCCGGTCATTTCCGCAAAGTCTTGCAATTGTTCTGTTGTGACGGCAAACGAGAAGCACGTATGGTGGGCGCCGCCGGCTAAAATCCATGCTTCGGCCGAATCGCGCAACGATGGGCGCGGTTTCCATAAAATGCGGGCGACCGGCAATTTCGGCATGTCGTGTTCTGGCTTCACCGCATCGACTTCATTGACAATGAGACGGAAACGGTGCCCTAAATCGATCAGCGAAGCATTGACCGCCGCGCCCTCGCCGCCGTCAAACACGAGGCGGGCTGGATCTTCTTTTCCGCCAATCGAAAGCGGATGAACTTCGATGCGCGGCCGCGTTGCCGCGATCGTCGGACATACTTCGAGCATATGAGCGCCGAGAATCAGTTCGTTGCCCGGCTCAAAGTGGTACGTGTAGTCTTCCATAAACGACGTCCCTTTGCCATCGGCCATCACTTTCATCAACCGGACGAGGGCGGCCGTTTTCCAGTCGCCTTCGCCGCCGAATCCATATCCTTCCGCCATGAGCCGCTGAACGGCGAGTCCTGGGAGTTGCTTCATGCCATGCAAATCCTCGAATGTCGTCGTAAAGGCGGTGAAGTTGCCATCTTGCAAAAAGGCTTTTAACCCAAGCTCAATCCGAGCCTGCTCACGGATGGACTCGCGAATCGGTCCATCTTGACGGCCGGCGGGTACAATGTCATACAGCTCCTCGTATTCATCGAGCAACTCGTTCACTTTTTGTTCGGAAACATCGCGGATGTATTGCACCAAATCCCCGATGCCATAACCGTTGACCGACCAACCGAATTGAATTTGCGCTCCGACTTTGTCCCCTTCTGTAACTGCCACTTCGCGCATGTTATCGCCAAAACGAGCCACTTTTAGGTTTCGGCTTTCCGCAAAGGCAACAGCCGTCCGCATCCATTTCGCCAGCCGCCCGCGGACTTCTGGGTCTTCCCAATGACCAACGACCACTTTCCGGGCCACTCCCATTCTCGCACCGATAAATCCGTATTCCCGGTCACCGTGAGCCGATTGGTTTAAGTTCATAAAGTCCATATCGATGCTGTCCCATGGAATATCACGATTAAACTGCGTATGAAGATGCAATAACGGTTTTCGCAACTCCAACAGGCCGCCAATCCACATTTTCGCTGGCGAGAACGTATGCATCCAGGTGATCACCCCGGCGCATTGTTCATTCGCATTCGCCTCAAGGCAAACGCGCCGGATTTCCTCTGGCGTCGTTACGACTGGTTTAAAAACGAAGGGGAACGGGAACACGGAATCCTGATTCAACTCATTGACGATCGTTCTTGAATGCTCTTCCACTTGTTGTAACGCTTCTTCCCCGTATAAATGCTGGCTTCCTGTCACGAACCAAAATTCATAAGGCCGGAATGATAACATGATTGCCCCTCCCCATTTACGATAAAGTCACCGATTCGTTCGCCGTCCGTGCAGTTTCTCTCCAATGTTTGAGCCGTTTCATGACATCGTTTTCCCCACGGCCGAAATAGTCATGAAGCTTCGTATATTCTTGGTACAACTGCTCGTAGATCGCGACATTCTCTGGAATTGGCTTGAACGTCTCTTCGCGTACTTTCCCCATCTTTTGGGCTGCGTCGACGATCGATTCATATCCACCGTTTTCTTTGCCGGCCGCAACCGCCGCGAACATGGCAGCCCCGACTGCCGGGGTTTGCTTGGACGCCGCAATTTTAATCTCACGGTTGGTCACATCAGCGTAAATTTGCATGAGCAGCTTATTTTTTTGCGGCAATCCGCCGCACGCGTACAATTCGTCAACCTTGACACCGTTTTCAACGAAAGCATCGATAATTTTGCGCGTGCCAAAGGCCGTTGCTTCCAGCAATGCGCGGTAAATCTCTTCTGGTTTCGTCAGCAACGTATAGCCGATGATCAGCCCGGTTAAATCGGTGTCGACCAATACGGAGCGGTTGCCGTTCCACCAGTCCAACGCCAACAGCCCGGTTTCTCCCGGCCGATAGGCAGCAGCCCGCTTCTTAAGCCATTCGTGGACGCCGACTCCTTCTTTTTCTGCCGCTTCTTTCACATATGCCGGAACACCTTGCTCCACATACCAAGCGAAAATGTCACCAACTGCGGATTGGCCGGCTTCGTAACCGAAATACCCGGGAATGATGCCGTCCTCGACGACCCCGCACATGCCTTCGACATATTTTTCTTCCGTGCCCAGTAGCATGTGGCAAATCGAGGTTCCCATCGCCATCACCAGTTTGCCTGGTTCAACGACCCCGACACCCGGTACGGCCGCATGGGCATCGACATTGCCGACGGCAACGGCGGTTCCCGGAAGGAGGCCCATCATGGCCGCCATTTCCTTCGTCAGCACTCCTGCTCTTGTGCCGAGCGGAACGATCGGGCCGCGCAGTTTCGTTTCTGTTACGTGTTCCAGCCGCGGGTCGAGCGCCCGGAAAAACTCCTTGCTCGGATAGCCGTCTTGTTTATGCCAAATCGACTTATAACCGGCCGTGCAGCTGTTGCGCACCAGTTGACCGGTCATTTTGAAGATCACCCAGTCGGTTGCCTCGAAAAAGAGATCGGTTTGGTCGTAAATATCCGGCGCTTCGTTCAGAATCTGCCAAATTTTCGCAATCATCCATTCGGATGAAATTTTACCGCCGTATCTCGGCAAAAACGCTTCGCCCCGTTTGGCGGCGATTTCATTGAGCAAGTTTGCCTCATCCTGAGCGGCATGGTGCTTCCACAATTTCACCCAGCTGTGTGGGCGATGTTTAAACTCCGGTTTCAAGCAAAGCGGCTCACCGGCAGCATCAACCGGCAGCATCGTGCAAGCGGTAAAATCGATCCCAACCCCGATCACATCCGCCGGGTTGACCCCTGACTTTTGCAATACAGCTGGAACGGCGGTCGCCAACACTTCGATATAATCGCCCGGGTGCTGCAGTGCCCAGTCTGGTTCTAGTTGTACGTTCGATTCCGGCAACACTTCATCAATGACTCCGTGAGGGTACGGGGTGACATGGTCCGCAATTTCGTTTCCTTCCAGATCAACGAGAACGGCGCGTCCCGATTCCGTCCCATAGTCGATGCCGATGACATACTTTTTCCCCATCGCAGTCTCCCTCCCTTATTGGCCATAGTAAGCGTTTACGCCATGCTTGCGTAAATAATGGCGGTCAAGCAGTGACTGGCTGATCGGCTGTGCATTTGGATTGAGCATGTACGTTCTTGCCGCCATTTTCGCCACTTCTTCCAAAACGACAGCATTGTGGACGGCATTGGCCGGATCTTTGCCCCAAGCAAACGGTCCATGGCCATGCACCAAAACACCCGGTACTTGCAACGGGTCGAGAAACCGGAACGTTTCGGTGATCACTTTGCCGGTTTCAAGTTCGTACGCCCCTTGAATTTCCTCGCGGGTCATCGGCCGGGTGCACGGAATTTCGCCATAAAAATAGTCAGCATGCGTCGTCCCCAACGCTGGAATCCCTCTCCCGGCCTGTGCCCAAACAGTCGCCCAAGTCGAATGGGTATGGACAATTCCGCCGATTCCTAGAAATTGTTTATACAGCCAGAGATGGGTCGGAGTGTCCGATGATGGTTTTAAGGCTCCTTCTACCACGTTGCCGTTTAAGTCCACAACCACCATATCATCGATCGTCAGTTTGTCATACGCCACCCCGCTTGGCTTAATGACAACCAACCCGCACTCCCGGTCAATCCCGCTCACATTTCCCCACGTAAACGTCACGAGGCGGTATTGCGGGAGCTGCAAGTTAGCCTCTAATACGGCCTGTTTCAACTTTTCAAGCAAGGGCCTCACTCCCTATAAAAATATCTCCACCTCCATTATAATTTTGTACGTACAATTTTTCCATACTTTTTTATTGATCTCGGACATATTTTTATATTTCTTTTGTAGAATTCCGGACAATTAACTCAGGTTTATAAATAATATCTCTGATCGTTTCAGCCGTTGGCTGCTCGATCATTTGAATCAACAGCCGCGCCGCTTCGATCCCCATTTCCGTTTTTGGATGGCGAATCGTTGTCAACTTCACTTCCGTCGCTGTCGCAAACGTCGAATCATCGAATCCGACAATCGAAATGTCATCAGGAACCGATAATCCTTGTTGGCGAATGACATCAAGAAGCAAAATCGCCAGCTCATCATTGTAGCAAACAAACGCTGTCGGCCGCTCCTCTTTCGGCCGTTGCAAAAACTCCCGCGCCACCTCAAGCGGTCTGGTCGTTTTCTCCTCGGTTGTGTAGGCTAGAAGATACTCCGTCGCCACGGGCACCTCGTGTTGCTGATGGGCACGAATAAACCCCCGCAAACGATCCACCCCTTGCAAATCGTCCGTTTTAAAGAAACCAGTGATTCGGCGATGGCCTAAACGAATGAGGTGATCCGTCAACAAAAACCCGCCTTCTTCGTCATCCATTTTCACGCATGGACAGCTCACTTCCAAATAGCGGGCGTTGATCATCACATACGGAATATGGTGGTTGTTAAGCGACAAGTAGTAGCCTAAATTAGGGTTTCCTTGCGCGCTTTTCGTCGGCTCGATGATCAGCCCGCTCAACGGCTCCCGAATCATCTCCTCAAGCCGTTCTTTTTCTCTCTGTTTATCGTTATTTGTGCTCGCCAACAAAAGGCGGTACCCTTTTTCCCGCAACGTCTCTTCCGCACCGCGTACAATATGAGGGAAAATATAATCGGAGATATAGGTCGTCACGATCCCGATCGTTTTCGTGTCAACCTGTTCTTTCGGTTTTGGTCGGGACACAAATGTGCCGCTCCCTTGGATTTTGTACAGCCATCCTTCCTTCTCAAGCTCACCGAGCGCCTGCCGAACCGTATGGCGACTTAACTGAAACTGGTTGGCGATTTCATGCTCAGTCGGAATTTTCTCATCCGGCTTTACCTTGCCTGAAACAATCCATGATAAAATTTCTTGCTTTAATTGCGCATATTTGGGCAGCGTTTTCTCCTTCATAGTCCACCTCAACGATAAATGAGATATAAATTAATTTTATTATAGCAGTTTTTATTTGTCCGTATCATTGTGCTAAGAGCAGACGGCGGAAAATATATGAGGTGCCTGTACACGCCCTTTTTCGAACGAAAGAGAACAAGGGGAGAAAACGCTCCAACCTCCAAAACCACTTGAAATGTGACTCAACATACGGATCATATGAACCGATCGAACTCTTTTCGAGCATAAAAGCCTTTTGTCCGCCTTTTGACCATTTGACAAAAAAGCCAAGCAATGCGCTTGGCCCTTCGCTTTCGCATTAAGCAGCTTTGTTTTTGTTGTAAATATCAAAAGCGACCGCAATAAGCAATACAAGCCCTTTAATGGCTTGTTGCCAGTCAATCCCCAACCCTAACAACGACATGCCGTTGTTCATCACACCCATCACAAGACCGCCGATAATCGCTCCCCCGATCGTGCCAACACCGCCATAAGCGGATGCACCTCCGATAAAGCATGCCGCAATGGCATCGAGCTCAAACAAGTTCCCCGCTTTCGGCGTCGCGGCGTTGAGGCGAGCGGCAAAAATCAATCCGGACAAAGCGGCCAGCACACCCATGTTAACAAACACCCAAAATGTGACGCGTTTCGTTTTAATGCCGGACAATTGCGCAGCCTTCTCATTACCACCAATCGCATAAATATGGCGGCCGACGACCGTCCGATTCGCCACAAAGGAATAAGCAATGATCAACGCAGCCAAAATCACTAGAATCGTCGGAATTCCTTCATACGTCGCTAAAATATAAGTGAAAATCATGATCACAACGGCGATCGCAGCGAGTTTCAACGCAAACATCGGCGCAGGAACGACGGCAAACCCATATTTCTTCTGGCTGTTTCGTTTTCTCCATTCCAGTGCAATAAACAAGAGGGAAGCAGCAACACCGATCACGATCGTGAACAGATGAATCGCTCCGCCATGAAATACGTCTGGGAGAAATCCAGAGCTCATGTTTTGAAATGTTTTCGGAAACGGAGCGATCGACTGTCCCTCCAAAATAACCATTGTCAACCCCCGAAACAGCAACATCCCTGCCAATGTAACAATGAACGATGGGATGTTTACGTACGCCACCCAAAATCCTTGCCATGCGCCAATCAAGGCTCCGAGCAATAAACAAATGAGCATTGTCAACCACACTGATGCTTGGTGCTGAACCATCAGAATGCCGGCCAATGCCCCGACAAAAGCTGCCACCGATCCGACAGACAAATCAATATGTCCAGTGATAATGACAAGCATCATGCCGACAGCCAGAACCAAAATATAACTGTTTTGCAAAATCAAGTTTGTAATATTCAATGGCCGCAACAAAATGCCCCCAGTTAACACTTGAAACAATAACATAATCAAAATGAGAGCGATCACCATGCTGGAACTTCTCATATTATTTTTGATCAACTGACCGAGCGATAACCGTTGATTTTCTACAGATTGCCCTGAGGAATGATGCACTGCTTTCCGCATTGGTGCTTCCATTTTATGCTCCCTCCTGAATCGCTGTTTTCGTCATGAGCCTCATTAGTTTTTCTTGGGTCGCTTCTTCCCGTGGCACCTCGCCAGTGATTCTCCCTTCACTCATCACATAAATTCGATCGCACATGCCAAGAATTTCCGGAAGCTCGGACGAGATCATTAAAATGCCCTTCCCTGCATCGGCTAGCTGCTGAATGATTGTGTAAATTTCATATTTCGCGCCGACGTCAATTCCCCGTGTCGGTTCGTCAAGAATCAAAATATCGGGCTCAGCGAAAATCCACTTGCTCAGCACCACTTTTTGCTGATTTCCCCCACTAAGGGCTTCTACTTTTTGAAATACGCTTGGCGTTTTAATTTTGAATTGGTCACGAAAGCGCTCCGACTCAACAATTTCTTGGTTTTCATCAACGACCAAATGACTCGAGATTTTACTTAAACGTGAAAGGGTAATGTTTTTCCTGATATCTTCCATTAAGATAAGCCCGTTCCCTTTGCGGTCTTCTGTTACATAAGCAATTCCATTAGCAATGGCCTTGCTGACATCACTGACATCGATTTTGGACCCGTTTTTCCATACTTCGCCACTGATTTTCTTTCCGTATGACCGACCAAAGATGCTCATGGCCAATTCCGTTCGTCCCGCCCCCATGAGGCCAGCGATCCCGACAATTTCTCCTCTACGAATCGACAGATTGACGTCATCAATCACCTTGCGCTCGGAGTAAACGGGGTGATACACCGTCCAATTTTTCACTTCAAATATGATTTCGCCGATCTTCGGTGTTCTTGTCGGATAACGATTGGTTAAGTCGCGCCCAACCATTCCACGGATAATCCGGTCTTCGGTCACTTCATCATGTTTCATATCCAACGTTTCAATCGTTTTTCCATCCCGTAAAATCGTGATCGAATCAGCGACTTTAGCAATTTCATTTAATTTATGGGAAATAATAATGGCCGATAAGCCCTGTTGTTTCAATTCCAAAAGCAAATTCAGCAAGTTTTCGCTGTCATCTTCATTCAAAGCCGCTGTCGGCTCATCCAAAATAAGCAATTTGACTTCTTTGGCCAATGCCTTCGCGATTTCCACAAGTTGCTGCTTGCCGACACCAAGTTGGCCGACCGATGTATGCGGTGACTCCTCTAATCCGACTTTCTGCAGCAGTTTTTTTGTTTGAGCAATCGTTTCATTCCAGTTAATGATGCCTTTTTTCGCTCGTTCATTCCCTAAAAAAATATTTTCGGCAATAGATAAATACGGAATTAAAGCCAACTCTTGATGAATGATAACAATTCCTAACTGTTCGCTCTGTTTAATATCTTTAAATCTACATACTTCACCTTTAAATAAAATTTCTCCGTCATACGTGCCGTACGGATAAACACCGCTCAACACTTTCATTAATGTCGATTTTCCTGCCCCGTTTTCTCCACAAAGCGCGTGAATTTCTCCTTCCCGCACCTTTAAGTTCACATTATCAAGCGCTTTTACTCCAGGAAATTGCTTCGTAATCCCCCTCATTTCTAAAATAAATTCAGCCATCTTCTGTTGCCCCCTTGTCAGAGAGTTACGGATATAAGGGGTTGCAGATCCCTTATATCCGTTTTCTCGGCATCTTTTATTTTTCCAAATCTTCTTTTTTGTAATAGCCGCTGTCGATCAACACTTTTTCATAATTGGATTTATCAACCGAAACCGGTTCCAACAAATACGCTGGGACAACTTTAACTCCGTTATTATACGTTTTCGTATCGTTCACTTCCGGCTTTTTCCCTTTCAACACCGCATCCGCCATCTCAACTGCTTTTTTCGCTAATTCCCTCGTGTCTTTAAACACCGTTTGCGTTTGTTCCCCTGCGATAATCGATTTCACCGAAGCCAATTCCGCATCTTGGCCAGTAATCACCGGCATCGGCTTGCTCGGAGTTCCGTAACCGACCCCTTTTAAGGAAGAAATGATGCCGATGCTAATGCCATCATACGGGGACAAAACCGCATCAACGCGAGCATTCGTATAATGCGCGCTTAACAAGTTATCCATACGCGCTTGAGCCGTCGCCCCATCCCAGCGCAATGTCGCTACTTGGTCAAACTTCGTTTGCCCGCTTCTCACCACTAACTTTCCGGAATCAATGTACGGCTTTAATACCGACATCGCTCCATCAAAGAAGAAATAGGCGTTATTGTCATCTGGGGAACCGGCAAACAACTCGATGTTGAACGGTCCCTTTCCTTCTTTCAATCCGAGCTTTTGTTCAATGTACTGCCCTTGCAGCACACCGACTTTAAAGTTATCAAACGTTGCATAATAGTCGACATACTTGCTGTTTTTAATCAAACGGTCGTACGAAATGATCTTAATTCCTTGTTTATGCGCTTTTTCCAACACGTCCGTCAACGCTTCCGCATCAATCGGAGCAATCACTAACACGTTAACCCCTTTGGTGATCATGTTTTCAATTTGCGATACTTGGTTTTCAACCACGTCCTCAGCATATTGCAAATCCGTCTTATAACCGAGTTTTTCGAATTCTTTCACCATATTTTTCCCATCATGAATCCAGCGCTCTGAAGATTTCGTTGGCATAGAAATGCCGACAAATCCATTTTTTCCACCATTCGCTCCAAGTCCTCCGCAGGCCGATAATGACAGGACAAATATCGACAAAATTAGTACAAACAAAGACTTTTTCATTTTCTCCCTCCTCAAATTTGTACGTATATTTAATTTCTGTTTTTACTATACCACGGGACAAATTGTCCGTCTTTTTAATTAATTAACTATTTTTATAAAAATTTAACTTTGTTGAAGCGTTTTCAAAAACATCCATGAGGACACCCCCCTTCTGATCCCGACATAGAATGATGGATCAAGGTACGGACATTTTTGCGGAAAGTTCCATGAGTAGCGCGATCTGCTCTCCACCCGGAGATGAAAATGACCGCTTGCCGACGAGGTTTTCACGGAAAGAAAAAGGTGTCCCCATAAGGATCGGGACACCCTTTTTCACTAATTGTATCCATTTTGGTAACGGATAACCTTTTCGATCTGTCTCCTCTCATCCAATACTCGCTCCCCCCTGATCATCTCAAAAGGTATCCTTTGTTATGTGCATTTTCCGATATTGATTTGGAGACACCCCTATCGTCTTTTTAAAAGCCGTGCTGAAATAATGCTGTGTATCATAGCCGACGCGTTCAGCAATTTCATGAATCGGCAACTCAGTAGACAAAAGCAATTCCGCCGCCTTCTCCATCCGAGTTTTCGTCAACAAATGGGTAAATGAAATGCCGAGTTCTTGTTTGATCATTCGGCTTAAATAAACCGGGGAAACATTGAGAAACTGAGCCACGGACTCAAGCGTTAAATCCGGCTGGCTAAAGTGTTTCTGTATATACTGCCTAGCGCGGCGGACAATCGGAGAAATACGGCTTTCTTTCTCCATTTGCTCTTTGCATTTTTCATATGCCGCCCTCACCCCGCCCATTCCTCCCTGCACTGCTTCTATATATACACTAGCTTTGATATGCAGATGTTGCCTCAGTGCCATTTCAATTTGCCTGCACTGTTCTTCGCTGATCGCTTTCCAGCTGATCACAACAACGAGCTCGTTCGAATCGCGAAAAATAATTTTTTCGCCATCTTCCAATAATTCAGAGACGGCCTTTTCGATGGCAAATAAAAGCAACTGCCGATCCCGATCGCTCACAATGGGCTGATTTTTAAATGAAAACCATTGGATGACAATGATTTGCGCAGGGCAAGACCACGAAAGTCCAAGCAAGGACAGTTGCTCGATCATCTCCTCCTCTGTCAGTCGCCCTGCCACCCATTCCATTCCTAATTGCTGGCGAAGCACGTGAGTATGCTTCTGTACTTGATTTGTTAACAGTTCCATATATCGTTTTTCCTGTTGCTCCTGTTCGAGCTTCTCCTTCACTTTTGCGACTACTTCGCGCAATTGCTGCGGATGAGTGGGTTTTAATAAATAATCATCCACTTGAAGACGAATCGCCTCCTGTGCATACGAAAACTCATCATAACCGGTAATCACAATCATACGGCAATGGGGCAACTTCTCCCGGGCATGCTTCATTAGTGTAATCCCGTCCATAATTGGCATGCTTAAATCGACAAACAATACATCGACTCGATGCTGCAAGGCGAATTCCAACGCCTCTTCCCCATCTTCTGCTTCTGCAACAACTTCCATGTTAAACTCATGCCAATCGATTGATTCCCGAATTCCTTCACGAATGATAGCCTCATCGTCCGCAATCAACACTTTCCACATGAATCCATTCCTCCTAAGGAAGATGGGGGATGATCGGGTGCACAATTGTCACGGTTGTCCCTTTCCCTTCCTGACTATCGATATACAGTCGATAGCGAGGACCAAATGTTAACTGTAAGCGGGCTTGTACGTTCACCATTCCGTACCCTTTCACCTTTTTCATCTTTCCTTCTTGGTCTCCCGATGTAAAGTCAATGGCTAAACTTTTCTGCAACTCTTGTAGCCGCTCCCGTGACATTCCGACGCCATCGTCTTTTACACAAATATACATCGCTCCTTCATGTTCTCGCGCTTGAATCCAAATATGCCCTTGTCCTCTTCTCTGTTTGATACCGTGATAAATCGCATTCTCTACAATCGGCTGCAATAGCAACTTTAACACATAAAATTGTTGCAGATGTTTCGGAATATCAAAGGTATAGTCCAACTTATCTTTATAGCGAACTTCCTGGATACGTAAATAACTTTTCGTATGTTCTACTTCCTCAGCCAAACGAATCATATCCTTCCCCTTGCTCAATCCAATGCGGAACAACTTTGCCAGATTGTTGACCAACTCGGCAACATCATCAGCCCCTTTTTTGCGCGCCATCCATTGAATAGTGTCTAATGTATTGTAAAGGAAGTGCGGTTTAATTTGTGCTTGCAATCCCCGCAACTCTGCCTCCCACCGCTGTCGCTCTTGCCATTCCGCCAAAGAAATAAAATGCTGCATTTGATCCAACATGTGGTTGAAACTTCGACCCAATATCCCAATTTCATCCATGCGCTCCCCATGATAACGAACCGTTAAATCGCCTGCTTGCGCTTTTTTCATAAATGCCGTCAGCTGGCTGATCGGACGAGATAATGAAAACGACAGGTAATAAGAAGTGCCAATGGCAATAAAACAGACGAAAAAAATAAAACTGACGATATAAAAACGGATTTCTTTCACTTCTAGTGCTGATTCATCACTGGGAAACACTCCGATTGTTGTCCAATTCGTAAACGGCGAGCGCTGGTAAATAAACTGAACGTGTTGTCCATTGATGTTCTTGAAAAATGAACCGCTATTTCCTTTGATCCAGCGCATCGGGACAGCTGTCACTGTGGAACGGCTCGGAGTATAGATGCTTTTCCCTTGCTCATCCATCACCAGTAAATATCCCCATTTTCCAAGACGAATATTTTTGGTCGCTTCCGCAATGACTCTCAACTTTAAATCAACCAGTACAACCCCTTTCACGTTTTGTGTCTCCGGATCCACAATGGCTCGAACCGCGGATATGACTTCTGCACTTGTATAATGGGCATGAGAAATAACATTTCTTCCAACCGGATGACCGAGCATTTTAAAAATCCCTTTATTTTTCACAGCCTCACGATACCATGATTCCTTTGTCAACGGCCGGGGAGAACGGCTGTACATTTCATTGCTTATATAGTCGCCATACTCGTTAACAACTAAAATCCCCGCAATCTCGGGATACAACGTAGTGATTCCTTGCAAAAATTGACGCATTTCATAATCATTGCGAGGCGCTCTACGATCCAAGAACGCTTTTATTTGCGGATTAAAAGCAATCAGATACGTTGCGTTTTGCATATTATTGGCATAAAACTCTAATGTCTGATTGACTTGGCTAATCAATTGCAACGTATTTTCATTTACTTGTCGTTCAATAATTCGATCCACCGTCCACCCTACCAAGCTTCCTAAGCAGAGTGCAGGCACAATCATTGAGATGAGTAACAACGAAACAAACTTGTATCGTATCGGCCAATGGCTAACCCGCCAACGCTTCAGCATTCGCAACGTCAATCACTCGTTTCTCTGTAGTCATTTGGCATAAAAATGATCCACATTTTCTCGTGTAACGATCGTAATTCCTGTATCAACATACGCGGGTAGCGGTAAATCCCCCGATCGTGATGGTGAGGTAAGATGATGATGGAGATGAAATAAAAACTGCAGCGACCAGTACCCCATATTCCATGTTCCTTGCGCCAATGTCGCAGCAATCACCCCTTCCTTCACCAAATCTAATGTTTGTTTTTCTGTATCAAAACTAATGACCGTAATCTCTTTCTTATTTAGCTCTTTGATTGCTTCCGCCACGCCAACTCCTCCGTTTGCTTCTGTGGCAAAGATCCCTTGCACATCCGGATAATCTCGCAAAATCTCTATTGCCGCCTGTTTTGAGACCATAGTGTCTCCTTTTCCATTCTTCACAGCCACCACTTGCATTCGTGGATATTTTTCATAGATCGTCTCAACAAATCCTCTCGTTCGCTCTTGATGATTAAGTTGATGGGGGGAGGTAATCACGGCAACGTTTCCGCCATTTCTCAGTAGTTTTGCCATTTCGTGAGCAGCTGTCACTCCCGCACTATAATTATTCGTCCCTAGAAACGAAAACGCCTTGCTTCCCGAAGCATTCGAGTCAAATAATACAACTGGAATCCCTTTCTCAACAGCTTTATTGATTGTCTTTGTCAGCGCGGTCGGATTAATGGCGGAAACAGCAATACCTGCCGGTTTTCTCGCGATCACTTGTTCCAGCACCGTGACTTGCTCGTTGACATCATATTGGGTAGCCCCCCGATATTCCACGGAGACGTTCAATGCTTCCGCTGCATCTTCAAATCCTTTCAGACAGCGCTTCCAATAATCCATACCTGATTGGAAAGTGACCATGACGTATTTTTCATCTGGTTTGCCTTGAAACGCTGTCTCTCCTTGAGAAGCTAAACGGAGGCGAGAAATTTCTAAATGATAGCGGTATATATAAAGAATAAACAAACTGACTAAACAAGCATAAATGAGTAGTAACTTCTTCACTATGCTCATCCCCCTTGAACTCTCCTGAATCAAAAACTTATGGCAACAAAAACTGGCGGAATGATGCAGGATTTCCCCTAAGTATAGATGACGTTTCTTTCGAGGGCAATAGGAGAAGGCTTTTCCTTAATCAATGTACCATGTCTGAACGGCAAAATCCAAAACAAAAAAGATTGTCTCAAAAACAGGTGAGACAACCGTTTCATCATAATTTCATTCGATGGATTAATCGTTCTGTTCTCTTTTCGCTATTAGAATGATGTCAATCCAAAAAATGGATATAGAGAACAAAGGGAGTATAATAAACTTAAATAGGTTCAAGGTGTGTTCAATCATGAAAAAGAGTACATTGGATAAAGTGTACCAGATTTGAAGCGATTGAATTATGCTTCGAACGGGAACAAGTATCCACCCCCATCGCCCACATACCAAAATGCCCCATGTTTAAAGGGAGAGAGCTGGCCTGAAAAAGAACCAGCTCTCTCCCTTTTTTCTTCAATCAAACCGCTCAAACCATGTGAGATTCAACTCGCCTTATCCTTATTTGAAATGTCCATCCAAACAGCGATAACTAAAATTAACCCTTTCACGATATATTGCCAAAAAGTCTCAATATTCATCATACTCATGCCATTATCGATACTAGCCATAATCAGAGCGCCGATGATTGCCCCAATGATGTTTCCCCTTCCCCCCATTAGACTTGTACCGCCAATCACGCAAGCTGCAATGGCATCCAGCTCATACATCTCTCCAGCGCTTACCGTAGCGGCATTCAACCGACTTGTCAAAAGAACACCCGCTATGGCAGAGAGAATTCCCATTAAAACAAAAACGGACAGCACAACTCTCTTAATGTTGATTCCGGATAATGCAGCCGCCTCAATATTCCCGCCGATCGCATAAATATATCGTCCAAATGGTGTCTTTACAGCGATGAAAACAAAGATCATCGCTAGTAAAACAACAATAAGCATGGGGATGGGAACACCATAGTAACGGTTTAGCATGTACACGAGAACAAAAATACACAGCGAATAGCCTAATATTTTTCCATAATCATTTGCCTTTGAATTAAGCGCCAAACCTAGCTCTTTTCGTTTTTTTCTATTTCTCTCTACGGAAACAAATAATAGAATGATGCTAACAATCGCTAAAATATAACCGATTGCATAAGGAAGATAACTGTTTCCAATCGCTTCAAAACTATTATCTAACGGTGCTACGGTTTCACCATTGCTAATCCCGATTAAAATCCCTCGAAAAATTAACATTCCTCCCAAGGTGACAATAAAAGCAGGAACACCGCGATAAGCCACCCACCATCCTTGCCAGAGTCCAATCAACGCTCCGGCGGCAATTGCCACTAAAATGACACTGATGGTCCCCCAACCATGCCATACTTGCAAAATCGCAGCAATCCCTCCAGTCAGTCCAACAACCGAACCCACTGACAGATCAATGTGACCAGCTATAATAATCAGTGTCATTCCAATGGCTAAAACAGAAATCACAGACATTTGCATAAATAAGTTAGACAAATTCCGGGACGAAACGAATTCCCAGTCAGTTAAGAAACCAAAAATCACAGCGATTAAAAATAGTGCGATAATCAGTGTATAAGAACGGAAGTCAAATTTCCATTGCACCTTCTGATCCGTTCGGTTTCCCAATGTAGTTGTAGGAATTGGATTTTTCATCCTTTTTTCCTCCCGTTGCACAAATCATAATGTTTTCTTGCGTTGCCTCATGTCGTTGAAATTCCCCGGTTATTCGTCCTTCTGACATGACTAAAATGCGGTCTGACATTCCCATGACTTCTGGCAGCTCAGATGAAATCAAAACAATTGCCACCCCCTGTCTAGCCAGCTCGTTAATGATTTTATAAATTTCGTATTTGGCTCCGACATCGATTCCACGAGTGGGTTCATCCAAAATTAATATTTTAGGATTGCTCAAGAGCCACTTGCTCAACACGATTTTTTGCTGATTGCCTCCACTAAGCTGAGATACTTTCGCTTCTAAAGAAGGGGCTTTTAATTTCATTTTTCTTGTGATTTCTTCCGCCTGTTTGACCTCCAGCGCCCGATCAATCACATGCCGCCTTGCCACCTTTTTTAATGCAACAAGAGTAGTATTTTTAATAATATCCATCTCTAAAACAAGTCCATACTTTTTCCGATCTTCAGACACATACGCCATTCCACATTCAATCGCTTCCAAAGGCCGGTGAATATGAACTTGTTTGCCATCAATCCAAACAGTTCCTTCTTTCTTTCCGCGATAAGCGCCAAACAGGCTAGTAAACAGTTCTGTCCTTCCAGAGCCCATCAATCCGGAAATTCCTAAAATCTCGCCTCTCCGTAAGGAAAAAGAGACATCCCCGATGATTGTTCGTCCTGTCCTTTGATCTCTAACAGAATAGTTTTCTACTTTAAGCACTTCTGGTCCAATATCTCGAGGTTCATAAGGATATAACTCGTCCAGTTCCCGACCTACCATCTTTGCAATAATCCGTTCTTCCGTCAACTGATCAATAGAATCCGTACTAACGGTTTGTCCGTCACGTAAAACTGTTACTGTGTCAGCCAATTCCATAACTTCGTTTAGTTTATGGGAAATATAAATACAAGTAACTCCTTGGGCGCGAAGGTCTCGAAGAATTTGTTTTAACACTTTTACATCACTGTCCGTCAGTGCAGCTGTCGGCTCATCTAAAATAATGATCTTAGCGTCTTGGGCGAGTGCTTTGGCGATTTCTACTAACTGTTGCTTGCCTACCGTTAAATCTCGAATCTTTGTTTCCGGGTCAATATTCAACCCGATTTTTTGCAACCATTTTTGCGTCTCCGAGTACAACCGATTCCAGTCTATATATCTCCGTCGCATTAACTCATGACCAAGAAATAAATTCTCGGCAACGGTCATTTCGTCAACCAACGCCAATTCTTGATAAATAATAGCAATTCCCGCTGCCTGTGACTCTTTAATGTTTTTAAATCGAACTTCCTTTCCCTCAATATAAATCCTTCCCTCATATGTCCCATATGGATAAACGCCGCTGAGAACTTTCATCAACGTCGATTTCCCAGCACCATTTTCTCCACAAAGGGCATGGATCTCTCCCTTACGAACGGAAAAAGTCACGTTGTCCAATGCCCGAACCCCTGGAAACTCTTTTGTAATTCCCTTCATTTCCAAAATATATGGTTGCATAGATCCCACCTACTAACAAAGAAAGTTAAATTGGTAAACTAAGTTTAGAAACGACGGACAGCATTCGCGCCTTTAAGCGAAGATGCTGTCCGTCCATCGATTCTAGCGAATTATGGACGCGGCGGGCGTTTATCTTCGGGCACATTTTTATAAACTTCATCATACGAGTGGAATCCGTCTTTAATAACGGTATCAATGACATTATCTTTATCCACCATGATTGGATTCAACTTGATAAATGGTACATCCACTTTTCCATTATTTATCGTTTCATCAGTTTGAATTTTCTCTCCTTTCGCCAGCTGTACAGCCACTTCCGCGGACTTTGTCGCGATGCTCTTAATCGGCTTGTACACCGTCATGGATTGAGTGCCTTCGACAATCCGCTGAACGGCAGCCAAGTCGGCGTCTTGACCAGAAATCGCCACTTTTCCGTCCAATCCTTGAGCTTTCAACGCTTGGATCGCCCCGCCTGCCGTGCTGTCATTTGATGCTACAATCGCATCAATTTGGTTTTTGTTGGCCGTCAATGCATTCTCAATAATTCTCATTGCTTCAGAAGCTTGCCAGTCTTTTGCCCATTGATCCCCGACAACCTTAATATCACCTTTATCGATTAATGGTTGCAATACCTTCATTTGCCCTTCTCTAAACATTTTGGCATTATTGTCAGTCGGTGAACCGCCTAATAAAAAGTAGTTTCCTTTAGGAACTTTTTTCACCAAATATTCCGCTTGCATTTCGCCGACACGTACGTTGTCAAAAGACACATACGCATCGACATCTGCATTCATGATAAGCCGGTCGTAAGCAAGCACTTTGACCCCTTCTTTTTTAGCCTGTTGAATGACTGGCGATAAGGATTCCGTATTAACGGCTACAATGACTAAAACATCAATCCCTTGGGAAAGCATATTTTGAATTTGCGACAGTTGCTTCTCGCTATCCCCGTTTGCAGACTGAACTAAAACATCGGCCCCTAACTTCTTAGCCTCTTCAACAAAAATGTCACGGTCATGCTGCCATCTTTCAAGCGTCAGGTCGGATACCGAAAAACCAATTTTTATTTTTTTGTCTTGGCCCGCCTGATTTCCGCTGTTGTTTCCGCTTTCATTTTTGGCGACATCCTGCCCGCAGCCGGACAACAACAGGAAGATAAGAGAAAGTAATAAGACAGGGCTTAAGAACTTTGAAACCTTCTTCATAGTAACCCCCCTAATGGCTAGTAATTTTAAAACTTTTAAGTAAATTATAAAGCAATTATCTTTGTTTGTCTATAATACAAACAAATGATTTTGCTTTTTATTTTGTGAGAGAATATATTGAGGTAGAGACAGTAGTGATGATAGGTTTATGATAACTGTCTAAAAACAAAGTGGTTATCTAAAGACTAATCTCTATGATATCCATTGTACTACTTGTCTCACAGGAGATATTCTATACGTCCCGAAAGAAGTATGCAGTGTATGAAGTATGCCACATAAACTGAGAAATAGTATCTCAAATAATTTTACTTTCCTATCCATTCAACAACCCCTGAAAAAGAGCACCTTTCCTGTAGGCGCAAATAGCCATTCGGAAGAGGTGCCCCTATAAACCATAAACTTACCCTTGAATTGGCTGTATCGTTTGATCATGAAAGGAGCAGGACATGATCCTTCAATTAGGATGGCGGGCGATAATGGAGCAGGTTGCTTCACCGCCTTATTGAGAAACCTTATGGTATCCACTTCTCGTTTCACGTCATCGGACGTCAGCTAGGGACAACCGCTGTTTTTCACCAGCCTTCTATATAAGTTGAAATTTTGTTCTACATCCCGCTGATTCCTCTCATATCGACTTGTACTTAGATGAAACCCGCAACGAAAAATTCGGAAATTCTTTATTGCAACTTATTATAGAAATGAAAGCCAGCGCTCACAAACGAAAAATTTTCGCATAACGGGATTAGACCATCGTCAAGAATCAACAGCAGTGTGAACACTATTTTTATGCCTAAGCAGCAAGAAACCTCATTGATACTCCTTATGAATCATTTTATTCAGCAATGGAATCCATTCCCCGTGCTTCCATGCTACAATCAATCCGACTGCGACCAGCCCGAGCGTCCCCGAGAAGTAAAACGCGAATTGGATACGGATCGACTCATTCAGTATTCCGGCCAGATACGGACCGCCAAACATGCCAATAGCATAAATGGCCTGATATGTTCCCATGGCGGTTGCTTTCTTGGCCTCATCGACAAACTCAATCGCCATTCCTAATAACAACGGAAACAACAGCCCAAGGAAAAAGCCGTTGCCAGCTTGAACAACATAGAAAGAAAGGCTTCCACTAACGGCTGGAATCATGAACGTAAACAGCGCTGTTCCAGAAAACGCTATAAGAAGCGAGCCCCACTTGCCCCATCGCGGAACGAGCGTTTTTCCAATAAAAAAAGTCGCCAAGGCATGCGGAATCATAAAGCAAAACGTTAACATACTTAAATCTCCTTCTTTTAGACCGATCTTCAACGCATAGGCTGGGGTAAAGCCAAACATCGTCGTAAAAATGATCCCATGAGCCAATACCGATAAAATAGAAACTTTCCATAGCTGTGGTTCCTTGATCACAAGAAGAAGATGTTTCAGTTGAATCGTTTGTCTTCGTTCGTCGTTTCGCTTCGGCTCGCTAACCCATATAGAAAGAAAGGCGCCCATCGCACCAAGAACCCCGCCAGCCCAAAACGGAGCGTGCCATCCCCATTGATCCACCATATATCCGCTAACCGTCATGCCGGTCAGTTGTGCCAAAACGACAATCAGCGAAATTTGACTCATCGCCCGATGAGTTTCTTTGGAGTGGAAGTAGCAAGAATACAGCACGGTAAAAGCTACCCATGTTGCCGCGGCAATTCCGGCCAGTGCCCTTGATGTAAGCGCCCATCCTAAACTGTCGGTGAGGGCAAACAAAAAGCCACTCCCCATGGCGAAGACCATCCCTAAAATGACAAACGTTTTTCTTCTTTGTGCCAGGTCGGATACAATCCCAATAGGCAGGCGGCACAACAACTGCATAAGGCCGTAACTGCCTAATACAAGCCCGATAAACGAGTATGTGCCCCCTATCTCTTCAATATAGGGAGATAAGATCGGCATATAAATAAAAAGGGACAGCCAAAAGAAAAACGAGGCGGTAAGAAAAAGGACACGATCCTTGTACCACGGGCCACGATGCACTTCCACTCCCCCCTTGGTCTGTTTGCGGACCGCTATTGTGAAAATGAAGGCAACAAAGCTTCTTTCGCTTTCCCTGCCGAACCAAATTCGCGAATTTTTCGTCTTACGGTCTGTTTTACTTCTTCCCTTCCCGCTCCAAGGTATTTTCTTGGATCGTACAGACTGTCATTCTCATTGAATAAGCGGCGAATTCCCCGGGTAAAAGCCAATTGGTTTTCCGTGTTGACATTAATTTTCGCTGTTCCTAACGAAATGGCTCTGCGGATATCATCCAAGGGAATTCCTGTTCCCCCATGCAATACAAGAGGCACACCGGTTAAGCGCTGGATTTGTTCCATTTGCGCAAATCCTAATTTCGGTTTCCCTTTATACGGGCCGTGAACCGAACCTAGCGCCGGTGCCAGACAGTCGATCCCCGTTTCTTTAACGAGCCGCTCACATTCTTCCGGAATGGCGTACATTGCTTCCGCCTCCTCGACCACTACGTCATCCTCTTGCCCTCCGATTCTTCCAACCTCGGCTTCAACGGAGACACCAAAGGACCTTGCTGCCTCAACGACTTTTTTTGTCATCGAAATATTTTCTTCTAAAGGGAAATGGGATGCATCGATCATCACCGATGTAAACCCGGCTTCCATCGCCTCAAGGCATTGCTCATAGGAGGAGCCGTGGTCTAAATGGAGAGCGACAGGCACGGTAATGCCGTATTCTTTCACGAGTTCTTTGACCATGGCTGCTGCCGTTCGCAGCCCGCCAAGATGTCCGATATATCCCGGGCTCACGGCCAAAATGACAGGTGCCTCTTCTTCCTCGGCCCCTAGGAGAATGGCTTGGGCAAATTCCAAGTTGTTCACGTTAAAATGCCCGACAGCATAGTTTCCTCGTAATGCGCATTGCAACATGTTCTTCATTGAGACAAGCGGCATTTTGATTCCCCCTTCTGTTCACACATACGAGAAAAGCATCAAGCGCCATAAGGCGCCTGATCCTTTTCCACCACTCTTACCAGCGAGCAGTGAGCATTTTCTTACGCGTATAAAACTCCACACCGTCCATGCCGTTGGCGTGAAGGTCGCCGTAGAACGAATTCTTCCACCCAGAGAACGGGAAGAAGGCCATCGGTGCTGGAACGCCTAAGTTGACCCCTAACATCCCGGCATCGATTTCATCGCGGAACTTACGAACATTTCCTCCATCTCTTGTGTAAAGGCATGCCCCGTTGGCGAATGGAGATTTGTTGGCGACTTCAATGGCTTCATCTAATGTATTAACACGCACAATCGAAAGAACAGGGGCGAAAATTTCATCTTTCCAAATTGTCATGTTGGTGGTGACCCGGTCAAAGATGGTCGGACCGATAAAGTATCCATTGTCCTGAACCGCGGCATCCTTCCGCCCGTCGCGCACTAAAATGGCTCCTTCTTTTTCTCCGAGTTCAATATATTTGACCGTCCGTTGTTTATGAGCTTCGCGAATGACGGGGCCTAAAAAGACGCTCTCCTCTAACCCGTTGCCTATCTTAATTTCACTCGCGGCCGCCACTAGCTTCTCAACTAATTCATCAGCAATGTCCCCAACCGCGACAACGACCGACGCCGCCATGCACCGCTCTCCAGCCGAGCCGAACGCCGCGTTAATAATTTCACGAACAGCCAGTTTCAAGTCCGCATCCGGCATGACGATGGAATGGTTTTTGGCCCCCGTCAGCGCCTGAACGCGTTTGCCGTGAGCCGCTGCCGTTTTATACACATACTCGCCGACTGGTTGAGAACCGACGAACGAGATTGCTTTCACATCTGGATGTTCCAAAAGTCCGTTCACGACATCATGCGCCCCATGAACGATGTTGAGTACTCCGTCCGGAAGCCCTGCTTCTTTAAAGAGTTCAGCCAGGCGATTGGCCAACATCGGCGTGCGTTCGGACGGTTTTAAGACGAACGTGTTTCCGCACGCAATCGCCAACGGGAACATCCAGCAAGGAACCATCATTGGGAAGTTAAACGGCGTGATGCCCCCAACGACACCAATCGGATAACGATACATTCCTGATTCAATGCCAGTCGCAATGTCAGGAAGCTGTCTTCCCATCATGAGTGTCGGCGCACCTGCGGCAAATTCCACGCATTCAATTCCACGCTGCACCTCCCCGTAGGCTTCGTTGTAGCTTTTTCCGTTTTCTAATGTCACTAACCGGGCCAGTTCTTCCCAATGTTCAACAAGCAACTGCTGGTATTTGAATAAAATCCGCGCCCGGCGCGGCACCGGCGTTTTGCGCCATGTTTTGAACGCCTCTTTGGCAGCTCGGACCGCTTCGTCCAACTCCTCGCGGCTTGAAATCGGAACGTAGGCCAGCACTTCGCCCGTCGCCGGGTTCGGAACGGCTTCCGTCTTCCCGGAACGAGACTCAACCCATTGCCCGCCAATATAGTTTTTTAAGGTTTGCACTCCCGTTGTCATCGTCATGTTCGTTAATCCCCTTTCATTATGATTTCGCAGCGGCCGAGCTGCTTCTATGTTGTTGAATGAACTGTTCAATTTGGTCCAACGTTGGCATCGCATCAGAGCAACTATGGCTCGAGATGACAATCGATGCGGCAGCTGCGCCATATTCCATCGCCTTCGGAATCGTCCATCCATTCATTAATCCGTAGATAAACCCAGCAGCGTAAGAATCGCCCGCTCCAAACGTTTTGACAATATTCGCCGGGAAAATCGTGCCGATAAATGTTTCTCCTGTTTTCGTATAGGCGATCGACCCGTCTTTGCCATGCTTAATGACAACGATTTTCGCGTTGTAATCAAACCATTTTCGCGCTGTTTGTTCATCATCGCTCTGCTGGCCGTCAAACTGCTCCATCATGTCAAATTCTTCTCTCGTGCCGATGATCACGTCGCATTTTTCCGCGGCTAAGTTGTAATAGATTGCCGTTTCCTCTTTGGATTGCCACGTATACGGGCGATAATCCAAATCGAAAAAGACAACGACCCCATGACGTCTTGCATACTCCAACGCTAAAAACACCGCTTCTCTTGACGGGCTTTTCGCCAAAGCCGTCCCGGAAATTAGCAGACATTTTGCCTGTCGAATATAGTCTTCATGAATGTCGTTCGGTTCCAGTTTCAAATCAGCGACATTATCGCGATACATGAGGATGCTGCAGTCGGTCGGGCTCTTGATTTCGGTAAACGCCAAGCCCGTCACACTGCCGGACTTGTCGGTAATGACATGGGATGTATCAATGCCATTGTTTTTTAAGTACCGAACAATAAATCGGCCCATTTGGTCGTCGGCCACTCGGCCGATAAACCCTGTTTTCATGCCAAGCCGGGCCATGCCGATGGCAATATTCGCCGGAGATCCGCCGACATATTTCGTAAACGTCACCGTTTCTTCCATCGGCCGATGGATCTCATTGGCGTTTAAATCGATGCATAACCGGCCGACAGCGATAAAGTCCAACGGTTTTTGCTGGTCAAATGGAAGTAAATTCATCGAACCGCCTCTTTCCTGTCATCTTTTTGGATCGTTTCTACTTCTGTTTGGCCGCGAGCTTGCTTTCCATCACCCACTCATGGTCCGGGTCATTATGAAACTTCCACGTCCGTACGGGTCCGGCCATGACGTTTAAGTAATACCCCTCATAACCTGGGGGAGCGGAAACCGGGTGATAACCTTTCGGCACCAAGACAACATCTCCGTTTTTCACGACCATCGTTTCATCAATCGAACGGTCATCGGTGTAGACCCGTTGCACCATAAAACCGTGGTCCGGATGGATTCGATGATAATACGTTTCTTCTAAATAGGATTCATACGGCAAATTGTTCTGGTCATGTTTATGCGGTGGGTAACTCGACCAGTTTCCTTCCGGCGTAAATACCTCAACGACAAGCAAGCTGTCAGCCGGTTTAGACTCCGGAAGAATGTTATGCACCCGCCGTTCAATGTTTCCCGCCCCGCGTATTTCGACTCCTACTTCGCTTGGGGGGATCAATCGCGCTGGATATGTACCTTTCCCCGGCGCTAAACAAACCGCTACTTCCACATCGGTCATCGCTTCGACTTCATACACATCGTTTGCCGGAACATAGACCGAGTATGGCGGAACTTTCTCAAACACATCCATTCTCAATCCGATCTGTTCCCACCGCTCCAGCTTCGTAGATATGTTCGCTTTCCCTTTGAGAAGAACAAGGCAAGCCTCCTGATCCTTCGTCTCTTTTCGCAATGTTTGTCCTTTTACCAACACATACACTTCAAACCCGACGTACTCCCACCCCACTGATTCCGGTGTTACGCGGACGACGTTCCCCTCTTCATTCGGCGAATGGCCTGGTATGATCAGTCGGCTCATCGTTTCATCCTCCCCCTTACCGCTTTTGGGCCGCCAAGAGATGATGAACAAGGCGGTCAATATATTCTTTGGCCATTTTGGCGTACGTGTACGGGTGCGCCACAGCCGGGTCTTGTTCTGCTTCGACGATGATCCAGCCGTTATAGTCCATCTCAATTAATTTGGAAAAAATCGGAACAAAGTCAATGCATCCATCTCCAGGAACCGTAAACATGCCACGCAACACTGCCGTGCGAAAGTCGAATTGTTCCCGTCTCACCAGCTCGAGCACATCGTGCCTTACGTCTTTCAAATGAACGTATTGAATGCGAGCCGCATACCGATGCAACAGTTCAACTGGATCATATCCGCCATATAACGCATGCCCTGTATCATACAAAAGATGGACAAGGTTCGGATCTGTCAACTGCATTAGGCGATCAATCTCGTCAGCCGTTTCGACAACCGTTCCCGCGTGAAAGTGGTAAACGAGCTTCATTCCCAGCTCCTGGCATATATGTGCGGCACGATGCAATCCGTCGACAAGGGATTCCCATTCGGAATCCGTGAGCCGTTGAATCGTTTTTTCTTCTGGAGCCCGGCGTGGATCCCAATGCATCGATCCCCCCATTTCGCAGACGATCGCATACTTGCATCCCATGTCACGCAAATATTCTGCCCAAGACCGGAACGTCTCGAGTTCCTCTTCGAGCCGGGAACGATCCGAAAAGAGTACACCGATAAATTTGCTGGCGAGCTCGATGCCATATTGGTTCAGTTTTGCCCTCAATGACGGGGGATCTTGGGAAAAGAGGCGTCCCATTTCCGTTGCAACATAACCAAGCTCCGCCATTTCGGATAACACTTGATCTTGTGTGTAATGGTCACCCAATCCCGGGATATCATCATTGACCCAGCTAATCGGTGCAATACCGATACGAAAAGGATTAACCGTTTTTTCCATCTCTCTCACTCCAGTTGTTCAATATTTTCTTGCCCTTTGCAATTGTTGTTCTTTCCGTTTGTATGCCTCCGCAATTTTTGGGTTCCGAGACACTTCCGCCACCCCGACATGCCACCATGACTCATAATCATGGGTCATCGTTTTTGGAAGCACCTTAATATCGATCAATGTCGACACCGATTGTTGTTTGGCATCTTCGAGCGCTTCTTTTAATTGCTCGAGCGTGTGCACTTTATACGTTTTCACCCCGTAACCGGCCGCGCTTTGCGCGAAGTCAATCGGAATCAAGCTCCCGTCCAAGCGCCCGGTTTCTTCGTTGCGGTAGCGGAATTCTGTGGCGAAACTGCCCATTCCATGACCCATTTGCAAGTTGTTAATGCAGCCGAATCCACCATTATCAAATAGGAGAACATTGATTTTTTTCTTTTCCTGAATGCTCGTTACAAGCTCCGAGTGAAGCATCAAGTAGCTGCCATCGCCGACCATCGCATAGACTTCTTTATCCGGCTCCGCCATTTTCACGCCAAGCGCACCAGCAATCTCATACCCCATGCACGAATAGCCGTACTCCATATGATACGTATTGGGCCGGCGCGCCACCCACATGCGCTGCAAATCCCCCGGCAAGCTGCCTGCCGCTCCGATGATAATGGCGTCGTCGTCGATCCACTTGTTAATCGCGCCAATGACTTCCGTTTGCGTTAACGAAGAACATAAAAAATCAGAATACTCAGTCAAAAGCTCATCGAGATGGCCGGCCACCTCCGGCTGAAAGCCCGACTGACGGTAGCGGACGTGATGCAGCCGGTTCAGCTCTTCTTTCCACGCCTTTTTCGCCATGTCTATTTCATTCGTATAGCCGGATCGATACCCGATGTGCTCCAACTCCTCGGTTAAGGCGAGAAGAGCGAGTTTCGCATCGGCCACAACGCGGACAGCATCCAATTTGCAAGCATCAAAGACCGAGACATTGATCGTCAAAAACTCCACTTCAGGATGTTGGAAAAGCTGTTTTGAGCCTGTCGTAAAATCGGTGTAACGGGTGCCAATCCCAATGACTAAATCGGCTTCCTTTGCGATCGTATTGGCGGCAAGATTGCCGGTAACGCCAATTCCTCCAAGATTATACCGATGGGTGCTTTCTATCGCGCTTTTGCCGGCTTGCGTTTCCCCGTAAGGAATGTGAAATTTCTCGGCAAACTGTTTCAGTTCTTCCGCTGCTTCTGAATAGCGGACGCCGCCGCCGCAAATGATGATCGGTTTTTTCTTTCTGCGAATGAGCCCCACCGCCTCATGAATCGCCGCTTTCGCCGGAACGCGGCGTTCAATGTGGTGAATCCGTTTTTGGAAAAAGGATTCAGGAAAATCGTACGCTTCCCCTTGCACATCTTGAGGCAAGGCAATGGTGACTGCTCCGGTGTTGGCGGGATCGGTCAGTACCCGCATCGCTTGAATCATCGCCGACATCAGCTGCTCGGGGCGGCTGATGCGATCCCAATATTTGCTGACGGCACGAAACGCATCGTTTGTGGAAATGGTCAAATCATTCCAGTGCTCGATTTGTTGAAGCACGGGATCGGGCTGTCTTGTCGCAAACGTATCTCCCGGAAGCAATAACACCGGAATGTGGTTCGCCGAAGCTGTCGCCGCTGCCGTCACCATATTCGCCGCCCCGGGACCGACGGATGACGTGCATGCCATGATTTGCTGACGGTGTTTTTGTTTTGCAAAGGCAATCGCCGCATGTGCCATTCCTTGTTCATTGCGCCCTTGGTACACTTCGAGCTCTCCGGGATCTTCCTCAAGCGCTTGACCAAGGCCGAGTACATTACCATGGCCGAAAATCGTAAAAACACCTTTGACAAATTTCTGTACACGACCATCGAACTCCACGTACTGCTGGTTTAAAAACTTGACTAATGCTTGGGTGGTTGTTAAGCGGATCGTGTTCACCGGTTTCCCCTCCCGTAGATGTTCAAACTCGTTCGATCTCAAAATACCGACGGAGAACGTTCTCCATTTTGATCTTTCCGGTTTGAATTGCTGCCTCTGCCTCCCATTGCCAATACTCAGGTCGAAATAACTCAATGGATGCCATATCATTGTAACCAATGGATTGAAGCGTGCGTAAAATGCCATCCAAGTCAATCACCCCGTCCCCCGGCCACACTCGATGACGATCGCGTAACGCTCCTACCGGCAAATCTTCACAATCATCGATATGAAAGACGAAAATGTCCGTTGGATCGGCCGCCTGCAAGTCTTCGAGTCGGGAGTTCATGGCGTGAAAATGGAAGCAGTCCAGAACAAGGCCCACTTGACTGCTGTCCACCGCTTTGACAATCTCATACGCCTGCGCGAACGTGTTGACGGAACAATTCGGGTATCCACAAAACTCGAGGGCAATTTTTACGCCGTACGGTTCGCTGAACTCGGCTAACTCCCGAAGCACGCGAACGGTTTCCGTTTTTATTTCCGACTTCGTATAATCACCGACATCAAACGTCGGAACCACAATCACCGTTTGGCAGCCAATTTGTTCGCCAATTTCGCACAAAAACTGCAGATCGCGACGGATTTGGCCGAATCCTTCCTCATCGCGGAACGTGATGAACTCCAGTGCATTGAAAGCATACGGTTTCAAACAATGAGAAGCAAAGAATTGTTTCAAGTCGTCAACTGTATAGGAAGCGAGAAATTCTTTCAACTTATCAAGCCGAATTTCAATGCCGTCATAACCATATTTTTCACATAGCTCTAAGTCATTCTTTAATGTAGAATTTTTTAACGTCGTCGCCTCATTAAATACAAGCTTCATCATTTTCCTCCAACCCTATGATTTTCGGTTTTTGCGAGAATCGATGAACACCGCCACTGTAATAATGGCGCCTTTGAGAATTTGTTGCCAGTATGGTGAAACATTCAACAAGTCGAGACCGTTATTCATGACCCCGATAATGAGCGCACCGACAATCGTGCCGCCGATCGTCCCGATCCCACCGGCAAGGCTTGTTCCGCCAATGACCGCGGCAGCGATGGCATCGAGTTCATACATGACCCCGGCCGTCGGCTGCCCCGAGGAAATGCGCGAGGTCAAGATGAGTCCAGCCACCCCTGACAATAGCCCGGCATATGCGTAAACGAAAATCTTATATTTATCGACATTGACTCCGGCAATTATGGCCGCCTGTTCATTTCCGCCAATTGCATACACGTATTTGCCAAACTTCGTTTTATTTAATAGAATGTAGGAAATGCCCCCCACAAGCGCAAAAATGAGAATCGGAACCGGAATTCCTAGAATATCTCCTTGCCCAATCCATAAAAACGACGGCGACAAATTGCCGATTGGTCTTCCATCACTGAATAACAGTGCTGCACCTCTAGCTGCTGTCATCATCCCTAATGTCACAATAAAAGGAGCAATTTTCGCCTTCGAAATAATCGTCCCGTTGATGACTCCTATAAAGAGTCCTAGTCCAAGACCAGTCAAAATCGGAACAGCAACCGGATACGTATCTGGGTGCGCAAAGCTAGCCGCAACGACAGAGACAAGAGCAATGACAGAACCGGATGACAAGTCAATGCCGGTTGTAATAATCACAATCGTGACACCAATCGCAACAATTCCAACAACAGACATTTGCCGAACAATATTTAATAAGTTGCCGGTTGTAAAAAATGTCGGTGAAAGAATGGACATCAAAATGACGAGTGCTATCAGAATCACCAACATGCCATATCGGTTTAAAAATCGATACAATTTGTCCTTGGACGTAGCCGTCGAAGAAATCCCTGCCTTCCCCTGTTTGTTCGTAACAGAAACTTGGCTTTCCATACCCATTCCCCCTGTTCTTTATCGCTTCGCCTCGATCAACTGGCCCGTTGCCAGCTGCATAATCTGCTCTTGGGTTGCTTCTTCCCTTGTCAGCTCTCCTGTTTTTCTTCCTTCATGCATAACGATAATCCGGTCGCTCAATCCCAATATTTCCGGCATTTCCGAAGAAACTACGACGATCGCTTTTCCCTTCTTGGCGAGATCAAAAATTAAATTGTAAATTTCCGCCTTCGCCCCTACATCAATTCCCCTCGTCGGTTCATCGAGAAACAAAATATCCGGATTGTGAAGCAGCCATCGGGCAATGAGCGCTTTTTGCTGATTGCCCCCGCTTAAATATTTGATCAATTGCTGCAAACTCGGCGTTTTAATCGCAAGCTGTTCAGCTAGCCTTTGACAGTCTTCGCGGATTTTTCGTTGTTGCAAAAAACCCGCCTTCGTATACTGGTTGACCGTAACCGTGATCATGTTGTCCTCGACAGACAACGGTAAAAACAGCCCTGTCAGTTTTCGGTCTTCCGTCAACAGGCCCATCCCATATCGAATCGCGTCCCGTGCCGAGCGAATCGCAACCTTTTTTCCGTGAACATAAATGTCTCCCGCGTCCGGTTTGACAACGCCAAAAACGCTTTCTAATACTTCTGTTCTTCCAGACCCCATCAACCCAGCAAACCCGACTATTTCCCCTTTCCGTACTTCAAAGCTCACATCATGAAATTTCCCTTTTTTCGTCAACCCTTTGACCGACAACGCCACTTCTCCGATCGGAATCTTTGGCTTATGGAAAATTTGATTCAATTCCCTTCCGACCATCATTTGAATGAGTTCATCCCTTGAAATTTGATGGCTCGGCTTCGTCCCGATGTACTTCCCGTCCCTCAGCACGGTCACCTCATCAGTAATTTGTTCGAGTTCATCCATTTTATGAGTAATATAAATAATGGATACGCCCTCTTTTTTCAAAGAGCGAATGATGTGGAAAAGGTGATGAACCTCTTTCTCCGTAATGGCCGACGTCGGTTCATCCATAATGATCAGCTTCGAATTGTAAGAGATCGCTTTCGCAATTTCCACCATCTGCATATTGGCAATGCTCAAATCCATCATCTTCGCATTGGGGTCAATATCGATCTCAAGCTGTTCAAATAGTTGTCTCGTCTTTTGAATAAGTTCCTTCATTTTGACCCAACCCGCGAACGGATAACTCGGTTCTCTGCCGAGAAAAATATTTTCCGCCACCGTCATGTTCGGAACCGGGCTCAACTCTTGATGAATCATCGAAATGCCTTTATCGAGCGCTTGTTTAATCGTGGAGACTTTCAGCTCTTCCCCATCGAACATGATCTTGCCTTGATCGGACGTGTAAATGCCGATCAGGATCTTCATTAAGGTAGACTTCCCCGCTCCATTTTCCCCCATCAGCGCATGTACAGTTCCTCTTTTCACTCTCAGCTGCACCCGATCCAAAGCCTTTACTCCAGGAAACTCTTTTGTAATATCGATCATTTCCAATACATAATTGTTGCTCATTCGTACCCCGCCTTTTCGCTATAGATTGCCCCTTTTATCAAAGCGGATGGTTGTCCCGCGGCTTTATAACGTCGGCCGTTCTATGAGCTTAAGTAGGCTAGTTTCACAAAGGAACAGTGAATGTTAGGAAGGATGTCAGCAACGCGGCAGCATCCTTCCTTTCCACTCTTCTTTTCTCACTGCCACTTTTTGATGTACTCATCGACATTCTCTTTCGTAACCAGCTCATACGGAATCCAATTGTATTTCTCTACTTTTTCTCCTTTTGCCGCTTTAATAGCCGTCTCTAATCCAGCTTGTCCTTGGCCTTTCGCGTTTTGATAGACGGTAACTTTTAATTTTCCTTGCTTAACATATTCAAGAGCATCCGGCGTCGCATCAACTCCTGCTACAACAACATCATTTAACTTTCCAGCAGCCTCCAGTGCCATAATCGCACCGATGGCCATTTCATCATTGTTAGAGACAACAGCATCAATTTTTTTGCCAGACTGCAACCAGTTTTCCATCAACGACATTCCTTTGGCACGATCCCATTCTGCTGTTCCTTCTAGAACGATTTTCATCTCCGAATATTTTTTTATCACTTGCTTATTTCCTTCTGTCCGCTTGATTTGTGCTTCCTGACCCATTTGGCCATTGATAATGGCGATGTTTCCTTTGCCTCCTAAAATTTTCGCCACTTCTTCCATTTGCATGATGCCAGCTTTGATCGATTCAGAACCAACATAGGCTGTTGCCTTGTCTACCCCGTCAAAAATACGGTTTACAACCACGATCGGAACGTTCGCTTGATTCGCTTTTTCCACCATTTGCGGCGCCGAAACCGTATCGACAGGAATCAATACAATGGCATCCACTTTTTGTTGAACAAAGTTTTCCACTTGAGACAATTGCTTGTTTGCGTCATTCATCGCATCAACGTAAATGACTTCCACATCTTTTTGCGTTTTGGCATATTCCTTCATTCCGTCTTGCAAGTAACTCAGCCATTTGTCATCAAAATCTGGAAGGGCCGCGCCAATGACAATTTTTCCTGGTTTGTCCCCTGATTGGGCTGTTTCTTGTTGTTTGTTGCAGCCAAAAAGCAACGAAAAACTAAACAGCAATACGACCAATGAAATCCACTTCATTCGACCTTTCATCTTCCTTTTGCCCCCTTGTCCCCTTTGTTTCTTTAAAACTTCCTTGTCCATAGCGGCCTTTCTCGCCACTCAATAGGGGGCGAAAGCCGCTACGAACCATGTTCTATGACAAACGAAGCCAAAGTGGCCTCGCTGCCTTCGATTAGCGTGTTTGCTCAGCTACATGCCCTTCGAGCCATACTGCTTTTCCGCTGTCAAACGACTCGGTCGCCGCAATGGCAATTTGTAGGTTCATTTTTCCGTCAATTTCAGTTACTTTTGGTGTTTGCCGGTTTTGAACGCATTCGATAAAGTGGACAAGCTCTAAACGGTACGCATCGTTGAATCGCGTTTGGAAATCAGGGATGATTTCGTATGTGCTTCCTTTGGCATTCAACAATGTGACATTTTGATTGCGAAGAGTGCCGATAAACAAGGAGCCTTCTGTGCCGATAATTTCTGTACGAATATCGTGCCCGTATGGCGAGTTCCGGCTTGCCTCGATATCCCCAGCTGCGCCAGAGTCAAAATGGACATACGTAATTGCCTGATCCACATCTTTAAACTCTTTCATAAATGAATGCAACAGTACTCTTCCATGAGCGGAAACAGACGTAATTTCTGCCCCCATTAAGTAACGGGCAATATCATAGTCATGAATCGAAACGTCCAAAAATACGCGGCCGCTATGTTGAATAAACTCAGCCGGAGGTGAACCAGCATCTCTTGTAATCCCTTTAAAGTAGATTGGTTTGCCAATATCCCCCGCTTCAATTCTTCTCTTCGCCTCGGCATAAGCAGGATCAAACCGTCTCATAAAGCCGACTTGACAAATGACACCTGTCTCCTGAATCGTTTGAATGATGTCATCGGCTTCCTCTAAACTTTGGGTAAGCGGTTTCTCGACGAAGATGGCTTTACCGTTTTTGGCTGCTTTTGCAATCATCTCTGCATGAGTGCTCGTCGGGGTTACGATCACGACGGCATCAATTGTCGGATCCTCGAATACATCATCCGGGTTCTTGGTCCAGTGCTCAATCCCGTATTCACGTGCGAACTGCTCCGCTCTTTCTCCAAGGGGATCAACGACACTCACTAATTTCGCCCCGCTCACTTGATGAGTTGCCAAGTTTTTCGCATGGTGGTGTCCAAGGCGCCCTAATCCAAGAACTGCACAACGAACGGTCATGATCCACACACCTTTCTTTACTTCATGTGATCGCTTTCTAAATCGTCGTATTTCATCAACGCGGTTGCACTTGCACTGACGGTAGCACTTCAGAAATGCTTACCCATCCTCCAGTTTGCACCGACCGTTCCACCGCCTCAAGCACGGCTTGATTGCGAACGCCGTCTTCGAAGTTCGGCGAAGGGCTGTACCCGCCGGCAATGCCATTCATCATTTCCACCAACAAGTTAATAAATGTATGTTCATAGCCAATAATGTGCCCAGCTGGCCAATAAGCCGAGGCATACGGATGCTCCACCTCTGTGCAGTTGATCGTCCGAAATCCTTGCAGTCCGCGCTCATCGTCTTCGAGGTACACTTGAAGGTTATTCATATTTTCCATGTCCCAACGGATCGAGCCACGTTCCCCATTAATTTCAAAACGGTTTCCTGCCCGATTTCCTCTGCTAAAACGGCTGACTTCAAACACTCCTAAAGCCCCGTTTTCAAAACGGGCCAAGAAGGCGGAGGCATCATCAACATCCACTTCTCCCCATGCCGTGCCTTCCACACGCCCTTTTAAATGGATATCCATATCCCCAAGCGGCCGTTTTTTAATAAACGTCTCCATCATGCCGACAACTTCGCGGAATTCCCCGACTAAGAAACGGGCTAGGTCGATAATATGCGCCCCAAGATCTCCGTGTGTGCCTGATCCAGATACTTCTTTTTTCAGGCGCCATATTAACGGGAAGTTCGGATCCATCAGCCAGTCTTGCAAAAACGTAGCACGAATGTGGTAAATTTTCCCCAGTCGCCCTTGTGCGATCAACTGCTTGGCAAACTGAACCGCCGGAGCAAAACGGTAATTGTGACAAATCATATGAACTACACCTGCTCGCTTGACAGCTTCCAACATTTCAAGCGATTGTTCCAATGTGAGAGCAAGCGGTTTTTCACAAATGATATGTTTTCCTGCTTTCGCTGCCGCGATTGCAATTTCCGCATGCGTATTGTTTGGGGTAACAATATCGATGACATCGATATCATCCCGTTCCATCAGACGGCGCCAATCTGTTTCATACGATGCCCATCCCATTTTTTTCGCCGCTTCTTTAACTCCTTGCTCATCCCGGCCCGCAATGGCTTGCAGAAATGGGATGACATCTGTGTCGAAGTAAAAGGGAAGATCGCGAAACGCATGGCTATGCGCTTTCCCCATAAACTTATAACCAACCATGCCAATCCGGATTTGTCTTTTCTCTCTCATTCTCTCACCCGCCTTTTTATTTTGACGGAGCTGTTTGGCGAAAGTGGATTATTTTCCCTGTTTTAGCACTTTCATAAATCGCCTCTAGCAATTGAATCGAGCGGAAGCCATCTTCAGCTGTCACCGGGGGCTTTGCGCCATGAACAATCGCATCAATAAACAGCCGATCTTCTTCCGCATATCCCCACTTTTCCTCAACGGTCAACTGATAAAAATCATGAATTTGCGCCGCCTGCTGCAACCCTGGAGCATACATCACTTTTTCAAGTTCTTGGGTAGCGACCGTGCAATACTTTCCATAAACCTCTAAACTCTCAAACGGGAAACTCCATCCAGCATGAGCATACGTCACAAAATTGACGATTGTCCCTGAAGCAAACGTCATCATAATCGCGAATGTGTCTAATTCCTCTGTCGAAATGTTCTGTTTTGCTTCGCAGTAAACCGTTTGTACTTCACCAAATAAATAACGACACAGATCCATCAAATGAAAAGGAGTTTCATACAAGAAGCCTCCCGTCACCTTCGGGTTTGCCGTCCAAGGAGGATTTAACAGTTCGCCGCGGTTCATTTTTACATGAGCCAAATAGGGGGTTACCTCCCCGGAATCAACCAATTCCTTGACTCTTTTATACACCGACGCATACCGGCGGTTCATTCCCAAGTTGTAAATCGCCTTTGATCGTTCAGCCGCTTGCCTGATCTGCTCTGCCCCCTCCAAAGAAGTTGCCATCGGTTTTTCTGAGAAGACATGCACATTGTTTTCCAGACATTTTAGTACCGGCTCAACATGCATCGTGTTTGGCGTCGTCACGTAAACAGCATCTACACCAAGATCAAATAATTCCTCGAGGCTTTTGACCGCTTTTGCTTCCCCGGCTTCCTTCGCCAATGAAGCGGCTCTTTCTTCCACAATATCCGCTACCCCAATAATTTGAACCCGCTCATCTTTCTTTAGGATCGACGTATGTACCTTGGCAATCCCTCCGGCTCCCAAAATCCCTACTTTCACCCGAGTCATTATTTTCTCCTCCTCATCTCCGTTGTAGCAGGGAAGCGCTTTCTAATACATCGAAAACAATGGTTATCATGTCCATTAATAATAGTGCAATCTAATCTCCATCGAACTTTTTGAGCAAGCGCTTTCCTTTTGTTTTTTATTTTACCCTCAACCTATTATTTTATCAAGTGTTTTTTCTAAATTTATAGAATTTTTATTAAAAAATAAAAGAACAGCTACTTACAGCTGTTCTTCTCATTAAATTCAACGTTTTCTCCAGTAACATCTATTATTCCATAAAAACAATCTGCTCACATCCTTACGATTTCACTTTAGCGATATGACAGGCCGATTTCCTTACCACTAGATGAGGCGGCAAAATGATCCGCTGTTTCGTATGATTGGTCTCTTCAATTTGGGCGATTAGCAGGTCAACCGCTTGCCTTCCCATTTGTTCAATAGGTTGGGCGACTGTCGTCAACGGTGGATCGATAATGGCCGATAAAATCGTATTATCAAATCCAACCACTGACAGATCATCGGGAATGCGGAGTCCCAACTCTTTGGCCGCCTGATAAGTGCCAACGGCAAGAGAATCAAAACAGGCAAAAATCGCTGTCGGCCTTGGGGTCGACTGCAACAGCTCCATCGCCGCCTTTTTTCCATCAGCCATCGAATAGTCCGTATATACAATCCAAGATTCTTCGCATTTCAAGCCGTTCTCTTGAAGCACCTGCTGATAGGCCTGCAATCTGTATTTATCACTTGTGCGACTTAAATTCCCTAGCATGATCGCGATCTGTCGATGGCCTAGGGAAACAAGATGCGAGACGGCTTGATACCCTCCTAAAAAATCATCAACTCTCACTACGTTAATGGCTAGCTCTGGGATATCTTGAGCAATAAAAACCAAAGGGAAATTCTCTTCCAACAACTCTTTGATCATTGTATAATTGTTCGTTGTCGTTCCGATGATGATGCCATCCACGCTTTTTTGACGTAACAAAGAAAGATACATTTCTTCCGTCTCCGGGTTGTTATCCGTATTGCACATCAGAACGTTAAACCCTTGTTCTCTTCCTCGATCTTCCACTTTCCTAGCGATTTCAGAAAAAAACGGGTTTGCTACATCAGGAATGACAAGGCCAATCGTTCTTGTCCGCTTCCCGGTCAACGCCGAGGCGACCATACTCGGTTGATAATGCAACTCTTCCATTACTCGAAGGACTCTTTTTCTCGTTCTTTCACTTATACGTCCCGTATTATTGAGCACTCTTGATACCGTCGAAATAGATACACCAGCTTTTTTCGCTACATCGTAGATTGTCACTTTCATCGTTTACCAATCTCTCCATTGATTATAGTTAACCTTGTTAAGTAAAGCGCTTGCCCTTTTAATGTTATTCTAATTCTTTTTCCACTTTCTTTCAATGCTTTTTTCGATTTCATAATAAATGAAGCCCATATAAAAACCGGCCTGAATTGACCGGTTTTAAGCAAAAATATCGTCGTTTCTCCTACCTCCCCCGAAACACCGGTTTCCGTTTTTCTAAAAAGGCGCGGACGCCTTCGCGGTGATCTTCGGTTTGCCGCATGCGCTGTTGGGCGTCGGTTTCAAGCTCTAGGACGCGAAGCAAGTCCGTCTTTGTTTGCTCGGCGTACAGCTGTTTCGTGGCGATCATGGCTTGGAGCGGTTTTTCCTGCAAGGAGGCGATCCATTGTTCCGCTTGCTCCTCATGATCGACAACGAAATCGACGAGGCCCAGCTGCTGCGCTTCATCGGCGCTCATCGGTTTTCCTTCCCAAATGATCTGTTTTGCTTTTGCCGTACCGACGCGCTGCGCCAAGAGGAAATGCCCGCCGCCGTCAGGGACGAGGCCAATGCCGATAAAGTTCATGGCGAGGCGTGCTTCTTTTGTAGCGATCAGGTAATCGCTTGCCAACGCAAAGCTGAACCCAAGGCCAGCAGCGGGTCCATGGATGAGCGAAACGGTGATTTTCGGCATCGTATACAATCGCATGATCATCTCTTGGATCGTGTTCATCACCGTCTGAAATTGACTCGGGTCATTCACGGAAAGCATCGTCTTAATGTCGCCGCCTGCCGAGAATCCCCTTCCCTTGCCGCGGATGACGACGATCGAAACGTCACTTTCTTCGATTTGCCGCAACGCGTCGACAAGTTCCGTTAACATTTGTCCATCCATCGCATTGAGTGACTGCGGGCGGTTCAGTTCCAATATTGCTTTGTTTTGGTCAAATGTCAGCACAACTGTTTCCATTGCTCTCCCCCTCTGAATGATGATTCATTTATTCATTCTCTATAGAGGCTCTTAACTCCTTGCAGCTACCAAAAATATTGTGAAAACATCAGTGCTTGACATATTCATTGATTTGTAATAAGTTCTATCACGGCGTTACTTTATTACATCCGTTTGCCTATGAAGGGGTCGGTATAATGAGAAAGACAGGCTATTTGCGAAACGTGTCGTTTTATGTATTGGCGGGATTGATATTTTCTATGATGGTTTACAATGTCTTTTATAATCTCGGAAAATTCCCTATTTCCAGCTGGGACGAAGCGCGACATGGCGTCAATGCTTATGAAATGTTAAAAAATAGAAATTTTATCGTCAACACATATCTTAGCCACCCTGATTACTGGAATTTAAAACCTCCCCTTAGTTATTGGGCTATTATGGTTGGTTATAAGTTGGTTGGGCTGAACGCTCTTGGTTTGCGACTGATGTCTGGCGTTTGCGCGATCTTCATGGCTGTAGTCATTGCTTTATTTATGAAAAATCGATTTGGCCGCATGGCTGCTATCATATCATTGCTTGCCTTGTCGACTAGCACCCAATATCTTCTCAACCATTGCGCTCGCACAGGAGATGCAGATTCGCTCTTTGTATTTTTCTTTACGTTATCCATCATTTCTTTGCTGTCGGCCAGACGGCAGACGCAATGGTTGTATGCAGCTGGCCTTGCCTGTTCACTCGCTTTTTTAACGAAAAGTTGGCATGCAGGGAACATTTTGTTGATCATGGCTGTGTATTTCCTACTTACTCGACAATGGGAGTCATTTCATTGGCGCGCCTGGTGGAGGGCAGCCCTCAGTTTCGCAGTTCCTGTGCTCGCTTGGGTTCTTGCCCGCTACCACTATGATGGATGGCGGTTTTTGAAGCAAATGATCGCCTATGATTTGTTGTTACGCTCCTCCCGGCCTATTGAGGGTCATATTGGCGATGAAACCTACTACGGCATCATTCTTGTTCATTTTTTCTTTTGGTGGCTCGCACTCTTGATCGGCATCATGGTCATCAGCTATATACAAGACGTTCGTCTTTTAACCTTTGATCAAGCGAATCATCGTTTGAAAGCGGATGTGGTCGGGATTTTAGTATGGATTTGCGTCCCGCTTCTCATGTTTACCCTAGCTAAGACGAAAATCAGATGGTACATTCTCCCTGTTTACCCACCGCTTTGTATGCTGATTGGCATTTGCGCCAGTCAATTGTGGAGAAAAGGAACGTGGAGAGCACGTGGGTTGTTGCTTGCCGGTCTGTTGTTTGTCGCATCGTTTTACGAAATGAATATTCAAAAGTATATTCATCATCCGAAACCAAATTGGGAACTGGCATTACTTCAGCAGACCGCCCAAATGCCTGTTCACGGGTACGAACTCTTTATGTACCATCCATTGCATCGGAAAGATCACTGGCCGCAAAATGCGGTCTTGACAGCAGAGCTGGCGAATGACCTTAAACCTCGGCATGGAGGGCTGAAAACGTTCTTGCATACGAATCGAAGCCTGCTTCTCGTGAAAAAAGCATGGTTCAGCAAACAGCTCGAGCATAAATACCACCTGTCTGTTCTCGCCTCGAACCGTTGGGGATATATTTTGGAAAAGCACGCTTAAACATACAGCCTTGGAGTGCCACTCTCTCCAAGGCTGCGCAACTATTCTTTCTATGTGAAAAGTGTTAGGAATAAAATTCTATTCCCTCTTCTTCTCATCTCGCTTCATTCTCGTTGAAAATAATCAACTTCAACTCCGTCATTTCTTCGATCGCATAGCGGATCCCTTCGCGGCCGAACCCGCTTTCTTTCACGCCGCCGTACGGCATATGGTCGACGCGGAACGTCGGGATGTCGTTGATGAGCACGCCGCCAACGTGCAGCTGCTTCGCCGCTTTCCACGCGGTATGGACGTTATCGGTGTAAATGCCCGCCTGCAAACCGTAGCGCGAGTCGTTGACAAGCGCAATCGCTTCGTCGATCGAGCGGACACGGTTGATCAAGACGATCGGGGCGAACACTTCTTGGCATGACACTTTCATTGTCGGTTGGGCATCGACAATGACCGTTGGAAGCAAAATGTTGCCGTCGCGCTCGCCGCCAAGGACGACATTCGCGCCGCCTTGTTTCGCCTCTTCAATCCAAGCAAGCGCGCGATCGACATCGTTTGGCGTGATTAACGCCGACACATCCGTTGCTGGATCGAGCGGGTCACCTGTTTTCAACTGTTTCGCGGCAGCGACGAATGTTTCAACGAACTCGTCATAGCGTTTTTCATGGACATAGATGCGCTGGAGCGAAATGCACACTTGCCCTTGGAACGTGAACGCGCCAAATACGCAGCGCGGGATGATGCGATCAAGATCGACCTGCTCGTCAACGATGACGGCAGAGTTCGAGCCAAGCTCCAACGTCACCCGCTTTAAACCTGCTTTATTGCGGATCGCGATGCCCACTTCCGGGCTGCCGGTGAACGTGATCATGCTGATGCGGGGATCGGCGACGATTTGGTCGCCGACCGTGCGGCCGCTTCCGGTGACGACGTTGAGCGCCCCTTTCGGCAAGCCTGCGTTCTCGAACAGCTCGGCGATAAAGTAGGCCGACAGCGGCGTTTGGCTCGCTGGTTTCAACACAACGGTATTGCCTGAAGCGACAGCCGGACCAAGTTTATGGGCGACTAAGTTCATCGGGAAGTTAAACGGCGTGATCGCTCCGATGACGCCGATCGGTTCACGGACGGTGATGGCGATGCGGTTTTCCCCGCCCGGCGCCGCATCAAGCGGCAATGTTTCGCCATGGATGCGCTTCGCTTCTTCGGCGGCGAATGTATACGTCTGGATCGTGCGGGCGACTTCCCCTTTCGCCGTGGTGATCGGCTTGGCGGCTTCCAAGGCGATCAACTTCGCCGCTTCTTCTTGCCGCTCTTTCAACTGTTCGACGACCCGCTCTAAAATAGCGGCCCGTTCATGCGCCGGCATGGCGGCCATCGTCTGCCGCGCCGCATACGCCGCGGCGATCGCCTCATCACCTTCTTGTTCGGTAGCCATCGGAATTTCGGCAATCGTCTCGCGTGAATACGGTGATTTCAGTTCGGTGTAAGACTTCGCTTCCCGCCATTCGCCGTTGATGTATAGTTTTTTTCTTTCCACCATGTTCTCATCCTTTCCCTAACTAGTATTTGCAATCCAAACATTGCCTGTGTTAATAACACTTTTTATTTCGTCGCAAATTTGTTAGAATCCTCTTTTCTGATCCATTTATAGGACATGTTGCTGATCCTCTATCTCCTCTTTTAGATTGGCGGATGGGAAAAGGTAGGAAAAAATCACAATCGAAACGATACTCGCCCCAATTCCATATATAATCGGATAGGTTGAGCTTAATCCCTCCATCGCTAAACCAACCAGCACAACGATGGAACTAATAACGATAGAGTAAAAGCCAGCTTTCGCCGTTGCTCGCTTCCAAAAGAAGCCAAAAATCACTGGTACGAAAATGGCGCCTGACAAAATGGCATAGGCGACATCCAATGCAACAAGCACATCCTGAATCCAAATAGCAAAGATAATGGCGACAATCCCCACTGCTAGCGTCATCATTCTGGATAATAGGACAAACTGTCGATCACTTATATTCTGAAACCAATATTGCTTCAAAATATCATGTGATAACAGAGTAGATGAGGCAAGCAATGTTCCGGAGGCCGTTGACATAAGAGCAGAACATACACTGGCCAAAATGAGCCCTAACAAGCCGTGCGGCAAAATCTCTAATGACATATTGGCAAATACGTTTTGTGGATCGTTTATATTCGGAAAAACGATCACCCCGCACATGCCAATGACGCTTAACGCCACGGCATAAGCGATGCTGTAAAGACCCGCATATACTGCGCCACCTCGAGCAATGTTCGGTGTTTTGGCCGTAAACACCCGTTGCCAAATATCTTGTGATACCACCATTCCTAATGTATAGAGCAAGAAGTATTGAAAAATATTTGCCCATCCCATCGATGTCAGATCAAAATGTGACGCTGGCAATCGGTCCAAAAGTGATGTCCATCCACCGACATAGGACAAACTCATCGGCAGCATCACGAGGAAAATGCCAACAGTCATGACGATAAACTGAATGATATCCGTCATCGTCACGCTCCACATTCCTCCGAGAATCGTATAAAACAACACGATCCCCCCGCCAACTAACATCGAAACGGTCATGCTCCTACCGGACAATGTTTTGGATTAGCATATGGAAGTTGGTACGTCAAGCCGTTGGGCTGCAAGTATTTCCGATATTTGCTTTTCGATGTGCTGACACTAAGCGCCCCTAACGAACGGCCATGAAAACATCCGGTAAACGAAATGACGTATGGTCGTCGTGTCACATGTTTCGCTAATTTGATTGCTCCTTCAATCGCCTCTGTTCCACTGTTGGCAAAAAAGAAGCAGTCAAGCCCTTCCGGCAAAATTTTTGTCAGCTCTTCGGCCAAACGCAAAATTGATTCATACATGATGACACCGCTCGGCCCATGCATCAGGCGGTCTGCGGCCTCTTTGATAGCCTGCACGACTTTTGGATGGCGATGACCCGTATTGGCCACAGCAATACCGGAAGTGAAATCAAGATATTTTTTTCCATCCAGTCCGTAATAGTAACATCCTTCTTCCTTCACAACCGGCAAATTCGGGTGGTCTTTCGCCATCGTTGGCGCGAGCAAATCATGCATTTTGTGAAAGAGAGGTAGCCAGTTGCCTTGTGTCATGTACATCCCCCTTCAGCCAAGCCATTTTGTTCATCGAAAACGGATTTGCAAGTTCTGTGCCACCTTTAAAACTATTCTTTATTTTTAGTTAATTATAATCGTTGATTCTATCCCTCTGTTTTAACCGGTTCCTATCATGACAGCTTTGTTTAGAATTCCACAACGGATCTAATTCATTGTTAAATCAAATAATTTATTTTTGAATCGACACGGATTGCTCTTCCTTCAGAAAACATTCTCTCGGAGTAGAAAGTCTCAAATCAAAAAACCGCACCACAAAAAGGTGGCACGGTCTCAAAAAGATAATATCGCCATCACTTTTTCGACTGCATCACGAAGTTTCCACAAGTAGTTTGACTAGGAACCACTGATCACGCCAATTCAGCAATGACCTCTTCGATGACATCCAATGCTTCCTCCAGCTGTTCATCTGTGATGACAAGCGGCGTTAATAGACGAATGACATTGCTGTATAGGCCCGCACTCATGATGATGACACCACGTTGATGGCATGCTCGCAAAATGGCGGCCGTTAATTCCCTATTCGGTACTTTTGTCTTTGCGTCAGTGACAAATTCGATGGCCACCATAGCCCCAAGTCCCCGTACATCCCCGATCGCCTCATACTTCTCCTGCAGCTGTCTGAACCGATTGATAACGATTTGTCCAATGTCATTGGCCCGTTCTACCAATCCTTCTTGTTGCAACATGCGAATCACTTCCAAAGCGGCCACGCAACCAAGCGGGCTGCCCCCGTATGTCCCGCCGATTTCTCCCGGATTGGGTGCATCCATGATTTCTGCCCTTCCCGTCACCGCACTGATCGGTACACCCGCTCCGATGGACTTCGACATGGTCATTAAATCAGGCACAACGTCAAAATGTTCAATGGCGAACATCTTCCCTGTTCGTCCAAATCCGGTCTGGATCTCATCGGCGATAAACAAAATCCCGTATTTTTCACAAATTTGTTTGACCCCTTGAACGAATGTTTTTGACGGAACAATAAATCCGCCTTCTCCTTGCACAGGCTCCATAATGATGGCAGCCACCTCGTCCGCCGGGACTTCTGAGAGAAAAAAGTCCTCAAGCCGCCGCAAAAGCTCGGCGTCCAATTCCTCGTTGGTCATGCCTGCTGGTTTTCGGTAATAATAGGGATACGGAAGTTTGTACGTATCCGGGGCAAAAGGTCCAAAACCAAATTTATATGGTTTCACTTTGCTTGTCAGCGACATCGCCAACAAGGTTCGCCCATGAAACCCTCTTTCAAAAGAGAGAATGGCTTTTCTCCCTGTATACTTTCGTGCAATTTTGACGGCATTTTCGACTGCTTCTGCCCCGCTGTTCAAGAAAAAGGTTTTTTTATGATGAGCACCTGGCGTGATGCGGTTTAACGTCTCGGCCAACTCAATATACGGCTCATACATCATCACATGGAAACACGGATGAATATACTGCTCCGCTTGTTTTTGGATCATTTCCACCACTTTCGGCGGGCAATGGCCGACATTGAGGCTTCCAATCGCCCCGGCCAAGTCGATAAACGTATTTCCATCCACATCGGTTAAGAGCGCTCCTTCTCCTTTTACCGCAAACGTCGATACCGTGTTAAACGGTCCCCGCGGAACATTCTGTTCTTTTTTTCTTAATAGCTCCTTTGCTTTTGGTCCCGGAATCGCTGTTTTTACTTGGATATATTTTTTTGTTTCTGCCTTCATCTTCTCCCTCCGTCCCATTGTGTATCATGATCCATCTTTTTAGATATGCAAAAAACATGCCAAAAACTTCATGCAAAATCATATAACAAGGAAAAAGGATTTTTTCGCCTCTTTGATAAAGTTAGTAATAGAAGCCTCACAGACTGCTAGGAGGGAAAGTATGCACCGTACAGCTGATGTTTTGGAATTCGAGTTGGACGCGATATTGAAATCATCAAACGACAATATTGTGATCGCAGACGAAAACGGGATCATTCTTCGCGCCAGCCCGAATTGCTTGTCCATATACGGAAAGGACGTCTCTTATTTAGTCGGAAAATCGGTTTATCAATTAGAAAAAGAAAACGTCTTTTGCCCTTCAGTTACAGCGAGAGTATTACGGGAGAAAAAAGAGGTCCAATTGATGCAGCAAACCGCCACCGGACGAGTTGTCATGGCGACAGGCGTGCCTGTATTTGACCACCAAAACCGCCTTGTCCGGGTCATCAGTTTTTCCCATGATTTAACAGAGTTAGAGCGTTTGAAAGAAGACTATGAAAAGCTGAGAAAGCAGATGGAACATTATCAAATGGAAATAGAGGAGTTGAAGCCGGAACATATCGTTATTCAAAGCAAGGCGATGGAACGAATTTGGAAGCTCGTGCACCGCGTGGCCCAATCGGACGCGACGGTTCTTTTCCTCGGCGAGTCTGGAGTCGGAAAAAACGTATTCGCCCGTTCCCTTCACCTCCATAGCCCGAGGCGGAATGAACCGTTTATTGAGGTCAACTGCAGCGCCATTCCTGAATCACTGTTTGAATCGGAAATGTTCGGCTATGAAAAAGGATCCTTTACCGGTGCGCAAAAAACAGGAAAACCGGGGCTGATCGAACTGGCCGACAAAGGAACTCTCTTCCTTGATGAAATTGGCGAGCTTCCCCTTTCGATGCAAGCGAAACTGCTAAAAGTTTTGCAAGAGAAAAAAGTCATACGCGTTGGAGGCATTAAAGAACGAACGGTCGATTTTCGCCTGATCGCCTCGACAAATCAGAACCTAGCAGAGATGGTGAAGCAAGGAAAGTTCCGCCAAGATTTATTTTATCGTTTGCATGTGATTCCGATTTACGTTCCTTCTTTGCGTGAGAGAAAAGAAGATATTTTCATGCTGGCCCAATACTTTTTGAAAAAATTCAACCAAAAATATCAAATGGATAAATACTTTCATCCATCCATTGTCGACCATCTCGTTCAGTACGACTGGCCAGGCAACGTGCGTGAGCTGGAGAATATGATCGAACGGTTAGTCATTACTTCTGAAACGAGAGCCATTTATCCGGAATATCTTCCTTTTTCGATCCAGAAATATCCAGAGGTGATCACTCCCCATCAATCGTTGGAAAAACGGAACGAACCGTCGACATTAAAAGAAGCCATTGAACAAGTGGAACGGCAATGGCTCCTGCGTGCAGCCAAACAGTGCAAAACAACATACGAGATGGCTGATTATCTTGGCATCAGCCAGCCAACGGTCGTACGAAAGCTGAAAAAATACGGTGTTGATTCAAAAACGAATTAAGATTCATCTTTGAATGAAGCGTTCGCTCATTTTTGAACATACGCAAGCAAGGATGGACGTAAAAGCAGCCTTGTTTGCGTATTTCTTGTCTGCTTCCCCTTTTTGGCACACTTTTTGCTTCTAAAACCATCGCGAACCATTTTTCACTGCCCAAGGAGGTCTTGACATGTATCAACCGAAAGATTCTTCCCAATCACCCCGTTTTTGTGGGGTTCGCACCTTTATGCGGTTGGAACAGATCAAAACAACAGACGATGTCGATTTTGTCATAGTTGGCGTTCCTTTTGACACCGCGGCATCAAACCGAACCGGACAACGATATGGCCCACAGCACATTCGCAATTTCTCTGTCTTGCTTCGCCCTTACAATCCAGATATGGATATTGATATTTTTGCCTATTGTTCCGGCGTCGATTACGGGGATATTGATGTCATTCCCGGCAATGCGTTGCGCACGTATGATCGTATCGTCGAAGAGCTGCGACCATTGTTGAAGAAAGATATCGTTCCGATTCTGATGGGCGGCGATCACTCCATTACATTGGGACACTTGCGGGCTTTTTACGAACGCTTTGGCCCCATCGCGCTCGTTCATTTTGACTCGCATAGCGACACGTGGGACCATTACTACGGAGAAAAATATATGCATGGCACGCCGTTCCGCCGCGCTGTCGAGGAAGGGCTGCTTGATGTGGATCATTCCATTCAAATCGGGATGCGCGGACCGCTTTACAGTGCTGATGATATCGAGGACGCCCGACGGCTTGGTTTTGAAGTCATTCCGATGAAAGAGGTCCGGCAAATGGGCTTTTCGGAAGTAATGCGCCGCATCCATCAACGCGTCGGTGACAAACCGGTTTTCGTTTCTTACGATATTGACTTTGTCGATCCTGCTTTTGCCCCGGGGACTGGCACACCGGAAGTGGGCGGACCAACCAGCTACGAGGCACTCGAATACGTAAGGGGACTCGATGGACTAAATATTGTCGGGTTTGATCTCGTCGAAGTTTTGCCTGCTTACGACAGCGGAGAAGTGACCGCTCTATTGGCTTCTGCGATTATGTATGAGATGATTACACTTGTGGCGTTGAAGAAAAAGCGGTCACAGGCCAACAACCTATCGACAACGACAACATCCTAAAAACATGTCACAAACAAAAAGGAGCGGCTTTCAATGGCTCAGGACCATGTGTATATCAACGGAAAATGGTACAAAGGAGAAGGAGAAAAAAGGGCGGTGATCAATCCTTCGAATGAGGAAGTCATCATAGAAATCAATGAAGCATCCCAACAACAAACAGTAGAAGCAATCCAAGCGGCCCGTCATGCCTTTCAATACACCGATTGGCCATCGAATCCGGCAAGAAGAATGGCCGTCCTTCGGCAACTGGCTGATTTGTTGGAACAGAACGCGGAAACATTCGCTGCCATTGAGACGTTGAATACAGGGAAACCGATTCGCGAATCGCGCCTCGATGTCAGTGATTCGATCCAATGCCTCCGTTACTACGCCGATTTTGTTGAGCAACGGACCATCGAGGAAAAGAAAAGAACCGATGGCACGACAAGCAAAGTCATTGAGGAACCGATCGGGGTATGCGCTCTCATCGTGCCTTGGAATTTCCCCCTCTTATTGGGGATATGGAAATTGGCCCCGGCGCTTGCGGCGGGAAATACAGTGGTATTTAAACCATCAGAACTGACGCCGCTATCATTCATAGAGCTGACGAAGCTGATCGATTCCATCGGTCTCCCGCCGGGCGTGTTTAATCTCGTGCTTGGCAGTGGTTCGCCGGTTGGAGAAACATTAGTGACACATCCTGATGTGGAAAAAATATCGTTTACTGGCGGAACGAAAACCGGACGATGGATTTACGAACAATGTGCTCGTGGGTTGAAGCGAGTGTCTTTGGAACTCGGCGGAAAATCCCCGCTGCTCATTTTTGACGATGCCGATCTTACTAGCACCGTCGAGTGGGCACTGTTTGCCTCCTTCTTCAATCAAGGGGAAGTGTGTGTGGCTGCTTCGCGCATTCTTGTACAACGGCGTGTTTATAATTCGTTGATTGATCAGCTAACCCAAAGACTGGCTTCCCTCCGTATTGGCGATCCTTTCGCGGAAAACACGGAGATGGGACCACTAATCAGCTCCTCACATTTAGAAAAAGTGGAAACATATATCCAGATTGGCTTGCAGGAAGGAGCGGTGCTGCTACAGGGTGGAGAACGAATCAAGGAACGGGGGTATTATCTCACCCCTGCTGTTTTCGCCCATGTCCGTCAAGACATGCGTATCGTCCAAGAAGAAATCTTTGGTCCTGTCATTACTTTGCAACCGTTTGAACATGACAACGAAGCCATCGGCTTGGCGAACGATACAATATACGGACTAGCAGCTGGCATATTCAGCCGCGATCTTGAACGGGCGGAACAAATCGCCGGAAAATTGAGAGCTGGAACCATTTGGATTAACAGTTATCACACTCCTTATGTCGATGCTCCTTGGGGCGGCATGAAACAAAGCGGAATCGGTCGGGAGCTTGGGCCGCAAGGATTCGCCGCTTTTACGGAAACAAAGCATGTGAACATCAGCCAACACGGCAAACCACTCGGATGGTATCCATCACGCTCCTGATTTCGTCCTTAGGACGAAATCAGTGTAAGGTTATTATTCTGAATATTAAAAATAGAAAAAAACAAGGAGGATCGATCATCATGAAATGGATAGAACGGTTGGGCCATGATGATATTCGCCCCACCCCGATGAACGAACGAAGCATGAACTTCTTTAGCACGTTTACCCTTTGGATTGCGGCAAATGTGGTGATTACGACTGTCATGACGGGTATGATGTTTGTTCCTGACATTTCCTTTTCCAACGCCATGCTGGCGATCATTGTCGGTTCGGCGATCGGTGCTATTCCGCTCGCCCTTACCGGAAACATCGGCATCCGCACCGGGCTCCCTACAATGGTGATCACAAGAGCGGCCTTTGGACAAAAAGGAGCCATCCTTCCCGCCCTTGTCAACACCATCATTTTAATCGGCTGGAGCTGGATTCAAGCCTATATGGCTGGCCTTAGTCTGAATTATGCCGTTCATTACACCACTGGATACAGTAATATTAATCTATTTGTGATCTTGACAGAGCTTCTTGTTGTAGTCATTACAATTTTTGGCCACCGAGGTGTGGAACGGATAGAGAAATATATATCGATTGCTATGCTGATTTTATCGTTCCTCGTTTTTTACAAAATTTTTACGACTTACGACATTTCAACACTCGTCGAAATGAAATTGAGCGAGCATCCATCCATCACCACGATCATCGCCTTTGACATCGTCGTCGCCACCGCCTTTTCTTGGATGTCGACGGTTTGCGATTTCAATCGCAACTGCCGCTCAGAAACAAGCGGGTTTTGGGGAACGTATTTTGGCTATCTTGTCGCTTCCATTGTCGCAATGGGGCTCGGCGCTGTCGTCAGCGGCTTTAGCATTGCCTCCAACATGGAACGGACGTATGATCCTACCATTCTCCTTGCCGCTTACGGGTTTGGATTGATCTCATCCATCGTCGTTTTCTTTTCTGTACTCTCGACCAATGTCATGGCCTTATATAGCGCCACGATGTCGTTTATGAACATCTTCCCACGCGCAGGCTTTTGGAAACCGACATTGATCATGGGAGTGATTTGCACACTTGGCGCCTTGCTGAAAGAAGTGCTAATGTCTCAGTTCTTTAACTTCATTATGCTGATTGCCACGTTGTTCATTCCTGTGTTTGCGATTGTGCTCGTTGATTACTTTTTTATCAAAAAAGGGGTATATGATGCTGAAGATATTTTGTACGATACAAAAGGTCACTATCGCTATCAAAAAGGAGTCAACATCGCCGCCTACTTCACCTATATCGTCGGAGCTGTCTTCGCCTATTATTTTACGTACATTCATCCGCTTGCCGTCGGCTCCACCATGCTGACATTTCTTTTATCAGGGACGGTTTATTTTGTGTTGATGAGATGGACAAAACAAATCGCTGCAAACATGAATTCTGTCGAACTTGAATCTCCTACTAAACTGGAGGGATGATATGAACCTATCGTTTGACATCGCGTTGGCGCAGATGGCATCAGTAACTGGTGATATTGGCGCCAACTTGGCCAAAATGAAAGTGATCATCAATGAGTGCAAACGACAGTTCCCTAATGTCCGCCTTCTTCTGTTCCCGGAACTTTGCACTACTGGTTATGTACTGTCAGAAGTACTAAAAGAACTGGCTGAGACACCTGATGGGTCTACGTTCCAGTATATGAGCCGGATGGCCCAACAATTTCAATTGTACATTGCTTACGGATACGTTGAAAAGGACGATATAGAAAATATATACAACTCTCTTATGTTGATTCATCCCAATGGACAATGTATCGGAAATTACCGAAAAATCCACTTGACTCCTTTTGAAAAAGCCTGGTTTTCTTCGGGAGCCGAGCCGGTGCTGGTGGATACCGACCTTGGCCGTATCGGTCTGATGATTTGTTGGGACTTAGCTTTTCCGGAACTAGCAAGATACCTAGCCGTCCATGGATCCGAGCTTCTTCTCGTTCCATGTGCTTGGGAATCTCCATTTCATGCACCGTTTCAAAAATTAGCCATGGCCAGAGCGATCGATAATACGGTTTATGTTGCTGCATGCAATCAAATCGGACGGCCTTCTTCTTTCCATTTCTTTGGTTTATCCTCTATTTATGGGCCGGATGGAAGTGAAATAGCCGCAGCCAACATGGACGAACGGGAAGAAATCATACACGCAATGATCGATCACAACCAACGCCAAGAGTTAAAGAAAAACTTTTATACAATGATGGACGAACGACGGACAGACCTTTACCGAGAATGGACTTGGAAGGAATGACGAGAAAATGATCATCAAAAAACTCATCGACCTCTCCATGCCGATCACGGCCCAAACTCCGGTTTACCCCGGGGATCCGAAGCCGCACATCGAACCGGCGGCCACGTTCGCCGCTGACGGCTACCATGTCAGCCGCCTTGTGCTCGGTTCGCATAGCGGCACCCATGTCGATGCGCCGTTCCATTTTTGCGAGCACGGCTGGCGGTTGGATGACGTGCCGCTCTCTTATTTTCTCGGCCGCGGCGTTGTGATCGATGCCACGGGGAAAACGGAAGGGGAAGCGGTGACGATGGCGGATGCTGCCGTGTATATGCCGAAGCTGTCGCCGGGAATGATCGTTTTGTTTCACACCGGCTGGTCGTCGTACGTCGGAACGGAGCAGTATTTTCGCCACCCGTACGTCGCGCCGGATGTCATTGAAGCGATGCTCGAACGGGGCGTTCGCACGTTTTTGATCGATGCCCTGAACATCGATCCGTCGGATGGTTCCTCGTTTCGCGCTCATGAACTTATTCTCGGCGCCAACGGGGTGATCGGGGAAAACTTCACCAACTTCGATCAAATCGATTTTGATGACCCATACATTATCGCTCTGCCCCTTTCCTTGCCCAGCGGCGACGGCTCGCCTGTTCGGGCGGTGGCGGTGCAATGGGGGTGACCAGTCGATCGGACATACGAAACGCCCCGTATCTTCTTCGATGCGGGGCGCCCTCTCTCTAGTTATTTTATCCACTTGATGACTCGCGCTGGGTTTCCGCCAACGACCGCGTTAGCGGGAACGTCCTTTGTCACGACAGCGCCTGAGGCGATGACAGCGTTGTCACCGATCGTGACACCTGGGTTGATCACAGCTCGTCCGCCGATCCAAACGTTATCCCCGATAGTGACCGGTTTCCCGTATTCGCGGCCGCTGTTCCGCTCGTGCGGGTCAAGCGGATGCGTCGCCGCATAAATGTGCACACCAGGACCGATAAAACAATGATCGCCGATCCGCACTTCACAGACGTCTAAAATGACGCCATCAAAGTTCATGAAAAAATGTTCGCCAACATGAATGTTATACCCATAGTCACAGCGGAAGTTCGGCTCGATGTACAGCTGTTTTCCTGTTGAGCCGAACAGTTCCCTTAACAATTGAACCCGCCTTTCATATTCCGTTTCCAATGTTTCATTATACAAGCGAACGAGCCGTCTCGCCCGCTCCCGCTCTTTCACAAGCTGCGGATCGGCCGAAAAAGCCGTCATGCTCTTTCGGCGGCATCACCCTTGCCGGCGTTTCCCTTCCTGATAGTAGGCATCCATCACGTCCTTCGGCACCATGCTTCCGCCTGTGGCCCAGCAAATATGGGTGGCTTGGTTCATTTTTTCTGTCAACTGATGCTGCTTGAGATACGTTTGCCCCGCTTGGTCTTGACACAAACGAACAGGCCCTGCGACCCCTGCCAATGCCGACGGTTCCAAGCGGATCTCCTCCGTATCGATCATCGCCGCGAGCAGCCGATAAAGGGTGGAATCATCCACTGTATAGACGCCGCTGATGACGTGTTCGAGCATCTTTCCGACCAGTCGCGAAGGGCGGCCGACGGCCAGCCCGTCGGCTTCGGTTCGGTTATCTATGCCAAACTCCTGCACCGAGACGCGATCGTGTTCACCCGTCATCAGCCCAAGCAGCATACAAGGCGAATGGGTTGGCTCGGCGAAAAAGCAATGCACATGATCCCCGTACACGAGTTTCAAACCAAACGTCACCCCGCCCGGTCCGCCGCCAACTCCACAAGGAAGGTAGACAAACAGCGGGTGATCTTCATCGACGATGATGTTCTTGTCTTCTAACTGTTGCTTTAACCTCAACGCCGCCACCGCGTATCCTAAAAACAAATGAATCGAATTCTCGTCATCGATAAAATACGAGGTTGGGTCTTCAGCCGATTGTCTTCTCGCCTCTTCGACCACTTTGTTGTAATCGGTGAGATGTTCGACCACCGTCACCCCTTTGCTTCGCAGCAAATCTTTCTTCCACTGTTTCGCGTCCGCCGACATATGCACCGTCACATGAAATCCAAGACGCGCGCCGATGATTCCGATGCTCAGTCCTAAATTTCCCGTTGAACCAACGACAAGCGAATAGCGGGAAAAGAACTTCCGAAACTCCTCGTTAGCGAAGACCGCGTAGTCATCCTCTATGGAAATCAAACCGTTTGCGAGCGCGAGGTCTTCGGCATGTTTCAAGACCTCATAAATCCCCCCTCTCGCCTTGATCGATCCGGAGATGGGAAGATGGCTGTCGCATTTTAGCCATACTTCCCCTTCGATCAGCTGCCCGCTCATCTCTTCCAAATACCGTTGCATTTTCGGAATCTTTATTAGCGGCGATTCAATGATTCCGCCAGTGTCCCGTGTTTCCGGAAACACCTTGGCGATATACGGGGCAAAGCGCGCCAACCGTTCTTCAGCTTCCTTGACATCGCGTTCACCGAGCGGAAGATGTCGGGTGGCTTGATCAAATGAACAAATGTTTGGATTCGGCCAAAACACTTCTTCTGTTCTGATCATATTCTCCAACAACGGAAGTTCCCTCATCCATTGTCGAATCGTTTTCCCCGCTACGATTCGGTTCTCCATGTCTTTCCTCCTCATCCCTATGTAAAAAGCATCTACTTCCAGTATAATAGAAAACGTGAATCGCTGGTATAGGGGAGGAAAACGGTCTTGAACATCGTCCCAACAAAACAATTAGACCGCGCTCTAGTCAACCAGTTTTTTATCGAACATTGGGGAAGTCCACAAATGGTAGTGTCGACTGGTGTTTATGACTGCAGCGAGCTGGATGGATTTGCGGCTGTTGAAAATGGAAAACGAATCATCGGACTTGTTACGTTCCTTATTCGCAAAAACGAATGCGAGATCATCTCGCTAGACAGCATAATGGAAAACCGCGGCGTCGGCAGCGCCCTTTTGCATGGGGCAGAAACATGGGCGAGGCAACAAGGGTGCACCGTGGTTCGACTGATCACGACGAATGACAACTTGCATGCACTTCGTTTCTACCAAAAGCGCGGCTATCAAATCGTGAATGTCTTTCCGAACGCCGTCGACAAGGCGCGGCAAATCAAGCCAAGCATTCCGCTGATGAGCGCTGAGGGCATTCCGATTCGGGATGAGCTGTTGCTTGTGAAACAGCTTGATGGTAGAGCGGCTTGATGGAAACCAACCACTTTCTTCCATAAATAATTTTCTCAGGCTCTTCACCAAAAGTTGTACTTGATTTTTTCATCACATTCCTTAACTTATGCATTCAAGAAAGAACAGGAAACAAATCATTTTTTGCATACATTTGTTCAGAGAAGTGCATCTTCTGTCAAGTACATGTTGTGGTGATGAGCCTTTTTTCAATCAAAAAAAGTATTTTTCGCTGCACTGGCCATGGAAGCACTGTGCCTTTTGAATATATAGTGACTCAAAACCATTGATCCCCAAATGGAACACAAGATATAGAACCGCAAAGTCGCTCAGCGTATATTTCATAGTAAGAAATGGGCTGACCCAAAAGGTTATTGCCTTCAAGATCGGTACAATCGATTGTGCGGCAGAAGCAGTCAGTACGTATATAGAGCAATGAAAGAGGGGTCTCGATCCTTTCGAGACACCCTCTTCCACTCTGTTGTTATAGAACCACATTCAACAGCAAGACGAACATAAACGCCACCACCGAAATAATCGTTTCCATCACTGTCCATGTCATGAGCGTTTCCTTGACCGTCATGCCGAAATATTCTTTGATCATCCAGAACCCGGAGTCATTGACATGTGACAAGATCAACGAACCGGCGCCGGTCGCCAAAACGAGGAGCTCTGTGTTCGTTCCCGGGATGCTCGCAGCAATCGGTGCAACGATGCCGGCTGCGGTCATCATCGACACAGTCGCTGACCCGGTCGCCACGCGGATGAGAGCAGCGATGCCCCAGCCTAACAGGAGCGGAGATAAGTGCGAGTGTTTCGCCACCTCTGCGATTTGATTGCCGATGCCGGAATCGAGCAGCACTTTGTTGAACGCGCCGCCCGCTCCGATGACAAGCAAGATGTTTGCGACTGGGCCGAGGCAGTCGTTGGCGAATTTCAGGACGGCGTCGCGGGTAAAGCCGCGGGCATAGCCTAGGCTAAAGAATGAATAAACCGTGGCGATCAACAGCGCGACGATCGGATCACCGATAAAGCGCAACACTTTCGCTGCTTCAGACTTTTGATCAAGCGTCACGTTGGCCACAGAAGCAATCAACATCAAAATAACGGGAAGCAAAATGGTAAACAGCGTATTTCCAAAGCCCGGAAGTTCACGCGCTTCTTTCTGCTGCACGAGCTGCTCGGCGATGTCGACCGGCACGGATTTGTGTATGCGCGAGCCGATCCATTTGCCAAACAGCGGTCCAGCAATGATTGCCGTCGGCAGGCCGACGATGATGGAATAAAGAATCGTCTTTCCGACATCTGCTTTAAAGATGCCGACAGCCGCCATCGCCGCCGGGTGCGGCGGGACGAGGCCGTGCACCACCGACAAACCGGCGACAAGCGGAATGCCGATCGTCACAAGCGAGATGCCCGTCTCGATTGCGATCGTAAAGACGAGCGGAATGAGCAGCACAAATCCGACTTGGAAAAAGACCGGAATCCCGACTAAAAAGGCGACGACCATCATCGCCCAATGGACGCGTTTTTGGCCAAACCGATTGATTAACGTTTTCGCAATGCGCTCCGCACCGCCCGACTCAGCCATCATTTTGCCGAGCATCGTCCCGAGCGCCAAGACGATCGCTAAAAAGCCGAGCGTATTGCCAAGCCCTGCTTTAATCGAGTCGATGATCCCTGGTGTTTCCGGCGACGGAGCGATGAGCGGCATCCCCATCGCCAGCCCGACACCGACGGAAACGGAAATGAGTGCAACAAACGGATGCATTTTCGCCGCGGTAATCAATAACAATAAAACAATAATGGCGGCAATGACAATGGCAATTCCCATGACTTGTTCCCCCTTGTATTCGTCTATTTGAGAAAGCGGTGAAAAACAGCGGTTTCTCCCAATCCATAAGCGTCCATTATGCAAAGAAGAACCGTTGTGGCAAGGTTTTTTCGATTGGAGAAAACGATCCGCCGGAAAAGCGGTATACGCTATGTCATCACCATTTATTGATTGCCTCTTCGACCATCGTTTCTTCATTGAGTGATGTGCTCACGTGGCAGGTGCGCAACCATCAAGGCTGAGGTTTCATCCTGCCGACGCTCTTCACCCCCTTTCCTTTTCTCAACATCTCGAATCAATCGATTTCGCTCAGGGAGCAAGCGTTTTCAACAAGAAGTAGGCGAGGCCGTACGTTCTCCTAAATCGATTTAGGAGCAATCGATGCTTCCTAAACCGATTTAGGTGACAGCGCCTGTTACCTTCCTTGCCGCTGAAACGCTGCGATGATGTCAAACTCCTCTTTTAACCGCTCATATAAGCGGCTGTACAAATCAAACAGCTCAGCGTAAATCAGCGTATGTTCTTCCTTCGGCTCATGGCGGGCGGTCGTGTCCATCCACGTTTTCACCATTTCCAAAGAAGGCAGTTCCCCTAACGCATGCAGCGCCACTGCCGCCGCTCCCAGCGCCGACGCCTCGTGCGTCTGCGGCACAATGAGCGGTTTGCCGAGCATATCGGAAAGCATTTGCCGCCAAAACGGCGATTTCGCAAAGCCTCCGGAGACGCGGATTTCGGTCATTGGTCCCGTGACATCGCGGATCGCGAGCGCTACCGATACGATGCTGAAGCAGACGCCTTCCATCACCGCCCGAATCAAATGTTCGCGCCGATGGTGAAGGCCAAGGCCAAAAAACGTCCCGCGCGCGTTCGCGTTCCAATACGGCGCCCGCTCGCCTGATAAAAACGGCAAAAACACCAGTCCTTCCGCTCCGGGCGCGACGCGTTCGGCATATTTCGTCAATAAGTCGTACGGATCAATGCCGAGCTTTTTCGCCACTTCCCGCTCTTGAGCGCCAAACTCGTCGCGCAGCCAGCGAAGCAAAATGCCGCCGTTGTTCGTCGGTCCGCCAACGACCCAATAGCTAGGCGTTAACGCATAACAAAACGTCCGCCCTTTTTCATCGGTCGTCGGGGCAGCGGCGATCGTCCGCACTGCGCCGCTCGTCCCGATCGTAATGGCCGCCTCGCCCGGAAGCACCGCGCCGACACCGATGTTGGCGAGCACGCCGTCACTTGCGCCGATGACGACCGGCACATCAGCGGATATCCCCATTTTATCCGCCCATTCTTTCTTCATCCCTTGCAAGACGTATGTCGTTGGGACTAAACGCGGCAGCCGCTCGCGGCTTATGCCAAGAAACGAAAGCACGTCCTCGTCCCAATCAAGCGTATCGAGGCGGAACAACCCGGTCGCTGAAGCCAACGAATGGTCAGCGATATAATCGCCATATAAGCGGTAAAGCACATAATCTTTCACAGAGACAAACCAACGGGCTTGCCGAAACACATCCGGCTGCTTCTCTTTCAACCAAAGCAGTTTCGGCAACGGAGACATCGGATGGATCGGCGTTCCCGTCCGCCGATAAATGTCAAGACCGTTGTTCTCTTTCAGCAGCCGCTCCGCTTGGGCGACGCTTCGGTTATCGGCCCAAATGAGCAAGCGAGTGAGCGGCCGCCCGGATTCGTCAAGCGCCATGATCGAGTGCATCGCCGCACTCAATCCGATCGCTTTCACCTGCTCGGGACGAATCCGATGGCGGATCGTCACCGCTCCGACGGCTTGAATGACTGCCGCAAACAGCTCTTCCGGATCTTGTTCGGCAAAGCCCGGATGCGGCTGGATGATCGGATAATCAACGGCATAGGAAGCCAACACCCGACCGCATTCGCCGAAAACGACCGCTTTCGTGCTAGTCGTCCCGATATCGATGCCAATGACCACCTGTTCATGGATCGTCACCCGTTTCTCCTCCTTTCCTCAAGCCTTTTCCCGTCTAATCGATGTCCGTTCCTTCAGTATCGGAGAGAAACGAAACACGTGCGGTTTGCCCGACCGTTTCCGATCGATTTGTAAAAATACCTGCTCAGCTGCCTTTTTCCCCATCGCAAACGTCGGCTGGGCGATCGTCGTTAGCGCTGGCGTGTAAATATCGGCAAACGGCACGTCGTCAATGTTGATCAGCGCGAGTTCGTCCGGCATGCGAATGGCGTTTTCTCTTACAAACCGTAAAACGCCCATCAATGTCAAGTCGTTAATCGCAAACAAGGCGTTGGGCCGGTGGGACTCAGCAAACCGTTTTTTCAGTTCCCGAGGCAGCACGGCCGGATCAGCGGCGATGACATTCCTATCGTCAATGTCAAATCCCCTTTTCGCCATCGCCGCCCGAAACCCTTCCATCCGTTCCATCCGCGGCACGTTGTAAGGAACGAGCGGTGGGGTGACAATGGCGATGCGGTCATAACCGCCCGTTGCTAAATAATCCACCGCCATCTCCGCTGCGCCAAAGTTGTCTAACAGCACGCTGTCCGCCTCAACTCCCGGCACCATCCGGTCAACAAAGACGAGCGGAAACCGCTCGGCGGCAAGGCGTTGGTAAACGTCTTCATTTTTCCCCGTCGGAAAGACGATCAACCCGTCGACCTGTTTCGCCAGCAGCATCTCGATGTATGTTCTCTCTTTTTCCGGATCATCGCCGGAGTTGGAGACAATGACTTGAAAGCCGCGTTTTTGGCACTCTTCTTCAATCGCGTGCAGCACTTGCGTCGTCAACATATGAAGCATATTAAAAACGATCACGCCAATGGTCGCCGTCGTTTTTTGTTTCAAACTGCGGGCGATCACGTTCGGCTGATAGCCAAGTTCCTCAATCGCCTCGGCGATGCGCTTTCTCGTTTCCTCGCTCATATACTCGTAGCGTTTGTTCAAATATTGCGAAACCGTGCTTTTGGAAACGTTGGCCAATTTCGCGACATCGGCCATCGTGACTTTTTTCAACAGGGATCCCTCTCTTGCCCTAAATCGATTTAGTCCCCAAAACGCTTTCATAAACCGGTTTAGCTTTATTATAAACCAAATGAAAGCGGTTTACAATACTTCTTCGTAAAATTCCCTTGATTTTCGTCCTCTCGCCGGAAAACATACAGACTCCTATCATCGAGTGATTATTCCGTTTGATGAAAGCACCCTTCTCTTCTTCCTTATACCCCATTTTGCTTACCAACGCGGTGGCGACGGGGTTGTCATGGCGAATGGACGCGCGCCACGGCAGTTTGCATAGCTCCACCGTCAAATAACGAAAATCGAGAACGGTCAAGAACGGAAACTGGATGCGCCACGAAGAAGGTTCATCGCGGGATTCGTCATAGCTGAAGATGGCAATTGGAACAATGCGGCGCGGCATTTTCACGGAAAGCAAAAAAAGTAACGTTATGGCCCTTTAGATAGCAGCAGTCTTCCTCCCATACCGCCGCCACACGAAACTTACGAAAACAACAGTCGCGCGGCATAGACGACGCCCGTTACTGTGATGGCACTAAGCATCGTGGATAACAGCACTGCTTGGGCAGCGTAGTCGGGATGACAATCGTATTCAAGCGCGTACAAAGCGGTGTTGCGCGAACAAGGATAGGAGCTGGCGATGAGCAGCGCTTGGGCCGTCACCCCGTCAAGCCCTAACAGAAGGATGAAGGCCGCAGCCAATAACGGCGAAACAAGCAGGCGGCCCAACACGCTCACATACAATAGCGGCGGCAAAGCGGTAAAACGGGCATAGGCGATTTGCGCTCCTAATGTAAAGAGGGCGATGGCTAAAAACGCGTCAGCGGTGCGTTGAAGCGGCGTCCATACAAATGAGGGAATCGGGACATGCAGCCAACGGCAAACAACACCTAGCCATAACGCATGAAGAACCGGATTTTTCCATAGTTCGGCAACCCACTTTCCTTGTTTCCCGTTTCCCGAAACAAACTGATAAACGCCATATGTATTCGTGAGAAAGTTTTGAAATATCGTCACGACAATTTGAATGGCCGCCCCAAGCGGCTGCTGGTGAAACACCAATTGGCTCACTGGAATGCCAAAGTTGCCTGAGTTGTTGAGCACAATCGTATTTTGAAACACCGCCGCCATGCTTCGATCAAGTTTGAACCATTTTGCCATCATCATGCTCAACACGATCAATCCGCTGCTTTGCAAAAAAAGAAAACCGAATACGGACGCCAACACATTCCCGTTCAATTCGCTGTCATACACGTTAATGAACGCAACAGCCGGCAACAGCACATACATATTCAGCTTGGACAAGGTATTCATGTCAAAATGAAACAGACGGTGCAATAGCGCTCCCGCCCCGACCATAAGCAGCATCGGAACCATCACTTGAAGCAAAATGCCACTAAAAACGGCCAACGCTCTTCCCCCGCTTTCTTTATCCATGATGAAGGCTGCTTTACTTCTTGCTCAACCTCTCTTTTTATAAATCCGTTCCGGGCGGCCGACTGATCCGTAAACAATATCAGCTGATACTTGCCCTGTGGAGACAAGGTACTCTAAATACCGGCGGGCCGTCGTTCGGCTCGTGCCGATTTGCCGTCCGACTTCTTCGGCCGTCACACCATCTTGACACTGTTTCACCACCATCAGCACTTTTTCAAGGGTTAACGGCTGAATGCCTTTTGGAAGCATCGGTTGGTCCCTAACCGGAGCCTCCCGCCCGATCAGTTTGTCGACATCCTCTTGATCGATCCACTCTTTTTCTTTCATCCACTGCTGCATTTTACCGTGATACTCTTTATACCGATTTAATGTTTCCACAAAACGGTCAAACATCATCGGTTTGATAATATAGTCAAACACCCCGCCGTGCAGCGCCTGTTTTAGCGCGTCAATTTCACGGGCTGCTGTGATCATAATAATGTCGATATTGGAAAAACGTTCACGCACCCACTTTAAAAAAGAGAGGCCGTTCATATCCGGAAAATAAACGTCAAGCAACAGAACGTCCGGCCGCAGCACCTCGGTCAGCTCCTTCGCTTCTTCAGCGTTTGTGGCGATGCCGACCACTTCATACCCTTCTACTTTTTCCACAAAGCGCCGATTGATCTCGGCAATGCGGCGGTCGTCCTCAATAATCAGCACACGAATCACCGACATCTCTTCCCCCCTCTCAATGATGGCCAGCCTGAGCTAGCCGCTTCGGGATAATGACGGTAAACACCGTTCCCGCTCCTTGTTTCGACTCGTATGTGATTTGCCCGCCAAGCATCGCCAGTGCTTTACTGACGAGATCCAGCCCATATCCTCGACGGCCATTGGCTTTTGTCGAAAACCCTCGTTCATATATTCGTTCCGCCAAAGCCGGATCAATGCCGGGACCGTTATCTTCCACTTCAATAATCAAATCGTCGCCCAAGTCCGTCAAAAAAATGGTCACTCGCTTCTCTTCTTTCCCGTTATGGAGAGCCGCCTCCATAGCATTGTCCAATAAGTTGCCGATAATCGTCACCAAATGGTCGCGGTCGATCGCAGGTGGCACATCGCGGAAACTGCTTTCCCGATCAATCGTAAACGTAATTTTTAGCTCGTTGGCGCGATTGAACTTGCCGATCAACAGCCCGCCAATGATCGGATCCGGAATTTCCTTCATGATAAACCGGACAATGTTTTGTTGCAAGTCGGTTTCTTTTGTAATCCATTCAAGCGCTTCCTCATACGATTCCAATTGAATCAGACCGGAGATCAAATACAACTTATTCGAAAACTCGTGCGTTTGCGCCCGCAACGCATCCGCATAGCTTCGCAGCTGCGACAGCTCTTTCGTTAGGCGGTACAACTCCGATTTGTTGCGAAACGTCGACACCGCTCCAATCACGCGGCCCGTTTGATCTTTTATCGGAACGCGATTCGCAATGACCGTTTCTTCACCTAACACCATTTCATCGTCAAATTCCGCCTGCCCCGTTCGAATGACTTCAGGCAACCTCGAGTGGGGAATAAGCTGTAAGATAGGCATTCCCAATACACCACGTTCGTTCTCATACCCAAGCAACTTCAACGCGGTTCGATTGACCATTGTAATCGTTCCCTCTTGATTGATAGCAACAATTCCTTCACGAATCGCTTCTAAAATCGCCTGTTTTTCTTGATACAACAAGCCGATTTCTTCCGGTTCAAGACCGTGAATCGATTTTTTCACCGCCTTGGCAATCGCCACTGCGCCCGCCGCCCCGAGCAAAAGGGCAAGAACGGAGAAAAGAAAGATCTTCACACTATACGACCACACCGTGCGCTGAATATCCTCCAGCAAAAAACCAACTGAAACAATGCCGATCACATGTCCGTTTTCATCCAAAATCGGCGCTTTTCCGCGGATGGCCGGACCGAGCGAACCGACCGCCTCGGAAATAATGGCCTTGCCTTTGAGCACTTCTCCGTTGTCACCCCCCACCATCGATTTGCCGATCCGATCCGGCAGCGGATGGGCGTAGCGAATGCCTTGGCGGTTGCCGATCACTACATATTCCGCCCCCGTCTTTTGGCGGATGTGCTCGGCAAACGGCTGCAAGCGCACGGACGGATTCGGATCGTGAAACGCCTCACGCACAAGCGGAGTGGAGGCAACGGTCTCCGCCACGTTTAGCGCCCGCATGCCGATTTGTTGTTTAAGCGTTGCCGCAAACATATGTTGAAACAGAAACGTTAAAACCACAATTACAAGCAGCAACAATGAACAAATGATGACCATTAACCGTGTCTGAAGCTTCATTGCTTTTGCCCCTCAAACGGAAATAAAGAAAGACAATCCCCCATTAGGCGGAACGTCTTTCTTCTATATACTACATATCTTCACTGACAATGACCCTTTTCCCTCTTAATTTCATGACAAACGGCACAGTAATCCATAAAAAGGCGATCACCAACAAAACAAGCGAAATCGGCTTTTCAACGAAAACGAGATAATCGCCATTCGATGCCGTCAAGGCCCGACGCATATTGTTTTCAATCATCGGCCCGAGAACAAGCCCTAGCACAAGCGGTGCCAATGGATAGTCGTGCTCCGCAAGCCAGTAGCCAAGTAGACCAAACGCCAGCAGCAGGAACACATCAAACGTCGTCACTTGCACCGCATACACGCCAAAAACGGAAATGGCAATAATAAGCGGCAATAAATATTTCGTCGGCGTCTGGATAATTTTCGCGAACACTTTGACGAGCGGCATGTTGAGAATGAGCAACATGACGTTACCGATAAACATGCTGGCGATCAATCCCCAAGCAACAGCCGGATGCTCATCGAACAACAACGGACCCGGTTGGACGTTGTACATAATAAGCGCACCCATCAAAATCGCGGTTGTACCCGAACCGGGAATCCCTAGTGTCAAGAGCGGAATCATCGCTCCCCCAGAAGCGCCGTTGTTCGCCGACTCCGGCGCCGCGACGCCGGCGATCGTCCCTTGGCCAAACTTTTCTGGATGTTTGCTGATTTTCTTTTCAAGAATATAAGAGAAAAAGGAAGCGAGTGTCGCTCCAGCTCCCGGCAGCACGCCGATGAAAAACCCGAGCAGCGATCCGCGGGCGATCGGCCCCGCACTTTCTTTCAAGTCCGATTTGGTCGGCAAGATGCGCCCGATTTTGGCGATGTCCCCGTCGTTCGTCTCATGATGGAGAATGGACTTGAATACCTCTCCTAACGCAAATAGCCCGACCGCTACGGTTAAAAACTCGAGACCTCCGTATAAATAGGAAATGTCGTACGTAAAGCGGGCCACGCCGGAAACATTGTCGAGCCCAATCGTAGAAAGCAACAAACCGAACACGGTCATGATCCACGCTTTTGTCATCGATTTGCCGGCCAGTCCGCTCACCGCTGCCAACCCGAGCAGCATAAGTGAAAAATATTCCGCCGGGCCGAACTTCAACGCGACATTCGATAACGGCTGAGCTAATAGCACGAGGCCGATGAGCGAAACGATTCCGGCGACAAAAGAGCCGATCGCGGCAATGGCAAGCGCCGCCCCCGCCCTTCCTTGCCGGGCCATTTGATAACCGTCCAGCGTCGTGACAACCGATGACGATTCCCCAGGCGTATTTAACAAAATCGATGTCGTCGAACCGCCATACATCGCCCCGTAATACACGCCGGCCAGCAAGATGATCGAACTGGCGGCCGCCTGCTCCGGACTCAAGCCCGATGTCATCGACGCCGTCACCGGAATAAGCAGCGCCACCCCGCTCATCGGGCCAATCCCAGGGAGCACACCGACCGCCGTGCCGATCAGCACCCCAATAAACGCAAACAGCAAGTTATGCGGCTGCAGCGCCGTCTGAAATCCGTCAAGCAAAAACGATAGTGTACTCATGCTGCTCCTCCTTTCATTGGAACCAAATCGGCCAGCTTGGCAGCGTTCCTTGCAACAGTTTCACATAGAGGCCGTAGACGCCGAGCGAAAAGCCGGCGGCAATGGCGATCGACTTCCATAGCGCCCCCTTTTCCATCGTTTGAAAGCCGATAACAAGAAACAGAAACGTCGTGATTACATACCCAACCGTTTCAAGCAACGCTGCATAGAAAACAGCAGCAATGAAAATAATGAGAAACTTTTTGTACTGCCGAGGCGGCTTCTCCCCCGCCGAATCCTTATAGCCTCTCGTTTCAAACAACAGCTTGATGCTTAATAATGCCAGAACAAGTCCAAGCAAAAACGGAAATACGTTCGGTCCTACCGCACTGCCGTAGGCGCTTTTCGATAGGCGCAAGCTTTCCGCCATAAACAGGGAACCAACCGCCAAGAATGCCACCGCCGCGATCCGATCAGCCGTTTTGTTCATCGTTGCACCTCCTGTCTTGGAAAAAAGGGGAAGAACGTTCTTCCCCATGATCTTTACTTATGCATACCGAGCGACTTTAGGAGATCACCGACTTGTTGCTCTTGCTCTTGCAAAAATTTCGTAAACTCGTCCGAATTGCGGTATTCCGCTTCCCAGCCTTGTTTTTGCAGTTCTTCTTTCCACTTCTCATGCTCAGACAACTTTTTCAATGTTTCTTCCCAAAACGCTTTTGCCTCGGGAGACATTTGCTTCGGCCCAAAAACTCCGCGCCAAATTGTAAATTCCGCATCAATGCCAAGCTCTTTCATGGTTGGCACGTCTTTCAACACACCGCCGAGGCGCTCCGGAGCCGAAACCGCCAACACCCGCACTTTACCGGCTTTGAGATATTCGCCAACGGAAGAGGCATCGGTCGCAATGACATCGGCGTTGCCGCCAAGCAACGCAGCCATTGCTTCCCCACCGCCATCGTACGAAACATATTTGATCGATTTCGGATCAATGCCAGCTTTATAGATTGGCAGAATGGCGACTAAATGATCCATCGAGCCTGGCGCCGATCCCCCGGCCACAGTGACCGATTTCGGATCTTGCTTAATCGCATCAAGCAATTGGGTCAATGTTTGAAACTTGGAATCGGCCTTGACAACAATGACTCCGAAGTCTTTCGTCAACTGGGCGAGCGGCGTCGTGTCTTTGTAACCAAACGGGCTGTTCCCTTCTTTTTTCAAGTTATTGATAATAATCGGTGGAGAGTTGACAAATAGTTTGTAGTCGTTTTTCACATCTTGGGTGGCGTATTCAGCCATAAAGACCGCCCCGCCGCCGCCCGGTTTGTTTTCCACCGTCATGGTCTGTTTGACAAGCCCCGCCTCATCGAGCACTTTCGTAATCGCGCGGGCCGTTAAATCCCAACCGCCGCCCGCCCCGGACGGAGCGACAATGGTGATCGGCTTCGTCGGATAGTCTGAGGCCGATGAGCCAGCGTTCGAACCGGATGATTTCGATCCTGATGATTCATTGCCGCCACAGGCTGCCAAGGCGAGTGTCATCATCCCAACGGCGAGCAACCCCCGCCATCTTTTTTTCTTCATTCTCCCTTGCCCCCTTGTTTTCTTTGATAACGTTTTCATTCATAACGTTACCACGCCGCTAGATCGGCGTGAAGTTTTTGAAAATAAAATGAATTTTGTTCATTTTGTTCACAAGATTGCCCCGCTGTAAGCATCCTTCACCCAACTTCATTTCTTTCATCGCGGAAGACAATGGCTTCCATCTCTCAAAACAAAAGAAGAAGACCGCCATATAGACGGCCTTCTCTTGGTTCAGGTCTCATAGGTACGATAAAAACTGGCTGTAGGCATCTACATTCGTGTATCAACAGAAGAAGTTTCAATCCCTCATAGGTACGATAAAAACGAGTACCACACCGCCACATTCTTTAATAATGCTTGTGTTTCAATCCCTCATAGGTACGATAAAAACCTCTATCGCAAATTCAAGGTCCGAAATCATTCCTCGTTTCAATCCCTCATAGGTACGATAAAAACCTTCAAGTCCCCGACGCTCCCCTTATGTTCAAAAACGTTTCAATCCCTCATAGGTACGATAAAAACCGACCGAGAAATGTTTGTTGTTGCTTGTTTGAACAAGTTTCAATCCCTCATAGGTACGATAAAAACTTGCCAGTTGGCACTCGGCGAAAACGGTCTTTTTCTGTTTCAATCCCTCATAGGTACGATAAAAACGAACTGAACATTACATTTTTTAGACTGAATTGACTGTTTCAATCCCTCATAGGTACGATAAAAACCGATATCGTGAAAACTCAAGACCGCCCTTCATATGTTTCAATCCCTCATAGGTACGATAAAAACGTTGCAAGAATACAAGGAGCAGGGAAAACAAGTATGTTTCAATCCCTCATAGGTACGATAAAAACCAAACAAAGCCCGTGAAATCAGGTGTTTCCGTTGGCAGCTGTTTTCAGAATAGCATGTTTCAAAAATTGTGTCAATTTCTTTTTCCTTCGGTAGCTGGAAGGTGGGGGCGCTTTCAACGGTTGTCGTCGACCCCCGGGGGTTTTTGCGCGATTGGAGGTCGACGACAGAATATAAGAGATCTCCGAGCTTAACGCGAATCCATTTGTTTCATTTGAGCATATTCTTCCTTCACCGCCACGACGAGCGGATGGTCATGCTCCAGTCCCGCGTATTGCCGAAGCGCGCCTTCGATCCCGTGTTGTTCAATCGTTTGCTGAAGAACAGCAGCTTCGGCATCGCTAGGCTCATCAAACCGCAAGAGCGCGGCGATGCCTTTGACAAGCCCGGACGGCACGCTGTCGAATAAAGTGTAATATTGCACAGCCGGAGCGATGAGCCGGTCGTTCGGCCCGAGCTTGCGGATCGGTGAACGGGCGACGCGGACGATATCATCGGAAAGGGACGGGTTGGTGAAACGCCCGATCGTCGTTTCGATATAGGAACGGTGCTCTTCTTCATTCCATCCGTGCTTTTTCACTAAAACGGCTCCCGACTCACCGAGCGCCTGCTCGACATCGGCTCGGATGTCGCTGTCTTTCATGGCTTCCTGAACCGTTTCGTATTGTTTTTGGTAGCCTAAATAGGCGGCCAACGCGTGGCCGGTATTGACCGTAAACAATTTGCGCTCGATATACGGCCCTAAGTCAGCGACAAAATGAGCCCCTTGAATCGGTGGAACGGCGCCGATGACGTTTCGCGTTTCAATCGCCCATTCAAAAAACGGCTCGACTGTCACCGCGAGTGGATCATCGCTCGTTTGGTTTGGAACGATGCGGTCGACGGCGCAATTGAGAAAACCAACGTGTTCATCTGCCAGCTGTTGCCCAGCGGCGGAAAGATGGGCAAAGACGTGCGTTTTCAGCGCTTCTGTGCCGCCGATCATGTTTTCACAGGCAATGACGTGAAGCGGCTGCTGATGAACCGTGAAGCGCCGCTCGAGCCCAGCGGCGATGACTGGCGCAATGGCCGGCAAAATGTGCGGCCCGACCGCGGTTGTCACGAGATCGGCGGCCGCGATCGCCTCCATGACATGTTCCCGTTCCGTTTGGCTGTTGAGAGCGGAAACGCCGCGCACCCACTGTTCTTCCCGCCGCTCGCCGGCAACGATGACGCGATACGCTCCCCGCTCCTTCAACAAACGGACGATTTGTTCGTTGACATCGACAAACACGACCTCATATCCCGACGCCGCCAGCAGGCTGCCGATAAAGCCGCGGCCGATGTTGCCGGCGCCGAAGTGGACGGCCCGCATTAGCCGTTCACCTCATGAAGAAGCTCGAGAATTTCCTCAGCCGTTTTGGCGTTCGCCATCGCTTCGACATGGTCCGCTTCCGCGCAGACAAGCGCGAGTTTCGAAAGAATATCTAAATGTTCCCCGTCTTTGCCGGCAATGCCGATGACGATCATTGCCTCGTTGCCGCCGCCAAAGTCAACACCGCCTGGAACTTGCACGATCGAAATGCCGGAATGCCTAACGAGTGATTTCGCTGCTTCCGTTCCGTGCGGGATGGCGACGCTGTTGCCGATATAGGTGGAGGTCAGTTCCTCCCGCTCCAGCATCGCGTCCACATAGGCTGGATCAACATACCCCTGCTTGACGAGCACATCGCCGGCTAGGCGAATCGCTTCTTCTTTCGTTTTTGGTTGGGCATTTAGCACAATGTTTTCTTTGTTTAAAATGGAATGGGTCAACATACATTTCACTCCTTCGTCGATGTCCAATAATGATCAAAAAATTGTTCTAGGTGGGTGCTGATGAGCGAATACACTTGTTTCTCATCGCCGTGCGCCAAGACGGCGATGCTTTGCTCATCTTTGACTAACAGCGAGCTGATATGGCTTAAAACAGCAAGCGTCGCCTCGTCCGCATCGGCAGGGCCAAGAAGCAGCACAACGGTGTTGATTTCCATCGGGTTCCCGTCCATGCCCGCCACCGTCTGCGGCTCATCAAGCCGATACATCGTCAGCGAAGGGCGAAGGACCGCGAAGCTGCGGGCGTGATAAAGCGCGAGCGACGTGTCAGGGACACCGAGCCCGCCCAGCGACTCCCGCCGCCGCAGCTCCCCGATGACGGCTTCGGCATCGACGATGACGCCGCTTTGTTCAAGGCGGCGGCAAGCGTCGGACAAGAGCCCGTGAACGGTGCGGTGCTTGACAACCTGCAGCGAAAATCCTTCTAACATGCCGACGATCGTCTCACTGATGCGCCCGATGGCTTTCATCGTTTTCAGTGTCTGTCGGTTAGGCTGCGCGTCTTGCCCGCGTTCTACTGGTTTTGCCACAGCGGCCGATTTTCGCTCTAAAAACGCGCGGATCGCCCGCGCTTCTTCCTCCCGCAACATCGGGCTGACGATGAAATACGGGCCGCGTTCCTCCGCAAGCGGCACGGTGGAAATGACGAGGTCGTACGCGCTTACGTCTTTCGTTTTCCATTCAAACACGGACGCTTGTTCGATGACAGCGATGTCCGGAATCTCTTTCTTCAGCCTTGTCGCCAAAATTTTTGCCGTCCCGAGCCCGCTTGAACAAATGACGAGCGCCCGCCAGCCTTTTTTCTCGCGCATGAGTGCAGCCGCAAAATGAAGCACTAAATAGCCGATCTCCTCCTCCGGCACTGAAACATCGCCAAACAGCTGCTTTGTTCCGGCGGCGACAATGGCAAACAGTTCCGCGTAGTCTTGCTTAATTGGATCAAGCAGCGGGTTGGCGACCCCCATCCCGTGCTCTAAACGGTACAAAGCCGGTTTCAAGTGAACGACGAGATCTTCGTATAGCGTCCGGTCGGCGGACAAATCGACACCGAGCTCCCGGCTGACGAAACGGATGAGCTGCTGCGCTTTCATGCCGACGGCTAAACTCGGCTCCTCCATCACCATTCCTTGGCGGCTGCGCCATTTCGCTCCCATTAGGTGCATCGTCATATAGCCGATCTCTTCTTTGGGGATGTCAATGCCAAACACTCTTTCCAACGATTCGGCAAGCACCTCCGCGATTTCATACTCTCTCGTCGCCTGAAGCGCCTGCAAATCACGCAGGTCGAAATGAATCGCTTCCCCCCGCTTGATGCGCTCGATGGCGAGCGCCAAGTGAACGACGAAGGCGATGTACGAACTGTCGGCCATCGTAAACGGGAACGTTTCTTTCACCTGCGCGATTTGTTGTTCAATGACGGCCAACTTTTTCCGGTCGACCAGCCCGAGCAGTTTTTCCGCCACTGTATCGAGTGGGTCGTCCGGCCGTCTCTGAATCGTCTCTTTCATCAGCGCCAAAAATTCGTGTTCATCGACATGGCGAAATAGCAGTTCGCCAATGAGGCGCCGTTTCGCCGATTCGGAACCGGTAAGCTCGACGCCGTACCCGCGCTTGCGAATGAGCGAAAGCCCGTACGCTTCAACCGTTTTCTCCAGTTTATCCAAATCCAAGCTGACCGTAGCGACCGTAACATTTAGGTCATTCGCCAATGAGACGAGTTTCACCGGCTCGTCTGCTTCCAACAAGGCGATTAAAATCATCAGCTGCCGCTCTTCCGGCGTATATTCATGGTGAGAAAGATGAAGCAGCTCCACAGCCAGCGCCTGCTTCTGTTTCTTTTCTCCCGCGAGACGAATGCCAACCCCTGCTTTTTTCACCAACTCGAGCCCGTAGCGCCGCAAAACGGATTCAAGACCTTGCAAATCGCGGTGGACCGTGCGGGCGCTGACATTCAGCTCCTCAGCCAGTTCGCCGACCGTCATTTCCCGATCATCGGCCAACAAACGCTCAAGCAGCTTTCGCTCCCGTGCCGATACGTACATCGCTGTTCACCTCCGATCCTAGGGCCATACTGTTGACACGTTTAAAATGTTTGATCGTCTTTTCATTTCTTATTGTAAGGGCTTTTTTCTTGATGTGACAATGAATAGATGTTTCGTTTTCGTCATTGTTATTGTTGACAGTTTTTAATTGGTCATACGTTCCGTTGTTCCAGCCACAGGGCCGCTTACGACAAAGATAGGACCGTTTGATCCACGACGGGTCTCATCGGCATGGTCAAAGACAAAGCCGGGCGGGAGCCTTCACCAATGACATCCTCCCACCGCCTGCGCCCACGCGGAGACGTAGAGAACTTCTTCTGTTTCGGATGATAAAAACGCAGGGGACCATTGGCTCCCCTGCGTTCTATTCAAGATTTAGGCATTCTTTTTCAATTGCTCGATCAACTCATCGTATTTCGGGCTGCTGAGGAAGTTTTCCACCGACACATGGTACGCGTTCGGCAGTTTCGCTTTCGCCCGGTCGGTTAAATTTTGGTGGGTGACGACAATATCGGCGTCGGCCGGCAGCTGATTGATCGCCGTGTTCGTGACTTCAATATCAAGGCCGGCTTTTTGTACTTTGTTGCGCAAAATCGACGCCCCCATCGCACTCGACCCCATTCCGGCATCACAGGCAAACACAATTTTTTTCACCCGGCTAGGAACGGCTTGAGCCACCGCTGGCGAAGCCGCTTCATTGTGTTGCAGCGCGGCAGCGACTTGGCTCTTTTTCCCTTTCAACTGCTCCATTTTCTCCGCCGCTTTCGCCAAATCTTCTTCCTCTTCGTTTTGCTTCGCCGCTTTTAAGAAAACCGAAGCGACAAGGAACGACACCGCTGCGGCGACGAACACACCAGCGAGCACGCCAAGATAATTTCCTTTTGGCGTCATCGCCAGCAAGGCAAAAATGCTTCCCGGCGACGGCACAGCCACCAGCCCGGCATGGAATACCGTAAACGTGAACACTCCGCTCACTCCACCGGCCATCGCCGCCAAAATCAAGATCGGACGCATGAGAATGTACGGGAAGTAAATTTCATGAATCCCGCCTAAGAAGTGGATAATCACCGCCCCTGGCGCCGACTGTTTCGCCATTCCTTTGCCAAACAGCCAGTACGCCAGCAAAATGCCAAGTCCTGGTCCAGGGTTTGTTTCCAACAGGAACAAAATCGATTTCCCGGTTTGCGCTGCTTGTTCGACGCCGAGCGGGCTTAAAATTCCATGGTTGATCGCGTTGTTCAAGAACAGCACTTTCCCCGGCTCGATGAAAATATTCGCCAGCGGCAACAAGTGCCAAGCGATAATTTTTTCGACCCCTGCCGCTAATGTTTGGCTGATCAAAGAAATGATCGGGCCCACCCCTTTAAAGGCGAGCAGCGTCAACACGCCGCCGACAATCCCGGCCGAGAAGTTGTTGACAAGCATCTCAAACCCTTGTTTTACTTTTCCTTGGAAGAGGCCGTCCACTTTTTTGATCACATAGCCGCCGAGCGGCCCCATGATCATCGCGCCTAAAAACATCGGAATTTCCGAACCGACGATGACCCCCATCGTCGCCGTCGCTCCGACGACACCGCCGCGGACGTCATAAATCATTTTGCCGCCCGTATACCCAATCAACAGCGGCAACAAGTACGTAATCATCGGCCCGACCAGCTTGGCAAACGTCTCATTCGGCCACCAGCCGGTCGGGATAAATAACGCCGTGATCATCCCCCAGGCGATAAACGCTCCGATGTTTGGCATAATCATGCCGCTCAAATAACCACCAAACCGTTGAATCTTTACACGGAAGCCTGTTTCGTTTCCGGTTGTATGCGTCATAAAGCTGTTCCTCCTTTTTGTTTGACTGTACCTTTATCTTAAAACGCTTACAACCGGCCTTCAATGAGAAGTAAACGCGACTTTGGCAAGGGGGTTGTTGACAAGGGTTAAAAAGAAAAAAGGCCAGCGTGGTGGGCAGGGCTACAGCGTTTCTTCCGCTAGTGATAAAGACGTCGGGAAAGATAAAATCCATTTTCAAGAAATAGTTCAGACAAAAGAGTCAATTGCCCAACGATCGACAGACCTATAATCGGTGTAGAATTGACCGTGACTCTATTCATTGTGATCCCTATTTTCATTACTCAATTTTTGCACCGTGTCCCAATCATCTTTGATGTGTTCCTCCGTATATTCCATCCAAGGAATCGCCTTCGAACGCAATACATCGATAAATTCTCCTAAGGATTTTCCGGCCAACTCAGCCGCTTTTGCCAGCGTCACCTGTTTTCCAACAAACAAACCAATCGCCAATGAAAGTTTTATTTTTGCCTCAACTGTGTTGCCTTCCAATTCATTAATGGCGGGCAAAAACTCTTTCGGCAAGTTCACCTGAAAATAGTCCATGGCCATTGAACTCACACCCTTTTTTGTTTTATTCTATCACACTCTGCTCCTTTTGGATGTGGTCACGGAACGAATAGCATTCCATAAATTTTTACTACACGCTCAACATGCCGGAAAATAAAAACAACTCAATTGAACACTCCTCACCCGCGCTCACGCAGAGAACTAAGGGATTATTGGAAGCAACCTCTACGGTAAGCTATCGGCTACGCCATCCTTGCACATCTCACCGTTGAACTTCCTCAAAACGATCGCAATCGAAACGTTTCTTTTGTTCTTTTGGCGCAAGAGGAAGATGTTAGTGACAGACGCCGGTTCATCCCTACTTACGCTCCTACTTGGAAGTGAAGGACTTCTCGGTTCGAGGTGATAAAAAAGCAGCCCTTGTCTAAACGGGCTGCTTTTCAGTCCATTTTACTGATATCTCGCCGTCACCATTTTCTTTCTCGTGTAAAACTCGACGCCGTCGCGGCCGTTGGCATGAAGATCGCCATAGAACGAGTTTTTGTAGCCCGAGAACGGGAAAAAGGCCATCGGCGCGGGGACGGCGACGTTGACGCCAAGCATGCCGGCGTCGATTTCTTCGCGGAACTGGCGGATCGCTTTGGCGCTGTCGGTGTAAATGCAGGCGCCGTTGGCGAACTCCGACCGGTTGGCGATCTCAATCGCTTCGTCCAAATCGCGGGCCCGGACGACCGACAGAACCGGGGCGAAAATTTCGTCCGTCCAAATCGTCATGCCCGGCTTGACATGGTCAAAAATCGTCGGGCCGATAAAGTAGCCTTTGCCGCTTGTCGCTGAGTCGCGGCGGCCGTCGCGGACAAGGAGCGCGCCTTCTTTTTCGCCGATTTCAATGTATTTGATCGTCCGTTCTTTATGCGCCTCGCGGATGACCGGGCCCAAAAAGACGCCTTGGTCAAGCCCGTTGCCGATTTGGATGCGGTCAGCGGCTTCTTTGAGCCGTTCGACCAACTCATCGGCGATCCCGCCGACGGCAACGACGACCGAGCACGCCATGCACCGCTCACCCGCCGAACCAAAGGCGGCGTTGATGATGTTTGTCACCGCCAGATCAAGGTCAGCGTCCGGCATAACGATCGAATGGTTTTTCGCCCCGGCGAGCGCCTGCACCCGCTTGCCGTGGGCGGCGGCCGTTTTGTATACGTACTCCGCAACCGGCTGCGAGCCGACGAACGAGACGGCTTTAATGTCTTTATGTTCTAAAATGCCGTTCACGACCTCGTGCGCTCCGTGGACAATATTGAGCACTCCCGGCGGCAGGCCGGCTTCGGTGAACAGCTCCGCCAGACGATTGGCCAACATAGGAGTCCGCTCGGACGGCTTCAGTACAAACGTATTGCCGCAAGCAATGGCGAGCGGGAACATCCAGCACGGCACCATCATTGGGAAGTTAAACGGCGTAATCCCAGCGACGACACCGAGCGGATAGCGATACATGCCCGATTCGATATTCGTCGCAATATCGGGCAGCTGCTGCCCCATCATGAGCGTCGGAATCCCCGCCGCAAACTCGACGCATTCAATGCCGCGCTGCACCTCGCCGTACGCGTCCTCGTATACTTTGCCGTTTTCTAGCGTCACCATTCTAGCCAACTCTTCCCAATGCTCGACAAGCAGCTGCTGGTAGCGGAACAAAATGCGGGCGCGGCGCGGAACCGGCACTTTCCGCCATTCACGGAACGCCTCTTTGGCGGCCGCCACCGCCGCATCCAGCTCCTCACGCGAAGAGAGGGGCACTTTGGCCAGCACTTCTCCCGTCGCCGGGTTCGGCACGATTTCTTCTTTTCCTGATGTCGAAGCGACCCATTGGCCGCCAATAAAGTTTTTCAATGTTTTTGTTTCGGTTACAGAGCCCATGAATGAAACCACCTTTCTAGAAAATCGAGGATAAGAGAATGGCCAAGAACATGCCGGCGAGCAATATCGAAACGAAAAGAATACGGATTGTGTTGTATGTCCGCTTACGCATTTTATGGCAAACGGTACGGATCGTCGTCACAACAGTAGCGAATTGAGCCCGCCGGAAGCTTGGCCGTTGCTTTATTAACGGCTGACAGTGTTCGTGTCATACTGGTAGTCGTAACAATAATGGTACAGGGCAACGATTTCCTCGTGGGTCGGCACTTTCGGATTGTTGCCGGGACTGCCGCTCGCAAGCGCGTCGGCCGCCATTTTACCGACCGCTTTGTCGAATGCCGCTTTGTCAATGCCCCATGTTTTCATATTCGGGATGTGCAAATCACGGCAAAGCTGTTTCACTTCTTCGACAAGCGCATCGGCCGCTTCGGCATCGGAAACGTCCTTCAGCTGCGGGTTGATGAGCCGGGCAATCACCGCCAACCGTTCTCTGGCGCTGTCTTTTGTAAATTCAAGCACCCCCGGCAACAGCATCGCATTGGACACGCCGTGCGGCACGTGGAAGAGCGCTCCGATCGGCCGCGACATGCCGTGCACAAGTGTTACCGAGGCATTGGAGAACGCCATGCCGGCCTTCATGGCCGCGATCGCCATTTTCTCCCGCGCTTCGATGTCCTGACCGTTTTCGTACGCCCGGCGCAAATGGCCGATGATCGCCTCAATGGCGGATAGCGCTAACACATCGGTCACCGGATGGGCGCGTCGGGAAATATACGCCTCGATCGCGTGACAAAGCGCATCGACACCGGTTGCCGCGGTAACGGATGGCGGGCATGAGACAGTAAGAAGCGGGTCAACGATCGCCACGGCCGGAAGGAGCGCCGGCTGGGAAATCATCATTTTGACGTCTGTCTTCGTATCAATAATGACCGTCACTTTCGTCACTTCAGAACCGGTGCCGGCCGTCGTCGGAATGGCGATGAGCGGCACTGGTTTTTCCGTGAACATCCTAGCGTTGCCAACATAGTCGCTGATCGTTCCCTCATTCGTCATCATCACTGCCACCGCCTTCGCAGCATCGATGCTGCTGCCGCCGCCAAGAGCGATGATGACATCGCATTGCTCACTCCGGCAGACGTCAAGCGCTTCTTTTACATGAACATCCGTCGGTTCCTTGTCGACCCCTGTGTACTTGGCAAATGGCACCCCCTCCTCTTGCAAATAGTGTTCACACCGGGCGACAAGGCCGATGTTCTCCATCACCGGGTCGCTCACAATGAGCGCTTTCGACCCAAGCGCTTTCGCTTGCCTGCCGACTTCACGAAACGTTTCGCGCCCATAAATGACCCGACTCGGCACCAACAACTCGTACATCATTCCGCCTCCCTCTTCATTTGATACCGTTTTCAATATCTTCTATATGCAAACTTTGTGCCAAACTAGAAAAGCGTTACGATTAGGAATTTTCCATCTCCTTAACGCAATATCCTCCCTACACTTTACCTACATATTCCCTACATTATCCGACATTCTCCCGACATCCTTTTCCCCTCAACAAAAAAGAAACAACGGTCAGTCTGCCGTTGTTGATCATCACGGACGAGAAGCCCTCCTTCTCAGCGGGGAGCGTTCAAAATCCATACTTTTTTAATTTCTCATATAATGTAGATCGGTGAATGCCGAGTCTCCTCGCTGCTTCCGCCTTATTGCCGTTCGCCGCGACAAGGGCGGCAGCGATGCGTTCGCGTTCGGATTGGTAGACCATTTCTTTCCATCGGTCGGCGATGTTCGCACCGCCATATGGCATAGATGCCGCCATCGGCTGAATGGCGGACAAATAGGCAGGCAAATGTTCGCGCTCAATCTTCTCCCCTTCCACCATGCTAATGAGCCACTCGACGACATTGACCAGCTCGCGAATGTTTCCCGGCCATGAATAGCTGATCAACACCTCCATCGCCTCTTTCGTAAACGATTTCGTCGTGACGCCGAACTGCCGGCAAAGACGCTCCATATGGTAGGCAAGCAAGGCGGGAATATCTGTTTTCCGTTCACGCAGCGGCGGGAGATGGATGCGGATAATGTTCAGGCGGTAAAACAAATCTTCCCGGAACGTTCCGCCCCGCACCATCTCCTCGAGCGGTTTGTTCGTCGCGGCAATGATGCGCACATCTACCTCCGTTTCGGACAGTCCGCCGACTTTCTCTACTTTCTTTTCCTCAAGCACGCGCAAAATCTTCGCCTGCATCGCAAGCGGCATATCACCGATTTCGTCTAAAAACAGCGTCCCTCGGTGGGCAAGCTGAAACTTGCCGGGCTTGCCTCCCTTTTTCGCTCCGGTGAACGCCCCATCCTCATAGCCGAACAGCTCCGCTTCCAAAAGCGCTTCCGGGATGGCGGCGCAGTTCACGCTGACAAACGGTCCGTCCGCATGCGGGCCCGCCTCATGAATCGCCCGCGCCGCCACTTCCTTCCCCGTTCCGCTTTCGCCGGTAATCAACACCGTCGACGGCACGCGCGCCGCCCGGCGGATCATTTGTTTCACTGCCGCAATCGTCGGATGGCGGCCAATGATGCGCTCCACTCCTACGGCGGCGGAGGTGGCCGCCTCCTGTTTTGGCGCTGCCGCCTCGTTTTTCCCTTTTCGGCTTGCCTCGCGCGACAGCTCTTGCAGGCGCCGGAAAATTTCGTATACTTCCGATACCCCTTGGAAAATCAGCATGCCAACCGCCCCGATCACCTTGCCGTCGCGCCAAATCGGGATGCGGTGCACGACCATCGGCTGGCCGTAAATTTTTTGAATATATCCGCGCTCTGGAATGCCGGATTGCACGCAAATGTGCAAACGGGTATTTTCGATCACTTCCGTCACATGTTTTCCGATCGCATCCTCTCGCCGGATGCCGAGAAACTGGCAGTACGCCCGGTTGATTTCCCGAATGACCCCGTTCCCATCGACGACGACGACCCCTTCATACGCCGCATCCAGCACCGTTTTCATCGTTTCAGCCAGACGGTGCGTTTCCTCCAGCTCGCCCCTTAATCGTTCAAGCTCAGCTGCCGCGCTCGAATCATTTTCTGCATCGGGCGTTTCCGAGCGGGCGTTCCTCTTCTCTGTTTCACCCTCTAATGAAAACACCGCCAATACATCTTCTACTGTCATCGCGCGATCCATCATTCCATCCGCCACCGCCCGCAGCACCGTCCGCCACGTGCATCGCCCGACCGTGCGCCCGTATTCATCGACGACATCAACGGCGTCTATCCCGTGTGCCGCCAGCAACTGAACCGCCTCCTGCAACGTTTGATGGCGGCCAAGGGTCGCTGATGCGCCATGACCAACCGTCATTGTAATCCCCCTTCACTGTTCTTTTTCACGTACCGTTCGCCGCCGGCATCAAAAAATCCTTCTGTTTTTGTCTTGAAAATCATGGCGAAAAAACGGTCGGCCGGCAACCGGGGGCGCGAATGCGTTCCATTCATCAAAAAACGGAGACAGGCGCTCACTGGCCCGTCTCCGTACTCCGGTTACGCTAAAATCCCCTTCATTTTCTCCAGCACCTCTTCGCTTAACACAACATCGACCGCCTTGACGTTTTCTTCCACTTGTTCCGGGCGGCTGGCGCCGATTAAGGCGCTGGCAACGTTCGGCTGGCGCAATACCCAAGCGAGCGCAAGCTGCGATAATGTAATGCCAAGTTCAGCAGCGACTTTTTCGAGCTGCTCCACCTTCATTAACACTTCGTCATTGAGCAATCCTTGGATGAACGTGTTCGCTTTCGGATCGGCGGCGCGGCTGTCAGCCGGCAACGCTTGCCCTCGTTTGTATTTGCCGGTCAGCACCCCTTGGGCGAGCGGCGAGAAGACGATTTGGCTGATGCCGTTTTGTTCGCACACCGGAATGATTTCTTTTTCGATGTAGCGGTGAAACATGTTGTATTGCGGCTGGTTGACGACGATTCGGTCGAGCAAATAGTGATCGGCTACGCCGAGCGCTTCTTGAATTTGCTGGGCTGTCCATTCGCTGACGCCGACATAGAGCACTTTCCCTTGGCGGACGAGGTCGTCGATCGTGCGCAGCGTTTCATCGACCGGCGTCTCTTTGTCATAACGGTGGCAGTAGTAAATATCGACATAATCGAGCTGCAGCCGTTTTAAGCTCGCATGGAGCTGCTCAAATACGTGTTTGCGGGACAAGCCGCGGTCGTTCGGGCCGTCGCCCATCGGCCAAAACACTTTCGTTGCCAAGACGTACGACTCGCGCGGATATTTGCGGAGCGCCTCGCCGACGATTTTTTCCGCTTCCCCGCGCGCATACACGTTCGCCGTGTCAAACGAGTTGATGCCCAACTCATACGCTTTGTCAATGACGCGGATGGCGGTTTCTTTTTCCACCGAGTTGCCGTATGTAAGCCAGCTACCTAAACTGATTTCGCTCACCTTAAGCCCGGTGCGGCCGAGTTTTCGGTACTTCATCGATCTTCTCCCCTCTCCTCATTGGCATCGATCGATGCCCAATTATCCATATCCTAATTATACTAGTTGACTGTTCATTTGTAAAAAATTTGCCTTACTATTCAAAAATGTCAAACCTGAGAAATGCTCGCTCTTCATTGCCGCCATGGCGGCCGATGAAGTTGTTCCGTTCATAGGGTGGATTTCGCAACAAACGGACGAATTTCTTGTAGATTCCCGTAGATTTTCGTAGGCGCATATTTACAATCAATTCGAAAAACATTCACAAATTTGTCACAAAGGAGGGGGGATATTGATTTATTTCCACCAGGTCAACAAATACTACGGCGATTTTCATGTGCTCAAAGACATTAACTTGACGATCAACCAAGGAGAAGTCGTCGTCATCATCGGGCCATCCGGCTCAGGCAAAAGCACGCTTGTGCGCTGCATCAACCGGCTCGAGACGATCTCAAGCGGCGAGTTGATCGTTGACGGCGTCAAAGTGAATGACAAACAGATCAACATCAATGAACTGCGGCGCAATATCGGCATGGTGTTCCAACATTTCAACTTATACCCGCATATGACCGTCTTGCAAAACATCACGTTGGCGCCGCGCAAAGTGCTCGGCATGTCGGAAAAAGAGGCCAATGACATCGCCATGTATTATCTCGAAAAAGTCGGCATTCCAGATAAAGCAAACGCTTACCCGTCCGCGCTCTCCGGCGGCCAGCAGCAGCGCGTCGCCATCGCCCGCGGATTGGCGATGAAACCGAAAATCATGCTGTTTGACGAACCGACATCGGCGCTTGACCCGGAAACGATCGGCGAAGTGTTGGATGTCATGAAGCAACTGGCGAAAGAAGGGATGACGATGGTTGTCGTCACCCATGAGATGGGGTTTGCCCGCGAGGTGGCTGATCGCATCGTCTTTATGGATCAAGGGCGCATTTTAGAGGAAGCGCCGCCTGAGGAGTTTTTCGCGTCTCCGAAAGAGGAACGGGCGCGTGTCTTTTTAAGCCGCATTTTAAACCATTAATTCCGGTCAATCAAAGGGGGTTTTCTCATGAGAAAGAAAGCATGGAAATGGTGGATTACCGTCGCCTTAACGGCCTTATTGAGCGCTATCGCCTTGACAGGCTGCAGCACGACGGACAAAGGAGAAGGCGGAACATCGTCAGAAACGGCAAAATCGACCAATACGCTTGAAAAAATTAAACAACGCGGCAAACTTGTCGTTGGCGTCAAATACGATTTGAACTTATTTGGATTGAAAAATCCGGAAACCGGCAAAGTGGAAGGATTTGATATCGATATTGCCAAAGGGTTGGCGAAAAAAATTCTCGGCGATGAAAACAAAATTGAATTGAAAGAAGTGACATCCAAAACGCGCATCCCGATGCTGAACAACGGGGAAATTGACGCCATTATCGCCACCATGACGATCACCGAGGAACGGAAAAAAGAAGTGGATTTCTCGGATGTGTACTTTATGGCGGGGCAATCGCTGCTCGTCAAAAAGGACAGCCCGATCAACAGCGTGAAAGACTTGAAAAAAGGCATGACCGTTCTGACGGCGAAAGGCTCGACATCGGCGGAAAACATCCGCAAAGCAGCGCCGCAAGTCAACGTGCTTGAATTTGAAAACTACGCCGAAGCGTTTACCGCGTTAAAAGCCGGCCAAGGCGATGCGCTGACAACGGACAACGCGCTGCTTTGGGGGATGGCGAAACAAGACCCGAACTACCGCGTCCTTGATGAAACGTTCACCGAAGAGCCGTACGGCATCGCCGTCCGCAAAGGGGACAAAGAACTGCTGCAAGTCATCAATGAATACTTAAAAGAAATTAAAGAAAACGGCGAATACGATAAGATCTACGAAAAATGGATCGGCAAAAAACCGCAACAATAATCGGCCAGCCGCCGGGCGGATCATCTGCTCGGCGGTTTGCCCCATGAACGCGCATAGGCCGGGACACGGCCCGATCGACAGAAAGGGGGCTTTGCCATGCTGCGCTATTCGATTTTAGTGGAACATTGGGATCTATACATGCAAGGATTTGGCCATACGATTAAAGCGAGTGTGCTGGCGCTTGTCGGCAGCCTGCTCATCGGCACCATTATGGCCATTTTCCGTATCGCTCCGATCCGGCCCCTCAACTGGGTCGGAACGGCGTATGTCGAATTTATCCGCAACATTCCGCTCGTCTTAATTGTGTTTGTCTTTTTTATGGGTTTGCCGGCTATCGGCATCCGCTTCGACTCGTTTACAGCTGGAACGCTCGGGTTGATGGTATATACGGCCGCCTTTATCGCTGAGGCGATCCGCTCGGGCATTCAAGCCGTTCCGAAAGGGCAAATGGAAGCGGCGCGCTCGTCCGGGTTGACATACTTGCAGGCGATGCGCTACGTTATTTTGCCGCAAGCGGTAAAGATGGTCATTCCGCCGCTTGGCAACCAGTTTATTAATCTTGTGAAAAACTCATCCGTGCTTGGCGTCATCGCCGGGCTCGATTTAATGTATTATGGCGACTTAATTTCTTCAAAAACGTTCGTCACATTTGACGTGTATATTTTTGTTGCGCTGTTTTATCTCGTGTTAACGATCCCGCTCAGCCTCGGCGTCGGCTACTTGGAACGGCGCTGGCTGAAGGTGCGGTAAGAAAGGAGGCGGTACGATGGATTTTGCCGGTGCCTACGCGCCTGCCCATTTGAAATTTTTGCTTGAAGGATTTCTTGTCACGCTGGAAGTCGCGTTGATTTCGATTGTTTTGAGCTTTTTGTTCGGCATTATCATCGGCGTCGCCCGTTATACAAAGCTCCCTGTGCTTTCGCAGCTGTTGGCGGTCATCGTCGAAACGATCCGCAATCTTCCGCTTTTATTGATTATTTTCTTTACGTATTTTGCCCTGCCTGAAATCGGCGTGAAACTCGATAAACTGTATGCCGCGATTGCAGCGCTCGTCTTATTTGAGTCGGCCATGCTATCGGAAATTGTCCGCAGCGGCCTGCAGTCGATCGATAAAGGGCAGATCGAAGCAGCCCGTTCTTCGGGGCTTACGTACATCCAAACACTATGGTATATCGTGCTGCCGCAAGCGCTGCGGCGCATGGTGCCGCCGATTGTCAGCCAGTTTATTTCTCTATTAAAAGACACATCACTGGCAATTGTTATTTCCCTGCCGGAGCTGATGAACCATGCGCAAATCATTAACGGCCGCAACGTCAACTTTGTCATTCCGATTTTTATTCTTGTGGCGTTCATGTATTTTATCGTCAACTATTCGCTGTCGCTCGTCTCGCGCCGGTTGGAATACCGACAGCGGTAATGAAACCGTATCCCCTTCTTCAGCCGGGGCATACGGTTTTTTCCTTCCGTCTTGTTCCGTAAATCTAAACGTCCCTTGGACGGTTGTGTTTCTGGCTCAACGAAGAGCCAAAATGGCCATGGACGTTTTTATGAAAAAGATCCGTTGTTCTCGCTTTCCTGTTATATAATAGAATTAGAGATTAGCCCTTAACCTTCACAAAGGCGGTGACGTCCACTGACACCCGCAAAAAAAGAACCGCTTTGGCTTCTGTTGCTTTTGCTTTCTGCAACCGCATTCCTTGGCGAAATGAAAATGAACCCGTTTGACAGCCCGTTTCGCGTCTCGCTCGGCAGCGCCGTTTTTGTTCTTGGGTTGGTCGCCTTTTCTTCCCTTCCCCCGCTTGTCATCGGCGTAAGCACCGGAGCGGTGGTTGTCGGGTTTCGCGTTTTTCTCGATGTCTTAACGGGGGAAACATCCGCATCAGAAAGCCTATGGACTCACCTTCCGGCTGCCGGATATTACATCAGCTTTGCGGCTATGGCGGCCATGGTTCACTTTCGCCGGCAAATGGCGGCGCCCATCCGCGCGGGAGTGATGGGAGCCGCGCTGGACTTTCTCGCCAACGGCTGCGAGCTTGCCATTCGCTATGGAATGGGAGAATCGTTCCTGTTTAGCGGCCACATGCTCGTCGTGCTGTCGCTGTTTGCCATTTTGCGCAGTTTCTGTGTCATTGGCGTTTACAATATGTGGGTAACCAAACATGTCCGCTCGCTGGCCGAGGCAAGAAAAGAAGAGCTTGAGCGGCTGATGATGGTCAACAGCGGGCTTTACGAAGAGATGGTTTACTTGCAAAAATCGATGGCGCTCATGGAAGACATGACGCGCCAAAGTTATGATCTGTACTCGCGCCTTGTGGAAGGCAAACCGGTTGAACCGCGCATCGCCCTCGACCTTGCCGAACATATTCATGAAACAAAAAAAGATATGCAGCGCATTTTCGCCGGTCTGTCCAAACTGATCGGCCGCCAGTCAGGAAGGGGGCGCATTCCCATCACCGAATTGTGCGCGATGGTGATTCGTGCCAATGAAAAATACGCCAGCCTGTCCGGAAAAGCGATCACGTTTTCCTATCACGGACAGATCGACTTGACCACTGATCAGCTCTATCCACTGCTTTCCGTATTGAACAATTTAGTGTCCAATGCGGTCGAAGCCATTCGCGAAAACGGAGCGATCGAACTGCGGGCGCGCTTGGAAGGAAACGGGTTGGTCATCGAAGTGGAAGATAACGGCCCCGGTATCGCTGCTGATGACATCGCCTGGATTTTCCAGCCGGGCTTTACGACGAAATATGACCGCCAAGGCAATCCGTCGACGGGCATCGGGCTTACCCACGCTTGTGATATCGCCCAAACGCTCGGCGGTCATCTGCAGCTCGTCAAAAGCGAACCCGGCCAGACCGTCTTCCGCCTCGTTGTTCCGACGGCCCGTCTGCTGCAGGCGCAAACCGATGCCTTTCAGAACGAGCATCCACCTGTACCGCCGCAAGGGGCACATCTTGTTTGAACGGCTGCGGCACCATCAAGAAAGGGGAGAACAAAGGGATGGGAGGACTTCGCTTTTTTCTCATCGAAGACGACCCCGCAGTCCGCAAGATGCTGGAAAAGTTAATCCATGAATCAGGGCTCGGCGAGGTGGTCGGCTGCGCTGAAGATGGCTTGAACGTCCGCACCGCCGATTTGCTTGACGTCGATGTCGTACTCATTGATTTACTCATGCCGGGGCGCGACGGCATTCAAACGATCAAGGCGCTGCGGGAAGAAGGATTTGCCGGAACCTTTATCATGATTTCTCAAGTCGAAAACAAAGAAATGATCGGCCACGCCTATTTGCAAGGCATCGACACGTACATTCAAAAACCGATCAACCGCTACGAAGTGCTGTCCGTGCTCAAGCGGGTCGCCGATCATATGTCAGCCATCCGTTCGCTTGAGTCGATCCGCCAAGTGCTGAAAGGTTTTGAGCCGCCGTCGGCCGCTCGTGAATCCATTCCGAACCAAGCCGCCATTGAACAGCAGGCCGAGCAGCTTCTCCTTCTTCTTGGCGTCGCCGGCGAGGCGGGCAGCGCGGATGTGCTTCTTGTGATGCGCTGGCTGGCCGAACAGGAAGCAAAAGGACGTCCGGTGCGGGAACTGCCACCGTTGAAAGAGCTGTACGCGGAACTCGTTAGGCGGGAATATGGACTGTCGCCTGTGGAAACAAGCAAAGAAGCGCGAGCGATGGAACAGCGCATCCGTCGGCTTGTCTTGCAGGCGTTCACCCATCTCGCCTCCCTCGGCCTCACCGATTACACCAATCCGACGTTTGAGCATTTCGCGCCCAGACTGTTTGATTTTGCGGACATCCGCCGGCGGATGAAAGAGCTCGAACGAGGCCAGAGCGAGACGAAATGCCGCATGAATGTGCGGAAGTTTTTAATGGCTTTGTTTCTTGAACTGAAACGGATCTAGCGGGTGATGATACACCTTTTCAACGTCGAGGGCAGGCCATGGGCTTGCCCTCGTTGCCCCTAGGCGCGACGAAGAATCAGGCAGCCACCTCTCTATATCTTCATCACGCCAGCGGCCGACGGGGCTCCCCGCTAGCAGCGAATGAGACAAAATCGTCGGCCGCCACGAATGTACCGAAGCAACGGCATATCTTCCTCTATCACCTGACCGATGACATTGACTCTATCATCAGCCGGGAGATCGACCAAAGTCATTTGCAATTCACCGACGTAACGGCCGTACCGTTCGTTGTCAATCGTGATGCTGCCTGTTCGACGAGGCGCGGCAGGGATAGGCTGCAGCGCTTCCTGCGGCCATGCCATGGAGCAACGCGATTCAACGGAACGAATTACATCGCGAGCCGCATCGCGCCGGTTCGTATGCATCGTTTCGACCAAAGCCAACCAACCCGCTCGGACAATCGGCCGGTAGCGGATGGGAATGACATCTGACAGCACCCAATCTATGCGCTTAAGCACCCCATCCGACACGGCGAGGTCACCGACGAACACCTTATTCACGCCGTAGGTTTCCATAAGTTCAATATAAGCATAAACCGGATCGACGTTCCGATGTGCCTCTAATGTCGGCAGCCCTTCATAGAGAGGACTTCGTTTTTTCGCATCCCCAGGGATAAACGCACCGATCGTCTCGATGCCATACTGGCGCAACAATTGATTTTGCGCTAGCATCGTCTCCCCTCCCAAACCTGTCTCCGGTCGCGGATAAAAATTATGCCATGCTTCCACATTGGATTCGTCCGCTTGATAAGAGGCTAGCTCCTTACATTCCCTTTCTGTCACCGTGCTTGCGTTCAACACGACACTCATTTGTTTGGACAACGAAGCGGCTTCTTTCATAGAAAAACCGTCATCCAACCGCAGCCCGACAATCCCCCAACGCCCGAGCACCGTTGTGATGTCGGCATCAGCTGACAGACGTGCTATGACGGCGGGGGTGGCATCAGCCACGACCCCAATGCCATAGCGGGAAGCAAACTGGCCGATATGATCAAGCTTTTTTCGCTCCCTAAGCTCTTGGCCTTTTGAAACATGCAATGAGGTGAACAATTGTTTCGCCCCAAGCTGCGCTGCAAGCCGAAAGATGTCTTCAATTTGCTCGAGCGGCTGAAAAAGATAAAACGAAAAAGAAAGCATTATCATCCCTCACTAAATATGCGCGGCCATTTCTTCTTTAAACCCGAACCAATACGTAAATAGGAAGCCAAACGTGTACGAAATGACGAGTCCAATGAAATACATCACATACTTTCCATCGGCAATAAGCGGGATGAGTGACAGCCCGGATACGCCAATGCCAAGCGCCGCTGTTTTCATCACCGCTTGAAATGCACCGCCGACCGCCGCCCCAAGACACGCGGTCACAAACGGCCGCCCAAGCGGCAATGTCACCCCGTACAACAGCGGCTCCCCGATGCCTAAAAATCCAACCGGCAACGCCCCTTTGATAATGTTGCGAAGCCGCTCGTTTTTTGTTTTGACATACACGGCGATCGCCGCCCCGACTTGACCGGCTCCGGCCATCGCCAATACCGGCAGTAGCGGCGTCGAGCCCAATTTTTGAATCAACTCCATATGAATCGGGGTTAATCCGTGATGCAGTCCGACCATCACGAGCGGCAAAAACGTTCCGGCCAACACAGCCCCCGCGACTACTCCCCCAATGTCAAGCACCGCTTTCAGCCCGCTTGTAATCGCGAACGACAACCAACCGGCAAGCGGCTGCACGGCGATCAAGGTAAACAAACAGACGATTAACACGGTGATAAGCGGCGTGACGATAATGTCGACCGCATTCGGCACAAACGAACGCACCCGTTTTTCGACCGCCACCATGAGCCAAGCGGCAAGCAAAACGGCAAACAGTCCTCCCCTCCCAGGTGTAAGCGCTTCCCCAAATAGCTTTATATCAGCCAATGCCGGGTTGAAGACGAGAATACCGGCAATCGCCCCTAATACAGGAGTGCCGCCAAACTCTTTCGCTGTATTATATCCCACTAACACGCCAAGTGAGGCAAAAATCCCCCCGCCTATCAACAACAACAGCTGCAGCCACGTCGTCTGTGGATCAACGCCGGCGTTTTTCGCAAAGTTGGCGATTCCGTTAATAATCCCTGACGCCACCAATCCGGGAATGAGCGGGATGAAGATGCTGCCGATTTTGCGAAGCAACCGCTTTAGCGGCGTTTGCTGACGCGCTTTCACCCTTGCTTTTGTCCGCTCCGCAATATCCTCAGCCTCATTTTCGATCACTTCCCCAAGTTCTAGACCGGTAAGTTCGCATAGCGCAGCCGCCACTTTATTGACAACACCAGGACCAACGACAATTTGCAAAGTCTCATCCTCTATGACTCCCATGACCCCTTCGATCTGTTTTAAGGCGTCCATGTTCGCTTTGCCCGGATCCCGCAGCGACACGCGCACCCGCGTCATGCAATGGGCAATGCGGATGATGTTTTCTTTTCCCCCAACGTACTGAAGTATCGATATGGCGATTTGTTGTTCTCGAGTCATGATCGTTCTCTCCCCCTTATTTCGTTATTCAAGCGCTTTACGCACAAACCCCTTTGCTTGTTGCAGTCGTTTTTTTGCCTCTTCATAACCGCATTGGCGCAAAATCATCACGATCGCCGTTTTCACCTCCCCTTTGGCCTGTTCATAATAACGGGACGCCTCTTCGGCGCTGACTCCTGTCGCCTCTATTAAAATGCGCTTGGCCCGCTCTTTTAACTTTTCATTTGTCGCCTGTACATCGACCATCCAGTTCCCATACACTTTGCCAATACCGACCATCGCTGCCGTAGAAATCATGTTGAGCACCATTTTTTGCGCTGTCCCAGCTTTTAACCTCGTTGAACCAGCCAACACTTCCGGCCCTGTTTCGATTTCCACCGCCGCATCGGCATACTGACTGATGGGGGCTCCTTTATTGCAGGCGATGCTTCCGGTCGATGCCCCGATTTGTTTGGCATAACGAAGGGCGCTAATCACATATGGCGTTCGGCCGCTTGCTGCAATGCCGATGACAACATCGTTTTCCGTCAAGCCGACTGCCTGTAAATCGCGAACAGCAGCCTCTTCATCATCTTCCGCTCCTTCCACCGCCTTCGCAATCGCTTCCGGTCCTCCGGCAAGGACCGCCTGCACCATGGACGGTTCAGTTCCAAATGTCGGCGGGCATTCGACCGCATCAAGCAATCCGAGCCGGCCGCTCGTCCCCGCCCCGACGTAAATCAACCGCCCGCCGCGCCGAAATGCGGCGATGACAAGATGGACGACTTTTTCAATACAATCAAGTTGCTCAGCTACTGCGGCAACTGCGGCCTGATCTTCCTCGTTCATGACGTGCAAAATTTCTTTTGTCGTCATTTCATCCAAATGTTTCGTTTTTTCGTTTCGTTGTTCTGTCGCAAGATGTTCAAGCAATTTTGTCACCTCTTTGCACGTTTTAAGAAATTATATTTCATAATTATATTATAAATTTATGAAACAAAATATCAATGTATTCTTTTTTGTTTGAAACATTCCCACAAAAAAAGCGGGCCCGTCTCAGGCCCGCTTTACCTCCGCAACCGCACCACTTCTTCTCTTGTTTGATGAAATCGTTCAATGACCCGGCTTCCCACCCGATGGAACGTAATCAAATACAAGGCATCGATCACGTTGAGCTGCACCATTCTCGATGCCATACTGCCAATGCGATGATCTTGCTCAACGTCCGGCAGCGCAAGTCGAATATCCGCTTCCTTATATAACGGTGATGAAGGATCAAGCTTTGTAATGGCAATGACCGTCGCCTGCTGCTTTTTGGCAAACCGGGCGATCTCCAATACATCTTTCGTCCGCCCTGACGTCGATATGGCCACGAACACATCTCCTTCTTTCAAATGGGCCACCAGTGGCAGCATCGTATGAAAATCAGGCGATGTTGCCGCCATGTAGCCAAGCTTCGTAAACTTATAACTAGCGTCCACCGCTGCGGCTGCAGAGCCGCCTACTCCGTAAAAAACCATCTTCTTGGCTTTGATCATCGCCTCAGCGGCTTTTTCTAACTCGCGCTTATCGAGTGTTGTCGTCGTCGCCTCAATGGCCGCCTTATTCACATAGGTCACTTTCATAAACAGCTCATACGGCGCATTCGGCTTGTCAATGATGGAAAAATCATTAATGTTCATATCCGCCATCGCCAACTCACGGGCAAGCGCCAGCTTCAATCCCGGAAAGCTGCCGATGCCGATCGCCTTGCAAAAGCGAACGACACTCGCCTCGCTTGTATCAGCTGCCCGCGCCAACTCTTTGGTGGTCATCGTCGGAATCAGCTCCGCATGGCGAAGAAGATAGGCAGCCACTTTTTGTTCCGCCGGTGACAATTGCTCGAGCTGCTGTTCGATTTTCGCTAAGATCCCTATTTCATTCATCATGGTCCCATCCTTTCCGGCCACTGTTGCTATTTCCATCTTATCATGGATATCCCTTTGGACTCTACACCACAAAAAACTTGAATAAAAAATGTTTGAATTCAAGATATATATCTGCTATGATTAATGATGGAATGATGAAGTAACCAAGAGGGGGAGAACAATGACAACATTCCAACTTGACAAAGCGCACAGCTCGATCACTTTTCAAGTCCGGCATATGATGATTTCCAAAGCAAAAGGAGAATTTACCAACTTTGACGTCGACGTGCAAGGCGATGTGAATGAACTGGAGTCGCTGAAAGTAAAGGTAACGGTTGACGCCGCTTCAATCGATACGAAAAACACCGACCGCGACAACCACCTCCGCTCGGCCGACTTTTTCGATGTCGAGAACTATCCGACCATCACGTTTGTCAGCGACTCGGTGCGCAAACTGTCCGACACTGAATACGAAGTGACCGGACAGCTGACGATTCGCGGCGTGACGAGAACGGAAACGTTCAAAGTCGAATACAACGGTCAAGTGAAAAACCCGCTTACCGGCGGCATCACCGTCGGCTTTGACGTCGAAGGAACGATCAATCGTGAAGATTACGGATTGGTGTGGAACGTCGCGCTCGAAACTGGCGGATTCCTCGTCGGAAAAGAGGTAAAACTCAACGCCAGCTTTGAGTTCGCCCTCAGCTGAGCGGCGCAGCGAAGAAGGTGTCCCGTTGCCTCGGGACACCTTCTTTTGCGGCTATATACACATCGAACAACACGATGCTGCATTGAAGGCGAATCCCCTTTTCCTAATAAGACGCACACAAAACCATTTCGACCACATGTTCTGGCGGATCACCTTCAGAGTCAATCCTTTTCGGCTTTGAAACGAAACCGCTGTGCGATGGCAGCCTTTTGTTTCGCCTCATTGCGCCGTATATCCGCCATCGATCACGACCGCCTGCCCGGTGATGCCTTTCGCTTGTTCGCCTGCCAAAAAGAGAACATAATGGGCGACTTCTTCAACGGACAAGAGCCGCCGCTGCGGCACGAGCGGGTAAATGACTTCCTCGAGCACCTTCTCAAGCGGCACCTTCCTTGTCGCCGCCAAATCAGCGAGCTGATTGCGGACGAGTGCTGTGTCGACATACCCCGGACAAAGCGCGTTCACCGTAATCCCGTACGGTGCCCCTTCTAGCGCCGCCACTTTCGTCAAGCCGATTACCCCGTGTTTTGCGCTGTTGTAGGCGGCTTTTCCGGCAAACCCGATCAACCCGTTGATCGACGCCATGTTGATGATGCGGCCGTAGCGCTGCTCCTTCATCAGCGGAAACGCGTGCTTAATGGCCAAAAACGGTCCAACGAGCATGACGCGGATCAACTGCTCAAACTTCTCGGTCGGAAAATCTTCGATATTGGCGACATATTGCAAACCGGCGTTGTTCACGACAATATCGAGGCGCCCCCACCGTTTGACCGTTTCATGGATCGTTTGCTTCACCTCTTCTTCCGCCGTCACATCACACTTGACGCCGACGGCCTCGCAACCTAGCTGCTGCAACGACTCTGCCGCCTGTTCCACCTCTTCCTGCTTCAAGTCGGCAAGCACGACGTTCACGCCGTTGGTTGCCAACGTTTTCGCTACTTCATAGCCGATCCCCCGCGCCGCTCCGGTGACGAGGGCTGTGCGATGCACGATCATTCCCCTTCCCCCTGCTTCATCTGCTCATACACCTCATCATACTGCTTCGCCAAATCAAAATCGAGCATCGTCAACCCTTTCGCACGCCACGAAGACAGCTTCACCGTGATCAACTTGTAGTCGATGGAAATGAACGGATGGTGGTTGGCGTTTTCGGAAATGGCGGCGATTCGCCGGACGAACTCAATGCCTTGCAAGTAGTCTTGAAAGCGGTATTTTTTCACGATCCATCGCTCGTCGGTGAGCTTCCAGCCGTCTGCTTTGGCAAGCAGCGCTTGCACTTCCTCTTCGGTTAACCGCACTGTGATCCCTCACTTTCTATGATTCCTTTGCAATACTGATGGACAAATGAAGGAGCTGGTGTCATGTTGTAGGGCGCGCCGTTGATGATCTTCCACCTTCCATCCCACTTGCCATAAACGTATACCGTTCTTTTGCCGCTCGATCGACTTCGCGCCCATTCCCCATCCGCTTGCTTTACCCTTATTATACCATCGGACATCCGCGGCCGTCATACAGCTTAAGAGCTTGCTCCGCAAAAAACATTCATAAGCCCTTGCTTCCTATATAAGTTGCAATAAAGAATTTCCGATTTTTCGTTGCGGGTTTCATCTAAGTACAAGCCGATATGAGAGTAATCAGCGGGATGTAAAATAAAATTTCAACTTATATAGCTTCGCATAAAAATGACGGATCAAGGCAGCGCATGTTCACGAAAGATCTATGAGCAACGCTTTGCCCTCCACCCAAGCATGAAAATCACGATACACCGGCGAGTTTTCACAGTAAAAGCCATCCGATCGGGATGGCTTTTTCGCCCAACGCTTGTTTTAAGGCCGCAAGCCTGCCAACTGCTCGGCAAGGCGCAAATAAAAGGAACGAATCGGAAACAACGGATTCGGGTCAACGCCAATGACTTCCAAATGATCGACATTGTACGTTCCCATGTCATTCCAAACCCCTTTTCGTATTGTCCCATCATACGGCACGATTCGATCGCTCGACCCACGTTTTGGACCGTTCATCGAAACCGTATTGACGATGCCGTCGTTTTCAAGCCAGCGATCGTCAACACCGAGCGCCGGATTGCGGTACGAACCGAGAAACGGAGCGCAAACGACCGCACTAAACGCGTTCATGCCGAGCTCCGGATAATGGTTTCCAGTCCATGCACCTTGCTCCGTTCGCTCGGTGGAAAAACTCAAATAATACGTGTGGGGACTCGCTTGCACCCACCGATTCAACGCTTCAGCGCCGGGGATGGATAAATCGTAGCGGGCGGTATCTGTGGACGTCCAAACCGGGGAGCGCTTGAGCCGTTCCACATAATGATCGAACGATTCACCCGGCTGGCGGCGCAGTCCCCATTGGTCGAGTTTGAAGTCGTACACGCTGTCTGTGTAAGGCACATTGCTGGCGACAGCCGCCGTTTTCAGCACCGCTTTTTGCAAGTCAAAGAAGCGGTCGGTGAAATCGACCATATTGACAAGCGTCGTTCCGTCATGAGGAGTGGCGATCGTCGTCACGCTTAACACGAAACGATGGCCGCCTTCGAACAACGGTGACAACGACACATTGTGCGCCTTGGCGTACTCCCGCTCTTCTTGGCTGCCATTCTCTAGGAGTGAGACAAGCAAGCGGGCCGTCTGTCCTCCTTGGCTATGGGCGATGATATGAATGCGCCCCCCCTGTTTCAATTCTGGCAACAGGCCGGGATACGTGCGGCCAAACCGCGCATGACCGTGCTTTGCCGCATGGGCTGCCCCGTAATCGACCGTCCCGCCGACAAGCTGAGCATACGCTTCACACGCTCGGTCCCAATTGCTTGAGAGCGGTCCGACCGCCAGCGTATAAGTTCGATAACCGTTGTCGTTCAACCATTGTTCAATATCGCCGCGCACGCCGCCCCAGTACTTAAATCCAACCATTTCGTCCCTTCCCCAACCGGTAAAACCGTGGAGAAGCACGATGGGGGCATCATTGGCGCGCGAAGCTGCCGCTTCGGCCCGCCCTCCCGCGACCGATAGGCCGAACACAAACCATAATCCGAGCAACAGAAACAGAACCCGACAACATTTCATTATGCTCCCCCCATAATTCTGAATTACCTGAATATTTTATCTATAAAACTATTCCGCTTCAATCCCCGCAATTGTCGGGATTTCGACATGAACAAGCCAGCGCGTTACACCGAACCGTTCCCCTCTTACCAAGCCTATTTAAAACAATATAATGGACGGCGCCAGCCTAGTTAGCGAGCTGGTTGCTCATAGAAGATAGTGCGCTGATGCTCCTCTTTTTCCAATTCTCCAGTCGATACTAAATACTCTAAATGCGCGAGCGTCTCGGCAATCGCCAATCGCCATTGGGTCGGAGTCAATCGCTTATGGTCAAACAAACGCCGCGCGATGTCGTAGGCGGTTACCCGAGCCGTCGCAAGCGCTTTTATGGCTTGCAACCGCTGTCCATGGTGGCGGACAATAGCGCTGACCCGCTCGCGAAACTGGTGGATGGCCCCGCCATGGGCAGGCCAAGCGATATCCACTTCCAACTCCTCGACTTTGCGCAAAGAAGTGAAATATTGCTGCAACGGGTTCGGGTCGGCTCCCGGCCATACACCAATATTCGGGGTAATGCGATCAAGCACGTGGTCCGACGCGACCAATTGACGCAATTCGGGCTGATAAAAACTGATGAGTCCATCGCTATGACCGGGAACCGGGACAATCGTCCACCGCCGCTGTCCAAGCACAATGTCGGAAGCGTCCAAGACAGTGAGCACCGGGAGCGGACTCACACGCATCGACAGCTTCCACATGTCTTTCTCCATTTGCGCTGTCAGTTCCTCTGGCGCACCATGGCGGCGAAACAAAGCCGCCACCTCGCCTGCTTGGATGCCTTCTTCCCCCCAGACCCGTTCTGCCATGTGATAATCGGGCGCGCTGATCCACACAGGAGCCTCGGTTTGCTGCTGCATCCAGCCAGCCAAGCCAAAATGATCCGGATGAAAATGGGTAAGATAAATGGCACGAACATGGCGAGGCTTTATTCCCAGCTCTCGAAACGCTGACTCCCAGGCGCGCATCGCCTCGCGATCGCGAAACCCAACGTCCACAATACTCCAGCCGTCTGCCTCCTGGCATACGTAACAGTAGACATATTTCATCGGAAACGGGACGGGAATCGGAACACGGTACATCCCCTCCCCGATCGTTTCCACCAGCGTAGACGCCATTTCTTCCCCTCCCCTTGCCTTTCGGGTATTGTCAAAAGTTTATCCTCCACACTCACGGTTTTCCCTTGAGTTTCAACGGTTGAACGAAAAAAAGCTTGCCACCCCCATTGTTTTCGGCCATCATTGAGGTAACGACACCCAACAGCCAAAACAAAGGAGTGACAAGCTTTGTTACCTCAATTATTAGCCTATTTGCTCGAAATTATCAAGACCCAATATCAAATCATTGTGTATTTAATGGGTGTGATATTGGGGAAATCCTTGCATCTCGAGGACTGGGACGAACCCATCCAAAAGCCGTACCGGAAACTTCAGGTCGATGACCTTCCGATCATCGATGTGCCGGAAACCCTTGATTACCGGAAGCTGTTGGCAGACTATGAAGCCCAGCACAGACGTCCTTTACGGCCCATCCAGCGCCGCGCGAATGCGAAACACCGTGTGCCGGATTCGTTGACCTGCCCTCGCTGCCAGGCTCCCTCTTCTTACCTGTACGCCAATAACGGCGGAAAAGGGCAATACCAATGCAAAGTGTGCCAATGCCGGTTCAACCACCGAAATCGGTTCACCAAGCAAGCGGTCTTTCGTTGTCCGCACTGCAAAAAGACGTTGGAAAAAATCAAGGAGCGCAAGGAATACAACATCTATAAGTGCAAGAACAACGATTGCCCGTTTTACCAGGCCAACCTTCGCCGGATGACGAAGAAAGAGCGCCAACAGTTTCAACAGAATCCTCAAGCCTTCAAGGTGCGGTATTTGTTTCGGGAGTTCTTGTTTGACTTTCTCCCGTTGGCTTCCTCGTCGCTCATCAAGCCGAAGGTCGATTTGTCCCGGCTGGCTGCGTCGCCGCACGTGTTGGGGCTCGTGTTGACGTACTACGTCAACTTTGGGATGTCCTCGAGGGAAACCGCCGCCGCCCTGAAGGACATCCATGGCGTCTCGATCTCTCATCAGACGGTGCTCAACTACGCCAACAGCGTCGCGCTTTGGATCAAGCCCTTTGTCGACCGATTTCCGTATGAGCTGTCCGGTTCGTTCTGTGGGGACGAGACATATATTCGTGTGAAGGGCCGTTGGCATTACCTATTCTTTATGTTCGACGCGGTGAAAAAGATCGTGCTGTCCTATCGCGTCTCGCCCAACCGGGACACGCTCTCGGCCATCAAGGCGATCAATGATGTCCTCAGGAAGCTGCCGTCCCTTCCAGACGACTTGTCGTTCGTCGTGGATGGCAACCCGATTTACCTGTTGGCGCAACACTTCTTTGCCCAGCACGGGATTTCGTTTGACGTCCGCCAGGTAATCGGCCTGACCAACGAAGATCCGGTCTCGGAAGAATTTCGCCCTCTCAAGCAGATCATCGAGCGATTCAACCGGACCTTTAAAGGCAACTACCGCCCGACCCATGGGTTTGGCGCCGAGGAAGGCTCGGTGTCCTTTGTGACGCTGTTTGTGGCGTATTTTAACTTTCTGCGCCCGCATAGCGCGCTCGAAGGCCGGGTGCCGGTCGTCATCCCGGAGCTCGCCGAGCTGCCGCATATGCCGGCCCGGTGGACGAAGCTGATCGCCATGGCTCAGGACTTCCTTCAAAACGAGGCAGCCTAACTTTTTTGTCCTCCAGAGCCCGTTGAACAGAACTCCTGCCGGATTCGGCGAAGCGAACCCTTGACCAACCGAACACCGCCAAAGGTAAAATTCGGTAAAGGCAAGGGCGGCTTTCCTATTGCCTTCTTTTTTGTCCCCGTCGCCCTTGACGACTCTTCCGCACCTTTGGCGGGTGTTGGTCAAGGGCGAATCCGGCTCTCTGCATGCCCCACGATGCTCAATGGGATGGTCTGTGTGGAGTTTTCATAGAACTTTTGACGCTACCTGCCTTTCGCCATTTCTTGAGAACTGGGATGTTCTACCCATTCTTTCGATTCAAAGCTGTTCGTTCAATGGATGGAAGATCGGACGGTGTTGGCCAATCGATAATCGCCTTCCCTGCTTGCCAGAGTTGTGCCTTTCACGTTTCTTGGGAGACTTCTTTCGGAAATGACATGCGAACGAGGATGTGCAGCTTGTTGTCAAGAAGAGTGCAATGTCTGTTGCTCAAGTATGGCCAACCTGTGGTCTGAAGCTGTGGAGACGTTTGCAAGCCCGGTGAACGCGATCAATCATTCTCCCGGTCATCTGTACGCCTCTCCTGTCGGCAAAACTGACTACTCTGCCAATCACCTTCCATCGCCCTCGGAGATGAGCGCGCATGATGAAAGCGGAATCACCTTTATTTTACACTTTCTATTCTTTTGCAGGCAAGACAAACAAAGAACAGACAAGTGCCGAAACAACTTCGCTCCGGCTTAAGAGGAACGAGATGAAAATCGAAACGAAACATGAGAAATTCTCTATTGCAACTTATAACGTTTTTCTAAACAAAAAAATTCCATATATTTCTCTATTTTCATCCTTCTCATGTCCCTATATACTGAATTCGTATATCAAACAAACGGAGGTCACGACATGAAAAACATCGTTCCTTTTGCCTTGGCCGCATCCATCGCCACTGTATGGCCAGCTTCAGCGTTCGCCATTGAACGCAACGATCCAGCTTTAGAGCAGTATTTAAATGAAGCCGGGATCACAGTCGAAGAGCTGGAAAATTATTTGGACTATGAAGGCTATTCGCTCGATGAGTTTGACAGCGTGGACGAATTACGCCGCGAACTCGGCGAGCCGCTCACGGAAGAAAATTTAGCTCAGTTGCTCGCCAAACACGGATTGACCGAACAACAGCTTCGACAAATGCTTATCGACAATGGAGAAATGGAAGAGGCACAGGCCATTACCGATGTGTTTTTATTTTACAATGATCTCGAAGAATATATCGAACTGTTTAAACATTACTCCGTTCCGATCACTGATGAAACGCTAGCCGCCTTTCTAAACGAACACGGAATGACAAAGGAAGAGCTCATCGCTCTTCTTGATCAGCACGGCGAATCGTTGGCCGATTACCACTCAATCGGCGAGCTGAAAGATATTGTCGATTATTATCAAAATTTGACGCCGTTGACCGAGGAAACATTAAACGAATTTTTGCAAGAAATTGGCATGACGAAGACGCAGTTGGAAAAACTGCTGTCTAAAAACGGCGATTCGCTTGACCATTATGCGACGGTCGAGGAACTGTCGGAGGCCGTCATCGACTACTTGCTTCCGGATTTGGACGAGCTCGGTTTGACGGACGCAGAGTTGGAAAAGCTCTATACCCATTTTGAATCGCTGAATATGGAAGATCCGCAATTCGCCAAGAAAATGGAAGAAATCGGCCAACGGCTTGAGGCGATCGGGGCGTACGATTTCACCAGCATGACGGAGCTATCGCCAACGCAAATCGCTGAGATCGCCGATGTATGGACCGATCTGCTTTCCACATTCCAGCTGGAAGCAAAGTTTTATTTGACGAAAGACGGCGAGAAAAAGCCGCTCAGCCTGTCGACGCTGCTGACAATGGAATCAGCGAACGGCTACGATTTGCTTGTTGAAATTTACAGCACTGACGGCGAGCGACTGGCTGATTTTGTCGTGACCGAAGAGATGTTTGCTTCTGACCTATTCGATGAAATCGGCAAAGACTTACAACAAGGCGGCCAGGCAGCGAAAATCGAAAAAGTAGTGAAGCCGGCGACGCCGAAACCGCTGAAGCGGAGCGAAGCCGGAGCCAAACTGCCGAAAACGGCATCCCCGTATGCCGCTTATATGCTGTTTGGCTTGGCATTCATCGGTGCCGGTGCATTCCTTGTCCGCTTCCGCCAAGGAGCCGAGGCGAAATAAATGAACGGGAAACGGCTCGTGCGCTTTTTTGGAGCAAGCTTGATCGCAGCAGGAATCGCCGTAGTTGGCGTTAGTGGTCTGAAATGGAAAAGCGGCCTAGAAGCGGCCAAGCCGATGTCCGCTGAAACAGAGCGACCAGTGGACGCCGCGCCGATTCGAAGCCAAGCTCCTCTCTACGCAAAACAACCAAAAATCGGTGAACAAATCGGCGTACTCATCATTCCGAAGCTCAACGCCAGCCTGCCGATTTACCACGGTACAGATGAAGACGAGTTGGAAAAAGGGGTCGGCCATTACGCGGGCAGTGTCCTGCCAGGCGAGGCGGACAACTGCGTGCTTTCTGGCCATCGCGACACGGTCTTCCGCCGTCTTGGCGAAGTCGGCCAAGGCGATCTCTTGATCGTCCGCACGTCCGCTGGCACATTCACCTATAAAGTGCGCAAAGTGCGCATCGTCGATGCCGACGACCGGACGGTCATCGTTCCAAAGCCGAAAGCGACACTCACCGTTTCCACGTGTTATCCATTCCGCTACGTCGGCCCCGCTCCGCAGCGGTACGTGCTCGTCGCCAACTTAATCAATGAACGCTCTTAACGTTGCGAAAATCGAAAGGATGGCCGAAACAAGGGCCATCCTTTTTTACTTCCCTTCGTACGCCGTCCAAGTCGGCTTTTTGATTTTCGCCGACAGCGAGACCATTTTCCGTTTCACCCGGTCTGCTTCCTTTCCCGTTAACGGCATCGGCTGATAATTGTTTCTTGTCGTCACCGATGAAATGCGAAATGGGATGACGCGGATTTCTTTTTTGGTCGTCCGCTTGCCGTTTTGAAAAGAAAACACTTGCTGGAAGACAAACGTATCTTTGTCGCTCGGATTTTTGTTTCCGCCAAACATAAAATTGCCAAGGCTGTAAACGATGAATTTGCCTTTATACTCTTCAATCCCCTGAACGACGTGCGGATGATGGCCGACGACCAAATCGGCGCCGCTGTCAATCGCAAAGCGGCCGAGCGCCTTTTGCGTGCTGTTTGGCACATAGCTTCGTTCCACTCCCCAATGAAAATGAACGAGGATGAGATCGGCTCCTTGTTTCCGAAGCATGCGAATATCGTTGGCGATTTGCTTGCGCAGCGTGCTGGTGTTGCTCCAGCCTTCATAGCCGAGCGCCCCGATTTGGACTCCTTTCACCGTTTTCAACAGCCGGAGCGTGCGACCGAAATAACCGATATTTTCCTTTTTTAAACTAGCAATTGTGTCCTTGTATCCTTGTTGCAAATAATCGTACGTATGGTTATTCGCGAGATTGACCGCATCAATGCCGCCATAGGTTAAGATTTTTGCATAACTCGGGTGGCCGCGAAAACGAAATTTCTTGCTTGCCTTCCGCGTCGAGGTCGTCAGCGTCGTTTCCAAATTGACGGTCGTAAAATCATCTTTCTTGAAGATCGGCTCAATGTATTTCGTAAAATAACGCAATCCATGCTTTTTCACTTCTTCATCAAACGAATACGTATAACCGTAGTTTTCATCACGCCCAAGCGTCACATCGCCCGCAGCGCTGATGGTGATGCGTACTTCATCCGGTCTCCGCACAGTGGATTTCACTGCCGCTCGCGCTATAGTCGTCTTATCAGCCGGGCTAGGCAGCGGCACGGAGTTCACCTCTTCCTTTCGCGCTGCTAACACTTCATCTCCCCCATGTTCAACAACTTTGTCACACGAGAGCAACAGCAGCGCTGAAACGAAGAGAAGCGCTAAACCTTTTCTTTTTCTCTGGATGTTTTTTCTCCGTATGTCCATATCCCTTCTCCTATCTTTTTCCCTGCCGTTTTGTATATCCTTCCTGTAGATGAGCAAATTTGCTAACATAAATTGACAGCTAAACAAAAAAGGAGACATGAACCCAGCTCCTTGAGTAAAATAGATGTGCTCAAACTACCCACAAGGAGGTTCATGTCTCATGAATAGATTAGCACATCATCAAGGAATCCACAAGTTTTTCATGACGCTGGGATTGGCGCTTTATTTCTCGAAACCGGTCATCAAGCATCTCGTTCATATTGTGGATGCCTTGACTACCAAGGGATTTTCGGGAACATTGACCGATGTCCATCACTGGAGTTTTCATCCCAATCATCGAACCACGCTCAGCCATTTTTTCACGAAAAGCCCTTGGGATGAAGAGACGTTGCTTCGCAAACTCCAGCAATGGATCCTTCATCGCATCCAGCGAATCGCCAAACAGGAGAATCAACCCCTTTTTGTTTCGATTGATGATACGATTTGCCAAAAAACGAAGCCTTCGTCACGGGCTGCCCGCGCCATTCAAGGGTGTGATTGGCACTACTCGCACAAAGATCATCAATCCGTTTGGGGGCATTCGCTCGTTTGGCTGATGGTGCATACTTTCTCGCAAGCGTTCCCGTTCGCCTTTCGTCTGTATGACAAGACGGCGGGAAGAAGCAAGATCGACCTAGCGATCGAGATGCTTTCCTCGCTCAAGGGGAAACGGGCTCAGCCGGTGTATGTGCTCATGGATTCGTGGTATCCGTCCCAAGCGCTCATCGAAGCCTGCCTGAAACAAGGATTCCATGTCATCGCCATGCTCAAGACGAACCGGATTCTCTATCCGAAAGGTATCGCCATCCAAGCGAAGAAGTTCGCCCGCTATATCGAGCCCAACGACACCCACCTCGTCACGGTGGGGAAGGAGCGTTACCGCGTGTATCGCTACGAGGGAGCGATCCATGGCCTCGATGACGCGGTGGTGCTGCTGGCTTGGAAGGCGGATGAACCGATGACGCCAGATCATCTCCATGTCGTCTTGAGCACCGACCGGGAGCTAGGCGATGAAGAGATCTTGCGTTATTATGCCCAGCGCTGGACGATCGAATGCTTTTTCCGGCAGGCCAAAGACCAGCTGAAGCTCGATGGGTACCGTGTTCGTCACATTCGGGCGGTGAAACGGTATTGGGCCGTGGTGCTGTTCGCCTGCGTATACAGCATCGCCGAATCTCAGCAAGACCTCTCTTCCGGCCTGGAGCTTCTTCGGTCTCGGAAAGGGCACAGCGTCGTCGAGTTCATCTACGATGCCGCGAAGCAAGATATTCCCATTGATGTGATCAAAAAACAGCTCCATGTCGCCTAAGGGGTCCCCTGTTTGTCTCTTAGGGCATGGAAATTATTGTAATGAAAAATGCTCATCTACAGATCCTTCGACACTTTTCCCGTTCTTTCCTTTCTGACTAGCAAATTTTTTTGCGTGATGGCTTCCATGTTTCGTGATATAATGGCCTCACAGGCATTTCCTTCCTCACTCTCACACCTCACACATCCCTTCCACTGCACTGTCGGAAATGCCCTTTCACTCACCAAATCGGATCAAGGAGGTTGCCTTTTCTGATGGAGGAACAACTGTTGCGTCAATTGACAGAACTCGTGCAGCATCTCGTTCACGACATGACCGGAGTCAAACAAAATTTGCAAACGGTCGTGCAAAACATCGCCACCCTTCAAAAAGATGTCGATACGTTGAAAAAAGATGTCGATACGCTGAAAAAAGACGTGGATATCATGAAAAAAGACATGGACATCATGAAGAAAGACATGGACATCATGAAGAAAGATATGGACATCATGAAGAAAGACATGGACATCATGAAGAAAGATATGGATGCCATGAAAAAAGACATGGATACTATGAAAAAAGACATGGATGCCATGAAACAGGAAATCCAGCTCGTGAAACAAAAGGTAGACAAGCTCGAACGGCGCATGGATCGGCTTGAACAACGGATGGACAAACAAGAAGAAGAACTGCGCTGGCTAAAAGAGCAAACAAAAGAAAATACGGAGATGATCAAAGCCATCCGCGACAATCAACTCGAGCAGCGAAGCATTCAAGACGGCATGCGCCATGAAATTGCCAACCTTCGCGGCGAAGTCGTCGACATTCGCGGAAACATGGCGACCAAAGAAGACATCTCCCTCATTCATCAGCGTCTTGATTATCAACTTGGCCGCATCGCGCGGGTGGAAGAGGAAATCCACTTGTTGAAGGCGGCAAACTAGCAGGCATGGTGAGCACGTCTAAGTGAACATCTTCCGCGGCTCGTTCGTCAATTCCGTCAAGGCGTTTCAGGAGCACAATAGTCTAAGCGAACATCTTCCTTTCGCTTTTTGTTTGGCTGCCAACCTTACGATGCGAGCTATCATATCCTCTCCGGGCTCGGTCCATCGCTTGGGCTGCAATGGTTGTTTCGACGTCCATCCAGCCTTTGGCCAGCAAAAGAACGAATTCGGACGATAAACAAAGCCACACGGGTAAATGTTGTGTGGCTTTGTTTGCATCTCCATATGACCATTCGATCAATTGGTTTTTTGCAATACCCGATTCGTCTCCTTGGCCGCCTGATCGAGCGCCTCTTGCGGATCTACCCCTTCATATAGCTGCTCCATCGCCTTTACTACGTGTTGGCGCGATTCCGGAAATACCGTTATGAGCGCCCCTTGAGTCGCCGCCGTTGGCTTCGTTTCATGGAGCTGGTCAACAGCTACTTTCAATTGCGGGTACTTTTTCCACTCTTCTTTAACGAGCGGTTCATCGTAGGCGGCGGGATTGATGGCAAAATACCCTGTGCGCACGTGCCACTTGGCTTGAACGGAAGGACTGGTTACGTATTTCATAAACTCCCAAGCCGCTTTCTGCTCCTTCTCGCTGCTTCCTTTCATCATCCAAAGAGAAGCGCCGCCGATGACCACCCCTTGGCGCTCAATCCCGTCCGGAACGGGCAAATACGAAACCCCGACCGAAAACGGTGAGTTGTCGATTAGCGACTTGAGGCCAGCCGATGAATCCAAATACATGGCTATTTTTCCTGCTTGAAACGCCGCGCGCATATCGTCCCAATTTTGCCCGGCGTTATAAAACGTGCCGTCCCGATACATATCGCGGATCAGCTCAAACACTCGTCTTCCTTCCTGTCCATGAAACACCGCTTCGGTGGCATCCGCGCTTCTGCCGTTGTCATGGTTGACATACAATCCGCCTTGCACGGCGATCATCTCTTCAAAAAACCAGCCGTAGTTCAATATCGAGAATCCATATTGTTTTGTTTCCTTTCCGCTTTTCTTTGTCAGCTTTTTCGCCGCTTCTTTCAGTTCACTGTAAGTGAGCGGTGGTTTTTCGGGATCGAGCCCCGCTTTTCGGAACGCATCCTTATTGTAAATTAGCACCGGCGTCGATGAGTTGAACGGCATGGAGTAAATTCGCCCGTTGACTGTATAATAACGAACAATGTTTTTCTCCCATTGCGAAACGTCGTACTGGTCCTTGTCGATCCATGTTTGTACCGGAACGATTTGCCCGCTGTCGATCATATGCTTCGTCCCGACTTCAAACGTCTGCATGATCGTCGGCGCTTCTTTCGTTCCGGCCACCGCGTTCCATTTCGTCAATGCTTCTTCATATGTACCTTGAAACACAGGTTTGACCTCAATGTCTGAATGAGTTTGATTAAAATCGTTGACAATTTCCTCTAACACCGGCTGCAAATCCCCGCTCATCGAGTGCCAAAACACCACTTCCGTTTTTCGATTGGCGGTCTCCCCCTTGGAATCCACACTTGAACATCCAGCGATGATCGATACGAAAGCGAGTAGTAATCCAAGCAAAACATTTTTCACGTTGTTCTCCTCCCCTGTTATTGGATGGCCCCTTGCATCAATCCTTTACGCAACTGCTTCTGGCCGACAAACAACAGTGCCAATGTCGGCAGCATCGCCACAACGGCCGCTGCCATGACGACGCCCCAACTGTTCGCCATTTCTTGCGTCTGCAGCTGCTTCAGCCCGATCTGCACAGTGCGGACGCGATCATCGCTCGTGACAAGCAGCGGCCATAAGTACATGTTCCAAGCATCCAAAAAACTATAAACCGCCAGTGTCACCAAGCCGGTTTTGGAAAGCGGCAACGCAATGCGACAAAAAAAGCGGAAATTCCCGATGCCGGACAGACGAGCCGCCTCATACAGCTCGTAAGGAATTTGGCGAAACTGTTGCCGCAATAAAAAGATGCCGAACGCCATCGCCCAAAAGGGAATCGTTAATCCGAAATAATGGTTCGTCCAACCGAGCTGCTGGACCGTTAAAAAATTCGGAATGACCGTCGCCTCCCACGGAACGAGCATCGTTGCAATGCAAATGTAAAACCAGGCATCGCGGCCGGGAAAGCGGAGAAACACAAAAGCGAAAGCAGCCAAGCTCGAAACGATCAGGCGACCGATCGTAATCACGGAAGCGACAAACAAACTGTTGAGCAAATACGACCCGAGCGGCGCCTGTTTGAACGCCGCTTGATAGTTGGTCCACTCCCACCGCTCAGGCCACAGGCGCCCAGCAAAGATATCGGCTTTATCCATAAAGCTCATCAACAGAGCATAGACCATCGGAAATAAAAGAAGCGCTGAACATATGCATAGCCCCCCATAATAAGCAACAAACCGGACCGTTTTCATTGATAATGCACCTTCCTCTCGGCAAACCGAAACTGCAAAAATGTAATCGCGGCGATGATGACAAACAGTACGATCGCCTGGGCGCTGGCGAAACCGAACTGATAGTTGACGAACGCCTCCCGGTAAATGGCATACACGAACACATTGGTGGCATCCACCGGCCCGCCTTTCGTTAAGAAGTCGATTTGTCCGAACGTTTGCAGCGCTTGGATGAGCGAGACGGTCGTGACAAAAAACAAAGTCGGCGATAGCAACGGCACGCTCACCGTCCATAATTGGCGCCAATAGCTAAGTCCAGCGATGCGCGCGCTTTCGTACAAGGACGGATCGATGTTTTGCAGGCCGGCCAGCAACAACAAAAAGGTGAAACCAATATTCATCCATATCGTTGCGACCGCCACCGCATACAACGCCGTATCGGGATCAAGCAGCCACGAAACAGCGGGAAAGCCAAGCGCAGACAACAAGCGGTTCATGATCCCGATGGCTGGGTTGTACATAAACATCCAAATAATAGAAGCTACGGCCACGCTCATTCCCATCGTCGAAGCGAACAATGTTCGAAAGATCCCGATTCCTTTCCGCTTTTCATGGACGAGCAGCGCTAGGCAGAAAGCAATGGCGACCGTTGTCGGAACGGTAAGGACGGCAAAAGAAAACGTCGTCTTTACACTGTGCCAAAACGATTCATCTTGAAACAGGGCGGCAAAATGCGCCCAACCTACAAAACGGATGGGAGCTCCTTGGTAATTCGTAGAAAACATGCTTAAGTACAACGTTCTTGCCAACGGATAGAACAGAAAGACGCCAAACAACAGCAAGGAAGGCAAAAGATAGACCATCCCTTCCATCCATGCCTTCATCGCCGTCCGCCGCACCGTCGGCTGGGTTGGAACGGGCCATGCTGATGGCATGGGGGATGAAACCCGGTCATTCATCGCTCAAATGCCTCCTCTTCTCTTCTCGTCAGCGGCCCGATCCGCTTGCTGTGGCCATCGAAAAAGTGGAGGGCATGTTCATCAAACGAAAATGACGCCACTTCGCCGACAGCCACATTTGCTTGTCCGTTCCAACGCGCCGTCCAATGAATTTGTTTCGTCAATTCAAACGTTACAAGCGTTTCGCTGCCAAGCCGCTCTACATGGACGATGCTAGCCGTTACATGCCCGTCTCCGAGCGCCGCTCGATGAATATGCTCCGGACGAAGGCCGATCGTCACCCGTTCTGTCTTCGGCAAAGGGCGGCGCATCAAGCGAACGGGGCGCTCGTTTTGCAAAAGAAGCGAATGTTCAAGCACGTGCGCCTCTGCCAAGTTCATAGGCGGCGTTCCAACAAACGAAGCCACGAACGTATTGGCCGGATGATTGTATATATCAAGCGGGGCGCCAACTTGCTGCGGATGCCCAGCCCGCAAAATCATGACCCGATCCGCCATCGTCATGGCCTCGGTTTGGTCATGGGTGACGTAAATCACCGTCATGCCGAGCTGCCGCTGCAAACGGCGGAGCTCAACGCGCATGGTCGCTCGCAGTTTCGCATCCAAATTGGAGAGCGGTTCGTCCATTAAGCAAAGCGGCGTTCTCGCTACAATCGCCCGCCCTAAAGCGACGCGCTGGCGCTGTCCTCCCGACAGTTCCCGCGGTTTTCGTCCTAATACATCCGTCAGCCCGAGCATTTCCGCCGCTTCTAGGCAACGGCGCCTTTGCTCTTCTTTCGGCACCTTTTGCGCTTGCAAAACGATGCGCATGTTTTGCTCGACGGTCAAATGCGGATATAACGCATAGTTTTGAAAAACCATCGACAATCGGCGCGCATGAGGCGGCCAATCGTTCGCTACCTGCCCGTCGATCAATATGTAACCGGACGTCAGCGATTCAAGGCCAGCAATAAGCCGCAGCAGCGTGCTTTTACCGCATCCCGATGGGCCGACAAGCACAAAAAACTCTCCTGATTCAATCGCCACACTCACATTCTCCACAACCTGCTTTTTGCCATCATACGATTTCGTCACATCAATAAGCTCAAGAAACGCCATTCCCTTCCCCCTCTTTTCCCGTTTTCGATTCCATCGTAATCCATTTTTGTAAATATGGTCTGAATGTATATTTTGATTTATGTAAATATTTCGTAATGAAATTCCCCACGTTACCACTTCAAAGTGCAAGACTCTTGCCCCTCTCGTTCTCCGGCACACGGTTCATTAAGCTGTCACCGTACGGACTTATGTTGAGGGCGATAAAAAAGACGCCCTGCCAACGCAGAGCGTCCTGTCTTTAAATACGATTGTCTTCCTAAACAGCGGCAACCATCCGCCCAATTATCGGACCCCTCTCATCAACCGCTGGATGCTTGGTGCGAGCGCGAATAAGATGAAGCTTAAGACGAGCGCGACACCGCCGATCGTGCCAAAGTACGCCGTTTCATTCTCCGGCGTGTAAAAGCGGACGAGCTGGGCGTTGATCGCTTGCGCCGCCGCGTTTGACAAAAACCAAAGGCTCATCGTTTGCGCCAAAAACGCCGCCGGGGCGAGTTTCGTCGTCGCCGACAGACCGACCGGCGACAAGCAAAGCTCGCCGAGCACGACGATGAAATAGCTCAACACAAGCCAAATCGGATGGACGAGCTCACCACCGCTCAAATGCCCAGGCACGAGGATAACGATAAACGACAGGCCGGCAAACAACAGGCCAAGAGCGAATTTTTGCGGGATCGTCGGCTGCCGTTTGCCGAGCTTCACCCACATCCAAGCGAACACCGGCGCGAAGATGATAATGAACAACGGGTTGAGCGACTGAAACCAAGCTGGCGAGAGATGAATGCCAGCGACATCCAACTGTGTCCGTTTATCCGCATAGTTCGCCAAAATGGTCGACCCTTGTTCCTGGATGGCCCAAAACATCGCCGAAGCGACAAACAGCGGAATGTAGGCGATGACGCGCGACCGCTCTTCGGCTGTCGTTTTCGGGCTGCGATACATCACGACAAAATAGATGATCGGGATGATGATGCCTAAAATACCAACAAGGGAAATAAACGTTTCCACCGTAAACCAACCGTTGGGAATCAAAATCGCGAGCAGCACAGCAATCACGACCGCTGCGCCCCCGGCGACCGCCGCCGTTTTTTTCTTTTCTTCTGGCGTCAGCGGGTTGGGGACATAGGTCCCGGCCAGCCCAAGATTTTTCGTTCTTGTCGCCACAAACACAACTAGCCCAAGAAACATACCGACAGCAGCGAGCCCAAAACCGAGATGGAAGTTGTATTTCATCCCCACTGTGCCAACAACAAGCGGAGCCAAAAACGCCCCGAGGTTGATGCCCATGTAAAAAATGCTGAACCCGGCGTCGCGGCGATCATCGCCAGGCTTGTACATATCGCCGACAATGCTCGAGACGTTCGGCTTTAACAACCCGGTGCCAAGAACGATGAACGCCATCGACACAAACAGCGCCGCCGCCCCGCCCGGAACGGCCAACGCGATATGGCCAGCCATAATGAGAAGGCCGCCGTAAAAGACCGCGCGCGACGTACCGAATACACGGTCGGCAAGCCAGCCGCCGATGATTCCCGACATGTACACAAGCGCCCCGTAAATCGACATGATCGCGAGCGCTAGATGCTCATCGAGCCCCAATCCGCCTTTCGACACTTCATAATACATGTAATACACTAAAATGGCGCGCATGCCATAGTACGAAAAGCGCTCCCAAAACTCAGTAAAAAAGAGCGTAAACAGCCCCTTCGGATGGCCGAAAAAGCCGCGCTGGGGAACGCTGGCAGCGATTTCTTGCTTATTGATTGATGACATAACAAACCCTCCTTTAACTCTTTTACTATAATAATTTATTCTATTTATATTGTCAAAAAACTTTTGATTCCTCAAAAAAGATCGGTATATGGTTTGAGATTGTTCGCATTTATACCTACTTTGTTTTAATAATATTATTTTTTCAAAAAAACAGATAATTGATTCGCAGAGTTCAGAAAGTTGGTGATTGAAGGAAGCAGGCCGCTTATCAGCCTTGTTTCTCAAATAGAAAAGCTCTGTCGTATCAGGATCGTCTTTCACACGCTCCGCCATCGTTCAAAAGAAACAACCGGGGCTGACCCAAAAGGCGATCCCTCCGCAAGAAAGACACAACATAATCGTCTGGCAGGGAAGCGACCGGTGCTTCTATATGGCGATGAGAAAAGGGGTCCCCCAGTCCTTTTGGGGCACCCCCGCCGCTCGTTCCTAACTAGCGCTCAATCACGTCAAATGAGAAACAAACGACATCAAAGTTGCTTCATTTTGAAACCCTTAGCGGTGAAGCGAGCTGCTCCTTTCATCACCGCTCCTCTAGCTGATGTTCGACCCGCAAGGCCAGTCATTTCACGAGAATCTCGACGCCCAACCGCTTCTTCCGAAAGCGTCTTCGATTAAAAGCGCACCGTCCGCTCGATGGCTGCGAGCACGCGTTCGGGCGATGGCAAGTATTCGTCCTCGTAGGCGAAAAACGGCACCGGCACATCATAACCTGTTACCCGGGCAACGGGCGCTTCTTGGTACAGAAACGCTTCCTCGTTAATCAACGCCGCGATGTCGCTAGCAACCCCTCCAGTGGCTGGCGCTTCTTGCACAATAACCGTCCGCCCCGTCTTTTTTACTGAAGCGATGATCGTCTCCTCATCGAGCGGATCAAGCGTGCGCAAGTCAATGACTTCAACAGAAATGCCGCGCTCGAGAGCGAGATCGGCCGCCTTCATCGCCACTGGCACCATTGCTCCCCAAGCGATCACCGTCACATCTTCCCCTTCGCGCCGTTTCCGCGCTTTGCCGATGGCAACCGTATACTTGCCATCCGGCACTTCTTCACGCACAGACCGGTAACAGCGCATCGGTTCCAAAAACAAAACCGGATCTGGATCTTCGATTGCCGCAATCAACAGCCCTTTTGCATCGTACGGCGAAGAAGGGCAAACGACCTTCACCCCCGGCATATGGGTAAACAGCGCTTCAGTGCTGTCCGAATGAATTTCAGGAGCGCGCACACCAGCGCCATACGGGGCGCGGATAACAAGCGGAACGGTGAAATGCCCGCGCGTCCTCATGCGCATGCGCGCTGCGTGCGTCATGATTTGCTCGTAGGCGGGGTAAATGAAGCCTAAAAATTGAATCTCGACGACCGGTCGAAAACCGGCCATCGCCATGCCGATGGCCATACCGGTAAAGCCCGCTTCGCTAAGCGGGGTATCCATCACCCGCTCTTCGCCGAATTCCGCCTGTAGCCCATCGGTGACGCGAAACACGCCGCCGTTTCGACCAATATCTTCGCCAAGCAGCACGATGTCACCATTCTCACGCAGCATCAAACGCAGCGCATCATGGATGGCCTGCGCCAACGTCATCGTTTTGGTTGCTGCCATCGTTGTCACCGAACCGCCCCCCGTTTCCATTCCAAGTATGCTTGCTTTTGTTTTTCGAGTTTCGGCGTTCGTTTGGCAAATACATCATCAAACATATCCTCGATTTGCACAGAAGGATAGCGTTCAAACTCGGCAACCGCGGCTTCGACTTCTTCTTCCGCTTCCTGTTGAACCGCTTTCGCCCAACTGTCGCTCCACAAGCCTTCCCGCCTCATCCACCGTTCGAGCCGGACAATCGGATCGGTCGTTTGCCGCCGCCGTTCGCTTTCCGTCTGATCGCGGTATCTTGATGGATCGTCGGACGTTGTATGAGCGCCGTAACGCCACGTCACCGCCTCGATCAAGGTCGGTCCCCCTCCGCCTCGCGCCCGCTCGAGCGCTTCTTTCGTGTAAATGTAAACCGCGAAGACGTCATTCCCATCCAGACGGATGCCAGGGATGTCATAGGCGAGCGCTTTTTGCGCGATCGTTTTGGATTTCATTTGGCGAGCGATCGGCACCGAAATGGCAAATTGATTGTTTTGATTGAAAAAGACCACCGGCGCATGAAACACGCTCGCCAAATTCATTCCTTCATGAAAATCCCCTTCCGACGTGGCTCCATCGCCGAAATAAACGATAGCCGCACTTTTCGTCCCTTTTCTCCGTTCTGCGTAAGCCGCCCCAACGGCGTGTGGCAGCTGTGTGGCGATCGGCACAGCGGGCGGCGCTATTTTTTTCCCCACCGGCGGCACGCATCCTTCCGTCCGCCCTTTCCAATACAGAAGCGTCGTCACCAACGAACGGCCAAACGTCATCATCGCCCCATGATCGCGATAAGTCGGGAACATCCAATCGCCCTTATCCAACGCCAAGGCGCTCCCGACTTGGCAAGCCTCCTGCCCCTCAAACGGAACGTACGTGCCGATTCGCCCTTGCCGCTGCAACCGAACGCACTTCCGGTCGAATGTCCGCGTCCGCACAAGATGGCGGTACATCGTTTTCGCTAGCTCCTCCGTTATGTGGAAACGGCAGCTTTCATCAACAAGCTCTCCTCGTTCATTGATGATTTGTCGCAACGGAAATTGCTCTTCCATGAAATCCCCCCACTTGAAACGTGTTGCGCGTGGATGCCGATGATTTCAACCGGCAGCAAAACGGCTTTGCCCCAGCCTCCCCTGTTTGTGCTGCGTCCTACGTTTCCCGGCGAGCGCTCTTTGCATCAGCGGCGAATGGCCCATTTCGGGCGCTGTTGATGGGCGAAAAAATCGTTGCGCCGGCGCCGCTGTTGGAGCCGTTCTTCACAAAAGCGGTCAGCCGCCTCCACCGTCGTCACTCCGGCCGCTTCAGCCCGCTCGTAAATGGCAAGCAGCGTTTCATAAATCGCTTTCGTTTTCGAAAGCACCCGCTCTTTGTTCGCTCCATACAGTTCATCGGCTACTTGAATGAGCCCGCCGGCGTTGACGATATAATCAGGGGCATACACGATGCCTTTTTCTTTCAACATGCGGGCGTGGCGTTTGTCAGCCAGCTGATTGTTTGCCGAGCCAACGACCGCTTTCACCCGCAGCTCGGTGATCGTTTCATCGTTGATGACGCCGCCAAATGCACACGGGACAAACACATCGGCTTCGACGCGATAAATATCCGTTCCGTTTACCGGTTTGACGGACGCCCCGATTTGCTTGCCGTACGCTACGACCTCTTCCACTGCCGCTTCGTTCAAATCGCACACATACAGATCCGCCCCTTCTTCAAGCAAACGAAGCGCCACTTTTTTTCCGACTTTTCCGAGTCCTTGCACTGCATACGTTTTGCCATGCAAGTGCTTGCTGCCGAACACCACGTCGTTGGTCGCCTGAATGCCGTAAACAACGCCCTCGGCGGTCGGAATCGATGAATCGCCGCTGCCGCCATAGGCTTCCGGCACACCGACGATGCAATTGGTTTCTTTCAATGCATGAACGAAATCCTCCGGCGTCGTCCCCATATCGGTGCCGGTGTAAAATCGACCGCCTAATGACTCGACAAACTGCCCGAAGGCACGAAACAGCTCGGGTGATTTGTCTTTGCGCGGGTCGCCGATAATGACGGCCTTGCCGCCGCCAAAATCGACATCGGCAGCTAGGCATTTGTACGTCATCCCCTTCGATAGCCGCAGCGCGTCGATGAGCGCTTCCTCCGTCGTCGCGTACGGATACATCCGACAGCCGCCAAGCGCCGGTCCCAGCGCCGTGCTATGGATGGCAATAATAGCCTTGAGCCCGGTTCCTTCATCATGGCAAAACACCACTTGTTCATGCTCGCGCATATAGGCAAATAAATCAAACGTTTCTTTCGTTTGAGCCGTCACGATCATCGCCATCGTGCCTCTCCCTCCGTCAATGTCCTCGATCCGCGTCTGCATGCCCCAAATTTTCGTCTCCTGCCGCGTCATCTGAGTGCCGTTCCACCCCTTGGCTTGACGTGCACCTGTCTGCTGTTCTCTTCCCCGCTTTACGCTCCCTCACCCGTTCGGGCTCCTTTGGCCACTTCGTCCCCGCGGCGGCAAGCGAAAGAAAGCGGGCGGTCGTCTGTCTTCCTCCTTCACTTCACTGCTTGAAAGCGTTTACAAATTAATATAATAAAAATTTTTATTACGAAAAAATAACGTTATACTATTTACATAGTATCAATGATGCTCCTCACCGTCAACCCGTTTTTCTGTCATTTTCTTTCATCAAAAAAAGACGCCGTTTGACAGGCGTCTTCGTTCGATCAGCGAAATAGCTTGGATAATGATTGCCACTGCCTTTTCGCTTCCGTCATCATTTGCTCAAACAGCTCGGCCACCGTTGGCACGTCATCGATGAGGCCAGCGATTTGCCCCGCGTTGATGAATCCTTCGCTGAAATCGCCGGAAAGCGCGCCGCGGCGATGGCGCTCCTCCGATGTATATTCTTGAAACTGCTCGAGCGGCATGCCTTGCTGTTCATACGCGAGCAGCTTCTTGGCATATGGCGTGCGCATGACGCGGCGAATGCGCCCGACCGAGCGGCCGACAATCACCGTTTCATTTTCCTTTGCCTCGACAAGCCGCTGTTTATACGCTTCATGAAACGGCGCTTCCTTCGTGGCCACCAGCCTTGTGCCGAGCTGCACCCCTTGCGCGCCGAGAGCCAGCGCGGCAAGCAGCCCGCGCCCATCGCCGATGCCGCCGGCGGCAATAACCGGAACGCGGACAGCGCTGGCGACTTGCGGGATGAGCGTCATCGTCGTCAGCTCGAGCGGCGAATTGATTCCGGCCGCCTCATATCCTTCAGCGACGATTAAATCGGCGCCTGCCGCTTCCGCTTTTTTCGCCTGCTGGACCGAGGCAACAACGACGATCACCTTGATGCCATCTTCGGCAAAACGCGGAATCCATGGCGCCGGATTGCCGGCGGAAAGCGAAACGACTGGCACTTGATGTTTGATGACAAGCTCGGCGATCTCTGCAGCGTGCGGCGTCACCTGCAGCGGGATGTTCACGGCAAACGGCTGGCTCGTGCGCCGCTTCGTTTCGATAATCAGCGCCTCCACCTCAGCGGGCGGCATCGTTCCTGCCCCGATCGTTCCAAGCCCCCCGGCTTCCGATACGGCGCTCGCCAGCTCGGCGTTGCTGATGTTGCCCATCCCCCCTTGAATGATCGGATAACGAAGGCCAAGCAAACGGCAAACATCATTCATTTTGTTCCCACTCCGTGAAAAATGTGTTATACTTACTATAACTATATCACAATGCTTGGGGGGATGGGAATGATTTATCCGTATAAAGGCAAAAAACCGCGCATTCATGAAACCGCCTTCATCGCGCCGGGAGCCCGCGTGATTGGCGATGTCACTATCGGCGCGGAGTCGACGGTTTGGTTCAATGCCGTGCTTCGCGGCGATGAAGGACCAATCACGATAGGGGCGCGCACGAGCATTCAAGACAATACGACGTGCCATTTGTACGAAGGCTCTCCGCTTGTGGTGGAAGATGAAGTGACAGTAGGGCATAACGTGGTGCTGCACGGTTGCACGATCCGCCGCCGCTCGATCATCGGCATGGGCTCCACGATTTTAGATGGGGCGGAAATCGGCGAGGAGTGCATCATTGGCGCCCATACCCTCATTCCATCCGGCAAAAAAATTCCGCCCCGTTCACTGGTCATCGGCTCGCCTGGGAAAGTGGTGCGCGAATTGACGGACCGCGATTTGGCGCTCATTGAGCTGTCGGTGGCTACATACGTCCAAAAAGGAAAAGAGTATCGAAACGAGTTGGCCGGCATGAAACAACACAGCCCTTCACCGAGCGGCGAGGCGCTTTGAGTCCGCCGCTTGTCCACCGGATGCACGACGGAACTTCCGCCGTGCATCCGTGTTCATTCAAGCGAACATGCTTCCTCTTCCTTTTTGCCAAGCTCCGCTCCTTCCTGAAACACCGCTTCAAAGAAACGGCTGGCTGGTGCCGCGAGTTGTTGGTAATAATCGTTGAACAAAGCGGCCGCATGGCTTCCCATCCACTCATTCGGCAACAATTCCTCGGGCAGCCCCGGGTCGATAAACAAAAACTTTCGATATTCATGGACGAGCTTCGTCCGCTCGACAAAACATTCCGCGTCCGACATTTCGCCGCGCTCAATTTTATGTTTGTCAATGACGTATTTTTGACTGTAGACCGCGATAAACTGTTCATATTTTTGATTGATCTCTTCTAAGTTCCAGCACTTTTCCACAAGTTGCTTATTTGTATGCGGTCCATCGTATTCAGCAAGAAAGAAGTCGACATACGGGCGGATGTCATACTTGTCGATCAAGTCGTACACTTGTTGCTCTAAATTATTCGGTGAAATCCAGCAGCTGTTGGAAATCGTGCCGAATCCGCTCCAAACAAGTTCCTTTCGCAGTTCATCGCGCAAATGCCGCTTATCCTCAGGAATCGTATAGATGAGAATGCGCCATTTCCCGTCCCAATGCTCGGGGCGCGTTTTGTAAATGCGCCGCGCCGCTTCTTCCATCCGCTTGACGCCGCGCTCCGTGAGCGAATAGTAGCTTTTGTTGCCGCGCTTTTCGGCGCGGATCCAGCCTTGTTTGCTCATGCGCGACACCGCTGCCCGCACCGCTTGGTCGTTATGGCCGAACTCGCGAAGAAGGCGGATCAAGCTGCCGATCCAAATTTCGCCGCCATAATGGCGGATGTAGTCGCCGTAAATCGTGAAAATGAGTGAGCGCGTATTCATCTGACGAAGCTCCCTTTATCTTGTTTTCGAACTATAATCGTAACAAACTTTTATCACGCTGGCAAGACGGACGAAAAAACAAAAGGAATAAAAAAAGAACCGCACCACTAAAAAGGCAGGCGGCTCTCGATGAGATAAAAACATGCGGCCACAGCTTCGGTATTTTCATCTAACTTAGACAGGCATCATTTGAGCTGGCTGGATGACGGGCCGTCGTCTGAACATAACCAGCCTTTCCGCCGAACCAAGGCAAGGCGCTCTCACCGTTCATCGGCGTTTTTCACCATCGTCGCGATTCCTTGGCCGACGCCGATGCACATCGTCGCCAAGCCATAGGTGACACCGCGTTTTCGCATTTCGTAAATCAATGTCGTCAAAATGCGGGCGCCGCTCGCACCAAGCGGATGGCCAAGCGCAATCGCCCCCCCGTTGACGTTCACTTTCGCCCGATCAAGCTCAAGCTGCTGGATGCATGCCAGCGCTTGCGAGGCAAACGCCTCGTTCAGCTCGACAAGCCCAATGTCATCGATGGACAGCCCGGCGCGCCGCAGCGCTTTGCGCGTCGCAAAAATCGGGCCGATTCCCATCACCGCCGGTTCCACGCCGGCGACAGCGGACGTTACGTATTTGGCTAACGGCTTTAAACCGAGCGCTTTCGCTTTATCGGCACTCATCAACAACAGCGCCGCCGCCCCGTCATTAATGCCCGAGGAATTGCCAGCCGTTACGGTGCCGTTTTCAAACAGCGGCGGCAGCTTGGCCAGCTTCTCCAACGTCGTATCCGGGCGCGGGTGCTCGTCCTTGTCAACAACGATCCGGTTACCTTTTTGGTCGTGGTAAACGACCGGCACGAGTTCATCGGCAAACCGGTTCGTTTCGAGCGCTTGTTTCGCTTTCATTTGGCTTTCGTAAGCAAACTCATCTTGCGCCTCGCGTGTAATACCAAATCGCTTCGCCACATGTTCCGCCGTTTGCGGCATGCTGTCGGTGCCGTACATTTCGTGCATCTTCGGATTGATAAAGCGCCAGCCGATCGTCGTGTCGTACATCTCCATATTGCCGCGCGGAAAATCGCTTGACGGTTTGGCCATCACAAACGGAGCGCGCGTCATGCTTTCCACGCCGCCTGCGATCACGATGTCCGCCTCATTGGCCAAAATCGCCCGCGCCGCATAATTGACCGCATCAAGCCCCGAACCGCACAGCCGATTGACCGTCACCCCCGCGGCCTCAATCGGCAGCCCGGCCAATAGCGCTGCCATGCGGGCGACGTTGCGGTTGTCTTCCCCCGCCTGGTTCGCGTTTCCCAATACGACATCGTCGATTTGCTCCGGCGGCACGTTCGGGTTGCGTTCCATGAGCGCCCGGATGACGACGGCGGCCAAATCGTCCGGCCGCACGTCTTTCAACGCCCCTTTATAGCGGCCGATCGGGGTGCGCACGGCATCGACAATCACGACTTCTCTGCCCATGTTTTCTCCCTTCCTTTTCTCGCGGATTAGCTGTCTTCCCGATTCGTATAGTCATAGACGCCGCGGCCGGTTTTGCGGCCGAGCCGCCCCGCTTTGACGTATTGCTCCAAAAGCGGCGCCGGGCGGTATTTTTCTCCGAGTTTTTCGTGCAAATAGTTTAAGTTGTTCAGTCGCGTATCAAGCCCGACTAAATCTGCGAGCTCAAACGGCCCCATCGGGAAATTGAGGCCGAGCTTGATCGCCTTGTCGATCTCTTCCGGCGTCCCGACCCCTTCTTGCAACATGTAAAACGCTTCATTGCCGACAAGGGCGCTGATCCGGCTGGTGACGAATCCCGGAAATTCATTGACGACAACGGTCTCTTTCCCCATTCGCTCGGCCACTTCTTTCGCCACTTGCACCGTCTCGTCGCTCGTCTCAAGGCCACGAATGATTTCCACCAGCTTCATTTTATGGACCGGATTGAAAAAGTGCATGGCGATCACCCGCTCCGGCCGCTTCGTAAACGAACCGATTTCGGTCGGACTCATGGTGGACGTATTCGTCGCAAAATAGCACGACGCCGGCGCATGGGCGTCCATCGTCTCGAACACTTGTTTTTTCCGTTCAAGCTTTTCCGGCACCGCCTCGATCACCAAATCGGCATCGCGCACAGCGGACGCTAAATCAAGTGAATACGACAGGCGCGCCTCGGCTTCTTGCCGCTCGCTGTCGGTCAATTTCCCGCGAGCAACGGCTTGTTCGAACAGCGAAGCAATCTCTTTCTGGGCGCTCTTCAACTGTTCTTGCTGAATATCCACTACGATCGTCTGGAATCCGCCGACAGCGCCGACATAGGCAATGCCTCTCCCCATCACGCCGCTGCCGACGACAACAAGGCGTTCGATCATCGTCTTCCCCCTCTCCTGCTCTCGCATATCATGGCGGATGCCTCAAGCCGGTGTGCCTTTCACCAAGCAGCGGACGCCGCCAAATGAATGGGCACCCCATCACGAGCGACGGGGTGCTCGATAGCCAGATAGATCTGCCCCATGGCCGCCCGCCACCAAAAATGGAAACGCATCAATCGGGCGGACATGTCTCTCCATCGCTCGCCCTAACCGGCCTTTGCCTGCAAGGGCGACAAACTGGACGCTGCTTCCAAGGACGCGACACGCTCTCGTATCGTGACAAATGCAAAACGGTGAAAAGCCTTAGACGCCAAACGGATTAAGCGGACGCGGACCATAATACGACAGCACGCTTTTCGTTTCGGTGTACAAATCAAGCGCCTCGACAGACAGCTCGCGCCCAAATCCGGACTGTTTGTAGCCGCCAAACGGCGTGCCTGGGAAAGCGGAGAATGGGCTGTTGACCATGACAATGCCGGAGCGCAGCTGTTTGGCTACGCGAACGGCGCGGCCATGATCTTTTGTCCAAATCGCGGCGGCCAGTCCATAGTCGCTGTCGTTCGCCAATTCAACGGCTTCGGCTTCATCGCGGAATTTCATCACGACGACAACCGGTCCAAAAATTTCTTCGCGAACCGCTTTCATTTGCTGGTTCACGTTCGTCAAAATCGTCGGTTCATACCAGTAACCGTTTTCAAATCCGGCCACGACCGCCTCTTTTCCGCCGGCGGCGATCGTCGCTCCATCAGCGACCGCGGACTGCACATACTCATCGATCACTTCGAGCTGACCGCGGCTGATGATCGCTCCCACATGCGTGCCGGCATCAAACGGATCACCGAGCTTCAGCTGTTTCGTTTTGGCCACGAACGCTTCCATAAACTCATCATAGATGCTTTCATGCACATACAAGCGGGAGCGCGCCTCGCACGATTGGCCGCTGTTGTAGAAAATGCCGAACAATGAGCCGGCGACAGCGGCTTCCAAATCAGCGTCCGCAAACACAAGACTCGGCGATTTGCCACCCAGCTCGAGCGTCACCCGTTTTAATGTTTTCGCCGCTTTCTCCATAATTTCCTTCCCGACCGGCGTCGATCCGGTAAACGCCACTTTGTCGACAAGCGGATGTTCGACCAAATCGTCCCCCACTTCCGCTCCGGCGCCTGTCACCACATTGACGACCCCTTCCGGCACGCCAGCCTCATGGCAAATTTCCGCCAGCACAAGGCAGGTGAGCGGCGTCAGCGACGCTGGTTTGACGACAACCGAGCATCCCGCGGCAATGGCCGGTGCAATTTTCCAAGCTGCCATCATGAGCGGATAGTTCCAAGGAATAATTTGGGCGCACACGCCGACAGGCTCCTTTTCTGTATAGTTGTGAAACGCCCCCGGCATCGGGTTGACCGCCCCGCGGTGCCCAATGATCGCCCCAGCGAAAAATTCAAAGTCTTCAATCGCCTGCATCACTTGCCCTTGAGCCGCCGACAACGCTTTGCCGGTATTCAAAATTTCCAACTCCACCAATTCATTGAAACGTTCGCGCATGATGGACGCAATTTGGTATAAGATGCGCGCCCGTTTTTGCACCGGAAAATGACGCCATTTCCCGCGGTCAAACGCTTGCCGCGCCGCCTGCACCGCACGCTCGGCATCCTCGCGCGTCCCTTTGGCGACGCGAGCGACCGGTTCGCCCGTGGCCGGATTGGTGACGACCAACGTTTCGCCCGCGGCGCTTTCCACCCGCTCCCCATTGATAATCAAATGATAGAAATCGCGTTTCGTCGGCATCGGTTCCATTTTCTTTTGCTTGACAGTCGCCATCGTTTTTCCCCCTTGCTTAGTTTCCTTGGAAAATCGGTTTCCGTTTCTCAAAAAATGCCTTAACGCCTTCGCGGTGGTCGGATGTCAAGCCCGCGATGCGCTGGCATTCCGCTTCCCGTTCGAGGTAGCGGTCAAACGTCGCTTCTTGGCTTTCGCGAAGCAGCCGTTTGATCAGTCCAATCGCCTTCGTCGGCATGGCCGCCAGCCGCTCGGCAAACTGCCTGACTTCCTCTTCCCAAGACGAGAGCGGAATCACCTTGGTGGCCAGCCCAAGAGCAACGGCTTCCTCGGCAGCCACTTTTTCCCCGAGCACCGCAAGCTCAAGCGCCTTTGCCCGCCCGATGAGGCGCGGCAAATAGTACAGATGCCCCGCATCCGGCACAAGACCGACGTGAATAAACGCGGGAGCGAAACTCGCCTTTTCCGAGAGAAGCCGGAAATCACACGCCAGCGCCAAGCTCATGCCCGCGCCGGCCGCCGCTCCGTTCACCGCGGCGACAACCGGCTTTTCCAGATGATGAAGCGCTTTCATCATCGGCGCGTATCGGGTGCGCAACACGTCTCCATGGTCCATTTCTTCCGTCACGCCGCTCAAGTCTTCGCCGGCGCAAAACGCTCGGCCGGCGCCGGTGATCACCACGCAGCGGACGTTTTGATCCGCTCCTGCTTGCTTCAGCGCCTTTGTCACTTCCGCATTCATTTGTTCCGTAAACGCATTGAGCTGATCCGGGCGGTTGAGCGTCAGCCAGGCGACTTGCCCCTTCACTTCATAACGGATCGTTTCGTACATCGGACGCCCCCCTTATTTTCCTTGGAAGCGCGGCTTTCGTTTTTCGAGGAAGGCCGCCATTCCTTCTTTTTGGTCTTCCGAGGCGAACAATAGGTAAAAGTTTTTCCGCTCAAATTGCATGCCTTCATACAGCGGGTAGTCGACCGCTTTTTGCACCGCCTCTTTGATCAGCCGAAGAGCCAAAGGCGGCTGTTCAGCGAGACGCCCGGCCAACCGCATCGTTTCTTCCATTAAAAGCTCCGGGCTGACGACGCGGGTGACAATCCCTAGCTGCTCGGCTTCTTTCGCCGACATGCGCGCCCCGGTCCAAAGCCACTCGAGCGCCCGCTTCGGCCCGATGAGCTTCGTCAGCCGCTGCGTGCCTCCCGCTCCTGGCATGACGCCGAGGTTGACTTCTGGAAAACCGAATTCCGCTGCGGCCGAAGCGATGATCCAATCGCATGACAGCGCCAGCTCGAAGCCGCCGCCGAGCGCTAAGCCGTTGACAGCGGCAATCATCGGCGTTTTCACGAGGGACAGGCGATCCCAATCGGCAAACTGGTTCAGCCACTCAAGACGAATGGGGTCATCGTCCGCCATCTCTTGAATATCGGCCCCAGCGGCGAACGCCCGCCCGCGTCCGGTGAGCACAATGACACGCACGGCTTCATCCCGGTCGAACGATTCGACGGCGGCGACGATTTCCGCCACCATCTGACGGCTGAGCGCATTCAACACATCAGGGCGGGCCAGTTCAATGACGCCAACCGCTCCCTCTTGCCGCACCGCAAGGAACGTCCACTCACTCATGTTCCACTTCCTCACCGACCATAAAGGTGACGAGATCGCCGGCAAATGACATGACATCTTTGGCCGATGCCTTCGCTTCTTTCGTTTTCATCGCCTCTTGGAACGCCTCTTGGCTGTCGTAATACATTTCACACAACAAATAATACTCGCTTTCCGTCCCCATCGGCGTCCCCGTAATTTTCGTCACCTCGATTTTTCGGAGGCCAGGAATTTTTTCCGTCAACGGCACATGCGTTCCATAATAATGGGCGTCAAACTGTTCCTTATCTTTCGGCTGTTTGTACAAGGCAATCATTTTAAACATCACGAACGTCTCCTTTCCCTTTTCTTATCCCGAAATCAATACCGGCTTCATCGCCTCAAACGGATTTTTGCATTGTTTGCAGTAGAAAATGCTGCGGCAGGCGGTCGGGCCGAACAAATTTTCCATAATGGTCCGCTCCGCCCCGCAATACGGACACTCGACTTGCCACGCCCCTGACGGCATTTGCCGCGGCGGCGGAGCGATGCCAAACTGCTTCAGCCGCTCCCGTCCGGCTTCGCTGATCCGATCGGACGTCCACGGCGGATGGCGGAGAAACTCAACCGTCACCGCCGAAGCCCCTGCTTGCTTCACCGCTTCCTCCACCCGCGTGCGGATGATATCAAGCGCCGGACAGCCGAGAAACGTCGGCAGCAGACAGACCGAGACCGCTTCATCCCGAACGTCAACCTGTTCCACCATCCCAAGCTCGACAATGCTAATCGAATGAATCTCTGGGTCTTTCACCGTTTCTAACGCTTTCCACACCTCTTCATTTGTCATGGCTCTCCCTCACATTTTCCAACCCGCTGCCGTTTTCCCGCTTAGGCTGCCTAGTGCCGCCAATGGTGCACCGTTTTGCTCCTTGAACAAACACTTCATCGTCATAAGGAGGCGTCACGCCCAACGCCGCACGTTGGCAAACAGCGGCTCCGGCATTACCATATCGCATGCGGGACGGCGCGGTATACTTCTGACAACGTTGCCAGCGCTTCGTCCAAATCGGGCGTATGTTCGCCGTTGCGGCCGTTGCCATGCTTCATGCCAAACGGCATCGGCCACTCAAGTCCCACTTCGGCAAACGCCGGCGCCAGCGCGGCAATGGTGTTTTCGGTCAGCACCTTTTCCTCATCAATCAGCCCCCACCGCACCATGTCCGTTCCTTTCGCTCCGAGCGTCAACACACCGGCAAAATCAGCGGCCACGTCTTGAATGGCTTTGGTCATTCGCGTCCGCGCTTCCCCAGGGGCATTCGTCAGCTGGACAAACCACGTATGCCAATGAAGCAAATGGTAGTGCAGCTCCACTTGAATTTTCGCCGCTACTTCCGCGAGCGGGGCATAGCTGCTTTTGGTCAGCGATTCGAGACGGACGCGTTTGGCCTGCGTATAAAAATAGTGGCGAACAACGGTGAACGCCCAATCATAGCGAGGTTCACGCAAATAATGCCCCGGGCCGTTCGCCCGTTCGAGCAAAACCGCATTGCGCCAGGCCGAAGCCGGGCGGGCGTGCGCCAGTTCGTCGGCTGATCCACAGCCAAGATGTTCAAGCAGCTGATAATACATGGCCGCATGGCCCATCGTGTCCTGACTGATGGAAGAAAACGCGATGTCCTCCTCAATATGCGGCGCCAAGCCGAGCCATTCCGAGCCGCGGTAGGCAAGCAAAAAGTCATCGTCGGCCAGCTGGAACAACAGCTCCGTCAACGCCTCCCGGCCGTTCGCATCGACATGCTTTTCACTCATCGTTGAATCTCGCCTTTCCATGACAAAATTTCTTTTTCGTCCAACGCCTGTTGTTCATATTTGCGCCACCGCTTTTTCAAATCCCCATATCCCCGCGTCAGCCGGTAATCTTTGTTGTCAAGCCGCTTGAGCGCTGCTTTTTCGTCTTCACTCATCCGCCGGATATAGTCCCGCTTTACGACCCAAAGGTCAGCGACCGGCTCACGGCGCATAAAGTTTTCCTGCGCCATCACGAGCGCGATCTCCTCATTGGGGGCAAGCAGACTGAATTGATGCTGCATCGGTGCATCAGGCGCTTTGCGGCTGAACACCTCAAACACTTGATAAAATTCTCGTTCTTTCCCCGCCATGGCCATCCCTCCTCATCCGGCCGTCCGCACCGCACTGAGCGCCTCGCGCACCCAGGCGTTCTGCTTATATGCCGTCCGCCGCAGCTCCAGCCGCTCTTGCGATTTTGGACCATTGTTGCGAATGATTTGTTTAAACTTCTCCCAGTCCGGCTGCCGGTAAATCCATTGGCCCTTCTCTTTGTCAAAATGCATTGTCTCATCCGGAATCTTCAGACCAAGCGCCCCAATGCGCGGCACATATTTTGTAAAAAAGTCTTGGCGCAGCTGTTCATTCGTTTTCGTGCGGATGCGGTATTTGATCGTGATGTCTTGCTTCGAGGTTCCTGTCGTGTCGGCCGTCGGCGGGCCGAAAAACATGAGCAACGCCTCCCACCAACGGTTGAGCGCCTCTTGCAGCATCTCCTTCTGCTCCTTCGTCCCTTCGGCGAGCGCCAAAATGATCGACTCGCCGTGCTGGGCGTGAAACACTTCCTCGGCGCAAATGCGCTTCAGCGCCCGTGCGTACGGTCCGTATGAGGCATCCAGCATATTCGTCTGCGTCATAATCGCCGCCCCGTCGACAAGCCACCCGATCAACCCGGCGTCCGCCCATGTCGGCGCCGGCATATGAAACACGTTATGAAACTTCAACCGTTCGTTCAATAAATCTTCGATCAAATCTTCCCGCGTTTTCCCAAGCGGCGCCAGCAAATCTTCTGCCACCCGCAGCAGCAGCTGGCCGTGCCCCATCTCGTCCTGCACCTTCGCCATGATGCCAAGCTTCCGGCGCAGCGACGGCGCTTTCGGCACCCATTCTTTTTCCGGAAGCGCTCCCATAATTTCGCTCACCGCATGCATCGCAATCAGCTTGATGAGCGTCATTCGATATTCATCCGGCATCCAGTCATCGGCTTCGATCTTTTCCCCCGCCTCGATGCGCTGCATAAACCGTTCGTATTTCTCCTCATTGGACAGGCGGGTGAACGTCATCATCGCTGCCATCCTTCCTCCCCCTGTTAAAATCATAATATATAACGTTTATTTAACGTTATTATATTTTAACGTTATAAAATTAGCAACTATTTTTTCAATCGTTACACCGCATGCTCTTGTCCGCGCCGGTCAACGACACGCACCGCTTTTCCTTCCGAGCGCGGGAGCGTTTTTGGAGGATGGAGATGAACGTCGATCGAAATGAGGCAGTGTGTTTTCAGCAGCGCTTGAATGCGGTGGATGAGTCGGTCGACCGCTTCCCCTTGCAACTTTCCGCCTGTCTCACCGTAAAATTGCTCGGTCACTTCGGCATGCAATTCCACCGCTTCCAAATGTCCGTTTCGGAGACGGTGCAGCTGATAGTGCGGAGCCAGTTCCGAGACACGAAGCAGATGGTGTTCAATTTCCGACGGGAACACGTTGACGCCGCGGATGATGATCATATCATCAACCCGCCCCTTGACCCGCGACATGCGCGCCGTCGTCCGCCCGCAAGCGCACCGCTCTCTCGTCACGGAAGCGATGTCGCCCGTCCGGTAGCGGATGACCGGAAACGCCTCTTTCGTCAAGCTCGTAAACACCAACTCTCCTTCTTCTCCTTCCGCCACCGGCTCGAGCGTGTTCGGGTCGATCACTTCCACGAGGAAATGGTCCTCGGCGATATGGAGGCCGTTTTGCACTTCGTGGCATTCCATCGCCACCCCCGGGCCGATCACTTCACTCAGCCCGTAAATGTCGCACGCCTTCATATCAAACGTTTCTTCAAGCGTGCGCCGCATTTCCTCGGACCACGGTTCCGCCCCGAAGATGCCGTATTTGAGCGATGTTTGCCGCGGATCTTTGCCCAGCTCCTTCATCCGTTCGGCAATGTTCAATACATAGGACGGCGTGGCGCAAATGACGGTCGGCTGAAAATCTTCAATGATCATCACTTGCCGGTCGGTGTTGCCCCCGGATACCGGCACCGTCACGGCGCCAAGCCGCTCGCTGCCATAATGCAGCCCGAGCCCGCCCGTAAACAGCCCGTATCCATAGGCGTTATGAATCACATCCCCCGGTTTTCCGCCCGCGATGACAATCGCCCGCGCCACAATATCGGCCCAGTGCTCAATGTCCTTCTTCGTGTAAGCGACCACCGTCGGTTTGCCGCTCGTGCCGCTTGAAGCGTGCACACGGACACATTGGGAAAGATCGACCGCGAGCAAACCAAACGGATAATGATCCCGCAAATCCCGCTTTGTCGTAAACGGGAGTTTGCGCACATCCTCAAGCGTGCGGATGTCCTCCGGCTTCACTCCGCATTCATCAAACCGTTGCCGATAAAACGGCACCCGCGCATACACCCGCTCTGCCGTCACCCGCAGCCGCTCGAGCTGGAGCGCCTCAAGCTCCCAGCGTGCAGCCGTCTCGATGTCATGGAAAATCATCGTTTCCGCCCCCTTTTTAAAGCGCTTCCAAAAATATAAAAATATATAACGTTATATAAACGTAATATATATAAAATATCATATCCAATCTTAAAATAGTCTAAATATTATAAAATGTCAATATCGTTTTTGCCTTCATCCGCCAAGAAAAAAGCAGCCGCTTTCGGTTCTTCGTTTCTGACAAAGGCACGCAGAAACAGGCGCCCCGCAGCCGAAGTCCGCGCCAAAGGCGTTGTTTGCGGCTCTCCCGTGCTTCATACGATATAGGTTGTAATAAAGAATTTCCGACCTCCATGTCCCGGCTTTATCACCTGACAAGCTGGCACGGTGACAAGAAGATTGAACAATGCCATGTAAACCCAAATTGCAACTTATATAGTCGAATACGCTTTTCATATCGTGAAATCGGCGCGACAAAATAAAAAAGGGGATCCGTCAACGGCTGGATCCCCTTCGTGATCATATGCGCTTCCGCCTCTGCTAGGCGACAAACTGCTAAATTTTCATCATCTCCTCGACATCTTGCCGCGCTTTATCAAGCGAACGCGGTATACGACAAACCACTAAATTTTCATCATCCTCGGAAGCGTTGCGTGAACGGATTTCGATTCATCCATACGACAAACTACTAAATTTTCATAATCCCGCCCGTGCTCGCCGAGGTGACATGTTTCGAGTAGCGGGCGAGGTACCCGGTTTTCACTTTCGGCTCAAAGCCTTTCCAGTTCGCTTTGCGCCGTTCGAGCTCTTCGTCGGACAGCTTGACGTTGATCGTCCGTTTCACTGTGTCGATTTCAATGATATCGCCGTCTTGGATGAAGGCGATTGGGCCGCCTTCCGCCGCTTCTGGAGACACATGCCCGACTGACAGGCCGCGCGAGGCGCCGGAGAAGCGGCCGTCGGTCACAAGCGCCACCTTGGTGCCAAGCCCCATGCCGACAATTTGCGATGTTGGCGCCAGCATTTCCGGCATGCCTGGACCGCCTTTTGGCCCTTCATAGCGGATGACGACGACATGACCCGGTTGGATTTTGCCGCTGGCGATGCCTTCCAGTGCCTCTTCCTGCGAATCAAAGACGATCGCCGGGCCTTCATGGCGGGTAATGCCGCCTTGAACCGCGCCCGTTTTAATGACGGCGCCGTCCGGAGCCAAGTTGCCGAACAAAATGGCGAGGCCCCCCGTTTCCGAATACGGGTTGTCAATCGGCCGAATGACGTCATCGTTTTTCACTTCACAGCCGGCGATGTTTTCGCCGAGCGTCTTGCCGGTGACGGTCAGCGTATCCAAATGCAGCGTCCCTTCTTTTTTCGCCAATTCATTCAGCACCGCCGAGACGCCGCCGGCTTCGTGCAAATCTTCAATGTAATGAATATCGGAGGCCGGTGCGAGCTTCGCCAAGTGCGGCACGCGGGCGGCGATTTCGTTGATCCGCTCGAGCGAGTAATCAATGCCCGCTTCATTGGCGATCGCCAGCGTATGCAGCACCGTGTTCGTCGAGCCGCCGAGCGCCATATCGAGCGCGAACGCGTTGTCAATCGCTTTTTCCGTCACGATGTCGCGCGGCTTAATATCATGCTCAATCAAATACATGAGCTGCTTCGCTGAGCGGCGGACGAGCTCTTTGCGCGCCGGGTCGACCGCCAAAATCGTGCCGTTGCCCGGCAAAGCCAACCCAAGCGCTTCAGCCAAACAGTTCATCGAGTTGGCGGTAAACATGCCGGAACACGACCCGCACGTCGGACAGCCGTAGCGTTCGAGCTCTTCCAACCCTTTTTCATCGAGCGTTCCACCCAAATACGCGCCGACGCCTTCAAACACGGACGAAAGCGAGATTTTGCGCCCATCTTTCGTGACACCGGCTTTCATCGGCCCGCCGCTGACGAAAATCGTCGGGATGTTGAGCCGCATCGCTGCCATCATCATCCCCGGCGTAATCTTGTCACAGTTCGGAATGCACACCATACCGTCAAACCAGTGCGCGGAAATGACCGTTTCAATCGAATCCGCGATGATTTCCCGGCTCGGAAGCGAATAGCGCATCCCGATATGGCCCATCGCAATGCCGTCATCAACGCCGATCGTATTCATTTCAAACGGGACGCCGCCCGCCTCGCGAATCGCTTCTTTGACGATTTTTCCAAACTCTTGCAAATGGACGTGCCCCGGAATGATGTCGATGTACGAGTTGACCACGGCAATGAACGGTTTGTCAAAATCTTCGTCTTTCACGCCAGCCGCCCGCAGCAAACTCCGATGCGGAGCACGGTCAAACCCTTTTTTGATCATGTCGCTGCGCCGTTTTTTCATCTGTTGTCCCTCCATCGTACAAAGTGCTAGGTTGCTAGTATTGTACCACTTTTTCTAATAGAAAGACAATTATCTTTATTTTGAATACGTTTTCATTTGCTGCCCGCAGTCCAAGTCAGCGGCAGCGCCGCTTCCCAGCCAAGCTCCGGCCGTTCGCCATTCCTTTGCGCCAGCGAAAGCGGCTGTATCCCGATCGCCTCGCCAAACAGACCGGAAAAGCTGGTGAAAATGCTGTTCGTACCATCGCCAGCGTTCGCTGGGAAATAAAGACGGTTTGCGCTTTTTCTCCATGCTTCCACCCAACGGAACGGCGGTCACCGGGTTTCCCGGCGGAGGACAACGGCCGCAAGCGGGGAAGGCGGCACGGAACACATTGGTCGCCCGGTTTCCCGATGGAGGACAACGAGCGATTTGCGCTGCGTTGATCGTTCCGTTTCCTTCTCTCTTGACAACAGCCGAATTTGCCGGCATAATTTCTTACAAACTATCTATCGTTCTGGACGATGACAATGGATCAACGGGAACGGCACGGGACTAGTAAACCGAGGGAACGCGCCAGAGAGTGGAACCCATAGGCTGGAAGGTTCCTCGCGGGAAGCCGGTTGAACCTGCCCTAGACGGCCGCTTATGCAAACATAAGCCGCATGCCTGCGTTATAGGCCAGAGGTGGGCGCTTTGTGCGCCAAAAAAGGTGGTACCGCGGAACGCTTTTCCGTCCTTTTGTCAAAGGAGGAGAAGCGTTTTTTTGTTGGCCGCCTTTCCAACGGGCGGCAAACACCAATGGCTTAGACAGCGGCAAAACTCGCAAAGGAGGGAACGCCATGAAACGGCAGCGCGTCGTCGTCAAAATCGGAAGCAGCTCGCTCACCGATCCAAAAGGCGGCCTATGCCTTGACAAACTTCATGATCACGTCGAAGCCATGGCGCACCTGAAACAGCTTGGCCATGACGTCATTCTCATCACTTCGGGGGCGGTCGCGGCCGGGTTCGGACCGTTAGGCTACCCGGCGCGGCCGACGACGCTCGCCGGCAAACAGGCGGCCGCCGCCGTCGGACAAAGCCTGCTCATGCAGGCGTACAGTTCGGCGTTCGCCCGATTCGGCTTCACCGCCGCCCAATTGTTGTTGACGCGCAGCGATTTTTACAGCCGCGAGCGGTTTCGCAACTTGTTTACGACGATCACGACATTGCTTGAGCACGGCGCCGTCCCAGTCATTAACGAAAACGATCCGGTTTCCGCTGAGGAGCTGACGTTTGGCGACAATGACATGCTTTCCGCCTTGGTCGCCGGCTTTTTGCACGCCGATGCGCTCGTTTTGCTCACCGACATTAACGGGCTGTACGACGCCAATCCGAAAACGAACCCGCAGGCGAAAAAGTATGCCTTTTTGCCGGAGATTACAAGCGAGATGCTCGCCTCAGCCGGTGGCAGCGGCTCAGCGGTCGGCACCGGCGGCATGCGCTCAAAGCTGTTGGCCGCCCGAAAAGCGCTCTCGTTCGGTGTCAGCGTCTTCATCGGCACGGGAAGCGGCAAAGAAAAGCTCGCCGATATTTTGGCTGGAAAAGGGGACGGTACGTACATCGGCGTTCCGTTTCCGAAACCAATGCAAATGCGCAAGCAATGGATCGCCTATCACGCCCCCGTTTCCGGCACGATCACCGTTGACAGCGGCGCCGAGGAAGCGCTGCTTGTGCGCGGGAAAAGCTTGCTTCCCGCCGGCGTCACGGCCGTTTCCGGCGACTTCCATGCGATGGATGTCGTCGACGTCGTCAATGAAAAAGGCATTACCATCGGCCGCGGCCAAGTGTATTACGCCGCCGCCGATTTGAAAAAAGTGAAAGGGCGGCCGAGCGAAGAGGCCCGGCAATACTCTTACCTTCACCGCCCGGAAGTCATCCACCGCGACAATTGGGTCACTTTGCGAAAGGAGCGTGTCCAAAGATGAACGAACTGCTGGAAAAAGCCGAACGGTTGAAAACGGCGGCACACACGTTAGCCATGCTGTCTACCGAAGAAAAAAACGCGGCATTGGAACAGATCGCCCAAGCCATCGACCGCGAACGGGCCGTCATTTTGGCGGCAAACGAAAACGATATGGCCGCCGGCCGCGCGCAAGGGCTGTCGCCGGCTTTGCTTGACCGGCTGCAGCTCACGAATGAACGGATCGATCAAATCATCGGTGGCGTCCGCCAAGTCGCTTCATTGCCTGACCCGGTCGGGGAAATCGTAGCCGAATGGACGCGGCCGAACGGGCTTCGCATTCAAACGGTGCGCGTGCCGCTTGGGGTGATCGGCATGGTGTATGAGGCGCGCCCGAACGTGACGGTCGATGCCGCCAGCCTTTGCCTAAAAACGGGCAATGCCGTCTTGCTTCGCGGCAGCTCATCGGCGCTTCATTCCAACAAAGCGCTTGTGGCCGTCATGAAAGAGGCGCTTCGCACAACGGCCATCCCGGAAACCGCCATTGAGCTGCTCGAAGACACGAGCCGGGAAACGGCCCAGCGCATGTTCCGCCTCAACGACTATCTTGATGTCCTCATTCCGCGCGGCGGAGCGGGGTTGATCCGCTCGGTCGTCGAAAACGCCACCGTGCCAGTGCTCGAGACCGGTGTCGGCAACTGCCATATTTTCATCGACGAATCAGCCGAGCGGTCGATGGCGGTCGATATCGTCGTAAACGCCAAACTGCAGCGTCCGTCCGTCTGCAACGCCGTCGAAACGGTGCTCATTCACGAACGGTGGCCGCACGCCGGCGAGCTGCTTGAGGCGCTTCACGCTCGCGGCGTCGAGCTGCGCGGCGACCGCCGCCTTGCCGCTATGCATCCGTTTGTCAACGAAGCGACAGAAGAAGACTGGCATACGGAATATTTGGCGCCGATTTTGGCCGTGAAACTCGTCGCCGATGTCGATGAAGCGATCGAGCATATCCGCCGCTACGGGACGAAACATTCGGAAGCGATCATCACCGAAAACGAGGCGCACGTCCGCCGCTTTTTCCAAGCGGTCGACGCGGCGGTCTTGTACCATAACGCGTCCACCCGCTTCACGGATGGCGAACAGTTCGGCTACGGGGCAGAAATCGGCATCAGCACCCAAAAGCTGCATGCCCGCGGGCCGATGGGGCTTGTGGCCATCACGACAACGAAATCGCTCGTGTACGGGATCGGGCAAATTCGAACCGTGTAACCAAAGGCGGGAAGCGGGACCCCCTGCACTCCCGTCCTTTCGATGCACACAACGATCAGGAAAGAAGGGGGGCCACGATGCCGTTCATTGATTTTCACAGCGATACCGTGACCAAACCGACGCCAGAGATGCGCCGGGCGATGTCAGAAGCCGAAGTCGGTGACGACGTATACGGCGAAGATCCGACCGTCAACCGTTGAGAAGCGTTGGCGGCCAAAATGCTTGGAAAAGAAGACGCCTTGTTCGTCACAAGCGGCACGCAAGGAAACGAAGTCGCCATCTTGACGCATTGCCGCCCGGGGGATGAGGTGATATTGGAAGCCGAATCGCACATTTTCTTGTCTGAGGCGGGAGCAGCAGCGGCGCTCGCCGGCGTCTTGGCTGCGCCGGGCATCATTGCCCTTGAAACAATGGTCGACCGCCTCGCTTCCCGATTTGGAAGCACCTTTATTCCTTTTTCTGAAAAGCAGTACACTTGGGAAAATATCGTTTTCCTTTACAGTCCCTCCTAACCAGAAAACGACCCGGACCGCCTATGGCTTTCGGGTCGTTTTCGTTGTCCTCCTTCCCTGCTTTCTGTCAACGTTCGCTTCGCGGTGCCGCAAACACCCAACAGCGGCTGCCAACGAAGTTCACCGCCATGCCCATGACCGTGGCCACACCTTTCACGAGCCAAAGCGGGCCGAGCCGTTCGGCCGCCAACAAGACGACAAGCGACACTCCGAGCGACAGCCCGTTGACGGCAAGAAACCGAAGCAGTTCCCCGATATTCGCCCTTTGCTTCATTTGAAACGTCCAGCGCCGGTTCCAAACGTAGCTGTTTGCCACCCCGGCGCCATAAGAAGCGACTTGCGCCGCGGCCGCAGGAACGCCTGCGGCGGTGAGCAGAAAAAAGACAGCGAAGTCGACCGCCGTATTGCCCACCCCGACGACGGCAAACCGCCATAAGGCTTGTTTTTCTTTACGGAATGTAGGAAGGCTTTCGTTCATGTCTCGTTCCGACTCCCCATGTTTCATTGACAATATACAGAGGCCGCTCTTTCACTTCATCGTAAATGCGGCCGATGTATTCACCGGTAATCCCAAGCATCGTCATCGTCACTCCGTTGCAAAACAGCATGACCATCAACAGCGATGCCCATCCGGCCACGGTCGAATGGGTGAACCACTTCAAGTACAATACCGCCATCATGCCGACTGCACTTGCCGCCGACAAAGCAAACCCAAGCCAGCTCGCCAATTTGAGCGGCTTATGCGAAAAAGACGTAATGCCGTCTAACGAAAAACGAATCATCTTTTTCAGTGGATACTTTGTCTCCCCAGCCAGCCGCGGCTCTCGCTCGTATTCCACCGCTATGTGCCGAAAACCGACCCAGCTGACAAGCCCGCGGACAAAACGATTTCGCTCCCTCATATAGCGTAACTGATTGCACACTTTCCGGTCAATGAGACGAAAATCGCCGGTATCAGTGGGAATGTCGATCTCGGTCGCTGCCCGCAGCAAGCGGTAAAACACATACGCTGTCCATCGCTTGAACAACGTCTCCCCCTTCCGCTTGACGCGCCGGGCATAGACAACATCATACCCTTCTTTCCATCGCGCGATCATGTCCAAAATCAGTTCAGGAGGATCTTGCAAGTCGGCGTCAATGATGATAACAGCGTGGCCAGAGGCGTAATCCATTCCTGCTGTAATCGCGATTTGATGGCCGAAATTGCGGGAGAAGTCAATGTACTTCACCGTTTCATCTTTCACGGCCAGTTCCCTCAAGATATCGAGCGTCCCATCGGTGCTGCCGTCATTCACAAACAACAATTCGTACGGCTCACCTGTTTGCTCCATCACTGTTTTCAGCCGTCGGTACGTCTCACGGAGCACGAGCGCTTCATTATAGACAGGAATAATGACAGAATAGGTCGCCATTGATTTCCCTCCTTGCTTCCTCTATGAATTTCTTCTGCTACGAACACCCTCACCAATTTTGCCACCGCCTGCTTTACGTTTTCCTCTATGAATTTCCTCGGCTACGAAGCAGATCACCCGCCAATGATCGGCTTGAATCGCTTCACTTATTTTAATAGAGAATCCCATAAAAAACGCTTTTCTACTAATGAAAACAGCGATGGATGTCGGCTGTTTTTCTCGAGCCCTTTATCCGTTATATACGTAGAGCGTCATTTCTCTGCGCTCCATTCCACCGTTTAAGGCCTTTTCTCCGCCACTCCATTCTGAAAATGGAACTTCTTTACAATGTGTTTGAATCCATTGAACAAGCTCCTGATTTCCTCGCCCTTCACCGGAAAGGAGAAAATACTTCACCTCACCGTTGCGAGCCATTTCCTCTAGCTTCTTCGGCGTTAGTACGGGATCCGTTCCGCCGAATCCGCCCATCGCCATCACCGCTCGATCGGTGTGAAGCATCAACTCCGCCGCTTCGGTCGCGCGGATGGTGGCCGCTAAATATTTGGCTTTACCCGCACGCTGCTCCAAATACGACACTAACGCTGTCAACGAGCGCGAAGTTTGCCACCGCCCCGCTCCATCGCCAGGTTGGCCCGTCTCTCCTCTCAGCCAACGCTCCTCTTGTCCATCCGGCATCGCGGCTGTCGGCATGGGCGCGCCTCTATCTCGTTGTAAATCTGGTCCAGCGTATGGAATGGTGCTGTTTGTCCCATATAGCACTGGCGTCAGCGACCAATAGGCCGGCAATGCCAGCACGCCAATGAGCGCCGCTCGATAGACGATCCGCCTCCCATGCTCGCGGCCTTCCATCGCGAACCAAAGGCAAACCATTGCAAGTCCGTAAAATCCGACAGCGAGCGGCCATACTGGGGAGAACGAACTACGGTACTGCCAAGCTGTCCATCCTTCAAACGCATACGTCGCCACCAAGGCGGCCGGGAACAACCATCTCGTCCCCCGTTCGCTGGACGCCAACATCGCTCCTCCCGCTCCCACTAATACCGCTATAGCCGGCGCCAGCATACTTAAATAATAGCGGTGATAAAATCCGGCAATGCTAAAAAATACGAGCATCGGACCAAGCCAGGCGAACCAAAAGAGCAAGAATTGATGAAACGCGGTTATCTGCCGGCGTCGCCATACGTCTATTCCCAAGCCGATCGCTACGACGCCCGCAAACGGCAACAGCCAGCTCGCCTGCCCGGCAAGCGGCAGCTGAAACAAACGAAAGACGCCCGGGTCACCAATCTCGCCGCCACCAATGCCACCCATCCCACCTCTAGGCACAGATGGCGGACTTTGCAGTTGACTGCCCACCGTTGGCGGCTCGCCTCCTGACCCATCCGGAAACGCCGTCCCTGCTTTGCCGTTGAACGGTACCCTGTCATCAGCAGGTGGCTGCGCGTTGCCATTAACATCCGCCCTCCCCTTTCCGCCACCCGGTCCAGCTTCCCCGGTCAACCGCTCAATTCCGTTATATCCGAGCGCCAACTCTAACACAGAATTCGTCTGACTGCCCCCGATATACGGACGCTTGTCAGCAGGAATCAGCGCTACCGCAGCTGCATACGAAAGCGAAACCGAAAGCAGCACGATCGTCGCCACCAGTAAATGCCCGGCCCGTTTTTTCCACGGCCCCCGCCCAGCGAGCCAGTAAAATAAGTAAAACGCCGGGAGCACCATGTACGCCTGCAACATTTTCATATTGAATCCGATGCCGACGACCGCAAAACTGCCAACCAGCCACGTCCATCGTTGCGTCATCACCGCCTTCATCAGCATCCAAGTCGCAAAGAGCAATGTGAACACCAAAACGGCATCAATATTGTTCGTCCGCGCCACAGCGACGAACGCCGGGGTGCAAGAAAAGGCGAAACTTGCCCACCGCGCCGCTGTCTGTCCGGCCCACGGCCGGACGATGACATAAATCATCCATGTGGCCGCGATCCCCGCCACCGCTTCCGGAAGCAAAACACTCCAATCACTAACGCCAAACAGTTTCACACTGAGCGCCTGCAACCAAAGAGCGACTGGGGGCTTATCAACGGTAATAAATCCCTCTGGGTCGAGGGCGGCAAAGAAAAACGCCTTCCAGCTTGCCGCCATGCTTTTCGCCGCTGCTGTGTAATAGACGTTAGAACCGCTGTTTCCTATTTGATAGAGATGCAAAAAAGCCGACCAAGCTATGATTGCAATGATCCATCCATCCAATTTCCATTGTTTTTTCTTCATGAACGCTCCCTTTCTCTCCTTTTCTTTTTTCTACTAAGGGGGAACCGCAGCGATGCCCCTTAACCGACGCCAGATGACATGGAACGAGAAGCCGATCCCACCCAAGGTCTCTTCATTTGAAAAACAAGGGGGTGATACAACATGCTTCTTATCATCACTCTCGTCTGACAGCACGTCACACTCGAATGAGCCTGTGCAACATGCTTCTTATCATCACCCGTTTTCTATAGTTACGTTACATAATGTTGGTGAAAGTTTGGTGAAAAAATGAAACGAGTGGACTAGATTTTCATTTTCCCGATGCCGGCCATGTGCTATGATCAGAGGTAAAGGAGGTGAAACTCATGGAAGGCGAAACGATCGTGCAACAAATTCTAAAGGCGCTTGACTTGCATTCCGATCAACTCCGTCAACAAATGAAGGAAATGGAAGACCGATTGCGCGCCGAGATTCAGGATACCGAAAATCGGCTGTATGCCAAAATTCGAGAGACGGAAGACCGGTTGCACCAAAAACTTTTGGATTTGGAAAAGCGCACGGATGCTCGATTTGAGCGCTTGGAAACGAAAATGAACTATTGGCGCCTTGAATGGTCGGAAACGCAGGAAACGGTTGACTTCCTCGCCCGCAAAACTCTCCAACATGAACGAAAACTCCGTTCCCGGGCTGAACAAAACGAAATCTCCTGAAAACTGAAAAAGAAACAAGCCAACCGGCCGCCAGCATGTTTTTTGCTTGACAGCCGGTTGGGCTTTTGTCTCGTGCTTGCCAAATTTTTGGACAGTCAACCGCCTTGATCGATCATCGTTATGTCAAACAGCGGCCAATGTTGCGGGGCGTGCTTCTTATTCGTTTCCTTGTCGCTTGGCGATGTCCGCGCCGGAAAACGCCGCTTTCATCGCTTCATACGACGGCTTCAGCCGCTCGTGGTAGCGCGGCGTCTCCCACGTCGGCCACGTGTACGTGTAAAACTGCCGAGCCGGCAGCACATTCCCTTCCAGCGCCGGGAACGAAAATGAGCGCTCCCCGTCGGCGACGTACACGCCAAGGCGGATGCCGGGGATGATCTTTCGGCTTTTTAGACCTTCTTTTGACCAGATGTCGCCCATCACCTCGCGCCGGCTTGGATCAGTGACATTCAACAGCGCCCACGGCAGGCGGATTTCATACATATCACCGCGGCGGCTCACGCTGAGATCGGCAAGCGAGTCATAGGCCGCATCGGCCGGGTTGGCGGTGCCGAAGCGAAGCACCCCGGTTTCATACGAGTCAAACGGCACGGCCTTGCCATCGGCTTCCTCGAGCTTTTTATTCAGCGTCAACCGGATCGGATGATATACTCCGTTATCTTTGCGATGGGCGTACGGCGCCATCGGCATCATGTGCAGCTGATGACCGTAATGATAAGAAAACGTGTCATAGTAGCTGTCGACAAGCAGCCGGGCGCGCTGCTTTCCATGGATGACTAAAGCAAAGTCAATACCTGACGTGCGCACGCCGGAAAGGCCCGGGAGGCGCGATTGCCCTTGGCCTGGAATCGTATCAAACGCAATGTACGTCGTCGTTTCATCGGTGATGCGCGCACCGTCAAGCCGCACGTACAAATATCCTTCATCGCTCGTGACATACAGCGCCCGCTCTCCATCCGACCATACGGGATCGATTCCATTGAACGTCCAATCGTCTTTCCGCCCATCGACTTGGATCGTCGCCGCTGCGCTCGGCCCCGGGTCGAAGCGAAGCAGGCCGAAATGTTGCTCGTTCGTTTGTACGTTCAGCCAAAATGGGCGGCGGTCTGGATTGTCGTACTCCATCGTATTCCACGTTCGTTTGAACCACTCATCTTGCCACGAAAACAACAGCCCGCCGGCCATTCGCTCATGAACGATATCTTCAAACAACTTCCGGTCGATCATCCCTTGTTCATGTTCCGACAGAAACCCTTGGTGTTTGCCGTGCACGTTTCGGTGCGCCATGCCGCGCGACGAAGGAACACCGAACTCGGCGACGAGAATCGGCATCCGGTGAGCGGCCTTCATCTCATGCAAGTAGCCGGCATAGCTGTTATGCTCGCCGCGCGAGTCGACATAGCGGATATACGTTTCTTCTCTGTTCAAAAAATCCGGATAATACGGATAAATATGATACGAAGCGAACCATCCGGCGTGCAGCTTGTCGGTGGCGTACATGACATTCGGATTGACGGAAACAAGATCTTCTTTGACAAACGGCTCGGCCGGATGACGAAGGAAATCGGTCGTCACCCAGTTGGTGAAACTCACGGGCCGCTGCCACCCATACGTTTCCGTCTCATAGCCGACCGCTTCGTCGACCGCACGCGCGAGCCACGCTTCAAACGGGCTTGCTCCCTTCGTATACACATATGTCCCGCGGTAATCCCCTGATCCGCGATGGGCTTTGTTCGTGGCGGCAACAACGTCCGGATCCCATTCGACGCCGAAAATCCACCCGAGGACATAAGGGGAAAGGTCATATCGGTACACTCCCCCGGCGTGGCCCGGCCGCTTTGGAATGTTGGCGTTGCCGTGGATGATGTCGATCGTGCGGCGAATCTCGGCGCGAAACGCCCCGTCCACCGCGGGAGCCCAAACATCTTTGGTTCGAAGCATCGTCCCTTCATCGATCCAAACGCCGTGAAACAAATAGAGCGGCTGCTTGGCGGTTTGATTGTATTCGTAGAGCGCTTCGTAAAACGCCGGCGGATGAATCGTGTAGACGCGGACGGCGTTCGCCCCCATCGCCCCGATATACTGAAGCCAGCGGAAGTATTCTTCCTTCGTGATGTTCGCCTCGCCCGGAAACGCGCCGGGTTTGCTGATGCCAAGGTTGACGCCTTTGATGAGCAATGGCTCCCACCGACCGCGGCGGTATACTTGCAGATCGTCGCGCCCGACCGTCCCCGCCAAGCGGATGCCGTCCTGCTCCGCCGTTTCCGCAGCGGCAGGCCGCTTCTTCTCCTCTTGATACGTTTTGATTTCTTGCAAAATGGCTTTCATCATCGGCACGTACACTTTCCAATAAAACGCCGTCTCATCATCCGGGCGGCTGCTCGCCGTCCACTTGCGCCATCGGTCGAATCCAACCGTTTGGTAAATCGACGGCACACTGCCTTGATCGGCGTAATCGCCGCAAAAGTAGTACGACTGGTACGTGCGCGTCTCATAGCGGACAACGGCCGGAAACGAAACCGGAACCCCGATGGCGCGCAGTTTCTCGTTCCCGCGTTTGGAAAGCGACAACGTATAGGTCGCCAACACATCGTCCGGATCAAGCGGCTGGACGATGTCAAACCAGTATGAATAAGGAGCGCGCTCATGTTGGCCCCACCGCGCTTTTCCTGCTTTCGTATACGAAAACACGACGCCATCGCCGCCAAGATCGCGCCGGTCCAAAACGATCAACCGATCCCGTTCATCCACGAGCACGATTCCCGGACCGCGAAACGCAAACGGTGTCCCATATTGTTGTTCGTAGTTCTCCCTAACCCACGCCGGCACTTCTCGACTGGATAAATCAGGGAAATAACGGCCGATCCACCCCGTCCAATGCAAGCCGAACAGCGATTCAAACGACGCGCGCACCTCCTGTGCTGTCGGGTGGGCCATCGAGTTGAATTCGGCGATCAACGTGTTTCCCCCTTCCCGGGCAAACCGCCAAAGCGCCTTCACCGTCTCGCCGTCCAGCCCGCCGTGCACTTTCGCCGACCGCGCTCCGTCCGTCCGCTGGCGAACAAATTCTTCTTCATAGACGCCGTACGTGTCGGCGACATACACGGCATCATAGCGATTCATCGTGTTCGGAAGCGGGCGCACTTCGTATGCCCCGCCGCCCTTTGGCACAAATCCGACATAATCGCGCGCCGCATCATACGTCTTACCGTTCCGGTGCACGTACTTTTGCGCCCGGAGCAGCCAAACAAGCCCTTGGTGCTCGCGGTACGACCGATCCGGCACCGTATCATCGACAATGAGCAGCTCAAGCTTCGTTTCCGGCTTCAGCCACCAAAGCCAATACGGCGCCGACAGAAGCAGCACCACCAAGACAATATACACATAAAGCCAGCGGAACGCCCTTTTCTCCATCTCCCCACTCTCCCTCACACCCGGTATCTTCCTTATAACAAAAGGAGCGCTTGTCCGGCAAGCACAAACAGGCATTTCTGCCCAAAAAAGAAAAGAAACGCCGGGCCGTTCGTCCTCCCCCGCTCGCTGAACGCGCCCCATGTCCGATCCCCAACACCGAAACAGGCCTCGCTTGAGAAACGAGTCCGTCCATCACTCACATCCACACCCTTGCCGCTCAAGGATGCGAGACTGAACGCAAGGCGAGGACAAGCGGATCTGGCCCCCGAACCGCTTTGACCGCGCCCGCCAACCCCGCTTATTGGAAAAATCGCGATGACAACGCCGGCCTCTCCCGCTCCGTCACCGGCTTTCGATGCGGCCATCCAACCGAGGCACGAAGTTGGCTTGCATCATTACCGTCAGATTCCCGCTCCGCCACCGGCTCTCGCCGCGGCCATCCAACACGAAAAGGCAAGCTCCCGACAAGAGCCTGCCTTTTCGTCATGACCATCTATCGATTCGGTTCATATACATCCCACGTCCATTTGATCGAGCCAACGATTTGCTCGGCCGCCTGTTCGGCCTCAAGCTCATTCAGCACCACGCGGGAATGATGGAGGGCGTAAGCCGACTGCCGCTGGAAAAACAGCTGCTCCACCTCTTCCAATGTTTTGTTTTTCAGCACCGGCCGGCTGTCGACAATGAGCGGCAGGCGCTCTTCTTTCCATTGATCCCATGACAAGTCAAGGAAAAAGACGATCCCATGAGCGAGGCATGCGCGCCGCACCTCCTCCTGCAAATACGCGCCGCCGCCAAGCGATAAAATTTTCAACCTTGTCTTCGTGCATAAATCGATGATTATCTCACGCTCCACCTTGCGAAAGTACGCTTCCCCTTTTTGCGCGAAGATCTCCGGAATCGACATCCCTTGCCGCCGCTCGATTTCCGCGTCGACATCGATAAAATCGCGGTACAGCTTTTTCGCCACCAGCTGCCCGATCGTCGTTTTTCCCGCCCCCATAAAGCCGATCAATATGATGTTCCGCTCGCGGAGCGGGATGATCGTCTGCCTCTCCACGTTGCTTCACCTCTTTTTACTCTCTCTTCCCTGAAGACTGGCGGATGACGAGCTCCGGCGGCAAAATCGTCCGCTTTGGCGCGCTCGCATCCCCTTTCATGCGCTCATGTAACTGTTTGGCGGCAAAGGCGCCGATTTTCTCAGGAAAGGCGGCGACAGTCGTAAGCGGCGGTTGAAACAGAGCTGATTCTTGAATGTTATCGAATCCGACGACCGCGATATCACGCCCTGGAACGATTCCTTCCTCCTTTAAGCTGAGCATCGCCCCGAAGGCGACAACATCGTTATAACAAAAGAGCGCCGTCGGCGGATTCGGTTGTTGCAAAACACGTTTCGTCGCCATTCGCCCGCCCTGTCTTGTTGTCGCCGACGGCACAAGCAATGCGTCATCTACCTCGATGCCTGCAGCGCGCAGCGCCTCGCTGTATCCCCTTTGGCGCGCCTTCCATACGGACGAATGCGGAGAACCGCCAATAAACGCAATGCGGCGATGCCCTTGGGCGATCAAATGCTCGGCCGCCAGCCGCCCGCCAGCTACATTATCGATGCCAATATAATCAAATTGTCCCGCAGGAATTTCCTCGCGAGCAAACAGCACCACCGGGATATCCCATTGCCGCAACCGTTCGAGCATCTCTGTCGAACAACCTGGAACCGGGCTCATAATAACCCCACCAACCCGGTGTTCGAGCATTGTCGACAACAATGCGTCTTGTTTTTCCGGCCGATCAAATGTGGTGCCCAAAATCACCGTATATCCTTCTTGGTCGAGCGCCTCATGAACCCCGACAAGCAACTCGGAAAAAAACGGGTTGTCAAGCTCAGTAATGATCAATCCGACCGTCGAAGAGCGCTGCGAGCGCAAATTCGCAGCCACGCGATCGTAGACGTAGCCGAGCTCTTTCATCGATTGAAGCACTTTTTCCCGCGTTTCTTTCGAAATATTCGGACTCCCGCGGACGACAAGGGAGGCGGTCGCCCGCGACACGCCAGCGTGTTTGGCGACTTGTTCGAGTGTCACGCGGGAACGTTTTTTATCTGACACCGTTCGAATCACCTGCTTTACCGTCGCTTTCGCCTACCAAAAGTATACAGGGTGGCCGCAAGCAGTGTCAATGCAAGGCGCGGGCGGTCGCCAAAAAGAAACGTTTTCACCCGCACGGTTAAGCCTCACAAAAAAGCCCGCCATCTCCAAATGAGATGCCGGGAATAGACGGGACGTGCCGCCCCGCTTAAATAATCTCTTTTTCTTTCAATTGCCGAATGTCTTCCGCGGACATACCGAGCATGCTTTGCAAAATTTCTTGCGTATGCTCCCCCAAGTCTGGCGCAAGCTGACGCACCGAGCCCGGCGTTTTTTCGAATTTTGGAACAATTCCAGGCACTTTAATCTTGCCAAGACGCGGATGAGCCACTTCGATAATATTTTCCCGCGCCTGATAATGCGGATGCTCGAAAATATCTTTGATGCTCAAAATCGGACTGACCGGCACCCCGTGTTCGTCCAAAATCCGGAGCAGTTCGTCGCGCGGTTTGGAACGAATCCAGTCGGCAACGATCCCGTTCGTTTCTTCATGATGGGCGAGGCGCCGTGCATTGGTGCAAAACTTCTCGTGCGTCAATAAATCTTCTCTGCCCATCGCCTTTGCCAACCGTTCAAACGTCGAATCGGTGCTTGTGACGAGCACGACCCAATGCCCGTCCTTCGTCATAAACGTGCCGGCTGGACTCGAATGTCCCGACAATCCCGGCGACCGCTCGCGCACCTTGCCCAATTGGTCATATTCAGCAATTAAAAATTCCATCATGCGGAATACTGATTCGTAAAGAGCGATATCAACCATCTGTCCTTCTCCGTCCGGATGAACATCACGGTAGTAAATGGCGGTCACCGCCGCAAACGCGACGTAAATGCCGGTGATGTAGTCTGTCAACGAAAACGACGGGCTGACCGGCGGGCGGTCTGGATACCCTTGCAAGTACGTAAACCCGCTGAACGCCGTCGCCGGTGTGCCAAACCCGGCTTTTTCCCGGAACGGCCCCGTTTGGCCGTAACCGGAGACGCGGATCATGACCAAGTTCGGGTTGATTTGTTTCAGCTCCTCATATCCGCCGCCCCATTTTTCTAACGTGCCAGGGCGGAAGTTTTCAATGACGATGTCAACATGACGGACGAGTTGCTTGAAAATGTTCATTCCTTCTTCTTTGCGCAAATCAAGGGTGAGCGATTTCTTATTACGTGCCAGTCCTGGCCAGCGAAGCGGTTCGCCATCCTTAAACGGCCCGACATGGCGCAGCGTATCTCCTTTTCCCGGCAACTCCACTTTAATGACGTCAGCGCCAAAGTCGCCGAGCAATACCGCGCCAAACGGTGCGGCGATCATCGTCGAAACATCAAGCACTTTGACACCTTCTAACGGCAAACGTCCCATTGGTTTCTCCTCCCCCAAATTCTCATTCATTGGCTATATTTCATGATGACCGATAAGACGTCCTTGACTTCCTCAATTGGAATTTGCCCCGGGGCCGAACTTTGCTGGCCAACCGCAAACGTCACTGCCGAGCCAAACAGCCCTCCGGCCAAGCGGGTAATGGCACCCAGCCCCCCCATCGACATCGTAATCAGCGGAATCGGCAGCTCCTGCCGCGCTTCCTCCGTCGCTTGCAATAATACAAGCACATCTTGCAGCGATTTCGGCATCACCGCCACTTTGGCGATATCAGCGCCATATTTCCCGGCTTGGCGCATTTTGGCTACGAGCTCTTCTTTGGCCGGAGTGAAGTCAAAATTATGGTAGGACAAAATGAGCCGCACCCCGTATTGGCGGGAAAGCTGGCGTACAGTGGCCACATACGGCTCATGGACGAGCTCGTAATCAAGCAAATCGATCGCTCCGCTTTGGCACACCGTGTCAAACAGCCGCATTTTTTCCTCTTCCGTCAACGGAATCGGTCTTCCCCCTTCGCGCTCGGAGCGGACCGTGAACAAAATCGGAATCTCTCCGGCGATCGTCCGCATCTGTTTCGCCGTCGCTACCACTTGACGATGATCATGGATACCGTTAAAAAAGTCGGCTCTCCACTCGATGAGATGCGGCTTCTTCGCGCTGATTTGCCTTGTCTCAGCTAACACTTGCTCGGTGTCCATCCCCACAACCGGAGCGCAAATGCACGGCTCTTCCCCCCCGATGGATATGTTGCGCACGTTGATCGCGCCTTTTGAAATAGCCATATTGATCTCCCCCTTACTGACGGTAACCTAGCTTTTCTGAAATCGTTTGGGCTCCCTCTTTGACTAGCGATTCAAACGAGCCGATCGTCTCCGGCGTAAAACGGTGCGTCGGTCCTGAGATCGATAGGCAGGCATTTACTTCGCCGTGAATGTTGAAAATCGGGGCGGCGACCGCCGCCGAACCGACCTCTCGCTCATCAATACTTGAGGCAGAGCCGCGCTGCCGGATCATCTCCAGCTCAGCGGTTAAACGAGCCCGTCGCTCCTCCGTCGGCACTTGGGCCAAAATGCGCTCCTGAAACGAAGGAGATTGATACGCCAACAGCACTTTTCCCCCCGCTCCCGCCCAAAGCGGCAGCCGTTCGCCGATTTTTACCATATGGCGCAGCGCTTGAAGCCCCTCGCACTGTTCGATGCAAACGCGGGCGTCTTGTTCGAGCACATACAAGTTCACCGTCTCCCGTGTCTCATCGCGCAGACGTTCCATCACCGGTTTGGCGATTTCTCTTACTTCGATGGACTTGCCGGCAATATGTCCTAAATAATACAACCCTTGACCGAGTCGATACTTCAACGTCTCCGGATCTTTGACGATCAGGCGGTTTTGTTCAAGTGTGGCGAGCAAGCGCGTCGTCGTCGATTTGGCGAGCGAAATTTTTTTCGCAATTTCCGTGAGTGATAGCTCTTGCTCCTCGAGGGTAAAACAATACAAGATATCAATGGCCCTCTGCACCGTTCGTAAGCCTGCCTCGTGTTTCTTTTCCTCCTTCAACTTGTTCGTCTCCCTCGCTTCCCTCAGTTCCGTTTAACGGAATTTAATTTCTTTCAGTGGAACCTTACTCCCATTTTAGCATCTTTGCTCCACGTCATTCAAGTTTTTTCGTTTCCTTCTTTTTCACTTTCAAAGACAACCGCAAGCCGTCCCCAAGGAACAGGGCGTCCCATCCTCATTCATCTCTCCTATTCAACTATCGAGCCGCAGAACGCAAGCCGTTTTTAGCCCAATGTCCGTCCATGATCTAAATGCATTAACATAAACAGTCCAAATTTTTTAACAAATGATGGACAAAAGAAAACGAGTTTTGTTATAATCCACTCAAGGGTTCCATTTAAAGAAAATGAGTTACACACAACGGAACAAGGAAGGGGGGGCGAATGATTAAGTGAACATCGGCAAGCCAAGCGTTTGATAAATGACGGAATGTCCCAATGCGATGGCGGATTAAACCATGCTATTTTTTTCGACTAACGCTGTATGCGTTTTCTCTCATCAAAACAAGGGTGGTGAGCAGGTAATGAAGAACAAACGCCGCTGGGCGATAGCATTCTTGATCGCCTTAGGAGTCATTATCAACTATTTTGACCGCATCAATATGTCGGTCGGCATTCAGCCGCTGTCCAAAGAATTCGGCCTCACGCCCGGACAGATCGGCATTTTGTTGTCCGCATTTGCTTGGTCGTACGCCATTTTGCAAATCCCAGCCGGGGTCATCCTCGATAAAATCGGTGTCAAATGGGTGACGCGTGTCGGAACGATCATTTGGACGGCTGCCTGTTTCCTCACCGCCATCGCCAGCGGCCAAGGGCTTGTCATTTTGTCACGCGTATTATTAGGAGTTGGGGAAGCACCGTATTTCCCTTCCGCCGCTAAAGCGGTCGGCCAATGGTTTCCGCGCCATGAGCGGGCTACCGCGATTTCCCTTTACGATGCCCAGTCGAAGCTCTCAAACGCCATTGGCACCCCGATCATCGCTTGGATCATCACTGAATGGGGATGGCGAGCGGGGTTTTATACGACCGCGGTGCTCAGCCTGATTTACGCTGTCATCTTCTGGGCGATGTACCGAGAGCCACATGAAGACAAACGGCTGTCCAAGGAAGAGTATGACTACATCGTTCAAGGCGGGGCGCAAAAATCAGACGAAACGTCCGGAAACGTTTGGGAAACGATTCGGTATTTGCTGACAAAGAAAAAAGTATGGGCGACGTTGATCGGGTTTGCCGCGTATGGCTACTCGTGGTTTCTGTTTCTCACATGGCTTCCCGGCTATTTGGCAACGGAAATGCACATGTCAGTGCTAAAATCAGGCTGGTACGCTTCGATTCCGTGGATCGTCGGCACGATTTCCGAAATCGTGATCGGCGGATGGCTCATCGACCGATTGGTGCACAAAGGAGGCAACTCCACGCGCGTGCGAAAAACGTTTTTAGTTATCGGCATGCTGCTTGGATTGTCCGTCATCGGCGCCGCCTTTACGACGAATCCGAACATCGCCATTGTTTGCATTTCCATTGCGCTCGGCGGTTTAGTTATCACGTCATCGATCGCCTACAGCATCCCGACGTTTATTGCCCCGCCAGGTACCATCGGAACGTTGACCGGTCTATTGACGTTCGGCAACAACTCGATGGCCATCGTCGCGCCGATCGTTACGGGCTTTATTGTTCAAGCGACCGGCTCGTTTATGTACGCGTTTCTCGTCGCCGCACTCATTTTGCTTGCCGGCATTTTCAGCTATTTATTCCTGTTGACAGATTTAGAACCAATTGAGCCGATGGCTGAACCAGAAACAAGGCAAAATACAAACATCAAGCACATAAAAGTGCGGTAACAAAAAAGCGAGGGTGTCCCAAAAGGATCGGGATACCCTTTTTCGTTGCTCTATATACGTGCTGACTGTTTCTGCCATACTATGCCTTGTGCCTATCTTGAAGGCAGACACCCTTTTGGGTCAGCCCCACCTTTTCATGCTGCCGCTTTGCGGTGAACAAAGCTTCACCCCGTCTCAATGCGAAATCGACCCGGTTCAATGCCCCGTAAACCATCCGAGCGGTACGGTGACGAGAGACGGGAAGAAAATCAACAAAAGCAAGAGAATCGTTTCGGCAAGCAAAAATGGCCAAACCCCTTTCATAATGTCTTCCATGTTGATTTTCGCCACCCCACAAGCGACGTTTAACACCGTGCCGACCGGCGGGGTGAGCAGTCCAATGCAGTTGTTTAGAATAAACAGCACCCCAAAGTACACTGGATCAATCCCGGCTTTTTCGATAATCGGCATGAGCACCGGGGTCAAAATGAGCACCGTTGGCGTCAAATCCATCGCCGTCCCGACCAACAGCACCAACGCGTTAATGGCCAGCAGCAGCGCTAATGGATGATCGATAAACGGCGCCAGCACGTCCGTGACAATGGCCGGAATATTGGCGACAGTGATCAACCACGCTGACACCATGGCCGCCGCCACCAAAAACATGACGACACTCGTCGTTTTCGATGCGGCCACGAGCACATGGAACAAGTCTTTCAGTTTCAGTTCACGATAAATACACAAACCGACAAACAAGGCGTAAAACGCGGCCACCACTGCGGCCTCCGTCGGCGTAAACACCCCTCCGCGCAGCCCACCGACGATGATCGCCGGCAAAATCAACGCCCAAAACGCCTCGCGGGTCGCCCGCCAAATTTCTTTCGCCGACTGGCGTGGAAACACTTTTGCCTGATCTTTTCGAGTCACCCACCACCAACACACCGCCAACGTAATTCCAAGCAAAATTCCGGGAACGATGCCGGCCATAAACAGTTTCGTGATCGACACCCCGCTCGTTACCCCGAAAATGATCATCGGGATGCTCGGCGGAATGATTGGCGCAATGATGCCGCCCGCGGCAATGAGGCCTGTCGAACGGTTGCGGTTGTATCCAGCGTTGACCATCATCGGGATCAAAATGGCGCCCAGGGCTGCCGTGTCAGCCACCGCCGATCCTGACAGCCCCGCGAACAGTACGCTTGCAATGATCGCCACATACCCGAGCCCCCCACGAATGTGGCCAACCAGCGCCAAGGCAAAGCGGATGATCCGCTTGGAAATGCCCCCGGCGTTCATCAACTCCCCGGCGAGAATAAAGAACGGAATGGCCATGAGCGGAAAGCTGTCCGCCCCGCTGATTAAGTTTTGAGCGATGATTTGCGTATCAAAAATATTCAAGTAAAACATAAGAGCGACTCCGCTGACGAGCAAGGCAAACGCGATCGGCATCCCGAGCGCCATCACGCCGAGCAGCGATCCGACAAATACTACCAATGCCATCTACCTCTCACCTCCGGCGGCGCCCTGTTTCCGTTCGTGTGGCAGCTCTATTGCCTCACTGTGAGCGACGGTGATGATCTCATCTTCCGATTCTTTCATTCTCGTCAGCTCATCAATCGCACCGGGGCGAAACAGCGCCTGATACATATGAAACAAGATGATGATGCCCATGCCGATGCTCACGACAAGCCCGGTTCCATAAATGAACGCCATCGGCAGCCCAGTCGCTGGGGCTTTGCTTTCCAAGCCGCTGATCGTCATCTTCCAGCTTCCATCAAAAAGCAAATAGAGCACATACAGTACGATCGCGTTGCTGATGATAAAGACGATGCGTTTGGCGCTAGACGGCAGCTTCCTAAGCAGCGTGTCGACGCCTAAGTGGTCGTTGTCTTTTAACGCGCCAATGGCCCCGAAAAACGACATCCAAATAAAGAGGAAGCGGGACATTTCTTCCGACCACGTAATGCCGGAGTTAAATCCGTAGCGCAACACAACGTTGCCGAAAACAAGAATAGACATCAACGCGAGACATAGCGCCATCAATACATTGAGCGTCTTCTCCAGAACGGCTCCGATCCTTTTCATTGTGTTCCTCCTCTAAAGTGTCTGTCATCAAAGAATGGAATGACTCTTAAGGGGCATTTCCCCTTAAGAGCCGTTGTGCCATTCTGTTATTTTCCTGCTTCAAGCAGTTGGTTCACTAAATCTTCACCGAACTTCGGCGCATATTTTTTATAGACCGGTTGCACTTTGTCAATAAATTTTTGTTTTTCTGTTTCGGATAGTTCGGTAATGACTATTCCTTGCTGTTTTAAATAATCGAACATTTTGTCGTCTTCTTCTTTATTCAATTGACGCTGGTAATCTCTTGCTTCTTCCGCCGCTTTCGTGATCACGTCTTTTTCTTTGTCCGTCAACGTATCCCAAAACTTTTTGCTGATGAGCAGTGGGCTCGCATTGTACACATGCCCTGTTTTCGTCAAATATTTTTGCACTTCGTAGAACTTGTTGATCGCGACATTTCCGACCGGATTTTCTTGACCGTCCACCACATGTTGTTCCAAAGCAGTGAACAGCTCCGTAAAGGCCATCGGCACTGGAGTGGCTCCTAACTCTTTCCACAAGTCAATATGCAGGTCATTTTCCAACGTTCGGATTTTCAATCCTTTAATATCGTCCACGCTTTTGATTTCCCGTTTATTGTTCGTCAAATGACGGAACCCGTTTTCCCAATAGTTCAGGCCAATCACTCCGGTAGCAGGCAAATCTTTTAGCAATTCTTGTCCAATTTCTCCATCCAGTACTTTGTAAGCGGTTTCTCGATCTTTGAATAAAAAGGGAAGATCTAACACCCCAAGGCGCGGCGCAAAGGAAGCGATCGGGCCTGTCGACATCGTTGATCCTTGAATCGTTCCCATCTTCAGCGCTTCAAATACGGCTAAGTCTCCTCCAAGTTGTCCGTCCGGATACACTTCCACTTTAATCGATCCGTTTGTCTCTTTTTCTACGATTTCAGCAAACTTGTACAATCCCTTTGTCAGTGAACGGTCTTTCGATGTCGCAACAGCCATCTTCATGACTTTTGGTTCTGCTTTTTTCGCCGCGCCGCCCCCTTGTGTCTCCGATTTTGATGAGCACCCTGCAAGAACCAACAGGCAGGCAACCAACAATGCCAACATCTTTTTCATTCACTTTTCCCCCTTCATTTGTTTTTTCAATGTAAGCTGGTCGATACAGCCGAATGGATCCATCGGCTGTACGCCTTGTATGTTGAACCCGCATTCCTGCTCTGCCGCAAACTGTGTTGTTCTCTCGCGACCGTGATCGGCTATGCGGGAAACAACCAAATGAATGAAGCATTTATTTCTAACAACGGAATTAATATATAAAATTTTCTGATAATTTAGGATGCATGTATGGCAGCCTCCCTTGTAGGAAGCGCTGCCAAACTGTTGTTTGTCGATCACGCCGACAGATCGCTTTGCTCCGTAAAATGGCGGGCAAAATACTCTTTTGCCGACTGCAGACAACGTCGCGCATGTTCTTCGTAGCCCCATTCCTTTACCCGCTGGATATTCGGCAGCTCGATCGAACAAGGAATTTCCGGCATACGGCGAACAATATCGGCGATATCAATCCCGCCTTCCCCAATATACAGCCGCTCTTCACGGAGAATTCTCGTCATCTCTTCTTTCGATGCTGGAATCTCGCTAGGAGCGTCGCAAAGATGGAGAAAATGGAACCATTCTCTCGGCACGCTCTCTAACGCTTCCGGCGAATCTCCCGCGCGATGGAAATGGTGAAGATCGATCATGATTCCGGCATTGTCTTGTTTCACCGTATTTAATACATCGATGACCCCAGCCAAATTCGTCACAGCAGCGATCGGCACGTACTCCAAATCAACAGTCAGCCCGTATGGCTTTGCCAACTCGCACAACTCAGCAAACCGCTCGATATAGACGCTGCGGTCGGTCGTCCAAATGCTGCTTAAGACGTGGCGGCCGCCAAGCTCAGCCGCCACCTCCATGGCCGGTTCATACCGTTTGGGGTCAATATCGGCATCAATGCGGGCCAGTTCGATATCCAACAGCTTAACTCCCGTTTCCCGCAACGCTTCCTTTGTCTCCCGCAGCAGCTGCGGGTTTTCGGCTAACGCATAATTCGGCTCACCGGGCAACCCCATGTAAATGATCCGGAAACTGACGTAATCATATCCTGCTCGGGCAGCGATGTGCGTCATCTCCGGCGGTGGGCAGCCGAGCACCGTTAGATGAGCCAATGAAAAGGTTCTCGCCATATTCGTCCCCCCAATCTTCAATGTTCCTCATTACCGCTCAACCGCAACATGGTGAACACGCTTACCCGGGGAATAGATATCCATAATGTTCCAGTGGCCCGATGTCGGCGTTGGCACGTTGATCATTTCCACATCGATGACAAACGGTTTGTTCGCTTGGATGGCTCGCTCGAGCGTTGGTTTAAACTCTTCCGCTGAGCGGATTTTCACTCCTTCGATGCCATACGCCCGGGCAATGGCCGCATAATCCGGCGAATACGGTTGGCCATCTTTTTGGAAGACTGTTCCGTGTGTCGTGCCAAAATGCGCTTTTTCCAGTCCGGCGATCGTGCCAAAAGCGTAGTTGTTCATAATGACCCAAACAACGGCGATGTTTTCCTCAGCCGCTGTCGCCAGCACCGCCGGATTTTGCCCAAATCCGCCATCTCCAACGAGCGACACGACGACGCGATCCGGGCAGGCGATTTTCGCCCCGAGCGCCGCCGGAGCGCCAAAGCCCATCGTCGCATAGCCACCTGGCGTTAAAATCGTCCCTGCTCCATACGCTGGGAACTGTTGGCCGACCCCGTTTTTGTTCCAACCGACATCCGTTGTAATGATGGCGTCTCTTGGCAATACTTCCCGCACTTCATGCAAAATGCGTTCCGGACGCATCGGATAGCTGTCATCGCGAATATGCTGTGCGTTTTGTTGCCGGAATTCTTGCTTATAGCTGGCGATCCGTTCTTTCAGCGCTTCGTCCGACCGCCCTTGCGGCACGACTTGTTTGGCCACGCGGTTCAACACGGTAAGCGCTTGCTTGACATCGGCGACAATGCCGAGTTCCGTCGGATAGTTGCGTCCGATTTCGTTCGGATCGATGTCAATATGAATGAGTTTCGTTTCCGGAATGTTGAATGTATACTCCGACTCCCACGAGCTGCAATCGGCTTCGGAAAATCTCGTTCCTAACGCGAAGATGACATCAGCGTTGCGGCACATGTCATTGACAAATTTCGTTCCCCAAAATCCGCTCATGCCCAGCGTCAGCGGATGGTCATCCGGCATCGCTCCTTTCCCCATTAACGTGTGAGCAACCGGAAGGTCAAAGTGTTCGACAAACGCTTTCAGTTCTTCCGCGGCATCGGCAAGCATAATGCCACCGCCAACATACACAAGCGGACGCTCTGCCTGCATGATGTTTTCAATGATTTGTTTTGCTGTTTCATCATCAATCGACGGCTTATGCAACGCTTTCGTATGCCGCTTTTGTTTTTCAAACAGCGACACGTCCACCTCTTTTGAGAAAATATCCATCGGTACGGAGACGAGCACCGGACCCGGACGACCGCTCTCCGCCAGCTGGAACGCTTTTTCTAAAATTTCCGGGAACAAATCCGGCCGGTCGACCCGCCATGCCCGCTTCACAAACGGGCGGTAAATTTCATATTGTGACGCATCCGCATGCAAGTTGATTTCTTGGTGCGGATGTTTCCCATAATAATGGCTCGGCACATCGCCGGCGATGACGACCATCGGAATGGAGTCGAGCGCCGCATTGGCAACCCCTGTCGCCGCATTCGTCAACCCCGGGCCGACGTGGCATAATACGACGGCTGTTTCTTTTTTCGCCCGCGCATAGCCATCCGCCATATGAGCAGCAATTTGTTCATGGCGGACGTTGACAAACTTGATCGGACTATGCTCAAGCGCCGCCAACACCGCGATATTCGTATGGCCGCAAAGCCCGAAAATATGCGTGACACCGCGGTCTTCCAAATACCGGACTAACTGTTCGGCTACCCCTTTTTTCATCGCTCTTCCTCCTCTTGAAAACTTAAAACCACTTTGCCCGCATTTCCAGATGACGCCAAGTCATACGCCTGCTGATAGTCGCGGACCGGGAAAATGCACGAAATCACCCGCTCGATCGGATACGGCATCGTCCGCAAATAATGAATCGCTTGCACATAGTCATCCGGGAAGCGATAGATGATCGAGCCATGCACAGTTACTTCGTTGCGAACGAGGCGCACGACCGGGAACGTCGCTTCATTCGCTAAACCGATCAGCACAAGATGACCGCCTGGGGCGACGAGCTCCACTGCCTGTTCGACCGCTTCGCGCGTACCCGCTGCTTCAATGACCACGTCAAACGATTCATTGGCCAGTGCATTCGGCGCAAATGTGCGAATATCCGCCATCGCTTTCACCGTTTCGAGTTTCAGCGGATTGATGTCGATCGCCGTCACGTCCGCTCCCCAATGGCGGGCGAGGACGGCTGCCATCATCCCTTCATTGCCGCAGCCGATGATGGCTACTTTCATCCCTTGTTCGATTTTCACCTTTTGCAACGCATGCACGACAACCGCAAACGGCTCGACGAGCACGGCCTTTTCGTTCGGTAGATCATCAGGAACAGGAAGCGCATACTTCGACGAGATGACGAACTCATGCGAAAACCCACCGTCGACGTTAATGCCGAGCGATTGTTTATGCCGGCAGATGTTCGTCAACCCTTTTTGGCATAAGTCGCACGTTCCGCAATACGTATTCGGCAACACAACGATCCGTGTCCCGATGTCATACCCCGCCTGTTCGCCTTTTTCCACGACGACACCGACTAGCTCATGGCCGGCCCGGACCGGATAGTTCGCGTGCGGGAGTTTTCCTTTGAACACCCCGAGGTCCGATCCGCAAATCCCACCGTAAATCAGCTTGATTTTCACCTCATCCCCCACCGGAGAACGGATGGGATCGAGGTGCCGCAATTCCAGCTCATTCGGCTTGGCGACATAAAGCCCTAACATGTTGTCCACCACCCATCATCACTGTGGAAACTGCCATACAATCATTTTCATTTCCGTCATTTCTTCGATCGCATACCGCGGGCCTTCGCGGCCGATGCCGCTATTTTTCACGCCGCCGTACGGCCAGTGATCCAACCGGAAATTCGATGTGCCGTTAATAACGACCCCACCGACTTCCAACGCTTCGGCGACTTGATAAACAACATCCATTCGATTCGTAAACAGCCCCGCCTGCAAGCCAAACGAAGAATCGTTGGTTTCCGCAATCGCTTCGTCCATCGTCCGGTACGGGATAACGCTGACAACCGGGCCGAACACTTCCTCACAAACGACTTTGCTTCGTTTCGGCGGGTTAAAGAGCACTGTCGGTTCCACCGTCGCCCCGCGCCGTTTTCCACCGCAGACAAGCGTCGCCCCGCCCGCGATGGCCTCATCGATCCAATCCATCACCCGATCCGCCGCCCGTTCATCAACCATGCAGCCGACATCGGTGTCCGGCAGGAGCGGATCACCAACTTTCAACGCTTCGACTTCCTGTTTAAGCAAGTCGGTAAACGCCTCGACGACCGACTCATGTACGTAAATGCGCTGGACAGAAATGCAGCTTTGCCCGGAGTTGCTGTAGCCAGTTTTGGCGCAAAGCGCGGCGGCTCGTTTGAGGTCGGCATCTTCGTGAACAATCGTCGCCGCATTGCCGCCAAGTTCAAGCAATACTTTTTTCATGCCGGCCAGCGCGCAGATGTTGCGGCTCGCTACCACACCGCCGGTAAACGAAATGACATTGACGCGGTCATCTTTGACGATTTGCTGTCCGACTTCCGCACCGCCAAGCACCATGTTGATGGCGCGCGGCGGAAGACCGGCCTCAAGCATCAGCTTCAACAATTCCGTCGCAATGAGCGGCGTCTGCGGCGCCGGTTTTAAAATGACGCTGTTGCCCGCCGCAAAGGCTGGACCGATTTTATGGCAAATTAAGTTCAACGGGGCGTTAAACGGCGTAATCGCCGCCACTACACCAACTGGCACGCGGAAGGTGACCGCCACTGCCTTCGTCCCACGCGCCGAGGCATCGCCAGGGATCGTTTCCCCAAACAGCCGTTTCGCTTCCTCCGCGGACTGTTCGAGCGTTTCAATCGAACGAGACACTTCATCCAACGTATTTTTCAGCGGTTTTCCAAGTTCTTCGGAAATATAGCGGGCAAACGTTTCTTTCCGTTCCTCAAGCAGCGCCGACGCCTTTTTTAAGATGCGCGCCCGCTCATAAGCCGGAATGCGAGCTACTTCTTTTTTCGCCGCAAACGCCGCAGCTAAGGCGTTTTCGACATCGTCGGGCGTCGCCAGTTGCTGTTCACCAATGACTTCCCCAGTATACGGGTTTTTCACCGGCTCCACCGCGCGGTTGTCTTCCACCCATGTTCCATTAATGTACAGTTGCGCCTTTCTCACGTTCATCACCTACTTTTCAAAATGACGTCTCTCCGGCCCCGTGTAGCGGACCAAATCGCTGCGGTTCGGACACGGCCCTTTGATCAACACCCCGTTTTGCCATTCTTCAAACGCGTGAGCGACAATGCCCATTCCCCGCGACAAAGCAAACACACCTTTCGCCGCTGCAGCCGGCACGCCGAGCTCACACTGGATCGCGGCCGCCACCCCGTCGATATTCATCGTCATTTTTTTCCCTTTCGCCTTCTCGAGCTGAGAGCGATACGTTTCTGCGATCGTTAAATACCGCCCGCTGATCTCTCCCTCTTCCACAAGCTGCTCAGCCAACGCGTACAGCCGCTTGACGCGCGGATCATCGTCATGAAGCTGGTGGCCAAATCCAGGCAGCTTTCGCCCTTCGCGCCGAAACTGTTCAAACCGTTCACTGACCACGGTGCTGATCGCGTCATCTCCACCGCGAGCTTCAATCTGCCCGCTCGTTTCATAAAATAGCGCCATCGCTTTCTCCACCGCTCCCCCGTGTACATCGCCAAGCACGTTAATGCCGGTCGCGACGCACGAGTTAAAGGAAATACCGCACGTCGCCGCCATGCGGGCTGCCGCAATTGATGGCGCGCGCGGACCATGGTCCGCCCCGGCGACGAGGACGCTTTCCCATAACTTCGCTTTTTTCTCGCTCAATATCTCGCCGCATAATAGGAGATAAAGCATTTGCGTGTACGAGACGTTGCCGATCAGTTCTTCGATTGGATAACCACGAACGAGAATTTCATTTTTGCGAACGTCGCTGATCGACGTTTCCCACCATGCCGCCCCATCGGCATACATATCGAGGGCGCTTCGTTGTTTCATGGCTAGGCTGTCCCTCCTTCTGAGCGTTGATCGAGCCACTTGCCTATTAGATCGATCTAAAAACGCTAGAAACTTATATTTAGATCGATCTAAACTAACGGTTGCTGACGATTAGATCGATCTAGACAAGGGCGAAGCTTACTTTCTCTTGCTCTCTCTCCTGTCTTCCCTCGATCACTCGAAGTGAAATCTATTTTCTTTTAGATCGATCTAACGTCAAACCATTGGAACTTCTCAAAAAATTCAGCAGCTTCATCTTCATTATATCCACCGCTGAAAACGTTGTCAACGATGAAATAACATTTCAGCGACCATCGCGACACCAATCCCTGCCGCCATATAAGCGATCGCAAAACCGATATTCCATCTCCCGACGCGGTACGGATTGACACCAAGCTCATCGGCCAACAGCGAAACGGAAATATTGTACGGACTGTACATCACCGTGGACAAGCTGCAACAAATGAGCACAATCGACAGCGGCACCGCCGGAACGAGCGCCACAACGGGCTTTAACAGCGGCATCAGCAGCGTTAAACTGACTAGCGGATGGAAGCCAACGAACGATGTAACGAAAAAGTAAGCGGCAATCATGACATACAGCCAGACGGCATGCTCCGCCCCCGCGCGAAACCATCCTTCGAGCCCGACAAGGAGCGAGGACCGGGACAGCATCTCCACAAACAACCCAGCTCCTAAAAACATGAAAAAGTAGTTGGCCAGTCCTTCCGTTCTCTCTTTCCAATGACGAAGTGCCATCGTCCCATACCGTTTCAACCGACGCGCGAGCAGCGCCCACCCGAAACAAAACGGAACAAGCAACAGAACAACCGAAAACAAAAAGCCTTTGCCAAGCCAGTGTTGCAACAAGGAAACGAACACCGTAAACACAACGAGCACCGCAAGCAACTGGGTGGCTTTTTTGCCAACCGAACCAACCGTTTCCCCATTCGCCTCCCCATTGTCAGCCAACGGATCGTTGCGATACGAAACACCTGCCACTCCCCAATCGATCAGTGCCATCGTCACTGCTAAAAGCAACAAAAACAGCGCGACCTCATAATAGCGCACACCGGTGAAGTCAATGGTCGTGCTGATCATCACTTCCATCGGACTCCATGTTAGACAAAGCGCATACGCCCGCAACAAATTCCGCACGTAAAACGTCTCGGCCTTCCCTCTGTCCCAATTCTGCAGCGCTGCCCGCAACGAACGGACAAGAAGCGGGATGGTCGCAATATTTAAAAACAGTCCAAGCAAATGACAGACACTGAAACTGCGCCGATATAGCGATGCGGCACGCCCTGTTTTCCATTGCAGCCATTGGCTTAAACTTTGATCATACCGCCCGACGCGAATGAGCGTGTTCATAAACGGCAGGACGAAAAACAGCGCCAATAGCCCTAACACCCGCTCAAAATGAAGGACAAACGTCGACCACGAATCGCCATAATAAAGAAACAGGCCGACCCCCAGCACGAAAAAAACGGTCCCTGACACCGCATACACTCCCCGAACGTAAAACGCCGAAACGGCCAGTGCCAAAACAGCCGCACCCCCCATCACGTAGCGGATCACCACTGCATCAACAAACTGAGCGACGACATACACCACCACCACCGCTGTATACAACGGCACCCGCAGTGTTCCAATCATGCGCTTTAGATTCCTTCCTTCCATGATCACTCACCTCTCTCCAATCATAAACCGGCTTTCTTCCGCAAGACAAGACAGACTTTTTCTCACTTTCATCCCCCGCATGTTCATTCCCTCCAAACAAAAAACACCCAGGAAAACGGCAACATCGCCCTTCCTAGGTGTTCCATAGACCAAACCGCCGAAAAATGCGCCATCCTTTTCCAAGCAACCACGGCGGGATGGCCGACTCAGATCCTCTCCGCGAGGCCCAATTCTTTCAACGAAAAAAATGGATGAAATATTGCGAATACAAAACGTACTGTTTCAATCCTCTCCGCGAGGCCCAATTCTTTCAACAAGAAAAGCAACGAAGTGAAAAAAAGACTTTGCCGTAAAAGGGTTTCAATCCTCTCCGCGAGGCCCAATTCTTTCAACGAAATATTCCCTGGGGGATTTTTCCCCAGGGAAAGAGATGGTTTCAATCCTCTCCGCGAGGCCCAATTCTTTCAACAGCACCTTTATTTTACCATTGATTCTCTAAGGCGGCAAGAGGCCATTTTGCACACGAGTCAGTCAAGACTTTGTGGAGAACATTTTTTCGGTCTACTACGGGCGTTGTCAATCACCGGTTGGTAGACCATTTTTAGGAATTGATATCGTAAGCGCTTTCGGACTCTCATCCCTCTTCTTGAGCTGATTTTTGCTCGATCCATTTTTTTACATCCATCCGCCATCGCGAAGCGCCGACAATGCTTGGTAGATCGGCGTCCCCGATGACTGTTGAAGATACGGGATGTTCTGGCGCATCACCTCCGCCAACAACCGTCCTGCCTTCCGTTTGGCCTGTTTGATCCGCTCAAGCTTCGTCGGGGCCGAGGCTACACTCTGGGGCTCTTCCTCCTCCAACTGCCCCGTTCTCCACCCTATTCCGTCGATTTGGGCCACCATCGCCTTCAGAAACGCCCAAAGTCCTTGGTCCTTCCAGCTGCGGCGGGATTTCACCCGGTACGCGAACCGGCTCATCACGCTCTCGGCGTGGCCCATCGGACGCATGCCGGCCGTCTCCACCCCTTGCGCCGACAGCCACTCCCGGTAGTCCCGGATGCATCCCGGCATCGACTCGATCCGGCGGATCATTTCGGCCAACTGCTCTTCTTTGGCTTCGTCCCCCAACGTACCGACGGCGCTGTTCAGTTCCACCAAAAGTCCTTCCTCGTCTTGCTTCGCCAGCTTCTTCCGCACCTCCCGCCAACGCGGGTGGCCGGACAGACACTGACGAAGCTCCCGCGCCACATGGAACCGATCCAACTGAAAGCACGCCCGCTTTCCGAAATACTCCCGGCAGGCGGTAATCCAAGATGCCGCGTCGCCGTTGATGACCAACAAGTCCCGGCACGGGTCATAGGCATATTCCTTCATCAGCCACGCTTCGAACCCTTCCCACACGTCCCCCGCCCCTTCATGGAGGTAGTGGCGCCGGTTCACGAGCTCCAGTTGCGAGCCGTTCCGTCTCCATCCCTCGTGAACCGCCAAGATTTTCTGCTCTTTCGCCCGTTTCCCTTTCCCTTGGCGGGAGATGAACAGTCCATCCGCTTCCACCAACAGCACCCGGCCATGCCGTTGGGAAACAGGGTGGTGCAGCGAGACAGGGGCCGCCAACACCAGCTGACGAATCGCCTCATGGCTGAGGACCGCATACCCCACGATCGCCTCCAACGTACGGGCTGCTTTGCGGTAGGGTAGGAAGAGCACTCTACAGCCAACTCGACCGCCGTTTCCTCGAGGCAAGGACTGATCGATTGGGCTCCATCAAAGCCCAGTTCGGCATCCAACAAGAAGGTATACGCCCCTGCCTGCCGATCATAGTAGTAGTTCCGTCGGAACGTCACTTCTCCAAACAGCGTTTGGAGGGTGGTCGGCCGTTTGTCTTTCAGCTGATAGCGGCGCTTGTCCCTGGCTTCCGCCAGTTGTTGATCGATTTCCTCCAAAAGGGCCGCCAACACGGTGGCAAACACGTTTTGAAGGGTTCTCAACAATTGTTCCTCCAGCTCTTTTAATACAGGCCATTGTGTGGTAAGATGTTTCATGGACTCTCTCCCTCCTGTTTTCGGTTGGTGTCAACAATCACTATCATAGCAGGGAGAGAGTCCTTTTTGCATGAAATTCGCTTTTTTCCTACCGCGCTTCGCTTGGTGGCCCCGACGAGCGTCGCGAACAAAAGTTCGCAACCCTCGTCGGGGATCCTTCCTGAACGTCACCCACAAATATTTTACTCACACTTTGCACACCCCTCATATCCCCTCAAATCATAAAAATTGATTATGTCAACTTGTACAGCTGACCGAATCTGTCAAACGTTCAAACTGTTGATCTATCAATACTATATTTCGTAAGTCGAAATAAAAAGAGGCTTGCACACCCCTGCCGTTTTTGCGGCTGTTTTGGGGTGTGCAATGAGCCATACCGATGGCAATAAGAATGGTTATTTACATCTAGTTTTCAAAGAGTTGCTGCTTATGTTACGCTCTTCTTCTATCAAGGTTGGTGCTCTAAAGGAAAAAATGTGGATCCAACGCTTTATCTGTTAGAGAAATTTGACCAGCTACACTTCCCATTCCTTCCAAGCGCCCCAGACAGGGCGAGATACTGGTTTTTTACCATCCTTCTATCGATTGCGCGATTCCGTATCCGTAATTGACAGCCGTTTTTGCGCCGATTCCGTGCTCGGAAAATGCACCGGAAACAAGCTTCTTCAATACCTGGGTGGCTGTTTCGTCTCTAAATGGCTCTTCAGTAAATGTCACATTTTCTTTCAACAGAACGCCAAACTGGAATCTCGGTTTCTCGACGACAGGGAATGACACAAGCGATGGTGTATCATAGTCTACAGGCCATTTTTGCTGTTGGTAATACATTTTGTAATGAACGTTAATGATGTCCTCTTTGATTTTTGGTATTTGCACAGGGATGCTGTCCGTGAATATGACACTCCCCTGCTCGTCTTGATCGCCGAAAAGGAAACGGAAGGCTTGGGATTGTTCCGCTTTCTTCTCCTCGCCATCAAAATATTCAAAAATCATATAAGAGAGGCAAACGCCTTTAATGGCCTGAGCCGGCAAATACGGATACCCATACAACGGATGCAGGGTAATGGATGTTTCATAGACAGATGCATCCCCTAAACCGAGAGCCAGCCGCCATTCAAAACTGACTTGAAACCATTGACTTTCCCATCCACTATCTGCAATGATCTTTTTTTGACGTTTGACCAAGTTGTCAAACAGTTCCTGTTGGAAAGCAGGCTTAAAGTGGAAGACTGAGGGACGTAGTCGTTCCTTTTCTTGGTCATTAGGCTGTTCAACGAGCCGATGATACTGAAGCCAATAATTATCGGCTCCTGATGAAAAAATATCATTTTCGGTAACCAATACTCTTCTTGTATCTGCTGGCAGACAAAGTCGCTCCACAAACATCTGCTCGTTTTTCTTTGCGTCATTCCGTTTTTTATTTTTTTTTTCATTAGGACGGTATTTTACCACTTAACTTCACTCCCTCGACGAAACGACGCAACCATTGGAAAAGGCGCAAAATTTCTAACGTTACTTGGCGATATTGTTCGGAATTTAAAGAAAGCAGCAATTTCATAAGCTCCGTGTCTTTTCTCTTCAACTCTGGGAAAGAAACGACAGGATTGTCAGCCAGCCATCGCCGCGTTTGCTCGTAAATTAAATCGTATGCATTTTTCGGATGATCTTTGCTTCCAGGTAGTTTTACCGTTCCGTTTGGTTTCTTGTCTTCCTTTTTTCTTTTAGCAAATACATAAGCAAACGTGGCGCTGAGTCCGTTCGTTTTGATTAATGCCGGGATCTTTTTTACGTAAGATGCATAGTTCTCATCAAAATAATACTCATCATTGTACGCTTTCTTTTCCTCTGCAATGGAAATGCCAAAGCTCGCACAATCGTAGGCAAATTTCGCCCGTTCTTGTTCGATATCAATGAGCTTGCTCACTTTATTTCCTCCCTCTTCTCTCACTAGACCTCAATCGTCTGTTTCCTGCCGTCTTCGATAAGGTGAGTGCGAGTGATCCCTTTGCCAATCGTTTCATTGCCACCGATTTGAATGACTCTCGGCAAAAACTGTGCAAAGAAATCGATCACCCCTTGCGCGCTCGCGAATCGTTCATCAGACAGCCCCTCGTCTTTCGATTTCAGAACAGGGGAGGCTATCACCAGTGAATAAAGAACCGATTCAGCTGGCAAATACTCTTCTGTAAATAAAGCCCCCTCCTTGACAATTCCTTTACTCCGGTCGATTCTCACCCTTGTCACGATGTCGGTTGACAACATGACAAAATCTCGAAATACATCGTCTGGAACGATGACTAAATCGCGTGTTAATTTATTGCGCCAATACTGATACTCATCGGAGGAAGGAAATAGATTCTCTGAAAACCAGTTTGCCCATTTGGTGCACTCATCGCTCTGTTGAACGTTGACCAAATACTCCTCTAGCAAAACCCCCTGCCCCGATATGATCAAATCACTTCCTTGAGGGATTGTTCCCTCGAGGTTGTGGTCATATGTGGAAAGGTCAATCCCGCATAGCTGCATTTCCTGTTTGAAACGGCTGAGAATTTGCGGACACGTAATCCAAACAAACACATGTTTCAGCGATTTGACCGGAAACAATAAAATTCGGGCATCGGTGAACGCAATAGCGCTAGCGTGATCCGCCTGTTCATCTTTTCCAAACACATCTTCAATCATTTGCTTGTTTATTTTGCCGAATCGGCCATTCGGGTGCTGAAGTTCGGCACGATCCGCCACATCTTCCTTGCTTTTAGCGGCTAATGCATAAAAAGCATCTTTCAGGCTGCCTTTCACACTGGAAGCCTCGTACTTTGGAAATCCCGTGTAACGTTCCCGTTGAATTGGCAAATCGACAACTCCTAAGTCCGTCCCCGCCCCAACATGGGATGGGGTTGCACTGATGAAGATTAACGGTTTCGCTAACTGATACATCTTAACTGAACTCCTCCTAGTTCATTGAGTTATATAGTTATTTGGCTCAAGCAAATACGGAATTAACTCACGATCTTTGTTAAGTTCTGTAGATGAGCATTTTTCATTACAATAATTTCCATGCCCTAAGAGACAAACAGGGGACCCCTTAGGCGACATGGAGCTGTTTTTTGATCACATCAATGGGAATATCTTGCTTCGCGGCATCGTAGATGAACTCGACGACGCTGTGCCCTTTCCGAGACCGAAGAAGCTCCAGGCCGGAAGAGAGGTCTTGCTGAGATTCGGCGATGCTGTATACGCAGGCGAACAGCACCACGGCCCAATACCGTTTCACCGCCCGAATGTGACGAACACGGTACCCATCGAGCTTCAGCTGGTCTTTGGCCTGCCGGAAAAAGCATTCGATCGTCCAGCGCTGGGCATAATAACGCAAGATCTCTTCATCGCCTAGCTCCCGGTCGGTGCTCAAGACGACATGGAGATGATCTGGCGTCATCGGTTCATCCGCCTTCCAAGCCAGCAGCACCACCGCGTCATCGAGGCCATGGATCGCTCCCTCGTAGCGATACACGCGGTAACGCTCCTTCCCCACCGTGACGAGGTGGGTGTCGTTGGGCTCGATATAGCGGGCGAACTTCTTCGCTTGGATGGCGATACCTTTCGGATAGAGAATCCGGTTCGTCTTGAGCATGGCGATGACATGGAATCCTTGTTTCAGGCAGGCTTCGATGAGCGCTTGGGACGGATACCACGAATCCATGAGCACATACACCGGCTGAGCCCGTTTCCCCTTGAGCGAGGAAAGCATCTCGATCGCTAGGTCGATCTTGCTTCTTCCCGCCGTCTTGTCATACAGACGAAAGGCGAACGGGAACGCTTGCGAGAAAGTATGCACCATCAGCCAAACGAGCGAATGCCCCCAAACGGATTGATGATCTTTGTGCGAGTAGTGCCAATCACACCCTTGAATGGCGCGGGCAGCCCGTGACGAAGGCTTCGTTTTTTGGCAAATCGTATCATCAATCGAAACAAAAAGGGGTTGATTCTCCTGTTTGGCGATTCGCTGGATGCGATGAAGGATCCATTGCTGGAGTTTGCGAAGCAACGTCTCTTCATCCCAAGGGCTTTTCGTGAAAAAATGGCTGAGCGTGGTTCGATGATTGGGATGAAAACTCCAGTGATGGACATCGGTCAATGTTCCCGAAAATCCCTTGGTAGTCAAGGCATCCACAATATGAACGAGATGCTTGATGACCGGTTTCGAGAAATAAAGCGCCAATCCCAGCGTCATGAAAAACTTGTGGATTCCTTGATGATGTGCTAATCTATTCATGAGACATGAACCTCCTTGTGGGTAGTTTGAGCACATCTATTTTACTCAAGGAGCTGGGTTCATGTCTCCTTTTTTGTTTAGCTGTCAATTTATGTTAGCAAATTTGCTCATCTACAGTAAGTTGATAAAATGTGCGGAATTCCTTAATATAACTGCTATGATTAAATTGGCCAACGCGAAAATCATAAATGACCACTTTCGTAAGCTTTTCTTGGATATGGTCATAATCAAACGAATACAACAGACGCACTTCTATGCCCGAGCGCGGGGCTTTAAAAATAAAATGCTCGTCCCCTGGGCGGCAGGCGTGAACAAGCTCTCCCGCATCCTTTCCGTCTGTTTGTTCTGGCATCGTCATGCGTTGAACGATTTCTTCTTTTGTTGCTTTTGTTAAACCATTGCTTTTGATATAGTTAGTTAAAGCGGATATCAGTTTTCCTATTTCTTGACGCAAAATCTGACGATTCCGATGAGCCTCGTCTTGCGAGAACGGGCCATTTTGCAAGACGTAAACGAGTTGAAACTTTTGATATATGCGATAAAACATTTCGCCAATCGCATTCAAGAAGGCGTCTTTTCCATCCGTCGTAGAAATACAAGCACTGAAGTCGTAGCTAATGTTATGCTTTCGTTTGTACTCTTCCCAATCCTCTATTCCTGCGTGTAAATCCCTAATTACACTCGCATACTTTTCAAACGTATTCCAATCAATCGCTAGAGGCGCTTGTGGAAAGCGAAGCAGCGGATACGACTCTTGAGCGCTAAACGTATCTCCGAACAAATAGTACATTGGCATTTGATAAAGTTGAGCCAAGATCGTCGCATACGGGATTAAAGCTTTATATCCGCCCGTGACATTCAAAACACCGTTATACCCTCCGTTGGAAAAATACCATACCCTGTCGATAAAATTGACAAGACCCTCTTTTTCAAATCTGAGGGCGTCCTTTACTTGAAGTCCTGAAACCACTTCAAAGTGAACGACATATCCTTCGGTTTCCAACTGTTCTTTAATGATCTCAGCCGAGATCCAAGACAACATCGTTTCGCTGGCCAATAAACAAACCTCAACTTGTTTGTCTAGCATTTCGGCGGCAATTTTTCGAATGCTGCTTAACTCAGCGGAGGCGTCTTTGTTTTTCTTGACATATTCCCTTAGCCAATTACGGCACCCATCAATTTCGTCCTTGTACTTTCGGCAATGATTCGAGCAGTACAACATGTCTTTCAGCAGTTCGTACTCTTCCCGCATTCTCTTTTGCTCACTCACAAAGTTAGTGAACAGTGAGCTCCCAACTGTTGTAATAATCTTGACTAATTCCCTCATAAGTCTGCTCATTCCTCCTAAAGATGGATTTATGAAGAATCGATATTCTCCTAGAAGGCTGGTGAAAAACATTGGTTTCCTTTGGTCGATGAAAAAAAGTGTGCACTGTTGCAAGGCTTTTCTATTTGAAAAACGATGCTGGGAAGCGGTTGCGCGAGTAAATCACCGCCCTTCTAGAGATTACAAATTTCTCCTCATAACTCCCTTCATCTACACGACCGATGTCTCATCCGTTTCATTGGCCGCCACCTTTCCGACATAACAAAGACCAAACCCTTGTTGAGCGTATGTTGGCTTTGTCCATTGGGGCTCATCGCATATGCATTGACCATGAAAGATCGTGGTCACCTCTTCGATGTGTTCAGACGAAACAGCGAAATAATAGACGCTCCCTGCACCAACAAAACGCCGCATCGGCTTAGGATAACGCTCCTTCATATCGAATCCGCCAAGCGCCATGTACTTGCCGACAGCGGCCGTCACCAAGTCGAGCTTGATTCCCTGATATTCACCGGACATCGTTTCCGGATCAATCCAACTTGGCAGCCAACCGTTGGCAAAGTAAGTAGGAGCAGCAAAATACAGCTTAAAGAGCTGCCTAGAGGGAGAGGACGAAGAATTCGGATGATAGTCAGGCCACGCAAACGTAGGCGGCTCGATTTCCGTTTTTGAGTAAAAGGCCGTTCTTCCTTCTCCCCCCAAACGAAGCAGTCCTGAATCTTTTAACCCATCGAGCCCATCAAAATCAACGAAAAAACGATAGGCTGGATGAAGGCGCTTCATCCCCATACGGTAAAGTTTGGACTCTTCCGCTGTTCTCGTTCGGCGGTCGATAGCAATGCCGATTTTCATTTCCGTTTTGGCTATAGGTTGTTCGTCCGCTCCCTCTTCCGGAGGCAAATAACGAATATGCTCATTGTTTCTTAAACCTTGCAAATATTTTTTTAGCTCTTTTCCGTTTATGTATTTTCCTTCTGCCGAGCGGTACATGTTTTGTTCATCCGGCGGGGCGAGAATCGTTCGAAACGGATAGTTTGAAGAAAAATTCCTTTCTTTCATTTGTAATTCATATGCTTGCCTCTCGCTGTCATCTTCCTTAATGACGAGATCTAACGGAATCGGAAAAATAAAGTGCTTTTTTTCCACGTCATATACATGCACTCCCCTGACCGTCAGTGAAACAGTAGGATCATCGTCGGTGTTGAGCTGCCTGGGGGTGAATTCATTTGGATTCGTTCCAAAATAGGCGCTGCGCAACGCCCCATAAAACGTGCTAGGCGGCGGTGGAAAAACGCTTTGAGCCGTGACATCCTCCCCCATCGAAAACGGCTTCCCATCCCGGACAAAGAGAAGGTCAAGCGGCTGAATGAGAACTCTCATTGCCCGTCTCCCTTTCCATCAGCTTGATGTCGTTTAAGGAACGAAAGGATATACAGTGTATTTATAAAATTCAAAATGGAATGATTCTCTGTCTGCACTCCGACTGCTTTTTGGTTGATTGTCGGAAGATAGTCGCTGATCTTCCACAATTTCATCAGCAGGGAGAGCAACTCTTCAACAGTCTCCTCTCTAGACACCCCGTCTACCTTTTTGAAACTTCGGTTGAGCAGCCTTCTCAGCTCCGCCTCCATCATTCCCCGGAATGGTTTCCGGGTGAAGGCAAACAATTCACGGGACAACACTTGCAAAAACGTATCGGAAAAATGTTTTGTCATTAAAGCAAGAATTTGCTGCAACAATCGAGGTGTGCTTTCATTTTCTTGGCTGGAGACGCCCCACTTCAGTGCTGAAATCAGATGTTCCCCATTTCTTTTCAAGACACTGATGCAAAAAGCATCTTTTTCTTGTTCATCGGGGCGTTTCGGTTCAACTTTTTTCCCTATTTTTTCTGCATAACGAGCTCCTCTAACCACGTCTGCAAGCGGTTCTTTATAATGGCCAATGCAGATGCCGGCCGTAAACGTCAGCTGCCCGCTCAGCTCAAACTCCCTCTGCAACTTTTGGTTCACTTGCCTGTCAAACTCTTGCCGCAGTTGGTCAATGACCTCAAACAGACAGCCGAGGTTGATGAAGCCAAACAAATCATCCCCGCCGGCATACACCGTTTTTCCTCTTGACCCGTTCAAATATCGTTTCGCCCATTTGGCGTATTCCCCTAGGCAAAACGTAAACTTTTGCTGGAACGCTTCGAGTTGTTCTTTGTACACGAGTTTCCCCCCGCCGAACCACTCTCCCATGCTGTCACCGTCAAATACGATCATGGCATAGTATGGGTTCGGTCGCTTCTTCTCTGCTTTCAACCGTTGAATGAGCTTATCGCTTTCCCTGCGCTGCTGCTCGGTGATGTCGTTAGCTGGTGGATTTTCGTTTAGTATGTCAAAGACATATGCATAATCGATATGATCGTTTTCTATTTCCTCATCTGTCAAGATGTCGAGCATGGCCACCTTAGCAGTCGATGGAAATTGGATCTTCTTGTTTTTGAATGCTTCATCCATAAAGGCAAACCGTTTGATAAAACCAAGAGCTCCTAAATACTCCCCTTCACGGATATAGGAAACGTATCGCTCCCCATTTAAAGGGATCGCTTCTTCCGGGATAAAAAACTTTCTCTTTCCTTCTTTATCCACTCTCGGATTACGATAGAATAATACATTGTGTTCCCCCGTCAAGTTGCATTTTCTTCCCTGCTCCTCAATCTGGCGGAACGGACGGATGTTTTTTACCTGCCCCATCAATGTTTCTAGCTTGGCATATGAGCGATGATAATCATCATACGGGATAACGACCCAGAAAATTTGCAGATGGGCTTCTAGCTGTTCAAAATACGACTGTCGAAAGGAATCAGACACAAAAAACGAGAGTTTATCCGGTCCAATCAAGCTTTTGCCAATTCTCATAAACTCTTCGTGAATATGCCGCTCGACTTGTCGACCTACTTCATCGATTGAATAATGCCCAGAAAGGCTGGCTACAAATCGATTGGGAGCAGAATCGTTCTCTGGATTGGGAAAGATAATCGTCCCCCCATACTCGGAACGGATCAAATTCATCCCAGTTTGCGACAAATGCGACAAAAGCAAGCTGCCAATATAAAGATCTTGTGTTTTCCGTGCCTGCTCGATAAAACTCTGTACCGGGCCGATGGTCACATAAAGCAGCGATCTGTTCATGTCAAAATCGCCTCCTTGAATGCTTGGAACTGATCCACCTCCCCTTTTAAAGAAAAAGGTGGAACAGAATTCAACGTCGTAATAATCGGCCGCAGCCGGCCGCTCCGATTAACTTGACAGGAATGATCTTCAATAACTGAAACGACGATAGGGGAAGCAAAACGACGGCCGGACTTAGCAATTCTTTTATGTTCGTGATTATGATCGCTAGCACTTTGAGCAATCCTTTGGAGGAGGGAATCAGCATTTGTCCACACATCCCCTACTTCAATCATCTTTATATAAGGAAACCGATTATCGCGGTTAGATGAAACAACAATGGCAGACTCCCGCACATCGATCATCGGCCTTGCGATGCCTGATTTGTCATAAAAATCGTCTAGCAAACACTTAATGCCTAGCAAGTCGCTCGGTAAGGCATAGGGATTCCCATTTATTTTCCTAATCGTTATACTCCCAAATCCTCTCCGGCTTCGCATCCCCCATCCCCCAAGCAGAACAACTATTTTGAATAACCGATCATATAGTTCTAGATGTTTTCTTGCCTTCAACACCACCTTGAACGACTGGCCGCACTTGTAACTTCTCGTTCTCACCTGCTTTTTGTGCGGAAGTAAATACGTCTCTCCGCTAGGAAAAATACTCCAAACACGAACAGTCAATGGGGATTGGCTCATGCCGCTTTCTCCAAATAATTCCCCTTCCCTCTTTCGCAGTTCCTCGAACGAAAGATGGCCATGCAACGCCCGCCACCAAAATCGCATCACCCCTTTCAAAGTCGAGGCGCGAAGTTCCAGTATGCTCTTGTCGGCTCCCTTAGCGACAAGCGGCGTAATTATTTCACACGTATACTCATTTTGCAGCAAGATTGTTCTCCCCACTTTCAACATGACTTTGCCAAAATTCCAACAACAGAGAGCGATATTGGCCGAACAGTTCCACTATTTTCTTCTCTAGCGTTTCGCTTGACAACGGAGCCGGCCGCCATCCGCCGTGGTTCAAGTCATTGCGATAATCTCTGATCTCGTGCAATATATCAAGCAACGGTTTATGTGAAAGCACCATTTCAATCAGTGACAAATATTTCTCATCACGATATTGTTCGCGGTATTGATCCATTGAACGTTTCTTTTCAATAATTTTCATCGCGGCAGTCAACGCCCGATCGACTAAATCTCTCTTGCTGATCTCTTCCCCCTCCTCCTTTTTGCCGTATGGATTCCATTTATATTTCAAACATATGGCCGTTGTATAAAGTTCACTGGCAAGTGTATATGCTTGTTGTGTGAGCCCATGGTTGATGCACCACTCAATCGCAGCCAAACCAGACAAGATGTCGTCTTGAACAGCCAAGTCACTAATATCTTCCTCCATTTTTTGGTACAGCACTTTCAATGGACGGAACATCGGCCGCAAGCTGCCGCTGACTTCCTGCAACTCTTTTAATGATTGGGACGCTTCCATTGCTATTTTCGATACTAACGGAGCACGGCTCGCTTGCAGCGCACTTGTCAGTTCTTTAAGTTTCTGGGCGGCGCTATTTAACTTGCTTAAATCTTCGGTACTCCTTTTTTCCTGGTTTCGGATCATTTTTTCACGCTCCAACACCCATTGACTCAGAGCGTTGGCATTGCCTGTCTGGATATAGGAGTATACGTTCGTCACCCAGTCCTGCATATCGGAAAAGGCCGTTAAATCAATGATTGGATGTTCCCCGTTTTCCTGTTCAAACAACCCGTAATAGATTCCTAACACTTTTACACGTTTTGTAATCCGGGCGTAATGAAGAGTAAGAAGCGCCAACATCGGTTGATAGCGGAATGAATGGGTGATGTCAAAAATCACCTCATCCTCCTCTTCCAACACGTTCGTCACGATTTCAAACATCTCCCATACTTCTTGCGGATATACCGCTGTCGGAATACGCACCGCGTCATATCGAAAGCCGTCCATTTGCTTGCGCAACTGCTCTAATTCAGAAGCTAAACCAGCCCAGTTTGTGCTTTCCGCTTTTTCCGTGACGAAAATATACGCACGGTCAACCATGATTCCTTGCTGCCGCAATATATCCAATACTGCTTTTTGCACGAAATGTGTTGTCTCTGACTTGATTCCTTCGAGATGGTATACGCCAGACAAATAACGACCAGTCCCTAAAAAGGATAAAAATTTGATCATTCTTCTCCCCCTCTGCCGCCCTTGGAATCTCTCATAGTCAAACCAAGGAAATACATAATTTCCAATTGTCACAAGTTACTTTGCCGCATCCATCTGCAATGCTACCAAATGATCTGTATGGTTGATACACCGGAGCAACGTTTGGTTTTGCCGCATCACGAAATGGTGAATGGACGTATCGGCCGAATCGACCCGGAAGTCATGGCTAAGCGGTAAGTTCATGACTTCTTTCAAAATGGCGTTAATGGCCCGCCCGTGCGTGACAATGCATACCGTTTGCCCTTGATGGCGATGGACAAGTTCATAGAACAACTCAATCACCCGCCGGTGAAACTCAAGCTCGGATTCGCCGTCATACGCTCGGTTAAATATTACCTGCCTCGGCGGAACAGGATATAAAATTTCCGCTTCCTTTTTCGTCAGCCCGCTTGGCTTCCCGTAGTTCATCGCCCGCAAATCGTCCAATACAAGCGGCTGAATCTCCAATTCCCTTCCGATATGCTCAGCTGTTTGGCGTGCACGCATCAGTGAGCTCGTGTACAGTACATCAATGCTAGGATAGTTTTGTTTCAAATATTGAGCTACCAGTTTCGCTTGCTTATGACCGACATCCGTCAGCTCAAAATCAGCCCATCCTTCAATTCTCTCTTCTTTTTCACCTACGTGCTGCCCATGACGGACTAAAATAAATTCCACGCTTTTCTCGCTTGGAGTTTGCACAAGCGGCTCAAAACGCTGATGCAATTCAACAACAGCCGCGTTGACTTGCATTTCATCAGCAGCAGTTGTTTGAATATCAAACAGCCATGTCTTTTGTTCGTGGCCGTAAGAACCGCGGATGATACCAGAATCCCCCTGTCCTATGAACGTCATTGGTCCTGAGACTTGCTCCTTCGTTCCAACAATTTGCACAGATGTCACAAACGGCAGCCGCTGGATCGTCTGCAACACCGTCTGCAAGTGAAGCGGCAAATCGCTCCCCCACTTTTGCTCTCCTTCCTGTCCTCCATCCTCGGCGACAGGAGGCAAATACAGCCGCCCGTGTTCCTTAAACTGGTTCCATAATACTTCGTGCATAAGCCAGCCAACCGAAGAGAGGCGAATTTGCTCTTTCGATTGGTATTCAATTAACCCACTAAGAGGGGACAAATCAACATGCTTCGGCAACAGCTTGACGGAAACGACTCCAAGGTGGTATAAATCCCAAAACAGCCGAAAATGCTTTAGCCAAATTTTATAGTCGAAAGAAATGGGCATTTCCGGCAGCTGGATCACCGACGAGAACCCTTCAAACTGGTAATAAACAGGGATTTTCAACACTTGCCCGATCAAACCGGCGAACGAAATTTGCGCCTTATATCCCCCTGTAGCGTTAATGACGCATCGATCCCCGCGGTTCGACGTCACCCTGACGATTTGGACGATCGTTTTAACTAAGTTCCTTAACCCTTCATTTTTAAACAGCTCTGGTTTTTCTCCATTTAAATTTTCAATCGCAAACACGTGCACTTGGCGGAAAAACGATTGAAAGTAAAGCTTCAAAATGCTAGCGATTCTTTCTCCATCAGGAGTATCGGAAGTCAATAAATACAAATCTTGCGATTCTTCCTCGATCAGCTGATCCCGAATTAAGGAAAGAGTCGAGGAAGCCTCGGCGCAGATCGTATGAGGATCGACGCGAAGAAGTTGGTTGACGATCTCTTCATCAGGCAGATCCATCGAAATATTGTGGCGTTTTAATCCCCCTAACAGCGAAATACCGACAGTTGCAATCACATTCACTTTATTCACCATGCATCCCCCTAGCGAAACCAAAGTTCATACTGTCCAAGCCCAAATGACGTCCCTTTGCCGACATGAAATTTTTCGTTAAACGAAAGAAGCGGCAGCCATTGGTCAAGCGCGTTCGACCTTCTCATCGCCAACGTTGCTTTGATGCCACCTAAATAGACTTTTTGCTGTTGCCGCATCGAGTAGCGGGACAGCTCCTCCCATTCTTCGCTGACAATCGCAACGTCCTTCTGATGAAGAAGGGGCAAATCGCCCCATGCAACTGTGTCCCCCTGCTCATGGTGCAATAAAAGAAGATGATAGGCACGATGCCTTACTTGCCATAAAAACTCCTCAACAGAAAAATTCCGCAGCACCTTGCCTTTTCGGATCATGCGGCACGGCGTGACAAACTGAAGCCGAACCTCCTCGTACGGCCGTTCTTGATACTGAAATCGGCTCTCTTTTGGCGCGGCAACAATAGAGTTGCCATCCATTAGAACGATAGACTTCGCATCAAGGATCTGATAGATTGTCAGTGTCCGAAAGAGCAACCGCTCCCTGCCAAATCCATATTGTTCCATCCCGCCAAAGCTGGAAAGCAAATGGATGGCGAACACCTTAGCATAGCGTCCAAACAAAATCATGTCAAAAGAAAGGTGATCCCCTGTTTGGAAAAACGTTCGGCCATCTCCGCATCGGATAATATATGGATGCGGCACTGTTCCACCACGATTCAGCCGATGAACGAGATAGTGCGGCGACTCAAACACTGCCGCATACATGCAGCTGTCATTAAGGCTACAGTTGCTACAAGCCGCTTCTATGTCGTAACAAACTTGCTTTTTAAATACTCTCGCAACGATCCCGCGAATCATCGATGCCTTGTATTTCGAAATATACCCGGCACTCTGGCACTCCAACACGACGCGTAAATGAATATAAGGAAAAGAATCTACGAGTTGCTCGATGATGCTTGACATTCAGCTTTCTCCTATCAAAATCGTTTGCTGATTTTGAACTGATTTTCCGCCGTAGACCGCCTAAGGCGAAAACCTAACATCCCCTTATGTGCACAATCGAACAGCGGGGTGCAGAGAACATTAAGCACCTTCTGCCCCTCTACACAGTCAAACCCACCTCAAAACTTGCTTGCATCGCACGAGGGCAATTCTCCCACACAAAGAAATTTCTAGATTGATATGGTTATCATACCATAAAAATAGTTAATTTTCACTATTATTTAATTATTTTTGCGTCAAATTAGGAGAATCTTCCCCATTTTCCATCTCTCATCACCAAAAGCCGACGTGACAGCCCGTTTCTTTTAGAGGCAAAATAAGGTGTCTAGTTTGTTGCTGTTTCATAAGCAAAAGTCTGTCCATATTGCTTTCAAGCTTATGGGTACACAACCCATCGCCTCGTCATTACGTGGGGACATTAACATAATAAACATGCCTAGCATAAGCGGAAGCCCATCAGCTTACGGAACTGTACACTTTAACAAGCCAACGACACATCTTTGAACCTAGGAGCTATCGAACATGAAACAGGTGAAGGCGTTAACGATTCAAGATTCCTGCGGCCTTATCCCGCGTGAAGCGTCAACTGAGGACAAACAGGGGAAACATTCCCTAGAAGGCTGGGAAAAAAACGGTTGTTTCTTTTGAGCGATGGGGGAATGTGTAAAAGGCGATACCGATGCGACAGAGCTTTTCTATTTGAGAAACGAGACCGGTAAGCGGCCTGCTCCCTTAAATCACCGGCCTTCTAGCATTTTTCAAAGGGGCAAAGAATCCTCTCTACGAGGCCCAATTCTTTCAACTGTATCTATGGGTGACCGAATTCAAGCCACATTGGATGATTGTTTCAATCCTCTCCGCGAGGCCCAATTCTTTCAACATACAAGTCCAAGTCTCCAATGGGAAGACTCTATGACTTTGTTTCAATCCTCTCCGCGAGGCCCAATTCTTTCAACAAGAAGAAGGAATAATCCTTCAATTTGAAGTCGGAACGTGTTTCAATCCTCTCCGCGAGGCCCAATTCTTTCAACTCACATAGAAAATTTTGAAGTAAAAGAAGGAATTCAATGTTTCAATCCTCTCCGCGAGGCCCAATTCTTTCAACAGCACCTTTATTTTACCATTGATTCTCTAAGGCGGCAAGAGGCCATTTTGCACACCCCTCATATCCCCTCAAATCATAAAAATTGATTATGTCAACTTTTACAGCTGACCGAATCTGTCAAACGTTCAAACTGTTGATCTATCAATACTATATTTCGCGAATCGAAAGAAAAAGAGGCTTGCACACCCCTGCCGTTTTTGCGGCTGTTTTGGGGTGTGCAACCCGGACAGAGCTGCTCGCTACACGATCAAGTTGTTCCACGGCAAATGCTCTAAAGGCGTGCCAATGACCTGTTTGTTTTCGTAGCTTTCCACCGTTAGCTCGTACACGCGCAAGGAATCTCCTTCCCCGATCCACGGCCGGGCTCCTTCCATCATTTCCATGGCTTCGGCCGCCGTCAAATACGCTTCGAATACACTTTTTTGCACTCGAATGCCGTAATTTAGCAGCCACTTAGCAAGCTTATTTCTCTTCTTTGTATCTTCAATATCATAACAAACGAGATAATAGCTCTTGGATGGCGGTGCTGAAGGCATGCGTTTCCCCCTTTAGAAACGTTTTCTCCAACCCTGATGAGAGATGTTCCAACTTTCCGCGCAAATCAAACTCTTTTTGCCATGAGTCGTAGAGGGAAAGAAACTTTTTTCTCCCGTCCTCTGTAAAATACATTCCTTGCGTATCGCTCCAATAAAAGTCTTTGTTTTGGATCTGCCGCTGCCGTGCCAATAAAATAATCCATTGATCCACAAACAAAGGGCGGAACAGCTCCATCACATCAAGCGATAGGCTGATTCTTCCGTAACGGACGCTATGATACAGGCCGAGAACCACATCAAAGCCTTGCAGTTCAAGAACGTTGTTCACTTCATTAAGCAAAAGCGTATAAGCAAAATTCAAGGCGCTGTTGACACCGTTCAGTGCCGGGCGCCGCGACCGCTTTTCGAACGGAAAATCCTTTGGCAGCAGCTGATCCCAAGCCGAAAAATATATTCGGGCTGCCGTTCCCTCGATCCCCCGCAATGACCCGATCGATTCTGCTGTTTTGGCCCGATCCTCCATTGCCCGCAACTGTGTGTCACATTCTCTCCAAAATTCACTTTTCAATGAGATGCCTCTTCTTCGTTTTTGCAGCACATACCGCTGGCCGCGAATTTTTCCGGCCACCAAATGACGCGCCAACGCAAGCAAAAACGGTTTGTTTTCCCAATGGGAAATTTGCGCCATTTTCACATATAGATTAGAGGAGGAAATCGGTGAAAGCTGGCCGCGATAATGTCCGTTCATCGTAAAATAGGCCACTTGAATGCCATAGTGCAAACATTGATGAATGGCTTGAGTCGTCATTTGCACATTGCCAAACAACAGGACTCTCGAAATATCCCGAAAATGGCGCTCCGCCACTACGGTATCACCGCGGACGACAACAAGCCGGTGGCCGGCTTTTTTCACTAACGCTCCTTGTTCCGTGATATAAATGGTACTCACAGTTCAATCACCCAACGATCACTGTTCCCTTCACGCTTCCATACTAAATAGCCTTGGTCAATCTCAAGACGGTCAATGCCAAGCTCAGTGAACACTTGTCGCAATTCTTGTTCAATGTTTCTCAGCTTCGACTGAATGCCTCGCTGATGTTTGCGCAGTTGAATCATTTTATTGACCAGTTCATTGACATGTTTGAGCCGGTCGAAATGCAGAGGGGACTCCGTCGGCTTCTCTTCCTTGGCTGCGGCCGTTTCCGCCAAAACAGCCGCTCCATCCTTTCTCCCCAACGGCTTTACCGCACGAAATTGCGGAGAATGAAGCGCCGGCGTCGGATACATCCCTTTCTCAAGATGAAACTGGCAATGGCAGCCAAGCTGAGCAGTTAAACCCGGAAAATGCTCGCGAATGCGAATGCAGCTAATCGGCTTATCATAACTGCGACGGACAAATTTTTCAGTCGTGTGAAAGTTGTAGTTAAATGTATGTGAAATCACGTGATGAATAAATCGTTTTCCATCCTCGCCCATCGGGGCAAACACATTTAACAAAAACAGCCGCTCCTGATGAGTCAAATAGTTCGTTTGTTTCGCTTTTTCGACCATATGGCTGGCAATCGGGCATCCTTGTACGACCGCCAGCACCGACGGAGAAGGAGTAAACTGTCGAACCGGCAAGCGTTCAGAAGATGACGTTCCCCCTTGGATGAATCGAAGGACAACCTGTTTTTCGATCGCGGCGATTTGATCTAGGGCCCCGAGTTGGTCTGTGAGCGGTTCTCCCTTGTTATCGACAAACCAAGCTTGTCGTCCCGTCAATGAATGCTTTCCCCAAGGCAGTTTAATCCCTTGGCCTTTCGCTCCTTCTTTCAGTTTTCGTTGTTTTGGAAACAGTTCCCATGTCAATCCATCTGAAGGCGTTCCTGTCTCTGCTGTAAGTTTCACAAGAAATTCATAAGCGCTTTTTAACATGAGCGGCTCGCTGAAGAAAAACCACACATGATAACCGCGAAATCCACTATCCACTAAATAAGACGGAAACCCTTTTTTCTGAGCCGTTTCACGAAGGCGAAGTGCATCCCGCAATGCCTGGCTCCGCTTTGCCGCGAACGCCTCCCCTTCATGCCCGATTTGATGAAGCACATGTTTAGGAATATCGACATCAATCACAGCGTACGAAACCGTTTTGTTCGAACGAATGATGTACTGTACGATCGTGATTTCCCCAACATAATGTTTTCTCACATCATCGACAGTCAGAGGACGCGGAATGTCCAAAAACGCCCGTTTGCCTTGTTCGGGCACTTCAAGCAAAAATCCATCTTCTTTTCCTGAAAACAAATGAAGGAATTTCGAAAAAGTATCTTCTTGCGAAATAGCAGGATCTTCGGAACTTTTACCCCCTTCTCTTTCCTGTGATAAGGGAGGCGTTGGATCGTGAAACCATTGGGCTAAAGCAAACCATCTTTTCTCTATAAAATAATTACTGTAGATGAGCATTTTTCATTACAATAATTTCCATGCCCTAAGAGACAAACAGGGGACCCCTTAGGCGACATGGAGCTGTTTTTTGATCACATCAATGGGAATATTTTGCTTCGCGGCATCGTAGATGAACTCGACGACGCTGTGCCCTTTCCGAGACCGAAGAAGCTCCAGGCCGGAAGAGAGGTCTTGCTGAGATTCGGCGATGCTGTATACGCAGGCGAACAGCACCACGGCCCAATACCGTTTCACCGCCCGAATGTGACGAACACGGTACCCATCGAGCTTCAGCTGGTCTTTGGCCTGCCGGAAAAAGCATTCGATCGTCCAGCGCTGGGCATAATAACGCAAGATCTCTTCATCGCCTAGCTCCCGGTCGGTGCTCAAGACGACATGGAGATGATCTGGCGTCATCGGTTCATCCGCCTTCCAAGCCAGCAGCACCACCGCGTCATCGAGGCCATGGATCGCTCCCTCGTAGCGATACACGCGGTAACGCTCCTTCCCCACCGTGACGAGGTGGGTGTCGTTGGGCTCGATATAGCGGGCGAACTTCTTCGCTTGGATGGCGATACCTTTCGGATAGAGAATCCGGTTCGTCTTGAGCATGGCGATGACATGGAATCCTTGTTTCAGGCAGGCTTCGATGAGCGCTTGGGACGGATACCAGGAATCCATGAGCACATACACCGGCTGAGCCCGCTTCCCCTTGAGCGAGGAAAGCATCTCGATCGCCAGGTCGATTTTGCTTCTTCCCGCCGTCTTGTCATACAGACGAAAGGCGAACGGAAACGCTTGCGAGAAAGTATGCACCATCAGCCAAACAAGCGAATGCCCCCAAACGGATTGATGATCTTTGTGCGAGTAGTGCCAATCACACCCTTGAATGGCGCGGGCAGCCCGTGACGAAGGCTTCGTTTTTTGGCAAATCGTATCATCAATCGAAACAAAAAGGGGTTGATTCTCCCGTTTGGCTAGGCGTTCGATCTGGCGAAGAATCCATTCTTGAAGCTTCTCAAGCAGTTTTTCCTCGTTCCAAGGGCTTTTCGTGAAAAAATGGCTGAGCGTGGTTCGATGGTTGGGATGAAAACTCCAGTACCGGACATCCGTCAATGTCCCCGAAAATCCCTTGGTAGTCAAGGCGTCGACAAGGTAAACGAGATGCTTGATGACCGGCTTCGAGAAATAAAGCGCCAATCCCAACGTCATGAAAAACTTGTGGATTCCTTGATGATGTGCTAATCTATTCATGAGACATGAACCTCCTTGTGTGAATGGGTTTGAGCACATCTATTTTACTCAAGGAGTTGGGTTCATGTCTCCTTTTTTGTTTAGTTGTCAATTTATGTTAGCAAATTTGCTCATCTACAGTAATTAATTAAATCATCATACGCCTCATCCCCTTGTTCAGAAACACATCGTTCCAAGTATGTAACAAGGGAAAGCCAATCCGTTTTAGTCAGCTGATAAACGGTATAAAGTTGCTGCTCATCCTCGGTGCTCAGTGGAACGCCCAATGTATGTAGACACGTTAGCCAGTACAGTTGGTCTTTTCGAAGTTCAAGCACCGAAGCCAATCGATACAAACGCTGGGCATGCCAAGTGGTGATATCTTTTCTCGAAAGCCGACTGGTTGCTTTTGTGTACGCATCAGAAATCTTATCTCGATCCGTCTCGAAATCCGCAACAAATAACAGCCATTCCGGTTCATCGAACGTTTCCCATGGAATCGACTCGTAATACTGCATCCAGCCGCGCAAAATCATTTCATACCTTCCTTCCCGTTCGCCGGCCGGATATTGTTTCACCCCATCCATCTTTTCCCGCAGCGACTCAACCCCTTTGACAGCCACCTTTCTACCTTCTTCGTCAAATCGAAAGCCAAGAAACTCAAATGTTTCCGACAAATGTTTCACCGCGGTCTTCTCGGGATGAATGGACAACCCTAACGTCAGCAAAAATTGTTCCATTTTCTGCAATCGCTGTTTTACTTGTTCATTTGACTGATCCAAAATCACCAAATCGTCAGAAAAACGGAGATACGGCTGGCCATTGGCAGCCATGTACTCGTCAAACAAATGGAGGTATACATTCGCCAACAAAGGAGATAACGGGCTGCCTTGGACAATGCCCTTCCCTTGGCCAGAATACAAATAAAGAATAAACGCGATTTTTTCCTCATCCTTAGTAAAATAGCGCAACTGCTGGGCTAAAACGTGGTGATCAATTTCATCAAAAAAACTGCGGATATCCGTTTCACCAATCCACTCGTACCCTTCATTAATCCAATGTTCCAGTAGTTCGATCGCCTGTGAAGCTGATTTTCCCGGCTGATAAGCAAAACTGCGGGGATGAAATCGCGGCAAACAAAGCGGCTCTAACCAGCATTTTACTAACGTATGGACAAACCGGTCCTCCAACGTCAAGATTCCTATCGTTCTTACCTTATTCCCTCTCTTCAATTCCATCGTTTTGACCGGAGAAGGACGATAGGCATTGGTCAAAATTTTCGCTTGAATCTCTTTAATAAATTCATCTGGAGAGGAAATGTCCTCAATGCGGACTCCGTCGACGCCGGCCGCATCGGTTGTCGTTTTTGCCAAGCGCTCCCACGCCTTCTGATACAGCGAATCCTCGAAGAAGACAGCTGGTTGTCCCACATCATTCCCCCCTAACCAATATATTCAATCCTAATTTCTCCAAAATTCAACAAATTCCTTCTATTTACACAAACTTCTTCTAACCATCGATAACAGCTTTCCGACAAAAATCTCACCTGAAATTGACTGGCAAGAAAGCAAGGAACACCCGCACCTGAACGATGGTCGCCACACGTTGATTGTTCACAAGCTGCGAACATCATCATCTAGAAGGCTGGTGAAAAACATTGGTTTCCTTTGGTCGATGAATAAAAGTGTGCAGTGTTGCAAGGCTTTTTTCTATTTGAGAAACGATGCCAGGAAGCGGTATACACGATATAATCACCGGTCTCCTAGACGACTGGTGAAAAACCGCCGTTTCCCTTGCTCAATGGGTGAACGTGTGAAAAACAGTGCCGATGCTACTGGGTCTCTCTATTTGAGAAACAAAGCCGAGAAGCACCCTCCTTAAATCACAGAGCTCCTAAAAGTGGCGTTATTCTTTTCCCTGTCCCAGCGCAGCAGATTCTTTCAACACTGAAGAAAATAAAACACTCCCTTCTCCAAAATGAAGAAAGGAGTTACATATAAACAACAACTTGACGAAGGCTATAAGTGAAAACCGGAGATTAAGTGTTCCAATCATCTCCGCGAGGCCCAATTCTTTCAACTTTGTGTATGACGAGGGCGCAAAAGCTCTAGTGGAAAAGAGTTTTCAATCCTCTCCGCGAGGCCCAATTCTTTCAACAAGGAAAATGAAAATGACGGAAGTAGAACTGCTCAAAAAGTTCCAATCCTCTCCGCGAGGCCCAATTCTTTCAACCATTGTTCCTATTTATCGTCGCTCGAAAAAACATGGAATTGTTTCAATCCTCTCCGCGAGGCCCAATTCTTTCAACCAAACAGCTAAGCACAATTCCTATATGCGTAACAAAAAAGTTTCAATCCTCTCCGCGAGGCCCAATTCTTTCAACGTTGATTACTGGAAATCACTCGAGAAAGCTCATATTAGCGAGGTTTCAATCCTCTCCGCGAGGCCCAATTCTTTCAACAGCACCTTTATTTTACCATTGATTCTCTAAGGCGGCAAGAGGCCATTTTGCACACCCCTCATATCCCCTCAAATCATAAAAATTGATTATGTCAACTTGTACAGCTGACCGAAATTGTCAAACGTTCAAGCTATTGATTTATCAATACCATGTTTCGTGAACCGAAAGAAAAAGAGGCTTGCACACCCCTGCCGTTTTTGCGGCTGTTTTGGGGTGTGCAGCTGGGGAAGGTCATCAGCTTGTTCCTCGCCGCGCCAACACCTGCTCAAGCCCCACGGCCACGCCGTCTTCCTCATGGGAGAGGGTGACGAAATCACTATTCGCTTTCAATTCGGGGGCGGCGTTGGCCATGGCGACGCGGCAGCCCGCCACCGCAAACATCGACAAGTCGTTATGGCTGTCGCCAAAGACGACCGTATCGCGCATATCGATGCCGTAATGGGCGGCGAGTTGCTTGAGCGCCTCCCCTTTCGTCGCCCGTTCGTTGTTCATCTCAATGTTATGCGGATGCGACGAGGTGACCGTGACGCCGGGGAGCGGGGCGAAACGGGACGCCGCATCAAGAAGCCGCTTGCGGTCAAGGACGAAAATCAGCAGCTTATACATCACCCGCGCCGGGTCGTCCCACACGGTGCGGATGTCGTCGACGTACGTCACCCGCGCCTGCTGGAACTGTTTGTTCACGAGCCATTTCACCTCTGGCGCCGCCTCAGCCATCTCCGAAGCGAGCGCTTCCCACTGAGCGCGGTTATGCAAGCCGACATAGACCGCATCGCCCGTGTACGTCTCACAATACAAGTCCGCCTGTTCGCGCACCCACTCAAGCACTGGGCGGACCGTCGCCCGCTCAAGCGGCGCCTCGCTGATGACAGTGCCGTCTTCGAGCGTGACGATCGCCCCGTTTAAGCTGGCGATCGGGCAGACGAGTCCCACCTCGCGGAGCGGGGCGAGTGCGTCTTTGCGCGCCCGGCCGGTGACGACGGCGACGATATGGCCTTGCGCTTGTGCGGCTGCGATCGCTTTTCGGTTTGGTTCGCTGATTTTTCCCTCCCCGTTCAACAGCGTTCCATCCATATCTAAGGCAATAAGCATCGATCCATCCCTCTCTTTCGCTGTTCTCCACACCGCGGACCATAAACCAAGGGCTCGCTTTCCATTAGAAGGCTGGTGAAAAACCGCTGTCACACACCAATCATCGCATTTTCATTCAGAAAAGAAGGCTGTTTCTACGAGGTTTCTCTAATTGAGAAATAGGTGGAAGCAGTAGTATTTTGCACGAAATCACCGGCCTCCTAGAGCCGTCCTCGTAGGCGCTCCCCTATTATACCAAAACGATGGCAAAAACGTGAAATCTTCCCGCTTTTCATAGTATAATAGATGAAAAAAATTCTCAACGAAAGCGAAGGGATGCCCATGTGGATCGTTTACGCCTTGTTGGCGGCGGTGTTCGCGGCGTTGACATCGGTGCTGGCGAAAATCGGGATTGAAAACGTCAATTCTCACTTGGCGACCGCCATTCGCACCGGGGTCGTGCTTGTGCTCGCCTGGGCCATCGTGTGGTTGACCGGCGCCCACCATGGCATCAAATCGATCTCTCCCAAGAGCTGGTGGTTTTTATGTTTGTCCGGGGCGGCGACCGGATTGTCGTGGCTTTGTTTTTACAAAGCGATCCAAATCGGTGATGTGTCCCGCGTTTCGGCCATTGACAAATCGAGCTTGGTGCTGACGATTTTGTTTGCGGCGATGTTTCTCGGTGAACCGCTCTCCTCGAAGGTCGTGATCGGGGTGCTGCTCATCACCGCGGGGACGTTGCTGATGATGTTGTAGCCCGTCCGTCTCAGCGGGCGCCTTGTCTTCCCTCCCGGCTGCCAGCCGGCCATCATGGGAACGATGCGCCTTGGCCCTCCTCTCCGCCCTCTCCCGAGCTCCGCGAACGAGCCAGCCGTTTAACGGAGAAACACCCCATTCTCGCTTGGTGCCACAATTTTTTTACTTTTTTATAGACAGGACGAAGGAAAAGATGATATGATGGTCTTCACTATGATGAAAAGCCACTCGGCATTTGATCACCTTCATTCAATGAATGATCGCGGCGATGAACCCGCGCTTGCATGATCGCGCGGCACATCGAGCGAAGAGTGATGTGGAAGGAGATTTTTGAATGAATGATTTTCACCCGTTCGGCTGGTATGCGGCGAAAATTTCCCCGCATTTGCCGAAAAAAGCGTTTCAGCCTGTGAGATCCCGTCTGTTGGGAGGTTTGGCTTATTTGCTGGTGGTCACTGGCGGCATCCTCGCTGTGTCCCTTTTCGACTTCCATCCTGTATGGAACCTCCTCATTTCCATTGTGCTCGGTTTCAGTTTTGCGGCGCTAGGATTTTTAGGCCATGAAATTTTGCACGGCACGGTCGTCAAAACGCCGTGGCTGCGCGATCTTCTCGGAGCGCTCGCCTTTTGGCCGCTCTGCACCGGGCCGAAGCTATGGCGAAAATGGCATAACGCCACCCACCATGTGCATACCCAACATGAAGAAAAAGACCCTGACGCCTGGCCAAGCATGGAACAATTGGCGAAAAGCCGCCTGCTTCGCTGGGTTTACCGCATTCCGTTCCCAGTTCGCGCTAGTTTCGCGTTTGCCTCCTTGTCGGTGATGTTTACCGTCCACTCGATTCGGATGCTCGTTTCGTTTTGGCAAGACTTCCGCTGGAAAAATCGCATCGTTGTCCTATGTCAATTTCTCTTGCCGTGGACGACTTGGATCGGGTTGTTATGGCTTGTCGGTTGGGAAAAGTGGCTGTTCGCCTTTTTGCTTCCGCTGCTTGTCGCCAACATGATCGTCATGGGCTACATTTCGACCAACCACCGCCTCAATCCATTGGTGCCGGTCAACGACCCGTTGGCGAACAGCTTGTCGGTCACCGTGCCGAAGTGGGTGGATGTTCTCCACTTCCATTTCTCGTATCATACCGAACATCATCTTTTTCCGGCGATGAGCTCAAAATACTATCCGCTCGTGAAAGAGCAGATCAAACGGATGTGGCCGGACCGCTACCACGAGATGCCGATGACCAAAGCGCTGGCCGCGCTTTGGAAAACGCCGCGCGTCTACTACGAGCACAATGAGCTCATCGAACCAAAGCAAGGTCATGTGTACGGCACGCTTGGCAACGGACTCGATCCCGATGAGATCGTGCCCCGCAGGCGGGAAGAAGACGCCGAAGCATCGCCGGCGACCCGGAAGGCAAAATGGAAAAACGCGTCCGGAGCGGGCAAGGCATAAAAACCGCTCACCAAACGATGTGCCATTCCCGGAATCATCAGCACCCGGTGTCGTTGCATCCGCCGCAGGGGAAAGCGCTGGCGGGCGCAAGCCGATCCGTAACAAGGCGAAACGACCGCGACGACATGCGGTCGAGAAGGCTGATGAAAAACCGCTGATTCCCTTCCTCAATGGGAGAGCGCATGAAAAGCAGGACCGATGCAACAAGGTGTTTCTAGTTGAGAAATCACATTGCAACACTGTATCCAAGATTAAATCAACAACTTCCGAGACACGTTTTCTTGACGGAGCGGATACAGATAGGCAGTGAAAAAGAGGAGGCTCACCGCTTTGTGAACCTCCTCCTTCCTTTTTCCTACGCCGATAAGGTTGGTGGCCTTGATCGATGATGGAACGCGTGAACATAGAGGCTAACGCAACAAGTTTTTTCTACTTTAAGAAACGGTTGCGCAAGCGAATCACCAGCCTCCTAGATGAAAGGGTGTCCCTCATCGTTTGAGACACCCTTTTCCCCCTCTCTTACTCTTTCATCCTCATTGGCGCAGCGAGCCGATCGTTGGACATCAACAGCACACAAACGATCGTCAGCGCCGCGGGGAGGAGCGCCCATAAAAACGTATCGGCAATCGACGAGGCGAGCGCTTCGGTCAAACGGTCGAGCACAGGGGCCGGGATGTGCGCCCGCGCTTCCGGCGACAACATCGCGCGCGGATCGTGCATATTCGCTCCATGGGCCCCTTGCGCCATGCCGCGAAACTGCTCGGCCAATTGATCGGTGAACAAGTTGCGCTGAATGATGCCAAACACGGTAATGCCGACCGTCATGCCGAGCGACCGGACAAACGAGTTCGTTGAGCTGGCCGCTCCCCGTTCCGCTTCAGAAAAATGGTGGATCGCCGCCATGCCGAGCACCGAAAACGATGCTCCAACCCCTAACCCAACAATCATCATGTACAACGTCACCGTAAGCCGCGTAGTATGCTCATCAATCGTGCCAAGCAGCCCGATCCCAGCCACAAACAGCAACATAAACCCGAACATCACGTTGCGGTAGCTCGTTTTCCCGGCCAAAAAGCCGCCGAGCTGGGCTGATACCGTCGTCGAAAGCATCATCGGCAACAAAATCAATCCGGAATTCGTCGCCGAACCGCCCGTCACCCCTTGGATAAAAATCGGGATGTACACGGTGGCGACAACAAACGTCGCGCCGGAGAAAAAGGCGACCAACGTCGTTGACGCAAACAGGCGCTCGCGAAACATATGGTAAGATACGATTGGCTCCTGCGCTTTCGTTTCTACATACAAAAACACGAGAAAGAGCAAGGCAAACGCCGAAAACAACCCGATGATCACGGCCGAGTCCCACGCGTACTTCTGGCCGCCAAGCTCCAGCGCAAACATCAGGCAGACGATCGCCGGAACAAGCGTCATCACGCCAAGCCAGTCAATGCTTTGCTTCGCATGCTTCGGCGACTCGCGGTAGTAGATCCAAAGCAAGAAAAACGCGACAATCCCAAGCGGAATGTTAATGTAAAACACCCAGCGCCAGTTGAGATAATCGGTGATATACGCGCCAAGCAGCGGGCCAAAGATGCTTGACAAGCCAAACACCGCGCCAAACAACCCGCCCATCTTCCCGCGCTTCTCCGGCGGGAAAATGTCAAACATAATCGTAAACGCGATCGGCACGAGCGCCCCGCCGCCGATGCCTTGAATGGCGCGGAAGATGCTGAGCTGCACGATCGTTTGCGCCATGCCGCACAACACCGACCCAATTAAAAACACGATGATGCCAAATAAGAAAAATCGCTTCCGTCCGTACATGTCGGACAATTTCCCAAAAATCGGCATCCCCGCCATCTCGGCCACCATATACGCCGACGTCACCCAAACAAACTGCTTGAGCCCGCCCAAATCGGCGACAATCGTCGCCATCGCTGTTGCCACAATCGTATTGTCCATCGAGGCGACAAAAATGCCGAGCAACAGCGCGATCACGACCAATCCCGTTTTCGTTTCCTTATTCTTCATCCGTTCCCTCTCCCTCTACCTCTGTCTTTTTTCTTTCACCATGGCATGTTCGTCTTGGGCAAACGCCATCTGATATTCAACAAGCCCGATCTCACAGCCGGGGCCGATCGTCACCCGCTCTCCCCGGACGATCGCGGCTTTCGTATATTCCAAATAAACCTCATCGCCTTCAATCGTGTCCGCCTCCAACGTGGCGGATAAGGAAGAAAAACGCGTCAGCCAGTGAATGGCGTTCCACGTTTTGTTTCGCTTGACGGAAATCGTCCGGCCGCCAATTTCCTTGACCGAACTGTCGGCAAAATAGAGCGACAATTCCACCTGTTCGGCATTCAGCGTCTGTCCGACTCGCACGACGCCGGTCAACGCGACCTTTTCCGCCTCGCAGCTTCCCGACACCGACAGCTCGCCATAGCCGCGAATCGCATGCGCTTCCACGTTCCCCTCCACCCGCACCATCCCGCGCAGCTGAAGATGCTGCAGATGGGCATGGCCGCGAATGTCTGCTTCCCCGAACACATCCATTTTCTCCATACGCACAGGACCGTCGATGTTCGCTTGGCCAAACAGGCGAAGCTGGCGGGCGGTGAGCGCTCCTTTCATGTCTGCCGAGCCAAACACTTTGCAGCGGTCGCATTCGACATCGCCGCGAATCGTCGCATCGCCGCGGACCGTCACGTGATGGAACGTGCCGCCGCCCAAAAACGCCGATCCGTTAATGGTCAAATTTCTCGCCGCCATCGTTCTCACCCTTTCTCTATGGTTCCGATTTTCGCCTCTTCATCGCATTCCAATGCTTCTCGGTACTCGACCCGCTCGATGTGACATCCCGGCCCGATCGTCACGCGGTTGCCGCGCACCGTTTTCGCCGTAGTATGTTCGAGATGAATGACATCCCCTTCGATCACATCGGCGGTCAACTCCGCTGGAAAAAACCATTTTTTGAACAGCGAACCTCCTTGCCTCTTTACCATAATCGTTTCCCCGCCGATCTCCGTAGCGCGGCTCGGACCAAACAGCTTTACTTCGATATAGCCTGCGTTCAACAGCCCGCCAACGGAGAAATGCCCTTCGACCTCCATCCGCTCGGCCGAACAGTCACCGCCAACGTCGAGCTCGCCATGGACACGGATCGTCTCCGCCGTGCATGAGCCTTTCACCAAGCCGTGGCCGCGAACCGTCGCCTCCTGGCATTGCACATGTTCTCCAATTTTCACACTCCCGCTCACTTTCATCCACTCGCACGCCATCCCACCTGTCACACGACCGTTTCCGGCAATATGAACGTTGGTGGCTTTCACGCTTCCTTCGATGGTCGCATTTCCTTGCACTTGCATCTCTAAGCAATCGAGGTCACCATACAGTTTTCCATTCCCCGATAATTTCACCAAGCTGTACAGCCCGCCGGACGCATGCCCCGTTCCGGCAATGACCAAATCACGCCGCTCCATTTCTCATCCCTCCGAAAGCTTCAGCTTTAACTCTTCAATGCATGCCGGCACATGCAGCCGCACTGCGAGCTTTGCTCCTTCTTCGATGTACAAGTTGACTGCCCCTTCCGCCAAAAAGCAAGTCGCCACTCCCATTTTACGGAGGACGATCAGCTCGCATGATTTTCCTTGCAGTTTTGGATAATGGCTCTCAAACATCTTCCATATGGTTTTTCCCTCTTCCATGCTAATCTCGCCGGAAAGAAGCAGCCGATCAACAAGATAAAGAGAAAGAAGCTGCACAAACGAAACGTCGTTTCGATCGCTCAACTCGTCATTCAATAATTGCAACACGACATCCGAAACAATGTGACGTTTTACGATTTCTTCTTTCGTCATGACGACCGTCGCCGGATCAGGGGCAAACATCGCCGCTAACTCATCGAGAGACCGCTCATCCTTCAGCTCCTTGATTTTCTCAATGCGAGCCAAGATTTTTTCTCTCGGAAAAAACGTCTCCTGCCCAGTGAATGTCGATTTGCGAATAAACCATTCTTCCGGAATCAGCTTTTTCCGCTTCCAGCGATACAGCTGGCCGTATGAAATGCCGGTCAGCTCAAGCAGCTCTTTTTTCGAAATCAATTCCTGTTCCATGAGCAGCTCACCTCCCTCACAACCAAAATGTAACATAACATTGTTACGTTGTAAAGGGGCATATGTCAAAAAATGAGACAAGGCGATTGACAACCTGCCGTCTAGCTCAGTACAATGAAGCCAATTTCCGCTGGCATCGCGATTCACATTATGAAGAGAGGAGAAAGAGAAACATGCATTCAACGTTGCAGAAGAAAATCGCCGCTGCCGCAAAACAAACGAAAACCGATCTCGTCATCAAAAACGGAAAAATCGTCAACGTGTTTACACGCGAAATCGTCGAAGGGGACCTCGCCATTGCCGAAGGGACGATCGTCGGCATCGGCCGCTATGAAGGCAAAGAAACGATGGACGCCAAAGGACGCTATATTTGTCCTGGACTGATTGACGGACACGTGCATATCGAATCGTCGATGGTGCCCCCGAGCGAATTCGCCCGCGTCGTTCTGCCGCATGGGGTCACTACGGTGATCGCCGACCCGCACGAAATCGCGAACGTCGCCGGCGTCCACGGCATTCAATTTATGCTCGACGACGCCAAGCGGACGCCGCTTGATGTATATATCATGTTGCCATCGTGCGTGCCGGCCGCTTCCTTTGAACATGCCGGCGCCGTCTTGTCAGCTGCGGACCTAGCACCGTTTTTCAACGATGAGCGCGTTCTCGGCTTGGCGGAAGTGATGGACTATCCGTCATTAAGAGAACAACACCCGTCCATGCTTGACAAACTGGCGCTCGCGGCCAACTCCAACCGTCTCATCGACGGCCACTTGGCCGGTCTGGATGCCGATGCCATCAACGTCTACCGCAGCGCCTGCATCCATACGGATCATGAATGCGTCACCGCCGACGAAGCGTTAGAACGCATTCGCCGCGGCATGTACGTGCTCATTCGCCAAGGTTCAGTCGCCAAAGATCTTGACAAACTTCTTCCCGCCGTCACTGAGCATAACGCGCGCCGCTTTCTGTTTTGCACGGATGACAAACATCTGGACGACTTATGGTTCGAAGGGAGCGTCGACCATAACGTGCGGCTGGCCATTCGCGCTGGGCTCGATCCGCTTCTGGCCATCCAAATGGCTACGTTAAATGCCGCCGAGTGCTACCGGTTGTCGACCAAAGGCGCGGTCGCCCCCGGATACGATGCCGATTTTCTGCTGTTGGAAGATTTGGAAACACTGAATATCACCCATGTATTCAAATCCGGCAGACTCGTCGCCGAATACGGCCGAACCACCTTCCACTCTGAATCGTCAGCTTGCCGCGTCCAATCGGAATTACGGCAATCGATCCGTTGCCAACCGGTCACCGAAGCTGATCTTCGCATTCCGATGCGGAAAGGAAACAACGCCCATGTCATGGAGATCATCCCGAACCACTTGCACACGAATCATCGCATCACCGAAGTCGATGTCCAGGACGGAGCCTTTTCTCCTTCGGTCGAACGGGATTTGTTGAAGCTTGTGGTCGTCGAACGCCATCGCGGGCTTGGCATCGGCCTTGGCATCGTCCGTGGCTTCGGCTTCCAAGCAGGCGCCATTGCCTCTTCGATCGCGCACGATTCGCACCACATCATCGCCGCCGGAACAAACGACGGTGACCTCGTCATCGCCATCGAACAGCTCCGCCAACAACAAGGCGGACTTGCCGTCGTCAAAAATGGAACGGTGCTCGCCAGCCTGCCGCTTGAAATCGGCGGATTGATGACTGGAAAAGACTATACCGAGGTGCTAAACGAATTGAAACAGATTGACCAAGCACTTAAAGCAATCGGCGCAGACGGCTCTTTCAATCCATTCATCACCCTGTCATTTCTCGCCTTGCCGGTCATTCCCGAGCTCAAGCTGACCGATCAAGGACTATTTGACGTTAAACGTTGGGAGTTTATCCCGGTCGAAGCATAACGGATGGACTCCACATATACGAGCCTAGTCTCGCTATAAGCGAAGAGGGTGTCTCCCAAAGCGACGAGACACCCTTTTCACTGCGATGTGCAGCATCGACATTCACGTTATACGGCTTGTGACACGCGCAACCACGCCCACTTATTTCATCGGAGATGATGAGCTCTATCACTTGTTCGTTCCACTGCCTTCGTTTCCATTGGCCTCATCTCGTTTCGCTGTTGATTTCCTCTCCCTCTGACAGATGCAAATACGTCTTGAAAAAGCCAAACAATCTCCGCCGCTTTGCTTTGTCAAGCTCGAGGCGCACGAGCATGTACAAAAATTTTTTAATGAAACCACTCGGATCATCCCACTACGTTCAGTTGGCCTCCGTCCGCTTCTTTCCTGCAGACAAATTATGAAACTTGCTCATCTCTTCCGCAGAGAAGCAAAGTCGGTTACCTGCACCTCCATCTCATCCGCCTGAACGCGCACAGCTTCCAAGCGGTTCAATTTCATTGGGCAAGTGTACAGCCGGGCCATCGGCCTTGGCACGGGCATAGCATCCCTGCCAGCGGGTTACCCCGCGATGGATGGTCGTGCACTGATCACAAAGCTGGCGTTTACATCCGCCTGTTTGGTATACCCGCACGAGCATTGGAACAACGAACCCCTTCGATTCGTGCGTTTCACGTTCCCGCATCGGAAGCATTGCTGGCTCGTTTTATATGGATCAACATATTCGACGATTAACCCTTTCTGTTCCGCTTTATACTGAATTTTCTTTTCTAAATCGAAAAAGGACCACGAATGAATATTGCGGTCACTTCGCTTCCAATGCCGCTTCATTTGGCGAATTCCTTTGAGTCGTTCCAGTTTTATCGTCGTCGCTCCAGTTTGCTCGGCAAACTGGACGATTCGTTTTGAAATGACGTGATTCCAGTAATGAACTATTCGCCGCTCCTTACATCCTAAACGTTTGATGGCCTTTCGATTTTTGGCCGTCTGCAGTTGTCGCCGCAACCGATGATATTTCCTCCGGGTAACTATTCAGCGACATAATAAAGTGAGTTGAATAGTTTTTGTATTTCTTGTCTATGATATGAATACTCATAGACAAGGAGGTGAATCACATGTTGACGGTACAACAAGCTGTATTGACAATGGAGAGCCTCATGGACAAAATCCAACAACAAAACCAGTTCATTCATCAGCTCATCCAAGAAAATGAACAGTTGCGTCAGAAAAACAAGCACTTAAGCAAAGAAAATGAACGACTCAGAGGTCGCATTCAAGAGCTGGAAGCACGCACGAAAAAAAACAGCTCCAATAGCCATTTGCCCCCATCCTCTGACCGTTTTGCCCGCCCTCGTTCTTCACGTAAGCCATCTGGCAAAAAGCCAGGCGGACAAGAAGGACATCGTGGAACGACGCTCCGTCAAGTGGAACATCCCCATCATCGTGTCGTCCATCGTGTGAACAGGTGTCAAGGATGTGGGGCTTCTTTGTGTGAAGTCCAACCTTTCAAAGTCGATGTCCGTCAAGTGTTCGATCTCCCTCCTGCGGCGATCGAAGTCACCCAACACGAGCGTGAGGTGAAATCGTGTCCGCATTGCCAATGTGTCCAACAAGCCCCGTTCCCACCACACGTAACGAATCATGTGCAATATGGCCCACGACTCATTGCGCTCGTTGTTTATTTACACCATATTCAATTGATTCCGTACAAGCGTTTAAGTGAGATGATCGAAGCGTTATATCAGCACTCGATCAGCACAGGAACTCTTACCAATATGGTGAAACGAGGACGCGAAGCGCTGGAACCCAACCTGGACATCATCGAAGACGCTTTGCTGGATTCCAATATCTTGCATGTCGATGAAACGAGTTTGCGCATCGAAGGGAAACGGGCATGGGTTCATGTCGCGTGCACATCGAAATATACGTACGTGGCTCCTCACGCTTCCCGTGGAAAGAAAGCGACCGATGATATCGGGATTCTTCCACGATATAAAGGGACGATGATGCATGATGCGTTCGGTACGTACCCGAACTACACGGAAGCCACCCATGCCCTTTGTCACGCCCATCATTTGCGTGATCTGAAGAACTTCATCGAACAAGGGCAGACATGGGCCATGCGCATGACCACCTTTCTGTTCGCCGCCAAACAGGCGGTCGAAGCCCATCACGGTGCACTCCCTAACGAAGAAGCGAAACGATGGGAGCGTGTGTATGATCGCATCTTAGCGAAAGCACAGCGCCGATTGGAAACGATGACGCCCCTCCCAAAAAAGGCACTTGCCTTTGTTCGACGGCTTCAAAAACGAAAGGAAGAAGCGCTTCGTTTCTTGCGAGAAGCTCATGTTCCCTTTGACAACAACCAAGCGGAACGGGATCTTCGTATGGTCAAAGTGAAAGAGAACATCTCGGGCACGTTTCGTGACGAAACATTCGCCCAGTCTTTTTGTATCGCAAGAAGCATTGTTTCCACACTCACGAAACACGAAAAAAACGTGTGGAATTCGTTGTGTCGTCTGTTGAAAGGCGAAACACTCGATGATATTCTTTCTACTACTTAGGGCGTTTTCTATAACAGAAATGCCCTATTTGTGCTGGGTTTCTTTACATACTACTATCGGGGTGAATAGTTACTCCTCCGGATATGGCCGAGATGCCGGCCGTGGAAAATCAAATACTCACCCGTTTGCCCGCATCCAGCGACAGCAATCATCTTAAGTCCACGATCAACCCCGACCGTTTTTCCTTGGACCGGTTTCTCGGGCTCTCTTATGATCAACGTGACTGAAAACGCAAAATACCACCGTTTTTTCTTTTCATACAGCTGACCTTGTCCTTTTTTGATCTCGATGACTCGCCCAAAGGAAGGATGATAATGCTTGCTCGTTCGATCCCACTCTCCCATCAGCAACGTCTGAACCCAAAATTCCGTGTAGTCGTTCGTTTGAACGGGGACATACTTTTCCAACGTCAAGCTTCCCTTTTCAATAGTAGGGATCCCTAGTTTCAGGCGTCCGTTGTCATAGCGAAGCCGCCAGTTTTGATTGTTGAACAAAATCGTTTGTTTCTCTTTAAAGCGAGGAAAGGATTTCGTTGTTTTGTTCATTTCCCATTCTTCATAACGGGATAGAGCAAGTTTTCTCGCTTCTTGCCTTGTTGTCGAGGGAAGGATGCTCTCTTTTTTGAGGAGGTGATCAATGTCCTTAGCGTTGAGAGCTGGTTGCTGCCGTTTGATGTCAAGCACTCGATTTAACAGCCGGGCAAACTCGCTTCTCATCGTTCGATACATCGCCTGTTTGGCATGGGTTGGGCGGAACAGCGGCAGTTTGACCGTCATCGTTATCTTTTTCATGACAACAGTCTCCTTTTGATTGTACGAGCAAAACAAGTTGAGCGCATCTCATTGCCCCCCTGATTCATTCGTTCCTTTAATATAATTTCAAAAAAGTTCATGAAACTCCTGCTTTCCACAATAAAAAAGCAGAACGCACTCACCCCCGCAACAGCAACTTTTATTGCACGAGCATTGCTTGAAGTGAGCTAATGATTTAAAATATTACAAGACTCCTTATGCTTTATAATCGTCGAACAGTTTACTACATGTATGTGGTAGCATAATATACCGAATCGCCTGTTACATAAAGCTTACCCAATTGAATCATTATATTTTTTAAAGGGGTATAAGAAATGGGATTGCATTATTTTTTAAAAAACAAGAAAGAAGATTTATATAAAAACGTCCAAGACGTGTATAAATCGGATGACCGTCCTTGGGTTGTGGGCTTCAGCGGAGGAAAAGACTCGACTGTCGTTGTGCAAATTATTTTTTATGCGTTGGCATCCATGAGCAAAAATGAGTTAACAAAACCTGTCTACATTATCTCGTCTGACACCATGGTAGAAAACCCTAAAATACTCGAGCATATCGATACACAGTTATTGAAAATGAAGAGAGCTGCCAACGAGCTTGAACTCCCGATTCATGTTGAAAAAGTAACGCCTAATATTTCAAACACGTTCTGGGTTAATTTGATCGGCCGAGGTTACCCAGCTCCCCGCCAAAAGTTCAGATGGTGTACAGATCGGCTAAAAATAGATCCAGCTAACAACTTCATCTTAAATAAGGTATCAGAATTTGGCGAAACAGTTGTCGTACTCGGCGTACGAAAGTCAGAGAGCTCGACAAGGGCACAAGTAATGAATACACATAAAGTCGAGGGGAAGATTCTGCGACGTCACACTAAGCTTCCAAACTCTTATGTTTACGCGCCCATTGAAGACTTTTCTCTCGATGATGTTTGGACTTATTTAATGCAAGTTCCCAATCCTTGGGGAGCCGATAACGCCGACTTGCTTGCTTTATACCAAGACAGCCAGGGGGAATGTCCACTAGTGATTGACAACTCAACTCCTTCGTGCGGCAATAGCCGTTTTGGATGCTGGGTATGTACAGTCGTACAAGAAGATAAATCGCTAAAAGGATTTATTGAATCCGGAGATGAATGGTTGATGCCCCTTTTACGGTTTAGAAACTGGCTTTTGGAAAACCGTGATAATGAAAACTTCAGAGAAAAGAAGCGGGCCAACGGTTCAGTATACTTGATCGGCGATGAAGAAAACAAACGGCTAGGGTTGGGCCCTTATACGCTTGAACATCGCAAAGAAATTTTGAAAAAATTACTGGAAACTGAAAAACAGCTACAACATCCGAATCATCCGAAATACGAGCTCATCACAGTTGAGGAATTAAAGGAAATCCGCAAAATTTGGTTTGAAAAAGGCGATTGGGAAGATTCCGTTTTAGCCATTTACGAAGAAGTATATGGTCATCGGCCAAACTGGGACGTAGAGGAAAGCAAATTTCTCGAAAGCGAAGATATTAAGCTTCTAAAGCAGCTTTGCCATGAAGAAGGAGTAGAATTCGAGCTCGTGCAAAAATTAGTCAATCTCGAATTTCGTCACTACGGATATAAACATAGATACGGCATTCTAAAAGACATTAACCGAATTTTAAACGAAGAATGGCTACATTTTGAACGGCTACAAGGTGACAACTATGCAGATTAACAAACTCGCGATTACAAACTTTGGGATTTATTATGGACGCAATGAGTTTATTTTCGGGAACAAAAAAGACCGCTCAAATATTATTTTAATTGGTGGGGAAAACGGGACAGGAAAAACCACCTTTCTTTCTGCAATCAAGCTGGCGCTTTACGGACCATTGTTTCTAGGATATAAATCAGCGAATGCAAAATATATAGATTTCATTAAAGACAAAATCAATATCTACTCCCGAGCCGAAGGAAATAAAATGGCAGGGATAGAAATGCATTTTACCTTATACAATAACGGAGAGCCGGAGAACTACTATATTATTCGTCAATGGCAATTAACGAGGGAGACAGTAAAAGAACACCTACAAGTTTATAAAAATGACATCCTACTCACCGACAACCAAATGGAAGAGTTTGATCACTTCCTGCGGCGCAACTTACCGCCGAGCCTGTTTGACTTTCTGTTTTTCGATGGTGAAAGAGTCCAACAATATGTCCTCGACTCGCGATTTGAGCAAAATATAAAAGAGGCATTTATGACGTTATTCAACCTAGATTTGTTTGATACGTTAAAAGAAGATTTGCTTAAATATTTAAAGCAGGACAACATTTTTACCAGTTTAACCCAAGAACAAAGAGAATACACACAAATTGAATATGACCTCCGCAATCAGGAAAACGTAATCCGCAGCCTTGAAAAACGGATCGCCGAACTAAGAGAGCAAATGAAAGATATACAAGTTAAAACCCGGGAACTCGAACGGGAATTCTCCAACAAAGGAGGAATGATTGCCCGGGAGAGAGAAGCTTTAAACGAGCAGCTTTTTCTTATGGAGCAAGAAAAGAAGCAGATCACTGAAAAGATCAAAGAAGCAACAGCGGAATTGCTGCCCTTTGTCATCACGCAAAAGTTATTGCAACAAACTGTCACACAAATTGAAACTGAGGAACGCGTTGAAAGATATAACGCATTGAAAGAGGAATTGAATAATGAAACATTCCCGCTGTTATTTAAGGAGCTTTCACGCCATTTCCACATTACCGATTCTGAAGGAAGAGAGGCAGCAACCTCTTTTGCCGAGGCATTGAAAGAGAAACTGTTTCAATCAATAAAACCTGCTGGCATCAATTTCGATCATTTTCAGTTTATCCATCAAATGAACTCTGAACAAAAACAAACGATAAGAAATCTGTTTCATCAAGTGCGTCATTTCGATGGGAAACGAATTGATGAATGGTTCGCCAAGATTCATCAATTAACTGACGAGATTTATACGGTAAAAAAACGGATCGAACATAGTTTGACGGACGAATCGTTAAAGGATATGATCAATAAGCTAAATGAACATGCCCGCCTTCATGAGCAAATCAAATATGAAATTGAAGCCAACACGGCCAAGCTATTTGAAGCGCAGAAGTTTTATCAAGAGCTGATTGCGAAAAAAGAAAAACTGCAAAAACGGATTCGTCAGGCGAAAAAAGATGAAAACATTTTTGAGTTGTGCCAAAAGCTTAGCCGGGTTTTGTCACGTTATCAAGAAGAGCAGGTCAAAAAATACCTTGGGACGGTCGAAAGATATTTTCTACAAATGTTTAATTCCTTGATGCGTAAAGGCCAGTTTTTAAACTCGTTTAAAATTGACCCACAAACATTTGAGATTACGATGCTTAATCACTCGAATAGGCCTATTTTTAAGCATTCTCTGTCGGCTGGGGAAACGCAGTTATTCTTTTTATCGTTGCTTTGGGCATTATTAAAGGCGTCCAAACGGCAAATACCTTTTGTACTGGATACATTGTTTGGACGCCTCGATCGGACGCATAAAGAAAACTTAATTCAAAAATACTTGCCTATCGCTGCCAATCAGGTCATTATCTTGTCAACGAACACAGAAGTGGACGAATACTACTATAATCAAATGAAACCATATATCCAGCGAGAATTCTCTTTACGTTATGACCGCAGTTCCAACCGCGTCCATATTGATAATCATTATTTCTTTCAAAAAGTGGGGATTTGATTTATGCAGTTTCGCCTAAAAACATCAAAGGAGACAATGGACATTTTAAAACAGCTGCAATCTAGTACAAACCTAACGCCAAACGTTCTCGCCCGACTGGCTATCGCATTGTCCTTGCTATCGAAAGAACCGATCGAATCGTTCGATTCGGACACCAACGGCTTGGAGTTTAACCGCAATACTTTGACCGGGGAGTACGATTTTGTTTACAAAGCGCTGATCGCTCAGCAGCTTGGCCGCCCTATTACAGATCATGAATACTTTCCTACTTTGATTAAGAAACATTTAGACCGTGGTGCGAAGTGGCTGGAAAATGAATATAGGTACGCAGGAAATTACGAGAAATTAATCAAAGGGTTAGCGAACTTCGAATTGGAGATGATACGATGATTTATCTCGATAACAGCGCTACGACTCCCATCGATCCAGAAGTAAGCAAAGCGATGTGGCCTTATCTGACTGAAGAATACGGCAACCCGTCAAGCAAATATTATACTCTTGCGGAAAACGCCAAAAGAGCAGTAGAGGAAGCGCGTGCTCACGTCGCTTCCCTCCTCTTTTGTGATTCAGATGAAATTGTTTTTACAAGTTGTGCCACGGAGAGCAACAACTTTGTTCTAAAAGGAGTTGCCCATTTTTACAAAGAGAAGGGGAAACATATTGTTACGTCCAAAATCGAACATAAATCTATTTTAGAAACGTGCAAGTTTTTAGAGGGAGAAGGTTTTGAAGTCACCTATTTAGATGTCGATTCCCTTGGGCAAGTACAATTGGAAACGTTAAAAAAGGCCATTCGTGAGGATACTATTCTTGTATCCATCATGTGGGGAAATAATGAAACGGGGACTTTGAATGATATCCCCACTCTATCCCAATACGTCAAATCGCACTATCCGAATGCGTTTTTTCATACAGACGCAACCCAAGTGGTCGGGAAAATCGAGGTTGACCTTTCTAAAACACCGGTCGATTTTCTCTCGTTATCTGCCCATAAACTTTATGGACCAAAAGGAATCGGCGCTTGCTTTATCCGGAAACAAGAGCTTGGTTTGCGCACAAAAATCACTCCCCTTCTCCATGGTGGCAACCAGGAAAACGGATACCGGTCTGGAACATTAAGCGTTCATAATATAGTTGGTCTAGGGAAAGCCGCAGAGCTAGCAAAGCTGAATTACAAAAAGCAACATCAGAAGTTGGTGGAATTGGAAACATACCTAGTAAACAAGCTAAGGGATTTGTTTCCAGACATTCAGTTTAACGGACATCCAACCGAAAAAATCCCTGGAGTAGTGAATTTTACAATTCCCAATGTAAGCAATGAGTTGATTATCCGTTCCTTAAAGGATCAATTTGCGATCTCGACTGGCTCAGCTTGCTCTATTAACGAACCTTCATATGTTTTGAAAGAAATGGGACTTAATGCTATTCAAATCCGCAGTTCTTTCCGAGTTTCACTGAATAAATACATCAGTCAAGAAGATATCGACCGTTTTTGCATTTGCTTGGATCACACTGTAAAAAGCTTATCTATTTAAACATCTACTATAAATTTTAAAACAAAACAGGAGAGCTCACCTAAAAGGTCGTCTGTTTTCAAGATAGATACAGCATATAGTTTAACAAAATAGATCACTGTGCATATATAGTGGTGAAAGAGGATGTCCCGGTCCTTTTGGGACACCCTCCTCGTTTTTTATATACTTCTATGCAATCCCGTGTTTTTCCAATAGGTAGAAAAAATAGCTATCTGCCCCCGTCAGCTGATTTAACTCCTCATTCATAATTTCTAATCCTTGTTCAATGCAGCTAACAATGAGTTTATCTAACAATTCATCATTAATTTGAGTTTGTACCTTATCAATTAATAAGTGTTTGATTAATACGATATCATCGCCTTTCGCTATAACTGATACGGGAATTTCGATATTCGCCATCTCCCCTTTTTCTCTTTCCTGAATTAGTTCTGATTCCGTCAATCCCTTCGCAAACGCAAGCCTTAACACGTCAGGACGTTCCATTTCAAGCTCTGCCATGATTCTTTGCAAAATCTCAAAACCTGTTTTTGATAATCTCATACTAGCCACGGATTTTTCACCTTCTCAAAAAAGTATCCTTCCTCGATTTTCGTATATTGTTCTTCCTCATCAAAGTTTAAAATATAAGATTTTTCAATAAACGGAGCGAGTTCACTATAAAAATCACTGGTGATCTCTGTATCCGTTGATAAAATAATGACTTGGTCACTTAGCTTCGTAAAGTAATGTTGTACAAGGTTAGACCGGTGAATACTGTCCAAGCGTGCTAATGGCGTATCAATGACAAATGGAATCTGGCTTCCCGATACTTTCGTCAGCGCCCAAATCATCGCCAAAGCAATCAGCTGCTTTTCACCTTCGGACCTCGACATTAAATCAACTTCATGGCCTTCTTTGTTATAAATAGTCAATGTGAATTTTTCAGGATGGAACTTTACTTCGCCAAATTCACTTTTCCGGAACATTTGCTCCATAATCGACTCTACTTGGAGTTTTAATTGTTTGGCTTTCAACAACGTCACTTGGTCGATAAACTCTTGTGTTGCACTACGGAGCTTGTTTAACAACTGGATTTTTTGTTCGACCGGGCCAAGCTCATCCCTTAGCTTCTTCTTTTCTGTAATTTCACGTTGAAGCTTTGTATGTTCATCACGCAACCGACGAATAATCGAAAACACATGTTTCTTTTTTTGGCGCAACTCCCCAAGCTGCTGATGATATTTCTTAATTTGTTCATCAAGTTCGGTTGTATCCACCGCATCAGGAGCCTCATCAAATTGAGCTCTATACTTTTCCAACATATTCTCCGCCTTTTTCATTTCCTCAAGGACCGTACGAATGTTCTGCGATTTCGCTTCAGGGTACTGCAATAAAAAGTGATAATCCTTATTTGATAAATCATGAATAACTTTTACATCCTCTTTAAGGAGCGTACGTTGAATGTTATTTAAATGCGCCCAAATATCCTTTCCTTTCGCTTTTAACTGGTTTTTTTGACTTTTTAAAAGAGGTGGAAAAACACTCACTTCCAGAAGTTTCTCAATAAACTGCTCGTATGGCGCAAATTGCATTTTTTCTTTATACTTGGCATCTAAATATTCCCGTTCTTTTCTTATGTTTTCTTTTAGTTGGCGAATTGCCGGAAGCAAGACCAATTGATATAGTTCTTTCTCTTTAAACTTTTTTAAAAAGACTCGATATTGATTGACCTTTTCTTCATATTCACCAATCCAACGGCTTAGTTCTTGTTTTGTAGCACTTGATTGAGCGATGAGTTGCCGCCGCTCACGCTCAAGTTGCCTTACTTCATCAGACAAAACAGCTAACTGCTCGTTAATCTTTGTTTCCTCATCCTGATACTTGTCTAACTGATTGCTAATTTCATCAGCACGGTCGAGAATAGCCTCGATGTCGCTATCTTTCACTTGTTTCTTTAAATCCCTTGCTAGCTCCCTAGCTATGTAATCCAAATCCTTTAACAATTGATTGTAAAGCTCTAAAGAAACGACTTTTTGAATGGCGCGGATCGTCTCTGTGCTGTCTTGTTCACCGACTAAATCACGAATTTTTTCTGCGTCGAAGATGAAAAATTGTGATACATCCATTGGGATGCGTTGGTCAATAAACTCGTAAAATGCCTGCTCCGTCGTGGCAATTTCGCGCACCTTCTTCATCTCTCCATTTAATTGATAGATGCGACGCGTTTCCTTAAGATCACGATGGTTAAACACTACCTCAATCGCATAGCTCCCCGTATGATCGGTGAAAGCAAGCTCGACGGCTCCTTCGTTCCCCCCCTCGGCAAGATGCTTTTTGTTTACTGCATTTCGAAGCAATTCCTCATACTCTTTAGCCTTGAATTTGCGGCGACCATAAAAACAAATAAAGATTGCGTTAATTAATGACGTTTTTCCGTGACCGTTTAATCCCCCAATTAATATAATATTTTTCTTGTATACCGAAGATAGCTCTTTGTTCCGGTCACGGAAATGAAGAATCTGCTCCCCATAATAAGGACGATAGTTTTTAAATTTTATATACTCAAAAATCATGACCCTCTCTCCTTACCTCATTTCGTCCATTCGTCAATTTTACGCTTAATATCCTTATAGATGCCACTTCTGGTGTACATATTTCTGTCCGCATATTCTTTCTCAATAAGAAACAGCTGTTTAAGATAGGAAGGATGAACACCGTGCTTTTGGCATATAGATTCTAGAAGTTTTTCATCATCCTTATGCATTGCTATCCCCCTTTTTATTAGTGTCTTTTGTTCCAAAAAAATATGCAATTGAGGATCCATAGTTGCAAAAACTGCTTTATAATATAAGTTGATAATCTCTATTCCCATATTATACTATATTTTTTAGAAAATATATACAGGTGGGATGAACTTGGAAATACTCTGCACCCCTTATACAGACGATGTAGACAAATGGCTTAATAAAAATGTTAATTTGTACAGTCACAAAAAAATACTTCATATTGTACCTACCCTTATTTTGTATCGAAAGAGGTTGCAAAGTTACAGAAAGCAACACAAAGAATTATTCAAAAATAATGAAAGTGATTTTCGAACAGTAGCTAAAACATTAGAGCAAAAAGGAATTTTCCTTTATGAAATGGATCGCTTCCTGTTAAAATTAATCAAAACTGGACCATATGCTGTTTTGTCCAAACGAGAATCCGCGGTAATCATTGAGCGGGTTTTAGAAAGTCATTCATTCTCTAATAATATTGCTTGGAAAGCATCATTACAAGATATTTCCGAATGCTTCATTACAATTTCGCAAAGCGGCTTATCTTTAGAGGAAATTCGTGCTCTTGATGCTACACGGTCATGGGGACTCGTTTGTGACTTGTATGAAAATTATTTAGCAGAGCTTTCACAACAAGGAGTCCTTGACTACGGCCAGGCTTGTGTGCGGCTACTTCAAGAATACGACTTTGAAAGCTTTGACATGCTTTTGCTTGATGGTGCCTTCTTGCCTATATTGCCCAAACATCAAATGCTCATCAATCGTTTTCAAAAACTGGATAAAAAAATTATTTGCTTTATTCCTATCGACTTAGACTTTCCGAATAATCCTGCGTTCGAAGCAGTGAAAACAACCTATATGAACTTCGCGCCTATGGCAGAGTGGAAATCGATCAAATCACAACAAATCGCCCATAGTACTGTCCGGCAGCTGGCGCAGTCTATTTTTCACTCCAAAGTGAATGAGATTAGCGACCGTTCAGTAACAGTATTGCGTTTTGTTTCCGAAGAAGAAGAGCTCGACTATATTGTTGAGCGTGCAGGCAAGCTGATCGAGCAAGGAGCAGCAAAACCTCATGAAATTGCCTTAATTACACCGAATCCAATGGAGCTGCGACCGACGGTTCGAGAACTTGCCGAAATCTATGGAATTGAGATGGAAGTTCCCGAACGCTCATTGATTCATCTTCCTCATGGAAGAGCTGTTTTTAATTTGCTTAAAATCCATACAGATGACCGTATCGAAGTGCTAGAACTCCCTCATTTTATAGACATAAACATGGTTCTTGAACTCATTGAAGGGGATTTAATACAGATTCCTGATAAAGCTGTTTTTCAGTGCATCGTTGATCTACAGGCCTTTTTCGAGGACTGCAAAACATTTCCGGATTGGTTCGACAAAATCGACGAACTAATTGCAGCAAAGGATCAAATAAATGATGATTATACATCTCACCCTTTATATTACATTGGCAAGGACACTTTAATTAATATAAGAAATATAATTGAAATCATTGCAACGATCAGTTCGGATTTAATATCTGCTTCAGACATGACATTTACAGAACATCTTAACCATATTGTTCGCTATTTCGAAGAATCACCTTATACAAACGAAATAGAGGACGAAATCAAAGAGCGGCTTGCGGAAATAGTAGAAGAACTGACTCTTCATAACCATCTTGCAATTACTCGTGCCGAATTTGCAAGACGCATTTACGCAGTCTTAAATGACAAGCAACATGAAAAAGAGAATGATCGAAGAAAAGTGCGACTCAGCAAAGTTTTGGTCACTGGCCCAAACAACGTAGAATATCAAAAATACGAATATGTTTTTATTACTCGCTTTAACCAACATATGTATCCGGAACGCATTTCCTATGCGTGGCCGATGTCGGCGGATATTGAACGGAAAATTTTAAACGCCGCCACTATACAAAAATTTTCTAATGAAATTTCCTTGTTGCGTTATTATGCAGACCGCTCGGTATATTATATCTATACTGCTCTACAAGCAGCGAAAAAGTCTGTTTTTATTTGCTATTCGCGGTTTGAGGACGGAATTAAATTATCCCCGTCTCATTACTTATATGACATAGCTAAAGCACTCGGAATTGAGGAAACAGTCGACCTGTCATCCATCGAAAATCGATTGGAAAAAGAAGGTCTGCTATTTGACGCAGGCAGGCTTCCCGATGCTCAGGCATTGCCATTGTATGAACAAAACCTGCCGCCTTTGCCTAAGGATAAAATCATCACAATTGAAGATGTTGCCGTTTACCAACTCTGTCCAAGACGATTTTACTACGAAAAAAACTTGGAGCATGAATACGTATATTCATCCGCCTTCCATCTTCAAAACTATGCAGTCTCTTTTTTGTATGAGAAGGCTGTTGTTTTATTAGTAAAGCAGTTTCCTGAAGTCTCCAAGGAAAATATGCATACAATTATGCATGCTTTGCCTAATATTATTGCTCATGCAGAAAAAGAACTAAAAACTGTTTTTCCAATGGCGCAACGTTATTGGGAAGATGTAAAAATGCGTGTTCACTTCCATCTGCAAGGATTGATTAACCAAATATTATCAAACCCGGATTATAACCGAGCATCATTATCCATTACAAAACAAAGACAAGAAGCGAAAATTAAAGGATATACATTTGTCGGTGAGCGTCAATTGCGTGTTTCCTATCCAACCATTACTCATTATTACTCTATTACCAACATGAGGAGGATATTGTCGTTCTCTGTAAATGAAACAAGAGATGAAAAACAAAAACTGGAGTGCGTTAAAAAGGATTACTTTGATTTGCTTAGCAGATTTTGTCGAAAAGAACACGTGGCAGAACAATCATTATCCTATTACGCACAACAAATCGAATCAGGCCACTTTTCTAAAAAAGCGGGGGCGCACTGCCGCTACTGCGCTTTTGAAAGCGCCTGTAAAGAAAAGGGAGTAGGTTAAGACATGAATCTGACGGAAGAACAGCAAACAGTGATTGAGGCAAACAGTAGGAAAATTCTGGTTAAAGCCGGTGCTGGGACTGGAAAGACAGAAGTATTAACTCGGCGAATTGTTCGATTAATCACTGAAAACCCATCTTTATCCATCACACAGATGGCGATCATTACGTTTACGAATAAAGCGACAGAAGAATTGCAAGCACGGTTAAAAAACCGCCTTTATGCTAAATGGAGCAATTGCACATCAGAAAGTGAGCGGAAGAGGTTTCGGTACGAACTTGAGCTGCTCAATTCTTCCCAAATTTCGACCATTCATAAGTTTTGCAAGAATATTTTAAGTGAAGCAGGACCTTATTATTTAGATGATGTACTGTTTAATCCAAATTTCCATATAAAAAGTGCTTTACATACACAGGCAATTACTGAAGTCATTGAAGTTTGGCTTCAAGAAAAAAGAGTCAACAACGAGCCTGTAGAGCATCTAAACATTATGCCTGTCCATAAGTTAAAAGATATACTTGCGACGTCATATGAGTTGCTCCGTACGAAAGGCTTGGATATTGAAACAGTGCTAACTCGTACGAAACGCTATTCATCGTTGGAAGAGCGGACAGTAAAGAGATTAAAAGTAGAACTCATTGAATTATTAAAACGTGTCCACGCTCACCATTATTTGATTAAATATAACTCGTTAGACGTCGATGATCTTCTTGAGTACTGCTATAAAATACTGAAAAACGATTATGGTTTATTGCGGAAAATCCAACAAAAGTACAAATATATCTTTATTGATGAATTTCAAGATACATCACTATACCAAGCGGAAATGGTAAAATTAATTTGCGACGGATCCGATGATGCCCCTTCCTTATTTCTCGTCGGCGATTTGAAACAATCAATTTATGAGTTTCGTGGGGCTGATACCGACTCATACTCGAAAATTGAAGAATGGATTGCCAAAGACGGAATGGTGCTGACTTTATCAACAAACTGGCGCTCCGACCCTCCTCTAGTAATATTTGTAAACAGCATCTTTGACCGCATTAAGAAAAAAGAAAACGGTAATTATACCTTTTACCAGGAACCGCTAAAGCCAAAAGAAGAGGAGACCTATATCAACTTTAGCGAAATAGCTGAATGGATTCTATGCAATCCGACGGAATCGCAGGCGAAAAAAGTAACTGAGTGGCTGAAGGAAAAGTTAAGCAATGATGATCCTAGCCGTTATTGTCTTTTATTTCGAAAAAATTTTGAGATTAAAGCATTTGAAAAAGAGTTTATAAAGCAAAAAATTCCTTTCAAGGTGATTGGGAGCGGAGATTTTTACAATTGCCGAGAAATTATTGATGCGCTGAAGCTACTTCAATACCTATACATGCCAACAATGAGCAAATATGCGTTTGAGGCATTGGATACTATTTTTATTAATTATGATCACAATAAACTCGACGAACTTTATAGAAATATAAAGCCGTTAATCCCAAAATTCACACCAGCGCAAATATTAGACTATATTTATAAATTTACCCTTGCCCATAAAGCATATCCAAAACAAGCTTATGCCAATCTCGTAAAATTAAAACAACTCGCAAGAGATTTAGGTTTCAATGAACACATTACCTTAGCGCAGTTCATCCAATGGCTATCCGCTATGATTCAGGCAGAGAAAGATGAACCACAAGCGGATGTTTTGGATGTTGATTCCGATGAAAGATATGTAACAATGATGACGATTCATAAGGCTAAGGGGCTCGAGTTTCCCATTGTGATCCTTCCAAATTTGGATCAAAGCATTAGCCAGCAGGCGTTAACCCCTGAAATTTTGTATCATCGCGGTCAGATGACGCTCGAATTTTGTTATGAAAAATACTACTCAACAGGCACAAAAATCATATCGAGCGGTTACGAAGAAGCGGTTAATCTAAACAAATATGCAACATATTCAGAAGAACTGCGAGTACTATACGTCGCCTTAACACGGGCTAAAGAAAAGCTAGTGCTTGTCGGGGCAGAAAATTGTCCAAAAAACAAAATTTGCTACCAAAATTGGCTAAAAATCGATTAGCCTTGCGCTAATCGATTTTTTAGCTGTTCAATCAACGATGACCGTTTATTTGCTGTTAATACGATGCGTGTATGATATCTTCTCTGCTCCATAATCAATTTTAAACAATCGTCAAAAGAAGATGAACGCGCGGAATTAATATCGACAATAAAAAGGCAATCTGTACTGCAATCCCCCTTGACTTGTTTTAAATCGGAAATTGTAATCGACAATCCTTTTTTTGTTAACAATCCTCTGCTTTTCAACAAGTCGATAATTAATTCTTTCAATGTTCCTTTTCTCAAGAAGCGGTTAAGTGGATAAGTGATCATTACATTTTTCACATCTTCCTTCTGGTAGAGGTGGTGAATCCGATCGACAACGTGATAAAGTTCATCGACATAATGCTCAAAAGGAATGAATTGAATGTTTTTCGGAATACTTTCATGCTGCTTCTTTTCTTCTTTCTTCCGTTCCCCTTCGGATGGCGGATCCTCTAAATCAACATGGGCAACTTTAATAACTGGATAAATCACTTGTTTGATGATACGGGCTTCTTCTTGAGAAAGGCTACTAATTGTAAACAATTTCCCCATCATATGATTGATTTTCTCATTTAAGATATGACTATTGTTAAGGTCGTCGATACATAGCAATTGATCGCTTGGAATCACTTGATCAATTGCTAAATGGACAATGTCCTCTCTTGTTAAATCACTAAAAACACATCCTACAATTACTGGGAATTTCAGCCTACCTTGAAAATTTCCTTTCCGTTCAAGCAATTCTTCATGTTGACTTAATAAATTCATCAATTCGTTTCGATACTTGATCACTTGGTTTAGTGGATTTTTTATACTGATTTCTTTCCCATCACTGTATATTTTCCAATAGTCTTTTCTAATTTCCCGAATTGTCTGAGGAACATAGTCCTTTACTTCCAATATCATAATTCCATAATATTGATGAAAAAGTATAAAATCAGGATATTTCCCGTTAATCACCGGCTCATAATACACTGTCCATAAATCGTCCAAATTCTTCTTTAAAGTATAAAATAATTTCTTTTCTCCAGACGTTTTAAACACTGGATGCTCCGGAATAACATATGCCATTTTATTTTCCCTTCCCTTTATAAACAAACCACTTATTATTCACTGGTTTTTTCTTATGCATTTATTATATCGCTTCTTTCCTTTTAGCAAAACCTTCTCTAAGAATTAGTCATTTGTAATTTTAACTACAATTCCCTTCCCTCACATACTCCCCCCTCCCCCGTGCCATACTAAAGGAAACTCAACGTGATTGGGGTAAAGTCGACAGTTTCTGTGCGTGGAGGCTTGTATGGAATGGCTCGTTCTTTGGCTGCTTGCGGCAATGGGCATCGGATTGCTTTTGTTTAGTTTCCGCTTGTTGTCGTTGCGGGAAGTGTCGATTTCGTTTTTGCTCAATGCGTATGCGGCGAGTTTTTTTGGCGCGATCGTGGCTGGGGCTGGGCTGCTTGAGTATCCAGTTCGGTTTTTGGCCGCTTATACGGACAATAGTGTCATTTTTGAATATCTTCTCTATCCGGTCGTTAGCGTCTATGTGTATGCGACATCAAGGCGTTCGGGCTGGTTGGGCGTGGCGGCGCAATGTGCGGGGTATGCGGCGGTGTTGACGGGAGTAGAGGTAGTATTTGAGCGGTATACGGATTTGATTGAGTACCGCCACTGGACATGGGGGTACTCTTTCGTCACCATGTTTTTCTTAACGTTCGCCGTCCGGCTGCTTGCGGGACGGGTAATAGGGAAGGCGGAGAAATAGGCATGTCTATTTTTTCGTGAAGAGCTATACATATAAGTATCAGCCTATTGGAAAGGGGCGGGAAATCGTGGTGCTGTTTGACGTGAAACATCGGTTGTACTACGAAGCAGTCAATTCGGCGCGCCCGAAAATGGCGCCGGTTCGCCAAGACCGGGCGTGGGGGTATGTCTGGAAAACCGTGAACGGGGAGACGGTGAAGTTTTGGATCGATTTCCGCCGCGGGCGGTACATGTACTTTGAATACGTGCGAAAGTGGTATCGGGTCGCGTATTTGCAGGCGAATGAGCGGAAGTCGGAACACGAGGTGCTCGCCGGGGCGATGATCGATTTGACCGTCGACGGACATCAGCTTCTGTTCATGAAAGGGCGCATTCGCCGCCAAGCGGCGCTCGCTGGGTAAGAGCGTAGCCCCATCGCTCCGCGCCTTTTCGGGAGAACGCGAGCGGCTCTGGGAAGGCGTGTCTAGGAGGGGGGATTTCATCCTAGATACAGCCTTGCAACGGCATTTCTCAACTAGAAAAACCCTGATCCATCGGTCCTGCTTTTCACGCATTTCCCCATTGATAAAGGGAACCAGCTGTTTTTTCACCAACCTTCTAGGAGGGGGGATTGAAGGGGCAAGCCGCTTATCAAGCTCATTTCGCAAATAGAAAAGCCTTGTCGCATTAGGATCGCCTTTCAAACGCTCCCCCATTGCTCAAAAGAAACAGCCGTTCTTCACCGGCCTTCTAGGAAGCCGGTGATTTACTCGTGGATACGGCTTTGTCATCTCATTTCTCAACTAGAAAAACCTTGTTGCATGGATCCTAATTTTCAGGCGTTTCCCCATTGATGAAGGGAAGCAGCGGTTGTTCACCGGCCTTCTAGGAGGGTGGGGAAAAACCGCTGTCACAAACGAATCGGGGGCATTGTCATTCAGAAAAGATCGATAGGCAGCGCGGCCTGCCCTCCACACGGGGATGAAAATCTCGCGCCAGTTCGGCATTTTCATTCAGAAAAGAAAGCTCGCTCTGCAAGGTTTCTCTAATTGAGAAACGGATCAAATCGGTAGTATTTTGCACTAAATGCCGGCCTTCTAGCGCAAAAAACGATCGGCGGCAAAGAGCCCTGCTCCTTGCCGCCTTCCTGTTTATGCCCACCACATCTCGGGCAGTTCTTCTTTGAACAGCACGTGTTTGAGGAGCGCCACCGCTTTGGACAGCCCTTCGTCGATCGAGGCGAGCATGTCTTCATGCTCGATGGAGAGCACATAGTCATAGCCGACGGCGCGCAAGGCGCTGACGATGTCGCGCCACCGTTTTTCGCTTTGCCCGTAGCCGACGGTGCGGAACACCCACGACCGGTCGAGAATTTGGCTGTAATGCTTCGTATCCAGCACGCCGTTTTTGCGGATGTTCGCTTCGTCCAAGTACGTATCTTTCGCATGGACGTGGAAAATCGCTTTTTCGCGGCCGAGCAGTTTGATCGCTTCAACCGGGTCGATGCCTTGCCAAAGCAGGTGGCTCGGGTCGAAGTTGGCGCCGATCGCTTCGCCGACGTGCTCGCGCAGTTTGAGGAGCGTTTCCGGGTTGTAGACGACAAAGCCCGGATGCATTTCAAAGGCGATTTGCGTGATGCCGTGCTCCTTGGCGAACGCCGCTTCTTCGCGCCAGTACGGGATGACCACTTCGTCCCATTGCCACTTTAAAATTTCTAGATAATCCGGCGGCCAGGAGCACGTGACCCAGTTCGGATATTTGGCGCCGGGATGGTCGCCCGGGCAGCCGGAGAAGGCGTTGATGACCGGGACTTCGAGCTGCTCGGCGAGCCTGACCGTTTTCCGCCACGTGTCATGCGATTGTTTCGCAAACGCTTTGTCCGGATGGAGCGGGTTGCCGTGGCAGCTGAGCGCACTGATGATCAGTCCGCGGTCGTGAACCGCTTTTTTCAACGCCTTGATTTTGTCCGGCTGATCGAACAGGGCATCCGGATCGCAATGAGCGCTGCCCGGGTAATTGCCGGTGCCAAGCTCGACGGCTTCAATGCCCATCGCGGCCACTTTGTCGAGCATGTCTTCAAACGGCAGCTGTTGATACAAGACGGTAAATACGCCTACTTTCATTTGTTTTTCTCCCCCTTCTCGCGGTGTAGAGCCGGTCAGTCGGCAGCCGGCCCCAACGTTTCATGTCGTTTTCCGTTCGCGCCCGTGCTGGCCGCGCTGACGCTGTTTATTCCGCCACTCGCACCCATCGTTTTGTCCGGTGGCTTTCCAAAATGGCGTCAACGATTGTCATCGTATGATGGCCGTCGGCGATCGTCGCAAACGGCAGCTCGCTGAGCGCCTCGCCGCGCTGTTTCCGGCTGATGGCGCTGTAAAAGTCTAAGAACAAGTTTTTCAGCCCATCCGGCCAGCCTTCTTCATGGCCGCCCGGGTAATGGGCGAGCGAGGCGGCGCGCGGCGACAAAAGCGCCGGGTCGCGAACGACTTCTTCGTTCGAGCCGTTGCGGCGCCCGACCCACAGGCGGTTCGGATGCTCTTGATCCCAAGCGAGCGTCATGGCATCGGCGGCGATTTCAAAATAGAGCCGGTTTTTCCGGCCGGCGCTCACTTGGGAAATCGTGAACGCGCCGTGGGTGCCGTCGTCAAAATGGACGAGCACGCTGCCGCCGTCTTCCGTATCAATCTGCACCGGTTCAGCGTCTTGAGCGCGTCCGGATGTGAACGTGCTTCCTTCCTGCTTCGGCTTGTAGCGAACCGGATGGACGGTGCGCAAATCGGCGAACACTTCGACGATGCGTTTGCCGAGCACGTATTGCACTGTGTCGCACCAGTGCGAGCCGATGTCGGCGATGGCGCGCGACGGGCCGTTTTGCGCCGGGTCGAGCCGCCAGTTGTAGTCAGTGTCATCAAGCAGCCAATCTTGCACATAGCCGCCATAGACGAAATGGACGCGCTTCGCTTCGCGGGCGAGCCGCTCTTTCGCCTCAGTAACGAGCGGGTAGTGGCGGTAGTTGAAGCAGACAGCGCTTAACCCTGTGCTTTTTTCCGCCAGTTGTTTCAGTTCGGCCGACTGCTCGCTGTCCATGGCGAGCGGCTTTTCCGACAACAAATGTTTCCCCGCCTCGAGCACGGCCTTGTTGATCGGAAAATGCAAGACGTTGCGCGTGCAGTTATGGACCGCCTCCACGTCCGGGTCATTAATCAGCGCCCGGTAGTCGCCGTATGCTTTCGGAATCCCGAACCGGCGCGCGGCTTCTTCCGCTTTTTCTTGGCTGCTTGAGGCGATGGCGACAATGTTCACCAACGGCAGACGGCGGAGCGCCTCGATATGGGATGAGGCGGAAAAGCCGGTGCCGATGATGCCGACATTGATCGGTTTCACGGCGTCACTCCCCCTTGTTTCGCTTTGATCGGTTCCAGCGGCTTGACGTTGCCGAAGACGATTTCCCCGCGGTTGACCGGCGCGGCCCAGCGGACGGCGTTGGCGATCACTTTCAGCACGTCCGGGTGATGGTACGTCGGATACGTTTCATGGCCAGGGCGGAAGTAGAAAATTTTCCCCTTCCCGCGCGTGAACGTGCAGCCGCTGCGGAACACTTCCCCGCCTTCAAACCAGCTGATGAAAATCGTTTCGTCCGGCTCCGGAATATCGAAAAACTCGCCGTACATTTCTTCCTGCTCGAGCTCGATGTACGGCCCGATCCCTTCGACGATCGGGTGGCCCGGGGCGACGACCCAGAGACGTTCTTTTTCATCGGCTTCGCGCCATTTCAAATTGCATGTCGTCCCCATCAGCTTTTTGAAAATTTTCGAGAAATGGCCGGAATGAAGGACAATGAGCCCCATTCCTTCGAGCACACGGCGGTGGACGCGTTCGACCACTTCATCTTTCACTTCATCATGGGCGATATGCCCCCACCAGATGAGGACGTCGCACCGGTCAAGCACTTCGTCGGTCAAGCCGTGCTCCGGTTCGTCGAGCACAGCGGTCGCCGTGTCAAACCCGGCTTCAGCTAGGTAGCCTGCGATCACGGTATGCATCCCTTCCGGATAAATCGCTTTGACTTGTTCATCTTTTTTTTCATGGCGAAATTCGTTCCAAACGACGACGCGGATCGGTGTGGTCATCCGTTCGCTCCCCCTTGTTTTTTCAGCCTGCCTGTACGCGGCTAGGCGGAGTGTTTTTTTGGAATGTTTCTCCATGTTCGCGACTCGTTGGGACGCCAGCGCGGTTCATGGAGCGTTTCTCACCATTCGAGGCGAACTTGCCGCCCTTGTTCAGACGATTCGTAAATCGCTTCCAACACTTTGGCGATCGTAAGCCCTTGTTCAGCGGTGCAAAGCGGCGGTGTGTTCTCGGCGATGCTCGTCAAGAAATGGTCAAGCAGCGCCACCCGTTCGCTTTGATCGTCAAAATGGAGCGTGACATCAGCCGGGACGCCGGATTCATTGCGGAACCATTTCACTTCTTGGCGGTTGCCGGCCACATTCCACTCCCAACGCACGCCGCCTTCCGTGCCGAGAAACTCGACATACGCCCGCTCTTCTTCAATGTGCGACGCCCAGCTCGTCTCAAGGAGCACCGTCGCGTCGTTTTCGAGCTGGATGAACGCGGAAGCAAAATCTTCGACCGTATACGCAGCGTTCGGCGCAAACGATGTCCCCGGCCATGCTCCTTGATGGCGCGGACCGAATTTGGCGTACGTTTTCCCGGTCACGGCAACCGGGTTCGGATTCCCGAGCAGCCAGAGCGTGACATCGAGCATATGGACGCCCAAATCGATGAGCGGGCCGCCCCCGGAGCGCTCGCGGTCAAAAAACCATGCCCCCCATGCGGGAATGCCGCGGCGGCGCACCCAGCCTGTTTTCGCGTAATAAATCTCGCCGAACGCGCCGGATTGGATTCGCTCATGAAGCCATTGCGCCGCTTGGCGGAACCGATTGTTGAGCGACACCATAAACTGTTTCCCCGACTCGTCGCGGGCGCGGATGATGGCGTCCGCCTCTTCCGCTTTCGTCACCATCGGCTTTTCGCAAAGCACGTGTTTTCCGGCCCGCAAGCTGTCGACCGCCACTTGGGCGTGCAAAAAGTTCGGCACCGTGATGATGACCGCATCCACATCGGGCGAGGCGAGCAACTCTTTGTAGTCGCGGTACACATCGCGAATGCCGTACGTTTTCGCTTTTTCCGCGGCTGCTTGTTCATTGACGTCGCAAATCGCTTGCAAAACGGCGCGTTCCGGAAGTTTAAGCGCCGCTTGAAGATGTTCTTTGGAAATCCCGCCAGCCCCGATCAATCCGAGGCGGATTGGACGTGCGCGTTCCATATGATTTCCCCCTTGCCTTTCCTTTTATTTCTCATGAAAATGCCGAACTGATCCAAGTTTCATCCCCGGGTAGAGAGCAGATCGCGCTGCCCATGCATCTTTTCCGACGATCAACCTCTTTTGTTGCTTATCATCTGAAGCAGCATCGCTTGCGATGTAATCGATTACATCACCAAAAACGAGACAGCCGAGCCCGGCTGTTGTAGGGGAGCGCTTTCACTCCTTCAAGCGCTTCCCCCGCATGAATCGCGAACGACGAGACGGTCAGGCAACACAAACTGGCGGCGGCCGACATCGCTCCCTTCGATCAGCTGAAGCAAAAGCTCCATCGCTTTTTGGCCGATTTCAAACATCGGCTGGGCGATGGTCGTGAGGCTCGGTTCAAAAATCGAGGCCATTTGAATATCGTCAAACCCGACGACAGCGACATCATCCGGAACACGGCCGCCGCGATGGCGAACCGCTTTGATCGCCCCAATGGCCATCTCATCGTTGGCGGCGAAAATCGCCGTCGGCGGCTCTTCGAGAGCGAGCAGCTTCAATGTGACATTATAGCCGGATTCATAAGTGAAATCGCCTTCCTGCACGAGCGCTGGATCGGCATCAATGTCATGCTGCGCCAATGCTTGGTAGTAGCCGCGCAGCCGATCGCGGCTCAAAATGATGTTCATCGGCCCGGACAGGTGGGCGATGCGGCGATGGCCAAGGCGAATCAAATGTTCTGTCGCCTTGCGGGCGCTGCTGATGTTGTCGATCGACACGGTTGGGATGTCCGTCCCTTCCAAATACTCGCACGCGAGGACGATCGGAAACTGCCTCGCCATCTCTTCCATCAGCTCTTTGCGGATGCGGGCGGTCAAAAAAATCATCCCGTCGACTTGCCGCTGCGGCAGCACATTTAAATATTGCTCCTCAAGCCGGGCATCGTTTTGCGTATCGCCAAGCAGCACTTGATAGCCGTGCTCGAGAGCGACCGCTTCGATGCCGCGCAACACTTTCGAGAAAAACGGATTCGTAATATCGGGCACGACGACGAGCACCGTTTCCGTTTCCATGCGGCGCAAATACCGGCCGAGCACGTTCGGCTGGTAGTTCAGCTCTTCAATGGCTTCGAGCACGCGCTGCCTCGTCTCTTCGGTGACGTTGCCAGCGTTGCGCAGCACGCGCGACACGGTCGCCGTCGACACGTTCGCCCGTTTCGCTACATCTTTTATGCTTGCCATTCGTTTTGTCCTCTCAACTATGTAATCGATTACATCTCCATCGTATCGAAAAGGCCGGTTGGTTGTCAAGCATTGTTTTTTCCATCTGTCTTGGAAGGGTGGTGAAAAACCGCTGTCACACCAATTGGAGGCATTTTTATTCAGAAAAAGAATGCTGATTCTGTCAGGTTTCTCTCATTGAGAAATGGGGGGAACTCAGCAGTATTTTGCACTAAATCACCGGACTCTTAGAAGGCCGGTGGTTTAAGGTGAAATACTGTTCTCCAACCGTGTTTCTCAAACTGAAAAAACTGGCAATGTCATCATTTCGCTTCTTGTCACTTCTCACCCATGGAGCGAATCGAAACGGGCGCCTTGGCGTTCAGGCAAAGGCGCCCGTAACATGGAAGGAGCTCGGACTAGTCAAGCGCCTGGCGCGCTCGGTCTTGCAGCATTTTCACCCCGGCCAGCGAGATCAAGCCCATGACGACGATATAGAAGGAGATGGCCGTTGCACTGCCGTATTTATGCAGCAGCCACGTGCTCACGAGCGGCGCCGGACCGCCGGCGATGATCGATGCCAACTGGTAGCCGAGCGAAGCGCCGCTGTAGCGCAGGCGCGTCGGGAAGTTTTCCGCGATCATGGCCGCCTGCGGGCCATACAGCATGCCGTGGAACACCATGGCTACGACTGTCGCCAAAAAGATCAGCCCGACACTTTTTGTGTTGACAAGCCAATAATACGGAAACGCCCAAAGCATCAACAAAATCGTTCCTGTCATATAGACGCGGCGCCGCCCCCACCGATCGGATAAATGGCCGGAATAGACGATCGCAAGCGCGTTAATGATCGCGGCAATGATCGTCACATTGACGAAAATGCTTTTTTCCATCCCCAAAAACGTCGTCCCATAGCTGACGATAAACGTGACGAAAATGTAGAATGACCCGTTTTCAATCACTCGCGCAAGCGCCGACCAAAGAATTTCGCGCGGATGCTTGACCAGCACTTCGCCGACCGGCATCTTGCTCGTTTCTTGTTTTTTCAGCGCCTCTTGGAACAGCGGCGATTCGAGCACTTTCAGCCGGATATATAGCCCAATGGCAATCAACAAGAAACTGAGCAGAAATGGAACGCGCCACCCCCACGCATAAAAGCTGTCGCCGCCCGCCGCCAACATGAGCGTCGTCACAAGAGAAGACGACAGCAGTCCGAACGGCACGCCCATTTGCGGGAGCGAAGCCATCAACCCGCGCCGTTTGCCTTCTTCCCACTCCATCGCAATCAAAATGGCGCCGCCCCATTCGCCACCGACCCCGATGCCTTGAATGAGACGAAGGATCGTCACCAAGACTGGGGCCCATAAGCCGATTTGTTCGTACGTTGGCATCAAGCCGATGAACGCCGTCGCCAATCCCATCAACAACAAAGTGGCGACCAACGTCGCCTTCCGGCCGATTTTATCGCCAAAATGACCGAAAATCGCCGCGCCAACCGGTCGGGCAATAAACCCTAAGGCGAACGTCGTAAACGACTGCATCAGCGCTACGTACGGGTCGCTTTGCGGGAAAAAGAGCTGCGGAAACACGAGAGCGGCCATCGTTCCGTAAAGGAAAAAGTCGTACCATTCAATCGTCGTGCCGACCACGCTCGAAACGGCAGCCCGTGTTTTTTGACGTTTCATCTCTGCCGCATCCATTGTCATTGCCATGGCGATCAGCCTCCTTTGGTTGTCATCGGAATATGCCGAACAAACGAATGGATAATGCCTGAAGCGGTCTTACCCGCCTTTCTTCCCCATCGTTTTCAAACCGTTAGGAAGCAGAACAGAAAACGAGGTTCAACGCAAGCAAATAGCGTTGTTAACGCTTTCAAACCCAACCCTTCCGCCCGCTGAACGAACGGCTGACAACAACGGCAGACGTTTCATTCCAAGCGCGCATGAAAAACAGCAATTTCACCATCAGAACGGTATGTTTTTTGTTCCTTCCCGAGCTACCAGAACATGCACCAGCGCGACAACGACCGTCTCACCGCGCTGATTGACAATTCGCTGATGCACGGTGACAAGCCCGGCTGTTTCGTTCCGTTCGGTCAATTGTTTCACTTCCGATTCCACGTAAATCGTATCGCCGATTTTCACCGGGCGGACGAAACGGAGCGAGTCAATGCCGTAAAAAGCGAGCACGCATCCCGGCTCCATCACCCACAGCCCGGTCGCCGCCGACAGCGTCAGCATCCCATGGGCGATCCGTTCGCCGAACGGTGTCTGCTTCGCGTATTGTTGATCCATATGCAGCGGATAAAAATCGCCGGAAACGCCGGCAAACTGCACGAGATCCGCCTCGGTGATCGTCCGCCCGCGCGATCGATGGCGCTCACCTACGGCATATCCTTCAAACGGACGGTCAAAACGCAACGTCATCCCTCCCTTTCCGCTCTATATCAAAAAATGGAATCTATCCCCACCCCCTTTCATGCAGCGAGCCCCTGCTTTGATATATTGTAAAAATTTTCTGTATATTTAAGGCGAACGACATCCGAAAACGGCCAAGCCTAGGAAGCCGGTGATTTAAGGGGGCAAGCCGCTTATCAAGCCCGTTTCTCAAATAGAAAAGTCTTGCAACAATTATTCATCGACCAAAGGAAACCAATGTTTTTCACCAGCCGTCTAGGAGGCTGGTGATTTCGTGCGAAAACGACTGATTTCATCCATTTCTCAATTAGAAAAACCCTGCAGAACCAGTTTTCTCTTCTGAATGAAAATGCCATCGATTGGTGTGCGACAACGGTTTTTCACCAACCTTCTAGGAAAACCCGCTCGAAATTTTCCTGCAGCTCGACCTCGTATTTGTCATTAACATATGATGCGTTTGCGGCGAATAGAACTGGCGCTTAGAAGGCTGGTCATTGAATCGCGGATCCGGCGTTCTCATCTCATTTCTCAATGAGAAAAACCTTGTTGCATCGGTCCTGTTTTTCACTCATTCTCCCATTAATGAAGGGAATCAGCGGTGGTTCACCAGCCCTTTAGGGGCGTTTCGTTCCGATCTACGAATCGACCATGGTCTCCGTTCGTTCGCCGTGCGCAGTTCGCGTTAGGTTCCTTTCCAGCTTCATTCATCAACACTGACGGATTTCGTGTTCCTTTCCGTCGTCAACGGGACAAAGAAAAGGGCGTCCCAAAAGAACTGGACCCCCTCATGTCACCCTTATATGTTGTGTCTTTCTGGAGGGGAGATCGCCTTTTGGGCCAGCCCCTTTTTCGGTTTGTCCCTATTCTTTAATCGAGCCGGATGTCAGCCCGGATACAATCCGCCGCTGGAACAGCAACACCATTATGACAAGCGGAACAGTGACCACCACGGTCGCCGCGGAAATTTCGCCCCACGGGATCGTATACTGGCCTTGGAACATGGCAATGCCGACCGGAACGGTTTTGTATTTTTCCGCTGTATTGATCGTCAAAGCAAATAAAAATTCGTTCCACGCGGCAATGAAGACGAGAATGGACGTCGTAAACACCCCGGGCACCGCAAGCGGCAAAATAACTTTAAAATACGTCTGCATCGGCGTCGCCCCATCCATTTTCGCCGCTTCTTCCAAATCAAACGGAATTTTGCGGAAAAAGGTGACGAGCAGCCAAATCGACAACGGCAACGCAAACGTCGTATACGGAATGATCAATCCTAAGTAGCTGTTCGTCAACCCGAACGTTTTCACAAACATGTAAATCGGCGAAATAGTGGCAATTTGCGGAAACATCGATACCGCTAACACAAGGCCAAGAATGACGGTTTTGCCCTTGAATTGTAACCGCGCGATGGCGTAAGCGGCAAATGCGGCCACAAACACGGTGTACACGGTCGTGATCGTCGCCACCACCGTACTGTTCCATAAGTAGCGCAAAAACGGGTAATTGACAAAAACCGATACATACGACTTCAACGTTGGATGGCTCGTAAACCAATTAAACGCTTTGTCGCCAAACAGTTCACTGAGCGGCTTAATCGAACTAAGCAGCACCCATAAAAATGGAAACATGACAAAAAAGACGAATACGAGTAGGAAGAGATAAAAGAGAGGCCCTGCTTTTTTCTGCATCATCTCACCCCGCTTATCGTTTCGCGCCGGCGCCGTCGGACAATAAGTCTTTTCCAAGCCAGCGGATGTATATCATGGAAATGATGGCGACACAAAGAAAGACAATCACAGCCAGCGCCGATCCCGCGCCGAAATTCGTCTGTGAAAACATCACTTTATACGCCAAAATCGAAATCGTCTCCGTCGAGTTCGCCGGCCCTCCGCCGGTTAAGACGTAAATCAGATCGAACACGCGGAACGCATCGAGCGTGCGAAACAGCAGCGCGACCAAAATGCTTGATTTCAACAATGGCAGCGTGATTTTCGTGAATTGCTGCCATTTGGTCGCTCCGTCGATCGCGGCGGCTTCATACAGCGAGTCTGGAACCGTTTGCAGCCCGGCGAGCAACAAGAGCGCCATATAAGGGGTTGTCTTCCATACATCGGCAAAAATGACCGAAAACATCGCCCCTGCTTCCGTCGTCAACAAGTCCCCCATTCGGTCGACAAGGCCAATCGTTTCGAAATAGTTGGCGACAATGCCGTTTTGTCCATCGTATAAAAATTTCCACATGAGCGCAGATACAGCAGTAGGAATCGCCCACGGAATCAAAATCGTCGCCCGCACCAACCCGCGGCCAAAAAACGCTTTATTGATGAGCAGCGCGATTCCAAGCCCGAACACGAGCTCAATGGCGACCGACACCACCGTAAAGAACGTCGTATTCCATAACGCTTTCCATAAGCGCATATCGCCGAAGCTGTCCTTATAATGCTTGAGGCCGACAAAGTTCGGCTCGATCACAACCCCTTTGAGCCCTTCGGCCAAGCCGACGACTTTATCCGCGTGCTGCAGTTCGCCCGCTTTTTTCATCTCCTTGAGCGTCTGGATGACATCATGAACCGTGTCGGTCAGCCGCTCGGCCGTCTGTTTGTCCAACTCGGCGATCTTTAGCTCATTGCTTGGTGTTTCGAAGTTATCGAGCGCTTCGTTCACTTTGTCGTACTGTTTCGCCACTTGATCATCGGAACGGATCGCCGCGTCCAGTTTCGTAAGTTTTCGTTCGATTTGCGCCAATGTTTGCTTTGTTTGTTCATCCGCAGCCGCCATTTCCTGCTTGAGGGCGCTTTTGAGGAACGGATAGGTTTGCAGATATCCTTCCAGATCGAGGCTGTAACTCCAGTGAATCGACGATTTGGTCGGATCGTTGAGCCGATAGTCGAACAAACTGTAATAAAAGGACTGAATGACCGGCCAAATGGCGATCGCCAAAATGAGCAGCATGGCCGGCGCGACAAGCGAATAGCCTAGCAAACGCTCCATTCGCTTTTCATTCCTCATCGCGGTTCTCTCCCTTCTGCTTCGAAAAGGATATTAGCCTTCAGCACCGGGCAGATGACGGCCTGAAGGCTAATGAGCCGAAAGCGGGCAACCAACTTAGTGTTCTTTGCTTGTCACAAAGCGCAAGGCCGGCGTTGGCCAGCGGAGAAGCGGGCCGCGCCGACCGTCCATTCGCCCTACTTGTTCAACGCTGCTTTCATTTCTTTTTCCATATTGGCCACGGCTTGTTCGACCGTCAGCTCGCCGGCCAGCGCTTTCGATACGTTAATTTGGATGATTTCTGAAATTTCCGGATAGTTCGGAACGACCGGGCGCGGCACAGCAGCGTTCAACGCATTGACAAATCCTTCTTCCGCAAAGAACGGATTGGCTTTTAAGACATCCGCGTCTTTAAACAAATCCGGAAGCGTCGGCGCCAAACCGCCGTAAATCGCAGAAATTTTTTGCCCCTCCGGCCCCGTCATAAATTTGACAAATTCCCATGCTTCTTTCGGATGTTTCGAATATTTGTTGATCGCGGTCATCCAGCCGCCCAGCGCGGCAGCCGAACCTTTGTCCCCGGCCGGGAGCGGAGCCACGCCGACTTTGCCGACGATTTTCGATTGTTCTGGATCGTTTGCCAAGGCGTATTGATAAGGCCAGTTGCGGATAAACGGCGATTGTCCTTCAATGAACGCGGTATGCGATTCCGGTTCAGTGAAGGTGGTGATATTGCTCGGCACAACATCGGACTTGACGATTTCCACCATTTTCTTCAGCCCTTTGATCGCCTCGGGGCTGTTGATCACGACATTCCCGTTTTTATCGACGATTTGTCCGCCGTAAGAGGCGATAAATTCGACGGCGTTGCACACCAATCCTTCATATTGTTTGGCCTGCATCAAATAGCCGAATTTCGTGCCGCCCTGTCCTTTCAGCGCTTTCGCCTCTTTTAAGAGTTCATCCCATGTTTTCGGCACTTTGTCTTTCGGCACCAAGTCGGTGCGATAGAACAGCATGCCGGCATCAATGAACTTCGGCATCGCCCATTGCTTGCCATTGAAGTTGCCGGCCGCGAGCGCCCCTTGGTTGTATTTGCTCAGGTCAATGCCGTCTTTCTCAATAAACCGGTCGAGCGGCAGCGTATAACCCGCTTGAGCAAACTCAGCCGGCCAAATGACATCGAGATCCATAACATCGATTTCCGACGACTGCGCGTTTAGCATCGTCACATACGCATCATGCTGCTTCCCGGTGTCAGCCGGCATTTCGCGAAATTCCACATCAATGTTCGGATGCGTTTTCTCGAACGCTTCGATGATTTTTTCGGTGGCTTTCGTGGAATCTTGGCCGCGGGCATAAACAATTTTCACGACTTTTTCGGATTGCCCTGTTTTCCCTTCTTCTTTTTTGCTGTCTTGGCCCGTCTGGCTAGCGCTTTGCCCGCCGGAGCACGCCGCGAGCCCCATCGTAAGCGCTAACAAAAGCGCGGATGATTTCAAAACTTTTTTCATCTTTGTTTCTCCCCCTTTGTCTTTGTTTGAGTTGTTCGATCGTCAATTCACTTCTCCCATCAATGCGGCTTCGAACCGACGAACCACCTCCTTGACGAAACATCTACCGCTTTCCGCCTAGGCAACCACGGCTTCTTGTCTATACAACGATGCTTTGTAATCGATTACATCAAAGTGTCACATTCCCCTCGTTTTGCCACTCCTTGCCGCCGCTGCCAAAGCTATGGGCAAGGAACGCTTGGCGCGCCCGGCTTTTCCGCCAAAGCCACCTGTCTAGGTCGCGCGCGCCTTCCGACTTTTTCGGATAAATTTTCTATGTAATCGATTACAAAAATATCTTACCTTGTTGCAAAATCGCTCGTCAAGTCCCTAAATTCTTTTTTTATCTTGCCAACAAAGAAAAAGGGGCTGAAACGCCCCCTCTATCACTTCCCGTAACCGGTGACCTTCTGTCCGTCCTTTCCCCAAAACGAGCGGCGCGCGCCCGTTTTTTATACCTCGACCACCTTTCCTTCCTCAACGACATGATACAGTAAATGCGCCAAATGGTGAATCGGACCGTATTCCTCTTCGCCGTCTTCCGTCATTTCTTCTTCTTCCGCGAATTCGAGGTCGTTTAAGTAGAGCGCCATAAACTCATAAAAGTCTTTCAGCTCAAAGCTGTAGCACGCGCTTGGGTCTTCGCTATCTTCTTCGTATTGAAGCATTAAATACGATACGTTACCTTCGCGATCCTCGGCATCGAAAAAGACAAAATAGCCGATGTTCGTGTCAAGATCAAACAAATGCCGCGTTCCGCCTTCGGTCGCCTTGTCAAAATCCTCTTGGCTCAACTTGCCGACGTTCATCGCTTCCACATCATCTTCACGGTGAAACTGGACCGTAAACGTTTTCAACGTCATTCCCTCCTCCAAAAATGCTTAATGAATACGTTTTGGACAGCCGCTCGAGCAGTTTCACCCCGGCTAGACTGTTCCCTTTGTCGTCAAGCGCCGGGCCGAAAATGCCGATGCCGCACCGCCCGGGCACGGCGGCGAGAATGCCGCCCGAGACGCCGCTTTTCGCCGGAATGCCGACCTTGATGGCAAATTCACCCGACGCATTGTACATGCCGCACGTGACCATGAACGTTTTGCAAATGCGGGCGACATCGAGCGGCATGAGCGGCTTGCCCGAATGCGGATCGCGCCCGTCAAGCGCGAACACCAAGCCGATGCGTGCCAGGTCGACGCACGTCATTTCGATGGCGCACTGTTTCGTGTACAAGTCGATCAACTCTTCAACGCCTTCATCAATAATACCATGTTGCTTCAAAAAATAGCAAAGCGACCGGTTTAAAAACGCGGTTGCAAATTCGGAGCGGGCCACTTCGTCGGAGTACGAGATGTGTTCGTTGCCAGCAAGACGGCGGACAAACGCCAACAACCGGTTCAGCCGTTCGGGCACCGAGCCGCCTTCAATCATCGACGTGACGACAAGCGCGCCGGCGTTAATCATCGGATTCAGCGGCTTGGCCGGTTTTTCCTCTAACTTGGCAATGGAATGAAACGGATAATCCGTCGGCTCCATGCCAACTTTGCGGAACACTTCATCTTCTCCGTGATCCATCAACACAAGGGCGAGGGCAAGAATTTTGGAAATGCTTTGCAGCGTTACTTTCACCGTCACATCGCCGGCGCTTACTACTTCGCCGTCCGGGGTATAAACGGCGATCGACAGCTCATTCGGATTCGCTTTGGCTAGAGCGGGAATATAATCGGCCACTTTGCCATAGCAGGCGTACGGCTTCGCTTCTTCGACAAAGCGGGCCAGTTCTTCTTGATTGTACACAAGCATCACCGATCGTTAGTATCGCCTATTTTTTCCGTTTCTATGCCCAAACGGTTCACTAACGGGAGCGCTTTGCCCTCGCCAAGCGGACCTCCGGCAAATAACGGCCCTGCTCCCCTCAAGTTGCCTCCGCTGTTTGAACAACAGCCGTTTTTCTTGTTCCCCTCCGCAAATATGTTTCTCAAATCGATCGCAAATCCGGGAAAGGGGGGACAGGAATCGTCTCATCGCGAACATACATCCCTTGATGGCGGAATCTCCTTTCTTCGAGCACATAGACATCCATCGTCTTTCTCCAACAACCTCGTTGTAGGCAAAGGAGAACGGTTTCAAGTATAATAAAAAAGAGGTGAGGAGCATGCAAGAAGCCATCAACATGTCCCCGTCCCCGTCATGGGAACATCAAATCGTTTGCGACAATCTTGTTTCCATGATCAAAGGAAAAAGTCCATACCAACTTTCAATGGCATCCTTTTCTGCCTTCATGAAAAATTAGCCATTGATCTTATCCTGTTTTTCTTGTATAATGAAGTATGTCTGACCAACCTCTTCGGGATGTAGCTCAGCTTGGTAGAGCACACGCATGGGGTGCGTGGGGTCGCAGGTTCAAATCCTGTCATCCCGATCGAAGGAAACCAGCCGAAAAACATCCGGCTGGTTTTTTTGTTCTCTCACCCATTTCCTTCTCGTAACGCCGTTTTTCCCTATGAAATCAACCCGATCTGCCTTCCTGCCCAAGCGATACGGTCAACAGCCACATCAACATCTTCTGCCGTCATGGCGGCGGTGATAGAAAAGCGAATGCGCGCCGTTCCCTCAGGGACGGTCGGCGGCCGGATGGCGATGGCGGCAAGGCCCGCTTCCTGCAGCGACTCGCTCATCGCCACAGCTTGGTCGTTCGGACCGACGATCACGGGAACGATCGGCGTCTCGCTGCCGCCGGTGTCAAAGCCGAGCTGTGTCAGTTTCGTGCGGAACCGTTCACTGAAGGCGTGCAGCCGCTCGCGCCGCTCCGGCTCGGATTGGACGATACGAATGGCCGCTTCATTGGCAGCAAGGACAGCAGGCGGCAAGGCGGTCGTAAAAATGAAGCTGCGAGCGCTGTTTATCAAGTAGTCGATCAGCCACGGCTCGCCGGTGACATACGCTCCGAAGCTGCCGAGCGCTTTGCTGAAAGTGCCGATGGCGATCACATCTTCTTCTTTCTCGAGCCCGAAATGGTGAAGCAGCCCTTCGCCGTTCGGCCCAAACACCCCGCCGCTGTGCGCTTCATCGACAATCAATATCGCGCGGTAGCGCCGTTTCAGCTCGACAAGCTCCGATAATGGCGCCAGATCGCCGTCCATGCTAAAAACAGCATCGGTGACGATCCATTTTCGTTTGCCCGGCGGAGATTGCCTTAATAATGCTTCCAGCTGATTGACGTCATTATGTCGATAGCGGAAACAGGTGGCTTTGCTCAGGCGAATCCCGTCAATTAAGCTTGCATGGTTCCACTCGTCGCTAAAGACGAGATCATCGCGGCGAATGAGCGCCGTCAGCACACCGATATTCGCGGTATAACCGCTGTTGAAAATGAGCGCAGCCTCCGCTTGTTTCCACTGTTTCAACGCGGCTTCGGCCCGCTCATAGAGCGGATGGTTGCCGACGACGAGCCGCGATGCCCCCGCCCCAGCCCCGTATCTTTGCATCGCCTCGCAACCCGCTTCAATGAGCCGCTGGTCATCCGCCAACCCTAAATAATTATTGGACGCTAAATTTAACATTGGCTTTCCGTTCAGGATGACCGAAGCGCCTGAGGTTTGTGCTCGGCGCAGCTGGCGCTTCTGCGCTTTTTGTTCCCATTCGTGCAGTTTGGCGATTAGTTCGGTTTTCATCCCTATCCCCCTTATATGTAAACTTTTTATAAAAAATAGTTTACATTAAAAACCGCGAATCGGCTAGGAAAAGATGGTCAGTTTCGCTTGTTAATTATTTAGCACATAGTTCTGTTAATTATTGATTTCCACCCTCGACTCCATGCATAGTCCAACCGCAGACATGTCATACTATACGTGTTATCGGCAAAAACAGGAGGTGTGAGAAATGGATGTCCGTCGGGCGCAAGAGATCGCCTCATCACCGGTGATGGCGAACGTCACATACAACGGCCAGCGCATTTACATTGAGCATGTCGACCAGCAAAAAGGAATGGCAACAATCCATCCGCTTGACAATCCGAATCAAAAACAAAGCGTACCGGTCGCCAGCTTAGAGGAGCATTCGTCATAAAAAACGCGGGAGAAAGGGATCGTCCTTTCTCCCGCGTGTTTGTTAATCGAAAGTCCGCCGTTTGCCTGCAGCGACTCAGGTTTTTCGATTTCCTGAAAACCGAGCACATCCGTATAAAACGTCCGCGCCTCATCCTCAGCGCCAAATGGCATGCAAATTTGTACATGATCAAGCTGTTTGTTTGATACGAATCATCGTTCCTCTCCTCCCTGTGCGAACGCCGGTTTGATCCGGCGGATGAACGAAACCGCCGCAACCGCCCAAATGAGCAGCCCGCCTTCGATCATCCAAATGTTGGTGACGGCTTTCGCTTGATAAAGCGCCGGTAAGACGTCCATCGCCGCGTGAAGCAAAATCGCGTACAGGACATAGCGGAACCGGCGCTGGCGAACGCCAAGCAAAACGAGGAGCGACAGCGCCACATGCACCGCCAAAGCAAACAATCGTTCTATGCCACCAACCACATACATCGCCAACGGCGTGTGCAGCACTTGTTCCTTGATCAGCTCCGCCTGCCCGATGGAAAGCGATGGGGCAATCGTTTTGTCGAAGGCGCCTGTTCGGATTAAAATCAGAAGCACAATCGTGTTCACAGCACCAAACACGCCAAGCAGCACTGCTTCCACCCCGCCGTGCCCAAGCCCGAATGACAGGCCGTCGCCATACGTCCGGTTTTGTTTCAACAGCCAGCGAAATCCGACATAGCGGCCGATTTCCTCAAACACGCCGGCAGCCAGCGCGGCGTACAACACAAAGAGCCAAACGTTGTCTGTCCCTTTCAGCGCCGGCCGTCCCGGTTCAAGGACAGCGATATGAAGCGCTTTTTCCAACACTTGTGAAAATATAAGAAACATCAGCGCTCCGATGCCGAGCGCTTTCCACGAAAGCCATCCTTTTTTTCTTCCGTACCATATGAGACCGACTGGAACCAACAGTGAAATGGCGAGCTGCACCGCCGCACCGATCATTCCCACGTCCTCTCCCCCTCCCGCTTATTTATGAACGATTGCGTTGTTCTTGCTGCTCATAAAGAAACGATCGAATGATGAGATACAAATTGCCGACAACGATGACACGATCGTCAGCCGGCTAACGTTCATCATGTCCCTCCCCCTTTTCGACAAGGTATTGTCAAAAGTTTATCCTCCACACTCACGGTTTTCCCTTGAGTTTCAACGGTTGAACGAAAAAAAGCTTGCCACCCCCATTGTTTTCGGCCATCATTGAGGTAACGACACCCAACAGCCAAAACAAAGGAGTGACAAGCTTTGTTACCTCAATTATTAGCCTATTTGCTCGAAATTATCAAGACCCAATATCAAATCATTGTGTATTTAATGGGTGTGATATTGGGGAAATCCTTGCATCTCGAGGACTGGGACGAACCCATCCAAAAGCCGTACCGGAAACTTCAGGTCGATGACCTTCCGATCATCGATGTGCCGGAAACCCTTGATTACCGGAAGCTGTTGGCAGACTATGAAGCCCAGCACAGACGTCCTTTACGGCCCATCCAGCGCCGCGCGAATGCGAAACACCGTGTGCCGGATTCGTTGACCTGCCCTCGCTGCCAGGCTCCCTCTTCTTACCTGTACGCCAATAACGGCGGAAAAGGGCAATACCAATGCAAAGTGTGCCAATGCCGGTTCAACCACCGAAATCGGTTCACCAAGCAAGCGGTCTTTCGTTGTCCGCACTGCAAAAAGACGTTGGAAAAAATCAAGGAGCGCAAGGAATACAACATCTATAAGTGCAAGAACAACGATTGCCCGTTTTACCAGGCCAACCTTCGCCGGATGACGAAGAAAGAGCGCCAACAGTTTCAACAGAATCCTCAAGCCTTCAAGGTGCGGTATTTGTTTCGGGAGTTCTTGTTTGACTTTCTCCCGTTGGCTTCCTCGTCGCTCATCAAGCCGAAGGTCGATTTGTCCCGGCTGGCTGCGTCGCCGCACGTGTTGGGGCTCGTGTTGACGTACTACGTCAACTTTGGGATGTCCTCGAGGGAAACCGCCGCCGCCCTGAAGGACATCCATGGCGTCTCGATCTCTCATCAGACGGTGCTCAACTACGCCAACAGCGTCGCGCTTTGGATCAAGCCCTTTGTCGACCGATTTCCGTATGAGCTGTCCGGTTCGTTCTGTGGGGACGAGACATATATTCGTGTGAAGGGCCGTTGGCATTACCTATTCTTTATGTTCGACGCGGTGAAAAAGATCGTGCTGTCCTATCGCGTCTCGCCCAACCGGGACACGCTCTCGGCCATCAAGGCGATCAATGATGTCCTCAGGAAGCTGCCGTCCCTTCCAGACGACTTGTCGTTCGTCGTGGATGGCAACCCGATTTACCTGTTGGCGCAACACTTCTTTGCCCAGCACGGGATTTCGTTTGACGTCCGCCAGGTAATCGGCCTGACCAACGAAGATCCGGTCTCGGAAGAATTTCGCCCTCTCAAGCAGATCATCGAGCGATTCAACCGGACCTTTAAAGGCAACTACCGCCCGACCCATGGGTTTGGCGCCGAGGAAGGCTCGGTGTCCTTTGTGACGCTGTTTGTGGCGTATTTTAACTTTCTGCGCCCGCATAGCGCGCTCGAAGGCCGGGTGCCGGTCGTCATCCCGGAGCTCGCCGAGCTGCCGCATATGCCGGCCCGGTGGACGAAGCTGATCGCCATGGCTCAGGACTTCCTTCAAAACGAGGCAGCCTAACTTTTTTGTCCTCCAGAGCCCGTTGAACAGAACTCCTGCCGGATTCGGCGAAGCGAACCCTTGACCAACCGAACACCGCCAAAGGTAAAATTCGGTAAAGGCAAGGGCGGCTTTCCTATTGCCTTCTTTTTTGTCCCCGTCGCCCTTGACGACTCTTCCGCACCTTTGGCGGGTGTTGGTCAAGGGCGAATCCGGCTCTCTGCATGCCCCACGATGCTCAATGGGATGGTCTGTGTGGAGTTTTCATAGAACTTTTGACGCTACCTTCGACAAAATCGTAAAACCAGCGAAGCAAATCTTGAAACACCGTCGTGTTCAGAGAGTAGTAGATATGCTGTCCCTCGCGCCGGTCTTGCACCAAATCAGCCTGCTTGAGAATTTTCAAATGATGCGATACGCTCGGCTTTTGCATAGCAAAATGTGAAGCGATTTCTCCTGCCGTCAGCTCTCCTGCCCGCAGCAACGTTAAAATCTTCCGGCGCGTCGGATCAGCAATCGCTTTAAACGCTTCGTTGAACGACAATGGTCATCCCACCTTGTGAACGATGTTTCGATGCGTCTTACGGAGTTAGGAAGACACCGGAAGAGCGTCGGCGTTGCCTCGTATGGGCCAATGTGAACAAGTTTTCATACATGTATACGTATATAGTTAGATAGTTAGAAAAACATCTAAGTATCCGACGAACAATTTTCTATTAAAAGAATATTCCATTGTCATTCGACTGTCAATGCCTTTTCCCGTTTTCCCCATAGATATCAGTGGAAAGGTGGGCGCGCGCGGCTAGGCGCCCCCGAGTCCATGGTAACGTGGGGTTTGGCTTCCCACTGATTTCCGTTAAAACCCCGTCGGCCAAGCGGCGAGCAAGCGCTCGCTTTTTTCGCGCTTGGATGTAAGCAAATATTCAAGTGTCTGGCAAAGGAATTTTCTCGTCTCCGCCGGATGGATGACATCGTCGATCAAATGTTTGCGCGCCGCCCCATACGGCGAGCTGTCAAACGACCACTGCATGAGCAGCTCCTGACGCCGCTCATGCGGATTGTCGGCACGTTCAAGCTCGCGGCCGTATACGACGTTGATGCCGACTACATGACCGTTTAGATACGCCAAAGCGGCGATCAGCGCCTTGCCAAATTCTCCACCATGATCCCCCCTTTTTTTGGAAAAGGCGGGGGCGGCCCGTGCCCCCGCCGCTATGTTATTCTCTTGGCAGCAGCTTTCGCAATACTTTGCCTGACGGCGTCGCCGGCAATTCATCAATGAACTCGATATAACGCGGATACTTGAACGCCGCCATCTGCGTTTTCGCCCATTCGATCAAGTCAGACGGCACGACCCTTCCTTTGTACGAATCGTGAAGAACAACAAACGCTTTCGGCACTTCCCCTTTCATCGGGTCAGGCACACCGATGACTGCGCATTGCTTGACGGCCGGATGTTCGTTCAACAACGCTTCGACGTCTTCCGGAAAGACGCTGTAGCCGGACACTTTGATCATCTCTTTCAGCCGCCCTTGGAAATACAAATAGCCGTCTTCATCGACATACCCGATATCGCCGGTGTACACCCACCCATCTTTCAGCGTCTCGTTCGTCGCGTCAGCGCGGCGGAAGTAGCCTTTAAAAACCCCCGGATTTTTGACGACAATTTCCCCCGACTGTCCGGGCCCAAGCTCCCGTTTCGTTTCCGGATCCACGATGCGAATGTCTGTCTCATACGTTGGGATGCCGCACGAGCCAAATTTCACACGGTCATCCGGCATGAACGTGTCACACGTATGCGTTTCGCTCAGCCCGTAGGCGGCTTCGTACAACAGGCAGCCGCCGGTCGCTCCCGCCCATCGCTCGGCAAGGTCTTTCGTCACCGGCAGGCCGAAACTTGTCGCTAAGTTGCGTTTTAGGCTCGATAAATCCGCATTGACAGAAGAGAGCGCTTGGAGGATGGCCGCGTTCATCGGAGCGATGCTGTACCATGCCGTGACTTTGTACGTTTCGATGGCTTTGATCGTCGCCAGCGGGTCGAAGCGGGTGAATAATACGCACGGATGGCCGGTGTACACCGGCATATTCAGTCCCATCACCATGCCGGCAATATGGCAAAGCGGGGAATGGGCCATCAACGTTTCCGGTTTTTCCGTCAGCCGGTTCGCTTGGGCCGATGCGGCCGTCTTAAATAGCGCATTACCATAGGTGAGCATCGCTCCTTTCGGCCGACCGGTCGTCCCCGACGTAAAAACGATCAATCCGACATCGTTCCACAAGTCAATGGGAGCGGCCTCATCAAGCGGCGGAGAAGCGGCAATGATGGCGGTGAACTCATCCGCGCCTTCACACGTCTGCTTCGGTTGCAGCACCTCTTCGCAAAGCGGAATCTCCCCTGCCGGATTCGCATAGTCGCCGTAATGACAAGCGACCGTAAACGACAGCGGCGCCGTTTGTTGTTCAGCTTGTTGAATGCGGGATAATCCTTCTTCCCCAGCGATGATGCCGACAAGCGGCACTTCGGAAAAGAAGTAGGCAAGTTCAGATTCGCGGTACATCGGATTGAGCGGAACGACAATGCCGCCGAGCTGCTGAACGGCGAAGTGAGCGATGATGTATTGTGGACAGTTTTGCATGTACAAAGCCACGCAACTCCCCTTTTCCACCCCCTTTTCCCGCAAATAGCGGGCAAACCGGTGGACATGGTCAAGCAACGTCCCCCATGTGATCACCGTATTGTAGAAGATGTACGCTGGTTCGTTCGCTTCACGTTCACCGCGGTGGCGCAAATAATGATAGAGCGGCTGTTCGCCGAGCACATAGCGGAGCTTCTTCGGCAACCCGCTCGGCCAATACGGGCGCGTTTGGTTCACCTGTTTCACCATCCTCCGAATAGAATACTGAACGGTCAGTATTTTCGTTTTAGAAAACGCTTTCAACCTATGATCATGTCCTCTGCTTTATTCCTATGAATACAAATTCGCTGTCATTCGTTGATTTCCTTTTTCGAACGACCCATTATTTTCTCCGACATGGCAACGCAGATGAACTCCTCCCCTTTTTTCTAGGCGCGCATACAATGGCTATAAACGGTCTTTACGGAAAAAAGGGGATGGAGACTATGGCCATTAGTAACGGAACCCAATATATCGAGCGCATTGACAATCTTCGGTCAAATGTATGGATCAACGGCGCTCAGGTCGAGGGAAAGCTGTCGGAGCACCCGGCCTTCGCCGGCGCAATCCAAAGCCAAGCCCGCTTATATGACGCCCAGCACGATCCAAACAAACAGCCGGTGCTGACGTTCCGCACATCGACGGGGGAGCTGGCCGGCGCGGCGTTTTTGCGGCCGACGACAAAAGACGATCTCGAACACCGGCGCTTGGCGTTCCAAGAATGGGCGCGCTTGACAGCGGGGATGATGGGTCGGTCTCCCGACTACATGAACACCGCCGTGATGGCGCTCGCTTCCGCAGCCGACTTTTTCGGGCAGCAACACCCGTCCTACGCCGAACATATTGAACGCCTCTATGAGCGGGCGATCAACAACGACTTGTCATTCACCCATACGTTTGTCAACCCGCAAGTGAACCGTTCCCTCGGCTATATGGAAGAAGACGGCGAGCCGATCGCCGCCAAAGTGATCCGCGAAACGACAGACGGACTTGTCATCAAAGGCGCGCGCCTGCTCGCCACTCAAGGCGGCATGCCGGACGAACTTCTCGTTTTGCCGGCCGGCGGGACGCTTCTTGGCGATGAATACATGTACGCGTTTTCGATTCCGAGCAACACGCCGGGGTTAAAGTTCATCTGCCGCCCTTCTTTTGCTGCTGGCGCCTCTTCGTTTGACGCCCCGCTCAGCGCGCACTTTGATGAAATCGACGCCGTTGTCGTATTTGATGATGTGCTCGTTCCGTGGGATCGGATCTTTTTCTACAAAAACGCATGGGTGGCCAAAGACCTAGATGAAGAAACCCATTTGGGCATTATGCTGCTGCACCAAGTGCTGGCGCGGCGCATCGTAAAAACTGAATTTTTCCTTGGAACGGTGGAGCTGCTCAGCGAATCCATCCAAATTGGCGGATACCAGCATGTGCAAGAAAAAATCGGGGAAATCGCCGCCGCCCTTGAAGCGCTTCGGGGGATGCTTCTCGCCGCCGAGCTCCACGCGAAACCGGACCGGCGCGGCACCATGGTGCCCGATCCTGCCCCGCTTTACGCTGCCGCCTTTTTGTATCCGCGCTTGTACCCGCGCTTTGCCGACATCGTTCAGCTGCTTGGCGCCAGCGGGCTTGTCTGCCTGCCGACGGAAGCAGACTTTTCTTCCCCGCTCCGCCCGGATTTGGACCGGTATTTGCAGGCAGCGACGCTTCCAGCCGAACAGCGGGTGCAGCTGTTCCGCTTCGCCTGGGATTTGGCGATGAGCGCCTTCGGGACGCGGCAGACGCTGTACGAACGGTTTTTCTTCGGCGATCCAGCCCGATTTGCGACAACTTTTTACCATCGCTACGACCGGGAGGCATGCGCCCAAATGGTGCGACGGTTTTTGGACAGCGAACAACGTTGACAAAACGGCAGCAACCACCGCACCGGACCGGCATAAACGCCCGCCTTTTCTTCAAAGAGGCGGGATCACGTCAATCGTTCAGCGCACCGATCCAACAATCGGAAAGGGTGCCCCGCCTCTTTCGGGACACCCTCATGCGAATGGATTGACGTGATCGATCACATCGTCCGCTGACGATCGGGAAACAGCAGGCTAAACAACATCCCGGCCGCCAGCGCAATGGCAAACGTCGTAAACCGTGAACTGATGATGGCCTCAAGCGGCGAGGAAATCCAGATGACCGTGCTGAGAAACCCAGCCAAGATCGTGGCGATGACGCCGATGCCAGAATACCGCTTCCAGAAGAAAGAGAGCAAAATCGCCGGTGACAACGTGCAGCCGATTCCAGCCCATGCCCAGCTGACAACGAGATAGACGAGCGATTCGGATGTCATCGCCAGCACCAAACCGAGCAGTCCGGCGATGACCACCACCGCGCGGGAAAGCGCGACAAGCTGCTTTTCCGACAGACGAAGGCGCAAAGAACGGCGCGCAATGTCTTCGCTAATGGCGCTCGTGATCACCAGCAGCTGCGAATCGGCCGTTGTCACGATGGCGGCCAAAATGCCGGATAACAGCAGCCCGGCCAACCATGGCGGCAACAAGTCCAACACCATTTGCGGCAGCACGGTCTCGACATCGGTGAATGATTGTCCTTGGTAAAGGGCAATCGCCGCAAGACCGATGCAAAACGCGCCGCCATAGGCCAACAGCGTCCAAATGATCGCCACCGTTTTGGCCGTTTTCGCCTCGCGGGCGTCTTTCAACGCCATGAAGCGGACGCTCAGTTGCGGCTGGCCGCCCAGATAGCCGAAAAACCAAGCAAAATTGTTAAACAACAATAGCCCAAGCGCAACACCGGTCACTCCCCCCGTCCATGAATCGAGGCTTGGTTTCGCGTGATGAAGCGCTTCACTGATCGACAAGCCACCACTATAAATTTCCACGAACGCCACAATGGGCAAAATCACGAGCGTCGCCAGCATGAGCACACTTTGAATCATATCCGTCCAAACGACACTGACGAACCCGCCGGTGTATGACAAGATAATGACAATCGCCACACTGATGACCATGCCAAGCGCTGGGTCGATATGGAAAACGGTAAACAATGTCTTGCCCGCTCCGGCAATTTGCGCGCTAAAATAAAACATCATAAAGCTAAAAATAAGGACGGTCGCAAGCCATAAAATCGTTTGCCCGTGCGCACCGAACCGTTTCGCCAAATAGCCGGGCAACGTCAGCGCACCGTACCGCTCCGCCTCTTGACGAAACCGGTCGGCCAAAAAAAGCCAGGCGCAGACGATGCCAATGATAATGCCCACCGCCACCCAAATCGCAGAAAGACCGCTCGCAAACACAAACCCCGTGTAGCCAAGCAACAGCCAGGCGGATTCGCCCGTCGCCCGCTCAGAAAAAGCGAGCGCCCAACCCGGAAGCTTTTTTCCGCCAAGCAAAAAATCGCTATGGCTCATCTCTTTCTTTCCATACCAATAACCAAGGGCTGCCATCACGAGACAATACAGCACGAGCTCCGCCAAAATGAGGCCATTCATCGTTTCTCCCCCTCGCGATCTTGTTCGCCTCACGACACCGCCGCCCGCCGTTTCCCCCGTAAAAAACCGGCATTGCCATCGAACGAAGACGACAATGCCGGTACAGCCAAGAAAAGTGCAGCTTCTGAATTATTTGGTTCATTACTACCATTATGATGATGGGAAGCGGTTTATGCTGAAATTCTTGCTCCACTCGTTGTCACCTTTCCCTCACGCTGTTCAAAAAGTTGCAAAAAACAACGCTATGTAATAAAGTGGACTTGACACCAAAAAAAGGAGTGAACGATATGGATCGCTGGGAAAACGAGCTAAACAAATACGCCGAATTGGCCGTGAAAGTCGGCGTCAACATTCAGCCTGGGCAGACGCTGTTCGTCAACGCCCCGCTCGAGGCGGCGCCGCTCGTCCGCAAAATCGCCAAAACGGCGTACGAAACCGGGGCGAAACACGTGTATGTCGAGTGGAACGATGAGGCGCTTACATACATCAAATTTCATCACGCCCCTGAGGAAGCGTTTTCCGAATATCCGATGTGGCGGGCCAAAGCGATGGAAGAGCTCGTCGAACAAGGAGCGGCCTTTTTGTCGATTTACGCCCCGAACCCGGACTTATTGAAAGACGTCGATCCGAAGCGGATCGCGACCGCCAATAAAACAGCGGCCCAAGCGCTCGCCAACTACCGGAGCGCCATCATGGCCGACCGGAACTGCTGGTCGCTCCTGTCCGTCCCGACGGCGGCATGGGCGCGAAAAGTATTTGGCGATCTGCGTGATGAAGAAGCGATCGACAAATTATGGGAAGCGATTTTCCGCATCGTCCGCGTCGACCGAGACGATCCGATCGCGGCTTGGCGCGAACATAACGATCAGCTCGCCCGCATCGTCGCTTACTTAAACAACAAGCAATACAAACAGCTCGTTTATGAAGCGCCGGGCACCAACATCACGGTCGAGCTCGTCGACGGACACGTTTGGCACGGCGGCGCCGCGACCAGCCAAACTGGAGTGCGCTTCAACCCGAACATGCCGACCGAGGAAGTGTTTACGATGCCGCATAAAGACGGCGTCAACGGCACCGTCCGCAACACGAAGCCGCTCAATTACAACGGCAACGTCATCGATGGGTTTACGCTGACCTTTAAAGACGGTCAAGTTGTCGACTTCAGCGCCGAAGAAGGATATGAGACGCTCAAACATTTGCTTGACACCGATGACGGGGCGCGCCGCCTCGGCGAAGTCGCCCTCGTGCCGCATCAGTCGCCCGTATCGCTGTCCAATCTCATTTTTTACAACACGCTGTTTGACGAAAACGCCGCCTGCCATTTTGCGCTTGGCAAAGCGTACCCGACGAACATCGAAAACGGCGCGGCGCTGTCCAAAGAAGAGCTTGACCGCCGCGGCGTCAACGACAGCCTCGTCCACGTCGACTTTATGATCGGCTCGGCCGAACTGAACATCGACGGCGTCACGAAAGACGGCAAGCGCGAACCGATTTTCCGCCGCGGCAACTGGGCGTTCGAATTGTCGTAAGCTGGTTTCCCTTCACTCGAAAAGGCCGGTGAAAAACGGTTGATTCCCCTCATTAATGGGAGAGCGTGTGAAAAGCAGGACCGATGCATCAGGTTTTTTCTAGTTGAGAAATGCCATTGCAAAGCCGTATCTAGGATTAAATCACCGCCTTCTAAAAGGCCGGTGAAAAACGGTTGATTCCCTTCATTAATGGGAACGAAAAGCTCGATCGATGCAATAAAGTATTTCTCATTGAGAAATAACATCGTCAAGCCGTACCCATGATGAAATCACCGGCCTCCTAAGCCATCAGGCTGCGTCCAACAGGCGGGCAGACCCGACCGTTGGTGCAGCCTGATTCGATTCCAACACGGATTCACATGCAACGATCAAAGCGAACCGATAGGGTTGTTTATATCTTGCCGCAAATGCACAGCGGCCGATGCCGCCTGCGCCAGTTGCTCGCATTGCCGCAAACGAATGCTAAAGAGAACGAGCGGGTCGCGGTACGCCTCCGGATGGGTGCGCATCTGTTTTAATTCTCTTTCTTGGGCGACCGTTTCGAGCTCCAACCGTTCCAACGTTTCATTTAAAACGGCGGATGGCGCTTGGAAAAACCGAGCCATATCGCGCTCGAGCGATTTGGCAAACCATGCAAACGGCATCAGCAACTGCTGGGCGACCGTTTCCGCCACATCGCTGTAATCTTGCGTTTGCATCCACTGTCGATACCTTTGCGCGAGCATCGCCTTATTTTGCGGAAACGCACCGAGCAGTTTGCCCGCCCCTTTCAACAGCAGCTGACTTGGCGTTCTCCGCAAAAACACGTTCACCTTGTCTATTTGTACTCCGTTGATCAACCGATCCGTATCGCGCCGCCAATCGGCGAGAAGGCGAAAATCGCATTCAAGCTTCAGCCGTTCCTCGCCAAACATGGCATTCAATCCTTCGGCCATTTCATATAAAAACGCTTGGCATTCATTGAATTCTTCCTCGGCTCCAGCAATCCACTCGTTTAGAGCACAATGCAACCGCGGCAGCACCTCGCCGTCGATATAGGCGCGAATCCGCTCGTTCACCCGCTCATTCAACTCAAGGTGAAGACGGGCAAAATCGCTGTCGTCGCCCACGAAGTCAGCCGCTTGGCGCAACATGTCGGGAATCGCCGTTGCCAAAGCCGTCCGCGTCTCTTCCAACACCGCGCGGAACGATTTGACGATCCTCGTCGTCTTTTCTTCTTGCTGATCACCGAGCTGATGAATCGCCCCGTTCAGCTTGGCCGCCATCTCTTTTTTCCAGACAATCGACTCGGCCAACCGGCTTTCCGCCTCCGCTCGCTGCCGGAACAAATGAGCAATGAACTGGCGGATCGTCGCTAATAGCGCCGTTTCCCGACGCTCTATCGACCGATGACGGCCCAATTCGCCGAGCCAGTCAACGAGCGTTTGCTGCTGGCTGCGGCTTGGGGCATGCGGCGAATAAACGATGACATTGGCTTCCGGAACAACCGTGCGGATATGCGCCTCTATTTCCCGAACAATACTCATTGTCTCCTGCTCATCGACCATCCCGTCTCCTGGAGGAAGCAAAAAGTGAATCGGCGCCTGCGGAATCCGTTCGCGCAGCTGGAATACCAGCTGCTCATCAACACTGGAAAACGGATCGTCTCCGTTTAGAAGAAAAAGAACGCTATCGGCAAGCGCAATAGAGATCAGCGCCTCATGGTCGAAGGAAGCGCGCCCGCCAAGCGGACCGATATCGAGCAAGGAAACTCCCTGCGGCAAAAGGGAAAACGGAGCTGTGCATTCAATGACCGCATCATCGGGGAACCGGCTTCCGCGACCTCCTGATGCTTGTTGAAACTCTTCAATGTTTGAGAAAACCGTAAACTGTTCATCGCTGATTTTCACTATTTCGGCTTCTTCCCCGTGTTTCCACACGAGCACCGGGGCAGATGGTGCTGCCAGCGCCGCCTCACCAACCAGCGTCCGCAAAAACGCCAACCGCTCATGGCGCGACGCCCCGGCAATCAACACGCAATGTCCTTGCGCATCCGCTAGGCGCCGCATGAGCCAGCGAAATCGGAAATGAGCCCCCGCCCGCTGCGCTTCTGCCCATTCGGCCATTTCTTCAAACAGGGCTAGCGCTGCTTCCCGTGTTTTTCCTCTTGTTCCCATAAGCCGCTTGGCCGCATCACGAATGATGTCTTCGGCAAACGCCTCGGGAACTTTCTCGCTCCACGCCAACAAGGCAGCCGCAGCCACCGCCGCCGCGGAACCTTCCGCCATATTCACCCAGCTTTTTAACAGCGGCGGGATCACTTCCACGAGCTCTTTCCATCGATACGGTCCTTTCATTAACCCTTCGTACGCCTCGGCCAAAAGAGCAGGAATCCTCTTCCACTCATAGTCTCGACCTAGCGCCAACTCATCATCGAGGCGATTCCACTCCGCGAGCCACGAAAAATAGAGATCTCCATCTCGATAACCGTTCCATAGCGCCTGCACAAGCCGCTCAAACTTTACGCGATCCGTTTCATACAACAGCGCTAGGCAGCGTGAAAACCGCGCCGGCGCCATCGTCCGCGCATGTCCTTGTTCCACATAACCGGTCAAAATGTCTGCCCAGCGCCGCGATGAAGTCCGCACCGCCTCCCCCAAAGCGAGCTCAATGGCGCTTTCCCAATCACCTTGCTCCTCGAAAAAGGCGCGCGCCCATTCGGTCATGTTCGGATAATCCGGATACAACGTCACGCCGCGCTTGACCATTTCATCTGCCTTTTCTTTTTCCCCCAACTCGCGATAGAGGGAAAACAAACACAAAATGAGCTCCGCTTGAAGCGTCTCACTTTCCGTCTCGACCGAACGGTACAGCTCCTCAGCCATTCTTAGCTGCCCGAGCTCATAGTAGCTGTCCGCCATGTTCTTTTGCGCCCATGGGCGCAGCTCGTTATGAACGTTTTCCCACTTAAAAATGGCGGCCTCATAATCGCGGCGATGAAAATAGACTTCCCCCTGGGCAAAGCGAATGGACGATAGATCCGCGCCATCGCGGTGCGCGGCGAAAAAAACGTCGCCGAGCGCGCCAACCACATCGCCCTCCCCTTCGTCAATTAGCGTTTCATAAAACCTTTTATGAACAAGCCGTTGTTCAAACTCCATGTCCATCACCCGACTTACTGATTTGCCATGCATGTTCATTGTATGGCTTGTTTGGTCATTTTATTTCTATCCTATACATTTTAACAAACTTTCACGACCATGAACGTTTCAATTTGTTTTCATTTGCAAGACAAAAAGCTTCTGCGGTTGCGGTAAACGAGAAATTTGAATTCAGGCCCAAATCAAACTGCCTGTCTCCCAAAATTATTAGTTCAAGGATGAATGGCATGTTCGTCTATCCCGTACCAAAAGGCGGAGCGATCCGCCTTTTCTCTTTCCAGTATTCCGTGAAAAGGCCGCACTGGCGCGTGATGTTCAGCCCTGGATGGAGGGAAAACGCTGCCCGTTGAATTTTCTGTGAAAATCCCCACCACTGGGTGAGTGCTGTATACGCTCCTGATCCGTGTGGGTATACTGAAAATGGCCAAAGAAGGCAATAGGAAAGCAGAGGTGCCCGATTTTCGGACATCTCGTATGATCTGGCTGCCTGTTGGCTATACTAGATAAGTTGTGGTTGGCGGAACGGCTCTTTGCGGGAGATCATGCAAAAGATGATCACCAACATTCGTCGAGCCGTGGCGATGAGGGCTTTTTTCTTCCCGCATCGGGCCGCCAACGACCAAAATTTTCGGGACAAGGGATGTGTCTTGGATCGAGATGCTGACCATGCCGCCTCGCATAACGCTGATCGAAGATGGGGATTGCCTTTGGTGGTGCGCGTGCTCTTTCGCTTTCCGGCGCTTTCATGGTTGCCGGGGGACAACCCCGTCCATGACGCCGCCCGTTCCGGCGTTTCAAAGACGCTCATGTCGGTTCCCATCTCGGCGATGATGACGGCGGCGGTTTGTTTTTTGATTCCAGGCATGGTCATCAGTAAGTCCACTTCCTCCCGATACGGCTCGAGCAGGCGGTCGATGTGCTGGTCGACTTCTTCGATGAGCCGCTCGCATTCCTCCACGTGTTTCCACAAGAGGCGAAGGAGACAGAGCTCATGTTCGGTCAAGGTGCCCAGCAGCGAATCGTACACCGCCTGCTTTTTCGTTTTGAGCCTGCCGCGCAGGCATTGATCCAGCTCGTCCTTGTCCACGTATCCCTTCTCGAGCAGCCGGGCAAGGATGTTTCGTCCGGAAACGCCGAAGAGATGTTTTTTGCAAGCAAAAAGTGCAGAGAATTGCAAGAAAAAATACATAGGCTTGCCGGCTCAATGAATTTACCTTTCAACCGAGTGAGAAGGGAGCGACTGAACGGCAGAAAGCGCATGCCGCAAGCGGTAGCTCTCACCCGTAAACGCGAGAATGTGGGCGTGATGGACCAAACGATCCACCAGCGCTGCCGTCAGGCGGTTGTCCCCAAACACTCGATTCCACTGTCCAAACTCTAAATTCGATGTCACGATGACACTTTTTCGTTCATAACAATCGGCAATGATGTGAAACAGCAGTTCCGACCCCTGCTTTTGGAAAGGTACATAGCCGAGTTCGTCCAAAATCAACAGCTCGCATGTGTCGATTTGCCGTTTGAGCCGTCCGAGGGTGCCGTCTTTTAACGCCTCTTCGAGCTGGGCGACAAGATCGGCGACACGGAAAAACCGAACTTCATGGCCCCGTTCACACGCTTTTAATCCTAATGCGGTGGCGAGATGGGTTTTTCCTGTTCCCGGCGAACCTAAAAGCAGGACGTTCTGTTTTTGCTCCAAAAAGCGAAGGTCGCAAAGTTCTTCCTTCGAGGTCGTGGTCGGCCAATGAATCTGATCCGACCATTCGTCATCGTTGAGCCATTTCAACTCCCGGAACTTCGCCTTCTTGATCAATCGAGCCTGTTTTGCTTTCTGACGGAACGACAGCTCCAACGCCAACACATCACGCAAAAACTGTTCCTTGGTCTCGTAGGCCACCTCCTCGAATCGATCCGCGATGTACGCCAAATGCAGGGCTTTACAAATCTCTTTTACATCCATCTTCATGCCCGGCTTCCCCCTTCCCTTGACGGACAAAGACGTTGATCATACACATGTAAATCGGTTTCATAGTCGACGAAAACGGAAGGGGTATAGGCTTCTTCCCATTTCGCGGGATACTCCGAACGCTTCGCCTCCATCAACACCCCGATCTCATGGGGCGCCAAATCCCACCGTTGATACTTGTCAAGCCACTGAGCGATCTCATAGACGGTGTACCGGTCCAGCAGCTTCTGCACCCCTCGAATGCGTGATGCCGTCTGTTTCGGTTGTTCCATGAAGTATTTCCTAATGGCCTCCGGTAAGTAAACTCGAAACCGCGAATACTCCACCACCCGGGGCTTTTGCGCCCATTCCGCCAAAATGTCCTTCCAAGGGAGCTCCCGTTGCTTTTTCGTGTACGGCCTTGGCGCTTCCAGGTACACCTCCCCTTCCTGGGACAAAACCATGAAACGATCCCATTCCTTTTTGACAAGGACACGGTTGGGGACCGGGATCCCATGAACCACAAACGCCTCCCCATCCACCGTTACTTCCCCGTATTTATTGACATTGGCGTGGTGGAAGGAGAAGATCGGGAGATCTCTCTCCGGCAGGACAAGCAACTCCTTTTGTTCTTCCTGCCATAATTCCTCAATGGTTCTCCCTTTTTCATAGTGGGGGCGGGCTCGATCTTCGATCATCTTGCGATGCAGCCACTCCGTCAGTTCTTCATCCCCCTCGATCAACGGAGCAGGGACAAAGCAGTGTTGCCGAGTATAGTAAACTTTCCGTTCGACATTCCCTTTTTCGTGTCCGCTATACGGATTGCATGCCTGTACGTCAAACCCATAATGAAGCCGGAATCGCTCAAATGCTTCAGTATATTGACGTTCGCCTCCTTTTCGAATCGAAACCACCGCCGCCGCCAAATTGTCGATGCGCAGTTTTCTCGGGACGCCTCCGGCCTGTCGAAAGAGCTGAGTGAGCCCGTGAAGAAAACATTCGCTGTTTTCCGCCGGCAATGGATACGCATACGCGGCGTTGCTGTACGGAAAGCTCAAAATCAGAATTGATCGGTCTTCCTCTTTTCCCTCCTTCGTCACAACGGACATGGTGCCGAAATCCACCTGCGCTTCCCCCGGAGGGTGTTCCAGCCTCTCGTAACGTTGTTCCTTCTCCAGCTTAAGCTGAGGTCTTCGTTTTTGAACGTAGGCGCAAACCGTTCGATAAGACCCTTTAAAGCCATGTTCCTGCTTTAATTGTTCGTACATCTTCTTGCTTGTCCGCCGTTGTTTTCTTGGCAGTTTGGCGTCCTCCTCCAGCCAGTCATCAATGATTTGACCGTATCCTTCTTCCTCCATCATTCCCCGTTTTCTCTTTATTTTTTGTCTGACCGAAATGTCTCCATCCGCATATTTCTTGACTGTTCTCCAGTTAAATCCCGTCCTGCGGACAATTTCGGAAAGCGATAACCCTTTCTTTTCACGCAAATGTTTGATATGATGAATTTCAGGCATTGCTAGCATCCTTTCTTTACCTCCACTGTTTTGTTCTTCACAACCTTAACAGTAGAGGGAATTTTAGGAGCTGGCAAGCCTTTTTTTATGCCATGAAGCTCTGCACTTTTTTGTTGCAGAACTCTGTACTTTCATTTTGCACTAAACAGAAGAGATCCGAGAGGACGGAGCCTAGTTTGACATTGGAAGACTCCAGCACTTTTTGAATCCGGTTTTTCTCTGAACTCAACTGTCCGACCCACTTTTTGCGCAGGCGGGTAAAATCCCGCAGTTCACGAATGGGCGCTGGGGGGACGAAACTTTTTTCAATGAGTCCATGGCGGAGCAGCTTCGCCATCCACTCGGCGTCAGAGACATCGGTTTTTCTTCCCGGGACATTTTTGATCCGCTGCGGATTGGCCAACGTCAAGTCGACATAGCCCTCGAGGAAAGCAAAGACCGGTTTCCAATACACGCCGGTGGATTCCATGGCGACATGGGTGACCCCATGGTCTTCGAGCCACTCGAGCAGGTCGCCAAGCCCTTTCGAGAACGTTGAGAACGTTTGGATCTCCTTTTGGATCTCCCCCTCTTCTTCCCATAGGGCACAAGCGACGATGGTTTCGGTATGAACATCCAATCCTGCGCAGCGAGGATAGATGACATCCATGATGAAACGCCTCCGTTTCGATGATGGAGTGCGCAAACAGCGAATCCACGGGAGACATGCGGCAGTTTTCTGTTCGTCGTCACCTTTCTCTGTCACAGGAAAGGGCGGACAATGGGTGGTGCACCCAGTGGATTCAAACACTTTTCTGTACAGGGTCTAAGCCACCATTAAGCATAACGTCCTGTTGAACTGTTTGCGCCTATTCTTCATTATGGGAAGAAAAGGGGGATTTTCATCCCCGGGTGGAGGGCAAAAGGTTGCCCATGGATCTTTTCTGTGAAAATGCCGAGCTGGCGCGAGATTTTCATTCCTGGGTGGAGGGCAAAACGTTGCCCATGGACCTTTCTGTGAAAATGCTGAACTGACGCGGATTTTCATCCCCGGGTGGAGGGCAAAACGTTGCCCATGGACCTTTTCTGTGAAAATGCCGAGCTGGCGCGAGATTTTCATTCCTGGGTGGAGGGCAAAACGTTGCCCATGGACCTTTTCTGTGAAAATGCTGAACTGACGCGGATTTTCATCCCCGGGTGGAGGGCAGATCGCGCTGCCCATGGATCTTTTCCGTGAAAATGCCGAACTGGCGCGGATTTTCATCCCCGGGTGGAGGGCAGATCACACTGTCCATGGAAATTTTCCGTTCCACCTAACCTATGTTGATCCCTATGAAACTGAAGAAACCGCTTGAAGAGATAGGGATAAAAAGGAGGCTTCGCAAAGCGGGTAGGCTTAACATTATTCTAATCTGTAACATTACACATTCTTTAATAATTTACTAGCTATTTCAATAAACTCTTTACCATCTTCGTATGGAAAATATCGCATACTATTTTCATGCACTAGTTCCTCTATTTTTTTCCATGTCTCAAGATCTTTATTATTATATATTTGTTCTAACTTTTGAATTTCCTGTTTTAGAGCTTTTGGTACCCATTTAGGTTCTTCATTAAGAAATTCTAAAAATTTATCTTCTAATTTTGCATCGAAAAATGTCTGATTATAATATGAATCGAAAAAATACTGGAGGGTCTCAAACTCTTTTCTTATATCCATCTCTTACACCTCTTACTTTCGTTTTTTTACCTATTTCATATGGAATTTGTGTGGAAGAACGGATATAATATTCTTGAGAGGGGGAGGTTGGCGGTAACCTTACCCCCTCGTTAGCTTATCGCTTTTTTGTTTCTTACGCTTGCACTTCGCGACCATTTCCTCAATCTCTAGCGCTGTTTTGATTAATGTCGCGAGAGCTGCAAGCGTAAAAATATTCTGATTGCAACGATATTCATTCCGTATCACCTCTTGCTTTTTTGTTCATTCCAAGAAAGTGAGCGCTCTCTTCCGTTTTTTGTTTGATATATTTCCGTAGTTCTGGACGATTCTCGCCACCATGATAGTATGAACTCATCCTGAATTTGCACGTCTTCGTCCCGTTCAATTCAACATCCAAGTCGTGCAAAATCTGATGTGCATACACTAGGCCAACGCAAATGCTCCTTTGTTTTTTCATCAAGCGGAGTAATTTGCTCACGAAGATATTGCCTTATTCTCCCCGTCTCTTTAATAAATTCCGGCGTTTTAGCCTGTCTTTGTTTAACTTCCTCTTTTGCTTTCCTGTATGCACCCTTTTCACCCTGCCTAAAAAGCGTAATAGCCGTACAAGATTTTTTCGGATTCTATCGTTTTTTCGGGATTCCCAAAAAATGAAAAATGACCGCAAATGCGGTCATATCAAGGGTTTCAACACTGTTAACCCGAACCAATCGTATGTAAGTGGCGTCCCAGGAGAGACTCGAACTCCCGACCGACGGCTTAGAAGGCCGCTGCTCTATCCTACTGAGCTACTGGGACATAACCAAGATGACACTCTAATCTTCATCGCTGCCCCTTCCTCTACCAGCTCACACAAAGAAGCACGATGCGTCGGGGCAACTCGCAGCCCATTCGAGGATGTCTCGCTCGTTGCTCTATCCTACTGAGCTACTGGGACATAACCAAGATGACACTCTAATCTTCATCGCTGCCCCTTCCTCTACCAGCTCACGCAAGGAAGCACGATGCGTCGGGGCAACTCGCAGCCCATTCGAGGATGTCTCGCTCGTTGCTCTATCTCGCTGAGCTGCAGGAATGCAATGCAGACAATGAGTAACATCTTTCACCGTTTCTTTAAATAAAGAAAAGCGGGTGATGGGAATCGAACCCACGACTTCAGCTTGGGAAGCTGAGGTTTTACCATTAAACTACACCCGCATGATCCATATCATTGGAGCTTGTCTTAGGAACGACTGCAATAAAAATATAATCGCTAATTTCTTTTTTGTCAATATCTTTCTTAAAGCTAGTGGATAAACGCGCTCGAGAGGATTCGAACCCCTAACCTTCTGATCCGTAGTCAGATGCTCTATCCAATTGAGCTACGAGCGCACGGCAGAGAGCGGAAGACGGGACTCGAACCCGCGACCCCCACCTTGGCAAGGTGGTGTTCTACCACTGAACTACTTCCGCATCATGAGAGGAATTCATTCCCTCAAAACTAGATAACCGTCGGAAGAAGCCACGCTTCGTACTGTCTAGCTCCGGCCGCCATCGGCTCGCGACGCTTCGGTCCTGCTGTGGCGGCATAGCCTCCCCGCAGGCCATCCAGCGCGTTTCGCCGATAAGCGGGCGTCCTCCACTTTTCTAGGTTAAGCCCTCGATCGATTAGTATCCGTCAGCTCCACGTGTCGCCACGCTTCCACCTCGGACCTATCGACCTCGTCATCTTCGAGGGATCTTACTCGCCTAACGCGATGGGAAATCTCATCTTGAGGGGGGCTTCACGCTTAGATGCTTTCAGCGCTTATCCCGTCCGCACATAGCTACCCAGCGGTGCCCCTGGCGGGACAACTGGTACACCAGCGGTGCGTCCATCCCGGTCCTCTCGTACTAAGGACAGCTCCTCGCAAATTTCCTACGCCCGCGACGGATAGGGACCGAACTGTCTCACGACGTTCTGAACCCAGCTCGCGTACCGCTTTAATGGGCGAACAGCCCAACCCTTGGGACCGACTACAGCCCCAGGATGCGATGAGCCGACATCGAGGTGCCAAACCTCCCCGTCGATGTGGACTCTTGGGGGAGATCAGCCTGTTATCCCCGGGGTAGCTTTTATCCGTTGAGCGATGGCCCTTCCATGCGGAACCACCGGATCACTAAGCCCGACTTTCGTCCCTGCTCGACCTGTCCGTCTCGCAGTCAAGCTCCCTTGTGCCTTTGCACTCTCCGAATGATTTCCAACCATTCTGAGGGAACCTTTGGGCGCCTCCGTTACCTTTTGGGAGGCGACCGCCCCAGTCAAACTGCCCACCTGACACTGTCTCCCACCCCGCTAAGGGGTGCGGGTTAGAATTTCAATACCGCCAGGGTGGTATCCCACCGGCGCCTCCACCGAAGCTGGCGCTCCGGCTTCTTAGGCTCCCACCTATCCTGTACAAGCGATACCAAAATTCCATATCAGGCTGCAGTAAAGCTCCACGGGGTCTTTCCGTCCTGTCGCGGGAAACCTGCATCTTCACAGGTAGTATAATTTCACCGGGTCTCTCGTTGAGACAGCGCCCAAGTCGTTACACCTTTCGTGCGGGTCGGAACTTACCCGACAAGGAATTTCGCTACCTTAGGACCGTTATAGTTACGGCCGCCGTTTACTGGGGCTTCGGTTCGCACCTTCGCTTCCGCTAAGCGCTCCCCTTAACCTTCCAGCACCGGGCAGGTGTCAGCCCCTATACGTCGCCTTTCGGCTTCGCAGAGACCTGTGTTTTTGATAAACAGTCGCTTGGGCCTTTTCACTGCGGCTCTTCCAGGCTCTTCACCCGAAAGAGCACCCCTTCTCCCGAAGTTACGGGGTCATTTTGCCGAGTTCCTTAACGAGAGTTCTCCCGCGCGCCTTAGGATTCTCTCCTCGCCTACCTGTGTCGGTTTGCGGTACGGGCACCTCTTCCCTCGCTAGAGGCTTTTCTTGGCAGTGTGAAATCGGGGACTTCCGGATCACTCCGTCGCCATCACAGCTTGGCCTTCCGGCCAGCGGATTTGCCTACTGGCCAGCCTCACTGCTTGGACAGGCTCTTCCAGCCGCCTGCTCGCCCTATCCTCCTGCGTCCCCCCATCGCTCAAACGGGAAGGGGGTGGTACAGGAATCTCAACCTGTTGCCCATCACCTACGCCTTTCGGCCTCGGCTTAGGTCCCGACTAACCCTGAGCGGACGAACCTTCCTCAGGAACCCTTAGGCTTTCGGCGCAGAGGATTCTCACCTCTGTTTTCGCTACTCATACCGGCATTCTCACTTCTCAGCGCTCCACCAGTCCTTCCGGTCTGGCTTCTCTGCCCTTAGAACGCTCCCCTACCGATGACCAACGGTCATCCCGCAGCTTCGGCGGCACGTTTAGCCCCGGTACATTTTCGGCGCAGAGTCACTCGACCAGTGAGCTATTACGCACTCTTTAAATGGTGGCTGCTTCTAAGCCAACATCCTGGTTGTCTTCGCAACTCCACATCCTTTTCCACTGAACGTGCACTTGGGGGCCTTAGCTGGCGATCTGGGCTGTTTCCCTCTCGACCACGGATCTTATCACTCGCAGTCTGACTCCCGGGCATAAGTCGTTGGCATTCGGAGTTTGACTGGGTTCGGTAACCCGATGAGGGCCCCTAGCCCAATCAGTGCTCTACCTCCAAGACTCTTACACCCGAGGCTAGCCCGAAAGCTATTTCGGGGAGAACCAGCTATCTCCAAGTTCGATTGGCATTTCACCCCTACCCACACCTCATCCCCGCACTTTTCAACGTGCGTGGGTTCGGGCCTCCAGCCGGTGTTACCCGGCCTTCACCCTGGACATGGGTAGATCACCTGGTTTCGGGTCGACGACGACGTACTCCTGCGCCCTGTTCAGACTCGCTTTCGCTGCGGCTCCGCCTCTTCGGCTTAACCTCGCACGCCATCGTCACTCGCCGGTTCATTCTACAAAAGGCACGCCATCACCCATGAACGGGCTCTGACTACTTGTAGGCACACGGTTTCAGGTTCTCTTTCACTCCCCTTCCGGGGTGCTTTTCACCTTTCCCTCACGGTACTGGTTCGCTATCGGTCACTAGGGAGTATTTAGCCTTGGGAGATGGTCCTCCCTGCTTCCGACGGGATTCCTCGTGTCCCGCCGTACTCAGGAGCCGCTCGGGAGGGAACGAAGTTTCGACTACAGGGCTCTCACCTTCTCTGGCCGGCCGTTCCAGACCGGTTCGTCTACCCCGTTCCTTTCTCACTCCCATAGTGAGCGGTCCTACAACCCCAAGAGGACTCGCCTCTTGGTTTGGGCTGTTCCCGTTTCGCTCGCCGCTACTCAGGGAATCGCGTTTGCTTTCTTCTCCTCCGGGTACTAAGATGTTTCAGTTCCCCGGGTGTGCCCTCCATGCCCTATGGATTCAGGCATGGATACTGCCCCATTACGGACAGTGGGTTCCCCCATTCGGACATCTCCGGATCGACGCTTGCTTACAGCTCCCCGGAGCGTTTCGGCGTTTGCCCCGTCCTTCATCGGCTCCTAGTGCCAAGGCATCCACCGTGCGCCCTTTCTAGCTTAACCTACAGCGTCTCGGCTTCTTCCTTTGCGTTTCCGGTTATCTAGTTTTCAAGGAACGAAGTCGCTCCATTGAGCTTGCTTCTTCGCTGGTTTGCGTCGAGGAATCTAGCTTCTCTGGATTCGCTTGTAGACGCAGACGCAAACGAAGCAGTCGAAGGAATTCTCATTCCTTCAAAACTGAACGAAACGAAAGCGCGATGTTCATGCATATGGACTATTGTCTAGCTCCGGCCGCCATCGGCTCACGACGCTTCGGTCCTGCTGCGGCAGCATAGCCTCCTCGCAGGCCCTCCAGCGCGTTTCGCCGATAGGCGGGCGACCTTCGCTTTTCCCCTTAGAAAGGAGGTGATCCAGCCGCACCTTCCGGTACGGCTACCTTGTTACGACTTCACCCCAATCACTTGCCCCACCTTCGGCGGCTGGCTCCCGTCAGGGTTACCGCACCGACTTCGGGTGTTGCAAGCTCTCGTGGTGTGACGGGCGGTGTGTACAAGGCCCGGGAACGTATTCACCGCGGCATGCTGATCCGCGATTACTAGCGATTCCGGCTTCATGCAGGCGAGTTGCAGCCTGCAATCCGAACTGAGAGCGGCTTTTTGGGATTCGCTCCCCCTCGCGGGTTCGCTGCCCTTTGTACCGCCCATTGTAGCACGTGTGTAGCCCAGGTCATAAGGGGCATGATGATTTGACGTCATCCCCACCTTCCTCCGACTTGTCGCCGGCAGTCCCTCTAGAGTGCCCAACCGAATGCTGGCAACGAGAGGCAAGGGTTGCGCTCGTTGCGGGACTTAACCCAACATCTCACGACACGAGCTGACGACAACCATGCACCACCTGTCACCCTGTCCCCCCGAAGGGGGAACGCCCAATCTCTTGGGTTGTCAGGGGATGTCAAGACCTGGTAAGGTTCTTCGCGTTGCTTCGAATTAAACCACATGCTCCACCGCTTGTGCGGGCCCCCGTCAATTCCTTTGAGTTTCAGCCTTGCGGCCGTACTCCCCAGGCGGAGTGCTTATCGCGTTAGCTGCAGCACTAAAGGGTGTGACCCCTCTAACACTTAGCACTCATCGTTTACGGCGTGGACTACCAGGGTATCTAATCCTGTTTGCTCCCCACGCTTTCGCGCCTCAGCGTCAGTTACAGGCCAGAGAGCCGCCTTCGCCACTGGTGTTCCTCCACATCTCTACGCATTTCACCGCTACACGTGGAATTCCGCTCCCCTCTCCTGCACTCAAGCTCCCCAGTTTCCAATGACCCTCCACGGTTGAGCCGTGGGCTTTCACATCAGACTTAAGGAGCCGCCTGCGCGCGCTTTACGCCCAATAATTCCGGACAACGCTCGCCCCCTACGTATTACCGCGGCTGCTGGCACGTAGTTAGCCGGGGCTTTCTCGTGAGGTACCGTCACCGCGCCGCCTTGTTCAAACGGCGCTCCTTCGTCCCTCACAACAGAGCTTTACGACCCGAAGGCCTTCTTCGCTCACGCGGCGTCGCTCCGTCAGGCTTTCGCCCATTGCGGAAGATTCCCTACTGCTGCCTCCCGTAGGAGTCTGGGCCGTGTCTCAGTCCCAGTGTGGCCGGTCACCCTCTCAGGCCGGCTACGCATCGTCGCCTTGGTGAGCCGTTACCTCACCAACTAGCTAATGCGCCGCGGGCCCATCCGCAAGTGACAGCCAAAGGCCGCCTTTCAACCAAAGACCATGCGGTCTTCGGTGTTATCCGGTATTAGCTCCGGTTTCCCGGAGTTATCCCGGTCTTGCGGGCAGGTTGCCCACGTGTTACTCACCCGTCCGCCGCTGACCCAACCAGAGCAAGCTCCGATTCGGTCCGCTCGACTTGCATGTATTAGGCACGCCGCCAGCGTTCGTCCTGAGCCAGGATCAAACTCTCCAAAAGAAAGTTGATTGGCTTTTTGCTTCAGCCGCAGCGCCAAAGGCGCCGAGCGGCCTCCGCTTTTCGTATTGTCTAGCTTCGGCCGCTATCGGCTCGCGACGCTTCGGTCCTGCTGCGGCGGCAACAGCCTCCTCGCAGGCCCTCCAGCGCGTTTCGCCGATAGGCAAGCGGCCTCTGCTTTTCGTTGCGCTTCGTTTCGTTCAGTTTTCAAGGAACGAGCAACTGCTTTTGCAACTCAACGACAACTATTATTATAAATAAATCTTTCAAAATGTCAAGCGGTTGTTTCCATCGCTTTGTGCCGCGTTCATTTCATGACGGCAATTTATTATTATAATCATCATTCTTTGTTTGTCAACAACTTTTTTGATTGTCCCATCTCCGTCGTTTGCCTTTTGATTTTGCACGATCGCGAAATGGCGAATTTGATTATATTACGTCCATCCCTTCATGTCAATTGGAATTTCTGACCGCCACATCGCAGACCGATTCACCCCCCTGTCCTGATCGTTCTTATCAACTATAATGATTGTAAGACCAAAAACAAGCCATCAATAAAGGAGGAATCGTTACAATGAATCACCCGTTTTCTGTTTTGCTTGACGGATACCGCCGCCTTTGGCCGAATCGTTCGCTCACAACAGAAACGCTTGATGAACAGAGAAGCAAAGCCCTTTTGTATGAAACGATCCGTCAGGAGCTGCTCGACGAATGGACGCATCCGCGTTTGCGGCAGACGCCTGAAGTGAAATTTTATTACGCGGTTAAGCGAGTGACTGCGTCGGACTTGCCCGATGACATAAAAATCGCGCTCATTCAAGCGTATTTGACGGCAATGGAACAATTGCGCCCCAGTCATACATAATTCACGAACATACGGCTCACACTATTGAACGGAATCCAGTGATACCAAGGAGGAAAGCAGTTATGGCGTTAATTCCGTATGACCCGTTTCGCCATTTGGAATCGATTCGCCGTGATATGAACCGCTTTTTCACGAGTGATTTTCCATCGCTGTTCACTCATATGGATGAGCAGCACTGGATGCCGCGCATCGACATGCATGAAACAGCCAACGAATACGTTGTTTCGTGCGACTTGCCGGGTCTCGAGCGAAAAGAAGATGTACACATTGACGTGCAGAACAACATGCTGACCATCAGCGGCACGATTCAGCGCCATCATGATGTCAAAGAGGAACAAATGCACCGGCGCGAACGCTTCTTCGGCCGCTTCCAACGTTCGATCACCCTGCCGGCTGATGCGGCGACGGAAAACATTCGCGCGACGTACAAAAACGGCGTGCTCGACATTCACATCCCGAAAACAACAACAGGAACGAAAAAACGCGTTGATATCGAATTCCACTAATATGGAAGGGAGCGGTTGATCAACCGCTCCCCTTTTCACGTCCCTCGCTGCTGGCGCGGATGACGAGCTCTGTTGGCACGACAACTTTCTTGCAGATGGTTCGGTTGGTCGTCAACCGTTCAACGAGCATCTCTACCGCTGTTTCACCCATAAATTCTGTGTATACTTTCACCGTTGAAAGCGGCGGGTGAAGAAAGGCGGCGGTCGGAAGATCATTGAACCCCACAACGGCCACTTCTTCCGGAACGGCGATGCCCGCTTCGTGCAACGCGCGCAAAGCGCCGATGGCCATCGAATCGCTGGCGATAAAAAACGCTGTCGGCAAGTCCCCTTTGCCAATCGCCTCTTTCATCAGCCGATAGCCATCCTCGGCCGTAAAGGAGCCAATCCATACATGGCGCGAATCGTGTATCCCCTTGACATATAAATATTCGTAAAACGCTGTTTCCCGCTCATCGCGAATTGGCGTTTCCCCGTCAACATATTCGCGGCCGCCGATATACCCGATTTTCGTGTGTCCCAACTGAAGCAAGTAGTCCAGCACCGCAATCGTCGCCTGGCGCAAATCGATTACGACCGAGTCAAACCGCTGTTCATCAGGCGAGCAGTCGACAAAGACGATTTGCTTCGCCCCTTCGGCAAAGGCGCTCACTTCGTTCGGACCGAATTTCCCGACGGCGATGATGCCATCAAGCCCTTTCATCCGTTCAATCGGATAAGCGCCGTTTTGTTTAAACAATTTGACGAGTTCGATGCCGCGGTCAAAACATTCTTTTTCCACGCCGAGGCGGATCGCCATATAATACGGGTCGTCGATTTCTTGATGCTCCGAATACCAGTGAATGAGCCCGAAGCGAAATGATTCACGCGCCTGTTGGCTCCGTTCCCGCAATGTTTTGTAGTTCAGCTCTTGGGCGACTTCAAAAATGCGTTTTCTCGTCTCGTCGGAGACGGATAGCGTTGTGTCGTAGTTGAGCACGCGCGACACGGTTGCGACAGAGACGCCGACCTTTTCGGCAATTTCTTTTAATGTGGCCATAGTCTGTGTGACTCCTTCCTTCCTGTTTCATATGAAACACGTTTTTTCGCCTCGTTTATGCAAAAGACGACATCTTCTCCATCGCATGGCTAAGAAAGCGGCGAAACGCACCCCTTCCCCGCTTGTCCCGCTTAAATACGCCGGCGTGCTCCAATACGGTCACAAACCGTTGTCCGATTTCGTAGCGCAAAATATCATGGACATTTTCCTTCGTGATGTCCGGGTAGGCCGAGCGAATGGCTTCGCACCAATACCAATGTTTACGCATTGTCTCGTCCCATTCTTCTTTTTTCGTCCGATGCACAAGGTAGTCGGCCAACGTTTCGAGTTCCACGGCAAGCCGCCCCGGCAGCACCGCCAGCCCCATCACTTCGATCAAGCCGATATTTTCTTTTTTGATATGATGTAGTTCCTGATGCGGATGGAAAATGCCGTACGGATGCTCTGCCGATGTTCGGTTGTTGCGCAAAACGATGTCCAACTCAAACAAATCGCCGCGCCTCCGGGCGATCGGGGTGATCGTATTGTGCGGGACATCGCCGCTAGAAGCGATAATCTCGACACTTGAATCGCTGTACGCCCGCCACACCTCATACAGACGCACCGCCGCCTCCAGCACGTCCTCTTTCGCCCCGGTTAAGCGGATGACCGACATCGGCCAGCGGACAATCCCTGCCGTCAGTGATGGAAACGAAGGGAGATCTATGTATTCCTCGATCTCTGCCTTTTCCATCGCAAACGGATAGCGCCCGCCTTGAAAATGATCGTGTGTTAAAATCGAGCCGCCGACAATCGGCAAGTCGGCGTTTGAGCCGATAAAATAATGGGGAAATTGTTCGACAAAATCAAGCAAACGCTCGAGCGTCTTTCGCTCCATTTTCATCGGCACATGCTCGGCGTGGAAGACGATGCAATGTTCATTATAATACACGTAGGGAGAATATTGGAAATACCACTGTTCATCCAATAACGTGATCGGGATGACTCGATGATTGGAACGAGCTGGGTGGCTCCACGTTCCTTCATACCCTTCATTTTCTTTGCACAGCACGCATTTCGGGTACGAGGATGACGGTGCTTCTTTCATTTTGGCGATTTCCTTCGGGTCTTTTTCCGGTTTCGCCACATTAATGGTGATATCCAATTCGCCGTAGATGGTCGGCACTTTCCACTGCTGGTTTTGAGCGATGCGCGCCGTTTGAATGTAATTGGACGATTGGCTCAGCGCATAAAACCAGTCCGTCGCCTCCTGTGGGTCGCGGCGATACCGCTCGTAAAAGGCGCGGATCACCTCCGACGGCCGGGGCATGACGCAGTCCATCAGTTTCGCGTCCCATCTATCGCGCTCGGTCGTTGTGTTCGTTTCCAACAGCCCTTGTTCATGCGCCCAATCGATCATGGCGTCCAACACTGGAGCCGGCGAGGCCAAGGGAGTATCCTTGACCTCGACAGGCTGCCATTCGGTGAGTCGGAGCGCTGCCAGCAGGCGGTTGCGCGCGTACACCGCATCTTCCGGCGCTAACAGACCGCGCTGCTTGGCATAATGAATCAGTTGTTCAATCGCCGCAAAAATCGTTTCCATTGTCACACACCTCGATAGCCGTTCGGCCGCGCTTTGTGCCATTCCCACGCCGAGGCGACAATATCGGTAATGGATGGGAATTTGGGCTCCCAGCCAAGCTCGCGCTTTGCTTTTTCCGATGACGCGACAAGTCTCGCCGGGTCGCCCGGACGCCGCGCCACAACGCGGGAGGGAATGGGATGACCGGTCACTTGCCGCGCCGCTTCAATCACTTCTTTGACGCTGAAGCCGTTGCCGTTGCCTAAATTGTACACGTCGCTGGCCGCTCCGTTCCGCAGTTTATGAAGCGCCAAAACGTGGGCATCGACAAGATCGAGCACATGAATGTAGTCACGGATGCATGTGCCGTCGGGCGTATCGTAGTCATCACCGTAAATGGAAATGTCCTCGCGCTGGCCGAGCGGCACTTTCAAAATCAACGGAATCAGATGCGTCTCCGGATCATGGTCCTCGCCGATTGCCGTGCCGTACGCTCCGGCAACGTTAAAATACCGAAGCGAAATCGAACGAATGCCGTAGGCGCGATCCGCCCATTTCATCATCTTTTCCATCGCCAACTTCGTTTCTCCGTATGCATTCGTCGGTTCGGTCGGATCGGTTTCAACGATCGGGACTTGTTTCGGCTCTCCATACACCGCGGCGGTTGAGGAAAAAACGATTTGTTTGACATCAAACTCCTTCATCACTTCAAGCAGCACTTGTGTGCCATACACATTGTTGTCGTAATATTTCAGCGGCTCTTCCATGCTTTCACCGACCAATGAGTTCGCCGCAAAATGAATGACCGCCTCAATGTCGTGCCGGCGAAACACGCCGCGCAAAAAGTCGCGGTCGCGAATATCGCCTTGGCAAAACACCGCATCAGGGTGAACCGCTTCTTTGTGCCCCGTCTGCAAGTTATCGACAACGACGACCTCTTCCCCTTTTTCGAGCAGGCGGTATACCGCATGGCTGCCGATATACCCTGCCCCTCCGCAAACCAAAATCATCGGTACATCTCCTCCAGTTCCGTGAGTTCTTTCGCCCCGTCACCAACATCAACGACATAAAAGCTTGCTTCGTACCCGATTTTTTCGGCATACGCGCTTCCGACCCGTTCAATGAAGTCTTGAACATAGGCTTTTTTTACAATGTTCACCGTACAGCCGCCGAACCCGGCTCCGGTCATGCGCGCCCCGACCGTTCCTTCGTGCGCCCATGCCGCTTCGACAAGCGTATCGAGTTCGATGCCCGTCACTTCATAGTCATCGCGCAGCGACAAATGCGACTGCTTCATCAGCTCACCAAAACGACCGAGGTCTCCCTGCTCAAGCGCCGCGGCCGCCGCAAGCGTCCGCTCGTTTTCCGTCACCGCATGGCGGGCCCGTTTTTGTTCGAGCGGGGAAAGAAGGTGAGCGTATTGATCGAGCTCTGCGCTCGTCAGCTCGCCGAGCGAGGCGATGTTGCGCACGTTTTGCAACTTGGCAAGCGCTGCTTCGCACGTCGCCCGCCGCTCGTTGTACGCCGAGTCCGCCAGGCCGCGCTTTTTGTTCGTATTGGCGATGACGATCGAACAATCGTCAAGCACCAATGGCAAATAGCGGTACTCAAGCGTCTGGCAGTTTAGTAGGATGGCGCAGTTTTGTTTCCCCATGCCGACGGCAAACTGATCCATAATGCCGCAATGGACGCCAACGTATTTATTTTCTACCTTTTGGCTCATTTTCACAAGCTCCAGCTGGTCAAGCCCGCGCCCGAACAATTCGTTGAGCAGCACCGCGGTCACGAGTTCAATCGACGCCGATGACGACAGTCCGGCGCCGTTCGGGATCGTACCGTTATACAAAATATCCAATCCGGTCTCCAGCGGGCCAAGCGCCTGGAACGCGGCCAAAACCCCTTTCGGGTAGTTCGCCCAGCCGTGCTCGCTCCGGTATGACAAGTCATCATACGGAACGGTAATGACGCCGGTTCCCGGAAAGTTTGTTGAGTACAGCCGCACGAGCGGCTCTTTCGTTGGCCGCACAAGCGCATACGTGCCCATCGCAAGGGCGCACGGCAGCACATGCCCGCCGTTGTAATCGGTGTGCTCGCCAATTAAATTGACGCGGCCGGGGGCGAAGAAGATACGAATCTGTTTTTCACCCCCACCAAATACATTTCTAAAGGTTTCTGTCAAGCCGAAACTAGCAGCCATGATGACGCCTCCTAAACAATCAATTCCTAGTATATATTTTAGTATAAATTTTACTAAAAACAATAAAAAAGAATTTTTTCTAGGTTGCTTATTCGACATGTAATTCAAAATTACAACCGTAATACCTTTCCTCTCTGTGAAAATACCGAACTGACGCGTATTTTCATCCGCGGGTGGAGGGCAGATAGCACTATCTATGGAACTTTTCTTTTTATATACCTAAAAAAGTAAAATCACTTCATAATTTTATTTCTTAACCTTAAACTAGCGGTAGTGTTCAACTCTTAGTATCGAGCTAATTCAAAGCAACAAATAAATAAAATATACCGGATATCACTTTCAAATTTGATAATTGCATAGACACCAATTTTTCTTGTACTATATTGGCCAATGAGAGCTGAAAACATAGCTTCCTGCACTTTTCATTTTTGTTTATCTACCTATATAATACATGCACCTTGAGTGAACTTCTCCATGAAACAGCATACCCCAAGCACTGCAGCACATCCTTCGGGCGTTCCTGAATGGAATGACCCAATCGTTGAATCGCTTGCCGGATCCAGGGCGGTCTTTGTGAAAGGCGTTGTCAATCACCGTATCCCTTCAACCATTTCCACAAACGCTCGATCGGATTGAGCTGCGACGAGCAGGGGGAATATTGCCAAAATCCCTTCACGATTCGAGCTTGATGAATCCGGGCATGGTCCAAGACAAGCACCACGATCGGATTGGGATCCCGCTCTTTGAGCCGGAGCAAGACATCCAAGAATGTCGTGGCATTGACGGCTTTTCCGCCTCGTGAAGCACGGCATCCCCATCGTGGACGTTGACAGCCCCAAATACCCAAGGTGGTGTGGTAGCCGAATGTCAACACTCGTTTTTGACGGCGAACCTCAGACCAAGTGAACCTCAACACAGGATGCAAATAGACAGGCATTTCATCATCGATGAACAGGAGAACGCCCATCACCCGTTCGCGAAGAAGAGCATGTTTGACGTTCCGTTCCTGTTTACGAAGCGTCTGCGGCGTCCATCCGTGATCGTTGGTGATGCACAAACGCTTCATGAATGATCCTGCTCCTTTTCCATTGGTTTCCTTAGGAACAGGATCATCGGAGTGTGCACGAGTAATTACGAAGATTAGTTTTTTTAATGAGCACATATTGTTATGGCAATTTTTATTTTTCGAGATAAATGAAAACGCTAAGATGAGAAGATTACATCATAATGCTGTTTTTGCTAAACTTTATGAATCATAAACTCAAATTCCATGTCTTGATCTGCCTTAATGACGTATTCATCGTGAACGGGGGCGCCCCAGCTGTCGTCTCCGCCAACTCCCATTTGTCGACCTGCTACAGTGACAACCGTATAATGAATATTGGGCAGCTCGTAATGATGATTAGCATGTTCAAGTTCAAAGGCTGTGTATGGCGAAAAGTTGCATTCCAACGGTTCAGTTATAGAAGAAATTTTTATTCCCTGTCCATTGTTATTCGTTAAGTTCACTTTACGAACACCCGTTCTATTCCCTGATTCCTGCGGTTTGAGATAGCACGATACATTGTCAGATACTTGATTTCTAAAAATTCCAAGTCTTGCCCCCTTTGAGCGGTCGACATAGTTTTCTTCGGGTCCCATTGCATACCACTCGAGTTGATTATAGTCGGCTGGAACCTTGAATGATACCGCAAAAATCGGCATTGATGGAAGATTCTCAACTCCATGATAGACCACCTTCACGCGAATGCTCCCATCAGCATAAACGGTATAACCAATTTTCACTTCCAATTCGGGGTTAATAGAAAATTTGTAGGTAAAGGTGACATTTACTTGGGCCATTTCCTCTTTCACATCGACTTTTACACATTTACGCGCCAAACTTGCCGCATACCAAAGCCCCGAATAAAAGTCTTGCATAAACCCTCGGTCATTATCAGTCGAGGCCCTCCAAAACAATGGTGCAGGGGGGACTGCAATCATCTCATTGCCTGCGTAATTCATTGAAACTAGGCTTCCTACATGTTTGGAAAACAAGATCGTAAAATCTTTGCCGTGCACCCCAATATTGACATCACCATGGACAACTTTTAACTTTCCGCTAGGAATACCGAATTCCTTGGAACCAATCTGGAATACAAACTGGCCGAATGCCACCTCATAACCAACATCAGCCCAAAGGGTTTTTTCTTTCAATTTAAATGAAGCATGAATGCAATATTCACCTGCATCTTTCATCATCCCAATGGGCCAGTCGAACTCGACTCTTTTCTCTTTCTGCGGTGCTACCGATACATTCATCTTGTTTCGATACAACTCTCTTCCTTCAAGAAATAGGACGTATTCTAAATCATATTCACTTGTGTCAGTGAAAAGACTTTCATTTCTAATATTGACACCGTATTGATCGGGTGAAAGCTTAAAATTTTGATAAAGATATTTTACTTCCTGCATCTTCGGCGACAACTCCCGGTTGGCATAGACAATTCCGTTCGTGCAAAAATTGTAATCGGTTGGACGGTCGCCAAAGTCCCCTCCATATGCCAAAAATTCTTTTCCATAGCGATCTTTTTTTACAAGGGCTTGATCAATGAAGTCCCAAATAAAACCACCTTGATACATCGGATACTTTTGTTCCAAATCCGTATATTTGTACATACCGCCGAGCGAGTTCCCCATTGCATGCATATATTCGCAACTGATATACGGTTTATCCGGATCTTCTGTTAAATACTTTTCAATTTCATGAGGCTTTGCGTACATACGACTTTCTATGTCGCTTATATCATTGTACTCGCGAGCATGGAATACTCCTTCATAATGGACAAGACGGCTCGGATCAACTGACCGAAAATAGTTGGCGACGTTTAACAAAACTTCCCCAGCATACGATTCATTTCCACATGACCAAATCAGGATGGAAGGATGGTTCTTATCCCTTTCAAACATTGAAATCGCCCGGTCCATAACAATGTGTTGCCATTCTCGATTGTTCCCCGGAAGATTCCATGTGGGGTCGACACGTCCTAATTTTTGCCATGTCCCGTGCGTTTCTAAATTCATTTCATCAATGACATAGATGCCGTATTCATCACATAGTTCATACCAATAGCTTTGATTCGGATAGTGTGACGTGCGGACCGCGTTAATGTTATGACGCTTCAATGTTTTAATATCCCATAGCATATCTTCCTTTGTGATCGACCGACCTCTTCGGCAATGAAATTCATGTCGGTTAACGCCTTTAAATACGATCCGTTTTCCGTTAAGGTGCATAACTTTATTGATGATCTCGAATCTTCGAAAACCAACCTTCTGTGGAACAACCTCTACCAATTGACCAAACTCGTTAAAAATCTGAATATATAGCTTATACAAATACGGTTTCTCCGCGCTCCATAATTCCGGTTCATCGACCGCAATAGAAAATGTCCCTTTTTCGCCATGAAGCCCTCCGTTTTTTTGGGCGACAAGGTCGCCTTTCGCATCATACAGCGCAGCGATAAACCTAGAGCCGGCAGGTACCGGAGACAAAAAGGTAAAGTCCGCCGTTAACATGCCTCTCGTATAGGACGAATCCAATTCGGCGCGAACATGTAAGTCATAGACATGAATATCTGGCACTGTATAAAGGTATACATCGCGAAAGATTCCAGAAAAACGCCAGAAATCCTGATCCTCAAGCCAACTCCCGGTACTGTACTGGTAAACCTCAACCGCGAGCTTATTCTCTCCATCCTTTATAAAAGGTGTAAGTTCAAATTCTGCCGGCGTGAAAGAGTCCTCACTATACCCAACAAACTGCCCGTTCAACCAAACATAAAACGCTGACTCTACTCCTTGAAAAGAAATATACACCGGTTTATCTTTCATGCTTTTAGGGAGATTAAAAATTTTTATATAGCTTCCTACTGGATTATAATCCATAGGAACTTCTGGAGGATGAACATCGCAATGACCATCCCACGGATACATTATATTTACATACTGGGGAGTTCCATAACCTTGCAACTGAATATGCCCTGGTACGGAAATATCACTCCAGTTTGAGCAATCAAAATCAAGCTGATAAAATTTCGCCGGGCGGCTAGCTGGATTGACTGCATAGTGAAACTTCCAATTCCCATTCAACTCATAGCGCATCGACATAGAAATTCCACTTTTTGCTTCTTCCAACGTCTCATAATAAATATGGTCCGAATGGGCAGGCAGGCGATTAACCCCGAAAACACAAGGATCCAAAAGCCATTCTAATGTGGGGGTTGTTAATGTTTTTTTCATTATTTCCACACTCCCTACTCATCATTTTACTGAACCGAGCATCCCGGCAACGAAGTGCTTTTGCATGAAAAAGAAGATCAGCGCCGTCGGCAAGGTAGCGATCACAATAGCGGTCATGATCATTCCAAAGTCTGGAGAATAACTCGATCCGAGATTTGATATAAGCAATGGCACCGTCTGGTTCTCCGGGGACTGTAATATGACAAGTGGCCATAAATAGCTGTTCCAGCTCGACATAAATGTAATAATGGCCGCGGCTGCATAGGTTGTTTTCATGGTAGGGACATACAGCCTGAAGAAGATCCCCCATTCAGACAATCCATCAATTCGGCCCGCTTCAATAATTTCCTTCGGGAACATTTTCGTGCTTTGGCGGAAGAAAAAAATCAGAAATGCCGTTGTGACTGTCGGCAAAATAACGGCCATCATTGTATCAATACCCATGCTCGGAAATATTTGCGATATTGTCCCAAACATTCTAAACAACGGGACCATTAAAGCAGCAAAAGGTATCATCATTGAAAGCAATAAGAAATTAAATACCAAATCTTTGGTTTTGCTTTTAAAAATTTCAAATCCGTAACCAGCCAAAGAGGAGACCAACAGTGCAAGTAAAGTTGTTACAATCGCGATTTTTGCCGAATTCATTAATGCATTGACCAGATTAGTGCTATCAAGCAGGTTGCGGAAGTTTTCCATAAAGTGACTACCTGGCAACAACCGCCCTTTCGTCACTTCTACTGATTTATTCGTTGCACTAACAACCATCCACAAAAATGGAAACACAGAAACAATAGATGCAATGGTTAAAACAGTATAGTTGAATACGTTTTTAAGATTACTCATTTTTATCACCTGCCACTTTAAACTGAATAATAGAAAAGAATACAATCATAATCACAATCGCATACGAAACTGTTGCCGCATAACCGAAATCAGGAGTATATTTAAATGAAAGATTGTAGATATATTGAGAAATCGTCATCGTTGCATTTCCCGGTCCCCCTTGCGTAATGTTCATTACTTCATCGAACAGCTGGAGCGTACCGATTGTTGAAGTGATTGATGTAAACAAAATCATAGGCTTTAACAATGGAATCGTAATTTTAAAAAACTGCTGAACTGGCGAAGCACCATCAATTTTAGCGGCTTCATAAATGGATTGATCGATATTTTGTAGAGCAGATAAGTAAAAAATCATATTATAGCCTGTCCATCTCCACGTAAGAGCAATAATAATGGTCACTTTAGCCCAAAAAGGATCAGCTAGCCAGTTGATTGGTTCAGATATAAGGGAAAATTTCGTCAACAGAACGTTGATCAGTCCATCTTGGCTAAACAAATATTTAAATATGACAGAATACGCAACTAGGGAAGTGACACATGGCAAAAAGATTGCTGTTCGGAACAATCCTCTCAGCTTTAATTTCGGATTATTCAATAGTACGGCTAAGAATAAAGCGACAATAATCATAATCGGAACTTGAATAATAAGGTATGTCACTGTATTTTTTACAGTTGTTAAAAAGGTAGGATCGTTAAATAGACGAGCATAATTTTTCAGTCCAACAAAAGTTAGATTCGCACCCGAACCTGATTGTAACGAAAGAATCAATGCCTGAACCATTGGATAGAAATAAAATACGCAAATCATAATAGTAGCCAATATCACAAAAGACCATCCAACTATTGTGCTCTTAATACGGTGTTTCCGATTAATATTTCGACTTGTTTTAATCGTCAAATCTATATTCATCTTTGTTGACGGAATCACTCTATCTCAACTCCCTATCACTATTGATAACAAAAAATCCGTGGACAAACTTTTACTCTCCGTACGTGCATGAAAATAACAACTCAAGGCGCACCTCTTCACTGAAAAGCCCCGAACCATTCCGCCTCCTACGGAATGGTTCTAGTATAACAACCAGACAGGACGGCGGAATCCCGGGGCTTAATTCATAAAACAATTGATAGATGTTCTGTATATTTATTTAATTTGTTGTTCTGCTTGCTTCTGTGCATCTTCCAATACTTTGTTCAGATCTTTACCTTTCAAGTAGTCTTGCATAGCAGCTGCTAAAATGTCTTCAATCACATACGTATGTGCACCGTAGTTAACTTGAGGAATGTCTTTCATCCATTTAGAAAAATCCGCCGTAACTTTTTGTCCTCCAAAAAATTCATCTGCAGCTTGATAAGTCTCGCTATTAGCAACTGGTTTGTATGTGCCAATTGCACCAATCTCTTTGTTTAGTTCTTCATAGAACTCCACATTTGATCCAAACGTTTTGGCTAGAAATTCTGCCGCCTTTTCTTTTCCGGGAATGTTAAGTACATACCAAGAACTTCCGCCTAGGTTCGTAGCATTAACAGAGTTTGGAATGCCCGATTGTTTTGGAAAAGGCACAACAGCCCACTTACCGGCTTGAGAAGCTTCAGCTTTAACAGAAGCCGTAATCCAGTTTCCCGTTGGAATTGATGCAACTGCTCCACTATTAAAAGAGGCAACAAATTGACTCCAGTCGGAAATAGGTTTCGATATCCCTGCGTTTACAATCTCTTTGTAAGTTCTAAACGCTTCCTTCAGCGGCTCATTGTCTGCCAAATTCGGAGTTACGCCATCTTCTTTCACATACCACGAACCACTAGTTTGAATCATCTCGCGAATAATCCCCAGATTTTTAGGATCGAGTGCAAGCATATATTTACCTGTTGCTTGTTTTACCTTTTTTCCGATTTCAATATATTTGTTCCAGTCCAATCCTTGCAAATCATCAATAGTATATCCTGCTTTTTGTAAATAATCTGTTCTCACATATAGTCCAGCAACCCCTGTATCAAATGGAAGACCATAATGTTTGCCATTTAAACTAGTAGGAGCAAGCTTATATTCAGCAAAATCTTCCGCTTTGAAATATTTTGATAGGTCATAGAATGCATCAGGATACGCTTTAAGGAAGCTCTGCGCACGATAGTCTTCAATTAATACGATATTTGGCAAGCCTTTCGTTGTGCCAGAACTCAAACTTGTATTAAGCTTCTGAACGATATCCTCTTGAGCATTTTCAATAATTTTTAATTTAAAATTAGGATTCTCTTTCTTATAAAACTCTTCTGCAATTTTCATCGCTTTTACGTTAAAATTTGGATCCCACGTCCACACTGTTATTTCGTTCGTACTTTTTGTGCTATCTCCAGCTCCACCGTTTTGCGTTTTTGAAGAACAAGCAGTTAATAAAAGAATACTTACTAAACATAGTGTCAAAATCTTTTTCAAAGAAAACCCCTCCTGTTTTTTAATTCTTATAAATTTTTAGCAAAAAAGAAGTCTAATTAAGAATACACAGACGAAAAACATACATTTTTCAGTTGTTGTCTTAGTGAAAGTAAATGAACCTTTTCACTAAGTGCATAATAAGATGACAATGTTTATAAACATTGTCATCTTATGCATATTATGTTGCCAACTGCCGGAACGAGACTATCTAAACCTTCCCGGCTTCGTCATGCTCTCTTAACACTGCTACATCAACCCCTTGAATCCTCAATTCACCTCCTCGAAAACATTTCCCATCAATCATATTCTGGTATACCTTATCTTCTGGCAGTGACAGCGTCACTTCGTAATCATTATGATTGATAATAATTAAATACTTCCATTCATCAGTCTCTCTTTGTTGCACCTCTACATTTTCAGCTACTTCAAGAATGGGATTAATATGATGTTTAACCAAAACCTGCTCTAAAAGTCTGCCTAAATAATTACTATCTGGATAAGTACCGACGTAAATCCCCTCTCCTTTACCGTAGCAGTTACGTGTAACCACCGGAAGTCCTGCATACCAATCTCCCTTAAACGTCGCTAGGGGTTCTGCTCCCTCTAATCGGATTATGTCCGCCCACGTTGTACAATCATATTCCCCATCGTTACTATATATTTTGTTTACCTTTGTTTCTGGGTATGGTACAAATTCCTCAACAAAAATTCCCAAAATATCTCGCAGAGGACCAAGATATCCACCTAGATATACACGGTCATTTTCATCCACAATACCACTAAAAAAACTGACAATCAAAGTGCCACCGCTAGCAACAAATTGCCGTAATTTTTCATCTTCTCCCTCTTTAACCATATATAACATTGGAGCGATAACTACTTTGTATTTTGTTAGGTCATCAGATGGCCTTACAAAATCGACAGCAATATTGCGTTTATATAATTCTCTATAATAAGCTTCAACTATAGAGATATATCTTAGTTTATTATGTGGTTTGGAACTTAGTTCGACAGCCCACCAATTTTCCCAATCAAAAATGATTGCGACCTCTGCTTTGATTCTAGATCCGACCAAACAATCTAACTTTTTCAGTTCTTGCCCTAACTGTGTAACTTCCCTATAAATTCTATTATTCTCGTTCAAAGAGTGGGGCACCATTGCACCGTGGAACTTTTCAGCTCCTGCTCTACTTTGACGCCACTGAAAAAACATAATACCATCTGCACCACGGGCAATAGTTGCATAACTCCATAGACGCATTACACCTGGCGGTTTGGGGACATTAATATCACGCCAATTAACATGTGAGGTTACTTGCTCCATTAAAATAAACGGTTGACCTTTTCTTAAACTACGCATAAGGTCATTCATCATAGCATGCTGAATTGGCAAACCCTCTCTAGGATCAGGATATGAATCCCATGTCACAATATCTACATGTTGAGCCCATTGAAAATAGTTTAGCGGTTTGAATGAACCCATGAAATTAGTTGATATTGGGATGTTTGGTGTTACCTCACGTAAAACTTCCTTTTCCGTTAGAAACAATCTAAGAATTGAATCGTTCATAAAACGGTAATAATCAAGTTCTTGAGACGGATTAATAAAAGTTGGGGCTTTTTTAGGTGGATTAATTTCATCCCAGTTATTGTATCGTTGTCCCCAAAAGTTTGTACCCCAACGTTCGTTTAATTCATCGATTGTTTTATATCTTTCCTTCAGCCATTTTCTAAACGCGACAGCGCAATTCTCGCAAAAACACTTAGAAACATGACATGCATACTCATTATTAACATGCCACATTTTCAGCGCCGGATGATTTTTATACCGTTCTGCTATAGCCCTTACAAGTCTCTTTATGTGCGTAATTAATTGAGGATGATTAGGACAATAATGTTGTCTACTACCAAACGAGAGAATGACACCGCTTTCATCTTTTGGTAGAGAATCTGGATACTTTTTTACAAACCAAGCCGGAGTAGTTGCAGTTGCCGTCCCCAAGTTAACATAAACACCGTGGTCATATAGTATGTCTATAACCTTGTCTAGCCATTCAAAGTCGAACAGTCCATCAGACGGTTCGATCTTGCCCCAACTAAAAATCCCCAAAGATACCAAATTTACTCCTGCTTTTTGCATCAACTGAGCATCTTCATACCAAATTTCCTCCGGCCATTGCTCTGGGTTGTAATCTCCTCCGTAACAAATTGAGGATAATACATTCAAAGTTATCCCCCCTAATAATTTTCATCTAATTATAAATTAAGTTAAAATTTAATATAAGTCAACGATAAAATTTTACTAAATATATATTTTTTTAAATTTTTAAATTATAAACTGTAGATTAGCATTTTTTATTACATTAATTTCCATGCCCTAAGAGACAAACAGGCCCCCCATAGCCATCAAGAGGGTGCCCCAAAAGGATCGGGATACCCTCTCTTAAAACTATATATAGACAATGGATGGCGAATCCAATCTATATGTTGTGTCTTTCTTGAGGAGAGATCGCCTTTTGGGTCATCCCCTCTTCATCTTTGGAGGTTGTGACCGTGGGAATATGGAAAGATAGGCATGCCAAATACACCTTCCCTATAGATAGAAGGTTTTTTTATGGTATGAGACGGGAATTTCTTACGACAACGGCATGATGACCAAACTCTCGATCATGTCTAAAGCGCTCTTTTTTGTATAACGCCTTGATTTTTTCCGTGTTAAGCAATTATGTCACACAGTTTGAAAAGGAGCTGGATAGCTAAGTCTCAGAACACCATAAGGCTTGAAATCAATCCACCCCCCCACTCCTTGATCATACTCATGGCCTTCTATTCGCTCAATTCCTTTTTCTGTTTTCGATAGAGCCATTCTCGCATGGCAAACATGACCGTAGAGCTGATCAATAAGGCAATCAACGTTCCACAAGTGGCACTGAAAGCGAGTCCCTTTCATCCGTTTGAATCGATGAATGTGAAACAGGGATTTCCATGTTTTAACTATCACCTCAATTTGCCAGCGAAGAGAATACAGCGTATGAATGTCATGCTAAGTCTTTCAAACAAAGGTCTCCTTCTTGAATGGTTGATAGAAGAGACGCTCCGTAGGCGGCGTCATGATGACGAGCATCCCCGACATCCACATGGAGAAACTTCCTGTAAATTAGCACATTATTTCAGAATCCCTCTTTCAAATTATTTCAGGCGGATTCGGAAATAATGTGCAAAATTTTTGCGGATTGTTCCGGATTTTGCACATTCTTTCGGAACGTTTGCACGCTCTTTCAGATGAAGATTTCCAGCGCGCCTAGTGGACCGATGGAAATCTGAATGGTTAATGATTTAGTTATCATACCCTCCATTTAAAGCTTTTAATATCTGCAAAGGATTTAAGAGATGCAGAACCCCAGACGCGTTAAAGGTAACCGCAGACAGATCATTATTCGCCGCCAACACCTGAGTTATTGCTCCTCCTAAAGAATGTCCCGTTACGGTGATACGATTTTCCAGCTTTAATTAATACTTGATTATAAAATGATTGGCAAGTTGACTTAAGATCAGATATTCTTTATCCGTTGGCATTTAAATTCTCCTTTCTAATGTAATTCTATAAAATTCATAATTTTTTAATCATTAATTTTTTTAAGATATTTCGTTACATCTTCTGGTGTTTGAATGGATGGGATATCTTCTACTTTAATTCTGAGATAATACTGTAGCTCATCCCAAAATTTATGAGAAACATCCTCCAATACTTCCCTCCCTTTCTTTTCTAATTTCGGATTATAGTAACTTATTGTAATACCAATTCTTGGTATACCTGTTTCCTTTAATTGTTGTATTAAATCAAAAACTTTTTTCATTTCTACCTGCCTATTTTCTTGGGTCAATTTCTTAAACAAAACAAGTTCAAAAGATAAAGTCATCTCATTGATATAGTGTTTTCGAGCCTGTTTCAAGCTTGGAACTTTAGTAGATTTCTGTAATTTGTCTATCGCATCTCTATTAATAATAATGTCTGCTCTAAATGGCGGTGACTCAGGGTAAAATTTTTCTACTAAAGGCTTTAATTCCTCTTTCGATTCCTTATCCCAGAGTTTACTAATATAATCATCCGAAAATTCATCACCTGTAGATGGTGCATACATAGTAATAGTCACATCAGGGTTATTTAATGAATACGCTTTGATTTCAAACGTATTGTAAGGATAACAGTTGAACTTTACCTTTGTAATCTCAAACTCTTGTTCATACTTTTCTGTTAAATATTGAACGGCATCTTCCTTGACTATCTTTTTATCAGGATGAGGTTCGCAATAAATCCCTGTACCAATTTTCCAAACAAGAAATACCAATACAATAGCTATAACCGCACCAATACCAAGTTCAACATAAACATATAAAGATTTATCACTTGTTGTGAATGGTTGGTTTTGTCTGTCTCTTTTTTGAGCGTTAATGATGGCATCGACGATTCCCCAAATCCATAGAATAACGGCGGGCGCTCCTAAAAACCCCATCGTCAATATACCAACTAAAATAAAAACAAACTGAAGAAGCATCAAAACAAGCCCTTTACTTGTTTGGCGATTGTAGATTTGCCCTAGTCCAGGAAATAACAAAGATAAGAGTCCTGCAATGAGCCAAGGTTTCAAGATCCTTCATCCCTTTTCGATTTTTATAGTGTTTATCGTTGCTCTAGATGATCGGTATCGTCGAAACTTTTATATGCTAGTGCTAAAATATCGGCATACTATTCTATTTATGGAAATTTTTAATACTACCTTAATTCATGTTTTCGCCTTATTTTTATTCAAATGATCTCTCAGATTTTAAAATCCCTTGATCATTCGAGTCTCACGACTTAGAGTTTTCATTGTTTCACCCCCATAACACAAATGCGAACAAATCTTTCTCTTGGCATGACAAACATGCATATTCCCTCACTTTGTTAAGTCGCTTAATAACGAGGGAATATCCATGATTTCAACCACACGATCATATGAGGATGACTAGACCTTTATCATCGAAACTATCATCTTTTCTTGCAAAATCAAACAAAAACAGCCATGATTATTTTTCCTAATCATGGCCGCCTTTGATTATCATACCACTTTTTCTGATATATTACAATATATTTTTGGATTTTTTTGATAAAATTTAAGAAATGACAATACAACCAAGCCATCAGCTACTTGGGACGTACAGAATCGAACTCTTTTACAAATACCACATATTTTTTGTTCTGTTTTGGTGTCAGGAAGATATGGTATCATGTCAAGAAAATAGACACAGGAAAAGTGATACTTACAGTCGAGATAATTGAGAATGAGAAGCTAAAAAATTCATTTCTTCACGCATGATTAGCTCTAATTTTTCCTTTACAAACTGACGAATCGCACTTTCCAGCTGATTAGCCCAGTCTACATTCAGTATACTTTTAGACATAGGTAGGGTATCTCTGGAATGTGTTATGGCCAAATCAGAGAAGACCCTACCTTTTTCTTTTGGGCTAGCAAAATGCTTTACACAAAATTTTATACATCATCCAGTGATTTGAGTAAAATGTCTACGCTTTCATAATATCAAATTTAAAAAATTATGTCTAGTTGTTTAAAACAACTTTTTCTAAAATTGTTTTTCATTTCAATTGATGGACATAGTTGGACTACTTGAAACAAAATCATCCCCTAACCCGTATAATTCATTCAAATCCATATATCCTAAAACTAGAAAAAACATGGAGGCCTTTCAAAAATGGAAGCAAAACTACAGTTGCAAGAGGAATTGAAGCGGATCAACCAGTGGGAACACTCCCAAAAAGATCTCTGGTTTTGGGAAAAGCTCGGCCGCTTGCCGTTTCAAGTGTTGGACAAGCTGACGCCAAAAATGGTTCATCGAAAGCTCGGGCAATGGCTCGACGAATTAGGAAGCTATATTCAAAACGGCGGAAAATACTTAGTGAAGAAAGAGAACATATTGGAACGCCTTGGTGTCACGTCGCTTGAGGAAGTGCCGCACTTGCCGCTTGAGACGATGGATCGCGTCTGTGATGAATTGATCGAGGCGCGTGTGACGTTCGCCCAGTTGCAAGGAGCGGCGACCGGAATCGGCGGAGCGCTGACGCTGGCGGTGGACGTTCCCGCCCTGCTCGGGTTGGCGCTGAAAACGCTGCAAGAAATCGCCATCATCTATGGATACGCCCCAAACGAAAAACAAGAGCGCGTGTTTGTCGTGAAATGCCTGCAGTTTGCCGCAGCGGACATCGTCGGGAAAAAAGCGATTTTAGAGGAGCTGGCTTCATTTACCGGCCAGCGTGAGCGGGTATTTTCCGAGCTGCAAGGCTGGCGGGAAGTGATGATGACGTTCCGCGACCAATACGGGTGGAAAAAGCTGTTTCAAACTGTACCGATCATCGGCGTCCTTTTCGGTTCGCTGTTTAACAAATCGTTTATGGAAGATATCGCCGAAACCGGGAAGATGCTCTATCGGAAGCGGCGCATCATCGAGAAGCTCAAACAATGGGAACCCGATGTCTAGACGACACCGGGTTCGATTGATTTCGGGATGATCGATAGAAAGCCCGTGATTGAAAGAGCATGTTGTTCCCTCTCCAATAGAGAAGCCTCACAGCAGCAACTTTCACATCACCTGATGTCAGTTAAGGGGCGACGCTGTTTTTCACCGTCCCTCATTGGCGAAAGCCTATCGAATGACTTTCAGCCGCCACATCGCGCTGAAAAAATCACCCGCACGAGGCGGCACGGCGAGTCCGGCGTACATCAGCTCATCGCCTCCATAAACGCCAAGCCCCTCGATTTCGTAGTCTTGATTCGGGTCAAGCCCTTTGAGGCGCAGGTAGGACAGCGGCGCGTTCGCCTCGGCCAACACGCGAAAGTAGGCGACGAGCGCTTCCGAGCGGTCGGCGGAGACGAACATCCACGCTGCTTCATTGCCCGCAAACGGGCTTACCAACCGATAGAACGTGCCGAACTGGACGAGGCGGCGCACTTCCTTGTAAAACGCGACTTGTTCCTTTATTATTTGTTTTTCTGTTTCTGTCAATTTCGTGATATCGAGCTCATAGCCGAAGTTGCCCGACATCGCGGCATGGCCGCGCGTCTTGAGCGGCGTCACTCGCCCGACTTGATGGTTCGGCACCGCGGAGACGTGGGCGCCCATGGCGCTCACCGGGTAAACAAGGCTCGTGCCGTATTGGATTTTCAGGCGCGAGACGGCGTCGGTATTGTCGCTCGTCCACGTTTGCGGCATGTAATGCAGCATCCCCGGATCAAATCGCCCTCCGCCTCCGGAGCAGCTTTCAAACAAAATGTGCGGAAAGCGTGAGGTGATCTCGTCCATGACGCGATACAGTCCAAGTATGTAGCGATGCGCCGTTTCGCGTTGGCGTTCAGGCGGCAGGGCAGCCGAGCCGATTTCCGTCATATGGCGGTTCATATCCCACTTCACATAAGTGATTGGAGCGCTCGCCAACACGTTCGCGATCGTTTCGATCATATAATCGCATACATCTTGGCGGGAGTAATCGAGCACAAGCTGGTTCCGCCCTTCAGAGCGCGGACGGTCCGGCACATGGAGACACCAGTCGGGATGCTTCCGGTACAGCTCACTGTTTGGCGACACCATTTCCGGCTCGATCCATAAGCCGAACTGCAGCCCAAGTTCGTTCACTTGTTTCGCCAACCCGTCTAAGCCGTTCGGAAGCTTGCGCCGGTTGACGATCCAATCGCCGAGCGAACGGCGGTCGTCGTCGCGCTCGCCAAACCAGCCATCGTCAAGCACAAACAGTTCGATGCCCAGTTCCGCTGCCGTTTTCGCAATGTTGACGAGTTTTTCTTCGTTAAAATCGAAGTACGTTGCTTCCCAGTTGTTGATCAAAATCGGGCGTTCGCGGTCGCGGAATGCGCCGCGCGCTAGGCGGGTGCGGTACAGTTCATGGTACGTTTGCGACATCCCATTTAACCCCTGGTCGGAGTAGACCATGACCACTTCCGGCGTTTGGAACGACTCGCCCGGCTGAAGCAGCCATGTGAAATCAAACGGGTTGATTCCCATCGAGACACGGGCGGTGTGAAACTGGTCCACCTCGACTTGGGCGAGGAAATTGCCGCTGTACACAAAACTGAACCCGTACACCTCACCTTGATGCTCATCGGCGTTTTTGGCGGCGAGCGCGATAAACGGGTTTTGTTGGTGGCTGCTCGCGCCGCGGCGGCTTTCGGCCGCCTGCACCCCGGTCAGAAGCGGGAGCCGCTCGATCCAGCGTTCGCGCCCCCACGCTCCGGGGAGATGGATCCAGTCATAATCGGCAGACGGGAAATCGACGCTCATGCTGAGCGCCCGCAACAGCGTTAGGCGCTCACGCCCCTTGTTTTCGAAACGGGCCGCGCGCGTGATGGTGTTCCATTTTTCATACGCGGTATACTGCAACGTGACCTCTAGACCGCTCAGCGCATCCTCGAGGACAATTTCCAACGTTTCCGCTTCATTCTCGTGTTCCACGTATGTCGCCGGCAGCCCGTTCAGTCTAGGCTTCCCTTTGTAAATGCGGTGTGTCTTGTAGCGCAAATCCGTCACCGTCGAACCGTTCTCAAGCTGCACGTGATACGCCGGGGCACGGAAATCGGTATTGCCATAGGCCGGATATTCTTGCGGCAGCGTATCGAGCGAAAACGTGCGGTCGGATGGGTCGGGATTGGGGGAAAACGCGCGGTCTAGCCGCGCAAACCTCCGCTCCCCCCGAACATCGCGCACCGCTTTGCCCCAATAGGCATGTGCTAAATATCGCGCACGGAACAAGTGAATGATGTAGCTTACCTCACCTGCTTGCAAATGAAACTGCCGCGTTTGTGGATGATAAGTAATCGCCATCGCCTTCTCTCCCCCTTATTTTTTTATTTAAATTTTACTTAATTTTTTATGAAAAGACCAATAAAAAAAGCGCCTCGATTTAGGCGCTCGTTATTTTGTTGGCCTACCGCTCGTTCCCTTCCCCCTTTTCCCCCAACACCGCGCGCCGCAGTTCCGTGTCGAGTTCGTTCTCATACACGTCCCGCTCTTCTTCCGTCCATCCCAAATACCGCGCCATAAACGCCACTACTGCCTCTTTTTCCCGCCGGACCGAATCAATGTCAAACAACAGCGCGCCGGTGCGGCGGATGAAGTAGTCGACCGGTTTGGCCGCCATTTCTTCTTCCATGGCGTAGACGAGGCGGATGAACGTTTCGCGCGTTACGCCAGATGAACGGTCGTATTGCCTGCTTAAAGCAAACAGCCGATCAACGTTCGTGCCATATTGTTTCGCGAGCCGCGCTCCCGCTTCTTTCGTTAATCCGTAGCGCACCGCTTCGTCCGCCTTTTCAGCGATGAAGGCAGGGAGGCGGTGCGAGCCGCCGACATCGCCGCCGGAAATCGGCAATTGTTTCGTCTGGCATGGACGGAACGTTTTCCGCTCCTCTTTTTCGAGCTGCTTGGCAACAAGATCGACGACGGTCTCGGCCATTTTCCGGTAGCCGGTCAGCTTGCCGCCAGCGATCGTAATGAGGCCAGACGACGACGTCCAGATCTCGTCTTTGCGGGAAATTTCCGATGGGTCTTTCCCTTCTTCATAGATGAGCGGGCGGACGCCGGCCCAGCTTGATTCCACATCGGCCGCGGTGATGCCGACAGACGGAAACATGTAGTGAATCGCTTGCAATAAGTAGTCGCGGTCTTCGTCCGTCATCGTTGGGTGGGCCGGGTCGCTGTTATAAAATGTATCGGTCGTGCCGATATACGTTTTCCCGTCGCGGGGAATGGCGAACACCATCCGGCCGTCCGGGGTGTCAAAATAAACGGCTTGCTTGAGCGGAAACCGCTTTTGGTCGATGACGATATGGACGCCTTTGGTCAGTTGGAGGCGTTTGCCCGTTTTCGAACCGTCTTTGTCGCGCAGTGCATCGACCCATGGCCCAGCGGCATTGACGACTTTTTTGGCGCGAATGTCATACACTCGTCCGCCGAGCAGGTCGCGGCAGCGGGCGCCGATGATCCGGCCGCGCTCGTCGTACAACAACTGTTCGGCCTTTGTATAATTGACAGCGTCGGCGCCAAGCTCGACCGCTTTTTTGATCACCTCGATCGTCAAGCGGGCATCGTCCGTCCGGTACTCGACGTAATAGCCGCCGCCAAGGAGGCCGTCGCGCTTTAAGAGCGGCTCTTTTTCCAACGTCTGCCGGGCGTTAAGCATCGTGCGCCGCTCACTTGACTTGACGCCGGCCAGCCGGTCATACAGCCAAAGGCCGACCGACGTGCTCCATTTGCCAAACGTCCCGCCGCGATAAATGGGCAGCAGCATCCACTCCGGTGTGGTGACGTGCGGGCCGTTTTCATACACAATCGCCCGTTCGCGCCCGACTTCGGCGACGAGCTTCACCTCGAACTGCTTCAAGTAGCGCAAGCCGCCGTGGACGAGCTTGGTCGACCGGCTTGACGTGCCGGCGGCGAAATCTTGCATTTCGACAAGCGCGACCGTCATGCCGCGCGAGACGGCATCGAGGGCGATGCCGCATCCCGTGATCCCCCCGCCGATCACCAACAGATCGTATGGCTTTTCGCTCATTGTCTCGAGAACATCGTTTCGCTGTTTGCTTGAGAATGTCATGCTTGACTCCTCCTTTGAGAAAAGACAAAAAGAGACCAGTGCAAACACGATAAGCCTTCGCCTACCATGTGTGCATGGTCTCTCCTCGTCTCCTGACTGATGATTAACTTGTTGCTTTCATTATAGCACATCGTAGCCCGTTTGACCAGCCTGATGCACATAACCGCTTATGGCGGCCTCAGGCGGGCGCTACGGGCTGTAATGGCGCCAAAGCGTTTCATTTGACGTGGTCACCGCCGCCGCCCCGGCTTCTAGCGCGCGCTCGACATCGTCAGAGGTGCGGATGAGCCCGCCAGCGTAAATCGGCTTTCCGGTCCGCTCTTTCACTTCACGGATGATGTGCGGCATAGCTCCTGGAATGACTTCGATGCAGTCGGGATTCGTTTTCGCAATCATCTGGTAGCTTTTCTCCAACGCGTGCGAATCAAGCAAAAAGATGCGCTGCACGGCCAAGACGCGTTTTTGACGCGCCTTCGTAATGACGCCCGCTTTCGTGGAAATTAGGCCGTACGGGCGGAATTGTTGGCAAAGGTATTCCGCCGCGTGTTCGTCGTGGCTCAACCCCTGCACCAAATCCGCGTGGACGATCAGCTGCTTATGGCGGCGGCGCGCATAGTCAAAAAGGCTTCGTAACTGGGCGATATGTACCTCAAGCAACACCGCCAATTCATAGCGGCTCGCCAAAAACGACTCGAATTGCTTCATCGTTTTGATGGCTGGGATGACGCGTTGCTTTGTTTCCATATTCCGTTGCCTCGATTCATCCTCTCGTTTTGTCCATCTCCTCTAAGCATGTGAGCGACATCATGGTTCGCGGTTTGCACGTCGCGATTTTCACCCCGCGCTTGCGAAACTTTTCGACGACGTGATGGATCGCTTTTTTGCTGGCTGCCTCTTCCTCGTGAAGATGTTCCATTGCCTCACGCTCCTCTCCTACTCCGCTTTCGGAACGGCGAGCTCGACCGTCGTTCCTTGCCCGACTTCACTTTCCACCGCAATTTGCCCACCGTATTTATCGATGATTTCCTTGGCAATCGAAAGCCCAAGTCCAGCGCCGCCCTGTTCACGGCTGCGCGCCTTGTCGACGCGGTAGAAGCGCAAAAAAACGTTTTTCAGCTCGTCTTTTGGAATGCCGATGCCGTGATCGCGAACAGCCACGATGACGAACGCGTCTTCTTCGCGCAAGGAAATGACGATCTTTTTCACCTGCTGAGAATATTTTACCGCATTGTCAAGCAAAATGAACAGCAATTGTTCAAAATGGTGCTTTGTGATTAGAACGCGCGCGAGCGGATAGGCCGGTTGGTCGATGAGAAACACAAACTCTGGATGCAGAACGCGGAAATTTTTGACGACTTGTCCAACCGCTGCCGCTGCATCGATCGGAGCAATCTCCTCAGGCACGGCAATCGCCTCGGCTCGCGATAAATCGAGCAGTTCCAAAACGAGCCGTTTCAGCCGCTCCGCCTCTTTCACCGCCGCCTGAAGCGATTCTTCCAAAATTTCCGGATTGTGCTTGCCCCATCGCTGCAGCAGCGACAGATGGCCTTGCAAAATGGCGATCGGTGTGCGCAGTTCATGGGACGCGTCCTCCACAAACTGGCGCTGCACGGCGAACGATCGTTCAATTTCGTCCATCATGCGGTTGAACATATGCATCAGCTCGGTGATTTCATCGCGCGCCGGAGGCACATCAATGCGCTGTTTCAACCCGTTATCCTGGATGGCAGCCATCGTTTTCGCCAGTTTTTGCAGCGGCCGGACGAACGTTTGCGCGACGAATCGGCCGGCGAGCGCGCTTGCCGCCATGGCCAGCACGCCGATGACCGTCATAATGATAAACAACGTATCCGTTGTTTGTTGAAACTTGACGAGCCGGCGGGCGATTTCAATCGTCCCGTGCAGCTGACCGGCATGAAAAGGCTGGCTTAGCAGCAAAAACCGCTCATGGTTGACGAAATGCTCATCCAATTTGCGCGTGCTCGGTTTTTCGTCCGGCGTCAGCGAGACGGAAGCGCCGTTCGAAACAGAGACGATGATCGCTCCTTTCTCATCGGTCACACGAATGAGCTGATAGCGCTCATTCAGCCTCTCGAGAAACGAGCGGCTGCGGCGAATATCCTCCCATGATAAATTACGTTTCTCCGCGTAATAGGTTTCAATTTCCGCCACGGTTCGTTCCATCGTTTTTCGTTCTTCCCTCAGCATCCACTGCTTCACCATATAGTACTGCAAAAACGTAAAGAGAAAATACGTGATGAAAATGGCCGCTGCGGACAACATCGTCAGCTTGCTTTGCAACGAAAGGCGGCGGGTCATGGGCGCATCACATATCCCGCGCCGCGCACCGTCTGGATATACCGCTCTTTGTCGTGCTCATCGAGCTTTTGTCGCAAGTAGCGCACATAGACGTCAACCACGTTCGTCTCCACTTCCGCATCAAACCCCCACACTTTGTCAAGAAGCGCATCGCGCGTCAAGACGACGTTAATGTTCTGCATAAACGCGACGAGCAGATCGTATTCCCGCTTCGTCAATTCAATAAACTCATCCCCTTTCTTCACCGTGCGCGCCTGCACATCGACGACCAAGTCTTTAAACGTCAACACTTGTGCATCCGCTTCCGGGTGAACGCGGCGGAATAAGGCGCGGATGCGGGCGAGCAGTTCTTCAATGGCAAACGGTTTGACGATGTAGTCATCGGCGCCGTTGTCAAGTCCCATGACGCGGTCAAACACGCTGTCGCGCGCGGTGATCATAATAATCGGCGTCGATTTCGCCGCCCGAATGCGGCGACATACTTCCATGCCGTTCAGACGCGGCAGCATCACATCGAGCAAAATGAGATCCCACGGTTCCGACAAGGCGAGATCCAATCCTTCGCGCCCGTCGGCGCATACGCGCACTTCGAACCCTTCGTGCGTCAAATCCAGCTCCAAAAACCGGGCTAGGCCGGCTTCATCCTCTATTAGCAAAATGCGTCCATTCACTGTTGTCGTCCTCCTTTCCATCCGTGACCGTGCGCTCATTCCTTTTCGTCCTTGAGATATTTCCTCTTTAACTATACACCTTGCCTTGCTTGTTCGCCACCGCACCGAAGCAGCTGAGCCGAAAAAAGAGGTTGGCGGCCGTCCAGCGCGCCGCCGAATCGCGACCGCTCACGAATGACGGTCGACCAACCAGTCGATGATAGCTTGAACGATTTCCACGGCTTGATAAGACAGAAGCGAGACGGCTGTTCCGGAAAAAAACGCCGTCACCAACCAATGAATGATATGCATCGCGTCACCCTCCTCTAGGTCGCCAGCTATAGCTGACGGCGCCATTTGCGCGTTTATTCGATGCAAGTGTCATTATATTCCTTTGGGGTTAAAACAAAATGAAAAGTTGCTAAAAGGATGGTAAACAGCGGTTTTCTCGCCGAAAAAAACGCGGCCAGCACGCTTGGCCCGATGACGAGCCGCCGACAGCGGGCGCACACCATTCGCGTTCTCCTCGGTTTCAAAACGGCTCGGCAACCGTCGCCTTTTCCTTGCCTGCAACATACATTGACAATGAATCGCTTTGCCGGCCGGAGCCGTCTCGGCAGAGCCATTTCGCTTTGTTGCTGAAGGAGGGAAGCGCCATGAATCAGCCGTTTCAACCGCCGTCCGGCGGAGGCGAAGACCATCCGCTTCATCATTTGCGGCACATGATCCATCAATGGTTGGACGAACGTCCGTGGCAAAAACTGCTGGAAACGCTCGACGACTATTTCGCGCAAACGTTTGTCGAAGCGTACATCCCGATCGAAGTCAAAGAGACGAAGCGCGAATACCAAATCATCGTCCGACTGCCCGAAGTAAAACGGGAACAAATCAGTCTACAGTGGCAGGACGATGGGCTGCAGTTGTTCATCGACCATTATGAAACGATCGAGTCCGCCGACAGCCATGGCCATGTGTACGAGCGGCGGCAGGCGCGGCGACGTGTGGCGAGATGGATCCCGTTTCCCTACCCGGTCGCCGAACACGAAGTCAAAGCTTCGTTTCACAACGGGTCGCTCGTCATTCGGCTGCCACAAAAACGAAAATATATCGACATTGAATAGGCCAAAGCTCATCTCGTCGAGTAGAAAAAGGGTGTCCCAAAAGGAGCGGGATACCCTCGTTTTTTCTGCGACAGGTTGCTTTTCCGCTCGCGGCTGCCGCTTCCACTGCTCGCGATCCCGGCTTGGCGTTCCGCGCCGAAACTCCCCCACAGGCATACATACTTTTCTGGCTGACAAGCTACGCTACTAGGTAGGAGGTGGAAAACGAATGACCAAACTGCCTGATTTCAAGCAGCTGAACGATCGGGTGATCAATGAGCCGCCGAACGAACCGATGCTCGTCATCAAGACGAAGCTCGACCCGGATCGCGTCACGGAAGAAAACCCCTACGCCCAAGGCCGTTCCGAGGTCAGCCAAGCGTTCGTTTCGTTTTTTGAAGGGGGTGAGCCATGATGGAACAAACGCTCGCTTACTTGCGTGAGGTGCTGTCCAACTATTTGGACCACCATGACGACACGCCAAAGCGCATCTATCAAAAGCTCATTACCAAGCCGTATCGGGGCGAAGGGGAATTCGTCCGCGACTTGACGCAGGAAGAAAGCGCGTGTTTGGATCGGATTTTGCGGCATGAAATCCGCTATGCGATGGACGAGCGCGATGAAAAACGCGCCTTCCATCTCAACGAAGTATACGAGCTGCTCATTTAACTTCACGAGCAACGACGTCTCCCGTCTCAACGAATCGGCCGAGCGGGCTCCGTGCATAAGAGGAAGGACGACGGCGGCGCGTTTCGGCGTGCGGTTTGTTCGCCGAATGCGCCGCCGTTTGACAGTCTCTGGGCGAAAAGGCCGGCGACGGATCGTTCCCCCGGACTCTCCTCCCAAGAAGGTTCGTAACACCGGCTTTTTTCGCGGCGAACTCCATCGAGCTCGCCGCTTTCACCGTTTTCACCGGCCCGCTAAGTGAAACAGAGGCCGCGGGACGCTTGCTGACGCCACCAAAAGGGGCGCCAAAAGCGATGAAGGCGCCCGCTGTCTTTTCAACCGCTTCTTCCACACCGAAGACCGCTATGATTTATTTTTTCCACGTGCTGAGCAGCCCTTTTAACATACCGTTCACCTGATTGATCGTATTGATCATTTGCCCCATCGTGCTCATCATTTTGTTGATGTCGTATGTGCCATCGCTGTTTTTAAACTGTTCAAGGAAAGAGGGGCGCGGCGGCGGCAACAAAGGCCCAGGTTTAGGATACGATGCCGGGTGGGAAGTCGCCCCTACTTGACCGGGCGGGAAATGGGGCCAGTGAACAGGAGCGGGCGGGAAGAAGGAAGCTCCATGCGGAAACGAAGACCCGTAGTGATGACCGCCGAAGCCGTACGGCCCATAGAAGGGCGGCGAACTTGGACGAGAATAACGGTACATCGTCGCTCTCCCCTTTTTCGTTGTTCCGTTCCCCAGCCTAAAATAGGGATGGGCTGCCACTAGTATATGTGCGAACGGCCAATGGCGTGTATGGACATGTCACCTCTTGTCGGAAGTTTTAATTTTCCGAAATCGTTCGTTTTTCCTATTTTCATGGTACGATGTAAAAAAGGGGAAGGGGGAAAAGCAGCAATGAACGTGACCGAATTAAAGCATAAGTTTATCGCGGTCAAACAGAGCGAACCGACCGAGGCGAACGAACTGCTCGATTTTGCCCGCCGCCTGTATTTGCGCGGGGACATTTCGCTCGCCCAGTACCGCAATTTAGTCCGCGAGCTTGAACGAGCAGGCGCCTCCCTGCCGAACGAAGCAGAGGAATATGCCGGCCTTTGACATCCGGGGAAAAACATCTTCTGCCTCGTGGGGCGAGACGAACGATGGTCTCGCCAAGGAGGAGAGCGCTGCCGAATCGGACGATGGGTGGCGAACACGAATGTTCATCAAACCGGCGGAAAAGGCTGAACGTGCGGCTGATCGTCCGATCGCTTCAGCTCGCGGCGCAGCACCCGTTTCCGTTCATTCACCTAACGAGGGAGCTTTTCCCTTCTTTTTTTTGCATATTTTTCGTAACGACACCCCATCGTAATACAAAGGGGGTGCTAGCTAATGGGACGCGGCGTGCATTTCCATCATAAACAGAAAGGCCATGATCACGAAAAACCGCAACACGGCGAACCCGCTCCGTCCAAACATACCGAACGGGTCGCGTATGACATTCACACCGTCGCCACGGCGGAAAGCGGCCCTGTGTCCATCACCACCAAAAAAGATGGCTGAACGAAAAAAGCTGTCCCCTTGCGCGAGGGGACAGCTTCTCCGCTTACACCCCATACAGTGTGGACGACAGCGGCAGCCGCCCGTCTGTTTTCTTGCCGTCAAGCCGTTGTTCAATGCCGGCGATCCGTTTCTCTAAACGCCCGATTTCTTTTTGATGTTGGCTGTATCGGTCTTCGATAACGTCATGAATCACCTTTTCCATTTTTGCATCCACTTGTTCGAGTAACGCCACCATTTCCTCGAGCTGTTTTTCGATTTCCTCTTTTTTGACGAGCCGTTCTTTCATTCCCTTTCCCCCATTCTTGGCGTGATGATATTCCTTTCGCGGCTGGGCGGAGCACTCCCTTCCTCGGCGACAAAAGTAGAACGAATTCGGCAAAGAAAGAAGCAACTAGCCGCCGTTCGACAGCGATGGCTCCCCAGCGGCTTGATGGTGCCCGCGGCGGAAGCGGGGGATTTCGATGCCTGAGCCGTTCGAAAAAACAAAAAAGCGCACATTCCTCAAGCGTATGGTATAATAAAAACCATTCAAAGGAGGGGAGGCCATGACGCTGAACTATCCGAACGGAAAACCGTACCGCGACGAACGAGCAAGGTGGAAGCCCCCGTCTGTGGCTGGCTATGCCAATCGCGGCATGACGCTCGAAGACGACTTGAATGCAACGAATGAATATTACCGGGAGCACGGCATCGCCATTGTGCATAAAAAACCGACCCCGGTGCAAATCGTTCGCGTCGACTATCCGAGGCGGAGCGCGGCGGTCATTAAAGAAGCGTATTTCCGTCAAGCGTCAACGACCGACTACAACGGCGTGTACCGCGGCAAATACATCGATTTTGAGGCGAAGGAAACGCGAAATCAAACAGCGTTCCCGCTCAAAAATTTTCACGCTCACCAAATCCGGCATATGGAGCAAGTGGTCGCTCATGGCGGCATTTGTTTTGCGATTTTGCGGTTTTCCTCGCTTCAGGAGACGTATTTGCTCGATGCAGCCCACCTGATCACTCGGTGGAACGAGCAACAATCCGGCGGCCGGAAATCCATTCCTAAGCGGGAGATCGAGCAGCTCGGTCACTACATCCCGCTTGGCTGTCAACCGAGAATTGATTATATTAGTGTAGTAGAACGCGTATACTTCACCCTTTCCGGTGAAAACTCGTAAGAAAGGCAGGATTTTTATGTCTGGTGAATATCGTTCTCGCGCGGAACGGAAACAGGCGACAAAGCGAAGAAAACAAAAAAAAGGAAAAGCGAAAAAAGGGACTTCATGGATGAAAACAATCGCCATGGCCATATTATTTGTCATCGTCCTCGCCGTCGTCGGGGGCGTGGCGACGTTTGCCTATTTCATCAAAGACGCTCCCCCGCTCGATGAGGCAAAGATCAAAGACCCGCTCTCTTCGACCTTGTTCGATATGAACGGAAAGAAAGTAGCGGAACTCGGCGGCTACAAGCGGACGTACGTTTCGTACAAAGAAGTGCCGAAAGTGCTGGAAAAAGCGGTTTTAGCCGCGGAAGACGCGCGCTTTTACGAACATCACGGCATTGACATCGTCCGCTTGGCCGGCGCCGCCCTCGCCAACATTAAAGAAGGATTCGGCGCTGAGGGAGGCAGCACGATCACCCAGCAAGTCGTCAAAATGACGTTTTTGTCGCCGAAAAAAACATTGGAGCGGAAAGCGCAAGAAGCATGGCTGGCGCTCCAGCTTGAGCAAAAATATTCCAAACAAGAAATTTTGGAAATGTACTTGAACAAAATTTATTATTCCGATGGCATTTACGGCGTCGCCCGTGCCGCTGAATATTACTTCGGCAAAACGAATCTGAAAGACTTGACGCTTCCGGAAGCCGCGCTGTTAGCCGGCATGCCGCAGGCGCCCAACCGCTACAACCCGTTTGACCATCCGGAGGCGGCGAAAGCGCGGCGGGACACCGTGTTGACGCTCATGGCGCGGCACGGCTTCATCAGCAAAGACGAAGCCGAAAAAGCGAAACAAGTGCCGATCCAATCGATGCTCGTCAAACATCGGAAAAAGCAAAGCGGCGTGCCGTACGACGCCTTCATTGAAGAAGTGATCAAAGAAGTGACGGATAAAGCGAACGTCAACGTCTTTGAGGATGGGCTGAAAATTTACACGACGCTCGATCAAAACGCCCAGTCCTACGTTGAAAACCTGCTAAACTCCAATCGCTATTTCACGAATAAAAAAGATTTGCAATCGGGGATTGCCGTCATCGACACGAAAACGGGTGCGATTCGCGCGTTGGGCGGCGGCCGTCATCGCGACCAAGTCGAGTTTGGCTTCAATTATGCGATTAAACCGGTCGGCCAGCCTGGATCGACGATTAAACCGATTTTGGACTACGGCCCGGCCATCGAATACTTAAAATGGTCGACAGCGCACATCCTCGTCGATGAGCCGTATGCGTACTCAGATGGCACGCCGATCCGCAACGCCAGCAACAGATACGCAGGAGCGGTGACGATGCGCAGGGCGCTCACGTGGTCGTATAACATCCCGGCGCTCAAAACGTTCCAAGCTGTCGGCAAAGAGCGGGCGATGGAGTTCGCCAACCGGCTCGGCATGGGCTTCACCGAAGTGTATGAGCCGTTTGCGATCGGCGGCGTTTCCCATTATGTATCGCCGCTGCAAATGGCCGGTGCCTACACCGCGTTTGGCAACAACGGGATCTACACCAAACCGTACGCCGTCACCAAAATCGTCTTCCCAGACGGCACGGAAATGGATTTGCGGCCGAAACCGAAGCGAGTCATGCACGATTATACGGCCTATATGATTACTGATATGCTCAAATCGGTCATCCGCTCCGGAACGGGGCAGTCCGCTTACGTACCCGGGCTCGAGATGGCCGGGAAAACGGGGACGACCAACTACGGCGAGGATGGCCGCAAATTCGGGCTTACTAAAGACCATGTGCCTGACAGCTGGATCATTGGCTATACGCCGAACTACACGACCGCCGTCTGGGTCGGCTTCAGCAAAAAAAGCGAAACGGCGTTCCTGACAGATCGAGAACAGCGGATTCCAAAACTGCTGCTCAAAGACATCATGTCCCATATTGATGACGGCAGCGGCAAGTTTCAACAGCCGTCCAGCGTCGTGAAACTGCCGATCAAAAAAGGGACGAATCCGCCGAAGCTCGCCGGCAAATACACGCCGGAAAACGAGATTATCTATGAACTGTTCATCCGCGGCACCGAGCCGACGGAAACAGCGAAAGATGAGCCTAAAGAGCTGCCGATGGTCACCGGCTTGACTGCTTCATACGACCAAGCAGCGAACGCCATTTCGGTTTCGTGGTCGTATAGCGAACAGACGGACGACACGGTCTTTGAGGTGCACATTAAAGACAGTCAAGGCCATGTGCAGACCGCTGTGACGAAAGAGCTGGCCGTCTCGATTTCCAATCCGACGCCGGGCTCTTCCTACACGATCGCCGTCTATGCGAAAGAAGGCGAACGGATGAGCAAACCGGCCATCACCTCCGTTCAAATTCCTAGCGGCGAACCAAATGAAGGAACACCGACCACGCCGGGTGATGGTTCCAACAACTCCGGAAACAACGGGCAAGGGAACGGCCAAGGGAACGGCCAAGGGAACGGCCAAGGGAATGGCAGCAACCAAGGTGAAAACAACGGAAATAACGGAACGAGCGAAAATGGTGGAAACGATGAAAACGAAGGTCATTCCGACAACCCAAGCGGACAGCCGAACGGCGGAACCAACAGCGGCCAGCCAAGCGGAGGCACGGGGGGCAGCTCGCCACCGTCAGCGCCGTCGACACCATCAAACAAAGGATCAGGAACCCCAAACGGAAGCGCTCGATAAAAAAGATGGCGGCATTAGCCCACCACTTCCTATGTAGCCGGCATCCGCCAGCTGCTTTCAGACCAACGTTGAAACAAAAAGCAAGTGGAGAGAAACGAAAGGTTTTTCTCCACTTGCTTTATTTTTTAGCGACTTATCGGACAGCCCTTTTTCTATATAAGTTGAAATTTTGTTTTACATCCCGCTGATTCCTCTCATATCAACTTGCACTTAGATGAAACCCGCAACGAAAAATCGGAAATTCTTTATTGCAACTTATATAGCGCGGGTAAGTTATGGCTCGCGCTTTTTCATTCGTTTTTTTCCTTCCCGGCATAGCTCAAGCAGCGGACAGACCGGACATTGTGGTGCTTGCGCCTTGCAATGGTAGCGGCCGAAAAAAATCATCCGGTGGTGGGTGATGGACCACTCCTCTTTCGGGATTTTTCTCATCAGCGTCTGTTCCACTTCGAGGACCGAGTCGCTCCAGCGGCAAAAGCCGAGCCGTTTGCTGACGCGTTCCACATGTGTATCGACGGCGATGGCTGGAACGCCAAACGCGACAGAAACAACGACATTCGCCGTCTTCCGTCCCACTCCCGGCAGCTTCATCAATTCATCGCGGTCGCGCGGCACTTCGCCGTTATACTGTTCTATCAACATCGCACACAACTTTTGAATATGTTTCGCCTTGTTTCGATACAAACCGATCGAGCGAATATCCTGCTCCAACTCCGCCAGCGGCACAGCGACGTAGTCATGCGGCGTTCGATATTTTTCAAACAGCCGTTTGGTCACTTTATTGACTAACGCGTCCGTGCATTGCGCCGACAGGACAACCGCAATCAACAGCTCAAACGGATTGCGGTGCACAAGTTCGCAATGCGCATCGGGAAACATGCGCGCCATGACATCCAAACAATAACGGATTTGCTGTTTCGTCAGCACCCGTCTTCCCCCTCCTTTCGTTGCCGCGCTCGCAGACCAAACAAAAACGAGAGACAACGCCTCTCGTTTTCGGAGACCGATGATCGAAGGGCGCTGACCGCCCCCGAGTCACTGACCGTTTCCTCCCTTGTGATTTCCCCGCTCTGTCGGTCTTTCCCGTTCTTTGACGAAAGCGGGTCGGATCCCAGCCCCGTTTTTCAACGAGAACCTCCTTGCCGCATCGGCGCTTCTTTTCCCACGTTTCCTCATCGATCGCGGGGAGCCGTTGGTGTTCACCGGCCGTTTAGGAATCGAGCCAGTTGAAAAACGGGATCGTCGGTTGAAATTCCCCTGTCGCCTGCTTCGCCGGACGAGCGGACGGCTTCGGTTTGCGGAATTTTTTTCCGTAATCTTGCGCCTGTTCAATCGTCCGAATGCCGTTCTTTTTCCATTCGAATAAAATGCGATCAATGTAGCGGAAATTCAATTTTCCCGACAGCACGGCCTCGCGCAGCGCCGCCTTGATGATCGCCGGCTCGTGGCCGTCTTGATCGATCCACATCGCCAGCGTTTCGCATTCAAACGGGGAAAGGGGGCGGCCAAACTCTTGTTCAAAAACGGTGTATAAGCTTTCCTCCGCCTTCTCTTCGCCAGCTTGCCCGCTGCGAACGGCTTCTGTATACAAATGGTGCACCAACTGCTCCCAGAGGGGCTCGAGCGTATATTTTTCGCTGCGAATGCCTCGCTCATCCGTCTGTTCCTCGATGGCGATCATTCCCTTTTGCAGAAGCCGCCGCACCATCTCCATGCATTCCGCCGCCGAGATCGTCATTTTGTCAGCCAGTTCAGCCGGTGTTGGAAACGAAACCCCCGCTTCGAAAAACGACTGCATGTGCAGAAGCAGGACAAGTTCCCTTTCGTCCAAGCCGAGCTGCTTGTAGCGGTCAAGCAGCAGTTTGGAAACAGCAATGCTTCCTTGCGCCAGCCATTCGGCCACTTTTTTCTTTTCCATGCCGATGCACCTCAATGATAGTATACCATGCCGGCGGCGAAAAAACCCTTTTTTGCCGAGGGATTATGGATAAAGACGATTGAGCAGCCGCGGGAACGGAATGGTTTCGCGCACATGCTCAACGCCGCAAATCCACGCGACGGTTCGTTCCAAGCCAAGGCCGAATCCGGAGTGCGGCACGGAACCGTATTTGCGCAAATCGAGATACCACGCATAAGCGTCAAGCGGCAAATGATGCTCCTCGAGGCGCTTTTTGAGCAGCTCGTAATCGTGAATGCGCTCGGAGCCGCCGATGATTTCCCCGTATCCTTCCGGCGCGATCAAATCGGCGCACAACACCACTTCCGGGCGATTCGGGTCCGGCTGCATATAAAACGGCTTCAAGGATGTCGGATAATGAGTGATGAACACCGGTTTGTCAAAACTTTCAGCGATGGCCGTCTCATGCGGCGCGCCGAAATCATCGCCCCATTGGATATCGGTAAACCCTTTGTCATGCAGCAGTTCGATCGCCTCATCGTACGTCAAGCGCGGGAACGGCGGCTTCACCAATTCCAGCTTGGCCGTATCGCGCTCAAGGCGACCGAGCTCGAGCCGGTAGCGAGCGAGCACGGACTGCACAAGGTGCGACACATACTCTTCTTGCAGCCGCAAGTTGTCCTCAAACTCATAAAACGCCATTTCGGGCTCAACCATCCAAAACTCGATCAGATGGCGGCGCGTTTTCGATTTTTCGGCGCGAAACGTCGGACCAAAGGAAAACACTTTGCCGAGCGCCATGGCGGCCGCTTCCATATAAAGCTGGCCGCTTTGCGATAAATACGCGTCTTCTTCAAAATATCTCGTATGGAACAGCTCGGTCGTTCCTTCCGGCGCGCTGCCGGTCAAAATCGGGGCATCGACCTTAACGAAACCGCGGTCATTGAAAAATTCATACGTCGCACGGATGATCTCGTTGCGAACTTTCATGATGGCGTGCTGGCGCCGCGACCGCAGCCAAAGGTGGCGATGGTCCATCAAAAATTCAACGCCGTGCTCCTTAGGCGTAATCGGGTAGTCGACCGCTTCATGAATGACTTGCAAATCGGAAACCGATAGTTCATAGCCGAACGGCGAGCGCTCATCGATGCGCACCGTGCCGGTCACATAGAGCGACGTTTCCTGCGTCAGCGCTTTTGCCCGCTGAAACACTTCTTCGGAAACATTGGCTTTTTCCACCACCGCTTGAATAAAGCCCGTTCCATCGCGCAGCTGCAAAAAAGCAATTTTTCCGCTCGAGCGCTTGTTCGCCAGCCAAGCGCCGATCGTCACTTGTTGTCCGACGTATTGATTCACTTCCGCAATCGTTGTCGTTTTCACGTATCCATTCCCTTCCTTTCCTCTTATCACCTTGTCTGTGCGTTTGTCCTCATGATGCCGCCCCGCCGCGACAACCCGATCCCCAGCTGAAGCGCGGAAAAAGCGGCTTTGCTTCAAGCAAAGCCGCCCTTCCATTGCCTAGCGGCCAAAGAGGCGGGCGGATCGCTGTTACGCGCGCGCTTCCATAAAGCGGCGAATGCGTTCGATGGCGGTTTCCAACGCCTCTAACGAAGTCGCATAGGAGAGGCGAACGTTGTCCGGCGCCCCAAATCCTGAACCCGGCACAAGGGCCACTTTCGCTTCTTCGAGCAGGGCGGCGACAAGGTCATCAACCGTGCGGCAGCCCGCCATCGCGGCCGCTTGGCGAGCGTTCGGGAACAAGTAAAACGCCCCTTGCGGCTTCAGGCACGTAAAGCCCGGAATTTGCACGAGTTTGTCGTAGATGATATGAAGGCGCTGTTCAAACGCTTGGCGCATTTGTTCCACCGGCTCCTGTGGGCCGCTGTAAGCAGCGATCGCCGCGTATTGGGCGATCGAGGTCGGGTTGGACGTGCTATGGCTGGCCAAATCGGTCATCGCGCGAATGATCTCTTTCGGCCCCGCCGCGTAGCCAATGCGCCAGCCTGTCATCGAGTGCGATTTCGACAAGCCGTTGATAATGACCGTCTGCGCCTTTAACTCCGGCGACAGTTCGGCGATCGACACATGCTTTGCCCCACCGTAAATGAGTTTTTCATAAATTTCATCGGAGACGATCAGCACCCCATGCTCCAAGCAAATGTCGCCGAGCGCTTTTAATTCTTCGGCCGTGTAAATCATGCCGGTCGGATTGCTCGGCGAGTTGATGATGACCGCTTTCGTCCGCGGCGTGATCGCCTCTTTCAGCTGCTCCGGCGTCATTTTAAAGCCGTTTTCCTCCCGCCCCTCCACATAGACGGGAACGCCGCCCGCCAGCTTCACCTGTTCCGGATAGCTCACCCAATACGGGGTGGGGATAATGACTTCGTCGCCTTCGTCCAACAGCACTTGAAACAGCGTGTACAGCGCATGTTTCGCCCCGACGCATACGATCACTTCCGCCGGTTCATAATCGAGCCCTTGGTCGCGAGCGAACTTTTTGATAATTTCCGCTTTCAACGCCGGCAGTCCGCCCGATGGCGTATATTTCGTATGCCCTTCGTTCATGGCTTGAATGGCGGCCTCGATAATGTGCTGCGGCGTGTTGAAATCCGGTTCGCCGGCTCCTAACCCGATCACATCGTGCCCGGCCGCTTTCAGCTCCTTCGCTTTCGCCGTAATCGCCAGTGTAGCCGACGGCGTCAGCGCCGCTACCCGTTTTGCCAATTTCATCGCTTTTTCCCCCTCGTATCGTCATCGTTGAAAGCTGTACCTTTTCAAAAAAGAGCCGTCGGTGAAGTGCAAATAGTAAAACGAGTATCTTCCCTCGTCGTCCATATAGGTCAACTCCCAAACCGGCACGCCTTTTTCCATGCCGAGCGTGGCGTCAATCACCTGCTGCGGGTGGCGATCGCGCCGCAAAATGGCGCGCGCCTCCGCCTCGCTGATGCCGCTATCTGCTCGCCGAACGACGACATCCCCGCTTTTTTCTGGCACCCACACGACGAGATCTTCCCCTCGCTTGGCGCGGCCGATGAATACGGTGTATGCTTCATCGCCATAATATGTATAGACTTTCTTGATCTCGACAAGCTCCGCCGCTTCCTTTGCCCGCTCCAAGGCGCGCGCGACCATCGCGCGCTTGGGCGCCAACGCTTCGCTATAAATGGACCACGCCTGCCACACGAGAACGGCAAAAAAAAGCAATAGAAGCCATCCCCACTTTTTCATGGCCGATCACGTCCGGTAAATGGTAAAAACGGCTTGGCGCTTGTCGTTTTCATCCAAAGCAAGGCCGAACATCAAATTGTCGCGCTTGAGCGTCCGGTTCAGGCAATCGACGATCTTGTACAAGTCCTCGGAATGCTGAATTTTGACGGTGGCGAGCACTTCGATTTTGCTTTCCATTTTCGTCGCTTCCTCCTGTGCGGCGCAAATTTTGTTACTTATACAGACGGGCGGCTCCGGCAACAATACAAATACAGCAGCCGCAAACGTCACACCGGTTGCGCGTCTTCGCCTTTTGCGGCCAGCCGGCATGGCGGAGACGCCTGTTTGGCACCTTGTGCTTCTTCCCTATTATAGCAGGTTTGTCCGACCATTTCATAACAAATTTGCCCGCCTACACCGCCAACGCAAATTTGCCTCTTTCCCGCCCCGCCTTTGCGCGGGGCTTCTTGCTTTGCGCTCTGTTTGGCGAGTGGACGCCATCTTTAGATTGCGCCGTTTTTCTCCTCTTTATGAGAAAAAGACGGGCGGAACCGCTCTTCCTCCATCCCCCTCCGCCGTTTTCTCAAGCTCATCATTTTTTCAGGAACGCTAAAAAGCCGCGCCGGCCTTATGCCAGCCAGTCTTCCGCCGCCTCGAGCAGCGCGGCAAGCGGCCCTTCGTGCACCGGAAGCGGCGGCAAGGAAGCCAAAAAATCGGCCCCGTAGGAAGCGGTCAGCAACCGGCGGTCAAGCACAAACACCACCCCTTTATCGCGTTCCGTGCGAATCAGGCGGCCGAATCCTTGGCGAAAGCGAAGCACCGCCTCGGGAAGCGAGAGCCGAGCAAACGGATCGCCCCCCGCGGCGCGAATCCGTTCACTTTTTGCCGCCGCCACCGGATCCTCAGGAGAAGCAAACGGCAGACGAGCGATGACGAGGGCGGCGAGCGCCGGCCCCGGCAAATCGACTCCCTCCCAAAAACTGCTCGTTCCCAGCAACACCGCTTGATCAAATTGCAAAAATGTCCGCAAAAGTTTCGTCGGGCTGCCGCTTTGCACTCCTTGGGCGATCAGCACGAACGGCTCGTTTCCCTCCTCGGCCTTGAGCGCTTCAGCGGTCAGCTTCAGCAATTCATAGGAAGGAAACAGCACAAGCATCCGCCGGCCGAGGCGGCGCGCGATCGCAACGATGGCCGCGGCGGCCGCTTCCGCGTACCGTTCCAGCGGCACGGCTGACACAAGCGGCAGATCGGTCGGCACAAAGAGCGCCGCCTGTTCCTCATAGCGAAACGGAGCTGGAAACGAGCGGCAAAGCGGATAAAATTCTTCGAGGCCGAGCCGCGCCGCCATGTAGCTGAACTGACCGCGCACCGTGAGCGTCGCCGAAGTCAATATGACGCTCCGCTTGTTCATAAACAACCGGTCCGCGAAAAAAGCGGAGAGATCGACCGGCTGCGCATAAAGACGGACGGCGTTCGCCGCCCCCTTTTCGTCCGCTTCCATCCAGCGCACGACTCCTTCCTCGGTTTCTGTCAGCAACCGAACGAGGGCGGCGATGTGCCGGCGAAGCGCGGCCATATCAGCCGAGAACGAGACGGGCAGCGCCATCGTCTCGTTCTCGGTCGCCAACAGCGGTTGGACCGCCGCTGCCAGCGCCGCTATCGCATCGCGGAGACGCCAACACAACTCGACGGCCGCCTCCCATGTTTGTCCGCGCTCATCGGCCGGGGAAAAACGATAACGGCAACGCCCGGCTCTGGCTGGCTGTTTTGCCAGCGCGTAGCGGCGCAACAGCCGAAACAGCTCATCCCCTTCAAACTGCAGCTCCTCAAGAAGCCGTTGGCAACGGGCAAGCGTCGCTCGCGCCTCGCAACGCTGCTCCTCTTCCCTTCGCTTCGCCATCGTTTGCGCGAGTTTCGCCGTCAGGAAGCGAAACGATACGTAGTCGACCCGCTCGCCAAAATGACGGGCCGCCGCGTCTTCCAGCCGATGCGCTTCGTCGATGACAAGATAGCGAAACGGCGGGAAAAGCGGCCGAGGAGCCGTCAAATCATGAAGCAAAAAAGCATGATTCGTGATGATGAGATCAGCCTCTTCAGCCCGTCTTTTCGCTGCGGCGAAAAAATGGTGCCGCCCACCCTCTTCCTCTTCTCCAATGGCAAGGTCCGCTAACAGCATCCGGGCGCCGGATGGAACGTTCAACTCATCCAAATCGCCGCTCTCCGTCTCCAGCAGCCAAACGAGCAGCTGACATTTCAAAAGGACGGCATCGTATGGATCGGACGGCTCGGCTAAAAACGAAGCAAACTTCTCGATGGAGAGGTAGTTTTGTTTCCCTTTCAGCACGGCCACGCGAAGCGGAAACGGCACCACTTCTCGCAGCACCGGCACATCGCGGCGGATAAGCTGCTCTTGCAGCTGGATCGTATTGGTGCTGATGACGACCCGCTCTTGCCGCTCACCGGCGAAAAAAGCGGCTGGAATCAAGTAAGCGAGCGATTTGCCAAGCCCGGTCCCTGCCTCCATCATGGCGTGCTGAGATGTCGACAGCGCCTCATAGACGAGCCGCATCATCTCCCACTGCGTCGGACGCCGCTTGTAACCGGGAAGCGGCAACGGCGGCTCCTGTTCAGAGAAGGCGGCGAACGAAGCGGCCACAGCCCCCTTTTCTTTTTCCGGGCGCGCTGGGGCCGGCCGTTTCAGAGCGATGCCGCCATGCATGACAAATGGTTGGTCGTTCGGCGCTTCTCGCTGTTTTTCCGCGATCAGCGCATCAAGAAGCAAGTAAATGTCGCTCTTGAGGCGGCGGGCGAGGCGCCGCAGCTGTTCGAGCGTCACGAGCGGCAGGCGGCCAAGCCGCTCAAGCAAAGCGAGCAGCAGCTTGGCGGTCACTTCGGCATCGCTGTCCGCCTGATGGGGGCGATCATGGCGGAGGCCGAGCTGCCTCGCCAAGTCGCTGAGTTTGTAACTTTCCGCCGTTGGCAGCACGATGCGGGCGAGCTCCACCGTGTCAATCGTCGGGCCGGTGAACGGGGGGCGACCGGCCCGTTCTAGCTCAGCCTGCAAAAACGGCAAATCGAAATCGACGTTGTGGGCGACAAAATACGCATCATCCATCATGGCCGCGATCTCGCCCGCCTTGTCGGCAAACAGCGGCGCCCCTTCCACCGTCTCTTCGTTAATGTTTGTCAGCTGCTGGACGAACAAAGGAATCGGCTGTTCCGGGTTAAAAAAACTGGAAAACCGCTCAACGATCAAGCCGTTTTCCACAACCGCCATGCCGAGCTGAATGATCCGATCTCCTTTTTTCGGCCCATTTCCAGTTGTTTCTAGATCAATAATGACAAAGCGGGTGGCCATTTTCATCACCTCAAAACGAAAAGGGGCGGAAAGCCCCCTTTATAAAATCGTATGTGCCGGCTCTTCAGCAATTAGCTGGACAATTCGGTTGTTTTCATCCATAATCGCAATTTTCGGCCGGTGTTTAGACACTTTGTCCTCGGGAACAAGCGCATACGAAATGACGATAATGACATCCCCTTTTTGCACGAGACGGGCGGCGGCGCCGTTTAGACAGAAGACGCCGCTGCCCCGCTCGCCGGGGATGATGTATGTTTCAAAACGGGCTCCATTATTATTGTTGACCACTTGCACTTTTTCATTAGCTACCATGCCGACGGCATCCAAAATATCTTCGTCGATCGTAATGCTGCCGACGTAATCCAAATTCGCTTCCGTCACGCGGGCGCGGTGAATTTTCGCGTTCATGAGCGTGCGAAACATGGGTGATCCCCCCTTACTCCTCTTGTCTTGGCGCCTTGGGCAGCTCAAGGATGAGATTGTCAATCAGCCGGGCGCTCGCAAACCGGACGGCGATGGCGATAATGACGGTGCCCTCTAACACCGCCAACGGCGCCAAGTCCGGATATGAGCATACGTCCACATAGTCGATCTCCGCGTTCGTATGGGCTTCAATCTGTTCGCGGACGAGGCGACGAATGGCGGCCGCGCTCCGTTCCCCGCCCTCAACAGCCGCCGCTGCGGCCTGGAGCGCTTGATAGAGCGCCGGCGCCTCACGCCGTTCCTGCGGGGACAAATAGACGTTGCGCGAGCTTTTTGCCAGCCCGTCGGCCTCGCGCACCGTCGGCACCGGCACGAGCTCAATCGGAAAATTGAAATCGCGAATGAGGCCGTCAACAACCGCCACTTGCTGGGCGTCTTTCCTGCCAAAGTAGGCGCGGTCAGGCATGACGATGTTAAACAGCTTGATAAGCACCGTCGCCACCCCGTCGAAATGCCCGGGCCGCGACCGTCCGCACAATACATCGGTGCGCGCTTTCACGACGGCCTGCACCGTGAGCGGCCCCGGATACATTTCCCCCGCCTCTGGGTGAAAGAGCACGTCGGCTCCGTGCTGTTCAGCGATGCGCCGGTCGCGGGCGAAATCGCGCGGATAACGGGCAAAATCTTCATTTGGGCCGAACTGAAGCGGGTTGACGAAAATGCTGACAACGACTACGTCATTCTCTTCCCGCGCCCTGTCGATGAGGGCGGCATGTCCTTCGTGCAAATAGCCCATCGTCGGGACGAATCCGATCGTTTTTCCTTCGCGGCGGCATCGGCGCATGAGCGCCTGCATGTCAAGAATGCGGTCGATGATGATCATGATGATGTTCCTCCGTATAACGCTACCCATTCTTCTTCCTTCATCGTAAACGTATGCGCCGGCTCCGGGAATTGGCGCAGCTTAACCTCCGCGGCGTAGTGGGCCAACGCCGCGACGATCGTTTCTTGGATGGAGGCGTACGGTTTGACAAACTTTGGCACGCGGCTGACCCCATAGCCAAGCAAGTCATGGTAGACGAGCACTTGCCCGTCGACATCGGCCCCAGCGCCGATGCCGATGACAGGAATCGCCAGCTCGCGCGCAACCGCCGCGCCGAGCTGCTTCGGCACGCACTCCAAGACGAGGGCCATCGCTCCCGCCTGCTCGCACCGCTTGGCATCCTCGAGCAGTTTTTTGGCGCTTTCCGCGTCTTTGCCTTGCACTTTGTAGCCGCCAAGCACGCCCACGGACTGCGGCGTCAGCCCAAGATGGGCGACGACCGGCACCCCGGCTTTCGTCAAGGCGGCGATGACATCGACGACTTCATCCGCCCCCTCGACTTTGACGGCGTTCGCCCCCGACTCTTGCATGATGCGCCGAGCATTGTGCAGCGCCTCCGCTCTCGATGTGTGGTACGACATAAACGGCATGTCGGTGACGATAAACGTATTCGGCGCACCGCGGCGGACCGCTTTCGTGTGATGAATCATGTCATCGACCGTCACCGGGATCGTCGAGTCGTAGCCGAGCACGACCATGCCGAGTGAGTCGCCGACCAAAATCATGTCGACTCCCGCTTGCTCAGCGAGCTTCGCCGCTGGAAAGTCATAGGCGGTCACCATGACAATCGGCTCGCTCTCCTGTTTCATGCGCAAGAAATCGGCTTTCGTTTTCACGTTCGTTCCCTCCTCTTTTCGCTGCAGAGGAGATGAACCGCCCGAAAGAAAGCGTCCTTCTTTCCGCCTTGAGAAAGAAGGACGCTGCTCAACCGCCGTCGGCCCCGTTCATCCCTCTGTCCCAGTCCTTCCTGCAAGGATCAAGGCAGATCTTTTCGTTGCTTCTTTTTTCATTCACGTCGCCATATCCGGTGCAGTTCTTTTCGACAAAGATACTGCCCTTTTCCTCACTTTGCATTTTAACAAAATTGTCACAATTTTTCTAGTGGCAATTACAGTTGAATGTCGGCTGAATGAATGTAATGAATCGTGTTTTGCTCATCTTCCAAGATGAGCAGCCCATCATCGGTGATACCGCGGGCGATGCCGCGCATCACCCCGCCCAACGTCCGGGCCGTCACCGGCTTGCCGATCGAAACGGCGTATCCTTCCCAAAGAAGCTTGATCGGTCGGAACCCGTGCGTCAAGTATTGGCGGTACAAGCGTTCCAGCCGGAACAAAATGTCTTGGATGAGCCGCGCCCGTTTGATGGGCTTCCCCTTTTCGATGGCGAGCGAGGTGGCGATGGCGCGGATGTCCTCGGGAAATTGCTCGCTCGTCTGATTGACGTTGATGCCGATGCCGATGATCACCGAATGGACGCGATCCGGATCGGCCTGCAGCTCGGTTAAAATGCCGACGCATTTTTTGCCGCCAAGCAAAATGTCGTTTGGCCATTTAATGTCCGGGACGAGGCCGGTCACTTCTTGAATGGCCTGGCTGATGGCGACAGCCGCAAGCAAGGTCAGCTGCGGCGCCTGTTGCGGCGGGATGGGCGGGCGCAAAATCAGGCTCATCCAAATGCCCGTTCCTTTTGGCGAAAACCATTTCCGGTCGAGGCGCCCACGTCCGGCTTTTTGCTCCTCAGCAACGACGAGCGTCCCTTCCGGCGCTCCTTCGTGGGCCAGCTTGGCCGCCACCCGCTGGGTCGAATCCACATCCTCGAAGGAATAAATCACTTGGCCAAACGTCTCCGTTTTTAAGCCGAGTTGGATTTCGTTCGCCGTCACTTTGTCCGGAGTGCTAACGATCCGGTAGCCGAGGCGGCGCACCGCTTCGAGCTCAAATCCTTCCTTGCGCAGCTCCTCGATATGCTTCCACACCGCCGCGCGCGAGCAGCCGAGCCGTTCGCTAATTTTTTGTCCGGATAAAAACTCGCCGTTTGCCTCGGCAAACAGTTCTAACAGCCGTTTCCTTGTGTCCGATTGCGCTCCGTGAGCCATGCGTGAATCCGCTCCTTCTCGTTTTCAACTTCACCGTTGACGACCGCCCGCCATATGGCGTAAAGCGTCTCTTTCACCCACGGGCCGGCCGGCTTTCCGATCCACTGAATGACCTCTTTGCCGCTCACCGCGAGTTCCGCTTTCGTTTTGATGGGCAAAGCGGCAAAGCGGCGGCGCAGCTCATCATGCGATGAATCGGGCGGTGTGCCGGTGTAGGCGGCGCGCACTGTCTCAACGGAAAGCGCGCGCTTGAGGCCAGCCAAAAACAGCCGCTCATTCGTCCATTCGTCTGAATGGGGAACGGCCTCGAGCGCCGACAAGATCGCGCCGGTTTCGTCCATCACTTTGTTCGGCAGCTTCCATGCCCGCAAAAACGGCCGGCTTTCCGTGATGTCAAGCGCTCGGCACAACAGCGCCCACCGCTCTTCGCGCGCTGTGAGCCATCCCCAGCGGTACGCCGCCGCCCGGCGCACTCCCTCCTCTTTTCCAACGAGACCTGGCAAATACGCGCACAATCCGGTTTCCGCCAACAGCGACAACGCTTCGCCGGCAAACGGGCCGGCGAGCAGTTTTTCCATCTCCATGGTCATCCGCTCCACGGAAATATGGGCAAGAAGCGGGGCATTGTCTATGACCGCCCGCTTCGTTTCCGGCGCGAGGGAAAAACCGAGCTGGCTGACAAATCGAATCGCTCGCATCATGCGGAGCGCATCTTCGCGAAACCGCTCTTCGGCCTTTCCCACCGTGCGAATGAGCCGCCGCGCAATCGCCTCCCGTCCCGCAAACGGATCGATAACGGTCCCGTTTTCGTCCATGGCGATGGCGTTCATCGTAAAGTCGCGCCGCTTTAAATCTTCTTCCAGCGAACGGACGAACGTCACCGATTCGGGGCGGCGGTAATCTTCGTAATCCCCGTCCGTGCGAAATGTCGTCACTTCATACGCTGTTCCTTCATGGACGACGACGACCGTACCATGCTTGGAGCCGACGTCGATCGTTTTCGGAAATATGGCCATCACTTCTTCAGGACGGGCGCTCGTCGCAATGTCGACATCGCCGATCGCACGCCCGATCAAGAGGTCGCGCACGGCGCCGCCGACGAAATACGCTTCATAGCCATGTTGCTTCAGCTGTCGGATAATGCCAAGCGCCTGCCGGAACGGCGGTTTCATCGTCTCACCTTCCTTGCTGCCAGCGAAGCGTACAGCTGCTCATACTGCCCGACGATATCGGACGAACGGAATTTGCGCTCGACGGCCTGCACCGCCCGCTTCGCCATCTCGGCGTGCAGGCGGCGGTCGGTCAGCAGCGCCAGCGCCTTCCTCCCCGCCTCTTTTACATCGCCAAGCGGGCATAAAAATCCGCTTTGGCCGTCATCGATCACTTCCGGAATGCCGCCAATCGCCGTGCCGATGCACGGGACGCCGCACGCCATCGCCTCGAGCAGAACGAGGCCAAAGCTTTCTTTTTCCGACAGCAGCATCATCACATCGCTGATCGAATACAGCTCGTCCAGCTTGTCTTGTTTGCCTAAAAAACGGACTTCATTCTGTAAGCCCAGCTCTTTGACAAGCCGGCAGACGACGGTCATTTCCGGCCCATCGCCGACAAACAAAAGCTTGGCCGGCACGTGACGGCGAATGATGGCAAAGGCGCGCACCACATCGGGGACGCGCTTCACTTTGCGGAAATTGGAGACGTGAATCACGACGCGCTCCTGCTCGCCGATGCCGTATTCGCGCCGCAAATGGCCGGCTTCCCGGCGCTGGTAGACGCGCTCGTCGACAAAATTGTACACCGTTTGGATCGGTTTTTGCACATCGAGCAGTTCGTATGTTTGGCGGACGAGAGCGTTTGATACAGCCGTGACCACATCGGACTGCTCAATGCCAAACTTGATCATATCAGAAAGCGACGGGTCATAGCCGAGCACTGTGATGTCCGTGCCGTGCAATGTCGTCACAATCGGCAATTCGCCCACCATTTGCCGCGCCAGCACGGCACAGACCGCATGCGGCACGGCGTAATGGGCATGAAGCACATCGAGCCGTTCCCGCTTCGCCACCTCGGCGATTTTGCTGGCCAACGCCAAATCGTACGGCGGATATTGAAAAACCGAATATTGGTTGACACTCACTTCATGGTAATAAATATTCCCGTATACTTTGCTGAGCCGAAACGGCATGCTCGATGAAATAAAATGGATCTCATGCCCACGCTCTGCCAGCAGCTTGCCAAGCTCGGTGGCGACGACCCCCGAGCCTCCGACCGTCGGATAACAGACAATTCCGATTTTCAGCTTCATCGCGCTCCCTCGAATAAGTCGAAAAGATGAATCGGTGCTTTGGACAAAAACCCTTCGGCATATGCCGCGCCAATTTGCTGGCCAAACCAGCGCTCGCGGCTTTCGATCATCTCGATGTAGTGGTTGGTCAGCGGGGTGTCGACCGATCCGGGCCGCTTTTCAAACTGGCTTCCGTAGGCGCGCAAACAGGCCCGCTTGTCGTCGATCGCCTCGCTAATATCGATGAGAAAGTGCGGGCGGCAAAAGGCATTGATCATATAGTAGTACACGGCGCGGACGCGGTGCGCCTCTCCCAGCTCGCCTGCGCCATAGCGGCGGATGCCGGCGGAAAAGACCGCCTCCTCAACGAGGCGGGCGCATCGCCCATGATCGGGATGGCGATCCTCCCAATACGGAGCGAATACGAGCTGCGGCCGATAACGGCGAATGACGGCGACTAGGCGGCGAATCGCCTCCTCATCATCGACATCAAGACCGCGGTCGGGCAGCCCGAGGTTGAGCCGTTCCGCTACGCCAAGCCGGCGCGCCGCTTCAGCCGCTTCGTTCTGCCGCTCGTCAACCGTGCCGTTTGATGACAGCTCGGCCTTCGTTAAATCGCAAATCACCGCGCGGTATCCGCGCCGCACATATTTGGCGATCGTCCCGCCCATGCCGATTTCAACGTCATCGGGATGGGCGCCAAACGCCAATAGATCACATGTTTCCACCATTGCGGTCACCTTTCTGTTTCCGATTCCTCCCCACTTTTCGCCCGACCGCGGACGATGTTGCGCCATGCCAAATCGCCGCGCTCCAACGCGCGAATGAGCAGCTCGGCCGTCCCGATGTTCGTCGCCAGCGGCACGGCGTAGACATCGCAAAGCCGCATCAGCGCGCTAATATCCGGTTCGTGCGGCTGGGCGGTGAGCGGATCTCGGAAAAAAATAACAATATCCATTTCATTGCGGGCGATCATCGCCCCGATTTCTTGATCGCCACCGTACGGCCCGGATTGGAAACGGTGAACCGAAAGACCGGTCGCCTCTTGAATGCGCAAGCCGGTCGTGCCGGTGGCGTACAGTTCGTGGTTCGCCAAAATCGGTGCATAGGCGGTCACAAACGCGACCATCTCCGCCTTTTTTTGGTCGTGAGCAATCAACGCGATTTTCATCTTGTCCTCTCCCCCGTTGGCGCTGTCCGCGCTAGTCTAAAATCTGTTCGAGCCCGTAGACGAGCGTATGTAAATGCATGACCGTTTCCACCGCCAGTTTCACTCCCGACATGAACGAACGGCGGTCGAAGGAATCATGGCGGATCGTCAACGTCTGTCCGTCGCCGCCGAACATCACTTCCTGATGCGCCACAAGCCCTGGCAGACGGACGCTGTGAATCGGAATGCCGGCGTACGCGGCACCGCGCGCACCGGCGAGCGTTTCCTTTTCATCCGGATGGCCTTGTTTTTTCTCCGGGCGCACTTCGGCGATGAGCTGCGCGGTTTTCAGCGCTGTTCCCGATGGGGCGTCAAGCTTTTGGTCGTGATGCAGCTCGATAATTTCCACATCGGTGAAATATTTGGCCGCCATGCGGGCGAACTTCATCATCAGCACCGCGCCAACGGCGAAGTTCGGGGCGATGATGGCGCCGAGCTCTTTTTCCTCAGCCAATTCGGTCAGCCGCTCGATCTCGTCCGGCGTAAATCCGGTCGTGCCGACGACCGGGCGAACGCCGTGGCGCAGCGCCAGCTCAGCATGCCGTTTTCCGGCTTCCGGCGTGGTCAAATCGATCAAGACATCCGGCTTCACTTCGGCAAAACAGCGAGCCGCATCAGTGTAAATCGGGGCGTCGACACCGGCAAATCCATCGATCTCCGCTAAATTTTGTCCGTCGTAACGACGGTCGATGACCGCGGCCAGTTCAAAATGGTCCGTTCTTTGCACAAGCGCCACCGCTTCACGGCCCATGCGGCCGCGCGGCCCGGCGATGACGATGCGAATCATTTCGCTTCCTCCTTCCGCGTCCAACGGTCACGGTCGCGGGTGCGGAACTTGTCCATCACCCGGTCGTGCGCCGCTTGCAAATCAATGCCAAGCGAATTGGCGAAGCAAATGAGCACAAACAGCAAATCGCCCAGCTCTTCTTCGATTGTTTTTTCTTGTTCGGTCGCCTTTTTCGGTTTTTCCCCGTAGTAGTGGTTCACCTCTCGCGCCAGTTCGCCGAGCTCTTCGGTCAGCCGCGCGAGCATGGCGAGCGGACAAAAATAGCCTTCCTGAAATTGGCTGATGTACTCGTCCACTTCTTGTTGCATCTGTTTCATCGTTTTCTCTTGCATCGCTCTCACCTCGTCTGCTTTCATGTTAGCGAAAAGCGGCGCATTTGACAAATGTTTTCGCCCGCTGTCCATTCCGTCCGTTTGCGCTCATCATTGCCTAGATGGATGAGTTCCTCTATAATTAAGGGCGCCGACTATTTTTGCGGACGGAGGGACGTTATGATTTTTGGACTCAAGATCAAAAACTGCGTATTTATTTTGCTTGGCGCCGCCATTTTCGCCTTCGGGCTCGTCCATTTCAACATGCAAAACAATTTGGCGGAAGGCGGATTTACCGGCATTACGCTTCTCCTTTATTTTTCGTCCGGTTTGGATCCGGCCATCACCAACTTGGCGCTCAACATCCCGGTCTTTTTCATCGGCTGGAAACTGCTCGGCCGTCAGACGTTTCTCTATACGATCATCGGCACGGTCGCCGTTTCTGTATTTTTGTCCATCTTTCAACGCTACATGATTCATATGCCGCTTCGCCATGATTTGACGCTCGCCGCCTTGTTCGCCGGCGTGTTCATCGGCGTCGGCCTCGGCATCATTTTTCGCTACGGCGGCACCACCGGGGGAGTGGATATCATCGCCCGCTTAGTCTATAAGTACAAAGGCATCAGCATGGGCAAAACGATGTTCGCCTTTGACGCCACGGTCATCACGTTGTCCCTTCTTTACTTATCATACCGGGAAGCGATGTATACGCTGGTCGCCGTCTTCATCGCCGCCCGGGTCATCGATTTTATCCAAGAAGGCGGGTACGCCGCGAAAGGAGCGACGATCATCTCCGACAAAAGCGAAGAGATCGCCAACCGGATTTTGACGGAGATGGAGCGCGGCGTCACCGTGCTCAAAGGGCGCGGCTCGTACACGAAGCGCGACCGTGACGTTTTGTATTGCGTCGTCGCCAAAAACGAACTGCCGCGCTTGAAAAACGTCATTATGTCCGTCGACCCGCACGCGTTTGTCGCCGTCACCGACGTGCATGACGTGCTCGGCGAAGGGTTTACGCTCGACGAACAAAAACGGCCGCTCGAGCCATGAGCGAATCGGCCCTGTTCCCTTGATCAGCCATGCGGAAGGGGCCTTCCCCGGCCGGCAAACCGGGCTCGCCGCGCCGAGCGAAAGCGGCGAACCCGCTGCGCCCCTCATAAAAAAGGGCAAGGACACGTGCCGACAGCCGCACTGTTAAAAACCGCTCCCCCCGTCAAAAAAAAAAAAAAAACGGGGAGCATCCCCTTGAACCACCCGTTTATTCCTCGGGCTGCCGCGCCCGTTTTTCCTCTTTTTCCCCTTTGTATTTCCGCCAGCCGACGTACGTCAACGTCAACACGATCATTCCGCCGGTTGAAATCATGACCCAAATCAGCGACGGGTCGGCCTCGTCCTTTTTCACTCCGGCAAACAGCGCCTCAAAATCATGGCGCGCGGTCGAAAGCCGCTCGCGCCGCTTCGTTTCATCGGCTTGCCAAAACGCGGCGGCTTGCAGCGCTTCGAGATCGTCATCGACTTTTGTCGCCACTTCGGGCGGGACGTCAATTTTCACGCTCGGTTCGATCAACGTGTAGCGGTCAACCAGCTGGCGCACCGCAGCGGCATATGCCTCTTTTTCGCCGCGCTCCGCCGCTTTTTCCATCGCCGCCAACGCTTCCATCACCGCCGGCTCCATCTCCGACCAAAGCGGCTGGTAAGTTGAATGGATGGCATCAACGACAAGGCGAAATTGGGTGACCGCCGCCACCTTGTCTTCCGCTGGGATCGGTGCGCTCATCGCCCTGACCGCCTGTTCGTGCGTCACGGTCACCGCTCGCAGTTCATCTGCTGATCTCAATCGTTCCTTCGCCTCTAACGCGAAAAATCGCTCGGAGAAATAGCGGAGCACTTCTTGCGCTTCAGCGAAGCGCTCATTTTTGGCCAATTGCAGCGCCTCGTCGGAAATATCATCTAATTTTCCCCAATCGCTCCGTTGCCCCGCCGCATCGACGGACACCGACCATAAAAAAGCGAGCGACAACAGCAGGGCCAGCCCGATTCGTTTCATCATCGTCCCTCCTCCATTCACTACTACAATGTATGAAGGAGTGGACAAGAGTAGACCAGCCAAATGTCGTAAAGCGCCGCCCGTCTTTTCGCCGCAGCCCTCCGCGGCCGGCGGGACGGAGGGCCGCCCAACGCCGGCTCAACAAAGAAAGCGGGAAAACCGATCCTCCCCTTCTCCATTTGCGAAACAAGCGGGTGGAGCGACATGAACCTTAGCCGGAAAAGTTGATCGTTCTTGCCGAAAGAACGACCGGAGCATCACCTCCGCTAGGCGCCGCGATCGGACAGACAGAGCCGACGGCGCGGCTGACGGATGCCGAGCCAATACGCGCCGGCAAGGGAAGCGATGCTCAGCCAAAACGTGAAATAACCGATGACATCGGCGTAATTCGCCAACATCTGATAGCGCGGCATCATGCCGAAAACGTAGTCAATGATGTCATTATGCAGCGTCCAGACGGCAGCCAACGCCAAATGCGAGCAGCGGAACCGATAGAACGGAGCGTATACGATCCCTTCGACCGCCATCGCCCCGTGCGAGACAATGAGCAGCCAACCCGCCCAGTCAAGCGTGCCGGTGACCCGCCAGACGAGCACGTTCATGACGACCGCCCAAACGCCGTACTTGACGAGTGTCACCACGGCCAGCGCTTCGAACAGCGGCGCCCGCCGGCCGAGCAGCCAAGCGCCGAGGACGATGAGAAAAAAAAGGCTCGCCGTTGGGCTGTCAGGCACAAACGGTAAAAACAAAGGGGGCGTATCGGCCAGCTGATACCTATACCAATAATATCCATATGCTGTACCGGCAGCGTTGACGACAAACAGCAGCCAAACGACCGACCGGGAAGCGAGCAGCGCATAAAGCCATGCCATCATTCGCACCTCTCTTCGATTGGGCACGAGCACGAAAAAAGCTGACTAACGCGAGTCAGCTTTTCCGGACCGAACCTATTATTTCGCTTTTAAACCAGCGATGAATTCAGACAGCTTTTTCAGCTCTTCATCCGTCCCTTTAAATACGCCGGCTGGCATGTTCCCTCTTCCTTGCTTAGCAATTTTAGCAATTTCTTCCGGTTTTAAGCCGGTGCCGATAAGCGACGGACCAGCGCCGCCGGACAAGTTTTGCCCATGACATGACGTACACGTATTCGCTTGAGCGATTTTATAACCTTCCGCGTTCGTATCAATTTTGACTTCAGCACGAATTTTTCCTTGTTCAGCCGCTTTTTTCCAGTCGTGCGTGACGACCGATTCCCATGTCAAATAAATCATCGCTGCCAACGTCAAGAGCATCATGCCTGTCGCCACCGGACGCTTCCACGGACGGCGCTCCGGGCCGCGGTCCAAAAACGGTGCCAACAACAATGCAGTAAACGCCAATCCTGGCATAATAATGGCGCCAACAACCGTATACGGACCAGACGCATACGAATATTTGAGCAATTGGTACAAGAACAAGAAATACCAGTCAGGCAGCGGCACATACGTCGTATCCGTCGGGTCGGCGATCCGCTCAAGCGGCGACGGATGGGCGACCGTCAAGCATAAAAACCCGATCAGGAAGACCGAACCGACAAGCCACTCTTTCAGCAGGAAGTTCGGCCAAAACGCTTCCGTTTTCCCGGGATATTCCGAATAATCCTTTGGGATATTCGGTTTTTTCACCGCGGGAACGCGGGAATCGCCGACGAATTTCATTCCTTTTCCGCGATGCATTGCGTCGTTCCCTCCTTTTTTCTGTCACCTGCAAACGCTAGGCCGACCGGATCATAGCGGACCGGAAATGCCTTGTCTGCGGATCATTAAGAAGTGCGCTGCCATTAAGCCGAGCAATGCCGCCGGCAGGAAGAAGACATGAATGGCAAAGAAGCGCGTCAACGTTTGCGCGCCGACAATCTCCGGATCGCCGGCCAACAGCGTTTTGATCGCCGGACCGATAAGCGGAGTTGCTTCGGCAATTTTCAACCCTACTTTCGTCGCGAACAGCGCTTTCATATCCCACGGCAACAGGTAGCCGGTAAAGCCGAGCCCCATCATAACCATGAAAATCAATACGCCAACGATCCAGTTCATTTCGCGCGGCTTTTTATATGCCCCTTGGAAAAAGACGCGCAGCGTATGTAAAAACATCATGACGATGACCAAGCTCGCTCCCCAATGGTGCATGCCGCGCACGATTTGGCCGAACGCTACTTCGTTCTGCAAGTAATACACCGACTCCCACGCATTTTTAATATCCGGAACGTAGTACATCGTCAAAAACATGCCCGACAAAATTTGAATGACCGTAACAAAAAATGTCAGCCCGCCAAAACAATACACGAAGGCGGAAAAATGGTGGGCCGGGTTGACATGCTCCGGAACTTCGTGATCGGCAATATCCCGCCACAAAGGCGTAATATCCAAGCGCTCGTCCACCCAATCATACAGCTTGTTTAACACGCATTACGCCTCCCCTCTCGGTTTCGCCTTGCCCAAGTACAGCTTCCCGTCTTTCACTTTGTACTCGTAGCGGTCAAGCGGCGCCTGCGGCGGTGTCCCCGGAATGTTGGTGCCGTCCTTCGTATAGCGCCCGTAGTGGCACGGACAGAAAAACTGGTTCGGATGCTCTTTGTCCGTATTCCAGTCGACCGTACAGCCAAGGTGTTTGCAGATCGGCGACAAGGCGACGATGTTCCCTTTTCCATCCTTGTACACCCAAGCAGATCTTGGCTCTTCCGCTTCATACCAAGCGTCTTTCACCTTGACCTTGAAGTCGAAGCGCTTCGGCTCTGTCGTGATTTCCTTGACGTCAGCCACCGCGACCATACCCGTTCCCGCTTCGTCTTTCAAAAGCGGATCAAAAGCAAAGCGAAGCATCGGCATGAGCATTCCCGCGGCCATAAAGCCGCCGACGCCGGTCAACGTGTAGTTCAAAAACTGACGTCTCGTGACGCGATGTTTGTTGTCGCTCATCGTTTTCCCCCCTCTATGCAAGATCAAGTCCGCACCGGACGATTGTATGTATAACACATATGGAAAACTAGGACATTCTAATGATAGCGCAATCGTCCGGCAAGGTCAATATCGCAGCTGGCAAAACGTCCGACTGTCGTGTTTACTCTTGCGCCCAGCGGCCGACAAGAAAGCGGAGCAACCCGGCGGCCTGCTCTCTAATGAGCTCATGCTTGTACGATGCCTCCATGCTTTCGAGCGGAACGGACGGAACGAACCAAACGCGGTCGGCTTCGTCCCCCTCTTGCCACGAACGATCGCATGTCACGTAGACGGAATGCGCCATTCCTTCCCGCCCAAGCCGCCTTGTCCAATCGGAAAGCCGTTCGCGAAGCACGGAGCGCGGTTCATCGACAAAATATACAAACGGCGGCAACAAAAACACCCGCCCGCGGAGCTGCCGCTCAGCTTCAGCGGCGACAAGCCCGACCAGCTCCCCGCCGGCGGCGAGCCGTTTCGCCTCTTGGTCAAAGGCCAGCGGCAGGAGCGGAACGAGCGCCGTATCGACGTACCCGCGCTCCTTTTCATACACGTTGACGTCTTCACTGATCCATTTCATATGTGCTCCCCTCTGTCCGAAAAGTGAATTTCTTGTTATCAACATATCACATTTTTCGGCAAAAGAAAAACCTTGCCGATGGCAAGGTGCTACAGTTGATTCAACTCGTCCGTCAGGCGGCGGAACGCCTCTTCATCGCGGCGGTCGAGCGCTTCATCGATCCATTTCATGAGCCGATCGCGCCGAAACTCGTAAATGGACCGCTCCAAAAACTGTTCGGCTAGGCGCTGGTCGTTTTCGCTCACCTGTGCCTGCCTCGGCGCGTACGGGTTTTCCTCAAGGACGGCAACGTATTGCGGTGAGTGAAAAGAAGCGCGAAAATTGAGCTGAATGTAAATATCTTCGTCGCGGTTCAGCCGAATGTCATGAAACGACTTTTCCGCATCGGTCGTCATCACATTGCCTTTATAAAACCGAAACGGCACATCGTCAACGCAGTGGGTCGACATCACGATGCCGCGCGGGCAATATTGGGCGTTCTCGACGAAATGCACCTTTTGCATCAGCTGGTCATGGCTCATCAAATAGTTCAAAATCCAAACACACTCGCGCCGCTTCAACTGGTAATGGCTTAAAAACCAACGGATAAACTCCTTTTTTTCATTGACGGACACGTGTGTCATTGTGCGCTTCCCCCTCGATCGGTTTCCAAAAAAGAGGTTGGGCCACCGCTTCTCCCCTACTCCTCCAGTTCCAACAGAACGTCAGCCGCCTCAGTGTGCGTTGGGTCGAGGCGAACGATTTGTTGAAATATTTCTCTCGCCGCCGCTCGATTTCCTTCTTCGATGAGAAAATATCCATACTCTTCGAGAAAATCGATGTCGTGTTTAAAGAAATTATATGCCTCATTGTAATGGTTTAATGCATCTTCATACCGCTCAAGCCGGTGTTTGGCGCGCCCTAAATCCCATTCGAACTGCGGGTCGTACTCACCATCGGCCATCGCCCCTTCCAACAGCGACACGACCTCCTCATAGCGCTGTTCGTTTCGCCAAAGCGCCGATAAAACGGTGAGCGCCTCGATGTAGCCCCCATCGATCTCAAGCGCTTTTTTCAAGTGTTCCTCCGCTTCCTCCGGCTTGTTGAGCTTGAGCGCCAGTTTGCCGGCGTAAAGGCGGAGCTCTTTATTCCATTCATCGACGCCGATGCCCTCAAGCGCCGTCTCATAGCTCTCAACAAGCCGCCCTTCCTGTTCATACGCTTTCGCTAGGTGAAGGTAAAGCGGGCTGTAGTCGGGGTCGAGCGCCTTTAAGGCGCTAAACTGCTCGATGGCCGTTTGCGCATAGCCGGCCTGCAAGGCGGTGAACCCATAAGCGAACAACGTCCGGCTGTCCGTTTTTTCCCGAAGCGCCTCTTGATAATACGGGAGCGCGGCTTCGAATTCGCCTGAGCGGCTGAGCGCCTCAGCGATTCGCTCGGCGATCAAGACGCCGGCCAGCTCCGTTCCTGTTTTCCGCACTTGCTCATAAAGCGGCACGCTTCTCGCGTACTCGCCTTGGGAAAAATAGAGCTCAGCGAGCGCCAATGGCACGATTGGCTCATGAGGCGCTTTTTCATAGGCTTGGCGCAACTTTCGCTCGCTCACTTCCGTCAGCCCTTGCATTTCGTACAAATCGGCAGCCAGCAAGCAGGCGCGCACGAATTGCGGATCGTCCTCGCCAATCTCTGCCAAAATGGCAAGCGCATCGTCTTCCGCTTCCAATTCCGTATACACTTCAGCCAAAAACAGGCGAATATCGCCATCATCCGGGTAGCGGGCGGCAAGCTCTTCAAGCAGCTCTTTCGCTTCTTCCGGCATCCCTAAGCCGTACAAATAGTCGGCAAGCGCATACTTTTCCTCATCATTTCCGTATTGTTTCACCTTCGGCACGAGCGCCAGCGCTTGATCGATGTGGCCGTTTTCCACAAGCCGAATGATCTGTTCGACGCGTGTCATGCTTCGTCAGCCCTCTCCTGCAGCAAGGAGCGCGAATCCGCTTCGGTCTGAGGCCCCTTGCTTGTTCAAATTATGTACCGTTCCAACCGGAACATCCATTATCATAATCGACAACGGCCGTTTCGGCAACCAAACCGCTCACCGATCGCCATCGGCTCGTCATGTATCCGCTTTCAAAAAAGAAGTGGAGAAGCCCGCCCTCTCATTGACAACATATGAGGGAACAGTGCCAAATAGAACCGCCCGCCCGCTCGAGGCGGGGGGCGGTCACAACAAGGAACGAAGATCGGCAAAAAACGTTGGGTAAGAGACGGCGACCGCCTCTTTCCGGTTAAGGCGGACCCGGCCTTTCGTGATGCAGGCAGCAATGGCGAGCATCATGCCGATCCGATGATCGCCGTGGCTGTCGACTACAGCGTCATCGGCCACCAGCGGCGTTTTCCCGCGGATGATCATGCCGTCATCGGTCGCTTCAATGTCGGCGCCAAGCTTTTTCAGCTCGGCCACGACCGTATCGATCCGATTCGTTTCTTTCACCTTTAGCTCAGCAGCATCGCGAATGACCGTCGTCCCTTCCGCTTGCGTCGCGAGCAGAGCGATGATCGGGATTTCATCGATCAATCTTGGAATCAGATCGCCGCCAATATCGACCGCCCGCAGTGTTGACGTGCGGACCGTTATGTCGGCAACCGGCTCGGTCTCCTCGTTGCGGACGTTGTCAATGGCGAGATCCGCGCCCATTTGCGCAAGCACGTCGAGGATGCCGGTCCGCGTCGGATTGAAGCCGACGTTTTTCAGCGTAATTTCACTGTTTGGCACAATGGCGCCGGCGACCAAGAAAAAGGCGGCCGATGAAATGTCGCCGGGAACGTAAACGCGCGTCCCCTCTAAGCGCTGCGGACCCGCTATGGAGACGGTGAAGCCGGCAACGTCCACCCCGCCTCCAAACAGCCGAATCATCCGCTCCGTATGGTCGCGCGAACGGTGCGGTTCCGTAACCGATGTCACGCCGTCTGTGAACAAGCCGGCAAGCAAGACGGCCGATTTCACTTGGGCGCTGGCCACCGGCGAAGCGTAATGAATGGGGCGGAGCGCGCCGCCGCGAACGGAAAGCGGCGTATAATTGCCGCCCTCGCGCCCGTCAATGTGCGCCCCCATCTCGCGCAGCGGCTTCGTCACCCGGCCCATCGGCCGCCTGGCGATCGATTCGTCGCCGACCAAGCAGGCGTGAAACGGCTGGCCGGCCAAAATGCCGAGCAAAAGGCGCGCCGTCGTCCCGGAGTTGCCGACATCGAGCACCGCGGCCGGCTCGCGCAACCCGCCGGGGCCGACTCCTTCGACAACGACGGTCGTCCCGTCTTGGCGAATGTCAACGCCGAGTTTGCGGAAACAATCGATGGTGCTCAAACAATCCGCTCCGGGCAAAAAGTGTTCGATTACCGTCCGCCCGGAAGCAAGCGCGCCAAGCATGACGGCGCGATGGGAAACCGACTTGTCGCCGGGCACTTCAATCGCGCCCCGGAGCGCTGAGACGTTCGTTGGCAGCTGCATCAAAACCCCTCCACTATCTTTCATCGTTGCCTTGATCGGCGGCATCGCCCTATCCCTCATAGGCGGCATAGCTCGTATGTTGGGCGAGGCACGCTTTCGCCCGCGCCCGGTCCTCCTCGCTTTGAAAGCTGAGACGAAGCACGCCGTAAATTTCTTCGCGCGTTTCAATAATGCGAATGTTGGTGATGCTGATGTTTTCCTTCGCCAAGTAGCCGGTCACCTCGGAAATGACGCCCGGATAATCCGGCACATCGACGTACAGATCATAGAAGGACGGGATCGCCCCTTTCGTGCGCGCCGGCAGTCCGTCGCGAAATTGCTTGGCTTCTAGAAAGTAATGGTAAATGGCCGGGCTGTTTTCTTCTTCGACAAAGGAACGCAACTTTTCCATCTCCGCCATCCATCGGTCAAACAACGTCAGCATCTCCTGCTTATTATGGATCAAGATATCGCGCCACATTTCCGGATTGCTCGACGCAATGCGAGTGATATCGCGAAAGCCGCCGGCCGCCAGCCGGCTGACAAGCGCATTTTCACACTCGTACTCGCGCGCCTGATGGACAAGGCTCGCCGCGATCAAATGCGGAAAATGGCTGATGACCCCGGTGATGCGGTCATGTTCCTCGGGCGTCAAGATGACGAACTGGGCCTTCGTTCCGGAAAGCCATCGTTTCAGGATTTCGACCCGCTGCACCGCCACCTCTTCGGTCGGCGTCAAAATGTAAAACGCATTTTCGAACAGATGAGCTCTAGCCGCCGCCACCCCGCTTTTATGCGATCCGGCCATCGGGTGGCCGCCGATGAAAGCTACGCCGCGTTCAAGCAGGCGGCGCGCCCGTTCGACGATGCGCCGCTTTGTGCTGCCTACATCCGTCACAATGACGCCCGGCTTCAGCCGCTCAAGCGGCAGCGAGGAGAGCAGCGCCTCTGTCTGCATGACCGGGGCGGCCAAAACGATCAAATCAGCCCGTTCGTATGCTTCGGTCAATGAACCGGCGGCCTCATCGATGACTTTGAGCGAACGGGCCAAGCCGAGCTGCCGCTCATCGACGTCATACCCAATGATCACCGCCTCCGGATGCGCTTTTTTGATGGCGAGCGCCATCGATCCCCCAATCAAGCCAAGGCCGACAATCAACACGTTTCCTTCCAATCGTCCCACCTACTTATGTAAACATGCGCCTGCCGCCTCAAAAAGCGGCAGGCATGTTCTTCCGAAAGTTCGCCATCAAGCCTCTAGGCGAGCTGTGCTTCCCGCAGCATCTCCGAAAGAAGCGTAAACACGCGATCGTTTTGCTCTTTCGTGCCGACAGTGATGCGCACCCCGTTCGGCAAGCCAAGCGCCCGTCCCGAGCGGACGATCACACCCCGCTCAAGCAAGTAGCGGAACACCTCATCGCCGTCCACTCCAACCTCCATAAACAAAAAGTTCGTTTGCGACGGATAATACTTCAGGCCGTTCTCCTCGCAAAAGCGATAATACCGCTCAAGCTCGGCCCGATTTCGCTCAACGCAGGCGCGGATGAACGCCTGATCGTCAAGAGCGGCAACGGCGGCGGCTTGGGCGATGGTGGAGGTGTTAAACGGTTCGCGCGCCGGTTCAATGGCGCGAATGAGCGACTCGTTGGCGATGCCATAGCCGACGCGGAGCGCGGCAAGCCCGTACGCTTTCGAGAACGTGCGCATAATGACAAGCTGTTCGTACTCGTTCAACAGCGGAACGGTCTGCGGATAATCGGCCGCTGTGACGTACTCATAGTACGCCTCGTCCAAAACGACAAGCACGTGCGGCGGCACACGGTCCAAAAAGGCGCGCAACTCCGTTTCGTTCACGTACGTGCCGGTCGGGTTGTTCGGATTGCAAATCCACACGATGCGCGTATTCCCGTCGATGGCGTTAAGCATCGCCTCTAAATCGTGCCGGCCGTCAACGAGCGGCACTTCGCGCACGTCCGCCCGTTCGATGACGGCGTTGTGCCGGTACTGCGGGAACGTCGGCGTCGCCATGACCGTGTTCGCACCCGGCTCCAGGAAGGCGCGGCAAACCATTTGCACGACTTCATCCGAACCGTTGCCAAACAGCAGCTGTGTTTCCTTGACGCCGAGATGCTTCGCCACTTTTTCACGCAGCGTACGGGCATAACCGTCCGGATAGAAGGCGAGGTGGTCAAGCCTAGCGGCGATGGCCGCTTTCACCGCCGGCGACGAACCGTATGGATTCTCATTGGAAGCTAGTTTAATAATTTCGGAAAGGCCGTACTCCCGCTTCACTTCTTCGATGGATTTTCCCGGCTGGTACGGGGAAAGCCCCCGGAGCGATTCCTTGACTTGCATCGATCGCCAACTCCTTCATTGGAACTTTTCGCGCGAAGCACACGGTTCGCGCAGCGGCGCGGCGAGCGCGCGAGCATAGGCCGCAAACTCAGCGATGGCCGCTTCCTTTTCCCCCGGCGCCTGCAGGCGTTCAAGCAGCTGTTCGACTTTCTGGACGAGCGCGCTGCCAACGACAACGCCGTCGCATTCGCGCTTGAGCACCGCCACTTGCTCGGGCGTGGAAACACCAAAACCAACGACAACGGGCACGCGGCTATGCCGCTTGACTTCACCGAGAAAATCGCCAAGCGTCTCGGGCAGCGTCTCGCGCACACCGGTGACGCCAAGTGAAGAGACGCAGTACAAAAACCCTTCAGCCGCGGAAGCGATCCGCTCGATCCGCTGCTTCGACGTCGGAGCGACGAGCGAAATGAGCGGCAGACCAAACCGCTCGCCAAGCCGACGGAGCGGCGCGCTTTCCTCAAACGGCAAATCAGGGATGAGCACGCCGTCGGCGTCATTTTCCCGCGCTAAAGCAAAAAAGGATTCTTCTCCTAATTGTAACACAGGATTATAATACGTAAAGATGATAATCGGAATTTTGACTCCTTTTTTTCGCATCTCGGCGACGAGATGAATGGCTTTCGGCAGCGTCATTTGTCCGGCGAGCGCCCGAGCGGCAGCCCGCTGGATCGTCGGTCCATCGGCGAGCGGATCGGAGTACGGCACACCAAGCTCGAGGACATCCGCCCCGGCGTCTTGGAGCGCCAACGCAAGGTCGACGGTCAAAGCGGCGGTCGGATCGCCGGCCACGAGAAACGGGATAAAGAGCGGCGGATTAACGGACAACAACGCCTTCACCTTCCTTCCCACCGAGATGATGCATCATCGTCTGCACATCTTTGTCACCGCGGCCTGACAGGCAAACGAGCACCGTCTCATCCGGGGTCATCCGGCGGGCGAGTTCAACCGCTTTTGCCACCGCGTGGGCCGATTCGATCGCTGGAATGATCCCTTCTGTTTGCGCCAGCAGTTGGAACGCGGCGATCGCTTCCGCATCGGTCGCGCTTTCGTAGTCGACGCGGCCAATGCTCGCCAAATACGCGTGTTCCGGACCGACGCCGGGATAATCCAAGCCGGCGGAAATCGAATACGGTTCGAGAATTTGCCCGTATTCATCCTGCAGCAAGTACGTCATCGCCCCGTGGATGACTCCTTTCGTCCCTTTGGTAATGGTCGCCGCATGGTGCGGAGTGTCGATCCCTTTGCCGGCCGCCTCGACGCCGACGAGACGGACGTCATCTTGCAAAAACGGGTAAAACATGCCGATGGCGTTGCTGCCGCCGCCGACGCAGGCGACGATCACATCCGGAAGCTTTCCTTCGCGGGCAAGAAACTGTTCTTTCGCTTCATCACCGATCACGCGCTGAAATTCACGCACCATTTTCGGATATGGATGGGGACCGACGACCGAACCGATCATATAAAAGTGGTCATCGCAATGAGCGACCCAGTAGCGGATCGCCTCGTTCGTCGCGTCTTTCAGCGTCCGGTTGCCGCTTGACACCGGCACGACTTCAGCGCCTAACAGCTTCATGCGAAACACGTTCAGCGCTTGCCGCTTTATGTCCTCTTCCCCCATAAAGACGATGCACTCCAAGCCGAAGTGAGCGGCCACGGTCGCCGCCGCTACCCCGTGCTGCCCGGCGCCGGTTTCGGCGATCAGCTTTTTTTTGCCCATCCGCCGCGCCAAAAGCGCCTGACCGATGGCGTTGTTGATTTTATGGGCGCCCGTGTGGTTTAAATCTTCGCGCTTTAAATAAATTTTCGCGCCGCCCGCCCATTCTGTCAAATTCGGCGCGAACGTCAGCGGCGTCGGCCGCCCGGAATACTCGTGCAAAATGCGCACATATTCGCTCTGAAACGACTCGTCGGCTAACGCGCGGTCAAGCTCTGCTTCCAGTTCCTCAAGCGGACGCATGAGCGTCTCCGGAACAAATTTGCCGCCGAAATCGCCGAATCGGCCGTATTCATTTGGAACGTGTTCCCTCATCGAAGCCACCTTCTTTTCATTTTTGTCCGCAGGAAAAAAGCCGCCTGCTAACGGGCCGTTGCCGCAGCGGCGCGGTTTCGCCTCGCGGCACGGGCTCCCGTCACTCCCCTTTTTCCCCGCAACATCGTTTGACCTTGTGTTCGATTCGCTTCATCTTGGACGGATCTTTGCGGCCGTCTGTTTCGATGCCGCTGCTGATGTCGATGCCGTCAGGACGATAGGCCGCAAGCCGTTCGACATTGTCCGGAGTGATGCCGCCGGCGATAAAGCACGGCACGCCTTGGCGCGCCGCCTCTTCCAAATAACGCGGCACCGCCTCCCAATCGAAAGTGACGCCCGTGCCCCCCCATGCGCCGGCGACGCGGCTGTCAACGACATAGCCATCGGCAAGGCCGGCATACTGTTTCATCGCTGCAAGCGCTCCGTCACCATGGTGAATCGCCTTCCAGACCGGGAGGCGCACCGCCTCTTTCACCGCGGCCAGCTCCGCTCGATCCTCCCGCCCGTGGCATTGAATGATATGGAGCGGGAGTTCGCGGACGACGGCCGCGATCCGTTCGACCGGGGCGTTGACAAACACGCCGACAAGCTGTTTCGCCCCGAGCGCCTGACCGTCGAGCCAACATCTCACTTCCGCGGGCAACACTTTCCGCCTGCTCTCAGCAAAAATAAAACCGAGATAGTCAGCCCCGCTTGCCAAGGAAGCCTGCACGTCCTCACGGGATCGGTTTCCGCAGTATTTCAAGCGGATCATTCTCATCTCCCTCTCCAAACAGCCGGTAAACCGCCCGCTCCACATCCGGCTGGCGCATGAGTGATTCACCGACGAGCATAGCCTGCGCCCCATACGATTCCACCGTCTTTACATCGCTGTAAGAGCCGATCCCGCTTTCACTGACGATGACGCACGATGACGGAATGAGCGGGGCAAGCGTTTTGGTCGCCTCAAGCGTCGTCACAAACGTGCGCAAATTCCGGTTGTTAATGCCCACCACTTCGGGCGTAAACCGTTCAAGCACGCGCTCTAGCGTTTCTTTCTCGTGCACTTCGACCAAACATTCCAGCCCACGGTCATACGCTTCTCGATAAAGCGACTCCAACGTGTCAACAGAAAGAGCCTCGCCGATCAGCAAAATGGCATCGGCCCCAAGCCGGGCGCTTTCCTCCACCTGCCGTCGGTCGATGATAAAATCTTTGCGCAGCACCGGGATGTCGACCGCTTCTTTGACCGCTTGCAAATAGCGGCGGTGCCCTTGGAAATATCGTTCATCCGTCAGCACGCTGATGGCGTCGGCCCCGGCGCGCTCATACGCTTTGGCGATGGCGACCGGATCAAAATCGGCGCGGATGATCCCTTTTGACGGCGACGCTTTTTTCACCTCGGCGATCAACCCGAGCGCCCGCCGCGGCCGTCGGAGCGCCGCCGCAAACGAGCGGCGCTTCGGTTGTGGCAGCGGTTCCGGCCATACGAATGTGTCCAGTTCGCTTCGCTTCGTCGCTAAGATTTGTTCAAGCATCGTGCACCACTTCCTTCGTCCGCAGCCGCTCCAGCTGGGCGTAGGCGGTTTTGGACAAAATGGCGTCTTTTGCCATCGCCGTCCCGGCGGCGATCGTTTCGGCCTTGCCGGCGGCGTACAGAGCGGCGCCGGCATTCAATGCCACCATGTTTACGGCGCTGGCTGGAGCCGTCCCTTCCATAACGGCCTGAAGCAGGGCGGCGCTTTCTTCCGGATTGCGCACTTGCACATCGGCGAGCGCGCCGCGCGGAAGGCCGGCATCTTCCGGGGCGATGACGAAACGGCGGATCTCGCCGTTTTTCAGTTCGACGACATCGGTTTCCGCCGCAATGCTGCATTCATCGAGACCATCGCGGCCGGTGACAAACAAGACGTGTTCGGAACCAAGGCGGCGCATCGTCTCGGCCAGCTTCTCCGCATAATCCGTCGAGGAAACGCCGATGACTTGCCGCTTGCAGCGCGCCGGGTTGGCCAGCGGGCCGATCAAATTGAACACCGTGCGGAAGCCGATTTCCTTCCGCGGCCCAGCCGCGTGTTTCATCGCCGCGTGATACAGCGGAGCGAACAAAAACGCCAATCCTGTTTGATCCAACGCCCGCCTGGCGGTCTCCGGCGACGATTGGATATCGATGCCGAGCCGCTCCAACACATCGGCGCTGCCGCTTTTCGATGAGACGGCGCGGTTGCCGTGCTTTGCCACTTTGACCCCGAGCGAAGAAACGACGATCGCGGCGGCGGTGGAGACGTTGAACGTCGCCGCGCCGTCTCCACCTGTGCCGCACGTGTCAATGACCTCATCACCGGCGTCAATGGCCGTCATTCGATCGCGCATCGCCCGCACAAACCCGACCAATTCATCCACCGTCTCCCCGCGCACGCGCAACATCGACAACAAACTGGCGATTTGGCTGGCGGTCGCCTCCCCCGCCATCACCGCATTCATCGCCGCGTACGCTTCCGCTTCGGTCAGCGTTTGCCCTTCTGCGCACTTTCCAAGCAGCTCTTTTAGCATACGGTCCTCTCCCCCTTGACAACGAATCGTTCCGCTTGTTCGATCGCCTTTAGTAACGCGCTCGCTTTATTGCGCGTCTCTTTCCATTCGAGTTCCGGAATCGAGTCAGCGACGATCCCGGCGCCCGCCTGCACGTAAGCGCAGCCGTCTTTGACGACCGCCGTCCGAATAGCGATGCAAGAATCGATGTTGCCGTCAAAGCCGATGTAAGCCATGGCCCCAGCGTACAGCCCGCGGGCAGTCGGTTCGAGCTCCTGCAAAATTTGCATCGCCCGCACTTTCGGCGCCCCGCTGACCGTCCCGGCCGGAAATGCGGCAAGCAGGGCATCGATCGGATGAACGTCGTCCTTCAGCTCCCCGACGACTTTGGAAATTAAATGCATGACATGCGAAAACTTCCCGATCTCCAGCAAAACCGGCGTTTCGACCGTTCCGAACTTCGCGACGCGGCCGATATCGTTGCGCGCTAAATCGACGAGCATGTAATGCTCGGCCCGCTCTTTCGGGTCGCGATACAGCTCATCAGCAAGCGCGGCATCTTCCTCCGGCGTCCGGCCGCGCCGCCTCGTCCCTGCGATCGGGTCGATTTCGACGCGCCGCTTTTGCACTTGAATAAGCTTTTCCGGCGAGCTGCCGACGATTTCTGTTCCATCCATGCGAAAGTAAAACATGTACGGAGACGGATTGATATGGCGGAGCAGGCGGTAAATGGGAAATCCACCCGCTTGCACCGGCACGGAAAACCGTTGCGACAGCACCGCTTGAAACACGTCGCCGGCGGCGATATATTGCTTGACTTTTTCAACATCGCGTAAAAATTGATCTTTGTCGTAATTGGACACCACCCCAGCAAACGAAACGGCGCCTTTGACTTCTTCCGCCGCCGGCAGCAGCAGCCGCTCGCTTTGCTCTCTTGCCGCTTTCGCCGCCAAGGTGTCAAGCCGCTTCTTTGCGGCGCTGTATGCTTCGATCCGTTCTTGTTTCGTTTCCCCGCCGTTCAACCGAATGTAGTGAATGAGGGAAAGTTCGCGTTTTTGATGGTCAAAGACAAACAGCGACTCGCAAAAGACGAAATAAGCGGCTTTCATGGCGACATCGCGATGGCGATGGCGCGGCACTTTTTCGATGGCAGAAATCAAATCATAGGCTAAAAACCCGACCGCGCCGCCAGCAAACGGCGCCACCCCGACAAGCGGCTTGACAGCGAGCGTCCGCTCGACCCACTGAAACGCCTCTTTCAGCGTCGGAGCCGTCATGCGCTCCATGCCGGTTTCGTCCTTGACTGTAAACGTCTCCCCCGTTTCGCTTTCAAGAGTCAAAAACGGAGAAACACCGATAAAGGAATAACGCGCCCACGGCGATTCATCATCTTTGCTTTCGAGCAAAAACACCGCTTCATCACGCAAATTGTGAAACACGCCAAGCGGTTCGATGACATCGGCCAAAAATTTGCGCACGATCGGAATGGTGTGAAACTTGTCGGCATCCGCCAAAAAAGCGGCCAACTCATCGGTAGACATCTCTTCTCCTCCCCTCCGGACAGCCGGGTGGAGAATGAGGGTTTATGAGGCGAAATGTGAGGAAAGAAAAGCCCAAAGACGGTCGTCTTTGGGCAGATGATCGCCAATCAAAGCAACCTCACCTCGGCTAAACTCGCTCATTCTCATCTACCCTGCGCTCGTTCTCTGCTCATGCTCTGCTTCCACCGCCCGCGCCAGAAGGCCGGGGATTTAAGGGAGCAAGCCGCTTATCAAGCTCGTTTCTCCTTGTCGCATCAAGATCGTCTTTCAAACGCTCCCCATTGCTCAAAAGAAACAACCGTTTTTCACCAAGCCATCTAGAAAGACGGGGATTTCGTGTAAAGTGCTACTGATCCCATCCGTTTCTCAATGAGAGAACCCTTGCCGAATCAGCTTTCTTTGAAAAGCCGCCGCTTGGTGTTGACAGCGGTTTTTCACCGGCCTTCTAGGCGGGCAAAGAAGTTATTTTCACTATATTACATTTCTGTTTTTTCTGTCAACGTTGACATTCTCCGAAGCGGCTTTCACGATCGGATAAGTCGGGCCGCAGCCCGACCGCCTCTCCCAAATACACATGGTGGATCTCATGCTGTCCCTTCTCGGTCGCCACCGTCATCATGACGCGAATGCAGCGCGGCAAAGAGCCGGGCACTGGAATTTCTCTTGTACACATGACCGGCACATACGTCCAACCGTCAATTCGCCGCAGCGCCTGCGCCGGAAACGCCGCATCGATGTCATCAGTGACGGAAATGAGCACGAAGGACACGTGATCAGCGGCGACATCATTGGCGCGGATCATCTCGCGCAACAACGTTTCTGTCGCCGTTACGATTTCGTTCGCCTCGTTTTGTTCGACCGTGATCGCCCCGCGAATGCCGCGGATCATCGCCCTCCCCCCTGTCGGACAAACTCCTCAAGCCATGCGAGCAGGCAGCCATCCTCCAGCTCCGCTACTTCCACGTCGCCAATCGCGCGAAGCAGCACCATTCTCACCGTCCCGGCGTATGACTTTTTGTCGCCCTTCATTCGTTCAAGCAGACGGACGGGCTGAACCGTTGGCGGCGGCGCGGTCGGGAAGCCGTATCCGGCCAGCCACTCGTCCAGGCGCTCAGCGGCGAACGAGCAGCCGTAGAAGCGTTCGCTAACTAGCACGGCAAACAACATGCCGATCGCCACGGCCTCCCCGTGGGTGAGCGCGCCGTACCCGCACTCGCTCTCTAGCGCATGGCCGAGCGTATGGCCGAAGTTCAAATGAGCGCGCACCCCGGTCTCTTTTTCATCTTCGCGCACGATTGCCGCCTTAATGTCAATGCCTTTTTCGATGCAATAAACGAGCTTCTCGCCGCGCAAGTCAGACAACGTCTTGATTTCGGCGCGCAGCCACTCGTAAAAGCGGCGGTCGCGGATGAGCGCATGTTTGATGACCTCGGCAAATCCGGAGCGGAGTTCACGCTCAGGCAGCGTGCGCAAAAACGCGGTGTCATACACCACGGCCTCGGGCTGATGGAAAGCGCCGATCATATTTTTTCCGCGCGGATGGTTGATGGCGACCTTGCCGCCGACGGCGCTGTCATGGGCCAACAATGTCGTCGGCATTTGGATGTAGCGGATGCCCCGCATATAGGTAGCGGCGACAAATCCGGCCAAATCGCCGACAACGCCGCCGCCGAGCGCAACAATGATCGAGCGGCGATCAAGGCCAAACTCGAGCGCTGCCGTTTGGCAGGCGTAATAATTCTCAAACGACTTGGCCGCCTCGCCGCTCGGAATGACAAAGGCCGAGGCATCATAACCGGCAGCGACGAGCAACGACCGCACCTCATCCAAATACAACGACGCCACAACCTCATCCGTGACCATCAGCAGCTTCGTTCCAGGCGGGCAGGAGAGCGACCGCAGCAAACTTGGCAGCGCACCGGCCGCGCCATCCCCTAAAAGAAGCGGATATAGTTTCGTCGCCGTTTCGATCGTTCGCTCGATCATCGTCAAAACTCCCTCGCGTAACGCCGGGCGCGCTCGACGTTTTCCTTGATCAAGTCGATCCGATCCTGCCCGAATTGCGCCACGATCGCCGCGGCCACTTCCCAGGCAACGACCGCCTCGGCAACGACGCTCGCCGCCGGCACGGCGCAGCTGTCCGACCGTTCGATGCTGGCCGCAAACGGTTCTTTCGTGTCGATGTCAACGCTTTGCAGCGGTTTATACAGCGTCGGGATCGGCTTCATCACCCCGCGAACGACGATCGGCATCCCGGTCGTCACCCCGCCTTCAAAGCCGCCCGCCCGGTTGGTGCGGCGCGAAAAGCCTTCTTCCGGGCTCCAAACGATCTCATCGTGCACTTCGCTTCCCGGACGGCGCGCCGCTTCAAAGCCGATTCCGAATTCAACGCCTTTAAACGCGTTGATGCTGACGACCGCCGCGGCGATTTTGGCGTCAAGCTTCCGGTCGTAATGGACATAGCTGCCGACTCCAGCCGGAACGCCCTCAACGATCACTTCCACGATGCCGCCGATCGAATCGCCGTTTTTCTTCGCTTGATCGATCGCTTCCATCATTTTTTGCCCCGCCTCCGGGTCAAAGCAGCGCACCGGCGACTCTTCCGTCACCGCCTGCAATTCCTCCAGCGAACGATAATCAAGCTTCTTGGCGCGCACGCCGCCGATTTCGATGACATGGCCGGCGACGCGGATGCCGACCTCTTGCAAAATGCGTTTCGCCACCGCTCCGGCGGCGACACGCACGGTCGTTTCGCGCGCTGACGAACGCTCGAGCACATTGCGCATATCGCGATGCCCGTATTTCAGAGCGCCGTTTAAATCGGCATGCCCCGGCCGCGGACGCGTCACTTTCCGCTTCACTTCCGCTTCGTCATCCACCGGTTCAACCGCCATAATCGTTTGCCAATGTTTAAAATCGCGATTCTCGACGACGAGCGCGATCGGCGAACCGAGCGTTTTGCCGTGCCTGACGCCGGCGGTGATGTTCACTTCGTCTTTTTCGATCTGCATACGCCGGCCACGCCCGTACCCTTTTTGCCGACGCGCCAATTCTTGATTGATATGCTCGGCGCGCAGCTCTAGACCGGCCGGCACTCCTTCCAAAATGGCCGTCAGTTGCGGGCCGTGCGATTCCCCTGCTGTCAAATACCGCACCTTCGTCTCTCCCTTCAGGTCTTTAACGCGTTTAAGTAAAAATATATCATAAATGCGAAAAATGAAAATAGTGATTTGAAAAAAAAACTGCTACTTTCGACGGTAAAAAAACGTTTCCTCCACCTCGAACCCATACAAGCCGGGGTTGAAAATTTGCTCGGTGCTGCCGACAAACAGCACGCCGCCGGGCCGCAGTGCCGCATGGAACTTCCGATACAGCGTCCGCTTCGCCTCCTCGGTAAAATAAATGAGCACATTGCGGCAGACAATTAAATCAAACGGCCCCGGAAACGGATCAGCGAGCAGGTTATGTTTCTCAAACGTCACCGTCCGCTTGATCTTGTCGTCTATTTTATACCAATCGCCGTCTTTCGTAAAAAATTTTTTTCTCATCGCCTCCGGCAGCTCGGCGAGCGATCGTTCGCTGTACAAGCCAAGCCGCGCGCGGGCGAGCGCGTTTTCATCGATGTCGGTCGCCAGCACCGAGATGCGCGGAAGCGGCACGTGCTGAGCCAGCACCATCGCCAACGTATACGGCTCTTCGCCGGTCGAGCACGCGGCGCTCCATACGCGCGGACGAGGGTTTTCCGCTAAGAGCCGCGGCAAAATGGTCTGTTCCAACACTTCCCACCGTTTGGCATTTCGGTAAAATTCGGACACATTGATCGTCATGCGATCCAAACACTCATGCCATAGAGCCGGATCTTTTTCCATCGCCGCAAACAGTTCGGTGAAGCTGTTCAATCCTTTTTTGGCGTAAAGCGCCGCCAGCCGCCGCTTCATCTGCGCTTCTTTGTACAAGGACAAATCGATGCCTGTTTTTCGTTTCACTTTGGCGATAAACTGCGCGTAATCGTCCATCGTCGTCTCCCTCTCCCTCATGGATCGATGATGAAAATGGAAAACCGGCCGAATTGCGGCCGGTCTTCGCATCAGTACAGCCATGCGTTGATCTGTTTCGAGTAGCGGACGAGCTCGTCTTCTTTAAAGAACAAATTGATTTCCCGTTCGGCGCTTTGCGGCGAGTCGGAGCCGTGGATGACGTTTTTGCCGACCGTCAAACCGAAGTCGCCGCGGATCGTGCCGGGGGCAGCCTCCTGTGGATTCGTTTTCCCCATCATTTGCCGGGCGGCGGCGATTACGTTTTCGCCTTCCCACACCATGGCAAACACCGGCCCGGAAGTGATGAAATCAACGAGTTCGCCGAAGAACGGGCGCTCTTTATGCTCGGCGTAATGTTGCTCAGCCAGTTCGCGCGACACTTGCATCAGCTTGGCGCCAACGAGCTGGAAGCCCTTTTTTTCAAAGCGGGCGACAATCTCGCCGATCAAATTGCGTTGAACTCCGTCCGGCTTCACCATGATGAATGTCCGTTCTGCCATTCGCTCTCCACCCCTACCGTCGTATGTACTGGGAGACAAGCTCCCACCCATCATAGTATCATGGTTTCCCGCCGTTGGCAACCGACTCCTTGAAAGCGCTAATAATCCCTTTTTCCAATATACAGCGCGAGATCGCGCAACAAGGAGCGCGCCTGGTTGGCCGGCAGCTCATCGAGGAGGTGGAGCGCCTTTTCCAAATAACGGTCGCTGAGCGCATACGACCGCTCGATGGCGTCCGTTTGTTTGATCGCCGCCAATATAGCGGCCATCTCTTCCGCATTCGTGTCCGCGCCGACGGCGGTAATTTTAGACCGCACGCGCGCATCGCCAAGGGCATACAGCACCGGCAGCGTGATGTTTCCTTGCAGCAGATCGCTCCCGGCCGGTTTGCCGAGCTGTTCTTCCGTCCCGGTAAAGTCGAGAATGTCATCGGTGATTTGAAACGACATGCCGACGTAATGGCCGAACCAATACAGCCGGTTGGTCACCGCTTCGGGGGCGCCGGCGGCTAACGCGCCAAGCTGGCAGCTGGCAGCGATCAATAGCGCCGTTTTGCGGCGGATGCGCCGCAAATACGTGCGCAGCGGCTGGTCGAATCGGTATTTGTCCTTGATTTGCTCGATTTCCCCGCGGCACACTTCGACAATCGTCTCCGCCAGCACTTGATGGGCGCGCGGGTCATCGAGCGCCGCCATCCGTTCCAGCGAACGGGCAAACAAATAATCGCCGGTGTACATGGCAAAGCGGTTGCTCCATTTCGCTTTGATCGTCGGCCGGCCGCGGCGCGTGTCGGCGTCATCGATGACGTCATCGTGGACGAGCGACGCCATATGAATGAGCTCGAGCGCGACGGCGACATGTTTCACCTGTTCGACGTCCGCTTGGCCAAAACGGGCCGCAAGCAAGACAAAAACGGGACGGATCCGCTTTCCGCCCGCCTGCAACAAGTGAAGCGCCGCTTCTCCAAGCGCCCCGTACTCGGACCGGACCGTCCGCTCGAGCTCCGTTTCCACTGCCGCCAAATCATCATGTAAAAACGAATAAATGGCCTTCAACTTCATGGTGTTCACCTTAACTCATCGTTTATAGCCTATGTGCATCGCCGCGACGCCGAACGTGTACGGTTTGACCTCGACATCGACAAAGCCAGCTTGGCGAAACATCTCGGCCAGCTCATCCCGCCCCGGAAACTCGCGCGCCGACTCTTGCAGCCATGAATACTCCTCGTAGCTTTTCGCCAACAGCTTGCCAAACAGCGGCATGATAAACCGAAAATACAGGTAGTACAGCTGGCGAAAGCCAAACAGTGTCGGCTGCGACGTCTCCAGACAGACGGTCATGCCCCCCGGCTTCGTGACGCGGTGCATTTCCCGAAGCACTGTCATGTAATCGGGAACATTGCGCAAGCCAAAGCCGATCGTGACATAATCAAATGTGTTGTCGGGAAACGGCAGCTGCATCGCGTTGCCGTGGATGAGCGTCACATTGGCGAGGCCGCGCGCCTTCACCTTTTGCTCGCCGACTTTCAGCATGTTTTCGCTGAAATCAAGGCCGTACACTTCCCCCTCCGGGCCGACCGCTTCAGCTAGCGCGATCGCCCAGTCAGCCGTTCCGCAGCAAACGTCAAGCGCTCTTTTCCCTTTTTGCACGTTCATCCGCCGCATCACATCTTCACGCCACTTGAGATGGCGGCGAAAGCTGATCACCGAATTCATTCGGTCGTAATGAGCAGAAATGGTTTCAAATACACGATGGACTCGCTCTTCCTTCGATTGATGCATCCTTCTACCCTTCTTCCACCGTCTTTTTGCCGATGGCTTGAAACCCGCCGGAAAGCTCGGCGAGACGAAGCGCCAACAAACTGTTCAGCGGCAGATTCGCCGCAAACAGCGCTTCTTGACAACGGTCGATATAACGATCGCAAAGGCGAAGCAGCTGCCGACGCGGTTCCTTCACCGCCTTCACCCGCGGGAAGGCGATGCGCGCCATCTGGTCAAACAGTGCCGACGCCCCGCCGCGAACAAACGATTCTTTTTCCGAGCGCAAGCGCCGCAGCAGCAAATAATGGCGGGCAAACTGCCCCCACTGCGGCGCCCCGATGCGGTCGGCGAGCTTGACGAGCAGCGCTGATTCAACCGTAGCAACGGCGGAAACGAGCCGTTCGAGCTGCTCCGTTTTTTTCTCATACAGCAGCACTTTTTGTTCGTTCACCTCGCGGACCGCCTCGGCAAACAGCCGGATCAGCGCCGCATCGCCGGAGCGGGCCAACAGCTCGTAAAAAAGCCCGCTGTACAAGTCCCCGGCCAAAACGGCGAGCTGCCGCGTCCGCAAATCGCCGCCGCGATCCGTCACATCTTCATGGGTGTCAAGAGCGATTTGCATCAGCATCATGGCCGTGATGCACCGATCTGGCTCGTCCAGCGCCTCTTTGGCGCCATCAAGCATCGACAGCGAAAGCAGCAGCCGATCTTCGTCCACAGCCGGCACCGGTATATGCGCGCGCAAGTATGGATGATCGAGCAGACGTTCAATTTGTTCCTTCAATGAAGCCAGTTTCACCATGATGCCATTCACATCAACCACCCTTGTCCCCGAAAAAATATCCGCACCGTCATGTCGGACTCATTATAACATAATTTTGCCGAAAGCGCTCTAGTTTGCTAGAAATTTGCCGAATCACTTTTTCCCTTCCGATTCAATTGCGCCATGGCGCGTTTGGATGTACGCCTTTCCCCTCACTTTGATCGCCGACGTATGTTCGGTGAACTGGGCGATCAACACTTCCCCTTTGTCCAGTTTTTCCGAATGGTGGAATCGCGTGTCGGCGCCGCGCGTCAGTCCAATCACATTCACCCCGTCTTCGAGCGCCTTGATGACGACAAAGTCGCTGTTTGTGTACATCGACCTTTCCTCCTTACGCTTTGATTAACGAAAGCACTTCCGCGCGGGCGTTGGCATCCGTTTCAAACACGCCGCGCACCGCCGTTGTCACCGTTTTCGCTCCCGGTTTTTTGACGCCGCGCATCGTCATGCACATATGTTCCGCCTCCACGACAACCATCACCCCATACGGCTCGAGCGCCTCGACGATCGAGTCGGCGACCGTCGCTGTGATGCGCTCTTGCAGCTGCGGACGGCGCGCCACCGCCTCAACCGCCCGCGCGAGCTTGCTCAAGCCGGTCACTTTTCCTCCCCGGGGAATATAGGCGACATGGGCAACGCCGAAAAATGGAACCAAATGGTGTTCGCACATCGAATAAAACGGAATATCTTTGACGAGCACGAGCTCTTCATGCTCTTCGCTGAAAACGGTCTGAAAGTGCTGCTTCGGATCTTCGTTGAGCCCGGCGAACACCTCGGCATACATTTTCGCCACCCGTTTTGGCGTATCGACAAGCCCTTCGCGGTTCGGATCTTCTCCGATCGCCTCGAGAATGAGACGAACGGCATATTCAATTTGTGCAATATTGATCTCTGGCATACAAATAACATCCTCCTGCATCGTAAAAGCTGCATGTAATCCGATTCTAGCATAGGGATGAGAAAAACACAAAAAAGAAGGGCGGTGTACACCTGCCCTTCTTTTCTCCACTCCGGCTATGTAGGCTTATTTGACAGCGTCTTTCAACGCTTTGCCCGGTTTGAATGCAGGAACTTTGCTCGCCGGAATTTCCATTTCTTCGCCCGTTTGCGGGTTGCGTCCTTTGCGAGCGGCGCGCTCGCGCACTTCAAAGTTCCCAAAGCCGATTAATTGCACTTTATCGCCTTTTCGCAGCGCTTCTGTAATCGAATCAAACACCGCATCAACGGCTTTTGTTGCATCTTTTTTCGAAAGACCGCTTGTTTCAGCGACCGCGTTGATCAATTCCGTTTTGTTCATGCCATTCACCTCCTCCCAAGGCTTTGCTTGTTTACTGCCATTTGTAGACACTTTTCTGCGTTTCTATACATTGCAAGGAACGGTGACATGCCTAATCTTAACCAATTCACCGCAAGAATTCAACCTCTTTTTTCGCAAAAACGGCCAATTTTAGGCATATTTCACCAAAACAACGATTTCAGATAAAAGATTACCATAACGCCATGCCTATAATCAAGTACCAATCCTGATTTCTCAAGGGGTTGGGCGATTTTTTCCCGTTGCCGCTTCGCAGTTGAAAAAACGACATCAAAAAAAAGCCCCCTTTTCGGGAGCTTGGCGCGCGGCCTCCGTTTTTCTTTTCTATCTAGCTCCGGCCGCAAAATACCCCCGCCCTCGAAGTACAAGCACTGCTGCAGGCGGGGAACATTGTTCCTCGGGAGCTTGGGCGCGCGGCCTCTTCTTTTCCACGAAAATGCCGAACTGGCGCGAGATTTTCATCCTTGGGTGGAGGGCAGATCGCGCTGCCCATGAAACTTTTTCTATAAAATAATGGCGATGAGGCCGCCGGAGCCTTCGTTGATGATGCGCTCAAGCGTTTCTTTCAGCTTGTAGCGGGCGTTTTCTGGCATGAGCGCCAGCTTCGCCTGAATGCCTTCGCGGACGATGGAGCTGAGCGAGCGGCCAAAAATATCGGAATTCCAAATCGACAGCGGATCGTCCTCAAAATCTTGCATCAAATAGCGAACGAGCTCTTCGCTTTGCTTTTCCGTGCCGATGATCGGCGCAAACTCCGATTCGACGTCGACTTTGATCATATGAATCGACGGCGCAACGGCTTTCAGACGGACACCAAAGCGCGACCCTTGGCGGATGATTTCCGGTTCGTCAAGGCTCATGTCCGACAAAGCGGGAGCGGCGATTCCGTAGCCGGTTTGTTTGACCATTTTCAAGGCATCGGCGATTTGATCATATTCCGCTTTCGCATGGGCGAAATCTTGCATCAACTGAAGCAGATGGTCTTTGCCGCGAATCTCGACACCGACGATTTCTTTTAAAATTTGATCGTACAGCTCATCCGGTGCGTACAAGTCGATTTCGGCGATCCCTTGCCCCATTTCGATACCGGCAAGCTGCGCTTTTTCGATGAAATCGTACTCGGCAAACTGCTGCACAACCCGGTCGACGTCGCGCAGCCGTTTAATGTCTTTGACCGTGTCACGCACCGCTTCTTGGTAGCTTTCGCGCAGCCAATGGTCTTCGCGCAGCACCATCACCCAGCTCGGCAAGTTGACGTTCACTTCAAGGACCGGAAATTCATACAATGCTTCGCGGAGCACGTTATACACGTCGGCTTCGCGCATGCTTTCCACGCTCATGGCGAGCACCGGAATATCGTATTTTTCCGCAAGCTCACGGCGGAGCGCCTCGGTTTCCGGATGGTGGGGCCGAACAGTGTTGACGATCATAATGAACGGCTTGCCGACTTCTTTCAGCTCGCCAATCACCCGCTCTTCCGCTTCGATGTAGTCTTGGCGCGGAATTTCCCCGATCGTGCCGTCGGTCGTAATGACGACCCCGATCGTCGAATGTTCTTGAATGACTTTTCTTGTCCCGATTTCCGCCGCCTCTTGGAACGGAATCGGCTCTTCATACCAAGGGGTGTGAATCATCCGCGGCCCGTTTTCATCCTCATATCCTTTGGCGCCGGGCACGGCGTAGCCAACGCAGTCGACGAGACGAATGTTGACTTCGAGCCCTTCATCGACTTTCACCGTCACGGCCTGATTCGGCACAAATTTCGGCTCCGTCGTCATGATCGTCTTGCCGGCGGCGCTTTGTGGCAGCTCGTCTTGAGCGCGCGCCTTGTCGGCTTCGTTTTTAATGTTCGGAATGACCACCAGCTCCATAAAACGCTTAATGAACGTCGATTTCCCGGTGCGAACCGCGCCGACTACCCCTAAATAAATGTCGCCCCCAGTCCGCTCGGCGATATCTTTAAAAAGATCGACCTTTTCCAAACGGCTTCCCTCCAGTCCTTCGGTCGTTATTGGAAACAGCGAGATGAACCAATAGAGCAGGACACTATATGCATATGATGTTGTCCGATTCAGTTATGACTAAAAGCAAGAAAAAATCCCTTCTCTAGAATGTATTTTCCTAGAGAAGGGATGATGACTTATTTCGTGAAAAAAATCGGTTCGTTCGTTTTCACATCGATCGTATACGGCAACGAATACGCCGGCACGAAAAGCGAATGGTCGGTCAACAACGGACGAATATCATCGCCGGGTCGATAATGGTGCCGATATTTCTTTAAAGCCGCGTACAAATCAGCGCGATAATCGATGTAAATCTCGCCGTTCCCATCGATGACAAACGGCAAGTTGTTGCCGGAAAACGGGCTGACCGCATACGGCGGCTCTTTGTAGCCAAGTTTTTTGTAATCAAGGGTGAACACACCGGGCGCAACGACGTCTTGAAACGGCGGATAACGGTGCTCGTCCGTATACATTCTCAGCCGCAGCTTCAAATCGCGGACGCGCTCGGCTAGGCGCAGATCAAGAAGCTTGACCGTCGGCTTCGTTTCCGCATCAATAATGATATATTGAAAGACGCCCCCGCTTTCATAGGCGTTTCCCGGCGGCTCCTGCATGTAGCGCGGGACGAGTTTTTGAAAATCGACCGGGTATTTTAGGTACAGTGGCGTTTTCATATCCCGTGTTTTGATCGGCAAAAGCCCCCCGGTCTCCTTCCGGTATTCGTCGACCGCCGATTGCACCGCCGCGACTTGATCTTTGTAAGGAATTTGGTTTTGTTTTAGCCGCTCTTGCGGATACAAACACCCGGAAAGCAGCGCGAGAAACAAGCAAGCTAAAAGCAAGCGAGCGATCTGTTTCATAGGTTCCTCCATCCTTTGCCTATTGCGGCGTCGGTCCGCTGAACACGACAAAAACGATGATGATGCCCGATACAATCAGCAGGATGTAAGCGATGAACGCCAAAAGAAAGCGCAGCCATTTCATCTTGATTTTATAGCGGCTCAAATAAATGAAGCCGACTGAAAGAAACATAAACACCATTGACGTGATGGCGATCCACATTTTCGCTAGCGCCGGTGACATACACGCTCCCCCTTTTCGACAACTATCATTATACCATCGACATAAAAAAAGCTGAAGTAAAGCGGGGCTTTCTTTACTCCAGCATCGCCTTATACCCTTCCGGAAGCTCAAGCCGATGATCGTTCGCCATATTGTATGCACACCGAAGACAACTTGTACCGTCATTGGCCTATTTTCACGATTCTTGCGCCGCAAAAATGGTGTTGAGGTCATCCATTTCCTCTTTTTTTCCGCGCGCCATCAGCGAATCGACCGCCTCTTTCGGGTCTTTGCCAGCAAACAGCACGTCATAGAGCGCTTCAGTGATCGGGATCTTCACACCAAGCTCCTTCGCCAGCTCATAGGCAGCTTTGGTCGTCCGCACCCCTTCGACGACCATCCCCATGCTCTCGAGCACCTCGTCGAGCTTTTTCCCTTGACCGAGCATGTGCCCAGCCCGCCAGTTGCGGGAATGAACGCTCGTGCACGTGACGATCAAATCGCCGACTCCCGTCAAACCGGCGAACGTCAGCGGGTTAGCGCCGAGGGCGCAGCCGAGGCGGGCAATCTCGGCGAGACCTCTTGTAATGAGGGCCGCTTTGGCGTTATCTCCGTAGCCGAGCCCGTCACTGATGCCAGCGGCCAAGGCGATGATGTTTTTCAACGCTCCGCCAACTTCAACGCCGATTAAATCCGGGTTCGTATACACGCGGAAATAGTGATGGTTCATAAAGAGGTCTTGGATGCGGCGCGCCGCTTCCATATTGGGCGAGGATACCGCCACGGTCGTCGGATGGCGGAGCACGACCTCCTCAGCATGGCTCGGCCCGGAAAGGACGACGACATCCTCAAGCCATTCGCCGAGCTCTTCCATCACCATTTCCGACACTCGCTTATGCGTCCCTGGCTCGATTCCTTTGCTGACGGCAACGACCGTGATCGGTGCCGTCAAGCAAGAACGCGCTTGGTTGAGCACCGTGCGGATCGCCTTCGTCGGCACGGCCAACACGACGATGGAAAGACCGTCAAGCGCAGCGCAAAGATCGTCATACCCCACGACGGATTCTGGCAAACGGGCGGCGGGTAAATATTTTTCGTTCGTCCGCCGCTCGTTGATCTCTCTTACTTGTTCAGCGCGATGGCTCCAAAGACGGACGCGATGCCCGTTGTCGGCCAAAACGAGCGCCAACGCCGTGCCCCAGCTTCCCGCTCCCAGTACGGCGATATTCTCCATCGTTTCCCACTTCCTTCGTCCCATTGTCGCAAGCGTGAAAAAGCAGCCGCATCGCTCCGTCTCCATCCCGCCTTCGCCAGAAACAGAGGCGGCCCCCAGCAGCTGAGCTGCCCTATGGAGCGCGCGCACTGACCTCCCCTGCCCGATCAAAAAGATCGGCTCTCTCCTTATTTCCGCGGACGGGCGATGATTTTGATCGGCGTGCCTTCAAAGCCGAACGCGTCGCGAATGCGGTTTTCCAAAAAGCGCTCATATGAAAAATGCATCAATTCCGGATCGTTGACAAACGCGACAAACGTCGGCGGTTTGACGGCCACTTGCGTCATGTAATAAATTTTTAGCCGCTTGCCGTTGTGCGTCGGCGTCGGATTCATCGCCACTGCGTCCATAATGACTTCATTGAGCACATTCGTCTGAACGCGCATCGCGTGGTTGTCGCTCACAAGCTGGACGAGCGGCAAAAGCTTATGCAGCCGCTGTTTTGTCTTCGCTGACACAAACAAAAGCGGCGCATAATCCAAAAATGGAAAATGATCGCGAATCTTCCGCTCAAACTCGACCATCGTTTTGTCGTCTTTTTCAATGGCATCCCATTTGTTGACGACCAAAATGACGCCGCGTCCGGCCTCATGGGCATATCCGGCGATTTTTTTGTCCTGTTCGATGATGCCTTCTTCGGCGTTTAGCACGACAAGCACGACGTCCGAGCGTTCAATGGCTCTTAACGCGCGCAAGACGCTATATTTTTCCGTGCTTTCATAAATTTTTCCTCGCTTGCGCATCCCTGCCGTATCAATGATAACATATTCCTGCCCGTCGCGCACGAACGAGGTGTCCACAGCGTCCCTCGTCGTGCCGGCGATATCGCTGACGATGACCCGCTCTTCGCCTAAAATGGCGTTCACTAGCGACGACTTGCCGACATTGGGGCGGCCAATCAAGCAAAATTTAATCACGTCCTCCTCATATTCCTGCCCGCCGCCTTTCGGGAAATGACGGACAACGGCGTCAAGCAAATCACCAAGCCCCGTCCCGTGCGCCCCGGAAATCGGATACGGCTCTCCAAAACCGAGGGCGTAAAAGTCATAAATCAAATCGCGCATCTCCGGATTGTCGATTTTGTTCACCGCGAGCACAACCGGCTTGTTCGAGCGATGAAGCAGCTTGGCCACTTCTTCATCGGCCGCGGTCACGCCATCGCGGCCGTTGGTCATAAAAATGATGACATCGGCCTCATCGATCGCGATTTCCGCCTGCTGACGAATTTGCACAAGCAGCGGCTCATCGCCGATGTCAATGCCCCCGGTATCGATCAAGTAAAACGAATGGTTCAGCCATTCGGCCCGGCTGTAAATGCGGTCGCGCGTCACTCCGGGTACGTCTTCAACGATGGAAATGCGCTCCCCGACGATGCGGTTGAAAATCGTCGATTTCCCCACATTCGGACGGCCGACAATGGCCACGACTGGATTCGCCATGCTACCACCCTTTATCGTCATTTTTATATCGTTCCTCGTGAAAAACGCCCTTTTCGAAAAGGGCATACCGCAGCTGCTTTATTTTATCAAAAAGCGAAACGCTCAACAACTAATGTTTGACGATAATAAGAAGCCCCTCGCTCAATTCATGGGCGATGCCATCCAAAATCGCCTCTAAATTAGCGGCGATCCGCACCATTTCCTCGTTGGTCTGACAAAGAAAGATCGGCGCGCCGCCGGCCACGGTTTCGCCCTTGGTCGTCACAATGGCCAAAATCATTTTTTCATGCGTCATCACCGCCACCTCCTCTCCGCTTCCAGGGCCGCTTCGCCGGCATGCGGATGGCGCTTTCAAGCACCGGAACGTTTTCAATGACCGCCTTCGCCTTCTCGACATCTTCTACTTGCGGCAAAACAAAAATACCGACGCGCCCATCGTTTAAGTCCCGCTTCGCGAGCGGCACGAGCGCCGGCGTCCCCGAGTCCCGATAAATGCCGAGCGCTGTTGACACATCGTGCAAAATCGCTTGCCGCTGGCCGAGGTTGGCGATCGTCGTGCGGGCGTTGAAATTTTTCGGCGTTAAAACAAACCCCATGCCATAGCGCAAAATTTCTTCGCGCCGCGCCGGCAAGCCAATGTTCATGATGTAGATGTTGTCCACATACAGCCCTGCCCCTTCAAAATGCGGCTTGACATACTGGACGTCGGCGATATCTTTCAGCCGGCTTCCGCTCATAAACCGCCGCGCCACCACCAAGCCGATGAGGCTGGCGGCCAGCGCCGCCCCAATGTTCCATACGAGATAGGCCAGCGTCGATAAAAAAGAAACAAAGATGACCAAATAATTTCGTCCTTCAAACACGATGGCGATCCCTTCAATATACGTCTTGCCGCGCGGCACGAGCTCATACTGATCAAGCTCGTTCAACGTGTTGCGCTCCATGTTGCGCACATCGCGAAATTGTGAGGCGGCCAAGGCCAAAAATGTGATCGCTGCGAACTCTTTTTCCATAATCGCCGGCACGGCGACCGTTCCTAATCCAGCGGCAATCGCTCCAAGCGCAAGGTGAATCGTCCGACCGTGCAAATACGTCGGGTATTGCCGGTAATCGGTGCGCAGCAAGTAAAGGCGCGTCACCACCCCGGCGATCACTCCGTATAAGATCGGAAACGTGTATTCATTCACGGCTGCCTCGTCCTCCTTATCGGCCGTTTTTCTTCGAGCTGGAAGGCAAAAAAGCGAATCATTTCCCAAACAAGCAGCGACGCCACGCTAATGGCAAGCGCATCAAGAAAAGAAAAGGAACCGATGACATAGTCGGGCGCCATGCGGTCAATCGCCAAGGCATACACCACCTCGCCTTGACAGCCGCCCATGGCGACACAAACAAGACGGGCGAAAAGCCGGCGATGAAACAACGCGCTGACGATCGCCAGCCACCAAGCAAGCAGCCATCGCTCATCAAGCCAAATCCACACCGGATCAAACAGAGCCAGCAGGCGCAAGGCGGCGTAGGCAAACGCCACCCCCGACGTCGACCACACCATCAGCAAGGAAGAGCACGGCCGCTGCTTCACCATCCCGTAGCAAGACGCGAACAAAAGGACAAAAAAGGACAGCGCCGCCCGCATCGAACCGATTTTCAATTCAAGCGAGGCGGAACTGATCATCAAAAGCGCAAACGCCGCCAAAGCGGTCCGCTCCGGTGTCTTTTTCATAAAAAAGGTCGCCATCAGCCACAGCAACCAACAGCCGACATAAAAATAAGCGCCTTCCATTTTTTCACTCCTTATGATGTTCATTATGCCACCTTTTCTCCTTTCTTAACCGTTCGTTCCGCGGCACAGCGGCATCTTTCCTATCGCCTCCGCCAAAAGGGCCGCTAGGTTTTTGTTGAAACACGGGCAAACGATCGAGCTTGCTCAGGAATAAACGCAAGAGTGAGCGAAAAAGAGCAGGCCTATCGAGAATGAAAAGAAGGGGGGAGAAGCCGGAGGGCGTCCAAAAGGATCAGGACACCTGTCTCATCGCCATATAAGTACCAGCCGTATCTCTGCCACACGATATTCTTTTGAGGGGGAGATCGCCTTTTCGGTCAGTCCCCTCCCCAACAGAAACTGTCCCCAAAAAGTCGGTGAACGATCTTTTTGGGGACGCACCATTTGCTGATCTCCGGTTGTAATAGGAGTACATATCACAAAGGGGATATTATTTCACGTTATTCACTTGGTTCATCTCGCCGTCGTCTTCAATGAATACTGCTTCCCAAATATTATTTCACTTTGTTCACTTGGTTGATTTGAAAATCGTTAAATGGAAGCCATTGAAATGGTTCGGTATAATTTCGCATTCGAACGAAATATTGATGTTGATTATCTTCCATTTTGAGAACGAGCTCAAAGGCATGACTTCCTTTTTTCGTCTTTGACAAAATTTTGAATCGAAGCGGATGATTTAACGAACGAATTTCCTCCACCGCCTTCGGATCCGAGCGGAAATTCACTTTCTCAACTGATAAGTTGTCTAATTGTGTTCGTAACTGGTAATTCAACAACAAAGTAGAATGACCTAGCAACGGAATGAACATAATGAGAAATATCAAACTTGGAAAGAGATAGGCAAGTATTTTTCTTGGGATAAAATCATGAAACACTACAATCAAAATCAAAATCAAAATAAGAAAGAAAAATAGGAAGTTGAAAAACAAAGATACCATAAATCTGCCTTCTTTCCATATCAACTTGAAAATTTGCGCAATATCCATGCTCTGAAAGAGGAACCTCTCCAGAGCCGGTGATTGAACTTTGCAATGTCATTGCTTAACTAGACAAACCTTGTTGCAGCGCTCCTACTTTTCACGCGTTCCCCCATTGATAAAAGGAATCAGCGATCTTTCACGTTATCCCTGCGCATCCTCAACGCCTTGTCCTTTCCTCCAAGATCCCATGTATAAAATCCTTGGTCGAAATCCATAGTAAAAATGATCCTTGGACAGAAAGGAGCAACGTATCATGGGAAACGACCGGCAGGAGAAAAAACTGAAACAGTCGCGGCAAGTTCAGTCCGACCGCGACCAGTCGCTTTCGTATCAAGGAGCCGCTCGGCTCGATACACCAGACGAAGCGCGCGAACGGAACAAGCACTAGCAGGCTGGTGAAAAACCGCTGTCACACACCAATCGGCGACATTTTCATTCCAAAAAGAAAGCTGATTCTGCGAGGTTTCTCTCATTGAGAAATGAGTAGAACTCAGCGGTATTTTGCCCTAAATCACCGGCCTTCTAGAAGGCCGGTGAAAAACCGCTGATTCCTTTCATCAATAGGAGAATGAGCGAAAAGCAGGACCGATGTAACAAGGTTTTTCTAAGTGAGAAATAACATTGTAAAGCGGTATCACGATTAAATCACCAGCCTCCTAGAAACCTGATGAAAAACAACGTTGTTCGATTGGTGAGAAATGACAAGGAATGAAATGATGACGTTGCAAGAATTTTCCGTTTGAGAAACACGGTTCGAGAGCAGTAGTTCCCCTTCAACATCGGCCTTCTAGAGGAAAAGCGCAGGCGTCCCCACGGAACGGACGCCTGCACTTTTTTTGACCGCGGGAGCAGCCGGCCAACCAAAGAGGCCGCGGCGGGCAGGCTGGCTTCATTTCTCGGTTGTTTGGCGTGAAAGCCCGCACGTCGATTCTCGTCTTTCGGCGCCCCAACAACAAAGAGAGGGGGCCCGAACGAACGAGCCCCCTTTTTCACCGCTATATCTCGCTTGCCGTTTCTGCCGCGCGAGGGTGGGCCGATTCGGGAGACGGGCGACCGTTTCGGCCCTCTTTTTTACTGCTGTGCACCGCCCTGTCAGCGGCCGTTGCGCGCGTTTGATCCGGCGTTCGATCACCGCCTGTTATTTTAATTTTTTCAGCTGTTCGCCGATCACTTCGCCAAGCTGAAAGCCGCGCGCTTCCGCAGTCCTTGTGTACGAGCTGTAATCCTCAGCCGGCGCAGCCGCCTCTTCTTCAAGCAGCGCGCGAATGCTCAAGGAAATGCGGTGCTCCGCTTCGTTGACATCGAGCACTTTTGCCTTGACTTGATCGCCTTCTTTCAGCACTTCATGCGGCGAACCGATGCGGCGATTGGCAATTTGCGAAACGTGGACCAGTCCTTCGACGCCCGGGAAAATTTCCACAAATGCCCCGAACGACGCGAGCCGCTTCACCGTTCCCGCCACGACATCCCCCGGTTTCACTTTGGCGCTCACGCCTTCCCACGGGCCAGGCAGCGCTTCTTTGATCGACAGCGACAGGCGTCCGTTTTCCGGATCGACAGCCAACACTTTGACTTTGACGGCATCGCCTTCTTTCACCACATCGGCCGGATGGGCGACACGCGTGTGGGAAAGCTGGGAAATATGTACGAGCCCATCAAACCCACCAACATCGACAAAGACGCCGAAATCGGCAATGCGGCGGACGACGCCATCGAGCACTTGCCCCGGCTCGAGACGGGAAAGCAACTCTTTTTGCTGCCGCTCTTGCTCTTCCTCTACGACCGCCCGGTGCGACAAAATGACGCGATTTTTCTCGCGGTCCAGCTCCACGACTTTGACGGCCAACGTTTTTCCCTTGTAGTCCGAAAAGTCTTCAACATAGTGGGGCTCAACGAGCGACGCCGGAATGAAGCCGCGCACTCCGACATCGGCGACAAGCCCGCCTTTGACGATGTCCTTGACGACCGTTTCAAACGTTTCGCCGCTTGCGAATTTGCCTTCCAGCTCCTCCCACGCCCGCTCGGCGTCGACCGCTTTTTTGGACAAAATGAGCAGCCCTTCTTCCCCCTCTTGACCTTCTTCGACCTTCTTGACTTTGGCCGTCACCTCATCGCCAACAGCGACGGCATCGCTCGGTTTCTCAATATGCAAGTTCGACAGCTCGCTGATCGGGATGATCCCGCTTTGTTTGCTGTTTTCCACCTCAACAAGCACTTGCTTATCCTCGAGCTTGACCACTTTGCCGCGGACGATGTCGCCCACCTCATACACGTTCACTTGCACATTCATCTCTTCCGTCATCGCAAAACCCTCCTTCATCGACTAGCAACTGTCAAAAGCGCGCCTCGCACCGTGGCCGCGGCCGGCTGTCGGCAAACGAAGGACGCTTTTCTAATTAGTATACCATATTTTCTCAATCAACATGTACTAGAATGCTTAACGATGTTGTTCAAGCAGCTGGCGAATATGATCCATAATGTAATCGGCCGCTTCCTCCGGGCTCGCCTTCCGCTCTCGCAGCGGCGTCATGTCGACCGGCGCCCCGTATACGACTTTGAGCGGCCGAAGCGGTCGGTACGGGCCGATGATGGCGCACGGAACGACGGCGGCATCGGTGCGCAGGGCGAAAAAACCGACTCCCGGCAACGGCTTTTGCAACCGACCGTCTTTGCTGCGCGTCCCTTCTGGAAAAATGCCGAGCACTTCTCCTTGTTTCAGCACCTCAAGCCCCATGCGCAGCGCCTGACGGTCATTCATGCCGCGTTTGACCGGAAACGCGCGCAAATGATGAACGAGCGTTTTGACAAGCGGCGTGCGGAACAGTTCCTCCTTCGCCATAAACCGAACCGGCCGCGGCGCCGTGATGCCGACCACTGGTGGATCGAGGTTGCTGATATGGTTGGCGCACAGAAGCACAGGCCCCTCGTTTGGAAATTGTTCCAACCCGATCGTTTGGATGCGGTAAAAAGGGGTGAGCACCCCGTTAACGACCACCTTGGCGAACGAATAAAAATCCACCCTCATCCAATCCTTTCGTTAACAATGTCCATGATTCGCTCCGCCACCTCTTCCACCGACAGCGACGTCGTATCGATTTCGACCGCATCGGGAGCCTTGCGAAGCGGCGCTGTTTCCCGCTCCGAATCGAGACGGTCACGGCGAGCGATTTCTTCTTTGAGCGTTTCCAGATCGGACGGAAAGCCGCGGGCGATGTTTTCCTCGTGCCGACGCCGCGCCCGCTCTTCCACCGAAGCTTTCAAGAAAATTTTCACTTCGGCATCTGGCAACACATGCGTTCCGATATCGCGCCCGTCCATGACGACACCTCCGCCCTTCGCCAACGCGCGCTGGCGGGCGACCATCTCTTCGCGCACAAGCGGGTGCTTGGCCACCCATGATACCGCCTTCGTCACCGCCTCGCCGCGGATGACATCGGTGACATCTTCACCGTTTACCAACACCTGCTGTCCATGGCGCGATGGCTTCAATTCAATATATGTATCGCGAAGCAGCGACAAGAGCGCCTGTTCATCATCGATATCGATGCCGCACGTCAACGCGCGGTACGTCAGCGCGCGGTACATGGCGCCTGTATCGATGTACACGTAGGAAAGGCGATGGGCAATGAGTTTGGCAACGGTACTTTTCCCCGCCGCCGCAGGTCCGTCGATCGCAATGCTAATTCGTCGTTTCATAATTCCTCCTGCTTGGTCCAAAGTGATGAGTGCATAAAGAAAATGCAGGAAACTCCTGCATGTGTCTACGTTCATTGTATCATATTTGCCGTCAACGGTCGACGGCCGTTTCGACCGATTTCATTTTTTCCTGTTTTGCGACCCCTTCATATTCGTACACCTTATTGATGTAAAGCTCGATCGGGGTGTAGAGGGCAAGCCATTGGGCGACAAGCAAACAGATTGCCTGGATAAGAACGAGCTTCCATAACAGCGTTTCCATTCGTTTCATCGCGTTCACCCGCCTCCCTTTTTCTAGCAGTATTCCACCTCCCTTGCCGCTTTATTCCTTTTTCCGTTCTTCGAGCTGCCGCTCAAAGCTGTAACGAATAAGGCGAAGACGGTCCTGCGGGTCAAGTTCAGTGAATTCGACCGACGTTTTCGCCGTATGTTGCCCGTTCGTCACTGTGCGCACGACGGCGGCTTTCGTCTGAACATAATGATACTCCCCCGAGCGCATGGGCAGCACAAGCCAAAGTTCAACCGGCATTCTAGGATGCAAAAGCGGTGCAACAGCCGGCGGAACAACGAGCGCCGCGCCGCCGGCGCTAAGATCCACGGTCATCGTCGCAAAAGGGGCGAACTCGCCGTTGAGCGGATGGACAGCGGCATCGACGTTCGTTTTCACCCGCACGTAACGGCGGCGTTGAACGCGCAGAAGCGCTTCCTCCCCCGGATAAGATAAAACAATCATCGGCAGCGGAACGCGCACTTTCCCTTTCACTTCTGTGTCAAACAAGTATAAGCCCCCATCCTGCCCGACCACGCTCGCCTTGAATTGCATGCCGTTTAACAAATACACCGTTTTTCCGTTTGTTTGATCGACCGGATAACCGATGTGAACCGCCCCGTCGCCGATGTCGAGCACCTTGCTCTGATATTGCCGCGCCGAGCCGTCCAGCGGTTCGAGGCGGATCGAATCCCCGATTTTGATCGTCATCGTTCTCTTTTCCCCTTTTCAGCCAGCTTCGCTGAGACATTCGCCTCTGTCTTTGAATGGTTGTTCAAGACAATTATACCATATCGTCCTTCAGACTTGTTACCCATTCCGGCATGAAAATCATCGCGCGCCGCACGGGATGGTGGTGGAAACGTTCCATGGACAGCGTTTGGCCCGCTGTCCAAGGGTGAGAATAACCCCATGGACAACGTTTGGCCCGCCGTCCGGGAATGAACCGAAGGGCGGTGCGTGTTCAAAAAAACAAGAAAAGACGCCCGTGCTTTCAGGCGCCTTTCCTCCTTTATCCGTAAGCGGGTTCAACGCTTTCTAATTTTTCCACTTTTTCCTCTAGTCCTGTTGAGGCGTTGATGAACAGCTGGTACGTATCGTCGCCCATCGTTCCTAAAAATTCATAGCAAAGCACCGGCTTTTGCAAATCGTTCATAATAACCGCTTGGCGCTGTTCCATCACCTTTAAATGCGGGTTCAACTTTTTCTTCGCCGCCTCGACGGTGAGTTTCGGCTTCGGCAGCGGACGCGGAATGGACGATGATAAATAGTCGCGCGCGGTAAAACCGACTACACGGCCATTATCGAGCGCCACTTTCATTTGCACCGCTTCCGGGTAGATGCGAACGCCGTTTTCGCTTTTGACGAACGTAAGCACCGCCACATTGTCGTATTGCGTGCTGTCATACAGCTCAAATCCGGTAAAGCGATGCCGTTTCAAAAACGCCAGTCCGCGGTTAGCCGCTTCATGCAAACCGATGTTTGGTTTGCCGATCGGACGGCTGTTCAGCACCCAAATCGGGTAGCCGCCGTTTTTGGTGATATCCATGTAAATATCGCCCTTTGTTTTCGGATCATGAATCGTTACGCTGTAAAAGCGGTCGTCCGCCCCTTTGCCGCTTTCCGTCACCTTGATGTCTTCCGTTCCCTTTAACCCGAGGAAATCGCGAGCGATCCGCCGCGCTTCCGCCTTCGAAATCGGGCCGCCCTTCGCGCGCACGAACCCTCTTTCTTCATTGGCAAGACCGATAAACGACGGGCCAAACTCCGAAGAACTGGAGAACGTATCCACGTTTTTCTCGACCGCTCGAAACCCATCGATGATGATGTTGTCCCCTTTTTGGTCGCTCGTCGCCAACGCCAGTTCGACATCCATCCAACGCAAATTGTTTTCAAGCACCAAATGTTGGACGTTGCGCAATTCTTGGCGAATCTTGCCAGCGTTTTGATACAACGCTTGCAGCGTATGGTATTCTTCCTTTGTCAACGGTTCTTTTTCCAAATCGCGCACCGCTGTCCGGTAGCTGAACTCGCCGATGCGCGACAAAAACTCCTGCGTTTTATTGAAGGGCAGAAGCGACAGCGGCAGCTGGCCGACATCGGAATGGGCTTCCGAGGCGATTTTCCACACCTCGGCGAGCGCCGGCGACAACGATGCGTGCGAATTCATCGCCAACGTTGCTCCTAGTTTGTCATGAAGCAAGTCGATTTGGTAAGCCAAATCGTGAAACGCGCGTTGATAGTTGTTTTCCGCGTGAATCAAAATCGCGTTTTTTTCTTGGTGCTCGCGATACCCCCAATAGCCGGTGCCGATGACAGCAAGCGCAAGCACCGCCAGCAAAACGGTTCGAATCATCCGTCTCCCTCCTTTTATTTGCAGAAAATATGGTTCCCGATCCGCTTAATTTGCGGCCGACTCCAAATCCACGCGTTCGTCGCCGTCGCCGGGTTAAAGTAGTAAATCGCTCCGCCGGTCGGATCCCAGCCGTTAATGGCGTCCAACACCGCCTTTTTCGCTGTTTCGTTCGGCGTCAGCCAAATTTGCCCATCGGCGACCGCCGTAAACGCCCCGGGCTGGAAAATCACCCCAGCTACCGTATCGGGAAACGATGGGTGTTCGAGGCGGTTTAAAATGACCGCGGCGATGGCCACTTGTCCGATGTACGGTTCGCCGCGCGCTTCTCCGTAAACGGCGTTTGCCATCAATTGGATATCGTTTTGCGAAAATCCTTTAGGGACGTTGGACGCCGTCGCTTTCACCGTCCGCCCCCCTCCGCCGCTCCGCTTTTTCACTTGCTGGCTGAGCGGAATGCCTCCGTAGTGGGTGAAGTCGTTTCCTTGACGGATTTGTTCTTTGACAAACGACTCGTCATATTTCGAAGCTCTCACCAGCTTTTGTTTTGTCTCTGCACCGGCCAATCCATCGACCGGCAGGCCGTACTCATACTGAAAATGGCGAAGCGCCCAATACGTGCGCCAGCCAAATACCCCATCAATTTTGCCGTTGTAAAAACCGAGATACTGGAGCCGTGCCTGCAACTCGATGACATCATCGCCAACCGCCCCGCGCTGGATCACTTGCGGCGAAAAGGCCGCGGCGTGACCCATCGGATACAGCGCCGCCCATACACCGAGCCAAAGCAACAGCAACGTTTTCCTTGCCATCTGCAAACCTCCCGTCAGCACTTGCCGTTTTTATCCCTATTTTCCTTCGTTTTGCTCGTTTTATACAAAAAAAAGCCAAGCGATCACGCTTGGCTGTTGACGGACGGCAGCGCTGCAGTTCGAACCGCCCCTTTCGCCTGTTTCACTTTGCGCAGCGCCACCCACCATAAAGCGAGCAGAAACGGCGCCATGTAGTAGCTCCATCGCTCTTTCGCGAGCAGCAGCCAATCATAGACGCCGTGGAGGAAAAACGGCAGCAAAAACGACAGCCATAAATAATAGCTGCGCTTTTGGCGGGCGAATTTCGCCTTGCCAAAGTAAAACCCCATGATGACGGAAAAGAGCGCATGGCTGGACACCGGCAGCAGCGCCCGGACGAACGCTGTCTCCACGCCGTTGGCCAACAAATACAGCAAATTCTCCAACGTCGCAAATCCGAGCGAGACGCTGGCGCTGTAGACGATGCCATCATACGGCTCGTCAAATTCATCATCATCATACACAAAAAAATAGACGACAAACCATTTCACAAATTCCTCCAACAACGCGGCGGAAAGAAACGCTTCGGCCATCGGCGACGAAACGATTCGCTCTTCGGCAAGCACGTACTGGATGAACATGATCGGAAAGACGAGCAAAGCGCCGAACAAAAACATGCGCAACACAAATGAGAGCGGCTCCGCCTCGTATTCATCGCGCAAGTAAAAATAGCTGAGCAGCGCCACTCCGGGAGCGACGCCGGCGGAAATCAGCGAAAACATATCGATCCCCGTTTCTCTGTATTTTTATCTCTATCGTATCATGAAAACCGAGGCAAAAAAAGAGAAATCGCGCCGGCCGTCCGCCTAAAAGGCGAACAAACCATCGAGCGGGGCATCGGAGGCGAGGGCGACGGCCAGCTTGATGCGCGCCTTTTTCGCGTCGTAATCGCTGCCGAGAATGACGCCTTTTTTATGCAAATCATAGGCGCTGCCGAGATAGTCGTACGTCGTGTACACCGCTCCTTCTTCGGCGCTCGTCGTCACCACGACTTTGATCCCCATTTCAATAGCTTTGACGATTTCATCGACCATTTTGGGCGCCACTTGGCCGCGGCCGACTCCTTCGAGCACCAAACCGGCGACCCCGCTCTCGCGCGCGGCCCGGATGAACTTCCCATCCGCTTCCAAATAACATTTCACAATGTCGACGGGCGGAAGCGGGCGGATGAGTTGGTAATGTTCGCGGCGAACCGGCTTTTGATACACATGCACTTCATCATTATCAATAATCCCCAAATAACCGAAACCAAACGCGTTAAATCCTTGAATGTTCGAAGCATGCTCTTTTTTTACGTATTTGGCGGCAAAAATGCGTTCATTGAACACGACGACCGTGCCCGTCCCGCGCAGCGGCTCGGCGCAGGCGGCGTAAACGGCGTGGCGGATGTTGATGTACACGTCGCTGCCCAAATCGGACGGAGCGCGCTGCGAACCGGTGACGACAATCGTCCGCGGGTCATCGATCGTCAAGTCAAGAAAGTACGCCGTTTCCTCAAGCGCATCCGTCCCATGGGTGACAACGATGCCGTCGACCGTCGGATCGGCGAAATGCGCTTCGATCCGCTGTTTGAGTTCGAGCCAATGGGAAAACGTCAAATGCATGCTCGGCAATTGAAATACGCTTTCGACGATGATTTCTATATCATTTGGCAAATGGCACATCGCCGCCAACTCCTCGCCGCTTAACGCTCCTGCCCGGAGACGGCCGGAGCGCTCGCTCCGCTTGCTGGCGATCGTGCCCCCCGTCGTCAACAAAACGACTTTTCGTTTCATCCTATCGTTCACCTGCGCTTTCTATTTCCACTAAAGCCCCCGCCTCCCCGCCGCGACAAGGCGGCAAGGTCGTCGCGTTAAGAAGACGCGCCCCGCTCACGACGGGCGAGGCAGGCAGCGATCGCCTCCCCATGAAACCGTCCGTTTTCAATAAAAATCTCATTGGCATTATTGCCCGCCGCGATCACGCCGGCGATAAACAGTCCGGGAACGTTCGTTTCCATCGTCTCGGGATCGTAATGCGGGCGGCCGCTTTCCGGATCGACGTGGACGCCGATGCTCGTTAAAAAGCGATGGTCGGGATGATAGCCGGTCATGGCGAACACAAAATCGTTTTTGATCGTTTTCGTTTCTCCGTCGACTTCATACACGACCGCGTCCTCGGTAATTTCTTTCACATGGGCGCGAAACTCCATGCGAATGACGCCTTTTTTGACGAGCGCATCAAATTCGGGCAAAATCCACGGCTTAATGCTTGGCGAATAGTCGCTGCCGCGATACAGCACGGTCACGCGCGCTCCCGCTTTCACCAGCTCCATCGCCGCATCGACGCTCGAGTTTTTCCCGCCGATGACGACGCAGTCGGTGTTGAAGTACGGATGCGCTTCTTTAAAGTAATGCATCACTTTCGGCAGCTCTTCCCCCGGCACGTTCATATAGTTCGGATGGTCGTAATACCCGGTGGCGATCACGACGTACGAGGCGCGATACTCGGCTTTCGACGTTTCCAGTGAAAACGTTCCGTCTTGTTGGCGACGAACTGCTTTCACTTCCTCAAATGTGTTGACGCGCACGCGCTTGCGAACAACGACTTCCCGATAATAAGCGAGCGCTTGATTCCGCGTCGGCTTCCGGTTTTCGGTGACAAACGGCACCCCACCGATTTCGAGCCGATCGCTCGTGCTGAAAAACGTTTGATGCGTCGGAAACCGGTAAATCGAATGGACGATGTTGCCTTTTTCGATCACAAGCGGCGAAAACCCGGCGTCCTGCAAAGCGATCGCCGCCGCCAACCCGCATGGGCCGCCGCCGACGATGATGATCGTTTCTTCTCTCATGTTTTTGTCACCTCGCACGAAGCAAAAAATCCCCTACCTTATGATAGGGGATTTCGCGAAAGCTTGCAAACGTCAACGCTCGCCGCGTCATACCCAACCGCGGAATCGGCACGCTTCCGCCATTTTGCGGACGCCGACCATGTAAGCGGCAAGGCGCATATCGACGCGGCGCGTTTGCGCCATTTCGTATACGTTGTTGAACGCTTTGACCATCACTTTTTCCAGCCGCTGCTCGACTTCCTCTTCCGTCCAATAATAGCCTTGGTTGTTTTGCACCCACTCGAAATAGGACACCGTCACGCCGCCAGCGCTAGCGAGCACATCCGGGACAAGCAAAATGCCGCGCTGCGTTAAAATTTCCGTCGCTTCGAGCGTCGTCGGCCCGTTCGCCGCTTCGACAACGATGCTCGCCTTGATGCGCGGAGCATTTTCCGCCGTGATTTGGTTTTCGATGGCCGCCGGCACTAAAATGTCGCAATCGAGTTCAAGCAGCTCTTTATTCGAAATCGTATTTTTAAACAGCTTCGTCACCGTGCCAAAACTGTCGCGCCGCTCGAGCAAATAGTCGATATCAAGCCCGTTCGGGTCGTACAGCGCGCCGTACACATCAGAAATGCCGACCACTTTCGCTCCGGCGTCGTGCATAAATTTCGCCAAATAGCTGCCGGCGTTGCCGAACCCTTGAACGACGACGCGCGCTCCTTCAAGCGATAAGCCGCGTTTTTTCGCCGCCTCGCGGATGCAAATCGTCACCCCTTTGGCCGTCGCCGTTTCCCGGCCGTGCGAACCGCCCAAGACAAGCGGTTTTCCGGTAATAAAGCCCGGGGAATCAAACTCGCGGATGCGGCTGTACTCATCCATCATCCACGCCATAATTTGCGAGTTCGTAAACACGTCCGGCGCCGGGATGTCTTTCGTCGGGCCAACGATTTGGCTGATGGCGCGCACGTAGCCGCGGCTTAACCGCTCCAGCTCGCGGAACGACATCGTGCGCGGATCGCAGACAATGCCGCCTTTGCCGCCGCCATACGGCAAATCGACGATGCCGCATTTTAAGCTCATCCAGATCGATAGCGCTTTCACTTCGCGCTCCGTGACATCCGGGTGAAAACGCACGCCGCCTTTCGTCGGGCCGACCGCATCGTTATGCTGGGCGCGGTAGCCGGTGAAAATTTTCACTGTTCCGTCATCCATGCGCACCGGAATACGAACCGTCAACACGCGAATCGGCTCTTTTAACAGCTCGTATACTTCCTCTGGATAGCCGAGCTTCTCTAACGCTCTATGTATAACAATCTGTGTCGACGCCAGCACGTCGTATTGTTGTTCCTTTTCTTCCGTATGCTTATCGGCTGCCATACGTAAACCTCCTATAAGCTCGCTAGAATAGTTTGTCGCCTTCCATGTCATAGTATACACCTTCTGTGAGCGGATGCAAAGGAAAAATCATAAGAAAACGGCAAGCGTTCCGCGCGACATCATTTACGGCTGAAAACCTTCCAAGGCGCCCCCATCGGCTTTCATCAAGCGGCAGGCCAACGATGACGCGCTCCCTTGGCCCATTTTCGAATTCGGGTGTTTTTCGGCCGGCGCAACATATCGCGCGACAGAAACGGTGAGCACGTATAATCGTCACGAAAAAAGGGCGTCCCGATCCTTTTGGGACACCCTCTTGCCCGCCTCAGTGGGCGCGAAAATAACGGACGAGCTGCTCGATGGCGCGGTGTTCGATCAGCCGTTTTCCATACTCTTGCACACGGTGTATCGTAATCGTGGCCGGATTGCCGAACTCGGCCAGCAAGGCGACAAAGTTATCGAGCGGAATGGGAGGCTCTTGTGGAACATGCAAGTAAAAGCGGTCTTGATACGAATAAAGCGCGCCGTCAAGGCAGCCGACCGCATGCAGGCGATGAGCGAGCTGGATGACATCTTCGAACGATTGAAATTCGTAAAATATGTCATCGCTCTCATCGAGCGTTACTTGCATTTCGATATAATCGTCGGCGAACTCTTCTTCCATGTCATCGTAGTCGCCTTCGTTCGTAACGATAACGACCATGCCCTGCGCCGGTAAAGAGTACACTTCGACCGCGATCGATCCGTTCACTTCAAAGCCGAGCTCTTCGCTTGCTTCCTCGATCATATCGCGGAACAGCTGATGGACTTTCAACGTGTCTTTCCATAAATCGTCTTTGGTCAGCCCGCGGTCCAACAAATCGTCGAATGTCAGGAAAATTTTTATCTTGTTGTGGGTCAAGCGCTCCAGACGCATCGGCAACCCCTCCTTACCTACAGAGCCATCTCTTACCGTTATTGTATGTCGCAACTGGCAATTGGTTCGTTTGTTGTTATTAATGAGTTTACATCGTTTCCCGGGTTTTAGACAAGCATTTTTTCTCGGTTGCTCCCCCGATAACCATACTTCCTCCTGCTAAAGCCGGCCGTCTTCAAGCAGCCGGCGTCCTCGTAACGTCATCATACCATAAAAGAAGGAAAAAGCGAAAAAAAGCGCCGCCAGCCGCCAATGAAACTGAAACACCCAGTAAAAATGGCTAAGCGCCGCCATGCTTATCAACCACTCACCAATGCGAACCCGCCGTCCGACCCACCAACTCACCGCCCCGATCATCGCCCGGCGAAGCAGCGCGCCGTTCGCAGCGACCCCGAGAAAAAAACAGCCGAAAGCAAGCCATGATCTTAACGGGGAAAACAACAGCTGCGTCCAAAACAAAGTGGGAGAAAACGGCTCTAGCGGCGGGAGCCAATGCAAAAATAAGTAACTGGACAAGACCGCGACCATCGACGTCATCCATAACCGGCGCATAACGTTCCTCCGCGATTTTCTTGCACGGCAGACAGGCATGAGCCGCGGCGCGCTCACATACATATAGACTGTACTTTGCCTAAAAGGAGGAATTTCTTTGTTTACCACGCGCAAACAATACGAGCCGTACATCAGCCCGTTTGACCCCTGCCCGCCCATCCGCGTCAAAACGTACGTCACCGCTCCGAACTTGTACGTCGGATTTCAACCGCCAAACTTGCCGCAATTCCCGCTTCGTGAAGCATTGAAGAAAGGAACGCTCTGGCAAGTGTTTTACGATCCGTATTACAGCCCTTACGAAATGAAAACCAAAGGTGATGGCTCATGAAACAAATGCCAAAAGAGTATTACGAGCAGCTTGAGGAGCTGCAAGCCGTCGACTTCGCCCTCGTTGAGCTGACGCTCTATTTAGACACGCATCCGACCGACTACCAGGCGATTCAACAATTTAACCAACTCGCCCAAAAGCGGAAGCAGCTGAAAAAACAGTTTGAAGCCGCCTACGGACCGCTCGAGCAGTTTGGCCATAGCTATTCCAGCTACCCATGGAACTGGGACGACACGCCGTGGCCTTGGCAAGTATAATCGGCGCACCATGAACACAAGGGGGAACGAATGATGTGGATTTATGAAAAAAAACTGCAATATCCGGTCCGCGTCAGCACGTGCAACCCGCGGCTCGCCAAGTACTTAATCGAACAGTACGGCGGAGCGGACGGAGAGCTCGCTGCGGCGCTCCGCTATTTAAATCAGCGCTACACGCTGCCGCCGAAAGTGATCGGATTGCTGAACGACATCGGCACCGAAGAACTCGCCCATCTCGAAATGATCGCCACCATGGTATATAAACTGACGAAAGACGCGACGCCGGAACAGCTGAAAGAAGCCGGGCTCGAGCCGCATTACGTCGACCATGAGCGCGCCCTCTTTTACCACAACGCCGCCGGCGCCCCGTTTACGGCGACGTACATTCAAGCGAAAGGCGACCCGATCACCGACTTGTATGAAGACATCGCCGCTGAAGAGAAGGCGCGCGCCACGTACCAATGGATCATCAACATGAGCGACGATCCGGACTTAAACGACGGGCTCCGCTTTTTGCGCGAGCGAGAAATCATTCACGCGCAGCGGTTCCGCGAAGCGGTCGAAATCTTAAAAGATGAGCGCAACCATAAAAAGCTCTTTTGACCGTCCGTCCCCATAATCCCCGCTTTCCGCAGCAAGCAGGAAAGCGGGGATCCCTATCATCGGCGAGCGGCCTCCGCCGCAGCGCAAGAAAGCCTCCAGTTTCCCGCGCTCGGCCGCAGTTCCGGCCGCCACGCGCCGACAGCGGGGCCCAAGCGGACAGCAGGAGAAGGTCAGCGATGTTCGTAATAGAGATTGATGTCATATTCGCGCTTCATCCATGCAAACACCTGATGGCGCTTGTTCCATTGTTCCTCCTCTTTCCATAAATCAATGCTTTTTTGGATAATTTCACAGCGAAGCGCGTGAAACTCCTCTTCCGCCTTTTCACTTTTTCCTTTATAATAAACAGCCGCCCAATACACGGTACATAGAAAAAGAAGGAACGATACGTGAACGGGCGCGGCAAAAAACCATGTGAACCGCTCGCTCCATGTGCCAAACGTCGCCCCGTTGAGCACTATATAAAGAGAGAAGACAGCCAAGCCGGCCAAAGCCGCCACCTGCAAGAGCAATGTTCTTTTTTCTAAATATTCCCACTTTCTTTTCCGCTCGATGACCGCGAGCAACATTTCTTTCGTCACTTCGTCAAGGGAAAATTCAGCGGGAAAATGGGCCATGGCGCTCCCCCCTTCCTTGTCCTCTCTATTGTCCATCCTATGCAGCAGCAAATGAGGGTAGAACCGAAAGGGGGACGCCGGCCCTAGTTTTCTGACGGCTGCTCCTCCTGTTTTTCGGCGAGCGGAATGCGCAACGTCTGTCCCGGCTGCAGCCGGTTTGAGGACAACCCGTTTTCCTTTTTGATCATGTCCATGCCGCTTGGCGTCCCGTAATATTTCATGGCGATGCTGTAGAGAGTTTCATTGGCCGCCACGACGTGGGTGATCGTCTTGCGGCTGCCGGTTGAGCCGCCCCGCTGCTCGCCCGCCGGCCGTTCATCCTGCCTTGCCGTTGACGGAGACAGGGTGTCTTCGTTGTCCGTTTCGCGGATGATGCGCACCGTCTCCCGGCTGCTGTTTTCGTCATAGCGGACGATCGCCACCGTCCCCGACTCGGATTGGACGTGATGAAGCGCGAGCACCGCCGCCGGCAGCGCCAAAAACAGAAACGTCAGCAGGCGAGCAGGGATGTATTTTCGTTTTTGTTCTTCTTTTTGCCGCCGCCGTCTCAGGCGGGAAGACGGCGCATGTTCCTCCGATTCCGACCGCCGTGTTCGGGCGGAGCGCTCCGGTGTCCGTTCCATCGCTTCACTCCCTTTCCTCCATCCCCCGGTGTAAGCGAATTTCGAGGGCAAGCACAACGTCAATCAAAAAATGGGCCGTGACGGTAACCCACAGGCTGCCGGTTTGCTCGTAAAGCACGCCAAGGAACAAACTGAGCAGAACGACCAGCAAAAACAAAAACCATTTTTCTAAGTAGCGAACATGCAGCAGCGCAAAAATGGCGCTCGCCGCCCAAAGCCCCCCATGCGTCTGCACAACACCGCGAAACAGCCACTCCTCCGCCAGCGCGATGAGCGCACATAAAAAAACGATGTGCGGAACCGACCGCCGGCGGAAAATTTTTTCGTTCACCCCGCCATCGTCATACCAGTCATTAGGCAAACAGCGCATGGCCCAAAACTCGACAGCGAGCACCGCCGCCGCTCCGCCCACTCCGTAGATCAGGACATCGTCGGCAGCAAACCGCCAAAGCCGGCGCCACTCCGCCCCGTCAAACAACAACAGCGAAGCGATGCCGGCAGCCGCCAGAAGCAGCGCTTGCGTCAAGTAAAGATGAAACAGCACTTCGCGGTCGGTCATATGACGAATTTGTTCACTTTGCCGCTTCATGGGGAGGCCTCCCGCCAAAAAATAGATTCCACAGCTCCTCGCGCCAATCGCGAACAAAAACGGCCGTCTGACGGCTCTCGCGGCCTACATAGTCGTCGAGCGACAAGCCGCAGCGGTCGCAACAGCGGTCCGGGCGGACGGCCAACTCTTCGCCGAACGCATGAACAAGGCGGGAGCGGCGGCACGAAAGCTCGTGCACCCATCCTTCCATCTCCCGGACTTTTTTCCGTTTCCACCGGCGCCGCTCTTCCACGGCGGCCGCCACCCGTTCGCCAAGCAGCGCCGGCGCCCCAAAGACGAGCGACTGCTCCCGTTCTAAAACGTACGATAAAAGCCGTTTTTGTATGTCAGTAAACCGACTCGTTTCTACCCATACACGAAAACGATCCAATCCCGCCCCTTCCGGCAGCCGGCGAAACCACTCACGCAGCTCGTGCGGATGGGGAAGCTCCGCTTCGGCCACCGCTTGGGCCATCGCTCCATCGCCATCGGCGTAAAACAGCACGGCCAAACTTGGCGCGCCGTCACGACCGGCCCGCCCGATCTCCTGCACGTACGCTTCCAGCTGCGCCGGCATATGAAAATGCAGGACAAAGCGGACATTCTCTTTATTGATGCCCATGCCAAATGCGCTCGTGCAGCAGACGAGATCCAACTGGCCGTGCAAAAATTGCTGCTGCACGAGCAGCCGCTGCTCCCCATCCATGCCGGCGTGATAGTAAGCGACCCGCCCGGCCCCGCTCCGTTCGAGCCGCCGCGCGATCTCTTCCGCCCCTTGCCGGCTCGAGAAGTAGATGATGCCCGGGCCTTTGAGCCGCTGCGCGTATTCGATGATCCGCTCCGCCTTTTCTTCCGGCGAACGGCAATGCTCAACCTTTAAGGCGATGTTCGGCCGATCGACAGAATAAATGTGGCGTCTAGCCTCCCTCATCCCGAGCGTGCGGATGATGTCGTCGCGCACTTGCGGCGGCGCTGTCGCGGTCAGCGCCAGACACGGAGGGTTCCCAAGCGCGCGCCGAACGTCCCCGAGCTTTAAAAAGTCGGGACGGAAATCATAGCCCCATTGCGAAATGCAGTGCGCTTCATCGACGACAAAGAGCGAGACAGGCGCGCGTCGCAGCGCGGCCAAAAACGAAGCCGACTGGAGCATCTCCGGGGAAGCGTAAATAAAGCGAAAATCGGCCAGCGAAGCAAGCGCCTGCCCCTTTTCCTCCTCGTCGAGCAGGCTGTGAAAGGCGATGACTCGCTTTTCCCCGCGCCGGCGCAGCTGTTCGACCTGATCTTCCATGAGCGACACAAGCGGGGAAACGATGAGCACCCGGCCGGGCCGCACGTAAGCCGGCAGCTGATAACAAAGCGACTTGCCGCTCCCGGTCGGCAGCATTGCCAACACATCGCGCCCGGCCAGCACATCGTCGATCACTTCCCGCTGCCCCGGGCGAAACGAATGATGTCCAAACTGCTTGCGCAGCGTGTTCACGATTTCATCCAACGTCCCACTTCCTTTGCCAATACAAGACGAATTTCAAAATAGCTGACCGCTCCGCCAAGCGCCTCGCGAATTTGCTTTAGCTTGCGCGTTCCGAGCGTCTTGGCCGCCGCCTGAACCGCCGCGGCTTTCTCGGCGGCAACAAACGGGGCAATCGAAAAAGCGGGCACATTGGCGGCGATTTCGACAAGATGGTCTTCAATCGTGCTCCGCTTCAAACGGCGAATGGCGGCGATTTCCTCGATCGTTTTTCCTTTTTGCAGCCATTCGTACGTTTTTTGCGCCGATTGGGTCAACGCCACCGGCGCCAAGCCGTCCATCAGTTCGGCCAGCGCTGGGGAGCGCCCCGCTTCCGCCTCTGCCATGATGTAATGAAGCGCATCGCGAAATAGAAATTCGACATACAGCGCCTCTTTTTGCAGATGGGCGGCGATTTGCTCGGCCGTCCAGCCGATGCGGTCCGCGCTCGTCAACCGCAGCGTAAACACGAGCGCTGCTTCTTCTGAAACGGCAGCAAGCAGCCGGAGAAGCTCCTCGTACAACTCTCTCGTCAGCGCGGCGCGGCCGCCTTTATCCATCAAGTAGCGCTTCACCCAGCGAAGCGTCCGTTCATCGCGGCAAATCGGCGCAAACCGCCGGCCGGCGTTCAAGTTCGACAACGTCTGTCCAATGAGGGAAAGCCGCTGCCAAAACGGCAGCTCCACCTCGTGGTAGCGCCAGCCGTTCATATGACGGGGAAAAAGCGCCTCCCGCTCGGAAAGCCACTCCTCCCCCGCTTCGGTCAGCCGGTACGCCCGATCCCCGACCACCATGGCGAGCCGCTGTTCAGCCAGCCAGCCCGCCGCCGCTTCAAGCGAAGACATCGTCACGTTTTTCCACGCGCCAAAAAACGGTTCAAGCTGAAACCATTTGCTGTCTTGGAGCGTCTGCGCCGATTTTTTTCCCGAAAATAAATGATACGCCGCCGCCAGCGTCCGCTCACCGCGAAACTGGCGAAGACACCAGGCGAGCAAAAACGACGCATAACTGTGCTGCATGGCCCTTCCTCCCTGCCTTTATTGTAGCAAAAAAAGCGGGCCGATCGGCAAAAAATCGCGTCGTTGACATTTCCACCACATGATCACAAAAATGAACCTCTCCCACCTACCTTCCATTTCGAGGTGGGAGACTTCTCGGTGAATGTGTTAAAGAAGATGCATATGTGTAAAAATACAAGCGAGCAATTTTTTTATTGAAAAGCCGGCGGGACGGTCTTATTATAAAAGTGAAACGTTCATTTCCGAGCAGGCAACACGGAGATGGCCCGTCCGTTTCCAATAAACTTGGGGAGGTTCGATGTTTATGCCAAAATATACGATTGTGGATAAAGAGACGTGCATCGCCTGCGGAGCGTGCGGCGCCGCCGCCCCGGACATTTACGATTACGACGAGGACGGCATTGCCTACGTCACCCTTGACGACAACCAAGGGATCGTCGAAGTGCCGGAGATTTTGATTGACGATATGATGGATGCCTTTGAAGGCTGTCCGACCGAATCGATTAAAGTCGCGGATGAACCGTTTGATGGTGATCCGAACAAATTCGATTGACATTTAGGGTGGGCGGAATCGCGTCTTTCTTGCAAAGGCCTGTGGATCGCTCCCTCTTGCCGTGGCGGCAGGAGGGGTTTTTTGATGCCAGCGTGAAAAAATGGTTCATCACAAGTGGCGCATCTTGGGCGAACGTGCTACAATAAAATTGGCTTGTCCGCCGCCGACCGGCGGACAAGCTTTCATGTATACATAACGAACAAGGGAGGAACGGGTCATGGCATTCGAAAATAAAATTGTCGAAGCGTTTATCGAAATTCCAACCGGCAGCCAAAACAAATACGAATTCGACAAAGAGCGCGGCATTTTCAAGCTCGACCGCGTTCTATACTCACCGATGTTTTATCCGGCCGACTATGGCTACTTGCAAAATACGCTGGCGCTCGACGGCGATCCGCTTGACATTTTGGTCATCACGACAAACCCAACGTTCCCGGGCTGCGTCATCGACACGCGCGTCATCGGCTATTTGAACATGGTCGACAGCGGCGAAGAGGACGCGAAATTGATCGGCGTTCCGGTCGAAGATCCGCGCTTTGACGAGGTGCGCTCCATCGAAGATCTTCCGCAGCACAAACTGAAAGAAATCGCCCACTTCTTTGAGCGCTACAAAGACTTGCAAGGCAAGCGGACGGAAATCGGCACATGGGAAGGCCCGGAAGCCGCGGCCAAACTCATTGATGAATGCATCGCCCGCTACAATGAACAGAAAAACCGATAATCGACCTGCGAATATTTGTTATTTCCGAACAATTTTGCCCATATCGTTTGATATGGGCGCTTTTTTTTGTGAAACCCGAACATTTCTTTTGTAAAAAAACGCTTTCATTGGTATGACTTCTTTTTTCCCCATTGACAGAAACCTCTTTCCCGTGTTAAATTATCAGAAATTTAACATCCTTGAAACAGAAAGGGGCACCGACTGTGTTTCGCGTACTCGTTTCCGACGCCATCAGCGAAGAGGGGCTGGCGCCGCTCCGCGCATCGGCGCACATTGACATCGTGCAAAAGAACGTGAGCGAAGCGGAAGAGGAATTGCACACATTTGACGCTTTGCTCGTGCGCAGCGCCACCAAAGTGACCGAAGAACTATTGGAAAAAATGCCGAACTTACAAATTATCGGCCGCGCTGGTGTGGGCGTCGACAACATTGATGTCGATGCCGCGACGAAACGCGGCATCGTCGTCATCAATGCGCCAAACGGCAATACGATTTCGGCCGCCGAGCATACTTTTGCCATGATGGCCGCGCTGGTCCGCCGCATCCCGCAGGCGCACATTTCCGTCAAATCGCGGGAGTGGAACCGCTCGGCGTTTGTCGGCAATGAGCTGTTTGGCAAGAAATTGGGCATCATCGGCTTCGGCCGCATCGGTTCGGAAGTCGCCAAACGGGCGCGCGCCTTTGGCATGAGCGTGCACGTGTACGACCCGTTTTTAACAAAAGATCGGGCCGAAAAACTCGGCGTTTCGATTCACTCGCTTGACGAAGTGCTGGCTTCCGCCGACATCATCACCGTCCATACACCGCTGACAAAAGAAACGCGGGGGCTCCTTGGCACGGACAACTTGGCGAAAACGAAAAAAGGAGTCTATCTAGTCAACTGCGCCCGCGGCGGCATCATCGACGAGCAAGCGCTCATTCCGTTTTTGGAAAACGGCCATGTCGCCGGCGTCGCCCTCGACGTTTTTGAACAAGAACCGCCGGGCGATCATCCGCTGCTTTCGTTTGACAATGTGATCGTCACGCCGCATTTAGGGGCGTCAACGGTCGAAGCGCAGCTGAACGTCGCCACCCAAGTCGCCGAAGAGCTGCTCCACTTTTTTGAAGGACGGCCGGTCACCTCGTCGATCAACTTGCCGGCGTTGTCGAAAGACGTCTATGAAAAAATTCAAGCATTCTATCATTTAGGCCGGAAGCTCGGCTTGATCGCCTCGCAGTTTATGAACATCCCGGTGCAAGAGCTGTCGGTCACCTACGCCGGCACGGTCGCCGATCTCGAGACGACGTACATCACCCGCAGCCTGCTTGCCGGCTTCCTGCGGCCGCGCGTCGCCTCCACGGTCAACGAGGTGAACGCCGCCATGATCGCCAAAGAACGCGGCATCACATACGGGGAAAAATTTTCCGATGAAACGCACGGCTATGCGAACTGCATTTCCCTCACCGTCCACGGTGAAAACAGAACGTTCACCATCAAAGGGACGCACGTGCCGAACTATGGCGACCGCATCGTCCACTTTGACGGCGTCGCCATCGACTTCGCCCCGGAAGGCCATCTGTTGTACATTCAGCACCAAGACCGGCCGGGAATGATCGGCAAAGTCGGGAACGTGCTCGGGGCGCACGATGTCAACATCGCCACCATGCAAGTCGGGCGGCAAGAGGCCGGCGGAAAAGCGATGATGATCCTCTCGCTCGACAAACCGGTGGATGAGGCGGTGTTACACGCACTGGCGCAAATTGATGATATTGAGACCGTCAAACGGCTTGAGGCGTAGCCATAAAAAACGCAGGCTTCCAAATTTGGAAGCCTGCGTTTTTTTGTTCGTTTGCAACGCCAAACGGTGAGAAGACGTCCACCGCCCCCAGTTGAGATTTCCCTTGCAAGCCGCCGCAACCCCGGCCGGCCGTCCATGAAAAACGCAGGCGCCAAGAGATCAGAAGCCTGCGTTTTTCGCCATATCGTTTCACTTAACCGAGCGGCACCGCCTTCCGCTCGCCTTTCGAGAACGTCATGAGCTCGGTATAGCCGATGCTGCGGGCGAGTTCCACCGCTTTGTCAAAATCGGCGCCGACATGTTCCGGCACGTGCGCATCGGACGATAATACGATCGGAATGCCTTTGTCATAGCACATTTTCAACAAGCGCGGATCGGGATACAGTTCGCCGACCGGTTTGCGCAACCCCGCGGTGCTGATTTCCACACACGTTTTCGAATTGGCGAGCGCGGTGGTCGCTCGGTCATATTGTTCAAGCAAAAACTCTTCGTCCTCTGGGACGTACTTGAAAATTTTTACCAAATCCAAGTGGCCGATAATATCAAACAAATTTGACTCGGCGAGCGTCACGACTTGATCGAAATATTTGCGATATGTATCGTACAAATCACGCCGCTCCCACTCGTGGCGGTACTCGACTAAATCGATGCCGAAATCGTCGACCCAATGGATCGAACCGATGACATAGTCAAACTCGTACGAACGGATGAAGGCAGCCATTTCCTCATGTTTGCCCGGCGTATAGTCCATCTCGATCGACATCTTGACATCGATGCCCGCATCCCATGCTTCGTGAAACAGGCGGACATAATCGGCCATATCGTAGCAGCGGCGCGCTTCGACCCACGGGTTCGACAAAATGTTTTTTGTCTGATAAAAGTGATACGCGTGCTCAGAGATGCCGAAGTGCTGAATCCCTTTCCTGGCTGCCTCATCGGTGAACTGGCGCAAATAATCGAGCGTCAACGTCCCCCGCTCCAAATGGTTGTGATAATCCGTCAACATTTCCGTTTCCCCTCTCTTGCTGTTTTTCTCATTATAACGCAGCAACGCAAGAAAGGACAACCATTGGTTGAATATTCAGGCTTCAGCCGTTGGCGCCGATGAGAAAAAGCAGGCCGACGCATGCCGCTACACCGGCGACCGCTAAAATTCGTCTTGTCACATCCCCCATGGTCATCCCTCCTTTTTCATCCCCTGCTCCGCGTGCTGGCGCGGACCGAAGCTCCCCGCAACGGCTGAGCTGCCTCCTGCGCTCGAAAAGAGGCTTGGCAAATCGAAAAGAAAGCCGCGCGGTGACGACCTCTTCCTCTCACACCATATAAGTCTTATGTCAAAACGATCGGCGCTAGAACAGAACCGCGCCGCCATTTACAAAACGATAACAAAACAGCGCCACCCCGCTACCGCCCTGCTGCCGCCACTACTTCCGAGTTCGGCCCCGGCGGCACGGCGATTCGCTCTCCAAGCCGATACGAACCAAGGGAGGAACGGCCAGCGGCGGCCAGCGTCACGTCATGTATTCCAAACTCTTTCGCCGTCAGCAACATCGCTTCCACCATGCGCGCTGCGTCTTGGGTGTCAAGCGAAACGGACACGCGGAGGCGGATCGTCGCGTGGCGTTCATCCACCTTCACTCCGGTGATCTCTACCCCTTGCGGAACAGCCGGTTCCAGCCCGCTTCCCCCCGGCTTGGTCATCCGCTGCAGCGCCTCAAGAAGCGTCGAGGCTCCGCTCGGGGCTGGAATGAGCACGACGGCTGGAAACGAAGACGTACGGCTAATATAATACATTCGTTTTTGCCCGCCGATTTTTGACAGGTGCAACCGCCCCACCGCCGGCAAATTCAATCCTTCTTTCCCGGCGGTGAAAAAGTGGAGGCGCCGTCCGCCCATTTGCCGCACCGTCTCCGTCACCGCCGCCAAAAAAAGTTGCTGTTCTTTGTCGCTGGCCGCAAACACACGATGCCCGGCCGGAACGTCCACCGCCCATGTGCGCCCGTCCTCCGCTTCCGGCACCACGGTAACGCCATCGAACCAGCGGGCCGCATCGCGAAGCCGAGTGCGGCTCAATTCATCGATGGCAGCCGCCACCCGCTCCGCCGGGGCAAGCCGGTCATCGAGCGGCACCGCGACCGGCACCACAAAACCGCCGCGCCGGTCGGGCAAGGCGATCACCGCCACGGTTTCGTTTTGTTCCGCCGCCTTTGAAGCCGCATCCGCCGTCATCATCATTTCCGCCGGCGCCGAAGCGCTATTGGTCGGCGTCATTTCCGCCGGCGATGCGGCCTTCTGTTTCTCCTCCTGCTCCGGCGCGATCCACCGATGGCCACCGAGCGCAACGGCGATCAGCACCGTCGCTACCGCCGCTGCCGCGCGCCACCGACGTTTCCAGCGCGCCTGCTGAGCGCGCCGCCATTGCTGATAAATGTCTTCTTTGGAACGGCGGTCTTTCACGGTCGGCATCTGCTTTAACCCATGTTCAATGCACTGCTCACTCCACTGAAACTTTTTCACATGCCCCACCTTCCCGTTCCGCCTCTTCCTCCATATAGTGCTTCAGCGCCTTCAAGGCGCGGTGCTGTGTTGTTTTCACCTTGCTTTCCGTCCAGCCGAGCGCTTCCGCCGTTTCGGCGATCGACAACGACTGGATGAAACGAAGCACTAGCACGAGCTGCTGATCGAGCGTACAGCGGGCCAAACAACGGTACAGCTGCTGAATTTCCTCGTTTTGAATGGCGAGTTCCTCAGGCAGCGGACCATCCGCGCTGATTTGTTCCTCGCTCCAATCCGCTGCCCCCACCCACTGACGGCGGCGTTTTTGCTTGCGGAAAAAATCGATCGCCACATGGCGCGCAATGGACAGCAGCCACGTTTTTTCGCTGCATTGCCCTTGAAACCGCTTATATGAGCGAAGCACTTTGACGTAGACTTCTTGGACTAAATCTTCGGCCTGCTCTCGATTCCGCACCATGTAAAACAAAAAATTAAACAAGTCATCGTGATATTTTTCATACAACTGCTCAAAGACGGGGTCCATCGTTTCTCTCCCCCTATCTTCCCCATGGACCACGGCCATTCGTCTGCTTTTGACCATCGGGCTGCTCCCGTACGAAAGCGGCGGCATCGCCTTGTTCCGCTTGACAGCCGAACCAAAAAAAATCCCATTATCTTCATGATAACGGGTGACGATGAAAAAGAAAACCACTTTTTGCACAGAAATGAGGGCATGGCTACCGTTCGGCAAACAACGGGAAAAAGAGCCGCCCAGCTTGCTGCTTCAGCTTCGGTTCGCCAGCTGGGTCATAGCTGATCAGCACGGCGGTAGCCGGTCCCCCGGATGAAAAAAGCGACAGCGGACACGAACAACTGCGGAAGCGGAGGCGATTGGCGGCCAACAGCCCTGTCCATTCGTAAAAAACGCCTTTCGATCCGATCGGCACAAGCTCATACACATAGGGCGAAACAAGCAGCTCGGCGAAAAGGGAAAGCGGCAGCACCCATTCGGGTTGGGCCAACACCGCAGCCCCGACGAGCGGGCGGCCGATCACGGCAAACCGCGCCGTCTCCGGCGTCATCCCGATCCGCTTTCGCTGGCTGGCCACCGTCCCGAGCGCCGCCACGCCAAGCGCCGACTGCACGGTTGGAAAGTTGGATTCCGTACTGCCGGTGATCGGGAGGGAAAGAGCGAGCTCTCGTCCTGCTCGCTCAACGCCGCGGCAAAGCGCCTCCCAACGGTCGTCGGCGATGAAATTTTGCAGCACGACCGCCCTCGCTTCGGCCCCGACGCTCAACAGCTCCAGCAAAGCGACGCGGGCGGCGAAATAGGCGACGACATCAACCGAAGCAGACACGACATCGCCCGGCTTGTCTCCAACCGCCGCTGAACCATCGGCGGCAACAGCCAACTCCACGCCGTCCGCCAGCGGTAGAAACAGCACGTCACGCATGCGGCACTTTCCCCCTTGCTTTTCCCGCGACACGCTCGACAGACGGGATGACCGCCGTCGCGATCAAGACATTGATGAGCGCCGCTATCGACAGTGGCGGAATGACCGCCAACACGAACGACCAACCGAACGAAGCGGCCAGCGGCAACGGGGCGAAACAAGCGTTGCCAATGATAAAGACCGCAGCGCTTCCTATTTTCCAGCCCCGCTGATAGAGCAAGGCAAACAGGGCGCCAAGTGCGGCCATTTCCAACGCAATCAGCCAATGAAACGGTCCGAGCGGCCAACCGCCGAGCCACGCGGAAATCAAATGCCCGATTCCCGCCACCGCCGCCCCGGCACGCGGACCGAGGATGGCTGCGGCGACAAGAGCCGGAGCGCTGTCTAAGGCGATGCTGCCGACAAACGTTGGCAGCTTGATGAACGACCCGACGGCGGACAACGCCAAACAAACGGCCAGCCATGCCAAGCGACGGCTCATGGTGTCTCCTCCTTGTCGCGAAACACGATGGCGCTTCGTTCGTACTCGACATCGTTCACCCCTAACCGCGCATTCACAACCCGCGCGGCGGCGAACAAATAGTCGGATAGGCGGTTCATATATTTGAGAACCACATCGTTGATCGGCTCAGCTTTTTGCAAAGAAACGATGCAGCGCTCCGCTCTTCTCGTCACGGTGCGCGCCATATGAAGCGCCGCCGCCCCCTTCGACCCGCCCGGCAAAATGAATTTTTGCAACGGCGGCGCTTCCTGGACATACGCGTCAATGCGCGCCTCCAAACGGGCGACCATCTCATCGTTCACTTTATACGGCAGCTTGCCGTTGACAATGGCTAAGTCGCCGCCGCAGTCAAACAGCTCATGCTGGATCATTTGCAGCTCGGCGCAAAGGTCGCGAAGCCGTTCATCATCCACAAGCAAAGCCAACGCCCAACCGATCACCGAATTGGCCTCATCGATCGTCCCGTACGCCTCAACGCGCAAATGGTCTTTGTCGACGCGCCCGCCAACTAGACTCGTTTTTCCTTGATCTCCTGTCCGTGTATACAGCCTCATTCGCCCTCTCCCCTTTCCTTATTTCAATCGTTCAGCCAGCCCGCACCAAAGTCGGTCAACGCGGCTGCACATAGCGGCCAGCCGTTGGTAACAGAGGCCGACCGCATCACGCCAACGCCGCTCTTCCCTATCGACAGGGACGATGCCTTGCGTCACATCGGTGCCGATCCAAACGACGGTGCGGCCGGGTGCCGCCGCCTCCCAGCGCCGCCAGTCGCCAAAGCGCTTCTCCCATTCGTCCACATCCGAAACGCGACGAATGGCGGCTTCGAGCCCGTCAAGGACGACCGTTTTCGCCCCGTGGACATCATCGGGCGCTTGGTATGGTGCTTGATAGCCGTCCTGCCATACGATGTGGCTGCCATCGCCTACTCCGTACCGTTCCCGCACCCATTTTCGCTTTCCTTGAAACGCACCGCCGACAACGAAATGCATCGTTTCCCCTCCTTCCAACGCTGAAGCGTTGATTCCAACGTATAGCCCCCGGCAAACGGCGCCTCCCATTCCCAAAACGGACGAAGATCCGGCGCATATCGCTCCAGCAAAAGGCGGATCGGACCGCCGTGAGTGACAACAACGACATGGCAAGCCCCTGATCGTTCGGCCAAGGCAAGCGTCTTTGCGAGCGCCCGCATGATGCGCCTCTGAAACTCGGCATACGATTCACCGCCGGGCGGGGCCGCTGCGGTGGGAGACTCCAGCCAGCGCCGATACGCACGGTCGTCTTTCAAGTCCGCAAACGTCCGCCCTTCCCAAGCCCCGAAGGACAGCTCACGCCATTCCGCGGCGCACCAATCCGCCTCCCGTCCCGGAAACAAGCAAGCGGCCGTCTCGCGGCAGCGGCGAAGATCGCTGCCCACTAACAGATCGAGCGGAGCGAACCGTTCTGTGCGCAGCCGACGAAGCCGCTCGCGCTCCTCGGCCGCCAGCGGAACATCAAGCCAGCCGATGTAAGCGCGGCGCCGGTTTTCCTCCGTCATGCCATGCCGGATGAGTGTAAGAGCCAAATGACGCCCCACAGCACCGTTTCCCCCCCTTCAATGAACGCGCCAAGCACATCGCCGGTAATGCCGCCAAACTGGGTTTCCGCCCAACGCCGAGCCGCCGCCACCAACAAACCGGTCGCCGCCAATAACGCCAAGCCGGTTGGGAGCGGGACGGCGCCGATCGCCGCCAATAACGCGAGCACGAACAAAGCAGCCATCAGCGCGCCCACCGCATCGCGCCATGAACTGTATTCGCGGAGCGAAGCCGCCATTCCTGTCGGCTTTGCCAGCTTTGCGGAGACAAGAAGCGAGGCGGCGCCAGCCCGCGATAAACAAGGAACCGCCACCAACAGCGCCCATGGGACACCGGTTTGCAGCGATTCGTACAAAAACAGCCAACGGAACGACAGCACGGTGAAAAGCACGAGCACCGCAAATGCGCCGACGCGCGAATCGGACATAATTTCTTGCCGCCGCTTCACATCGCGGTAGGAAAAAAACGCATCGCCGACATCCATCAGCCCATCGGCGTGCAGCCCTCCGGCCAGCCAAACGCCGAGCCAAAGAAGGAGAAACGACCAAAAAAGCGGCGAACCGAAGGAAAGCGACAGATAAAGCGCATACAGCGCAGCCGAACATGCGCCGATCAGCCCCCCGACCAACGGCATGCACCGCACGAGCCAACGGACGTGCCACTCATTCCATTCGACGGCGCGCCGGATCGGAAAGACGGTCAGCAGCTGGAGCGCCAGCCGCCAACCGCTCCACGCCCTCTTCATTGCGGCCACCGTCCTTTTTTCACGCGCAGAAGGCCGCATTCGACTACAGCGGCCGCCCCGGCAGCGGCAACCAACTGCTGATGAAGCCACCCAAGCGTTTTCATGTAGCGAAACGTGCCCTCATCATCCGGCACCCCGCCGGAAAACAGCTCATTGGATACGACCACCACTGCCCGGCACCGTCCGGCCCACGCCCGCACCTCATCAAGCAGGTGACGGGCGGCTTCGTCAGCCGTTTTCATCGTTTGCCAATCATCTCCTACAAACAGTTCTGCCGCCCACCAAGTCGTCAAACAATCTAGCAGGACAACATCGTCCGCCCGCAAAGAAGCGGTCAGCCCCCGCGATGAAAACGGGACTTCCCACACGACCCACCGCGCCGCGGTGGCCGCCCGCCGCTCTTGATGACGGCGGATGCGCCCAGCCATTTCTTCATCGTCCGCCGGCGCAGCGGCGATATAATGAATCCTTCCGACAGAAGCGAGCCGGATGGCGCATGCTTCCGCAATCTCGCTCTTCCCGCTCCGCACCGCGCCGCTCACAAAAACGATCAACCGTCCCACCCCGCCAACGCTTCAAGCAGCTGATCGTTTTCCACCTGCGTTTTGACAGCGAAGCGCAAGTAGCGCCCATCCAAGCCGGGAAAATTCATCGTATGGCGCGGAACGATCCCGCGCTCCAACAGATGCCAAAACAGCTCCATTGTCCGGCCGGACAGCGGCCGCAGCAAATAAAAGTTGACGGCCGACGGCAACACGCGATACCGATTCAGCGGCAGCGAGCGAAACACCCGCTCCCGCTCGGCGGCGATCCGCTCTTTCGTCCAAACGGCAAACGACTCCATCTCCATAAAGCGAAGCCCGAGCTGCTGGGCGACGCGGCTTACGCTCCATGGCGGCTGCCGTTTCCGCAGCGAGGCAATGACCGCTTCATCGGCCGCCACATAGCCGAGGCGCGCCCCGGCCAAGTGGTAGATTTTCGTCAGCGAGCGAAGCACGATCAAGCGAGGGTAGCGGTCCAGCCAACGCACCGCTGTAAATCCGCCGCACCAAAACGGGTAAAACGCCTCATCCACGATGATGTACGTTCCAGCCCGATGGGCGGCGGCAATGAGGGCGTGAAGATCCCCCTTTGAGAGCACCGTTCCCGTCGGGTTGTTCGGATGGCAAAGAAACACCGCTTCACGCTCAGCCACCCACGCAGCCGCTTCGTCAAGATCAGGCAAAAATCCGCGGCTTTCCTCCGCCATCAATGACGTCACTTCGCAACCGTAAGCAAGAGAGGCGCGCCGATATTCAGAAAACGCCGGCTCCAAGACGCCGACGCGGCGGCCGGCAAACATGGCTGCCAACAAATACACCGCCTCCACCGCCCCGTTGGTGACAAGCACTTGCTCAGGGCGAATGCGCTCTCGCTCAGCCACTTTCTCTTTGAGCGCTTTGGCTTCCGGATCGGGATATTCGCTCGCCCAACGCGCCCAATCTTCTCCGGTCGGCCAGGCGGACGGCGGCAACGCGTACGGGTTCGTATTGACGCTGAAATCGATATACTGATCGGGGGGCTTCAGTCCGCATTGCTCATAAAGCGCGCGCGGATTCGCCCCATGCGCTGGCCATGGCAACGATCATCCCTCCTATCCATAATAAAAACGCAAACACGAGCACGGTCCCGATCATGATCGCGACCGCCCGGCGAATGTGAGCGGGACAAAGCGGCACCACCGCATCGCCGAGCGTCGGCCGGACGGAAACAAGGCCGCCGTATGTATTCGTTCCACCAAGCTGCACGCCAAGCAGACCGGCCATCGCCGCTTCCAGCCACCCGCTGTTCGGGCTCGGATGGCGGCGGGCGTCGCGAAACAAAATCGCCAGCGCCGCACGGAGGCGGCGCCCGCCGAAAACAAGCACCATCACGAGCGCCGTCAGCCGCGCCGGAACATAGTTCAACACATCATCGAACCGGGCAGCCGCCCAGCCAAATTCGCGATACCTCTCGTTTTTGTAACCGATCATGGAATCGCACGTGTTTACCGCCCGATACAACAAAGCGAGCGGGGCGCCGCCAATGGCGGCGTAAAAGAGCGGGGCCGTGATGCCGTCGCTCGTATTTTCCGCCACCGTCTCGATGCAGGCGCGAGTGATGCCGGCTTCATCGAGCCGCTCGGTGTCGCGGCCGACGATCATCGACAGCGCCTGGCGCGCCTTGGAAAGATCGCCCGCTTCAAGCGGCCGACGCACCTCTTCCGCCGCAACAGCCAAGCTTTTCGTGGCAATGGCGGTGAAAATGAGCACCGACTCGACCGCCACCCCTACGTACAGAGACACCGCATACCCTGCCGCCACCGCGAGCGCCGACAGCCCGTAAACAACAGCCAACACGACGACCAAAGCCGCTACCCCTTTCGCTTTTCTCTTTGTTCCGTTATTCCAGCGGCGATCGAGCGAAGCGATCAGTTTTCCCATGCCTCGCACCGGATGCGGAAGCCAGCGCGGGTCGCCCACCAGCGCATCCAAAAACAAGGCTAACGCCAATGCCGTCAAATGGGTCATCGCTTTCCCCTCCGCCGCTCGCAGCGATCGAGCGCCTCGATGGTCGCTTCATACACAAGCCGGCCAAGCGTGCGGCCAAGCTCGGTCGCCGTTCCAGCGTAGGGAAACGACCGCCCTGTTTGCGTCGCCGCCACCGCCAGCGAGTCGGTCGATGTGCCGGTAGCCAGCGTTCGCGTTTCCGGATCGCAAACCGACCGCTCGGCAAGCGCCTTCGCCTTCGCCTCCGTCGCCGTCATCACCGCTTGCACGAACGCCGCTTCCGTTAGCGTCCCATCGACGACAATGACCATATTGATCGTTCCCGGCTTCGCGGCGGCCGGCTGATGCCGCCACGCTCGGGCCGCGTCGACCGCATTGCCGACGCCGGCGGTGACTAACACCGCGGCCGAACACCCTTTCCTTTCCTCTTGAAGCCAAACGGCGTCACGGACATCGACGGCAGTCATCATGCCGATCGTCCGCTCCGGGGAAAAGCCGTGCCGTTTCAAATAGCGGCGCATCTCCTCTTCCGCGTCGCCGCAGTCGTAATCCAGCCCGACCTGGCGGTTGACGAAATGGGTCGCCCATTGAAATCCGGCGCCAACCAAAGCGGACGACAAGACGCGCAGCGGCCTTGGTGAAGCAAGAACGACCGCATCGGCCAAAAAAACCGGGCGCAGCCCACCGAGGAGCGGCGTTTTCTCCTCGCGATGTTGCGGCACAAACGAAAACATCAGCTTGGCCGCCGCTGGATGCGCTTGGCGCACGACCGGAGCGGCAAACACGTCATTCAGCAGCGCTGGCGTCATGACGTCCGCCGGCGCGCCGAGCGCGGCTGTTTTCCCGTCCTTTAAAACGAGCACCCGATCGCAATACAGACTGGCGACGTTCATCTCATGAAAGACCGCGACCACCGTCAAACCGCGGGCACGAGCCGCTGCAGTAAGCCGGTCCAAAAGCCGGACTTGCCCGCTTAAATCCATATGGTTGGTCGGCTCATCCAACAAGAGCAGCTGCGGCTCTTGAGCGAGCGCCCGCGCCAAATAAGCCCGCTGCCGCTCGCCGCCGCTTAACCGCTCCAGCGGCGCATCCATTTTGTGGGCGAGACCGACAACGGCGAGCGCCTCTTGAACGGCGGCTTCATCTTCCGCCGTCCACGCTGGAAGCAAGCCGCGCTGATGGGCGTAGCGGCCGAGCGCCACCGTTTCTTTCACCGTATAGCCGTGCGCCGTTTCCAACGTTTGCGGCAGGACGGCGGCCAAGCGCGCCCACTGTTTTGTCGACAATTCGGAAAGTGGCCGACCGCTGATGGCAATCTCGCCGCTTGCCAGCGGCAGCTCTTTGCTGATGAGCTTGAGCAATGTCGTCTTGCCGCTGCCGTTCGGCCCAATGATGCCAAACAGCTCCCCTTTCTCCACGGAAAACGTCACCCGGTCAAGCACTTGAGTCGTCCCGTATCGGTGCGACACCTCTCGCACTTGCAGCATCGTCATCCCAACTTTCGCTTCGTTTTTCGGAAAAACAAAACGGCAAACAACGGAGCGCCGACGAGCGAAGTGATGACGCCAATCGGCAGTTCGCGCGGCTCGATGATCGTCCGCGCCGCCAGATCGGCGAACACAAGAAACGCCCCGCCGTACAAGAGCGATAGCGGCAAAAGCACCCGGTAGTCCGGCCCGCATAAAAGCCGCACGATGTGGGGAACGACAAGCCCGACAAAGCCGATCGTCCCCGACACCGACACCGCCGCTCCGGTGAGAAAGGCGGCCGCCGTCAAAATAACGATTTTCCGGCGCGCAACGTCAACGCCGACATGAAGCGCCACCGCTTCGCCGAACGCGAACGCGTTCAACTCGCGGCCGTTGGCGATCAACACCACGGCACCGATGAGGAAAAACGGAAACAGCAATCCACTGTATTTCCATCCGCGCATCGCCACGCTTCCCATCAGCCAAGAGATGATTTGCCGCAATTCGTCGCCGGTCAAAGCGATCATGAGCGAAATGAAGGCGCTAAAAAAGGCCCCGAAAATAATGCCGGCTAAAATGATCGTCTCCACCGACATCCGCCGATCGACGGCGCGGGTGAACGCCAAGACGGCGGCAAGCGTCGCCATGCCGCATAAGATGCTGACGATCGGCAGTGTAAACGTGCCGAACAACGGCCATTGCCAGCCAAGGAAGATCACGAGCACCGCGCCGACTGACGCGCCGGATGAAACGCCGAGCGTGTACGGGTCGGCGAGCGCGTTTTTCAAAAGCCCCTGAAACGCCGCCCCAGCCAGCGCCAACGAAGCGCCAACCAAAAAGGCGAGCACGACGCGCGGCAGGCGGATCGCCATCACAATCGGCACCCAGTCGGAAGGCACGTCCGATGAGAGCGGCATTCCGAGCCATTGCGACGCGAGAATCTCGATAATAGAAGAAAAGGGAATCGACAGCGACCCTGTCGATACCCCTGCGAGCAGCGAAAATACAGCCGCCGTAACGGCCATGATATACATCGGTAGTTTACTGAAACACTTCCGGGTAAATGGCTTTGGCAAGTTCCTCGACCCCTTCGGCGAGGCGCGGACCCGGCCGGCTGACCAAATCGGTGTTGACATCATACACCCGCTTGTTTTTCACCGCCGGCACATCTTTCCAAGCCGCGCGCTCGAGCACTTGTTTCGCCCCGCCGTATGTCGTGATGATCACATCCGGCTTATAGGCCACCGCTTTTTCCTCGGTCACCATCGGCCAGCCTTCCAAATCGCCGGCAACGTTTTTCGCTGAAATCACTTGAAGCATCTCATCCATGAACGTTCCTTTGCCGGCCGTATACAGCTGCGGCGGCGGCGACACTTCCACCCACACATTCGCCCGCTTGTCCGCCGGAATTTGTTTCGCTTTTTCTTCGATTTGCGAAAGCTTTTCTTTCATCCCTTCAATCACTTGCTTCGCTTTGTCCACCGTTCCTGTCGCTTTGCCGATGAGCTCGATCGAGGCGTACACGTCCGCAAACGATTTCGCATCATTGACGACAAGCACAGTGATGCCGGCGTCTTTCAATTGCTGCAAGCCATCGCGCGAGTTATGGGCGCTTGACGCATGAGCTAAGACGAGATCCGGTTTGAGCGAAATGATTTTCTCGACATTAAACTCCATCCCGCCGATTTTCGTTTTCGTCTTGACGTCTTCAGGGTAATTGTCAAAATCGCTGACGCCAACGATTTTTTCACCGAGCCCTAACGCGTAGGCGATTTCCGTATTGCTCGGGATGAGCGAAACGATCGTTTTCGGTTCCGCTTTGATGGTGACCTCTTCCCCCAAGCCGTCTTTCACCGTCACCGGAAACGCCGATTGTTCCGCTTTCGGCTCCTCTTTTTTTGTCGGCTGGGCGCTGCTGCCCGCTCCGCTGCTGCAACCAACAAGCATAGCGGCCAAAAGGAGGAGAGCAGCGAGCGCCGCAGACCATTTCCAACGCTTCATCCGTACGTCCCCCCTTCAATGATGTATGGACAATAAAAAAACGCCCATTCCGTCCGGTCGGGGAATGAGCGGGAAACAGACCACCAATGGGCACAACTATGCCCTATGCGACTGTTTCCGCGTCTCACCCCCCGAAGATTCGGAAACCGCAGCAAGCAAGGCAGGTCTACTGGCTCATGCGTCATCCTACTCTGAAGCCTTCCCGTACGGAAAACAGCACAAGCCATCCGTCCGTACAGTGGCGATTTCATTTCGTCCGCATTGACAGTTGCGGGGACAGCTCCGGATTCCCACCGGATTCCCTATTAAGCCTTTTCGGCACCTTGCTGCGAGTTGATTGAGTTATCGGATATGGACATTTTTATATTAAAGCAAGGCTTGGCATTTGACAACTATGAATTTACAGCAGGCTGGCGGCCGGCGGTCATCGATCCATTTTTGCGGTCAGGCAGCTCGGCTCCAGTGTCCGTGTTTTGTACGGAACGCCGCAGGCACCGTTGCATCGAACGCCGCGATGTCCAATGCCGCCACGTTGCCTACCTCCACTTTCTCCCCTTCACCGTTTGGCAACGACGCGTTCCTTTGAAAAACAGGAAAGACGCCTCCCTCTGGCCCGGCGTCTTTCCCGAATGCAAGATTCATCTCCTCACTGCTCGATGTATTTTTCAAACACAAAGCCGAAATCTTTTACCGTATAGTTCTTTTTCGCTTCCGTCAGCCATCGAAACGCGTATTCATTCACGGCCTGAAAATCAGCCGACACATTGGCGCCGTCGCCGCGCATATTGGCAAACACCTTGGTCGCCAGCTCGAGGCTCCGCTCGGCATAGTCGAGCTTCATTTCATTTTCGCGGCAAATGTCGGCGATCGCAAGCAGCGATTTATACAAATCTTTCAGTTCCTCGATATGTTTTTTATGCACATCAATCGAGTAGGCGTGCGACCCGATTTTGAATTTGATTTCCGCGTCCAAATCGACTGTTCCGGCCGTCTCGAGCGACACGTCGGAAATCGGATGCTTGTAGTAATCGTAGCGGCGCAGCGTCCGTTTTTTGCTTGTTGCGCTCGTGCCGTCCAGATGAATGAGCGCACGGTTGGTGAAGCAATACTCATCGGATTTCGATTTAATAAGGAAGTAGATTTTTTCTCCATCCTCGTGCATCACATAATCATCGGCATCGACTTTGTCGTAGTCTTTCGGCTGAATGACCGAACCGATGTCGCTCAATCCAAGCACATCGGCCGCGACTTTTCCAAACATGCTCATTTCTCGCCCCGACCCCTTCCATTTTTCATTGGCTCGCGCCGCTCCGCAACGGGCAGCAACGCACGTTGTTTTGGCAGAGCACCGCATCCTCTATAGTCATACGTGGAGGGCAAAAAAAAGTTTCATGTTTGCCAACCATTGAACGGCCCAACGCCTTGTTCAGACGGCGTCAGGCCGTACACGCCACTACAGTTCCCCGCTCAGTCGCGAGCCTTTGTTCGTAAGGCGCAGGGCGATCAAATACACGAGCCCAATGGCGATCCAAATCAATCCGAGCTTTTTGCTGAGCGGATCGAGATTGATCCATACGTAGCCGATGACGACAAACCCGATGAGCGGAAACAAAAGATGGTTGATATAGTCATGGCTCTTTTGTTTGCGCAAAAAGTAGTTCATCACCGATACATGCAAAAAGAGAAATGCGGTCAGGGCGCCGAAGTTGACAAGCGAAGCGAGCTTATCGATTTGCGAAGCGAACACCGTCGTGACAATGAGCGAAATGACAGCGACAAGCAAGGTGCTTACGTATGGCGTTTGAAACTTCGGGTGCACTTTGGCCAGCACGCCGGGCAATTGACGGTCGCGACCCATGCTATACAAGATGCGGGAAATAGCCGCCTGCGCCACAAGGGCGTTGGCGATTCCCCAAGAAAACGCCGTGGCAACGATCGTCGTCCATTTGAGCCACGGTCCGCCTGCCAGCTCCGCAATCTGATAAAACGCCGCGTCTGCGTTTTTAAACGTCGTATAATCAGGCCAAATCAAAGCCGCCACCCATGTTTGAATGATAAACAGCGCCCCGACCACCAGCAGAGCGCCGATGATCGCCTTGCCGATGGACGACCTTCCGTCTTTCGTTTCCTCAGCGAGCGTTGACACCGCGTCAAAACCGAGAAAGCTCAGAACGGCGACCGACACCGCTCCCATGACCGTTCCCATGCTGAAATGATCGGGGTCATACAACGGCTTAAACGTAAATTCCGCTCCGTTCACCCCTTTGAAAATCGCCACAACGCCCGTTATTACAAAAATTACCAAAACGATGAGCTCTAGGATAACGATCACTTTATTGGCTCTCGCTGTCATTTCGATACCGAGAATGTTAATGACCGTATTGATGCCAATAAACAGCACGAGCCACACATATATTGGCACTCCCGGCACAATGTCGGCTAGAGCGGCGGCGCTGACCAAGTAAAGAAGCGCCGGGACAAAGATGTAATCAAGCAAAATGACCCAACCCGCCATAAAGCCGACGTATTCATTCATCCCCCTCTGCGCATAGGAATACACGGAACCAGCGATGGGAAACGCCTCAGCCATTCTCGCGTAGCTTAATGCGGTGAAAATCATTCCCACCATTCCGATCAAGTATGCTAAAGCGACCATCCCTTTTGCCCCTTCGGCTACATACCCGTAAATACCGAAAGGAGCGATCGGCACCATGAACACCATCCCATAAATCAACAAGTCCACCCATGTGAGCGACCGCTTTAGTTCCTGCTTATAACCGAGCGACTCAACCGATTTGTTCGTTTCCAATTGCGCCATCGCCATTCCCCCTTATTCCTCAAACAAACGAACGCCATACGCCTCAAGCACGAAGCGCGGCACAAAAAAGCGCGCGGTGACAAGCGGATCCACCACTTGGCTGATTTGCGTCTGACCGGCGGCGCTAAGCACCATCGTCAAATGGTTCAACGTCAACGAAGTGTGCGGCCGTAACAACTCAACCATTTCCTCAACCGATCGTTTGACCGCCTCATCTAGCGTTTTGGCCGACACGATGGTCGCAATCCCTTCGTCATTTTGCAGCAGTGGATGGTTGAGGGAATGTCCTTTGATCACGCGGACGGTGACGGTCACTTCCCCCGGAATTTCAATGCCGGACACGCCGATCTCGCCATCACCCATCGCCGCGTGCAAATCGCCTAAGGCAAAGAGCGCTCCTTTGACAAAAACAGGGAAGTATACCGTCGCGCCTGTTGTAATGAGCTTCGTATCCATATTGCCGCCGTGCGGTCCCGGCGTTCCGCATGATACATCCTCGCCGTTTGGCGCCACCCCAATAACGCCAATCATCGGATTGAGCGGGATGGAAAGATGTTCGTCAAATACGGCTCGGTTTTCTTCCACCGGAACGATTTTCGCCTCAAACCGCGAAATTCGGTCGCCGAGCACCCCGAGGCCTGGCCCAACAGCCATCACTCCTTGCCCTTTAAGGCGAATGTGTTCAATTTTGACCGCTAAAATGTCACCGGGTTCCGCCCCTTCAATATAGACGGGGCCCGTTGCCGGATTGATATGGTTCCAATCAATGGAATCAAACGGTGTTTCGCTAGATGTAATTTGATTTTGGAAACAATCGTACGTTTCGATGACAAACGTTTCCCCGGACCGAACTGTCCGAACCGGCTGATGGTGTTGGCTAAACGCGTAAATGGCTGTTGTACACGGAACAAATGACATCTTGCCTTTCCCCCTTTCATGTTTGTCTCATTATACCAAGCCGAAACCCGTCCGATTTGCATTTTTTTAATCATTTTTTGTTACTTCTTTATTTTTTGAATAAATCGATAAGTGCGGACGAACAAAAAGCTTCCTATCCCATTCCAGGCGATGGCCTCCAGCTCATCATGGCGACTCCCCCAGCGCCAAGCGAACACGAGCAAACATGACCAGCCGATCATGATCATCACCCCGAGGCGCTTTTCCTTCGGCCGCCAAGCAGCCAAACCAAAGCACACAGAGGCAAGCAGAGCGGTCGAAAACAGAACTAGACGCAGCGGAAGAAAAAGAACTATCGATAAAAGAGCGAGCCCAAACAAAAAAGAAAGGGCGTATGTCCGCGGGAATTGGCCGCCCCACTTGGTTTCCAAGAGCTGCACAACCGAACGAAGGGAAAGGGACAAGCTGCACGAGAGCGCCGCCAACAGCGCCATGGCAAGCGGCCAAGACATCCAAGCGGAGGAGGAAAGCAGCCATCCTTTCCATATCGCTTCGGGCGAAGCAGCCGCCGCGTACGGAATGCATAAAGCGGCCATGGCCAAGGGGAGAGGGACGAGACAACAACCAGCAAGTAAAAACGCCATCGCAACCCGCTCTTTTTTTATTCGGGGGGCGACTTCCCATACATACGGATCGGCGAACCACTGTCCGGCGGCCGCAGCCAACACGGAAAAAAAGAGCACCAACAGCGAAGTTGCACGGAGATCAAGGAGAGACGGAGCGGTACGGGCCACCGTCTCGTAATATCGCATGACACCCCCCGTCAGATAATAGGCAAACGGAATGATGCCGGCAACGAGATAAACGATGTACAACAGAACGGTTCCGATTCTCCGCATTCCCGCCCAGCCAGCAAGAACCGTAAAAACGTACACATAGCTAAACCAAACCAATAAAAACAGCAAGGAAACGTGAAAAAGATGCCGCAGCAAATAGGCGCATAACCCAAGAACGACGAGCAGCCGCCCGATCGAAAGAAGGCAGACTAAAAAGCGGAACAAAACCAAAGCCCGCGCCGTAAAACAACGATCCGGCCACCGCTCCCCTTCGCTTGCCAACGGTTGAGGGCGCGCCGTTATCGAACGCCAAAGGACAAAAACAGCCACTCCCATCGCCATGGCCAGCGTGATCCCTGCAGCCACCCCGCCATACATAAACGCATAGCAGCTAAACAACAGCAACTCCCCGGACGCTAAACGCAGCAGCAACGCATTGACCCCTTTGCTTAATCCAAACGTTTCCGCTCCTAAAGAATGGGAGCGCCCGACATCCGGCACGACGACAAGCAGCAACACGCATGCCATAACCAACAGCGTATACCAATCCATTATCCGTTCGTCTCCTTATACGTTGTCGGCGGGATGCCAACATATTTTCGAAACAAATGGCTAAAATGATGCTGGCTAGAAAACCCAGTCTCTTCGGCAATGCGAGCCATGGACCAGTCCGGTTTCTTGATGAGCAGCTCTTTCGCTTTTTCAATCCGATATCGGTTCACATAATCTTTAAAATGAATGCCGATCTCCTCAACAAACAGCTTGCTCAAATAGGCGGGATGAGTATGCACGGCCGCCGCCACCGCGGCAAGGCTGATTTTGTGCGCGTAATGCCGATGGACATAGTCGAGCGCCGACCGGATGAGCGGCGATGAGGCCGATGCTTCGGGATGCTTTTGTTCAAACTTTGACAGCGCCTGATCGAACTCACTCTCAATGAGCGGCTTGACCAAATAATCGAGCACTTCGAGCTGAATCGCTCGTTTGGCGTAAGCAAAATCTTGGTAGGCGGTAATAATGATCACTGAGAGATTAGGCTGTTTCTGCCTCAGCTCACCGGCTAAATCCAATCCCGATTGTCCGGGCAAGTGAATATCGATCAAGGCCAACCGAAAGCGATGGGCCGCCGCCAGCCGTTTTGCTTCTGAGGCGTCCTCCGCTGTCCACACTTCCCAGTGCGGATGTTTCCGCTTCACCAAATAGCTCAATTGCTCCAATTCCAAATACTCGTCATCGACGATCAACACTTTCATCGTTCACACCTCATCACTGGGGACATACGGCCAAACGACGGCCGCTTCCGTCCACCCGTGTTCATTTTTTTGCAACACAAGCTGCGTAGGCAAATCAAACAACAGAGCGAACCGCTTCCGCAAATTGTCCAACCCGACTCCTCCCTCGGTGACGGATAGCTCCTTGCCCTCATGGCCATTATCGCAAACGCGCAAATATACCCAATTGCCTTGGCGCCGGCAATCAATCGTCAACCGCTTTTCACCCGTTTTTTTCTCAAGACCGTGCTTAAAGGCGTTTTCCACCAATGTTTGCAACGTATAGGAAGGAATGAGTGCGCGCAGTCCGTCTCGATCGATTTGCACCGCTACCGACAACCGTGAACCGAAGCGAAGCTGTTGCACGGCTAGATAGTTGTGAGTATGTTCCCATTCTTGTTTGAACGGAATAAGCGGCTGTTTCGTCTCATAGCTGTCGCGCAAAAACAACGCAAAATGCTCTATCCCCCGGATCATCTCTTCATTTTTTCCTAGGCGCGCCAAAGATAGAAAAGCATTGAGCGCATTAAAAAAGAAATGCGGGCGGATTTGTTGATGAAGCTGCATATACTTGCTTTCCTGCAATTCTTTTTCCAAGCGGAGGCGCGCATGTTCCAACTGCCAATAATCAACTTCCTTCTCCACCGCCCCCAACAGCGTTAAAACCGTCAGCGCTACGAGCGGCAGCAACACACTGAAAATAAGAATGATATGAAATACAGGCTCGGCCATCATCACATTCTCCCCACCATTCACCCTAGTTTCTCATTCCTTCTTTCATTTTATCATAGCCTTGTTTTTCATCTGGTCACCAAATCAACAACAGCGGCGATGCAAAGCGGCTATGTTCCGCCGCCGTAAATCGGCTCCTTCGCTTGATCTATTCCTCACTTTTTACCAAAAACAGGGTTGCCCCACAGGATCGTCTGTTTTCAAGATAACATCGATGATGAAAAAAGGTGTCCCAACAGGATCGGGACACCTCCGACTGATCATATTCCATGTTATCTCAACGGCGACCTTGCCATGCGGATATACGTATGGCGTTTGCCGCGGATGGCGATCGAATACGCCATAATGTTCTCTGGAACGGCGATGCCATGGTAGCCAGCGTCGCCGATATGGTGCATGTCCGCTCCTGCCATTTTGCCTGCAAGCGCGATCTGGCGAATCGTATGCGCATCCGCTCCTTCCTGACTTGTGCCAATCGTCAGCATCACAAGCGCCCCATGTTCATGCGCTACCTGAACAAGCTTTTCTGTCTTGTCTAATGTCACCCCTGGCACGGTTCCTGGAGCCGGCATCAAAACAACGTCAGCACCAGCGTGAATGAAACGCACCACCACTTCTTCCGATACAATCCCGCTTCCCGTTTCGCCGACAACGCCTGCCGCATGCATTTTCCCGGCAATAATTAGGGCGTCATCGCCTAAAATGGATCGCGCCGTTTCGATGGCTTTCACAATCTCATCATTCGTCACGCCTGTTTTTGGGTTTCCGGTTAGGCAAATAAAGTCAAATCCTAGCCGTTTTGCTTGTTGCAGTGACTCAGCCATTGCCATTCTCCCTTTTGGCAGCGGGGCAAGCTCCTCGAGCTGCTTTGCATTCGGGTCAACAGGCTCCAAGTTGACCCCAACCGGACGCCCTGTCAACTGCTTTAACCGTTCCACCATTTGATTCGGTTCGTTCGTGTCCAAACCGTTCACAACCGGCCGGAATACATCGAACCAATTCAACAGCAGCAAATCCGCCCCAAACGCCGCGGCCAGTTCAGCGTTAGTGACCGCCGGATAAAGCGGCGCGAATTCCCCGATGACTTCCGCGACGATGACTCTTCCTTCTGACGCCTGAATCGCCCGCTTCAGCTGTTTCCCCGTCATCTTGCGGAAATCGGAAGCACTGCAATCCAACAATCGTTTCATAAGAAGTCCTTCCTCACACTCCCATACAAGAACAATCTGTCCATTTCGCTTTTTACCGTTTTCTCATCGCATTGGCTAAAAATTCGACATCCGTGCCAACAATCACTTGCAAATCCGTTTGATTGAGGCGAAGCACTCCTTTTGCCCCTAAGCGCTTCAATTCCGCTTCATTGACTTTTGACATATCGTTGACTTTTAAGCGCAAGCGCGTCACGCAATTGTCAATTTGTATGAGATTGTCTTTTCCTCCCAACGCCTCGATATAGTTTGCAGCAAGGTCCTCATATTTGACGCCCGACTGCGCCGCCCCGCTGTCGGTAAACTCGCCTTCTACGTCGTCTTCACGCCCCGGCGTTTTTAAATCCAGCTTCGTAATCAAGAAATAGAAGACAACGAAATAGATCACGGCATAGATGAGTCCTTGAACAATCAACAAATACGGTTTTTTCGCAATGCCGTAGTTTAAGAAAAAGTCAATCGCCCCAGCCGAGAACGTAAACCCGTGGTGGATGTCAAGCGCCGTCGCCACTGCGAGCGACAAGCCGGTCAACACGGCATGAACGACGTACAAGAGCGGCGATAAAAACATAAACAAAAATTCGATCGGTTCCGTAATCCCAGTTAAAAACGATGTTAACGCCACGCCAAGGAGCGCGCCCGCGACCGCTTTGCGCCGCTCTTTTTTCGCCGCGGCGATCATCGCCAGTGCTGCCGCCGGGAGACCGAACATCATCACCGGGAAGAAGCCGGCCATAAAAATGCCCGCATCCGGGTCACCGGCGAAAAAGCGGCTTAAATCGCCGGTTTTGCCGTTATATTCGCCAAAGACAAACCAGACAAAACTGTTTAACACATGGTGCAATCCGACCGGAATCAGCAGCCGGTTTAAGAACCCGAAAATGCCGACGCCAACAGCCCCAGCGCCAACGATCCAATGGCCAACCGCGTTGATGCCGTCTTGAATCGGCGGCCAAATGTAGCCGAAAACAAGAGCAAGCACGAGCATCACAAGCGATGTCACGATCGGCACAAACCGCCGGCCGCCGAAAAAGCCGAGCCAGTCGGGCAGCTTGATATCATGATAGCGGTTGTATAAAAGTCCGGCGATCACCCCGGAGATGATGCCACCTAATACAGACATATTGATGTCTTTATCAATCGCGGCAGCGCCCTTCGTTAGCACAAAGTAGCCGATCGCGCCGGCCAGAGCGGCGGCGCCGTTGCCGTCTTTGGCAAAACCGATCGCCACGCCGATGGCGAAAATCAACGCCAAGTTGGAAAACACCGCATCACCTGCAGCAGCGATAAATGGAATATCTAATAAATCCGGCTTGCCGAGTCGAAGCAACAATCCAGCCGCCGGCAAAACGGCAATCGGCAGCATTAACGCTTTTCCAAGCCGCTGCAAAAAGCCTAACATTCATACTCCTCCCCTTTCCATTTCAATCATAAATTTGTACCGGTCGCCGCGGTACACCGATTTGACGACTTCGAACGGCCGGCCGTCATCAAGGCAGGTGCGGCGCTCAAGCAGCAGCACCGGCGCCCCTTCTTTCACTTGCAAATGCTCAGCCTCCAGCTTGCGGGCGACGGACGCTTCCAATGTTTGAACAGCAGAACCGATGATCAATCCTGTTTCCTTTTCGATAAATTCATAGACGGAACCGCTTACAACATCACGCGTCAGCCCGGGAACAAGATGGACGGGAATGTAGAGCGTCTCCAGCGCCATCGGCAAGCCATCGGCCAACCGGAGGCGGCGGACTTCATAAAGGTCATCGCCTTCGGTGACGCCAAGTCCTTCAGCCAGCTTCTCGGAAGCTGGAACGGTCTCAAAGCGGAGGACGATCGTGCCGGGCTCCATGCCGCGCGCCCGCATATCTTCGGAAAAGCTCGTCAGCCCTTTCAGCGGCTGCTCGATTTTTTTGGCGGCGACAAACGTTCCTTTCCCGCGCCGGCGGATGAGATAGCCATCGTTCACTAAATTGTTGACCGCCTGCCGAACGGTCATCCGGCTGATGTCATACGTTTCTGCCCACTCCCGCTCCGACGGGATCATCTCGCCCGGCCGCCACTCTCCTTTTTCGATTTTTTCTTTTATATATTGCTCGAGCTGATAGTAAATCGGAATCGGCGACTGTTTATCGATCATGGCGCATCCCCTTTCCGCTTTTCCTTTGGGATGAGCGAGAGCGCCGCGCAGTCGGCGATGATCGTCACGTCCGGATGAAGGTGAAGCGCCGAAGCCGGCCAATCCGGTGTGACAACGCCTTCGAGAAGCCGGGCAATGGCCTCCGCTTTTTCCTCCCCTGACGCCAACAGCACGATGCGGCGGCTCCGCAAAATGGTCGCAATTCCCATCGTTATGGCATAGCGCGGCACATCATCCAACGACGGGAAAAAGCGGGCGTTCGCTTCGCGCGTCAACGGGGCGAGCTTGACGACATGAGTCGGCGATGAAAACGGCGTTCCCGGCTCGTTAAAGCCGATATGGCCGTTGCGGCCGATGCCTAAGAGCTGCAAATCGATGCCGCCCAATTCATCGATGAGCCGCTCGTAGCGGCGGCATTCTTCGTCAAGATCAGCAGCCAAGCCATCCGGCACATGCGTCTCGTGAAGCGGGATGTCCAAGTGGGCAAACAAATGCTGATTCATATAATAGCGATAGCTGTTCGGATGATCCGGACCGAGCCCGACATACTCATCCAAATTGACCGTGCGCACGAGCCGATACGATGTCCCATGTTGCCGATGATCGGCGGCCAATTGGCGGTACACACCGAGCACGGTCGAGCCGGTCGCCAAGCCGAGAACGGCATTCGGCTTTTCCTTGACTTGTTTGATGATGATGTCCGCTGCCTGGCGGCTCATCTCGGTATAGTCAGCGGTTTCCAAAAGCTGCAACGCCATCGCTCTTCCCCCTTTCACCCCGCTGGCGATAAGCAAGAGCGCCGCGGCAAAACGTCATCATGACCTCATATCGTTCATTCAACACGACGACATCGGCGTCTTTGCCGGGTCGCAAGCTGCCCTTTCGATCAAGGATGTCAAGCTGTTTTGCCGGATTCCAGCTCGCCATGCGGATCACCTCTTCAATCGTGCAGCCGGTGTAATCAAGCACACGGCGGATGGCGTCGGCAAGCTTGAGTACACTTCCCGCCAGCGTACCGTCGGCAAGCCGCGCCTCTTGACCGCGGACGGTCACCTCTTGGCCGCCAAGTTCATACCGCCCATCACCTAGACATTTGGCCCGCATGGCATCGGTGATTAAGATGAGCCCATCGCTTCCTTTATTCCGATACGCAAAGCGGACCATCGGCGGCGCGACATGCAGCCCATCGGCGATCAGTTCGCACATCACTTCTTCAAACATCAGCACAGCACCGGCAACCCCCGGTTCGCGGTGATGGATGCCGCGCATCCCGTTAAACAAATGGGTGGCGTGCGTCACTCCTGCTTGAATCGCCGCTTTCACTTCGTCGTAAACGGCATCGGAATGGCCGATCGAAGCGATGACCCCCGTTCGCTTTAAATAAGCGGCCAACTCAAGCCCCCCCTCGCGCTCCGGGGCAAGGGTGACAAGGCGGATGTGGCCGCCGGCCGCCTCTTGCCAGCGCTGAAACAGCGAGACATTGGGGTCGATGAGGTGGCGCGGGTGTTGCGCCCCGGTGCGCTTCGGCGACAAAAACGGCCCTTCCAGATGAACACCGAGCACTTCGGCGGCTCCCGGCCGGTTCGCCTCCGCCATATAGCGAGCGACGTTGCGAAGCGCGGCTCCGATTTGTTCGCTTGGCGCCGTCATCGTCGTCGCCAAAAAGCTCGTCGTCCCTTCCGCCGGCAGCGCCTCAGCCATCGCGTGAAGCACCTTTGGGGTCGCATCCATGACATCCGCCCCAGCTGCCCCATGAATATGGACATCGATGAATCCCGGTACGATGGAAAACCGCGAGGAAAGCTCGATCACTTCCGCCCCTGCATCAGTTGGGCATGACGACATTGGCCCGATCGCGGCCACTTTTTCCCCTTCGATCAGCACATACCCTTGTTCAATGGTTCCTGTTTCTGCATACACCGCGGCATTTTTCAATATCCACCGCTTCATCGCACTTCCCCACTTTCTGTCTCTTATTATAACATTATATATTCTAGTTGTCTATACCATTAAAATGAATCCACCGTTCGCTGTAGCGCGAACGAAGGCAAGGAGTGTCCCAAACGGGCTGGGACACCCTCTTTCATCGCTATATAATAAGCGCCATCCGCTTCCTTGACACACTATTATGTTGCGTCTTTCTTGAGGGGAGACCGCCTTTTCGGTCAGCCCCTTTCGTTCCAACGACCCTACGTCCGTTTCGACCCGTGATTCGGCAAATAAAAAGAAAACGTCGTTCCTTCGTTCAGCTTGCTGCGGACGGTAATGAGCCCCTTATGCGCTTCGACGATATTTTTGGCGATGGCCAAACCGAGTCCGGTGCCCGCGCGTCCGCGCGTCCGCGCTTTGTCCGCTTTGTAAAAGCGCTCAAACACAAACGGCAAGTCTTCCTCCGGAATGCCAGAACCGGAGTCTTGAACGTGAATCGTCACGCCATCGCCGCTCGGTTCGACGATGAGGCGAACGGTGCCGCCTGATTCCGTGTGGCGGATCGCGTTGTCGATCAAGTTCGTCAACACCTGTTCGATCCGATCCGGATCGAGAGAGATTTCGATGTCCCGATCACGAAACTCGGCTGTCAGCTCAATCTGCTTTTCTTTCGCCAGCCCGTAAAACTTGCGGATCACCCGCTCGATGTAAGGAACAAGCTGGACTTGTTCGTACTCTAGCTCGATATGGCCCGCTTCCATGCGCGCCAAGTCAAGCAACTCGTTAACAAGGCGGCCCATGCGCAACGACTCGTCGTAAATAACTTTCGCCATCTCTTTCTTCTCTTCTTCACTCGCCGCGATATCATCGATGATCGCCTCGCTGTAGCCTTGGAGCATAGCGATCGGCGTGCGCAATTCGTGCGAAACGTTGGCGATAAAGTCTTTGCGCAGCTTGTCAAGCCGCCGCTCTTCGGTCATGTCACGCAAAACGGCGACCGCGCCGCGCACCATCGTTTTGCCGTACAGCGGCGTCATTAAAATCACCCACGTCCGCCCTTGCAGCGTCACTTCTGTCGATTGCTCCTTCTCCTCGCGGACGACGCGGGCAAACAGCTCTTTCACTTGCGGCGGCAGCGGCGCCATCGCTTCCGCACCGTTCCCTTGCTCGAAATACCACGCCTGCAAAAACCGCTCGGCCGGCGGATTCGTAATCAACATTTCCCCGTCGCGGTTAAACGTAATGACGCCATCGGCCATGCTGCTTAAAATGCTGGCGAGCTGCTCTTTTTCTTGATTGAGCGCGTTAATGTTAAACTGCAGCCGCCGCCCCATTTGGTTGAACGCCATCGCCAGCCCGCCGATTTCGTCATTCGTTAAAATCGGCACTTTCATATCGAAGTGGCCGCGCGCCATTTCGAACGCGGCTTGCCGCATTTTCCGGAGCGGAGCGGTGATGCGCGTCGACAAGAAAAAGGCAAAAAATGTCGTCATGATAATGGCGATAAAGGCGGCAAGGAAAATGAGTTCCTTTGTCTGCTTTGTCGCGTCGGCGATCGCTTCGAGCGATTGATAAATAAACACGGCCCCGCGGCTGCCGTCCGGCATCGTCATCGGCACGCCAACTATAATCACATCACGGGGCAGCTTTTCTTTTGGCTGCCACTTTGGCATATACAAACGCTTTTTCACCGTTTTCCCGTCTGTCAGCACCCGCCGCAAGTCCCGATCGCGGCGGATGAACGACAGCGGCACATCATCGGAGTCTGCCCCGCCGGGCGAATACCAATAATGCGCCTCATCGGCGACGATGATCGCTTTCGTGCGATTGTCGACCAGCGTCCAAGCGATCGAGCGGGCGAGCTCTTCATCGCGGTGATCGTGCATCACCTCGGCCACTTTTGTCGCTAGGCGGGTGAGGTCGTTTTCCGCTTCCTGCACATAATAGTCTTCCAAAAATTTAATGAGCAAAATGCTTAAAATAAACAGCACGCACGAGACGAGCAGCAAAATCGTGAACCACAGTTTGCCGACGACACTGCGAAACAGCCACATCAGTCGCTCACTGCCTCAAACTTGTAGCCGACACCCCAGACGGTGACGATCATTTTTCCCGCTTGCGGCGACGCTTTGTTCAGCTTTTCACGCAGCCGTTTAATATGGGTGTCGACCGTGCGCAAGTCACCGAAAAACTCGTAATGCCAGACTTCTTTCAGCAGCTGCTCGCGATCAAACACTTTATCGGGCGAACGAGCCAAAAAAAGGAGTAGCTCGTATTCTTTCGGCGTCAAGCTCACCTCTTTCCCATCGACCGTCACCCGGTGGGCATCGTTATCAATCGTCAAGTGCGGAAACACGAGCACGTCTTTCGCCGTCGTTTCCACCGGCGCGTAGGCGGCGTTCGCGGCGCGGCGCAACAACGCTTTCACCCGCAACACGACTTCGCGCGGGCTGAACGGTTTCACAATGTAATCATCGGTGCCGACTTCAAACCCTTGCACGCGGTTCGCTTCTTCGCCTTTTGCCGTCAGCATAATAATCGGCGTCGTTTTTTGCTCGCGAATTTCTTTGCACACTTCAATGCCGTCTTTGCCCGGCAGCATCAGATCGAGCAAAATGACGTCATAGTCGTTCGCCAGCGCCTTTTCCAGCGCTTCGTTGCCGTCGCCCGCTTCGTCAATCACGTAATTTTCCCGCTCCAAATACATTTTCAAGAGCCGGCGGATGCGCTCTTCATCGTCAACCACTAATATCCGGATGGTTTTTTCTTGTTTTTCCAATGCTTTGCACCCCCATCATCAATGGAAACATCCCTATTTTCTAGTTTACCGAAAAACCGGATGCTCGCCAACAGAGCATCCGGTTGTTGTTCCATTATGTTCCGGCGTACGAATGCAGCCCGGCGATGACGAGGTTGACCGCCACCAAATTAAACATAATAATGGCAAATCCGATGACGGCGAGCCATGCCGACTTTTCGCCGTGCCAGCCTTTTGACAAACGAAGATGCAAAAAGGCAGCGTAAAATAGCCAGGTGATCAGCGCCCACACTTCTTTCGGATCCCAGCCCCAAAAGCGAGTCCAAGCGATTTGCGCCCAAATCATGGCGAAAATGAGCGCTCCGAGCGTAAAGACTGGAAACCCGATCGCCACCGCCCGATAGCTGATCTCATCCGTTAAATCGAGGTTGACGTTTTTTACCCACGGTTGGAGCGCCGCGGCGATGCGTTTGCGCAAAAGAAGCCGAAGCGCGATGTACAACACCGTCCCTGCCATCAATGACCAAAGAACCGTGTTCAGCTTTTTGGCGTTGATGATGGCCGGCATTTCCAAAAACGGCTCCATGCGGTCGGCGCTGTCTTTGGTGAGCTTGCCTTCATGCGGGCCGACAAGCGCCGGCAGCTCGTAAATCATCTCATCCTTCTGTTTGTTTTTATCCACCCATGTAAACTTCGCTTCATAGCCGGAAAGACCAAACGCGGTCGAAACGACGACAAAGCCGAGCGTAGTAATTAAGCAAAACATGACGACTTCGAGCCAAAACGTACGCTTTGACGGTTTTGACTGATCGACGACGCGGATCAAATAAATGAGCCCGGCGACAAAGCTGATGGCCAAAATCGCTTCGCCGGCCGCCGCCGTCGTAACGTGAATGTGCAGCCAGTCGCTTTGCAAAGCGGGAATGAGCGGCGAAATTTCGCGCGGAAACATGCTCGCATAGGCGATGATGAGCAAAGCGACAGGAAGGGCAAACAGCCCGAGCACGCTCAGCCGGTAAATAAAATAAATAATAATGAACGCAGCGACCAGCATCATGCCAAAAAAGGTCGTAAACTCGAACAAGTTGCTGACCGGCGCGTGCCCGGCGGCGATCCAGCGCGTGATGAAATAGCCAAGCTGGGCAAGAAAACCAATGATCGTCACCGCGATGCCAAGCTGCGACCAGCGGTCTTTCCCTTCCCGCTCTTTCCGTCTGTCGCGAATCGAACCGCCGAAGAAAAAGGTGCCGATTAAATACAAAATGAACGCCGTATAGAGCAATGTGCTGCTAAGCTGTACCATGCGCTTGTCCCCCTTGTCCGGCTTTCTTTCCTTCCTCGAGCCGATCGGCCGGCATTGTCAAGCCGGTGCCGTCAAGCAGGCGGCGCAGCTCGTTTTTTAAGCCAAACCAGTTTTTGTTCGTATGCGCGGCGATCCATAGTTCGCCGTTGACCCGCTGCACCCAAACGCGGCGGTGGTTCCAGTACATGCCTTGGATCAGCCCAATCATGAAAATCGCCCCACCTATCCCTAAAATCCACAGCGTGAAATCGCGGCGGACGGTCAAACCGGAAACGTTGCGCGTCTCCAGCCCCGCAAACGCCATTTTGTACTTGTTGTCGCCAAACGGCTCGATCGTCTGCTGGATGGCGACAAAGCTCGTCTCCCCTTTTGGACGATCCGGAGCATACATTTTGAACACGAACGCCGGGTTGTTCGGCACGCGCGATTTTGTCGACGGGTTGCCGTCTTCGTCAAACTCGAAGTCAGGGAAATAGCTTAATAGCTTCACGCGATATCCTCGCCCTAGATCATATTCTTCTTTCGGGTTGTACAAATCGATATGGACCGTGCCGAACGACGCGCCCGATCGCTTATCGGTGAGCTGAAACGACATCGCCTTCGGTTCGCCAAGGCGGAAGTCGACCTGATAAAGCGCATAACCGTCGAATTTCAACGGCTCGTTGACGCGAATCGCGTATTCTTTGACTTTTTTCAGCTTCGGTTCAGCGCCGGCGATCACCGGACCGACGCGCTTATACAGCACGACGTTCGTTTGGTAGTTTTTCGCGATCATTCCGTTGCCGACGCGGTCAATAGCGGCGTTGAACGCTTCGTTCTCTTTCCCTTTTTGATACGTTTCAAAAATAAATTGTTCGCTTTTTAAAAAATAGCGGCCGTTTGTCCCCGGAATTTCCTTCGTTTCGCCTTCCGGAATCCACATGGCGCGGTCGATGTACATCCCCGGAACGGAACGGAGCATCGCCCCGATCAAGAAGATGATGAGGCCGATATGGTTGACGTACGGACCCCAGCGCGAAAACCGCCCTTTTTCGGCGAGCAAATGGCCGTCTTCTTCGCGGACGTGGTAGCGCTGTTTCACAAGCCGCTCTTTCAACGTCGCGATCGCGTCGTCAGGATCGTTCACCCGCGAAACGCCAAACAGCCGCTGGCGCTCGAGAAAGTGCGGATGGCGCTTCACCCCTTGCCGCTTCAAGGCGCGATACAGCGGCACGACACGGTCGAGACTGCAGATGACGAGCGAGACGCCGATCAAGGCGATGAGCAAAATGTACCACCATGAACCGTATAAATTGTTGAATCCAAGCTCGTAATACAGCTTCCCCGCCAAGCCGTACTGCTTTTCATAGTATTCGGCCGGATCGGCGTTTGGCGGAATGTACATTTGCTGCGGAAAAATCGTCCCGATCGCCGACGCGATGAGCGTGATGACAATGAGCGCGACGCCGACTTTGACCGATGAAAAAAACGCCCAAATTTGATCGATGATCGTCCGTTTGTACGTTTGCGACCGGCGCGCGCTCCCTTCGTAGCGCATGTCTAAAAGCGGCTTTTCGCCCACATCTTGAAGCGGCTTGCCGCACGATTCACAAAACGCCGTGCCGTGCGGATTCACGTGGCCGCATTCGCATTTCACCTGTTCCATGACGCAAAACTCCTTACGGTTTGATGCTTTCCAGATGCCGTCTGATGTCTTCTTTCGTCATCGTTCCGGTAATGATTTGTTTCACTTTGCCGTTTTTGTCAATTAAAAACGTCGTCGGCAACGGCCCGACATTGTACGCGTTCAACACTTGGTCTTCTTGGTCGATGACGATCGGAAACGTCAACCCAAAGCGCTCAGCAAACTTTTTGACGCTCAGCTTCGGTTCGCCGACGTTGACCGCCAACATTTCCACTCCTTGCTGCTTGTACACCGGATACCAATCGTTCATATACGGCATTTCCCGCTTACACGGCTTGCACCACGTCCCCCAAAAGTTCAAAAACACGCCTTTGCCGCGGTAATCGGAGAGGCGGTGCTTCTGTCCGTTCAAATCGGTCAACACAAAATCCGGCGCTGTCGAACCGACAGCCACCGCCGTTTTTTCGGTGAAAAAGTTGGCGTAAATCGTGTAGCCAACCGCGGCAAGCAACACGAGCAAAATCGCCGTCCTCACCACTAAGCGCTGCTGCTTTTTCATCGTTCAAACCCCTTTAATTTCTCATCCCCCACGGCATCGGCCGCAAGGATTCGACATGGAAGTTCACAATCTCCCATTTTTCATTATAGCAAAACTCGTCTCGTTTCTATGCGCGGAGATATGAACGTTATGTGACAACGTTTGTCATTTTCCTTAGCGACAGTTAGGTCCATGCGGTATCGGAACTAGCTGTGATGCGACAATTTTTATAATTTTCTTCCATGAAAGTAAGGCCCATCTAGCTGTGATGTAACAAATACTTGTCATTTTCTTCCCCCGGAAAGCGCTATCGCGCGCAACAGCTTCACCTCGTGCGGCGTCAGCTCGCGGTATTCGCCGGGGCGCAGCCCTTTTAAATCGAGAAACCCGTACCGCTCTCGCTTCAGCTTCAGCACGTCGCAGCCGATTGCCGCAAACATGCGGCGCACTTGCCGGTTCCGGCCTTCGTGAATTCGGATTTCCACGATGGCGGTGTTTTTCCTCCGGTCGGTGGAAAGCAGCTTCACTTTCGCCGGCGCCGTCATGCCGTCTTCGAGCTTCACTCCGCGCTCAAGCTGCCTGAGCTGTTCGCCTGTCGGGATGCCTTTCACCTTAGCGACGTATACTTTCTCGATCTCATAGCGCGGATGCATGAGCAAATGGGCGAAATCGCCGTCATTCGTCAACAAAAGCAAGCCGGACGTATCGTAATCGAGCCGTCCGATCGGATAAATCCGTTTGTCTAGGTCTTTAAAAAAATCGGTCACCACTTTGCGCCCCTTGTCATCTTTGACGCTCGAGATCACCCCGCGCGGCTTGTACAACAAATAGTAAACGGGCTCCTCACGCTCGACGGGAATGCCGTCGACTTCGACATCATCGCGCGGCCCGACTTTGGCGCCGAGTTCGGTGACGACGCGGCCGTTGACTTTCACCCGCCCTTGCAAGATGAGTTCTTCCGCTTTGCGCCTTGATGCGATGCCGGCGCGGGCGATCACTTTTTGCAACCGTTCCATTGTTCCTCACCTCTTTCATCATCTTACCCTTTCCGCGACATAGATACAAGCGCAGCGCTTCTCTTTTTCTTCATCACAAACGAAAAAACCCGCCGGTTTGGCGGGAAAGCGGACGCTGTCAGCGCCCGAAAACGAGCAAGACGATGAAAAAGGAAACGATCAAGCTAAGAATGTCCGCTAAAACGCCGACTTTTAACGCGTCTCCCATTTTTTTGACGCCGACGGCGCCGAAATACACCGTAAGCACGTACAGCGTCGTCTCCGTGCTTCCTTGAATCGTAGCAGCGAGGCGACCGATAAACGAATCGGGGCCGTAGGTGGCGATCAAATCGGTCGTCATGCCGAGCGCCGCCGTGCCGGAAATCGTGCGCAGAGCCGCCAGCGGAACGATTTCCGCCGGCATCCCGACCGCCTCGGCGAACGGTTCGATGGCTGCCATCAACGCATCAAGCGCCCCCGATGCCCGAAAGATCGCCACCGACACCAGCATGCCGACCAAATACGGAATAAGCGAAAACGCGATTTCGATTCCTTCTTTGCCGCCTTCGACAAACGTTTCGTAGGTCGGCACTTTCTTTGCTGTACCGTAAAGCAAAATAAAAGCGATCAGCGCCGGGATCAACCATGTGGAAAGAAGCTGGACGATGGCCATCACCGTTTCCCGCCTTTCCGCGTCCGTTTCCAGTAATAATACCGGTCGATCAATACTGCCCCGATCGTCGAAATCGTCGAGGCGACGACGGTCGTGCCGATAATTTCGCCCGGCGCCGCCGAACCGTACGTCATGCGAATCGAAATGACGGTCGCCGGAATGAGCGTAATGCTTGACGTGTTAATGGCCAAAAACGTCACCATCGACCGGCTGGCCTCATCACGGCCGCCGTTAAGCTGTTTCAGCTGTTCCATCGCCTTGATGCCCATCGGCGTCGCCGCATTGCCAAGGCCGAACATGTTCGCGACCATATTCGAAACGATGTAGCCGAGCGCCGGATGGCCGGGCGGCACCTCTGGAAATAGCCGGCGCACAATGGGCATGAACAGGCGCGCGACTTTATGAAGCAGGCCGGCCCGCTCGGCGATGGCCATCAATCCAAGCCAAAATACTAACACACTGATCATGCCGATGCTGATCGTCACCGCTTCCTTGGCGCTTTCAAACACCGCCTTGTTCACTTCTTCCATCGTGCCGTTGATCGCTGCAAAGACGATGCCGACGACCGCCATCATGACCCAAATGAGGTTAACCATCGCTTCTCACACCTAAAAAGGAAAATAAATCCCAAAACGAGTTTTCGCCGCTTTCCTCCTTCTTATGTTCGTACAGCAGCGGCGTCTCATCCACCGCTTTATCGTGCAAATAAAGCACCGCCTTTCCGACCGCCGCTGGAACGCGATCCGGATCTTCTTTCCACTCGGCGCGCGGCTTCAGCAAATACACGTTCACCCGCAATTCGTTCTCTTCCTCGCTGGTCACGGGATATTGCAAATCGCGGGCCGCGCGCAGCCGTCCTTCATAAAACGGATCGGTGATTTTGCCGATGATTCGCTTTCCGCTCACGTTCGCGATATGATAATGGGAAAACCCGTATTCGTACATCGCGATGTGGTCGTTCCAATCGTCTGGAGCGTCCAACGTGACGGCAATCAAATTGACCCCATCTTTGGACGCCGTCGTCACCAGCGTGCGATGCGCCCGCTTCGTATAGCCGGTTTTTCCGCCGGTGCAATATTCGTAAAGGCTGGTGAGCAGCTTGTTTTTATTCCGCCACACCCTTGCACCTTCCTCTCCCGGAGGGGCGGGCGCGCGATACACTTTCGTCCCGGAGATGCGGCGAAATTCGCTGTTTTTCATCGCGTATTGCATCAAGAGCGCCATGTCGTAAGCGGTCGAATAATGGTTTTCCGCGTCATCCAAGCCGTGCGGATTGGCAAACTCCGTATCGCGCATCCCGATTTCAGCCGCTTTTTTGTTCATTAAAAACACAAACCCTTCAACGCTGCCGCCGACATGTTCGGCGATCGCCACCGCCGCGTCGTTGCCGGAGCGAAGCATCAATCCGTACACTAAATCGCGCAGCTTGATTTTTTCCCCTTGACGCAAGTAAATCGACGACCCTTCCGTTCGAACGGCGCGGGCGCTGACCGTGACGAGGTCATCCATTTTTCCTGACTCAATCGCTAAAACGGCGGTCATAATTTTCGTAATGCTGGCAATGCGCCGCTTTGTATAGGCGTCTTTGGCAAACAAAACCCGTCCGGAATGCTGCTCCATTAAAATCGCGCTTTTCGCGCTCACCCCGTTCATCGCATCCATCCGCCCCGGGATCAATGCGATGATCCCCGCAGCGAGGGCCATCAAAGCTATGAGCCGCTTCCATTTGTCCACGCGTATCGGCGAGGCTCCCCCTTCGGCGAGCGAGGGAAACCGCCTGTCCCCCTTTCCAAGTTGGGCTGACATGAGCGCGAGCGAGGAAAACCGTTGAAACGTCCAAGCCGTGCTTGGTACAAGTGTATGCGGGGCGCGGACAAATATGATGAAAAAATAGCGGCAGACCAAAAAGGGTGTCTACCGTGCAGATCGGGACCACCTATCGCGTGACAGAAGCGGTCAGTACGATATGAAAGAGGGTGTCCCATCCTTTTGGAACACCCTCCCTGTTTGGACATCCGGTTAAAACGGCGGCCAGCGCAGCTTCTGAGCCTCAGCAAAGCGCGCTTCGACATTGCGCCAATTCACCACATTCCACCAATTGGCAATATACGCCGCCCGGTCGTTTTTATATTGCAAATAATACGCATGTTCCCAAACGTCGAGCACAAGAAGCGGAATCACATCCCATTGCGCCATCAGCTGGTGTTTTTCCGCCTGCAAAATTTCAAGCCGATGCGCTCGCGGCGCCCAAACGAGCAGCGCCCAGCCAACCCCTTCCGCGCTTTTGGCCGCTTCGGTGAAATGGCGGCGAAAGGCAGCGAAACTGCCGAAATCGCGCTCGATTTGCGCCCGCAGTTCCCCGCGCGGCTCGCCGCCGCCGTTCGGATCCATATTATACCAAAAAATAGTATGCAAATAGTGGCCGGAACCGTGGAACGCCGCCTCCCGCTCCCAATGCTTGAGCAGCTCAAATCGGTTCGTGCGGCGCGCCTCGGCCATCATCCGCTCCGCTTGATTCAGGCCGTCGATGTAGCTTTGATGGTGTTTCGTATGGTGCAGGCGCATGATTTCTTCGGAAATATGAGGTTCAAGCGCATCATACTTGTACGGCAGCGGCGGCAAAACATGTTTGCCGGGAGGAACGGCCGGCTGTCGTTCGCGCCCGAGAGAGTCCAATGATGAATCGAGACATCCGGTCTGCTGTTCCCCGGCAGCCGCCGCCCGCGCGTTCGCTTCTTCCCTCTCATCGACAAGCGTTGATCGCTGTTCATCCTCCCGTTCGCCGTCCACCTCCGTCCGCGCTTCGGCCACGGTCACCCCCGCTGTCTGGGCAGCGGCTAGCCCCACCGCTTGCCCTTGTTCGCCGGACGGCGCACCAATGAGACGGACGGCCCGCTCGTACACCTCATCGACAAGCTGCTGCAGCGCAGCGATCGTTTCTTCGGTCCATGCATCATCGTGTTGGTCAATGTAAGCAGACAAGGCGGAAAGCCCGATATCCTCGGCAGCCCCGCGCAACGCCAGCGCCTGCTCCACCTGTTTTCCCCACTCGGCCGCCTCGAAGGCGTAATGGCGGAGCGCCGCCGCATACACCGCATCGGCGCGGCGCTGGAGCTCGCGAACCTCCTCTTTTGTCCACGCCCCGTCATGTTCGGCGATTACGGACAGCAGCGCCGCGACTCCCTCCGTGCTTGCCCCGCGCAACGCCAGCGCCTGCCTGACTTGTTCTCCCCATTCGCTCAACTCGGCCACATACTGGGCCAAAAACGTTTGATCGTCCATTTGGAAAAAACCTCCCCCTCTTTTTTCGCCATATCGTATGCCGGCTCATTGAAATCGTTCTTGTCCGCATTCACCCAAATTCCCGGCCACACATACCTATAGGAGCGAGGCAACAAACAAAGACACCGCAAGCAAAGGAGGGAGAAACAGAACCGCCGCCCAGCGGTTCTGTGAACGAATGAACAAACCACTTGAACAAGAGGCGCTTTTTGAACTCCGTTTTTGGATGCAAATTCTCGGCGACCATTGCCGGTTCATTCTTGAGGCGCTCGCGGAAAGCGAACAACCTGAAATCAATGAGGCGAAACAGCTGCAGCGCTTATTCGACGAACTGCTTGACGCCGCTCGTCAGCCGGAAGCGGTTGCCGCGTGGCCGACGCTCGTCGCTCGCGGAAAAGAGGCGGGCGAGCGGCTGCGGGCTTTCAAGCTTCATTTGCTGCGGCGCCATTTGACCGGTTCATTCCGCTTTTCCTTGCCGCCGACCTTTGTCAACCATATGGTAAACGAGCTCGATGAATGGCTGCGGCTAGCCAACAGTTACGTCCAACAAACGCGGCCGCCACGCGTCCACCCGCTTCATCACGATTTGCTTTGGTTGCTTGACGCCGCCGGCCATGCCGGAGCGATCCATGACCGGCTCGACCATACGGAAAAACAGTGGAAACAACAAAGCCATATGTTTACGAAAGAATGGGAGGCATTTTACTTAAAAGCCATTGAAATGGCCGGCTACTTGCGGGCTAACATTCACCAATTCCCGGCGCTCTCCCGCTTCCACCATCAAATCGAACTCGAGATGGCCATCTTCCAACGCTTTTTGCATGAGCTCGAAGAAATGGAATTGCAAGGGGAAGTGCTTGGCGTGCTGTCGCCGCTCATGGCCGACCATATGGCCCGTGAAGAGTGCTACTACTTACAAAAACTTGCGGAAACGACCGGTGAAGTGAAACCGCCAACGTGCGATCCGACCAAACCGCGAACCGAATAACTGGCGGCAACCGTTTCTCCAGCGGCTCGGTTAGACAGAAAAAAAGAGCGGTTCGCAAACGAAAACGAAAGCGCACGCTCTCACGTCAAACGGAACGTTTCTCTCCGGTCAAACCAAAAAGCCGCGCTGCTCACTCCGGCAGGCGGCTGCGGCCGGTGGCCGCCCATTCACTCACGAGCGCCTGCAGCGCTTCGTTAGGAACCGCGGCGAAATAGCGGCACAGTTCAGCTTCATCATGGATGTACACCCGTTTGCGCCGCCGATACGCCGGGTTTTGCCACAGGCAGACGAGGGCGACAAGATCGCGCAAATAGATGTCGCGTCCATTCGCGACAAACAGCGGATCGCCTTCATACGGCAACAGCTCGAGCAGCGCCGTCTCGAAATGGCGCAAATACAAAACCGACAGCGTTCGCTCTTCGCCACCGTCCGAATAAGTGACTTCCGAGCGATTGAAGTAGTCTTCAAACGTATTCGCCTGTGATTTTTCCAGCTCTTCACCGTGCAGGCGGCAAACGTCCATGAGCGCTCCCCTTCCTCGATCAGATGTTTTTCTTTATTTTACCATACGGCTATGGTTCATCGCTCCATTGTTCTGTCAATTTTTCAAAAAACAAATCCGCCTCCCGCTCCGGCTCGTGATCGTCCGCCCATTCCGGCAGCGGCGGCAGCTCCTCGAGCGTTTTCAACCCGAAATAATCGAGAAATTCGGCCGTTGTTCCATACAAAATCGGGCGCCCTGTTCCTTCCGCGCGCCCGACTTCTTTAATGAGCGCCCGCGCCATCAGCGTCTGCAGCGGCTTGTCGCTTTTCACCCCGCGAATCTCCTCAATTTCAGCGCGCGTAATCGGCTGGCGGTAGGCGATAATGGCCAGCGTTTCGAGCGCGGCCTGCGACAGCGGCGATGCACCCGGAGCTTCGACAAGCCTCTTTAAATAAGGGGCGTGCTCTTTTTTTGTCGCCAGCAAGAATACGCCCCCCAGTTCGATGAGTTGGATGCCGCGCTCTTCGCGCTCGCAGTCTTCTTGCAGCTTCGCGAGCACCGCTTTCGCCTCCGCCTCGTCGATTTCGAGCACGGCGGCGATTTGGGCGAGCGACAACCCTTCATCGCCGGCGGCGAACAAGAGCGCCTCCACAATCGCTTGCGCCGCTGGCTGTGAGCCAGCCGTCCCCGTTTTTCCTGCTTCTTTTTCTTCCATCACTCGTCCGTCGCGTCCGGCCGTCGAGCCGGCGCAACCTCCTCCTTTCCCGTTGTTTGCGCTCCGTCATCACCTAGCGGCGTTGCCCCCATCCGGTGCGGTCTCGCCTGCAGCCGTAAACAGAAAGCGACGGATGGGCGTCTCAGCCGCTCGGCCTAGCCGCGAGAAACAAATCGCTGAAATTTCGCTCTTGTTCCACAATGATTTCGTTTTGCTTAATCAGCTCCAAAACGGCTAGAAACGTCACCACGATATAAGCGCGGTCATAGACGGGAAATAAATCATAAAAGTTTTTCCGCCCGTTCGTCTCTCGCAGCTCCTGCAAAATCTCTGCCATTCGCTTTTCAACAGAAAGATCTTGGCGGGCGATTTTGGCCCGCAGCGGTTTTTGCAGCTTCTTGCGGCGCAGCAGTTTTGACAGGGCGCCAAGCATATCATACACGTTCACATCGAGCGGCGCCGCCTTTTTTTCATCGGCATAAGCGCTCAAGTCGCTCGGCGGTTTCGTAAACAAGAGCGCCCGCTCTTCTTCGCGCTGTTTCAGCGCACGCGCCGCTTCTTTAAACTTTTTATATTCGAGCAGCCGCTGCATCAGTTCTTCGCGCGGATCCACGTCGTCGGTAAACTCCAGTTCGCCGTCGCCAGCCTCCTCTTCCGGCGCCGGCAGCAACATTTTGCTTTTTAGGGCGAGCAGTGTGGCCGCCATGACCAGATATTCGCTAGCCATGTCCAACTCCAGCTCTTGCATGGCGTGAATGTACGCCATATACTGCTCGGTGATTTGCGCCACAGGGATGTTATAAATATCAATTTCATAACGATGAATCAAATGCAAAAGCAAATCGAGCGGCCCTTCAAAAGCTTCAATTTTCACATTGTATGACAATTGCACATCCATCCCACCATTTTTTTCGGCGCGCCGCCTCAGCGGCTTCCGTACGTACAGCCCATTTTATTGTATCATAATCAGGCGGCGGGGCGAGCAGAAATCGGTTGCTTTTTTGCCCTCGGCAGCGATGCGGCGTATAATGAAAGAAAAACGGCGCCCGCGCTCCCCGGCTGAACGAGGGAAGGCGAAGGCGGCGATGGGGAAAGGAACGGTGAGGCGTGTACCCGAAAGCGTATATCGACTATTTGGTCCATTTTCACGGCGACCGCGATTATTTTGAATGTCATGAAGTACTAGAAGAACAATGGAAGCGAGACGGACGGCCAAACGGATGGCTCGTGCTCATTCAAATCGCCGTCGCCTTCTACCATTATCGGCGCGGCAACATGTCGGGGGCGCTCCGCCTCATTCGACGAGCGCAGGCGTTGCTTGAGGAGGCCCGCGGAATGATGCGCCAACTCGGCCTCGATGATCAGGCGCTCGAAGCGCTCCTTGGCGACACCGCCGCGCGAATCGTCCGCGGCGAACCATACCGAAGCGTCGAGCTTCCGATTCGCGACCGCTCGCTTTACGAGCAATGCCTCGCCGCCTGCGCCAAACAGCAGCTCGCTTGGGGGCAGCCAAGCGACCTTGGCAACGTCGATGTGGTCAACAAACATCAGCGTCGTGACCGTTCGGGCATTCTCGCTGAGCGCGAACGAAAAAAACGGGCGAAAGCGGAGGGGAAATAGATGCCCCTCCGCTGCCCGCAGCCGCGCCGCACTCGTTCCCTTATTCATGGCAGGCGTTGCATTTATCCAAAAACGAAGCCGTCCACTCGTTCGCACACAGTCGACGGTCAGGATACGTCTCTTTCAACGCTTTGACCATCTGCTTTCCAATCCCTTGGTGGCGGTGCGATGGGTTGACGCTAATGTGCTGAATTTCCACCACATCGGGAGCGCGCAACAGAACGCCAATCAGGCCGACGATATCCTCGTCCTCTTTCCATAAAAACAGCTGCCAGTCATCGTTCGTCTCATACTGTTTGATCGTCTGCTGGAGCCGTTTCAAGTCCTTTTCCGTCGGCATAAACGACAGCAACCCCATGGCGATTTTCTCGTAGTTTTTTCGATAGCGGATGAACATAAAAATCCCTCATTATCGACAAACGTGCTTCCGAACAGGAAACGTTTTTGTCATTTTCTCTATACGTATTATAAACATTCTCACCGATATTGTGAACCGTTTCCTGCTTTTTTACGCAAATGCCCGCAACACGTTTGCCATTTCGATGGCCGACACGGCCGCTTCCCAGCCTTTATTGCCTGCCTTGGTGCCGGCCCGCTCGATCGCCTGCTCGATCGTGTCGGTCGTCAAAACGCCGAAAATGACCGGGACGCCGCTCGCAAGCGCGGCCTGAGAAACGCCTTTGGCCGCTTCACTGCAGACGTAGTCAAAATGGCTCGTGGCGCCGCGGATGACGGCGCCAAGCGTAATGACGGCGTCGAACTGCTTCGATTCGGCCAGTTTTTTCGCCACAAGCGGAATCTCAAACGCGCCCGGCACCCAGGCGACGGTGATGTCATGATCGCTGACGCCGTGTCGCGTCAAACCGTCAATCGCCCCGGACAACAGCTTGCCGGTGATGAATTCGTTAAAGCGTGCAACGACGATGGCGATTTTCAATCCTGTACCAACGAGATGGCCTTCAATGACGTTCATCATTCGTTCCCCTTTCATCTAAAAATGAAGCATATGTCCTAATTTTTCGTATTTCGTGCGCAAATACTGTTCGTTTTCCTTTTTCGGTGGCATCTCGAGCGGCACACGTTCGACGACCTCGAGCCCGTGCCCTTTTAAGCCCGCGATTTTGCGCGGGTTATTCGTGAGCAGACGCATTTTCGTCACGCCGAGGTCTTTCAACATTTGCGCCCCGATGCCGTAATCGCGCAAATCGGCCGGGAAGCCGAGCTTTTCGTTCGCTTCGACCGTGTCATAGCCTTGCTCCTGCAGCTTGTAGGCGCGCAGCTTGTTCATGAGGCCGATGCCGCGCCCCTCTTGGCGCATGTACAGCAACACTCCGCGCCCTTCCGCCTCGATTTGCCGAAGCGCCGCGTGCAGCTGCGGTCCGCAATCGCACCGGTAAGAGCCGAACACATCGCCCGTTAAGCATTCGGAATGGACGCGCACGAGAATCGGCTCGTCCGGGGTGATCTCTCCTTTGACAAGCGCCACATGCTCTTTTCCGTCGAGCACATTCGTATAACCGATGGCGCGGAATTCGCCAAATTCGGTCGGCAGCCAGATGTCCACTTCGCGCTTGACAAGCTTTTCCCGCTCGCTCCGATAGGCGATCAAGTCTTTGATCGTGATCATCTTCAAGCCAAACTGGTCAGCCATCTGCCGCAAATCGGGAACGCGCGCCATCGTTCCGTCTTCTTTAATGATTTCGCAGATGACGCCGGCCGGCGCCGCCCCGCACAGCCGGGCCAAGTCAACAGCCGCTTCCGTATGGCCGGCGCGCCGCAGCACGCCGCCTTTTTTCGCAATGAGCGGAAAAATATGGCCTGGCCGCTTGAAATCGCTCGCTTTGACATTCGGGTCAAGCAGCGCCTGAATCGTCGCCGCCCGCTCATGAGCGCTAATGCCGGTCGTTGTCGTTTTGTAGTCGATGCTCACCGTAAACGCCGTGCCGTGCGCATCGGTGTTATGGGCAACCATCGGCTCTAAGCCGAGGCGTTCCGCCAACTCTTCCGTGATCGGCACGCAGACGAGCCCGCGACCGTGCGTAATCATAAAATTAATGATATCCGGCGTCACCTTTTCGGCCAGCGCGACAAAATCCCCTTCGTTTTCCCGGTCTTCATCGTCGCAGACGATGATCACTTCTCCGTTGGCAAGCGCGGTCAGTGCCGCTGCGATGGAATCAAACATCAGCCCAGTGCCCCCCCTTTTTCCGGCTTATTTGTACCCGTGCTGCTCTAAAAAGTCAACCGTCAACCCGCGCGCTGGCGGCGCTGCTTTGGCGGCAAGAAAAGCGGCGACATATTTGCCAATCATGTCGCACTCAATATTGACGAGGTCGCCGGGCCGCTTTTCACCTAAAATGGTGGCCGCCCGTGTATGAGGGATCAGCGAAACGGTGAACGTGCGCTCGCTCAACCCGAAAATGGTCAAACTTGTGCCATCGACCGCCACCGATCCTTTCTCCATCATATACGCGCGCAGTGGAGCCGGCACTTCGATTTCATAATAAACCGCGTTCGCTTTCGGCCACTGGCGAATGATGCGTCCGACGCCGTCCACGTGCCCGCTGACGAAATGGCCGCCAAACCGCCCGTTGGCCGCCATCGCTCGCTCCAAGTTCACCTTCGATCCGGGCTTTAGCGTCTTCAGCGCCGTCGCTTTCACCGTCTCCGGCATGATGTCAACCGTAAACCGGCGATCGTCAAACGATGTGACGGTGAGACAGACGCCATTGACAGCGATGCTGTCGCCAAGTTGCACATCTTCAAGCACCCGCTTGGCGCTGATGGCCATGACGATGGCGTCCCCGGTTGCGTTCATCCGATCGATCGTGCCGATCTCTTCGATGATGCCGGTAAACATCACGCTTCCTCCTTTCGCTTCGGAACAGCGGCGATTTTCACGTCCGGACCGATCCTTTCGACCCGCCGGATGTCAAGCTCGAGCGCTTCGGCGAGACGCGGGAAGCCGAGGCCGCCGATCGGCGTAGGGGCATCCTGCCCGCCGATCAGCTTCGGGGCTATGTAGGCCACCACTTCATTGACCGCTCCCGCGCGGAGAAAGCTGTCATGGACGCGCGAACCGCCTTCCACAAACAGCGACATCACCTTCTGTTCGCCGAGCAAGCGAAGCACATCGCCGACCTCCACTCGATCGGTCGGCAGCGACACGACGCGCACGCCCCGACGCTCGTATGCCGCCGCTTTTTCCCGACTGGCGCCTCGGCCGGCGATGATCCACGTCTCCGCCTCACGGTCGGTGACGACGTGGGCGTCAAGCGGCGTGCGCAAGCGGGTGTCCAAAATAATGCGCAGCGGGTTTTTCCGCTGTTCCCCGATGCGAACGGTGAGCTTTGGGTTGTCCGCGATCACGGTGTTGACGCCGACCAAAATGGCGTCATGCTGGGCGCGGAGACGATGGACATCCTCACGGGCCGCGCTCGATGTGATCCATTGGCTTTCCCCTGTCGCCGTCGCGATTTTGCCGTCGAGGCTGCACGCGTATTTCAGCGTCACAAACGGCGTCTTTGTCGCAATGGAATGGAAAAACATCCGGTTGAGTTCATCCGCTTCTTCTTTTAAGATGCCAACGTCGACGTGAATGCCCGCTTGGCGCAGCTTGTCAATTCCTTTTCCCGCCACAAGCGGATTCGGATCGGTCGTGGCGACGACGACGCGCCGGACGCCGGCTTCGATAAGCAAATCGGCGCACGGCGGCGTTTTGCCGTAATGGCTGCACGGCTCCAGCGTCACATACACCGTGGCGCCGCGCGCTTTGTCGCCGGCCATACGAATCGCATGCACTTCGGCGTGCGGCTGTCCGGCTTTCAAATGGGCGCCAAGCCCGACCACTTCCCCGCCGTTGACGACAACCGCGCCGACAAGCGGGTTCGGCGATGTTTGTCCGCTGCCGGCTTTCGCGACATTCAACGCCAAGCGCATGTAATCTTCGTCTCGATACACGGCTTTCACCTTTTTCTTTCGCAAAAATAAAAATCCCCGGAACGACTCCGGGGCTTTGGGATGCGAGAGAATGAGTCATGATGCGCATAACAGCGAACAAAACATTCGTTCGCCTCCTATGGCTGCACGTGCCGTCTAGACACCGTTGCCCTGTTGGCCGCCGAGGGCTGCCCGCTTTCGGCACAGCGCCATCAGCCACCATGCGCACATCGCCATCCTTCTCCCATCCAGACTATACTGTCGGCTCCGGAATCGCACCGGATCGTGCCAATCAGGCTCGCGGGCTGAGAGGCGCATCGCCTCATCACCGCCGGTCGGGAATTTCACCCTGCCCCGAAGGATGCATCACCATGCTGTTTTTATTATACCATGTCAGCTTCCAAGCGTCATCATTTGACAATCCAAATCCAATACGCCGCCCCCCATAACAGGCTGGCCGCTACCAATAGGAAAAACAGCCGCCAGTTGTTGCGCCTTGTCCGCTCATCGTCCCCCGCCGGCCGCTTATTGTTCGTCAAACACTTTCACTTCCTTCATCACATCGCCGTTTTTCATCGCCTTGACAACGTCCAGCCCAGACGTTACTTGGCCGAAGACGGTATGCATCCCATCGAGGTGCGGCTGCGACTCATGAACGATGAAAAACTGGCAGCTCCCGGTGTCGCGGCCGCGGTGCGCCATCGAAATCGCCCCGGCGACATGGCGGTGCGGATTGTTGTCCGTCTCGCACGGAATCGTATAGCCGGCATCGCCCGTCCCGTTGCCGCGCGGGCAGCCCCCTTGGCTGACGAACCCGGGGATGACGCGGTGGAAGGTTAATCCGTCATAAAATCCTTCATTCGCTAATTTTTCAAAATTGGCCACCGTCACCGGCGCCTCATTCGGAAACAGTTCGAATTCAATTTTCCCGCCGTTTTCCATCAAAATATACCCTTTTTTCGCCATGATGCTTTCGCTCCTTTGCTTGTGCCTCAATCGCTTCTATCATACCATGGATGATTGGGAGAAAGAAAGTCAAAGACAAAAACGGCGGGGATGCGATATAATGATGGTGCATGTTCCATGAACAGGAGGCGAGCTAGGTGAAACGAATGATCGCTTCATCGCTGCTGGCGGTTATCATGCTGATGTTGCCGGCGATCGCCGCGGCCGATGCGGCACCGGGCGACGTCATTGTGACGCTCGGCGAAAATTTAACAAGCGACCAAAAGCAAAAAGTGCTTGAAGAAATGAAAGCGCCGGATGGGGCGCAAACGATCACTGTCTCGAACGCCGAAGAGCATAAATATTTGGGCGGGCTCATCCCGAAAGCCCAAATCGGGACGCGCGCCATTTCTTCGTCCATGATCACGATTCGCGAACCCGGCTCAGGGCTGCGTGTTGAAACCCACAACATCACATGGGTGACGAAAGAGATGTATACGAACGCCTTGATTACCGCCGGGGTGAAAGACGCCGACATTTACATCACCGCTCCGTTTCCCGTTTCCGGCACCGCGGCGCTGACCGGATTGATGAAGGCGTATGAAATTTCCTCGGACCAAGCCATCCCTGATGATGTCAAAAAAGTGGCGAACGAGGAAATGGTGCAAACGGCGAAGCTGGCTGATTCGATCGGTCCGGACAAGGCGGTCGCTTTGCTGGCAAAAATCAAAGAAGAAATGGCCGCCAATCCGCCGCAAACGGACGCCGATTTGCGGGCTCTGATCGAAAAAATCGCCGCTGACCTCGGCATTACGCTGAGCGAGAATGAAATCAACAGCCTTATGTCTCTCCTTCATAAAATGCAAAACGCCAATATCAACTGGGATCAAGTCAATGACCAGCTGAGCAAAGCGAAAGAACAGCTGTCGGCGTTTTTGCAGTCGAAAGAAGGAAAAACGTTCATTCAAAACGTGATCGACATCTTGAAAGAGATTTGGAACGCGATTAAATCAGCATTTTCCTCGAGCTCCAGCCAAGATCAGCAATGAAAATCGGCGCCCGCAAGGACAACGGGCGCCGATCGGTTGTCAAGGCCGCTTCCCAAACCGGCGGCCTTCACTTTTTCACTTTCGTTTTCCAAGGCAAATCATACTGAATCAAATCGTCATACGTCTCCCGCTTCACAACGAGCTGGGCATCGCCGTTTTCAACAAAGACGACAGCCGGGCGCGGCAGGCGATTGTAGTTGTTCGCCATCGAATAGCCGTACGCTCCCGTGCAAAAAACGGCTAAATAATCGCCCGGTTTCGCTTCCGGGAGCGCCAAATCCCAAATGAGCATATCGCCTGACTCGCAGCACTTTCCGGCAATGGATACGACTTCCGTCCGCTCTCCCCACATCCGGTTGGCGAGCATCGCTTCGTATTTCGCCCCATACAGCGCCGGGCGAATGTTGTCGCTCATGCCACCATCAACGGCCACGTACGTTCGGACGTTCGGCACGTCTTTGCGCGAGCCGATCGTATAAATCGTTGTGCCGGCATCGCCGACAAGCGAGCGCCCCGGCTCAATCCAAATTTCCGGAAGCGGCAGCCCGTATTCGCGGGCTTGTTTTTTCGCTTCCTCAACGATGCAATCGACGTACATCGCCACGGGAATCGGATCATCCTCTTCGGTATAGCGAATGCCGAATCCCCCGCCTAGGTTGACCACTTCGGGGACGAAACGGTGCTCGCGATTCCACTCGGCCAGCTTGGCAAACACTTTTTGCGTCGCGAGCACAAATCCGGCGGTTTCAAAAATTTGCGAGCCGATATGGCAATGGACGCCCAACAGCCGAAACGCCTTCGCCGACATCACGCGCCGAAACGCCTGATCAGCTTGTCCATTGTGCAAATCAAAACCAAACTTCGAGTCCTCTTGTCCTGTTAAAATATAGTCATGGGTATGCGCTTCAACTCCCGGCGTGACGCGCAGCAAAATCGGCACCGTTCGACCGGAGGCCTCTGCCAGCTCTTCGATCAACTCCAACTCGTAAAAATTGTCGACGACGATGCAGCCGATGCCGGATTCGAGCGCCATCGCCAGCTCCTCCCGGCTTTTGTTATTGCCGTGAAAATGGATGCGCTCCGGCGGAAATCCGGCGACAAGCGCTGTATGCAATTCCCCGCCCGACACGACGTCAAGCGACAGCCCTTCCTCGGCGGCGAGCTGCACCATGGCGATGGAAGAAAACGCCTTGCTGGCGTAAGCGACCTGCGCCCGCACGCCATGGCGGCGGAACGCTTCCTGAAACGCGCGCGCCCGGGCGCGGATCAAAGCAACATCATAAATGTAAAGCGGCGTGCCGTACGTCTCAGCTAGTTCGACGACATCGACGCCGCCGATTTCCAAATGTCCTTTTTCATTGACGCGGCTTGTTCCATGCAAAAACACGACCATCCCTCATTCCTCATCAAAATGGCGCACGAAAAGCCAAAAGCCGTTGGCCGCCGACAGCGGCCCTGAAAAAACAAAACCGCAGAGCAACCGGCTCTGCCGCGCACTAGGCTGCGATTCGAACATGCCCGTTGGCGCGTTCGCGCCAAAACGAACGTCCGCTTCACCGCTCGGAAAAGGCGGTAAATATCAAATATTACGTTATCATAATGACAAAAAAGTTGCAATAGCGCCAACAGCGAAAAAGCGGCCGCCCATCTATGCCATCGGGAGCGGCCGCCGGATAAAGGGGCGCGGGATCACGTCGGTTGTTTTTGCCGGTCCTGCGGATGGACGATGCTCGGACGCACTTTCGCCCCGGCGGCGGAACGGCGGACGATAATTTGCATAAACGCTGCCGGATCGAACGGAATGAACGGCCATAAATACGGGGTATTGAGCGAGCGAATGCTGACGAGCCAAAGCAAATAAACGGTCGTGCCGATGACGAGCCCCGGCACGTGAAACAGCGCGACAAAAATAACGAGAACAAGCCGGGAAATTTTATTGGCGACACTCAATTCGTAGCTCGGCGTCGCAAAGGAGCCGATCGCGGCCACCGCGACGTACAAAATGACTTCGGGCACAAACAAGCCGACATCGATAGCAATTTGCCCGATGAGGACGGCGGCGATTAAGCCCATAGCCGTTGAGAGCGGCGTCGGCGTGTGGATGGCGGCCATGCGCAGAAATTCGATCCCAAAATCGGCCAACAAAATTTGCACGACAATCGGGATGTTCGTTTGTTTGTTCGGGCCGATAAACGCCCACGATTTCGGCAACAGCGACGGATCTAAAACGAACAGCACCCACAGCGGCAGCAGAAACAGCGACGACAAAATACCTAAAAACCGCACCCAGCGGACAAACGTTCCGACCCCCGGCGACTGCCGATACTCTTCGGCGTGCTGGACATGGTGGAAAAACGTCGTCGGCGTAATGATGACGCTTGGCGATGTATCGACCATAATGAGCACATGCCCTTCAAGCAAATGCGTCGCCGCCACATCAGGACGCTCCGTGTACCGGACGAGCGGATAGGGGTTGTAGCCTTGCTTGACTAAAAACTCTTCAACCGTTTTGTCGCCCATGGTCAAGCCATCAACATGGATTTGTTGAAGCTCTTTTTTGATCAGCTCAACCAGCCCGGGATCGGCGATATCTTGAATATAGGCGATGCATACGTCTGTTTTCGATCGCTCACCGACTTGCAACATTTCAAAGCGCAGCCGCTCGTCGCGGATGCGTCGGCGGGTGAGCGCCGTATTGACGATAATGTTCTCGACATAGCCGTCGCGGGCGCCGCGCACCACTTTTTCCGTGTCCGGCTCCTGCGGCTGCCGGCCCGGATAGCTGCGGACGTCGACGGCAAACCCGGTTGATTCCCCTTCGACAAGGACGATGATCAGCCCGGAAAGCAGCTTATCGACGGCCTCATCGAGGCTCATCACCGGGCTCACTTGCTGATGGACAAGCCGATTTTCAATGATTTTCCACGCTTGCGATTCTTGCCGTTCATCATCGTTGACGCGCACGATTTGCTTCAATAATTCGATGATGTATTGCGTGTCACATAAACCGTTGCAGTAATAAATATGTACTTCCCGGTTTAAGACACGAATTTTTCGCACGCCTAAATCAAAGCTTGTGCCGACGCCGATTCGCGCCTGCAAAAACTTGGCATTGTCAATGAGATTGCCCGCTATCGGCGTCTTCTTTTTTTCTTTTTCCGTCATGGCCACCACTCCTTTCAAGAATCAACTCAACCGCTTTGCGCGTAATGGGTGCCCCATGTTCGGCACGGTCGCGGCGCCCCATTTTTCCGATGTCGCCGATGCCGACAATCAGCGGGATGTTCAGCTGGTCAAGACAGTAGACGGTATCGCCGTTGATGCGGCCCACATCCAAATCGCGGATCCCTTCTTTATCGACCCCGTATTCGGTCATCACGCCGTCGCGGTCGATGCTCACATGCACCTTTGTCCATTCGTGCTGATGCGTGTTGGACGCAACCGCCAGCGCGCCAAGCACCTCGATTTGCTCGTGCGTCGCCACATAGCGAAGCGCCTCTTCGCCCGCTCCCTGGCCGATGGCGCCACAGTCGTCAAACATCACAAACACCGGATCGTGCGGCGTCTGCAAAATCAGCTTGACGAGCTCCTCGCCGCTCAACTTGGTCGGATTGCCTCGCGAGCAAGAGATGCAGCGGCCGCCGACGTCGGCGGCGACCCGTTCGATCGCCCGGCAGGCGAATTCGTCTCCGTCCGTCACTAAAATGACCCGTCGTTTTTCCATCGTCTCTACCCTTTCGGTTTGCAAATAAGCGCAGCGGCAAACGAACCCGCCACCATAAAAGCGAGCAACGCGCCAGCGAAGCGGAAGACGGCTCCCCCGGTCGCGACAAGTCCGCTTGGCGGCGGCCCGGCCATGACGCCTTTCGCGAAAACGTAGCCCAACCCGCTTAACGGCAACATCGCCCCCGCGCCGACCGAAGCGACCCATCGATCGTATACGCCGCCAAACCCGAGGATGACGCCGAGGACGACCAACAGGCTGGCCACCCCGGCCGGCGTCCATCGGCCGCGGTCGATCATAAGCTGGGCGATGACGCATACAAGCCCGCCGGCCAGAAACGCGCGGACATATTCCATCTCACATTCCCCCCGATCGTGGCCCATCCGGCTCTTGCCCGGCCGCTTCGATGACGACGCCGTGAGCGATAGCCGGGATCGACTGTTTTTGCTGCACCATCGTTTGGCTCAACAGCGCCCCGGTCGCGACGACAAACAGACGGCGAAACGCGCCGCGGGCAAGTTCATGAAGCAAATAGCCGTACGTGACAACGGCCGAGCACGCACAGCCGCTGCCGCCGGCGAACACCTTTTGATCCGGCCGGTAGATCATCAGCCCGCAATCGTTGTACATCTCGCTGACGTCATAGCCCGCTTCGGCAAGCAGCTCCCGAACGATGACGCTGCCAACGCGCGACAAGTCGCCGGTGACAATCAAGTCGTAATCGCTTGGCGATGCGCCTAAGTCGCGGAAATGCTGCTCGATCGTATCGGCCGCAGCCGGAGCCATCGCCGCTCCCATATCGAGCGGATTGGTCAGCCCGGCATCGATCACTTTGCCGATCGTCGCCGCCCGGATGCGCCAGCGCCCCGGGGTGCGCCCGATGAGCGCCGCGCCGGCACCGGTGACCGTAAACGTCGCCGTTTTCGGCTTTTGCACTCCGAGTTCGGTCGGATAGCGAAACTGCCGTTCAGCCGTGGCGTTATGACTGCTTGTCGCCGTGAGCGCCCGATCGGCCAATCCGCCGGCAACCAACGCGGCGGCGGCGGCCAACGTCTGCATCGAAGTGGAGCAGGCGCCAAACAAACATAAAAACGGAATCGGCAGCTCGCGAGCGACATAGTTGGATGTAGCCTGTTGGTTCAACAAATCGCCGGCCAAAAACAGATCGACCTCTTCAGCGGAAACGCCCGCCTTTTGCAAGCAGCGGCCGACCGCCTCCCGCATCAGCCGCCGTTCGGCCAGCTCCCACGTCTTTTCCCCGCAATATAGGTCGCGATAACAAATATCAAAATACTTTCCGAGCGGCCCATCCGCTTCCAACGGCCCGACCGCCGCCGCGGCCGCTTGAATGTAGACTCCTTCATCAAACAACCACGTCTGTTTTCCGACGCGCTTCATGGCGATCCCCTCTTTCCTACGGCCAGAACAGACCGAGCACATAGGCGGCAATCACTCCATAAATGATCGCCGCGCCGCCAGCTTTCAACATCTGCCCGCCCACCCCGGCCATCCACCCTTCGCTCCGGTGCTCGATGGCGGCGCTAGCCAGCGCATTGGCGAGCCCGGTAAGAAGCATCGTCGCCCCCGCGCCGGCGAATTGGCTAATGTCATCATATTTTCCGACAGCGGTCAGTCCGATCGCCAATCCAGCCATGACGATCGACGCCCATAAATGGGCCTCGAGCGCTGAAGCGGCAAACGTACCGCTGTACCAATCAGCCAGCCATTGCGCCAGCGCGCAAAGCGTCCCGCCGACAAGAAACGCTTTTCCCGCATTGGCCGCGTACGGGGGAGAAGGTTGGAACGCTTTGACTTCACGGAGATAATCGGTTCTCAATCCCACGTTTTCGTCCCCCTTTGTCAGCGAAAATGATCGACAAAATATAGCCAGTGAAACAAAGAGCCCGCCACCTTGCCAAAGGCGATGGCCATCAATAAAGCGACGATTCTCTCATCGACCCCGATTCGTTTCGCTAAAATCGGCCAAACGTTCAGCACTTCGGTGAGCGCGGCGGCGAGCATTCCGACAAATATGCCGTGCAGAAGCCCAATCGGCGCCAGCCAATAGTTGGACAAATGGAAAACCGAATGGCGAAGGCTCACCCAACCGCCGACGAGGGCGCCAAACACCGCGCCCCATTCATAAGCGTGAATGCGCTTCATCGTTTTCGTCAGCTGCGTCAGGCGCGGGATGACGCCAAGCACGACCAAAAAGGCGACAAAGCCGGTTCCGACCGCCAACCCTCCAGCGAAGCCGACGAACACTACCAGCAGCACGTCAAGCATCGTCAAGCGGCTTCAAACTTTCCTTGTTTTCATGCAAAATGACATACTGGTCAATGGCCTGCTGGTAGTTGAACATTTCGACTTCCAGAGGGCTGGGCTCCTCGTTGATGCGTTTGCGGAACCAATGGTTAAAAAACAAAATCATCCCGATGCCAAGCCCTAGCGAATATGGAATTTGCAAAAGAAGCGGCTTATCCACCGTCTGACCGGTGATCATTTCATACAAATGGCGATGCACCCGTTGCATGCTCACATCTTCGTGGAAATTCATAATCGCCATCGCCGAACCGACGAACAGAAGAAGCCAAACGAGCAGGAACACGACGAACGGAACTTTTCGCTTTTCATACACGACTTCGACGATCGTCTGCGATGGGCCAACCATCTGCACGTCGAGTGATTCATCGACATCGAGCACGGCCTTGACCATTTGCATCATGTCGATAATGACGATCGTTTTATCGCTTGGCTGCACCCGGTAGAGCGGGACCGCCCGCAGCCGCTCGACGAGTTCGCCATCCGCCGCAGCGATTTGTGCCGCTTGTCCGAGCGTGACCGCCGCCCCCGGCTCGACTTGCACGCGATGGCGCGGCTTAATGAATACGGTGTTGGCCATTTGCTTCACACCTTTGTCTTTTTTTCATTAGTTTGGTGGACAGTCAAGCCGATCATGCGGTTCGGCCGCATTCACCATCGATTTCATAAAAATAGAAAAGAATGGGCAGCGAAGGCCCATTCTTTCATCAAGCACGCTTCTAGCCATCCATTTTCTCTTTGATGTGCTGTAAGATTTTTTTCTCCAGCCGGGATACTTGCACTTGAGAGATGCCGAGTCTTGCTGCCACTTCGGACTGGGTTTGATCTTTGTAGTAGCGCAAATAGACGATGAGCCGCTCGCGCTCATCAAGCTCTTCGATCGCTTTTTTCAAAGCGATTTTGTCAAACCATGACGCCTCGTCATCGTTGGCGATTTGATCGAGCAGCGTGATCGGGTCGCCGTCGTTTTCGTACACCGTTTCATGAATCGACGTCGGCGAGCGGACGGCCTCTTGAGCGAGGACAACCTCTTCTTTGGCAATGCCCAAATGATCGGCGATTTCGGTGACCGTCGGCGCCCGTCCGCGCGCTTTTGACAGCTCGTCTTTGGCCTTGCGGATTTTATTGCCCATCTCTTTCAGCGAGCGGCTCACTTTGACGGTGCCGTCATCGCGAAGAAAACGCTGAATCTCCCCGATGATCATCGGCACGGCGTACGTCGAAAACTTGACGTCATACGACAAATCAAATTTGTCGACCGATTTTAACAAGCCGATGCAGCCGATTTGGAACAAGTCGTCGGCCTCATAGCCGCGATTTAAAAAACGTTGGACGACCGACCAGACGAGGCGCATGTTTTTCTCAATAATTTCATCGCGCGCTTCTTGATCGCCTGCTTGGCTGCGGCGGATCAGCTCCTTCATCTCCTGGTCTTTGATTGGCGACTGATCTTGCTTGACATCGACATCCATAGGCATGTCTCCCTCAGTTACATAGCGCTTGGCTTTTGGCAATATGCTTTTTCAAATACACGGTCGTCCCTTTGTTCACTTCCGATTCAATGATGACTTCGTCCATAAAGTTCTCCATAATGGTAAATCCCATTCCGGAACGCTCTAGTTCCGGTTTGGTCGTAAACAGCGGCTGGCGCGCCTCATCAATATTGGCGATGCCGACCCCTTCGTCCCTCACGGTCAAATGGACGATGCCGTCTTCAATAATGACGGAAATAGAGACAATGCCGTTCGGGTCGTTGTTATAGCCATGGATAATGGCGTTGGTGACCGCCTCTGAGACGACCGTTTTGATTTCCGTCAACTCGTCCATCGTTGGATCGAGCTGGGCGACGAACGCCGCCACCGTCACCCGGGCAAACGATTCGTTTTCGCTGCGCGCGGAAAATTGGAGGTGCATTTCGTTGCGCATTTACGCCACCCCCAATGCCTGCAAAGCAAATTGCTCATCCGCTTCCAAGCGAATAATTTTAAATAGTCCCGACATATCAAACAGGCGCTTGACGGCCGGCGACACCGCGCAGACGACCATCTGACCGCCCATGTTTTTGATCTGTTTGTAGCGTCCTAAAATGACGCCAAGACCTGAGCTGTCCATAAATGTCAACTGACCTAAATTGAGCACGATATGGCGGATGCCCTGGTTTTCGAGCACATCCGTCACTTGTTCGCGCAACGCTTCGGCCGTATGATGGTCAAGCTCCCCGGACAGGCGAACGATCAGCACGTCTTGTTTCACTTCTAAGTCAATCGCGAGACTCACAGCGTCTTCCTCCTTGTCCATTTCAGGATACGGAGAAGTTTCGCTGCCCGCGCTCGGAAATCCTGCCGCCCGACAAAACTAGTACCCGTTCGCCAAAGAGAGTGAAAAGGCGGCAAAACTTGACATCATCCCGCCTGCACGAAACGACTAAACACCCGCTTAAACAAATCCCAAAAGCTCGCTTCTTCGACCGTTTGCTTGGCGACAAGCGGGCTGCGCACGATCTCTTTTCCATCCTCTTTCAAAATCAAAACGCCAAGCTCATCGCCTTTGCGAATTGGGGCTTGTACCCGTTCTTTCACCTTGACGATTTTCTCAATCTGCTCGACCGACTGCCCCTTTTTCGTCAGCACCGATACCGGCTCCGATGTCACCGCTTCAACGGATGGCCGTTTGCCTTTGCTTATGTTGACACGGGCAACTGTTTCATTCCGTTTGTACACCGGATGAGTCCGATATTGGGAAAACGCGTAATCGAGCATCTTCGTCATTTGAGCATTGCGCGATTTCGGCGTCGGCGCCCCAAAAATGACGGCAATGACGCGCATGCCATTCTTTTTCGCTGTCGCGGTCAAACAATACCCCGCCTCGCTCGTAAAGCCGGTTTTCAGCCCGTCAACACCAGGATAAAACTTGACAAGCCGGTTGGTGTTCACAAGCCAAAACTTTTTATCCGTCTGTGCGCGCAAATAGTCTTCGTATTTGCTCGTATATTTCGTAATATCTTCATACTTCAACAATTCGCGCGCCATCATGGCCATATCATAAGCGCTGCTGTAGTGATGTTCCGCCGGCAGGCCGGTCGCATTGGCGAAATGGGTGTTTTTTAAACCAAGTTGTTTTGCTTTTTCGTTCATCATTTCGACAAACGCCTCTTCTGACCCGGCAATCCGTTCGGCCAGGGCGACCGAAGCATCGTTCGCCGAACCGATGGCGATGCCGCGCAGCAGCTCGTCAACCGTCATTTCCTCACCCGGCTCAAGGAAAATTTGCGAGCCGCCCATGGAAGCGGCGTATTCGCTCGCCCGTACTTTCTCATCGTAGGAGAGCTTTCCTTCATCGATCGCCTCCATGATCAGCAACATCGTCATAATTTTCGTCATGCTCGCCGGCGGCAGTTTTTCATGAGCATTTTTCTCGTACAACACTTTTCCTGTGTCGCGTTCGATCAAAATTGCTGATTTCGCCTCAGCGGCTAGTTCGGCCTTCGCTCCCTTCGCCTCTTTTTCCTCGGCGTGCACGGAAAAGGGAAGGAACAGAAGAAGCGGCAAGAAAAGCAGACGAATGACTGTCGTTTTCATCTCCCAAACCTCCATTCTTTATACATGCCATTTTTTCCAACAGAGATATTTTTATACAAACGAAACCAAAATAAAAAAACGCCCGAAACCCACTGTTTCGAGCGTTTTCTAACAGCTTCGCCTCAGCCGATCGTCTCGTAAATGAGCGGCGGCGGGGCGGCCGGCTGCGGCGAAATCCGAATGGCCGCGGCCAGTTTTTCTTCCACGTCGCGCACATCGGCGCGGTTGCTGTGAATCGTGGCGAGCGCTTCCCCTTTTTGCACACGGTCGCCGACCTTTTTATGAAGCACGATGCCGACCGCCAAATCGATGGCGTCTTCCTTTGTCGCTCGCCCGGCGCCAAGCCACATGGCGGCCGTGCCGACTTCATCGGCAACGATCTCGGCCACATAACCGTCCTCGCCAGCGGCAACGGGGATCGTATGCGCGGCGCGCGGCAATTTGTCCGGGTCGTCAACAACCGACGGATCGCCGCCTTGGGCCGCCAAAAACGTTTTCATTTTTGCGGCTGCCTTTCCGCTGCAAAGCGCTTCCTCCAGCAGGCGGCGCGCTTCGGCAAGCGACGGCGCTTTTTCGGCCAAGTACACCATATGGCTGCCAAGCGTCAAACAAAGTTCCGTTAAATCGCGCGGCCCGTTTCCTTGCAAAGTAGCGATCGCCTCTTTCACTTCCAAGGCGTTACCGACCGCGTAACCGAGCGGCTGGCTCATATCGGAAATGACCGCCATCGTCCGGCGGCCGACGCGCTTGCCGATCTCGACCATCGCCCGAGCAAGCTGGCGGGCGCCATCGAGATCCTTCATAAACGCTCCGGCCCCCGTTTTGACGTCTAAGACGATCGCGTCAGCCCCGGCGGCGATTTTTTTGCTCATGATCGAGGAAGCGATCAGCGGAATGCTGTTGACGGTGGCGGTCACGTCGCGGAGCGCGTACAATTTTTTATCCGCCGGCGTCAAGTCGCCCGTTTGGCCGATAATGGCGATCTGATTCTCATTGACGAGCCGGAGAAATTCGTCTTTGCTGATTTCGACATGAAATCCGGGCACGGACTCGAGCTTGTCGATCGTGCCGCCCGTATGGCCGAGACCGCGCCCGGACATTTTCGCCACCGGCACGCCGACGGACGCGACAAGCGGGCCTAACACGAGCGTTGTCGTATCGCCAACGCCGCCTGTGGAATGCTTATCGACTTTCACGCCGCGAATGCCTGACAGATCGATGACCTCGCCGGAGTGCACGATCGCCATCGTCAACGCCGCTGTCTCTTCGGCGGTCATGCCGCGAAAATAAATGGCCATCGCCAACGCGCTCATTTGATAATCGGGAATGTCCCCGTTCGTATAACCGCGGATGATCCACTCCAGCTCTTCCGTCGTCAGCGCCTTTCCATCGCGCTTTTTGGCAATCAAATCGACCATTCTCATCCCGATCACCTCTCGTTATTTCGCCAGTTCGGCGACAATCGCTTTCACGAGCCGCAAAAAGTCGGCTTTCACCCGCTCGGCTGTTTCGACGACTTCGTCATGATGAAGAGGAGCATCATTCATGCCAGCCGCTAAGTTGGAAATGCATGAAATGCCGAGCACCTCCATGCCGGCATGGCGGGCGACGATCACTTCCGGAACGGTTGACATGCCGACCGCATCACCGCCAAGCGCCCGGATCATGCGAATTTCCGCCGGCGTTTCGTACGATGGACCGGTGTTGGCGACATACACCCCTTCGTGCAGGCGAATGCCGAGCCTTGCCGCCGCGTCTTTGGCGAGTTGGCGCAGGCGCCGGCTGTATGCTTCGGTCATGTCTGGAAAGCGCGGACCAAGCTCCGGGTCGTTCGGGCCGATGAGCGGATTCGTGCCAAGCAAATTGATATGGTCGGAGATCACCATCAAATCGCCGGGGTGGAATCGTTCATTGACGCCGCCGGCGGCGTTTGTCACGATCAATTCCCGGACGCCGAGCGCCTTCATCACTCGGATGGGAAACGTCACTTCCTGAAGCGAATACCCTTCATAATAATGAAACCGCCCCTGCATGGCGACAACGGTCGCCCCTTCAAGCCGGCCGTACACGAGCCGGCCGGCGTGCCCCTCAACCGTCGATACCGGAAAGCCGGGAATCTCCTCATACGGAATGCGAACCGCCTCTTCGATTTCATCGGCGAGCACGCCGAGCCCCGAACCGAGAATCAAACCGATCGCCGGCGGTACCGGCATGCGCTGCCGCAACACATCCGCTGCTTTTTCAATCGCTTGTCGATCCATCTGTCTTTCCCCCTTGCCTTCTATTCTAATCCGGAACATGGCCGGCTACGCTGGCGAAAGTTCCGACAAAAAGCTTGTTCCATAAGGCGGCATAGCGACGTGGAAGTTAGCGGCGATCGTCGCCCCGACATCGGCGAACGTCTCCCGGATCGGGAGCCGCTTTCCGCCTTGAAAACGCGGACTGTACACCAACAGCGGCACGTATTCGCGCGTATGGTCCGTTCCGTGGTGCACCGGATCGTTGCCGTGATCGGCCGTGATGATCAGCAAGTCGTCTTCTTTCAAACGCGGCAGCACATCGTTAAGCCGGGCGTCGAACTCTTCGAGCGCATCGCCGTATCCTTTTGGATCGCGGCGATGGCCGTATTTGGCGTCAAAATCGACGAGATTGACGAAACTCAACCCGGTAAAATCGATGCCGAGCGTGTCCACAAGCTTATCCATGCCGTCCATATTCGATGCGGTCCGCAACGACTGCGTCACTCCTTCATTGTCGTAAATATCGGCGATCTTCCCGATGGCAATGACATCATACCCCGCGTCTTTCAGCTCATTCATCACCGTGCGGCCGAACGGTTTGAGCGCATAGTCGTGTCGATTGGCCGTTCGCTCAAAACGGCCGGGTGCACCGATGAACGGCCGGGCGATGACGCGCCCGACCATGTACGGCTCATCGCGCGTCAGCTCGCGGGCGATTTCGCAAATGCGGTACAGTTCGTCAAGCGGCACGACTTGTTCGTGGGCGGCGATTTGCAAAACGGAGTCGGCGGATGTATAGACGATGATGGCCCCCGTTTTCATATGCTCCTCACCGAGTTCTTCGATGATCGCCGTCCCGCTCGCCGGCTTGTTGCCGATCACCTTCCGCCCGGTGCGCCGCTCAAGCTCGGCGATCAATTCATCCGGAAATCCGTTCGGAAACACGCGAAACGGCTTGTCGATGCGAAGCCCCATCAGCTCCCAATGGCCGGTCATCGTATCTTTGCCGGCCGACGCTTCTTTCATTTTCGTATAGTAAGCCAGCGGCTGATCGACTTTCGGCACCCCTTTGATCTCACGAATATGGCTTAAGCCGAGCTTCGCCATATTCGGTAAATGAAGACCGCCGCGATGCTCGGCGATATGGCCGAGCGTGTCCGCCCCTTTGTCGTTGTATTTTTCGGCATCCGGCGCCTCGCCGATGCCGACCGAATCCATGACAATCAAAAAGACGCGCCGGTACATTGCTTTCATATGCATCCCTCCCGCCTACGATGAAAATTCGGTCTCTTCCTATCGTTCCCATCTTTTCAGCAAAACACGCCTTTGTTACATTGGTCAGAAGTCTGACAACTGCATCGACGAGCAAGCGCCCAGCCGGCTGCATCCGCTAGGCGCGCGGGTGATACTGCTTGTATACGTCTTTCAAACGCGTTTTCGTCACGTGCGTATACATTTGCGTTGTCGAAATATCAGCATGGCCGAGCAGCTCTTGGACAGCGCGCAAATCGGCCCCGTTTTCAAGCAGATGCGTCGCAAACGAATGGCGAAGCGTATGCGGCGTTAATGGTTTTTCAATGCCGGCTTCTTTCGCGAGGCGCTTTAAAATTTTCCAAAAACCTTGCCTTGTCAAACGTTGGCCGTAATGATTCAAAAACAGCGCCTCCGTCGCTCGCTTGCGCGCATTCACCAGCTGCGGACGTCCGTGCTCCACGTAGCGAGCAAGCGCGTCAATGGCCATCCGCCCGATCGGCACGATCCGCTCCTTCCGCCCTTTTCCGTAGCAGCGGACAAACCCCATCGTCAAATGGACGTCGCCGAGGTTGAGCTGCACCAACTCGCTGACGCGCATGCCGGTCGCATACAACAGCTCGAGCATCGCCTTGTCGCGCAGCCCAAACGGCGTATCGGTTTGCGGCGCGGCCAGCAGAGCTTCCACTTCCTCGACCGACAGCACTTTCGGCAGCGTCCGTTCAAACTGCGGCGTTTCAATATGGACGGTCGGGTCTTGCGCCGCGATTTTCTCCCTTAGCAAAAACTGATGGAACGAACGGATCGACGCCAGATGGCGGGCGATCGTCCTTGCCGATTGCCCTTGTTCGCTTAAAAACTTTAAAAAATGGAGAATATGAAGGCGCTCGACTTCGCCCCACGCCTGAAGCTGCTCCACCTGCCGCAAATAACGCGCGTATTTTTTCAAATCCCTCTCGTATGAAACGATCGTATTGTGCGCCAAATTCCGCTCCACCATCAAATAGTGCAAAAAATCGCTCAGTTCGTGTTCCAACGCTCTCTACTCCCCATCGCGGTAAAAAAATAACAGCCGGTCAAGCCAAGTCGGGGGCGCCTGTTCGACCGCCGACACCTTGACCGCCGACCCCTCCGGCTCATCGTACCGGTGATAGTATTCATATTCACGGTGAAACCATACAAGACTATAATAAAATAAAATGGTGCATCCCGTAAACAAAAGAAACACTTTCACCATTTGCCAAACGGTTTTCATGGCATCCTCCTTACTGGCAGCTTGGCCATTTGCTAGTATGAGGATATGCCATTGACTTCCTTGTTTATACGCAAAAAACCTTTCCCATCGGAAAAGGTTTTTTATTTTTCTTCTTCCTGATGTTTTTGTTGGCAGCGGTGGCAAATGCCATGAAACGTCAAGCGGTGATCTTTGATTTTGAACTTCCACTCCCTCTCGACGATGGCTTCGACGTCCTCAAGCAAATCTTCCTGAATTTCCGCCACCGACCCGCACTCAAGGCAAATGAGATGGTGATGGAAATGGGCCGCTCCTTCTTTGCGGAGGTCGTAGCGCGACACCCCATCCCCGAAGTTGATTTTGTCGACAATTCTCAGCTCGGTCAACAGCTCCAGTGTCCGATAAACCGTCGCCAGTCCGATTTCCGGGGATTTTTCTTTTACGAGGAGGTAGACGTCTTCAGCGCTTAAATGGTCTTCTTCATGTTCGAGCAGGACTCTTACCGTCGCTTCCCGCTGCGGTGTCAGCTTATAGCCAGCCGAATGCAGCTGCTTTTTAATTCGTTCCACGCGTTCTTCCATCATTTCATTCCTCCCTCGCCATTCACCCTCCATTATAGCAGAGATGCGAGGAAAGGGGCAAAGTAAAATCACTATTACAAGAGAATAATAACGATTATTATATAATAATTAATATTATATTTACCACCCATTTGACCGTCTGCTTCATCAGCGAAGGTGAAACATACGCCTCGATCGCCGAAGAAACGAGCAGCCCGACAGCGGTCAGCGCCATCACCGCCGCGTAGCGCATCACAAGCGGAAAGACCGGTCCATGCGGACGTTTCATAAACTGATGGCGCACCATTTGCAAAGAAAAGGAGATCGAAACTACCCCCATGACGATCATCAGCGGAATGACGACAACATTTTGCGGCATGATGGAAACAAACGACAACAAAAAGCCTTTCCAGCTCATTTGGCTCACTAAAAACCCGACGGTAAAGCCAACGACGACTCCTTTTAAAAACAGCAGGACGAAAATAATAGGCAAGCCAATGACGGAAATGCCGAGCACCCACATCAAGGCGATGTATTTGACGTTATGCATATAGCTTTGGCGGAACATGTCGTGAGCGCTCGCCAAATTGTCTTTCGATACTTGTCCAAAAAATTGCGTCAAATAATAGTACAAGTCTTGTTTTTGGCTGAAACTGAGGCTGTTGACGACAATGGCGCCAAAAATGACGCCCATTAAAAATAGGACGATCACAAATACGTACAGCGAAGCGTGTTCGCGCAAATGAACAGCGGCAGCCGATTTCAGCGGATGGGTTCTCATCGTGCTTCGTCCTCCTACTTTGTCTCTTAGTAGATTGTATGTCCATCCGCCTTGGATATGACTGTTTTTCGAAAAAGCGGGACCGCCGCCGCGCCGGACATCCCGCTTTCCATCCCCATCGCTCCGCCTGCGCTCGGCAAACGGCCGCACGTTTGCCTACCTTTCGCCGCCAACGCTTTCTTCGCGCTCAGCTCTCCTGCACTTTTCCATATTTTCCGCCGCCACCCGCTTCGATGGCGAGCGCCCCGCTGCGGGCGAGCACGATCAGCCGGGCGAGCTTTTCCCCGACCGTCTCGGCCAGCGCTTCTTCCGCCGCCTCATGCAGCACGCTCATTTCGGTGCCAAAGCGGGCGAGCAGCTTTTCATACGCCTTCGGGCCAAGACCGGGGATGAATTCAAGCGGCACTTGATAAATATACGGCGGCCGCTTCGGTCCGTGCTCCGCCGTTTTCAACTCCGCCAGCCGGTCGAATACCCCCTTAACAAAGCGGTGGTGGCCGCACGCCGGACAGCGTTCAGCCTCAGGCGAGACCGGCGCAAGGCAGCGTTCGCACACCGTCCGGTGATATTTGCCAAGCTTTGGATTCAAGCCGTAATTGGCGATGATCGTACGCCCGTCTTCACCGCGGAGCGCTTTTTGCAGCTCCGCAAACGTCGGGGCGGCGAGCCGCACTTGCTCATATTCGCGGGCGATTTTTCGCAACGAATGGGCATCAGAGTTCGTCAAATACGGATAACGGTGCAATTCGGCGATTTGGTCCGCCATCGCCGTATCGGCGCTTAACCCAAGCTCAATGGCATCGATCCGATCCGGGTCAAACACTTCTGTCAAGCTGTGTTGGACCCCTTTTCCGTACAAGCTTTTAAACGGGGTGAACGCGTGCGCGGGAATGAACCAGCCGCCGTGCTCTTTCGCGGCAGCTTGCAGCTCGCGGCCGGAGGCGTAAACGCGCTGCGAACTGAGCGATATGTTCTTCACCCGTTGGCCAAGCCAGCGGGAAAACGTGCGCATCGCCTGAACGGTCGGCAAAAAAACGAGAACGTGGATCGGTCCATAGCAATGGCCGTCATATACTTCGATTTCGCTGCCCAACAAAAGCGTCACCTTTCCGGCGCTGACGCCGCCTTCCTCATGTTCGCGCCACCCGTGCTTCTCCATCGCCTGCTCCAGCTCGTCCAGCACGTCGGGCACATGGCTGTCAATGACGCCGATGATATCGATCCCTTTCACCTCAGCCGCCTCATGCAAGATGTTGGCCAACGTCAACGTCCGCGCCCCAGTAATTTTCACCGGGCGGCCGGAAGCGGTGCGGCCGATGTGGATATGTAAATCGGCGTAATAACGGCCGAGGCCGCCCTCGTTTTTGTTATTCGCCATTTTGCTCCCCTAGCGCGCGGCGCAGCTGCAAATATTGCAAGGCGTACGCCGTTTTCGCATCGTAAATGTCGCGTCGTTCAAGCATCGCAAGCGCCTCCTCCAATGTCACTTCCAACAGTTCGACGAACTCATCTTCATCCAACCCGGCGCCATCTTCGACTTTTTCGAGCCCTTCCGCGACGTACAAATGGATGAGCTCATCGGCAAAACCGGGCGACGTATAAAACGAAATGAGATGGCGCAGCGAACGGGCCCGGTAGCCGGTTTCTTCTTCAAGCTCGCGGCGTGCGGAAGCGAGCGGCTCTTCCCCATGTTCTAGCTTGCCCGCCGGAATCTCGATCAATGCGCGCTCGAGCGCTTTTCGGTACTGGTGGACAAGAACGATGTTCCCGTTCGGCAACAGCGGCAGCACCGCCACCGCCCCCGGGTGTTTGATCACCTCGCGCCGGCTCATTTTCCCGTTTGGCAGCTCGACTTCCTCGATATACAAGTCAATGATGCGGCCGCTGAACAGTTTCTCTTTGCGGACCGTTTTTTCATACAACTTTTCCATCTCTTCTTCTCCCCTATCGATTGGTGGACTCTTTTCCATTGTACTACAAAGTTGGCCATTTTTTCGCCTCCGTTGTACAATGAACGTATCATCCATGGACAAAGGAGGCTGGCAAAGTGAAAAAGCGCCGCATCGGCACATCCGACTTATACGTCAGCGAAATCGGACTCGGCTGCATGTCGCTCGGCACGGATGAACACCATGCCATCTATCTCATTCATGAAGCATTGGAGCGCGGCATCAACTACTTGGATACAGCCGATTTATACGACCGCGGCTTAAACGAGGAATTTGTCGGCAAAGCGGTGAAAGGAAAACGCGATCAAGTGATCATCGCCACCAAGGTCGGCAACCGTTGGCGCGCGGACGGGAGCGGCTGGAATTGGGATCCGTCAAAAGCCTATATCAAACAAGCGGTCAAAGACAGCCTGCGCCGCCTGCAAACGGACTACATTGATTTATACCAGCTCCATGGCGGCACGATCGACGACCCGATCGACGAAACGATCGAAGCGTTCGAAGAGCTGAAGCGAGAAGGCGTCATCCGCTGGTACGGCATCTCCTCGATCCGCCCGAACGTCATCCGCGAATACGTGAAGCGCTCGAACATCGTCAGCGTCATGATGCAATACAGCTTGCTCGACCGCCGCCCGGAAGAGTGGTTTCCGCTCTTGCGCGAACATAACATCAGCGTCATCGCCCGCGGTCCGGTCGCTAAAGGCTTGCTTACCAACCGCCCGCTCGAACAAGCGAGCCGCGCCGTGAAAGAACACGGCTACCTCGATTATTCATACGAAGACTTGCAGGCGCTCATCCCGAAGCTGAAAGAAAAAACGGCCGGCCGCCGTTCCTTGACCGCGACCGCGCTGCAATTTTGCCTGCATGACTCGGTCGTTGCCGCCGTCATTCCGGGGGCGAGCCGGCTCGAGCAGCTCGAGGAAAACATCGCCGCCGCTTCCGCCCCGCCGCTTGACGCTGACGAATACGAATGGTTAAAACAAGTAACGAAGCGCTCGATCTATGACATGCACCGGTGAAGAAAGGAGCCCACAGCGCCAACATGGCCGCTTGCGGGCTCTTTTTTCATCCTGTTTCCCTTTTCATCAGGCAACCTCATCATCTACATACTTGTCCCTTGCTGCCCCCAAGCCAAACACGATCATGGCCGCGCAAACGGCTAGCAATAAAACGAGGGGTGGGAGAAAATGACCGGCTGCATCATACAGCGCCCCAAACAGCGGCGGGCCGGCCGCCGACAGCAAATAGCCGACCGATTGGGCCATAGCCGAGAGCTGGGCGGCTTCCAGCGGACGGCGCGTCCGCAACGTAAACAGCATCCATCGTGCCCTCCTTATTATTTAAACTTGCGCCAGTCAAGCTCGCTTTCTTCAAGCAGCTCAGCAAACGACTTTCGCTCGTCGCGCCGGCGCGCTTCCTCGCGGCGCCGCGCTTCTTCCGCCGCCCGCTGCCGCTGTTGTTCCTCAGCAAGCGCCCTCTTTTTCGCAAGCAGCTTCGCTTCGATGTCGGCGCCAAGCCGGTCAGCGAGCGTCATCGTCGACTGCTCTCGCTCTTTTCTCCGCCCCGCCTCTGTTTTCACGATGCTCACCCCCTTGCATAACAGCCGCTTGTTTGTCAAACAATACAACGAAACGACATGGAAAAGGAGAGATGATCAATGACGAAAAACCGCGCTCAAAAAGGAAAACCGTCCGCCGATACGGTCAAACCGGTCATCGGCAAAGAAGAGCTGGAAAAAGCGATCCACCCAACAAAGCGGCAAAACAGCCCGCAATAAGAAAGATCATAGAAAAACCGTAACCGGCCCGGTTACGGTTTTTACAACACCTCGGTAATGTGCGGCATATGCTCGCCGAGCCAAGCGATCGCGTCATCAAGCGTCGCAAACTCTCTCGTTTCAAACGTCATCTCATTTTGCAAAAGCCACACGTCCTTTTTGTCTTGGTACGGACCGGCGACCGACCAATGAAGCAGGCTGTACGGGTCGTTTTCATGGGTGAACGACACCCATGTTTTTTGCTTCGCCACCTTTGCGAGCTGCTCGAGCTTACCGTTCATGGCCGGCTGTCACCTCGACAAGCGGCATATGGCCGTTCAAGATTTGCCTTGGGCTTTTGAGCTGAAAAACGGTCGTCCCTGGCTTGATGTCAATCGTCATCTCCTCATCAAAAAAGATGAGGCGCGGCCGTTCCACGAGCACCGGCACGAAATTCGTCTCGACGACGACATCGTCTTCATCCGCCTTGTCAACGAGCCATAGCGCCGGCACGCCATCGACCAAACAGCCGCAGCCGTCGGTGTCATAGTTGAGCTTTAACTGCCGCCCCGATTTGGCTACAATAGGGGTAAGCGTTTGTTTTGCTGCATCAGTAAACGTGATGTTCACGCTCATCGTTGCTCCTTTTTCCGTTTGTTTCTTTACTATTCTACCCGTTGGCATGCAAGACTGTCAAAACGAAAAGGAGGAAAATCCAATGGCAAAAGGGCAAAGCAAAGTCACAGAAATGAAACGGCTGGCCCACACGAGGCCAGCCGTTTACTTTTGGAAAAACGCCCGCTTCGCTACCGTTTCGACAAGCCCCGGAGCGAGCCGGTACAACCGGCTGCCGAAGTCCATCCAACGCGGCATATTCACCTCGCGCGTCGGCGTCATCATCGCGGCAACGACGCGCTTCGCCACCGCCTCCGGCCGTAACATCCAACGCGAGACGTTGCGCACATACTCTCCCGATTCATCGGCCGCGGAAAAAAAGTTCGTCTCCACCGGCCCGGGGTTGACGGCGGTGACAAAAATGCCGAAGCGCGCCGCCTCGAGGCGGAGGCTGTCCGTAAAACCGAGAACCGCGTGTTTCGTCGCAGAGTAGACGCTTGATTTGGGCGTGGCGATTTTTCCCGCCTGCGAGGCGATGTTGATAATATGGCCGCTCTTGCGCTCTTTCATGTGCGGATACACCGCCTTCGTGCAGGCGATGAGGCCGAAGACGTTGACGGCAAACATTCGCTCCATTTCCGCCAAGTCGATGTCCTCGACATAGCGAAAGACGCCAAACCCCGCGTTATTGACCAACACATCAACCGTTTCCAACTCCGCCATCAACCGGGAAAAAACGGCCTCAACCATTTCCCGGTCGCCGACATCCAGCCGCGCATAGCGCGGACGAATGCCGGTCTGTGCCTCAATCCGCGCGCTGATTTCTTTCAGCTTTCCTTCACTGCGCGCCAACAGCACCGGAAGCGCCCCTTGGCGCGCCGCTTCATCAGCAATGTGCTCGCCGATTCCTCCCGACGCTCCAGTAATGACGACATGACGACCCTTCAACCGCATACCGACACCCCCGCCGCTTCATAGACGTAACGGCCGGCTTCCTGTTTTTTCGTCACGTATCCGTTCGCCTCGAGATAATCAAGCTGGCCGATCGTCTCCGACATCGTCAGCATCAACTGCCGTTCGTAAACCGATGGGAACAGCTTTTGGCACACGTCAAACACCGTTTGCGGGCGTTCCTTCACCATGTCGAGCACTCGCTCGGCGCGCTGGCGCTGCTTCGTCAACCGCTCGCGAACAAGGCTTCGGATGTCGGTCGCATCATCGCCATGGCCGTTTAACGAACGAACGATGTCGTAATTCAGCATTTTCTCAAGCGACTCGTTGTATTGCAGCAACGGCTTCGGCCGCTCCGTCTCCCCTTCCGCCGGCGGCTCCATCATCGGATTCGGGGAAATATGGACGAGCAAATGGTCGCCACCGATCAACAAACCATCCTCCTCGCGATAGAGAACGATATGGCTTTGCGCATGGCCCGGCGTTTCGATCACGCGCCACCGCGGCAAACCGGGAACCGCATCCCCGTCGGTCACGGCGATATCAACAGCCCGCCGGCTCGCGTAGCGAAGCGATCCGCCTTCTTTGGACAGCCGACTAAACAAGCGACGATCGACGCCGCATTCGGTGAAAAAGCCTTCAAAAAAGCGGACGTACCGCTCCATAAACGCCCGCTCCCGGCGCAAAAACGGGTCGGCTTTCGGATGGCCGATAATCGGGGCGTGCGGAAAGTAATCCAGCAGCCCGACATGGTCTGGATGGTGATGGGTGATCACGATTTGCTCGATCTCTTCCGGTCGGTAGCCGATCTCAGCGAGACGATGGACAAATCGCTGCCACGCTTCTTCCGTTTTCACTCCGGCATCCACTAACGTCAGCCGATCGCCAGCGATCACGTACATATGCACATCGCCGACCGGAAACGGCGTCGGCACCGTGATCCGATGCACTCGTTCCTCGTTCATCGCATTCCCTTCTTTCCTTTCAGTTCAGTAGCGATCCGTTCAGACATTGAACCAAACTGAATGATGATTCACAAATCTTGTTATTTTACAGTTTACAACGATTTCATACGTTTGTCATTCCTTTTTCTGCCGCGCATCGAAAATGGCCAAAAAATTCACGCTTCTCTCTTGACAACCAGCCTTGTCCCGCGGCATAATGACAAATAACATCACCGATACGGCCAAACTGGCGATGAACAGGGCCAGTAAACCGCAAACGGCACCAGAGAGCGAAGCCCGCGGCTGGAAGGCTTTGCTGCCCTCTTTGCGGTTGAACCTACCCTAGGAGCTGTTAGGCCAACCTAAACGCATTCCCAGCGTTATCGGGACAGAGTCGGGCCTGTTTGGCGTTTGGACCAAGCTAGGCCAAAAAAGGTGGTACCGCGGAAACGAAGGTTTTCCGTCCTTTTGCAAGGACGGAAAACCTTTTTCTTTTGCCCCGACACCCGCAAGCGAAGGAGGAGTGAAAAGATGAACAACGGACAGACGATTGCGCTGATCGGCGCCGGCTCGATGGCGGAAGCGCTCATCGCCGGCATGACGAAAGCTTTTTGCCGCCCAACCGACGTCATCGTTGCCAATCGGCAAAACCGCGCCCGTCTCGAGGAACTGGCGCGCCGCTACGGAGTGCGGGTGGCCCCAAACGCCCGTGAAGCTGCCGAACAGGCGGACATCATCGTGTTGGCAATGAAACCAAAAGACGTCGTCGAAGCGATGCACACCATCACCCCTGCCCTTTGTGCCAACCCGCTCATCCTTTCGCTGCTGGCCGGCGTCACGACTGAAACGATCGAACGGCTCGCCGGACGCGACATCCCTGTCGTCCGCGCGATGCCGAACACATCGGCCGCTGTCGGCTTATCGGCGACCGCGATCGCCGGCGGCCGCTTCGCCGCGAAAGAACATCTTGAGGTGGCCAAACAACTGTTTGAAACGGTCGGCATCGTCGCTGTAGTGCCGGAGCGCGACTTGCACGCGGTCACCGGCCTGTCCGGAAGCGGCCCGGCGTATGTGTACTACTTGGTCGAAGCGATGGAAAAAGCGGCATCCGACATCGGCCTTGAGCCTGAAGTGGCGAAACCGTTCATTTTGCAAACGATCATCGGCGCGGCTGAAATGCTCAAAGCGTCCGACAAACATCCGTCCGTCCTGCGCCGCGAAGTGACGAGCCCGGGCGGCACGACTGAAGCCGGCATTGGCGTGCTTGAGCAGTACCGATTTCAGGAGGCGGTCATCGCTTGCATCCGCCGGGCGACGGCCCGCTCCGAAGAGCTCGGCAGCGCTCTGCTCGCCGCCATCGCCGAAGCGTAAACACGATAGCCCCAGGGCACCGCTCTTTTCCGCCTAATTCGAACAGGGCGGCAATCCGTTTCATTTTGTTTTTGGCAAGCGGCATGCTATCATCAGTCATGAACCATTCAGTGGCATAGAAAGGAGCTGCTTGTCATGAACACGATGCTGTTTTCGCCGTATACGATTAGCGGGCTGACACTGAAAAACCGAATCGTCATGTCGCCGATGTGCATGTATTCATGCGAGACAAAAGACGGCACGGTGCGCACATGGCATAAAATCCATTACCCGGCGCGCGCCGTCGGCCAAGTCGGCCTCATCATCGTCGAAGCGACCGGCGTGACGCCGCAAGGCCGCATTTCTGAACGCGACTTAGGCATTTGGAGCGATGACCATATCGCCGGACTTCGCGAACTCGTCGGGCTTGTGAAAGAGCACGGAGCCGCCATCGGCATCCAGCTTGCCCACGCCGGCCGAAAAGCGGAAGTACCGGGAGAGATCATCGCCCCGTCCGCCATTCCGTTCCAAGAATCGTCGCGCACACCGAAAGAAATGACCAAAACGGACATCGAAGAGACGGTGCAAGCGTTCCAAAACGGCGCGCGGCGGGCGAAGGAAGCCGGCTTTGACGTTATCGAAATCCATGCCGCCCACGGCTACCTCATTAACGAATTTTTATCGCCGCTCGCCAATCGCCGCCAAGACGAATACGGCGGTTCGCCGGAAAACCGCTACCGTTTCTTGGGCGAAGTGGTCGAGGCGGTCCGCGAAGTGTGGGACGGCCCGCTGTTTGTGCGCATCTCAGCGTCCGACTACCATCCGGACGGGCTGACAGCCAGCGACTACGTTCCGTACGCCAAACGCATGAAAGAACAAGGCGTCGACCTCATCGATGTCAGCTCCGGCGCCGTCGTGCCGGCGCGCATCGACGTTTATCCCGGCTACCAAGTGCCGTTTGCCGAACTGATCCGCCGCGAAGCAAACATCCCGACCGGCGCCGTCGGCTTGATCACCTCCGGCTGGCAGGCGGAAGAAGTGCTGCGCAACGGCCGCGCCGATCTCGTCTTTTTAGGGCGCGAGCTGCTGCGCAACCCGTATTGGCCGTACGCCGCGGCGAGGGAGCTCGGAGTGAGCATCGAAGCGCCGGTGCAATACGAGCGCGGCTGGCGGTTTTAACCGCGCGGGATCGAAAACGAAGCGAAATCAGCCGCAAGCTCCGTGTTCGGAAATACGCGGCGCGCCTCGGCGACGAGCTGCAGCGCCGCCGCACCTTGGTAGCGGGAGCTGATATGGGTTAAAATGAGCCGTTTCGCCCGCGCCCGCCTCGCCACCTCGGCCGCATCGATGGTCGTAGAATGAAAATAGTCATGGGCTAGCTGCTGCTCCGCCGCGGCAAACGTCGCCTCGTGGACGACGACATCGGCATCGCGGGCGAGCTCAATCGCCGCTTCGCAAAAGCGGGTGTCGCCTAGCACGGTGACGATTCGCCCTTTTTGCGGCGGGCCGACAAACTCGCGCCCGTCAAGCACGGTACCGTCCTCGAGCACGACCGTTTTTCCTTGCTTAATCTGTTGATAAATCGGGCCGGGGCGGACGCCGAGCGCTCGCAGCCGGTCAACCAAGAGCGGGCCGGGCAAGTCTTTTTCGACAACGCGGAAGCCATAAGACGGCATGCCGTGATCGAGCCGTTTGGCGATCACTTGAAACGTTTCATCATCAAAAATAACGCCTTCCTCGATCTCGGCAATGTTCAGTTCATAACGAAGCTTCGTTCCGCTGACAGCGAGCGCCGTTTCGACAAACGCGCGCAGACCGCGCGGACCAAACACAGTGAGCGGCGTCTCACCGCTTTGAAACGAACGGCTGCCAAGCAGCCCCGGCAAGCCGAATAGATGGTCGCCATGCAAGTGCGTAATCAAAATATGCTCGATGCGGCGCGGACGAATGGCGGTATGCAAAATTTGATGCTGCGTCGCCTCGCCACAATCAAACAGCCATGTCGCCCCCCGTTCGTCGAGCAGCTGCAAGGCGACGGATGAGACGTTGCGCTCTTTCGCCGGCACGCCGGCACCGGTGCCTAAAAACAACAGTTCCAACAGGCGTCCCTCCTTGTTCTCGCTCAACGTTGCCTGTTGTTAGCGTACCAATGTCGGAACGGCTTTTCAACTTCCTTTTGCGCTCTACCACCGCCGGCTTAGCACCGCGCGGCTTTATGAATGGGCGCGCCTAGCTCAAATTTTAGCGTTTCGTCCGGCCAACGTCTCCGCCCGCCGGAGCGCAATTAAATCCTTGCGCCCTATCCGGCAAAAGTCTCTGTCGCCGGAACACAACCAAACCTTAGCGTTTCGTCCGGCCAACGTCTCCGCCGTCGGAACGCAATCAAATCCTTGCGCCCTATCCGGCAAAGGTCTCTGCCCTCGGAACGCAACAAAGTATTTGCGTTCTGTCCGGCAAACCTCTACAATGGTTTCATTGAAGACGTCAATTTGGCAAAAGCGAGGTACATACGGTGGACAATATGAACCCGAAATCGATCATCGTCATTTTCGGAGCGACGGGAGATTTGGCGAAACGGAAACTGTTTCCGTCTCTTTACCGCCTGTATGAAAAAGGGCATTTGAACGAGCGATTCGCTGTCGTTGGCGTCGCGCGCCGCCCGTTGTCGGTCGATGAGTTCCGAAACGATGTGCGCGACTCGGTTGAAACAGCGTTTCAGCAACCGCTCGCGGACGAGCGATTCATCTCCCATTTCTATTACCACCCGTTCGATGTGACGGAAGCCGAGTCGTACCAACGCTTAAAGTCGCTCCTCGAACAGCTCGATGACACATATGCGACCGAAGGCAACCGCATTTTTTACTTGGCGATGGCGCCGGAATTTTTCGGCACCGTCACTTCCCGCTTGCAGTCGGAAGGATTGACGGAAACGCGCGGCTTTAAACGGCTCGTCATCGAAAAACCGTTCGGGCATGACTTGGCGAGCGCCGAAAAGCTGAATGATGAGATTCGCCGCGTCTTTTCCGAACGGGAAATTTACCGGATCGACCATTACCTCGGCAAAGAAATGGTGCAAAACATCGAGGTCATCCGCTTCTCGAACGCCATTTTCGAGCCGCTCTGGAACAACCGGTTCATCGCCAACATTCAAATTACATCGAGCGAAACGCTCGGCGTGGAAGATCGCGGCCGCTACTACGACCATTCCGGGGCGCTGCGCGACATGGTGCAAAACCATATGCTGCAAATGGTCGCGCTTTTGGCGATGGAGCCGCCGATCAAATTAACGACCGATGACATCCGCCACGAAAAAGTGAAAGTGTTGCGCGCCTTGCGCCCGATTTCCCACGATGACGTCGACCGCTATTTCGTGCGCGGCCAATACGGGCGGGGGATGATCCACGGCAAGGCCGTGCCGGCGTACCGCGAAGAGCCGAACGTCGATCCGGACTCAAACACGGAAACGTTTGTCGCCGGGAAGCTCTTGATCGACAACTTCCGCTGGGCCGGGGTGCCGTTTTACATCCGCACCGGCAAGCGAATGGCGGAAAAGTCAACGAAAATCGTCGTCCAATTCAAAGATGTACCGATGAACTTATACTACCGGACAAACGAAACGATCGCCCCGAACTTGCTCGTTATTCACATCCAGCCGGATGAAGGGATCACCCTTCACTTAAACGGCAAAAAAACCGGGGAGTCAACGACGACGACCGCCCCGTTTCAACTCGATTACTGCAACAACTGCATCGACGGCATCAACACGCCGGAAGCGTACGAAAAGCTGCTGTACGACTGCATGCGCGGCGATGCGACGAACTTCACCCACTGGGATGAAGTGGCGGCGTCATGGCAATTTATCGACCCGATTTCTGACGTGTGGGCCAACACAAAAGCCGCCGATTTCCCGAACTATGAAGCCGGTTCGATGGGGCCGAAAGCGGCCGATGAACTATTGCAAAAAGACGGCTTCCATTGGTGGCCGATCAGCCACCCGCGTTCCGAAAAGGCGGGGGCAAACTAGCGCTCGCCCCTCCGCTCACACCTTCTGGCGCGCAAACCGAGCCGCAAAAATGGGAAACAACGAAATGAAGCGGCACGCACCGTGGATCGCTGGCTTTCTAGAAGGCCGGCGATCCACAGCCGTTTCCCTTCGGCGAGACGTTGTCAGGCGATCCGTTTTCATCACCGTTCGTCTGGACGATCACGGGCAAAACAAAGAGCGGGCTCAGCCGTCGCCGAACAACGCCAGTCCCTGACAGGCATGCTGGTTTTCGACCGCTGGCCCGCCGTCGTTGAAGCAAAGGAGTGAAGGAACGATGAAGATGTATGATGTCACCGCCCCGATTTACGAAGGCATGCCGGTTTACAAAAACAAACCGGAAAAACAGCCGAAGCGCACGACAGTCACCAATGGCTATGTGACCGAATCGCGCATTGATATGGACGTGCACACCGGCACGCACATTGACGCACCCCTTCATATGGTCGAAGGCGGCGCGACATTTGAAACGATTCCGCTTGACCGCCTCGTCGGCCCGTGCAAACTGTTTGATTTGACGCATGTCAACGACCGGATTACGAAAGATGACATCGCTCATCTCGACATTCAGGAAGGCGACTTCGTTCTGTTTAAAACGAAAAATTCGTTTGAGGATGCGTTCAATTTCGAGTTTATTTTCGTCGCCGAAGACGCGGCCCGCTATTTGGCCGCCAAATCAATCCGCGGTGTCGGCATCGACGCGCTCGGCATCGAGCGGGCGCAAGAAGGCCATCCGACCCATAAAACACTGTTTTCGGCCGGCGTCATCGTCATCGAAGGGCTGCGGCTAAAAGAGGTCCCCGAAGGCCGCTATTTCATGGTCGCCGCCCCGCTCAAACTCGTCGGCACCGACGCCGCCCCGGCGCGCGTCTTGCTGTTTGACCGTGAGCTGTAAAAACAGCCGGTCCCTTGATGGGACCGGCTGTTTTATCATTCCAAACGGAGAAGCCCCCCTCTTCCACGCATGAACATACATTCTTATCATTGTTGTTGTCCCTCACACAACTTCTTACTACACCGAAAATAATATGATTTTCAATGATTGATCAAACATGCAAATAAGACATATAATAAAAGTAAGTATTGAAAAGAAGGAGCGAAACGCACCAATGGAGAAAATGAATGTTTCGGATCAACCATCGCCGGTCGTCATGAAAGCGACAAGCAAGCTGTCCAGCCGAGGGCAAGTGGTCATTCCTGCTGAAATCCGGAAAACATTAGGCCTCACCGAAGGCGATGATCTGACGTTTATCGTCAACCAAGATGGAGAAATAAAAGTGGAAGTCACGAAGAAATATCGCTTGTCACAATTAATCGGCATTCTCAAAACCAATCAGCCGTTCCGCCCCGTTGAGGAAATCCGAGATGAAGTATATCGTACGATAGGAGCAAAAGAATTGAAAGACGGGGAGGAAAACTAAGTGGCTCGCAAGCTGTGGATCGACACAAATGTCGTGATTCGAATCATGACCGGCCATCCCCAAGAGCTTGCGGAAGAAGTTGAGGACATGTTGCAGAAAGTAGAAGCAGGAGAATTGATTTTGCGCCTTAATCCGCTCGTCGTCGCAGAATGTTGCTGGGTGCTGGCCTCCGTCTATCAAGCATCGCCGTCCGACATTTCCGCCGCCTTATTAAAGTTTACCAACGGGATCGGGATCGAAACAGAGGAAAAAGATGTTGTGCAACAGGCGCTTCGAAATTACGGTGAGAAAAAGGTCGATTTCATTGACGCGTATATCGCCGCTCATGCAAAAGCGAATCCCCCAGAAGATGTCGTTACTTGGGACAAACATGTTAAACGATTGAACATTCGCCACGGTCGCCCTAAGGACTGGTAAAAAGAGGGTGTCCCAAAAGGACCGGGACGCCCTCTTTCATCGCTATATACGTACCGACTGCTTCTGCCGCACTGTATGTTGTGCCTATCTTGAAGGCAGGCGACCTTTTGGGTCAGCCCCTCTTTTGAAACTCGTTCTTGCTTTACAGCTCCGTTACAGAAAACTTATAAGGCTTTATAAGATAGTTAAAAATCTTATAAAGACCTATGTTTCTTTCCTTGTTCATCGCACCCGATTTCGCCAAAGCTACTCTCGTTGGATGTGGTGCTCCGAAGGCTTCAATTCCCCACTAACGAATGGGTACATATCAATAGCCGCTTTTCGTGCTAGGCTATTGACTCACCATATTTTTTTAAGTTTCTACTTGCGTTCACATCCCTGTCTATTTGATTTCCGCATTCATCACATATAAACGTTCTTTCTGACAAAGAAAGTTTCTCTTTTACAGCCCCGCAATGGCTGCACGTTTTAGACGAAGGGAAGAATCGGTCTGCAAGTATAAACTTAATTCCATTCCAAGCACACTTATATTCCATTTGCCTTTTAAACTCATGGAATGTTTGTTCTTGGACGGCTTTCGATAGCTTTCTGTTCTTTAGCATTCCATGAGTATGTAAGCTCTCCATGACTACATACTCTGGCTTGGTTTTCACCAAAGATGCAGTGATTTGATGAATATAATTGTGCCTAATGTGTTTCAGCCTTCGGTACGTCTTTCGAACAAGGAATTCCAACTTCTTTATATTGTTTGTTTTTCTGTAACGGTATTCACCTCCTTCTGTTTTTATTTTATTTTTCTCATATTTCCTTGATAGCTCACGTTGCAACCGTTTCAGCCTTTTCTCCAACTTCTTCACTTTGTTTGATTTGTTTATATTGCGAAACCTCTGCCCGTTGCTAACGACAGCTAAATCTTTCACCCCTAAATCGATGCCTATGCCATCAGTATCATTTGGACTTTTGTTTTCGACTTGTTCTACTCCTACAGTGAGCCACCAGTTTATTCCGTCAAACGTAATTCTTGGGTTGAGATAGTTTATATTACTCCCTGTTGGGATTCTGTCTTTTTCAGCTAACTTAACATCGTTAAATTTCTGCCTATTCTTTTTCTTTGATGTGGTTAACTTTTCCAATTTTACATGCGTTTTTGTGATTTTGATTTTTGCTGTATCTTGATAAAAACTTGGTTTGCTTCTCTTTTTTGACTTAAATTTTGGAAACTTTGCCCTGCCTTCAAAGAAGTTTTTGTACGCTTGACAGGCATCTTTGATCGCTTGTTTTGTTATATTATTTGAGTAATGGTTAAGCCAAGCATATTCTTTTTGCTTTTTTAATTGTGTCAGCGTTTTCCTTAACTCATTATCGTTTAAAAACGTTCCGCCATTTTTGTCGTTTTCTTGTTGTGTAGCCAATGCCCAATTGTATGCCCAGCGGGATACGCCTGCGCACTCAAATAACTTTGTTCTTTGCTTATTGTTTGGCAAAAGCATGACTTTATAAGTCTTGATCATCTTTTACTAACTCCTGAATCATTTTCTTGGCTTTACCTATGTCAGTTATAATTTCAAACCGATTTATCACCTATATACATAGTTTTTATAAATTGTATATAGAGTTTTACGAAATTTTATAAATTTATTTCAACTGTGTGTCACCTCCCCATTCGTGCGAATGACGCGCTGGAACCAGTAGAAGCTTTTTTTCTTATAACGCTTCAAATCGCGCAAGTTTTGATCATCGCGGTTGACGAAAATGACGCCGTAGCGCTTGCGCATCTCGCCTTGCGAGCTTAACAAGTCGGTTGCCCCCCACATCAAATAGCCGATCACCTCGACCCCTTCTTCGATCGCCAGCTTCATTTGTTCGATATGGCGGCGCATATAGTCGATCCGCTCGTCATCGTCGACCGTGCCGTTCTCGTTTAGCTCCTCCTCAAGCCCGATGCCGTTTTCGGTGATGAAAATGGGCATCTGGTAGCGGGCGTACACGTCTTTTAAGGCAATCCGCAAGCCGATCGGATCGATCGCCCAGCCCCATTTCGTCTTCGGCAAGTGGGGATTCGGCTCAAGCCCTTTGATGATCCGCTCATCTTGTTCCTGATGGCGGACGATTTGGCTTTGATAGTAGCTAAATGACAAAAAATCGACCGTCTGCGTGCGCAGCAATTCCTCATCGCCTGCCTCAAGCGGCAAGCGGATCCCCTTTTTCTCCAGCCGATTCGTCACATAGCGCGGATAAACGCCGCGGGCGAACACATCAAAGAAGAAATCAATGAACAGCTCTTTCGCTTGCACGTTCGCCAAAGCGTCTTCCGGGCGGCATGTCGCCGGATACGTTGTCAAATACGTCGCCATCCCGCCGATCTTCGCCTCCGGAGCGATCTCGCGCAGCGCCTTCACCGCCTTGGCGTGGGCGAGAAAGACGTGATGGCAGACGCGGTAGGCAAACGCTTCCGGGTCTTCATCATCCGGGCAGATCGCCCCCCATAAATGCGGTTGTTCGAGCACTAAGTTTTGTTCGTTGAACGTCAGCCAATAGTTCACTTTCCCACGGTAGCGCGCAAACACGGTGCGCGCGTACCGCTCAAACAAATCGACGACCTTCCGCGAGGCAAAGCCGTTGTATTTCTTCGCCAACGCCAGCGGCAAATCAAAATGGTACAGCGTAATGACCGGTTCGATGCCGTTCGCCCTCAATTCATCAAACACGGCGTCATAAAACGCCAAGCCCGCTTCATTCGGCTCCCCTTCTCCATCCGGAAAAATGCGCGTCCAAGCGATGCTCGTCCGGTAGGCAGTAAAGCCGAGCTCCTTGAACAAAGCGATGTCTTCTTTGTAGCGATGGTAAAAGTCAACCGCCACTTTCCAATCGGAATGGCCTTCCGGAATCGGGCGCGCATCGACGATCGACAGCCCTTTGCCGCCTTCGTTCCACGCCCCTTCCGTCTGGAACGACGTCACCGCCCCGCCCCATAAAAAGCCGTCGGGGATGATCGATTTTCGTTGTGATGGCATGACAAATCCCTCCACGTGTAAACAAACAATAATCGTGCGCCTTATGCTCAGGCGCCATGATGACATAATGACCTTTTGTCAGAACAAGACAGGAAAAGGGGCAAGATCGGCCAAAACATGGCAGGTGATAAAATAGGGATGCTCCCCTTTAGGACATCCCCTTGCCTGCCCAGCAAAATAAGTAGTACTCCTATAACTATTTGAAATTGTGTTTTACACTTCTCAGTCGCATATTGTATATAATGGTTTTAAATACATAAAAAGGGGATTGGGAAGTAAATTGGCTCTTCACCAAAAGTTGTACTTGATTTTTTCATCACGTACCTTACTTATGCAACCAAGAAAGAACGGGAAACAAATTATTTTTGCAAACACTTGTTCAGAGAAGTGTACCGTCTGTCAAGTACATGTTGTGGTGATGAGCCAGTAAATTCTTTATTGCAACTTAGATTTAAAACCAAGAAAATGCCGTTCTTTTAAGAGAGGCTTGCGATGTTGACGTTTTTGGTGTATATAATCTCTAACTTCATCGGAAAGGGTAGCATTCATATAGAGTTCCCTTGCAATGACATTCAACATCTTAGCAATGTCTTCGATACGAAAAAGATCGAGGTCAGGAAGCAATTGAGAAACTGTCCGCTTGGCACTTTCTCTATTAAAAAACGGATCTATACATCCTGCTTTCTGGGCAACTTGTAATGATAATTGTGCCGTTTGTTTTCGATAACTAGTTCCCCCATTTTGCTGAAAACGTAACTCTCGACGTAGCTCTTCGAGAAATTCCGAAAAAGGCACTGTGGGTTCCTCTCCCGTCCTACTATTCATGGTAGTTGCCCCCTTTCCTTTGCAACTTATTTGTACCTAATATTTTATCACATTCTCTCTATAATATGCCTTTTTCCTTCAAAATGTTATCTAGTTCATACAAATTCAAATCTTGATTTGAGGGATTCAGCAAATATTCTCTATATTCCGCTACCATTCCCAGCAACTTTTCTGTATCACATTTTTCTAATATCTGTGTCTCCTTTAAATCAATTAAATCTTTTTCACGAGTGGAAAAAATTTTGCAACAGGCAAGCAATTCGATGGTTGGAACATAGACACGAATAGCCGAAAAATCCAAATCCAACTCAAAAAGTGACTCCTTATTCCGCAAGTCTTCCGATGGAGGAACTTCCATAATTCCTCCAACCACATCGACATTTATTTTTTCTAACTCCCTTAATAAGGCCTGCATATTGTTGGTGCTGATAAGATGAACATCGATATCCCTCGTAGGACGAAACTGTTCTCCCATTTGCTCCATAAGTAATAAAAGCGCCGCTCCCCCTAAAACAACGATTTCAGCAACAACTCCTTGTTTGCAACAGAGATAGTCCAATGTATAAAATTTATCTAAAATGGCATCCCTAGTTCTCATTTCCTCAGATGAGTAACTCATCGCTAAATTCCACCTCCATTTTCCATTTATTCTTTGAATCCATAATAACTCATTGTCCGATATACTTTCAATTTTGATTCCCACCCATCTCTTCCATCTCATCGTCCCCCTTCTCCCTAAACAACCAAAAAACAGATATAATGGAAAACAGAACAACACGCCATATCGAGCGGAAAAGAGTAGGGGGACACGAGGTTGAACATTTTACTCATTGAAGACGATGCCACGTTGTTTCAAGAAATCAAACAACGTCTCGAACAATGGTCATACAACGTTTGCGGCATCCGCGATTTCAGCCGGGTGATAGAGGAATTTTCGCACTGCCAGCCACACCTTGTCATCATTGACATCCAGCTGCCGAAATTTGATGGATTTCACTGGTGCCGCCAAATCCGCGCGCATTCGAACGTCCCGATCTTGTTTTTATCGTCGCGCGACCATCCGACCGACATGGTCATGTCCATGCAGCTTGGCGCGGATGATTACATCCAAAAGCCGTTTCATTTTGACGTGCTGATCGCGAAAATCCAAGCGCTGCTCCGGCGCGTGTACGATTACAATGCAGGCCCTATCCACCTGCAAACGTGGTGCGGCGCCACTATCGACTATGCCAAAAGCACGGTCACCAATGAACAAGGAACGGTGGAGCTGACGAAAAACGAACTGTTGATTTTAAAACATCTGTTGAACAAGAAAAACACGATTGTAACGCGGACAGAACTGATCGAACAGCTGTGGGAGGACGAACGGTTTATCAGCGACAACACGCTGACCGTCAATGTCAACCGGCTGCGGAAAAAGCTTGACGAACTGGGCTTGGGCCGTTTCATCGAAACGAAAGTGGGACAAGGGTATATGGCAAAGGAAGAGGGGATCGGCTCATGATCAAAGACTACTTGATGGAACGAAAAAGCTGGCTTGCCTTCTTTTTGTTCCTCGAGCTGTTCATTCTGTTTGTCGCTTATCTTGATCCGACGATTCCCTTTTCCTCCGCTCTTTATATCGTCTTTTTAACATCCATCCTCTTTGCCGTCTTTGTCATCATCCGGTGGAAAAAGGAAACGGCATTTTATCAGCGGCTGCAAACGTGCCATCTTGCCTTGGACCCCGCTTCCAGCCTGCAGGCGGCAAGTCCGTTCGAACGCATCGTTGAGCGCGCCATGGCCAGCCAAATGGCCCAATGGAAACAGGAACTGACCGTATGCCGAACAGCGTTGGAACAAGAGAGAGATGAACTGCTGACATGGATTCACGAAATGAAAACGCCGCTGACGGCCATGCGGCTCATGATCGAACGAGTCGAAGAGGAAAACGCCAAATCATCGCTCCTATACGAATGGCTGCGCATTCATTTGCTGCTCGATCAGCAGCTCCATCAGCGGCGGCTCCCTCACATGGAAAACGATTTATACATCGAACACGTCGAACTCAAGCCGCTTCTCATCAATGAAATCAAACCGTTGCAGCCATGGTGCATGCAAAAAAGCATCGGCTTTGATCTGCAATTGAACGTCCGCTCGGTGCTCAGCGATGCCAAATGGCTTTCGTTTATCATCCGGCAAATCGTGACGAACGCGGTGAAATATAGCGAGTCTTGCGACATTATCGTGAAAAGTTTTCTAGAAAACGGCCATATCCACTTGCAGATTCAAGATTTCGGCCGCGGCATTGATCCGAAGGACTTGCCGCGCATTTTTGACAAGGGCTTCACCTCCACCGCTGAACACCAAAACGAAGCGGCGACGGGAATGGGGCTGTACTTGGCGAAAAAAGCCGCCCAACCGCTTCTGCTTGACTTTCACGTCGAATCTTCACCGGGGCGCGGGACGGTCTTTACGATCGTATTTCCCCAAGAAAACGACCTGATCCGAATGCACGGCATGTGACAAAACTGTCACATGCTGTCTTGTTTTGTTCGAGCAAACAAAGGAGAAAAAGAACCGTTTTGTTTATGATAGAAACGAAGGAGGAAAACAGAAATGATGATACTCGAAGCAACCAACATCCGCAAAATTTACGGAACAAAGAAAAATCAACAAGAAGTGCTCAAAGGCATTGATTTGCGCGTGGAGAAAGGAGAGTTTCTCGCGATCATGGGCCCGTCGGGATCAGGGAAGACGACACTGCTCAACGTCCTTTCCTCCATCGATCGGGTGAGCGAGGGCGCGATTTTCATCGAAGGAAACAACATCGTCGCCATGAAAGACCGGGAGCTGGCGGAATTTCGCAAGCGCCATGTCGGATTCATTTTTCAAGAGTATCATTTGCTTGACACGCTGACGGTGAAGGAAAATGTCCTTTTGCCTTTATCGATTACGAAAACGCCCAAGCAAGAAGCGGAAAAGAAATTTGCCGAATTGGCGTCTGAACTTGGCATTATTGACATCCAAAACCACTATCCAAGCGAAATTTCTGGGGGGCAAAAACAGCGCGCGGCCGCGGCGCGGGCGTTCATCCATGAGCCGAGCATCATTTTTGCCGATGAGCCGACCGGCGCACTCGATTCGAAATCAGCTTCCGATTTATTGCACAAGTTGCGAAAACTGAATCAACAACGGAAGACGACAATCATCATGGTCACCCATGATCCGGTCGCGGCCAGCTTCTCAAGCCGTGTCGTTTTTATCAAAGACGGACAATTGTATACGCAACTGTATAAAGGAACCGAAACGCAGCAGCAGTTTTTCCAAGCCATTATGCAAACACAAGGCGTGCTAGGTGGTGTTCGGTCATGAGCATGAAGCAACTCGTTTTCCGCAACTTGAAACAAAACATCCAACATTATTATTTGTACGTGTTTGCTTTGATGTTTGCTTCCGCCTTGTATTTCGCGTTCGTGACATTGCAGTACGACCCATCCCTTGATGCCATCAAAGGGGGAGTGAAAGGGGCGGCGGCCGTCCGCACGGGCGCGGTGCTTCTTATCGTGATTGTCGCCGTCTTTCTTTTGTATGCCAATGCCTTGTTTATCCAACGGCGCGGCCATGAGATCGCTCTTTTGCAGTTGATCGGCATGACGAAACGAAACATCTTTTTGATGCTGGCGGCCGAAAACGCCATCCTTTATTACGGCACGTTGATCATCGGCATATTGATGGGATTTGCCGCTTCCAAGCTGTTGATGATGATTTTGTTTAAAATCATCGATATTCCAGTCAAGGCGTCTCTTTCTTTTTCGGGCCGAGCATTGGTGCAAACGTTGATTGTGTTTAGTGTGATCAATGTGTTCATGATGGGGATGAACCGCTTGTTTCTCAAAAAACAGACGATTGTCTCCTTGTTCCGCACGACATCGACAACCGAAGCAAAACATGTATCCGTATGGAACATGGTCGTGGGAATGGCGGGGATCATCCTCATCGGCAGCGGCTATGGGGTATCGATGAAATTGTTTAGCAGCGACTGGAAGAGCGTTCAAGGCTTATTCATGGCCATGGCATTCATTTTAGGCGCGGTCATCATCGGCACCTACTTGTTTTTTAAAGGAACGATCAGCTTTCTCTTCCACCTATGGCGGAAGCGGAAAGGCGGTTATTTGTCGATCGACGACGTGCTTTCCATGTCATCGCTTATGTTTCGCATCAAATCAAATGCCTTGCTGCTCACCATCATCACGACCGTGTCGGCCATCGCGATCGGGTTGATTTCGTTAAGCTATATTTCCTACTATTCCGCCGAACAGGCCGCGCAAAACTACGTTGCCGCCGACTTTGCGTTCACAGACAAAAAAGATGCCGCCCGTTTTACGGCGGCGCTGCGATCTCATGATATTCGCTATCGAGAAACGATGATCGATGTCATTGAAACACCGACTGATATTTCAATGATTTTAGACATCGCTGATCAAAGCCGGCTCCAGTTTCAGCCGTCCGCCGCAGCGCTATCGGTGATCAGCGACACAAGTACAGGCCGCATCGATGTCAAGCCCGGGGAAGCAGTGCTGACGGGATATCAGGACATCCTCCGTCAATTCTTGCCGTTTAAAGAAACGGGAACGATTCGCTTAAAAGCAAACGGCCGCATGGTCCCGCTTCATTACCTTGGGATGAAAAAAGACTATTACGTCAACTACCATTTTACGCACGGCATGCCCACCGTCGTCGTCGATCAAACGATGTTTGCTCGTTTGCAAAAAGAAACCGATCCACAAATGAAAAAGGTGCATATCGGAATTCACCTGACTGACGAAACAAATATCGAGCGGGCTGATCAGCTGTTTCAACGCATGAAGTTTTCCTCCATCGCCGATTCGCGCCTGATCATGAGCCGCTATCAAAAACAGACATTCGGATTGATCATGTTTGTTGTCACCTTTTTAGGGCTCGCCTTTTTGGTCACCTCCGGCTGTATTCTTTACTTTAAGCAAATGGGCGCCGGCGAAGAAGAGCGGCCGAATTACACCATTTTGCGCAAACTCGGATTCACCGAAAACGACTTTTTCACGGGCATCCGACAGAAACAGCTGTTCTACTTTGGGGTTCCGTTGCTTCTTGGATTGTCTCACAGCTACTTTGCCGTCCGTTCCGGCTGGTTCTTTTTCGGCACCGAACTGTGGACACCGATGTTGACGGTGATGGCGATTTACACAGTCTGCTATTCGCTGTTTGGCATGTTGGCTGTACGTTATGACAAACAGCTGCTTCGTGAGGCGCTATGAGATTTGCCTATCTACAGGTTGAAAAATGGGAATAAAGGCTCTTGTTTTTTGAAAATTTCCCAATGAAAATTAATTGTAAATATGGAGACAGAAGGAGAGCTTCTCTTCATGAATCGAAAAAAACGATTTGCCTTATTTCTCGCCGTGCTGATGGTCATATTCTTTTTCATCTACATGTTTGAAGAACAAGTGCTGCGCTTTTTAGACTACAAAGCGGTCAAATTGACGATGCTGATCTCTTTAATCACGATTATTGTCGGCGATGCCATTTATCGCCGCGCGTAATCAGATGCCCAGCGTGAACAGAAAGGTCCGTCGGGCGATCATGTCGGGCGACTTCCATGCGATGGCAACGGTTGAGACGAAGTTTCACCAAGCGCAAAAAACCCTTAGAGCCGCATAAGGCTCTAAGGGTTTTTTGCTTACTTCAGCCATTCTGTATGGAAAACGCCTTCCTTATCAACGCGTTCGTACGTGTGGGCGCCGAAGTAGTCGCGCTGCGCTTGGATCAAGTTGGCCGGCAGCACCGCCGTGCGGTAGCTGTCATAGTAGGCGAGGGCGCTGGCGAATCCTGGCGCCGGAATGCCGCGCATCGCCGCGGTGGCGACGATTTCGCGGAGCGCGTCTTGATAGCTTTCGACGATGTTTTTGAAGTACGGATCCAAGAGCAAGTTCGGCAGCGCCGGATCGCGGTCGTACGCCTCTTTAATTTTTTGCAAAAATTGCGCGCGGATGATGCAGCCGCCGCGGAAAATCATGGCGATGTCGCCGTAGCGCAAGTTCCAGTTGTATTCCTCAGACGCCGCTTTCATTTGCGCAAACCCTTGGGCGTACGAGCAAATTTTGCTCATATAAAGCGCGCGGCGCACCGCTTCGATGAAGTGGGCGCGGTCGCCTTCAAACGGCTTCACCGCCGGGCCTGCCAGCACTTTGCTTGCTTTCACGCGCTCGTCTTTCATCGCCGAGATGAAGCGGGCGAATACCGACTCGGTGATGATCGGCAGCGGCACGCCTAAATCGAGCGCGTTTTGGCTCGTCCATTTGCCCGTTCCTTTTTGCCCGGCTTTGTCCAAAATGACATCAACAAGCGGCTTCCCTGTTTCTTCATCGATCTTCGTGAAAATATCAGCGGTGATTTCGATTAAGTAGCTGTTCAATTCGCCTTTGTTCCAGTCGGCGAACACTTCGTGCAGCTCAGCGGCGTCCATGCCAAGCACGTGTTTGAGCAGGAAGTACGCTTCGGCGATCAGCTGCATATCGCCGTATTCGATGCCGTTATGCACCATTTTCACGTAATGGCCGGCGCCGTCCGGGCCGATGTACGTCGTGCACGGCTCGCCGTCAACTTTGGCGGCGATGGCTTCAAAAATCGGGCGCACGAGCTCATGCGCTTCTTTTTGTCCCCCTGGCATGATCGACGGGCCTTTCAGCGCCCCTTCCTCACCGCCGGACACACCCGTGCCGATAAAGTGAATGCCGAGTTCAGCGAGCTCTTTGTTGCGGCGCTGCGTATCCTTAAAATACGTGTTGCCGCCGTCAATGACAATATCGCCTTTTTCCAGATGCGGCTTCAGCTGTTCGATCGTCGCGTCCGTCGGCGCTCCCGCTTTCACCATCAGCAAAATTTTCCGCGGTTTTTCCAAGGCGTTGACGAATTCTTCGATGCTGTATGTACCGACAATGTTTTTTCCTTTCGCTTCTTGCAAAAACTCATCCGTTTTTTCGCGCGAACGGTTGTACACCGCCACCGAATAGCCTTTGCTTTCGATGTTGAGCGCCAAGTTTTTCCCCATGACCGCCAGTCCGATGACGCCGATTTGCTGTTTTGCCATCTTTCAACGTCCCTTTCTGTTTTGATTGTTCATCAAAGAACATATCATAGTTTACGGATCGGCTGCAAGTTTTCTAAATCGATTTATGGATGCGCGCGCAAAAAGGCTGATCAGCCGTGAGAATGGGGGCGAAAGCGCGGAAGTTGCTAAAAATCCAATCGCATTGCACCCAGCCAATCAGAAAGAGCAGCCTTGCCCCGCATACAATCGGAGCCGTTCGGGAAACGCCGCCCGCGGACATTGGCAGAGCGGCTCTACACCGTCCTATGGAATCTCAAAAAGACCACCCAACATCAACGGATGAACCGGCCGACCATGGACGTTTGTTTGCTCGCTAATCCGGGCAGCCCCCTTCCCTCTCATCGAGGGAGGGGCTGAATGCCCCTCGTGCTCAATACCCCCCGTAATGCGGGAACCCATACGGCGAAAACGGGTAATGGCCATAAGGCATCCCGTATGGGAAATGGGGGTAGCCGTCATATCCCCCGTGCCAATGATGATGGTGGTAGCCATACGGATAGTGGCCGTAGCCGCCATAGTACGGCGGATAAAAGCCGTCCATATACGGACCGAACGGTCGAACCATGGAATGCGCCTCCTCTTCATCGGGTGAAGTTCATTTCCATGGTTAGGATATGCGTGGAAAACAAAACGGTATAGGCAAACACCTATGAGACCGGTGATTGACTCGTAGATGCGGCGTTGCCATCTCATTTTTCAACGAGAAAAACTTTGTTGCAGCGGTCCTGCCCTCATTGATGAAGGGAATTAGCGGTTTTTCACCAACCTTCTATACCACTTCATCCGATTGAACAGCAGCGATTTGTTCTCGGATCTCTTCCGCTTCTTCCAAATGGTTGAACAACACGCGCGGATCGAGCACCGTCAACAATCGATCCGGCAGCGTTGCCATCCCGACAAGATACGGCGTCCGTTCCGCGGACATCAATTGAAGCGGCTGAATCGCCTCAGGCTCAATATCAGCTATTTCCTTCGCCTCATCGACGATCAGCGCCACTGACAAACCATCAACCGCCGCGACGACAAGGCGCGTCTGGTCCGTTTCTTCGATGGCCCGGCCGTACAGGAGCTTGCGCATATCAAGCACCGGCACGAGCTCGCCGCGGATGCGCACGACACCCGCCATATAGTCCGGCATATGCGGCACCGCGGTCGGCGCCGTCATTTTTTCAATGGAGACGACATACGCGATCGAAACGGCGTACTGTTCCCGCTCGACGCGAAAGACCACATATTTGTCCATTCCCCCGCCACCTCTCTCAATGATTGACATCGTGTCTGCTTTTTTTATCGGCCGATTCCAGCTGAATGTTCAGCGGATTTCGGCACCCAAAGAAAAAAAGGGCATCCGTCTTCGGGATGCTCACTCGGCATTGGCGACTTCTTTGATGATGGCGACGACCATTTCCGTCAGTTTGACCAACTCCTCAATCGGCATCCGCTCGTTCGTCGTATGGATTTCTTCATAGCCGACAGCGAGGTTGACGGTCGGAATGCCGAAGCCGGCAATGACGTTGGCGTCGCTGCCGCCGCCGCTTCGCTGCAGCTCGCACGGCCGGCCGATGTTCGCCGCCGCCCGTTTGGCGACCTCGACGACATGATCGCCGTCGCTGAATTTGAAGCCCGGGTACATCACGTCGACCTCGACCTCGGCGCGGCCGCCCATTTCCGCAGCAACCGTTTCAAACGCCTCTTTCATCTTTGCCACTTGGGCTTCCATTTTTTCTGGGACGAGCGAGCGGGCTTCCGCTAAAATATCGACGCGATCGCAGACGATGTTCGTTTGCGTGCCGCCCTCAAAGCGGCCGATGTTCGCCGTCGTCTCCTCATCGATGCGGCCGAGCGGCATTTTCGCGATCGCTTTGGCTGCGATCGTAATGGCGGACACCCCGCGCTCGGGAGCCACACCGGCATGGGCGGTTTTGCCGTGCACGACGACTTTCAGCTTCGCCTGCGTCGGCGCGGCGACGACGATGTTGCCGACTTTGCCGTCGCTGTCCAACGCATAGCCGTATTTCGCTTTGAGCAGCGATGGATTGAGCGCCTTCGCCCCGACGAGCCCTGACTCTTCCCCGACCGTGATGACGAATTGAATCAAGCCGTGGGGGATATGCTGCTCTTTCAACACCCGAATCGCCTCCAACATCGCCGCCAAGCCGGCTTTGTCATCGGCGCCTAAAATCGTCGTTCCGTCGGTGACGACATAGCCATCGCGAATCGACGGTTTTACCCCTTTGCCGGGCACGACCGTATCCATATGGGAGGTGAAGTAAATCGGGTCGACCCCGTCTTTCGTGGCCGCCAGCGTGCAAATCAAGTTGCCGGCGCCATGCCCTGTTTTCGCGGCCGCATCGTCTTCGATCACCTCGAGGCCGAGCGCTGCAAACTTTTGTTTCAGCACCTGGGCGATCTCACCTTCATGCTTCGTTTCTGAATCGATTTGCACGAGCTCCAAAAACTCGTCGACAAGACGCTGTTCATTGACCATAAACTTTCTTCCTCCTGTTTATGTATTCCACCTCAAGTATATCGAAAGTTTCCACTCAACGCCAACCGGACAGCGGAACGATCGGCAGGCAAGGCGCTGACAGACGCGTCGGAAAAGTTCTAACGCAAGTTTCAACGCTGACAGACAGGCAATGGAAAGAGCTTGATGGACGCGAATCGGTTTGCCAAAATAGAGGCCAACCGACAAAACGGGGCCGTTTGACCCCGTTTTTACAGCGGAATATTGCCATGCTTTTTCTTCGGCCGCTCTTCATGCTTATGGCGAAGCATCTCGAGCGCTTGGATGAGCTTAATTCTCGTGTCGCGCGGGTCGATGACGTCATCGATCATCCCGTATTTGGCGGCGACGTACGGGTTGGCGAATTTCTCGCGGTATTCGGCAATTTTTTGCGCCCGCGTTTCTTCCGGATTCGGGCTGTTTTCAATTTCGCTCGCGAAAATGATGTTCGCCGCCCCTTGCGGCCCCATGACGGCCACTTCGGCGTTCGGCCACGCATAGACGACATCGGCGCCGATCGATTTGCTGTTTAAAGCGACGTAGGCGCCGCCGTACGCTTTCCGCAAAATGACGGTGATTTTCGGCACCGTCGCTTCCGAGTAGGCGTACAAAATTTTCGCCCCATGGCGGATGATGCCGCCGTGCTCCTGCTTGACGCCCGGGAAAAAGCCGGTGACGTCCTCAAACGTAATGATCGGGATGTTGAACGAATCGCAAAAACGGATAAAGCGCGCCGCCTTGTCGGACGAATCGATGTCAAGGCCGCCAGCCATAAATTTCGGCTGGTTGCACACAAGCCCCACCACTTCGCCTTTAATGCGGGCAAAGCCGATCACGATGTTTTTCGCAAAATCTTTTTGCACTTCCATAAAGGAACCGTCATCAACGACGTGGGCGATCACGTGGCGCACATCGTACGGGCGGACGGCGTCAATCGGCACGACGTCGGCCAAATCGGGCCGGTAGTCGTCCCCATCCGGAATCGGGCCAAACGGCGGCTTTTCGTGATTGTTTGACGGCAAATAGCCAAGCAGCCGCCGCACTTCGGCGAGCGCCTCCTCTTCATTCGCCGCCGCAAAGTGGGCGTTGCCGCTGATCGTGTTGTGCACGCGGGCGCCGCCTAAATCTTCGGCGCTGATTTTCTCCCCGGTCACCGCTTCAATCACTTTCGGACCGGTGATGAACATCTGGCTCGTTTTTTCCACCATGAACACAAAATCGGTGATGGCCGGCGAATAGACGGCTCCACCGGCGCACGGCCCCATGATGACGGAAATTTGCGGAATAACCCCGGAGTAAATGGCGTTGCGGTAAAAAATGTGCCCGTACCCGTCCAGCGACAAGACCCCTTCTTGAATGCGGGCGCCGCCCGAATCGTTCAAGCCGATGACCGGCGCCCCGGTTTTTGCCGCCAAATCCATGATGTTGGCAATTTTTTTCGCGTGCATTTCCCCAAGCGCCCCGCCGAAGACGGTGAAATCTTGCGAAAAGACAAACACCGTGCGGCCGTTGATTTTCCCGTAGCCGGTGACGACCCCATCGCCCGGCCCCTTTTTTTCTCCGAGGCCAAAATCAGTGCAACGGTGCTCGATGAACGGATTGAGTTCGACAAACGTTCCTTCGTCCAAAAGCAAGTCAATCCGCTCGCGCGCGGTCAGCTTCCCTTTCGCGTGCTGCTGTTCGATTTTCGCGTCGCCGCCGCCCAGTTCAATCTCGCGGCGGCGGTCATACAGTTCGTTGATTTTGTCATACATGTCGCTCATTGGTGTCCCTCCGTTTGGTTCGTTCGCTCGCAAAGTTCATACAACACACCGCCGGTCGATTTTGGATGCATGAAGGCGACGAGCGCCCCGCCGGCGCCGCGTTTCGGCGTTTCTTGAATCATGCGGATGCCGTGCTCCTTCAGCTCGCGGATGCGCTCGGTGATGTCCTCGACGCCAAGCGCCACGTGATGGATCCCTTCGCCGCGCTTTTCGATAAATTTCGCCACCGCGCTCTCTGGCGACAGCGGCTCAAGCAGCTCCAGTTTCGCCTCTCCGGCCTGCAAAAACGCTACTTTCACCTGCTCCGACTCGACTTCCTCGATACCGAGAAACGGCAGGCCGAGCACCTCCGTATAAAACGGAAGCGCTTTCTCAATCGAACGGACAGCGATGCCGATATGATCGACTTTTTTCACACGCATGGTCGTCATCCCCTTTGCGGCAAAATGATCAGGCCAACGTCTTACTATTCGCCGTTTCGACAAAAAATCCTGCTTTTTGTTTTTCCTTGTCCGCCCTGCCGTTTGCCGTTACAATAAACGTAGAACAGCGGACGGAAGGAGGACGGACCGTTGTCGCGCAAAACGCAAAAATTTATTGTCTATTTGATGCTCGCTTGCATGCTGCTGACGACGCTCCTTGCCGGCATCAGCATGTGGTTTTAGCTTCATTACCACCTGTTGAAACAGCTAGGGCGCAGGTGTTTCGTGGCGCCGACGAAAGCCGCCTTCGGAACGAAAAGAAACGGAAACGCCCTAACCTTTTCCCCGAGGTGGGAGCACTCTTTGCGCCTAGACGTCAAACACCGCAAGCTCCAAAAAGGGAGCTTGCGGTGTTCATCGAACCGCGCCGTATCGTTTCGCAATGGCGGAAAACGGCTCATGGCTGCGGAGAATGAGCACGCGGGCGCCGATCGGCACTCGTTCGTACAAATGCTCGACATCGCGGTTGTGCATGCGCACGCACCCTTGCGAAACGTAGCTGCCAATCGAGGCCGGGTTGTTTGTTCCATGAACGCCGTAAATGCGCCCGTCCGTCCCGCGCGCGTTAAAGCCGATCCATCTCGTGCCGAGCGGATTGTTCGGCGCTCCGCCCGGGATGCCTTTTTTCCGATAATACGGGTTTTCCGCCTTCACCGTGACGGTAAACAGCCCTTCCGGCGTCAGTTCAGCATTCACCCCCGTCGCCACCGGATAAACGGCCTCAATCCGGCCGTCGCGGACGAGCGCAAGTTTGTTGATCGCTTTGTTCACGATCACAAGCGGCTTCGTCTCCGCCCCCGTCCGAAACGGCGTCCCCACCAGCACAGCAAGCAACAAACCTACCAGCAACGATCTACGCATATCAGTCACCCTTTGCGGCGTTTGGCTTTAGTGTGTGCCAACAAAGGCGGGGGTATGCGCCGCCTTTCGGTCAACCAAGCGACGGCCACCGCCGTTTTTCCGGTTCATTTTTCGGACGGAACTCACTTTTAATCAGCAAATATCGCTCCAATTCGCGCACCAAATGAAACAGCGCCGCCCGCTCCTCAAACTGTTCGCGCGTCGTTGGCAGCGGCATTTCCTTAAATTCCTCGCGCATCGCCGAGAGACGCCGCAAAAACCGATCAGCTGTATTTCCCGGGTGAATGGCATCGCTTAGTTCGTCGATAAAATCAGCGATCATCATCCGCTGCTCAACCGTGTACGTCAGCGACGTCACCAGCGGAAGCATATGCTCGATGATTTCCAGCTGCCGCTCGCGCATCCGGAAGTAGCGGACGTACTCGTCTTCGTTCCGCCATAGCTGGTTGTCGGCGTGGCGCATCGCGAGCGTTTTCGCCCGCTCAAGCATCTCCGCGGCAAGCGACAGCTCCTTCCCGTCCCAATCGAGCTCATTCGTGCGCAAATAGCGCACGATTTCTTTTAAAATGATGCGAAACAAATCCTCGACAATGTGCTGGTACTCTTTGAGCTGCTTCTCGGCGCTCGGCATGTACATGTTGACGATGAGCGCCACCCCGATGCCGACAGCGACCAGCAGCAGCTCATTGACGACCCATTCCCATGTGATCTCCTTGGCCGCATACAAATGCAAAATGATCACCGAACTGGTCGCAATGCCTTCGTTGACTTTCAGCCGAACCGTCACCGGAATAAACACTAACAGCAGCAGCCCGATCGTCCACGGATGGTAGCCGAAGACGGCAAAAAACAACGCCGCAAACCCGATCGCGACAACACACGCCGCCAAACGGGCCCGCGCGGTCTCAAGCGACCGCTTTTTCGTCACTTGAACGCACAAAATGACGATAATGCCGGCAGAAGCGAAGTTGTGAAGGCCGATCAACTGAGCGATGGCGATCGCCAGCGCCGTACCGACCGCCGTTTTCAACGTCCGATAGCCGATTTTCATCGCGCGTCTCCTTTGCCAATGGTTGCCGACTTCATTGTACCGATGACGGCGCTTTCGATGCAACTGAAAAACGGACAGCGCGCTTGCCCTAAGGCCGCCGGACACAAAAAAAACGGCCGCTCGCTCATGCAGGGCAAGCCGCCTAGGCTCACGACGGAGATTTCTCATAAATCGTTTTCCCGTCGCGCTCGATTTGGCGCTTGATGGCTTCGTTCAGCGCGTCGAAAAAGAGCACATCACACGAATAAATGCCGACAATCTCGTCAATGTCATCTTCGATTTTCCACTTTTGCTTGCCGATGTAATCGATGCACAAGTCAATGTCGGAATTGTAGCGAGCCGTGCCGCGAGCCGAACAAGATGACTTTTTGAATATCTTCCTCGCCGGCGAAATACGCCATCAGCCGCGCAAACACGGTCGGGCTAATTCCGTAGCTCACGGTCGATCACTTCTTCTTTGATGTTTTGCAGCAGCGCTTCGATTTCGTGGACATATTCATTCATCTGAAATCAAACATGCTCACTTCAGAAAACAGTGAACAGACTAAATCACTTCTAACGATATTTGATGCAACATATCGAGATCTTGCGTCTGATAAGACGGAAGGAACTCGCCGTAGACACTTATATTTACTTTGCGCTGAGGAAAAGCCTCAAAATGAATCGATTCAATTCTCGCCATATAACGCCCGTTGTTTTGAATAAGGTTAAACATAAACTCGCTATAGAAAGCAGGAATATATCCTAGCTTGCATCCTTTATCTGTTAACACTTCTACTGCTTTAGAATCTTGCCTATTCTCCGGCTCTAATCGAAAATGTACCTCATCCCCCACTTTAAGATATTGAATCACTCGATCTCCCTCGTAATATCTCCAACCCGCGACATAAAAATCAAAATCGAAATGATTTCCCGATACATAAATAGGCGCTACAAATTCATAAGAATCTGTCGCAAGTTTACCACCGGTAGCCCGTAACAAATCCATATCTGTACAATCACGCGGCAAACCGTATGTCCGCAAAATTTCTAAAAAATCCGGACGGCGCCGGTCAGGCAAACGTCGCTCGAAAGGCCCGAACAATCTGTTAGAAACATATTTTCTTCCCATATCCCGAAATGCTAAATGAGGCTGATAACCGTTTTCTAATGCTTCGAATAATCCTCTTCTTTTCCTGCTTTGTTCGTAATAAAATACGTACTTATCTCCATCATGCAGTAAATTTCCAATATGATATCGCTGCCGGGTACATTCATTTTGCCAAATTAACCACAGCACAAACGGGCGGACCATTTATTTCACCTCCATATACCAATTTACGAGCCATTCTTTTCGATACTGTAATAATTTTAATACCCATTCTTTGTAAACTTTACTCATGACATTTTCCGAAATACCATCTAAAATGGTTATGATTTGTTGCTTATTCATCTGACTGATATGATAAATTACTTTCTTTACCTCTTTTGGATATAATTCGTAAATAAAACTTAGCAATTCTTTATATTTAGGCTTCTTTTTATGGGGAAGTCCGATTAAAGAAAAACTTCGATTTGTAAAAGCCTCAAACATTCTCGGGTCCTGAAACATTTTTAGAATACGTTCTTCCTGCAATTGATACCCTAGTGACGTTCCATTATCATATATAGGTGCAAGCTTGTAACCATTGTGGTGAACAATAACCCCCCAGTTATCACAGTGACGATCTTGATTTGCAATTAATGCGTCAAATATAGGAATTTGGACAAACTCTTTTTCAAGGTGAAATTCAGACAACACCTTTATTATATTAAGAAAATGATAATGTTTTAGATTGTAGCGATCAAAGTCTTCCGCAATTGTAAAGAATAAATCGCCGCCTTCATAAAATTCTTCATCATCAAAAACAAAATTTTCAGACAAAACACCTACTATTCCATCGTAAACGGCTAAATCGGCCTCCATCATATTTAACCCTATCCGTTGACCGATTTTTGATGCGACAACTTCTGCCCACGCCTCTCCGGTATTTTCCTTAGGAATTTTAAATAAATACCGACGTTTATTATCTGGATTAATCAACCAGAACTTCTCTCTTGTCCCAGAGGCTTGTCGTTCCTCATCTTTTTTCCAATGGCTAACATCATGTAAATCCATAATAATTATCCTTTTTTGAGTTTTTGATAGAACCATGAAAAAAAGTTGATCACAAGAGAAACTTGCTGAATCATTATACCATATGCGCTGCCTGTTTGCCTTTATCCAATCTCCTTAAAACACATATTATCACAAACAATAATGGTCATGCAAAAACCCGAAGCCCCCTCTCCAGCTTCGGGTGTTTCCATTCACACTTCCTCACAATATTCGTCAAACAGCGCTTGCAGCTTTTGCACGACCGCCACCGGTTCGTGCCCTTCGATGTCGTGGCGGTGGAGCATGGCGCACAATTTCCCGTCTTTTAGCAGAGCGAACGACGGCGAGGACGGCGGCTCGCCGACAAAATACTCGCGCGCGCGGGCCGTTGCTTCTTTGTCTTGGCCGGCAAAGACGGTCACTAAATGATCCGGACGCTTGTCGTAGTGGACGGCGTGGGCCGCTGCGGGACGGGCAATGCCGCCGGCGCAGCCGCACACGGAGTTGATGAGGACAAGCGTTGTGCCTGGACGGCGAAACGCGGCATCGACGTCTTCCGGCGTGCGCAGCTCTGCAAATCCGGCTTCGACCGCTTCGCGCCGCGCTTGTTCGACGATGTCGCTATAGAGCGGAAATTGAAATTGGAACAATCGTGACACCTCCTTCGCTTTCCCTTTATCATATCATAGTTCACTGTCTCGCTTCCGCTCATACGCCTCGATCAGCTCTTTGACGGCGGCGGTGACCGGCTTGGCGCCGGAAATGACGCTGTTTTCGAGCATCGGGAGCTTTTCTTTCACGATCGGGTCGGCGAAAAAGCGCGTTTCGATATATTCTTTGATCATGGCGTGCATCCAGTCTTTTTGCTGCTGGCGGCGGCGGTCGAAAAAGATGCCGGATCGCTTCGTCGTCGCGACGAACGTTTCGATGACGCGCCACATGTCGGCGATCCCTTCGCCCAGCAGCGCCGAGCACGTGTACGCTTTCGTCTCCCAGCCGGGCGTGGCCGGGCGCAGGTAATGGAGAAACTGGTTGTATTCTTTTTGCGCCGCTTTCGCTTTTTCTTTATTATCGCCGTCCGCCTTGTTGATGACGATGGCGTCGACAAGCTCCATGATGCCGCGCTTCATCCCTTGCAGCTCGTCGCCGGCGCCGGTTAACGCCAACAGGAGGAAAAAGTCGACCATCCCGCGGACGACAAACTCGCTTTGCCCGACGCCGACCGTCTCGACGAGAATGATGTCATAGCCGGCCGCTTCGCACAGCATCATCGTCTCGCGCGTTTTCCGGTGCACGCCGCCAAGCGCCCCGCCGGAGGGCGACGGACGGATGAACGCAAGCGGATGTCGGGCGAGCGTCTCCATCCGCGTTTTGTCGCCGAGGATGCTGCCGCCGGTCAACGAGCTCGTCGGATCGACGGCCAAGACGGCGACCCGGTGCCCTTGTTCGCACAAAAACGTCCCGAACGCTTCAATGAACGTGCTTTTCCCCGCCCCCGGCACCCCGGTGATGCCGATGCGGATCGAGCGGCCGACGTGCGGAAGGAGGGCATGAAGCACGTGCTGGGCAAGATCGATATGACGAGCCGCATTGCTTTCGACCAACGTAATCGCCTGCGCCAACATCGTGCGATCGCCGGCGAGCACCCCTTGGACGTACTCGTCCACCGACCGCTCTTTCCGCCTCACGATCCGCTTTGGCGCCGGCGGGCGTTCGGCGTGCACGTAGGATGACGCGCTCTCGCCGTCCGCCCATTCCGGGCGGCGCGGCGGCCCATCCGAAGCCGCGCTTGGGCCGTCTGTCTGTTCCCATCGTTTCTCTTCGCCGTTCATTCGCTCACGTCCTCATAGCCGAGCCGGGCGTAAATTTCATCGAGCACTTTGTCCGCCGCTTCCGGAATGACCGTGCCTGGCCCGAAGATGGCGGCGGCGCCGTGTTCATACAAGAACGCGTAATCTTGTGGCGGGATGACGCCGCCGACGATGACTAAAATATCGTCGCGGCCGAGTTTTTCGAGCTCCGCAACAAGCTGCGGCACGAGCGTCTTATGTCCGCCGGCGAGCGAGCTGATGCCAACCGCGTGCACGTCGTTTTCGACCGCCTGACGCGCCGTTTCTTCCGGCGTTTGGAAGAGCGGACCGATATCGACGTCAAACCCTAAATCGGCAAACGCGGTCGCGATCACTTTCGCCCCGCGGTCATGGCCGTCCTGCCCCATTTTCGCAATCAAGATGCGCGGACGGCGCCCTTCGAGTTCGGCGAATTGCTCCACCCGTCGCTTCACCCGTTCGAGCTGCGCTTCGTTTTTGTATTCCGAACTGTAGACGCCGCTGATCGAGCGAATGGCGGCGCGATGGCGTTTCGCCACTTTTTCGATCGCATACGAAATTTCCCCGAGGGTGGCGCGGACGCGCGCGGCTTGGACGGCGAGCTCAAGCAAGTTCCCTTCGCCCGTTTCCGCCGCTTTCGTAATCGCCTCTAGCGCCGCTTCGACCTGCTCGTTGTCGCGCGTCGCCTTCAGCTCGTTCAGCCGCTCGATTTGCCGCTTTCGCACGGCGGTGTTGTCGACTTCTAAAATGTCGATCGGCTCTTCTTTTTCCGGACGGTATTTGTTCACGCCGATGATCGTTTCCGCCCCTGAATCGATGCGCGCTTGGCGGCGGGCTGCCGCTTCTTCAATGCGCATTTTCGGGATGCCGGTTTCAATGGCTTTTGCCATCCCGCCTAAGCTTTCGATTTCTTCAATATGCGCCCACGCCCGCTTCATCAGTTCATTCGTCAACGTCTCGACGTAATACGAACCGGCCCACGGGTCGATCGTCCGGCAAATGCCCGTTTCTTCCTGCAAGTACAGCTGCGTATTGCGGGCGATGCGCGCCGAGAAATCGGTCGGCAAGGCAATCGCCTCATCGAGCGCGTTCGTATGGAGCGACTGCGTATGCCCCATCGCCGCCGCGTGCGCTTCGATGAGCGTGCGCACGACGTTGTTGAACGGATCTTGCTCGGTCAAGCTCCAGCCTGACGTTTGCGAATGCGTCCGTAATGCGAGCGATTTCGGATTTTTCGGGTTGAACGTTTTCATCATTTTCGCCCACATGAGGCGTGCGGCGCGCAGTTTCGCCACTTCCATAAAGTAGTTCATGCCAATCGCCCAGAAAAACGACAGCCTCGGAGCGAACGAGTCGATGTCAATGCCCGCCTTCAAGCCGGTGCGCACGTACTCAAGCCCGTCCGCGAGCGTATACGCCAGCTCCAAATCAGCCGGCGCCCCGGCTTCTTGCATATGGTAGCCGGAAATGCTGATGCTGTTGAATTTCGGCATGTATTTGGCCGTATAAGCGAAAATGTCGGCGATGATGCGCATCGACATCTCCGGCGGGTAAATGTACGTGTTGCGCACCATATATTCTTTCAAAATATCGTTTTGGATCGTGCCCGACAGTTTGTCTTGCGTCACTCCTTGCTCTTCGGCGGTGACGATGTAAAACGCCATGATCGGGAGCACCGCCCCGTTCATCGTCATCGACACCGACATTTGGTCGAGCGGGATGCCGTCAAACAAAATTTTCATATCGAGCACCGAATCGATGGCGACCCCTGCTTTGCCGACGTCGCCGACGACGCGCGGATGGTCGGAGTCATAGCCGCGGTGCGTCGCCAGGTCAAAGGCGACCGACAGCCCTTTTTGCCCCATCGCCAAGTTGCGCCGGTAAAACGCGTTGCTTTCCTCCGCCGTCGAAAAACCGGCGTATTGGCGGATCGTCCACGGCCGCACGACATACATCGTCGGGTACGGTCCGCGCAAGTACGGCGGCAGCCCGGGCAAGTAATCAAGAAAATCGAGCCCATCGATGTCATTTTTTGTATAAAGCGGCTTCACGGCAATGTGTTCGTTCGTCTGAAACAACAGCTCATCGATCGACGCTTGCACGCGCCGCTCCACCGCGTCTCTCCACTGTTTTTCTTCCACATCGGCCGCCGCCGCGGAAAGCGGCATCTTGGTAAAATCAACGTCCTTCGCCATCCAACGCCACCCCTCTTTCCGTGAAAAACGCCACGATCACATCGTACGCGTTCGAACCGAGATGGATCGCCCCATCCACGCCCGCTTCCGCGTACGTGTTCTCGAGCTCTTCCGGCGGTTTTCCGGCGACATACAGCTTCGCGTTCGGCTTGGCTTGCTTGAACGCCGCGGCCAACGCCGGAACGAACCCCGGGTAGTCGTCATCCGCGCCGCACACGATATAATGCGTCCCGTTCGTGTTCCGCACCCATTCGACCGCTTCCTCGACCGAGGCAAAGCCGTCGCTTCGCTCAGCCGCCACCCCGCCGGCCGCAAACAGCCCGGCGATGAAATCGGCGCGCGCCTGATGGCGGACAAGCGGCCCGATATTGATCAAGTGAACGGAAAGCCGGCTTCCCGTGCGCTCCGCATGCTCCTCGGCCGCCTTCCGCAGCTGCTCAAACGGCTCAGCCAAACGCCATGCGCGAATCGGCGCGATGGCCGCCGCCTCGTTCCCATCGGCGAGCGCCGCGGCCATTTCCCGAGCGGTTGCTCGACGGCGGGCCGCGCGAATCAGCGTTTCCATCCACTTTCCGCTGACAAGCGTGCGGCGAATGTCGGCCACCCGCTGTTCATCCAACGACAGCACCATGTTCACTGCGGCTTGCTTCGGCTTTTCGATCGGCGTTTCCTCCAAATTGGCGTACACGTTCGTGCCGACGATTTTTTCTTTCCGCTGTTTGACGCGCTCAAGCCGCCGCTTGGCAATCGCCTCCACTTCCGACTGCACGAAGCTGTCTTGAAGCGCTTGTTTCATGCCGCCTTTTTCCTCCACCTGCTGGAACAGCTTCCACGCTGCTTCGGCCAGGTTTGCCGTCAATGTCTCCACATAATACGAGCCGCCCGCCGGATCGATGACTTGGGCGAGATGCGCCTCTTCAAGCAAAATGAGCTGCGTGTTGCGGGCGATGCGCCGCGAAAACGCATCAGCGAGCCCGATCGCTTCGTCAAACGGCGACACATGCACGCCATCGGCGCCGCCGACAACGGCCGCAAACGCTTCCGCTCCGGCACGAAGCATGTTCACATACGGATCGTACACCGTTTTTGTAAAGGGTGACGTGCGCACATGCAGTTCGATGCGCCGTGATGATTCGCTGCCGCCAAACGCTTCGATCACTTGCGCAAACAACCGCCGCGCCGCCCGCAGCTTGGCGATTTCCATGAAAAAGTCGGCTCCGACGGCCAGCGACACTTGCATCCTTGTCGCGATGTCATCAATCGTCAAGCCCCGATCCAGCCCGGCGCGGATGTACTCGACGGCCGCCGCCAACGAAAACGCGAGCTCCTGCACGGCGTTCGCCCCGCCGTTATGGTACGGCTCGCCGCGCACGAAAATCGTGCGAACGGCCGGCATTTGTTCCATCGCCCACTTCGTCACTTCCGCCATTTCATCATCCAGCCGCTCAAGCGAACACGGGAGCGTCCCCTGTTCCGTCCAAGCGCCGAGCGGATCCATGCCGATCGCGCCGCGCACGCTCGAGAGCAAGACGCCTCGTTCCTTGAAATAAGCGGCCAAAAGCGCCAAAAACGGAAGCGACCGCGCCCCGGCGTCCACACGGAACGAATAGCGGTCAAGCGGCACGCCATCCAACATCGCGGCCACATCCTCCACCGACTCGACGGCAAACGGCAGCCGCCCGAGAGCGAAATGGATTTCTGTCTGTCCCCGCGCTAAGTCATGCTTCACCGCCTCGTTCCAGTCGGACGGGCTTGCCGCCGAAATCTCTTGGCTCACCTTCCACGGCTCGCCCCGATACCCTTCCGGCCGCGCCCCGCGCACGTACTGACCAAAACCCGGATACTGCTCCAGCGGGCCGAGCGCCTCTACATCGCGGCGCGTATAAAGCGGCTTCACCGCTATGTTTTCGTACGTCATCGTCACCAACCGCTCGAGCGGCCTGCCTTTCAGCGACCGTTCCGCTTCTTGCTCCCACTCCTCCATCGGCGGAGCCGGAAACGCCGCTTCCTTCATCTTCGCGACATCGCTCATTCCCCATCCCCCTTTGCGTCTTCTGCCAAAAAAGAAACCGCTTTCGTTTTTTCGCCTGAAAACGAGCCGCACCCGATGGCGCCTCACGCCAACCGAATGAAGCCGCGCTTTGGTGGGAAAAAACGGGTTCTATGTTTATTGTAGTACATCGGCCGCGTTTGGGCAATGAACAAAACACCTTGTTCCTGGCTGTTGGCAAAGGGGAGCTGCGCACCAAATCGCGAAGGTGCGCTTTTGTTTCCGACCACATGATTCAACCGAAGAGTCGTTCCCTGAACGTTCCCATCATCCGCCGATGCCGCGTTCGTTGCGCTAAGCCGTCCAATGAATGCGACATCGGCTGGACTGGGAAAAAACGGCTGCTTCGCTTCATCAATGGGAGAATGAGCGAAAAGCAGGGCCGATGGAACAAGGTTTTTCTCATTGAGAAATAACATTGTAAATCCGTATCCACGAGTAAATCACCAGCCTTCTAGGAGGCTGGTGATTTCGTGCAAAATGCTACTGATTCCATCCATTTCTCAATTAGAGAAACTTTGCAGAACCAGCTTTCTTTTTTGAATGAAAATGCCGCCGATTGGTGTGCGACAGCGGTTTTTCACCAACCTTCTAGACAACATACTGCCTAGCGAAGATGTCAATGGCCATTTGTTCATTCGAAAATGTTTCGCAAATCGATGAACAAATCCTCCCATCCATGAACGGGAATGGTGTCGTCACGGCTGTACACTCCGCGAAGTTCGAACTTCCCTGTTTTCTCACGCAAATACACTTCCACGACTTGATTCGCTGGGTCAACGATCCAATATTCCTTCACCCCAGCCCGCTCGTACGCGATCCGTTTGTCCATCCGGTCGATTTTGGCCGTAGCGGGAGACAAGATCTCGATGACCAAATCTGGAGCACCGACAATGCGGTTTTTTTGAATTTTGTTTTTGTCACAGATGACCACAAGATCGGGACATACCCAATTTCGGACGTTTTCATCCATCCATCCCTTGCGATGATCTTCAAAAAGGTACACATCGATCGGGGCGGCCAACACGCGACAATCCTTCCCTCTGAAATACATTCCGAATTCGATCGAAAGCTGGTGCGAAATCGATTGGTGTTCCGGTGTGGGCGACGGCGCCATGCTGATGATATTCCCGTCCAACACCTCGCACCGTTTTCCTTCCGGCCATGTCGCATACTCTTTGTAGGTCATCGGGGCCTGTTCCTTTTCCCTTGAACCCATTTCCTCCACCTGCCTCCGAATTTTTATATTGATGATACACCATCCGTTCCTTTGTCTTGAACGTATGTTTCTTCCCCTTCCCTAACGAGCGGCAGGCGGACAGATACCGTCGTTCCGCGGCCGAGGTCGCTGTCGAACTGAATGGCGCCGCCATGAAGGGCGACGATTTGCTTGACGATGGCCAGCCCTAAGCCGGTGCCGCCTTCTTTGCGGGTGCGGGCGCGGTCGACGCGGAAAAAGCGCTGGCCAAGAAGCGGGAGCTGGTCTTTCGGGATGCCTTTTCCCGTGTCTTCGATCACGAGTTCTCCTTCTGCTTCCGACAGGCGGGAAAGCCGCACCGTCACCGCGCCGCCTTCCGGAGTATAGCGGATGGCGTTGTCAAGCAAGTTGCGCACGACTTGTTCGAGCCGATCGGCGTCGCCGTTGACGATGACGTCATAGTCCAACTCGCATGACAGTTTGATCCGCTTTTGCGCGGCGATCGGTTCGTACATGGCGATGACATCTTCAATCACTTGGGCGAACGCCACGGGTGCGCGCTCGAGCGGCACGCTTTGCCCTTCAAGGCGCGCCAAATCGAGCAAATCGCCAACAAGCCGCTCCATCCGTTCCGTTTCGCGGTGGATGAGGCGAAGATACGCCTTTTCTTCTTCCTTCGTCTTCGCAAAACCAGCGAGAAGCGCTTCGCTGTACCCTTTCATATAGCTGAGCGGCGTGCGCAATTCATGCGAGACGTTCGCTAAAAACTCGCGCTTTTGCTCGTCTTCTTTGGCAATGGCGTCGGCCATTTGGTTGAACGCCTTCGCCAAGCGGCCGATTTCATCATCACTCCGCACGGGGATGCCCGCTTCGTAGCGCCCTTCCGCCATGCGCTCAGCAGCCCGTTCCATCGCCTGCAACGGCTCGACCAGTTGCCGCACCATCCGTCGGCCGACAACCAAAAGCGCGGCGGCGAATACGGCGGCCAACGGCCAAAACGCGGCGGCTGCCTGTTTCGTTGCTGCTTGGACGTCGGCGAGCGGCATATACAAATAAATCGCTCCCATAAGCCGCTTGTCATCAAGAAGCGGAACGGCGACCGCCATCACGCGGCGGCCAAACCGCTTTTCGTAGCCGGTTTTGACAACCGGCTTCCCGGCTAGCAGCGTTTCCCGGTCGCGGCCGCTGACTAACGCGTCATAGTGGACCGGAAACGGAAAACAGGCGCTCAGTTCGCGCGGGTTGTCGATCAATAGGATGGTGGCCGTCGATTTTTCATCATACCATTCGATTTGCCGGCGGTATTCCCGAGCGATCGCCCCGCCCCGATAGTCGCGGGCGAGGCTCGTCCCTTCCGCGATCAACGTCCGCTCGACTTCTTTCATGTACACCGTTCGGTAAAAATAATTCAAAAGGCCAAAGGAAAACGCCAGCGTCACCACGACCGCGGCGCCGATCGCCAGCCATACTTTTTGTCCTAAGCGGAGCCGTTTCATTTCTCATCCCTCAAATTTGTAGCCGATGCCCCAGACGGTTTGGATGTGGCGGCCGGCGTCTTTCATCTTCATGCGCAATGTTTTCACATGAGTGTCAACGGTGCGGGCGTTTCCGGTGTAATCATACCCCCACACATGGACGAGCAAGTCATCGCGGCTGAACGCTTGCCCGCGGTGTTTCGCCAAAAACAGCAACAGCTCAAACTCTTTCAACGTCAATTTCACCGGTTCGCCGCCAACGGTCACGGTTCGTCCTTTTTCGTCAATAACGAGGTCGCCAAACTGCAACCGCCCATCGTTCTCGCGCCCGCGCCGCACCCGGCGCAGCACCGCCTCGAGACGGGCGATGAGCTCTCCCGGGCTGAACGGTTTGACGATGTAATCATCGCCGCCTAGCTTGAACCCTTTCACTTTATCCCATTCTTCGCCGAGCGCAGTCAAAAACAAAATCGGCACGTCCGACTGCTCGCGGATGCGGGCGCAGACGGCGAATCCGTCCTGTTTGGGCATCATAATGTCCAATAGTACGGCATCGACCGAATGTTGGGAAAGCAGCGCCAGCGCCTCCTCCCCGTCTTCCGCTTCCAAGCAGCGAAAGCCGGCGTTTTCTAAATACATACTGACCAATAGACGCATTTCTTCTTCATCATCGACGATCAAAACGGTTCGTTCGCTCATGTTCGTCCCTCCCGAATGAGCAGCTGCAGCGGACCGTCGCCCGTCTTCCAGCGGGCGAGCGGCCGCAGCGTCGCTTCATCGACCACGATCATTTCATCGCTGTCATAGCTCGCGATATACAAACGACCTCCTGCCGCTTCCATGGCAAACGGGTTGGCGCCGACCGAGACAGAGTCAAGCCGCTTCCCACTTGGCAAAACCCGATAAACCGTGTTCGAGCCATGGCATAGCACAAACACGCCGCGATCCGTTTCAACAAAATCGACCGGCATGACCGGCGCGGCGATCGTCCGAAGCAAGCGGCCGTCTTGCAGCGAGTAAACATGAATATTCGTTTCCACACGGCTTCCGCTGCCGTGCCCGCCGACCCACAGCTCCCCTTGCTTCTCGCGCACCACTCCGCCTAAAGCGAACTTCGGCACGGCAAACGAACGGATGACGCGGCGGCGGTCCACATCGATGATCCACGCCCGTTCGTCTTGAAAATCGATCACATACAACCTCGTTCCAGCGCGATTGACAAGCAACGTCATCGGAGAGCGTCCGACCGAAAGGCGGGCGATCTCTTCCCCGTCCCGGCTCACAACGCGCACCGCGTGATGTTTGCTGTCGCCAAAAAACCACGTGCGGCCATCCGGGGATGGAACCGCGCTGACGATGCCGCTCCCCGTTTTCCACTCGGCGAGCGGCTTCCCAGTCGCAAGGTCGTACCGGTAAACGCCGTCAAGATCCCGCCCGTACAAAAGCAGCGTCCGGCCGTCCGGGCTCAACGCCCCACCTTGAAACGGTTCGTTGATGTTCCAACGGGCGACCTGGCCGCCATGTTTCGCGTTCAAAAAGGTGACCGTTCCCCCTTTGACATCGAGGCTGATGACAACGGAAAGCGAATCAGCCACCGGGGGAAACGACGGATGGGCACAGCCGCTTAGCAGAAAGAAGTAACCTAACAGCATCCACACGCTCGCTCGTTTCATCTCGTTTTTCTCCTCCGCCCGTTCGTTTCTGCCCTCATTATACCTCACATTTGTGAAAGAAGTTTGAAATCGCGCCATGTAAAAACCCCCACCGCCTAATCGACGGCGATGGGGAAGCGTTAAAAAGAAGAAAAACAGGGAAATATGGTTTCGTTCCTTCAAAAGGGATGAAACGGAACGGAAGAGTTCGCTCAATGAGTACAAGACCGATTGTTTGAACGCCAGGCGGGATCCAAAAGCATGAAAGAAGGGATCATCGGCAATATTTTGTTTGCAAAGGAAATAACAATCCCCCACTTCCACCAGCATTCGCCGATAAGTGGAGGCGGTCCCATCTTTTTTGTACAGAAGGATGATTGAAGATTAATGTGCCCCTAAAAACCCGTACATATATAGAAAGACAAAGAGAAAGGTTAATAAAGCCCCGATCATTGTTTGATTATGTGTGCTTTCATTTCTGTGCAAATTCTTTAAAAAGCTCGCCAAATTTAAAAACCATAAAACACCTATTATCGGTAAAATAAGCAAGTATATATTGCATTCAAAACACTCCTTTTAAATCGCTTTAAAATGGTGTTTATTGTAAATAAAAAAATCAAAAGGATTTTCAAATTACACTTGACAAAGAAAGAGGATTTTGGTATTTTTTCATTTCATGATTCTCTTTGAAGTACATCTTTTGCTGAAGAACTGTTTAATCAAAGTTTTTTTGAATTAGTTTTTCTTTTTCAGAGAGTAAATTTTCCAATTGCATCTCTAATTCTTCAGATGGATTTAAACTTAAACGGCTAATAACTTCGGCTATTTTTGTTTCTAATAAAAGCAACCTTTCGTTTCTTTCTTGATCCTTTATTTCTGTTATTTTTCTTTGTTGGTGTTCTTTATATTCCTTGTAATTACCATTAAACAATTCAATCTTTCCATTACGTATCGATAAAATTCGTGTAGCTACTTTATTAATAAATCTACGGTCATGAGAAGCAAAGATTACGCTGCCTTCATAATTCGTTAGAAGCGTTTCCAAAGCTTCAATAGCTTGTGCATCAAGGAAATTCGTTGGTTCATCTAAAACTAACATATTAACATCACTTAAAATAATCTTCGCCAATGCTGCTTTTACTCGTTCTCCCCCGCTGAGAATTTCAACGGGTTTATAAATATCCTCACCAAAAAAATGCATTCTAGCAAGGACAGTTCGAATAAAAGTCTCGTTATGACTCGAAGTGGACCAAACGTTCTGTAGTATTGTTTTTTTATCATCTAGAATATTTAAATCTTGACTAAAATAACCAATTTTTATAGAAGGTGAAAATTTGACGTTCGGATCTTTATTTATAATTTTTTTTATTAGAGTTGTTTTCCCGCTTCCATTTGGCCCAATAATCGCCAACTTATCTCCCACACGTATTTGAAAGCTTATTTTATTCCATAAAATACGTTCTCCTACAATACCAGATAAGTCTTCAACACGTAAAATTGGTTTGTTGCGAGGAAGTTCTGCGCTTTTTAACTCCATTTTAATGGGAGGAAGTTCTTTTTCTTTTTCCACTGCTTCCAATCGTTCAATCCGTTTTTGAATCGATTTAATATTTAACATTAACTTTTTTTGAATGCTGGCGTAGTGTGTTTTTACACCGGGGACTCTCGCTTCTGAATTAGAAATATTTTTTGGCTTCTTTGTCGCTCTTTGAGCTCTATGCCTCAGATCGATGATCGCCCTTTCCAACTGCTTCTTTTTCTCCATATATTTTTTATATTCCAATTGATTATGGAGCTTCTTTTTTTCTTTTTGTTCTTTATAATTGGTATAATTGCCAATGTACTCGATTACCTTACAATCATCTATTTCCCATATGGTTGTGCAAAGAGAGTCTAGAAAATCACGATCATGAGAAACAATAACAAATGCCCCCTTCCATTCGCTTAATATTTTTTCCAACCATTCAATGTGATCTGTATCAAGGTTTGTGGTTGGTTCATCAGCAAGCAATAAAGAAGGATGTCTATATAAAACTTGTTGAAGATATTCCTTTGTCACTTCACCACCGCTCTTTGTAGTACCCGCTTGTTGTTTTATCTGTGGTATCAGTTCAATTTTTGCGTACCGAGTCACTTCCCCATTATTTGGATTGATCTTTCCAGCTATTATGTTCAATAAAGTCGTTTTTCCACATCCATTTGGACCAATTAATCCGATTTTATCATGATCATGGATTTGTAAATTATTCACATCAAATAACAAGCGGTCTCTTACATAATGTTTTATATGATTGATTTCTAATAAAATCATATCAACACTCCTTAGGAGAGATCACAGGATGTATAATTTTATTAAATTATCATAATAACTCGAAATGAACTGAGAAGGAAATACAAAAAATGAAAGAATATTACCAAAAGGCGCGAATACAAGAAAATTATTACTGTAGATGAGCAAATTATCTAACATAAATTGACAACTCTGTCATGTTTTCTATTAAAAGTCAAGTACATCTTTTGGTGAAGAACTACAATTTCTTGCTTATTCCACTAATTAGAAAATAATATAATATATGAATAGGATGTTATTAATCACAAATGTACCAACTAAAATTTTATGGATAGTTGTTTTTTTCTCTCTAGCCCCCAAAAATTTTATTTGGAGCAATAGAAATAGGATATTCAAAAAGGAGGGGAACAGAGTATAAAAATACCTTTCATCACTAATGGACACGACATTTGGATTAAACCAATAAATGAATGGATCGGAATGTTGGATCATGAGAGTAAATAAAATAATAAACCATGAAATAGCTAACAAAATAAGTTTCATGAGAATATTCTCCTTTTCATTTACAACTGTAGATGAGCATGTTTCATTACAATCATTTTCATACTCTAACCTACACCGAGTGAGCCCGCTTCCTTTTGAGAGAGAAAAGCCTCTCGATCGCCAAGTCGATGTTGCTTCTTCCTACCGTCTTGTCATACAGACGAAACGCAAACGGAAACGCTTGCGTGAAGGTGTGCACCATCCGCCAAACGAACAAATGCCCCGAGACCCGTTGGATCGTTGTGAGAGAAAGGCCAGTCACACCTTTGAATGGCGTGGGCAGCCCATGACGAAGGCTTCGTTTTTTGGCCAATCGTGTCATCGATCGAAAGGAACAGGGGTTATTCACTCATCTACAGTTAATGCATAAAAATTATAACAAATAAAAAAATTTTTGTAAATCCATTCTGGTCCTTCACCAAAAGCTGTACTTGATTGTTTCATCACACATTCTTACTGATACATCCACGAAAGAACAGGAAATCCATCATTTTTTGCCTACACCTGTTCAGAGAAGTGCACCGTCTGTCAAGTACACGTTGTGGTGATGAACCATTTTTTGGGGGAGTTATAAAATTGAAGAAAATTATTGTGATCCTGTTGTTATGGTCAATCACGTTGGTTTTTGTCAGCTGCAATTCAAGCAATTCGAGCAATGCAAACCATCCTAACTTATCTATCATTCAAGCTGCTTATGATTCATTATCAGTTTCGGAAAAGAAGGAAATTAATGGAGATTGGAGAGACGCTAATGTAGACGAAAGGGTGGTAACGAAACGAAATGGTTCATTAACTGATCCAAATTATGATGGAAAAGAAGTCTATGTGGTCACTTTTAGTTCTAAAAGAAGCGATGTGTTAGGAGATATTAGTGTTTATGTGTCTAAAGATAAAATGAAAGTAATCGGTAAGGGATATCGTGAATAAAAACGAAGAAATAAAGCAAAACGATGCTTTATTCCTTCGTTTTTTTATTGATTATTGTTTGGTTAGCTGTTTCTCCATGTCGGATAGTGATATGTCTAAATTATCCTTTTCTCCTTTCTCATGGTGGCGCTTAACTTTATTTTGTTTTTCATCAACGATCAATTTCCCTTCAGGAGAGGATAAAAATCGCGCCATGCCAAAACCCCCACCGCCAACCGATGGCGATGGGGGAAACGTCAATAAATCGGTGTGTTGTCTTTGTTCATGTTTTCCAAAATTGCTTTGACGCGGGCGAGGAAGCGGCCGCAAATCAAGCCGTCCAAGACGCGGTGGTCAAGCGACAAGCATAAGTTGACCATGTCGCGGATGGCGATCATGCCGTTTTTGACGACCGGGCGTTTGACGATCGTTTCGACTTGCAAAATGGCCGCTTGCGGGTAGTTGATAATGCCCATCGACTGCACGGAGCCGAACGCGCCGGTGTTGTTGACGGTGAACGTGCCGCCTTGCATGTCTTCCGGACGAAGTTGGCCGGCGCGCGTTTTCGCCGCTAGTTCGGCGATTTCGCGGGCGATGCCTTTGATCGTTTTTTCGTCGGCGTGCTTGATGACGGGAACGAACAACGCATCGTCGGTCGCGACGGCGATCGAGATGTTGATGTCTTTGCGCTGAATGATTTTATCGCCGGCCCAAACGGAGTTCAGCTGCGGGAATTCTTTCAGCGCTTGGGCGACCGCTTTGACGAAGAAGGCGAAATACGTCAAATTGAAGCCTTCACGCCGCTTGAACTCGTCTTTGATCGCATCGCGGTAGGCGACAAGGTCGGTGACATCGACTTCGACCATCGTCCACGCGTGCGGCGCTTCGTGTTTGCTGCGGAGCATGTTGGCGGCGATCGCTTTGCGCACCGGGGTGACCGGAATTTCGACGTCGCCCGCTCCCGCTTCGATCGTTGGCGGCGCTGGCTTCGGCGGCGCTGTCACTGGTGCTGTTTGTGCGGCCGCGGCAGACGGTTGAACGGTTGCGGCGGCCGGAGTCGGCTGTTCCGTTCGCGGCTCGGCTTTTGGCGTCGCTTGTTCCGCCGGTGCCGCTCCCGCTTTCGGAATTTGGCCGGACTCAATCAGCTTCAGCAAATCTTTGCGCGTCACCCGCCCGCCAAGGCCGGTGCCTTCGACTTGTTCGAGGTCAATGCCGTGTTCTTGCGCCAAGCGGAGCACGGCCGGGGAGTAACGGCCGTTGTTGGCCCGGCCGGCCTTTTTCGGCGCCGCTGGCTTCGCGTTGTCTTCCGCTTTCGACGCTTCTTTCGGCGCTTCGTCCGCCGGCTTCGCTTCCGAGCTTGGCGCGGCGCCTTCGACTTCGATCGTGCAAATCGGCGCGCCGACCGGAAGCGTTTCTCCTTCGTTGGCGATCAATTCGCGAATGACGCCGGCAAACGACGACGGAATTTCCGCGCTCACTTTATCGGTGATCACTTCGGCGACCGGATCGTATTTGTTCACTTTGTCGCCCGGGGAAACGAGCCATTTGCTGATCGTGCCTTCGGTGACGCTCTCCCCGAGCTGAGGCATCGTCAATTGTTCGATGGCCACATCGATACCCTCCTATCTCTGTTGCAATGTCTTTGCCGTGACGTCCCCAGCCGCCTACGGTTGGCTTCGGACCATTTTGGCCGGATGCACTTTGGCCGACATCCCGCGCTTTCCCGCTGCCGAAAGGCCGGAGACGCCTTTCGTTCGTCTGTTAAAACGCCGCCAGTTCACGCATCGCTTTTTCCACTTTTTCCGGGTTGACCATAAAGAACTTTTCCATCGTCGGCGCGTACGGCATCGCCGGAACGTCCGGACCAGCGAGGCGCATAATCGGCGCGTCGAGGTCAAACAGGCAATGTTCCGCAATAATGGCGGCGACTTCGCTCATGACGCTGCCTTCTTTATTGTCTTCGGTAATGAGCAGCACTTTTCCGGTTTTGCTCGCCGCTTCGATGATCGCTTCTTTATCGAGCGGGTAGACGGTGCGCAAATCGAGCAGATGGACGGAAATGCCGTCTTGGGCGACGCGTTCGGCCGCCTGCAAGGCGAAATGGACGCACAGCCCGTACGTGATGACGGTGATGTCCTCGCCTTCACGCTTGACGTCCGCCTTGCCGATCGGCAGTACATAATCATCCTCCGGCACTTCCCCTTTAATGAGGCGGTAGGCGCGTTTATGCTCGAAAAAGAGCACCGGATCTTCGTCGCGAATGGCCGCTTTGAGCAGACCTTTCACATCGTACGGCGTCGACGGCATGACGATTTTTAGCCCCGGCTGATTGGCAAAAATCGCTTCCACCGACTGCGAGTGGTACAGGGCGCCATGCACCCCACCGCCGTACGGAGCGCGGATGACGATCGGGCAGTTCCAGTCGTTGTTCGAGCGGTAGCGGATGCGCGCCGCTTCAGAAATAATTTGGTTGACTGCCGGCATGATGAAATCGGCAAACTGAATTTCGGCAATCGGACGCAGGCCGTACATCGCCGCGCCGATGCCGACGCCGACGATCGCCGATTCGGCGAGCGGCGTGTCGATGACGCGCTCTTCGCCGAACTGCTCGTACAATCCTTGCGTCGCTTTGAACACCCCGCCTTTCCGGCCGACGTCTTCCCCTAATACAAACACGCGCGGGTCGCGTTCCATTTCTTCACGAATCGCCATCGTCACGGCATCAATATAGGAAATCACAGGCATCGTCCATTCCCCCTTACTCCTCGGCATACACGTAGCGAAGCGCATGTTCCGGCTCGGCGTACGGCGCTTTTTCTGCGTAGTCGGTCGCTTCGTTTACTTGTTTCATGACGCGCGCTTGAATGTCTTCTTCCAACGCATCCGTTAAGACACCCGTTTCTTTTAAATAGTTGGCAAACGAGACGATCGGGTCTTTGGCGCGCGCTTCGGCGAGCTCTTCTTCCGTCCGGTAGACGCGATGGTCGTCGTCCGACGAGTGCGACGTCAGGCGGTATGTCACCGCTTCGATGAGCGTCGGCCCTTCGCCGCGGCGGGCGCGGTCGGCCGCTTCCTTGACGACGCGGTACACTTCGAGCGGATCGGTGCCGTCAACCGTATAGCCCGGCATGCCGTAGCCAACGGCGCGGTCCGATACGTTTTCGCACGCCAATTGTTTGGAAATCGGCACGGAAATGGCGTACTTGTTGTTTTCGCACATAAAGATGACCGGAAGCTTGTGAACGCCGGCAAAGTTCGCCCCTTCATGGAAATCGCCTTGGTTTGACGATCCTTCGCCGAACGTGACGAAGGCGACAAAATCTTTCTTTTCCATTTTCGCCGCCAAGGCAAAGCCAACCGCATGCGGCACTTGCGTTGTGACAGGCGAGGAGCCGGTGACGATCCGGTTTTTCTTTTGCCCGAAATGGCCCGGCATTTGCCGGCCGCCGGAGTTCGGGTCTTCCGCTTTGGCAAACGCGGCCAACATCAATTCCGTCGGCGTCATGCCGAACGTCAACACGACGCCCATATCGCGATAGTACGGCAGGACGTAATCTTTCGTCCGGTCAAGAGCGAACGCCGCGCCGACTTGCGCCGCTTCCTGCCCTTGGCACGAGATGACGAACGGAATTTTCCCGGCGCGGTTTAACAGCCACATCCGCTCATCGAGTTTGCGGGCGAGAAGCATCGTTTCGTACATTTGCAACACAGTGTCATCGCTTAATCCGAGCGCTTGATGACGATTTTGCGCCATCGGAACAACCTCCCTTAAATGAAAATCGTTTGCCAGTTCCGCCGATGAGCTTGCGAATCTTGCCTTTTTCAGCCCACCCAAACGGGAGAGGGGAGCTTTTCCGCAACGGATGCCCGTCCGCCGAACGAGCAGTGAGCGGCGGTGCTTTTGCTTCTTTCCCCTCTCACGTGCGCCGCTTGGTTCGCTGACCGCTGTCCAGCAAAAACGCGCCTTCGCAAATGACAGTTAAAGTGCATCGCAAACGGGCGCAGCCGGTATCCTTGCAACGGCGCAGCCTTCGCAAAAATGACAGTTAAAAGTGAATCGCCCGGCCATCGACGGCCAGCGCCGCTTCCGCCAAGGCTTCCGAAAGCGTCGGGTGCGGATGGATCGCATGGGCCACTTCCCACGGAGCCGCATCGAGCACGCGGGCGAGCCCGGCTTCGGAAATCAAATCGGTCACGTGCGGCCCGACCATATGGACGCCAAGCAAGTCGTCGGTGTTCCGGTCGGCGACGAATTTGACAAACCCTTCCGCCTCACCGAACACTAGCGCCTTGCCAATGGCTTGAAACGGAAATTTGCCGACTTTGACGTCATAGCCTTTCGCTTTCGCCTCTTGCTCGGTTAAGCCGACCGCCGCCGCTTCCGGACGGGTGTAAATACAGCGGGGCACCATCGTATAGTCAATCGGCGCTGGGTTGCGCCCGGCTAAATGTTCAATGGCGACGATCCCTTCATGGGCGGCGACATGGGCGAGCTGCAAGCCGCCGATGACATCGCCGATCGCGTAAATGTGCGATTCTTTCGTTTGGCCGAATTCGTTCGTTTGAATATACCCCTTCTCGACGACAATCTCGGTGTTTTCGAGGCCGATTCCTTCAATGTTCGCCTGCCGCCCAACGGAAACGAGCATTTTGTCGGCCGCGAACGTTTTCCGCTCGCCTTGATGCTCTGCTTCGATCGTGACGCCGTTTCCTTTCTTGAGCGTTTCCGGCAGCACTTTCGCTCCGGTGACGATGTGGACGCCGCGGCGGCGGAGCAGTTTTTCCATTTCTTTTGACACGTCTTCATCTTCGGTCGGCAAAATGCGGTCGGCATACTCAAGCACGGTGACATCCACGCCGAAATCGTTGAGCATCGATGCCCATTCCATGCCGATCACGCCGCCGCCGACGATCAAGATGGATGACGGGAGCGTCGCCATTTGCAGCGCTTCATCGGACGTCATCACGAATTCGCCGTCCGGCTCCAGCCCCGGCAGCGTGCGCGGACGCGAACCGGTGGCGATGACGACAAACTTCGGAACGAGCATTTCGTTTTCGCTGCCATCGTTCATTTCGACCGACACCGTCCCAGCGAGCGGCGAGAAAATGGATGGGCCGAGCAAACGTCCAGTGCCGGGGTATACATCGATTTTCCCTTTTTTCATCAAATGTTGCACGCCTTTGTGGAGCTGCTCAACAATCGCTGCCTTGCGCGCCTGCACTTTGGCGAAATCGAGGCGCACGTCGCCGGCGATGACGCCAAACGCCTCACCGTTTTTCGTTTGCGCGTACACTTCCGCACTGCGAAGCAACGCTTTGGACGGAATGCAGCCGGCATGCAGGCATGTGCCGCCAAGCTTCCCTTTTTCCACAACGGCCGTTTTCAACCCGAGCTGCGAGGCGCGAATCGCCGCTACATAGCCGCCCGTACCCCCGCCGAGAATGACGACATCGTATTCGTTTGCCATTTCGTGTTCCCCTTTCTGTCCGTTGCTGCCTCAGCGCCGGGCCGAAGCCGGCGCAGCCGCTTCACCGAGATACGTTTTTTCTTTTTCCTCGCCGCGCAAGACGCGAAGCGCCCCTTCCGCTAACGCCTGCAGCTCGTTTTCGCCCGGATGGACGATGACATCGGCGATCCATTGGACGCGGCGGGTGATCTGTTCGACAAACGATTTGCCGTACGCCAGTCCCCCGGTCAAAATGATGGCGTCGACTTTGCCGGCAAGCACGGCGCTCGCCGCCCCGATTTCTTTCGCCACCTGGTACGCCATCGCCTCATAGACGAGCTTCGCCCGTTCGTCTCCTGCTTCGATCATCGCTTCCACTTTGACGGCATCGTTCGTGCCGAGGTAGCCGACAAGCCCGCCTTGGCCGACGAGCATGCGCATCACTTCCTCACGGTAGTATTCGCCCGAGAAGCATAAAGCGACCAAATCGCCAGCCGGCACCGTCCCGGCGCGCTCTGGGCTGAACGGGCCTTCGCCGTCAAGGCCGTTGTTGACATCCACTACCCTTCCTTGCTTGTGGGCGCCAACCGTAATCCCGCCGCCCATATGAGCGACGATCAAGTTGAGTTCGTCATACCGTTTGCCAAGCTGGCGGGCGACGCGGCGCGCGACCGCTTTTTGGTTGAGCGCGTGGAAAATGCTGCGCCGCTCAATGAGCGGAAACCCGCTGATCCGGGCGAGCGGCTCGAGTTCGTCGACGACGACCGGGTCGACGATAAACGCCGGAATGTTGAGCGCTGAGGCGATTTCATGCGCCAAAATGCCGCCGAGGTTGGAGGCGTGCTGGCCGGAATACCCGCGCCGCAAATCGTCAAGCATCGCCTCATTGACGCGGTACGTTCCGCCTTCAATCGGGCGGAGGAGCCCGCCGCGGCCGCAGACAGCGCTCAACTTCGATAAATTGATCCCTTCTTCATCGAGCGCTTGCAAAATCGTTTGCTTGCGGAACTCATACTGGTCGGCGATCGTTTGATATCGCCGAAGCACGTTCGCCTCATGGCGGATCGTTTTTTCCAGCAATGGCCGTTCGTTTTCAAAAACGCCGATCTTCGTTGAAGTCGAGCCTGGGTTGATCGTTAAAATGCGAAACTTCCGCTCTTGCATCGTTGCTGTCCCTCCGTTGACCGCCGCGGGGCGGCAAGCCGCCCCTTCCCGCCTTCAGCGGGCGCGGCGGCGGCTTAAAATATGATGGCCGTTTTGCAAAAACTGGCTGCGCGCTTTGCGCATCGTTTCAATCCGCTCTTCGGCCATCCGGTCAGCCGCCACGTACGTTGGAATGTTGTCGCGCTTGGCGATCGCGAACACTTTTTCGATGTTGTCATAAATTTGCTCGATTTTTTTCATCGCCCGCTCGCGGTTGTAGCCGTACAGCTCATCGGCGACATTGATGACACCGCCGGCGTTGATCACATAATCCGGAGCGTACACGATCCCCATCTCGTGAATGATGTCGCCGTGACGCGGCTCTTTCAGCTGGTTGTTCGCCGAGCCGGCGATCACCTTCGCCTTCAGCTGCGGAATCGTTTGGTCGTTGATAATGCCGCCGAGCGCGCACGGGGCGAAAATGTCGCACTCCACACCGTAAATGTCGTTCGGGTCGACCGCTTTCGCCCCAAATTCCTCGACCGCGCGCGCCACCGCTTCCTTGTTGATGTCGGTAACGATGAGTTTCGCTCCTTCTTCATGCAAATGGCGGCACAGATGGTAAGCGACATTGCCGACGCCTTGGACGGCGACGACTTTTCCTTCGAGTGAATCGCTGCCGAACGCTTCTTTCGCCGCCGCTTTCATCCCGCGATACACACCGTAAGCGGTGGCCGGCGACGGGTTGCCGGATGAGCCGAATTCCGGCGAAATGCCGGTGACATAGTCGGTTTCTTGATAGATGATGTCCATATCGGCGACGGTCGTGCCGACGTCTTCCGCCGTAATGTAGCGGCCGTTCAACCCTTGAATGAAGCGGCCGAACGCACGGAACATCGCCTCGTTTTTATCTTTGCGCGGGTCGCCGATGATGACCGTCTTGCCCCCACCAAGATTCAACCCGGCGGCCGCGTTTTTGTACGTCATGCCGCGCGCGAGGCGCAACGCGTCTTCAAGCGCTTCTTCTTCCGAATTGTACATCCACATGCGCGTCCCGCCGAGCGCCGGGCCGAGCGTCGTGTCATGAATGGCGATGATCGCTTTCAGCCCTGACTCTTTATCTTGGCAAAACAGCACTTGCTCATAATCGTATGTTTCCATATATTTGAACAATTCCATCTCAGATGGCCTCCCTCTTTTTTATTTCGCTGCTGAACAGATGGCAAGGGCGAGCGAATACAATTTGCTTTCGGCCGAGTCGGCGCGCGATGTCAAAACGATCGGCGCCTTCGCCCCGGCGATGACGGCCCCGACGTTGGCTTTGGCAAAATAGACGAGCGACTTGTACAGCATGTTGCCGGATTCAATGTCCGGCACAAGCAAAATGTCCGCCTGTCCGGCCACATCGCTTTCAATCCGCTTATGTTTCGCTGCCGCCATCGACACCGCGTTGTCTAACGCAAGCGGCCCGTCAAGCAAACAATCGCCGATTTGCCCCCGCTTTTGCATGATCGCGAGCGCGGCGGCATCAAGCGTTGCCGGCATGGCGGGATTGACCGTCTCCACCGCTGCCAGCGCCGCGACTTTCGGGCGCTCGATGCCGATGGAACGCGCGATGATGACGGCGTTGTTCACAATTTGCACCTTTTGTTCCAAATCGGGGGCGATGTTCATCGCCGCATCGGTGACGATGACAAGCCGGTCAAACGCCGGCACGTCAAACACCGCGACATGGGACAACACCTTTCCGGTGCGCAGTCCGTACTCTTTGTTCAAGACGGCTTTCAGCAGTGTCGCTGTCGGCACATGCCCTTTCATCAACGCATCGGCCTCGTTCAAATGGACGGCGCGCACGGCCAGCTCCGCCGCTTGCCCGACCGAATTCGCATGAACGATCTCCACATCGGGAAAGCGGGCGCACCCCTTTTCCCTCAACAATCGGGCGATCCGGTCGCGATCTCCGTAAAGCACAAACCGGCCAAGGCGATGTTGTAGCGCCATCGCCACCGCCTCGATCACTTCTTCGTCCTCCGCCGCCGCCACCGCCACCGTTTGGCTCTGGCGCCGGCTTGCCTCTTCGATTAACGATTCGAGCTTCATCGTCTACACCAACCTTTTTTGCCTATCGTGCTGCACGATAATCTATGCAAAAACTATGCCAACACCAAAACAATGAAAGCGCTTTAAACAAACCATTTTTCCTTCATTGGTATGTGCAACTTTTTTCTTACTACGAAAATTATTGCATGCTTTTTTTATCAAGTCCGTATTTTTCCAACTTATAGTATAAATTGCGCACCGAAATGCCAAGCGCTCGGGCAGTCGCCGTTTTGTTGCCGCCATGGCGGCGGAGCGCCTGTTCGAGCAGCCGCGCCTCATAGCGCGCCACCATTTCATCGAGCGGACGCAATTCTTCTTCGCTTTCGCCGTCGAATGAAGGAGAGGAGGACGGCGCTGTCAACGGCGGCAAATGAAGGACGTCAATCATCACCTCATGAAATTTCATGAAAATCATCGCCCGGCCAAGCACATTTTCGAGCTCCCGGACATTGCCCGGCCAATCATAGGCCAACAGCTGCGCCATCGCTTCGTCCGTCACCCCTTCGACATTGCGCCCGTAATCTTGGTTCAGCTTCTGGATCAAATGTCGGCAAAGGGCCGGAATATCTTCCTTGCGGGCGCGCAGCGGCGGAATGGAAATCGGCATCCGGTTGAGCCGATAGTATAAATCTTCGCGAAACGCGCCAGCAGCGATCGCTTTTTCCAGATTGACGTTGGTCGCGGCGATGACGCGGACGTTGATCGGAATCGGCTTCGTCCCGCCGACGCGAACGATTTCCCGCTCCTGCAAAACGCGAAGCAGCTTCGCTTGCGTGCTCGCTGATAATTCACCAATTTCGTCAAGAAAAATGCTGCCGTTGTTCGCTTCTTCAAACAGCCCGCGCTTGCCGCCGCGCCGCGCCCCGGAAAACGCTCCTTCCTCGTAGCCAAACAGTTCGCTTTCTAATAATGTTTCCGGAATGGCGGCGCAATTCACACGGATAAACTTGTTATACTTTCGATCGCTGGCGTTATGAATGGCGTGGGCGAACAGCTCTTTGCCGGTCCCCGATTCCCCGCGCAATAAAATCGTTGCCGGCGTTTTCGCCGCCAGCTTGGCTTGCTCAATCGCCACTTTCATTTCTTCCGACTCGCCGATAATATCGGCAAACGAATATTTCGCCTCAAGATTGCGGATAATTTGCCGCGCCCGGTTGAGCTCCGCCGTCAGCCGCTGAATTTCCGAGACATCATGGATGACGCCAACACTTCCTTTCAAGACGCCATCGACGATAATCGGCGCGACATTGACGATGACGTCCCGATTTTTGGGGCCGACTTTCATGCGCGCCCCGCGCACCGGGCGGCGCGTTTTCAATACTTGCATATGCATGCTTTCGCCCTCGGCAATATCGGCGGTCGCCGGCTTGCCGATCACATCTTCTTCCTTCAAACCGGTAAGCCTCGTGTAGGCCGGATTGATCAAAATGCCGTTTCCGTTCTCATCGACCACGGAAATCGCTTCTTCCGATGAATGAATGATCGCTTCAAGCATCATCCGAACTTCCTTTAAATCGGTAATTTCCTCGGCTAAGGCGACAAGTTCAGTGACGTCTTTCAATACGGCGAGCGCCCCAAACAGTTGGCCGCTGTCATCGATGATCGGCATGCGGGTCGTGATTAATTTTTTGCCATTGGGAAGCTCGACTTCTTGGTGAAACTCCGTTTGCCGGGTTTTCAGAACACGCGGCAGCCCGCTCGACGGCAAAACGGTGAGGATGTGCTTGCCAATCGCTTCCTGTTTGTCAAGCGCGAGCAACTCCGCGGCGCTTTCGTTCATATCGGTGACGTACCCATATTCATCGACAACGATCATGCCGTCATGGGACGAATGAAAGATGAGGGCGCGCCGGGCTGCTTCGCTTTTCAGCTTGGCGATCAACGCTTCTTTCTCTTCGACCAACTCCGCCATCATGCGGGCAACGGCGCTTGGGACGATGTTCACCCCGTTTGGCGCCAAGTCACGAATCTCCTCAAGCACCTCGGCTCTCCCCGTTGTTTCAATAATCAAATCGAGCGGCTCTCTCAACCACGGCCGCCAGTCGCTGGCCGCGGCGATGCCCCACTTTTTCGCCAGCTGCAGCCCCGGAGCGTTTTCATCGACATCGACGACCGCCTTCACCTCAAACCCCGACGCTTCATGAAGCAGCTTCAGCAGCGATGTTCCGCGCGCATCGGCCCCGACGATCACAACGTTCTTCATTCGCTCCACCACACTTCGCTATATGTCAATTTTTGCAGACACTTTTATCATACTTGATTTCCTCTTTCCTTGACAAATCGGGGATAACCGTTATGATAATCGATAAAGTCCATTTTGTCGGAAAGGAATGCGATCGCGATGGAGCGAATCATGGCGCTGTTGATTTTAGTCATTCCTGGCCTTGGCGCGGCGCTTGGCATTAAATGGATGCGCGATGCGTTGTTCGGCATCAGCGATCCGCCGTTCGCGCTTTTATGGCTGCAATTTTTCGCAGGATTTTTGCTGTTTGCCGCCGGACTGGCGTTTATCGGCGGATTTGTATTGCATCATGACCGAAAGCGGAACAAAGTGCAGACGCGTTTCCAGCGCCGCCGCAACACTCGTTCGGAGAGCTGAAAAAAAAACGCCTTACCTCTTCGGTCAAGGCGTTTCCTCTCTCGCTTGCTGCTTTGCAAATAGCCGCCCGGATGGCCGCGCGCATCGAGTCAAGGCGTTTCCTCTTTCCATTGCTTCGCCTGTTGCGGGTAGTCGGTGAAGATGGCGTCAACGCCGTAGGAAAACATCGTTTTCATCGCGTTTCGCTTATTCACCGTAAACGGGCGCACCGCCACCCCGCGCCGCCGCGCTTCCGCCGCCCATTTCGCCGTGACGGTTCGATAATGAGGATGCAAGCCATCCGCTTTCATGACTCGCACATACGTCCATGGATCATGGAGCGGGTCGATCGACAAAAGCGCCGTCTCCATGTCGGGAGCCAGCTCTCGACAAAGGCGCATGCTGTTATGGTTGAACGATGACAAAATCGTCCGCTTCTCAAGCCCGTAGCGGCGCACGAGGGCGATCGTTTTTTGCTCGAGCTTTTCGTAAGCGATCAAGCTGTTTTTCAACTCGATGTTGACGGCCAGCGGAGTGGGCGCCAACCACGCCAACACTTCTTCCAAATGAGGAATGGGGCAATGACCATACCGCCCCCGCCATGTCGCCGCCGCGTTCAGCGCCCGCAGTTCGCGGTACGTCATGTCTTTCACCCAGCCGCTTCCGTCCGTCGTTCGGTCGACCGTTTCATCGTGAATGACGACCACTTCGCCGTCCTTGGTGAGCTGCACATCGAGTTCAATGCCGTCCGCTCCCACGTTTGCCGCCTCGATAAACGCCACCATCGTATTTTCCGGGTGTGTGCCTGCCGCTCCCCGATGGGCAAAAATCAAGGTCATTCGTTTCCTTCCTTTCGCATTCGTTCGCCCGTCAGCCAACAAGCTGGCCGAAACGAGCAGTGATCCGTTATACTATTGTCATACATATGAACGAATGAGGTGAGATGATGCAGCCATTACGAATTTCGCTGGAAACGGCGCAAAAGTTGGCCAAGGCGCTCGGCGTGCCGATCGAGCAGATCATGCATATGCCGCCGCACATTCTCATAAACAAACTGCGTGAATGGGAGCAAAAAGAAAAACGATCCGGTTCCTCCTAACCGTTTCGCTCTTCCAAACGAAGCCGGCGGTGCCGCGTAGGCCTGCCACCAAGCGGCGGTGCAGCGGCTCGGCTTGGGCAACGATGGGCAAAAAACGCATTCGGTTCCTCGGGCCGGTTCTGTACGTTTGCGATCCGCTCGGGCAACGATGAGCAAAAACACATTCGGTTCCTCGGGCCGGTTCTGTACGTTTGCGATCCGCTCGGACAACGCGATGAGCAAAAACACATTCGGTTCCTCGGGCCGGTTCTGTACGTTTGCAATCCGCTCGGGCAACGATGGGCGAAAACATAGTCGGTTCCTCTGCAAGAAAAGGCGCCCCCACGGACGGGGCGCCTTGACGATGCCGCGCCGTTTTCCCCTCGTCGCTCACGACGCCTTATGCTCAAGCCGCAGCTTATCGGCCACCATGGCGATGAATTCCGAGTTGGTCGGCTTGGCTTTCGAAACGCTCACCGTATAGCCAAAGAGCGAGGAAATCGATTCGAGGTTGCCGCGGCTCCAAGCGACTTCAATCGCGTGACGGATGGCGCGTTCAACGCGGCTGGCGGTCGTATTGTATTTTTTGGCGATGTCCGGATACAACACTTTCGTAATGGAGCCGAGCAGTTCGATATCGTGATACACCATCGCGATCGCTTCACGCAAATACAAATAGCCTTTAATATGGGCCGGAACGCCGATTTCATGAATGATGCTCGTAATGCTCGCGTCCAAGTTTTTCGGCTTATTGTCGCGCGTTTGGTACGCTGACAGCGGCTTTTTGACGATCGGCGTCGTTTTGCCGTGAATTTGCCGGATATGATGGACCAAGTTTTCCATATCAAATGGCTTTAAAATGAAATAGGAGGCGCCAAGTTCCACCGCCTTTTTCGTGACGTCCTCTTGCCCGAACGCCGTCAGCATAATTACGTTCGGCTGATGTTCGAAATGGGTGCGAATTTTCTCGAGCACCGCCAACCCGTCCAAATGCGGCATAATGATGTCGAGAAGCAACATGTCAGGCCGTTTTTCCTCCAGCATGCGCAAGCATTCTTGGCCGTTGTATGCCGTTCCAATCACTTCCATGTCCGGTTGACTGGAAATATATTCATCAAGCAATGTCACCAGTTCCCGGTTATCGTCGGCAATGCACACTTTAATGCTCAAATGAATCGTCCTCCCCCGCATTTTGTTGCTATGTAGCATTCCGTTAACGTACATTCGACAACAACAGCGGAAAATCCTTTTATTTTTTTGAAAATAAAATTATAACAAAAAACGGGTCGATTAGACAATGTTCGTTTTTCGAAAAAAGAGGTTTGTCGAAAAATCGTGATCCCACCTCCATTCTAACGGATGTTTCACCAAATATCTATGCAAAAATGGCCATATTTTTGCTCGTTTTTTTCTTTATTTTCGCTTGTCCTTCGCACAGCCGGGCGGTTGGGCAAGCCGCGACAAAAAGCGAGCCGACGATCGTCAGCTCGCTTTCTTTTGGTTGCCATATAGATCGATTCCTGCCTGCTGAAGCATCCATTCGATATGGACGCCGTAGCCGGATGTCGGGTCATTGACGAACACGTGCGTGACGGCGCCGACAAGTTTGCCGTCTTGGATGATCGGGCTGCCGCTCATCCCTTGGACGATTCCCCCTGTTTTCTTCAACAAACGCGGGTCAGTGACGCGAATCACGAGGCCTTTGGTCGCCGGAAATTTCTGCGGAATGGTGCTGACAATTTCCACGTCAAACTGTTCGACTTTGTCGTTTTCGACCACCGTCAGCATTTTCGCTGGCCCTTCCTTCACTTGACTCGCCAAAGCGACAGGAATCGGCTTGGTGATCGGACCATCCGGCAGCGGTTTCGTCAGTTTGCCGAAAATGCCGAATGGGCTGTTGACGGTGATGGTGCCGATCACTTCCTCCCCGTCGGCAAAACGGGCCAATTTTTCGCCGGGATTCCCGCTCGTTCCTTTTTCAATCGAGGTGACGGTCGAACGCATGATTTGCCCATTTTGGACAACGATCGGCTTTTTCGTGTCCATGTCGGAAATGACGTGGCCAAGCGCCCCGTACGTTTTCGACTTCGGATCATAAAACGTCATCGTTCCGATGCCGGCGGCTGAATCGCGGATATAGAGGCCGATGCGGTAGACACCATCGTGTTTGTCTTTCAGCGGAACGAGCTTCGCCGTCATGGCGTGCTGATCGCGCAGGATTTGCAGATGAAGCGGTTTTCCTGTTTTTCCGGCTTCCTCAATGAAAGGGGAGAGGTCGCTCATGTTTTCAATTTTTTGGCCATTGATGCCGGTAATGATGTCGCCGACTTGGATGCCGGCCGCTTCGCCCGGCGATTGTTTTCCATGGTCGGTTTCAACAAGATGGTAGCCGACGACAAGAACGCCGACCGTATTGAGCTTGACGCCGATCGATTGCCCGCCGGGAATGACTTTGAGCGTCGGCAGCACCTTGACATCCACTTGCTTAATCGGCATCCCGGCGACTTCAAGCACCATTGTTCCTTGTCCGCGCCGTTTCGCCTTGACTGCCAATGAACCGTTTTTCTGCTCGACTTCGAGCGTTTCGGGAGCGTTTTGCACATTCACGGCCGCTTGCGCTGGAAGGGAGGCGGTGTTCCATTTGACCGCATCACCTTCAAACAGAACAAGCTGTTTCGGGATTTGCCAATATTCCTTCATCGGCTTGGACAACCCGATGGCCGTTATGATGCCAAGGAGCAGCACTCCTGTGATTGTTCGCGCCATCTCTTTCTTCAATGTCGTTCACTCTCCTCGCTCCCGCCTACACCATGCAAAAACGGTTACAGTTTTAATTTTGCCTGAACGGGGGAAAATATAATCGCCGCCAACATAAAAAAGCTGCCCGGAATGGATGTTGCATCCGGGCAGCTCGCACGTCCAAAACCGGCCCGCCTCAAGCGACCAAAAGCCGGGCCTTTCTTTGTTTTCTTTTCGCCCTTGACCGGGCATTTCAACGTGAATTCCTCTCCTCGCCGGGCGGCTTATTGTTTCATTTTCGCCGCCAATTCGAGCAGCTCTTTGGCGTGCCGTTTCGTCAATTCCGTCATCTCCACGCCGGAAATCATGCGGCCGATCTCTTTCACTTTTTCTTCTTCATCCAGCTTTCTCACGACCGTTTTCGTCCGCTCCCCGTCCGTTTCCTTGGCGATCAGCAAATGGGTGTCGGCCATCGCCGCGACTTGAGGCAAGTGCGAAATGCACAGCACTTGCGACTGGTTGGCGATGCGGTAAATTTTTTCCGCCATCGCTTGGGCGACGCGGCCGCTCACCCCGGTATCGACTTCATCGAAAATGATCGATGTGACGCCTTGATGCTTGGAAAAAATCGTTTTTAGGGCGAGCATGATGCGCGACAGCTCGCCGCCGGAAGCCACTTTCGCGAGCGGTTTCAGCGGTTCGCCGACGTTCGTGGAAAGGTAAAACTCGACAACGTCGACGCCGTCTTCGTGAAACTTGACCGGCACGCCGTCGACCAGCGGGGCGTCAAGCGGGCCTTCCCGCTTCGCAAAGACGATGTCAAACTTCGTTTTGTCCATATACAAGTCTTTCAGCTCTTGGTGAATGCGCTCGCACAACTGCCGGGCGTGCGCCTGCCGAACGTTGGTCAGCCGCTTCGCCTCGGCGAGCAATTCATCGGTTACCACAGCCAGCTGCCGCTCGAGCTCGTGCACATGCGTTTCGCGGTTTTCGATCGCTTCGATTTCTTCGGCGATCGTCTCGGCATATTGCAAAATGTCGGCGATCGTCGCCCCGTATTTCCGCTTCAGTTGTTGAATGTCGGCGAGGCGGCTTTCAATGGCATCGAGCCGCAGCGGGTCATACTCGAGCTCCTCGAGCTGATCGCGCAGCTTGTACAGGACCTCTTCGAGCAAATAGTAGCTGTTCGCGGTCGCATCGTGCGCCTCTTTGAGGGCGGCGTCCATGGCGGCGACATCGGCGAGCTGGCGCATCGCTTCCCCGATCGAATCGAGACCGCGGCCCTCGCCGGCTAGCGCTTCATAGCTTCGCTGGATCGCCGTGTAAATTTTTTGGAAGTTGGCGATGCGCACTTTCTCTTCCATCAGCCGTTCGTCTTCGCCCGGCTCGAGCGCCGCCTGCTCGATTTCGCGCAGCTGAAACGTCAGCAAATCGAGACGATGCGCCATTTGCTGTTCGTTTTCACTCAGTTTTTTGATTTTTTTCACCAATGTTTCGTACCGCTCATATACAGCGCGGTAAGCGGCGAGCGCCGCCGCCGTTTCAGCGCCGCCAAATTCGTCGAGCAGCGGCAGATGGCGCGCCGGGTCCATCAGCTCTTGATGTTCGTGCTGACCGTGGATGTCCACCAACGTCGCCCCGATTTCGCGCAAGGTCGCCGTCGTCACCAGTTTGCCGTTGATGCGGCAGACGCTTTTTCCATTGGCTAAGATGTCGCGACGCAGCACCACCATTCCATCGCTCACATCAATGCCGGCATCGGCGCATGTTTGGCAGCACGGATGGCGGTCATCGTCAAGCAAAAACAGCCCTTCGATTTCTGCCTTTTCCGCGCCGAAGCGGACGAATTCGGCGGAACCGCGGCCGCCGATCAACAGATGAATCGCATCGATGATGATCGATTTGCCCGCCCCGGTTTCCCCGGTCAACACGGTCAGTCCTTTGTCGAACGACAGCGAGAGCGACTCGATAATGGCAAAATTTTTAATCGACAGTTCCGCGAGCATTCCATCACTCCTTGCCTGTCCGATCCGTTCTCCCTACCCATTATAGCACATATGTTCGAATCGGTGAACCGATCGCTTTGAACATTCGTCTCATCAACGGCTTTTTAGGGGGCCGGTGATTGACTCACGCAACCGCTTCTTGGAATCGTTTCTCAAATAGAAAAACTGGCTGCATCAGCTTCTATGTTCACGCGTTCCATCATCGATCAAGGCAAACAGCGGTTTTTCACCAACCTTTTAGAGCATGGAAAGCAGCTGGCGGGATACTTTGTTCGCGTCTTTCGACGTCCGGCAAATAATGAGGCACGTATCGTCACCGCAAATCGTTCCGACGATTTCGTTCCAATCCAAATGATCGAGCAGGACGCCGATGGCATGGGCGTTGCCCGGCAGCGTTCGCAACACGAGCAAATTGCCCGCCCCATCGAGCTTGACAAACACATCGACAAGCGCCCGCTTCAGCTTTTGCAGCGGATTGAAGCGCTGGTCAGACGGCAGGCTGTATTTGTACCGTCCGTTGGCCATCGGCACCTTGACAAGCTGCATCTCTTTAATATCGCGCGAGACGGTTGCTTGCGTCACGCGAAAGCCGGCTTCCCTCAGCCGGTCAACGAGCTCGTCCTGCGTCTCGATGTCGTTGTTCATAATGATTTCGCGAATTTTAATATGCCTTTGTCCTTTGTTCACATTCGGCCACCTCCTGCTCTTTCCGCGATGAAACCGGTTCTGTAGCCCGCCTACTGGCCGCTTCCCTGCACCTCTCCAGCGCGCAAACAGGCATGCGCCTCGCTCACCACATCCGCGATCGGCGCTGCTAGGCGGTTTTCTCCCTCTCGGTCTTCACCGGGATAGACGGCGTGCAGCAAAAACTCAATGTTGCCGTCACCGCCGGTGATCGGCGAATACGACAGATGAACGACGTCAAACCCTTGCTGGCAAGCAAAGCGAACGATCGATTCCAACACGTCTTGATGAATGCGGGGGTCGCGGACGATGCCTTTTTTGCCGACGTGCTCCTTACCGGCTTCAAACTGGGGTTTGACAAGGGCGACGACATCGCCGCCGGGCACGAGCACCGTTTTGACAACCGGCAAAATGAGGCGAAGCGAAATAAATGATACATCAATGACGGCCACTTCCGGCAGCCCCTTTGTAAACAAGTCGGGCGTCACGTAACGAAAGTTGGTCCGCTCCATCACGACAACGCGCTCGTCTTGGCGCAGCTTCCAAGCGAGCTGGTTGTAGCCGACGTCCACGGCATACGACAGCCTCGCCCCATGCTGCAAGGCGCAGTCGGTAAACCCTCCCGTTGACGCCCCGATATCGAGAACGATTTTGTTTTCGATATCGATTTGAAAGTCGCGCAGCGCCTTTTCCAGTTTCAAACCGCCGCGGCTGACATACGGGAGCGGATTGCCCTTCACCTCGAGCGGGATGTCGGCCGGCACCTTTTCCCCCGGTTTTTCGAGCCGGACGCCGTTCGCATAGACGAGCCCGGCCATGACCGCCCGCTTCGCTTTTTCCCGCGTTTCCGCCAACCCTCGTTCCACGAGCAGCACATCGATTCGTTCTTTTCTTTCCTTCATCGTCTTCAAGCCCTTTTCTGTTTTCTTGGCGCCATCGTTTTGATCCGGTCGACGATATGAGCCGCCGTCAGCCCGATTTCCCGGAGCAGCTCGCCAACGCTGCCATGCTCGATAAAGCGGTCGGGAATCCCCATCCGCTCGATGACCGCTCCGTGATAGCCATGATCATGGGCAAACTCCAAGACCGCACTGCCAAACCCGCCTTGCAGCACCGCCTCTTCGACCGTTAAAATCGGCAGGCGACGCTCAAGCAAATCGTGAAGCATCGTCTCGTCCATCGGTTTGATAAAACGAGCGTTCACCACCTTGACAGACATTCCGTCTTTCGCCAGCTCCTCGGCGGCCTCGAGCGCCATCGAAACCGTCGTGCCAAACGTCAAAATCGCCGCGTCATGACCGTCGCGCAGCACTTCCCACGTCCCGATCGGAATTTCTTTCAGCTCCTCGTCAAGCGGCACGCCAAGTCCGTTGCCGCGCGGGAACCGCATGGCGATCGGCCCGCCGTCATAGCGGATGGCCGTATACACCATGTGCTGACCTTCGTTTTCGTCTTTTGGCATCATCAACACTAAGTTCGGCACATGGCGCAAAAACGCGATATCAAACACCCCTTGGTGCGTTTCACCGTCGGCGCCGACCAATCCGGCCCGGTCGATGGCGAAAAAGACGTTTACGTTTTGCCGACAGACGTCGTGAACGACTTGGTCGTACGCGCGCTGCAAAAACGTTGAATAAATGGCCAAAAACGGCTTCATCCCTTGCGTCGCCAGCCCGGCCGCCAGCGTCGTCGCGTGCTGTTCGGCAATGCCGACATCAAACATCCGCTCCGGAAACTCGCTTGCAAACCCTTCCAACTTCGAGCCGACCGGCATCGCCGGAGTAATGGCAACAATGCGCGGATCGGTGCGGGCGAGCCGGCGCACCGTTTCGCTGACCAACGCGCTCCAAGACGGGCCGGCTTCCTTCGTTTTGACAAACGTACCGGTTTCGATTTTGTATGGCCCCGTTCCGTGCCACGTTCCGATTTTGTCATTTTCCGCCGGGCTGTAGCCTTTCCCTTTCTTTGTGATCACATGCACGAGCACCGGGCCCTTCATTTTTTTCGCATAGCGCAAATTCTCGAGCAAGTCTTCAAAATCGTGACCGTCGACCGGCCCTAAATACGTGAACCCGAGCTCTTCAAAAAAAACACCGGAAACGAGCAAATATTTCAAGCTGTCTTTCAGCCGTTCGGCCGTCGCTGCCAGCTTGCCGCCCACCGCCGGGATGCGCTTAAGCAGCAGCTCGAGCTCGTCTTTCACCCATTGGTATTTGCCGGCGGTGCGCAGCCGGCCAAGAACGTTATGCAGCGCACCGACGTTCGGGGCGATCGACATTTCATTATCGTTTAAAATGACGATCATATCCGTTTTTTCATGGCCGATATGGTTGAGCGCCTCCAGCGCCATGCCGCCGGTGAGCGCCCCGTCGCCGATAATCGGGACGATGTATTCATTGGTTCCTTTTAAGTCGCGGGCGATGGCCATTCCCATCGCCGCTGACAGCGATGTCGAGCTATGGCCTGTTTCCCACACGTCGTGCTCGCTTTCACTCCGCTTCGGAAACCCGGACAACCCCTTGTATTGGCGGAGCGTGTCGAAGTGGGCGGCGCGGCCGGTCAAAATTTTATGCACGTATGACTGATGGCCGACATCCCAAATGAGCTTGTCCTTCGGGCTGTCAAACTCCCGATGGAGGGCGATCGTCAACTCCACGACGCCTAAATTCGGACCGATATGCCCGCCGGTTTTCGACAGCTTTTCAATTAAAAACCGCCGGATGTCGGCGCTCAATTGTTTCAGTTCGGAGATGGACATCGTTTTCACGACGCGCGGATGGTCAATTTTTGTTACGTCCAACCAAGATCACTCGCTTTCGTTTCGTCGTTTTTCGGCCCGGTTCTTCTATGATACAGGTAGTATTATTATACATGATCAGGCGCGAAAAATCGACTTTTGCCGCTAAACGCCGCCGTTTCCGTCAAGCTATCCTGTTGTCATCGCCAACAACAAACAAAGCGGCCGCCTCGCCCTGATCGAACAGGAAAGGCCGCCGCCCTATGTCAATGGTCGCGCGCTGCGACAAGCTCGCAAATGTAGGCGAGCGCGGCGCCATTCACCTTCGCTTGCCGCAAATGGCGCTGCGCTTCTTCGATGTGAACCCGCAGCGTTTGTTTCGCACCGGCGAGCGTGAGAAGAGCTGGATACGTCGCCTTGTTGTTGTCGCGGTCGCTGCCGACTCGTTTTCCGATTTTTTCCTCGGCCCCTTCAATGTCGAGAATATCATCGCGAATTTGAAACGCGAGGCCTAAGTGATCGGCAAAAGCCTCAAGCTCGCGCTGCTGCTCGGTGCTGGCGCCGCCGATGAGCGCTCCGGCACGCACGCTGTATTGCAGCATTTTCCCGGTTTTATGCCGGTGGATATACTCCAGTTCCGCAAGCGAAAGCGTTTTTCCTTCTCCTTCCATATCGGCGACCTGTCCGGCCACCATGCCTTCCGGGCCCGCCGCTTGCGCGAGCTGTTCGATAAGCTGAAGGCGGATAGGGGGGGAAAGGCGATCGTCATCGATTTCGGCGATCAGCTGAAAGGCGTACGTCAGCAGCGCATCGCCAGCCAAAATCGCCATCGCCTCGCCAAACACTTTATGATTCGTCGGTTTGCCGCGCCGCAAATCATCATTGTCCATGCTCGGCAAGTCGTCGTGAATGAGCGAATACGTATGAATCATTTCCACCGCCGCGGCAACCGGCAGACCAAGGGCGGGATCTTTGCCAAGCGCCTGCACGGTCGCCAACAATAAAAGCGGACGAATGCGTTTGCCCCCGGCCTCGAGCGAGTACGCCATCGCCCGCCTGAGCGTCTCCGGCCCGCGGAGGCGCGCCATATAGCGGGAAAGCGTCTCCTCAACCGCCCGTTTTTGCCCGTTTAAAAACTGTTCAATCTCCCGCTGCTCCACCCGTTACTCCTCCTCCGGCGAAAAAGGCACGAGCTCGCCGTCTTCGCGCAGCAAATACTCGAGCTTGTTTTCCACCTGCTGCAGTTTGTCGTGGCATAGTTTCGACAGTTTCATTCCTTCTTGAAAAAAGGCGATGGCCTCCTCAAGCGGCACATTTCCTTCTTCAAGTTTTTCCACGATCGCTTCAAGCTGCTTCATCGCTTCTTCAAACGTCAGCTCTTTTTCTTCACTCATCGCGTTTCTCCTCCACTCCCATGACTTGGCAGTTCACCCGTCCATCTTGAACTCGAACCGACAGACGTTCGCCGACGGCAAGCTGGCTGAGCCGTTTGACAAGCTCCCCTCGCTCATTGTACACCAAACTATAGCCGCGTTCCATGACGCGAAGCGGGCTGAGCGCCTCGAGCCGGGCGAGATGGGAGCGAAAGCGGAACGCATGGCGCTCTAACGCCGACCGCATCGCTTTTTTCAACGCGGTGGCGGCCGCGATTTGCCGCTCTTTTACCCGTTCAAGCTCCGCCGCCGGATGATGGCGCCATAACCGGAAGTCAAGCTCGCGCAGCTGTCGATGCTTCTCATCGACATACGATCGGCGCTGACGGTGAAGCCGCTCAAGCAAGGCATCGAACTGCTGCTCCTTTTGCTCGTACAACCGTTTCGGGTAGCGAAACGCGTACGACGCTTGCAGACGATCAAGCCGTTCTCGGCCGGCGGCGAGCCGTTCCTTCATGGCGCGGATGAGCCGCCATTTCCGCTCCGCGAGCCGCTCCGCCAACTCACCGACGTGCGGCACCGCCAGTTCGGCGGCGGCAGTCGGCGTCGGCGCGCGCAAATCGGCGACAAAATCAGCGATCGTAAAATCGGTCTCATGGCCGACCGCTGAGATGATCGGCACCCGGGAAGCGAAAATGGCGCGCGCGACCATTTCTTCATTGAACGCCCATAACTCTTCAATCGATCCGCCGCCGCGGCCGACGATCAAGACGTCGACCGCGCCGAACTCGTTGGCCCGCTCAATGGCGCGGGCAATCGAGGAGGCGGCTCCTTCCCCTTGGACGAGCGCCGGAAATAAAATCACTTTCGCCAACGGATAGCGCCGGCGGATGGTGGTCATGATATCGCGCACCGCCGCTCCGGTCGGCGATGTGACAACGCCGATGCAGCGCGGAAAGGCGGGAAGCGGCTTTTTATGGGCCGGCGCAAACAGCCCTTCCGCCTCGAGCCGCTGCTTCAGCTGTTCATAGGCCAAATACAAGCTGCCAACGCCTTCCGGCTGCATTTCTTTGACATACAGCTGATAGTTGCCGTTCGGTTCGTAGACGGAAATTTCCCCGCGCGCGAGCACGTTCATCCCGTCTTCAGGACGAAACGGCAAATGCTGGTTGTAGCCGGCAAACATGACGGCGGCAATGCGCCCTTGGCTGTCTTTCAACGTAAAATACATATGGCCGCGCGAATGCTGCTTAAAGTTGGAAATCTCGCCTTTTACCCATAAGTCGCGCAAATGCGGATCGACATCGAACTTGCGTTTGATGTACTTCGTCAATGCCCCGACCGTCACATATTTGACTTCCACGGATCCTTGCCCTCACTTTGCAGCCAGCTCTCGGGCCGCTTCGATCGTATTGTGCAAAAGCATCGTGATCGTCATCGGTCCGACTCCGCCCGGTACCGGCGTAATATAGCCGGCCACTTCTTTCACCGCCTCAAAATCAACGTCGCCGCACAGTTTGCCATTTTCAAGCCGGTTGACGCCGACATCAATGACGACCGCCCCGGGCTTGACGTGCTCTGGGCCGATGAGGCGGGCCTTGCCGGCGGCGACGATTAAAATATCAGCTTGGCGGGTGATGGCCGCTAGATCGTTTGTTTTGGAATGAGTGTACGTCACCGTGGCGTGTTCGCGCAAAAAAAGCTGGCCAACCGGTTTGCCGACGATGTTGCTTCGGCCGATGACGACGACATGTTTGCCAACGATGTCAATGCCAGCGGACTTCACCATCGCGACAACGCCATGCGGCGTGCAAGGCAGAAACGCGCGCTGGCCGATCATCATTTTTCCGACGTTGATCGGGTGAAACCCGTCGACATCTTTTTCCGGGGCGATCGTTTCAATGACCGACCATTCGCGAATATGCCCCGGGAGCGGCAGCTGCACCAAAATGCCGTGCACCGCTGAATCGGCGTTCAAGGCGCGAATTTGCGCCAACAGCGTCTCTTCATCGACCGTTTTCGGAAACGAATAAAGAAAAGAACGAATACCGACTTCGGCGCACGCTTTTTGTTTTCCTTTCACATAGGAATGTGACGCCGGATCATCGCCGACCAAAACGACCGCCAACCCCGGCTCGACGCCGGCCGCTTTCAGCTGCGCCACCTCCTCCGCCAGCGCGGCGCGAATCGTCTTCGCCATTTCCGTTCCGCTAATGATTTGTGCTGTCATGGTCTCCCTTCTCCTCTCCTCGTCCATCATTCCGTCTTCTTCCGCCCAAGCGGCCGCTATCATGTTTGCAGCGCTGCTTTCACTTTGGAAAGCACACCGTTGACAAAACTTCCCGATTTTCCGTCGCCGAATTTTTTCGCCAGCTCCACCGCTTCGTCCAAGCTGACGCTCACCGGCACTTCATCGACGTATTTCATTTCGTACGTCGCCATGCGCAAAATGGCGCGATCCACGTTCGCCACCCGCTCAAGCGTCCACTTTTCCAAATTGGCGCGCAGCAGCTCGTCGATCTCTTCTCGATGCTCGACAACGCCCATGACCAGCCGGCGCAAAAACGGGTCGACTTCTTCTTCGCCAATGACGTTGGCCAGCGCCTCTTCCGGGGCAATGCGGCCGACATCGATTTGGAACAGCGCCTGCAGCGCCTTCTCGCGCGCTTCGTGCCGCTTCATAGCCATCCCTCCTTACAAACACGAACATTTATATTGAAATGATATCATATTTTTCGGGAAAAACCACCTTTTTTCGATCGGTCGTTCGCCTGTCCGCCGGCCGCGCCACAGCCTCGTTCATTACAATAACAAACTTTGACGAAAAAAACAAAAGGCGGCTGCTTCTTTCGGCAGCCGCCTGGCTCTCATTGTTCGACCGCATCCGGTTCCTGCTTGCCGGCTTCAAACTGGATGCCGACGATATGAACGTTCACCTCGTTCGCCTCGAGGCCCGTCATGTTCCAAAGCGCTTGGCGCACGTTTTCCTGCACCTTTTTCGCCACGTTCGGAATGGAGGCACCGAACTGGACGAGGCAATACAGATCGATGATGACGCCGTCATCGCGCAGGTCGACTTTGACTCCTTTGCCGTGATGTTTCTTTCCAAACCGCTCGGCGACGCCGGCGGCAAAATTGCCGCGCATTTGCGCGATGCCCTCCACTTCCGACGCGGCAATGCCGGCAATCACCTCGATCACTTCCGGGGCGATTTCCACCTTGCCGAGCGCCGGATACGTTTGTTCTGTCTCAAAAATATGCTCCGACATAAGGCACCTCCTATTCTGCCTTCATAATATCATATAACTCCAAAAACTTCGTATTAAACTCGCCGCTTTGAAACTTTTCATGTTCCATTAATTTTATGTGGAACGGAATCGTCGTATGAATGCCTTCGATGACAAACTCCGAAAGCGCGCGTCTCATGCGGGCGATCGCTTCCGCGCGCGTCGGCGCGTGGACGATCAGCTTGGCGATCATCGAATCGTAATACGGCGGGATCGCATAACCGGGATAAGCGGCGGAATCGACGCGCACGCCCGGTCCGCCGGGCGGCAAGTACATGGCGATTTTCCCCGGCGATGGCATAAAGTTTTTCGCTGGATTTTCCGCATTGATGCGGCATTCGATCGCCCAGCCGTTGAACGTAACGTCATCTTGGGTGATCGACAGCTTTTCGCCCGCGGCGATGCGAATTTGTTCCTTCACCAAATCGACGCCGGTGATCAGTTCGGTGACCGGATGCTCGACTTGAATGCGCGTATTCATCTCCATGAAGTAAAATTGTCGGTGGCGATGGTCGTAAATGAACTCGACCGTGCCGGCGCCGGTGTAGTTGACCGCTTTCGCCGCCTTGACGGCCGCCTCGCCCATTTTTTGGCGCATCTCGTCATCAAGCGCTGGCGACGGCGCTTCTTCGACGAGTTTTTGCAGCCGGCGCTGAATCGAGCAGTCGCGCTCACCGAGGTGGATCGTGTTCCCGTACGAATCGGCGAGCACTTGAATTTCCACATGGCGGAAATCTTCGATATATTTCTCAATATAGACGCCGGGGTTGCCGAACGCCGTCGCCGCTTCCTGCTGGGTGATGTTGATGCCTTTGATGAGTTCCTCTTCGTTGCGGGCGACGCGAATCCCTTTCCCGCCGCCGCCGGCCGTCGCTTTGATGATGACCGGATAGCCGATCTCTTGGGCGATCGCCCGCGCCTCATCGAGAGTTTCAATGACTCCGCGCGATCCGGGCACAATCGGCACGCCGGCTTCGCGCATCGTTTCGCGGGCAATATCTTTTATGCCCATTTTGGCGATGGCTTCCGGGCTCGGGCCGATGAACGTCACGTGGCACTCGCGGCACAGCTCGGCGAACGCTTCGTTTTCCGCCAAAAATCCGTAGCCCGGATGAATGGCGTCGCAACCCGTGAGCGTGGCAACGCTCATGATGTTGGTGAAATTCAAATAGCTGTCTTTCGACGCGGTCGGTCCGATGCAGTAGGCTTCATCGGCGAGCTGCACGTGCAAAGCGTCGCGGTCGGCTTGCGAGAAGACGGCGACCGTCTCAATGCCGAGCTCGCGGCAAGCGCGAATGATGCGAACGGCGATTTCCCCGCGATTCGCCACTAATACTTTTTTGATCATCGCTCTCTCTCCTTACTCAGGCTTGACTAAAAACAGCGGCTGGCCGTATTCGACAAGCTGGCCGTTTTGCACGAGCACCTCGACAATTTCGCCTTCGACTTCCGCCTCAATTTCGTTAAACAGCTTCATCGCTTCGATAATGCACACCACCGTATCTTTTTTCACTTTGTCGCCCGGCTTGACATACGGCGGCTTGTCCGGCGCTGGGGCGGCGTAGAACGTGCCGACCATCGGCGAAGTGATTTGATGAAAAGCTCCTTCTTTCGCCTGCTTCGCCGCCGAACCGGCCGGCTGATCGGCCTCGGTTGCCGGCGCTTCAGCAGGCGCCTGAACAGGTATAGCGGCGGGCGCTGGGGCAGCGGGAGCCGACACCGTCACAGCGGGAGCGGGCTGGGCGGCGGGCGCCGAGGCAACCGCCGGCGTGACGGCGACCGCGGCCGCCGCTTTTTTCATATGTACTTTCGTTTCACCTTGTTCGTATACAAATTCATCGATCGAAGATTGGTCAATTAAGCGGATCAATTCGCGGATCTCTTGAATTTTCATCGTTCCTCACACCTTTCTTCAAGTGTCAAGAAGCCTGCCCCGCAAAGGCATTCAAACATATTCATAACGATTATATACACAACCGTCAGGAAAACGAAAGACTTTTACAAAAAAAAAGAAGCCGCCCAGAAAGAGCAGCGCGTTCACCCGGCCGGCTGGAACTCGACCGTCACGTATTCGGCATCGGGCATTTCCTTTTTCACCATATGGATGATTTCGTTCGCTGATTTCGCTGAGCTTTGTTTCGCTTTGATCGTCACGCGCACTTGGCTGTCATCGGCGCGCACGAGCACGTCTTCATAGCCGCCTTTCGATTTGATGAGCGTTTCCAATGTCGCTTCTTTTTCGGAGAGCGCCTGCAGCTTTTCAATTTTATTAAGCGCTTCGTTCTTTTGCTCGGCTGTGGCGTTCGCTGAGGCGACGATGGCGTTCAACTCATCGCGCAAGCGGCTCCGCTCATCCTCGATTTTCATGCGCAGCGCCGTAAATAAGTCATCGCCCGTCTCTTTCGCGGCCGATGGCTTTTGTGCCTCCTCAACCGCCACGCTCGGCTCGTCGGTGTTCTTTGTTTTTTCGCCAGCAGTGAACGCCGGGCTGTTGTTCATGTTTTTCGGCGCGGTCACATAATAGACCGACAGCACAACGACCAAGCTCAACATTGTCAGCAGCCAAACGGTTTGTTTTTTCAACATTCCGGTCTCCTCCCCTTACCCATCATTTTTTCGGCAAGACAGCGACGCGGTAGCTCGGAACGTTTAAGACGCGCGTCACCGCCTCGACGATCCATTTTTTAATTTGCAAATTGTCCGCTCCTTTGGCGACAACGAGCACGCCGCGGATGTCCGGCTTTTTTGTGGCGACAACGAGCGGGGTTTCCTCCTCGCCATTGCGAATGATGATCACTTCTTCATTGGTCGACTGATTTTCAATCGTCCGCTTTCCGCCTTCCTTATCGCTTTCCTCAGTCGTCTGCTGCTCTGTGGAACGCTTTTTCTCAAACAGCTTGAGCTCCGTCGAATCGATGTTGACGACGACAGTGACGTCATCGACCCCTTCGATCGACTCAAGCGCCGCTTTTAACTCTTTCTCGTACTGTTCCTCATAGGCAGCAATCACTTTTTCTTTCGTTTCTTTGCTCGCTAGAAACGCCGGCTCCGCCGAGGAAGACGGCTTGATGGCGGAAGGGCGGGTCGCCTCGTCCCCCCCTCTGTTCGTCCAGTGGCTCGCCGCCATAAAAACGATGCCAGCCAGCAACAGCAAGACCATGTAAGAAAACGGTGACTTTTTCGCCCCCCCTCCCCCGTCTTCGTCCTTCGCCGGTGAAGAAATGAGGCGCTTTAAAAACGGCAGCATCCCCCCTATTCCCTCCCCCTGAATTGCACATCAATTTTATGTTCATCCACTTCCCAGCGTCCGGCGAGAAACGAGCGCACCTCCTCAGCCAGCGCGGCGTCGCCCGCCGGCCAATCCGGCGGCTTTGTCGTGTCGATCGTGACCGGTTCCACCGTCCCGGCCGGCCGCTGCTTTGAAAGGACGACGGAAATCGTCCGGATGTCATCCGGCATGCGCCAAGTTTCGCTTTTTGGCTCAGCGGAAACGTTGACGTCGGCTTTCAACCCATACTTTTTCATCAACTCCTCGTTTACGTCGTTTTCGAGCTGGACAGCCATTTGTTCTAAAATATATGCGCGTTGCGAGGCTTGTATTTCTTTTTTCTGCCGCTCGATTTCATTTTTTATGGCATCTTCCCCCGTTTGCTCGCCGGAAAAGCGGGCCAGCGCCGAAGCGACAAGCTGTTCCGGCGCAACCGAGGCCAGCCGCAACACCGGAGTAAGCATCACTAGCAACAACAGCAGCCCGATGGCCATTTTGACATATTTTTGCATCGTTCCGGACGGCAGCAAAAAATCGATGACCACCGCAAACAGCAAAAACAAAATAATGTTGGTGACCCACTCAATGACAAATGGCATACGGCTCCTCCTAGCGGACCATCATCGTAATGTTCCCAGCCATGATCATGACCGTGAGACTGAGGAAAAACATGAGCGATACGATGAGCAGCGCCGCCAGCACGTAGGCGATGCTTTTGCCGATGATGTTTAGGCACGACAAGACCGGCCCGCCGCCAAGCGGCTGTAAAAGCGCCGCTGACAGCTGATAAACGACGACGATGGCGAAAATTTTCACGGCGGGAAACACGGCGATCATCAATAAAATCGCCACTCCGACCAATCCGACAGCGTTTTTCAACAGCATCGAGGCGGCGACGACCGTATCGGCGGCGTCTGTGAACAATTTGCCGACGACGGGAATGAAGTTGCCAGTGACGAATTTCGCCGCCCTTAACGCGACGCCATCCGCCACCGCAGCCGTCGCGCCGCGCACGGACATGACGCCAAGAAACACGGTCAAAATGACGCCGAGCAGCCCGATCGCCACCTTGTTGAGCAAATTGGCGAGCTGGGTCGCCTTGTACCGGTCGCTGAGCGTGCTGACAACCCCTAAAAGCGCCGCCAGCAGCAACAATGGCAAGGTGACATATTCGACGACCGTCCCCGTCGTCGTCATCAAAAATAAAATGAGCGGGTGAAAAAACGCCGCCGATACCACGCCGCCCGAAGAAGCGAGCAGGGCGAGCAGCAGCGGCACCAAAGCGATGATGAAATGGCTCATCGTGCGCACCGCTTCGAGCGCATAGTCCGCTGCGAGCCGGAAGCTGTTTAAAGCGATCAGCAGCAGCACCATATAGATGACCGCTTGGGCGATTTTGCTCACTTCCTGTTGGGCGAACGCGTTTTGCAGCGATTGGAGCACCGTGCTGAACACCGCGAGCAAAATGAGCGTGCCAAGCAGCTTGCCGTTGACTTGGAGCTCGTAAAACAAGTAGCTAGCAAGCGCCTTCAGCCACTCAGCGGGCGACCATTGCCGCTCGCCGCTTATAAAATCGGCGAGCGGGCCTTTTTCGCTTTCCGGCAAAAAACCACCGTACTCGTGAACGATCGTTTCCCAATAGCGGCGGATCTCGCTCACATCCAGGCGGGCGAGCTGTTCGCTGATGGACGACTCGCCGCTTGCGGCTTGTACGATCAACGGGGAAAAAAAGAAACCCACTAGCACAGCCATCAAAACCGTGATTCGTTTCACCCTGTCATTGACGGTGCCACGCCGTCGTGGGAAACGCCTGTCAATCAGAACCGTGATTCGTTTCACCCCGCCCCCCCCCTTATCGCGCCGCCGGAATCAGGCTGATGACCGCTTCGATAATGGCGGTCAAAATCGGCACGGCGAGCGCCAAAATGACGATTTTTCCGCCAAGCTCAATTTTGGCGGCGATCGCCCCTTGACCGGCGTCTTTGGAAATTTGGGCGGCAAACTCGGCGATGTAGGCGATGCTGATGATTTTCAACATCGTCTCTAAGTACACCATTTGAATGTGGGCGCCCTCGGCCATTTCCCGCAGCATCGTCAAAATGCGGCTGATTTGGTCCACAAGCAGCAAAAAAATGGTGCAACCGACAAACACCGTCAGCAAAAACGCGAGATTCGATTTTTGCTCCTGCAGCAGCACCGCTAAAAACGTGGCGATCAACCCGAAACCGACAATTTGCAAAATGTCAATGGCCGATCCCCCCTACCCGCGGAACAAAAAGACATCTTTAATTTTTTGGAATAAATCGCTCACAATCGAGGCGACCATAAACAAGATGTAAATGAAGCCGAGCAGCGTCACCCATTGGGCGTATTCTTTCCGCCCCATCTGATCGAGCACCGTGTGCAAAAACGCGATGACGATGCCGACGCCGGCGATTTTTAAAATGAGATCGACGTCGATGCCCATTGTTTCTGCCTCCTGTCTACATGAGTAAAATGACGAGCAGCAGCCCGGCTAGCACGCCTAAACTTTTCGCCATCTTGGCGTAGCGCGCCTCATGATCGACCGCTTCCGCTTCCTCGCGTTCAAGATGGGCAAGCGCCAACGCGATTTGCTTTTGCTGGGTGAGGCGATCGTACTGGCCAAGCGTAGCCCCAAATTGCAGCATGACTTCAAACTCCCCCTGCGTCAGCGCAGTTTTTTCCCATACGGCGCGCAAACTTTTTTCCCACGCCATGGCCGCGCTTGTTTCCCCGGCGTTCAATGAAGCGGCAAACCGTGCAAACAGTTCGGAAAAAGGGGCGGCGGTCTGCCGGGCGAGGCGGCCGGCCGCGTCAGCCAATGGGGTATGGCCGTACATCACCTCGGCTTCCAACACCCGCAGCGCCGCCTTCAATTGGCGAAGTTGGCGCGGCCGCTCATGCAGCAGACGGGAAGCGGCCGTCCCCAACCATGTCGAGGCGGCGAGGATCAATAAAGCCCCAACCCATTTCATCGGCTCGCCACCGCCCGTTCATACAATATCGACCCGTCGGCATCGAGAATGCGCCGGATGGAACCGGGGCGAGGGACGCTCGTCAGCTCCACAAACCGTTCAAACACCTTTTGTTCCATCACTGCCCGCAGGGTGGGGCGCTGCCAGACATCTTTGAGGCTGCGGCCGTGCACCGTCGTCCATACCGAAACGCCGGCGTTCGCCGCCTCCAGCACCGCCTCGCTGTCCTCTTCGCGCCCGATTTCATCAACAATGATGACATCCGGGCTCATCGAGCGGATCATCATCATCATTCCTTCCGCCTTCGGACAAGCGTCCAACACATCGAGGCGCGGACCGAACGAAAATTGCGGAACGCCTTTGACACAGCCGGCAATTTCCGATCGTTCATCGACAATCGCCACCTTTTGCGCCGCCATCCGGTTCGTTCCGCTGCTGATCAAGCGGGCCGCATCGCGCAAGAGCGTTGTTTTCCCGGTTTGCGGCGAACCGATGATCATCGTGTGCCGAAAGCGGCGGCCGTCATACACATAGGGAAGAAGCGGTTCGGCAATGCCGACTTGTTCTTTAGCGATGCGAATGTTAAAAGAGGAGACATCGCGAATGGCTTTCACTTTTCCGCCTTCGGTGATCACTTTGCCAGCCAGGCCGACGCGGTGCCCCCCCTCAATCGTGATAAATCCACGCTTGAGCTCTTCTTCAACCGCATACATGGAATAATGGCTCAATTTGTTGAGCAAATGCACCCCGTCCTCTTTCGTCACCTCATACGGCAGCAAACGGGCTTTGCCGCGCGCAATCACCTCAAGCGGTCGGGAGATGCGGATGCGGATTTCTTCCACCTCATGAGGCCCGACAAGCGATTCTTGCAGCAGCGCAGCGATCGGTTTCGGCAACATTCCCCATACCGCTTCCATAGCCCTCCCCCTTTTCATGTGGACTAGTTCATATGTATGGGCAGAGCGGGGCATTTATGCCTTACTTGTCAATCGTAAACGAATCGGCGCATCGCCGCTTGCCGCTCACGAACTTATTGATGCCTTACTTGTAAATCGCAAACAAAATGAGTGCCACTCCGAGGGCAACGAATCCGAGCCGGGAAAACGAAAGCTCGTCCGCTAGCGAAAGCAGCCCGATCGCCATCGTGACAATCATCATCGTCGGACCGACAACAGCGAGGGCGGCGTTCACAGCCAACGCCTTTTTGACGTCGTTGAAAACGAGCATCAACAGCGCTGCACTCAGCTCAATCAGCGCCGACACCATCCGGATGCCAGCCATCGACAGCACGGACGGGTCGATCGACCGCAGCCATTGTTTCATGTTTCCCTCCTAGTTGACAAAATGGAATCGGTTAGTACAAACGTATGCAAAAACAAGCCGGTTCAGAAGAAGATTTTGTCGCTCGACCAGCGCATAAAAAAAGCGGCCCCAAAAGGCCGATGAAAAAAGCGGTCGTTTACCGCTCCCAAAATGAAAGAAGGGACCCGAAACGGATCGGGACCCCCTCTTTCGTTGCCGACTATACGTGCTGACTGCTTTTGTCGCATGGAATGCCGCTATGTTGAAGGGGGCGATCGGAACCCCTTCTTTACGTTGCTGTCTATACGTGCTGACTGCTTCTGTCACATCGAATATTGCTATCTTGAAGGGGGGGGCCGAAAAGGACTGGGACCCCCTCTCTCATCGCTATCTAGGCACTAACCGCTTCCCTGCCACACGATATGCTGTGTCTTTCTTGACGGGAGATCGCCTTTTCGGGCAGCCCCTGCGCCGCTCGCCGCTTACGCCCGCGACACGTAGGTACCGTCAGCCGTGTTGATGATGAGCGTGTCGCCTTCATTCACAAAAAACGGAACTTGAACGACGAGGCCGGTCTCGAGCTTCGCCGGTTTCGAACCGCCCGAAGCGGTGTCGCCTTTGATGCCAGGCTCCGTTTCCACCACTTTCAGCTCAACGGTGTTCGGCAGCTCGACGCCGATCGTTTCACCTTGATACATCATGATGAACACTTCCATATTTTCTTTCAAAAACTTCAGCTCATGTTCGATTTGTTTCGCCGGCAGCTCGATTTGTTCGTACGTTTCCATATCCATAAAGACGTGCTGGTCGCCGTTGGCGTACAAATATTGCATTTTGCGCGTGTCAATCTGCGCCCGGTTCACTTTTTCGCCGGCGCGGAACGTCCGCTCTTGAATGGCGCCGGTCCGCAAATTGCGCAGCTTCGAACGGACGAACGCCGCTCCCTTGCCCGGCTTGACATGCTGGAACTCAAGAACGCGCCAAATTTCGCCGTCCACTTCAATCGTCAGCCCTGTGCGAAAATCGTTGACTGAAATCATTGGCCCAAATCCTCCTCACACAATCCGTTATAAAATGATGAGCTCTTTCGGCGAATGGGTGAGCGCTTCGTTCCCGTCGGCGGTGATGACGGTATCGTCTTCGATCCGCACCCCGCCAAGCCCCGGAATATAAATGCCCGGCTCGACGGTGACGATCATGCCCGGCTCAAGCACAGCGTCGGAACGGAAGGAAAGCGTCGGCCCTTCGTGAATTTCAAGGCCGATGCCATGGCCGGTCGAATGGCCGAAATAATCGCCATACCCTTTTTCACGAATATAGTCGCGCGTCAACGCATCGGCCTCCTTGCCGGTTATGCCGGCTTTCAGGCCAGCCATGCCGCGCCGCTGCGCCTCAAGGACGACTTCATAAATCGTCCGGAGCTCGGCGCTGATGTCGCCGACGGCCACCGTCCGCGTGAGATCGGAACAATACCCTTTGTAATAAGCCCCGAAATCAAGCGTCACGAGCTCACCGCGCTCAATCGTCTTCTCTGACGCCACCCCGTGCGGCAACGCTGAGCGATAGCCGGAGGCGACGATCGTATCAAAAGAGGACGAAGACGCCCCTTGCTTGCGCATAAAAAACTCCAGCTCATTCGCCACTTCGATTTCCGTAACGCCCGGACGGATGAATGACAAAATATGAGCAAACGCCGCATCGGCGATGGCGGCTGCTTCCTTTACTATCTTAATCTCTGCCTCCGACTTAATCAAGCGCAATTTTTCCACCAGCGAAGATGTCGGAACGAGCTCGGCGCCAATCGCCTCCTGATACGTCTGATGCGCCGCGTACGTGACGTCTTCCTGCTCAAAACCGAGCCGGTTGATGCCGAGCCGCTTGACTTGATGGGCGATTTCCTTCACGATCGGCCCGCTATGTTCGACAACTTCAAAGCCATCAGCCTGTTTTGTCGCTTGTTCGACGTAACGAAAATCGGTAATCAACACCGCCCCGTCACAGCTGACGAGCGCGACGCCGGCCGTGCCGGTGAACCCGGTCAAATAGCGGCGGTTGTAGCCGTTTGTGACCAACAGCCCATCGATCCCGTGCTCTTGTAGAAGTTTTCGCAGCTTTTCTAGCTTTTCCATCCCGCATTCCCCTCTTCCCGCGTATTTGGCTTCCCCGTGCCTGCCGAAGAGGCCGAGGGCGTCCCGAACGGGAACGATGCCAAAACAATAAAAACCTTCTTTATTTTACCATACTGAGGACGATCCCGTCATCTATCCGTTGCGCGGGCAAGAAAATCAACTCCCTTCTTTTGCCGCCTCTTTTCCCTCGCTTGCCGACGGCTGGTTCATTTCTTGCGCTTCAAAAGAAATCGAGTAGCCGACGAACACCCCGTATAAAATGTATAAACAGAGCGTCGTGATCACCGTATTGGCGTCGAGCTTAGCAACGGGCTGAACATGGAAAAAGAGCGGATGAAACAAATAAAACACCACCGCCCATAACCCGGCGCCGTAGACCATCCCCGCCCACATGCCGCGCACGTTGCGAAGCAGCGCATAATACAAAAGCGCCGCCCCGATCGAAAGGATGCCGATCAACACGACCGCCGCGTAGTTTCCGGCTTTTCCATACTTCCAGTCGCCAGCGACCCACGGGATGAGAATCATGTTCGGACTAATGTCGCTAAAATTGAAAAAGTACGCCAAATAACCGATCAAGCTCCAAAATACTCCGCCGACAAACCCAATGATGATCGTTTTCTGTATGAGCGTCATCGGCCGTTCCGTTTTCTCCTGCTCGAGTGTTCCGTTTTGTTGCGCCATCATACTGCACCTCCTTACGTGTTAGTATGACCGGCCGCCTTCTCCCCCATGAATGAAACGAAAAAATGATCATGCTTGTGTAAATGATGGTTTTTTTGGAAATCATAACAGTAACATCAACCTAGAGGTTTCCGGACGTTTCTTGTAGAATAAAATAATAAACATAAAAATAGGTTGGTGTTGATCAAATGAAACGAGTGGAGAAACCGCTGTACGGCGGGCAGGCGGTAGTGGAAGGAGTCATGTTTGCCGGCCGAACCCATTCGGTCACCGCCGTTCGCCGTCCGGATGGAACGATTGACTATTTCACTTTGCCGCGGCGCGTCCATCCGACATTGGCTTTGCTTAAAAAAATTCCGTTCGTCCGCGGCATCGTCGCCATCGTGGAAGCGAGCGCGAACGGGGCGAAACATTTGCAGTTCGCCAGCGAACGGTATGAAGCCGGTTCGGAGGAGGGGCGGACAGAAGGCGAAAACAGCTCCAGACTGACGCTCATCGTTGGCGCCGCCGTCATCGGGGTGCTCTCCTTTTTGTTCGCCAAAACGGTGTTTACGCTCGTTCCGGCGCTTGCCGCCGCCTTCTTACAGCCGCTCGTTCCGGGCAAGACGGGCCAAATTTTGCTTGAAGGGATTTTTAAACTCGCCTTATTGCTTGGCTATATTTTCTTTCTTTCGCTCACACCGCTTGTTCGCCGCGTGTTCCAATACCACGGCGCCGAACATAAGGTCATCAACGCGTATGAAGCGGGATGGCCGCTGACGGTGGAACACGTCCAGCGCGCTTCCCGCCTTCACTACCGATGCGGCAGCAGCTTCATTTTATTTACGGTTGTCGTCGGCTTGTTCCTCTACTTATTTGTGCCGACCGAGCCGCTTTGGCTGCGGGTTCTCAACCGCCTCGCCTTAATTCCGGTCGTGCTTGGCGTTTCGTTTGAAGTGCTGCAGTTTACAAATAAATTGAGAGACATTCCGCTGCTGCGCTGGCTTGGCTACCCCGGCTTGTGGCTGCAGCGGCTGACGACCAAAGAACCGGACGATGACCAGGTGGAAGTGGCCATCGCCTCATTTCAGCGTCTTCTCGATCTGGAAGCCGAAACGGAAAAGAAACAAGCGGTGCAGTAATCGTTCAAAAGGGGGTGGACTCATTGCGGCGCCGAACCATTCATCCGCTTGTTGGGGTTACCATCATGCTTGGGACGGTTGGCATTCTCTATACACTTTTTGCCCATCCGACGGTGCTGTTCCGCCAGCTGCTGTTTGTCGCCCTGTTTGTGGCCGCCATCTTCCTCTTCTATCGATTCGTCTATCAACGCCGCACCGACAGCGATCGATGGTCGTACGGAAAGGCGGTGCGGCAATCGAAAAAGCTCCATCCCCGCCCCGGGCGCAAACAGACAAAGCCGGCAAAGCTGAAGCGGCCGCTCAAAAAGCGGACGGCCATTCCGCATCTGACCGTCATTGAGGGCAAAAAAGGCAAAAAAAAGAATCGAGCTTCATTTTAGCTTGATTCTTTTTTTGTCTCTTCGCCCATTCGATTCGCGCCAGCGACAAACGGTGGTGACCGCACTCCGATTTAATACGCCCATTGGCGCAAAAACTGCCGCGTCCGCTCGCGTCCGTAATCGATCAAACGGCGGCGCGCTGTTGGGTCAATCGAAAATTCGGTGGCCACGACGTTGTCCACCGGCAAAAAGACGATATTTTTTTCGTGGCGGCGCGAGATGTAGCGCGCATCGTGCGCCTCTTTCATCGCCGCAAACAGCGCCTCATATAAATCGAGGGCGTTGCTGATCGTCCGTTTTGGCCGCTCCCCGGGCTTGGGGCTCAACTGAACGCCTAGCACCGGGCGTTTTTTCATTTTCTTTTCCTCATCGAACAAAAAGAGCGGAAAATTGCTTAGCACCCCGCCGTCAACGATGAGCGCCAGACCGTCCCGCCCGTTTAACCGGACCGGCTCGAAGAAATACGGAATGCTGATGCTCATCCGCACCGCTTTGGCGATGGAAAACGTTTTGGCATCAATGCCGTATCGATGCAAATCGTCCGGCATGACGACGATGCGTCCATTGGTGACATCGGACGCGACAATCGACAAGCTGCCGGCCGACACATCTTGAAACGTCCGCACGCCGCGGGCGGCAAGCGCAGCCTCCAGCCACTGCTCAAACGCCTTTCCTTGATACAAGCCGAGACGCCAGTAAAGGCGCACCCATTTCCAAAGCGGGAACGGAATCCACTGCGGACGCGCATCCAAAAACTGCTCCAGCTCCAGCTCCTCAAGCAGTCGAGCGATGTCTCGGGCGCTGTAGCCCGCTGCCAGCAGCGCCGAAAGCAACGCCCCCGCACTCGTGCCGGCAAGCCGCTTCCAGCGCAGTCCTTTTTCCTCAATCGCTTCATACGCTCCAAGCAGCGCAAATCCTTTGACTCCGCCGCCGGAAAAAACGAGATCAATGTCCATCGCCGCGCCCCCCTTTTTGGCCGTTTATACATATGTAAGACCAAACAAGGGCGCTTAGTACGGCGAACAAAAAAGAGCAAGCCTTCCGCTTACTCTCCTTGTTCATTGCGCGCTTGGACATCGCGAAGCGCTTGAATGCGGCGTTCGTCTTCTTGAAAATACTGCACCAAATCGCCGATCCGGTCAATGGCGTTCCAGCTTAAATGATGTTCAATCCCTTCCACATCGCGATAAATGTTCTCTTCGTTGACGCCGATCAAACGGAGAAACTGCTCAAGCAGCTCATGGCGATAAACGAGCCGCTGCCCGATTTTTCTGCCCTTTGGCGTCAATACCAACCCACGGTATTTTTCATACACCAAATACTCGTCTTTATCGAGCTTTTGCACCATTTTCGTCACTGAGGAGGGATGAACGGACAACGCCTCAGCGATGTCAGAAACGCGGGCATAGCCCTTCTCTTCGATCAATAAATAAATTTGTTCGATATAGTCTTCCATGCTTGGTGTCGGCAACGCATGTCCCCTCCTGCCACATTCGCCTGCCATCCTTCCCCAGCCCATACACACCGCTAGCGTTCCCGGCAGGTCAAAAAATAGCAATCAATCCCATTATACCATGAAGAGGACATTACGTAAAATACTGCACTTGAGCGGCCGGAAAAAAGCGAGCGATATACGAGCGAATCGTTTCCTCCAGCTCCTGTGCTTCCTCGTCAACGTACACATATTTGCCGATGCCGTGCCGCCCCCATTTATACTTGCGCTTCGATTCGTCCAAATCGAGCTTGGTGTTTGGGTAACGCTGCTCGATGACCCGCTTGGCCGGCTTGGTAAACCGATGCTGGATGAGCTCAAACGTCAAATCCGACAAGTCGACCCCTTCCAATTGCCGGGCGAGCTCCTGAAACAGTTCGTAATACCCTTCCTGCCAACCGTCATGCCGGTAAATCGGCGCGACGACAAAGCCGAGCTTATAGCCGGCGCCGGCCACTTTGCGCGCCGCCGCAAGCCGCGCGTCAAACGACGACGTTCCCGGCTCAAAATGGCGGATGACATAGCGGGAGTTGACGCTGAAGCGAAACCGCGTCTTGCCGTTATGCTTCGCATCAAGCAAATGGTCGACATGCTCGTACTTCGTCACAAACCGGAGCCGCCCGTAGTCGGTCGCGCCGATAAACTCAATCGCTTTTTTGAGCGAATGGGTCAAATGGTCGATGCCGACGATGTCCGACGTGCATGCCGCCTCAAAGCGCGTAATCTCGGGCGCGCGCTCGTCAATATACGTTTGCGCCTGGGCGAAAATGTCGTCCAAGTTGACATACACGCGGATGTATGGCTTGCTTCCTAATGTCGTCTGCAAATAGCAATAATGACAATGGCCCATGCACCCGGTCGCCAGCGGCAGCGCGTACTCCGCCGACGGCTTTGAGGAGTCGAATTTCAGCGTCCGCCGCACGCCGACAACGAGCGTCGCTTTCGCGTTTCGATACCGTACCAGCTCCGTCTCCCCCGGAATGCCGCGCACTTGGTTATGCGACGTCGTCTCGCGAATTTCGATGCCCATGTGCGTAAATTTCTCATACAGTTCCTTCCCGAGCGGGTACGACAACGCCTCCGGCTCGAAATACACAAGTTTGGGCACAAACGGTTTCATTCGTTTCCCTCCAAGTTTTCATATTCGATGTTAGTATGGTTCAAGGATGGAGGGAAATCGCGTACTTCTTTTGCTTGGCATCATTTTTCATGGAAGGCTCATTGCCCCTAATTTGAGCTGTTCATCTCCCACCGAAACCAACGACCATGCCCATCGGTTTCCGCCACGATTTGCTGGTATTCTCGGCTGCTAATCATGCCATCCAGATGCAATTTCCGATCCCACATGTTGTTATACACATGGAACCAATCCCGCTGACGGCCGATTTCGTGAATCTGCTCAAGCAATACATGCTTTTCCTCATCTGACATTTGGTTGGCGACATGCGTCATGGCGATTGACTATTTGAAGCATAAAATCAGTCAGCACGATTTCGAAATCGATCAACTAAAAAAGCAGCTCGAACGCCAACAACCAAAATAAACGCGCATGCCCGATGATCGGCGCATACGCTCCAGCCGTCCAGCTTATCCCCGTTTCCGAATGCGGAAGTGGTCTTCCAACAGCACCCAGTTTTCCGGATACGGATACCCGAGCACCCAGTAGCTGATCCCGCGCAATCCGTATTCTTTCACCAAGTCAAATTTCGCCAACGCGCTGCGGGCGTCTTCAAACCATACTTCGTGCTGGCGGCCTTGTTCGTCCGTGTAGCGGTAAAACGGCGAAGCCGCCGCCGCATCGTATTGGATCGACGCTCCGTAGCGAATAGCGCGCTCGAGCGCCTCTTTCGGACTGAACGTTTCCGCCTCTTGCCCTGGCACGTGCGGCAGCACCCAGTCGCGGGCGTAAATTTGAAACCCCATCATGATTTTCTCCCGCGGAATCACGGTCACCGCATAATCGAGCACGCGCCGAATTTGGTTCACCGGCGAAATGGCTTGCGGCGGCCCGAACCGATAGCCCCATTCATAGGTCATGAGCACGACGAAATCGGCAATGCGCCCGTGGGCCGGATAGTCGTGCGCTTCATACAGCAACCCTTTTTGTTCCGCGCTGATTTTGGGAGCGAGCGATGTCGATAACCAATATCCTTCCGCGTGAAGCCGAGCCGCCGCCCGCCGCAAAAACGCGTTATACCGCTCGCGGTCGGACGGGTAGACATTTTCAAAATCGACGTTCAGCGCCCGGTATCCTTTCGCCCGCATCACTTGAATGACGTTATCAAGCAATCGTGTTTGCAGCGTGGCATCGGCCAAGATCGTCTGCGCCAATTTTGAACCTGGACCTGATACGTAAAGTTGGTGACCGTCATCATCGGCACGACACGGGCGGCATAAGCCGCCTGAATGATCGCCACATCGTTGACGGGATTCAGGCCGCCGTCGGCGCGGATCGTATAGGCGAACGGGGCAGCATACATCAAATGGCGGCCGACTTCGCGCACTTGCTCCGCCCCTTTCTCCCCTTGGTCGATCGTGAAGGCGTTCACCTCGATGAGCGGTTTCGCCGGCGGGATGATGAGCCGCTGTCCGGGAGTGATGACATTCGGATCGGCGATGGGGTTGAACTCGATGATTTGTTGGACGCTGACTTGATAGGCGGCGGCCATTTGCCCTAACGTTTCCCCGGCGCGCACCGTATGAATGCGAGCCGGAATCACCAACGGCGTTCCCGGATAAATAAACGCCGGGTTGGCGAGCCGGTTCGCCTGCACGATGGCTTCGACCGTCACTCCATAGGCGCGGGCGATCTGCCATACCGTTTCCCCGGCACGGACGGTATGATAGCGATACGGCACCGGAATGACCACCGCCTGCCCGATGGCGAGCCGGTTCGGGTCGCTCAGTTCGTTGGCGGCGACAATCCGCTCAAGCGGAACGCGGTAACGCTGAGCCAGCTGCCAAAGCGATTCCCCGCGTTGGACGACATGAACAATCATAGCGCTCCCCCCTTTTCGTTTCCCTTTTATCACTATATTTTCGTTTTTCCCCTTTATGTAAAAAAACGCTGGTTCTGTTATAGAACCAGCGTTCGTTCATCTCATCCTTTTCTATTACAACCCGCACTTCAGCTGAGCGCCGCAGTTCGTGCACGTGTTGCAACCGCCGATCTCTTCGACCGTCCCTTCGCGGCAAATCGGGCAAATGTTGCCGATTTCCGAGCCGATCGTCACATCGGTGGCGCGCACGTCTTGAATCGTATCAACGAGCACGACAGGGCGTTTCGCTTCGTGTTCTTCCCCCTCTTCGGGGAGCAGTTCAAGCTGCTCTTCGATCTGATTTTCCTCTGCCTTTAACGTCAACACTTGCGCATCGCGGCTGCCGTCGACATAGACGGTGCCGCCTTTCGCACCGCCGCGCCATAGACGCTCGTACACTTTTTGCACTTGCTCAACGGTGTAGCCTTTTGGCGCGTTGACTGTTTTTGACAAGCTCGAGTCGACCCAACGTTGGATGATGCACTGCACGTCGGCGTGCGCTTCCGGCGGCAAGTCCATCGCCGTTACAAACCAAGGCGGCAAGTGGTTCGGGTCGGCTTCTGGATGTTTGTCCAAATATTCTTGGACGATGTCCGCTTTCACTTCGATAAATTTGCCCAAGCGTCCGCTCCGGTAGTAGGAGAACGAGAAGTACGGCTCCAGGCCGGTCGAGACGCCGACCATCGTTCCCGTCGATCCTGTCGGCGCCACCGTCAGCAAATGCGAGTTGCGGATGCCGTATTTCAAAATATCTTGGCGAATGTCTTCCGGCATCCGTTTCATGTAGCCGGTGTTGATGAACGCTTCGCGCAGCTTGCGCGTCTCTTCCTCCGTTTCGCCGACCAAAAACGGGAAGCTGCCTTTTTCTTTCGCCAGCTCGATCGACGCCCGGTACGCGGTCGTGGCGATCGTGCGGAACAGCTCGTCCACCAGTTGATTTCCTTCCTCAGAACCGTACGCTTTTTCGCAGTAAATGAGCAAGTCAGCTAGCCCCATGACGCCAAGGCCGATGCGGCGCTCGCCGAGCGCTTGCTTTTTGTTTTCCTCAAGGAAGTACGGCGTCGCGTCGATGACGTTGTCTTGCATCCGCACTCCGATTTCAACCGTGCGTTTCAGTTTTTCGTAGTCAACGACCTTTCGTTCTTTGTCCACCATGTTCGCTAAGTTGATCGCGGCCAAGTTGCAGACAGAATATGGTGCGAGAGGTTGTTCCCCGCACGGGTTGGTCGCCACGACTTTTTGCCCGTACGCGCGGGCGTTCGTCATTTCATTGGCGTTGTCGATGAAGAAAATGCCCGGCTCGGCCGAATACGTCGCGCAAATGTTGATCAGCTTCCACAGTTCGCGGGCGCGGATTTTTCGGTAGACGCGAACGCGGTAGCCCATTTTCTCCCATTCGCGCACATCGCCGACTTCATGCCATTTTTCGTTATAAATGCGCATTTCCTCTTCGGAATAAGTTTCCACATCCGGGAAGCGAAGCGCATATTCTTCGTCGTTTTCGACCGCTTCCATGAACTCTTTCGTCAAGCAGACGGAAATGTTCGCACCGGTCAAAAAGTCAGGGTTGTGCACTGTATATGTACCGCCGGTGCGCAGTTTTTCTTCCGCGTCTTTAATGATTTCCTCCGTGAAGCCGCCGTAGTCCGGTGCGTTCTTATAGCGGACGATCGCTTCGTACATCGCCCGCTCCCGGTCGGTGAGCGGCGTGAATTTCAGCTTGTCGCGCGCCGCTTTTTTGATGCCTTCGTCTTCCATATTTTCAAGCAGGTAGCGCAAAATACGCGGGTTTTGCATTTTTGAGACGATGAATTCGATAATGTCCGGGTGCCAGTCGGCAAGCATGATCATTTGGGCGCCGCGCACATTGTTACTCGCTCGCTTCCACGAGCGGGCTAGGTCATTTCTGCCTAGCTCTCCGCCTTTCGGTCGGAGATCAGACTATATCATCAGGGAAGAGAAGATCTCGTATTTACGGTTCAACTTAAGGTCTCCATATCGATACAAGTGATGGAATATTTTCTTTACATCGTTAATACTGGAAACATATAGATCAAAACAACCTTGTTTGGCAGTTAGGGAGTTGACATTTTGGGCAATTCCATTAGCTTTGAGAAAATTTAAGATTCCTTCTAGTAATGGTCTTGATCCAGTAATACCAAACCTTACCCTAAGGTAGTCCTTCTCCCTATCACGATAATACCTTCTATACACTCTAATACTCCCATCAGCATCGAATACCCCCCTTAGAAAACTCCATTGCAATTCAATACTGTTAAATTGTATCCATGGCTCTTTCCCAGTTTTCTTAGGGGATATTCCCAGTCTCATGAGATCATTACAGATTTTTGTACAACTAATTGTTAATGAATACTTATTTTGTTCATTACATGTATTATTTTTTCTAAACTTCACAGCTTCAGGAGCAATATTCATCTCCCTTGCTATACTATAAAGGAGATCTTTATCGGTTTCTGCCACAGTTAATACAAGTCGTTTTGATTTTTTACGATCATATAGCGTTCCATCACCTAAGATATAGCCAACTAAATAAGCCTGATTTGGGGTTCTGATATTGGAAAAATAGTTCTCGTTATAACCGTATTTTTTTACTGCTAACTTACCAGCCTCTCCAGGTGCTCTGGTTTGGAATACTCCCTGATCTTTATTCCATCTCATTAAGGTTCCCCTAGAAATCCCCAACATCATGGCGATTTTAACTTGGCTATATCCCTCCTCATGCAGATACTTTGCTGTTTTCATTATCTCTTCCCTGTCTCGCGCCTCGTATCCCCGTTGCCGCGGGATACGATTTACTCCTTCCATAGCCCTCCCCCCACGAAACAGTGTTCGTTACCCTGATTGTACCGAGGGCTGTAGGAAGTTTCAATAGTCGTTGAACCTTCATCTCCGTTTCCAGAGATGCTTGGCTGCTGGTTGCCCATTGTTGCATCCAACTTGTTTTCCAACCGTCACGTCTGCCGTCACCAGCTCCGTTGTGGTCAAGTTGGCTTTAGGGGGTTCCAGCAATTCGCGAGATTTTACTCCCGCCGTTTTGCGCCCTAGTCAACGGGAGCCACCTTGCTCGACAAGGTGGGTCAGTTTGGCAATGTCATCCAACCACGAGACCGACCCGGACGATTTGCCGTTTACCCCGCGCGCGAGCGTATGGCGCGGCCGCAATGTCGAGCCGTTCGTCCCGACGCCGCCGCCGCGGCTCATGATTTCCATCACCTGCTTCCGATGCTCGGAAATGCCTTCGCGCGAGTCTTTGACAAACGGCATCACATAGCAGTTGAAATACGTCACTTCCTTGCCCGATCCTGCGCCGTACAACACGCGGCCGGCCGGCACAAAGTTCATGTTCGAGAGCTCTTGATAAAACTTTTCGAACCACTCGTGGCGCTTTTCTTCCGTTTTCTCCACAGCCGCGAGCCCGGTTGCGTTCCGCTTGGCGATTTGCTCATAGAAAATCTCGAGCGGCTTGTCGATAATGTCGAGCGACCGAACGACAATGCCGGTCTCCGCTTCTTCCCCTTCGAGCACGTGCCGGTATTCGTCCTCAATCAGCACGCGCGCTTTTTTCGTCTCCCAATCAACGTCAACGATAAACCCGAGGCCGCGGGCCGGAAACTTCGGATCTTCCTTGATCGTCAACACGACAAAATCGCCCGGCGCGAGCGTCAATTTCTCCGTGTCCTTGAACGAATACCGGTCAAGCATCACCAAACGGGATACGCCTTTATGGGTGATGTGCATATCGGGCGTAATCGGATGCACTTGCGGAAATAGGCGGATGTCCTCGTTCAGTTTGTCGATATCGATCTTCATTTTTTCGGATGACGCCACCGTCATTCTCCTATCTCTCCTCTTTTCTATAGTTTCTCATGTTTTTGCCAACGTTGCCCTGTCTTCTCTACCTTACCATACCGAACAGAAAAAAACAATATATAGTATGATTTTTTACGAAAATCATACTATATATTGTGAAGAGAACAAATCATGTCGTTTTTGTCAAGCAAAAAAAGCTAAACACGGCGAAAAGCAGAGAAAAACAGGGGAGTGCCGCCATTTTTGCCGGAAAACGAACGATTAACCACACCGCTGCTCAGCGCTTGAAGTTCCATTCATCGCTTTCATATTTCGTTCGCGCCAACGTTTCCACATATTCGCGCTCTTCGGCCGTCAGCGTATACGGCTCTAGCACGATATTCAATCCTTTTTCAAATCCTTTGTAAAACGCTTCTTTTGCTTCCTCAATCGTCACCGTCCGGCTCGTCAGTTCGTTGATGGCAACCGCCTTCTTTTTAAAATCGCGCTGCAGCCGCTCTTTCACCCGCTCGTTCGGGTATTTAAACAAACTGAACAGCAGTTCTTCGTCGAGATCAAGCAAGATCGATCCGTGCTGCAAAATGACGCCCTTTTGCCGTGTTTGCGCGCTGCCGGCGATTTTTCGCCCCTCGACGACCAGCTCGTACCATGACGGCGCGTCAAAGCAAACAGCGGAACGCGGGCTGCGCAAATCCGCTTTTTCTTCTTCCGTTTTCGGCACGGCAAAATACGCATCGAGCCCAAGGAAACGAAACCCTTCCAAAATGCCTTGGGAAATGACGCGATACGCCTCCGTCACAGTCGGCGGCATCGCCGGATGCGATTCCGAGACGATGACGCTGTAGGTCAGTTCCTTGTCATGCAAAACGCCGCGCCCGCCGGTCGGACGGCGGACAAAACCGAGGCCGTGCCGTTTCACCGCCTCTAAGTCGATCTCTTTTTCGACTTTTTGAAAATAGCCGATCGACAAGGTTGGCGGATTCCAGCCGTAAAAACGAACCGTCGGCGGAATTTTTCCTTGGCTGTGCCAATCCAAAAGCGCTTCATCCAGCGCCATATTAAACGCCGGAGGACAATCGCCTGAATCAATAAAGCGCCATACTTCTTTTGCCATCGTTCCACCTTCTCTGTCATTCCTTGCTTCCGGCCCCTTGCGTTCTTGAGAAAGAGGCGTTGGGCCGCCCCTACTAGTTTAGCAAACAACGTCAGTCAAGGAAAGAAAAATGGCATCACGAAAAGGCTTTGCTTTCTACGGGCAACTCTATATAATAGGAATAGTGGACGAAGGGAAAGGAGGCGTGAGGCGTGAAAGCGCTGCTCATCATTCTCGGGGCGATCGTCGTATATTCGCTCATCACCTATTTATGGCAGCGGAGAATCGTCAAAGCGTTGACCGAAGAAGAATTCCGCGCCGGCTACCGAAAAGCGCAACTCGTCGATGTCCGCGAGCCGGACGAATTTGCGGCTGGACATATTTTAGGAGCGCGCAACATTCCGCTCACGCAGCTGCGCATGCGCATGAAAGAACTGCGCAAAGATCAGCCGATTTATTTGTACTGCCAAAACGGGCTGCGCAGCGGGCGGGCCGCGCAAATGCTGTATCGAAAAGGATACCGCCATTTGTATCATTTAAAGGGCGGATTCAAAACATGGACGGGGAAAGTAAAGAAAAAGGCGTAGCCGCCCGTCGACAACCAAAGGGGCTCGAAAGCGACGAGCCCCTTTTCGCTCGTTTGCCTTTCCGCCGGCCTTCAAGGCCGCCCCTCGCTTTCGGTGCGGAAAAAGCGGGGGAATCAGCCTTGCTTTGCCTGCGGTGCCGGAAGCGCCGGCTCAAATTCCGGCGGCAGGACGACCGCCTCTAATACGGAAGCGGCAGCGCCAATCGCGCAGCTTTTTTCCTTCAACTCCGACGGAATGATATACGGCTCGCTTTCTTTTTTCACAAGAATGCGCCGCTTCACTTCTTGGCGCGCCGGGTCAAGCACGTGCTCCCCGGCTTGGGCGAGCGAACCGCCGATGATGACCGCTTCCGGGTTGTAGGCATACACCGTCTGCAACAACCCGATACCAAGATAGCGGCCCGCTTCCTCCAAAATGCGCGCCAGCTGCTCGTCGCTCTCGGCGGCCAGCGCCATCGCCGCGACAGAAAAACGGTCGCCGAGCCATTCGGAACGCCCTTGCTCGGCTAGCCGCCGCTCAATATATTTTTCAGAAGCGTACATCTCCCAGCAGCCGATGTTGCCGCAGCTGCAGCGGATTCCGTTTAAATCGATCGTATGATGGCCAATTTCACCAGCCAGCCCGTTTACCCCTCGATACAGTTGGTGCTGCAAAACGACGCCGGCGCCGATGCCGATGCCGGCGCTGATGTAAACAAAATGGGCAAACTCTTTGCCGGCACCAAACCATTTTTCTCCGAGCGCCGCCAGCTTCGCCTCGTTTTCGACGATAATCGGATGGTGTGGCCACCGTTTTTGCAACGCCGAAGCGAGGGCGACATCTCCCCAGCGCAAGTTGGGCGCAAAAACGACCGTCCCACTTTCGGTGTGAACCACGCCGGGCACGCCGATGCCGATGCCCATCACCCCGTACGGCGTCGCGGGCGCCCGGCGGATCGCCGCTTCAATGAGCTCGGCCATCTCACCGACGATCGCTTCCTGCCCCTCCGTCGGACGAAACGAACGGCGCTGCTCCCAAATGATTTCCGCGTTTAAGTTCGTCAACACGGCGTACAAATAGTTGACGCCAAGCTCAATGCCAACTAGCGAACCGGCATCGGCGTTAAAGCGAAGCATGAGCGGCCGGCGCCCGCCCGTTGACTCGCCGATGCCGCTTTCATGAACGAAATGCTCGGCGATCAGTTCATCCACAAGCGCGGAAACGGTCGCTTTGTTTAAACCGGTCGTTTTCGCAATATCGGCGCGCGAAATCGGATGCTTTTCGCGAATCAATTTCAAAACGAGCTGTTTATTCATTTTTTTGACGAGCGTAATGTTTCCTGTCCGCACGTATCGTCATCCTTTTTGTTTTAGTATGCTCCGCGAATGCTCGATGACGTACAGCCCTTCTTCTATCGTTTCAACGCTGACGCCATAATAGCGGATTTTTCCTTCCTGCTTCAACTTCTCTAACACCTCAAACACGGCGCCTTGCTTTAAAATGGCAAACGGCGGACAATGAATTTGGTACAGGTCAATCACCTCGCGGCCGAGCCGCTTCAAGCTCGCCTCGCAATACGCGCGCACGGACGCTTCGGAATAGTTGTCCGGGTCATGGATATCGCCGGCGCGGCAAAATTTTGTCGCGATGTAGATGCGGTCTTCCTTCCCTTTTGTCGCCTTCGCCAGCAGCTCTTCACTATGGCCGTTGCCGTACACGTCCGCCGTATCGAAAAAGTTGACGCCGCGATCAATCGCATGCGCCAACGCCCGCAGCGATTCTTGATCGTCGACTTTCCCCCACGAGCCGCCGATCGCCCATGTGCCAAAGCTGAGCTCACTGACCCGCAGATCAGTGTTCCCCAACTGCCGATACCGCATGTTCCTCTCCCCCTTTGTTCATTTCTAACCATTAGTTTATATATTAAACTAACTCTCTTGTTCTGTCAACGCCAGCGAACAAAACGGAGCTGACCCAAAAGGCGATCTCCCCTCAAGAAAGACACAACCTATCGTGTGGCAGGGAAACGGCCGGTGCTTCTATATAGCGATGAGAGAGGGTGTCCCAGTCGTTTTGGGACACCCCACTTTATGGCGGACTTGTCATCCGCGGTGAACGGTCGATTTTTCGTAGCGCAAAATCGGCTTGCGGGCCGCGGTCGTTTCATCCAATCGCTTGACCACAGTCGTATGCGGGGCTTCTTGAACGATTTCCGGATTTTCCTCCGCCTCTTTGGCAATTTGGATCATGGCGTCAATAAACGCGTCGAGCGTCTCTTTTGACTCTGTCTCCGTCGGCTCAATCATCATGCACTCTTCGACGATGAGCGGGAAGTAAATCGTCGGCGGATGGAAGCCGAAATCAAGCAGCCGCTTGGCAATATCGAGCGTTCTGACGCCGAGTTTCTTTTGCCGGCGTCCCGACAGGACGAACTCGTGCTTGCAATGGCGGTCATACGGCAAATCGTAATAGTCGGCAAGCCTCTGCATCATATAGTTGGCGTTTAACACAGCGTACTCGCTCACCGCCGTTAAGCCGTCCGGCCCCATCGAGCGGATGTACGTGTACGCCCGGACGTTGATGCCGAAATTGCCGTAAAACGGCTTGACGCGGCCGATCGACTGCGGGCGGTCGTCATCGAGATCATAGCCGTTTTCCCCTTTTTCGATGACCGGCTTCGGCAAAAACGGAATGAGGTCCGCTTTCACCCCGACCGGGCCGGAGCCTGGACCTCCGCCGCCATGCGGGCCGGTGAACGTTTTATGCAAGTTCAAATGAACGACGTCAAAGCCCATGTCCCCCGGGCGCGCCTTGCCAAGAATCGCGTTTAAATTCGCGCCGTCATAATACAGCTTGCCGCCGGCTGCGTGGACGATTTCAGCCATTTCGACGATCTGCTCTTCAAACAGCCCGAGCGTATTCGGATTCGTGAGCATAAGCGCCGCTGTATCCGGACCGACGACGCGCTTTAAGTCTTCTAAATCGACAAGTCCGTCGGCCGTCGATTGGACCGTCACCGTCTCAAAACCGGCGACCGTCGCTGACGCCGGGTTCGTGCCGTGCGCTGAATCCGGGACAATCACTTTCGTCCGGTTGAAGTCGCCGTTTGCTTCATGGTAAGCACGGATCATCATCAGCCCGGTCCACTCGCCGTGGGCGCCGGCCGCCGGCTGCAAGGTGACGGCATCCATGCCGGTGATTTCTTTTAAATGCTCTTGTAAATCATACATCAACTCAAGCGCCCCTTGCACCGTCTTTTCCGGCTGAAGCGGATGAATGTGGGCAAACCCGGCGAGGCGGGCGACGTTTTCGTTGATTTTCGGATTGTATTTCATCGTGCACGACCCGAGCGGGTAAAAGCCGGAATCAACGCCGTGGTTTCGTCTCGACAGCGCCGTGTAGTGGCGCATTAAGTCAAGCTCCGACACTTCCGGCAGCTCTGGCTCTTCGGTGCGCAAGTAGTCGGCCGGCACGAGCTCGCTGACATCGACAGCCGGCACGTCAAGCGCCGGTAGGCTGTAGGCGATGCGCCCCGGCTTGCTTCGTTCGAAAATGAGCGGTTGATCATTACGCATGGCCATCCCCCAATTCATTGACAAACCGATCGATTTCTTCTTTTGTCCGCACTTCCGTCACCGCAATCAGCATATGGCCGGAAAGTTCTGGATAGTCGCGGCCGAGGTCATAGCCGCCGATGATCCCTTTTTCGAGCAGGCGATCGTTTACATCAGACACCGGCTGACCGAGCCGGACGACGAACTCGTTGAAAAACGGGCCGGCAAACGGCGACGACAACCCGCGTTTTTCAAGCTCGCGTTTCGCGTAATGCGCCTTTTGCATATTCATCGCCGCCATTTCTTTCACGCCCCGCTTGCCAAACGCCGAGAGCGCTACGGAAGCGGCCAAGGCGTTTAACGCTTGGTTGGAGCAAATGTTCGATGTCGCCTTATCGCGGCGGATGTGCTGCTCGCGCGCTTGAAGCGTCAAGACAAACCCGCGGCGCCCGTCCTCATCGGTCGTCTGCCCGACGAGCCGCCCTGGAATTTTTCGCATGAGCGGCGCTTTGACGGCGAAATAGCCGCAATGCGGACCGCCAAACTGCGTCGGAATGCCAAACGGCTGCATGTCCCCGACGACGATGTCGGCGCCAAACGCCCCTGGCGGCGTCAGCACGCCAAGCGCCAATGGGTTGCTGGCGACAACGAATACACTTTTCTTTTCATGAACGAGCGGCTCGATCGCTTTCAGCGGCTCGATTTGACCAAAAAAGTTCGGATATTGGACGACAACGCACGCCACATCATCCCCCATTTCCGCTTCAAGCGCCTTAAGGTCGGTGATGCCGCCGTCATACGGAATTTCTTTCACCTCAAGCTTCTGACCTTTCGCATACGTGCGCACAACTTCTCGATACTGCGGATGAACGGCGGTGGAGATGAGCACTTTTTTGCGCTTCGTATGCGCGGCGCCTAGCAGCACCGCTTCGGCAAGCGCCGTGCCGCCGTCGTACATCGACGAGTTGGCGACGTCCATGCCGGTCAGCTCGCACACCATCGTCTGAAACTCAAAAATCGCCTGCAGCTCGCCTTGGGAAATTTCCGGTTGATACGGCGTATACGCCGTATAAAATTCAGAGCGCGACAGGACATGGTCGACGACAGCCGGAATGGAATGGTCGTACACCCCGGCTCCTAAAAAGGAAACATATTGTTTGATGTTGGCGTTTTTTTCCGCCAAGGCTGCAAGCTCTTTCCACAGCTCCGGCTCCGATTTGGCCGGTTTCACCTTCAGCTTGCCGCGGAAGCGAACTTGTTCTGGAATATCAGCAAACAACTCATCAATCGAGGCAACGCCGATCGTCTTCAGCATCTCCTGTTTGTCTTCTTCCGTCATCGGCAAATAACGATGGAGCACTGCGTTTTTCCCCTTTCCTTGTCGCTTTGGAATCGTCACTTAGCCCGCCTGTAAAACGGAATCGGCACGATGTTCGCTTTCAGCCGCTTGCCGCGGATGTCCACCTCCACCTCCTGGCCGATGGCGGCCACCTCCGCTTTCACCAAGGCCAAGCCGATGTTTTTCTTCAAGGTTGGTGACTGCGTGCCGGTCGTGACGAACCCGACCTCTTCGCCGTCGGCAAAGACAACGTATCCGTGGCGCGGAATGCCTCTGTCGATCATTTCAATGCCGACGAGCCGGCGCGGCGGCCCTTCCTCTTTTTGCCGTTTCAATACCGCTTGGCCGATAAACGGCGGCTCTTTTTCCGTCTTGACGGCAAAGCCGAGCCCGGCTTCAATTGGTGAAATCGCGGCGGACAGCTCTTGACCGTAAAGCGGCAAACACGCTTCAAACCGGAGCGTATCGCGCGCGCCCAATCCGCATGGAAGAACGCCGTCACGAGCTCCAGCGTCGAGGATCGCCTCCCATAGCGCGGCGGCGTCTTCGGCGCGGCAGTACAGTTCAAACCCGTCCTCGCCGGTATAGCCGGTGCGCGAAACGAGCGCCTTCACGCCCGCAACTTCGACGCCGTCAGCGAATGAAAACGGGCGCAGCGCCGTCAAGTCGAAATCGGTCAACGTTTGCAGCACGCGTTCGGCCGCCGGCCCTTGCAAAGCCAGCTGGGCCGTCTCCGCCGATACATCCTCAAGCTCGACGTCCCCCTCGGCATGCTCGCTTAGCCAAGCAAAGTCGTTTTCGGTATTGGCGGCGTTGACAACCAATAAATAGTCGTCTTCCCCTTTTTGATAGATGAGCAAATCATCGACCGTGCCGCCGTCCTCGTAGCACATAAGCGCATATTGCGCCCGGCCGGGCCGCAGTTTGGCGACGTCGTTCGTCATCAGCTTTTGCAAAAACGCGAGGCTTCCGCGGCCGCGGACGGCGATTTCCCCCATATGCGACACGTCAAACAGCCCAGCGCGCGTCCGTACGGCTTCATGCTCTTCTTTAATGCTGGAAAACTGCACCGGCATTTCCCAGCCGCCGAATTCAATCGTTTTGGCGCCATAGCGGGCATACGCCGGAAAAAGCGGCGTGCGCTTCAGCATCTCATTCCCTCCTTGTCGTCGATCGCAGAAAAAAAAGACAGACTCCACCCTTTCGATCAAAGGGGGCTCTGTCCTGGCACCTGAAAGTTTCCCGCCGGCCGGCTGGCGCGTCCGTTTCCGGTCCGCGGGGCCGATCGGTTTCCTCTTGGGTGGCCTGCGCGAACGCAGGCGCTCTCCAGAGCTGCGTCAAGCAAGAGTCTTTTTGCCTGAGAGATTCGCGTTTCCGCTTGCTCCTTCGGCGCTACATTCCGTAGTCTCTCCCCTTGCCGTCATCCGCTACGCGATATTTTTTTCCAAAACGGGCATACTAACAAACGCCCTCAGCAACAAGTCATGTGAATGTTCTAAATTTATACTACCATTAACGACAGCCCGAGGGCAATAGGAAATGATCGAACTTTATTAGGAATTGAAGTCCAAAATGTTCTCTTTTTTATTTCACATACTATCTCTTTGACTGATAAACATTCGTCATGAGGGAAGGGGATCGCCATGAATATCGATTTGGAAATGGATCAGACATGGAAGGAGGAATTTCTCGAGCGCGTGGAAAAGGACGGACCGTGGGCGAGCTGGGAAATGTACGAACTGGCGCTGGAAGCTGCCCATCATTTGATCGTTCCGGAATTTGACGGCTTGCAGGCGCCGAAACATTTGCCGCATGTAACGATTCTGCCGCACCAGCTTGAAGTGGCGCGCCGCGTCGTCGAGGAAATGAACGGCAAAGCCATTTTAGCGGATGAAGTCGGCCTTGGAAAAACGATCGAAGCCGGGCTCATCTTGAAAGAGTATATGATTCGCGGTCTTGTCAAAAAAGCGCTCATTCTCGTTCCCGCCTCCCTTGTTTCGCAATGGGTAAGAGAGCTGAACGAAAAGTTTTTCATTCCAGCCGTCCAACAGAAAAAAAGCTACGTCTGGGAGCAGTGCGACATCGTCGTATCCTCGATCGATACGGCGAAAAAGCCGCCGCACCGCGACATCATCTATGAGCAGCCATACGATATGATCATCATTGACGAGGCGCACAAACTGAAAAACAACAAAACGAAAAACTACGAGTTTGTGCAAAATTTAAAAAAGAAGTTTTGCTTGCTGCTGACGGCCACACCGATCCAAAACCGGATCGAAGAAATTTTCAACCTTGTCTCGCTCCTGAAGCCCGGCCATTTAGGCAGCGCCGAACAGTTTGCGAACACATACGGCAAAACGCGGGCGGTGCAGGCGAACGACCATTTAAAAGCGCTCGTCAACAAAGTGATGATCCGCAACCGCCGCGCCGACACGCCGATCGAATGGTCAAAGCGCCACGTCGAGCCGGTGCTGATCGAGTTTACCGATGAAGAGCGCGAGCTGTATGAGGCGGTAAAAGCGCTCCGTCATGCGTCGTTCGCCGGATCGTTTTCGCTCATCACGCTGCTTCGCGAGGCGTGCAGCAGCCGCGAGGCGTTGTTTCTCACGATCAAAAACATGATCGACAAATGCGGCGAAGCAGTTCCAGAACCGCTTGAGCGCGTTTTGGAAAAAATCAACGCCGTCACGACGAACTCCAAAGCGGAAAAAGCGCTTGAGCTCATCCGCTCGATCAATGACAAAGTCATTATTTTCACCGAATACCGGGCGACACAGCTGTATTTGCAATGGTTTTTAAAGCAGCACGGCATCTCGTCCGTCCCGTTTCGCGGCGGCTTCCGGCGCGGCAAAAAAGACTGGATGCAGGAACTGTTTAAACACCACGCCCAAGTGTTCATCGCCACCGAGGCGGGCGGCGAGGGCATCAACTTGCAATTTTGCCGCCATGTCATCAACTACGACTTGCCGTGGAACCCGATGCGCCTTGAGCAGCGAATCGGCCGCGTCCACCGCCTCGGTCAGACGGATGACGTTTACATTTACAATTTTGCCGTCAAACAGACGGTCGAAGAGCATATTTTAACGCTTCTGTACGAAAAAATCCGCTTATTTGAGCGGGTCGTCGGCGAGCTGGATGACATTTTGGCGAAGATGAACCTCACTAACCTTGAACATTACTTGGAAGACGCGATCGTCCACTCACGGAGCGAAGGGGAAATGAAAATTAAAATGGAAAACATTATAGCGATGATCGAACTGGCAGAACAGCTGCGAAGAGAAGGAGGACAACGCCATGCAGCAACATGAAATCCGCCGCTTTGTGGAACGTTACTTTACAGCCAATGGCTGCGCGCTCCTAGAAGCCAATGATGATTACCTCACCGTTCAACTGACGGCGGAAATGGACAAGGAGCTGATGAATCGACCGTTTTATTGGCATTACATCGAACGGACGGGCGGCGTCCCGCAGCCGATGCAGCTCACGCTCATCACCCGCGCCAATGAACGAACAGACAAACTGAAAGGAGAACGCCTCCATTTCGGCGCGCCCCGCTTGCATCAGCTGTTTCGCTCGGCGCAAAAACGCGGCAGCTTCATCCGCCTGTATGAGGAGCCAAACGCGCCCTTAAACGGAAACGCCGCCCTTCATCCATGGCTTGGCATGAACGTGGTGATTTCGTATGAATGCGACCGAAAAAAAGATGAGATCGTTTCGCTTGGCATCCATCTCATCAGCGGAACGATCGTCGAGTCGTTTCACGAACGGCTGCGTGAGCGGCGGCTGACGCCGAAAATTCCCGATTATTGTTTCACGATTTCTCCGCTCATTAAACCTCGAAGCGGCATCGGTCGCCTTGAACAATATATCGAGAGCCGCATCGGTGCGGACGACCACACATGGGCGGAGGAAGCGCGCCGGCGCTGGGCTGACGATTTGGCGTTGCTCGATGAATTTTACAAAGACTGTGAGGAAAAACCGGAATGCTACTATATTGAAAAAGAGGCGCTCGAAAAACAATACAAGCCGCGCATCATCGTTTCCATCGTCAACGGCGGCTTGTTTTACTTGCTGCCCCGCCAACCGTAAAAAAACGGCGCGGCTCCGCAACACGGAAAGGTGCCTCCATCTCGCGAACGACCGAACCGACGACGATCTCCTGCAGCTCCGCAACATGGAAAGACGCTTCCCGCCCCGAGCGGAGCGAAACGGCACGACTCGCCCAACCAAAATCAGTCCGCCGGCAGTCAGCCGGCGGACTTTCACCGCGCACGGCGGCGAAATAAGAGACGGAGCGAAAATGGAACCATGCCAAACAAATGGTACGAGAGCGGGGGGCGCTCTTGTTTCCGCGATTGCCGTCGCTTCCTTCGCTCCTCTTTCGGCATATCCATGTAAGCGACAAACTGTTGGGTGACAAACTTGACGTAATCGTTAACAGCCATCGAATCCCTCCCACTTCAGTTTTCCCTCCTTCTTCCTTTTTTAACCGTTCCCCTCCCTCCACTCCGTAATATTGAGCGCCGGCAGCACGACGGTGAACGTCACCGCGCGCTGAAGCCCGGATGTTGAGCGGATCGATAACACGACCCGAACGCTCGTTTTGTCTTTCCTTTCCCAGCGATAGACAACGACGCCGCGCGGATAAGCCCATTCCCCTTCTTGCCCGGCCGTCGACAACGACGCTGCCGCGATCTGCGCTTTGACATCAACGACCGCCATCTGCACCAACTCCTCCGCTTCTGCCGCCTGCCGGGCCGCCTCAGCCGCTTGCCGCTCCGCTTCATACAGAAGCAAGGCGTTCACCACAGCACACGAAAACAGCATCGCCACCACGGCGATGAACGGAAAAATGACACCTGCCTGCCGTTCCATCTTCTCCCCTCTTTTGCCGCTACGTTTTTTTCACGACCAATGTCGCCTTTCTCGCTAAAACGCGCGGGCGACAAACGCCTCCCAAACCGTTCCATCGTCAGCGACCACCGTCACGAACAAGCCGCGGGCACCGGCGCGATAAGAGACGGCGCGCACATGGCGAAGCGCCGTTTCATAACCGGCGCCGTTCACCTGGCGAATCAATTCCGCCCGCCGCGTCGCGAGCAAAAAACGGACCGTCTCACCGCTCCACTTTTGCAAATAGAAGACGTCCCCATCGACCGACCAGCGCTCTGTTTCATTCATCTCGATCCGCAGCTGCTGCAAAAACAAGCGCCACTCAAGCGGCGAAAACCCGTCAATCGCCGCCGTTCCTAGCACGCGGGCGGACAAAAGCAGCGGAACAGCGGCGGTGATCATGATCGCCACCAGCAGTGAAACCAGCGCTTCGATCAACGTAAACCCGCTTGTTCCTACCGTTTGCTGTAGCCGCAGCGCTCCCGCTCGCGGCCGACGTAATCGTTCCAGCGCACGCATACGCGCCACGTTCTCTCTCCTTCCTCCCGTCCTTGCAACCGAAACGTCGTTCGTCCGTCCACCACGACCGCTTCCCCGACAAGCGGCTGTTCATACATCGCGACCGTCAATAGCTGATCCGCCTGCTCTTCGAGAACTAGATTGCGCCGTTCGGCGGCGATCTGCACAAGAAGCGGCAGAAACCCGGCGGCGGTCAGCCCAAGCAGCGACAACGCCAGCAGCGATTCCACGAGCAAAAAGCCTTTGCTACATTTTTTGCACATAAAATCTTCCTTTCCCGAGCAAAAACGTCAGCTTATAGCTTTGCTTCACTCCTTGCACCCAAACCGTCCCTCCTCTTTCAATGTTGCCGTTGCCGGTAAAGACAAGCGGATTGCGCAGCGTCACTAGCTGAAACCGCCATGGAGACGGGAGAGAACGGGCGGCGACCTGCCGCCCGCTGGCTGCCTCGATCACCTTGTACTCCGCGCCGCGTTCCGTAAAAAAGACCGCGACCTTCATCCGATGGGCTAAGGCGTATTGCTGCGCGCTATACAAATCGGTGCGCAGCACGGCGAGCATATGGATCTCGTTTTGCTCGCGCACGACGCCGCCAAGCGCGGGAACAGCCAAACCCGTCAGCAGCAAAACGACCGTCAGCACAATCAACATTTCCAGCAGCGTGAATCCGCCGTTACGAGCCGCTCTCACTCACAGCACCATCCGCACTGATTTGCACGGCATGTCCGTTTGGACAACGGTCGGACTTAATATAACGGGCAGCGACCAGCTCCTGCACGGTCGGAACGCGGTGATACTCCATTTCATACGCCTTCACTTGCGCTTGCACGGTGTTCAAAAACGCCTCACATCCTTTCGACTGGATCATGCTGTTATGTTTGGTCATGTTCGGAATGGCAATCAAGAGCAGGACAGAAATCACCGCCATGACAATTAGCATTTCAATTAAGGTGAATCCCTTTTCTTTCATGATTCCTCCTCCTCGCCTCATTTGGAATATAGCAACGGACGGATTCTTTTGAGAAGAACGGACAGGAGACGGAACAAAACCCGTTTTTTTAGGAGAAAGAGGGGATGGCGGCGCCCGTTCCCAGCAGCCGCCAGACGCGGGAACATCGTGTCGCTTCATCGCGCACCTCGTCACCATTCACTCAACATCGAAAACATCGGCAGCAAAATCGCCAAATACAAGCCGATAATCATTGAGCCGACGACCGCCAACAGCAAAGGCTGCACCCGTTTCAACGCCGATTCCATTCGCCGTTCCATCATCTGCAGCAAAAATTCGCTGTAATGCTCGAGCTCTTTCCCCAACTCGCCGCTCGATTGGCCGTGGCGGATGACCAGCGCCAGCTCAGGCTCATAGCAGCGGGCGGCGCCGATCAGCTCATCAAGCGGCCGCCCTTGCCTCAGCCCGTCGCGCATGCGCTGCCCTTCCATCTGCAAAAACGAGGGGGACGACGGCTCGCTGAACGCATCAAGCGCATCGTAAACAGACAACCCCGCTTGCAGCAAACGCCCGAGCTGACGCGCCACAAGTTGGGTCAGGAACATTTTCAGAAAGGAGGCGAACCATGGTATGCGCAGCATCCAGTGGAGTTGACGAGATAATGGCCAGCGGCGAAGGCAAACGGCGGAAATGAGAGCGGCGAGCGCTGCCAACAAGGCGATAGCGGCCAGTGCGGTGGGGAAGTGGGCGATCACGTTCAGCAGCTGAGCGGTATGCCCGCGTTGAGCGGAAAACGAGGCGGCCGCCTGCTCAAACTGCGGCAGCAACCACCATTCAACGATCGCAAGCATGACCAGCAGCAGGAGAAAGAGGAAAAGCGGATAGCGGGTGAGGCGGCGCAGCTGCTCTTGGAAGCGCGCCTTCTGGGTCAGCATTTCCCCCGCTTCCATCAGGCCGCGCGGCAAATCGCCATTCCGCTCGGCGAACGTGAGCAGGCTGACGGCGAGGCGATCAACGGTCAGCGCCTCCATGGCGGCGGACAGCGGCAAGCCATCGCGCAGCCGCTGCAAACAACGCTCCAGCTCCAAACGGCGCGGCGCTGAAGACTGAATGGCCAAAAACTCAAGCGCTCGTGCGAGCGGATACCCCCGCTCGAGCAGCCGGCCAAGCCGAGTGAAAAACAACGCCTGCTCGGCCGGCGGCCATGCTGTTTTTCTCATCGTTCATCCCCTCCGACAAGTTCCAGCGTACGTGACGGCAAGTAGCCGAGAGCCATCCCTTTACGGACAAGGCGGGCCAGCGTGAGGTAAGCGGGGCGGCGTTTTCGGCTTTCGCTAGTGAGCGAATCGATCACCTCGCCCAACGCGGCGCCGTAGAGCAGTTCATGGATCGCGGTTCGCCGCCGGCGCCCAAGGCGGCGGCATGACAGGTGGCAGGCGTCGCCGCACAACGGACAGCGGAGCTCAACGAGGCGCTGGGCAGAAACAGCAAGCAGCGTCTCAGCCAAATCCCGAGGCGAAACGCCAAACTCGCGCAGCCGATAAACAGCGCCGACCGCATCGGCGGCGTGCATCGTGGACACGACGAAATGACCGCTCAGGGCGGAACGGACGGCGATCACCGCCGTATCTTGATCGCGGATCTCGCCGACCATCAACACGTCAGGATCGTGGCGCAGCGCCGCTTTCAACCCTGACGCGTACGTCATGCCCGCTTTTTCATTGATTTGCACTTGCAAAAACCGGTCGTTTCGTTTTTCGACAGGATCTTCAAGGGTAATCACATTGCGTTGTCTGTTGGCTTGGCACCAATCAAGGAGAGTGTACAGCGTCGTCGTTTTTCCGGAGCCGGTCGGCCCGGTCAGCAAGACGAGTCCTTGCGGTTGCTGCATCAAAGAAATCAATCGCGCGGTGGAATGCGAAAATAAGGAAAGTTCGCGAAGCGGCAGCGAAAAACGCTGCGGCAGCAGGCGGATGACGAGGCTTTCATCGTAGAGGGTCGGGAGCGTGGATAAGCGCAAATACACCGTTTCCCCCTGTTCATTCACTTCCATGGCGCCGCTTTGCGGCCGGCGTCGCTCCCCGATATCCATACCGGCCAAAAACTTAAAGTGAACGATGATCCGTTCCGCTGTCTCCTTTGTCAGCGTGCCAATCTCCGTCAGCCTACCGTCAAGGCGGAGGCGAACGACGACATCGTAACGGCGCGGGACAAGATGGAGGTCTGAAGCGCGGCGCCGCACGGCCTCAGCAAGGAGACGGCTAGCGATCTGTTCAATCGGCTCCAGTGCACCATTCCTCCTTTCGATTTCGGATGTTGGTTTATTTCGACAAGAATCAACCGTTTTCCTGCTAAGAATGAAAAATTTTTTGTGAACGTTTTTTGACATTTCCTTGGCCAGCTCCAAACCGTGACAAAAATCATTTTGCGCCTTGGACCATTTCATTATCATAACTGTATCAATGCTTTATTTAGGAGGGATCGCCGTTGGAACCAACGCTGAAAATGACAAGCGTGCTCTCTGACCCGACGAGGTTTCATATTTACGAATATATGGCCACCATCCGGCGCGACGTCTCGGTGCAAGAAATCGCCGATCAATTTCGCATTCATCCGAACGTCGCTCGTCTTCACTTAACAAAACTGGAAGATGTGAACCTCATCGTCTCAAACACGCAAAAAACGGGAAAAGGAGGACGGCCCAGCCGATGGTATCGGCTGTCGGATGAAGTGATCAGCTTATGTTTTCCGTTCCGCGATTACCAGCTCCTCGCCCACATCGCCGTTCAAACGCTGGTCGGGCTTGGGCCAAGCGGACAGAAAGTTCTGCGGGAAGCAGGAAAGGAGTTCGGACGCGAGTACATCGCCAACCGCGTAGCGCATAGCGACACTATCGCGGCGCTCCGTTCGGAAGAAAAGATTCGCCTTCTGACAGAAGCGGCCGGATTTCTCCCTCGAGCCCGCCGTGAAGTCAAGGACACAGCCATGTCTTTCGAGTTTTGCAACTGCCCGTTCAAAGAAATCGCCGAAAAACAGCCGGAGACGGTTTGCGGCATGCACCACGCCTTTCTTGAGGGAATGGCTGAGGCGCTGTTTGCCGATGCCCGCCTCATTGAAACGGAAAACATGATGAAAGGTAGCCGCTGCTGCTGTTATCGCCTCACCATCCGCCCGTAGCAGCCTGCTTCGTTCCACCCGCGCTGGGCGGCGAACAGCAATTTTTGCGCCGGCGCCGGAACGCGTTATTTACATTCCGAATCATTGTACATTATAATAAGTAAGGTGGGATTGTCTAGCAAAGGAGGGAGACCGAATGGACCGCATGTTCCGCGTGCTTGCCTTTTGGACCGGCATTTTCGCCGTCATGTTTTACCTTGGCCACATGCATACGACATCGCTCCTGTTTTTTGGCCAAACGATATTTTTCTTGTTCCTCGGCTTTTTAAAACTGACCGAGAGAATGTACATTTACATTTTCGGCGCGTATTTGACGATTTTCTTCGCCGCGTTTACGTATTGGACGACCTTTATGATGGTGCCCGGCATGGGCGAATAAAAACGCGACAGGCGATGTGAGCGGAATCCCCCTGCTAGCGGACAGAACTGAATCGGTCCGCTACCACGGGGATTTTTTACTGAAAAAAATACCGCTGTGCTTTCCGGGAACGAGGAAAACGATGATGAAAAAACCGCTGAAATGGCTGAGGACATAAAAGCGCCTTTACAAAGGCGCCTTTGGAGAAGAATGAGTTAGGCAAGAACCGGCTTCTATAGAAGTTGCAATAAAGAAGTTCCGATTTTTCGTTTGATAGCGATCGATCCAGCCCCTGTTCTGCCGATCCGCCTCCCCATGCTCTTGTCAAGCGAGAAACTCCGGAGCCGCCCAAAGTTCTGAGCTGGGCAGCTTGATGCCTTTCTGCATCATGAGCACATCGAAAAAGCGGCTGATTCCGTCATCGGCGATCAGCGAGCGCATGACCCGATGCCGCCGAGTCGACGACGAAAACAACCCGGCCCCTTCCGAACGACCCCATTCGTCCAACAACCCGACCGTTACTAAAAACCGATCTTGGCGGACGAACGCCACTTCTTCCCAACCGGCCTTCCGAGCGTATAAGCGGAGCGCATCCCAATGCACGTGGGACGTCAAATCCATCTCCCCGGGATGGCGGAGCGGATCGGGGACCAACCGGTGCCGAACATAACCGCGCAAGCTCCCTCCCCGCCGGGCCGGAGCACGAAGCTGTTCATCCGTCCATCCGTAATCGATGGCCACCATGGCCGCGCGGCGAAAGCGCGGGCCGACTTCCGCCCAAAACTGTTTCAACGCGAGCGGCACTTCAAAGCGCTGGCCTTCAGCCAAGGAGAAGCCGCGCTCCTGCAAGTCCTCGATGATCGCCGCATCGTCGAGCGGCACCGTTTCCTCGACAAGTCGACCGTCGCGGGCGGCGACGAAACACTCGTACAAAACCCCGTTCCGCTTTTCAATGACCCGGACAGGAAACGCATCGAAAAACTCATTGCAAAACACGATGCCGGAAAACGGCCCACACGCGTCGAGCCAGCCGGCCATATCGCGGTATTGCCGCACGCGGTCCGAAAGCGGCTGCAACGTTTCCTGCTGTCGCCGGCGATGGAACGGGCTTCGGTCGATGATCGTGTACGAAAGGTCTTTGTATGTAGCTGGACTTTTTCGTTTCCATGCTTGCAAAATGGCCAAGGCCAACCGTCCATCGCCTCCCCCCCATTCACAAACGGCTGGCGGCAGCCCCCCTTTCTCGACAAGCCGCAGCAAAAACGAAGCGATCGCCTCCCCGAACACGGACGCAAACGAGCTGTTCGTCAAAAAATCGCCCTCCCTGCCGATTTTCGTCCGCTCGCGCATGTAGTAGCCAAACCGTTCGTCATAAAGAGCCAACTCCATATAATCCGCATACGAAACGCGCCCATGAGGCGCCGCGGCAATTTCCTTATACAGCTCATTCATTTCCTTTTCCTTCCTTTTCGGTTGCTGTTTTCCCTATTGACATCGTAAAAACAATGGTATATCGTTTATAGTAGCAGCTTATTGATATCCCCTCCCATAATTGTGGGTAGAACATCCCCCAAAACCCTTCTTGGCGCAGCCGGGAAGGGTTTTTTGTCTTGAGGAGCAAGGCGGCCGCTAGTTTCCACCGACGGTCACCTCTTTCCACCGCCAGCCCCGAACGAATGAGGGGAGGGAAGCACGCCGGCAGCCGGCGGCAACGCGCCGACGAACACGCTCCCGCTTTCCCGCGAGCCGGGAGAATCGCTGGATGCGGTCATGAAAAACCGTGCAAAAACGGATTCGTATCCATTTCCGCGCCAATCGTCGTCTCAGGCCCGTGCCCCGACAAAACGACCGTCTCCTCCGGCAGCGTCAGCAATTGATCATGGATGCTTTTGAGCAGCTGCTGATGATCGCCGCCCGGCAAATCGGTGCGACCAATGCTCCCGGCAAACAGCGCATCGCCGGAAAAAACGATTTGCGCCGCCGGGCAATAGTACGAAACACTGCCTGGCGAATGGCCGGGCGTTTCGCGGACGTCAAAGGCAAACGGACCGATCGTTAGCGGCAGCGGCCCTTGCAAGCTGATCGGCGCGCAGCGGACCGCGATCGAGCTCCCGAAATAAAGGGAGCCGTTCAACGCTGGATCGGGCAGCCATTCCGTTTCATTTTTGTGGACATAGACGGGAATCTCCCAACGAGCGAGCACGTCCGGGATGCCGCCGATATGGTCAAAATGGGCATGCGTCAGCAAAACCGCCAGCGGAGTGAGCTGTCTTGCTTCGATGTGCCGAACGAGCGCCGCCCCTTCCGCTCCCGGATCCACAATGACGCACGAACCGTCTTCCGCCGTCAAAAGATACGCATTCGCCTGAATCGGGCCGACAGGAATGCGCGTCCACTTCATCGTCGTCCCCTCCTCGTTTCGCATGAATGAATGGCCAATTTCAATGATGGTTCACCTCGTTGATCCATCGGGCTTGATTGGAGCGATGGTATGCATGTTTTAGCTTTATTTTACTCGTTTTTTCCGCCCAAGCAAAGGAAAAAATAAAGGGGAATGGACCTCGACAAACGAAGGAAAAAAGGCTACAATAATGGAGAAGAAAAGCGTTTGTACATACTGTGCCATAAGGGGGGAAACAGATGGGTACGGTCATTATTTTCGCGCTTGTAACGCTTTTGGCTATTTATGGATTATTCCGCACATTGCGCGAAAAAAATGTACTTGGATTGTTGTTTAGCCTTGCGACTATCGCTGTATTCGGTTGGTTTACGTACAAAACGATCGTCCATCACGGAATTCCGACAGGGATGCACTGAAACGCAAGAGGCCCGGATCGCCTCTTGCGTTTTTTATGCCATTTGAAGCAGCGCGCTAAACAGTCCGAGGCTGTCGCGGTAAATCTCGTCAAATTGCGACAGCGGCAGCGGGTTGGTTCCCTCGCCGAGTTCCACCGTATAGCCGCGCCGCCGCCGCGTTTGAATGAACCAATCGCGATAACCGGCATGGCTGTCAATGTAGCGAACCGCTTGATAGCCGCTCGCGGCCGCCATCTCCTTCACGGTCGCTTCCGCTTCCGGCGGCTCGAGCCCTTCATATCCCCAGTAAATCTCCTTCCCTTGGGTATGAAACGCCACCACCATCCAAAAATCTTCTGCTTCCGTCAGCGCCGCCATCGCTTTCGCTTCCGGCTCAGTCAGCGGGGCAAACCCGGGAAAATCGCGAGGCGCCGGCGCTTTTGGCAGTTTGCGCGCCTGCTCAATTTCCCAGTTGGCGGGAAATTGGTTATTTAAGTCGACGCCGCGGATATTCGCTTTCCATTGCGAAAAATCCAATGTCCCCCCGTTGATGCGGACGGTCTCACTCCGATGCGGTTCCTCGGCCGGCGGACCGTTCAAGACGAGGTTGACCCCGTCCGGGTTGACCATCGGCACGACTGAAAGCGTGATCTTATGATAATAGTCAAGCGCGCGGCGGCCGGCAAGCTCACCATCGTGAACAAGCGCCCGCACGTACTCATCGATAAGCGCCATCACCACCGCGGATGTAATCCATTCATTGGCGTGAAATGATCCGTTTACATGCACGCGCACCGGACCGCGGCCGATCTGCAGCTCCACCAACGGCAACCCCAATACACTATGGCCGATCGTTCGCCGGCGCACAAACGGATAATGGCCAACGAGCGCGTCGATATCTTCGGTCAAGGCGGCAAAATCGTAGGGACGGATGCACTGGACGACCCGGGTCGATATTCGCTCCGGCAGCGGCGCTGCCCCATTGATGACCGCCATCGCTCCCGGCAGCCGTTGCAGCGCCTCAACAGGCAGCGACAAGCAGCGGGCGAGCGCGTCCCACTTCTCCATTGTCCGATAGCCCGGGATTTCGACCGTCTGCCCTAGCTGAAGCCCCTGCTTCTTGATGTGCGGATTGGCGTCAACGATCAGCTCAGTCGGCACCGAAAACCAGCGGCCGTATTGCTCAAATGTGTCGCCATACCATGCTTCTAGGCGCATGCCCCGTCTCCCCTTCCGACTCCTTTATTTCCAGCATATGTCGGTGGGAGCCAAAAAATGAAAACAACAGCCGGCCGTGAGCCAGCTGTTGCCATGTTTATCCCTCAATCAGCGTTTTCGCCAGCCAAGCGCCACCAATGACGCCGGCGTCATTGCCGAGCGTCGCCAAAACGACCTCCGCTCCGGCGGCGACGCGCGGGAAAGCAAATCGGCGAAAGTGGTGGGCCACGCGCTCAACGAGAATGTCACCCGCCCGCGAAACGCCGCCGCCGATCACGATTTTCTGCGGGTTGACGACGTCAGCCGCGTTCGCCAACGCCAAGCCAAGGTAGCGCATCACTTCGTCAACGACCTCAACGGCGAGCGGATCACCCGCTTTGGCGGCATCAAACACCGCCTTGGCCGACATATCTCCGCCGTGCAGGACGCTTGGCCGCTCGGCAACGGCCAATTTTTCGCTGGCGATTCGCACGATGCCCGTCGCCGATGCGATCGTTTCCAGACAGCCGGTTTTGCCGCAATTGCAAGGCGCGCCGCCCTCCGGAATCATCGTCATGTGGCCGATCTCTCCACCGGCGCCGTTCGTCCCGCGCACGATGGCCCCGTTGGCGATGACGCCGCCGCCGACACCGGTTCCCAGTGTCACAAATAACAAATGGCGGGCGCCGCCGCCGGCTCCTTTCCACATTTCCCCAAGCGCAGCGATGTTGGCGTCGTTATCGACCGCCACCGGCAAGCCAGTCGCCGCTTCGAGCTCTTGTTTTAACGGATAATTCGTCCATCCTAAGTTGACCGTTTCATACAGCATTCCGCTTTTCTCTTCCACCGGTCCGGGCGCGCCGATGCCGATGGCCAAAAGCCGTCCGTTCCCACCGCCGGCTTGATCCTGTCTCTCGCGAAGCGAACGGACGATATCGGCGACGATGTGGGCGCCGCGCTCCGCCTTGTTCGTCGGAATTTCCCACTTGTGCACAATGTCGCCGTCCAGCGTGACGAACGCCATTTTGATGGTCGTGCCGCCAAGGTCAATGCCTGCCAACCATTGTTCCATTGTTGCCTCATCCTTTTTTCATTCGTTTTTCCCGCTCCAGCTGCGCTTCATGCCGCAAAACGAACAGCGCGGCCTGCAGTTGTTTGACATCGATCAGCTGCGATTCGTACAGCTCTTTCACTTCCTCTTCCATCAGCTCTAAATCGGCGAGTCGATCGCCGACATAAATGATCGTGCCAAACTGTTTCAGGAGCTGTTGTACGTCATACACCGTTTTCATCGCTCGTTCGACTCCTTTTTCCCCCTTTTAATGTAGCGGCAAACATCGGCCGCCGTCAAGACAAAAAAGGACGCAGGCGCTGTTCAAAACGCCTGCGTCACCGGTCGGGATCGCGCGGGTGAAGAATGGCCGGCCGCCGGTTTTTCAGCGGCATCGGCGAGCAGCATATCAATCCCAATCTCAATCATAAGAAGCTGGGCAAAAACCGGGATGTCGCCTAATTTCGCCTTGCCTAAAAACGGCAGCGGCTCCGGCAGCAGCCCCGTCATGAACAAATACCAACGCGGCAGCAAAAACACCGATGCCCAGACAGCCAAAAAGCGGACAAGCCGCAAATACGCGCCGACGATCGGTTTGTTCCGGTATTCCTCGGCGTGCTGCAAAGGAATTTCATACATAAATGTGCTGATTCATGCATATATTGGTGGAAATCTTGTCCGATTCTAGGAGGAGGCCATGAACAGACGGACGACGATCGCCATGGCGCTTGTGATCTTGATCGGGGCCGCCGCTTTCCTCTCTTCCGTTTGGGAGAGAAGCCGCACGGCGGAGACGATCAAATTTTTCCCGCTCGACCGTGAAGCCGTGTTCACTGAAGCGAAAACCTCTTTGACGCTCAACGAAAAAAAACAGAGCGGCCGCTATGCGCTGCGCTGGGCAACAATGTCCATTCTCAACCGCCCGGCCTATTTGCGGCAGGACGTTTCCTTGTTGTTTGTCGACGGCCGCCTAGCGGATGTATTGTCAAAGTGGCAAACGGATACCGCGGCGCTCGACATGGAAAAAACGGTGCGGACGCAGGACAGCCGCCTGTTCCAAGCCGTCTCATTCCACCACGCCGAGCTCCATAAAAACAGCGACATCACAAGCAGCCAAGCCATGTCAAGCGCCTACTTGTATGTCATCGATTCACCGTACCGCCCGCTCACCTCGTTCCGGCGGCCGAAAACAGCGGCTGAACGCGAGTGGCAACGCGTCTTAAACAAGGCAGTGAACGAGTTTTTGCGTCACAAAGCGGACGAGTTGCTCGCCCATTTTTCCTTGGCGAAGGACGACTATTACGCCCTTTATTTGCCGGAACTGGTCGCCTACACGGAGCAGCCGCTTCCCGGCCTGCCGCCTGCAAAAACGGAGGCGATGATCGGCCGGCTATGGGAAGGGCTGTACAAATCGTACATTCTCGGCATAAAAAAAGAGGATGGTTCCATCCTCTCACCGCTCGGCAGCACGATGCCGCTCATTTTGATCCGCAAAGATTACCGGCAAATTCTCGTCCTGTTCGAGGCGCAAAACGGCGATAAAATTATGCTCATCCAAGCGGCTTAACGAAACCCGACCCATAAGCCAGCCGCGGCCAACAGCACGGCGGCAGCCAACGCTCGAAACTGCCGCCCCCAAGCGGCGTGTTTCGGCAAATGGACAGCACCAGCCGCCAAAAAACCGCCGATGAGCCCACCGATATGGCCGGCGTTGTCGATGCCGGGGACAAGCAAGCCAAAGAGCAAGTTGATGACAATTAAGCTGACGACGTTCATTCCCATCGTCCGGAAAAACAAATGCCGATACACCGTGCCAAAATAAAGAAGCGCTCCAAACAGCCCAAAAATGGCGCCAGACGCCCCAGCGGACAACGACGGCGTAAACAAAAAACTGGCCAGCGTGCCAAAAAAGCCGGCTGTGATATAAATGACCAAAAAGCGAAGCGAGCCATACAACCGTTCGACCGTCATCCCTAAATAGTACAAGGCGAACGTATTGGTCAACAAATGCAGCAATCCAATATGCAAAACCATCGGCGTCAAAAATCGCCACCATTCTCCCGCCTCAATGAGCGGGTTGAACTTGGCGCCGTAGTGAATCAATACATCCGGATTCGTGCTGCCCCCGCTCCATTCGAGAACGAGAAACATGGCGACTTGCACGATGATCAGCAGCTTCGTGAACACCGGCTTGCCATAGTCAAAGAGGCGCCGCTCTTCCTCCCGCTGGCGGCGCCATTCCGTCAGCACCTCATGTTTGAGACGTTCGGCGACGGCAAACGGATCAGCTTCTTCAGCAAGCGGTTGCGGGCGAAGCGAAACGCCGATGAGATCGCCAAGGCGCAGCAGCATCTCATCTGCGTTGCCGCTATGAATCAAAAGCGTTTCAAACCCACCATCGGCAGCGCCGGGAAGCGGCAACGGCTTGGAAACAAGAAATTCCCAATCATCCACCGGCGGATACGCCATCACATATACATTGACGACGCGGCCCCCTTTGCCGATTTTCCGCCCGTTCATTTGCCGGATCAATTGCCATGTGTATTCGATATCGAGCCGCAGCGACCGGCTCCAGTCGAAATCGGCACGCACGAGGCGGACAAGCGTCGGCCGCCGCCAATGCCCCGATTCGAGCCATATTTCATCGCCGCGTTCAGACAGCTGCGCGATGCGGTAGCCATCACGAAGCAAAAGATGAACGAGCTGCCAAAACAATACATCCATCGTTCCGATCACGTTCCCCTCTCCCTTTCTCCAACGAGGCCAAGCCCATTGAGCAGCAGGGCGGCCAGCTCGCCGACCGTGACCGGGACAGACGAGCCGGCGGGAGCCGGTTGCCGGGACCAAAAATACACAACCTCCCAGCCGGCGCCAAGCGCGCCCTCTACATCCAGCTTCCACGAGTCGCGGACATGTACCCGCTGCTCGGATGGCCGCTGATTTCTACAATGAAAAATCGTTTCCCTTTCATCGCTGCCTCACGGGCGCATCATTTGCGACACAACCGCCCTACGCACCGTTGGAATCTGAAGCGCCCAACGAACCACCTGCTTTCGCAGCGGCGGAATGCCGAGCGCCCAATTGACCATCCGGTAGCGGTAACGGTAAGCAAGCCACCCGGCGGCAACGGCCAGCAGCGAGTACGACCATTTGTGCATTGTTGTTCCCCCTTCATCATATGAGCTGTTCGTTATTCTTTTTCCCTTTTTCTCTCGAATTATGAAACACCCCTAGCAGCGCACGAGCACAAACGTGGCGGCGAGCACCGCGCCGGCGACCGACAAGACATTGAGCGCATCATTGTCCAGCCAGCGCCGGCGGCTACAGCCGCCACTAACGCATACCACCAGCCTTCATTGCCCACACGACATCACTCCTTGTTCAGTAATGATCGCCGTCACCGGCACATCATGCGCTTCAACCGGAATACGGTCCAAAATTTGAAACGAATAAGCCAACGCCGCCGTCACCGCCGCCACCCCCGGCAAATACCGGTCGTAATACCCGCCCCCATAACCGATCCGGTAGCCGGTTTTCGTGAAACATACCCCCGGAACGAGGATGAGGTCAAGCTCATCGCGGTCGATCGCTGCTGTTTGTTCTTCGATCGGCTCGAGCAATCCAGCATACGCCTTCTCGAGCTGGGCAAACGACGCAAGGCGCCGAAACGTCATCGTTTTTGTCAGCGGGTCGCATTTTGGCACAGCAACCGTTTTCCCTTCCTGCCACGCCCGCTCGATGATCGGCGCCGTGGCCACTTCCGTTCCTCTAGCTACGGTCAAAGCCAACGTCCGCGCCCGCTGCCATGGCGGCCACTCGTACAAATAGGCGGCAATCCGCCGGTCATAAGCCCGTTTTTCCTCGAGCGGAAGCTGCCGAAGCCGGCCGAGCATCAAGCGGCGCAAGTGCTGCTTATCGATCATCGCTTTCCCTCCTAACAGAAAAAGCAGCAGGAATGACCTTCCCACTGCTTACTTCGTTTCACGGTGCAACGTTACTTTGCGATCCCGCGGGCAATATTTTTTCAGTTCCAGACGCTCTGGATTGTTGCGTTTATTTTTGGACGAAATGTAATTGCGTTCGCCGCATTCGGTGCATGCCAATGTAATGTTCACGCGCATCTTTTTTCCCTCCAAACGTGCTTTATATATAATCAGACCTTTCTATGATAGCATTTTTCCGCGACGATTTCCACCTCTAAATTTCATCTTTTTCAACAAGACCAGCCACAAACAAGGAGCGATATGATATAGTGAAAAGGGAGGGATGGACGATGGTAGAATACGCAATCGTCGCTTTGGCGGCCTTATCCATGGTTTTGCTCATCATTTCGGTTTTTGCCAAAGACGAATTAAAACCGCTCGAAGAACAAATCGACCAGCTGACCGTTTCACTCGCCCAAGAAACGTACCAAATCAAAAAGCGGCTGCAAGTCATCGAGGAAGAGCTGCTCATCCCCGAGCGCCGGCGTCCGGCTTCGCCCCGCCGCGGCGGAGCGCTGTCGCCGACCGATCGCCGTATTTTGCTTTTGCATAAACAAGGGTTTCCGCTCGAAGACATCGCCGCGCAAACCGGCTTAACCGTTTCCGAGGTAGAGCGGGCGGTAAGGAGGCTGCAGCGATGAGAAAGCGGACGATGCGCTCGTTTGCCCTTGGCTTGCTCGCCTCGGCATCGCTCATCGGCGCCGCCTACTATTTGTCGCCCCCAACGCCGCCCACGGAGCAGGAAGTCAAGGCGTTTCTCAAGCAGCATGGGCTGATCGCCATCGCCAAAGACGAGTATGACCAGCTGCGGCGCACCGGGCGAAAAGTGGCAGCCACTCCAACGCCGAAGCCATCAAGGCAAACCGTTTATGTGTACCGCCTCGTCATTGAGAAAGGCGACACCCCAGAGTCTTTTGCCAAAGAGCTTGAATCGGCGGGCGTCATTGATAGCGCCCGCTCGTTTAACGACTATTTGCAACAACGGGGGCTGGCGCGCTCGATCCGCCCCGGCACCTACACCGTGCGCAGCGATATGGATTATGCGGCGATCAGCCGCCTGATTGCCGGACCGTAAAAATCGGCGTCTTTCATCAGCACCGTCACGAAGACAACAAAGGGCTGGTCCGAAACTTGAGCGCGTTTCGGAACCAGCCTTTTTCGTTTGCCGCGGCGCGATCACGCCCTCCCTTACCAGAGCGGTGACTGAAAGGAAAAACCGGCGCCACACCGACTCCGGCCTTCCCGATCACGGCGATGACCACACGCGCCACATCGTTTCGCCTGTTTTGGCCGATAAACGTTTTTTTCAGCCGAAGCGGCCGGCGATATAATCCGCTGTCCGCGGATCGGCAGGGCGGGAAAACAAGGTCGCTGTCTCGCCGCACTCAATGACTTCGCCGTTGAGGAAAAATGCCGTGCGATCGGAAATGCGAGCCGCCTGCTGCATATTATGGGTCACAATGATAATGCTGTAGTTGGTTTTCAGTTCGTTCATCAATTCTTCGATTTTCGCGGTCGAGACCGGATCGAGCGCCGACGTCGGCTCATCCATTAAAATGACGTCCGGTTCGACCGCCAAACAGCGGGCGATGCAGAGCCGCTGCTGTTGGCCGCCCGACAAGCCGAGGGCGTTTTCATGGAGCCGGTCTTTGACTTCCTCCCAAAGCGCGGCTTGGCGCAAGCTTTTTTCAACGATTTCATCGAGCCGACGCCGATCGCGGATGCCGTGAATGCGTGGACCATAGGCAATATTGTCATAAATGGACTTAGGAAACGGATTCGGCTTCTGAAAGACCATGCCGACTTGCGCCCGCAGCTGTTCAACCGGATACGAGCGATCAAAAATCGAACGGCCCCGGTAGATGACGTCCCCTTCAATTTTCGCGTTGGGCACAAGTTCAATCATGCGGTTCAACGTTTTAATATAGGTAGACTTGCCGCATCCAGACGGACCGATTAGCGCCGTGATCTCCCGTTCATAAAATGAAAGATCGATTTGTTTCAAGGCCTGATGGGCGCCGTACCATACGTTCAATCGCCCGGTTTCATATACGACCGTTTTTTTCGCCTCGTCAGCAGCCCGAACCGCCTGTTTGCGCGGTTCGATGACCGTCACTACACTCATGGGGGTCACTCCTTGTTCGATTTTCGCCGTTCTCGCAGACCTATCTTCCGCTTCCCATCGTTCATCGTACGAGCAAAAGCACCATCAGCGACGAACGGACTGATCACACACTCTCGCTTCGCCGTTGTTGCTAGCGCACACGATTGTTCCATCCTATCGATGAGTGTACAGGAGCAATATAAAGAGCATATGGACAGTATGTTAAGTTTTTGTAAACGTTCGACACGAGAAGCGGACGATCAGGTGACCCTACCGTCAAGACGGGCGCGACCGGATGGCAGAAAGAAAGGGGCTCGCTCAATGGAGCCCCCTCTCCCGTCCCTTGTCCCTTTTGTTTCCCGCCGGTGTTGGTTTCCTTGAAACGAACGGCGCTGCGCCTTCCCGTTCGCTTTACGGTTGCACCGTGCCGGTCGCCTCGTCCGGCTGAACGGCCGTCCGTTTCATTTTCAGTTCAAAGTAAGCATCCAAAATGCGGCGGCCGATGCGGTTGTTAATGCCGTCGCTATTCCCTTGCGTCGCCCACGGGACGACAACCGCAAACGATACTTCTGGATTGTTATACGGGGCATAGCCGACGAGCGTCAAATTGTACGTCGAAGCTTGGCGCCGGCTTTGGATCGGGCCGTCATAAAACGCTTCGGCCGTCCCGGTTTTGCCAGCCGGCTTGTACGGGGCGTTGGCGAAATACGAATACGCCGTTCCTCCCGGCTCTTGCATGACGCGGCGGAATCCTTCCCGCACCCGTTCAATGTACTCGGTTTTCATATCGACGCGGTTTAAAACGACCGGCTCAAATTCTTTGATGACGCGGCCAGGTTCTTTTCCATCAGCCGATGGCTCACGAATTTCTTTGACCAAAAGCGGCTTCATCCGGTAGCCGCCGTTGGCGATCGTCGAAACGTATTGCGCCATCTGCATCGGCGTATACATGTCGTACTGGCCGATCGCCAAGTCAAGCAGAAATCCTGGCAGCTTGCTTTGCCCTTGAAAACCGCTCAATTCGTTCGGCAAGTCGATGCCGGTTTTCACACCCAACCCGAATTGGCTGAAATAATGGCGCATTGTCGTAAACGCGGCCGGATTGAGGTGAAGCGGCTGATGCGGACGATACACACCGCCGCCGATGGCGATCGCCGTTTTAAACATATAGACGTTCGACGATTGTTTCAGAGCGGTCAGCTCGTTAATGGTCCCCATCGTTTTCCATGATTTTTTTTCTGGAGTTTGGTAGATATAAAGCGGCTCATCCTTAATATACGTATTCGGATGGAGCACGCCCGTTTGAAAGCCGGTGAGAACGGTCGCGCCTTTTACCGCCGACCCCATCGCGTAAGCTGATGTGATGTTGCCGATGGCAAAGTCGACAAATTTGCCGTCTTTAAGAAGCTTGCCGGCCATCGCCAACACTTCGCCCGTTTTGGGATTCATCATGACGACGAACGCCCGGTCCAAGAGCGGGGAGCGGCCTTTGCGCTTCGTGGCCAAAATCTCCTGCTCAATAATTTGCTCGACTTGTTGCTGCAGCTCGGCATCGATCGTCAACACGAGGTCTTTGCCGGGCTCGCCTGGATACAATGGCTCAACGGAAACGACGTTGCCCGATTTGTCGACGACGTTTTTCATTTTGGCCTTTTTGCCGTGCAGCACTTCCTCATACTGCATTTCTAAATAGCTTTTGCCGACGCGGTCATTGCGGCTGTAATCGCGTGCCAAAAAATAGTCAAGCCGCTCGCGCGGGACACCTTCGTCTTCTTCCGTCACGCTCCCGAGCACGGAGCGGAACGTTTTATCATAGACGTATTTCCGATCCCAATCCACCGTCGTGTTGACGCCGGGCAGCTCGCTTAAATGCTCGCTGACGACCGCGTATTCGCGATCGGTCACTCCTTTGCTTTTCACCGTCTGCGGCGTCAGCGCATAGCCGCTCTGCATCTCATGCATAATGGCGATCACTTCAAGTTCGGATTTAGAGATTTGTGCCAAGTCCTGCTTGGTGATGCGCTCAAGCGTCCATTCGTACACCTTTTTGTCGATCTCTTTTTGCGTCCATCCTTGGTCAGCAAGTTTTTTCCGTTCTTGTTCATTCACTTTCTGTTTCGCTTCTTTGGGATGAGTCAAAATCCAATAATCTTTCATGTCGCGCTCGGTCACCTTTTTTTCGGCGTCCGGAATGTCGATATAGCGGGCGAGTTTTCTGGCCACCGCCAAAATTTCTTCCGGCTGTGTCGTTTTGGAGCGCGTGTACGTTATCGCCTTTTGTGGCGTATTGTCGACGATCACTTGGCCGAACCGGTCGTAAATTTTGCCGCGCGGCACCGGCGTGCTGACCACTTCATCCTGCGTTCGTTCCACTTCGCGGCGGTAGTCTTCCCCGTACACAATCTGCACGACGCCGAGGCGCAAAATCAGCGCCGAAAACAATAAAAAGACAAAGAAAAATAAAACGTTTAACCGAATCGGCACTTGCGCCCGCTTCTTCCGTTTCATTCCCCGGTCCTCCTTTCTCCTCTTCCCTATTGTAAAAGAAAAAAGCAGGCGTGGCTAGGGAAAAACATGGACAACGTTTTACACCGATGAGCCGCCGCGCTCATCGGCCAGCTTCGTCCGAAACAAGAGCGGCTCCGGCCGGTCCCGCTCCGATTGGCCATCGGTGAAACGAATGCGGCGGACGAACCAGTAAATCACGAGATGTCCAGCCCCGCATACGAACATAAGCGCACGAATTCCGTTCTTCTCGCCAAACAAAGCCACCGCCGTCAAAAAGGCTAAAATCGACACCACCCGTCCGGCGTTTAAAAACAGTTCACGGACGACGATATACTCCACGCGCGCCTCCGCCGATTTCCAGCTTCTCCCGATTACATCAAATGTTAACGACGAATAGGGAACGAGCAAAATCGGATAAGCGATGGCGATCGTCACGGCGTAAATGATCAAACGGGGGTAAGACGGCTGAAAGACAATGAGAAAGATGGCCGCATAGAGCAACAGTCCGCCCAACAAAATGGCTTTCATCCGATATTCCTGCTTCATTAGCCGGGAAACGGCATAGTAGGCGACAAACGATGTAAAAGAATTGACAAGCCCGTACTTGCCGAGCGCCCATTCACTGTTTGAGGTGACATACACCAGCACGGAGATGACAAATACAAACGACCCTTCACGCAGCCCTTGAAAAAAATGGGCGTTTGTAATCAACCGCCAATTCTCATTTTGGGTTCGTTCCTTTACAATGCGAAGAAACAAATAGTTTCCCGCCGCTGTACGGCGCTTGAGAAAGAAGCTGAGCAGCACGGCGACAAGAAACAAGCCAAGCGACAGCGAAAAAACGAGCGTATACCCTTTTTGGCCGGCGAGCGATGAAATCACATAGCCGGCGACAATCGGTCCGATCATGCCGGCTGACGAGGTGAGCACTCCGAAAAAACCGTTAAAAAAGTCGCGCGTTTCCGGCTCCGTAATTTCAAACGTCAACACGTTAAACGCCAGCCAATAAAAGCCATAACCAACCCCCAACAGCGCGCCGAGAACGAGCAAATATTGATGCGCTTTCGGGCCGACGAACAAAACGGTGACAAAAAAAACGGCCAAACACGACACCCCAAGCCGCAGGATGAGAATGCGATCGATTTGTTTCGCCAGCCGGCCGGCGAATAGAAACGTCAGCGGCTGCATCGTGACGACCGCCAAATTATACAACGCCAAATCGCGGAAATCGCCGGTCTGTTTCCATAAATAAATGTTGACAAACGTATTGGACAGCGAGACAGCAAGCGCATAAAACCCGCCGATACAAAGAAGCAACAGCAAATCACGGTCGACCCGTTCTTGACCCAGCAATTTTTCGAACAATGACATCATAAAACTCCCCTTTTCGTCTATCCGGTAGTGTGGCCATTTTCGCTGCCGCTATGCACCCGCAACAAAGAAAACGGCCGCCGGTTCCCGGGCTGTTCGCGCCCATTCGAAACCGGCAACCGCCGAGGGTCGTGCCAACCATGAAAAAGCGGGGCGTTTTGTTTCGCCCCGCTTCGTTGATTACTTCGCTTTTGCTTCGCTGTACCGTTTCGCCACTTCGTCCCAGTTGACGACGTTCCAGAAAGCGGCGATGTATTCCGGACGGCGGTTTTGGTATTTCAAGTAGTACGCATGCTCCCAAACGTCCAAGCCGAGAATCGGCGTTTTGCCTTCCATGATCGGCGAGTCTTGGTTCGGCGTGCTCGTAATTTCCAGCTCGCCGTTGTTCACGACAAGCCACGCCCAGCCCGAGCCGAAACGGCCGGCCGCTGCTTTCGAAAACTCGTCTTTAAACGCGGCAAAGCTGCCGAATTTTTTGTTGATGGCTTCAGCCAGCTCACCCGTCGGCTCGCCGCCGCCGTTTGGCGACAAAATCGTCCAGAAGAGCGAGTGGTTCGCATGGCCGCCGCCGTTGTTGCGCACCGCGGTGCGGATGCTTTCCGGAAGGGCTTCCAAATTGCTGAGCAGTTCTTCGAGCGATTTGTTTTGCAAATCGGCATGCCCTTCTAACGCCGCATTCAAGTTGGTGACGTACGTGTTATGGTGCTTCGTGTGGTGAATGTTCATCGTTTCTTTGTCAATGTGCGGCTCAAGCGCATCGTACGGATACGGCAATGCTGGCAGTTCAAACGGCATACAATCTCCTCCTTTTACGGTTTATGTAGACGGACAAGACGACGTCCGTTTGAGACTAGCTTACCAAAGTTGGCACAATGTTTCAATCGATTTGCTCGTCCTCGCGTTTTTGAGACCGATGAAGGACCGGCGCCTCCCGATCTTTCTTTACACCCGTTCACTGGGCAAAACTTTCACCAACTTTTTTGTTTACATATTTTCTACATGCCGTTGACCGTTTCTTCATAATGAAAAGCTATAGTAATGAAAGTAGCTTTCGGTTAGGGGGGACTCAGTGAAAATGGAAATGAAACAATCTCGTTCTTTATGGAGCGCCTTTCGACTTGAGACGATTGTCATGATGGCCATGGTGCTCACCACAACGTTGTCAGCCCTTATCATCACCTCCATCGGCTATATTCAAGGACGCCATTCAGCTATGCAGTCCATCCAACAACAATTGCAGCTATCAAGCGAAACGATGGTTGAAAAAATTTCCGTTTTAAAAGCGACAACGACCAATGAAGTATTTTCTCAAAAACTGAACTACTCATTGATTTTAAATGAACGGAAATTCCACGCCTTACACTTTCATCCAGTGCAATTGATTGTAACGGAAACGGGAAAGACGGTGGCGAAACGGCCATCCTCGCCCAATCAAACGCTGCCCGAGCAAGTTGTGCGCGATATATTGAAAAAGAAGCAAGGGGTTTGGCATACCAATCAATGGGTCGTGGCCAGTTCGACCTCAAGTGATTTGCAAGGCGCGCTCTATATCATCGCCATTCCGGAACAGGACTATCTGTTTCCTCTTTTGAAACAGCAAGCCACAAACTTGGCATGGTCTGTTGCCGCCATCTTGACCGTATGCCTAGCCGGATGGAGAATCGTCCATCGCACCACCCGCCCCATCGCTTGTCTCCAACAAGCGATGGAACGGCTTGGATCCGGCGACTGGCGATCGCGCATCGAATTGCGCGCGGCAACGAAAGATATTCTCGCCCTTGCCGACGGGTTCCATCAGATGTCCAGCAATTTGGCTGTTCTGATCGAACATATGCGATCCAGCTCTGAGCAAATCGCTGCAGCTACAAATCTTTTAAATCATACATCCTCGGAGACCACCGCGGCTTCCGAACAAATCGCCGCCGCGGTGACAGACACAGCGTACGGAGCAGAGCAGCAAGCACGCAAGGCGGCTAACATCGCCGCGTTTTTCCAACAATTAGAGGCTGAGATGACACAAATGTCTTTACGGATGGAAAAAGCGCGACGCTCCACCGAACAAGCCCATTCCCAAGCGGAAAACGGCAACCAGCTTGTTCAGCGGGCAAACAGCGATATGGCTTACTTGCAGCAATCCATTGCGAAAACGGTGCATACCATCGATGCATTGAAAGACCATTCGCGCCATATCTCCAGCATTCTTACATTAATCGGAACGATCGCTGAACAAACGAACTTGCTGGCTCTAAACGCTGCCATTGAAGCAGCGAAAGCAGGAGAGCATGGACGGGGATTTGCGGTTGTTGCGAAAGAAATCCGGACGCTGTCGGCGCAAACAGGACAAGCGTTGGCGCAAATTCAGGCGATTATCCAAGATGTGCAAAGCCAAATCGAGGCCGCGGTGCAATCCATGAAAGAAAGCGCCCAACAACTCGATGAAACGAAAAAAACGTTCACGGAAAGCCGACAAGCCTTTCAAGAAATCACGACGATGGTCTCCCATTCATCGGCGCATACGCTGCAAATTTCTGAAACATTCGCCGCCATCGAACGGCAAATGAGCGACATGCGGGAACATATTACCGAGATTGCCACCGTGGCCCAGCAAATCGCTTCATCCATGGAGCAAATTTCGAATTTTACGGACGGCCAGCACCATGCCATGGCAGCCATTCGCTCCGAAGCCGATGCGCTGAATGATCGCGTGTCACATTGGCGCACCTTGCTTGGCACGTTTCATCTCCCTTCCGACTAAAGCGGGAATATCTCGCTTGTTTTGTTCCAAAGTTGAATTCCTCCCCTTTCCTCGCTACAATGGAAAGGGGAGGAAAAGAAAGGTGTGTCGATGATGAATGTATTCGCCCAGCTATGGAAAAGCTTATATTCGCCAAAAGATATCGCTCGTTTCCGTTTCCAAGGCATCGGCAAAACGATCGGTTATCTGTTTTTGCTCACTTTTTTCTCGGTGCTTCCGACGCTTTTCTACGGGGTCTTATCGTTAACGGAGGGGGTGCGGACAGCAAGCGCTCTGCTTCATCAAAGCCTTCCCTCTTTCACGATTGAAAACGGAGAGCTGTCCTCACCGGCCGCTCAGCCGATTCAGCTTGACCAAGACGGCTTTGTCATCATCTTTGACAGCACTGGCAGCGTGATCCCTGATGAGGTGGAACGATTCCCTAACGCCGTCGCGCTGTTGCGACATGAGGCGGTGCTCGTTGTCGGCCATCAGGCTCAGCATTACAGCTACGCGGCGTTTCCGGATGTTCGAATCACCGATCAGGACGTGCGCGCGTTTATCAGCGATTTGCAATCGCTACTCCCGGTTCTCGTCCCGCTTTTGGCGCTCATTGTTTATGTGCTCGCCTACGCGGGGAAATTCATCAGCGTGTGCCTGCTCGCCTTGTTCGGCTTGCTGTTTTCCGGCATGCTTGCCAAAACGCTCCGCTACCGTCACACATGGGTGATGTCGGCCTATGCCATTACGCTGTCAACCGTCTTTTTCACCATTATGGAATCGCTGCAAACGGCCGTCCCCTACGGAGCGCTAATCCATTGGCTCGTTTCCTTTATCGTCCTCTTTTTGGCCGTCAAAGAAGTGCCATCAACGAAACGAGAGAGATAAAAAAAGCTGCCTGTCAAATGCAGGACAGCTTTTTATATTTACGCCGCTTTGTTTCTTTTCATGCGTCCACGGCGCGCGCGCTGACTTCCTGAAAAATGGCGGGCAAGCAAAGAAGAGGTGAGCCGGGCGGCCAAATTGAACAACAGAACCGCTACCATCAACACCGCCGCCGATTTGGCCGCGATGAGCTTCGCGTCCGGGACAATGCCTTCCGAATTCAATTTCCAAATATGCACGGTCAGCGTCTCGGCCGGCCGGAACACGTTCAGCGGGTGGGCCGAACTGCCCCAATCGGCATCCCACCGCAACATCGGCGTCGTCAACCCGGCGGTATAGATGAACACCGCCGCTTCGCCGAAAATGCGCCCCGCCGCCAAAATCACGCCGGTGACCATTTGCGGAATGGCAGCGGGAAGCACGGCCTTAACCAACGTCTGCCAGCGCGTCGCACCAAGGGCTAGACTGCCCTCACGAATGCTGGCCGGCACATCCAAAATCGCTGTTTCGCAAATGCGCGTCAATCCAGGCAAATTGATGATCGTGACAGCCAGCGCCCCGCCAAGCAGCGTATACCCCCATCCCGTCAAGGTGACAAACGCCAACAGTCCGAACAGCCCGACAACAATCGACGGCAGCGAGGCCATCGCCTCCAAACAAAGGCGAATCATCCCGACGATCCGCCCCTGTTTGGCGTATTCCGCCAAGTACACTCCCGCTCCTAACGACAGTGGAACCGACAAAAACAACGCCACTCCCAGCAAATAAAACGAATTGATCAACTGGGGGCCGATGCCGCCGCCTGCTTGCGTATTGCTCGGCCGCCCGAACAGAAACTCAGGCTGCCAAAACCCCGCTCCTTTTGACAACACGACCGCGAAAAAGAAAACGAGCAGGCCGATGACGGCGGCAGCTACCGCATAGAAAATGCCCGTCCATACTTTATCAATCATGCGCGCTGTCATCTTATCGCTCCTTTCTGTGGCCGACCAACCGGATCACAGCAATGAAGAAAAACGAAATCAAGAGCAACAGGAACGCCAATGTCCATAGCGCGTTGTTCCATGGTGTCCCGTTGATCGTATTGGCCATATCCATCGTCAATATGCTCGTTAACGTCGCTGTCGGGCTGTCAAGGCCTGAAGGCAGCCTCATCGTATTGCCGATCACCATCTGCACAGCCAGCGCCTCACCAAACGCCCGCGCCAAGCCGAGAACGACGCCGGTGGCAATCCCGGTTTTCGCCGCCGGGACGATGACGCGGGAAATCGCCTGCCAGCGCGTGGAGCCAAGCCCGTACGACGCCTCCATATAGGCTTTCGGAACATTGGCCAAGGCGTCGGCGGCAATGCTAGTAATGGTTGGCAAAATCATCATGCCTAGCACGATGATGCCGGCCAGCAGGCTAAAGCCGGAGCCTCCGAACCACTCGCGCACGAGCGGAACGAGCAGCGTCACCCCCAGCCAACCGTACACCACCGACGGAATGCCGACAAGCAGCTCCAGCACCGGTTTGAGCAGCGAGACGAGCCATTTCGGCGCGATGAAATTCATAAAAATCGCCAACGCCAACGCGAGCGGCGCACTGACCAACAAAGCGCCAAGCGAAACGAGCATCGAGCCGACGATAAAAATGAGCGCTCCATATTTCGGCGGCGTGCCGTTCGGGTCCCAGTGCGCCGAAAGCAACATATCAGAAAGTGACAAACCGCTGTCTGTAAAGGACTGAATCCCTTTTGCCGCTAAAAAGGCGATCATCGTCACCGTAATCAAAACGATCAGCCAGCCGCAGATGCCGGCGAACGTTCGTCCCATCCATTCTTCAAGCCGGCGATGTCGCCGTTTTGCATACGTTGGCTGCATACTGTCTCCCCTCCATGGGCAAAGGCCGGCCCAAGGAGCCGGCCTCGCCTTTCTTTACTCCAATTCCGTCATCGGAATATAGCCCATCTGTTTTACAGTCGGCGCAAATTCCTCACTCTTGACAAAATCGATAAACGCTCGCACTTCATCCTTCGCTTCCCCTTTGGTAATCATGTATTCATACGACCAAAACGGATATTTTTCCGTGCGAATGTTCTCCACTGTCGGTTCTGCGCCGTTAATCTTGACCGTCTTCAAGTTTTTCTTTTCCCCGATTAAATACGACATCGCTACATAGCTGACAGCGCCCGGCGTTGAACTGATCGCCTGCTCGACCGCTCCGTTAGAATCTTGCACCGTGCCGATCGCATCATTGATTTTTACGTCTTTCATGACCGTTTTCTCAAACGTCGCCCGCGTTCCCGATGATGCCGGGCGGTTGATCACGTGAATAGCTTCATCCGGTCCGCCGACTTCTTTCCAGTTTTTGATCTTGCCACTGAAAATCCCTTGAATTTGTTCCGTTGTTAAATTATCGATTTTCACATCGTCGTTGACCACAATGGCAAAGGCGATGCCCGCCACTTTATGGTCAATGAGTTCTGACGCTTTCGATTTGTCGTCGAGTTTTTCCGCCGCCGGCACATCCGAGTTGCCGATTTGTACGGCACCGGCTGCCACTTGGTTCACGCCCGTGCCGCTGCCGCCGCCTTGAACGGTGATCGACACATCCGGATATTTTTCCATAAACGCGTTCGCCGCTTCTTCGGCCAGCGGCTGAAGCGCGGTGGATCCCGCTAAGCTGATCGTACCGGAGTACGTTTCCTCTTTTTTGGCGCCCCCTTCATTGCTGCCGGCGCTGCTGCTGTTGTTGTTGTCCGTTTGCCCGCAGCCGGCCAGCGCGCCGGTCATCAGCAAGGCAGCCAATCCGAATTTCACTCGTTTGCTCCACATTCAGAAATCCCCCCGTTTTGTTTTCGTACGTCCCGCGTACAAGTTCATTGTAGCGTGGCATTGTTAGCCTCTTATAAAGCGATCGTTAAGTTTGTGTAAAGGAGCCCGTGCCGGCAGCAGACCGATGCACAAAAAAAAGCATATTTTCTTTGGACAAGCATACAAATGATAACAACGGATACGCCCAAGCGGAGGAAGCGCCATGAAAAAACTCATCCTCGTTCTCATCCTGTCGTTGGCCAGTTATATCGTTTACCGGGATCTTTCCATCGGAACTTTCCCAGCCCCGGCTCAAACAACGGCGGCGACCGTCCAACCGAAGCCGGTCAAAATTCCGTACCGAACGGTCACCGTTCGCCCCGGTGACACGCTATTGTCCATCGTCGAACAAGAACGAAACGGCCCGATTCCCGTGCCGCTCGAACAGCTGATCCGCGACTTTGAGCGGCTGAATCCCGGCGAGCGCGCCCAAACGCTACAGATCGGGAAAACGTATAAAGTGCCGATCTACCGCTGAACGGCAGATCGCTTGTCAAACGGGCGACGACACTGATACAATAAGGCAGAAAGCGACTTGAATGTTAAAGGAGCGATTCCCGTGGGTGAAATCATCCATCGTTCAAAAACGCGGCCCGTCCGCGTCGGTCCGCTGACGATCGGCGGCAGCAACGAAGTCATCATCCAAAGCATGACGACAACGAAAACGCACGATGTCGACGCGACGGTGGCGCAAATCCATCGGCTCGAGGAAGCCGGCTGCCAAGTCGTCCGCGTCGCCTGTCCCGATGAGCGGGCGGCCGCGGCGATCCCTGAAATCAAAAAGCGCATCAACATTCCGCTTGTCGCCGACATCCACTTTGACTATAAATTGGCGTTAAAGGCGATCGAGGGAGGCGTTGACAAAATTCGCATCAACCCGGGCAACATCGGGCGGCGCGAGAAGGTGGAAGCGGTCGTCAAAGCCGCCAAAGAGCGCGGCGTGCCGATCCGCATCGGCGTCAACGCCGGGTCGCTCGAGAAACGCATTTTAGAAAAATACGGCTATCCGACCGCCGACGGCATGGTCGAGAGCGCTTTGTACCATATCCGCATTTTGGAGGAGCTCGATTTTCACGATATTATCGTTTCGTTAAAAGCGTCCGATGTCCGTCTCGCCATTGAAGCGTATGAAAAAGCGGCGCGCACGTTTGATTATCCGCTTCACGTCGGCATTACCGAAGCCGGGACGCTCTTTTCCGGCACGATTAAAAGCGCGGTCGGGCTCGGGGCCATTTTAAGCAAAGGCATCGGCAACACGATCCGCGTTTCCTTAAGCGCCGACCCAGTTGAAGAGGTGAAAGTGGCGCGCGAAATTTTAAAAACGTTCGGGCTCGCTTCCAATGCCGCGACGCTCATTTCCTGCCCGACGTGCGGGCGGATCGAGATCGACTTGATCAGTATCGCCAATGAAATCGAGGATTATATCGCCAAAATCAAGGCACCGATCAAAGTCGCCGTGCTCGGCTGCGCCGTCAACGGACCGGGCGAAGCGCGCGAAGCCGACATCGGCATCGCTGGCGCCCGCGGCGAAGGGCTGCTGTTCCGCCACGGCAAAATCGTCCGCAAAGTGCCGGAAGAGCAGATGGTCGAAGAGCTGAAAAAAGAAGTCGACAAACTGGCCGAGGAATATTTTGCAAAACAAAAGGAAAAAGCAGCTGCGCTGAAAGGCGGCGGTCTAGAAGGCCGGTGAACGACGGCCGGTCCCCTTATGAGTGGCAACAAGGCGTTTCGAATTGAGAAATGACACGGTAAAGCCGTGTCCACGATCAAATCACCAGCCTCCTAGAAAGCTGATGAAAAACAGCAACCGCCCCTAGCTCGCGGCGGATGACGTGAAACGAGAAGCCCGGGCCACAAAGGTTCTCCATTTGAGAAACAAGGCGGTGAAGCAACCCATCCCTTTCAGCACCGCCCGCCTAGAAGGCCGGTGAAAAACCGCTGTCGCATACCAATCAACGGCATTTTCATTCAAAAAAGAAAGCTGATTCTGCAAAGTTTCTCTAATTGAGAAATGGGTGGAATCAGCAACATTTTACACGAAATCACCGCCCGCCTAGAGTAGCCGAAGCGCGGCCGACAGACCAACGCGAAAAAGGGCGTCCCTTTGACGGGGACACCCTTGCTTTTTTTACGGGTAAAACGGCATAATAAACAGGCGGACGAGAATCGCGATGACGCCGATCCCGATCGCCCACGCTCCGAGCGTTTCCGCTCCGCGCCGGCGCGCGATAAACCCGACAATGATGCCGGCCGCTCCCAACAAAATCGGCCAAATAAACAAAGCGATGATGGACAACGCTAAGGCGAGCCATCCAAGCCCGGTGCCATCGGCGCGCTCTTCGTCCCGCTCATCGCGGCGGCGAATCGGCTCGGCCATTTCAGCAGCGGTTTCTTCCATGAACGGGCGTTCAGGTTCTTCTTTTCCAATCGATTGCACGTAGTTTCCATTATACGTGCGCTCGCGATCATCTGCCATATGCTTCCCTCGCTTTCCTAAAGTAAGGAGCATTCTTAGTATGGGAAAGCGGCGCCATTTTATCGTTGTGAATATTTTCTAAAAGGGGGATATAGCGATGAAACAACGGCTCGGTCTTGACATCGACGGCACTGTGACATGCCCAACTACCTTCATTCCTTATTTAAACGAGGCGTTTGGCAAGCCGCTGGCCTTCACCGATATTACTCAATATCATTTAGCCCCGCTGTATGGGGTGACGGACGAGGAAATGGACCGTTGGCTTGAAGAAAACGAGGCAGACATTTATGAGCGGGCTCCGCTCGCTCGCTACGCCCTCGAAGTGATCGACAGCTGGAAAGACCGGTATGAACTGTACTACATCAGCGCGCGCGGCCGTCATTTGCATAAGCTTACCGAGCGCTGGTTTCAGCGGCATGGCGTTCATTACCATCATATTGAACTGCTCGGCTCGCACGATAAACTTGACGCCGTCCGCCGTTACCAGCTCGCCGCTTTTTTCGAAGACAACTACGACAACGCTTGCGCCATCGCCGAACAATGCGGCATCCCGGTCATTTTGTTTGACACCCCTTACAACCAAGGACCGCTTCCGGAAAACGTCATCCGCGTCCGCAACTGGCTCCAAGCGAAGCGCGAAATCGAGCGGCGCCTTTCTCCTTCCCCATAAAACAAGAGGGTGTCCCAAAAGGATCGGGATACCCTCTTTCGTTGCTATCTACGTGCTGACTGCTTCTGCCATACTTTGTGCCTATTTTGAAGGCAGACAACCTTTTGGGTCAGCCCCGTTGTTGACACTGCGGGCACGTTCCGTAAATTTCGAATTTATGATCAGCGATCTCATAGCCATCGAGTTCGATAGCCAGCCGATCCATCGGGCAGGCGTCAATTTCCTTCGTCTTGCCGCAGCGGGTGCAAATGAAGTGGTGATGATGGCGATGAGCGTCGCAGGCAAAGCGGAAATGCTTTTCCCCGGACAGCTCCGTCATTTCCAAAAGGCCAAGCCAAGCAAAGAGCGCCAAATTGCGGTAGACCGTATCCATGCTCAAGCCCGGATAAAGAGGGCGGAGCGCTTCAAGCACGTCTTTCGCCGTTACATATTTGTCACTTTCGGCAAGCAGCTCGAGCATTTGTCGCCGTTTTTCCGTATATTTGAACCCTTTTTCTTTCATGAATTGCAACGCTTCGTTGACGTTCATCAACGCCGCCTCCTTTTCCAGCCCAAAACGAGAAGCAACAGAACGACCGCCGTCATGACAATCGTCCCGCCTGGCGCCCAGTCGAGCTCATACGCCGCCCAAAGCCCAGCGATGACCGCCAGCTCGCCAAACAGCACGGAAAAAGCGATGGCTTGGCGGAAACTTTTCGCCACGCGGATGCTCGCCGCGACCGGCAGCGTCATCAGCGAAGAAATGAGAAGGACGCCGACAATGCGCATGGACGCCGCGATGACAAGCGCCACCAACAAAATAAACAAAAAGTGGATGAGCTTGACGCGCACGCCGGAAACGCGCGCGTACTCTTCATCAAACGAAAGAAGAAACAGCTCCTTATAAAACACCGCAATCACCAATGCTACGGCGAGCGCCACCGCCAGCACGGTCCACACGTCCGCTCGACTGACAGCGCTAACGCTGCCAAACAAATATGAAAACAAATCGGTGGTAAACCCGTTGGCGATGGAAATCAATATGACGCCAAGACCGATGCCCGCCGATAAAATGATCGGAATGGCGAGCTCTTCATAATGACGGTAGACGGTTCGCAGTTTTTCAATAAACAACGAGCCGAGCACCGAAAAGCCCATTCCGATGTAAAGAGGATTCCAACCGGCCGCAGCCGTTGCCGTTTTTCCAAGCAACAGCCCCGCGGCGATGCCGGCGAGCGTCACATGGCTCAACGCATCCGCAATTAACGATAACCGCCGCACGACAATAAACACGCCAAGCAGCGGCGCGGCAAACCCGAGCAAAACGCCGGCAAAAAACGCATTGCGCAAAAACTCATAGTGCCAAATGGCTTCCCACACCCGTCATTCCTCCATCGTCATCATTTCCTGCCAAGGGCCCGCGCGGAAACAAACGATTCCGTTTTTTGAAGCGTTGCTGTTCAAAAAGGGCGAACGGCTCTGGACCGCTGTTCCGTGTTTCGCCGCTCTCGTTAATGCCCGTGGCAAAGAACGCGAAGCGAATGGCCGTAAAACCGGGAAATCGCCTCATCGCCGAGCTGCGCAAACTCTTCCGTATTTCCATGAAAATAAAGGCGCTTGTTCAAGCAGGCGATATGGGTCACGCGGTCAGTGATCGTTCCAATGTCATGCGTCACTAATATGAGCGTTAAGCCGCGGCGGTTCAAATCGCCAAGCAGCTCATAAAACTCTTGCACATGGCGCGCATCGACCCCGACGGTCGGCTCATCCAAAATGAGCAACTCCGGTTCGCTCGCCAGCGCCCGGGCAATAAAGACTCGCTGCTGCTGGCCGCCAGACAGCTCACCGATATTGCGCTTCGCCAAGCCCCCTAGGCCAACCGCTGCAAGCGCCGCTTCGGCCGCCCGGTAGTCCTCGCGCCGCAACGCCCGGAACAAGCCGCGCTTCGCCGCCAATCCGCTCGTCACGACCTCTTCCACCGTTGCCGGAAACCCGCGGTTAAAGCTGTTCGCTTTTTGCGACACAAACCCGATCCGCTGCCACGCCCGAAACGACTCGACCGGCTCGCCGAACAAGAAAATGCGTCCGCTTGTCGGCTTTAACAAACCGAGCACACATTTCAACAGCGTTGATTTTCCTGAACCGTTCGGCCCTACGAGCCCCAAAAACGCTCCTTTTTGCACGGACAAATCGATGTGCTCTAGCACGTCTTCTTTTTCATAGCGAAACGATACATCTTCTACTTGCACAACAGGCCGTTGTTCCATAACTGGTCTCCCTCAGCAATTCAGAATCATTACGATTTTCCCCTATGGGCCAGTATAGACGATCGCGCCGCGTTTGTAAACTCAATGAATCGCCGATTTGAAACGAGCGCCGCGCACTTCATGCGTCGCCATAATAGTGATGAAGGCGTTGGGATCGATTTCATTGACAATGGCCTTTAACTTGCTTACCTCGAGCCGCGTCACGACGGCGTAAATAATCTCTTTTTGCTCGTCCGTATAGCCGCCTTTGCCGATCAGCTTCGTCGTCCCGCGACCCAAGCGATGCAAAATGGCGTCGGAAATTTCTTCATAATAGTCGGTGACAATAAAAGCCGCCCTTGTTTCATCAAGCCCTTCGATCACCGCATCGATCGTTTTCGAAGCGATGTAATACGTCATCACCGAATACATCGCCGATTCAATCCCGAGCACAAACGCCGCCCATCCGAAAATAAACACGTTGACAAACATGACGAATTCGCCGACAGAAAACGGGATCTTTTTCGTCAAGAGGATGCCCAAAATTTCCGTTCCATCGAGTGATCCTCCGTGGCGGATGACGAGCCCGACGCCAAGCCCGAGCGCCAAACCGCCGAACACGGTCGCCAAAATCGGCTCGGTCGTCAGCGGGGAAAAATGATGAAACAGCCGTTCCGTGGCGCCGAGAACAAAGACGCCCAAAATGGTCGATAACATGAACGTTTTGCCGATTTGCTTGTAGCCGAAATACATAAACGGGGCGTTCAAGAGGATGACAAGCGTGGCGAAATTCAGCAGCCGCCATTCGTCCGGAATGACATAATCCAAAATCAGCGAGACACCGATAATGCCGCCATCAATCATTTTGTTCGGAACGAGCAGCCGCTCAATGGCAAACGCCGCCAAAGAGGCGCCGATAGCGATCATCAACACCCGATACATCACGTGGCCGAACGGTTCTTTTTTATGTTGTTTGACTCCCAAATTTCTCTCCCATCCTTTCTGTTCTTTGTAAATGACCCGGGCTGTGCACATCGTCAAACGCTTGAGGACGTCGGGCTTCCCTTCCCGTTTGCTAGGAGGCTGGTGATGGACTCGTCGATGCGGCTTTACCATGTCATTTCTCAATTCGAAACATCTTGCTGCATCGATCCTGTTTTTCGCTCGCTCTCCCATTGATGAAGCGAAGCAGCGGTTTTTCACCAACCTTCAAGGCACCGGCGCTGAAGAAGAACCTTTTTTATTATACCATACACGTCTTTTCCATTCACGTCATATGATGGGAGCAGAAGCAAGGAGGCGGCTGCGATGAACGTGTATCACCAACTTGTCAGGCAAAAGCTGAAAACGATCACTCCTGAGGAGCTCGTTGCCTACAGCCATCGTTACGGTTTGGCGATTACGATCAAACAAGCACAAACCATTCTCGATCTCGCCCGCACGAATGACATTAACGTCTTTGACCCGCAAGAACGGAAAAAGTGGGTGCGCGAGTTGGCCAAAATTACGTCACCCGAGATCGCTAGGAAAGCGAACGAACTATTTTTGCAATTTATGAAAAAAAAGTAAAAAAGGGCGAAACGCCCTTTTTTATTGCTCTTCAGCCATGATTTTTTCAAGAAGCTGGGCATCGAATGCCTGTGTGCGCAGCATGGCGATTTCATGCTTGTACGGTGGCTTTTTGTTGGTTTTGTCTTCGCCGACGTAAGGCGTCTCTAAAATTTTCGGAATCGACGAAAGCTGCGGATGATGGACGATGTAGTTGAGCGCGGCAAACCCGATGTAGCCAAAACCGATGTTTTCGTGGCGGTCTTTTTGGCTTCCGCGCGGGTTTTTGCTGTCATTGATGTGCAGCACTTTGAGCCGCTCCAGTCCGATGATCCGATCAAACTCAGCCAAAACGCCGTCAAAATCGTTGACGATGTCGTAGCCGGCGTCATGCGTATGGCACGTGTCAAAGCAGACAGACAGTTTGTCATTGTGCGTGACGCCGTCAATAATATAAGCGAGCTCCTCAAACGTGCGCCCGCATTCCGACCCTTTGCCGGCCATCGTTTCAAGGGCAATCTCCACCGTCTGCTCGCGCGTCAACACTTCGTTCAGCCCGCGGATGATTTGCCGAAGCCCGGCTTCCACGCCAGCGCCGACGTGGGCGCCCGGATGGAGGACGAGCTGTTTTGCGCCGATGGCTTCCGTCCGCTCGATCTCGGCGCGCAAAAACTCGACACCGAGCGCAAACGTATCGGCATTGACCGTATTGCCAATGTTGATAATATACGGAGCATGGACGACAATGTCCTCAATGCCGTGCGCTTTCATGTGCGCGCGCCCGGCTTCGATATTGAGCTCTTCAATCGCTTTGCGCCTTGTGTTTTGCGGCGCTCCGGTGTAAATCATAAACGTGTTCGCGCCATACGATGCCGCCTCCTCACTGGCGGCAAGTAACATTTTTTTCCCGCTCATGGACACGTGTGATCCGATTTTTACCATTTGTCATTCTCTCCCTTTTCTGTCCGCGCCGGCTATGACTGTTTGAAGCGCCCCAACCGCTTCCTTTTCTTCTCCAGCTCGGCGCGCAGCTTTTTCTTATAGCCGGGCTTGACTCGCTTCGCTTTTTTCATCTTGTCAACAAGCAGCGCCAGCTCATCGCGCTTTTCGTCCGCCCGCTTGCTCCGCCGATTCCATGGGGGCAGCTCCTTCCACTCCCCGCGCACGAGATCGCGATGGACAAAGGCGATACCCATTTTTTCCAACCGGGCGATGGCGTCTTGATCGGACGGCTCATAAATCGTCATCGCCACCCCGCTATAACCGGCGCGCGCCGTCCGCCCAGCTCGATGGATATAAAACGACAAGTCCTCCGGCAGCTCATAATTGATGACGTGGCTGACGCCTTCGATATCAATGCCGCGCGCCGCTAGGTCGGTGGCGACGACGTACTGAAACGCTAAGTCACGGATTTGGCTCATCATCTTTTTCCGTTCGCGCGGCGTCAAATCCCCATGGAGGACGCCTACTTTCAACCCTTGTTCCGCGAGACGGTCGGCGATGTCATCCGCCATCTTTCGCGTATTGGCAAACACGATGGCCAAATACGGATTGGAGCTGACCAATACGTCATAAAGAAGCGTTACCTTGTCCCGTCCGCGCAGCGGAATGAGCACGTGTTCGATCTGCTCGTTGGCAACCTGCTTCGGAGCGACATGGACAAAGGTTGGATTTTCCATATATTTTTTCAAAAACGGTCGCAGCTTTTCCGGGATCGTCGCCGAAAAGACGAGCATTTGCAGCTCTTTCGGCATCCGCGCGGCAATTTGATCGACGTCGACAAGAAACCCGAGATCGAGCATCAAATCCGCCTCGTCGACCACAAGGATGCGAGCGGTGTGCACATCAAGCGCCTGTTCGCGAATGAAATCGTTGATGCGGCCCGGCGTACCGATGACGATATGCGGAGGCACATGAAGCTTTTCGAGCGCTTTTTGTTTATCCGTCCCCCCGATGAGGCAGCGGGCGACAATCATGCGATCTTTTGGACAAAACTTTGTTATTTTCAGCGTTTCGTGGTAAATTTGCGTCGCCAGCTCGCGGGTCGGCGCGGTGATCACCGCTTGCACCTCGGCGCGCTTCGGGTCGATCTTCTCTATGATCGGCAATAAATAGGCGTGCGTTTTCCCCGTTCCGGTTTGCGACTGTCCGACCATGCTTTCGCCGCGCAATACCTTGGGAATCACGCGCTCTTGAATTTCCGTCGGCTGATAAAAGCGAAGCGCGTTGATCGCTTCGATCAGAAACGGCTGAAACGGGAAACGGGAAAATAGTGTCTCGGCCATTTCACATCACTCCCTTCTTTGCCTACGCCCTTTGTTCGCTTCACCATTATAGCGAATGTCTGCCGCCGGCCGCAACTCAAGGGGTAGTCAACGAAAAACCTTTCCTTTCCCGCGCGCATAGGTTAGAACGAGGACATTTGTTCATCCGCACGATTGAAAGGAGGAGACCGACATGACGGCCATGAGATACGGACGCCCCCCGATGATGCCGTCCCCGTTTGCCGGCGGGCCGCCGTTTCCTATCACCCGGATGCCAGCGGCGCCGCTTCGTCCGAACGGCCCCGGCAACCTATTGACCCGCCTCTTTTCGCGCGCGCAGACACCGACTGTTTCTTCGTCTTTGTGGGGGCTGCCAACGCTGCCAGGCGCCGCCCCTACAGCGGCAGCGACCAACACGGGCGGCGGATTGATCGGCATGTTAAACAACGTGCAAAAAATGCTCGGCATCGCCCAAAACGTGATGCCGATAGTCCAGCAATACGGCCCGCTCATCCGCAATCTGCCGGCCATGATCCGCATTTTTCGGGAGCTGAAGCCGGCCGATGAAGACGAAAGCGAGGCCAAGACGGAGAGCGCGACAAAAGACAGCGCGCCAAAACCGGCGGCAGCGAAACAAAAAAAGCGCTCCGTCCCCAAGGCGGCGGACGATGAGCCGCAAAAACGGCCGCCATCAACCGCGCCGCGGCCCTCGACACCAAAATTGTATATCTAAACTGATCCATTTTCAGCTGAACCATCGCAAACGGGGAACCCCCTCGGCGCCAACATTGGATAGCGAACCTAGAAGGGTGGTGAAAAACCGCTGTCACCCCCCGATCGACGGCATGTTCATTCAGAAAAGAAAGCTGATTCCGCTAGGTTTCTCTAATTGAGAAACGAATGGAATCAGCAGAAGTTTGCACGAAATCGCCGTCCTCCTAGAAAGGTGGCAAATCAAAGAAGCAGGCCGCTTCCGACCTTGATGGCAAAATCGAATATCTAACCCCGATCCGCCCCAAGGTCGGCACCATGGGGCGGTTATTCTTTGTCTTCCTTCCCGCACTCCGATATAATGAAGATGAACAACCGCCGCATGACCGGCGGCAGGGAGGGAATGCAATGGAAGTGATTAAAATTACCCCGCGCGGGTATTGTTACGGAGTCGTCGACGCCATGGTCATCGCCCGCAACGCGGCGCTGGATGCGTCATTGCCGCGTCCGATTTATATTCTTGGCATGATCGTTCACAATAAACACGTCACAGACGCGTTTGCCGAAGAAGGGATCATCACGCTGGACGGGGAAAATCGATTGGAAATTTTAGAAAAAATCGACCGCGGCACGGTCATTTTCACGGCCCATGGCGTGTCGCCGGAAGTAAAAAAACGAGCGCTGGAAAAAGGGCTCGTCACGATTGACGCCACCTGCCCGGATGTGACGAAAACCCATCAGCTTATCGAACAAAAGCTCGCCGACGGCTACGATATCATCTATATCGGCAAAAAAGGGCATCCGGAGCCGGAGGGGGCGGTCGGCATCAACCCGAAACGCATCCATCTCGTTGAAACGGTCGAAGATGTCGAACGGCTGTCGCTTGCCAACGAACGCCTGATGGTGACGAACCAAACGACAATGAGCCAATGGGACGTCGCCGACATCATGGCGAAAGTGAAAGAGAAATATCCTCATGTGGAAATGCATAAAGAAATTTGTCTCGCGACCCAACTCCGGCAAGAAGCGGTCGCCGAACAGGCCAAAGAAGCCGATGTGACGATCGTTGTCGGCGATCCGCGCAGCAACAACTCGAACCGCCTTGCCCAAGTGTCGGAAGAAATCGCCGGCACGAAAGCGTATCGCGTCGCCGATGTGACCGAGATCGACATCGACTGGATTAAAAAGGCGAAAAAAGTCGCCGTCACCGCCGGCGCTTCCACTCCGACGCCGATTACGAAAGAAGTGATCGACTTTTTGGAGCAGTTTGACCCGAACGACCCATCGACATGGAAACGGGAACGGAAAGTGCCGCTGCAAAAAATCTTGCCGAAAGTGAAAACAAAAAAAGAACTGTGACCGCTGTTTGAAAAGGCTGCCTTGGACAAGCGAGAAAACCGCGCGTCCAAGACAGCCTTTTTATCGGCCGTTCATACGAACTGAAACGGATCGGTGTGAACGCGAGAAGCTAACACTTCCACGTCCCATTGACGTTTGGCCAGCTCGGCGGTCAAGTATCGGGCTACACCTTCTTTCATGATGTTTTCGATATGATGTCCGGGATCAATGAGGCGAAGGCCGAGCGCTTGGGCGTCATGGGCGGTGTGGTAATATACGTCCCCTGTCACGTATACGTCCGCCCCGGCCGATGCGGCGGCGGCAACAAACTTATTCCCATCCCCGCCGAGCACCGCGACCGTTTGCACGACATCGTCAAGCCGGCCGACAACGCGCACCGCCGGAACCGAAAACACCGTCTTTACCCGCTCAGCCAATGCGCGCAGCGTCATCGGCTGCGGCAGGCGGCCGATGCGGCCAAGCCCAAAGCGACGACCTTCATTGTCAAGCGGGTAAAGATCGTACGCGACTTCCTCGTACGGGTGAACGGCCAGCATCGCCTGTACCACTTCCCGTTCCAACGCAGCCGGCACAATCGTTTCGATGCGCACTTCTTCGACTTCCTCAAGCCGCCCTTGCGCACCAATAAACGGCTGAGCCCCTTCCTCCGGCAAAAACGTCCCGATGCCGCGGCTGTTGAATGTGCAATGGCTGTAACGGCCGATATGGCCGGCGCCGGCATCGCCCACCGCCTTGCGCACCGCTTCAGCGTGCGTCACCGGCACGTACACGACGAGTTTTTTGAGCGGCTCGGTATAGGTCGGCACCAACACGGTCAGATGGTGGAGACCGAGCGCCTCGGCGAGCCAATCGTTCACGCCGCCAGCGGCCACGTCCAAATTCGTATGGGCAGCGTACACGGCAATATCATGGTTGAGACAGGCGGCGATCATCCGCCCATGCCCATCATCGGTCAGCAGCCGCTTGAGCGGGCGATAAAGCGGGGGATGATGGGCGATGATTAAATCGACCTGCTCGTTCGCCGCTTCAGCCACGACTTCTTCGAGCACATCCAAGGCAACCATCACTTTTTTGACCGGCTTGTTGAGCGTGCCGATTTGCAAGCCGATCGGATCGTCCTTCATCGCCAGCTGTTTCGGGGCCAGCTGCTCGATGAGCTGAACGATTTCGTAGCCGTACGGAACACGACTCATGGCAGCACCTCCTCGACCAAACGAATTTTTCGCTCCAGTTCGCGCCGCTTCCTTGCCGCTGCTTCGCTTTGCCCGTTGGCCGCCAAATCAGCGGCGATTTGCTTCCAATGGCGAAGCTCCTGTTGCCATTTTTCCCGAAACACGTCATTGTTTTCCCGAAGCAAAAATGGCCCGAGCAGCAGTTCGGCTTCCAAATGGCGGTATGGCCGCTCGGCCTCACCGCGTTCGGCGACCAACACTTCATAAATGTGCCCGTCCTCTTTCAAAATGCGCTCGGCGATCAACTCCCAATCATGTTCGAGCAGCCAGCGGCGAACTCGTTCAGCGCCGACGTTCGGCTGCAAAATGAGCCGCTTCACGCCGGAAAGTTTTTCTTTTCCGTCGGACAAAATGCGAGCGATCAACGCTCCGCCCATGCCGGCGATCGTAATACAATCGACTTCGCGGGGAGCGATGACCGAAAGACCGTCGCCCTTGCGCACCGAAATCCGGTCAGAAAGGCCGCACGTTTCCACCTGCTGCCGGGCTGAGCGCAGCGGCCCATCCGCCACCTCGCCGGCAACGGCCTTGGTCGCATAGCCGTGCAAACAAGCGTAGCAAGGCAAATACGCATGATCCGAACCAATATCGGCAAGCACCGCCCCCCTTGGAATGAAGGAAGCGACCGTTTCCAGCCGTTTGGATAGACGATATTCATTCATGGCTTTCGATGCAACCGGCTCTCCACCATCTTTCCGCGATGGCGGGCTGCGTTTCCCTCCCTTCCATTCCTTGTGCTTTTATTGTACAAAACAAAGATCCCTTTGCCAAAAGCAAAGGGATGCAATCGCCATTATTTCAGGCCGGACAGCCATTTGGCCATGGCATCGATATGTTCAGGTGGCACAAGTCCTGGCGGCATCTGGCCGCGTCCATTTTGCAAAACCGCTTTAATCTGATCGGTCGACAACCGGCCGCCGACTCCTTTTAAGGACGGCCCTACACCACCTTCATAGTTTTGCCCGTGACAGCCGGCGCACGTTTGTTTGAAAAACTGCTCCGGATTGAATTCAGCCGTTTGCTCTGTTTTTTCGCCACCTTTTTTCTCTTTCGCCATCTCCTTTGCATCGCCTAGCCCTTTAAACGACAAGACGAACGTCAGCACAATCCCGAACGCCATGATGATGAAAAACGGGATGAGCGGATTGCGGTTCATCTTTTTCCCTCCCTATATGTATGATGAAAAGCGCTGCAAACAATTTTATTTTACTGTAAATGCGGGACAAGGAAAAGCCCTAAGTTTTGAAAAGGAAAACGGCCCACATTCAGCGCCACCAAGCGATCACGGCGACAAGCAGCGCGCCAAGCGCGGCGGCAACCGACAGATAAGGGATGCGAAACAACCGCCCGACCCCCAGCCAGAGCGCGCAGTTTCCAAGCACAACAGCCGCCAGCATTCCCCCTTGCCCGGGAAAATACCGTTCGCTCCCGGCAACGGACGCAACGAGCAGCAGCCAAGCGCCGGCGATGAGCGGAACATGGAACAGCAGACGCTCGCGCCGCCATCGCCAACCGAGAAAAAGACAGATCGCCAAAAAAAGGGCAAAAAGGAGCGTTTGCAAAACGAATGACAATTCAGTAAAATAAATGACAAGAGCAGCAGCTGGAAGGAGAAGACAAAGAGCGACGGCGAGCGAGCCGCGCCATTGGCGACCGCGCGGGCGAACGCCGCCTTCGGTGTAGAGCGCCAGCAAGTAATCGCAATACTGTTCCGGCAAAAGCCGCGAGCGTTTCCAATATTCAATTTCCCGGATAATGATTTCCCGTCGTTGCCGATTCATCGGTCGCTCACCTTTCTTAAACATGAGAGAAAAAAATAGTTTACTTCATGAAGAAGTAAACTATCGAAAAAACCGGTCATTCCAAAAAGTCTTTCAACCGTTTGCTGCGGCTTGGATGACGCAGCTTGCGCAACGCTTTCGCTTCGATTTGCCGGATGCGCTCGCGCGTCACACCGAACACTTTGCCGACTTCTTCGAGCGTTCGCGTCCGGCCGTCGTCAAGACCAAAGCGGAGACGGAGCACGTTTTCCTCGCGGTCGGTCAACGTGTCGAGCACATCTTCCAGCTGCTCTTTTAACAGCTCGTAAGCGGCGTGTTCCGAGGGCGAGGTGGCGTCTTGGTCTTCGATGAAGTCGCCAAGATGCGAGTCGTCCTCTTCACCGATCGGCGTTTCCAGCGACACCGGCTCTTGGGCGATTTTTAAAATTTCCCGCACTTTCTCCGGCGTCAAATCCATTTCTTCGGCGATTTCTTCCGGCGTTGGTTCGCGGCCGAGATCTTGCAGCAGCTGCCGCTGGACGCGAATCAATTTATTGATCGTTTCCACCATATGAACGGGGATGCGGATCGTTCGCGCCTGATCGGCGATCGCCCTCGTGATGGCTTGCCGGATCCACCAAGTCGCATACGTGCTGAATTTATAGCCTTTTCGGTAGTCAAACTTTTCGACCGCCTTGATTAAGCCCATGTTCCCTTCTTGAATCAGATCGAGAAAGAGCATACCGCGGCCGACATACCGTTTGGCGATGCTGACGACAAGGCGGAGGTTGGCTTCTGTCAACCGGCGCTTCGCTTCCTCATCGCCTTGCTCGATCCGCTTGGCCAGCTCGATTTCCTCTTCGGCTGACAAAAGGGGAACGCGGCCGATTTCTTTTAAATACATGCGCACCGGGTCGTTGATTTTGACGCCAGGGGGAACGGACAAGTCGTTTAAATCAAACTCCTCCTCTTTCTCCAACTCGTCAAGATCCGGGTCCGCCTCCAGCCCAGATTCGCTGATGACTTCAATGCCTTGGTCAGCAAGGTATTCATAATATTCGTCCATCTGGTCGGAGTCCAAATCGAATCCGGACAGCCGCTCAGCAATCTCCTCGTAGGTGAGAATGCCCCGCTTTTTCCCCAGCTCAGCGAGCTGCTCTTTGACTTGCTCGAGCGATTCGCCGGCAGCTTCAGCCTGTTTGGATTGGGCTGGTTTTTCAGCCATTTCATTACCTCCTTTAAAAACTCATACCACATGTTATGAAGAAGATAACATTTTTTTCATTTCAATCATTTCTTTGGCGATGCGGGCGGCTGTCAAAAAATCTTTTCTTCGCTCCGCTTCCGTTTGTTCTTGCTCTTTTTCCTTTAGCATTAACCATTTCGGGCGATTCAACACATGCCGAATGCAATCGGCAAGCTCGCGCTCCGAAACCTCATCGGCCACTGGCAAAAGCGACAGTTCGCTTGCGAGCGGCCGCAATTCGCCCGGCAGCCGGGACAAAATAGCGCTTGGGTCGGCCTCGTGCCCTTCCTCGTAAAAGGCGTAAATGTAAGCGGCCAGCGCTTGATGCTCCTCGAGATTAAACCGTCCGCCGACCTGCTCTTGCACGATGAGCGCCACGTCGCGGCTTCGCATCATATGGGCAAGCAGCAGACGCTCGGCGTTTTGAAAGGCGGGCAGCAGCTTTTTCGCCAGCGCCGGCCGCGCCTCCGTCCGGCCAGCGTCCGCTTCCCGCGGCTTAGGCTGTTCGCGCTTATGGTGGGAGAGCTGCTCGTAAAGCGCAGACAGCGACAACGAAAACTCCTCCGCGAGCTGGCGCACGTAATAATCTTTTTCGACCGGGCTTGACAGCTTGCTGATTTCCCGGAGCGCCTCCTCGATATAACGGAGCCGATCGCCTTCTTCCTGCAAGTTTTTGCCGTGCCGCAGCCGCTCCAGTTTAAACGCCATCAGCGGCCTTGCGGCGGCGATTTCGCCAACGAAGCGGTCCGCGCCGTAAACGCGTATATATTCGTCCGGATCAAGCCCATCCGGAAGCGAGGCCACCTTGATTTGGCAGCCGAGCGCGCTCAGCTGTTCGGCGGCCCGCCAAGCCGCTTCCATTCCCGCGCGGTCGCCGTCATAGCAAATCGTGACCGTCTCCGCATGGCGGCGCAACAGGCGAGCCTGCTCCTCGGTGAGCGATGTTCCCATCGCCGCCACCACGTAATCAACGCCCGCCTGCACGGCGGAAATGACATCGGCAAACCCTTCCACAAGCAGCGCTTCTTGGCGCTTTCGAATCGGCACACGCGCCTCGTGAAAGAAATAGAAAAGCGTCCCTTTGCGGAAAATCGGCGTTTCCGGGCTATTGATGTACTTTGGCTGCCCTTCTCCAAGCGAGCGGCCGGAAAACCCGACCGTTGCGCCCCGATGGTCATGAATCGGAAACATCACCCGATTCCGGAAACGGTCGACATACCGCCCGTCTTCTCGTTTCAGCAACAGGCCCGCCTTTTCCATCAATACGAGCGAAAAAGCGCGGCTTTCGAGCAGCTTGGCGGCTGCGTCAGGCACATCGGGCGCATAGCCGATCTCGAACCGCTCGATCGTCTCCATCGTCCACCCGCGCGCTTGCAAAGCGTCGAGCGCGGCTTGTCCTTCTTTTGTATGGACAAGCAAATGATGGTAAAAACGCTTCAACAGCGCGTGTGCTTCCATCATCGCCTTCGCTTCGCTAGCCGGACCGTCCGCCCCTTCGCCAACGTTCTCATCATAGGAGGACAAATCAACACCAGCCTTGACGGCAAGCCGTTTCGCCGCTTCCAAAAACGAAAGGCCCTCGATGTCCATTAAAAACGTAAAGACGTTTCCGCCTGCCCCGCAACCGAAGCAGTGGAAAATTTGTTTTTCCGGGGAAACGGAAAACGACGGCGTCTTCTCCCCGTGAAACGGGCATAAGCCAAAATAGTTGCGGCCTTGCTTTTTTAACTGCACGTACTCACCGATGACATCCACGATATCAACGCCTCGGCGAATGGCCTCAATCGTCTCTTCGGGAATGCGATGTCCCATACGAACAACCCCGCATCGTATTTATTCTCGGCGGCAGGCCGATTTCCCTTTTTGTTTCGACAAATTTTTTCAACGTCTCTAGGTTCGCCCCTTGCCCGCCGGGTGCATGAGCTCGGCCGACCGCCCTAGACTGCCAAGGGCGCGCCGACGGCAGCGGCGCAGCCCAACGATGTACTCGATATATTATATTTCAGCAAGAAAAAGAAAATTTCACTTTTTTCGGTTCATCACCACAACGTGTACTTGACAGATGGTGCACTTTTCGAACAGGTGTAAGCAAAACATGATTGGTTTCCTGTTCTTTCGTGGATGCATAAGCAAGATGTGTAATGGAAAAATCAAGTGCAACTTTTGGTGAAGAGCCCTTTTTTCTTTTCGTTTTTGGGACACCGGACAGCCGGAGGAGAACAAGGGTCGGCTTCCCCCCTACTATTCTACACCCCCGTCAAAAAATCCTGCTTTTTTTGGCGAACCATCGACAACTTTGTCGAAAATCTTTTGTTGGTTCCCCTTGACAAACAGCTATCAATAGTTTACTCGTCTCATCCTCGCTCTAAACCTCGACGAGCCATTTTTTCTCGCAATTTTTTATTATAATACAAGCGTTGAAAAGATGCCATAAAAAAACGCACGATCACCGGCAGGAAATCGTGCGGATGGCGAGCTGTTAACGCTTGAACGTTTTTAGAATGATGCTTGCCGTTTCCTCTACTGCTTTGTTCGTCACATCAATGACATCGCAACCGATTTTTTTCACGACCTCATCAAAGTAGGCGAGCTCTTCTTTAATCCGGTCCATGTTCGCATAAATGGCTTGGTCGTTCAAACCGAGCGATTTCAGCCGCTCGCGGCGGATGGACAGCAGTTTGTCCGGGCTGATTTTCAAGCCGAAACATTTGTCCGCCCCGACTTGAAACAGCTGCTCCGGCGGCTCGACCTCTGGAACGATCGGCACGTTCGCCACTTTCAGCCGCTTGTGGGCCAAATATTGCGACAGCGGCGTTTTCGATGTGCGCGACACGCCGATCAGCACAATGTCGGCGCGCAAAATGCCGCGCGGATCGCGGCCGTCATCGTATTTGACCGCAAATTCGATCGCCTCGATTTTTTTGAAGTAATCTTCATCAAGCACGCGCACCTGGCCCGGCTCGTACCTAGGCGTCAACCCGAACAAACCGCTCATCTTTTCAATGAGCGGACCGATGATATCGTAGGCGACGACCCCTTCGCGCGCCGCTTCGGCGAGCAAAAATTCGCGCATCTCCGGAACGACGAGCGTAAACGCGATAATGGCGCGGTTCATTTTCGCCAAGGCGACAACTTCCGCGAGCGTCGTTTTATCCTCGACATACGGCACGCGCTTCACTTGGATGGAAGAGGCGTAAAACTGGCTCGCCGCCGCTTTGACGACAAGCTCGGCCGTTTCCCCGCCGGAGTCGGATACGACGTAAACGAGGCGCTGGTTCATGGTTCTCCTCCTTTTTTCCGTCACACATCATCTTTGGCTAATGAGACAAATGCTTTCGTCATGTTCGTTTTTGTAATGCGGCCGATCACTTCATATCCCTTTTCCGTCTTGCGCACGACCGGCATGGCATCGATTTGCTTTTCAATCAGCTGTTCGGCTACATCGATGAGCGGGTCATCTTTGTAACAGACGGCGATATTCGGCATCCGCGTCATAATAATATTGACAGGGATGGCCGTCAGTTCTTGCTTGCCGAGGCTTGCCCGCAACAAATCTTTTCGCGACAACACCCCGGCAAGAAGCGACTCGTCATCGACGACGAACAAGGTGCCGACATCTTCGAGAAACATCGTGACGATCGCGTCGTAGACGCTGACGTTTTCATTGACGACGACCGGAATCGACTGATAGTCTTCGACCTTCATCTTTTTGATTTTATCGGCAAACAGCTGTGTGCCTGTTTTTCCTGTGTAAAAATAGCCGACGCGCGGACGGGCTTCCAAGTAGCCGGCCATCGTTAAAATGGCCAAATCCGGCCGCAGCGTCGCCCGGGTTAAATTCAGCTTTTCGGCAATGCTCTCGCCGGTGATCGGCCCGTAATCTTTGACAATTTGCAAAATTTGCTCTTGGCGTTTATTCAGTTCGATCGTCGCTCACCACCTTGCCCAAAGGTCCCACACGCTATCATTCTCATTTATATTATACTACACGAACCGTTTACAAGGAAAATGGCTCCCCCTGCCCGCCGCTCGGACCAAGCTTGTCCCGCAGCTCGTCGATCTGCGCCAAAAAACGCTTCGTTTTGAGCGTGAGGCCCGTATACTCCTCGTAATAGGCAGACAAGACCGCTTTCAGCTCCGCTCTTGTGCTCGCTTTAACGGAAACGGCGCCCAGTCGGCTGAGGTCAAAGCGGGAAAAGAGGCGCAGCAGCCGGACTGAAGCGGGAGACAGCGGCAACCGGTGCGGATCCGCCGCTTCACAGCGATGGCAAAGAAAGCCCGCCTCCTTGATCGAGAAGGAAAAGCGCCCGACGGTCGCCCCGCAGCGGGCGCAGCGGTCGAGCAGCGGCGGCACGCCAAGCACGGAGAGCATCTTCATCTCATAAATGAAGGTTAAAATCTCGGCATCGCGCCCTTCGCTCATATAGCGCAACGTCTGCAGCAGCAAGGCAAACAAGTGCGGGTTGCTCTTTTGCTCTTCCGTCCCTTTATCGGTGAGCTCGACAAGGTAGGCGGCATATGCCGCGGCAAACAAATCCTCGCGCAACATCCGCATCGAATCGATCAGCTCCCCTTGCTGAAGAACGCCGACCCCGCGGCCGCGGCGCACGACGTAGCGCCCGTAACAGAGCGGCTGCGTAACAGCAGAAAGGCGGCTGCTTGGCTTTTTTGCGCCCCTTGCCATGGCAGCCACCTTTCCCCATTCTCGCGTAAACAAGGTCACAATTTTGTTCGTTTCCCCGTAGTCGACCGTCCGCATGACGATCGCTTCGCACGTTTCGTACATCTCATCACCACCGCTTCCATCCATGACGATGCTATGAGATCGGCTGATCGATTTCTTCCTGTTCGGCATGTTGTTCTTCGCCGTACAGCTTTTGCTCCCGCTCTAGTTCTTTAAACAAAAGGTACGTATCGATATTGCCTGTTTGGCTAAACAGCTTCCACGTAAACTCAAGCATGGAATGACACCTCTTTCCGCCTGCAGGCATGGCGTATTGGCCTTGTGTTTATAGGGTGGCTCGGGCCAAAACGGTTTATGTCGCGTAAATTTTTCTAGCGTCAATACTCCTCTTCGCGAAATCCAAAGTCACGCAGCTGCGCCAGCCGGTTGCGCCAGTCTTTCTGCACTTTCACCCACAGCTCCAAAAACACTCTCGACCCAAGCAGCGCTTCAATGTCGGCGCGCGCCCGCTGCCCGATTTCTTTCAGCATGCGGCCTTGTTTGCCGATGATAATGCCCTTTTGCGAATCGCGCTCCACAATGATGACGGCGCCAATGTAGACCACGCCCGTCTCCTCGCGCCGCTCGATCCGTTCGATGACGACGGCGATCGAATGCGGAACCTCCTCGCGCGTCAAATGAAGCGCTTTCTCGCGAATGAGCTCAGCGATGATAAACTGCTCGGGGTGGTCGGTAATTTGATCGGGCGGATAATATTGCGGACCTTCCGGCAGCCGCTGTTTAATCTGTTCAATCAAGCGTTCGACATTGTTTCCTTCGAGCGCGGAAATCGGCACAATTTCTGCAAACGGGTACAACCCGCGGTACTGCTCAATGAGCGGCAGCAATTCATCCGGATGGACGCGGTCGATTTTGTTGATGACTAAAAACACCGGGGTGTCGACTTCCTTTAGGCGCTCGATAATGAACGCCTCCCCGCGGCCAAACCCTTCCTCGGCGTTGACCATGAACAGGATGACATCGACCTCGCGCAGCGCGTTGAGCGCCACTTTCATCATAAAATCGCCGAGTTTATGCTTCGGCTTGTGCACCCCGGGAGTGTCGATAAAGATGATTTGCGCGTCATCATCCGTGTAAATGCCTTGGATTTTGTTGCGCGTCGTCTGCGGCTTATCGCTCATAATGGCGATTTTTTGCCCGATGACGCGGTTTAAAAACGTCGATTTGCCTACGTTTGGTCTTCCGATGATCGCGACGAATCCTGATTTGTATCCTTCTTTATTCATGCATATCCTCCGCTGCAAAAGCTTCCGGCAGCAATTCGCTGACCGTTACAATTTTTACATCGCCTTTTAGGTTCGCTAAAATGACGTTCATCCCACTCGGGCAAAGTTCGGCGATCACTTGGCGGCAGGCGCCGCACGGCGGCACTGGGCGGGGCGCGTCGGCAATGACCGCCAACGCCACAAATTCCCGTTCCCCTTCCGAATACGCTTTGAACAGCGCCGTTCGCTCGGCGCAGTTGCACAAGCTGTAAGCGGCATTTTCAATATTGCAGCCGCGGTAGACGGCGCCGCTTTTGGTCAAGAGCGCGGCGCCGACTTTGAATTTGGAGTAAGGGACATAAGCGAGTTCGCGCGCTTGTTTCGCTTCAGCAATAAGCGATTCGATGTTCACGGGTGACTCTTCCTTTCCTGCGGGCAATCCACGCTGCTTTCTTTTATTTTACAAAAAACACGTTTGAATTTCATCATTTGAAATCAAAATGTAACAGAAAAATTAGAATTTTCTCTTTCCTTCGCTCAACGAAGATGCGGCCAAAACAAGAGCACCGCGATGACGACGGCGAACCCGGACGCGACTAGCACCGCGGCCGCCGCGATGTCTTTCGCTGCTTTGGCGAGCGGATGGAACTTGTCCGTCGCCAAATCAACAACGCGTTCAATGGCCGTATTGACCAGCTCCAACGTGATGACCGCGCCCGCCGCCAACACGAGCACGACCCATTCCCAGCGCGACAATCCGACGGCCCAACCGGCAATACAGGCGGCAACGGCGGCCGCTAAGTGGAAGCGCAGATGGGCCTCCTCTTTGACCGCCGCCTTCATTCCCGCCCACGCCCACGCGAAACGATCCCGCTCCCGCCGCAAGCGCATGGCTATCTCGTCAATCCAAGCCGCGTCAATATCTCTTCTTGCTTGGCAAACATGACGCGCTCCTCTTCTTCTGTTTCATGATCATAGCCAAGCAGATGCAAAAAGCCGTGGACAGCCAAAAATCCGAGCTCACGCATGAGCGAATGGCCGTATTCGGCCGCCTGCTCCTTTGCCCTCGGCACTGAAATGACGATGTCGCCAAGCGCCAGCGGCAAATCAGCGCCGGTGATGCCAATCTCCCCTTCCCCTTCCTCTTCCAAGGCGAACGAGAGCACGTCGGTTGGCGCATCTTTTCCCCGGTAATCGCGGTTCATGACGCGAATGCGCTCGTTGTCGACGAATGAAACGCACACTTCGGCCCCGTCCGGCACGTTTTCCACGGCGGCGGCCTCCACGAGCAGCCGTTCGATCGTCTCAAGCTGCTCGCGGGTCATTTCATTCGTTTCGTCAATAAAATCAATGTGAATCGTCATGCATGTTTCACCTTTTCTTTCTGTACTTCCGGATATTCAATGCGCGAGTGGAACACACCGTTTAGCGTCTCGCAAAGCGAACGGGCGACAAGCTCCAACTCTTTGAGGGTGATGTCGCATTCGTTCAGCTGATTGTCTTGCAGACGGTCAGCAATGATCGAGCGCACCACCTTCTCGATTTTTTCCGGCGATGGGTTGGCGAGCGAACGGACCGCGGCTTCGACGCTGTCGGCGATGTTGATGACCGCCGCCTCTTTCGTCTGCGGCTTCGGTCCGGGATAACGAAACTCTGCTTCCGAAACCCATTCGCTCTGCTCGCACGCCTTATGGTAAAAGTATTTCAGCAGCGTTGTGCCGTGATGCTGTTCGGCGATGTCGATGATTTCCTTTGGCAGTCGGTGCCTGCGGAGCAAGGCGACGCCGTCGGCGACGTGGGCGATAATAATATTTTTGCTCAGCTGCGGCGACAAATGATCATGCGGATTGCCGCCCATTTGATTTTCGATAAAATACCGAGGCCGCTTCGTCTTGCCGATGTCATGGTAGTAGCAGGCGACGCGCGCCAGCAGGCCGTTGGCGCCGATCGCCTCGCACGCCGCTTCGGCCAGATTGGCGACCATGATGCTATGGTGATACGTCCCCGGCGCTTCGGTAAGCAATTTGCGCAAAAGCGGATGGTTCGGGTTCGACAGCTCGATGAGCCGCAGCGGCGACAAAATGCCGAACGCCGCCTCCAGCACCGGCAGAAGGCCGATCGTCAAAATGACGGAAAACACGCTTGAGGCCGCGGCCATCAGCGCCATCAAACCGATTTCCGTCAGCGAATAACGGCCGTTTTTCAAAAGCAGGAGCGATAAAAGCGAAACCGTTTGAACGAAAGCGACCAGCACTCCGGTCCGCCAAATGTTCGCCTTCGCCAGCTCCTTCGGCAGGCCAAACGTTCCGGCCAAACCGCCGGCGAGCAAATACACGGCCAACGATACGGACATCGTTCCGGCAGCTCCCATTTCTTCGTTGAACAGCAAACTCCCGCACACCGCCCCGATGATGGCCGTCATGACCGAAAGCCGCTCGCCAAGCAAAAGGCGCACCAACATCGGGCCGAACGCCGCCGGCACCAAATAGCCGACCGGGACGGCGCTTCCGGAAGGCAACAGACGAATCAAAACCATCGCTGCCATCATCCCCGTCAAAACGGCGGTATAAAGCGACAGCTTCTCATTCGTCGGCTCGTGGCGAAAATAGTACATGAGCGGGGCGAGCAAGAGGAGCACAAACATTCCCAACCCGGCGGCCGTAAAGGATGGACGGTCGCTTTCAAGCAAGCCGACGAGCTCAAGCCGCCGATAAATATCGCTTGTAATGAATTGCCCTTCTTCCACGATCACTTGTCCTTGCAAAATTTTCACCGGCTTCACTTCATCCATCGCCTGACGCCGTTTCTCCTCGGTCGCCGTCCGATCGTAGACGACGTTCGGGATCACCGCTCGCCGGCAAAGCTTGGCAACCGGTTCGCGAAGCGCCGGCGGCAGAGCGGCGTATTCAATCTCGTTGGCCGCCTGTTCGCGGGCGGCCTCCAAATCGTTTTGCGAAATGCGTTCGCTCATGGCTGTATGGACGGCGGTGAGCGCCGCTTCCTTCGCCGTCTTCAGCTCTGAAGGCGCGGCGCTGAGCAGGCGCTGCCATTCCTCTGCCGACAAATAGGCGAACCATTCCGGCGGCAACCGCTCCTCGAGTTTGGCCGCCATCCCGCTCGCCGCGCGGTCCGATTCGGCCTCCTTTTGCACGCTCTCAATCGCCGCAAACAGCGAGGAAAGAAGGTCGACCCGGTTTTCGGCGTATTCTTTTTTCAACGTGTAAACATCCGCTACTTTCGCCGCCGCCTCTTCCTTCAGCTGGGCGGTCGCCTCTTTATCTTCCACCGTCACCGGGGAGCGAATCGTTTCCTTGGCGACGTCAAACAGGCGCAGTTCATATTGGCGCGGCTTGACTTGCCAGTACAAAACAGCAAACAACAGAACGGCCAAAAACAAAAACAGACAGAAGCGGACGAAACGGACCGTTTTTGTCCGCTCAAGAAAAAAACGAAGCCTTCCCACCGGTTTTCCCCTCGCTTTTCAAAAAGGCGCGGCCGCCCGTTGCGCATTTTTTTATAAGCCGGCCTCGCCATAAGCGTCAATGATTTTGGCAACGAGCGGATGGCGGACGACATCCGACTGTTCCAAAAATACGAAGGCGATGCCGCTGATCGAAGCCAAAAGGCGCTTGGCGACGGAGAGACCTGATTCGACTCCTCGCGGCAAGTCGACTTGGGAAATATCGCCTGTAATCACCATTTTCGATCCGAAGCCAAGCCGGGTCAGAAACATTTTCATTTGCGCCGGCGTAGTGTTTTGCGCCTCATCTAGAATGACGAAGGCATCGTCCAACGTTCTCCCGCGCATGTAGGCGAGCGGGGCGATTTCGATCGTCCCTCGCTCAATGAGCCGCTGCGTCTGCTCGGCGCCGAGCACATCATGCAACGCATCATAGAGCGGCCGCAAATACGGATCGACTTTCTCTTTCAAATCGCCGGGCAAAAAGCCAAGGCTTTCTCCCGCCTCGACCGCTGGGCGGGTGAGGATGATGCGCTTGACGCTTCCGGCTTTCAGCGCCTTAACGGCCATAACGACCGCCAAATACGTTTTCCCGGTGCCAGCCGGACCGATGCCAAACGTCAAATCGTGCTGTTCGATCGCAGCCACATAATAGCGCTGCCCCAATGTTTTGACGCGGATCGGCTTTCCTTTGGCGTTTTTCACGATCTCTTGGTCATACAGCTGAACGAGGCCGTCAAGCGCCCCCTTTTTCGCCAGCTGGATCGCATACATCACATCGCGCTCCCCGACCGCCACCCCTTTGCGAATGACGATGAGCAAATGGCGCAAAAGCTCATCGACAAGCTGGACTTGCTGGGGCGGGCCGGAAACGTTGACCGTTTCCCCGCGCGTCACAATGGAGACGCCAAGCTCTTCTTCCATCCGTTTCAAGTGGGCATCATGGACGCCAAAGAGCGCAGCCGCTTCCTGTTGATTTCGCACGTGTTGGCTGATCGTAACGAACTGCTCTGACATTCTCAATCTCCTTGAACAATGGGTTGTGGTACAGCAATGTTTTCAATGACTTCATAATGCAATTCTACCCTTACTTTACCATTCTCTTTCTCCTGATGCAAAACTTTTTCGCCGCGGATGGCCGCCTCCTCGGGCAGTTTGGCTCGCAGTTCGCGGCGGGCGATGCGCCTTGCTTCCGCGAACGCTTCTTCCCACGTGTAGCTCCGCTTCACCGCTTCCGCCTCGCGGATGGTGACACGTTCATAATAAAAAGGCAAGTCCCATTTCCAAAAGCGAAACGGCCGCTTTTCTCTTTCAACAACCATATGGGAAAACGGCGGCTTCTCCCAACCCCAGACCGGGATGGACAGTCGGCCGATCCCGATATAATGGCGCGCCATCGCTTTTCCCGTCAACACGTGAAACGTCGTCTCCAGCGGCAGGACAACGGTAGACTTGTACCATGTTTCGCCAAACACTTTCCCTGACGCCGGCACAAATTTCGTTCGCCCTTCGGCGCCGATGATGCCCGAGACGAGCAGCTGCCCTTTTTGCACGTAATCGTTGACGGAAACGAGCGGTTGTCCTTCTTCAACGAATAAGTCCGCCACCACCGCCTCTTTTTTGGCGACCAAATGGCGCGGCGGAAGCGGTTGTTTCGGTTCGGGAATTTCCTTTTCCACCACTTGAAAATGAAGCGATGTCCCTTTCCATTCCACCCCGACCCACGTAATGTCGCGAATTCGTTCCGTCAACTTTTTTTGTAGCGTTTCCGGGTCGTCGAGCAAAAATTGGAATGCGCCGCGCTCCACTCCCATCCGCTTCAGCTCGCGGACGATGTGATGCTCGGTCTCCGGCGTTGCCCCCTCGATGTCGATGTTCCACACGACGTTCGACAGCAAAAACACCCCCGCTAGAAAAACGAGCAGGCCAAGCCAAAACCCGCTGTTTCGCCAAACCCGGCGCCAAAAAAACGGCAAGCCGGTTCGGCCGACAAACGAGAGCTTGCATCCGCTTTTCCGGGCGATATGGCGCAGCTGTTTTACATCGCTGAGCCTAATGAAGAACGTCACGGTATCCGCGCTATGCTTTTTCACGTTCCAAACAGCCATCCCTTGGCGGACGCAGGCGTTGATCAATCGTTCGATCCCTTTTCCTCTCACTTTGACCCGCACGCTGCCGGCAAGCGTGTCGACCCATTCGTTCTTCATCCCCGTTCCTCCTCGCTATTTATCGATGTACGTTACTTGGTTAATTTTTCCTTCCAACAAAATTTCCTCCGGCAATATCGTTTTAATGACAAATTGTTCGCCGCGGACAATAAGCTGGCCGTTTCGCAGCAACAAGCGGAGCTCTTTATCGCTGAAGGCGAGCAGCCCGCGGTGGTTTTCAATGTAAATATGGATTTGGCCAATCATCGTAATGCGAGGCAAATCCATCATAATGTCGGCGGGAAGCTCGAGCGTTTCCGCCATCCACCGCTTCACCTGCTGGCGCCACCTTTTCACCATCAAAAAAGAACCCCCTTTCATCTCATATGTATGAGACAAAAGGGGGTTCTAGCACCGCTTTTCAAAAACGATGGGCCCGCCTGTCCGGCAAGGCCCATCGCCCATTATGACAACTGTTGTCGCACGAGTTGATTGACGAGCGAACCATCCGCTTTCCCTTTCACCTTCGGCATGATCGCGCTCATCACTTTTCCCATATCCGCTTTCGAAGAAGCGCCGACTTCTTTGATCGTCTCTGCGATCAGTTCGCGGAGCTCCTCTTCCGTCAGCGGCTTCGGCATATACGACTGAACGATTTCAATTTCGGTTTTTGCCTTTTCGACTAGATCTGAACGGCCAGCGTTTTCAAATTCGTGGAGGGAGTCTTTACGCTGTTTCAGTTCACGGGAAAGAACCGTCAGCTCTTCGTCCTCGGACAGCGCGCTTTTGCCGAGCTTGATCGCTTCGTTTTGCAGCGCCGCCTTCAGCATGCGGAGAACGGACAGCTTTTCTTTCTCCTTGCTTTTCATCGCCTGCTTCATATCGTTATTCAAACGATCGAGAAGACTCACCGACTATACACCCTCTTTAATGCGTGCTCTTAGTGCTTGCGCTTTCTCGCCGCTTCAGATTTTTTCTTCCGTCTGACGCTTGGCTTTTCGTAAAATTCACGCTTTCTCACTTCTTGCAAAGTGCCTGTTTTCGAAACGGCACGCTTAAAGCGACGAAGAGCGTCATCGATCGACTCGTTTTTGCGCACGATCGTTTTGGACATCCTGCTTCCCTCCCTCCGAACACCAACCATTGCATATTGTACTTGTCAATTATAATACATGCCGATCGAAAAGGTCAATACAAAAAGCACGCGGCGCTCGTCTTCCGAAAAAGCGGTCATTGCCGACGGACAAGGCCCATACATATAGGATGAAGGGAGAGAGCGCCGATGGGTTCACTCTTTGTGCTGTTGGCCGTTTACACCGCTATTTTTCTTCTCGGCATGTTGATGATGCGGGCGGGGCTTTACACGTTGTCCGGCGACCGGATGAACGAATGGCTGATGCGCTTTACGGCCAAACCTTGGCAATCGTTTCTCACCGGCTTGGCGACAACCGCGCTTGTGCAAAGCAGTTCGGCCGTGATGGTGATGACCGTCGGCCTGGTCGCCACCGGCTACTTATCGTTCCGGCAGTCCATCGGCATCATCTTAGGCAGCAACATCGGTTCGACGCTCACGACGGAGCTGATGACGCTCGATCTCGGCGAGGGCGCCATTCCGCTTCTTTTGGGGGGCGCGCTGCTCGTTTTTCTCGGCCGCCGTCGGTTCCTTTACGGCATCGGCATGGCGGTCGCCGGTCTAGCCGTCTTGCTGTTTGCCATGGACGGTTTTTCAAGCTTGGCGAAGCCGCTGGCCGCCTATCCGTTTGTCAACGTCTGGCTTCAGGAGACGAACCGCTCGACGGCCGCCGGTTTGCTTGTCGGCATCGCTTTGACCGCGCTCGTCCATTCCAGCGCAGCGACGATCGGCATCGCCATGGGGTTTGTAAACGAACAATTGTTGACGCTGCCAGCTGCTATTGCCATTTTGCTTGGCGCGAACATCGGGACGTGTATCACCGGCCTGCTGGCGTCGATCGGGGCCGGCAAGGAGGCGCGGCTGACCGCCTACACCCATCTGTGGCTGAACGTCGCCGGCGTCGCCGTGTTTGCCTTTTTCACCGCGCCGCTCGCCCGCTTCGCCGCTTTGCTCAGCCCGGCCCCGGACGTGCAGCTCGCCCATGTCAGCGTCGTGTTTAACGTCATTTGTTCCGTCGCCGCGTTGCCGTTTGTCGGCGCCATTGAGCGGGCCATGATCCATTTGCACGGCAGCCGCCGAGCTTAGTGGCCGACATCGGTGGACGGCGGCGATGTTTCCTTCGAACGAAGCGCCAGGCGGCCGTCGAGCTTAGTAGCCGGCGCCGCCCGTTTGCCCGCGGACAATCGCCACCCCGGAGCTCGTCCCGATGCGCGTCGCCCCGGCTGCGATCATCGCTTCGGCCGTTTCCCGATCGCGCACGCCGCCTGACGCTTTGACGCCCGCTTTGTCACCGACCGTCCGCCGCATGAGCGCCACGTCCTCGACCGTCGCGCCGCCGCCGGAGAATCCGGTCGACGTTTTCACGTAATCGGCCCCCGCCTTCACCGCCAATTGGCAGGCGCGCACTTTTTCTTCATCGGTCAGCAAAGCCGTTTCGATAATCACTTTCACCAGCGCTTTTCCGGCCGCCGCCTCGACGACAGCGCGAATGTCGCGCTCAACAAGCTCATCATCGCCGCTTTTTAACGCGCCGATGTTGATCACCATATCCACCTCGCCGGCGCCGTTTTCGATGGCGTTATTCGTTTCAAACGCTTTTGTTTCCGGCGTTGTCGCCCCCAGCGGAAAACCGATGACGGTGCAAACGCGGACATCGGTGCCGGAAAGCTCGCGCGCCGCCGCTTTCACCCACGCCGGGTTGACACAGACGGAGGCGAAGCCGTATTGTTTCGCTTCGCGGCATAGTTGAATGATTTGTTCTTTCGTCGCCTCTGGCTTGAGCAGCGTATGATCGATCATTTTGGCCATATTCTCTGTCATGGAACATCGCTCCTTTCTCCTGCTACTGCAAAAAATGAAAGGTCTGACGTCTACCATCATACCATGTCGTTGCCATAAAAACTAGCCGCCATCCGTATCGTCTCCCATTTCATCTTCCGGCGAGCTTGTTAGCCTGCTCGAGAGAAATGGACGGAAAAAGATCCATGGGCAGCGGTCCGCCCTCCGCTCAGAGATGACCATCACCGCCTGCGGGCACGGGATTTTTACGGAAAGATCCATGGACGGCGATCCGCCCTCCACCCGGGGATGAAAATCCCGCGTCAGTTCGCCATTTTCACGGAAAAGATCCATGGGCAATGGTTTGCCCTCCACCCAGACATGAAAATCCCGCGTCAGTTCGCCATTTTCGTAGAAAACAAAAACCCAGCCTAAAGGCTGGGAAGTATGAGACGGGCGCGCTTAGCCTAAATCGGCCATTGGGATTAGGAACTTAATTTCACCGATCGAACGGCCTCATCCGGCACAACGCGGACAAACTGGCCTTCGTTATACGGGTAGCCGGCTTTGGTGATCTTCACTTTCACCAGTTCGCCAATCAGCTCGTCGGACGCTGGAAAACGGACTTTCAAGTAATTATCGGTGTAGCCGACGTACAAGTGCGGCTCTTCTTTGTCGCGCTCTTCCGGGATGACTTCAAGCACTTGCCCTTCAAACTGCGAGGCGTATTCTTTCGCCAGCTGGTCGGAAAGGGCGATCAAGCGGCGGACGCGGTCGTGCTTCGTCTCTTCATCAATTTGATTCGGCATGCGCGCCGCCGGCGTGCCGGTCCGCTTCGAATACGGGAAAACGTGAAGCTCGGAAAACCGCTGCTCGCGAATAAAGTTGTACGTCTCCATAAATTCCTCTTCCGTTTCACCAGGGAAGCCGACGATGACATCTGAGGTCACCGCCAGTTCCGGAAACACGTCGCGCAGCCGGGCGAGCCGCTCGGCGTAAAATTCCACCGTATATTTGCGGCGCATCCGCTTCAGCACCGTATTCGACCCCGATTGGAGCGGGATGTGCAAGTGGCGGACGATTTTGTCCGACCGCCGCAAAACTTCGATGACTTCATCGGTCAGCTGGCTCGCCTCGATGGATGAAATGCGGAGCCGCTTCAGCCCCGGCACTTGCTCGTCCAAATCGCGCAACAGCGCGGCAAAATTATAGTCTTTCAGATCGGTGCCATAACCGCCGGTGTGAATGCCGGTCAGCACGATTTCTTTGTAGCCGGCGGCGACGAGCTGGCGCGCCTGACGGATGATCTCCTGCGGGTCGCGCGAGCGCATTAAGCCGCGCGCCCATGGAATGATGCAAAACGTGCAAAAGTTGTTGCACCCTTCTTGGATTTTCAGCGACGCCCGCGTCCGGTCGGTGAATTCCGGCACATCCATCTCCTCAAAGACGCGCGTTTTCATGATATTATGGACGGCATTGATCGGCTGCCGTTCGCGCTGAAACTGCTCAATGTACTCTAACATTTTATGGCGGTCTTGCGTCCCGATCACGATATCGACGCCAGGGATGGCCATCACCTCAGCCGGCGATGTTTGCGCGTAGCAGCCGGTCACGCAAACGACGGCGTCCGGATTGCGGCGCACCGCGCGGCGGATGACTTGACGGCTTTTTTTGTCGCCGGTGTTCGTCACCGTGCACGTGTTGATCACATAAACATCGGCGCGGCTTTCAAACTCTTTCCGTTCGTAGCCGGCCTGTTTAAACAGCTGCCAGATCGCTTCCGTTTCATAGTGATTGACTTTGCAGCCCAATGTATGAAAAGCCACTGTTGGCATCGCATTCACCTCACTCTATTCCCCCGCTCGGTCGCAGGGGGGATTTCCGTCGTCCGCGGATCGCTTATCCGCGGGCTACCTTCGCAGCTCCCACTCATAGGAAGCGGCGGCAAGCAAATAAAGCGGCGCCGTCTCCGTCCGCAAAATGCGCGGTCCAAGGCTGCATGGCAAAAAGCCGTGCTGTTCGAGTCGTTCCGCTTCTTCCGCGCTGAATCCTCCCTCCGGCCCAAAGACGGCCAAAAGCGAGCCGCCGGGCGCCAGGTCGGTCAAAAGGGCCGGGAGCGAAGCGTGCCGCCCTCGGCGCGCTTCCTCCTCATAAGCGAACAGCCGAACGTCAACCGTTTCGCCAAACGCAACGAGCTCGGCCAACGAAAGCGGCGCCCGCACGTCCGGCACCACGGTTCGCTCGGCCTGTTCAGCCGCCTCTTTGGCGATTTTTTTCCACCGCTCCACCTTTTTCTCCGCTTTTTTGTCCTCCCATTTGACGAGCGAACGAGCGGCAGCAAACGGCAAAAAACCGGCCGCCCCGAGCTCCGTCCCTTTTTGGATGACAAGCTCCCATTTGTCCCCTTTCGACAGCCCTTGCGCGATATAAATGCGCACCGGCAGTTCACGCCGCTCCTCTTTCCATTGTACAATACGGGCTTGCACTTGCTCATTGGCAATTTGTTCAATTTGGCAAACCGCCGTGCGCCCGTCCGGGAACACGCAGGCAATCGCCGCGCCCGGTTTCATGCGCATGACGCGGGCGATATGATGGGCGTCATCGCCGCTGATCGCGACGATTTCCCCGCGCCGTGCCTGTTCGGAAACGAAATAGCGCTGCAACCGACATCCCTTCTTTGCTTACGGTTTCGTGAAACAACGATCGCAACAAAACGGTTTCGTCGAAGGCCGCCTCCTGTTTGCTTACGGTTTCGCGGCGACCAACGCCACCCAATCTTCCGTCACCTTCGTATCGGCGATCGCAAATCCTAAAGCGAGCAATTCGTTTTGGACCTCTTGTTTTTTCGCCTGAATGATGCCCGAGACGATCAAGCGGCCGCCCGGCTTCAACAGCCGATAGGCGTCGCCGGCAAAGCGCAAAATAATTTCCGCTAAAATGTTGGCGACGATCACGTCAGCCGGTTGCTCGATATGGTCGAGCAAATTGTTTTGTGAGACCGTTACGATATGCTGCACCTTATTGAGCTTTACGTTCAGCCGCGCGCTGTCGACCGCCACCGGATCCAAATCGAGCGCCCGCACCGAACGGGCGCCGAGCATCGCCGCGGCGATGCTTAAAATGCCGGAGCCGGTGCCAACATCAATGACCTCGTCGCCAGGGCGCACGTATTTTTCAAGCGCCTGCAGGCACATGACCGTCGTCGGATGGGTGCCGGTGCCAAACGCCATACCCGGGTCCATTTCGATGATCAGCTCGTCGTCGGAAGCCGGTTCATACGTCTCCCACGTTGGCACGACCGTAAACTTTTCCGATACTTTGACCGGGTGGTAATGCTTTTTCCACGCCGTCGCCCATTCTTCCTCATTCACTTCGCTCAACGTAATTTTATTTTTGCCAAGGTCAATATCGTATAGCCATAAATTGTTAATGGCCTGCTTGATTTGTTCCACCGTTTCGCCAAGAAAGCTGTTGACCGGCAAATATGCCTTAATGATGACCCCTTCTTCCGGATAATCGTCGGGATTGAGCTCGACGATCTCTCCGTACCAATCGTCGCGGTCTTTGACGAGGTCGTACGAGTCCTCAATGACCACGCCGCCGGCGCCGGCTTCATGCAAAATGTTCGAAATCGCTTCGACCGCTTCGTGCGTCGTATGGATGCTGATTTCTGACCATTTCATCGCGCTTACGCTTCTCCTTTGAACGCCTTTTTGACTTTTTCAAAAAAACGGGCGTGCGGCCCGTCATGCATCGTCTCTCCACCGAGCCGGTCAAACTCGCGCAACAGCTGTTTTTGCTTTTCCGTCAACCGCGTCGGCGTCACAACGCGGACGATGACGTGCTGGTCGCCTTGGCCGTAGCCGCGCACGTTCGGCACCCCTTTTCCCTTCAGGCGGAAGCGCGTGCCCGTTTGCGTGCCGGCTGGGATTTTCAGCTTAACGGGGCCATGAAGCGTCGGCACTTCCATTTCATCGCCAAGCGCTGCTTGGGCGAACGACAGCGGCACCTCGCAATAAATATCGTCGCCGTCGCGCTTAAAAAACTCATGCGGTTCGACGTGGAAGACGATGTACAAATCCCCCGGCGGCCCGCCGTTGATCCCCGGCTCCCCTTGACCGGCGACGCGCAGCTGCTGTCCGTCGTCGACACCGGCCGGAATTTTGACGTGAATTTTTTTCCGCCGTTTCACGCGCCCCGTGCCCCCGCACGTTGGGCATTTTTCCGGAATGTAGCGGCCTGTGCCGGCGCAGACCGGGCACGTCCGGCGGTTGACGATGCGGCCAAACGGCGTTGCTTGTTCGCTTGTCACTTGCCCGCTGCCGTGGCAGTGCGGGCACGATTGCGGGCTTGTGCCCGGTTTTGCCCCGCTGCCGCGGCACGTGTCGCACTCCTCTTCTCGGGGAACTTCGATTTCCGTTTCTTTTCCGAACGCCGCTTCCTCAAACGTGAGCGTCATCATATATTCGACGTCGGCTCCTTTGCGCGGCCCGCTTGCCCGCCGGCGCGGACCGGCGCCGAAAAACGTCTCAAAAATATCTTCAAAGCCGCCAAAGCCGCTAAAACCGCCGAAATCAAAGCCGCCTTGGAATCCGCCGCCAAACGTTTCGTTCGGATCGACATGCCCGAATTGGTCGTAGCGGGCCCGCTTTTCATCATCGCTCAGCACTTCGTACGCCTCTTTGATCTCCTTGAACTTCTCGGCGGCGTCCGGCGCTTTGTTAATGTCTGGATGATACTGTTTCGAAAGCTTCCGGTACGCTTTTTTGATCTCGTCTTTCGTCGCGTTTTTGCTGACGCCGAGAATCTCGTAATAGTCGCGCTTCGCCATCGTTGATCATCCACTCCCGATTCATTCACATAAAGGTCATTTTATCATTTCCCTTTGCTTTATGGCAATATGTGAATGCTAGAAAAAAAGTCAAAGCCAAGGCAGGCCTGACTTTGACTTTTTCTTTTTCCCTTATTTATCGTCATTGACTTCTTTAAACTCCGCATCCACGACGTTGTCTTGGTTGGCCGCGCCCGTTTGCGCCTGTTTCGCCGCCTGCTCATACAGCTTGATCGACAGCTGCTGCACCGCTTCTTGCAGCGCTTCTTTTTTCTTGCGAATGTCATCGAGATCGTTTTTCTCGAGCGCCGCCTTCAACGCTTCCTTCGCCACTTCGGCTTTCTTGATGTCATCGGCGCTCACTTTTCCTTCGACTTCTTTTAACGTTTTGTCAGTCATGAAAAGGAGCTGGTCGGCCTCGTTGCGCAGCTCGGCCGCTTCTTTCCGCTTCCGGTCGGCTTCGGCGTTTTCTTCCGCTTCTTTAATCATGCGCTGAATTTCCTCTTCCGACAAACCGGACGACGATTTGATCGTAATCGATTGCTCTTTGTTCGTTCCTAAATCTTTGGCGCGCACGTGAACGATGCCGTTGGCGTCGATATCGAACGTGACTTCAATTTGCGGCACGCCGCGCGGCGCCGGCGGGATGCCGGTCAGCTGGAAGCGGCCCAGCGTTTTGTTGTCGGCCGCCATCGGGCGCTCGCCTTGCAAGACGTGAATGTCAACGGTCGTCTGGTTGTCAGCCGCGGTTGTAAACACTTGCGATTTGCTCGTCGGAATCGTCGTATTCCGCTCGATCAACTTCGTAAACACGCCGCCCATCGTTTCAATGCCGAGCGACAGCGGGGTGACATCAAGCAGGACGACATCTTTGACCTCGCCGGCGATGACGCCGCCCTGGATCGCCGCGCCGATCGCCACGACTTCATCCGGGTTGACGCCTTTGTGCGGCTCTTTGCCGAGTTCGCGCTTGATCGCTTCTTGCACGGCCGGAATGCGCGTCGAACCGCCGACCAAAATGACTTTGTCGATGTCGGCTGGCGTCAAGCCGGCGTCTTGCAACGCTTGGCGGACCGGTCCCATCGTCCGCTCGACGAGGTGGGCCGACAATTCTTCAAACTTGGCGCGGGTGAGCGTCGTCTCAAGATGGAGCGGGCCGTTTTCGTTCGCGCTGATAAACGGCAGCGAAATTTGCGTCTGCGTCACGCCGGACAGCTCTTTTTTCGCTTTTTCCGCCGCATCTTTTAAGCGCTGGAGCGCCATTTTGTCTTTGGACAAATCGATGCCGTGCTCTTGCTTGAACTGATTGACCAAATAATCGATGATCACTTGGTCAAAATCGTCGCCGCCCAAATGGTTGTCGCCGGCGGTCGCCTTCACTTCAAACACGCCGTCGCCAAGCTCCAGAATCGAGACGTCAAACGTCCCGCCGCCCAAGTCGTAGACGAGAATCGTTTGGTCTTCTTCTTTATCTAAACCGTAAGCGAGCGCCGCCGCCGTCGGCTCGTTGATGATGCGTTCGACTTGCAAGCCGGCGATGCGGCCAGCGTCTTTCGTCGCTTGGCGTTGGGCATCGTTGAAATAGGCCGGCACGGTGATGACGGCGCGCGTCACCGGCTCACCTAAATAGTCTTCGGCGTACGATTTCAAGTATTGCAAAATGATCGCCGAAATTTCTTGCGGTGTATATTGCTTTCCTTCAATCTCGACTTTGTAATCGGTGCCCATATGGCGCTTGATCGAGATGATCGTGTTCGGGTTCGTGATCGCTTGCCGTTTGGCGACTTCGCCGACTAAGCGCTCACCGTTTTTAAACGCCACGACCGATGGGGTCGTGCGGTTTCCTTCCGGGTTCGGAATGACTTTCGCTTCGCCGCCTTCCAACACGGCGACGCAAGAGTTCGTCGTTCCTAAGTCGATACCGATAATTTTGCTCATCGCCTATCACCCTCCGTTTCCGTTTACTGACTCACTTTGACCATGGCGGGGCGCAGCACGCGGTCTTTCAGCCGGTAGCCTTTTTGCAGCTCTTCCACGACCGTGTTCGGCTCATACCCCTCGGCTTCCGCTTGCATGACCGCTTGATGCCAATGGGGATCGAACGGCTTGCCGACCGCCTCGATCGCCTCGACCCCTTCTTTCTTCAAGGCATCGACAAGCGACCGGTACACCATTTCCATTCCTTGCAAAATCGACTTCGCCTGTTCGCTGTCCGCCTCAATTTTCAAGGCGCGTTCAAAGTTGTCGAGAACCGGAAGCAAATCATTGGCCAAACTTTGCGCGCGGTATTTTTCCGCCGCTTCCATCTCTTGGCGCGTCCGACGGCGGAAGTTTTCGAAATCGGCGTACAGGCGGAGATACCGGTTTTCCATCTCGGCCAGTTTCGCTTCCAATTCAGCGATCTGCGCCTTGGCCGCTGCCAGCTCTTCGGCAGTTGGCGCCGTTTTCATCGGTTCCGCCGCTTCCTCCCGATCGGCTTGTTCGCTTTCTTCCTCATGCAAAGCAGCGTTCGATTCTCCGCCAAGCGGCGCGGCGGATTCTTCCTCGCCCGCTCGCTCCCGCTCCGGTTCAGCGTATGTAGCTTGTTCCATGGCTTGTTTTTCTCCTTGTTCCATCGATTTTCACCTCCCTGCCCAGGCCCCTTTGCCGGATGTTAGGCAAAAGCGAATCCGTCTCTCGATGGTCGATCCTTGCGTCTTGATCAACCGTTTGCCGCCCCCCGGGCCCTTCCTTGTTTATGTATCAATGGCCACAAGGAAAGGATGGATGCGCGATCCATCCGTTATCCAATATGGCCATTCTTATTGGCTTTGATACCATTTCGTCAGCGCGGCCGACAAATCGGAGGCGACGCGGTTTAAGACCGTGATGACGCGCGAATATTCCATGCGCGTCGGCCCTAAAATCGCAATCGCTCCAAGCGGCTCATCGCCGACCGAGTACGTCGCCGTAATCAAGCTGCAGTTTTCCATGCCACGCAGCTCGTTTTCGTGTCCGATCGACACCCGCACCCCTTTTTGGTTTTGCTTGCGGAGCAGACGGTAAATGTCTTTTTCTTGCTCAATGATGTTCAGAAGTGGGCGCACTTTTTGAATGTCGCTGAACTCCGGCTGGTTGAGCATGTTCGCCTTGCCGGCGAAAAACACTTTTTCGTCTTCGGGAACATCGATCGTCTCAACGAGCGTGTTCAGCACGCTGTCGTAGTTGCGGATGTGCCGGCGCAGGACGTCGGCCACTTCCGTCTCCATTTTCTCTTTCAAATCGACGAGCGGGACGCCGTTTAAGCGCTCGTTGAAAATGTTGATCATTTTTTCGAGATCGCCCGCATCCATGGATGACGGAATCGTCACGACCCGATTTTCGACATGGCCGGTGTCCGTCACGATGATGGCCACCGCCGTCTGTTCATTGAGCGGGACAATTTGCATCCGCTTCAGCTTGCTTTCCTTAAACGCCGGGCCAAGAGCGATCGATGTATAATTCGTCAAATCGGACAAAATCTGTGCCGACTTTTGCATCAATTTCTCCAGCTCGCAGATGCGCTCAGCGAACACGGAGCGGATTTTTTGCAAGTCCGCCCGCGTCAGCCGCTGCGGCGGCAGCAGATGGTCGACATAGTATCGGTATCCTTTTTCCGACGGCACGCGGCCGGACGAAACGTGCGTTTTTTCGATGTAACCAAGCTCTTCCAAATCCGCCATCTCATTGCGGATCGTCGCTGAGCTGAACGCAATCTGATGCTTTTTCGATAACGTCCGCGAACCGACAGGCTGCCCTGAACGAATGAAATCGTCGATAATCACCTGCAAAATCAACAGTTGGCGGTCCGTTAACAAGTGTCTCACCTCTGTTAGCACTCAAACAATTTGAGTGCTAAATCTACTATTAGGGTAGCAAATCAGCGGGCAAATGTCAATGTTTACATCTCGCCGAGGAACGCGGCGAACACCTCATTGCCGAGCAAGCGGCCGCGCTTGGTCAGGCGGAGGTGACCGTTCGTCTCCTCAAGACGTCCGCATGCGAGCTCGCGGCGAATCGCGGCACCAAACACATCGTCCATCTCGCAACCAAACTTTTGCCGGAAACGGGCCTTGGATACCCCTTCCGTCTTGCGCAGCCCTAAAAAAAGTTCCTCTTCCATCTGTTCGCGGACGGTGAGGCGGCGCACGGCGCGATGCGGCCATTCGCCGCGCTCGATGGCGGCGATGTAATGCCGAACCGGGCCGATGTTCTCACGCCGCACACCGTCGATATAGCTGTGCGCCCCGGCGCCGATGCCGTAGTACTCCTCGTTGTTCCAGTAGGTCAAGTTGTGCCGGCTTTCCCGCCCCGGCAAAGCATAGTTGCTGATTTCGTATTGCCGGTAGCCGCCGGCCGGAAGGCGATCCATGGCCGCTTCGTACATTTCCGCTTCCGCTTCTTCGCCGGGAAGGCGAAGGCGCCCCTTCCGCCATTCGTTGTAAAACATCGTTTTCGGTTCAACCATCAAAGAATAGACGGACAGATGAGCCACTTCGAGCGACAGCGCTGCCTCGAGGTCGGCCAAAAACAGCGCCAACGTTTGTCCCGGCAATCCGTACATCAAATCGACGCTGATATTGACAAACCCAGCTTCTCGTGCCATCTCCACCGCCCGAACGACATCTTCACGCCGATGCGTCCGGCCGATGGCATGAAGCAGCCGGGGATCAAACGTCTGCACTCCGATGCTGAGGCGATTGACGCCGGCAGCGCGCAAAATGGCGAGCTTTTCGCTCGTCAATCCGTCCGGATTCGCTTCGACGGTGAACTCGGCTGTTGATCGGTCAAACTGAAAATGGCGGTGAATGCTTTCAAACAGGCGGCCGAGCTGCGCCGGTTCAAGCACCGTCGGCGTGCCGCCGCCGATAAACAGCGTTTGGAGCCGGCGGCCAAACTCAGCGGCCGTCCACGCCATTTCCTTGTCCATCGCCCGCAAGTAATCGTCGATCGGTTGGCCGGCGGCGAACACTTTGTTAAAGTCGCAATAATGACAAATATGGGCACAAAAAGGGATGTGAAAATAGGCGGAAATGGCCAATCGTGCTCCTCCTTTCCAACAGCGCGAACGAAACAAGGCTATCCCCCAAGGAGACAGCCTTGTCCGCTTATTTTTTCTGGTCATCGATTTTCAAAACGGCCATAAACGCTTCCTGCGGCACTTCGACCGATCCGATTTGTTTCATCCGCTTCTTTCCTTCTTTTTGTTTCTCAAGCAGCTTCCGCTTCCGCGATACGTCGCCCCCGTAACATTTGGCGAGCACGTTTTTGCGCAGCGCCTTGATCGTCGAACGGGCGATGATTTTGTTGCCGATCGCCGCTTGCACCGGCACTTCAAACTGCTGGCGCGGAATCAAATCTTTCAGCTTTTCCACGATCACTTTGCCGCGCTCGTAGGCGGAATCGCGATGGACGATAAACGACAACGCATCGATTTTTTCGCCGTTAAGCAAAATATCCATCTTGACGAGATTGGACGGCCGATAGCCGATCAACTCATAGTCGAACGACGCGTACCCTTTCGTGTTCGATTTTAAGGCATCGAAAAAGTCGTAGACAATTTCGGAAAGCGGAATATCGTAAATGAGCATGACGCGCTTTTCATCCAAATATTGCATATCGACAAACGTGCCCCGCTTCCCTTGACACAGCTCCATGACCGGCCCCACGTAGTCGTTCGGCACCATGATCGTCGCTTTCACATACGGCTCTTCAATGCGGTCGATTTTTTGCGGATCGGGCATGTTCGTCGGGTTGTCGACGTTAACTTCGGTTCCATCGGTCAAATGCACCTTGTAAACAACGCTCGGCGCGGTCGTGATTAAATCGATATGAAATTCGCGCTCGAGCCGCTCTTGGATGATTTCCATATGAAGCAAGCCGAGAAACCCGCAGCGGAAGCCAAACCCAAGCGCCTGCGACGTCTCCGGTTCAAACTGGAGCGCGGCATCGTTGAGCTGCAGCTTCTCAAGCGCCTCGCGCAAATCGTTGTAGCGCGCCGTATCGATCGGGTACATGCCGCAAAACACCATCGGGTTGAGCTTCCGGTAGCCGGGGAGCGGCTCGGCCGCCGGCCGTTCGGCATCGGTGATCGTATCGCCGACGCGCGTGTCTTTCACATTTTTAATGGAGGCGGTCAAATAGCCGACATCACCGACCGTCAATTCGTTGACAACTTTTTGCTTCGGGGTGAACACGCCGACTTCCGTCACTTCAAATTCTTTGCCGGTCGACATCATTTTGATGCGCTGGCCTGGCTTCACCGTTCCGTCAACGATGCGGACGTAAGCGACGACGCCGCGATACGGGTCATAAAGCGAATCAAAGATGAGCGCCTTCAGCGGCGCATCGGGATCGCCCGAAGGAGCCGGAATTTTCGCGACGATCTTTTCTAAAATCTCCTCGATGCCGATGCCGACTTTGGCCGACGCAAGCACGGCATCAGAGGCGTCAAGGCCGATCACATCTTCAATTTCTTGGCGCACCCGCTCCGGTTCGGCGCTTGGCAAATCGATTTTATTGATCACAGGCAAAATCTCCAAATTATTGTCAATCGCCAAGTACACGTTGGCGAGCGTCTGCGCTTCGATGCCTTGCGCCGCATCGACGACCAAAATCGCCCCTTCACAAGCAGCCAAACTGCGCGATACTTCGTACGTAAAATCGACGTGGCCCGGCGTGTCGATCAAATGGAAAATATACTCTTCGCCATTTTTCGCTTTGTATGTCAACTGCACCGCGTTCAATTTAATCGTGATGCCGCGTTCGCGCTCAAGATCCATCATATCGAGCGTCTGCTCGCGCAGTTCGCGCTCTGACAGCGCGCCGGTTTTCTCTAAAATGCGGTCCGCCAGCGTCGATTTTCCGTGGTCGATATGGGCGATAATCGAAAAATTGCGAATCCGTTCTTGCCGCTTCAACCGTTCTTCCCGGTTCATTGTCTCTCACTCCTGCTTCTTCGCAAAACTGCACTAGCTTTGATTATAGCAACAGCGTCAAGAAGATTCAATGGTGAACTGCGCCGACCGCTTGGGATGCTTTCTCCCTAGCCTTGCTTTTTTGCTTCGTTCTCCGTTTGGGCCATCACGCCGGTCGGCGGCGAACCGGAAATGAGGCCTCATCGCCGTGACGGCAACAAAAAATCCGCCAGGCTTGAGCGAATGCCTTGACGGATGATACAACAAACCGGCCGAGTTACTCCAATACCCGGCCGATGAGGGAAAGAAGCGTGTTCATGAGCGCGGTGGCGGCGTCAGCGAGTCGACGACCAAGCTCGGAAAAAACGTTGAACGATGTCAACTCGCGCATCGTTTCCTGCTTTTTTTGCCAATCGGCCGCGGTGACGGTCTTACCAAACACCGCCGCCTCCACCTCTCCGCTGTCGTTTCGCTTCATTTCAACGACGGACGGAAATGCTGGATCCGCGTAGCCGCGCATCCGTTCCATTCCGTTGTGCGCCTGCTGCATGCCAAACAGCACGCCAAACAACAACAGAAACAGCATCAATCCAAATTGAATCAGCCATTTCGCCATAGCAACGCCCCTTTATTTTTTCTCGGGCGGGGTCGGCGCTTGAACTTTCTCGGCCTGCCAATAATACTCGCTAAACACATCGGCAAACGCAGCGGCCGAGCGGAACAGTTCGGCAAACGTATTGTCAACGCCGCCGATTTCAATCAATATCGCATTGCCCGATAAATCTTGATTGAATTTGCCATCGGTGCCGGCCCCTTGCTTCTTGATCACCCCGCGGCTCAGCCCCGGGTATTTCTTTTGCATCAAATGGTGCAATTCCGTAGCCAGCTGCAAATTTTTCTCATATTCGGCGTTCTCGCCGCCGACAATAAACGCTACCCGCGCATACGTAGCGCCGTTGATCGTCGTCGTCGTATAATTGCGCCGGTGGGCATCGCGGTGAATGTCGATCAAATATTGCAAATCGCGGTTTTGTTTCATCGCCGCGACGACCGTTTGCCGCGACATGTCATAGGCTTGGCTGTAGTTCATCCCTTTTTTCAGCAGCTCCGCTTCAATGTCGGTTTTGTTCACTTGCGCGCCGATGCCCCGCTTCTCCAACTCTTCCATCAGTTTCTCGCCGACTTTCGTGACATTGACGCTCCGGTGAAACGCCAAATTCGGGTCGGTCACCCCTTTTAAAGCCGGCAAATACGACTCGCGCGTATGAGTGTGATAAATGTAAACGACTTTTCTGCCCTCAGTCGTCTGCCTTGGCGGCGGCAACGGCTTTTCATCCTCCGTCTGCTCGGCTTGTTCAAGCTCTTCGACCGATGCCTGCCGTTCCGCCAGCATCACCTCAAGCGGAGGCGCCGATTCATACGGAATGTTCGTATAATCCGTCCCTTCGCCGGCGATTAAAATTTTGCTGTCATACAGTGCAAAGCCCGGCAGCTCGCTGCCTAGCAAACTGCGCGGATCATCAGGATTGATGCTCGTCGCTAGGCGAAACAGCAGCGACGAATAGTTTGTCCGCTGCCGCTCTTTCGGCAGCAGTTGAGCAAAATACCCGTTTTCCAACGCAAACAAGCGGACGAACGCCTCTTGTGGAAAATGGGCCGCCATATCGTTAATGGACGAGGATGACGGACGATATTCCGGCCGCAGCGACGTGAGCGCCCCGATGAGCATCACCATCATCATGCATCCTACAACGACGAGCATCAACAACTTTTTTAAGCTGGCTCCTGGAACAGCGATCATCACATGTGGCGGGCGCCATCGTTTCATGCTTCCACCCTTTCCCGGCTTGTCTCCTCACTTTAACCTATGGCCAAGCAGGGAAAGATAGAACCGCTTTTTCCTACTGCGTGTAAGAACCGACGTTGTCTTGATTCACTTGCCGATGCAGCGCTCTGTTCAAACCGCCGGCCAATACGTTCGCCATATCGCTGATAAACGAATCGACTTCCTTTGGCGTCACCATCAAATTATGGCCGAGCGGGGCGAGCACTTCATAAATCAAGCGCCGCTTTTCCTCATCGCCGAGCGTGCCAACCATGCCGAGAAACGTCGACCGTTCTTGCGGCGACGGCATATCTTGTTCCGTCAGCTTCTTTTTGCGCCCGAACGTCCAGCCGGCCGGGGCGAGAGCGCTTGATGGCCGCTGGCCTTGGCGCATTTCGCGGCCGAAATGTTTCAAAATAAAATCAATCGTGTCGCTTGTGATCGAGACGGCATCGACAACGGTCGGGACGCCGATCGAAATGACCGGGATGCCGAGCGTCTCGCGGCTCAGCTCTTTACGCTTGTTGCCGACTCCGGAACCAGGATGAATGCCGGTGTCGGAAATTTGAATCGTTGCGTTGACGCGCTCAATCGAACGGGCGGCCAAGGCGTCAATGACAATGACAAAATCCGGCTTCGTTTTTCGGACGACCCCGTCGATGATGTCACTCGTTTCAATCCCCGTTGTCCCCATCACTCCCGGGGCGAGGGCGCTGACCGGCCGGAACCCTTCGGCGACGCTTTCCGGCTGCAACTGGAACAAATGGCGGGTCACCAGCACGTTTTCCACCGTCAGCGGCCCGAGCGCATCGGGGGTGACGTTTTGGTTGCCAAGCCCAACGATCAGGCAGCTGGCCTCATCCGGAATGCGAAGCCGCTTCAAAAAGGCGCTGAGCTGCTCGGAGAACACGCGCTGCACGCTTTGCTGCAGCTCTTTGTTTTGCTCGCGGATTCCTTGCGCTTCAATCGTCACATAATGGCCCGGCTTTTTTCCGATTGAAGCCGCCCCTTGCTCGGTGACATGCACATGCGACAGTTTGATGCCATCGATCTCTTGGTCGCGGATGATGACCCCTTCGATCGGGGCCCCGCTTTCTTTTTTTTGCTGCAGGCGCTCCTCCACAGCAATCTCATGCGCTTCAATGGCCAAATCGGTGCGCACGGAATACGGACGTAAATCGAGCGGCTGTTCCATGGCGTTCCTCCTCATGCCGTTTTCTTTTATTGTCACCGCAATGAGGCAACGTCATTCACATTTCGTAAAGGATTTTTGCTTGCACACTCTTGCATAATCAACAGGCGTTTGATAGAATAACATTTGTTCTTCCTGCTGTTCACAGCAAAAATTCGCATCGTAACGGAGGTGAATGGATGTGGCTAACATCAAATCGGCAATCAAACGGGCAAAAACGAGCGAAAAACGCCGCGCACACAACGCTTCGATGAAATCGGCGATGCGCACCGCCATTAAAAAGTTTGAGGCGCTCGTCGAACTGAAAGACGTGGAAAAAGCGCGCGAAGCGTTCATTATCGCGTCGAAAAAATTAGACAAAGCCGCAAGCAAAGGCCTTATCCATAAAAACGCCGCCAGCCGGCAAAAATCGCGCTTAGCGAAAAAATTAAACAGCATCCAAGCTTCCTAATGAAAAACGACCTGGCGCCAGGTCGTTTTTTTATAACGCTCTCGCCCGCTCTCATCGCCGGCTGCGTTCCTCTTCCGGCCGGGCGCCCCATCGCATCAGCAAAAGCTCGAGCGCCAGCCGGCGATCCATCGCCCCGCTTTTCACCTGATGATCGACATCAGCCAGATCATTGATCGCTTCCACAAGCTCTTGCTCGGAAAACCGCGCCGCTTGAGCAAGGGCGAGCTTGACGCGAAACGGATGAACGTTAAGCGCGGAGGCGATTTGCGTCTGCCCATACCCCGTTTGCGCGAGCCATTTCACTTGCGACAGCAAGCGGAAATGGGAAGCGAGCAGCGCCAACATTTTGATCGGCTCCTCTTGATGGCCAAGCAAATCGACAAGCGTTCGCAAGGCGCCGGGAATATCGCGCTTCGCCACCTGCTCGACGAGAACAAACACGTTCTCCTCCGGCGTGCGGGCGACGAGCCGCTCCACCGCGGCAGCTTCCACCACCCCGCCCGGCCCGGCGAACAGCGCCAACTTTTCCGTTTCGTTCGCCAGCACGGAAAGCTGCGTCCCCGCCCGCCGCAAAAGGACATCGATAGCCTCTTCGCTGATCGACGCGCCTTCGCTCTCGATGCGCCGCCGCACCCAAGCGCGCAGTTCCGCCTCGCCCAGCGAGGAAGCAACGACGACTTCGCAGCGCTCTTTGGCAAGCTTGGTGATTTTTTTTCGCTCATCGAGCTTGTCGTACGGGGCAAAAAAGATAACGATCGAAAACGGAGCCGGCGCGTTGACGTACGCCTCCAGCTTCGCCAAATTATGCTCGATCTCCTTCTCTTTTTCCGACGTAAAAAAATACGGATGCTTCACGACGACCACGCGGCGCTCGCCGAAAAACGGCACCGTTTCCGCCTCCTCGAGCGCCATCTCGACCGGCGTTTCTTCGCAGTCATACACGGCGAAGTTCCATTCTCGCTCCCCTTCATCAAGCGCCGCCTTCACGATCCGCTCATACGTTTCTGTTAATAAAAACGGCTCGCTGCCATATAATAAATAAAGGGGAGAAAACCGTCGTTTTTCAATGTTTCCCCATACGCGTTCCAACATGTTCCCTTCTCCATTCTATCGCAGGATTCCCTGCTAGAAAGATACACCGTTTTTCGCCATTTTACAAGGGAACCGGCGGTCGGAAAAAACCGGTTCCCCTTTATATAAACGCCGGCTGATAAGTCCTAGGACCTTATCGGCCAGCGGGTTATTTTTATGTTTTCCCGGGCGTTGGAAAGTATTTGTGACAACTGTTGTCAAGGAAGGAAACGGGGCGGGCGATGGTAGATTTTTTCCGCGTTTTCGTCTATACTAAATAATGATTGCAAAGAGGAGGGAAAAGCGATGAACGTCTTCGAAAAGGAAGTGCAAAGCCAGCGGAATGATGCTGTCGATTCCGCCGTTGGATTCATCGTATCGTTCGGCTTTTTCGCGACCATGTTCATCATCGCGACGCTGATCGAATTTTTCGGCCGGTAAAGGGATTGCTTTCTCCAGCAATCCTTTTTTCTCTATCGGCGACCGCCGGATGCGGTTCGCTTTCCCGTTGCGCACTTCATTTTATGGCTTCATCGGTTGAAAGGTTCCACTTTTTTCGCTGTATACATACCGAATGGCCCCGTTTTGGTCCGTCCTCCAGATGATCGCTCCCTGTTGTTTGAGCCGGACAAGCACCTCCCGAGCTGGATGGCCGTAACGGTTGTGACGACCGACCGAAATCAGCGCCACCCGCGGCTTTACCGTCCACAAAAACGGCTCGGTCGTCGACGTGGCGCTGCCGTGATGGGCGACTTTTAACACATCGGCGCGCAAGTGTGGGTAAGCGCGGACGAGATCTTGCTCCGCTTCCTTCTCAATGTCAGCGGCAAACAGCCACGTCAAGCCGCCAAGGCGGGCGAACAAAACAAGCGAACCGTTATTGTCTTCACGGTTTCCCGCTTCCGGATGCAAAATCGCAAAGGCCGCTCCCCCCTCTTGCCATCGCTGCCCGCGTGAGGCAGCCGCAACCGGCACCGAAAACGGACGCGCCATCTGACGAACGGTCGGCAACGCGTGTGGGCTCGTCACGATTTCTTTGACCCGCACGGCCCGCAGTACATCGGGAGCCGCGCCGATATGGTCGGCGTCGTCATGAGTGAGAATCAGCTTGTCGATCGTCCGAATTCCTTTGGCCTTTAAAAACGGCACGACCACATCGCGGCCGACGGAAAACGGACGCGACCGCTTCCGCCACGGCTCGCGCGCGATGTCTAGCGTTCCGCCCGTGTCAAGCAAATAGACCGCTTTTCGACCGGGAAGTTCAATCACCGTACAGTCCCCCTGCCCGACGTCCAGTACGGTCACTTCCCCGTTCGCATTCATATACGGAGCGGCAAACTGCACGGCCAGCGCCGCCGCCACCGCCGCCAATCCCCTTTGCAGCCGGCCGCGCTCCCAAAGGAGAAACGCCGCCGCCACTGCGGCGACACACAAGGCCAAACACCATGGACTCGGGCGGCCGAGCACAAGCGTCAGGCCATGATCGGCGGAAAAGAACCGAACGATGGCATTGGTGAAGGCAACGAGGCGGCAAAACAGCCAAACGAACGGAGCAAACGGAACAGCAGCCACGAGCAAAGCCAGCGGCAAGAGGATCCATGAATACAGAGGAACAAACAAGACGTTAAGAACGACACTCCAAACAGAAATTTCGTAAAAGTGATAAAGCAAGAGCGGCAGCGCTGCCAGTTGGGCGACAAGAGCGGTTTGCAGCAGCCGCCCGCCCAGCGAACGAACAGCAGACAGCGCTGGAAAATGAACAAGAAGGGCGAACGTGACGGCAAACGACAGCTGGAAACCGACATCCCACACCATGTACGGATCGAAAACCAACAGCACGAGCGCCGTCCAGCTTAACGCATCAAGCGGGTGAATCGTTCCTTTTTTCCAGCCGACGGCGAGCACGATCATCCCCGTCGCACAAGCGCGCAGCACGGACGGCGAGGCACCGGCGAGCACGGCGTACACCGGAAGCAAGGCCAATAGCGCAAGCACGGCCACCTCGCGCGTCATAAACCGGATAGCAAGGGCGAACGCCGCGCTGACGAGCAAGGTGACATGACCGCCGGAAATGGCCAGCAAATGAATCAGCCCGAGCTGCTGGTAACCAGCAAGCACCTCTTCATCGAGCTGGCGGCGCTCGCCATAAATGAGGGCGGCCGCAATGCCGGCGGCTTCCGGCGGAAGATGGGCTTCGATGCGGCGGACGCCCGCCTCGCGCAAGGAAAGAAGCCGTTCAGCGACGGTCGGACGGGCGCGCGCACAAGCGGAACGATCGACAGACTCAGGAAGAAACAGCCAATGAACGCGCTGAAAACGCAAATACCGGTGGTAGTCAAACGCGTACGGATTGCTCGCCGACTGCGGCCGCTCAAGCGCGCCCAAGATGCGGCAAACCGTGCCGGGTGTCAAGTAGGCCTGCAGCGCTTCCTTTTCCGCCCTCGTCCTCATCACATAACGAAGCTGCACGCGCTCGCCGTTGATCTCCACCACTCCTTGCATCCGGTCACCGTCAAAAGCGGGCGGCGCAGTAAAACGGACGTTCAACGTGCGGCGCCCACCGGACAAAGACGTTTCATTGTCATGGTCCACGATCAGGAAATATGCAAAAAAGAAGAGAGCCGTCAAAAAAGCGGGAAGAAAAACAGGCGGCCGGCGGATGAAAAGAAGAAGGAGATAAACGATGAGGAAACACCATGCTGTGGGGGACGGTGAGGCCGCCACGGCCAAGAGCGCCGCCGCGGCGAGATAGACGGTTTGTCCTCTCATGCTTCGCCTTCACCGCCGGAAAGCAACGCGAACACATCGGTCTTCAGCGGCACTTGCACGAGCCGGACGCCAGCCTGGGCAAACAGTTCCAAAGCATACGGATGGTTTTTGTAGTCTTGGGCGTAATAGACGGCGCGAATGCCGCTTTGAATGATGGCTTTGCAGCACTGCAGGCACGGAAAGTGGGTGACGTACATCTCCGCCCCCTCGGTCGGGACGCCAAACTTGGCGCATTGCAAAATCGCATTCATTTCCGCGTGAATCGTCCGCACACAATGGCCGTCAATGACATAGCACCCTTCATCGATGCAATGCGCGCCGCCGGCGATCGAACCGTTATATCCGCCGGCGATAATGCGCTTGTCGCGCACAATCGTCGCCCCCACCGCCAACCGCGTGCACGTGCTGCGCAGCGCCAGCAGATGGCTTTGCGCCATAAAATATTGATCCCACGTAATCCGTTCCATTCGTTGTCCCGTTACAGAAAACTTATAAGGCTTTATAAGATAGTTAAACATCTTATAAAGACCTATGTTTCTTTCCTTGTTCATCGCACCCGATTTCGCCAACGCTACTCTCGTTGGATGTGGTGCTCCGAAGGCTTCAATTCCCCACTAACGAATGGGTACATATCAATAGCCGCTTTTCGTGCTAGGCTATTGACTCACCATATTTTTTTAAGTTTCTACTTGCGTTCACATCCCTGTCTATTTGATTTCCGCATTCATCACATACAAACGTTCTTTCTGACAAAGAAAGTTTCTCTTTTACAGCCCCACAATGGCTGCACGTTTTAGACGAAGGGAAGAATCGGTCTGCAAGTATAAACTTAATTCCATTCCAAGCACACTTATATTCCATTTGCCTTTTAAACTCATGGAATGTTTGTTCTTGGACGGCTTTCGATAGCTTTCTGTTCTTTAGCATTCCATGAGTATGTAAGCTCTCCATGACTACATACTCTGGCTTGGTTTTCACCAAAGATGCAGTGATTTGATGAATATAATTGTGCCTAATGTGTTTCAGCCTTCGGTACGTCTTTCGAACAAGGAATTCCAACTTCTTTATATTGTTTGTTTTTCTGTAACGGAATTCACCTCCTTCTGTTTTTATTTTGTTTTTCTCATATTTCCTTGATAGCTCACGTTGTAACCTTTTCAGCCTTTTCTCCAGCTTCTTCACTTTGTTTGATTTGTTTATATTGCGAAACTTCTGCCCGTTGCTAACGACAGCTAAATCTTTTACCCCTAAATCGATGCCTATGCCATCGGTATAATTTTGGTTTTTGTTTTCAACTTCTTCAACTCCAATAGTAAGCCACCAATTTATTCCGTCAAACGTAATTCTTGGGTTGAGATAGTTTATATTACTCCCTGTTGGGATTCTGTCTTTTTCAGCTAACTTAACATAGTTAAATTTTTGCCTATTCTTTTTCTTTGATGTGGTTAACTTTTCCAATTTTACATGCGTTTTTGTGATTTTTATTTTTGCCGTATCTTGATAAAAACTTGGTTTGCTTCTCTTTTTTGACTTAAATTTTGGAAACTTTGCCCTGCCTTCAAAGAAGTTTTTATACGCTTGACAGGCATCTTTAATCGCTTGTTTTGTTATATTGTTTGAATAATGATTAAGCCAATCATATTGTTTCTGCTTTTTTAATTGCGTCAATATTTTTCTCAATTCACGATCGTTTAAAAACGTTCCACCATTTTTATCGTTTTCTTGTTGTGTAGCCAATGCCCAATTGTATGCCCATCGGGATACACCTGCACACTCAAATAATTTTGTTCTTTGCTTATTGTTTGGCAAAAGCATAACTTTATAAGTCTTGATCATCTTTTACCAACTCCTGAATCATTTTCTTGGCTTTATTTGCTCTTTTCCCCTGCAATTTACAACATAATGTGATGATTTGAACCGCTTGACACTCTGCAATAGCCTACAATTTTTCTCTCGCGTTTCCTATTTTTTATACCAAGAAAATGATTAAGTTGCTCTTGTGAATCATATCTGAACCCCGATAGAGAAACATGTGCAGGTTTTCATACACTAGATTTATCCCAATTTCTTAACGTTTGTTCCGTTTTCCCTATCAGTTTGGCAAATTGTCCTATACTGTAATATTTCATAATCATCACCTCTATACACAATTTGTATAATAGTTTTTGCAAATTGTATATAGATTTTTACGAAATTTTATAAATTTATTTCAACTGTGTGTCACCTCCGCTCCTATTCATAGTTTTAGTCTACTTGCCGAACCCCGCCCCGTCAACGCCGAAAGGGAAACCGTCCGATGCCGCCAATTATTCGAGCGGTTTCCGCCTCACCCCACCAACGCGGAAAGTGAAGCAGCCTTCCCCTTGCCGGGCGCCGGCGGCAACCGTGAGCTTAGCCTACGTGCCGCACCGTTTACGGGACAAGCAAATACGGTTTCAATTTCTCCAACGTTTTTTCCCCAATTCCAGCCACATTCAACAAATCTTCTGGACGCTGAAACGGCCCGTGTTCTTCGCGATAAGCGATGATCGCTTTCGCCTTTGCCAGCCCGATGCCGGGCAGCTGCATCAGCTCCTCTTCGGTCGCCGTATTGATCGCCACTTGCGGACCGTTTTTTCCCTCGGCTTCAGGAACCGCCTCAACCGGGTTCGGTACCGCTTCGCCTTTGGCCGGCACGTAAATCATCATCTCATCGCGCACTTTGGCCGCCAGATTGACTTTCGTTTCATCCGCCTCATCCGTCAGTCCGCCGGCTAAGGCGATGACATCACGGACGCGGGCATCCGCCGCCACCTCGTACACCCCGGGTTTCACAACCGCCCCTTTGACATCGACCACAGCGGTTTTGCGCGCTTCGTCCGTTTGGGTTTCGGAACGAGCGGCATCTGTTTCAGCCGCAGCCGGCAAGGACACGGTTGGCTGCTCATCCGCTGGATGACGGACCACCCACATCCCTGCAGCCGCAGCCACCAACAAAACTGCTCCCCATTTCCAATGATTTTTCCCAAGCTCCCGCACAAATTTCCACACGTTCTCCCACATCATCGCCATCCTTTCCTTGGAAAAAGTCATAAACGAAGCGCTGGTGTCATACATATCGAAAAGAGAGTTCCGGTCAACTCAACCGGGAGGGGGGACCACACATGAACATCGGCGTCATCGGCACGGGGAATATGGGCACCATCTTAATCGAAGCGTTCCTCGACTCCGGCGCCGTTCAAGCGGATCAACTCGTCATCACGAACCGTACGCTTGCGAAAGCGTTCGCGATACAACGGGCGCACCCCGGCATCACAGTGGCTGCCGATGCGGCTGAAATCGTCCAACGATGCGGCATCGTCATGTTATGCGTCAAACCGTTTGACATCCATCCGCTGCTGCAACAGCTGGCTCCGCACTGGACAAGGGAGCATTGCCTTGTGTCAATCACCAGTCCGATCAGCGTCGAGCAGCTAGAAGCGGCCGTCCCTTGTCAAGTGGTGCGCGCCATTCCGAGCATCGCCAATCGCGCGCTCTCCGGCAGCATCCTTGTCACCTTCGGGTCTCGCTGTTCGGCCGCCTGTCGGCAAACGATCGACGCTCTTTTTCGGCGCATCGCTTCGCCCGTTTCCATCGATGAGGCCATCACCCGCGTCGCATCGGACATCGCAAGCTGCGGCCCGGCGTTTTTTAGCTATTTGCTGCGGCGCTTTATCGAAGCCGCAGCAGCGAAGACCGCCATCTCGACCGAGCAAGCAACGATGCTGGCAACCGACATGATCATCGGCCTCGGGGAATTGCTGAGGCGGGACTTGTATACGCTTCAAACTTTGCAGGAAAAAGTATGCGTCAAAGGCGGAATCACCGGGGAAGGCATCGCCGTCCTCGAGCGGCGGCTCGACGGCGTTTTTGAAGAAGTGCTGGCCAAAACGCATGAGAAGTTTCGAGAAGACGTGGAGAAGGTGAGGCAACAGTTCTCGTCATAAAAACGCATTCGACAACAAACAGCCAATTTCCTTCTTTATCCGACAAAAAATCTCCCCTCACATTTCCACTTAAGACTAGCGGCCATTTGTCAGTTCATTTGTTCGCGACAGAACCGTTTCCTGTTGCACGCACCTTTTTACCAAAGTTTCAATCCTCACCCAGCCTTTTGGCTGGGTGCAACTCTAAACTTCTAACATTTTTTATTGCTGGGCGTTCCAATGGCATCGGCTACGCGGCCATGTATTTCTTCTTTTTTATCCATATGCATAAAAAAGCGCCCGCCGATCAGCTTGACAGGGGCAAACATCAAACAGTTAACCGCACCGTCTCCATTCCCTTCATAAGCACGATCGGTGGACGCTAGCCATCACGAAAGTTTAGCTGCTTTTCATTTTCAAAACGTAATGTCCATCGGTTTCCTTATTAATGTAGTACTTGGCCATCCATTCTCCTTTGATCGGCTTCACCTTCAGCGTTTTTTCAAAAGGAGCACCCGCCTTTACTTCTCCTTTCTCAATCAATTGGCCGTTAGGGTTGTATAATTCGTACTTCAGACTTCCTCCCCGCAAATCGATGCGGTGTTCGATCAGCAGTTGATCAAATTTCGTTTTATTTACATCGATGGTAGTTTTAAAGACCGAATATTGTTCTTCGTACTCTTCTGGAAGAAAAGTCCCTTCAGCGGATGATTCAAAATTTTGCTTGTAGAAAAAAACATAATATCCTCCACCAAGGATCATCGCTATGACAACCACCGCGATGACAGACCAAATTCCTCTTTTGCTCATTGTCTTTCCCCTTTCGTGTCTGAGTGAATTTGTCCATCGACAATTCGAACGATTCGCTTCGTATACGAAGCCACTTTTTCATCGTGGGTAATGACAATAATGCATTTCCCTTCTTCGTTCATTTGGCAAAAAAGTTCCATCAATCTTGCGCCATTTTCTTGATCCAAAGCACCAGTTGGTTCATCGGCAAGCACGATATCGGTTTCTGCCACCATTGCTCGCGCAATAGCCACGCGCTGCTTTTGCCCTCCTGACAGCTTCGAAACATTTTTCTTTTTTAAATGGGCAATGCCCAGTTTTTCTAAATAATGATCGACTTTTTCTTTTATCTCCTTTTTGCTTAGCTCCCGCTTCCATAGGGGGAGAGCGACGTTTTCAAACACGGTGAAATGATGCATGAGCGCAAAGTGTTGAAAAACAAAACTGATTTTTTGGTTTCGAATCCGGCTCAGCTCTTTATCGCGCAGTGTAGTTACGTTCACTCCATCGAGACGGTATACTCCTTTCGTCGGCACGTCCATACAACCAATAATATTTAACAGCGTGGATTTGCCTGATCCGGAAGGCCCCATGATCGAAATGAATTCGCCATTGTCCACCGTTAAATCGACGCCTTTTAACGCAACGGTAGTATACTCGTCTTCCCCATAGGTTTTATAAATGTTTTCCAGTTCAATCAGAGCCATTGTTACTCCCTCCCTTCCACTAACTCTCTTAATTCTAGGTTTTTAATGTTCCATAATGGAATCAGGGCGGAGAGCAGAATAATGGCGATGGCGATAATCGCCACTTTCCCATACAACGACCATGTAAAGGCCTCTAACCGAATGTTGTCACCGAAAAAATCATGGTTGACTTCAGTCCAATAGTTGACAATCACACCGATGATCGCCGAAATCCCTACCAAGAAAAACAGTTCCACGATCACCATAACCGAAATATCTCGCTTGCTAGCCCCTGTTACCATCATGACACCCAATTCATATTTGCGCGCCCGAATCGCTGAAATGGTGACAGAAATCACACCGATCAAGGTCACCACAAGGAAAAATATCCCTATGGCTAAAGCATAGTCATAGCTTTTGCCGGTATTTGCTTGATAAGCATCGACATCTTGCCTGACTGTTCGCAACACAGGAGAAATTCCTAATTCATTTCCTTTCTTTCTGAGGGCTGCGCTTACAGCTTGCAATTGCTTTTCCGAACGAAGCTGAAGGAATGTATTGTGCAACCGTACTGCCACGCTGATCGGCCGTCCCTCTCTTTGCTCGGGAAAAAACGGAGCTACAAAAAAATGATCCAAGTTGTCCGCACGGTTGATCAAATAATCATTCCCTGACAGCCACCGGCTTCCCTTTTCCAAAATCCCGACCACTTCATACGTCACTTTCATGGTGCTTTCCCCGGCGCCGGCTTCCGCTTTAAAACGATCGCCAATGCGAAAAACATCGCGGTAATCGTATCCGACCAAAACGGGAATCACATCGTTGTTTTCTTTTTGAAAATCTGCTTTTTCTAACGTCCTTCCCTTGCTAACACGAAATTTGGTGAACAGTCGGTATATATCATAGTCGAAATAAATGATGCTTGAACTTTCCGTCTCCTCTTCTCTTCTTGTCCCGGCATACAATTGTCGATTGCGCTGCTCGTATGCCTGCTTCCTAGCAAAATCTTCAGGCGCGATGCTCGTCGTGTTGAACGATCCGTATCCTTCAACCTCTGGCAACCTTTTTATGTATGTTTCCAATTGCTGAAACCGCTCGGCAAACCACTGTGAATCGTCTCCGTCGGGCATCGTCAACTTCACTGTTTTATATTCATCCATGTTAGAAACAGAAAAAAGCTGTTTTTCTTGATAGTTGAGCGTGTCTAACGTAATGAGCGCATGGTTTATCATCCAAAATGAGACGACAAGCTGAAGGGCCATCAACAACATCGATCGTTTTCGCTTTCGGATGGATGAAAACGTAATCGTCGCATATCTCATGGTTCTACCGCCTTATCTTCGATTCATCACATCAACAGGTTGTACTCGAATCGCTTTCATTGCTGGAATAATGATTGTGAGTGCAGCTGAAAGCACCACAAACACAACTGCTGTCGACAGATGAGTGATGGAGAGATGGATCGGATAGTCGATCCATTGTTCAATCATGCGGTTACATAGCAGCTGCAACGCAAAGCCGATCAAAACGGAGGCAGCGGAAATGAGACACATCTCACAAAAGAGCATGGAGACAATATCATAATTGCTATAGCCAAATGCCTTTTTGATCCCAATTTCATACGTTCTTTCTTGAATCCAATATGAAGTAAGGTTAACGGCATTGACAATAGCTAACAAATAGATCATGATCATCAACGCGAGCTGTTCGCCGAAATCAACATGAAGCATGATGTTACTCGTATAAGGAGAAACGTCCATTTGTGCGGCAGGAAACAATCGTTCCATATTCTGCCGAATCATTTTTTCATCCTCATACGGATCCTTCACTGGATTATGAATAGTGAAATGTAGCTGCTTCGTACTGGTCAGTTTATTGATTGCAGCAACAGGAAGAGAGGTCATTGGAATAACCACTTGGTAATCGATCACCCTCGTTCGTTTTCCTTTGACCCCAATGATTCCGATGACCTTGTACCGGTCATATCCCATTGTCAAATATCGATCACTGCCTTCAACGCGAACATCTTTCATTCTATCTTTTCCAACAAGCGCCACTTTTTTTCCTTCTTGTATTTCGTTGATGGTAAAATATCGCCCTTCCACTAGCGGAAAGCGCTCGACCACTTTTTTTGTCCAATATTCTGGCGTAACCGCCATCATCGCATCGCCATGTGACAATGTCACCTCTTCCAAAATCACCCCTGTTTGGGCATGAATATTTTTAAATAATCCTAACACCCGCTGCCAATTCGGCTCTTCGGCAAAGGTGATGTCTACGCTGACGGCGTGCCGCGGCTGATAATGTTCTTGTTCTTGCTCAAGGAGCTTTGAATAATTCATGCTAGAAATCCCCACCGAAATCATCAACACCGACAACGACAACCCTAATACAATAAAAAAAGTGGTAATAGGATGGGCTTTGATCTGATTTTTGATCGAAGAAAAAATCAATGGGCCACCTTCTCTCATAACGCGAAAGTACCTGGTTGAGTCGCCACAATATATTAGCACCAGCCAATAAAGGGAACCCTATTCCTAAAAGGCCGGTAAACGGCTAGAGCAAATGAACCGCATTTTGCCAAAAAAGAAGGCTGATTTCGCTCTCTAACTGAGAAACAGATGGAACGGCACGATTTCGTACGAAATCACCGCCCCGCTAGGGACATAGCCGTCATTCTCTGATTTTTTCAAAATAGTAAAATTGACGGCCGGCCGATTCGAAACTAGTATATCACAACAACCAAACGAAAGAAAGGAGGATTTTCTATTTTTTTTATTAAATACCAAAATATATTAATTGAATAAATGCTATATCAACGAGGACCGTCGTCTGAAAAACATGTTGTTTTGACGTTTCAGCAGCGTCCAATCTATCGAGAGCGGTGGCGAAAAGAAAAAATGGCGAGATCTTGGCCATCCATAGGGATGGCGAACATCTCGCCAATGCGTGGTATCAATGGAGAATGGAAACTTGTGCTTCCGTTTTTTGCTGACAACAGGGGAACGAGCGGCACGTTTTCTCTACATGCAGACCATATGCCTCACCGCTTCCGCGCGACGAAAAACAGCCGCTCGGCCGTCTCGGTCGGCGGGGCATCGGTGAAATCGGCGGTCACTTCAAGCACCTCGAAGCCGGCGGCATCGAGCCACTGTTCGTAAACGGCTTGCTCGAACGTGCGCTGCTCATGCCATTCGTCGAAACGTTCGTACCGATCGCCGCGGCGGACGAAAAACGTCAGTTCATGCCCGACGCTGTGCGGCCAATCGAGCGGATGGCACGTCCATATGTAGCTGATGTCCTCTCCTTGGTCGGCAAACACGGCATCACGAAACAAAACGTCCATTTTATAAACGGAATGGACGTCAAACAAAAGCAAGCCGCCGGCGCCAAGGGCGCGGGAAACGGCGGCGAAGGTGGTTTGAACGTCCTCCTCATTCATGAGGTAATTGAGGGCGTCGCAAAACACCAGCGCGCCGTCAAGGTCTGAAAACCCGTCGAGTTCGGCCATGTTTTGTTCAAACAGCGGCACATGAACGCCAGCTGCCTCCGCTTTCTCTTGGGCGATGGAGAGCATCTGCGCGGACAAATCAACACCCGCGACTTGCCACCCGTCCTTCGCAAGACGGATGGCCAGCTCTCCTGTCCCGCAGCCGATATCGATGACCCGCCGCCCCGGCCGTCGGGCGTAGCGGGCGAAGGAGCGCTCGACAAACGACTGCCACTCGCCGTACGGCGCGTCAGCCATCAGCACATCATACCAGTCCGCAAACCGTCCGTACGTCATGGCTGCAGCACGGCCGCGACGTCTTCCGTCGGGGCGTCCCCCCAAAGCCGCTCAAGGCCGTAATAGTCACGCTCCTCTTTCGCAAACACGTGAGCGACGATATCCCCCAAATCAACGAGCACCCATTTTGCCTCGTGAAACCCTTCGATCCGTTTGACCGCCAGACCGTGTTCCTCGGCTTGATCTTGAATTTCGCGGGCGATCGCCTGCACTTGTTTGTCCGAATTGCCATGGCAGATGACAAAATAATCAGCCACAAGCGAAATGCCTTTCATGTTTAAGACAACGATGTTTTCCGCTTTTTTGTCATCCGCGGCGCGGACGACAAGCTGCAATGCTTCTTGTTCATTCACCGGCTTCATTCCCCCTTCACCTCGCGCAAGAGCGAATTGTATGCGTGAATCGTGTCCGGATAGATGAGCTGGCGCTTTTCGAGCAAAAAGGCGATCGTGTTTTTCATCGCCTGCCAAAGCGCCCGGTTAAGATCTTCTTCCGCCAAGCGCCGCACGTCATCGACGCCCGGGAAGCGCCGCCCTGGTTCAATGTAGTCAGCCAAATAAATAATTTTTTCCAGCAGCGTCATGCCGGCGCGGCCAGACGTGTGATAACGGATGGCATCGAGCACTTCCGGGTCGTCAAGGCCGACTTCTGTCTGCACCAAATACGCGCCGACGGGCGCATGCCATAATTCACTGTTATACGCAAGCAAATCGTTGGGCATATTTTGCGCCAAAATGATTTGTTTCATTTCCTCGACAGGGCGGAATTTCGCGTAGTCGTGGAAAATCGCAGCCAGTTCCGCCTTTTTCGCGTCAGCGCCGTATTGTTTAGCGAGCTTAACGGCGGTCGCGACAACGCCAAGCGTGTGCTCGTAGCGCGTCTCGGTCAGCTGCTGTTTCACGATTTGCAACGCTTGTTCCCGTTCCATATAGTCCCTTCTCCTCAATATAAAGTCTTACTGCTTCCGGCACGAGGTAGCGAATCGTCTGCCCGCGCCGCACTCGCTCGCGGATGAGCGAGGACGAGACGGCAAACTGCGGCGCTTCCACTTCAATGACCGGATACGGCGTTTTTAGCGAAAATCCCGGCCGCTTGACGCCGACGAACGTCACCAATTGGACGAGCTCATCGATGCGGTGCCAATTCGGCAAATATTCGACCATATCGGCGCCGATGATAAAATAAAATTTATCGTCTGGGTGCGCCGCGGTGAGCTGGCGGAGCGTATCGTACGTATACGACGGCCCTTCGCGTTCAAGCTCGATCGTTTCAATGCGAAAGCGCGGATGTCCGGCAATCGCCAGCTCGAGCATGCGCAGCCGGTCTTCACTTCTTGTCACTTGCTCATGCTGCTTATGGGGAGGAATGCGGTTGGGCAAAAACCAAATTTGTGACAGCTCTAAAGCATCCAGCACTTCATCGGCCATCAGTAAATGCCCGCAATGGGGGGGATCGAACGTGCCGCCCAAAATCCCAATTTTCCTCATCTTCCTTCCTCCCGCCGCTCTGTCCTAGGATGTTGCTTGCTAAAGGCGGACGACCAATCAGGCTCGCCCCGCCCGGAACGCTTAGCGAAAAACGAAGCGCCCGCCTCGATCCCGCCCTCTGCCATCAAACAAGTGAACCCATCGTGGCAACCGCTTGATGCGCCCGCCTCAACCATGCCGGCGGTTACTCAGGCAAGACGATGCGCTTATGTTCGGTTGACTCTTTATACAAGACGATCGTGTTGCCGATCACTTGCACGATTTCTGCCCCCGTTCCCGCCGCTAGCTGTTCGGCGACGGTGTCGCGGTCGTCCTCACAGTTTTGCAAGACGCTGACTTTCAGCAGTTCACGCGCTTCGAGCGCGGCAGCGATTTGTTCGGTCATCGCTTCCGTCACCCCGCCTTTGCCGACTTGAAAAATCGGTTTCAAATGATGGGCTTGGGCGCGCAAAAACCGTTTTTGTTTCCCAGTTAACATATGTTACCTCCTCAACGCTTCGATGACAAGCTGTTTCATGCGCTTGACATCCGGCCATTGGCCGGTCCATTTTTCAAACGCCAGCGCCCCTTGATAGACGAGCATGCCAACGCCGTTTTGCGTGCGGGCGCCGCGCGCTTGCGCTTCTTTTAACCACTTCGTTTCCAACGGGTTGTAAATGATGTCGGAAACGATCGTTCCCGGCCGCAGCCGCTCGAGCGAAAGCGGCTGTTCTTCCTCTTGCGGATGCATGCCGGCCGCCGTTGTATTGATCACGATATCATATTCAGCCAGCCGTTTTTCAGCCTCGGCGAGCGGGAAAAAAGCGGAGCGGTCGTCCTTCCCTTCCCCCACAAGCTGCGCCGCTTTCTCGAGCGTCCGGTTGGCCATATCAATGCGCGCGGCCGCGGTCGAAAGCAGCGAAAAATAAATGCCGCGCGCTCCGCCGCCCGCGCCGATCACTAAAATCCGCTTTCCGGCAAACGAAACGTCGAGTTCCTCTTCCAAGGCGCGGACATAACCAGGCCCGTCCGTATTGTAGCCGACGAGCCGGCCGTCCCGGTTGACGATCGTGTTGACCGCCCCGATGCGGCGCGCGTGGTCATCGATTTCATCCAAAAACGGCATGACCGCCATTTTATGCGGAATCGTCACGTTCACCCCGGCGATGCCAAGCGCCCGCACGCCGGCGATGGCCGCGCCGACTTGCCCCGGTTTGACGGGAAACAAATGATAGCGCGCCGGAATGCCCAGACAGGCAAACGCATCGTTGTGCATGAGCGGCGACAGCGAATGCTCGACCGGAAAACCGAGCAGCCCGTATACGTGTTCCATCGTTCTCCCCCTCCCGCTTCTCTCAAATCAGCGACTGGCGAATCAACACGTCGACTCCTTTCGGCGCATAAACGACGAGCTGAGCGCCGGGGTCGTTGCACGTCACCCAGCCGAGCCCGGAAAAGACAATATCCGTCTTCCGCTCTTTCACCGACAGCGTCCGGGGCACAAGCGGCGGAAAGTCGGCGGCGTATCGCTTGTTTGGCGGCGATAGCAACTGGCCGAGCTGGCTGGCGTACAAGGAATCCGCCTTTTCCCGCTTCGTCCGGTGGATCGTCAGCTCGTTGGCCATATAGCAGACGAACGAGCGGCGCCCACCTTTGACGTAATCGAGGCGGGCCAAACCGCCGAAAAAGAGCGTCTGCCCTTCATTGAGCTGGTACACGCGCGGATGGATTTCCCGCTTTGGTGTGATGATTTTCAAATCGCGCGCATCCACGAAATGCGCCATCTGATGATGGTTGATGATCCCGGGTGTATCATACAGCGATGAGCCGCCTTCAAGCGGAATCTCAATCATATCCAGCGTCGTTCCCGGGAAATACGATGTTGTAATGACATTTCCTTTGCCCGTCGCTTCTTCGATCACCCGGTTGATGAACGTCGATTTGCCGACATTCGTGCAGCCGACCACATAGACATCGCCGCCCTTGCGAAAGCGCTCCATCGCCTCCATTACCTTCCCCATGCCGATCCCTTTCGCCGCGCTGACGAGACAGACATCGACCGGGCGCAGCCCGAGCTCTTCCGCCATCCGCCGCATCCATTGCACCAGTTTCAAATAGTTAACCGAACGCGGCAATAAATCGGCCTTATTGCCGACAAGCAAAATCGGATTGTCAGCGGCAAACCGCGGCAATCCCGGAATCCAGCTGCCGTTGAAATCAAAAATGTCGACGATGTACACGACAAGTGCCTTCGATTCCCCGATGCGGTGCAGCATGTTGACAAAGTCGCTGTCATCAAGCGGCACGTCTTGCACCTCATTATAATGTTTCAGACGAAAGCAACGTTGGCAAACGATTTCTTCCGCCTCTTTTTCAAGCACGCTTTTCGGGGCGTAGCCCGCTTTTTTTGGGTCTTCCACCTGAATGGCGGCCCCGCAGCCGATGCAACGCAGTTGTGGCTCCACGATCATTCCTCCCAGTAAATCATCCCTTTTTTCCGCATGGTGTTTAAAATTCTCCGTTCCATTTTTCGATTGAACCGCGTCCACCAACCGTCCGTTTCCGAAACTGGGACGACTAAAATCGTGTTTAAGCCAAGGCGATTGCCACCGAGCACATCGGTCAACAGCTGATCGCCGATGACGACGACCTCCTCCTTGTTCAGCCCCATCATGTGCAGCGCCCGCAAAAACGCGCGCGTCAACGGTTTGCGCGCTTCGAAAATGAACGGAATGCCGAGCGGCTCGGCAAACGACTGGACACGTCGTTTATTATTATTGGATACGATGACGACCTTAATGCCCGCTTGCTTCATGGCATCAAACCAAGCGGCCAGCTCCGGGGTGGCGCTCGGCCGATCCCATTCAACGAGCGTATTATCCAAGTCGGTGATGATCCCTTTCACCCCTTTTTCCTTCAGCTCATCAGGAGCAATGTCGATCACCCGCTTGACAAACTGGCTAGGCAAAAAGTAATGAAGCATATCGTCCACCTGCCTTTCGCTCTGCTTTTCCCATCATAGCCGATTTTCCCTTTCGTTTCAAAACAAAGTTTGCCAGTCATCGGTTGAACTGGCCAAGCGAAAAAATTTTCGACAAATTTTGCGCCCCTGCAGATTGTGGATAACTGTTGCCCACATTATACACATACTAGTGACAAGGCCCTAGCTAGGTTATAAACACCTTTTCCACACGTTATCCACGGATGTCTGTGGATAACAGAACGGTTGTTCTCTTTTGCAAATCGTGGTACAGTGAAAGTAACCTACCAGTATATGTATGGATGGCTCGTTATATTCCATCAAAAAAGGAGGCTTCCCGATGAAGCATCTGTCCGATGAATTGCTCATCGAGTCGTACTTCAAGGCGAAAGAACTCAATTTAAGCCCCGAATTCATCGAGCTCATCGAAAAGGAAATTCAGCGCCGGTCGTTGACTCATAAAATCAAGTTGTCATCCTAACTGAAGGCCTTCGGGCTTTTTTTGTTTTTCCCTAGAAGGCCGGTGAGGTCGGATCAGTAGCATTTTACACTCCATCACCGTCCCTCTAAAGGGTAGACAGGTTCCGGCGGCCGCGCTAGCCTTCGTTTCCCTTTCCATCCGGCTGTTGGCACCAGTAGCCGAGCCGTTCACCGACTTTGATCGGCATCGGCGCCGCAACGTTCGGATCAGGAGTAAAGCTGCCGCGCTCAAACAGCAAAACGACCGTTGACCCAAACGAAAAGTACGCCATTTCTTCGCCTTTGATCAATTGGTCGCCCTCATGTGTCAATTCGATGCTGTTGACAAACATGGCGCCGATTTTCACGATCGCCAAGCGCTTGCCATCAGCCTTGACTTCCGTAATAAGACGGTAATTTTTTTCGAGCGGCCGCCTTCCATATTTTAAGCCAAGCCGGTTGACCGGATACGACTTGCGGCCAAGCGTCCACTGTTTTTCGATCACGCCAGATATTGGGCTGTGAATGCGGTGATAATGGCTCGGGCTCAAATACAGAATAAAAAAGAACCCGTTCACGTACGGTTGCGCCGCTTCTTCGCCGCCGAGCATTTCCGCGATGGAATACCGTTTTCCTTTCACGGTCATTTCCCACGGTTCTTCGATGATTCCCATCGCTTCAATCACGGCGTCCACGGGGCTGACCACGGCCCGCTCATCGGCGTCGATGGGCCTCGTTCCCGCCTTCAGCCGGCGGATGAACAGCTGCTGCAGCGTCTTATAATTTTTTAAGCTTTTTTCCATCTCTTCTTGGTTAATATGATAAACTTTTGCATAGGATGGAATCAACAGCGCGCTTAGGCGCGATTGGGCAAACGAAGCAAGCAGCTTGGAAGAAAGCCAATGATTGGTCAATTCAATGAACAAACGATACAGCCATTTTCGCAAACAGATTCCCTCCAGTTACGCAGCATTGCTAGGTCGTTACTACCTTCCATATTACCGCCAAAACGAGTATAATGGTAGTAGAATTTTCTTTTGGCGCTTTTGGCTGGAAAAGGAGTGGGGAGAATTGTTCTTATCGGATTATTTGGATTATACGCTGAAAAAGTTGAAAGCCAACGTGGCCAATATTTTGACGTTGACGAACTTATCGCTTGGAGGCTTTTCCGTGCTCGCCACGCTCAAAGGACAACTGCATATGAGCGTGCTTCTCATTTTTTTGGCCGCCTTTGTCGACCGTTTTGACGGCGCGGTCGCCCGCCGGCTGAACATCGAATCCGAGCTCGGCAAGCAGCTCGACTCGATGAGCGACATCATTTCGTTCGGCGTCGCGCCGGCCTTATTGATGTATCAAGGATTGTTCCATGAATTCGGCGCGCCTGGGGCGGTGTTCACGATTTTGTATGTCGCCTGCGGGGCCTTCCGGCTCGCCCGCTTTAACATCACGGAAAACAACGGCTATTTCTCCGGACTGCCGATCACAGCCGCCGGTGTGCTGATGACGCTCGGCTATTTGGCCATCCCGTACGTTCCGCCGCAGTCGTTCATGTTTTTGGCGCTCATGTTATCATTTTTAATGGTTGGAACGTTTAAGTTGAAAAAAATCTGATTGCTTCATGGCTGCCCCTTGCCGATGGCCTATCGACTGGGCGGCTTTTTTTATGCCCAAAGTCACACCATTTTCCCTTTTCAACCTTCTCTATTCAGTATATGATAAATATGGTTTCTTCATCAAACGCCCATAGCATAGATCGTTGGAGAAAAAACGGGGGGATCCAGTTGGACAAAACATCGATCATCGGTCTCATTCTTGGGATCATCGGCATTGGGTTAGGGATGTATTTTAAGGGCGTGTCGCCGGCTGTGTTAATCAATCCGGCCGCCATTCTCATCATTCTTGTCGGAACGGCCGCTGCCGTTACCATCGCCTTCCCAACGCGCGAAATTAAAAAAGTGCCGAAGCTATTGAAAATTATTTTTACTGAATCGTCCACGCCGACGGTGGAGCAATTGATCCCGCTTTTTGTCGAGTGGGCCAACATCGCCCGCCGCGAAGGGCTGCTGGCGCTTGAGGCCAAATTGGATGATGTTGATGACCCGTTTTTGCGCAACGGGCTCAGCATGGCGATTGACGGCCAAACGCAAGAATTCATCCGCGACGTCATGACGGAAGAAGTTGCGGCGATGGAAGAGCGCCACGAAGCGAACGCCGCCATTTTCACCCAAGCGGGCACGTATGCGCCGACGCTCGGAGTGCTTGGCGCCGTTGTCGGCTTGATCGCTGCGCTCGGCAACTTAGAAAATATCGCCGAACTCGGCCATGCCATCAGCGCGGCGTTCGTGGCGACAATGCTCGGGATTTTTACCGGTTATGTTCTTTGGCATCCGTTTGCCAATAAGCTGCGGCGAAAATCGAAGGAAGAGGCGAAGGTGCGCTACATCATGATTGAGGGCGTGCTGTCCATTTTGGAAGGACAAGCCCCGCGGACGATCGAGCAAAAGCTCGCCTCGTATTTGCCGGAGAGCGAACGGGAGCACTTGATCGAACCACAAAACGAAGGGGAAGCCGTCAATGGCTAACAAGAAAAAAAAGGGCGGCCATGAGGAACATATCAATGAATCATGGCTCATTCCGTACGCGGATTTGTTGACGTTGCTGCTTGCCTTGTTCATCGTTTTGTTCGCCAGCAGCCAAATCGATCAGAAAAAATTCCAGGAAATCGCTCGCTCGTTCAACACCGCCTTCGCCGGCGGAACCGGGGTGCTCGACTTTCAGAGCCCTGTGCAGCCGATCACACCGCCCGACCAAGATGAAAAAGGGCAAGAGCGATCATCCCCCCCTTCGCGTTCGGTCAGCGGACAGGAAAAAGAAGAACTGGCGGAAATCAAAGCGAAAATCGATGCCTACATCCGCCAAAACAAACTTAGCGGAAAGCTGCAGACATCACTGGACGATGAAGGGCTCGCCATCACGATCTTAGACGACATTTTGTTTGACTCCGGCAGTGCCGATGTGCGCATCAAAGATCGGCGTTTGGCGGCAGAAATCTCCAAGCTGCTCGTCATGAACCCGCCGCGCGACATCATTATCAGCGGCCACACGGACAACGTGCCGATCCACAACGCGCAATTCGCTTCCAACTGGGAGCTGAGCGTGATGCGCGCCGTGAACTTTATGAAAGTGCTGCTCGAAAACAAACAGTTGGACCCACGCCGCTTCAGCGCGAAAGGGTACGGCGAATACAAACCGATCGCTTCCAACGCGACGGCCGCCGGGCGGATGAAAAACCGGCGCGTGGAAATTTTGATTTTGCCGCGCTCTGATACTTCCCCGTCATCGGCTCGCTGACCTCTTCGGGGCATCATCGCGCTTTTGCCATTTAACATCATTCCGAAACGAAGTCTCCCACTTCAAGCAAAGTTAAGTGGGAGCAGTTCACGACCTTTAAATGCTGCTTTTCTCGACACGCAAGAGGCGGCCGCTTTATGCCATCGTCCTTTTCGCCGGCCTCGAGGTCAGCCCCAAACCGCCCGCTGTGGCGCAAACCGAGATCGCAGGCGCACAGCGCTTGACACAGCAACGAGGGTGTCCCGCTTTCTTGGACACCCTCGTTTTTTTTTTGGCGGCCGTTCCCGCCCCCGTTGCTGAGACGATCCGTTGCCAGCCCCGTTTTTCGTTCCTCAAAGTTTGATCGTCCATCGAATAACCCCAGCTTTGGCAAGCGCCTCGACCAAAATGACAACGACCGGCCCAACAAACAGCCCGATGAAGCCGAGCAGCTGAAAGCCGAGATAAACGCTGACTAACGCCGCAAGCGGGGAAATACCCAAATTGGTCGAAAACACTTTTGGCTCGATGATCCGCCGCACCACCGTAATGACGACAAACAACACGATCAGACCGATGCCGAGCGCTTTATCCCCGTTCGCTATGCTGATGATCCCCCACGGCACCAATACCGACCCGGTTCCCAAAATCGGCAAAATATCGACAATCACAATGACGAGCGCCATAAGGGCGGCGTAATCAATCCCTAGCACCACCAGGCCGGCCAAGGCGAGGAAAAACGTGATGACGCTGAGCAGAAACTGCGCTTTGATAAAACCGACCGCCGCTTTGCTGAGCTGGGTGACGATCATCCCCAGCCGCTGTTCCGTGCGCTCCGATAAATGGCGGCGCACCCCTTGCTTCAGCCGCGGCAAATCGAGGCAAATGAGAAACAAGGCGACGATATACACCAAAAAATGAATCAAAAACGCGGGTACTGCGGCAATATAATGAACGAGCGACTGCGTCAAACTGCTCGCAAACGACAGCAACATTTGTTGCACCGTATTGACGCCGCGCTCCAATGATTCAATGATTTCACGCGGAATCGAGCTCGAATACGACTGCCATGTTTGAATGAGACGATCCAACACTTTCGTCGCTTCGCTGAGGAAGGCAGGCAGCTTTTGCGAGAGCGCCATCACCTGCTCAACAAAAATGACAATGAGAACGTAAAGCAAAACACCGACGATGACGATAAACAGCGAAAAAATGGCCGTAACGGCATGAACGCGCTTCAGCCGATACGTTTGTTGCAAGCGGCGGATGGACGGCTCGAGCAACAGCGCCGTAGCGAGCGCCAACAGAAGCGGTACGCTGTATGGCACAAGCCATACCCCCACAGCGAGCAGCAGCACGATCAAAAGCCAACGTTTCACGTTCTTCCCTCATTTTTTATCAAATTTGAGCCACGCGATGGGCTCATGTATAACTATAGCGGACCGCATACAAAACGAGCAACTATTTGACGCGCTCGGTTTTTATTCGGCAGCGCGGCGCCGCCATTTCCAAACGATGTAAATCACTGCTGCCACCGCTGCCGCTGCGATCGCCGGCTGAACGTACGGGGCCGCTATTTCATCGATCTGCCGCCAGCGGCGGCCCAGCTGCTCCCCGAGCCAAATAAACAAGATGGACCATGGAACGATGGCCAGCACGGTGTAAATGAGAAACGGCAGCCACTTCATTCGGGCGATGCCAGCAGGGATGGAAATCGCATGGCGGACGACCGGTATGAAGCGGGCGCTGAAAATGACGCCAGGACCGAATTTCGCAAACCAACGTTCTGCCACATCCAAATGTTTTTTCTGAATGCCAATATATTTCCCGTATCGGTCTAAAAACGGTCTGCCGCCGTAAACCCCCATCCAATATAAAAACAGCTGCGCCACCGCGCCGCCGAAGGTTCCAGCCGCCACCGCCCCGGCAAAGGTGATCTCGCCCCGAGCCACCAAATAGCCGGCATAAGCGAGCACGATCTCGCTAGGAATCACCTCGACCATCAAGGCCAGAGCGATACCGGCATAGCCTAAACCGATCAAAAACGAAAACAGCGATTGAATAGCTTCGTGCACCGTCGTTCCTCCTTGCTATGAAGTGGCTGTATTGTTTCACATGACATTGTCGTGTCACCACCCCGATTTGTCCAAAGACGGGATGACGTTGTTTTCCACATCTCAACCGGAAGCGCGCCGATATTTTTTTGGCTCATAATTGGCTCATAATTTGATATGGCGTTGTTTTCCCCATCTAGGGGGCCGGTGATTGACTCGTGGATGCGGTTTTCCGAGCCTTCCAATCTATTTTATTATACTACACATGGCTAGCGATCAAAAGAAAAAGCGGCTGCCTCGTCAGCCGCTTTTCGGTTAAGCGCTTTGCTTCTGTAGCTCCGCCATGTATCGTTTCCCTTTCTCTTCGTCATACTGCCCTTCCCATTTCGACATGACCACTGCCGCCAGCGAGTTGCCTACGACATTGACGGCCGTGCGCGCCATGTCCAAAATGCGGTCGATGCCAGCGATAAACGCCAATCCTTCAACCGGAATGCCGACCGTGCCGAGCGTCGCCAATAAGACGACGAACGAAACGCCCGGAACGCCAGCGATGCCTTTTGACGTCACCATCAACACGAGCACTAGCGAAATTTGCTGGGACAGCGGCATATCGATGCCATACAGCTGGGCGATAAAAATCGCCGCCAGCGCCTGATACAGCGTCGACCCATCAAGGTTAAAGGAATAGCCAGTTGGAATGACAAACGATGTGACCGCTTTCGGACAGCCGAACTTCTCCATTTTTTCCATGATCTTCGGCAATACCGTTTCCGAACTGGACGTGCTGTACGCCAACACGAGTTCGTCTTTTAAAATTTTTATGATATGGAAAATATTGATTCCTACCAATTTCGCGGTGATGCCGAGCACGACAACGACGAAAAACGCCATCACTGCATAGACGAGAATGACAAGCTTGCTGAGCGGCAGCAGCGACGCGACACCAAATTTGGACACGGTGACCCCAATGAGGGCAAACACGCCAAACGGCGCGAATTTCATGATTTGGTTCGTCACATAAAACATCGCTTCCGCGGTGCCTTGGAAAAAGCGCAGCACCGGCTGCCCTTTTTCCCCGATCGCCGCCACTCCCAAACCAAACATCACGGAGAAGAAAATAATCGGCAGCATATTCCCTGTTGACAGCGCCTCAAACACGTTTTTCGGCACAATGTTGACAAACGTTTCCGCCATCGAATGGTGCTGCACTTCGTTCGTCGTATCAATGTACGACTGAATATCCGTTTTCTCGAGCGACTTCATATTGACGCCGGTGCCCGGCTGGAAAATATTCGCTGCTAAAAGTCCAACAACAATAGCGATCGTCGTGATGATTTCAAAGTAAATGATCGTTTTGGCACCGAGCTTCCCGAGTTTTTTCACGTCACCGACATTGGCGACGCCGACGATTAAGCTTGACACGACGATCGGAATGACGATCATCTTAATTAAACGGAGAAAAATATCTCCAATTGGCTGCAAATACACCGCGACTTTCGGGTTTCCGTAAAACAGAGCCCCTACGACAATCCCGAGAATCAGGCCGATAAAAATCTGCCATGCTAATCCGATTTTTTTCACGATCTGTTTCGCCTCCTTTAGACAAAATTAGACAAAAAGCGACAAAATTATTTTACTATTAAAAATAAAAAATGTCAATATCATTGAATGAATTCGCTTTCCTCCAAGGTTTATCGTTATTTTATAATTTTCTTAAAATAAAAAAAGCGCTGCCGAACGAAACAGCGCTTCCCTTGATCCGGCTGGGGAAAAACCGATGATTCCTTTCATCAGTGGGGAACGTGTAAAAAGCAGGAACGATGCAACAAGGTTTTTCCAATTGAAAAAGGAAATGGTAAAGCCCTATCCAGCCTTCTATGTCCGTCGCTTTTCTTTTTCCTGACGGTAAAACTCATGAAACATTTTCATCAAGGCCCGCTTTTCGATGCGCGAAACGTAGCTTCTTGAGATGCCGAGTTCTTTGGCGATTTCCCGCTGCGTTTTCTCGCGCTGGCGGCCGAGGCCAAACCGGCTGATGATCACTTCTTTTTCGCGCTCATCGAGCACCTCGATATATTTTTTCACCTGTTCGATCTCCATGTTCAGCTGAATTTCGTCGGCAATATCTTGGCCTTCGGACTTTAAAATATCAAGCAGGCTGATTTCGTTTCCTTCCTTGTCCTGGCCGATCGGTTCATGCAGCGAGACATCTTTGCGTGTTTTTTTCAGCGAGCGCAAGTGCATAAGAATTTCATTTTCGATGCAGCGGGCAGCGTACGTCGCCAGTTTCGTCCCTTTTCCCGGCGAATAGCTCTCAATGGCTTTAATGAGGCCGATCGTGCCAATCGAAATCAAATCGTCCACTTCTTCACCGGTATTTTCAAACTTTTTCACAATATGGGCGACAAGGCGCAAGTTATGTTCGATAAGCCGGTTGCGGGCTTGTTCGTCGCCTTTCGCCATCAGTGCCAAATAGTTTTCCTCTTCTTTGGCGCTTAACGGCTGGGGAAATGCATTGTTTTTAATATACGAAACAAGAAACGTCAGCTCTTTCAGCAAAAACGCAAACACCGAAACAATGCCGGACATGCTCTCACCCCCGCCTGCTGTCATTGACGGAAACCGTCTATGATGATGTATATGCGGGAGCGACGTTGTCCGTGTCTGGACAAAAAAATAGCGCCGGCTCTTAAAACAAGCCGGCACTCGTGGAACACCGCTCTAGGCGCTGAACGAACCAACCGTCCGCCTAAGCCTCCGCCTCGACGCTCACTTCCGCAGCGATGACGAGCGCGATGGACACTGTAATCACCACTGCCATGACGATGGTGAACATCCCCGTTCCCTCCTTGACTCGTTTGTTTTTATTTTACCAAAGAAGACGAGGAACGCTTGCGCCACAGTTTGAACAATTGGTGAAATTCGACCGTCAACAACAGCACACGCAGCATGCGCGTCCCTCCTCGCCGAGTCAAGTCGAATCGCCCGTCCGTTCAAGCCACATCATCAACCATCCTCGTGCCATCAACATGAATCATCTCCCCTTTCCTCTGTCATTTTTAAAACAGCCGGTGATGGACAGAACATTTGCGGTCAAGCAGCTCCTCTTCGGCGGCACGCCGCAACCGCTCTTGTTCGATGTTGCGCCGCCGCGGGGCCTTCCGCTCGATCGTGATCGTCACAAAAAACAAATGGATCGTCATCTTCCTCCCCCCTTTCGAAACAAAAAGCCGCAGAAGGAAAACGCCTCTGCGGCCTTGCCAAGCAAAAAACCGCAGAAAGCGAGACTACTCTCCTTCTGCGGCCCGATGGCTGTTGTTCGTGGTCATGGTGCGTCATTCCCGGTCAGCGGAAGGTCGAATAGCCTTTAGTTGGCAAGCATCGAGCGGTGTCGTCCACATCGTCATGATCATCGTCTTCGACCTCCCTTCGGAAATGACGTTACGAAGGTAATTATATCCAAAATCAGTTCCGTTGTAAACCATTCTTTTGAAAAATAAGACAACATCCCTGTTTCCGATTCGTCTCTCAATGACGAAGTTGTTCGGTTTTTTGTGAAAATGCCGAACTGGCGCGAATTTCCATCCCCGGGTGGATGGAAAAACATTTCTGTGAAAATGATGAACTAGCATGGATTCCCATCCCTAGATGGAGAGCAGATCGCGCTGCCCATGGAACTTTCCGCCCCCTCTCCGCGCTTTACGCTTCCGCCGCGGATTGGTAGACGGACTTTTGAACAAGTCCTTTCACGATTCAAACGAGTTGTCTTGTTCCTCGAGCTGATGGCGATAGCGGGCGGCGCGGCGCGAGCAATACAATGCCGCGGCCAAACAGCCGGCGACAGCCAGCAAAGCGAACGGTTTGTCCGCCGCCGCCAGCGCGCCCGGGATGATCGCACCTAAATAGAGAAACGCGCCAAGCGCGAACAAAACTAAGCTGTACATCGTGAAATCGCCCGTTTTCGCACGCAGCTCGTTCCGTTGTCGTTCAGTCACTGCCGATTCCTCCTCTCGCCCTCACTGTACCATAACGGGCGAAAAAGGGGGAGCGGCAATTTCAGCCAAGCGCTTGCGCCAAATCGTCAAGCAAATCGTTGACGTCTTCCAACCCGATCGACAGGCGGATGAGCCCGTCGGTAATGCCGAGCTGTTCGCGCCGCTCTTTCGGAATCGAGGCGTGAGTCATTTTCGCCGGCAATGAAATTAAGCTTTCGACCGCTCCTAAACTTTCGGCGAGCGTAAAGAAGCGAACGCGCGACAGGACGGTTTCCGCTCGCTCCAAGCTGCCGACGTCAAAGGAAATCATGCCGCCGAACCCGCGCATTTGTGTTTTCGCCAACTCATGGTTCGGATGCTCCGGAAGCCCGGGGTAATACACGCGCGCCACCGCCGGATGTTCGGCCAAAAAGGCCGCAATCGCCCGCGCGTTTTGTTCGTGCTCTTCCATCCGCACGCCGAGCGTTTTGATCCCGCGCATAAGCAGCCACGAATCTTGCGGTCCAAGGATGCCGCCGGTCGAATTTTGCACGTAATGAAGCCGCTCGGCGAGCTCGGCGGTACGGACGACCGCCAAGCCGGCGACGACGTCGCTATGGCCGCCTAAATATTTCGTCGCGCTATGAATGACGATATCGGCGCCCAGTTCAAGCGGCGTTTGGAAATACGGCGTCGAAAACGTGTTATCGACGATCAATAACAGCCCATGCGTACGGGCGATGGCGGCCGCCGCTTGCAAGTCGGTAATTTTTAACAACGGATTGGTCGGCGTTTCCACGTAAATGGCTTTCGTATTCGGGCGGATGTGCGCCTCGATGTTGGCGACATCGCTCGTGTCGACAAACGTCGCATCAAGTCCGAACCGGTTAAATACGTTCGCCATCACCCGATACGTGCCGCCGTAAACGTCATCGGTGATCACGATATGGTCGCCGCTGTCAAACAACATCATGACGGCGGTAATCGCCGCCATCCCGGAAGCGAAAGCAAACCCGGCCACGCCGCCTTCAAGCTCAGCAATCAGTTTCTCAAGCGCCGCGCGCGTCGGATTGCCGGTGCGCGAATATTCGAATCCTTTATGCTTCCCGATCTCTTCCTGCTTGTACGTGCTCACTTGATAAATCGGCACCGACACCGCTCCGGTATGCGGGTCACTCGGAATGCCGCCATGGATGAGCAGCGTTTTTCGTCTCATCACGATCCTCCACCTTCGTAAATGTTTTTGCTTAAATACCGCTCGCTGCTATCGGGGAAAATGACGACGATGTTCGTTCCCGGCTTCGCCTTCTCGGCCTCAAGCAAGGCGGCGTGAAAGGCGGCGCCGGACGAGCTGCCGACCAAAAGCCCTTCCTGTCTGGCTAGTTCGCTCACGCGGCGGAACGCGTCATCGTCCGCGATCGTGTAGATGGCGTCAAAATACGCCGGATCCAGAAACGGCGGCAAAAATTCCATGCCGATCCCCTCCGTTCGATGCGGACCCGGTTCGCCGCCGCCTAAAATCGAGCCCTCCGGTTCGACGATCACCGTTTTAATGGCCGGATTTTTCTCTTTTAAAAACGTCGCCGTTCCCATAAACGTGCCGCCGGAACCGGCGCCGGCGACAAAGACGTCAATCTGGCCGTCCAAATCGTCCCACAGCTCCGGCCCGAGCGTCTTGTAGTACGTCCGCGGGTTGGCCGGATTGCGAAACTGCTGCGGGCAATACGCGCCGGGAATCGTGCGGGCGAGCTCTTCCGCTTTGCGGATCGCCCCTTCCATTCCTTCCTCGGTCGGCGTATGGACAATTTGCGCCCCGAGCGCTTTCATCAGCTGCTGCTTTTCGATGCTAAATTTTTCCGGAACGCAAAAGATGACGTTGATGTTTTTGCCGATCGCCGCCAGCGCCAAGCCGATGCCGGTGTTGCCGGCCGTCGGCTCAATGATCGTACCGCCTTCTTTCAGCTTCCCCGATTCGAACGCTTCGCGCAACAATTCCTGCCCGAGCCGGTCTTTGATGCTTCCGCCCGGATTGAAATACTCGAGCTTGGCAAACAAGCGGACGCCTTCCGGCAGCGGAAAGCGCGTAATTTCCACTAGCGGTGTGCGCCCGATCAATTCATGAATGCCTTTGGCTACCCGCATCGATGTCACTCCGTTTCCTTCCACTCGTTTAACTTCTCGCGCCGAGAATGGAAAGCATCGATAAAACAAGCTCAGCCGAGTGTTTCGCCGCCGTCTCCAAAAACTGTTCAAACGATACGTCCGATTCCTGACCGGCGATGTCGGAAAGCGCCCGGATCACGACAAACGGCACACCAAACTGCACGCACACTTGGGCGATCGACGCCGCCTCCATCTCAACGGCGCACAGTTCCGGGAACTGGCCGCGCACAAACTCGACGCGCTCCGGGTCGTTCATAAACGAATCGCCGGTGGCGATCAAGCCAACGGCCGCTTGGAGGCCGTTCAGCTGGGTTGCCGCTTGTTTTGCCGCCTCGACAAGCGTCTCATCGGCCCGGTAGCGCGCCGGCAAGCCGGGCACTTGCCCATACGCATAGCCAAAGGCGGTCACATCCACGTCATGATGCACGACCTCTTCCGAAATGACGAGATCACCGACGCGCAATGACGGCAAAAATCCTCCGGCGGAGCCGGTGTTGATGACGACATCGGGACGGAAACGGTCAAGCAACAGCGTCGTCCCCATGGCGGCATTCACTTTGCCGATGCCGGACTTCAACAACACCGCCTCCACTCCGTTGAGGCGCCCAGCGGAAAATTCGCACCCGGCGATGGCCGTATCCTCGCGTCCTTCCATGCGCGCGCGCAGCATCGCTACTTCTTCTTCCATTGCTCCAATAATCGCTGCTTTCATCGTTCTCCCTCTTTCTCAGTCGATTTGTTTTACCGCCTCCATCAGCCAGACGAACGCGTTTTGCTGGGTAAAGGAAGCGGAAAAGCCGTGGGTGGCAAACAGCGCGGCCAATACGTCGAGCGTCGTATAATATTCGCGCTCCAGATCGTCGGCCAAATCGTGGAACCCGCGCGCCCGCGCCGCTTCAACCGCTTGGCGGAACGCGGCTTTATCACGAAACGCCGTATCAGCAAACACTATTTTACCACCGGGGCGGAGCAGTTGGCTATATTTGGCGATGGCCTCCCCTTTTTCCGCATCGGTCAAATGATGAAAAGCATACGTGCTCGCCACCGTGTCGATCGGCTCCGGCGGCAGCGGAAAACGCAAAAAATCGCCGTCCATAATGACGGCCCGACCGCCGAGTTTTTCCAACGCTTTTTGGCGCATCGGCGCTGACGGCTCAATGCCGTACACCGTTTTGCCGCGTTCGAGCAGCTTTTTCGTCAAATTGCCGGTGCCGACGCCAAATTCGAGCACCACTTGGCCCGCTTTGTCGGCGACCACGTCCAAAATGCGGCCGTAGCCGGCAAATACATCGCGATATTGCTCATCATGACCTTCTACCGATTGGTCGTACGACTCGGCCCATTGTTCGAATAAATCAAGAAATTCTCTACCCATACGGTCACGCTCCATAAAAGTTTATAATTCCTATGAGTATAGTATGTCTTTTGCGCGGTCCTGCTCTCAATGTAGCATAAGTTTTTTCTTTGTTCAACGATCATGCCGATTGATCATTCGTATTGTTCCCCAGCGCGACCGGTGGATGACGGCGGGAAAATTTGCTACACTGGCAATGGAAAGGAGGGAGCGCGATGGTCAACATTTCCCTTGATCTGATCGAGGACAAAATTGAATTTTTTGAGGCGGATGATTTGCGGACGCTCGAGAAAAAGATTAACGAACAAATTGAACATAATAAAGCGCTGCTGCTTTCCGTCCATCACGTTGCCCATCAAATGCATGTGATGGAGAACGGAAAACGGTTTTACAGCGCCGTCGTCCATTTTAAAGCGAAAAAATAACAGGTGCCCAGACGGCGGTTGGGCACCTGCTTTTTGCTCCCGCCGCCATCCATGCCGCGCGTTCGCCGGCATTATGACGGCCTTTGCTTCAATTTTTGCACCTTCGTCGGTTTCCAGCCTTCATTGGTTACCCATTCGATATACACTCTGTAGTGAGCGGTTTGCCCCTTCGTCGAGATCGTCGCCACCGCTTTGTTCGGCCCATTGTTGCCAATGAACCAAACGATCATCTCCTCCGGCGCGATGCCGGTCGCATAGCTGACGGCATCAAGCATTTCCTTCCAATCGACCGAGTTTTCGTCAAACACGGTTTCATGAGGCTCGGATTGCGTCGTGCCGACGGGCTGCCAAGCCGGATTGACGATCTCTTTTTCGATATTTGACCCCGGAGGTCCCGGGGTTTCCGTCACCTTAGTGGATTCCTCTTCCTTCGTTTCGGCGGTCTCCTCGTTTTCCCCACCAGCGGTGTCGCTTCCCGCTGCGGGCTTTTTTTCTTCGTTCGAGACAACCGCCGCGCCCGTTTCCACTTCCGTCCGCTTCGTTTTGCCGGCCGCTTGCTGATCCGCTTTTCCGCCAAAAAGCAAATTCCAAGCGACCATTACAATCAGCAGCAACACCACCGCAATCGCCCCGTTGAGCCAACGGTTCATTTTGCGCCGTTTGGCACGGGCGGCAAAGCGCGTTTCCGTTTGCGCCATGTTCCCCTCTCCTTTCCTCGCTGTAGATGTCAACCAAATCCGCTCTCTACATCGATTCGTTATTCGTTTTCCTTTTGCGCGCGGTCATGGGCGTAAAGCGCTTCAACCGCGGCGGCAAACACTTCGTTGGTCGCCGCGCGCCCGCCCGGGACGTCCAGTTCGACAACGGCGAGGGCGTATTTCGGACGGTCGGCGGGAAAATAGCCGGCAAACCATTTATTGATCAGTTCGACGTCCCCTTCCCTTTTTCCTGTCTCCGCTGTTCCTGATTTGCCGGCAACTGGATACGGCAGCGTCTGAAAACGGCGGCCGGTGCCTTTCTGATTCGTAACGACGCCGCGCAAAAGCTGCTGCAGCTGCCGAACCGTTGCCGGGGTAATCGGTTCCAGCCCGGTCGCCGGCTCGGCGGAAAACGAGAACAGCGGGGCTCCGTTTTTGTACAGCACTTGATCGACGGCCCGCACTTTCCACGCCTTGCCGCCACGGGCGATCGTCGCCATCATGTTGGCAACCCCAAGCGGCGAAACGCGCACATCTTTTTGCCCGATCGCCGTTTGCGCGACCGCCAGCGGCACCCGCTTGTCGCGTGCATCGTGCCAAATCGTTCCTTTCCGTTCCTCGGGAAACTGGCGGAAATGTTCTTCATGGTAAACCGGCCCTTCCCAGCCGGCCGTCGGATACAACCCCAGTTTTTCGGCATACGTTTCCAACGCGCCGGGATCATGCCGGATCAGCTCTTTGCCGAGCGTGGCGAAGGCATTGTTGCAGCTGACGGCGAAGCTGTCCGTCAGATCGAGCGTCCCGTAGTCGTGCTCCCGGTCTTCCTCTCCGGCAATCGTTTTGCGGCAATCAAACGTGGTCGTCGGCGAAGCGATTCCCTCGTCAAGCGCCGCGGCGGCGATGACGGTTTTAAAAACAGAGCCGGGGATGTGCGGCAGCACCATTTGGTTTTCCGCCCCGCCGTTTTTGTACGGATCACGCGGATCCATATTCGGGCGGCTGACCATGGCCACTACGCTGTTAGTGTCAACGTCAAGCAAGACGAGGCCGCCTTTTTTCAATCCGAATCGGTCGACGATCTGCTCCATCTCGCGCTGCACGTCGCGGTCTAGCGTCGTTTTTACCGTGACCGGGTAAAACGAATTGCTCGGATCGCTGTACTTGACATCGAGCCCGAACAGCGGCCGCCCTTCCGCATCGACGTGATACAGCAATTTCGTCTTGGCGTCGGCGAGCAAAAATTCGTCAAACGCCTTCTGCAACCCTTGAATGCCGACTTCCGTCCCGGGCGGAAGCGGCCGTTTCGGATAGCGTTGGCGCAACAGCTCGCGGTCCGGCCGCGTAAAGCCGAGCAAATGCGGAGCGTACAGCGTCTCGAGCGGATATTGTTTATGGACGGCAAAGACGCCCGGGATGCGCAAGCGGTTCATTTGCCTCATTTGTTCAGCGTTTAAGGCGAGAGGTTCGCCGTTTTTCTCTAAGACGAACGGGCCGTCCGCCCGCTCGAGCTGGCGACGGATTTCTTCTTCGGAAACGCCGGTCACGCGGGCGACTTGTTCGATCGGCCATGGCCTCATCTTCAAAAACGGAAATAAGACAAGCGACGGTACGGATCGTTTCGTCAGCGGCTTGCCGTTTCGGTCCACAAATGAACCGCGCCCGTCATCGATGACCAATTCCTGTGTGCGCTGGGCGACGCTTTCGGCGATTAAATTATGATTCGCGAACGATTCGGTGTCAATCAACTGAATTTGCGCGAGCCGCCCCACGATGAAAAACAGCGCCGCTTCGATCAAGACAAGCATGACAATAGCCCTTTTCTTCCACATAAAGAAAACACCTCATCAACAGTTTCGACGAGGTGTTTTCATTTGAAACGTGCCTAGGGCGGCGATTTTTCCGCGCTGCGGCCGCTTTGCGGGTCGAACATAGCGCGCTTAGTTGACGGCGACGATTTTCACCATCATTTCCCCGCCCGGCGTCTGTACCGTCACTTCATCGCCGACGCGGCGGCCAAGAAGCGACTTCGCGATCGGCGAGTCGTTGGAAATTTTCCCTTCGAACGGATCCGCTTCCGCGCTGCCAACGATCGTGTACGTCTCCTCTTCCCCGTCCGGAAGTTCAATAAACGTCACTGATTTGCCAAGCGAGACCACATCCGGGTTTTCCGTATCTTCTTCGATAATGACGGCGTTGCGAATCATGTTTTCAAGCATTTGAATGCGCGACTCGACAAACGCCTGCTCGTCTTTCGCTGCATCGTACTCCGAATTTTCCGACAGATCCCCGAACCCGCGCGCAATCTTAATGCGTTCGACCACTTCTTTGCGCTTGACCGTTTTTAAATACTCCAGCTCTTGTTCCAGTTTCTCTTTTCCCTCTTTCGTCATCGGGTACTGCTTTTCATTCGCCATTCATCTCACTCCTCTATCTTCTGCGTTATGTAAAACGTACGAACAGAAAAACAGCTGTTCGTACGCTTACTTGTTATATAATATATTGTTTTGTCTCTGTTATGTTATTATAAAACTGATTTTTGTTCAAGAACCGTGCGAATTTTTGCGACCATTAAATCGATGGCGACGGTGTTGTGTCCGCCTTCCGGAATGATGACATCGGCATAACGCTTCGTCGGTTCGACAAACTGGTTGTGCATCGGCCGCACGACGGACAAATATTGTTCGATCACCGAGTCAAACGTGCGGCCGCGCTCTTTCACATCGCGAAGGAGGCGGCGGATGATGCGGATGTCCGGATCGGTGTCGACGTACACTTTAATATCCATTAAGTCGCGAAGCCGCTCATCTTCTAGCACAAGAATGCCTTCGACGATGATGACCTCTTTCGGCTCCACGCGGATGACCTCACGGGAGCGGGTGTGAAGCGTATAGTCATACACCGGCTTGTCGATCGGCTCGTAGCGAAGCAGCTTATGAATATGTTCAATCAACAAGTCGTTGTCAAACGCCAGCGGATGGTCGTAGTTCGTCTTCAACCGCTCTTCAAATGGGAGATGGCTTTGGTCTTTGTAATAAAAATCTTGCTCCAAGACAAGGATCGAACGGTCGCCGAAATGATCGTAAATCGCCCTGGCGACGCTCGTCTTCCCGGAGCCGGAACCGCCGGCGACGCCGATGACAACGGGCTTCTTCCCCATCGTCTAATTCTCCTTTCTCATCATGTTGTACGGGAAGAGTGGCCGTTTCACTTTCATCTTGACGATTTGCAGCGGATGGCGCGCCGCATCGAGTTCGTTGCCCTCTTCATCCCAAATCGTTTCAATCACTTGGGTAAAGTTGTCGATTTCCGGGCCGAAAAATTCGACCTCGTCGCCGGGCCGGAAATGGTTGCGCTGCTGAATGGTGGCGATGCCCGTCTCCGGATCGTAATCCAGCACTAAGCCGGCGAACTCGTGCGTCGGTTTTCGGCTGTGGGTGCCATACATATGGTTCGTATGGTCGGGAAAGCCGGCAAAAAACGACGGCGCCGTCTCGCGGTTGGCGCATTTGTCGAGCTCGCGCACCCACTCGTCGCGAATCGTAAAATGGTCAGGATCGGCGCAGTACGCGTCGATCACTTTCCGATAGACGCTGACGACTGTCGCCACGTAATGGATCGATTTCATCCGCCCTTCAATTTTCAAGCTGTCGACGCCAAGTTCAATCATCGCCGGAATGGCGCGGATCAAGTTCAAGTCTTTCGCGCTCATGGCGAACGGGGCGTCGCCTTCGGAAAACAGCGGGATTTCCCGGCCGTCAGACAGCTGGTATAAATCGTAATCCCAGCGGCACGACTGGCAGCACCCGCCGCGGTTGGAGTCGCGCGCCGTCATATGGTTGCTCAACACGCAGCGGCCGGAATAGGCGGAACACATCGCTCCATGGATGAACGCCTCAATTTCAATATCGACGTTCTCTTTGATTTGGCGAATTTCTTCGGCGCTCACTTCGCGAGCGAGCACGACTCGCTCGAGCCCTTCCTCTTTCCAAAATTGGACCGCTTTCCAGTTGGTGAGCGACTGCTGGGTGCTTACATGCACTTCAAGCCTCGGCGCCACCCGGCGCGCCGTTTCGATAATGAGCGGATCGGCGACGATGATGCCGGAAACGCCGGCCTCCTCTAACGCCCGCAAATAGTCGTCAAGGCCGGGAATGTTTTCATTATGGGCGTAAATGTTGGCGGTGACGTACACCTTCGCCCCGTACCGGTTGGCAAATTCCACCCCTTCGCGAATCTCCTCGATCGTAAAGTTGTCGGCGTTGGCGCGCAAGCTGTACTCTTGACCGCCGATAAAGACGGCGTCCGCCCCGTAGTGGACGGCGATTTTCAGCTTTTCCAAGTTGCCGGCCGGCGCCAGCAGCTCCGGCTTTTTCACGATGACGCGCTTGCCGTCAACGATCTCGGAGATGCGGTCATTTTTTACAAGCATGACGTGTCCCTCCTTTTCTCAATAAATGGTTTCCTTGAAGAAAAATCCGGTGTCGATGCGGCGGTGCGGCGGCTGAAGCGCTTCAACGGCCGCCAGCAGCTTCTCTTTTTCTCGCTCGTAGCGCTCGCGGTCTTCCGTACATAAATCGATGGCGCGGCGGTACAGCTTCGTCACTTCCGTAATGTAGTCCGCGGTGTGCAGAACGCCGTCGATTTTGAAGCTGTCGATGCCGGCTTCCACCATATCGCCCAGTTCGTCAATGATGCAAAGATCGTTCGGGCTCATAATGTGCGTGCCGTTTTCGTCTTCAAAAATCGGGTATTTATAGTCGCGCTCTTTGTCGTACAGGAACATCCCTTTTTCGTACTTTTTCCGTTCGATTTCCATCACTTTTCCTTGATAGGCAAAATAGTTGCCAATCAGCGAACGCTTCGACTGGTACATGCACGTCATGCCGTGCACTTGCACTTCAATTTCCACTTCAGCATGGGCTTTGATTTCCAAAATGGCGTCCATGTTCAGCTCGCGCGCCAAGACAGCGCGTTTCGCCCCTTTTCGCCCCCAGTAGTTGCACGCATACCAGTTCGTCGCTGTCGTCTCCGTGCTCCAGTGGAGGTTCATGTGCGGCGCCGTTTCTCGGACGGTCAAAAGCACCGCGGGATCGCCGAAGACGATGGCATCGGCGCCGACTCCAGCTAAAAACGCCACGTAGTCGGCAAGCTCGTCCACTTTGTCGTTATGAAAAAGGGCGTTCATCGCCACATACACGTTCATGCCGCGCCGGTGGGCTGTTTCAACAGCCGCGGCCACATCCGAACGGGAAAACTCGCCGGCGAGCCGCAAGCCATAGCGCTGCTCACCGATGATGATGGCGTCCGCCCCGGCTTCCGCCAGTTCATCAATATGGGAAACGCTCGTCGGCGTGACGAGCAATTCCGGTTTTTTCATTTTCTCGTTCACCTCATTTTTTTCGATATCGCGAGCCCATCGCCGACCGGAATGATGACGGTGTCATAATCGCCCCGGGCCATCAACCACTCATTATAGCGGCGAATTTTTTGGGCGAGATTCCAAAGCCGCTTATTGCCCGCGGGCGTTTCGGCGGCGACAAGCCCTTTAAATAGCACGTTGTCGGTAATGACGAGGCCGCCTTCAGCGAGAAACGGCTCATAGAGCGTAAAGAAGCGCTCATATTGCCCTTTGGCGGCATCGATCACCAACGCGTCAAACGGCGCGGTCGACGCCACCTTCTCCGTCACCGCCAAGGCGTCGCCCCACACCGCTTCAATTCGCTGGGCGCAATCGGTCTTTTCCATATAAAAACGGGCGCGCTCATACCGCTCCCGGTCTTTTTCTATCGTTACAATGTGCGCCTCCGGCAGCGCTTTTGCCATCCGGATCGCCGAATAGCCGATCGCCGTGCCGATTTCTAAAATGCGGCGCGGCTTCGCGAGCTTGAGCACGAACAACATCGTTTCGATGCTCACCGAATCCATGATCGGCACCCGCTGTTCGCGGGCTTCGCGCTCGATCTGTTCCACATCCGCATCCAACGCCGGCCGCAGCCGCTGCAAGTACGAAACGACCTCATCAGTCAGCAAACGGAACCCTCCTTGCCATCAACAAGCGGAAAAACGCCCGCCCCGTCGCGAAAATAAAGCAGCGATCGCCGGGCTTGTGCTCCTTGCCATCAACAAACGGAAAAGCGCCCGCCCCGGGCCAAGCGGCGGCCCGAGGTGCTGCGCCCATCCGTTCCAAATAAGAGCCGCTACCGGACCCTTATCGCTCCCTGTTCAACTTTCTTTATCTTACCATAACTCGGCGGAAAAGCGAAACCGTTTCGCCTAACCCGCCAGCAACTTCCGTTTTGCGCTATCGTTTCCCAATATGCTTCGCCTTTTCCCGGTTGTGCTCGGCCAGCGTTTTCGTGAAAATGACATCGCCTGTGGGGGTGGCTAAAAAATACAAATAATCGGTTTGCGCCGGCTCAAGCGCCGCTTCAATCGACATTGCGCCCGCGTTGGCGATCGGCCCTGGCGGCAGCCCTTTATGAAGGTACGTATTGTATGGCGAATCAACTTTTAAATCGTTGTAAAACACGCGCGCTTTATGTTTGCCAAGCGCGTATAAAACCGTCGGATCGGTTTGCAGCGGCATGCCTAGGCGCAGCCGATTGTAAAAGACGCTGGCGATTTTTTTGCGGTCGGCTTTTTCTGTCGCCTCCTCTTCGATCAGAGAGGAAAGCGTCAGCAGCTGGTGCGGCGACAGCTTCCGTTCCCCTCTTTCCTCTTCGTACGAAGCAAGCACCGCTGCCGTTTTGGCGACCATCGTTTCAATGATCTCAGAAAGCGGCGGTTTTTTGTCAGCGAATACATAGGTGGCTGGAAATAAATAACCTTCCAGCGGATAACGAACGTTCGGATGGAATACGTCTTTCGTTATGACACGCGGATACTTTTTCATTAACTGCTCGATGTACGCGCGGTCGTTCAGCTGCTTCATGACGTCTTCTTTTTTGTATCCCGTTCGCGCGGCGATGAGATCGGCAATCTGTACAAGCTGCGACCCTTCGGGGATCGTCAATTTCAAGCCGACTTTCAACGATTTCCCCGTTTGCAGCAGCGCTATGATGCGCGTCATCGGCATGGCCCGCGTCAGTTCGTACTCTCCGGCTTGAAACCCGGGCTCGCGTTTCCAACGGACATAAAGCCGAAACACGCTAGCGCTTCGAATGAGCCGTTTTTGTTCGAGCCGCTCTGCGATTTCTGTCGCCGATGAACCGACAGGAATCGAGACATGAACCGGGGTGTGATCATGAGGATCGACCGGTTTGAGCGCCAAGCGAATATATAGAAAGCTGCCGGCACTGATCAACACAACCAGCGCCAGCAAAACGCTGCCTGCGATCAACATCCGTTTTCGCCCACGTCGCCCCTCGTTCCCTGTCCAATGCTTTTCCCCCATAGCACGCCTCCTTTCCCGTCCATCGGTCATATTATACTACAAGTTTTTGCATCTTTCGCCCTTTTTTCCGACAAAAAAGCGGCCGCCTTTAGGCAGCCGCTTCGGATCATTCCTCTTCATCTTCTTGTTCAGCACAAAACGTGTTCCACACTTCTTCGATCATATCCCACTCTTCTTCCGTTTCAATCGGAAGCAGTTCCCCTTCTTGATTTTCGTCAGCAGGGATAAACGCCGACACGTGCACTTCCGTTTCGCCGTTTTCATCTTCCGCTTCCTTGCTGACCGGATAGTAAAACACGTACGATTTCCCGAAATCGTCGGATTCAAACGTAAACAAAATTTCACAGAGCTGTTCGTTGCCTTGTTCGTCGACAACGGTAATATGGCGGTCTCCATGTTCCATTGTGATTGGCCTCCCCTTCATCGTTTCCTATCCAAGTACGATTGCAAAATGACGGCCGCCGCCATTTTGTCGATCACTTTCCGCCGTTTTTTCCGGCTCACATCGGCAGCGATCAGCATCCGTTCGGCGGCCATCGTCGACAGCCGTTCGTCCCAAAGCACGACCGGCAAAGAAAACTCCTCGCGCAGCTTGGCGGCGAACCGCTCGCTCGCTTCGGCGCGCGGCCCAAGCGTGCCGTTCATGTTTTTCGGCCAGCCGACAACGATCGCATCGACGCCATATTCGTCGATGATGGCGCGCAGCCGCTTTAAGCCGTAGTCGCCGCGCTCTTCGTCGATGGCGATCGTCTCCAAGGCTTGAGCCGTCCAGCCAAGCTCGTCGCTGATCGCCACGCCGAGCGTTTTCGTGCCGAGATCCAATCCTAACGTTCGCATCGGTCAGTCCTTTCGTTGTCCCTGTAAATAGAATTTCACCAATTCCTCGATTAATTCGTCGCGCTCGATTTTGCGGATGAGGGCGCGCGCGTCGTTATGGCGCGGGATGTAAGCCGGATCGCCGGACAACAAGTAGCCGACAATTTGGTTGATCGGGTTGTAGCCTTTTTCTTGCAAAGCCTCATACACCGTCAGCAGCACTTCGCGAACGTTCGTTTCAGCCGGCTCTTCCGGAAAATGAAACTGCATCGTTTGATCAAACGAGCTCACCGTCTCCACCTCGCTCTTGATTCGGGCCATTCCTCCATCTTACATCCATTGTACACGATCCGCGCCATTTAGGAAATGGATTTGACCCACGTTTCGACGTAATCAAGCGCTGCCCCGACTTTGTCCGCGTCCTTTCCTCCGGCCTGCGCCATATCCGGGCGTCCGCCACCCCCGCCGCCGCAGCGGGAAGCCACTTCTTTGACGAGCTTGCCGGCGTGATATCCTTTTTTCACTAAGTCATCGGTCACCGCAGCGATCAATTGGACTTTGCCGCCTTGCACCGCCGCCAACACGATGATTGCCGTGCCGAGTTTTTGCTTCAAATCGTCGGCCATCGCCCGCAATTGGTTCATGTCGTTCGCCTGCACTTTCGCCGCCAGCACCGGCACGCCGCCGACGTCTTTGACTTGGCGGGCGAGGTGCTCCGCTTCCATACGGGCAAGGCGAGCGGCAAGCGATTCGTTTTCGCGCTCGAGCTCTTTCAGTTCGGCAAACAGTCCGTCAAGACGGGCATTCAATTCTTTCGGGCTTGTTTTCAATTTTTGCGTCGCCTCTTGCAAAATGGCGAGCTGTTCGGTCATCAAACGGTACGCCGCCTCTCCGGTCACCGCTTCAATCCGGCGCGTGCCGGCGCCGATGCCGGATTCAGAGACGATTTTAAACAGCCCGATGGCCGCTGTATTCGGCACATGGCAGCCGCCGCACAGCTCGAGGCTGTAGTCGCCGACCTTGACGACGCGGACAATGTCGCCGTATTTTTCGCCAAACAGCGCCATCGCGCCCATCGCTTTCGCTTCCTCAAGCGGTTTATAGAAAATGTCAACTGGGGTACTCTTCCAAATTTGTTCATTGACGATCGCCTCGATGCGCTCGAGCTCGTCCGGCTTCACTTGGCCAAAATGGGTGAAGTCAAAGCGCAGCCGATCCGGAGCGACGAGCGACCCCGCTTGGTTGACATGGCGGCCGAGCACGTCTTTGAGCGCCTGATGGAGCAAATGGGTCGCCGTATGGTTTTTCACGATGCGCGCCCGCTTCGCCTCATCAACGCGCGCCGTATAGCGGGCTCCTTTTTTCACCGCGCCGCGCTCGACGACAATCGAGTGAAGGTGCTGGCCGTTCGGCGCTTTTTGCACATCTTTGACGACCGCTCTCCCGGTCTCGCTTTCAAATACGCCTTGGTCGGCGACTTGACCGCCGCTTTCGGCGTAAAACGGCGTCACATCGACGATGATCTGCGCCTCTTCACCGGCTTTCACTTTCTCGACAAGCCGTCCGTCTTTAACGATGGCGAGGACCGTCGACGAGGCAACAAGCTCATCGTAGCCGACAAACCGGCTTTCGTCTTTCAAATCGCCGAGCACGCCGCCTTGCACTTGCATCGAATCGACGTCTTGGCGAGCGGCGCGGGCCCGTTCGCGCTGGCGCTCCATCTCGCGCTCAAAACCGGCGTGATCGACCGTCATACCTGCCTCGGCGGCGTACTCTTCCGTCAGCTCGAGCGGGAAGCCGTACGTATCATACAAGCGAAACGCCTCTTCCCCCGGAAGGACGGTGCTTCCTTGCGCTTTCGCCTTTTCGATCACTTCCGCCAAGATGGCGAGCCCCTCATGAAGCGTTTCGTGGAACCGCTCTTCTTCCGTGCGGATGACGCGAGCGATAAAATCGGCTTTTTCTTTCACTTCCGGATAGTAGTCGTGCATAATTTCGCCGACAACCGGCACGAGCTCGTACATAAACGGGCGGTCAATGCCGATTTGTTTCGCGTAGCGCACCGCGCGGCGGAGCAAGCGGCGCAATACATAGCCGCGCCCTTCGTTCGACGGCAGCGCCCCGTCGCCAATCGCAAACGTCACGGCGCGAATATGGTCGGCGATCACCTTAAAGGCGACGTCTTTGTCCGGATCGTCGCCATACCGCTCGCCGGCGATTCGTTCGGTAGCGCGGATAATCGGCAAGAACAAGTCGGTTTCAAAGTTCGTCGGCACGTCCTGCAAAATCGAGCACATCCGCTCCAACCCCATGCCGGTGTCGATGTTTTTCTTCGGCAGCGGCGTGTACGTGCCGTCCGGGTTATGGTTGAACTGGGAAAACACTAAGTTCCATACTTCCAAATAGCGGTCGTTTTCCCCGCCCGGGTACAGCTCCGGATCGTTCGGATCGTTGCCAAACGCCTCGCCGCGGTCGTAGAAAATTTCCGTGTTCGGACCGCTCGGGCCTTCGCCGATATCCCAGAAGTTTCCTTCGAGGCGGATGATTCGTTCTTCCGGCAAGCCGATTTCGTTATGCCAAATGTTGTATGCTTCCTCGTCCTCCGGATGGACGGTGACGGACAGCCGTTCCGGATCAAAGCCGATCCACTTTTCGCTCGTTAAAAACTCCCACGCCCAGTGGATCGCTTCCCGCTTGAAGTAATCACCGATCGAAAAGTTGCCGAGCATTTCAAAAAACGTATGGTGGCGCGCCGTTTTCCCGACGTTTTCGATGTCGTTGGTGCGGATCGATTTTTGCGCATTGCAAATGCGCGGATTCTCGGGAACGATGCGCCCGTCAAAGTATTTTTTCAGCGTCGCGACGCCGCTGTTGATCCATAACAATGACGGATCGTCGACAGGAATGAGCGAGGCGCTCGGTTCAACCGCATGGCCTTTTTCTTGGAAAAACTGCAAAAACATGCGCCGCACTTCGGCAGATGTCAGCTTTTTCATGATGATCCTCCCCTTTCGCCTTTTTATATAAAAAAACTCCCATCCCCTGCAGGGACGAGAGTTGTGCTCGCGGTACCACCCTGTTTATGGGCGAAAAACGCCCATCACCTCTTTGGCCGTAACGCAGCCTTGCGTCAGGTTTTGCCTGCGCTCCGGATTAGCCTTCTGTTGCCCTTCATCTGGAATTTCTTTCAGCCGCGGAAATTCCTCTCTGTGCGCGAGCCCGCGCGTTAAGATGGACTGCAACATACTCGATCCGTCATCGCGTTATGTATTCGCTTTTACATTGAAAAATTATAGACAAGCACCGCTCGTTTGTCAATGCAAGGCATAGCGCTCCTTCCAATGGACGATGGCCACTTTCAGCACCGCCGCCGTCGGAACGGCGAGGATGAGGCCGAGCACGCCGGCGAGCTCACCGCCGGCAAACAGCGCGAGCATAATGACAAGCGGATGCATGTGCACGCTTTTGCCGACGATCAGCGGCGACAACACGTTGCCTTCTAAAAACTGCAAAGCGAAAATGATGACCAGCACCACCAAGACCATTTTGAGCGATACGGTCGCCGCTAAAATGGCGGCCGGAATGGCGCCGATCAGCGGCCCGAAATACGGGATGATATTCGTCATCCCGATGATGAGCCCAAGCAAAAGCGGATAGTCCATGCCGGCAAGCCACAATCCGAGCGCCGCGGCCGAACCGATCGCCGCGCAGACAAAGAGCTGGCCGCGGATGTAACCGCCGAGCGACTCGTCAACGTCTTGTAAAAACGCCAGCCCCGGTTCGCGCCACCGCTTTGGCGTCAAATACCAAACGGCTTTTTTCAGCACCTCAACGTCCTTGAGCATGTAAAACACAATAAACGGGATCAGCACGAACGTCGCCGCCGAGCTGATCAGCGATTTCATGGCGCGAATCGCCATCTCGACCGCCGAGGCGGCCGCCCGCTCCAGCTCAGCGAGCATCGTTTCCACCCGCGTATGCACTTCCATCGGCCATGTCGATGTTTCATCGTGAATGTGGCGCACCCATTGGCGATATGTATTCATCAGCGAGGGCAGCTGTTCGTCCAACGCGCGCAGCTGGGCGATCAAAACCGGAATGCCGCGGTACAAGCCGTAGCCGACCGAGCCAAAAAACAGCAAATAAATGAGCAAAATGGCAAGCGCCCGCGGCACCCCTTTGCCATGAAGATATTCAACGAGCGGGTGCAGCAAATACGTGATAAACGCCGCCAGCAAAAACGGCGTCAACACCGTGGCGGCAAAATCGATCACCGGCCACCAAACGCTTTTCATCCGGACGATTAAATAGACGATCGCCGTCACCAACAGCCATTTGCCGATGCGGAAGAACGACTGCCATTGTTGCTCCCCCATCACCACACCTCCTACCGTTTAGTGTAGGGGATGCGGGCAGGAATATGCCTTTAGCGCTTTGGCACTATTTGACAATCACAAAGCACCGCCCCCGCGCAAGGCGAGGGCGGCAACGCCGTCAGCGGATCGCCTGCATCAAGCGGCGGCGCATTTTTCGCATCGTGCGCCCGTTCATCCAGTTGTTGCGCTGGGCCAACTGATACGCGGCGACACCCAACCCGACAGCCAACAGCGATGTCATCGTCCGGTTCATGACTGTCCCCCCTAAAGTTGAATCGTGCGCTCATAATCGTCGAACAAATCATCAAGAGAGCTTAACGTCCCGTCCTCCTCCACTTGATGGACATGGATGACTCCTTTCGAGACGGAAAGCTCGATGAAACAATCCCAGCAATAATATTGGTTGACGCCGATTTTTCCTAAATTTTTTCGTTTGCAGTTCGGGCAAATGAGCACCGACAGCCACTCTCCTTACTTTGTTGTGTCCACCATCACAACCCCTTCTTTCGCCGTGAACGGGGCAAGCGGCATTCGCTTCTTTCCTTCTGTCAAATCGGAAAAAAATCCCTCACTGATCTCGTATCCATCAATTCTGCCCCATTGCCCGTCGAAATATACGTCATCTAACAATCCGATCGTCGTCCCGTCGGCGGCGACAACCATGTTGCCGGCGATGCCTCGTTCACCGTAAAGAGAGTGGCCGCTGTCAGAGGAAGGCAAGGGCTGGAAACTTCGCGCGTCGTCGATGAGCATTCGATCGTTTTGCAGCGCTCGCACGGCCGCAAGCGGCAAATAGCGGCGGCGGCCAAACAAGCCGCGCTGTTCGGCAACAAACCCTTGCACCGTGCCGTGGCTGGTAAACCAAACATCCGCGATCGTTCCGACGTTTTTCCCTGTCGCTTGTTCGTAAATGGGAAGACCTTTCATGTCGGAAAACGTTCGCATCGCTCTCCCACCTTTCCAGCCACCTTTAGCTTGACTCATCGCTCATAAAGTCATACGGCGTAACGTTTTCCATTCCGACGTTCGCATCCTCAAGCGGCAGTTCGACCTCGACAACCGGCGCCATCGCCGCCGTCAGCTTTTCCGCCAGCGCCGTCCGCCGCGCCCCGTCGCTCTGCTTGGCGACGCCGGCCCGAAACGCTTCCTCTTCGCCGCATAAAATCAAAAATTGTTTGCTTCTCGTCACCGCTGTATACAGCAAGTTCCGCTTCAACATCCGATAGTAGCTTTTCACGACGGGCAAAATGACGATAGGGAATTCGCTTCCTTGCGCTTTATGCACAGAGCAGCAGTACGCATGGGTAATTTGCGACAGCTCTTGCCGGGTGTAGGTCACTTCCACACCGTCAAACGAGACAACGAGCAAGTCTTGCTTGTCGGTGTTCTCTTTCGCGTAAAAAATGGCAACGACTTCGCCGATATCGCCGTTAAACACGTTGTCTTCCGGCTGATTGACGAGCTGAAGCACCTTGTCGCCGACGCGGTACACCACCTCGCCGGCCGCCAGTTCCCGCTTCCCGGCGGATGGCGGATTGAAGAGCTCTTGAAGCGCTTTGTTGAGCCGATCAATGCCGGCCGGGCCTCGGTACATCGGGGCGAGCACTTGAATATCTTTGACCGAAAAGCCTTTTTTTCGCGCATTGTCCGCGATTTGCCGGACGACATCCACGACTTGGCCGGCGCGGCAGCGAATGAACGAGCGATCCGCCTTTGGCGCAGTCAAATCGGGCGGCACGGCGCCGCGCTTTACCTCATGAGCGAGCTCGATGATCGACGATCCTTCCGCCTGACGGTACACGTCTGTCAGCCGCACCGAAGGAACGACGCCGGACTCGAGCAAATCTTTCAGCACTTGGCCGGGCCCGACGGATGGCAGCTGGTCTTCATCGCCGACCAGCACGACTTGCATGCCGTTTGGCACCGCTTTGAACAGCTGATTAGCCAGCCATGTGTCGACCATCGACATTTCATCGATGACAAGCAGCTTGCCGGCAAGCGGTTCATGTTCATCGCGGCTGAACCCTTCCACTCCGTTCCAACCGAGCAGCCGATGAATCGTCGCCGCCGGCAGGCCGGTCGCCTCGCTCATCCGCTTGGCCGCCCGTCCGGTCGGGGCGGCGAGCACGACCGGGAACGGCTCGCCTTGCTGGTAGCGGGCCGGATCTAACGATAAGCCGTTAAGAGCGGCGAACAGCTCGACAATCCCTTTGATGACCGTTGTTTTTCCCGTGCCCGGACCGCCGGTTAAAATGAACAACGGGGAGGAAAGCGCCCGCTGAATCGCCTCTTTTTGCTGGGGCGCGTACTGCATGCCAAGCCGCTCTTCAAGCGCCCCGAGCGCCAGCAAAAACTCCGATTCCGCAAACGGCACCGCCGTTTGCCGGAGCAGCCGCTTGACGTTGGAAACGATGCCTTTTTCGGCAAAGTAAAGCGACGGGAGATAACAACGGCCTTGCTCAACGACCAGTTTTCCTTCTTCACTCAACATCAGCAGCGTCCGTTGAATGGCTTGTCCGTCGACCGCCCCGCTCGGCCGGCCATCCAGCAGTTCAGCAATGCGGCCGGCCAGCTCTTTCTCGGCCATGTACACATGCCCTTCCTGCAGGCAAACTTGCTCGAGGACAAACAAGGAAGCGGCGCGCAGCCGAGCCGGGTGGCTTCCGGAAATGCCGAGCTGCCGCCCAAGCTCATCGGCGCGACCGAACCCGATCCCTTCAATGTCTTCGACGAGCTGATACGGATTGGCTTGGATGATTTCGATCGCTTCCTCGCCGTACGCTTGGTAAATTTTCATGGCCAGCTGGGGGCCGAAGCCGAGCTGAGCGAGGGTGATCATCGTCTGCTCAAGCCCTTCGTGGGCGCGGAGCGTTTCATACAGCTGCTTGGCCTTTTGTTTGGACAGTTTCGGAATGCGCTCGAGCGCCGCTGGATCGCGCAAAATCACGGCAATCGCCTGCTCGCCGAGCGCTTCGGCGATGGCTGCAGCCGTTTTTTTGCCGATCCCTTTAAACAAGCCGCTTGATAAATACTGAATGATTCCTTCTTTCGTGTTGGGAAGCTGTTTGCGGAACTGGCTCGCCGCATACTGGCGGCCAAAGCGCGGATGATGGCGGAATTGACCATAAAACACATAAACGTCTCCCTCGCTGATCCGCGGGAAATGGCCGGTGACGATCACTTCCTCTTCAACCGGCGCTTCGTTCGTTTCCTCAACGCGAATGCGGACAACGGTGTAAAGCGTTTCTTCGTTATGGAAAATGAGGGATATGCACGTTCCTTTAATAAAGGTGCACCCCTCAATGGCCAGCGTTTGCTGCTCTTGCAACAGCGATCCCCTGCCTTTACGGCGAAAGCCGCTTTTCCATCATTTTCTTTCCATACCCCGCCAGCACGTGGTCTGGCTTCGCCTCCAACGCGGCGGCGAACCAATCGCGGGCGGCAGCCGGCTCGTCCTTGTTCGCATAAATGACCCCTAAATTGTAGCAGGCGTCGGCATGGTGCGGCTTTAGCGCCAACGTTTTTTCAAAGCAGCGCTTCGCCTCGTCAACATAGTCGAGCGCCGCCAAACAAAGGCCGAGCTGAAAGAACGCTTCGGCATCCCCTTCGTTCAATTCGGCGGCCCGCTGCAAATACGGAAGAGCGAGCCGCGGCATCTCGAGCCGCCATAGCGACATGCCGAGCATAAAATGCGTGTCGGCGTCATCGAGCCCCAGCCCGAGGGCCCGTTCAAACATGTCTTTCGCCTCGGCAAACCGCCCGCGCTGATAGTGGAGCGTGCCGATGCCATAGTAAGCGGCCGCGGCCCGTTCATCGCGACAAAGCGCCTGCTGGAAGAAAGCGAGCGCTTTCTCCTCTTCGCCGGCGGCGGCCAGCACGGTGCCGACGTTGATGTAGCCGGTCGGGTCGTCCGGGCGATCGTCCACCGCTTTGGAAAAGCAGCGGAGCGCTTCTTCGTACTCCCCGGCGCGCAAATGCGCAAGCCCTTGTTCATTCCAATCCGCCACCGCTCATCCCTCCTGACTATAGTTTAGCACATACGTTCGTTTTTTTCGAGCAATTGCAAAAACACCCCAACCCCAAGCCGGGTTAGGGCTTTCACCGCCGGTGCGGCAGCTTAGCGGTCAGCCGACATACCAAAGCTTTTCACCGTTGCGGAACACTTCATCGATCGTGCCGCCGCCAAGGCACTCCTCGCCGTTGTAGAACACGACCGCCTGCCCCGGCGTCACCGCCCGCGCCGGCGCATCAAACACGACTTCCGCCTTGCCGTCTGAAAGCGGGTGGACCGTCACGCCGACATCGGGCTGACGATAGCGGAACTTCGCCGTGCAGCGGAACGGCGCTTCCGGCTTGCGGTCAGACACCCAGTTGACATCGACCGCTTTTAGCGAGGTCGAATACAAATAGTCGTTTTCAAATCCTTGGGCGACATACAGCACGTTTTCGCGCACATTTTTGCCGACGACAAACCACGGTTCGCCGCTGCCGCCAATACCAAGGCCATGGCGCTGGCCGATCGTGTAATACATCACCCCGTCATGCCGCCCTTTCACTTCGCCGTCGAGCGTTTTCATCACTCCCGGCTGGGCCGGCAAATAATGGCTCAAAAATTCTTTGAAATCACGTTCGCCGATAAAACAAATGCCGGTGCTGTCTTTTTTCCCAGCGGTAGCCAGCCCGGCTTCTTTCGCGATCCGGCGCACGTCCGCTTTGTGCAAGTGGCCGATCGGAAACATCACGTTTGACAGTTGGGCTTGGCCGAGCTGGTTCAAAAAATACGTTTGGTCTTTGTTCGGGTCAGCTCCACGGAGCATTTTATATTCGCCATCGCGAAACTCGACGCGGGCGTAATGGCCGGTGGCGACGTAATCGGCGCCGATCGACATGGCGTGTTCCAAAAACGCTTTGAATTTAATCTCCTTATTGCACATCACATCCGGGTTCGGGGTGCGCCCCGCTTTGTATTCGTTCAAAAAATACGTAAACACTTTGTCCCAATATTGCTTTTCAAAGTTGACTGCATAGTACGGGATGCCGATTTGGTTGCAGACGCGCACAACGTCTTCGTAATCCTCAGTCGCCGTGCAAACGCCGTTTTCATCGGTGTCATCCCAGTTTTTCATAAAAATGCCGATCACATCATATCCTTGTTCTTTTAATAATAGCGCAGCGACTGACGAGTCGACCCCGCCGGACATGCCGACGACAACGCGCGTTTCATGCGGCGCTTTGTTCATGCGCTCCACCCCCTCTTCAGCGTTTTGTGAGCCGCTTCACAATTTTCACCGTTTCTTCCGCCGCCCGCTCAATTTGCTCCGTTGTATTGCCGAGTCCGAAGCTAAAACGCACGGACGAGCGGATGCGCTCCGACTCTTTTCCGCACATGGCAACAAGCACGTGGGACGGATCGATCGACCCCGCCGTGCACGCTGACCCGCTGGACGCGGCGATGCCCGCCAAATCCAAATTGACGAGCAGCGATTCGACGTTCGTTCCCGGGAAAGCAACATTGAAAATATGCGGCAGGCCGTCTTCGCTGCCGTTGACGATGAAATCAAGGCCGGAGGAACGAAAAATCGTCAACATCGCTTCGCGCCAAGCCGCGTATTGCTTCCGCTTCTCTTCCCTCGTCCGCTCGGCGATTTCCGCCGCCCGTGCCAAGCCGATAATGCCCGGGACGTTCTCTGTGCCGGCGCGCCGTTTCCGCTCCTGCTCGCCGCCGAAAAGAAGCGGTGTGATGCGGACCGTCTCACGAACATACAAGGCGCCGCTGCCTTTCGGACCGTTAATTTTATGGCTCGAAAGCGACAACAAATCGATGCCGTACTCATTCACATCGATCGGGATCAGCCCGTACGCCTGCACGGCATCGGTATGAAAATACGCCGGGTGGTCGCGAAGCAGGGCGCCGATTTCACGGATCGGCTGAATCGTGCCGACTTCGTTGTTGGCAAACATGATCGAAACGAGAATCGTGTCATCACGGAGCGCGGCTTTCAAGTCCTCGACCGACACGCGCCCGTGTTCATCGACCGGCAAGTACGTCACATCGAATCCTTGCTTTTGTAAATGTTCGCAAGCGCGCAAAACAGCGTGATGCTCAATAGCGGTCGTAATGAGATGGCGGCCGCGCTCACGGTTGGCCATCGCCGTTCCGATGAGCGCAAAGTTATCCGCTTCCGTCCCGCCGCTTGTAAACACGATTTCCGTCTCTTTCGCCCCGAGGCTGCGGGCGATGGCTGATCTCGCTTCGTCCAACGCCCGGCGGCTCTGCCGGCCAAAATAATGGATGCTTGACGGATTGCCGAACTGTTCGGTCATCGACTGAATCATGCCAGCCGCCACATCCGGATGAACGGGAGACGTCGCGGCATGATCCAAGTAAATCCGTTCCAACGATCATTCTCCTTTCTTGTCGCCCGAACCTCTTCCGCCCACAGCGGCCGTCCCTTGCCCGAGCGGATTCCGCCCGTTGGGGAAACCGCCCGCTGCGGCAAACGGCGAGGCTTGGCCATGAAGGTGTAAATAGTAAAAACACGTCCATGTCATCCGCTCGCGGTGGATGACATGCGACCGCTTGATCAATGGTTAAATATAAAACATGTATGCCCCTTCATCCCCGTCGCTATACTTCGCTAAATCTTCAAGCGTCGTGCTGTCGAGCACTTCCTCGACCGCATCGCGGATGCGGATCCACAGCTCGCGCTTCGCCGGCTCCTCCTCTTCGAGTTCCTCGACCGGGGTGAGCGGCCCCTCAAGCACGCGCAAAATATCACCGGCCGTAATTTTTGCCGGATGCTCGGCCAATACGTAACCGCCGTACGCCCCGCGGATGCTTTTGACAAGCCCGGCGTTGCGCAACGGCGTCACCAGTTGCTCCAAGTAATGCTCGGACAAATTGTTCGCCTTGGCGATCGAGCGGAGCGAAATCGGACGGTCGCCGTACTTTTTCGCCAGTTCAATCATAATCGTCAATCCGTAACGGCCTTTGGTTGAAATCTTCATCATATCCCCCCTAACGACTTAACCCTTGCGCCCGAACGTTGGCGGCTCCCAACAAGCGGTCGGCCATTTTCCGGCATTGCGGCAGCGCCAAACCGGCGACCGAACCGATTGTGACGCAAAAAAGAAACGTGCCAAACGACACCGGACCGCCAAGCAGCCAGCCGACAAGCAACACGAGCGCTTCCATCATCACGCGAATGTATGCCACGTTCCATCCGGTCAACTCGGTCAAGGCGAGCATTAAACTGTCGCGCGGACCGGCGCCGACGTCGGCGGAAATATATAGCCCCATGCCGTAGCCGGACACGACGATGCCGACTAGCAGCATCGCATATTGTTCAAGCAGTTGTGGCGGCGTTTTCAGCGGTGGGATCATCATCCACACGTCAATCAAAACGCCGACAGTGATCATATTGAGGAAGGCGCCAAGCTGCGGTCTCCGCTTGACAAGCAGCGCCGAAGCCGCAAGCACCACCATCCCAACGATGATCGACCACGTCCCGACCGTCAGGCCAAATGTTCGCTCTAAACCAATATGAAGGACATCCCATGGCGCACAGCCAACATCGGCTTTCATCGTCAGCACAATGCCGAATGACATGACGAGCAAACCGGCAAAATAAATGCTCCATCGCAGCCATGGGACCGAAGGATGGACCATCGCACATGCGCCTCCCTATCCAGTCAATCGCCGGTGTTATTATACCATAAATGACGCGCTCCGTTCACGGCCCAATCGCGCTTTCCCGCTTCAATTGCTCCAGTCGCCGGTACACTTTCGCATAATGTTTCTCGTCGCCGTGCTCTTTCGGCTCATAATAGCGGACGCCGGCAAGCGTTGACGGCAAATACGATTGCGCCACCCAACCGTTCGGGTAATCATGCGGATATAAATAGCCTTGGCCATGTCCGAGCACGGCTGCCCCTTGATAATGGGCGTCTTTTAAATGGTCGGGAATCTCGCCAACCTTTCCGGCGCGCACGTCGGCGAGCGCCGCGTCCAACGCCTTGTAGGCGCTGTTGGATTTCGGGCTTAGGCAAAGCTCGATCGTCACGGTCGCGAGCGGAATGCGCGCCTCCGGCAGTCCGATCCGCTCCGCCGCCGCCACAGCTGCCTGCACTTTCACCCCCATCAACGGGTTCGCAAGCCCGATGTCTTCATAGGCGATGACGAGCAGCCGGCGACAGACCGCGGCCAAATCCCCGCCTTCGAGCAGGCGCGCTAAATAATGGAGAGCAGCGTCCACATCGCTGCCGCGCACGCTTTTTTGGAATGCCGACAACAGCGAATAGTAATGGTCGCCGTATTTGTCATGAGTGAAGCCGCGATTGGCCGTGCACGAAGCAACGATCGCCTCATCCACATACAAACCGTCATCGCGTTCATCGGCCGCCGCCACGGCCGCTTCAAGAAGCGAAAGCGCCACGCGCGCATCGCCGCCCGCGGCTTCCGCAATTCGCCATAACAGCGCCTCATCGATCTTGACGGGCTGCGCTCCGAGCCCGCGCACCGAATCGGTAAGCGCCCGCTTTAAAACGATAAGCAAGTCGGCCGGCTCAAGCCGCTTTAATCGCTGAATTTGTCCGCACCGGCTACGGATCGCCGGATTCACCTCGTGAAACGGGTTTTCGGTCGTCGCCCCGATTAACGTGATCAGCCCGGATTCAAGGTGTGGAAGCAGCACGTCCTGCTGCGCCTTGTTCAAACGGTGAATTTCATCGATAAACAAAACGACATTGCCGGACCAGCGCCCCGCTTCGGCCGCCTCTTCAATCTCCTTTTTTCCGGCTGAGGTCGCGTTGATGGCGACCAGCTCCCGCCCAGCCGTGCGAGCGATGGCGTAGGCGAGCGAGGTTTTTCCCGTCCCGGGTTCCCCATACAACAATAGCGAAGGAACATATCCTTTTTTTACCATTTTGTACAACGGCGTCTCCGGCCCAATCACATGCGCTTGTCCGACGATGTCGTCGATCGTGCGCGGTCGCATCCGCAGCGCGAGTGGCTCTGACCTGTTCCGCATGTCGTTCCCCTCCTCGTTTCATTGTACAGCGCCGGTCCACCCGAATACAACCGTGCGGTGTCAAAAGGCAGACCGCTACGGTTCAAACTAAGTTTTGATTGAGTGCTGACCTTGATTGATTGAGGTCGAAAGGCGGAACCGCTAGTTTCTCTTTTGTTTGGCATCGCCCATTGCCCCGTGCCAAAGGGAGAAGTTTAAAGTGAAACAAGAACGGAAAAACTAGGATCATATCAACATTACATTTGTGGGGTGGGCAGCATGAAAACGAGACAAGATGCATGGTCGCATGAAGAAGACGTGCTATTGGCCGAAACGGTGCTTCAATACATACGGGAGGGAAAAACACAACTCGCGGCCTTTGCAGACGTTGGAAAAAAGTTGCACCGAACTGCGGCGGCATGCGGCTTCCGCTGGAATGCCGAGGTGCGGAAACGACATCTCGAGGCCATCGAACAGGCGAAGAAGCAACGAAAAGAGCGAAAACGGGCGTTGGAAATGATGAAAAAATGGCAGAAGGAACAAGACCCGTTCCCGTTTCCTTCCGCAGGCAGCAGCCAAGAGGCGGAAGGGTCATCCCCCTTTCTCCCGGCCGCCCCTCTGACGCTCGATCAGTGCATTTCTTTTTTGCAGGCGCTGCGGCGCGATGCCAAACAGCTTGAAACGGCGGAGCAGGAAAATGAACGGCTGAAGCGGGAGCACGCCGAATGGCGGGCGCGCAATGAGCAGCTGGCGCAAAAAATTGAACGCCTTGAAGCGCGACAAACGACGGTTCAAGAAGATTACGAGGCGCTTGTCAAAATTATGGCGCGCGCTCGCCAACTCGCCGCCGAAGAAGGCGATCGCCTTCCGTTCGCGCAATGGCTTTTGGCCGAAGCGAGAGAACAAAACGAACGAGCCGCCCATTCGTAACTAGCCAAAAAGGGTGTCCCAAAAGGATCGGGACACCCTCTTTCATCGCTATATAAGCCCCAACTGCTTCTGCCGCACGATCGGTTGTGCCGATCTTAAAGGCAGACGACCTTTTGTCTTATCGCTATATAAGCACTAACCGTTTTCCCGCCACACGATAGGCTCTGTCTTTCTTGAGGGGAGATCGCCTTTTCGGTCAGCTCTTTTTTCGTCGCAATATAGACGGGTGTACCGGTCATCGACATGGCAAAGCGAGCAAACGCCGTGTTTGTTCGTTTCCCGCTTCCGCGACACCATCCTAGCTTGACGACAGGCGACCGGCTTCCTACCGGCGAGCCTCGCTCGCTTGGTCCAGCGACCGGCTCGTCACTCACCGACGCGGGCAATCGGAATTTCCTTCAACAATTCCTGAATGACATATGATGCCATGATGAGCCCGGCAACGGACGGCACAAAAGCGTTCGATGACGGCGGCATTTTCGCCTTGCGGATCGGTGAAGCGTCATTGCCGACAACTTGGCGGACATCTTCGCGGATTTTCACCGGCTTCTCGTCGGAAAAGACGACCGGAATGCCGCGGCGAATCCCTTCTTTGCGCAGTTTGGCGCGGATGACTTTCGCGATCGGATCGGTGTGTGTCTTGGAAATATCGGCGATGCGAAAGCGGGTCGGATCCATTTTGTTCGCCGCCCCCATGCTGGAGATGATCGGAATGCCGCGCTTGAGGCATTGTTTCATCAAATGTACTTTATACACAATCGTGTCGGAGGCATCGATGACAAAATCGAGATTATAGGCAAAAAACTGCTCATACGTCTCTTCCGTATAAAACATTTGCAGCGCGATGACCTCGCACGCCGGGTTGATGTCGGCGATGCGCTCTTTCATCAGCTCGACTTTCGGACGGCCAATGGTCGAGAGCAACGCATGGATTTGCCGGTTGATGTTGGTGATATCGACGTTATCGCGATCAACAAGCACCAAACGGCCGATTCCGGAACGGGCGAGCGCCTCGACGGCGAACGACCCGACGCCGCCGATGCCAAGGACGGCGACGGTGGCATTTTTTAATTTTTCCAGCCCCTCAGGGCCAATGGCTAACTCATTGCGGGAAAATTGATGCAGCATCGTTCTCCTCTCCATTTGCGCAAAAATTGAGTAATACACCGTTTTTTATCGTACATGAAGCCCGCTTGTGTGGCAATGGGTCTTTTGCTGGCAAAACAAACGAGGCTGACCCGAGAGCCCGCCAAAAAGCGGACGTTTGAGTCAGCCCCACCATCGTGTTTATCGCTCTTCTGTACAATAGTCCCAATCGTGCCGTCGCTGCCTTCGTTTTGAACCCGCTCTCCCATAGGTGGGTGCCCTGTTCCAAGGTTTGCGCTTCCCCTGTGACGAAGGGGCGTGCACGCCGCTTGGAAACCCCGGACTCCCGGATATTGACTGTTCGGTCAAAACGATCGGTGATGCGACGAACACATTAGGACGGGTGGTTGATTGCTTATATTTTATCATATTTTTTTGTGTTTGTGAACACCTGCCGCTCATGTTTCCTTGCCGGCGGAGCGGCTATTCTTGGTCAGGCAGCACGACCGCCAAATGCAGCTCGTCCAGCTGTTTTTCGCTGACCGGGCTCGGCGCTTCGGTGAGCAGGCAGCTGGCGCTCGCCGTTTTCGGGAAGGCGATCGTATCGCGCAAATTCGTGCGCCCAGCAAGCAACATCACAAGCCGGTCAAGGCCAAGCGCGATGCCGCCGTGCGGCGGGGTGCCGTACTCAAACGCCTCAAGCAAGAAGCCGAACTGACGGCGCGCTTCTTCTTCGCTGAACCCTAAGGCGCGGAACATTTTTTCTTGCACGTCCCGCTCAAAGATGCGGAGCGAGCCACCGCCAAGCTCATAGCCATTTAAGACGAGGTCATACGCCTGCGCCCGAACCGCGCCCGGGTTGGTTTCAAGCAGCGGAATGTCGTCGCGCACCGGCATCGTAAACGGATGGTGGGCGGCGTAATAACGGCCTTCCTCTTCGTCATATTCCAACAGCGGCCAGTCCGTCACCCACAAAAACGCGAGCTTCGTTTCGTCGATCAAGCCGAGCTCCTTGCCGAGCCGAAGCCGCAGCGCGCCGAGGGCCGCGGCCACGACTGCCTTTTGGTCGGCGACAAACAACAGCAAATCCCCGTCTTCGACCGCCAGCGTTTGGCGAAGCGCAGCCTGTTCTCCCTCGGTGAAAAACTTGGCGATCGGCCCTTTCAGCTCATCGCCTTCCGCTTTCAGCCACGCCAGCCCTTTCGCTCCATAGCGGCCGACAAACTCGCCCAACGCGTCGATCTCCTTGCGCGAATAGCGGGGCGCCGCGCCTTTGGCGTTGATCGCCTTCACTTGCCCTCCCTCTCTGACCGCGCGGGCAAACACTTGAAACGCGGAATCGCGGACGATTTCCGATACGTCGACGAGCTCGAGGCCAAAGCGTATATCCGGCTTGTCCGAGCCATAGCGGCTCATCGCCTCATCATACGTGATGCGCGGAAACGGGCGCGGAATGTCGGTTCCTTTCGCCGCTTTGACGACCGCCGCCATCATCCGTTCGGTGACATCGATGATGTCTTCTTGATCGATGAACGACATTTCGATGTCAATCTGCGTAAACTCCGGCTGGCGGTCGGCGCGCAAGTCTTCGTCGCGGAAGCAGCGCGCGATTTGATAGTAGCGCTCAAACCCGCCGACCATCAGCAGCTGCTTAAAAATTTGCGGCGACTGCGGCAAGGCGTAAAATTCGCCTGGATGGACGCGGCTCGGCACTAAATAGTCGCGCGCCCCTTCCGGCGTGCTTTTCGTCAACATCGGCGTCTCCACTTCCAAAAAGCGCTCGCTGTCCAAAAAGTCGCGCACCGCTTTCGTGACCTTATGCCGGAGCTCCAGCGTTCGAAACATGACCGGGCGGCGCAAATCCAAGTAGCGATATTTTAAACGCACGTCTTCCGCCGCATCGGTGTCATCCGTGATCGCAAACGGCGGCGTTTTCGCTTCATTGATAATGTCGATGCGCTCCGCCTGCACTTCGATGCGGCCGGTCGCGATGTTCGGATTGACCGTCTCCGGCGCGCGGGCGACGACCGTCCCTTCCACGCTCAGCACATATTCGCTCCGCACGCGTTCGGCGGCCGCCAGCGCTTCAGCCGACACATCCGGGCTGGCGACGATTTGCACGATGCCGGTCCGGTCGCGCAAATCGATAAAAATGAGCCCGCCTAAGTCGCGGCGCTTTTGCACCCAGCCTTTGAGCACGACGCGCTCACCGACCGCTGTTTCCGGCACTTCACCGCAATAATATGTCCGTTTCATTCGTTTACTCCCCCTCTCTCCTCGTCCGTTCTGTGAAAAATGAAGCCAGTTCGCCGAACGGCACGTTCGTTTGTTCGCCGCTCGCCATCTCCTTGACGGTCGCGATTTGTTTATCGAGCTCTTCATCGCCAATCATGACGACAAACGCCGCTTTGAGGCGGTCGGCTGCTTTCAGCTGCGCCTTCAGTTTTCGGCCGACATAGTCTTGATCGACGCGCAAACCGGCGCGGCGCAATTGATAGACGAGGCGGACCGCTTCCTCTTTCGCCCGTTCGCCGAGCGCAGCTACATAGCAATCGATCCCTTCGCCGGTCGGAAGCTCCACCCCCTCCGCCTCCAGCGCTGCAAGCAGCCGTTCGATGCTTAGCGCAAAACCGATCCCCGGCATTTCCGGCCCGCCGATTTCCTCGACAAGCCCATTGTAGCGCCCGCCGCCACACAGCGTCGCGGCTGCGCCAAACCCTTCCGCTTCGCTCATAATTTCAAATGTCGTATGGTTGTAATAGTCAAGCCCGCGCACCAACCGCGCATCGATGACAAACGGAAGGCCAAGCATGGCCAAATAATGTTTCACCTTCTCAAAATACGCGCGTGATTCATCATTCAAGTAATCCAAAATCGACGGCGCCGTCGCCATCAGTTCATGATCGCGGTCTTTTTTGCAGTCGAGAATGCGGAGCGGATTCGTCTCGAGCCGCGCCTGACAATCGGCGCACAGTTCATCGATGCGCCCCGAAAAATGGCGCACGAGCGCCTCGCGATGCGCCCGGCGGCTGTCGAGGTCGCCCAAGCTGTTGATGACAAGCCGGATCCGTTTTAAGCCAAGCGCTTCGTAAATGTGCATCGCCAACGCCATCACCTCGGCGTCAATCGCCGGGTCGCTGCTGCCAATCGCTTCGACGCCAAACTGAACGAATTGGCGGAACCGCCCGGCTTCCGGTCGCTCGTAGCGGAACATCGGCCCGCTGTAATACAGTTTCAGCGGCTGGTTCGGGCTGCCGTACAGCTTATGCTCGACGAACGCCCGCACGACCGGCGCCGTGCCTTCCGGGCGGAGCGTGAGCGCACGCCCTCCCTTGTCCTCAAACGTATACATCTCTTTTTGGACGATATCGGTCGTATCGCCGACGCCGCGCAAAAACAGTTCAGTATGTTCGAAAATCGGCGTCCGAATTTCCCGATATCCGTACCGGGAACATAGTTCGCGGGCGACTTGCTCCACGTACTGCCATTTTTCGCTGTCTCCCGGCAAAATATCTTGCGTTCCTCTTGGAATTTGAAACGCCATGCGGATCCTCCTTTTGCTCAAAATAAAAACGCCCTGATCCCCTTGATAGGGACGAGAGCGTCATTCCCGCGGTGCCACCCTAATTGAAGCCATTCAGCTTCCGCTTGTCGCCGCTAACGCCAGGCGCGCGTTCCCTTTTACTGACGCCACGCGCGTTCAAAGGGAAACCTACGGAGTGTCTTTCGCTAAGCCATCATGGAGAAACGCTTCCAGCCTAAGGCGTTTCCTCTCTGGCCATGTGGGTCTTACCTACTTCTCTCCATCATCGGTTGTCCACTATCACCCATCTGAATTGTAATTTTATATTACGGAGAAAGCGGACCGTTTGTCAAGCCGCCTTGAAAAAAAGCGTCCCGCCGCTTGGCCGGCCGTTGATGCAAAAGAAGGCGCCCCGCCTTGGCGGGACGCCGTGGTCGCCTTAATGGCGAATCAAATAATCGAACGCGCTTAACGCCGCCGTCGCTCCGGAGCCCATCGAAATAATGATTTGCTTGTAGGCGCTGTCCGTGCAGTCGCCTGCGGCAAAGACGCCTTCGACGTTGGTCGCGCCGCGCTTGTCGACGATGATTTCGCCGAAGCGGTTCCGTTCCACCGTTCCTTCCAGCCACTCTGTATTCGGCACGAGGCCGATTTGCACGAACACGCCTTGCAGTTCGATATGGTGTTCTTCCCCTGTCGCCCGGTCGACGTACGTCAAACCGTTCACCTTATCCGTGCCAGTGATTTCCTTCGTTTGCGCGTTTTTGATCACCGTCACATTCGGCAAGCTGTACAGCCGGTCTTGCAAAACGGCGTCCGCTTTCAGTTCGGGAGCAAACTCCAACAGCGTTACGTGGCTGGCGATGCCGGCCAAGTCAATGGCCGCTTCCACGCCCGAGTTGCCGCCGCCGATGACCGCCACGTGCTTGCCTTCAAACAGCGGGCCGTCGCAATGCGGGCAGTAGGCGACGCCTTTGTTTTTGAACTCTTCCTCGCCCGGCACGCCAAGGTTGCGCCAACGGGCGCCGGTGGAAATGATGACCGTTTTGCTTTTCAGAACGGCGCCGTTTTCCAACTCCACTTCAATCAAGTCTTTTTTCGCAAGCCGTTTGGCGCGCTGGATCATGATGTCGACATCGTACTGTTTGACATGCTCTTCGATGCTGGCCGCGAGCTTCGGCCCTTCCGTATATTTGACGCTGATGAAGTTTTCGATGCCGAGCGTATCCAAAATTTGCCCGCCAAAGCGATCCGCCACGATGCCGGTGCGAATGCCTTTGCGCGCCGCGTAAATGGCAGCTGTCGCCCCCGCCGGGCCGCCGCCGACGACAAGCACGTCAAATGGCTCTTTATCGGCAAACGACGCGGCGTCCGCCTCGCTTCCTAGTTTGGCGAGAATGTCTTCAATCGACATGCGGCCGCTGGCGAACATCTGACCGTTTAAAAAGACGGTCGGCACCGCCATAATGCCTTTTTGTTCCACTTCGTCCTTAAACGCCGCCCCGTCGATCATCGTATGGGAAATGTCGGGATTCAGGACGCTCATGATGTTGAGCGCTTGAACAACGTCCGGGCAGTTATGGCACGTCAGGCTCACGTACGTTTCAAAATGGTGTTTGCCCCGGATTTGTTGAATGCGGCGCACGACGTCTTCGCTCACTTTCGGCGGCCGGCCGCTCACTTGAAGCAGGGCCAGCACCAGCGAGGTAAACTCATGACCGAGCGGGACGCCGGCGAACGTGACGCCGGTGTTTTCGCCGACCCGGTTGACGCTGAAGCTCGGCGTGCGTTCAAGCTTTGCTTTTTCCACTTTGATTTTCGGCGACATGGCCGTCAACTCATCGACTAAAGCAAGCATATCGCGGGAAACGTTGTCGTCTCCCGCGCTTACCGTCAAGACAATGTCATTTTCAAGCAATTGCAAATACTGAGCGAGTTGTGCCTTGATGTCCGCATCGAGCATGGTCAAAAGCCTCCTTAAATTTTGCCGACAAGGTCAAGGCTCGGTTTCAGCGTTTCACCGCCCTCTTGCCATTTCGCCGGGCAAACTTCACCCGGATGGTTGCGCACATATTGGGCGGCTTTGATTTTGTCAATCAGCGTGCTCGCTTTGCGGCCGATGCCGTCGGCGTTGATTTCCACCGCTTGAATGACGCCGTCCGGGTCGATGAGGAACGTGCCGCGTTGCGCCAACCCTTGCTCTTCGTCAAGCACATCAAACATGCGCGACAGCTGGTGCGAAGGATCGCCAATCATGACGTATTCGATTTTGCCGATGGCCGGCGATGTGTCGTGCCATGCTTTATGAGTAAAGTGCGTGTCGGTTGACACCGAGTACACTTCTACACCCAATTCTTTGAATGTCGCGTAATGGTCTTGCAAATCCTCAAGCTCCGTCGGGCAAACGAACGTAAAGTCGGCCGGATAAAAGCAGACGATGCTCCATTTGCCCATGAAGTCTTGTTCTGTCACCTCGATGAATTCCCCGTTGTGATACGCTTGGGCGCGGAACGGTTGTACTTTTTTCCCAACTAAAGACATTGCTTCATCTACCTCCTGCGACTGTTATTTTATAATAATTTTAAACCGATATTTATTATCATATAGGGGCCCTTACTTTGTCAATACATATGCATTCAGAAATGTTCGTTACGGCAGACGGAACGAACGTCGCCAGCTCTTTACGGGCCTTGCCGCTCCGTCTGCTGTCACGGGCGAAACCGCTGCTTTTTTAGCATTTGCACCTCTTTGCCTGCGACGCCAAGCTCGGACGACAGCTCAAACGCACTATACTGGTCCTCAAGCCGCACCCACTCATGAAAATCGGCCGAAAGCACATCGCTCGTTCGGTGGGCCTGCTCCCCTCGCTTCGTTTGCCGCATCGCCCCCCTCCTTTCCGTTCGGATCAACCTGTTTTCATCATTCCCATTTCTTGCGAAAAATAAAAAAGAAACCGGAAAACGATTATTCGTTTCCCGGTTTCTCACAGCTGTCGATAATCAAGGTGACCGGCCCGTCGTTGATGAGCGACACGCCCATCATGGCGCCGAACACCCCTGTTTCGACATGGACACCTTTTTCGCGCAGAAAGGCGTTGAACGCTTCATACAGCGGCAAAGCATGGTCGGGCTTGGCCGCCGCCATAAAATTCGGACGCCGCCCTTTTCGACAGTCGCCGTAAAGGGTGAACTGCGACACGGACAACACGGCGCCGCCGACATCAAGCAGCGAGCGGTTCATTTTTCCTTCCTCGTCTTCGAAAATGCGCAAATGGGCGATTTTCTCGGCCAAATAGGCCGCATCGGCCTCGGTATCGCCGTGCGTGACGCCAAGCAGCACGACAAGCCCTGCCTTGATGGCGCCAACGACCCGCCCATCGACGGTGACGTTGGCTTCTTTGGCTCGCTGGATGACCGCTCTCACTTCTTCTCCTCCTTTTCGCCGCCGCTAGTTGTTCATCAAGCGCTGGACGGAATAAATGTCGGGAATTTGCTTGATCCGCTCCACGACTTTTTGCAAGTGGCTCAAGTTGTGAATGGCGATCGTCATATGGATCGTCGCGATTTTGTGCCGATGATCCGAGCGGCCCGAAACGGCGGAAATATCGGTGCGCGTCTCGTTCACCGCCTGCAGCACTTCATTGAGCAGCCCGCGGCGGTCAAAGCCGGTGATTTCGATATCGACGTTGTACTCGCGCTCGCCGCCGGCTCCGCTTTCCCATTCGACGGTGATGAGCCGGTCGGCCGCTTCTTCCGTCTTGACGTTCGGGCAATCGGCGCGGTGGACGGAAATGCCGCGCCCGCGGGTGATAAAGCCGATGATTTCATCGCCCGGCACTGGATTGCAGCAGCGCGACAGACGAATGAGCAAATTGTCGACGCCTTGGACGCGAATGCCGCAGTCGCGTTTTTTTCCGGCCGGCAGCTTCGCCTCGGAAAACGCCTCGGCCAACTTGCGCTGCTGTTCCTCGAGATCGCGCTGCTTCCGCCATTTTTCCGTCAGCCGGTGGGCGATTTGCGCCGCCGTGATCCCATGATAGCCGACCGCCGCGTACATATCGTCTTCGTTTGAGAAGTTGAACTTCTCGGCGACGCGCTTCATATTGTCGGCCGTCATTACCTCTTTCGGCTCAAAGCCGAGGCCGCGCACTTCCTTTTCGACCATCTCTTTGCCTTTTTCAATATTTTCCTCGCGCCGCTGCTTTTTGAAAAACTGGCGGATTTTGTTGCGCGCCTGCGACGTTTTCGCCAGCTTCAGCCAGTCTTGGCTCGGTCCGTACGAATGTTTCGACGTTAAAATTTCAACGATGTCACCCGTCTGCAGCTTGTAATCGAGCGGCACCATTTTGCCGTTCACTTTCGCGCCGATCGTTTTGTTGCCGATTTCCGAATGGATGCGGTAAGCGAAATCGATCGGCACCGAGCCGGCCGGCAACTCGATGACGTCGCCCTTTGGCGTGAAAACGAACACCATGTCGGAAAACAGGTCCATCTTGAGCGATTCCATAAATTCCTCGGCGTTGCTGGCGTCGTTTTGCCACTCTAAAATTTCCCGGAACCAAGAAAGCTTCTCCTCAAACGAATTCGGCTTGATCGTCTTCCCTTCTTTGTACGCCCAGTGAGCGGCAATCCCGAATTCGGCGATTTGGTGCATTTCAAACGTGCGGATTTGCACTTCAAGCGGCTCGCCTTTCGGACCGATGACCGTCGTATGGAGCGATTGGTACATGTTCGGCTTCGGCATGGCGATGTAGTCTTTGAAGCGTCCGGGCATCGGCTTCCAGCACGTATGGATGATGCCAAGGACCGCATAGCAGTCTTTGATGCTGTTGACGATAATGCGCACAGCCAGCAAATCGTAAATTTCGTTAAACTGTTTGTTTTGCATCACCATTTTTCGGTAGATGCTGTAAATATGCTTCGGACGTCCGGAAATTTCGCACGGAATGTGCACTTCGTTCAGCCGTTCCCGCACTTCTTGAATGACTTCCTCCAAATATTGCTCGCGTTCGGCCCGCTTTTTCTTCATCAAATTGACGATGCGGTAATACTGCTGCGGATTTAAATAGCGAAGCGCGGTATCCTCGAGCTCCCATTTGATTTTTGAAATGCCGAGCCGATGCGCCAGCGGGGCGAAAATTTCGAGCGTCTCATTGGCGATGCGCCGCTGTTTTTCCGCCGGCAAATGCTTCAACGTCCGCATGTTGTGCAAGCGGTCGGCGAGCTTGATCAAAATCACCCGAATGTCTTGGGCCATCGCCAAAAACATTTTCCGATGGTTTTCCGCCTGCTGCTCTTCTTGCGACTTATATTTGATTTTGCCAAGTTTCGTCACGCCGTCAACGAGCATCGCCACCTCGGCGCCGAACTCGCGCTCAAGGTCTTCTTTCGTCACCTCGGTGTCTTCGATGACATCGTGCAAAAACCCGGCGGCGATCGTTGTCGCGTCCATTTTCAAGTCCGCCAAAATGCCGGCGACTTGAATCGGATGGATGATGTACGGTTCGCCGGATTTCCGAAATTGGTCGCGATGGGCGTGCTTCGCAAATACATACGCCTTTTTTAAAAAGGCGACATCTTGTTCGGATAAATAACAGCCCGCTCGTTCAAACACTTGCTCCGCTGTCAGCACTTGTTCATTGGCCATAGGGTTGAATCACCTTTTAATCGAATAAAATTCAGACTGCCAACACTGGACATCCATTGCCTCCACCACGTTACGGTTAATAAGAAAGAGCACTCGTGCGAGTGCCCCTTTTTTCTCTATTATATCCGAAGATGCGAACGATGTCGACTGTGCGGCCTCGCGCTGCTTGCGCCCCGCTTTCCGCCGCTTCGCTCCCCGGACCTTCCGCGTTCTTCGTCCCGCCGGCGCAAGCGCGATGATGGAAGCGCCTAACCGCTCGGCCGGCCCCATCAACCGCTAAAACTGCATGAGCGTCAAAATGTCGTAGCCTTCTAGTTTTTGTCGCCCGCCAAGCTCCGTCAGCTCAATCAAAAACGCCAACCCGGCGACCACTCCGCCAAGCTGTTCCACGAGCTCGATCGTCGCGCGCATCGTCCCGCCTGTCGCCAGCAAGTCGTCGGTGATCAACACGCGCTGTCCCGGTTTGATCGCGTCTTTATGCATCGTCAGCACATCGGTTCCATACTCGAGACCGTACTCGACGCGGACGACTTCGCGCGGCAGCTTTCCTTCCTTGCGCACGGGCGCAAATCCGACGCCAAGCGCATAGGCGACCGGGCAGCCAATGATAAAACCGCGCGCTTCCGGTCCAACGACGATATCAATTTGCTTTTCACGTGCGTATTGGACGATTTGGTCGGTCGCGTATTTGTACGCCGGCCCATTGTCCATCAGCGTCGTAATGTCTTTAAACAAAATGCCCGGTTTCGGAAAATCGGGAACGATCGTAATATATTGTTTTAAATCCATGATGCGCTTGCCTCCTCATTCGTTTGCGAACGAATCATTTCCGTCAAACAGCGTTTCAGCTGCTCGTAAGTGGAGTATAATAACTGATGTTCCGCCTCCAGCTCGTCCCGGCGCCGACGGTACGCCGGGGATTCGGTGAGATCGCGCTTTACAGGCTGGCGAACGAGCGTGATAACGCCGTTTTGCTCGCGCACAAACCCCAGCTCCAAAAAGACTTCGGCCATAAAATGGACCGTTTCTGTCGTCCAGCCGCGGGCGCGCGCCAATTCGCCGCCGCGTTCGGCGAGCGGGAACGAACGATGCTTATGCAAAAAGGCATAAAACCACTTGAAATGGTCGCGCGTCGGAAACGTGCGGAAAAATTGCCCTTCCGGCTGCGCGAACACGGCATAAATGCGCGCCGGCTGCCCGTTGCCTAAAAGCGCCCCCAACAAATCAAGCCGCGGCGGCAAATCAAGCAGCACGACATAGCGGCCGTCAATCGGCAAAGCCTCCGCCTCTTTCTCCGTCATGACGAAATGAAGCTCCCGGCAAAACGGCGCCAAGTCAGGGCGGGTTTCCGTCTGGCGCCGAAAAGCCACCAGCAGCCGCTTCTCCTCTGGCAGCCGCTCAAGAAGCGAATGAACGTCCCGGCAGCCGCGGGCATCAAACAGCTGCCAGCGGTTGACCGACACATCGCATAGCGACAACTGCGGCTTCGCCATCCCGTTCCACTCGTTCACCAACAGCTCTCCCACGGCCGAGACGCACGTCCCCGGAGCGATCTCCTCGCACAAGGGACCGAGGCCGAAGCCGATGACATCAATCGCCGCCTGCTGTTGCGAAAAGACCGCCTTCATATGGGCGCCGTTCGCCCCGACGCGTCGCATCGTTTCCACCGCGGCTTCTTCAATGAGCAAAAGCGGTCGCGGATTGCCGACACCGAATGGGGCGAGCCGTGCGAAACTGCGGGCGGCCGACAGCGTCAGCTCTTCGACCGAGCAAACCGCATCGATGAACGTCGGCGGGATAAAATCGTCCTCGACCAACGTCTCCGCCGCGATCGCGTTCAGCCGCTGCCGCAACCGCTCGACGTCGTCCAACGCCAAGGTCATCCCCGCCGCCATCGGGTGGCCGCCAAAATGCGGCAACATATCGCGGCATTTGGAGAGATTGGCAAACAAGTCAAATCCGTGGATGCTGCGCGCCGAACCTTTGGCGATGCCTTTGTCGCGGTCAATGGAGAGCACCACCGCCGGCCGGTAAAACTGTTCGACGAGCTTGGAAGCGACGATGCCGACCACCCCGGGATTCCATCCTTCGCCAGCCACGACCAAAACGCGATGCTGCTCCGGCGGATATTGGCGGCGCACGATGTCTGCCGCCTCATCGGCGATTTGCGCGACGAGCTGCTGGCGCTCGCGATTCCGCTCGTCCATTTCCGCCGCCAGCTGCATGGCCTCGTCTTCATCATCGGTCATTAACAGCGCCACCGCCGGATCGGCGCCGCCCAGACGCCCGACCGCGTTCAAACGCGGCGCGATGGCGAAGCCGACCGTCTGTTCATCGATCTGGGATGGTCGGATGCGGCATTGCTGAAACAGCGCGCGCAAACCGATGCGGGTTGTCTCGCGCAACACTGCCAGCCCTTGCGCAGCCAAGAGCCGGTTCTCCCCGACAAGCGGCACTAAATCGGCAATCGTGCCGATGGCCACCAAATCAAGCAAATGGCGCGGCACCCGCCCGAGCAGCGCATGGGCTACCTTGAACGCGACACCGACGCCGGCCAAACTATGGAACGGATATGTACTTCCGGGCTGCTTCGGGTGAATGATCGCATACGCTTCCGGAAGCGAGGGCCCTGGCTCGTGATGATCGGTCACGATCACATCAAGCCCCCACTCGCGGGCGGCGGCCACTTCCTTCAGCGCCGCAATTCCGTTGTCAACTGTCACAATGACGGACACGCCGCGCTCCTTTGCCGCGCGAAACGCCGCCAAGTTCGGGCCGTATCCTTCGGTAAAGCGGTTGGGAATGTAAAATTCCACCGCTGCTCCTGCCTCTTGAAGAGCGCTCACCATCACCGATGTGCTGCAAACACCATCCGCATCATAGTCGCCATAGACGAGCACGCGTTCACCATGGCGAATCGCTCTTTCTAGGCGGCGAACGGCGCGCTCCATCCCATGAAGCAAGAACGGATCGTGAAACGGCTGCCCAACGGGATGGAGAAACGCCTCCGCTTCCGCTGCCGTCCGCACGCCGCGGCGAACGAGAAGCCGCGCCAGCAGCGGCTCGATACCGGCTTCCTCCGCCAGGCGCCTCACCGCCTGCTCGTCGGGACGCCCCACCTCCCAACGCGTTTTCGCTTGTAACATGTCCCCCACCTCAACTCTCCTTATTATACAAAAAGGAGAAAAGAGCAGGCAACGACATTACGACTTTTTTTCCGGGTCGTACGGATTGATATGAACGAGCACGTTGCGGACGCGCGGAAACGTCAGCAGTTTTTCTTTCACTTTTTTTCCGATCCGGTGCCCCTCTTCCACGGTCAGCTGCGGATCAACGGCAATTTTTAAATCAACGATCACATCATGGCCATGCTCGCGCGCGTACAGCTCATTGATTTGCCGCACATCAGGGACAGACAACACCGCCGCGCGCAAGTCGGCGGTCTCCTCTTCATGAAGCACATGATCAATGGCCGTATGAATCGATTGACGTCCGAGATCCCAAGCCATTTTCAATACGAGCAAGGCGACGAACAGTCCGGCCAATGGGTCGGCATACACGAGCCAGTCAATGCCCCACCTCCCGCCGGCAATCGCGGCGCCGACGCCGAAAAGCGCCGCCAGCGAAGAAAACACGTCAGAGCGGTGCTCATACGCATTGACGATCAACGCTTCGCTGTTTAACGCTTTCCCAAGCCGATACTTGTAACGGAACATCGCCTCTTTGGCGACGATCGACACCAGCAGGACGTAGACGGCCGCCATCCCCGGCGGCGCCAAGGGGGCGAAAAACGACAGGAAGGCAGAGCGCCCGATCTCCAGTCCAACGAGGAAAAGAAGCACGGCCACGATAATGGCGGCGATCGATTCGGCCTTTCCGTGTCCGTATGGATGGTCTTCATCCGGCGGACGCGCCGCCGCCCGCAGCCCGACCCAAACGGCGAACGACCCAGCAACATCGGAAGCCGAATGAGCAGCATCAGCGATCAGCGCTTGACTTTGGCTCCACAAGCCGACCACCGCCTTGACGGCCGCGAGGATCAAATTGCCGACGATGCCGACCATCGCTGCCGTTTTCGCTTTGTTGAATCGCTGTTCGTGTTCCACGGCCACACCTCCCATCTTTGCCTCTTGTTGTCATCGATCCGGATCAAAAAATCCATCCCCTGCGTAAACTCAATCTCCTATCTTTTTCCTTTTGTTGTCATCGTCCCCCCTATTCCACCATCATGGCCGGCGCCTCTCGCTCTCGTCTGTCGATGTTCCGCCGGCGCGGTTGGGCGCTGGATTCACCTTGTAGAAATCCTCTTGCTTTAGTCTGCCCATTTTCCGCCTCAAGCATGGCGACAAAAAAACGCCGAAAAAAGCGCGGTCGCTTTTTCCGGCGCAGTCATTACAGATGAGGCTCGGCTTCCGGAGCCGCTTTGTTCGCCCCTTTGCCTTTCTTGAGGGCGCTCCCTTTCCAAACGACCCACAGCTGCGAAGCGATGCAAAGCGAAGAGTAGACGCCGCACACGAGCCCGACAAGCAAAGCGAGGTTAAAATTGCGAATCGCCTCACTGCCGAACAGCAGCAGCGCCACAACGGTCAACAACACCGTCAAAACCGTGTTGATCGAGCGGGTAAACGTTTGCTGCAGGGCGCGGTTAACGATATGTTTCAAATCGTCAACCGTTTTTACTTTCCGTTTTTTCATCAAGTCACGGATGCGGTCAAAGGTGACGATCGTATCATTGATGGAATAGCCGATAATCGTCAATACCGCGGCGATAAACGTCAAATCGACCTCAAGCCTCGTCAAACTGAACACGGTGATGATGAAAAACGCATCGTGCAACAAAGCGATGATCGCGGCCAAGGCCATCTGCCATTCGAAGCGGATCGTCACATACAGAATGATGCCAATCGACGAGATGAGCACGGCAATGAACGCGTTGCGCGCCAACTGCTTGCCGACGACCGGCGAAACTGTGCTGATGTTCGGCTCGTGGCCGTACCTCTTGTTGAGTTCGTTTTTGATTGTCGCAATTTCTTTTTTGTCGAGCACCCCGATTAAACGGACGACGCCCGTTTTTCCGTCCGTCCCGGACAGCACGACATCCTCCGGCTTATGGCCAAGCCGCTCAAAATAGTCGCCTAGCTCTTTCGCATCAAGCGGCTGGTTGCTCGTCACCTCAATGCGCGTACCGCTTGTGAAATCAATGCCGAGATTCAACCCGAGAGCAAAAAGGGAAATGACGCCGGCAATCGTCAATGCTCCGGAAAAAATGAAAAAGGTTTTGCTATATTTGACAAAATCCCAACGGTCGAATCTCGTCGGCACTTCGGTTTCGTCGTTGACCTCGGCGATGTTTAAGATGTCCGACTTTTTCACGCCAAACCACTCGGGCTTTCGATCGAGCCAGCGGCTTGACACCAACAGCCCAAGCAGCAGCCGCGTGCCGTAAACAGCGGTGACAAAGCTGGCGACAATGCTGATGATAAGCGTCGTTGCAAATCCTTTGACCGAGCTTGTCCCGTAAATGAACAGGACGGCGCCGGCGATGATCGTCGTAATGTTGGCATCAAAAATGGTCGCAAACGACCCGCGGTTGCCGGCGCGAAACGCTGACAGCATCGACTTGCCGAGCTTCAACTCCTCCTTGATCCGCTCGTACGTAATAATGTTGGCGTCAACGGCCATCCCGACCCCTAAAATGAGGGCGGCGATCCCCGGCAGCGTCATAACGCCGTTCATCCAGTCAAACAGCAGCAAAATCAAATAAATGTACACCGACAGCGTGATCACAGCGATGAGCCCTGGAAGCCGGTAAAACCAAATCATGAACAAAAAAATCGCCGCGACGCCGATGATGCCGGCTACGACCGTTTTTTGCAAGGCGTTTTTTCCGAACTGAGCGCCGACGGAGGTGGAGTAAATTTCATGCAGTTCGACCGGCAGCGCCCCGGCATTGAGCAAGTCGGCGAGCTGTTGGGCTTCTTTCACCGTGAAATTGCCGACGATCGACACATCGGTTTGATTGAACACTTGATCGACCGACGCGGCGGAAATGAATTTCGGATCGGCTTTGCCCGCTTCTTTCCGGTAAGAATCGACCCCTTCTTTAAAATCAAGCCAAATGACTAAAATGTTGTTGGGCCGCCCCATTTTGTATACTTTTTCCGTCACTTGCCGGAATTTGTCGGCGTCTTTCAATTTCAGTGCGACGCTCGGCCGGCCGTTTTCGTCAAACGACAGCTTCGCCCCGCCTTGGACGAGGTCGCTCCCGTCCATCAACACGTTGTCATTGACGTCGCGGAACGTCAATTTCGCTTGCGTGGACAAAATTTCGCGCGCCTCATTTTGGTCTTTCACCCCGGCGAGCTGAACGCGAATGCGGTTATTCCCTTCAATGTCCACGCGCGGCTCGCTGACGCCAAGGACGTTGATCCGTTTGTTCAGGGCGCTGACCGTGCTTTGCAATGTTTCGTGATCGATTTTATCGCCTTTTTTCGCTGGCTTCACCTCATAGAGCACTTCAAAACCGCCTTGCAAATCCAGCCCTAGCTTAATGTTATGTAAAATTCCTTGCGTCGTCGGCCCCATCACCCCAGCAAGCAAAAGCAGGAGCAGAAAAAAGGCGACGATGCGGCTTCGTTTAATCATTCAACATCCTCCTTCGATTCGTCTTCACGCCCGGAAGCTGGCGGCCACGATCCACACAACATCGATTCCGCTTTTCATTATGAATCAGCCGGCAGGAGCTGTCAACGTTCAGCCCTTACCGACGGCGCCCCGGGTATAGCGCCGGTCAAAAGGCGGCCGCCTCCGCTCATAACAGCTCTTTCAGAACGCGCTCCAACTCATCGCCACCCGCCGCCTGCTGATAGGACTGCCTCGTTACAAACGCCATATACTCCCCCGGCGAAAGCGACAAAATATCGCTGACAAGCTCGTGCAGCTTCTGATCTGCCAATTCGCCCTTCCATTTCCGCGTCCATAAACATTCCCACAGCCCATCGATGGTGACGTGCTTGTAGCCGAGCAGCCGGAACTCCTCATATTTGCACTCGAGCGCCGGCAGGAGCTGTTCCCGCCACCGTTGTTTTTCCTCCATCTCCCATCCCCCCTCGGTGATTGTCGCCGATCAGCCTTGTCATGCTTGACCATAGGCCTTGCATATATTGTATAAAAGAGAAAGGCATTTGAGAAGGCAGGGGGAAAACATGTCCAAATTTTTACAAGGAACTATGATTTTAATCATTGCCGGCTTGATCACTAAAATGCTCGGTTTCCTGAACCGAATCGTCGTCGCCCGGATGATTGGCGACGAGGGAGTCGGGCTGTACATGATGGCGGTGCCGACGCTTGTGTTGGCGATTACGGTGACGCAAATGGGCCTGCCGGTAGCCATCTCCAAGCTCGTCGCCGAGGCGGAAGCGACCGGCGACCGGCAACGGGTCAAAAAAATTCTCGTCGTCTCGCTCGCGACGACCGGAGTGCTGAGCCTCCTATTCCTGCCGGCGCTCCTTGCCGCAACGCCGTGGCTTTCGCGGACGATGTTCACCGACCCGCGCATCTATTATCCGCTCCTAGCCGTCGCCCCGATCGTGCCGATCGTCGCTATTTCATCGGTGCTGCGCGGCTATTTCCAAGGGCGCCAACAAATGAAACCGTACGCTTACTCGCTCCTGATCGAACAAATCGTCCGCATCAGCTTGATCGCCTTATGCACGAAACCGCTGTTGCCGTACGGCGTTGAATACGCTGCCGCCGGCGCCATGGCGGCTTCTGTCCTCGGCGAACTGGCAGCCTTATTGTATTTATTGTTCCTGTTTCAACTGAAAAAATCGATCCGCCTGCGGACGAAGTTTTTTCATTCCATTCATGCCGGCAAAGACACGTTCATCCGCCTGATGCGGATCGCCCTGCCGACAACCGGCGGCCGCTTGATCGGCTCGCTTTCTTGGTTTTTTGAACCGATCGTCGTTGCCAACAGTTTGGCGCTCGCCGGCATCGCCGCCTCCGCCGCCACCAAGCAATACGGCCAGCTCGTCGGCTATGCCTTGCCGTTGCTCACCTTGCCGTCGTTCATCACCTATGCGCTCGCCACCGCGCTCGTTCCGGCCATTAGCGAAGCGGTGGCCCAAAACAAACCGCTGCTCGTCCAATACCGGATCGCCCAAGCGATGCGCCTGTCGCTCGTCACCGGCGGACTGTCGGCGGTCGTTCTTTACCTTTTTGCCGAGCCGCTCATGCGATGGATGTACGGAACAGGCGAAGCAGCCATTTTTATTCAAGTGATGGCGCCGTTTTTCCTGTTTTATTATTTCCAAGGCCCGCTCCAAGCGGTGCTACAAGGACTTGATTTAGCCAATGTGGCAATGACGAACAGCCTCATCGGGGCGGCGGTGAAATTGGCGTGCATCTTCGTCTTGGCGTCGCGGCCGTCTTTAGGGATTATGGGAGCGGCGCTCGCCACCTCGGTGAGCACGGTGCTCGTCACCCTTCTTCATTTTGCCGCCGTCGCCAAAGCGACATCGTTCGTGGTGGACGCCCGTGACTATGTAAAGGCCGGCATCGCCATCATCGCCGCCGGCGCTGCCGGCGGGCTGCTCTTCTATCATCCGCCCGCCTCGGTGCCGCCGTCGTTTTGGACGCTGCTGGCCATGGCCGCGACCATCTTGTTGTATAGCGGCTTCCTGATCGCCTTTCAGCTCATCCGACGCGAAGAGCTCATCTACCTTCCGGGTCTTGGATGGCTGGCGGGAAAAAGAAAACGAAAATAAACGTCTAAACATGTCCGGCCGCGAATATATTGTGGTAAAACCGTTTTGTCCAAGGAGGGGTTGCGGTTGTCGCGGCTTGGCAGCGCGCTCGTATATGGAATGGCCACGATTTTCGTTTTGGCGGCATTGGTCAGTTTTGTCGTTTCGCTGCTGCTTAAATGGACCGATATTCATGAATCCTCGCTGACATGGCTCGTTTTTGCCGCCTCGATGATCTCGATGTTTCTCGGCGGCGTCGTCGCCGGGGGAAAAAGCCAAGAAAAAGGATGGCTCGCCGGCGGGCTGACCAGCGTAGGCTTTACGTCGATCGTCTTTTTGTTTCAGTTCCTCGGCATCGACAAACCGTTTACCGCCGAACAATGGCTGTATCATCTCGCTTTCCTTGTCGCCTCCGCTCTCGGCGGCATCGTCGGCGTCAACTTGTCACCGTCACGCCGCGAGCGGGCGTGAACGAAAAACAGCGGCTGCTTTCGGTGGAAGCAGCCGCTGTGTTCATGGCAGGGCGGCACGGAGGGGGCTTTTTTTACGCCTTATTTTCCGCCACGACTTCCCGAACCGCGGTGCGGTCGAACGTGAGCCGCGTGCCGTCGCCGGCGCGAACGATGATTTTATCCTCATCGACCGAGTCGATGATGCCGTGCAAGCCGCCAATCGTAACGATTTTATCGCCTTTTTTCAAACTCGCCTGCATTTGCTGGACGGCGCGCTGCCGTTTTTGCTGCGGGCGAATGAGCAAAAAGTAGAAAATCACAAAAAACAGCACGATCGGCAACAAATTAGCGATGGTCGCGTTCATTCCGTTTCCCTCCTTTCCGATGGCTAAAAGTTTTTGGCATTCGGCTTGTTGAAGCCGTAGCGTTCGAAAAATTCCTCGCGGAAATCGGCGAGCCGATCTTCGCGGATCGCTTGTCTCACCTGCTCCATCAATTTTATCAAAAAATAGACGTTATGGTAAGACGTGAGGCGAATCCCAAATGTTTCATCACATTTGATGAGATGGCGAATGTACGCGCGCGTATAGTTCCGGCACGTGTAGCAATCGCAGTTCGGATCGAGCGGCGAGAAATCACGGGCGTACTGGGCGTTTTTGATCACCACCCGCCCTTCGCTCGTCATCACGGTGCCGTTGCGGCCGATGCGCGTTGGCAGCACGCAGTCAAACATATCGATGCCGCGGATCGCCCCGTCGATGAGCGAATCGGGTGAACCAACGCCCATTAAATAACGAGGCTTGTCCGCCGGCAAAAGCGGCGTCGTAAACTCGAGCACCCGATTCATCACCTCTTTCGGCTCGCCGACCGACAACCCGCCGACCGCATAGCCAGGGAAGTCGAGCGACACTAAATAGCGGGCGCTTTGCCGGCGTAAGTCCTCATATTCACCGCCTTGGACGATGCCAAACAGCCCTTGCTCCTTCGGACGGCGGTGCGCTTTCAAGCAGCGTTCCGCCCAACGGCTCGTCCGTTCGACCGACTGTTTCATATACTCGTATGTCGCCGGATACGGCGGGCATTCGTCAAACGCCATGATGATGTCAGCGCCTAGGGCATTTTGAATTTCCATCGCTTTTTCCGGCGACAAAAACAGCTTGTCGCCGTTTAAATGGTTGCGGAAATAGACGCCCTCTTCTTCGATGCGGCGAAATTCACTCAAACTAAACACTTGGAACCCGCCGGAGTCCGTCAAAATGCCGCGATCCCAGTTCATAAACGCGTGCAAGCCGCCCGCTTCCGCCACAATGTCATGCCCCGGCCGCAGCCAAAGATGATACGTGTTGCTTAAAATGACGCCGGCTCCCATTTCCTTCAGCTCTTCCGGCGCCAGCGTCTTAACCGTCGCCAGCGTGCCGACCGGCATAAACATCGGCGTTTCAAACGAGCCGTGCGGCGTATGGAGCATGCCAAGGCGTGCGCCCGTCTGCCGGCACGTTTTGATCAGTTCAAAGCGGATCGGTGTCGTCAACGTGTGGCTCTCCTTTCTCAAATGATGAGCATCGCATCGCCGAAGCTGAAAAAGCGGTACCGCTCTTGGACCGCGACTTCATACGCGTGCAAAATATGTTCGCGCCCAGCGAGCGCGCTCACGAGCATGATGAGCGTCGATTTCGGCAGATGAAAGTTCGTCACCAGCCCATCGATGCCTTTGAATTCGTAGCCCGGATAGATGAAAATGTCGGTCCAGCCGCTTTCCGCGACAAACCGGCCGGCGTGCCTGCCGGCGATCGTCTCGAGCGTCCGTGTCGACGTCGTGCCGACGGCGATGATGCGGCCGCCCTGCTCCCGAACGCGGTTTAACGTCTCCGCTGTTTCTTCGCTCATTTGGTAAAACTCGGCGTGCATATCGTGCTTTTCAACGTCGTCCACTTGCACCGGCCGGAACGTGCCAAGGCCGACATGAAGCGTAATGAAGACGATTTGCACCCCTTTTTCGCGAATGGCATCAAGCAGCTCTTCGGTAAAATGCAAGCCGGCGGTCGGCGCCGCCGCCGAGCCGATTTCGCGGGCGTAAACCGTCTGATACCGCTCCGGATCGTCAAGTTTTTCTTTAATATAGGGCGGCAGCGGCATTTCACCGAGCTCCGCCAGCACTTCATAAAACAAGCCGTCATATGAAAACTCGAGCACCCGTCCTCCGTGTTCGAGCGTATCGAGGCAAACCGCCTCCAGTTTTCCGCCGCCAAAAGTGAGCTTTGTTCCCGGTTTGACCCGTTTGCCCGGCTTGACGAGCGTTTCCCAGCGGTCGCCCTCCAGCTGCTTTAAGAGCAGCACTTCAACCGTTCCGCCCGTTTCCGCTTTTTCCCCATAAAGACGCGCCGGCATGACGCGCGTATCATTTAAGACGAGACAATCGCCCGGATTCAAGTACGAAATAATGTTGCGAAACGTTTCATGACGGATGGCGCCGGTGCGTTTATCAAGCACCATCAGCCTCGACGCCGCCCGGTCTGGAAGCGGCGTTTGCGCGATCAATTCTTCCGGCAAATGAAAATCAAACAGCTCGACTTTCATGATGTTCCCCTTCCTTCAGCGAAATCGTCCGAGCACATAAAAAAGCAACGACAGCACCACACTGAGCAATAAGGACGTCACGATCGGAAAATAAAACGTCATATTCCCTTTGCGAATGACAATATCCCCCGGCAAGCGGCCGAGTTTGATAAACTGCATGACAAACCCGACAATGATCAGCACGGCGCCAATTGTCATAATCAACTTCGGCAAGCTGTTCACTGCTTCGGAACCTCCATTCCTAAGTGGGCGTAGGCGGCCGGCGTCACCACACGTCCGCGCGGCGTCCGCTGCAAGAGGCCGATTTGCAGCAAATACGGCTCATACACTTCTTCGATCGTTTGCGCTTCTTCGCCAATCACCGCGGCGATCGTCTCGAGGCCAACCGGACCGCCGGCGAATTTTTCAATCATGGCCGTCAACAGCTTATGGTCAATGTGATCGAGCCCGAGCCGGTCGACTTGCAGCCGCTCAAGCGCTTCAACGGCCAACGGAAGCGCAATTTCCGCCTCCCCGCGCACTTGGGCGAAATCGCGGACGCGGCGAAGCAAGCGATTGGCGATGCGCGGCGTGCCGCGCGCCCGGCGAGCGAGCTCAAACGCGGCTTCACGGGCGACAGCCATATGCAAAAGCGCCGCCGTTCGCTCAACGATTTGCACAAGCTCATCGACGCGGTAATATTCCAAGCGGCTGATGACGCCAAACCGGTCGCGCAGCGGAGCCGATAGCGCCCCCGCCCTTGTGGTCGCCCCAACGAGCGTAAACGGGGGCAAATCAAGGCGAAGCGAACGCGCATCCGGCCCTTTGCCGATCGTAATATCGAGGCAATAATCTTCCATGGCCGGATAGAGCACTTCTTCCACCGGGCGCGGCAAGCGGTGAATTTCATCAATAAACAACACATCGCCCGGCTCAAGGGAAGCGAGCAGCGCCGCCAAATCGCCGGGCCGCTCGAGCGCCGGCCCCGACGTCGCCCGCAGCTTAACCCCCATTTCGTTGGCGATCACGGCAGCGAGCGTCGTTTTTCCAAGCCCCGGCGGCCCATACAGCAACACATGGTCAAGCGTCTCCTGACGCAGCTTGGCCGCCTCAATAAACACTTTTAAATTTTCCTTGACTTGATTTTGGCCGATGTACTCCCGCAACGACTGCGGCCGCAGGCTCGGCTCGAACGCTGCTTCCCCTCCTAACACCGCACCGGATACGAGCCGTTCGTCCACCGGTCATCCCTCCCTTTCGATCATCCGCCTCGCTGTCGCGCTTCGTTCCGCCCAAACAAACAAGAGCGCCTTTGGAGGCAGCTGCCGCACTCATTTCAACAACATAGCCAACGCTCGTTTCACGTACTCCTCTGTCGACAGCTGCTCAAGGCCGAGCGCCGGAACGATCTTTTCAATTTCCCGCTCCGCATAGCCGAGCGCCTTCAGTGCGGCCACCGCCTCGGCAAGCGCCTCGGAGCGCAACGCGGAGGCGCGCGCGGCCGAAGACGCCGGGAACGTCCCCAGCTTTCCTTTCAGATCCAAAATCATTTGTCGGGCCGTCTTTTTTCCGACCCCCGGAAACTTGCACAAAAAGGCTTCATTTTCCTCTTCAATCGCCCGCACCACCTCGTCCGGGCGCCCGGCCGCCAAAATGGCGAGACCGCCCTTCGGACCGATGCCCGACACTTGCAAAAGCTTGGCGAACAACCGGCGTTCCTCGCGCGTTAGAAAACCGTATAGAGCGCGCACATCTTCGCGAACGTATTCGTATGTATAAACCGTCACCAGCTTGTCGCGGCTTTCCTGAAAAGCAAATGGGTTCGGCGTAAACACCTCATAGCCGATGCCCTGATGGTCAATGACGATATACTCGGGACAGACATAATCGATATACCCGCGGATAAACTCGATCAAGGCGATGCTCCTCCCCTTCTCTTGCTTTTCCATTGTATCATACGACAGAGGATCGCAAAAGGGAACAGCGGCAACCGGATGACAAAAGGAAATCCCGCAATGCTTGTTCGCACGGCGGGATCGATGCACAATGGGAAAGCAAAGCGGGCGCAAACCCCATCCTCTTGAGGGAAAACTATGGCGCGCCAAAGATGGGAGAGGGGGAAGCGCTTTATTGGGCAACCGCAAAATGGCGGTACAGCTCAATCACTTGTTCATACCGTTCTTTGGAGAGGACGCGAATTCCTTGCCGCAACCTTTCCTGCTGGCGGCTTTCGAGTTTTTTCACATCAATCTGAAAAAACGACTGAATAATCGGGCTGGACCGCCCCGGCCTGCCATTGAAAATGGATAACGTGCCATCGTCAGTGATGCCAAAATAGCCGTTCGCTTTCAAGAGCGGAGAAATGTCGTTGACCGTTTTCCGAAACACGATCGTCCGGTCATCGAGATCAACCAGTTGCCAATCGCGGTACTTTTTCCAGATGTTCGTCAATGAATCAACCGTCTCCGTCTTTTTCTCCTCGCTGATTTCCCCGTCCAAATAGTGCTGCTGCAAGACGATCGTCATGCTGACAGGGGCGGAGGACGCCCGCTGGCCCGGCAGCACAAGAGCGACGGTCAACAGCAGGATGGAAAGAATTCGCATCGCCTGTTCCTCTCTTCCCAGATGATGATTCGTTTGTATCATTAGTTTCGCCGACAGGCGCCATTTTATTCCTGCCACGCTCAGCTTTTTTGCAAAGCGAGCTGCTGGCGGTCCAAAAAGTGGGGCGGGTATTCGAGCCAGCGGCGCTCGATCATCATATTGGCTCCATCTTCTGTGAACGCGCCCGCTTTGGCGATCAAGCTGGCATACAAAGCGATAATATCGCGCCTTAGGCTCACCGCCATCGCCGCTCCGTATTCGGCCGTGCCAATGACGGACAGCGCGTTAATCACCGCCATCATCAGCTGATCGGAAAACGGCGGCTTCGTGGAATCGGTGACCGTCACATCCGGAGACATGACCGCCGGCACGTTGCTTTCCCGCAACACGTCATGAACGGTGTTCATAATATCGGAACAGACGCGCACTCCGCGCAGGAAAAAGTTGCGGATTTCCGGGTCAACAGTCACTTGGGCAAATCCGGTCAGCGTCGCTTTGCCGAGTTCGTTGTTGCGCGCTGTCGTAAACAAGTGCGCCACCTCAATCGCAAGCAGCGGGCGGCGCGGGCCGAACCAGCCCGTCAAAAAGCGCTGCTTTTCAATAAACTCGGCCTGTTTCGGATACACCATATACGGCGGGCGAATGTACACTCCTTTTTCCAAAAGAACATGACGGGTGCGGTCGTTTAACGTCACGGCTTCATTTAAAAACGCGCGGAACAAATCGGCGATATCTTGGCGCGACGCTAAAGCGATTGCTCCGCTGTGCGAAGCGATGCCAAACTTCGTCATATGATACATGTACTCTAAGTAAAAGATGTCGCTAAACAGTTTCGGGGCGCCGGAATAAACATGCTTCTCAACCGGATAGCCGACCGGCTTGGCGATGCCTTCGGCGGCAAACAGCTGCTCGATGGCGCGCAAATGCCCGTTGGCAACGTTCAACATTTCATCAATGAGCGGACGAATTTCATCATCGGTCACCGTTTCGGCAAAATGCGTCAACAAACAAGCGACAATGCTGTCATTGACATACGTGCTCCAAAGATTGGAAATTTCTGCACTCGTTAATGAAGTTACATTTCCTTCCACCAGCGTAGCACCTCCTTATTCCCCGTTATTATGTTTCATCCTTTTTGGGTGTATGCCACACGGACAAAAAAAATCCGCCGGCCTCTTCACCGACGGAGTTACGCTTCATCAAGCACCGATTCATCCAAATTATGGTAGATGTCTTGCACATCGTCATCGTCTTCAAGCGTATCGATCAGCTTCAGCATTTTTTTCAATTCATCGCCGGATAAGGTGGTGTACGTTTGCGGGATCATCGTGATTTCGGCGCTCGCAAACGTGAATCCTTGCTGTTCGAGCTGTTCTTTCACTGCCTCAAACGACTCGGGCGCCGTATAGACTTCAAACGACTCGTCCGTCGTTTCCATCTCCTCGGCCCCTGCTTCAATCGCCAGCAGCAGCAGCTCGTCTTCGTCTACATCGTGCTCCCCGCGGTCGATCACGAGCAAGCCTTTGCGTTCGAACAAATACGAAACGCAGCCCGTTTCCCCCAAGTTCCCGCCGTTTTTGGAAAAGGCGGCACGCACGTTGGCGGCGGTGCGGTTCTTGTTATCCGTAAGGCAGACGACCATGACGGCAACGCCGCCCGGCCCATACCCTTCGTAGCGAATTTCTTCGTAGTGAGTATGCTCTTGGTTTCCGGTCGCTTTTTTAATCGCCCGTTCAATGTTTTCGCTCGGCATGTTGGCGGCCTTCGCCTTTTCGATCACAAGGCGCAGGCTCGGATTGGCTGCTGGATCGCCCCCGCCGTTTTTAGCGGCCACGTAAATTTCTTTGGCCAATTTCATAAACAGTTTGCCCCGCTTGGCATCTTGGGCATTTTTCCGCCGTTGGATATTTTTCCACTTCGAATGTCCAGCCATCGATAGCTTCTCCTCTCATCACAACGGAATGTTCCGATACTTACTATACCAGAAAACAAGGAAAATGTCAGCCGAGCCCAGCGAGAAAGCCGAATGGCCCGGAACTCAACCGCCCCATTTCGCCTAGGAGGCTGGGGAAAAGCGGTTGTTTGTCTTGAACAATGGGAGCGTGCGAAAGGCGATCTTGATGCGACAGGGCTTTTCGATTTGAGAAACGAGGTTGATAAGCAGCCTGCTCCGTTAAATGGAGCTGACCCAAAAGGCGATCTCCCCCTCAGAAGCCGGTGATTTACTCGTGGATACGGCTTTGCCATCTCATTTCTCAACTAGAAAAACCTTGTTGCATGGATCCTAATTTTCAGGCGTTTCCCCATTGATGAAGGGAAGCAGCGGTTGTTCATCGGCCTTCTCAAGAAAGACCCAACTCGTGTGGCAGGGAAGCAGCTAGTGCTTCTATATAGCGATGAGAGAGGGTGTCCCAGTCTTTTGGGACACCCTCTCGATCGTTCAGCTTGCCCGTCTCGTTCGCACTATCGCGTATTTTCCGGACGTTCTTGAATCGTATCGCCGATAAAAATGGTGCGCAAGTCGCGGTCAATTTCCTCTCGGTTCACCGCACCGCCGTGGCGCATCGTGTTGTCGATCGAACGAACGCGATGGTACATGCTTGGGTTGGACGTGACGCGCACCCGCTTGCCGCCGGCATGCGGAGCAACCGCTTGGGCGACGCGCTGTTCAACGCGCTCCGGATGGCGGTCGGCGGTCGTGATCGCGATCAATGCTTGGCCGCCGTACACCACCGCGCGAGCATCCTTCACCCCGCTGACCGCCGCGGCCCGGCGAGAGAGCTGTTCGGCCAAGCGGCCGTCATACGTTCGATAGTAGGACGGATGCGGGTCGACGTTTAGCGAGTGCAAATGCCCGTGGTAATTGTAATCGCCATCGCCAAAATCGACATCGGGCGGAAGAGCCGGCACGCCCGTGTCAAAGCGGGTCGCCGCCGGTCCGCCAAGACGGCCGCCATCCGTCAAATAGTCGGTCGCCGGCCCGCGCCGCGTCCATAGATACCGGTTGTCATAGTTGAGCGCGTTCGTGCCATAGCGGCCGTAGCGGAAATCATCGCTCCGTTCCGTCGAGTAATAGCCGATTGGCCTTGCGCTGTCGTTGTAGCGTTGTGCGCCTTCATTTCCTTCCTGATCATTGGCGCATGAAGCGAGCAAGCCGGCCGCTGACAGCGCAGCGAGCCATTTGACCGCTTGTCTCAATGGAAAACCCCCCTTGGTTTCCTAAGCCCCGGGCTGGCCACAAACCAGCCTTACGTTTAGCTTGTGGAAAAAGGGGAGGCGTTATCGCTGTCAGTTTCCGCCAACCGGAACATTGGCGGACCATCAACGAACGGCATCTTGAGCAGGCGTTATGGCGGCCCGTTCCGTGAAAAGCGCTGTTTCTTCCATCATGGGCGGCCTATGCGTTATCGCTGTCCGTTCCCGCCAGCCGCCATTCATCCCATCTACTCTTTGGGCTTTGCCCTGCCCATTCCTTAAGATGGGACACGTCTGTCGGAAATGACGTTAAAACTTCGGCGGCGCTATAGCGAGCTGCCGTTTATGATGCGAACGTTCGTGCAGCTGTTCAATAATGTTCCGGTCCCGCTCTGGGATGTCTTCTCCTTTCAAATATTTGTCAATCATTTCATATGTCGTGCCCATCTCGCTTTCGTCCGTCTGTCCTTCCCATAATCCGGCGCTCGGTGCTTTTGTGATGATTTCTTCGGGAACGCCGAGCACGCGAGCCATTTCTCGCACTTCGCCTTTGGTGAAATGAATGAGCGGCACTAAATCGACCCCGCCATCCCCGTATTTCGTGAAGTAGCCGGTATGCCATTCGGCGGCGTTGTCCGTGCCGACGACAAGATAACCGTAGTTGTTGGCGACCGCGTACAACGTCGTCATGCGCAGGCGCGCCCTCGTGTTCGCATCGCCGAGGCGCGCTTTCTCCTCATTCCACTCCCCGCGGGCTTTCAGTTCGGCTTCCACGGCGCCGAACAGCGCCTTATGCGCCTCGGTCAAATCGATAACCAAATGGCGAATTCCGCAGCTTTCCACCACTTTCAGCGCATCTTCCATGTCTTTTGGATGGCTTTTGCACGGCATGATCAAGCCGAGCGAATCGTCCGGAAAGGCTCGCCGAATCAAATGGGCGACGACCGCCGAGTCAATGCCGCCGCTGATGCCGACGACCGCCCCGTTCAGACCGGCCGCCGCGACTTGTTCCCGCAGCCATTGCACAAGCTTCTCAATCGTTTCTTGCATTCACCTTCGACCCCTTTTCCATCGATTTCATTCCACATGTTTTATTCTAGCATAGCGCACAGGCGGCGGACAAACCGCTCCCGCTTTTCCCTGTCGATCGCCAAGCGGCGACGGCGTTCGACGGCCGGCCGCCACTCCCGAAAGATGTCAGCCGGGAAAAGGAGGGCATGCAAAAACCAGCGCTTTTCCAGCCATTGGCGGAGCGGAGCGAAACGAGCGAGCGCTGAGTACGACCAGCCGATGTGCGGCAACAAGCGGTTGGCATATTGCCAATAATCCAGCCCGGGCGAAGCCATGGCGGCGGCATCATAGTCAATGAGCCATAAATGGCCGGCAGAACACAAAAAATTATGCGGAGCGACATCGCCGTGAATGATCGCCACCGGCTCCGCCGCCAACTCGGCGGCATGCTCGGCGCACGTTGCCAAACAATCGCGCGCCCAGCGCTGCACAAACAAAATGTCTTCCTTTTCCATGATGGTTTCAATGAGCGGCAAGTGGCGACAAAACTCATCATAGCGGCGGCGCCATTTTTCATACAGATGCAGGCGCGGCAGGGCGCCGGCCGCTCGCTCCGTCCGAACAATGAACGCAGTCGCCGCATGGTAGCGCCGCAAAAGAGAGAGGCCGGCGGCGGCAGCGCGTCCATCGGCGAGCGAAAGCGGGCGCCCGTCCTTTACGTACTCCATCAGCAGCCAATAGCTCCCGCCCGCTTCCACCACGCCTCCGCAGCCGATCGGCGCGAGAGCGGGAGCGGCCAAAAACCCGGCGCGCCGCAAAGCCGAAAGCAGCCATGCTTGCCGCCAAGCGGCCGCAAACGAACGATACGCTTTGGCGACCCACATCCCTTGCCGGGCGGCGATGGCGATCACGTGCGGTTTCAATGCCACCGCCTGCTGAATGTCAAGACGGAAGCGGCGCTCAAGAAGAAAAAAGAGACGGCGGGCAGCGTCTCTTTCCATTCCGTTATTCGTTATCGCCATGTTCGCTCTCCTCATCCGGCGGCTCGCCAAACAAACGCGGGCCAGCCTCCGCAGGCCAAAACGGCGGCGCCGATCCAGGCGGGTTGGCCGGGTAACCACCTCCAGGCCACTGAAGCACAGGCGCAGTTGGCGGCAGATACCCATACGGAGCGGACGGAATGTATCCTCCGTAATACGGCGCCGGCGCATAAATGGGCATATAGCCCAATGGCGGATAGCCGGACGGCGGCGCGTACGTTGCCGGTGCGCCATAAACGGGCGCCATCGGGGCAGGATGAACGTAACCGGCGCCGATCGGCGAGGGGAATGGAGGGGCACCGTGCCCGACCGGCGGCAGAGCTGCCGATTCATCGCTGCTTTCTTGAATTCCAGGAAACGGCGCCGAACTGCTTTCCGGGCTGTCGGCAGCGGCCGGCGATGAATGTGGAATAGGCGGCGCTGTCGGCAGCGGCGGGGCGTAATATCCCGCTCCCGGCCAGACCGGAACTGTCGACACGTATCCTTGATTCGCTCCAAACGTCGGCGGAACGAACGGAGCGTTAGGAAGATGGGGCAGCGGCGGCGCCTCATCGCTTTCTTCCGCCTTCCATTCGTTCGGGCTTTCGCCGTTCTCCTCTTTCATGACGTCCGGCAAAATGTTGCTCGGCTTCGGCGGGAGCGGCGGCGCCGCAGCCCAAGACTGGGCAAACGAAAGAGGAGGCGGCGGCGTCACCGGAGGAATGGTGTGCACGAGCGGAGGCGCAGAGGCCTTTGCCTCGGCTTTCGCTGTTTCTTTTTTCTCCTCGACCGGTTCCGCCGCGGCGGGATTGGCCGCTTTGTCCGCTTGCTTCGGCGCCGGCGCTTCGTTGACGGCCGCGGGCGCTTCGTTCACCGGAACGTTGGGGAGCTTATTAACGGGAGCGGCCGCCGCTTGATTTGCCTTCGCATTCGGTGCTTGGCCGATCGGCATGCCGGATCCTGTTTTCGCTCCGGCGTTCGCTTCGTTGGCCGCTTGTTTTGCTTTGTCAACCGGGGCGGCTGGCGTGTTGTTCGCCATTTTTGGCGCGGCTGGCGTGTTGTTCGCCGCTTTCGGGGCAGTCGGCAGTTCGTTCGCCATTTTTGGCGCGGCTGACGTGTTGTTCGCCGCTTTCGCCGGAGCTGGCGTTTCGTTTGCCGCTTTTGGTGCAGGCGGCATTTCATTGGCCGGTTTCGGCGCCACTGACATGTTGTTTGTCGGGTTCGCTGCGGCCGGCGTTTGATTGGCGGCTGGCGCTTCTCCAATAGCGGCGTTGGGGGCCGAGCCGAATTCCGCTTCAAGGTCAATGGAAACAAACGGTTTCGCTTCGGTGTACGGGTGTTCTTTCACCTCGATTTTTTTGGGCGGCGCCGTCGTCTTCGCCCCTTTTTTGACCGGAACGCCGGCCGTTGGCACTTTGATTTTCATACCAGGCATGATGAGATTCGGATCGCTTAGGTGGCCATTTATTTTTTTCAATTGTTCAAAATCGACTCCATATTTTTGAGCGATTTTCCAAAGGGTGTCTCCCTTCTGAACAATATGGATTTTCACTCCGTTCCCCTCCTAAACCGAGACTGTCGGTGCTCGCTCGAACCATTGCTTGTTTCCGGCTAGTGTCTTTCAACACAATGTATGAGCGGAATGAACGATTTATGATAAAAAAATCCCTAGCCGAACGGAAAAGCTCCCGTTCAGCTAGGGAAAGCGAAAGATGCTTCGTCGCAATCGGACAGGCACCTCTTTCTTGCTGGTTTTCGCGCCCCATGCCTCGTACGTCGTCGCAAACGGACTGGGCCCCTCCCGTTGCTATAAACGTACCAGCTGTTTCTGTTGCCTTATCGTGAAAATCTCCCAAGGTTTCTCTAATTGAAAAGAGATCGAATCAGCATATTTTGCACGAAATCACCAGCCTTCTAGGAGGCTGGTGATTTAAGGGGGCAAGCCGCTTATCAAGACCGTTTCTCAAATCGAAAAGCCTTGTCGCATCACGATTACCTTTCAAACGATGCCCCGTTGCTCAAAAGAAACAACCGTTTTTCACCGACCTTCTAGAAGGCCGGTGATTTAAGGGGAAATACTGCTATCCAACATTGTTTATCGAATTGAAAAAACTTGCAACACCATCATTTTATTTCTTGTAATTTCCGACAAGTCGAATGAAGCTGGTGATTTTCACCAGCCCCCTAGGCAAGCGCCAGCATCCGCTGCAGCGCTGTTTTCGCCTCAAAAGCGACATGTTCAGGAACGGTGATCCGGTTGACGATCGTTCCTTGTTCGAGCGATTCGAGCGCCCACACGAAATGCGGCAAGTCGATGCGGTTCATCGTCAAACACGGGCACATATAGGGGTTGAGGGAAACGATTTCCTTGTCCGGATGCTCTTGTTTCAACCGGTTGACCAAGTTCATTTCCGTGCCGATCGCCCATTGGCTTCCGGGTGGAGCGTTCCGAATCGTGTCAATAATGTATTTCGTGGAGCCGGCATCATCGGCCTGCTGAACGACTTCAAAGCGGCACTCCGGGTGAACGATGATTTTCATGTCCGGCTTCGTGCGGCGAATGAACGCGATTTGCTCGACCGTGAAATTTTCATGAACCGAGCAATGCCCTTTCCAAAGAATGACCTTCACGCGCTCCAGCGCACCGGTGCATTGCAGCGTCTCTTCGTGCGGATCCCAGACCGCCATCTCATCCAGGCCGATTCCGAGCGCATACGCCGTATTTCTTCCCAAATGTTGATCAGGCAAAAAGAAAACCCTCTCTTTTTGGGAAAACGCCCACTCCATCATGCGTTTGGCGTTCGATGAGGTGACGGTCGCCCCGCCATGCCGGCCGACAAACGCTTTAATGGCCGCCGTCGAGTTAACGTATACAAGCGGAACGATCGTTTCGCCCAAGCGCTCGTTTAGCGCTGCCCAGGCCCGCTCGACTTGAAACAGATCGGCCATGTCGGCCATGGAACAGCCGGCGCGCAAATCCGGCAAAATGACCGCCTGCGCCGCGCTCGTTAACATATCGGCCGTTTCCGCCATGAAATGGACGCCGCAAAACACGATGTAATCGGCCTCGCTGTTTTTCGCCGCGAGCCTTGCAAGCTGAAGCGAATCACCGGTGGCATCGGCGAATTGAATCACTTCATCTTTTTGATAATGATGGCCCGGAATGAACAAGCGCCGACCAAGGCGTTCTTTGACGGCGCGAGCGCGCGCTTCCAGCTCATCCTTTTCCATCATTTTGTATTTTTCCGGCATTTCATCCATACGTTTCAACTGTTCGAGTACGTTCATCCATTCTCCCCCCATTATTGCAAAGAAAAACTAATATCGAGCGCCGCGGCGGAGTGGGTCAAAAAACCGAGGGAAATATAATCGACTCCGGTTGCGCCATACGCCGTGACGTTGGCGAGTGTAATGCCGCCGGATGCTTCGGTGACGATCGGCTTTGGCACGAGCGGAACAAACGTTTTCACTTCCTCAGGCGTTCGATTGTCAAACATGATCACATCCGCCCCCGCCGCGACCGCCTCAAGCACTTCCGCTTCCGTCTCCGTTTCCACTTCGATTTTCACCATATGGCCAAGCCGCTCCCGCACCGTTTTCACCGCGGCGGCAATCGACCCATAAAACGCGATATGATTGTCTTTAATCATCACGCCGTCATACAAGCCGAAGCGGTGGTTGTAGCCGCCGCCGCAAGTGACCGCGTATTTTTCCAGCATGCGCAGCCCCGGCGTTGTTTTTCTTGTGTCACAAATGCGGGTGCGGCTATCCCCGAGGCGATCGACCGCCTGCCGCGTCACCGTCGCGATGCCGCTTAGGCGCTGGAGCAGATTTAAAATGACCCGCTCCCCGGATAACAGCGACCGCACCGGTCCAGCAACTGAGGCGATCGGTTCGCCGGCGGAAACCCGTTCACCGTCTCTTTTGATCACCGATACGTCAATTTGCGGATCGAGTAGCCGATAACCGGCAGAAATGATGTCAACCCCGGCCAAAACGCCGGCCGCTTTCGCTGTAAACACGCCGGCGGCCCGTTCATGGTCTGGAAAGAGAAGATCGCTCGTCAAATCGCCATCGCCCATATCCTCAAGAAAAAAGTGCCGCAGCAGCTGTTCGAGTTTCAATCGGTTCATCGTTCATCCTTCCTTCGTTGTCTTTTTTCGCCTACCGTCCGGCCGCTTGCCACGCCCATTCCTCACGGGTCCGCACGAGGCGCCGCCCCTGCCAAGCACGGTCTTCGTACGGCACATCGCTCCGGTAATGGCTGCCGCGGCTTTCCCGGCGGCGCAGCGCGGATGAGGCCACAAGCCAGCCGGCAAGCAGCATATACCCTGTTTCAATCTGCTCGGCCGTCAACTGTTCGATGTCGCCATCTAACCAATCGGACAACGAAAACTGTTCCAACCAGCCTACGGCGGCGCGCAGCCGCTCGCCATCGCGAACGATGCCAACCTCTGTCGACAGCCGCTCGCAAAGGCGCGTCCGCTCCGGTAGCGACGGGGCAAACGGACGCCGGCGGTCGGGCCGCCGCACCGCTTGGCGCATCGCTTCAGGCCAAGCAATGCCGCGCCGGATGGCCTGCGCCACCCGATTGCCAAAGACGATCGCTTCCAACAGCGAGTTGCTCGCTAGGCGGTTGGCGCCATGCACGCCGGTGCAGGCGGCTTCCCCAACAGCGTACAAGCCCGGCACCGTCGTCTGTCCCCACTCATTGACCACGATACCGCCCATCAAAAAATGGGCGCCCGGAACGACCGGCAGACGGCCGTCTTCAAGGCGGACGCCATGGGCATCGCACAGCGCGGCAATCGTCGGAAAGCGGCGGCGGAAATTGGAAACAGCAGCAATGTTGAGTACCACGCGGCCGCCCCGATCGAGCTCGGCCGCAATGGCGCGGGCGACGACATCGCGCGGGGCTAAATCGCCAAGCGGATGAACACCCTCCATCAGCCGGCGCCCATCTTCCGTTTCCAGCACCGCTCCTTCGCCGCGCACCGCTTCAGAAATGAGCCCGACCGCTTTTCCATCGACCGCCAGCATCGTCGGATGAAACTGGACGAACTCCATGTCCGCGACCGCGGCGCCGGCCCGATACGCCATCGCGATGCCGTCCCCGACCGCGGTCGGAGCGTTCGACGTCAACGCGTACAACCCGGCGCAGCCGCCGGTCGCCACAATGACCGCCTCCGCTGCCCAAGCCGAAACGACACCGTCGCTTCGCTTTGTTTTCACGCCGACGCAGCGGCCGTTTTCGATCACCAAGTCAATGACTTGTTCACCTTCCACGATCCGCGCGTCCACTTGCCGCCGCAAAAACTCCACGAGCGCCCGCCCGGTTCGATCGCCGCCGGCATGCAAAATGCGGCGATGGCTATGTCCGCCCTCTAGACCGAAACAAAGCCGGCCAGATTCATCGCGGTCAAACTCCAGCCCGGCGCTGATCCAAGCTTGCAGCCGCTGCGGCCCCTCGCGGACAAGGAGCTCGACCATGCGTTCATCATTATGAAAGCGGCCAGCCGCCATCGTATCGCGGAGATGGGCGCGCCAGTCATCCGCTTCCGCCAGCGCCGCCGCCACTCCCCCTTGCGCCCGCCATGAATTGCTGTCGGTCAGCCCTTTTTTTGTGAAAATGGTCACATTTCTTTGCCGTTGTAAACCGTAGGCTGCGGTTAAAGCCGCCAATCCGCTGCCAACAATGATTATGCCGGCTTCTTTCACCTTGCAGCCCCCTTTCTTTTTAACTGTCTTGACATCTATATTTACACATATTTAAACTAATGGCAAGATATTTGTTCAAAAAAGAAAAGGCGGGAGAACGATGATTTATTTGGATTATGCCGCAACGACGCCGATGTGCAAGGAAGCCGTCGCCGCTTATGCGGAAGCAGCAACCGTTTATTTTGGCAATGAAAGCAGCCTCCACGACGCCGGCACTACCGCACGGAAGCTGCTCACGTTATGCCGGCGCGAGCTCGCCCTTATGATCAACGGCGAGGCGGAAGGGGTGTACTTTACTAGCGGCGGGACGGAAGCGAACGTGCTGGCCGTCCGTTCGCTCATCGCCGCCCACCGCCGGAAGGGAACCCATTTGATTACGACTGAGATCGAACACGCCTCGCTGCACCATTTATTCAAGCAGTTGGAAGCGGAAGGATACAAGGTGACGTACTTGCCAGTGGACCGCTATGGGCGCATTCGCCTCACCGATTTGGAGCGGGCCGTGACGCCAGAGACCATCCTCGCTTCCATCCAGCACGCCAACTCGGAAATCGGCACGATCCAGCCGCTCGCCGACATCGGCCGTCTCCTGCGGGCGCGCGGCGTCCTTTTTCATAGCGACTGTGTGCAAACTTTTGCTAAAATACAGCTAGATGTCAAAGCGATGGCGATCGACAGCCTCTCGGTTTCCGCGCATAAAGTGTACGGCCCCAAAGGCGTCGGCGCTGTCTACATCGACCCGCGCCGCCACTGGAAGCCCGTCTTCCCAGGGGCGACGCACGAATCAGGGTTTCGTCCGGGAACGGTCAATGTGCCGGGCATCGCCGCGTTCCTGACAGCGGCAAAACGCCTTTATGAGCGGATGGAAAGCGAGCAACTCCGTTTCGAACAGCTGCGGAGCCGCCTTCTGGACGCCATCGCCGCCAAACGGCTGCCGGTGGCGGTCGAAGGCCATCGCGACGCTCGGCTCGCCCATATCGTCGGGTTATCGGTCAACGGCTTGGAAGGCCAGTTTGTCATGTTGGAATGCAATCGCGCCGGGATTGCCATTTCGACCGGCAGCGCCTGCCAAGTAGGATTGCAAGCGCCATCGCGGACGATGATAGCCGTCGGAAAAACACCGGAAGAAGCAAGGCAGTTCATTCGCGTTTCCTTCGGCACCGCCACAACGGAAGCGGACATTGACCGCTTCGTTTCCGTCTTGGAACGGCTAGTCTCAGCAGGAAAGGGGGCGAACCAAGGGTGAAAGAGGACAAGAAAGTTTTCGGGGAAGCGCGGCGCCAACTTATTTTGCAATGGCTCAAAGAGAGCACAACGCCGCTCACCGGGGCGGAATTGGCGGCCAAAACCAACGTCAGCCGTCAGGTGATCGTTCAAGACATTTCCTTGCTTAAAGCGCGCAATGAGCCGATTATCGCCACAAGTCAAGGCTATTTGTATTTAAAGCCGGCGGCGCCGGCCAAAACGTATACGCGAACGATCGCCTGCTTCCATACGCCAGAACAGACGAAAGAAGAGCTATACCTCCTTGTCGATTGCGGAGTGACCGTCAAGGACGTCAAAATCGAGCATCCGGTGTACGGCGATTTGACGGCGTCCATCATGGTCAGCAACCGCTTCGAGGTCGATCAATTCATCGCCAAAATTAACGCGACCAAATCGGCTTATTTGCTCCAACTGACCGATGGAACGCATTTGCATACGATCGAAGCCGATGCGACCGAAAAGCTTGATGCCGCCTGCCGCGCCTTAAAACAGGCTGGCTTTCTCATTGAAGCGTAAAGCGACAAAACGGGTGTCCCCATCGCGAACGAGGACACCCTTTTGCTCCTTTATCCAACGAAGTAATACGGATAGCTGCCCAACAGCTGCACGGTGCAACCGAGCGCTTCGATTTCCGCCATCGCTCCCGGGATGAGAACGTCATCCTTCGGCGCATCGATGTCAATGATAAAAAAATAGTTGCCAAGCCCCGTTTTCGCCGGGCGCGATTCGATTTTCGTCAAATTGAGCCGCCGCCAGGCGAACGCCGACAATACTTGATGAAGAGCGCCGGGCTGGTCTTTCGGGAGCATGACGACGATGGTCGTCTTGTCGCCGGCGTAAAGCGGCGACCGGAGCGAAAGCGGTTCATTGCGCCGGCTGACAACGATAAAGCGCGTATGATTGGAATCGTAATCATGAATGTTTTCTTGGGCGATGACAAGACCGTATTCATCCGCGGCCAGCCGATTGGCGATCGCCGCCGCCGGCAAGTGCGGGTGCTCGCTCACCCATCTCGCCGCCGCGCTCGTCGAGGTGACGTGCACGTGCTTCGCCTCTTTGAGCACCGTATGCAAAAACTTGCGGCATTGCGCCATGGCGTGCGGATGGGAATACACTTCTTTCACTTCGCGCCAATGCGGGGCGTAATACGGGTGAACGAGCAAATGCTGCTCGATCGGCACGACGACCTCGCCGATAATCGGCAACGGCTGTTCATGAATTAAATAGTCGAGCGTTAAATTGACCGACCCTTCCAACGCGTTTTCCAACGGCACAACGGCCGCTTCAATTTCTCCGGCTGCCGCGGCGTCGATGCAGTCAGGAATCGTATCATACGGCGCCCGCGGCGATGACGGAAAAAGCGCGGCCGCCGCCGCTTCCGTAAATGTCGCTTTCGGTCCTAAATAGCCAATTTTCATCTCCATTTGCCTCTCCCTTTGCCTTAATACACTCCCGAACCGACAATTTCCACTTTTTCGACAAATTCAAGCTGCCGCAATTTCGCCAGCAGTTCATCGATCTCCTCGTTCATCTCGTTCGTGCTGACGGAGAGCGTCACGTTCGCCCGCCCTTGCAACGGGATTGTCTGGTGGATCGTCAGCACGTTGCAGCCGGCAGCCGCTACGACGCCAAGCAATTGGGAAAGAGTCCCAGAGCGATCTTCCAAATGAAAGAACAAGGTGACAATGTTTTCTTTCGTCACGGCTTGAAACGGAAAAATGGCGTCGCGGTATTTGTAAAAGACGCCGCGGCTGATGTTCACAAGCTGCGCCGCCTCGGCGACCGAGGCGGCTTTTTTTCGCTCGAGCAGCTGTTTGGCTTGCACGACTTTTTTCATCGCTTCCGGCAGAACGTCTTCGCGCACTAAATAAAACTTTTTCTCCACCGCACGTTCCCCCGCTTTTACCGTTCATCCCAGTCGTCGACGAACTCGAACTCGTAATCGAGCAAGCGGACGGTGTCTCCGTCTTTCGCCCCGCGCTCGCGCAGCGCGTCATCGACACCCATGGCCCGCAGTTGACGGGCGAAGCGGCGCACCGATTCTTCGCGGGAAAAATCAGTCATCTTAAACAGCTTTTCGATTTTCTCGCCTGACAAACGAAACGCCCCATCGCTGTCACGAGTGATGACAAACGGCGCCTCTTCCTTTTCATATTTATACACGACCCGCTGCACGGCCGGCTCGTTCGTTTCATGCAGCGGAAATTCCGGCGTCGCCTCCAGCAAGTCGGCGACGGCAAACAGCAGCTCGCGCACCCCTTGCCTTGTCGCCGCAGAAATCGGAAACACCGGCACCGCCGCGCCGACTTTTTCTCTGAAACGGCGCAAGTTTTCTTCAGCGTTCGGCATGTCCATTTTGTTGGCGGCGACGATTTGCGGCCGCTCGGTCAAGCGCAAGTTGTATTGCCTGAGCTCCTCATTGATGACGAGGTAGTCATCGTACGGGTCGCGCCCTTCGACCGCCGCCATGTCGATGACGTGAACGATGACGCGCGTCCGCTCAATATGGCGCAAAAACTGATGCCCTAAGCCGACCCCTTGATGAGCGCCTTCGATCAAGCCGGGCAGATCGGCCATGACAAAGCTGCGGCCGTCTTCCGTTTCGACGACGCCCAAATTCGGGGCGAGCGTCGTAAAATGATACTCGGCGATTTTCGGCCGAGCCGCCGAGACGACCGACAGCAGCGTCGATTTGCCGACGCTTGGAAACCCGACAAGCCCGACATCGGCGAGCAGCTTTAATTCCAAAATGACGTTCCGCTCCTCGCCCGGTTCGCCGTTTTCCGCGATTTCCGGCGCCGGGTTGGCGGCGGTGGCAAACCGGGTGTTGCCGCGTCCACCGCGCCCGCCTTTGGCCACGACAAACCGCTGCCCCGCTTCGGTCAAATCGGCGAGCACTTCGTTCGTATCGGCGTCGATGACGACCGTGCCGGGCGGCACTTTGACGAGCAAGTCTTCGGCATTTTTCCCGTGCTGATTTTTCGACATGCCGTTCTCACCACGCGGCGCTTTAAAATGGCGCTGGTAGCGGAAGTCCATCAGCGTGCGCAGCCCTTCATCAACGACCAATACGACATCGCCGCCTTTGCCGCCGTCCCCGCCGGCCGGCCCGCCTTTCGGGACGTATTTTTCCCGGCGGAACGCGACCATGCCGTTGCCGCCGTCCCCGCCTTTCACATAAATTTTCACCTGATCGACAAACATCGTTGTTCCTCCGCTTCGCTTCCATCATCGCAAACATTTGCGTATCCCTAATATGTATTATTGTATACAACGTCCGCTTCATGCTGTCAATAGCCGCGCCCAAGCCACTTTCGCAGCGCGATGCAGCCGCCCTTTTCAAATGTCACCAGCTGGACATCAGTTCCAGCTCCACGGTTAGTTCCCCCGGCTCGATGGCAAACGCCACAAGCCGCAGCGGCGGCGCCGGCTCGCAACGTTCCAGCCAAGCGCGAATCGCTTCGCCGTCCCGCCATGTACCGCGGTAGTCAACAAACAAAGCCGTCCGCCCGTCAGACAAGTCGACCGACACGCATACATGGTTTTCCGTTTCCGCATCAGCTTGGGCTTCAAGCAAGCGCAGAAACGCCTCGCACCATTCGCTCAACCGCTCGTCATACGGCGACAAATCGGCTTCGCCGCCCGTAATCTCATACTCGAGCGAAACGGGGCGCGGCTCCCAATTGTACGTCATGATCAGCTCCGCGAAGCGCTCGGCCTTCAAATTCGTCAGCCGCGCCTCTTGCTGCATCTCAACGACAATGCCCTCAATGATTTCTTTGACCCTCTCTACCTTATTGAGCGCCAAATGCCCTTGAATGAGCTGAATTTTATTCAGCCAGTCATGCCGGGCGTGGCGCAACACTTCAATGACAGTCCATCGCTTCTCCATCCGACGCTCCCCTATCTATCCCGCGCTCCTTAGCCGGCGCGAAGTTCCAGCACTCCCCGCAAAGGAATCGGTACTGGCTCTTTACTAAGAGTTGAACTTGACTGTTTCCAAACATCCCATACTTCCTTCTGTAAAGAAAAAACAGTAAACCGACCATTTTCATACATGGTGACACGAAAAGAAGTCTCATTTGTCAAGTACACGTTGTGGTGATAAACCTCAGTATTTTTACTATAACATTTTTTGACATCGAGCGGGAGCGCTTTTTCGCTTCAAAAAGAAAAAACCCTAACCGAACGGTTAGAGTTTTTTCGCCTTGCTTACGCTTCTTGGCTGACCGGATAGACGCTGACGCGTTTGCGGTCGCGGCCGAGCCGCTCGAAGCGGACGATGCCGTCGATTTTGGCGTACAGCGTATCATCACCGCCGCGGCCGACGTTCAAGCCCGGATGGACTTTTGTTCCGCGCTGGCGGTACAAAATCGAGCCGCCTGTGACGAATTGGCCGTCAGCGCGCTTGGCGCCAAGGCGTTTCGCGATCGAGTCGCGGCCGTTTTTCGTCGAACCGACCCCTTTTTTCGAGGCAAAAAATTGCAAATCGAGTCGCAGCATGGCAGTCACCTCCTGCTAAATGGATGTCACGCGGATGAATTTCCCGTAGTCGCGTTCGATCGTCTTTAGCGAGACGACCATCGCTTCCAACAATAACTGCACTTTTTCTGCCGCCGCTGCTTCTTCCAGCTTCGGAAGCTCACAGCGAAGATAGCCGCCGTCTTGGCCGAGGGAAACGTGCGGGCTTACGCCAACAAGCGCCTCGATGGCGTTGATCGTGCCGAACGAAACCGCCGAAGCGCCAGCGCAAACGATATCTTGGCCGCGTTCGGCAAACTCGGCGTGCCCGTCCATCGTGAACGCGCGAATGCGGCCGTCCGCTTCCCGTTCAATCGTGACGCGAATCATGTTACGCGTTAATTTTCTCGATGACGACTTTCGTGTACGGCTGACGGTGGCCTTGTTTGCGGCGATAGTTCTTTTTCGCTTTATATTTGAAGACGATGATTTTCTTTTGTCGGCCGTGCTTTTGCACTTTCGCCGTGACCGTTGCGCCTTCGACCGTCGGGTTGCCGATTTTCACCGTTTCCCCGCCGATGAACAGCACTTTGTCAAACGTCACCGTATCGCCTTCATTTGCATCCAATTTTTCGATGTAAACTTCTTGGCCTTCTTCGACTTTCAATTGTTTGCCGCCAGTTTCAATGATTGCGTACATGCCTCGCACCTCCTTCATCGACTCAGACTCGCCAGCGTCAAGGCGGTTCCGTGCCGGAACGCTTCACGACCCGCGCTGAGCGGTTGTAGTGCGGGTGCGTCTTTTTGCGACAGCCGCCCTCTTTTGCCCGTTGACGATGGGGCAAAATGTCTACAACGTTATTTATGGTAGCACAGAAACCGCTGTCCGTCAACCGTGATCTTTTTCTCCTTGGCTAGCAGGCGGCTTCGGCTATGAATAAATGAGAGCGCCAAGCGGGGCATCGGTCTGTTTTTCCGAGAAAAACGCGTGCAGCAGCTCATTCTCATCCAGCGTCGTCCGCTCACGGCCGTTGCGGACGACGACGATGGCGTGCTTTTGGCCGCGATAAAAGCGGTGCAACACGTGCGAAATGCGCTCATCGGCGGGAGCCGTGATCGTCCGCAGCCTTGCGTAGTCGCCTTTTTTTCCATAATACCGCTCCAGCAAAAAACGCATGACGACGTAAGGATGCTGCTTTTGCTCCTGCCAGATGGCATGCGCCAAAAAGGCGGCGATGGTCCACAAATCAAGCTGGCGGGGCGCAACGACGAACAGCAGAACGGCAAAAACGGCCAACAAGACAGCGGAGACGGCCACCATGTGGCGATGGGCGGCGCTGAACGGACGGAAGTAAGCCAACAGCAAAAACAACAACTTTCCGCCATCGAGCGGCCAAATCGGCAGCAAGTTCAGGCCAAGCACGGCCAGATTGTAGCGGAAAAACAACTCCCATCCTTCATCGGCTATCCAGCCGGCCTTCCATAAAAAAAACGCCGCCGCTATGAGCCACAGATGCTGGGCCGGGCCGGCGAGCGTGACGATCCACTCTTCGCGGAACGGCCGGTTCCCGTATTCTTCCACTTCCGCTACCCCGCCGAACGGCAGCAGCAAAATCCGCTTCACCCGCCACGAGAAAAACACCGCCGCGGCCGCATGGCCGAGCTCATGAACGAGAACGATGAAAAATAGAAGACAAAGCTGCTTAAAATGAGCGGTCAACACCGCCATGCCGGCGATCAGCCAGAAAAGCGGATGAACGTGCAGCTTGCCAAGCAGCTCGATATACTTATTCAAAGGAAATCACCTGGATCGGATCAATAAATTGATCGCCTTGCTTAATGGCAAAGTAAAACAGCCCTTTCTGTCCATCGGTCTTGCTTGCCCCGGCTGTGCCGACCTCCTGTCCCGTTTCCACGAAATCGTACAATTTGACAGCAATGGCGCCCAAATGCCCATACCATGTCTCACTGCCATCGGCGTGCTGAATAATGACCGTTTTTCCGGTCGATTCTTTCACGCCGGCAAAGGTCACAATCCCCTCTTTCATCGCTTCGACTTTCGCCTGCCGCTCCGTTTCGATCATCACTCCTTGGCCATTTTTCGTGAAGCTCTCCAGCACGCGGCCGGACGCCGGAACGGCGTACGAGGGCGGCGCCTTCGTCTTCGTTTCCTGTTTCGGCGCAAAAAAGGCGAGCGGCTCGCCAAACGTCTTTTCATACCACGACGAAACAGCGGCAAACTGAAACTCCTTCTCCATCGTCCGCGTGACAAACTGGCGCGCCGGCTCCAGCGCAGCGGACGGATGCTTGAACAAAATCGCCGTCACGAGCACGAGTGAGGCGGCGATGAGCGTTTTCAACAAAAACCGCTCTTTCTGAAACACCGGCCGCCCCCCGGATTCAAACGAGTAGCGATCATACGTCACGACCGGCAGCCCGTACCGCTCCTCATCGGCTATGCCCCACTCCGGCTCCTTTCGCCCCCTCGCCCCATACTGGCGTTCTTTCCGCCGCCTCTCGATCCGCTTTTTCATTTCCCGAACGCGTCGGTCCATACGTCCCCCCTCCACCTTTCTCACGGCGTTTGTACTAAATGTATGAGACAACCTGTTGGAATATGAACAAGCATTTTGGTTGAACGAAACCGAAAGCGGCCCGCTCCGCTGCGAGGCAAAAGAAAAAGGGCAAACTCCCGTTGGAATTGCCCGGTGTTTCCCCTATTTCAGGCTAAATATTTTGCGAATCTTGGAAAACAGTCCTTTTTCTTCTTCCTCCAGCGGCGGCAGCGGCACCGACTCGCCGAGAATGCGGCGGGCGATGTTGCGGTAGGCGATCGACGCTTTGCTGTTCGGGTCAAGGACGATCGGCTCGCCGCGGTTGGACGCCTTGATCACGTTTTCATCGTCGGCGATAATGCCGAGCAGTTCGATCGACAGATGCATGACGATTTCATCGACATCGAGCATATCGCCGTTTTTGACCATGTGGCTGCGAATGCGGTTGATGATAAGGCGCGGCGGTTTGACATGCTCCTCAGCTTCGAGCAGCCCGATGATGCGGTCGGCATCGCGAACCGCCGACACTTCCGGCGTCGTAACGACGATCGCCTCATCGGCGCCGGCGACAGCGTTGCGGTAGCCTTGTTCAATGCCGGCCGGGCAGTCGATCAGCACATAGTCGTACTCCTGCTTGAGCTGTTCAACGAGCTCCTTCATCTGCTCAGGGGTGACCGCTGATTTGTCGCTCGTTTGCGCCGCCGGCAGCAAATACAAGTGGTTATCGAACCGCTTGTCCTTCACTAGCGCTTTTTGCACTGTGCAGCGTCCTTCGACGACGTCGACGAGGTCATAAATGATGCGGTTCTCAAGCCCAAGCACGACATCGAGATTGCGCAGCCCGATATCGGTGTCCACCAGACACACTCGCTTGCCGAGAATGGCAAGAGCCGTCCCAAGATTCGCGGTCGTCGTCGTCTTGCCGACGCCGCCCTTTCCGGAAGTGATGACGATCGCTTCTCCCACGGTCATACTCTCCTTTCTAAGCGCGTCAAATTCGGCCGCAAATGCATGAGCAGCTGCAGGCGGTCGACAACAATTTGATTTTGTTCATTGATATAAGCGCATTCCATTTCGTTTCTTTCGTCCGTTTTATAATCGGGAGCCCGATTCATGACATCGCCGATGCCAAGCTGCATCGGCTTCATCACGGAAGCGGCGATGACCGCCTCCTTGTTTCCGCCATAGCCGGCGTGGGCGATGCCGCGCAAGGCGCCGAGAATGAAAATATTGCCCCCGGCGATGACCATTCCGCCAGGGTTCACGTCACCGATCAGCAGCAAATCCCCCTCAACGTGGAGAACTTGCCCGGAGCGGACGATGCGCGAAACGGTCACAATCTCCGCCTTCCGCAGCCATTCCTTCGCTTCCGCTTTTGACACGACATTGCTTTCGATCGACTCGACGACCAAATTTTTGGAACGGCGAATGAGCGCGCGCACCTCCTCCTCCTGCTCAGGCGTCAAATAGCGATTCCCCATGTTCAGATGAACGGAGACAAGCGGGCTGTTGGACGCGATCCCGCCGGCTTGGTTGACGAGCCGCTCCTCGATTTCTTTCAATAAATCCTCGTACGAGCAGCGGTCGTCCAGATGCAGCGTCAGCCCATCTTTCGTTCCTTTCATCGTCACGTACTGCTGCTTCTGTTTTGCCACAACGTTCACCCCAACGAATAATTCTACAAGCCGGACCGTTTTTCCTCTTTTTATTCCCCTTGCTCCAGCCGGCGAATTTTGGCCAGCCACCGTTCCAACACGGGTAAACCGATGAGCAGAAAGGCGGTGTTCAACAGCAGCGTCGGCCATAGACGGCGCTCCCAGAACACAGCAAACGGCCAGTCCGTCCGCCCGATCAGCAGCTGAATGCCGTACACATAGCTGTCAAGCAGCGCGATGGCGAGCAGCGACAGCAAAAACGACACGAGCCAGTTAGGTTGAAGCCATTTCGTTGCTTTGCCCGCCAAATACGCAAGGAGCGTATAGGCAAACGCGTAAACGCCGAGCAGCTCCGTATAAACGCAGTCATACAAAAACCCGAAGATGAACCCGTATCCCATCGCCCGCGTCCCGCCGAAATGCATCGCGGTAAGCACAAGGAAAATAAGAAAAAACCGAGGAACAAAAAAATAGTGGATGTACCAGTCCCCTTTCGGCCAGACATCAACGGCGATACTTTCACTGACAAAACAGAACACCGCAAGGAAAGGGAGCTGCCACTTGTTCATTTTGCTTCCTCCTCTTCTTGCAGTGCCGCATCGATCGTCCGCTTGACAATGATGACATCATCAATGTCATACAAATTGGCAAACGGTTTGACATAGACGATTTTCGTCAAGCCGTACTGGCCTGGTTTGATTTCCGTTACTTCGCCGATCGGCAGCCCTTTGGGAAACACGCCGCCGAGTCCGGACGTCAACACTTTTTGTTTTTTTTCCACTTTGGCGTCGATCGGAATTTCGCCAAGCAGCAGCTCGCGCCGTTTCTCGTCATAACCTTCGATCAAGCCAAACACGTTTTCCTTGCCTTGGACATAGGCGGAAATGCGGTTGTTTTGGTCAAGCGCGCTTAACAGCTGCACGGTTGAGGTAAACTGCGAGGCGTGCTGCACCTTGCCGACGAGTCCGGCCGGGGTAATGACCGCCATATCTTTTTTCACCCCGTGCTGCGCTCCTTTGTTCACGATGATCGTCTCTCGCCACCGATCCGGATTGCGTCCGATCACCGTCGCCTGAATCGGAACAAAGTCGCGCAAGCTTTCTTTTTTATCAAGCAAGGCACGCAGCCGCTCGTTTTCCTGGCGCAGCTCCTCGACTTCCGTCTCCAGCGCCGCATATTCCTCCAGTCTCGCTTTCAGCAACTCGTTTTCCTCGTATGTATGGCGAAGATCGTTGACATTTTCAAGGAAGCCCGCCACAAGCTGTGCAGGCTTCCCGAACAGAAGCTGGACAAAGCCAACCGCGTCTTTGACGAATTGTTCCGGCCATGTGAGCTGCTCACGGCTGCGCAGCGAAAAGCCGATCAACATGACGAGGATGACGATGCTGACAAGCAAAAAAACGAGGCGCTTATTTCCGAAAAACTGTGGCATAGATGAGCACCTTCTTGCCGTCAGCGATGGTCTCTCGCCTTGTTTTTAAACAAGTCGATATGGTCGAGCGCCTTGCCGGTGCCGATCGCTACGCAATCGAGCGGATTTTCGGCCACAATGACCGGCATGTCCGTTTCTTTGCTGATGACTTTGTCCAAATTGCGCAACAAAGCCCCGCCGCCCGTCAGCACGATGCCGCGGTCCATAATGTCAGCGGCCAGCTCCGGCGGTGTTTTTTCGAGCGTGTTTTTCACCGAGTCAACGATCGCATACACGGTGTCGCGCAGCGCTTCGGCGACTTCTTCGGCGCTGATCTCAATCGTTTTCGGCAACCCGGTCAATAAGTCGCGGCCGCGAATTTCCATTTTGCCAATGCCTTCCGGATTTCCAGCCGAACCGATTTCCATTTTAATCGCTTCAGCAGTCCGCTCACCGATCATCAAATTGTACGTTTTGCGAATATACTGAATGATCGCCTCATCCATTTCATCGCCGGCGATGCGGATCGACTGGCTCGTCACGATGCCGCCGAGCGAAATGACCGCCACTTCGGTCGTGCCGCCGCCGATATCGACCACCATGCTCCCGGTTGGCTCCCACACCGGCAAGTTGGCGCCGATGGCCGCGGCGAACGGCTCTTCAATCGTATACGCATCGCGCGCTCCCGCTTGGCGGGTCGCATCGATGACCGCCCGCTCTTCCACCGCGGTGATGCCGTACGGCACACATACCATGACATAAGGCTTGCTTGCGAACAGTCCTTTCGTTTTGATCGCTTTGCGAATATAGTATTTCATCATCGTCGCCGTCGTCTCATAATCGGCGATGACGCCGTCTTTCATCGGGCGAAGGGCCACGATGTTGCCCGGTGTGCGCCCGATCATGTTTTTCGCCTCATTGCCGACGGCGACGATTTGCTTCGTGTCGCGCTGAATGGCGACAACCGACGGCTCGCGCAGAACAATGCCTTTTCCTTTAACATAAACAAGCGTATTCGCTGTTCCTAAATCAATCCCAAGGTCTTTCGTTCCAATTCCAAACATATCGTCGATCTTCCTTTCCGAAACGAAATGCATCCTTTTATTGAAAAAATAGGTCGGATGTCAGTCATTTATAACTTGTACAACACCGCCCGAACCGATTCGGGAAAAACTCATAGTTGATATTATACCTGATTCGACAAAAAATGAGAACCGCTAGACATACCCTTTTTCTTTTAAACTGATGAATTTTTGATCGCCGATGATGAGATGATCGAGGAGCTCGATGCCGATGATGCGGCCGCACTCCGCGAGCCGTTTCGTGACATCGATGTCTTCGCGGCTTGGCGTCGGATCGCCGGAAGGGTGGTTGTGCACGCAAATGACCGAGGCGGCGGAACGCTTGATCGCCTCTTTAAACACTTCGCGCGGATGGACGATGGAGGCGTTTAAACTGCCGATGAACACCGTTTTGCGGTAGATGACTTGGTTTTTCGTGTTGAGGTAAATAGCAACAAAATGTTCCTGCGATAAAAAACGCATGTCTTCCATCACATACTTCGCTCCATCTTCCGGGCAGCGGATGACATAACGTTCAGCGTATCCTGGCTGATGGATGCGGCGCCCGAGCTCCAACGCCGCCAAAATTTGCGCCGCTTTCGTCGGGCCAATTCCTTTGATGTTGGTCATTTCTTCAGCTGTCGCGTCTTTGAGCAAGCGCAACCCTTCGAAATGGCGCAGGAGGCGCTGGGCGAGCTGCACGACCGATTCGTCCTTCGTTCCTGTGCGCAGCAAAATCGCTAACAGTTCATGATCGGATAAGCTTTCCGGTCCGAAAGACAGCAGCCGTTCACGCGGGCGACTGGCTTTCGGCACATCGCGGATCATCCATGCCATCGTATCTCCCCTTTTTAATGATAGTCAAGCTCCCCGGCGAGCGGGGAGAAACTTTTCGTGGCGCGCGTTGTCCGCCATCGGCCCACGAAGGCGCCCTTTTCATGACACGTTTTGTCCGTCATGGATCCACGAAGGCGCCCTTTTCGTGACGCGTTTTGTCCGTCATGGATCCACGAAGGCGGCCACTCCTTTGCTGTGACGCGCGTTATCCACCACTGGCCGCCGAGCAGCCGACCGCAGCGCGGCTGGCCGTTTACACCTCGGAAGGCGGCCAGCCGAGCCGGCGCAGTTCCCGGACCGTGCGCGACAACGGCAAGCCCACGACGGTCAAATAATCGCCTTCGATTCGTTTGACAAACAGGGCGGCGCGGCCTTGGATGCCATACGCCCCCGCCTTGTCCATCGGCTCTCCGGTCGCAATGTAGGCGGCGATGTCCTCGTCCTCCAGCTCCCAAAATGTCACTGCCGTTTTTTCGGCAAACGAGACTATGTCCCCGCCCGGGGTGGCGATGGCGACGCCGGTCCATACGTCATGCGTCCGCCCGGACAATTGGCGCAGCATATGAAACGCTTCTTCGGCCGTGCGCGGCTTTCCTAAAAAACGGCCGTCACACACAACGAGCGTATCAGCGCCGAGCACATACGCCCTAGGCGCGGTCTTCCGCACCGCTTCCGCTTTTCGGCGAGCAAGAAGTTGAACGGCTTCGTCAGGGGTCGTTCCGGGAGGGATCGTCTCATCGGCATGGCTTTCTTGGACGTCAAACGGCCAGCCGGCCAGCTCGAGGAGTTGCCTGCGGCGCGGGGAGCGGGAGGCAAGTACGAACCGAGGGGGCATGGGGCACTCTCCTTTCTTCGTTTCGGTTCGGAAGATTCACTTGTATCGTAGCAAATTTTGCAGGGAAAGGCAATGTTCTCTCTCGGAGGCCGGTGATTTCGTGCAAAATACTACTGCTTCTCCACCTATTTCTCAATTAGAGAAACCTCTTAGAAACAGCCTTCTTTTCTGAATGAAAATGCGATGATTGATGTGTGACAGCGGTTTTTCACCAGCCTTCTCGTTGTCAGGTGATAAAGACGGGGCATGGAGAGGAGAAATTCGATAGTTGCATCGGACGGTATTTTTTCGGTACAGCCATAGAAAAAAACGGGGCCTCTAGCTCCCTAGCGGCACCCATTCGATATAAGCGGCAAGCGCCTCGAGCAACTGTTGCTGAGCCTTGACCAACAGCGCTTCATCGCGTTGCTCTTTGTACGCGGCAAGAGCGACATACGCCTGTTTCAGCGCTTCGATATAGTCCGTGGCTGTTTTGCCGTCATCCATTTTGCTTTTTTCGAACGCATCATACGCGGTTTGCAACGCCTGCCAATCATCCTTGCTGACATTCCGGCCGCTAAGCAAAGCGGCGGAGACGGACGCCATCTGTTTGTACAGAGCCTCCCCCTTTTGGACAACCTCTAAACGGCGCGCGTTTGCATCCGCAGAAAACACCAGCTCTTTGACGTACGTGCTCGACACCGCTTCGCGATAGTTGTTGTTGATCGCCCGCAACGTTTCCTTATCGGCGCCGACGGCGATATAAACAGCGGCCGGTTTTTGCCCGACCACAACAGCCGGGGCGCCCGCCGCTCGGATCGGTTCCGCCGCCCGTTTGGCGGCCGCGACGTTTGAATAAACGCCCGCTTGCATGACCGCGATGGAAAACGGCGCACTGTCTCCTCCTGCGGCGCCTGTTGCTCGTTCGGGTGCCGTCAGCTCCACCATCGCCCTAGCGGCGGGTGACGGCTCTGGTTTGTCTTTCGGAATCATGCGCAGCACCATCATGCCGAAAGCGATCCCAACGAAAGCGGCAAGCGCCGCCGCGATGAGCAATGGCTTGAGAAATGACGGCGTCCGCCGTCTCGGACGAGTCGCCTTTTTGGATGGAAGCCGCTCAGAAACGGGGCGAACCGCTTCATCGGCTTCAAGGGCGGCCGCCTCCAGCCTGTCGGCAGGGAAAGCAGAACCGATCACCGGACCATCCCATCGATCGTTTTCTTCCTTAGCTTGTCCACCGGCAGTCGATCCGTGAACGCGGCGTCGAGCTTCGAGCGATTCTGTCATTGGCCTCTGTTCCGACTGGCGACGCTGCGGCTGTGGGGGGGATTCTTCTGCCTGACGCTCGACGGTAAACGGCTGCGGCTGTCCGTTAATGCTCACCGTAATACTTTGGCGCTGCTTGTCCATCATTTCACCGTCCCTCTTCGCACGTCGATTTCTTTCGCCTATCTTACCATAAGCGAAAAAAAAAAGAACAAGACATTTGTCGTCTTGTCCCCGTTTCTGCTCTTCATTTTCCGACATCATCGGCCGCGAATCGCTTCCGTTGCCAACGCTTCGACAGGAATCGGCTGCTCGCGGCCCTCATACGTGCAAAGCTGCTTCGTCTCGCCTTTCAAGCAAACGGCGTAATCGATGCCGCCGTCGTCGCGCTTTATCACCAGCACGTATGACGGGTTCGCCTCCGGCGCCAGCATGCGGCCGGTGAACGGATCTTTGATCGGTTCCAGCAAATCGTGTTCCACCAGTTCCCGGTAAGATAGCACAGCAGAGGAGCGCGCCGGCAAAAACTCGACCTTTTCCGCCCCGACATACAGCCGCGCCGCCTCGTACAAACTGTACGCATCAGACACAAACGCCCGTTCGCGCGCCTTTTCGATCACCGTCAGCACAGCAACGGCAACGATCGTCGCCACAATGCCGACAATGACGAGCACGGCCAACAATTCGATCAGCGTCATCCCCCGCTTCATCCGAATGAGCATCGGCATTCCCTCCATGGACGATCGGCCGAACTATGGGCGCGTCGCTGGGGCGACTTCGGCCAGCGGATTGTCCTTGCCGCTTGGCGGCGGAACATCATAAATCGGAGCGAGCTTTTTCCATTTCTCAAGCTTTGGCGCATAAAACGCGCGAATCGTCACCGAATACGTCAACGGCTCGATCTGATCGCTCGTAGACGTCAGCTCCGGCGGACCGGTCAGCGTCAGCCCTTCCACCGCCAAAATGCGGTCGGCATTCTCAAGCACTTCTAAAAACCGTTCGAGCTGGTAATAGGAAGGCGATTGCACCGTCAGCTGGGCGGTGATGGACTGGATGCCGCTCGGTGGGGAAACCGATTGCTTTCCCTCGTTTCCTTCGCTCGTTCCGCTACCGTTTGGCTGCGAAGCGGCTGTGTCTTCAGCCGAAAATTGCACGCTCACCAGCCGGCTGTCCGCGAGATATTCGGCTTTTTGAAACAAAAGCAGCAGCTGGTCAGTCAACGGATGGACAGGAACCTTTTTTTGCAGCGCGGCGATCCGTTCCGCCGTTTGCCCCGGCGAAGGAGCCACTGCTTTTTGGAGGGCGGCGAGCACCTGTTTTTCACTTTTCACTGTCATTTCTAATTGTTCCAGCTCGGCGTGCCGCGGCATGATGAGCCACACATACCCTGTTGCTGACAGCAGCGCCACCGCCAAAACGAGTCCGGCGGCAAGAAGCGGCCATCGGTTCAAGCGGCTGATCATCGTTTCCCCTCCTTGCCGGCTTGGCGAAGCTGCAGTTCATACTGGGCTATATATCTCGGGACGACTTGTTGTTCTCGCTGCTCCTCTTGTTCGCCGCTGACGGTGACGCTGGCGAGCTTGGCGCTTTGCACGAGCGGAAGCGCCTGCAGGCGGTTCAAGTAATACGCCGCCTCTTCCGGGGTGTCAAACTGCACCGTCATCGTCATGCTCGTCTGCCCCGCATACGCCACGTTCATGACAAATCCCCGCTCTGGGAGCTGCTTCGTGAGCGCCCGCAGCAACGGCACCGATTTCAACGGATAGCGCTCCGCCCACTTCACCGCCTTCGCCAGCTCTTGACGCTCTTGCGCTTCGCTTTCCTGTTGGCGCTTCGCCTCAAGGACCGCCTGCTCCGCCTTGATCCGCTTCAGTTCCGCCTCCAGCGCCGCCTGCCGCTGATCGGCCCGCTCGATGAACCAATAGAAGAGCGCGGCGACAGCGAAAACAAGCAGTAAACCGATGAGCAAAACGAGGCGAACCGGCTGTTTCGTTTCTCTTTGGGGCAATAAATTGATTTCAGCGATCATCGTGGATCCTTCCTTCTTTCAGCGCCAATCCCCAGGCAAGATGAAAACGGTCCGGCAGCGGGTCGAGCGAAGGGCGAAGCCGCTCCACCGGGACGTCGACCTGCTCCACCAAAGCGGCGAACACATCGTCAAGCCGCGGATGGTCGCCGGCGAGAAACAGACGGGTGATCGACTGTTCGCCTTGCTGAATGGAAAACGAATAAAAGTTCATCATCCGTTCCATTTCCTTATACACATCAATGAACGGGTCGACAAGCCCAGGCGCTGACTCCCCTTGGGACGCTTCGAGCGGCAAGTGACGCATAAACAGCGGCAAATGGCGGTGAAAGACGCTGAAATTGACAGACGATTCATCGAACTGGACAAGCAAAATATGGTCAGAGGCGGCCGCTTGTCCAACGTGATAAAACGGGCGATAGGCGCAAAGCGGTGACACATCGGCCGCGACCGGACGCAAATCGACATCTTCCAAGACGGCCGCGTATTCCATCACCGCTTCTTCCGGAGCGGCAAACAATAACACGTTCAGCGCTTCTTCGGTCCGATCCATGATCAAGTAATCAAACACCGGATCGGCAAACGGAAGCGGAATCGATTCCCCGAGCTCCATAAACAAATAGCTGCGGATCTCCTCTTCGGGCAATCGGGGCGGAAGCGGAAGGGTGCGAATCAAAACGAACGGATCGGGAACGACAAAGCGAATGCGCCGCCCGTCCAATTTCCATTCCTCTACGCACTCATCCAAAATCATCGCCAACGCTTCACCATCGACAATTTTCCCATCGCGGATGATGCCGGGAGGGAGCGCCCGCTCTCCCCATCGCTTCGCTTCAGGAGACGGACCGGGTTTCGCTTCCACATACCGGATCACGTGATCTTTCAGCACGATGTTCGCCTGTTTCGCAGTTCTCCGCCATAACGCCATCGTTCGTCCGCTTCCTTTCTTACCGTCCTTTACATGATCAGCCTCACGTACGCGCGCACGATCGACTCGCCAAAGAAAAACGCCGTCAAGGCGCCGAGGGCGATCGCCGGCGCAAACGGCATCGGCACGCCGCGCCGCACTCGGCCGAACGCCATGCCGACAAGCCCCATCCCCGTGCCGTAGCACGTCGCCAAGAAAAAGGCAAGCACCACCATTTTCCACCCGAGCACCAACCCTAGCACCGCAAACAGTTTCACATCTCCGCCCCCCATTCCGCCGTTAGACAGCACGGCGATCAGCCACAAAAGGAAAAAGCCGACCGCCGCGCCAAGAAGCATATCGACCCACGGCAAAAACGGGATCAACAGCCGCTCCCCGGCAAACAAAGCGGCAAACACCAAAAGCACGCGGTCGGGAATGAGCATGTAGCGAAGATCCGAAACGACAATGATAGCCAGCAAGCTGATCAACGTCCACGCCACGATCAACCGCCCGCCCCAGCCGACCCACAGCGGGGCGGCCGTAAACAGCGCGGCCGTCGCTGCTTCCATCAGCGGGTAAAGCGGAGAGATGCGCCCCCCGCACCCGTTGCAGCGCCCGCGCTGCACAACGTACGACACAACCGGAATGAGCTCCTTCGCCGACAGCGTCCGCCCGCACGCCGGGCAATGCGACCGCGGCCGGACGATCGACTCCCCCACCGGCACCCGCAGCCCGACGACGTTGAAGAACGAGGCGAGGAGGAGGGAGTAAAGAAAAACAAAACTATAGGCGATGGCTGCCATTCCATGCATCCTATTCTAAATTGACGTCACTTCGATTGAGCTCACTCACGTCTTTATCATCGATGTATTTGAATGAGCCATTTGCGTCTACAAGCGTCACCTTATACGTAACCCCATTACTGTCCTTGACAATTTTCACAACGCTTTTCTCAGCATCATATTTATTAGTGGACACTTTTCCCGGCGATTTCGGAATGTTTTCTAAATACCCGCCGTCATACAACTCCTTCAATGTATATGACGTTTTTGTGTTTTTGTCGGCCGCAATGGCGAGCCGCGCCGCGCTGGCAACTTGCTTCGCATTGGCGATATGAGCGTCTTTTTTCGAGTTGTCCATAATAGCGCCAATGGCTGGGATGGCGATCGCCGCGATGATCCCTAAAATGACGATGACGGCGAGCAGTTCGATGAGCGTCAACCCGCGCTCATTTTTGAGAAGACGTTTGAACATGCCTTTCCTCTCCCTTTCTCTTGTGTGATTTAGAACGATTTCCCTATTATTCTACAATATCACTGCAAAAATAGGAAGACATTCTTAGATGAATTATTGTTGAATGTGATTAAAGATATCGTACATTGGAACGATGATCGACGTGACGATCGTCCCGACGACGCCGGCGAGCAGGACGATCATCAGCGGTTCGATGAGCGATTTCAGGCGGTCGGTGCCGGCGTCGACTTCCGCTTCGTAAAAATCAGCGACTTTGCCAAGCATGGCATCGAGTGAACCGGTTTGTTCGCCGATGGCGATCATTTGCGCGACAAGCGGCGGAAACGCCCAATGGCGGCGGAGCGGCTCGGCGAGCGATCGGCCGCGCTCAAGAGCGGCGCGCGCCTCATCAAGCACGGCGGCGATCACTTCGTTTTCGACGACGCGTCCAGAGATGGCAAGCGCCTCTAAAATCGGCACCGAGCTGGAGACAAGCGAGCTGAGCGTGCGCGTCATGCGGGCGAGCGCCGCTTTTTGCATGAGCTTCCCAAAAATCGGAAGGCGCATGGCCGCATAATCCAAGTAATATTTCGTCCGCTTTTGCCGGCGCAAAGCGGCGAACGCCGCGCCAACGCCGATCCCTCCCAGTGCCACCAACCACCAATAGCGCTGCATAAAAGCGCTCGCTTTCAGCACAAACTTCGTGATCGCCGGCAGTTCGGCATGGAAATCAGCAAACATGTCAACAAACGTTGGCACGACCGAGACAAGCAAAAAAATGACAACCGCCGTGGCGATGATGGCGACGGCCACCGGATAGGCGAGGGCGGAAACGATTTTTTGCCTCGTCCGATGCACTTTTTCAAAATGGTCGGCCAACCGGTCGAGCGTTTCGTCAAGCGTCCCGCTCGCTTCGCCCGCCCGCGCCATATTGACAAACAGCGGCGGAAAAATGCGGGGATGCTTCGCCGCCGCCGCGGACAGCGGATTTCCTTCCCGGAGATGCTGCTCCATGTCGAGCAGCGCGCGCGCCAGCGCCTTGCTTTCCGTTTGCTCCGATAAAATGCGAATCGAATCGACGATCGTCACCCCGGCGCGCACCAAGGTGGCGAATTGGCGCAAAAACACGACGAAATGCTGCAGTTTGACCGGGCGGCCGATGGAAATTTCCTTGTTCCATACCGTTGGCGGCACCTCGGCGATGATCGTCGGGCGAACCCCTTTCTCCCGCAATTTGAGCGCGGCTTCGCGCCGGGAAGCGGCCGCGATCACTCCCGACTTTTTCCTTCCTTGCTGGTCCCGCCCTTCGTACTTAAATTGCGCCATCTTTCTCACGCTCCCCCGCCAAGTACGCTTCAGCTGCCGCCGCATCAACCCGCCCGGCCGCAACCAATTCCTTGACGCTCATTTCCATCGTCTGCATGCCTACGCTGCGGCTCGTCTGCATAATGTTAATAATTTGGTGTTCCTTCTCGTTGCGGATGAGATTGGCGACCGCCGCATTGTTCAGTAAAATTTCAAGCGCCGCCGCCCGTCCGGTTCGGCTTCGGTTCGGAAACAGGCGCTGAGCCATAACGGCGACAAGCACCGAGGCGAGCTGCAAGCGGATTTGCGCCTGCTGAGCCGATGGAAAGACGTCAATCATCCGCTCGATCGCCGCCGAGGCGCTGGCCGTATGGAGCGTGCCCAACACCAAATGCCCCGTTTCCGCAGCCGTAATGGCGGTTTGAATCGTCTCCAAGTCGCGCATCTCCCCGACTAAAATGACGTCCGGGTCTTGGCGAAGCGCGGCGCGCAGCCCGGAAGCAAAGCTGCCGGTGTCAAATCCGACCTCGCGCTGATCAATGATCGATTTCCCGTGTTTATGTAAATATTCGATCGGATCTTCCAGCGTAATAATATGCTTCGACATCGTTTTGTTTATATAATCGATCATAGCGGCCAACGTCGTCGACTTGCCGCTGCCGGTCGGTCCGGTGACGAGCACAAGCCCGTGCGGCTTTTCCGCGATGCGCTTCAGCACGCTTGGCATGCCAAGCTCCTCCAACGTCGGGATGCGCATCGGGATGAGGCGGACGGCCAAGGAAACACAGGACCGCTGTTTAAACACGTTCAAGCGGAACCGGGACACGCCGGCGATCCCATAGGAAAAATCAAGCTCCCCGGTTTGTTGGAACTGCAGCCAAAGCGCTTCAGGGATGACGGCGCGCGCCATTCCTTCCGTTTCCTCAGGGCGCAACCGCTCTTGGCCGTAGAGCCTCAGCTCGCCGTTCAGGCGAAAAATCGGCGGCGCTCCGACGGTCAAATGCACGTCGGACGCCCGGTACTCAAACGCCGCGCGCAACAACGCATCCAATTTTTCTTTCATTGCTCTCACCCATCAATGCAAAATCGCCACTTTGAGCACTTCCTCAAGCGTCGTCAATCCTTGCTTCACTTTCAGCAGCCCGTCATCGAGCAGAAAAATCATTTTGTTTTGGATGGCGAGCTCCCGCAGTCTCGAAAACGGTTCATTGTTTAAAATGACGCGGCGCATTTCGTCGGTAATGACCAACAGCTCATGGATGGCGAGCCGGCCGCGGTAGCCGGTCATGTTACACGTCGGGCAGCCGCGGCCGCGGACCAGCTGCTGAACGTCGATGCCGCGGCGGGCGAAAATGTCCCGCTCCCGCTTCGTCGGCTCATACACTTCTTGGCAATCGCGGCAGACGCGGCGCACTAAGCGCTGAGCTATGACCCCAGCGAGCGAGGTCGCGACTAAAAACGGCTCAATGCCCATATCGATCAACCGGGTGATCGTGCTTAACGCATCGTTCGTATGAAGGGTGCTTAACACCAAATGACCGGTGAGCGAGGCGCGAATCGCCACTTCGGCGGTTTCGCGGTCGCGAATCTCGCCGACCATGATGATGTTCGGGTCTTGGCGCAAAATTGAACGAAGCCCTTGGGCGAACGTCAAACCGACGTTCGGATTGACTTGAATTTGATTGATACCTTCAATTTGATACTCGACCGGATCTTCAATCGTAATAATGTTGACCTGCTCGCTGTTTAAATAATTGAGCGCCGCATACAGCGTCGACGATTTTCCCGAGCCGGTCGGGCCCGTAATCAAAATGATGCCGTTGGGCCGCTCGATGAGGCGGATGAAACGGTCCAAATTGACAGCGTTGAACCCGAGCTTATCGATATCGTTCAGCGCCGCGCCCAAGTCAAGAACGCGCATGACGATTTTTTCCCCGTACACGGTCGGCAGCGTCGATACCCGCAGATCAACAGGATGGAAATCGATGTTCATTTTGATCCGCCCGTCTTGAGGGACGCGGTGTTCGGTAATATCCATGTGGGCCAAAATTTTAATCCTCGCCGTCAGCATGCTTTGCATATGCTTCGGCAGCGCCCGCTCGGTGCGAAGAAGGCCGTCGATCCGATAGCGGATGAGCACTTTTGTCTCCTGCGGGTCAATGTGAATATCGCTTGCCCGCTGCTCGACGGCAAGCTGCAAAATTTGGTTCACTAAACGAACGATCGGAGAATCGTCTTCAGCCACCTTCCCATCATCGCGCCCCTCGGTCGGCGGAGCCGGAAGCAGGTCATCAAACGACTCGTCCATGTCATAGTATTTGTTGATCGCACGCAAAATGTCGTCCTTCGATGCGATCGCGGTTTCAATTTGAAAGCCGGTCGACAAGCGCAGATCATCTATGGCAAAAAAATCGAGCGGATCGGCCATCGCCACCAATAAGCGATCGTCTTCCACTTTGAGGGGCATGATGAGATGGCGGCGGGCCAGCTCTTTCGGCACTAGGTTGGTGGCTTTCGGATCAATCGGATAGCGGTACAAGCTGACGTGGGGAATGCCAAGCTGGAACTCGAGCGCCTCGATGAGCTGTTGTTCGGTGATATAGCCGCGCTGCAGCAGCGCATCGCCGAGCTTTTGTTTTGGCGCTTTTTCCCGCAGCGCTTCCGCCAGCTGTTCTTCCGTAATTAACCCCGCTTCCACCAACAAGTCGCCGAGACGTTTTCGCTCGCGTTTTTTGTTCATCGGCTTCCCCCGCTTTCCCCGCTTTGTTTCGTATCGGTTGAACGACCTTCATCCACTTGGTCACCGCCGTCCGTCCGTTGCCCGCTTTCTGACGGCGGCTGCTCTTGGTCGCTTTCTTCATCCTTGTTTTGATTTTCAGAACCATCTTCCGCTGGCGTCTGCTCTTCCTCTTCCGGCGCGGAGACGGATGATTCCGGAACTTTCAGCCCCCGAACTTCAATCGTGTAGGCCGGCGGATAAAAGTCTTCGCTCACCGTTTCCCGGCGGACAAGTTTGGCGCCGTCACGCACCTCCCGCTCCACTTTTACTAGCAACCCTGAGCGCCCGGTCTGTTTGACCACGGACTGCTCCGGAGCCAGCCGCGAATCATACTGGATGATTTTGCGCGGTGCGATCGATTCCGGTTGGCTCGTGCGCACGATATATTGGTAGGCGAACGGCCAGCCATGAATGAGCGCTTTCACCTGACGGCCGTCATAACGAAGAATGAGCGTATAATCCACCGTATTTGGATTCAACCATTGCAAATCGCGCTGGCGGTCAACCTTGGCTTCAAATCCCGGGGCGATGCCGTCCGGAAGCGTGCTCCCTGCATATCTTTCCATCAGCACAAAATTGGTGGAAAGGACGGCGCGATACACGGCCGATGCCAACGCCTCGACGGCGCGGTCGGACAATCCGCCGCCCGCTTGTTCGATCATGGTGCGCAGCGACACGAGCTGATTGGCGCGGACGACAAGCCGGCGCTCCGGCGCAAGAAAGCGGGAAAGGCTTTCATCATAGATCGGAACGGCCGCTTCGCTCACCACCGTTTTCCCTTTTCCAGAAGCCGGGAGATAGCGGGTCAAATCAAGCGGCTGGCTGGGCGCTGACAGCTGGGAAGCCGCCGCTTCCAAATCTTTCTCCAGCGTCTGAACATCTAAGGTGTCTCGCACCGCCGGCGGCAGAAGGCGGCCGACGACCTCGAGGCAAGCGCTCATATCAGCCAGCGCAAGCAGCGGGACAGAGCGCCCGTTGACAATGTTTTGAATGCTTTCCGACAAGCGAAAAGTGAAGAGATCGGCCGACAGTTCCGCCTGTTTTTCTTGATAGCGGAGCGGAATCGAAACCGTCGCCCGCCAGTCGCTCACGCGATCGGCCACCGCCCGCCGGGCTTCCGCCGGCGTCATCCCGGCGAGCGAAATCGGACCGACCGACGTCCCCGGGCGATAGCGGTCTTGGCCGGGGCCGAACGATTCATAAGCCAAAACGCCTAAACGGACAAACGAAAGAAAATAGACTGTGCAGACCGCCATCACGAGAAACAATTTCCCTATGGAAGCGGCTCTCACCCCGAGCTCCCCCTTTTTCATTCGGCTTCAATGTTCATCGAGACGTCGACAATGACGCTAGGGCCGGCTTCCTGCGCTTTGCGCACGTCCTCTTCGCGAAGCACGGTGCCCGCTTGGAATAAAAGTTCGCCGTTCATGTCATAAATGTCTTTGGTCAGCCGTTTTCCCGAAAGAAACGCCACTTGTTTTTCGCGGAGCGATTCCAACGCTTCCACGTTTTCGGCCGTCTCTGTCATGGCCTGCATTTGTTCGGAAATGTCGCTCTCCTCCGTCCCGCTTTCGCCGTCATCCGGCCCGATGAGCTGCGCCGCATCAGAAAGGAGCGCTGTCTGCGCATCGTCAGCGACGATCAGCATCTCTTTTCCATACGTAAGCACTTGGGCGGACGGCAGCACCGCTTCGCCGCTTTCCAGACGAACGGACACGCCGATAATCTCTCCGGTTTCCTCGTTTAGGAAAAACTCTTGCACCTCGCCAAGAAGTTGCCCCTTGCGCGTAATCGCTTTTGTCTGTTTGATGCGGATTTGTTTGTTGACCAACTGATTGGCGATCGGAATTTCCGATAAATCGATCACATCATGGCCGCTGGCCACCGTGACGGCAAACTCTCCGATCCCGACGATTTTTTTGAACGGGATCGCTTTTAAGCTCACTTGCACGTCTTCGTGCTCGACCGTCAAAAAGTCGACAGAACCTTTATCCGGATTGATGACAAAGTTTTTCACGGTGCCGATTTGTGTCCCATCAGCGATGCTGATGATCGGCAAACCGATGATTTGCGCACTCGCTTTCATTTTCTTCACCTCAACGATCTTCCTAATGTTGCAGCCATTTCCCGCCAGAGCCTTAGTTCTGCGGCAATGGCCGGGTAAGGCGAAAAGCGCCGCTCGAGTTGATCGAGCCAAGCAGCTAGCGGCTCAGCCCGGCGCTCGAGCACATAATGTTCCAACAGCAAGCGGGCGAATACGTAATAGTCGCGATCAGTGAGGGGAGCCTGCAGGCATTGGTGCAGACACCGCTCATACGCCTCGCTCGTCAACTGGGAGCGGCTCAGCCTCAACTCAGCCGCCGCCAGTTGCGCTTTTTCGGAAACCATTCGCGGCAGGGCCGTCAAAGCCGGTCGTTCTTCTTCAGCGGAACGATCGTCGCCGGCCATCGTCGCTGGCGGAGACGGCTCAGCGGCTGAATGCTCGCTGACAGCGGCCGCTTCAGCAGCGAGCGGCACCGCAGCGCTTCCGCCAGCGAGCTTACCCGCTCCTCCAGCGGCGCAGTCCGCGTCTTGCTCCCCGATCTCTAGAAGGTCATCCGTAGCGCCATCGTCGTCGCCAGCCACTCCTGCTTTCCGATGCTCTTCGCCGTCATGGCGAACATCACCTAGCAACGCCATCGAATCAGATCGAGCTTCTTCGAAATCCGGGCCGACCTCGTCTCCCCAGCCGTCGATATCCACTTTCAAAAGAAGAGCTTCGTGAGGATCATTTTCCTGCTTCCGAAGCACCGCGGCCTCAAGCTCCGGCGTCACCGCGCCCGGCCATTCGTCAAGCCAATCGGCAACGCGACGCAGCGGTTCGACGGACTCAACGCCCGAAGCCGCGAACTCGGACAGCGGCGCGGCTTCTTCGGCCGCCTCCATCCACCGATCCGCTCGCGAAGACGCCGCCGTCTCCTCGGCAGGCCGCAGCGGTTCGACGGACTCAACGCCCGAAGCCGCGAACTCGGACAGCGGCACGGCCTCTTCGGCCGCCTCTATCCACCGATCCGCTCGCGAAAACGCCGCCGTCTCCTCGGCAGGCCGCAACGGTTCAACGGACTCAACGCCTGAAGCCGCGAACTCGGACAGCGGCACGGCCTCTTCAGCCGCCTCTATCCACCCATCTGCTCGTGAAGACGCCGCCGTCTCCTCGGCAAGCCGCAGCGGTTTGACGGCGGCTTCGCCCTCTTCCCGGCGCAATATCATCGCTTGTTCCAACGGCTCATCAGCAGGAGAAGCCGGCGCCGCTTCCCCGCTCGATGGCTCAACGGCCTTAAGCGGCTCAAGGAACGGTTCCCCTTCCTCCGCCGCTTCCCCAAACGAATCGATGGGAGAAGACGGAGCTTCCTCCGTTTTCCTCTCCTCTAGTTTGGGAAGCAATCCGTCCGGTTCGGCGGAAAGCCGCGGTTGGTGCAAGTGGGCCGCCGCCAGCGGAGCGGCCGAGAAAACGGAACCGGCGGGCGAACCACCGTGCCCGTTCGCCTCTTTGTCCTTTTCGCCTTGAAAGCTTGTTTCTCGAAAGTCATTGCGCCGGTAGAGAATCGCTCCCAAACGGCGGTCAAGCAAAAGCGAAGCCGCGGCCAACAGCACGAGAACCAACGCGGCCGTCTGCCAAAGCGGAATGACGGAACTCGCCATATCGGCCATAAGGGCGGCGACCAGCGCGACAGCGACCGCCATCAGTCCGCCCAAACGACTAAACCCAAGCGGAAGCAGCCAAATCAACAACAATGCCACGACAAAAGCACCAGCATACATCAGCGCCTCTTTCATCGCGCCCCCCCATTTCTATGACAAAAGGCCTCTTTTTAGGCAAAAATCTGCAACATTCGACTCTTACTTATTGTATAATAAAGTTACATATTTTGAAAGAAGGTTTTATAGATAGAAAGAAAGGTTGCGATCATGGTGGATCAGAATCGATTCGTTTGCCGATGTTCCGCTGGATTCACCCTCGTTGAGACGTTGTTGTCGATCGCCTTGCTGTCGGCGGTAGTGATCGGTCTGTTTTCGTTTTTCACCAACGCCATGACCTATACAGCCGGCAATGAACGGCGAACGGTCGCCATCAATTTGGCGCGCGGGACGGCGAACTATTTCGAAAAAAATACGAACTTTGCTTCGTTGCAAACTTACTTACAAACACAAACGAGAGGGTTTATCAAGCTAGAAAAGACAAGCTGCAGCAACAACGCTTTGCGGTCTTTGTTTTTCCCCAGCTCGCAGCAAGGAACGCTCGATCCGCAGCAAGCCTGCGCCGTGCAGCTCGCTCCGACCGTCAATGACGTCCCGTACGCCGTCACCGTATATATCGTCCGCGCCGACCGCGAAGGGTGGGACGCGTTTCTCGCCTCCCCGGAGTTTCGCTCTTTGCCGGAACAGCTTCAAGCGGACGTGCAAAGCGAACGAACCGCCGTTCTGTCTTCACAAGCCGGCCAATATATGGCTAAGTTGTACACGCTCGTTCGCTTCGGAGAACGAAACCGTGACATCACATGGGTGGAAGGAGCCATTGCCGATGAAACGATTCGCTGACGGTGAAAAGGGGATGACGCTTGTTGAAGTGCTGGCGGCGATAACGATTTCGATGCTCATCGTCGGCGCCGTGTATGCGGTCTTTCTTGGCGGCGTCCGCGCCTACCAGCATATCGGCATCGAAAACGAATTGCGCAGCGAAGCCGACTATGTGGCCGCCCGTCTCATGAATGCCCTGTACGCGTTCGCGCCCGACGGCCTTGAAGCCGAGCGAAGCCAAGAAAACCAAACGCTGCGCGAACTGCGGTTCATCAAAAACGAACAATTCCAAACAAACAACCAAGTCGGGCTCGTCTCGCGCGCAGAAACCGAACAGCCAACCTATCAATTGGTGGCGATCAAAGACGGCAAGCTGATGATCGATGGCGCGGCGGTCACCTCTCCGGCTTTTCGGCTGGACGATACGTCGTTTTTTTCGTTTCGCTGCGCGCGCTGGCAAAAAAACATTTGCCGAAGCGGGGTGCTGACGATGACCTTTACGGTGCGGGATGGGGAAAGCGCCGCCTTTCCGGTTCAACCGTTCACCGTCAAAACCGAATTCGGATTTTAGGAGGGCGAAGCATGCGCCGGACTGAACAAGGCTACAGTTTACTTACGACCCTTTTGGTCGTCACCGTCTTTTTTTTGCTCGGCTTGACGATCATCGCCGTCTCCCTTCAACACGCCCGATTCGCGACGGTGCGCGTTGATGATGTGCAGTCGCTCCACAAGGCCAAAACGGAAGTGAACGAGGCGGTCGCCGATTTGAAAGCGGAATTGTCCGATCCGAATTTTTTTACGAGCCATCGCATTTTTTCGCCAAATGAATGGGATCATTTTCTCGGCCTTGACAGCTCCAATCCCGGGAAAAACACGATGACCGGACGCTTGCTGGAACGCTACGGAGTGATGGTGAAAGATGAGAGCGACCAGTATCAAATCGACAAGCAACAAGTGTTTCTGCGCGTCTTGAGATTAGAGAAATCGTTCGATGACGGACACCGAACCCGGACCGTCGTCCGTCGCGTTTTTGTCACCAACACGCCGAGCTTTTTAAAATACGCGCTCGGCTCCAACCGCGCTGTCGTATTAAACGGGGGTGTCTACATCGAAAAAGGTGATGTTTACGCCGGCGAAACCGGGTATGCCAGCAACGCCACAACGTACGTCAGCCGAACGAACGAACTGAAAATCGAAACCTATGACAGCGGAATGCCGCGGTTCTCCAACTCTTCGGTTTGGTATTTAAACGGGGCTTTCCAAGCGTGCGGGCAAACGAAGAGCTGCTGGAAAGTAGACGAAACGCAAACCCGCTTTCAAATGACGAATCAATGGGAGTCGTCCTGGCCGGCAGGAACAACGGAACCGCCCCCGTCCTTCCAGCCAAGCAACGAAGACTTTGTGGACGTCGATTTTGAACTGACCGTCGCCGATAAACTGTTGCAGGCAGCCGGCTTCTCACCATCATCGCCCGAATATATTGCGAAAGTGGAAGCTGTTCAAGAAGCCGCGGACAAAACCGAAGCGCTGCGCCAATTAGCCAACAATCTGAAAGACAGGTTCAACGAATTGAACGGAAACGATCCGCTTGAAATCATCAAGCAAAAGAAAGACAAACCGCTTTACGTTAATGGGGGCATCAACCTGATCGGGGATGTGGACATTCGAACAGACAAAGGGGTCAACCAATGGCTGATTGTCAATGGCCCTCTGAATCTCAATGGTCCGCAAAACGATTTTATCAACATACACGGAAACTTTATCGTTTTCGGCGACTTGACGATCACTGGTAACGTTAAACTCGATGCCAGCGTTTATGTGACGGGAAAAACGAAGATTTATCAAAGCCGCATCGAGCGGGCGGACAACGGCAAAGGGGTCGTGCTGTTGTCGAAAGGAAAGCTCGATTTGGCCCGCATCAATGAATTTGATAACCCGAGAGGGGAAGCAAACTTGAAAGGATATTTTTACACCGACAGCAGCGCTACCATTTACGCCGTCGGCTCGTACTTATATATCGACGGAGGGCTGTTCGCCCGTGGAAACGGCGACCCCGCCCCCGATACAGACATTTATGGATTGGTGGTCAATGCGTTCCGTGGCCGGGTCGAGGGAAGCAATGGGGAGCCTTCCGGTTTCGTTCCTAATCCCGATGTGGCATTATCGCGGCTAGTCGTCCGCTATCGCCCGGAAGTGCTCGTTGAGCAAGGGACGGGGCTCCCGTTTGTCAATCGTTTATCACTTGTCGTCGATCGCTTGGAAGTCCGGTGAACTCCCCTTCGCTTCCCATCGTTGCGGGCTGCTTGAAGTGGGGGCTTCTCACGTAATCCCATCTATGGACGGGACTTCTTTCGGAAATTATGTAACAAAAAGAGGCCGGCTCGAAAAGTCGTTCAACCGACTTTTCGAGGGCCTTCTTTTTTTAAAACGCGGATCTCATCTTTGGTTGGGCCGCTTTTTGTCGTTACCATCGTCCGCCGCTGTTGCCGCCGTTGTCGCCGTTATTGCCTGTAGGCGGGCGGACGATAACGAGGGCCTTCGCTTCAATATCCCGTCCATCCGCTGCCTTCACCTTCGCGGTCGCCGTGATCTCTGCATACCCAACATCAACGGCTTGCAAATACCATTTTCCGTTTTCCTGAACGATCTTGACAAATCGCTGATCCGACGAAATAACAGAACGAAGCGCCTTATCTGTGGCATTTTCTGGGATAAAACGGAGCAGTGACGTCACGTCAAGCCGCTCGCCGCGATTCATGTAAATGGGCGTCTGAAATGCCATCCCTTCGAGGGCGACATACGGATCGACGACCTGAATCGATGCCGTCGCTGATGCATTTCCTCCATCTGTAGAGCGCACCGTGATGGACACCGTTCCCGGCTTGAGCGCCGTTACTATTCCATTTTGCACAACAGCCACCGCCGGATCGCTCGACGACCATACTAACGTTTTGTTCGTCGCATCGCTCGGCACGATCGTCACCGGAATCGTTTGCACGTCACCGACATTCATTGTTGCTTGATAAGAGCCGAGTTTCAATTCCTTGATCCGCTTCGTATACGTAAACGACGCGCTCGCCAATCCTGTTCCCCTCGTCAACCCTCCCGACGACTGGACAGTGACCGTATACGCCCCATCGTTCGAAATGGCGATTTCATACGGTGAAGGGAGCGCTGCCCAAGCGGCCGAGACCCCATTTCGAACGATCTGATAGCGATACGACACCCCTTCGCCGGCCACGGGTCCGGTCAACTTGACCGTCGGCGCTTCGTACGCTGTCGCTCCGTTTGCCACAGCGCCGGCGGACGTCGTGACGGCTAGATGCGGCTTAATATACACGGGCACCGTCTGGCCGTTGCTATAGGTGACAAGTAGCACCCCGTCATCGCTCGGATCGTATTGCAGCGCTTTGACCGGCAGCTGCAGCAGTCCATAGGAGTTAGGATGCTTCGTTCTTCCCACGATGTCGACCCCTTGCCATTTGGTGATCAGCCCGCTTTCATCCCCTTCATAATAAACATTCGGAAAATCATCCAAACGCACCTTCATTCCGATTCGTTCCGACGGCGGCGTGAGCGTCGAAGTCCGCTCGCCGTAGCGGCTGTCGGTGAACGTTACGAGCGCCGGCGGCAATTGGGTGCCGCTCATGGCGTAGTCGGCTTGCATGACCCATTGCGCGGTCAGCGTCAGCTTGTTCAGCTGGCTGTAGTCAAAGGTTTGCCCGCCGAACGACCACTGCGCGTAACGTTTTCCGTTATTGACAAACGTTGCTACTTTTCCGTCAGGGATGACCGAGATTCCGTCCGGAAGCTCTTGAATGATGCGGACATTGCTGATCGTCCCAGAGACATTGCCGACGTATCCTTTCAACGCCAATGAATAAGCAACACGGAAGCGGTTGTCATCGCCGTCCGTTGCCCCTTGCTTAACGAGTTGGTCGATCGGTTTCGTCAGCCCCTGCAGCTTGACCGTCCCATCAAACCATGGCGGGGCTTCCGCCTTGACGGTGACCGTTACCGTTTTCGTTGTCACCGGCTGGAGCTGACCGTAGACGTCCCGATACGTTAATTCCGCTTGAAACGTGTACGTCCCTGTTGCCTTGAACGCCAACGGAATGGACACGGTGATAGGATTTGGCGTCCCTTGTCCTGATGAATACGGAATGGAAAAAGAAATATAGGCGTTTTGTTTGCTTTCATCGAGCCGCACTTGTCCGTTCTCGGCAATCGAAACGTTGCCGCCGAGCGACGAAAGCGGAATGCGGACCGTGCCAGTGAGCGCGGGAGTGTTGGCCAGCTGGGAAAACTGCTGGAACAAAGCGTTCAAGTTTTGCGGCGTCCCTTGCCGCGCTTCCCCTCCAGTCATCATTGAAAGCGTCCGCAAATAGTCCATATCGACATCGCCATCACTGCCGAAGCCAATCGAATAGAGAGTGATGTTGTTTTTGCCAAGGTCTTTCGCTATATTGACCGCATCATCGCGGATGTTGTCTTCCAACGTCGAATACGTAAACGGATAGTCATTGTCCAAAGAAAACAGCCAGCCGTTTACATAATCGGCGCCATTGTTAAGAAACAACCGCTTATAGCCGTTACGATCGACAAACTGAATGCTTGCATCTTTTCCGTTGCTATACAAGGTGTACGTCACGGGGATCGAAGCGGTCACCTTGTCCCCGTACTTCCAGCCGGAAAACGTTTTTTTGATCTCCTTATAGGTGATCGTGCTCGTCGTATTCAGCACCGTCGGCATTCCATCGGTCAAGAAAATGATGTACTTTTTCCGCGCCGGGTCATTAAAATACGACCGGGCGAGCGACAAAGCGGCTGAATAGTTCGTTCCACCATTGGCCGTCAGGCTGTTTCCTTTCTGCAAAATCGCGTCAAGCTGGTTGATGACGTTCGCATTGGCGTCAAACGGAACAAGGCTGTCAAAACGCACGCCATCGGAAAATGGAATGAACGCGAAGCGGTCATTGACATTGGAATTCTCCTTAAAGTAGCTGACCGCTGTTTGCAAAGCGGATTTGGCGCTTTGCAGCTTGGTTAAGGTCATGGAACCGGATACGTCCATGACAAAGACGACATCGATCGGCGGGCGAATCACTCCTGACACCGCTCCTTGCGGAATGAGCGTCACATCGAGCCGGCCTTGGGCATCGCCGTTAGGCGGTTTGGCGTACTCCGGCTGCGAGGAAGTGAACTGCCATTGGAGCGAGGGAAGCGTTGCCGCTTGCACCGGTGCCACCTTCCCGCCTACGACAAACATAAGCCAAAACGCCCATCCGAGCGCGAAAAGCGCGCGCAAAATCCCCCTTTTCTCCATGCTCCTCTCCCCGTTTCGCGACAATTTTCCTATATTTCTATTATACCATCGTTCAACCATTGTCGATAGAAAAATTTTCTTATCGGAACTGTTTTTTTACGTCCGAAATAAAGTACAGCGACCCGGTGACAACTAACAGCTCGTCATCTCCCATCCGTTCTTGCTGGGCGCGAATCCAGCCGGCCCAATCATTGGCAGCGGCCTTCTGCCGGTGGGAAGAGAGGGCGGCTAATGCTTCTGCTTGAGCGGCGCGCGGAAAATCGAACGTCGTAAACGTGATCGTGTCAGCCAGCTCGTCAAGCAGCCGGATCATTGGCGCAAGCGGCTTGTCCGCCAACGCGGCCAACAAGACGTGGACGCGTTTGTCCCGGTAATGCGCGCGCACCGTGTCAACGAGCGCGCGAATGCCGGCTTCGTTATGGGCGCCGTCGACAATGACGAGCGGTTTGTCGCTCACCCGCTCAAAGCGGCCGGGCCAAGCAGCTGAAGCCAGCCCAGCGGCGATATGCTCCGGGTCGATCAAAAATGAATAGCCAAGCCGCAATAGTTCGGCCGCCATCACCGCCACCGCCGCGTTTTCGACTTGATGGGTGCCGGGCATGGAAATGCGCACATCGCGGTACTCAGAAAACGGTGTGACAAGCGAAAATTGCTCTCCTTCCGCGGTCGTTTGCTGGTCGGAGACGGTAAAATCAACGCCGAGCCGATATGTTTTCGCTTTCCGCTCCGCGGCCGTCTTGGCGATCACTTCCCACGCCTCAGGCTCGTTGACCGCTGTCACGAGCGGCACCCCCGATTTGATGATTCCCGCTTTCTCGGCGGCAATTTGCCCAAGTGTATCGCCTAAAATGTTCATATGGTCATAGCTGACGTTCGTAATGACAGAAACGAGCGGATAAATGACGTTCGTCGAATCGAGCCGGCCGCCGAGCCCGACTTCAATGAGCACAATATCTTGAATATGTTGCTTGCCGAAGTAATAGAGCATCATGGCGGTGATCACTTCAAACTCGGTCGGTCCGCCAAGTTCCGTCCGTTCAAGCTCGTCCGCAAGCGGCTGAACGACTCGCACTAGCTCCACGATTTCGTCATCGCCGATCGGTTCGCCGTTGACGCTGATCCGTTCGTTGAACTGCTCGACATACGGCGAAGTGAACGTCCCGACCGAATACCCCGCCGCCTGCAAAATCGAGCGCAAATAGGCGACCGTCGACCCTTTGCCGTTCGTTCCGCCGATATGGACGGCGCGGACGCGGCGTTCCGGGTGGCCGAGCTTTTCCATCATCCATTCCATCCGTTTTAATCCCGGCTTCATGCCAAGCCGCAGCCGCCCGTGAATCCAAGCGACGGCTTCCTCATATGTGCGGATCATCTTCACGACTCCTTCCTTGAGAAGATCAAGATCGAAAGGCTGGCGATGGGCCGGATGGCTTCCGCCAGCGAAAAAGACGAACCCGCCTGATGGCGGATTCGTCTTCATCATAATCAACCAAACAATCGTTTGTCTACCGTTTCAGCTCAGCAAGGCGCGCTTTCACCGCTTCGCGTTTTTCGATGTAGTCTTGCCGCTTGCGGCGCTCTTCTTCGACGACATGGGCCGGCGCTTTCGCCAAAAAGCCTTCGTTGGCCAGTTTCTTTTCGACGCGCTCGACTTCGTTGTTCCACTTGTCAAGCTCTTTTTCAAGCCGCTTGATTTCTTCTTCAATATTGATCAGCCCTTCAAGCGGCAAAATGAGCTCCGCTCCGGTGACAACAGCGGTCATCGCTTTTTCTGGCGCCGGGACATCGGTGTCGATGACCAGCTCGCTCGGGTTGCAGAACCGTTCCAAATAAGCGCGGTTTTTCAAAAGCGCTTCCCTCACGTGCTCGTCTTTTGTCTTAATGTAGAGCGCAATCGGTTTGCTCGGCGGCGTGTTCACTTCCGCGCGGATGTTTCGGACCGCGCGGATGATGTCCACAAGCAGCCGCATTTCTTCAGCCGCTTCTTCGTTCGACAGTTCAGGACGCACTTGCGGCCACGGAGCAACGGTGATCGATTCGCCGTCATGCGGCAAGTTTTGCCAAATTTCCTCGGTAATGAACGGCATGAACGGATGAAGCAGGCGCATCGTGTTGTCAAGCACATATGCCAACACCGAACGCGTCGTCTTTTTCGCCGCCTCATCATCACCGTACAGCGGCAGTTTCGCCATTTCGATATACCAGTCGCACAAATCGTCCCAAATAAAGTTGTACAGCGTGCGTCCGACTTCGCCAAACTCGTATTTGTCGGCGAGCTTTGTCACCGTGTCGATCGTTTCGTTTAAGCGCGTTAAAATCCAATGGTCGGCGACCGTTTTTTCGCCGCTCAAATCGAGCTCGTCGTACGTCATGCCGCCCATGTTCATCAAGGCAAAGCGCGAGGCGTTCCAAATTTTGTTGGCAAAATTCCACGTCGCTTCGACTTTTTCCGTGCTGAAGCGCAAATCTTGCCCCGGCGAGCTGCCGGTCGCCAAGAAATAGCGGAGCGCATCGGCGCCGTACTGGTCGATCACATCCATCGGGTCAACGCCGTTGCCGAGCGACTTGCTCATTTTCCGTCCTTGGGCGTCACGGACGAGACCGTGGATCAACACGTCTTTAAACGGCCGCTTCCCGGTGAATTCAAGCCCTTGGAAAATCATGCGCGACACCCAGAAGAAAATGATGTCATAGCCGGTGACAAGCACATCGGTCGGGTAGTAGCGCTTGTAGTCCGGCGAGTCGGTATCGGGCCAGCCCATTGTCGAGAACGGCCAGAGTGCCGAGCTGAACCACGTATCAAGCACGTCGGGGTCTTGCTCCCAGTTTTCAATGTCTTTCGGCGGCTCGTGGTCGACGTAAATGTCGCCCGTTTCTTTATGATACCACGCCGGAATCCGGTGCCCCCACCAAAGCTGGCGCGAAATGCACCAGTCGCGGATGTTTTCCAGCCAGTGCAAGTACGTTTTTTCAAACCGCTCCGGCACGAACTGCACTTTTCCGTCCGTTTGCTGGAGCTTGATGGCGGCTTCAGCGAGCGGCTTCATTTTCACGAACCATTGCGTCGACAAATACGGCTCAACGACCGCGCCGCTCCGCTCGCTATGGCCGACCGAGTGGACGTGTTCCTCAATTTTAAAGAGGACGCCTTGCTCCTGCAAATCGCGGACGATTTGCTTCCGGCATTCAAACCGGTCAAGCCCTTGATATTGCATGGCGTTTTCATTCATCGTGCCGTCTTCGTTCATGACGAGAATGCGCGGCAAGTTGTGGCGGTTGCCGATTTCAAAATCGTTCGGGTCGTGCGCCGGCGTAATTTTGACCGCCCCGGAGCCGAATTCCATATCGACATATTCATCGGCAATGATCGGAATTTCGCGGCCGACGATCGGCAATTTCACCATTTTGCCGATCAAGTGCTTGTATCGCTCATCATCCGGATGAACCGCCACGGCCGTGTCGCCGAGCATCGTTTCCGGACGGGTCGTCGCCACTTCAATGTAGCCCGAGCCGTCAGCGAGCGGATAGCGCAAATGATAGAGCGCGCCTTTTACTTCTTTATACACCACCTCAATGTCCGACAACGCCGTTTTCGTCACCGGGTCCCAGTTGATGATGTACTCACCGCGGTAAATGAGCCCTTTCCGGTAAAGCGAGACGAACACTTCGCGCACCGCTTTGGAAAGCCCTTCATCCAGCGTGAACCGCTCGCGCGTGTAATCGAGGCCAAGCCCTAATTTTGCCCATTGGCTGCGAATATGGCCGGCGTATTCTTCCTTCCACTTCCACGTTTCTTCTAAAAATTTTTCCCGGCCTAAATCGTAGCGCGACAATCCTTGCTGACGCAGCTTCTCTTCCACTTTCGCCTGGGTGGCGATGCCGGCGTGATCCATCCCCGGAAGCCAAAGAACGTCATAGCCTTGCATCCGCTTCATGCGGGTAATAATGTCTTGCAGCGTCGTATCCCACGCATGCCCTAAATGGAGTTTGCCGGTGACGTTCGGCGGCGGAATGACGATCGTAAACGGTTGTTTGTCCGGATCGCCGGTCGCTTCAAAAAATTTTCCTTTCAGCCACCAGTCATAGCGACCCGCCTCAACGGCGCGATGGTCGTATTTGGGCGGCATTGACACTTCATGCTGTGTCACTTTTGTTCCCTCCTTCATGTGATCGACAATGGCTGTTGCCTACGGAGTGTATCATCCGATCGGCAAGCAAAAAAGCCCCTTTCATCCGAAAAGGACGAAAGGAGCTGCTTTCGCGGTACCACCTTTTTTCTTAAGCCTAGAAGGCTGGGGATGGAAGGGGAGCCAGACGCTTCCCAACCTCGTTTCTCAAGTCGAAAAGCCCTGTCGCATCAGGACCGCCTTTCGCACGCTCCCCACTGCTCAAGAGAAACAACCGTTCTCACCAGCGATCTAGGGGATGGCAACAGAGCGCCGTTCCCATACCACAGCCGCATCTCCGGCTTGGGAAAAAGGCATCTTGAAACGGCGTTTTCCAACCACCGCCCTCTAGGGCTTAAGCGCTTCATTGGCATAACGGCAATCAACCGGCTTCCTCTACTCGGCAGCAGCGCCTTTCAACGAAGCAGCTCAAGGGCGACCTTCCAGCAGCCGCCATCCTAGGAAATCTCGCAGCTTTCTGATTTCCCTCTCTGCAGGCGCGGGCCGCTGTACTCCTCCCCGTCTTCGCTTTTATCGTCATCGTTCGATTATTATACTACCATTGTCCATCATCTTTGCCAAGTTTTTATTGATTTATTCGACAGAAAGCCATTTGGTGACAAACGTTCGCCCGTCTCATATTGTATAGTAAACCGGAGAAGGAGGGACGACCGATGCGGCGTTTCAATCCGTACTCATGGCCGCCGTGGCTGCGGCAAGTGCGCGCCATCTGCGCCCAAGTGATCATTCCGCTCGCCGTTTTTCAGGCGATCCGCACCATTTTGCTGCCGACAACGTTTGACGTGCTTTTATTGGCCATTCTTGTGTTGGCGGCTGTCGCGTTCCGTTTGGAATGGATTTAGAAAATGGGATGTAAAACAAACATTCAACTTATCATCGCTCAAGGCAACGAGCGGTTTTTCACCAACGTTTTCGGCTTCCATGGCCATAGGCGTTTCCGGATTTCTGTTGGAGGATGGATTTAGCCTTGACCGTGTTCATCGATCGGCGCTTCGGCGTCACTCATCTCTTTTTGTTGCTGTGCGGCATCGCGCTGGACAAGATGCATGACGACCGCTTCCATGTTTTTAAAGGCAAAATAACAGCGCTGCAAGGCGGCGACGTAGGCCCGCTCGTTCCGTTCCGTCCGCCGGGTGGCTTCATATCGCGCCAAACAGCGGACAAACCCGCGCGGCTCGGCCAAGTGGCCGTATAAAAACGCCCGCTCCCCGGCGGATAGTGGCAGCGCTTTTTCATATTCATCGATGCCATCAAGCCACGCCCGCGCAAGCGGCGGAAACGTTTGAACATGAGTGCGAAACGCGGCGATCAAATCGTATACCGGCGAATTCCAATGCGCCCGCTCCCAGCTGATCCAATACGGCGCCACGTAGTGGGAGAGGCGCGCTTTTCCGTGCACCCAAGCCGTCCGCCATTGCTTCGTTTCCTTGAGCGCCTCCTCCCACGCAGCCAACTGCTCCTCGGCGAACGAATACGCGCGCATCACTTCATGAAAATAGGTGCAGCATTGGAGCTGAAACGGCGACATGTACCACGCCGATTCATACGTTTCGACTCGCTCTTCCCATAAAGCTCGCGCTCGTTGCCATTCGTTCTTTTTTTGCTGGCGATACGCTTCGATTTCTTCCTCTTTTACCGCCACCGTGCGGATGGTGGCGCGGTGCAGCTCGGCCAACCCGCGAAAGAAAGAGCGGACAACCTCGTCGTCCGCTTTCGCCCCTTGGTCATGCCAAGCCTGCAAATAATAAAGGCGGCCGCCGTCGACCGCAAACGGTGACTGTTGGCGCGTCCCGTACACCGGTGGACAACGGCGGCCATAGTAGCGAAGCGACTGCCAAACCGCTGCCGCCTCCCGTTCGTCATGGAGCGCCTTTAAAGCGAAAACGCCGTTTGTCGTGTACACTTTCGCTACTTTGCCCCGCTGTTCGATGCGCTCCGGCGTCACCCCATATTGGGCAAGCAGAGCGCGCTGGCTGGCAAACCGTCCATCCATCGTGATGCCCCCTTGACGGCAAAAGAAGCGGAAAGCGCCCTGTTCATGAGAACGAACGGCTTCCCGCCATGGCCGGAATATAGAGCAGCTGCCCTTCGTGGACGTCATCCGGGCTTTCCAAATCGTTGGCGCGCAAAAGCTGAGAAACGGTCACCTCATATCGCTCCGCAATCTTGTCCAACGAATCCCCTTGCTGGACGATGCAAATTTTCACTTTCGTAAACTCTTCCGTCTCGCTTTTCGCAAACAGTTTTGTCAAATAGAGCGCATTTTCGCTTTTCGTTTTCGTCTCCTCTGTCCCTTCTTCCTTCTCTTTTTTCGCCGCCCCGATCGATACTTTGGCCTCGGCGGATGGCAAGAGGGAATCGGTCTCGTCATCCGCTGGCGCGCTGACCGCCTTCGTTTCCGTCTCAAGCGGCAAAAACGGCTCTGTTTCATTTTCTACTTCTTCATGGCGGCTAGCGGCAAGCGCCGATGATTCATCCGCTTCATAGCGAAAAGGAGAAGCGAATGCGGACGGTTCGGGATCATCCGCCTCTTTGCGGGCCACTGATTCAAACGGGGCAAACAGCGGCTCTTCTTCCTCATCAGCTGGCAACTCGGAAGCGAGCGGCGCGTCGCTGATGCCGCTGATGGAAATATCGGCGGTCACCACCAACCGGCCATTGTCGCCCAACTCATAGTCAAACGATTCGACCGTCACGTACACGTCATCAAGCGAGCGAATCCGGTTTTTCGGAATCGTGATATCAATAGGGAATCGGTGCGACAGTTCGCTGATGCCGTCGTCGCGCACCGCGATGTGCTGAATAAACCGATAGCTCGCCAAGTCAAACGCGTCCTCTTCCTCGGCAGCAGCTAGTTTCGGCTGCGCTGAGCGGAACTCCCCGCTTAACTCAAGCGCGCCGCGAATCGTGATATATTGATCATACTCCTCAACGGAAATGACCGGATCGAGAGAAATGGACAAAAACTCGGCGACTTCCTGTCCGCTTTGAAACCAGACCGATTCTTCGAGCGAAAAACGCAAATACGACTGCTCCAACCGGGCCTCCTCCTTCCGTCCCTTCGCCAAATGGTTTCTATGACAGTATCCATTGTATGAGCGAAAAAAGGACAGTATGATAAAAAAATCGGGCTGACCCAACAGGTTGGCTGCCTTTACGATCGGCACCACCGATCACGGCAGAAGCAGTCAGCACGTCTATGCAGCAACGAAAGAGGGTATCCCGCTTTTGGGACACCCTCGTTTCGTTTAGCCGCGCAGGCGGGTAAACACCCGTTCGGCAGCGGCGATCGTATATTCAATGTCTTCATCGCTATGCGCCGTCGACAAAAACAGCCCTTCAAATTGCGACGGCGGCAAGAAAACGCCTTCGTTCGCCATCTCTCGGTAATAGGCGGCAAACAGCTCCAAATCGGACGTTTTGGCCGTCTCGTAATTGATGACCGGCTCGTTTGTGAAGAAAAAGCCAATCATCGATCCAGCGCGGTTGATCGTGTGCGGAATGCCGTACTTTTCCGCCGCCTGATGAAGACCGTCGGCAAGGCGAGCCGCCTTGCGACCAAGCTCTTCGTACACTTCCGGTGTCAATTGCCGAAGCGTTTCGTAACCGGCCGTCATGGCGAGCGGGTTGCCGGACAGCGTGCCCGCTTGATAGACCGGCCCGCTCGGGGCGACAAGCTCCATGATCTCCGCTTTGCCGCCGTACGCTCCGACCGGCAGGCCGCCGCCGATCACTTTGCCGAGGCACGTCAAATCCGGCTCCACGCCGTAATACCCTTGCGCGCAATGGTAGTCGACGCGGAATCCGGTCATGACCTCATCGAAAATCAACAAAGCGCCGTATTGTTTCGTCACCTCGCGCAGCCCTTCCAAAAAGCCGGGAACGGGCGGCACGACTCCCATGTTGCCGGCGACCGGCTCGACGATCACCGCCGCGATGTCTTCGCCAAACCGCCTAAACGCATAGCGGACGCTGTCCAAATCGTTGTACGGAACGGTGATCGTATGCTGGGCGACCGCTTCCGGCACGCCCGGGCTGTCCGGCAAGCCGAGCGTCGCCACGCCGGAGCCGGCTTTAATGAGCAGCGAATCGCCGTGGCCATGATAGCTGCCCTCAAATTTAAGGATTTTGTTGCGTTTCGTATAACCGCGCGCCAAACGCAAAGCGCTCATCGTCGCCTCGGTGCCGGAGTTGACCATGCGCACGACCTCGACGGACGGCACCCGCTCGATGACGAGCTTGGCGAGCTCATTTTCAAGCAGCGTCGGGGCGCCGAAGCTCGTTCCTTGCTCCGCCACCCGCTTCAACGCCTCAACGACGTGCGGATGGGCATGTCCTAAAATGAGCGGTCCCCACGACAGCACATAATCGATATATTCATTGCCGTCAACGTCGTAAATTTTCGAGCCTTGGCCGCGCGCCATAAAAATCGGGGTCATGCCGACCGACTTGAAGGCGCGCACCGGGCTGTTCACTCCGCCCGGCATCAGCCGCACTGCTTCTTCATAAGCCGCTTTTGAACGATCATAGCTGCGCACGATTCCGCCCCCTTTCTATTCGGCAAGCCAACGGGCTACATCTTTCGCAAAATACGTAATGATCAGATCAGCGCCCGCCCGCTTCATTCCAGTCAGCATTTCCATCACGACCGCCTTTTCGTCAATCCAGCCGTTTTGCGCCGCCGCTTTGATCATCGAATATTCGCCGCTCACATTATAGGCGACAAGCGGCAGCGGGAACCGGTTTTTGATGTCGCGGATGATGTCCATGTAGGCGAGCGCCGGCTTCACCATCAAGAAATCAGCGCCTTCTTTGACATCCGACTCCGCTTCCCGGAACGCCTCGAGGCGGTTGGCCGGATCCATTTGGTACGTTTTCCGGTCCCCGAATTGCGGCGCGCTGTCCGCGGCTTCGCGGAACGGGCCGTAAAACGCCGACGCGTATTTGATCGCGTACGACATGATCGGCACGTTCACAAACCCGGCTTCGTCAAGCCCGCGGCGAATGGCGGCGACAAATCCGTCCATCATGTTCGACGGGGCGATGATGTCAGCGCCCGCCTGCGCTTGGCTGACCGCCGTCTTGACGAGCAGCTCAAGCGACGGGTCGTTCAGCACTTGATCGTTTTCCACGACGCCGCAATGGCCGTGGCTCGTATACTCGCACAAACACGTATCGGCGATCACGACCAGTTCCGGATGCTGCGCTTTGATTTGGCGAATCGCCCGCTGAACGATTCCCGTTTCACAGTACGCCTGCGAACCGACCTCGTCTTTTTCATTGGGCACGCCAAACACCATCACCGCCCGAATGCCAAGCTTGGCGATGTCATCGATTTCTTCTGGCAGACGATCGAGCGATAAATGGTACACCCCCGGCATCGACGACACTTCGCGGCGAATGCCGCTCCCTTCCACGACAAACAGTGGGTAGATGAAATCATCAACATGAAGATGCGTCTCCCGCACCATCGCCCGAATGGCGGCTGTTTGCCGCAGACGGCGATGGCGGTCAAACAGTAATGTCATGCGCGTCCCCTCCATGGAAAAATATTGTTCCATCGCTCTGATGATACCATCGGCCGTGTAATCAGTGGGACAAATCTGGACGGCGATTCCTTCCCGCTCCGCCGCGTCTTTCGTCACCGGCCCGATGCAGGCGACAGCCGTGCCGGAAAGAAGGAGGGCGGCTTCGCGGCCGAGCAGGCGGACGAGGCTGGCGACCGCTGATGGACTCATCAATGTCACGACATCGACCTTGCGCGCGCGAAGCAGCGACAAGAGCTGCTCTCGTCCGCTCGCATCTGGCACCGTCTCATACACCGTCAACTCCTCGACGACCGCGCCGGCTTCCCGCAGCATGGCCGGCAGCACAGGACGCGCCAAATCCCCCTTGACAAACAGCACCCGCGCTCCGGGGCGCAGACGTCCAGCGAGCAACACGGCGAGCCGCTCGGCGGTGAAATCATCCGGCACGAGCGCCGGCGCCACCCCGTACTCCGCGAGCGCCGCCGCCGTTTTCCGGCCGACGGCGGCGACGTTCGGCAGCGGCTGCGACGGCGAAACATAGGGAAAAAAGCAGCGGACCGCATTCGCGCTCGTAAACACAAGCCAGTCATAGTCCCCAAGCCGCGTGGCCAGCGCCGCCAGCGCATCCGGCCTCGCCGCCTCACGGATGGCAATGAGCGGAATCTCGACCGGGATGGCGCCGGCTTCCCGCAGCTTCGCGGAAAACGGCGTCGCCTGGTCCTTCGCACGCGTCACCAGCACGGTCTTGCCGACAAGCGCGCCCATCAACCTTCCAGCCCCTTTTTCACCCGTTCGATCAGCTCCTTCGCCCCTTGTTCGCTCAAGATGGCAGCCGCCTGCCGGCCGACCGCTTCTGGATCGGCGCCGGCGACGATTTCTTTATACACTTCTTTGCCGTCCGGGGCGGCGACCAAGGCGGTCAGGCGCACCATGCCGCCATCCGTTTCGGCATAGCCGGCAATCGGCACTTGACAGCCCCCTTCCATCTGCTGCAAAAAGGCGCGCTCCGCTCTGACCGCCCGCTCCGTCTCTTCATCGTTCAGACGGCTCAACCACTCGCGCAGCTCGCGATCATCGGCGCGGCACTCGACGGCAAGCGCCCCTTGACCGACCGCCGGCACGCATACATCGAGCGGCAAATAGTCGCTGATGACCTCATCGCTCCAGCCCATGCGCGCCAAACCGGCAGCCGCCAGCACGATGGCGTCGTACTCGCCGTTTTCCAACTTCGCCAGCCTCGTATCGATGTTGCCGCGAATCCATTTGATCGTCACATCCGGGCGGTAGGCGAGCAGCTGAGCGGAACGGCGCAGACTGCTCGTGCCGATCACCGCTCCGGCCGGCAGCTCCGCCAACGTCCGCTTTCCTTTGCTGACGAGCACATCGCGCGCGTCTTCGCGGCGCGGCACCGCGCCGATGACTAACCGATCCGGCAGCACCGCCGGCATATCTTTCATGCTGTGGACGGCCATATCAATACCGCCGACGAGCAACTCATGCTCGATCTCTTTCACAAACAGCCCCTTGCCGCCCACTTTGGAAAGGGTGACATCGAGCACGCGGTCCCCTTTCGTGACGATTTCTTTCACCTCGAACGTAAACGGCGCCCCGCGCCGCTTCAATTCGTTGATGACCCAATTCGTCTGGGTCAACGCCAGCTTGCTGCGCCGCGAGCCAACGACAATGTTCCGCATCTCGCTCCTCCTCAATCATGAGTACCAAAAATGAAATTTTGACAAACTGCCAAACAAGAAAAAGTTAACGAGCAAAAACAAAAACGAGCCGATGTTCCATAGCGCGATCGTCTTGCCTTGCATCTGCCGAACCACTCGTTTGTAAAAATAGATCGCATAAACGAGCAGAACGACAAACGAGCCGAGCACCTTCGCGTCATACCAATGAAAATGGTCGATTTGGATATACGCCCAAATGACGCCAAGGATCAATCCCAATAACAACATAGGCAAACCGAGCAAGTTTAAAACATACGACCAAAAATCAAGCCGGGACAAATCGGCCATCCGCCAAAGCCGCGCCCCCCACTTTTTCTTTTTCAACAAGCTGTATTGCAGCATATACAGCACGGAAAACAGAAACGACAACGTAAACGCCGCGTAAGCTCCAAGAGCGAGCGTAATATGAATGATCAACAGTTCGGAAACGAGCCGCTCCGCCACCGCGGGCGACTGCGAGGACGGCGCAAACGTATGAATGGCCAAAATGAAAAACGCGAGCACATTGGTAAAGAACACGATAAAATCAACGCGCAGCAGCCGATTGATGACGAGCGACAGCGTGATGAGCAGCCAAGCGTAAAAATAAAGACCTTCCGACATCGTCAAAATCGGAAAGCGCTTCGTCTCGATGATGCGGAAGGCAAACGTCAAGGTTTGCAAAAACCATACAACAGAAAGCAACCAGAAGGCGATTTCGTTCGCCTTCCGGTTTTGCTGCAAAAAATCGATAAAGTATAGAAGAATCGATACAATATAAAGCGAAATGGACAATTCATAGACAAGCGGCACGACAAATCCCACCTTACAGCTGCCATGACGGACGGGCAGCGCGGGCCGCATCAACGCCCTGCTCATCGCGCCGTTCGGCGTTCGCCTGCTGCATGTGATGGCGCTCGGCGTTCACCATGTCCTCGATGTTAAAAATTTTTGCAAACAGCTGGAGCGCTTCGTCGGCGTTCGGTCCGGCGGCGAGCTCCTTCGCCTGCAAAATCGGGTCGCGCAACAACTGATTGACGATGCTTTTCGTATGCTTGTTCAGCACTTTCCAGTCACGCTCCGACAAATGCGGCAGCTTCCGCTCTAAACTTTTCATCGTTTCTGCCTGAATGGCGAGCGCTTTCTCGCGCAAAGCGGCGATCACGGGCACGACGCCAAGCGTTTGCATCCATTGGCCAAACGCCGCGAGTTCCGCTTCGATCATCGTTTCGATGCGGGCGGCCGCTTTCTGCCGCTCCGCCACGTTCGCCGCGACGACGTCTTGCAAATCGTCGATGTCGTACAAAAAGACCGTCTCAAGCTCGGCCAACGCCGGATCCAAATCGCGAGGCACGGCGATGTCGATCATCAAGAGCGGCCGGCCTTTGCGCATTTTCTCGAGCGGCGCCATCATCTCTTTGGTCAACAGATAGCCTTTGGCCCCTGTGGAGCTGATGACAATATCGGCTTCAAGGAGCGCACACGACAGTTCGCCGAGCGGCTTCGCCTCGCCGGCCAATTGTTCGGCGAGCTGCTTCGCTTTTTCCAACGTTCGGTTGACGACCGTCACTTTGCCGACGCCGCTGCCGTGCAAGTTTTGCGCCGCCAACGTCCCCATTTTGCCAGCGCCGATAATGAGCACATGCTGATGGGCAAGGCGGCCAAAAATTTTCTTGGCCAGCTCGACCGCCGCATAGCTAACCGACACAGCATGGGCGCCGATGCCGGTTTCCGAATGAGCGCGTTTGGCAAACGTCACCGCCTGCTTAAACAAGTGGTTGAAAATCGTTCCGGTCGTGCCCCGCTCTTGAGCCAGCAAATAGCTCGTCTTCACTTGTCCTAAAATTTGCGTCTCCCCAAGCACCATCGAATCGAGTCCGGCGGCGACGCGAAATAAATGCCGGATCGCCGCTTCCCCTTCCAACGTGCGCAAATACGGGGCGATCGCCGCCACTTCGATGTCGAACCAGTCGGCTAAAAACGATTTTATATAGTAGCGGCCGGTATGCAGTTGATCAACGACCGCGTAAATTTCCGTCCGGTTGCACGTCGAAACGATGACGTTTTCAAGCACGCTCTTTTGGTTGGCGAGCTGCGCCATCGCTTCGCCGAGCTCTGCCTCGCTAAACGCCAACGTTTCGCGAATTTCTACAGGGGCGGTCTTGTAGTTGACGCTAACAGCCAAAATTTGCACGATGCCATCTCCCCTTACAGATGCGTTCCTTTCATCATTATACCACAACTGTCCATCGTTCCGTTTGAAAAAATTGTGAACATGGTAGCCAAGCTAGCGGATTGGATCCATAATGGAATCAACCGCTTTCGCAAAAATTGTGAACATGGCGGCCAAGCTATGCTAAACTGTAAACAGTTCTTCTGCTCTCAGCAGGTGCAAAAAAAGAAGAAACGGGGGCGCAGCGATGAAAAACAAAACAGCATTTTCCGGCATCTTGTTCATCGGCCTCGGGCTGTATTTTCTCGCCGGGCAGCTCGAGGCGCCAGTGTTGCGGTTATTTCAAGGCTGGCCAGCATTGCTTGCCATTTGCGGCGCATCGTTGCTCGGTCAAGCGTATTCGGCGCGCGAGCATCAGTTTATTTTTCCCGGCTTCCTGTTACTAGGCTTCGGCCTCGAATTAATGCTCGCCGCCGCGTTTCCATCGTGGCCCCGCGGCGTCAACGTCTTTTTTTTGATCATGGCCATCGCTTTTTTCGCCAGCGGCCGCAAACAAAAAAGCGGGGCTGGCTTCGGTGCGCTGTTTTTGCTTCTTTTCGCCATAGCGACGTTTTCCGGGCGCGGCCAGCCGCTTTTTTCCCTTGTCCAAGCCGGCTTGTCTTCCTTCTTATCGTTTTGGCCGCTCGGGCTGGTCGCTGTCGGCGTGTATTTGTTGTGGGCAAGGCGAAAATAGCGAGGCGGCGAAGCCTAACCGGAAACAAACGGCAAAAGCGCCGCCCACGCCTCCTCTTTCCCTTGGCCGGTCTCGGCGGAAAACAAAAGAAGCGGGTCGCCGTCAGCCATCCGCAACGTCTCGCGCGCGATGTTCGCGTGTTTTTGCTGTTTGCCGCGCGGCACTTTATCCGCTTTCGTTGCGACGACGATCACCGGGATCCCGTAATGCTTCAAAAACTCGTACATCATGATGTCGTCTTTCGTCGGCGGATGGCGCAAATCGACAAGAAGGACGGCGGCCCGGAGCTCCTTGCGCTTCGTAAAGTACGTCTCCATCATTTTCCCCCATTTTTGCCGCTCCTGCTTCGAGACGCGGGCAAAGCCGTAGCCAGGGACATCGACAAAATAAAACGAGTCATTAATCAAGTAAAAGTTCAACGTTTGCGTTTTTCCCGGCTTGGAGGACGTTCGCGCCAAGTTTTTCCGGTTGATCATTTTGTTGATAAACGACGATTTGCCGACGTTCGAGCGACCGGCGAGCGCCACTTCCGGCCGCCCGCCGTCCGGATATTGCTCCGGTCTGACCGCGCTGATGATGAGTTCCGCTTTCGTGACGTTCATGGCTTCCATCCCACCAATGCGTGCGGCAGCACTTCATCAAGATGAGAGACGAGCACAAAATGGAGATCGCGCTTCACGGTGTCGGGAATATCGGCTAAATCTTTTTCATTGTCCTTCGGCAAAATGACCGTTTTCAGCCCGGCGCGATGGGCGCTTAACGTTTTCTCTTTCAGGCCGCCGATCGGAAGCACGCGGCCGCGCAGCGTAATTTCCCCGGTCATGCCGACGAAGCGGTTCACCGGTTTGCCGGTCAAGGCAGAAATGAGCGCCGTCGCGATCGTGATGCCGGCGGACGGGCCGTCTTTTGGCACCGCGCCTTCCGGAACATGGATATGGATATCGTGCGTTTCGTGAAACGCCGGATCAATGCCGAGCTCCTCGGCGCGCGAACGCACATAGCTGAACGCTGCCTGCGCCGACTCTTTCATCACATCGCCGAGCTTCCCGGTTAACACGAGCTTGCCGCTTCCTTTGGCCAGCGACACTTCAATCGCGAGCGTATCGCCGCCAAACGCGGTGTAGGCGAGCCCGGTCGCCACGCCGACTTGGTCTTTCGCTTCGGCCTGGCCGTAGCGGTATTTCCGTTTCCCTAAAAACTCCTCGATATTGGTTTCCGTGATCACGACCCGCTTTTTCGCCCCGGAAACGATCAGACGGGCCGCTTTCCGGCAAATGGCGGCCAGCTGCCGCTCCAGCTCCCGCACGCCGGCTTCGCGCGTGTAATGACGAATGATCGTCAGCATGGCCTCGTCACGAATTTGGAGCGCCGCCTTTTTCAAGCCGTGCGCAGCCAGCTGCTTCGGCAACAAATGCCGCTTAGCGATGTGCAGCTTTTCTACTTCCGTATAACCGAGAATGTGGATGACTTCCATCCGGTCCAACAGCGGCTGCGGAATGGTGGCCAAATGGTTGGCGGTGGCGATAAACATGACTTTCGATAGATCGTACGGTTCTTCAATGTAATGGTCGCTGAACGTATGGTTTTGCTCCGGATCGAGCACTTCCAACATGGCGGCTGACGGATCGCCGCGAAAATCGCTTGACATTTTGTCGATTTCATCGAGCAAAAAGACCGGATTGATCGTGCCGGCTTTTTTCATTCCTTGAATGATGCGGCCCGGCATCGCCCCGACATAGGTGCGGCGATGGCCGCGAATTTCCGATTCGTCGCGGACGCCGCCAAGCGAAACGCGCACAAAACGGCGGCCGAGCGCTTTGGCGATCGAACGGGCGAGCGACGTTTTCCCGACCCCCGGCGGCCCGGCGAGGCAAAGGATCGGGCCTTTGAGCGACTGGGTAAGCTGTTTGACCGATAAAAATTCGAGCACCCGCTCTTTCACTTGCTCGAGCCCGTAGTGCTCTTCATGCAAGATGGCCTCGGCTCGTTTGATGTCATGAATGTCTTCGGTCTCTTTCGACCACGGCAAGGCGATGAGCCAGTCGAGATAGTTGCGGATGACCGCGCTCTCTGCCGAAGTCGCCGGAATTTTTTCGTAGCGGTCCAGCTCTTTGAGCGCGGTTTCTTTCACATGCTCCGGCATGCCGGCCGCCTCGATTTTTTCTTTCAGCTCCTCGACCTCGCCTGTTTTTCCTTCTTTTTCCCCGAGCTCTTTTTGAATCGCCTTCATTTGTTCGCGCAAATAATATTCTTTTTGTGTCCGCTCCATCGATTGTTTGACGCGGGCGCTGATTTTTTTCTCAAGCTGAAGCACTTCTTTTTCATTGTGTAAAATTTGAATGATTCGATTGAGGCGCTCTTTGACATCGATCGTTTCCAAAATGCGCTGTTTTTCCTCCAGTTTCAGCGGCAAATGCGAAGCGATGATATCGGCCATCCGCCCCGGTTCATCGATGTCGGCGATCGAGGCGTAAATGTCGACCGACAGCCGCTTGGACAAGTTTATGTATTGCTCAAAATACTCGAGCATCGTCCGTTTGAGCGCCTCATCCTCCAAATCTTTCGCCGCCCGATCGGCAAACTTTTCGACTTTGACGGAAAAGTACGGCTCTTCGCTCACCACCTCGGTGATCAGCGCCCGGGCGACGCCTTCCACGAGCACGCGGAACGTGCCGTTCGGCAGTTTCAACAGCTGCTTGACGCGGGCGATCGTCCCCATTTTATATAAATCATCCATGTCCGGTTCGTCGACGGCCACGTCTTTTTGCGACGCCAGCAAAATCATATGGTCCTCGACCATCGCTTGCTCGAGCGCTTTCACCGACTTCTCGCGCCCGACGTCCAAATGAAGAACCATCGTCGGAAACACAAGCAACCCCCGCAACGGCAAAAGCGGAATGGCCGCCTCCTTTTTCTTTCCGTTCACGCCGAACACCTCCACATCTCACTTCTATTCGTTTATTGTATAGTACGACGGCCGGGTTTGTAAAATTTGATGAACGTTTTGCTCCTTCGGTTTGTTTTCGAGGTCAGCTATATACACCGGGTTTGTAAAATTTGATGAACGTTTTGCCGGCAAAGAAAAACCGACTTCGGCCGCGATCCGCTCGCGCCGAAGCCGGGCAGGAGGAAAGAGCGAAGCAGGCCTTCCGTCGCTGGCCCGCTTTCCTTCGCGCCCGCGGTCCGTTTCCTTCGCCTCGCGACATCAAACGAGCTTTTTCTCGGATCGGTCGAGCGCCGCCGGCAGCAACGCCGGTCCGCGGCGGAGCGCCTCTTCGCCGAACACGTGGACGAGCGCTTCCTCCAAGCGGCGAACGGCAATGAGGTGGATGCCGTCGATTTCCGCTAGCAACGATTGCCGGTTTTCTAGGGGAATGATCACTTTCTTCGCTCCTGCCTGTTTCGCCGCTTTCACTTTGGCAAAGACGCCGCCCACCGGCTTCACAAAGCCGCGAATGCTGATTTCTCCGGTCATGGCGACGGTATGGTCGACCGGCAATTGGTAAATGGCAGAATATATACCAACGGCGATCGCCAATCCAGCCGAAGGGCCGTCAACCGGCACGCCGCCCGGAAAATTGACGTGAATGTCGTAACGATCCGCCGGCACGCCCATCGCCCGCAGCACGGTGATCACGTTTTCCGCCGAACCGCGCGCCATACTTTTGCGGCGCACCGATTTTTCCGCGCTGCCGATGCTTTCTTCCTCGACAATGCCGGTGACGTTGACCGATCCTTTTCCTTTTGCCGGCAAGGCGGTCACTTCAATCTCGAGAAGCGCGCCGGTGTTTGGGCCATACACCGCCAAGCCGTTCACCACACCGACGGCCGGAGCGGACGCAATTTTCTTTTCGTAGCGCGGCGCCATTTGGCTCGCTTGAATCACCCATTCAATGTCTTTGTCTACAATGTGGTCGCGGTTCTCGGTGATCGCTAGCCCGGCGGCAATTTGCATCATGTTGACGGCTTCCCGGCCGTTGCGGGCGTAGGCGGCTAAAAGACGAATGCCGCTTTCTGACACGTTCAAGCGAATTTTTTCCGCCGCTTTTTTCGCGATCAGAGCGATCTCGTCTTGATCGAGTTCGCGGAAAAACACTTCCAAACAGCGGGAGCGAATGGCCGGAGGAATTTCGTTCGGCGTGCGCGTCGTCGCCCCGACGAGGCGGAAGTCGGCCGGCAGCCCGTTTTGAAAAATGTCGTGAATGTGGCTTGGGATTTGCGGATTCTCTTTACTGTAATAGGCGCTCTCAAAAAACACTTTCCGGTCTTCCAGCACTTTGAGCAGCTTGTTCATTTGAATCGGATGAAGTTCGCCGATCTCGTCGATGAACAATACGCCGCCGTGGGCGTTCGTCACCGCCCCTTGCTTTGGCTGGGGGATGCCGGCTTGCCCCATCGCCCCGGCCCCTTGATAGATCGGGTCGTGCACCGAGCCGATGAGCGGGTCGGCGATGCCGCGCTCGTCAAAGCGCGCTGTCGTCGCGTCAAGCTCAACGAACACCGCATTTTTCTGAAACGGGGAGAGCGGATTTTTTTTCGCTTCCTCAAGCACAAGACGAGCCGCGGCCGTCTTGCCGACGCCAGGGGGGCCGTAAATGATGACGTGCTGCGGATTCGGCCCGCATAAAGCTGCCTTTAACGCCTTGATGCCATCTTCTTGGCCGACGATGTCATCAAAACGTTTCGGTCGCACTTTTTCCGCCAGCGGCTCGGTGAGCGAAATCGAACGCAGCTTGCGGAGCTGTTCCATCTCTTTGCGCGACTCTTTGTCAATCGAAACTTTTTGCACACGCTGTCCTTTGAGCAAATTCCAAAAGTAAAGGCCGATGATGACCCCGAAAAACAGCTGAATAAGAAGCACGATGTTCGTCCAGTCCATGCCCCGATATCCTCCTGCCTCTAATGGTATGTCGTATGATAGTATCTCCGGGAACGGACGGGAATAAACAAAAAAGCGCCGGCCGGCGCCCAGGGCATGGAGGCAAAAAAAGAGGGTGTCCCAAATGGACCGGGACGCCCTCTTTCATCGCTATATATACGTACCGACTTCTTCTGCCGCACTATATGTTGTGCCTATCTTGAAGGAAGGCGACCTTTTGGGTCAGCCCCTCCATCAAGCGGATGTTTTCCGTTCTTGCTCGATGACGGTGCCGTCATGGCGGATGAGCGTCGGCGGTTTCGTGCCGCGCACCGTGTCAACGGTGATGATGCATTTTTGCACGTCTTCGCGCGACGGCAACTCAAACATCACATCGAGCATAATCCCTTCGATGATCGAGCGCAGACCGCGCGCCCCCGTTTTCCGCTCAATCGCTTTTTTCGCGATTTCGCGGAGCGCCGCTTCCTCAAACTCGAGCTCTACGCCATCAAGTTCCAGCATTTTTTGGTATTGCTTGACAATGGCGTTTTTCGGTTTCGTCAAAATGTCAATCAGCGCTTGTTCATCGAGCGGCTCGAGCGTCGTAATGACCGGCAGGCGGCCGATGAACTCCGGAATGAGCCCAAACTTGAGCAAGTCTTCCGGCAGCACTTTCGACAACAAGTTTTTCTCATCGACGTCAGCTTGGTTCATTTCCGCGCCAAACCCGATCACTTTTTTGCCGAGACGGCGCTTAATGATCGGCTCGATGCCGTCAAACGCCCCGCCGCAAATGAACAAAATGTTCGTCGTGTCGATTTGGATGAACTCTTGATGCGGATGTTTCCGGCCGCCCTGCGGTGGAACGCTGGCGATCGTGCCTTCTAAAATTTTCAACAGCGCCTGCTGCACCCCTTCGCCCGAAACGTCGCGGGTGATGGAAGGGTTTTCCGATTTGCGGGCGATTTTATCGATTTCATCGATGTAAATAATGCCTTTTTCGGCCCGTTCGACGTCGTAGTCAGCCGCTTGGATGAGCTTTAACAAAATGTTTTCGACGTCCTCGCCGACGTAGCCTGCTTCCGTGAGCGACGTCGCGTCAGCGATGGCAAACGGTACGTTCAAAATGCGCGCCAACGTTTGTGCCAACAGCGTTTTCCCGCTCCCGGTCGGCCCGATCATCAAAATGTTGCTTTTCGACAGCTCGACATCGTCGATTTTGCTGCCGGAATTGATGCGTTTGTAATGGTTGTAGACGGCGACGGCGAGCGATTTTTTCGCTTCGTCTTGCCCGATGACGTATTCATCTAAAATTTCCCGGATTTCCAGCGGTTTTGGCACATCTTTAAACTCAAATTCTTCCTCGTTGCCGAGCTCCTCTTCGACGATTTCCGTGCATAGCTCGATGCACTCGTCGCAAATGTAAACGCCCGGACCGGCGACCAGCTTGCGCACTTGGTCTTGCGTTTTGCCGCAAAACGAGCATTTTAACTGCCCTTTTTCATCATTAAATTTAAACATGTCATTCACCCCTTGCTAACGAAATCGCGCCTGCGTATGTATCTATTTCCGCTGCTCTTTGATGTCCAAAGCGTATGTATCCGCTATTTTACCATAAGTGTTTGCGAAAAAGCGAATGAAAAAACTGCAATCCGTTAGAAAAGTTTGAAAATTGCTGTTCAGACGCTATGCAGGAGATAAAGAACAAGGCACGAACGTCTCGCGCCTTGTTCTTTGCTTACCACTATTATTATGCCGCAACCTTGCTGTGCTCCACAAGAAAATCGACCGTTTTCCGCCATTTTAAGTCTTCTTTGACGCCATCGAGACTACCGAGCAGCTCTTTTAACTTGTCAACGCTTAAGTTGTACGCTTCCGCCATTTTGTTGAGCTCCTCGTTCACCTCTTCGTCGGTCACGTCGATGTTTTCCGCCTTGGCGATCGCCTCAAGCGTCAGCGCCGCGCGCACCCGTTTTTCAGCGTCTTCTTTCATTTGTTCCCGCAGCGCCGCCTCGTCCTGGCCGGAGAATTGATAATACAGCTGCAAGTTCAGCCCTTGCATTTGCAGGCGCTGATCAAATTCGCGAAGCATTCGGTCCGTTTCGTTTTTGATCATGACTTCCGGAACATCGATTTCGGCATTGGCCGCCGCCTTTTCGACGACCGCGTTGCGCAGCGCGGTTTCCGCTTCATTCTTTTTCGCTTCTTCGAGCCGGGCGCGGATTTTCGCCTTCAGTTCGTCGAGCGTTTCCACTTCGTCATCGACGTCTTTGGCGAACTCATCATCCAACGCCGGCAGCTGTTTCGCTTTCACTTCGTGCACGTTCACTTTGAACGTTGCCGGTTTGCCAGCCAGCTGTTCCGCATGATACTCTTCCGGGAACGTCACTTGAATTTCTTTTTCCTCGCCTGCTTTCATGCCGATGAGCTGCTCTTCAAATCCAGGAATGAACGTGCCTGAGCCGATTTCTAAGGAATAGTTTTCCGCCTTCCCGCCTTCAAACGGTTCGCCGTCGACAAATCCTTCAAAGTCGATCACAACCGTATCGCCGTTTTCCACCGTCCCGTCTTCTTTGACGACCAGTTCGGCATAGTTTTCTTGCAGACGTTTCAGCTCATTGTCGACATCTTCATCCGTGACCGTTGCATCGATGGTTTCGATTTCAAGCCCTTTGTATTGACCGAGCTTCACTTCCGGTTTGACGGTCACTTTCGCTTTAAAAATCAAACTTTTGCCTTTTTCCATTTGCTCGATGTCGATTTCCGGCAAGGATACCGGTTCAATGCCCGCTTCTTCGACCGCTTTCGCATACGCTTCCGGAAGCAAAATGTCGAGCGCGTCTTGGTAAAGCGCCTCGACGCCAAACCGCTTTTCGAACAGAACGCGCGGCACTTTTCCTTTGCGGAAGCCCGGAAGCGTAATATTTTTCACCACTTTTTTAAACGCGGCGTCCAAGCCTTTGTTTACTTGCTCGGCATCGACCTCGACGGTCAGCACCCCTTCATGGCCTTCAAGCTTTTCCCATTTGACAGACATACTGTTCCCTCCACCTCAAATCGTTGCTCGGGATCATGGTGCAATTCGGTTGCCCATTATCCTCTTATGTTGTCACCGTATGTAGCCTTGTTATGCGAAAACAGATACATAGCACAGCCATTATATTATAACATACGAACGCCATGTTTCAACATTGAACCGACCGTTACAGAAAGGAAAGTTTCTCTATTTCGTGCAGCTGTCTGCAAAGCTTCGCCATTTCTTCCGCTTCGACGCCATAGCGGGCGGCCAACGCCGCCGCATCGGCATCAAAGCCTTGAAACCGGCGCGCCAGAAAATGAAGGGCGGCGAGCCACAAGTCGGCGTCTTCCGGCTCCGGAGGAAACGGATAGAGGATGTACGCGTAGCGAAGCCAAATTTCCGCCGCTGTCTCATACAAGCTCGGACTTTCCGGAGCGAGCTGTTGTTCAAGCCGGCTGAGCAGCGCGGACGCGAACGCCGTCTCCGTCTGTTCGTCCAATGCGGCGGGAACGACCTCCAGGCGGCGGCCCAATTTTTCCACTGTCACCGGTTCATGGATTCGCTTTTCCGTCAACAAGCGAAGGAGCATCGTTTTGGCCATCGGGCTTTTCTCGGCCGCGCTCAAATATTGCTTGAGCAGCGGAAGAACCGGGGTGATATCTTCTTTTTCCAGCTGCTTGATGATGTGCAGCTGTTCGGCAATGTCGCCGGACTCGAGCAGCCGTGTCACCCGTTTCCATTCTGCGGACGGAAGCGCACGAGCGTTCATTTTTTCGCTAAACCGAAGCAGGTGGTGAAGCTGTTCGCGCACCGGTGCGGAAAGCGGAAAGCGGCGCAAGGCGGTGCGGATCGCGTCCTCCGCCTCACGGTATCGGTTCGTCTGCAGCAAAACCGCCACATACATTTGCAGCAGCTCACTGTTGCCCGGCTGTTCATCAAGCAACGCAGCCAAGCGCCATTGCGCCTCATCGTACTCCCCGAGCTCATAGCAACAAACCGCCAAGGCGAGCCGAACAGGAACGCTCGCATCGCCAAGCTCTTCGGCAGCGCGCAAAAAGCGGAGCGCCTCGTTGTACTGCTTGGCCTCTAGGGCGGCAAACGCCTTTTCCACGAGCCGTTCTTTCGTCTGTGGAAACAAAATGATTTTTCCTTTCGGTTTGTCCATCTTCGCCCGCTCCTCACTGACATTTACTATCAGTGTAGCAAGTTTCCCGCGGCGGCACAAGCGCAGCTGTCGCCGCGGAGGCTGATGGCGAAGCGAGCGGCATGACGAACAACGGGAAAAACGCCCAACCCGGTGGGAGCGGTTCCCGCCGAGTTGGGCGCTAGGCGCTCATGGCCGCGGATGGTGCGTTTCTTCGTAAGCGGCAATATACGGCTCATACAGAAACGTTAAGTCAATTTCGTCCCACCCTTTTAGAAGCAGCTGTTTTCGGTACGGATCGATAGCAAACGAGCGCGAAAACCCTTCGTCGTCAACCACTCGCTGCTCCTCAAGCGACACGGTCAATTCGTAATCAGCGCGCTCGCTTTGTTTCAACAAGTAGCGAACATCTTCCGGGGCGAGGCGGATCGGCAACAATCCGTTTTTCAAGCAATTGTTGTAAAAAATATCGGCAAACGATGGGGCAATGATGACGCGAAATCCGTAGTCTTGCAGCGCCCACGGGGCATGTTCGCGCGACGAGCCGCAGCCGAAGTTTTCCCCGGCCACAAGAATCGTCGCCCCCGCGTTTTCCGGCCGGTTGAGCTCAAACGCTGGATTGGGCGTGCCGTCGCTCAAATAGCGCCAGTCGTAAAATAAAAACTGGCCAAATCCGGTGCGCTCAATTCGTTTTAAAAATTGTTTTGGAATGATTTGGTCCGTGTCGATGTTCGCCCGGTCGATGCCGGCCAATTTTCCGCGGTGGATCGTAAACGGCTTCATCGCTTCTTCCCTCCTGTTCGTCCCTATCGGTCTCGTCCGCTGACGTTCGCTTTCAGCGGATGGTGCGCCGCCGGTTTCCCGGCAAGATAGCGGGATCGGTCCTGTCCGCTCATGTTCGCGTTCAACGGAGCCGTCGCGGGATTGATCCGCAAATAACGAGCGGGCCCTGTCCACTCATGTTCGCGTTCAACCGCCGCCTCTTTGGCGGCGAGGGGCGAACGAACACTAGGGCGGCGGACCAACTGTCAAGTCACCCCCAACCGAGCCGTCGGCCATCGTCCCTCGTTCGCTCCCCGCCAGCGAACGGTCAGCGGACCGGTTCGGTCTCTAGCTGGCGCACATCGACAAAATGTCCGTAGATGGCGGCGGCAGCGGCCATCGCCGGGCTGACGAGATGCGTGCGCGCTCCTTTTCCTTGCCGCCCTTCAAAGTTGCGGTTTGACGTGGACGCGCAATGTTCGCCTTCCGGGATGATGTCCGGGTTCATGCCCAAACAGGCGCTGCAGCCGGAGTCGCGCCATTCAAAACCGGCGTCAAGGAAAATTTGCGCCAACCCTTCCGCTTCAGCTTGTTTTTTTACTTGCTGCGATCCGGGCACCACGAGCGCCCGTACGCCTGGGGCTACTTTTTTGCCTTTGACGATGCTCGCCGCCGCGCGCAAATCGCTAAGGCGCGAGTTCGTACATGAACCGATGAAGACGTGCTGCACCGGAATATCCGTAATCGGCGTGCCCGGTTTGAGCCCCATATACTCCAGCGCCCGCCGCACCGCGTTTTGCTCTGTTTGGCTTTCAAATTGCTCGGGATGCGGCACAACACCGTCGACCGCTGTGCTCATCGCCGGATTCGTGCCCCACGTCACCATCGGGGCGATCGTCGAGGCATCGATGTCAATCGTCCGGTCGTATTCCGCCCCTTCATCGGTGGCCAGCGCCCGCCATCGCTCCACGGCCTTGTCAAACTCCTCGCCTTTTGGCGCATATTTGCGCCCGCGCAAATAGGCAAACGTCGTTTCATCCGGGCTGATGAGTCCAGCCCGGGCCCCCGCTTCGATCGACATGTTGCAAATCGTCATCCGCTCTTCCATCGACATGCGCCGGATCGCTTCGCCAGTGAATTCGATAATATAGCCGGTGCCGACGCCGACGCCATAGCGGCCGATGATGGCCAAAATGACGTCTTTCGCCGTCACCCCTTTGCCAAGGCGGCCGTTGATGCGGATTTGCAGCGTTTTCGGCTTATGCTGCCAAAGCGTTTGCGTCGCCAGCACGTGTTCGACTTCGCTCGTGCCGATACCAAACGCCAAGGCGCCAAACGCCCCGTGCGTCGAAGTGTGGCTGTCGCCGCAGACGATCGTTTTTCCCGGCTGAGTCAAGCCGAGCTCGGGGCCGATGACGTGAACGATCCCTTGCTCGTCGCTGTGCAAATCGGCGAGCGGAATCCCGAATTCGCGGCAGTTGCGCTCCAAGGCGGCAATTTGGTTGCGCGCCACTTCGTCGGTAATCACAAATCGATTCACGGTCGGCACGTTATGGTCCATCGTCGCAAACGTCAAGTCCGGCCGCCGCACCGTCCGCCCTTTTTGCCGCAACCCTTCAAACGCTTGCGGCGAGGTCACTTCATGGACTAAATGCAAATCAATGTACAATAAATCCGGTTTGCCTTCCTCACGGTAGACGACGTGGGCTTCCCAAATTTTATCAATGATCGTTTTCGGCTTCATTGGCTCTCACCTCGCACGTCTTAGGCGTAAACGGTCATAATTTGCGCGATCGCGGTATAGTCGAGTACCGCTGTTTTGATCTCCTCGACCATTTCGTCCGTCGCTACGACACGGCCGCCGCTTGGCGCCAAGTCGGCGGTGCGCAAGCCCGCCGCGAGCGCCTGATGGACCGCCTGTTCGATCGCTTCCGCCTCGGTGGCCAGCCCGAACGACAAGCGCAGCATCATCGCAGCGGACAAAATCGCGGCGATCGGATTGGCTTTGTTCATACCAGCGATATCCGGCGCCGACCCGTGCACCGGTTCATACAAGCTCGGCCCGGAAGCGGATAAGCTGGCGGACGGCAACATGCCGAGCGAACCGGACAGCATCGATGCTTCATCGCTTAAAATATCGCCAAACATGTTTTCCGTGACGATCACATCAAACTGCTTCGGCGCGCGGATGATCTGCATCGCCGCATTGTCGACCAACATATGCTCAAGCTCAACGTCCGGGAATTGTTCGGCCACCTCCTCGGCCACTTCCCGCCATAACCGGCTTGAGGACAGGACGTTCGCCTTGTCGACCGACGTCACTTTCTTCTTCCGGCCGCGCGCTAAGGTAAACGCCATGCGCACGATCCGTTCGATCTCTTCCTTTTTATATAAGAGCGTGTCAACCGCTTTTTCTTCGCCGTTTTCGACGACGCGGCCGCTCGGTTGGCCGAAGTAGATGCCGCCGGTCAGCTCGCGGACGATGACGAAATCGACTCCTTGGACGAGGTCGGGTTTTAACGGCGAAGCGGAAGCCAAGCAATCATAACAAACGACCGGCCGCAAGTTGGCATACAAGTCAAGCTGCTTGCGAATGGCGAGCAATCCTTTTTCCGGGCGCAGATGCGGAGGGTTGCCATCCCATTTCGGACCGCCGACCGCCCCAAGCAGTACCGCGTCGCTTTCCCGGCAAAGGCGAAGCGTTTCCTCAGGGAGCGGCGTCCCTGCTTCATCGATCGCCGCCCCGCCGATCCATCCATATTCGAACGTAAATTCATGGCCAAAGCGAACTCCGACCGCTTTCAACACTTCGACCGCCCCGGCCGTCACTTCTTGGCCGATGCCATCGCCCGGCAAGACGGCAATCCGATAGTTTCCCATTATGAACCCCTCCTGTTTCACGTTGTGGCGACTTTCTCGTTTTCTCCTCGCATCGCTTCGATCATCACCGCGCGGTTCATCGCGTGAATGTACGCTTTCGCCGAAGCTTCCAGCACGTCTTGCGCGGTGCCGCGCCCGCTCGTTTCCACGTCGTTGACGCGCACTTTGACGAACACTTGCGCCAACGCGTCGCGGCCGCCGCCAACCGATTCGATCCGGTAATCTAGCAGCGTCACCGCCGTTTGGAAACAGCGCTCCAACGTGTTGTACAGCGCCTCGACGCTGCCGGCGCCGGTCGCCGCCTCTTGGATTTCGTTTCCTTTCCCGTCTTTCAGCACAACGACCGCTGTCGGAATCTGATTCGTTCCGTATTGCACTTGAATGGAAGACAATTGATAAAATTCATTGAAGTGGTCGAACTTTTCCTCGAAAATGAGGGCGACCAAATCGTCATCGGTAATGTCTTTCTTTTTGTCAGCGAGCTCTTTAAAGCGGACAAACAACTGATTGATTTCCTCTTCGGACAACGTGTAGCCAAGCTCCTCGACGCGGTTGCGGAGCGCATGGCGGCCGGAATGTTTGCCGAGCACCATCGAGTTCGACGGCACGCCGACGAGCTCCGGCGAAATAATTTCGTATGTCGTTTTTTCTTTTAAGACGCCGTCTTGATGGATGCCCGATTCATGCGCAAACGCGTTTTTGCCGACGACCGCTTTGTTCGGCGGAACGACCACGCCGGTCAGCTTGCTGACAAGATTGCTTGTGCGCTTAATTTCCTGCAAATTGAGGCGCGTTTCCACCTGATAGTAGTCTTTGCGGATGTGAAGAGCGACGGCGATTTCCTCGAGCGCCGCATTGCCGGCCCGTTCGCCGATGCCGTTGATCGTACACTCGACTTGCGTCGCCCCGTGTTCAATGGCCGCCAGCGAATTCACGACCGCCATGCCCAAGTCATCATGACAATGAGCGGAGAGTGATACTTTTTCAATATTCGGAACATTGTTTTGTAAATAGAGAAAAATCTCCCCGTATTCTTTCGGCGTAATATAGCCGACCGTATCGGGAATGTTGATGACCGAGGCGCCCGCTTTAATGACCTCGGCGACGATTTTCGCTAAAAACGGCCGTTCGCTTCGGCACGCGTCTTCCGCCGACCATTGGACGATCGGGAAAAAGCGTTTGGCGTATTTCACCGCTTCCACCGCCGCATCGATCACTTGTTCCGGCGTCATCCGCAATTTATGCACCATATGGATCGGCGAGGTGGCGATGAATAGGTGGAGACGCGGTTCGGCGCCGCCTTTTAACGCCTCCCACGCCGCATCGATGTCGCTTCGGACCGAACGCGACAGCCCGGTGACCGAGCATGTTCGTATCGTTTCCGCGATTTGTTTGACCGCCGCAAAATCACCTTTCGATGAGGCAGGAAAGCCCGCCTCGATGATGTCCACCCGCAGCCGTTCGAGCTGACGGGCAATTTCCAATTTTTCTTGCAAATTTAAATTCACGCCAGCCGATTGTTCCCCGTCACGCAATGTGGTGTCAAAAAACTTAATGTTTCGCACCTGACCCCACCGCCTCCACTTGTTTTGCTTTCACAAACGGCATCATGCTTCGCAGTTCGCGTCCGACGATTTCGATCAAATGCTCGTTTTCGCGCCGGTTGATGGCGTTGAACTCCGGACGGTTCGCTTGGTTTTCCAAAATCCAGCTCTTCGCGAATTTGCCGGTTTGAATGTCATCGAGCACTTTTTTCATTTCCGCTTTCACCGCATCATTAATAATGCGCGGTCCCGTGATGAAATCTCCCCATTGCGCCGTATCGGAAATCGAATACCGCATCCACGACAGCCCGCCCTCATACAAGAGGTCAACGATCAGCTTCATTTCATGCAAACATTCAAAATACGCGACTTCCGGTTGATACCCGGCTTCCACAAGCGTCTCAAACCCCGCTTTAATGAGCGCGGTCAACCCGCCGCAAAGCACCGCCTGTTCCCCGAACAAGTCCGTTTCCGTTTCTTCTTTGAACGTCGTCTCCAGCACTCCCGCCCGAGCGGCGCCAATCGCTTTCGCGTAGGCGAGCGCCGTTTCTTTGGCGTGTCCGGTCACATCTTGATAGACGGCGATGAGCGCCGGCACGCCCGCTCCTTCGGCATACGTGCGCCGCACGAGATGGCCTGGGCCTTTCGGCGCAACCAAGAAGACGTCGACATGATTCGGCGGGACGATTTGGCTGAAATGGATGTTAAATCCATGCGCGAAGACAAGCGCGTTGCCCGGCTCGAGCGCCGGCTCGATTTCCTCTTTGTACACGGCCGGCTGCTTCTCATCCGGCAGCAGCACCATGACAAGATCCGCCTGTTTCGCCGCTTCGCGGACTGAATACACCTCAAATCCGTCTTGTTCCGCCTGCTCCCACGATTTTCCTTTCCGCAGTCCGACGATGACGCGGACGCCGCTGTCGCGCAAGTTTTGCGCATGCGCGTGGCCTTGCGAGCCATAACCGATGATCGCGACTGTTTTCCCTTGCAGGTATTGTTCGTTTGCATCTCCGTTATAGTAGACTTTTGCCATGATTACCCTCTCCTTTGTTTTGTAGTTTGACTCCCTACGCTTGACCGCCGCTTGTTTGGCGGTTCCGTGAAGCGATCCACACGGTTTTGTTATGATAGCTGTTAAATCATGAACACCGTTTTTGACTGCGCGTTGAAAGAACAAGCGCTGGCATTGGCGAGCAAGATTTAAATAATGAACGCCGTTTTCTGATGCGCCGCCGTTTTTTGCGCCCCGCGGGTGAACGCGGTCGTTCCCGTGCGCGCCACTTCTTTGATCCCATAGGGGCGGAGCAGTTCAATCAGCGCTTCGACTTTGTCCGGCTCGCCGGTCACTTGAATGACGAGGCTGTCTTTGCTGACGTCGACGATTGAGGCGCGAAACGGCTCGATGAGCGTGTAAATTTCCTGGCGGACCGAAGGCGGAGCCGACACTTTAATGAGCGCCAGCTCGCGGGCGACGATCGCTTGGTCGGTGATGTCATTGACTTTCAACACGTCGATCTGCTTGTTCAGCTGCTTAATGATTTGTTCCGCGGTCCGTTCGTCATCGACATTGACGACAAATGTCATCCGCGAAATCCCCTCGATTTCCGTATGGCCGACCGTGATGCTCTCGATGTTGTAATGCCGCTTCGTAAACAGCCCGGTGATGCGGTTTAAGACGCCGGGGCGATTGTTGACGGTCATTGTGATGATTCTTCGCATGCTTTCACCCCCACCATTTGATGAAGCCCTTTACCGGGCGCGACCATCGGATAGACGTTCTCGTCGGCGCGGACATGGAAGTCAAGCAGCACCGGACCGTTGATGGCAAACGCCTGTTTTAACACGTCGGCCGCTTCCGCCTCGGTCTTCGCCCGCAGCCCCAGCATGCCGTACGCTTCAGCAAGCTTGACGAAATCCGGCTGGTTCGGAATGAGCGAATGGGAGTACCGTTTGTCATAAAACAGCTCCTGCCATTGCCGCACCATGCCGAGCGCTTGATTGTTGACGATGACGATTTTGATCGGCAGCTGCAACTCTTGAATGACCGACAGCTCTTGGAACGTCATTTGGAAGCCGCCGTCGCCGACGATCGACACGACCGTGGCGCTCCGGTCGGCAAGCTGGGCGCCGATCGCCGCCGGAAGACCGAACCCCATCGTGCCGAGCCCCCCGGACGTCACCCACCGATGCGGCCGGTTGAACTTGTAATATTGCGCCGCCCACATTTGATGCTGGCCGACGTCCGTTGTCACGATCGCCTCGCCGTTTGTCATTTCATAGATCATCTCGATCAGTTTTTGCGGTTTGATCGTCCCGGCTTCCGGTTCGTAATAAAGCGGAAAGCGCCGCTTCCATTCATCAAGCTGGGCAAGCCACGCCGCCGTATCCGCCGGCTTGCCTTGCTGGGCGATCAGCTCTTGCAAGGCGGCTTTCGCATCGCTGACGATCGGAATTTTCGTCGGCACGTTTTTGCCGATCTCCGCCGGGTCGATATCAATATGGGCGACTGTCGCCTTTGGCGCAAAATCGTTTAAATTACCGGTAACGCGGTCATCGAAGCGGGCGCCGATGTTGATGAGCAAATCGCATTCGTACAGCGCCATATTCGCCGTATACGTCCCATGCATGCCGGCCATGCCGAGGAAAAGCGGATGATCGGCCGGGAAGCCGCCGAGACCAAGGAGCGTATGAACGACCGGAATGTTTTGCTGCTCGGCGTATTGCCGCAATTCGTCAGCCGCATTGGCGTGCAAGACGCCGGCGCCGGCTAAAATGACCGGCCGCTTTGATTGGCTGACCGCCTCGACGAGCCGGCGAATTTGCCAATGGTTCGGCTGCGTCGTCGGCTGGTAGCCGGGCAAATGAACGTCTTGATCATAATCAAACTCCCCTTCGGCCGTCGTAATGTCTTTTGGAATGTCGATCAACACCGGCCCCGGCCGCCCGGTCGTCGCAATGTGAAACGCCTCTTTAATGATCCTAGGCAGCTCGCTGATGTCGCGCACTTGATAGTTGTGCTTGGTGATTGGCATCGTGATGCCGACGACGTCCGCCTCTTGAAACGCGTCCGAGCCGATGACGCTCGTCGCCACTTGCCCGGTAAAGACGACGAGCGGCAACGAATCCATCATCGCGTCGGTCAGTCCGGTGACGAGGTTGGTCGCCCCCGGTCCGGAAGTGGCGATGACGACCCCCGGTTTCCCCGAAATGCGCGCGTATCCTTCCGCCGCATGAATCGCCCCTTGTTCATGACGGGTCAACACGTGAAACACGCCGGCCTTATACAGCTCATCATAGAGCGGGAGCACCGCCCCGCCCGGATAGCCGAAAATGACTTCGACTCCCTCCGCTTTCAGCGCCTCAATCAACATCAATGACCCGTTCAGCTTCATTTTCGTCTTCGCTTTTTCCTGTTCCTCGACGTTCATTCTCGTCATTCTCGTTCCTCCCCCATCGTTTGTCCTCCATAAGAAAAAACCTTTTCACCCGCCAAGGCTGACTTCAGCCAGCCAAAGGGGCGAAAAGGTTTCCTTTCCGCGGTACCACCCTTCTTCACGGCCATGATGGCCGCCTCAGGAGCAACCAAGACCGCTTGGTTGCTCGTTTTGGTAACGAGTGAAGCGCGCGTCTCCACTCGTCCAGCCTTACTCACCGTCCGGCGTTCAGGCTGGCGCTCAGAGGTGAGTTCATCAAGCGGCAACATCACCGGTTCCCAGCTCCCCCGGCTCTCTGTGGATGTTGACCCCGCTGATTACTTGTCCTCGTCAACGCTTTTTCCTATGCAATTGTCATCTCAGCCGACGTTGGCGTTGGTCGGATACACTTTAATTCCTTCGACAACAACGCGGCGGCGGAATTCTTCCAACAGCCGCTTGGTGTGCGGCCCCGGCGTGCCATCGCCGATCGTCCGGCCGTCGACTTTAATGACGGAAATGACTTCGGCCGCCGTCCCGGTCAAAAACACTTCATCCGCGACATACACATCATGGCGGGTAAACGGCTCCTCTTTCACCGTATAGCCGAGATCCGCGGCGATTTCGATGATCGCTTGGCGCGTGATGCCTTCAAGCGCCCCGACATACCCAGGCGGCGTGTAAATGACGCCGTTTTTGATGATGAATACGTTGTCCCCCGAACCTTCGGCGACATAGCCTTGATCGTTTAAGATGAGCGCTTCGCTCACATTCGCCAGATGAGCCTCAATTTTGACTAGCACGTTGTTTAAATAGTTGAGCGATTTGACTTTCGGGCTCAGCACATCGGAGCGGTTGCGGCGCGTCGCCACCGTCACCACTTCGATTCCCGTTTCATATAAATGCTTCGGGAAAAGCGCGAGCGGCTCGACGATAATGACGACTTGCGGCGTTTTGCACTTGTACGGATCCAAGCCTAAGTCGCCGACCCCGCGCGAGACGACTAAGCGAATGTACGCATCTTGATAGCCGTTGCGGCGGATCGTTTCGAGCACGTGGCCAATCATTTCGTCCTTTGTATATGGAATGTCAAGCAAAATCGATTTCGCCGAATGGTACAGCCGATCGATATGCTCTTCGAGGCGAAAGACGTTGCCGCTGTAGACGCGGATGCCTTCAAACACCCCGTCGCCGTACAAAAACCCATGATCATAGACCGAAATTTTGGCGTTTTCTTTTGTGACAAATTCGCCGTTTAAAAAGATCCATTGTTCTCCCACTTCGGTTCCCCTCTTCCTTGATCAGCCCGCCGTTCGCTCGCAACGGTCCGATCGTCCTGTGGTGTCGTTTCCCTTGTTTGAAAATTATAATAATGCTAAACCTCGCGGCCGTCAATAACGTTTTTTTGAAAATTTTGATTGGTCAAACTATTTGTATACGCTTACATTATGATAGAATCAAGGGTTTGTCGATTGAAAAAATTTTTTCTCCCACTGCCCAACCGCGCTCGGCGCGCAAAAAAAAAGAGGTCCGCCACTCGAACCTCTCTTTCCCCGCGGAACGGCGTTGTTCAGCGCCGCTCCTCATCCCGTGTTGCGAAACCTCTCAATGGAAACGCGCGATCTTGCAAGCTCCGTGTGTTTCGAAAAACCCCGCTCTGCTTACGCCGCAAAAAAGCCGGTCATGAACGAAGCAGACAGCTTTCAGCGCCTGCAAAAATAGCGGCGAAAGGCAGACCAAACGGCTTTAACCACTTGGAAAAATAGCGGCGAAGGAGCGGGCGACCAGCTTTAACCACTTGCGAAAATAGCGGCGAAAGGCAGACCAGACGGCTCCGTCACTTCTGTTCGCGAAGCTTCTTGAAACGACATTTTTCGACTATCGGTCGCGTCATGTCCGTTCAAGCGAAACGGTTCGTTCCATTTCCGCGATCGGCCGCCCGCTAACATCATAAAACTGCACGTGAGCCCGTCCACCGTCGATCGAAAGCACCGCATATGTCTTTTCCGTTCTTCCCCGCGGCAGCGCAATGCTGCCGGGATTGATGAACAGGCGGCCGCCCATCTTCTCCACTCCGGCGAGATGCGAATGCCCGAAGCAGATGACGTCCGCCCCTGCTTCCTCGGCCCGATCGCTTAAGCGCGACAACGATGTTTTCACGCCGTATAAATGGCCGTGGGTGATCAAAAAACGGATACCGGCCGCCTCCACCATGCGCTCATTCGGAAACGCCGCCCAGTCGCAATTGCCGCGCACGACGGCAAACGGAGCGATTTCTTCCGCTTCGACCGCTAGTTCGGAATCGCCGCAATGGATGAACAAATCCGCTTCATGGCGATGGCGGGCGGCGATTTGCGCCAGTTCGTCCGTCAGTCCATGACTGTCGCTGACAATGATCGCCTTCATTCGCTTTCCCCCTTCTCCCCGATGATGTCGTCCCACTGCTCTTCCAGCTTGGCCAGCGCTTTCGCCCGGTGGCTAATCACGTTTTTTTCGTCTGGCGCGAGTTCCGCCATTGTTTTCCCCCGTTCAGGCACGTAAAACACCGGATCGTAGCCAAAGCCGCCTTCCCCGCGCGGCGCCTCGGTGATATAGCCGTCGCACGTCGCCTCAACAACAGCGGTCGGCCGCCCGGGGATCGCGACGGCGAGCGCGCAATGAAAGCGGGCGGTGCGCTTTTCCATCGGCACCCCTTCGAGTTCACTGAGCAATTTGGCGATATTGCGAGCATCGTTTTTCTCTTCCCCCGCGTAGCGGGCCGAATAGACGCCCGGCCGACCGCCGAGCGCATCGACCGCCAGTCCCGAATCGTCGGCGATCACCGGCCGCCGCAAGCGATCCGCGGCCGCTTCCGCCTTGATTTTGGCGTTCTCAGCAAACGTGCTTCCCGTTTCTTCGACATCGGGAACATCAGGGAAATCAAGGAGCGATTTCACTTCGATGCCCCGCTTTTCGAACAAGGCGGCAAACTCCCGTACTTTACCGGCATTTTTCGTGGCGATGACGATTTCGGTCATTCCGCCCCCTCCTGTTCCGTTATTCGTTTCTCCCCGACGCGTGCCGCCCACTCGCCCAACGCCTGCCGCTGAACGGCGATCAGCCGTTCGATGCCGGCTTGCGCCGTTTCCAGCAGTTCATCGAGCTCGGCGCGCGAAAACGCCGCTTCCTCTCCCGTGCCTTGAATTTCGACAAATTGGCCAGCTCCCGTCATCACGACGTTCATATCGACTTTCGCGCGGGCGTCCTCGCTGTAATTCAAGTCAAGAATGACCCCAAGTTCGGGATCAATGCCCACGGACGTCGCTGCAAGAAAATCGCGAACCGGAAGCGATTCAAGCTTCCCGTCTTCGACCAGCCGGGCCAACGCCAACACAAGCGCGACGTAGGCGCCGGTAATCGACGCGGTCCGCGTTCCGCCGTCCGCCTGAATGACGTCGCAATCGATCCAGACGGTTCGCTCGCCGAGCTGTTGCAAATCGACGACGGAGCGGAGCGCCCGGCCGATCAGGCGCTGAATTTCCATCGTCCGCCCCGCCACTTTCCCTTTGCTCGCTTCCCTCGCGTTCCGCTGTTCCGTCGCCCGCGGCAGCATGCCATATTCGGCCGTAATCCATCCTTTTCCGCCGCCGCGCATGAACGGCGGCACCTTTTCCTCCAGCGTCGCCGTACAAATGACTTTCGTATCGCCTACCTCGATCAGCACAGACCCTTCGGCGTGTTTCAAATAGTGTGGATGTATATGCACCGGCCGCAGCTCACGGCTGCTTCGTCCATCGATTCTCATCGGCGCGACCTCCTTTTTCCGTTCCATGGCGGCGCCAAGCCGCAACGTTTTTCCGGCAAAAAAAGAAAGAGGCGGAATCCGTTCCCCCTCTTTGTTATACCATAATCGCCCATTCCTTTCCAACCTGCCGCTCCAGCGCGGCTAAAAGGCAGCCGTATTGACGGTTTGCGGCCGAGCCACCGGCTTGGTCAGCGGTTTGCCGTCTTCGGTGACGAGATTCGCCTTGCCGTTGACCGTAATGGCGACGCTTTCGATCCCTTTTTGCTCGGTGAGTGATAACACGAGCGAATTCAAGACGACATCGGAAATGACGTTTTTCTTGTTGCTTCCATAAATCGCCTCGTTGAAGTTAAGCGTCACTTTGCCGTCTTCATACTTCGGGGCGTCAACCAACTTGGCGTCCGGCTGGAAGACGCCGACCAGTCCGCTCCCTTCGTCCGGTCCTTGGATGAGCTCGTTGACAGCGGCGGCAATGTCGTCTTTTTCCCGATTCGATACGCGTCGCGTCACCGGCACGTAGTACGTGTTGCCCCCTTGTTGGGCGACAAAATAAACGGTGACGGGATGCGTGTTTGTAATATCCGGCACGCCGTTGGCTTGGATATTGATGCCATCGGCCCGGCTCACACCGCCTTGGATCGGCGTTTTATTGACCGGCATCACTTCTTGGTCATAGCCGTTGATGCGAATTTTGACGCGCTTAATGTTGTCGAATTGCGTCAACGTCCACGTAATGGCTTGCAAAATCCGCTTTTCATCTTCCGGTTTATAGTTTTTGAATTCCGGTGAAAAGTCGGCGATCAATGTTCCATCTTTCTCTAATTTTGTCCCAAGCACGGTGGTGCCGGCCGGAATGACCGCGCGAAAACCGTTTGGCAGCACTTGCGAGACCGGACCGTCTTCAACCAAGTATTCAAGCACCTGCTTGGCGACAGCCTGCGTTTTCGGCAGCTCGACCGTTTGCGGCACAACGAAGCCGTTTTTGTCAATGAGATACAGCTCTCGCTTCACCGTCTCCGTTGCTTTCGCTTGTTCGTTGGACTTGGTTTTGGTTTTGCCCGCTTCTTGCAGCGCTTGGCCGTCTTTGACATAGCTTGTGTGTTGCGGCGGATCGATTTCCTTCACCGCCCCATCCTTGCCGAACAACCCGCAGCCGCCGAGCAATAACACGGAAGCAAGCATCGGCGCCGCCCATATGTGAGTCGTCCGTTTCATTGACGTTCCCTCCTACTCGTAGTTTGTACTACTATGTATACGAGCCGTTTGGCAAAATAGAATAAAAAAATCCTCCAGCGCAACACGCTGAAGGATTTTTCTTCGCTAAAGCCGGATCGCCTCGACGGTGCCGATCGGTTTTCCAAACCATTTGCCGGAAATTTTTTCGAACAGCTCTTTCGGCCCCGTCGTGAAAAACAAATGCTCCGGTTCACGCTCGCCGGTATAGAGGAGATGGCTATGGTGCAAAATCGCGCTCACCTCGCGGGCCGTTTCGCCGCCCGAGCAGATGAGCTTTACCTTTTTCCCCATATACGCGCGAATGAGCGGAGCAAGCAACGGATAATGAGTGCATCCTAAAATGAGCACATCCATCGGCAGCGGGCGGAGCGGAGCAAGCGATTCAGCGACGATTGCCATCGCCTCCTCCCCTTCAAAGTCGCCGCTTTCGACAAGCGGAACAAACTTTGGACAGGCCAAACTCTCGACGTGAACGCGCGGGTTGATCGACTGGAGCGCCGTCTCGTACGCCCGGCTGCGAATGGTGGCGACCGTGCCGATCACGCCGATATGCCCGCTTTTGGTCGCCTTCAAAGCAGCGCGGGCTCCGGGATGAACGACGCCAAGCACCGGGATATCAAGCTTCATCCGCACTTCGTCAAGCGCGACCGCCGTCGCCGTGTTGCAGGCGATAACCAGCATTTTCAACGGATATTGCTGCAAGTAATCGATCATTTGCCACGTAAACCGCCGGATGTCTTCCACCGGACGCGGTCCGTACGGACAACGGGCGGTATCGCCAAGATAGATAATTTGCTCTTTTGGCAGCTGCCGCATAATTTCTTTGGCGACCGTCAAGCCGCCGACTCCTGAATCGATGACACCAATTGCTCGTTCCAAGTGATCGCCTCATTCTTTCGTCATTTCTTGATGCAATTTGCGCAAACAGTGTTCAAACATAGTTATTTCGTCGTCTGAAAAACGTTCTAGCACTCGCGCCAAATCGCGCTGGCGTTTTTCAATCACCTCTTCGATAATCCGCTCTCCTTTTTCCAACAGATGAATGCGGACGACGCGGCGGTCGTGTTCATCGCGAACCCGGGCGACAAGGCCGTTTCGCTCCATGCGGTCAATCAAATCCGTCGTCGTGCTGCACGCCAAATACATTTTGTTCGATAACTCGCCGACCGTCAAGTCCCCTTCTTCAAGCAGCCACTGGAGGGCGACAAACTGCGGTGGGGTGATCGGGTAGTTCGTTAAAATTTCGCGGCCGCGCTGCTTTAAATTGGCGGCGATATAGCGAAGCAATTTCTCCAACTCGGCAACCGTTTTTTCATTCATCGCTGACGGCATACAATCTCCCCTTGATCATTTTCGCGGCCCAGCCCCGAACGGCGGCTTGCGCCAACGGCTCTCCTTTGTTTTTTATTTTACACCACCGCATCATAGAAGCAAATAGAAAAATGCGGCCATCGCCGCACAGAAAGGCCGGCTTGGCATCGAGCCTCGTCCGGCCGCAATCGAACATAACAGCCGGCTGTCCGTCATGGAAAGCCGGCATCGTTTATAATTCAAGTTCGCCCATTCGAAGCAATTCGATGACCGCTTGTGAGCGCCCCTTGACCCCAAGCTTTTGCATCGCGTTCGAAATATGGTTGCGAACCGTTTTCTCGCTGATAAACAGCTCTTGGGCGATTTCCTTGGTCGTCTTGTCTTGCACGAGCAATTCAAACACTTCTTTTTCTCTTCTTGTCAAGAGCGGCTTCGCTTGAAACGATTTGTCCTTCAACGCTGGTAACCCTCCTTGCTCTCAATGGGCCCGAACTGCCGGATGGGTATTTCCTCGCCATATCGTATGTGAGAACAAGAACGGCGGTGACGAAAATTTGTTTATCTAATAGAAAAATAGGAAAAAAATACGACCTCCCCTTCCTGCCGAACAAGAAGGGGAGGTCGTGCAGTTAGACTTCGTCGCTGCCAAAGAAGTCGCGGAACATTTGAATCGTTGTATCCCGGTTTAAGGCGGCGATCGACGTGGTCAGCGGAATGCCTTTCGGGCACGACTGCACGCAGTTTTGCGAGTTGCCGCAGTTCGCCAGCCCGCCGTCGCCCATGATCGCCCGCAATCGCTCCGCCTTATGCATCGCCCCGGTCGGATGGGCGTTAAACAGCCGCACTTGCGACAGCGGGGCCGGGCCGATAAAGTTCGACTTGCTGTTGACGTTCGGGCACGCTTCGAGGCAGACGCCGCACGTCATGCATTTCGACAGCTCGTACGCCCATTGCCGCTTCCGCTCCGGCATGCGCGGCCCCGGGCCAAGGTCATACGTTCCGTCGATCGGTATCCACGCTTTGACGCGTTTTAAGGCGTCAAACATCCGGCTCCGGTCGATGACCAAATCGCGAATGACCGGAAACGTGCGCATCGGCTCGAGGCGGATCGGCTGCTCGAGCTTGTCAATGAGCGCGGCGCACGCTTGGCGCGGTTTGCCGTTAATCACCATCGAACAGGCTCCGCACACCTCTTCCAAACAGTTCATTTCCCAGGCGACCGGCGTCGTTTTTTCCCCTTTGGCGTTGACCGGGTTGCGCCGAATTTCCATGAGCGCGGAAATGACGTTCATGTTCGGGCGGTACGGAATGACGAATTCTTCTTCATACGGCGCGGAATCCGGACGATCTTGGCGCGTGATGATGAATCGAACCGTTTTGTTCTCGCTCATCTTACTTCACTTCCTCTTTCTTTTTGCTATAGTCGCGCTTGCGCGGTTTAATCAACGAGACGTCGACATCTTCGTAGTGGAACGCCGGACCGTCTGGCGTGTAGCGAGCCATCGTCGTTTTCAGCCACTCTTCGTCATTGCGCTCTGGAAACTCCGGTTTGTAATGCGCGCCGCGGCTTTCGTTCCGGTGGTAAGCGCCAAGCGTAATGACGCGGGCGAGCTGCAGCATGTTGTGCAGCTGACGGATAAACGTCGCCCCTTGGTTGCTCCATCTTGACGTGTCGGTGACGCTGATGTTTTTGTAACGCTCCATCAGCTCTTGAATTTTCTCATCCGTCTTCAGCAGCCGGTCGTTGTAGCGGACGATCGTCACGTTCGCCGTCATCCACTCGCCGAGCTCTTTATGCAGCACGTAGGCGTTTTCCGTGCCGTCCATCGCCAAAATGGCTTCCCACTTTTCTTGCTCCCGTTTTACATAGCTGTCATACAGCGTCGACGGCATGGCATCCGCCGATTTCTCAAGGCCGCGGATGTAGCGAACCGCGTTCGGACCGGCGACCATTCCGCCGTAGATGGCCGATAAGAGCGAGTTCGCCCCGAGGCGGTTGGCGCCGTGAATGGAGTAGTCGCACTCGCCGGCGGCAAACAGCCCTTTGATGTTCGTCATTTGATCATAATCGACCCATAAGCCGCCCATCGAATAGTGAACGGCCGGGAACACTTTCATCGGCACTTTGCGCGGGTCTTCGCCCATGAACTTCTCGTAAATTTCGATAATGCCGCCGAGCTTAATATCCAGCTCTTTTGGATCCTTGTGCGACAAATCCAAATACACCATGTTCTCGCCGTTGATGCCGAGCTTCAAGTCGACGCACACATGGAAAATTTCCCGGGCAGCGATGTCACGCGGCACCAAGTTTCCGTAAGCCGGGTATTTTTCTTCAAGAAAATACCATGGTTTGCCGTCCTTGTACGTCCAGACGCGGCCGCCTTCCCCGCGCGCCGATTCGCTCATGAGGCGAAGCTTATCATCGCCTGGAATGGCGGTCGGATGGATTTGAATAAACTCGCCGTTCGCGTAGTAAACGCCTTGCTGATAGGCGATCGAAGCCGCGGAACCGGTGTTGATGACCGAGTTCGTCGATTTCCCGAAAATGATCCCCGGGCCGCCGGTCGCCAAAATGACGGCATCGGCAGGAAACGCTTTAATTTCCATCGATCGCAAGTCTTGAGCGACGATGCCGCGGCAAATTTGCTCCTCATCCAAAACGACGCCTAAAAACTCCCAGTGCTCGTACTTCGTGACGAGCCCAGCCACTTCATGACGGCGCACTTGCTCATCAAGCGCGTACAAAATTTGCTGGCCGGTCGTCGCGCCGGCGTAAGCGGTGCGGTGATGCTGTGTTCCCCCAAAGCGGCGGAAATCAAGCAATCCTTCCGGCGTCCGGTTGAACATGACGCCCATCCGGTCGAGCATGTAAATGATCCCCGGCGCCGCCTCGCACATCGCTTTGACCGGAGGTTGGTTGGCCAAAAAGTCACCGCCGTAGACGGTATCGTCAAAATGTTCCCACGGCGAGTCGCCTTCCCCTTTTGTGTTGACCGCTCCGTTAATGCCGCCTTGGGCACAGACGGAGTGAGAACGCTTCACCGGAACGAGCGAAAACAACTCGACAGGCACCCCTGCTTCGGCGATTTTAATCGTGGCCATCAAACCGGCCAAGCCGCCGCCGACAACGATGATTTTCCCTTTTTTCATAGCTACTCACTCCCTAATAGATTGCTGCTTCTGCTTCTATGCCGCGCGTTTGACCTTGCCGTCCCGCCATCGACCAAGCGATCGTTCGGCGAACGGCGAGGGCGCGATCCGTCACGAGCCCACGCAGCGATTCCCAACGAAAATGTCCGCGTCAAATCCGCTTTTCCCATCCAGCCAAGCTGTTTTTACGCGAACGCCAAAATGGCGCGAATGCCGACAATCGAAAGGGCGACAAAAATGAGCATCGTAATGTACGTGAACACTTGCTGCGAACGAGGGGTCACCGTCAAGCCCCAGCTGACGCAGAACGACCATAAGCCGTTGGCGAAATGAAACACGGTTGATAAAATTCCGATAATATAAAACCAAAGCATGAACGGATTATTTACAATATTCGCCATCATCTCGTAATTCACTTCGGCGCCAAACGCGGCTTGTACGCGCGTTTCATACACATGCCAGACGACAAAAATCAATGTGATGATGCCGGTGATCCGCTGAAGCATGAACATCCAGTTGCGGAAATAGCCGTACTGGCTCGTATTGAACTTGGCCGTAAACGCGATGTAAATGCCGTATACCGCATGAAACAATAGCGGAAGGAAAATGACGAAAATTTCAAGAAAATAGCGGAACGGCAAGTTTTCCATAAACGCCGCCGCCCGGTTAAACGCTTCCGGCCCACGCGTTGCAAAATGGTTGACGACCAAATGCTGCACTAAAAAGACGCCAACGGGAATGACCCCGAGCAACGAATGGAGCCGGCGGTAGTAAAACTCCCGATTCCCTGCCATATGGAAACCCCCTTCAGTTGATGAAAAATATGCCCTTCTCGCTCGCAGCGTGGAAACGGAAACAACTTCCATTCCCTCATTCGCTTTGTCACATTCATTGTACTCCCACAACGTACGAGCGTCAAGAAAACATCGCCACAAAATGTTCAAACATTCTCATAGTTGTGCCCTCCCGGAAAGATGATGCACATCGACGGCAATTCCGCTATAATGAGGAAATGGATAGAAAGAGGGGGCTGCAATGAAACTGCCGTCATTAGAAAAGCTGTATGAAACATTTGGATCGATTTCCGATTCCGCGTTTGGCGCTGAGCTGCTCCGCCATGCGCTTCTTCCTGAGCTGCTTGGCAAGGACGCCGACTCGCTGCTGTATTGGGCCGGCAAACAGCTGGCGCGGCGCTACCCGCTCGACACGCTCGATGAGGTCAAAACATTTTTTGAACGGGCCGGGTGGGGAACACTATCGATCGTCAAAGAACAAAACGACGGTCTATCCGTCGAGCTGTCCGGCGCCATCATCGCCGCCCGCTGTTCCGTTTATGAGCGCTGCGCGTGCCAGCTCGAAGCGGGGTTTCTCGCCCAGCAGATCGAGCGGCAAACGCGATTGGTCACCGAAGCGATCGAATTGCCGCCAAAACGGGACGGCAAGGCGCGCATTTTCGTCAAATGGGACCGAAAGCAGCGAATCGATGAACAAGAAGCGCAAACGACGGGAGACGAATAAAGGCAAAAAGGGCGTCTCATCAAAACGCCCTTTTCGTCTATTCCCGTTTCTCCCCGCTTCACTCGTCTTCCCCTTCAAACGTTTTCGGCTATTCATGCAGCTTCTCGTAAATTTTCTCCGCCACCGCCCGCGGAATGTTCGCCTGCTGCAACTCTTCAATCGACGCTTCTTTCATCTTTTTCACCGAGCCAAAATAGTTTAATAACGCTTTTTTCCGTTTGGCGCCGACACCGGGGATGTCATCGAGCACCGAATGGAACATCGTCTTCTGCCGCGTCTTTCGGTGGAAGGTGATCGCAAACCGGTGCACTTCATCTTGAATGCGCTGCAGCAAATAAAACTCTTGGCTTTGCCGGTCAAGCGGCACAACGGCGGGCGGGTCGCCGGCCCAAAGCTCCGATGTGCGATGTTTGTCGTCCTTCGCCAGCCCGGCGAGCGGCACATCGAGGCCGAGCTCGTTCTCGAGCACGTCGCGCACCGCCGACAAATGGCCTTTGCCGCCGTCGATAATGATCAAATCGGGAAGCGGCAGCCCCTCTTTCAGCACGCGCGTATAGCGGCGGCGCACGACTTCGCGCATCGACTCGTAGTCGTTCGGCCCCGCGACCGTTTTCACCTTATATTTGCGGTACTCTTTTTTCGCCGGTTTGCCGTCCAGGAAGACAACGAGCGCCGAGACCGGATCGGCCCCGTAGATGTTTGAGTTATCGAACGCCTCGATGCGGCGCGGCGCCGGAATGCCGAGCCGCTCGCCGAGACGCTCGATGGCTTTGATCGTCCGTTCTTCGTCCCGCTCGATGAAATAAAATTTTTCTTTCAGCGCAATGGCCGCGTTTTTGCTTGCCAGCTCGACAAGCTCTTTTTTCTTTCCTCTTTTCGGCTGGACGACATGGACGCCAAGCAGCGCGCGGGCGAGTTCGCCGTCGATGTCGGCCGGCAAGACGACTTCCTTTGGCTTCAAATGGTGCGCTTTCGCGTAAAACTGACCTAAAAACGTCAGCATCTCCTCATCCGGATCCTGATAGAGCGGAAAGATCGACACATCGCGCTCGATCAGCTTCCCTTGGCGGAGGAAAAACACTTGCACGCACATCCAGCCTTTGTCATAGGCATAGCCGAACACATCGCGGTCGATAAAATCGTTGAGCATCATTTTTTGCTTTTCCATCGTCATCTCAATCGCTGCGATTTGGTCGCGGTATTCTTTCGCCCGCTCAAACTCGAGCGCCTCCGCCGCCTCGTGCATTTTCTGGCTCAGCTCCCGCTTCACTTCTTCATGGCCGCCGTTTAAAAAGCGGACGATTCGCTCGACGATCGCCTTGTTTTGCTCGTCTGACACCGGATGGACGCACGGGGCGAGACATTGGCCCATATGGTAATACAAACACGGGCGCGCAGGGAGCGTCGAACATTTGCGGAGCGGATACAAACGGTCGAGCAGCTTTTTCGTCTCGTTCGCCGCCTGCACGTTCGGGTACGGGCCGAAATATTTGCCGCCGTCTTTTTTCACTTTACGGGTGATCAAGAGGCGCGGATGTGTTTCCGCGGTAATTTTAATAAACGGATAGCTTTTATCATCTTTTAGCATGACGTTGTATTTCGGATCATGCTTTTTGATCAAGTTCATTTCCAAAATGAGCGCCTCGGCGTTTGACGAAGTGACAATGTATTCAAAATCGGCGATGTCCTCGACGAGCCGCTGCGTTTTGCCGTCGTGCGTCCCGGTAAAATACGAGCGGACGCGCGCTTTTAGCGACTTCGCCTTGCCGACGTAAATGACCGTTCCGTATTTGTCTTTCATTAAATAGCAGCCCGGCTGCTCCGGCAGCACCGCCAGTTTTTCTTTCAGCCGCTCGTTCATGGCCACCACCTCACTGCTCCATCCATTCGTACAGCGTAATCGTTCCGTACACCGGATCGGCAAGCGGACTGGAACGATACGTTTTCACTTGGCGCACATGGCGGGAAACATCGACGCCTTGGGCGCGAAACCCGTCAACAACATGATTGGTCATATAAATTGTAGCATGGCGATAGTTTTCTTTGTCTTGCAAAAAGAAGGAAAAATGGAACACCTCTTTATGCGGAAACGGCACATGCAAATAGTCGAACACGCGCGTTTCTTCCCACGTATATACCACAAACGATTGCCGTTTGTCACGCAACTCGTCCGCCAACTGGTATACAGCCGGCGGCGTCGCCACTTGCTCGCGCAGCTGTCCGATGCCGACGGCCGCCTGCAAAAGCACGACCGCGGCCGCCAACGCTAATCCCCATCTCCGCGGCGCGGCCAACAAGCAGCCCCACACATACAACAGGGTAAAATGGATCAACGGAAGAAGGTGGCGCGGCTTTTCGATGTTTTGCGCCAATAACGCCCAGACGGCATACAGCAGGGCGGAAACGACGAGCGCGCGCGGCAGCCGAAACCGACCGGCGCGCCAAGCGATGGCGCCGATTGCCGTATAGGCGGCGAGCAGCCAAGCGTTTTGGCAGCCGATGCCGGTCCAAAGAAAGTTATCGAGCAAAAAACGGCGCACCCGCTCGGAAAACGGAAGCGGGCTCACCGCCGCCGTTCCGCCCCACTCACTGAAATGGCCGTGGACAAACGCCCAGCCGAGCTTGAAAAACGGGAAAAGGCCGCCTTCCGTGCGCGCCACCGCCGCCACCCAAATCAGCTGAAACAACGCGGCCGCCAAAACGGAAGCCGCCACCCGGCCCAAGCGGCGGTGCCTGTTCCAGTCTTCATGCCAAAGGAACAACAGCGCGGCGCCGAATGGGGCATACGACAGGCGCACTCCCATCAGCACGCTGAACAAGGCGGCCGGCAACAGCTGCGCCTTCCATGTCGTCTGTCGGTGCGCCCGCTCCACCGCCCACATGTACCACCAGAGCACGCCGAGCGCCGCACCGTCGGACATCGGCCGGGCGGCGGCGAGGAGCGCATAGCTTGAAGAGAGCACGGCCAAAGCGGCGAGCAGCGCCGCCGGCAGCGCCATCTGCCGGCGCAGCAGCCACACAAGCGGAAAAACGACGGACAAGAGAACGAGAACATTCAACACGGACAGCGCCTTAGCCGGATTGGCGATGACCGCGTGAACGACCATGCCGCCGAAAATGAAATACGGATAGCCGGGAAAATGCGGCTGCATGGCCAACAAGTCATAGCGCTGAAGCGCCAGGGCAAAATCGACTTCATCCCATGTGGCCGCATACGGGCTGGCCCAATACAGGCCGGCGCCGGCCAAAACGGCGACCAGTCCGATGCCAAAACAAAGCCAAAACCGGTCGGGCAACAGTCGTTTCACGAGCTTCCCTCCAAAGAAAAAAATACAAGGCGCAACGCCTTGCACTTTTACATCATGTGTTTCACTTGTTCTCTCACGACCGCGGCTGACGGCGGCTCGTTGTCGTTGCGGTGTTGTTGGCCTTGGCGGCTCGTCACGAGCAAGAAAACGACGACAAAGTAGCCGATATAGGCGATCATTTCCTCGAGCGACGGCATCGACGAGTAGCCAAACAACGCTTTGAAAAAGACACCGACTTCACCGGAGAAAATGGGAGCGACGCCGTGGTCGCGCACATAGTGCTCATAATCGATCGGGTGTTCCGGAAGCAGCCAAGTCAAATCGTACACGTGCGGCATGACGCTGCCGATCAGACCGATGTCTTGCATCATGGAAATGGCTTGCACGAGCAAGCCGGCGGCGATCAAGACGATAAAAGCGCCGGTCACTTTAAAGAATGTCTTGAGCGGGATGCGCATCGTTCCCTTAAAGAAGAAGTAGCTGACCAACGCGGCGACGGCGATGCCTGTCGCCGCTCCCCAGCCTTGCAGCGCCGCACCGATGTTGCCGTGCGTGATGGCGGCGAAGAAGAAGACGGTTTCCACGCCTTCGCGCAAGACGACTAAAAACGAGTGAATGACCATGCCGGCGACATTGCCGGCGGTGATGAACCGATCCATTTTCCCTTCGACACTTTTTTTCATGTCGCGGCTATGCTCGGCCATCCAAAACACCATTTGCGTCAACAGCAGCGTCGAAATGATCATGATGCCGATTTTCAAGTACGTTTCGCTGCCCATGGCGGCAAACCCGGTAAAGACAAGCTGAAACAACATAGCGACACCGACGCTGGCGGCCACCGCCAAGGCGGCGCCAAGCCACACGTATTTCGTATACTCGCGATGGTTCACCCGTTTCAAATACGACGTAATAATTCCGACGATCAGCAGCGCCTCGAGCGCTTCACGAAACGTAATGAGCAGCGCTTGAACTTCCATGCCCCCCGTCTCCCCTTCACATGTAGACTAAATCCGTTTCCGCCGTCGTACGTAAATCCAACCAGCGCCAATGATAATGGCAACGATAACGATGAGAGGGACCCAGTTTTTCGAGTTTGACAAATCGGTCCATTCCTTTTTTTTCACTTCATCCGGTTTTTCGGTGGCGCTTTCCGAAAAATGGCCAACTTCTAAGCTTTTCAAACCGAATTGCTTTTGCAGCGTTGTTAAAATCGTCTCTTTGCTTTTCTTAAACGCGTTGATATCCGATTTTTTCTCGCCGACGCCGAACAGCCCCGGGTTGCCAAGCGACTGCAATGCGTTGTCAAACTCGGTGCGCAGCTGTTTGTCAAGCGCCGCGTCTTTTCCTTGAATGATCGGCGACAGCGCCTCATACGTGGCAAACGCCTTCGCCAACAGCCGCTTGCTCGTATCATACTGGTCAAAGTTTTTCTCAATATTGTCTAAGCGGCGGGCGATATTGAGCACTAAAATTTTTTCCATATTTTCAGTCACCGCTTGGCGGTCTTTGGCTTCGAGGGCTTTAAGCACCGCTTGGGCCGGCTCCGGCCCCATATGCATGTCGATCTCTTCTTTTACCGTTTCAAAAATTTCTTTAGCCGCGGCAAAATTCGGCGGCTCCTCATTCAGCTTTTCCTTCATCTGCTTGTAAGCTTCAGCGACCGCCTCTTTGTTCGGATCCCCGTATGAATAAGCGAACACGTTGAGCGGGATGAGATTGAAAACAACTATCATTGCTATGTAAAAAAAGAAACGCGGCCTTTTCATTTTTTCGTTCCTCCCATCAAGACTAATGATAATCATTATCATCCTTTCTGTCAATACAGGGACATCAAAAATGCGACCGCCGGAGACGGCGGCCTCACGAACAATGCCGGGCCCGCTCCGAGGAGCGATCGTGCGCCTCGCGGTCGCCGGCGACTTTGGCGACCGGGCGGCGCATTTCCTTCCATATGGCCGGGATAACCGCGGTCATATAGGCGGTGAACTTAATGAACGAGCGGCCGGTCGTCCGCACTTGATAGCGGATCGGCACTTCTTGCAAGCGAAATCCTTTGCGCACCAAGTTGAGCGTCAGCACTTGGGCGTAGTTGTAATCGTGGATGATTTCCGCCTCCTCCATCGCTTGGCGCGAAAAGGCGCGCATCCCCGACTGTCCGTCATAGAGACGCTGTCCGAGAAGCAGCGACTGCAGCCAAGTGAACAAATAATTCCCGAGGCGGCGATGCCATTTCATGCCGCGAATCGTGCCAAGGAAGCGCGAGCCGATCGTATAATCGGCCTCGCCGGCAACAATCGGCGCCAACAGGTCGGGGATTTGTTCCGGCGGATATTCGTTGTCCGCGTCGATCATCACGCCGATATCGGCACCGAGGCGGACACACTCTTCAAGCCCCCGCCGCACCGCCGCACCGAGGCCGCGGTTTTCCGGCAGGCGGCAAATGATATCGGCCCCGGCTTCTTTCGCCACTTCGACCGTTCGGTCCGTCGATCCATCATCAATGACCAAGACGATGACCTCTATATCGGGGTGAAAATGACGCGGAATGCGGCGGATGACGTCGCCAATCGCTTCTTCTTCATTGTGCGCCGGCAAAAAGACGATGACGCGCTGCTTCTTCATCGCGCTCCTCCTTTCGGATCGCCTCAATTAACACCGGGCCGCGGCTATGGCTCGGATACGGCGCTCCAAGCAAATAAGCGATCGTCGGCGCCAGCGAAACGAGGCTTCTTTTCTCATCGATTCGTTTTCCTCGCTCAATCGCCGGACCGTATAGAAAAAACGGCACATACCGCTCCCCTTCATCGAGGTGGCCGTGGCCGCCGATGCCATCCGCTTGGCCATGGTCGGCGCAGACGATCAATGTCGCGCGCTCGAGCTCGCCCCGTTCCGCAAGCCAGCTGACAAACTCAGCGATCAAGGCGTCCGCTTCTTCAATTTTTTCGATATACTCATCATACAAGACTCCGCGGCTATGGCCGGTCTGATCGGTGGCAATCAATTGCACGACGAGCAAGTCCGGGTTTTGTTCCTCAACGATGCGCTTCGCCCGCTCGATAATATAACGATCGGCCAGGTCGTTCGGCATGACGGCCGTCACCGTTTCGACATCGTCGCCGAACGAATCGACCAAATGGGCGATGCCGAGCAAGCGGCCGGTTTTTCCGATTTTCCGAAGCGAATCGAAAATCGTCTCCACTTTCGCCCCAAGCTTCCATACCATATTGGACCGGATGCCGTGCTCAAACGGATACGTCCCCGTCAGCATCGAGGTGAAGCAGACGACGGTGCGCGCCGGATAGACGGTTTCCATTTGCGCAAATTCCGTTCCTTGCGCGCGCAGCCGTTTCAAAAACGGGGCGTTCGCCGCTTCAAACCGGTCTTTGCGCATCCCGTCAATCACGATGACGTACACTTTGTCACTGACCGGCGCGGTGGGACTCGGCACGTTGCTCGTGTAAGTCGGAATGATCTCCGGCTGCCAGTCAAACAAATGACGGTGCAAAATCGATGAAAACAGCCACACCGCAGCGGCAAACAGCCAAAACGGCCCGCACAGCGACAACCAATCGGCACCGCGCTCCGCCAAAGACGCCGCATATTCCCACACCGACAGCAAAAGGAACAATTTCGGCAGCTGCTCTTGGGCGTTGCCGCTCGTCGAATCGCTGTTTTTTAACACCAGTTTCCAAAAGCGGGTGAAATTCCACCATGACGTGCCGATGCGCAAATGGTAATACAGCGTCCCCCAAAAAAAGACGGTAAAGAAAAAATAGAGCGCGGCCGAAAGCAGCAATAAGGCCACATCGGCAAACGACCACATGATGAGAAAGACGATATACGGAATCCATAAATAATTGCGCAAAAACAGCGGATAATCGTAAACGTAGTAGACAACAAACAGCGGCAGCGCCGCCGCCAGGCCGAGCAGCCAAGCCGAGGCATGGCCATGAATCAGGTCGGCGGCATGACTGATGACCATCACCCCGACAGCGAAAATCGGCGTGAACGGCTTGCCTTCATTCAACAAATTCCAGCAGCGCGCCGCAATTTTTTCGAATCGTGATGCTTCTTTCATCGCTTCTCCCTTCCCTTTTTCCACACGCCCTGCACCACCTGCCAGTCGGACCGCCAAAACGCGAGCACAACGGCCCCAGCCGCGTAGGAAAATAGAAATTTCACGGCATGGGTGACGACGGCCGCCGCATAGGCGCGTTCTCCTGAGGCCCCCAACGTCGTCAGCGCAAACGCCATTACCGCCTCATACGTTCCGAGCCCGCCGGGAGCCACTTGGACGATTTGGCCGGAAACGGTCGCGCTGTTGACCCATACCGCCTGCCAAAAGGAAAGCGAAAGGCCCACGGTCTCAGCGACCGCGCCAATGACCGCCGCCTCGCACAGCCAGCTCGCTGCCACCGCCGCGACGATCCCCGCTCCGCGACGGCCCTGAAACACCGTCCGCCAGCGCCGCCATAACCGCTCGAGGCGGAGCGGGCGGCGAAGCACGACCACGGTCAGCGCGAACGCGGCGGCAACGGCCGCGGCCAAGAGCGGAACCCGGGGAATGTGATGGCGATACGCATACGTCCCAATGACCGTCCATCCGCCCAGCATCGCCATATCAAGGAACCGCATCACCGCCACCGATTCCACCGCCTCGCCGAGCGAAACGCCGGGCTGGCGGGCGAGCACGGCGACACGGGCGGCATCGCCGATTTTCACCGGGGCGACATGATTGACAAACAAACTGAGGAGCACGGCGCGCCCATAGACCGACAGCGCGAGCGGCTTCCCGACATATTGCTTCCACGCCCACGCCCGCAGCCAAAACGAAGCGCCATACACAAGCAGCACAGCGGCGAAGCGAACGGGCTGGCGAGCCAGTTCAGCGAGAAGGGCAAGCAAGAGGCGCCCATCAAAATAACGATGCGTCAGCCAGGCAAACAGCGCGATGAGCGCCGCGCCAACCATGGCGCGCACCAAACGGGCCGCCCGCTTACCGTTCATGTTCGCGCGCCCACGCCACCGTCCGCGCCAACCCTTCGGCAAACGGCACGTTGGGCTCATAGCCAAACGCCTGCTTCGCCTTCGTAATGTCGGCCCACGTCGCTTTCACATCCCCTTTCCGCTCCGGCGCCTGCACGATTTTCAGATCGGGAAAGTGCTTCCGCAGCTCAGCGAGCAGCTGCTCCATCGTAACGGGCGCCCCCGCCCCCAAGTTGAACACTTCGCTTTGTCCGCCGCCGCGCTGAAGCGCCGCGATCATGCCGGCGACGATATCATCGATGTACGTATAATCGCGCGCCGTCCCTTGGCCATATACGACAATCTCCTCGCCTGCCAACAACCGGCGCAAAAACGTGCCGATCGCCATATCGGGCCGCCCCCACGGGCCATACACCGTAAAATAGCGGAACATCGTCATTCGGTATCCGTACAAATGCGCGTACGCGTGACAAAACGACTCCGCCCCGTATTTCGCGGCTGCATACGGCGAGACGACACGGCCGTCCGCCATTTCTTCCTTGAGCGGGACATTGCCGCGGTCGCCGTACACCGATGACGACGAGGCGAACAACACATGGCCCGCCCCCGCCTCTCCCGCCGCCGTCAAAACGTTCACCGTCGCCTTAATGTCATAATCGATGTAAGCGAGCGGATGCGCCAACGAATACGGCACGCCCGGCAGCGCCGCCAAATGAAAGACGACATCGGGACGAAACTGGCTGAACCAGCGCTTCGTCGCTTCCCCATCAAGCAAGTCGAAGCGAGCCAGCGGCACCCGGCCGCCGGTGAGCGCGTGAAACTGCCGCTCCTTCCGTTCGGCAGGATAATACGGATGAAAACAATCGATCGCCGCCACTTCATAACCTTGCTCATGCAGACGAGCGGCCAAATGGCTGCCAATAAACCCCGCACCCCCGGTCACCACCACTTTCATTACCTTCACCTCATCCTTTTCCATTGTCCATTAGCATCTTACCATAAACCGCCGGGGAACGTCGTGGCGAACCGACAAAAACCAAATGTTTCCGTTTCCTACCTTGGCTTGAGCGTTTCCCCATTCGCCATGACACCATCCTCAAAACCATTCCGCCTTTGGCGCGGTGAAGCAGCAGTTTAGCCAGCGCGGCCTTCGCCCGGGATGGACGCCTGCAAAAAAAGGGCGCCGCGCCGGACACCCTTGCCGATCAGTTTGTTCCCGTTTGGGAAACAGGAGAAAACCGAAGCTTGCTGATCGTTTAGTTCGCTTTCTGGATCACTTGCTGAAGCGCAGCCTCGATTGGAGGCAGCCATTTGTCGGCCTCCGCTTTGTTTTTCGCCTTCGCCGCTTCTAAGTAGCGTGTCGCTTGATCGTTCAAATCAGCGTACGCTTTGTCGCCGAGCAGCGTTTTGATATCCTGCTCGATCATGTGAATAAAGAGCGCGCCTTCCAAAGCGGTAATCACCGATTTGTCCTGCCCCCAATTTTCTTTGCTTTCTTCATATTCGTGAAGCGCCACTTTCGCCCAGCCGCGCACGAACGCGTGGTTTACCGCTTTCGGGTCGAGCGTTTTGACGTCCGTCTGCAAATCGAACTGTTTCAAAATAAAATCGGCTTCCTCGGCCGCATGCCGTTTCATGTACGGGTAGACGGACTGGTAAAACGCCCAGCCTTCCGCCTGCTTCACTTTGGCTTCCTCGGCGTTTTCCTTGGCCGCAGCCGCCGCCTTCGCCGCATAGCCGTCCGGGAGCGCTCCGCTCGCTAAGTAGAATGTTTTCATCAACGTTTTGTCCACCACTTGCTTGCCGAGGGCAAATGAGAGCGCATCATCGTTTTGGACGGCTTGCTCCATTTGCGCAAACGCGCCGTTGATGGCGTCAGCGAGCTTCGTTCCATACGCCGCATCGCGTTTTTCCACGGTCGGCTGCAAAATCGCATAAAACGCTTTTGCTTCCTCGATCTCTTCTTTCACTTCTTCTTTGTCAGCCCAATGCTCCTCTGCCTCGGTAAACTCGTGTTTGATCGTCGTGTAAAACGCTTTTTGCATCAACTTGTCAAAAATTTGCTTGACGACCAACGGCTCAAGCGACCCGTCCTTGCCGGCGGCCAGGGCGGTGGTAATATGTTCGTCAACCGCATCCTCAAATTCGGCGTCGCGTTTTTGCACAAGCGGCTGCAGCGTTTCTTTGTAGATGCTCTCCACCTTGCTGAAGTCAGCCGCCCCGCCTTGCTTCGCTTTCTCAAGCTCGGCCAACGCTGCGCTGAACGCACCGGCGTAATCCACTTCCGCCTGTTCGTTTTCCTCCTCTGCTTTCGTCTCCGTGTTCGACTTTTCTTGTTTCTCGGCGGCCGTTTTGTTTTCTTTTTCTGTCCCCGCCGTCTGTTCACTTTGGCCGCATGCTCCGAGCGCCAACACCGCTACGGCGAATACGGCCATCCATTTCCCCTTCAATGTCATGATGTATCCCCCCGTTCGTTTATAAAAATGATAATCAATATCAATGCAGTAAAATTATAAGAGAAAGTGAATTTCAATGTCAATATAAATTGAAAAAGAGAGGACCCCCTTCTTCCCAGGTCCTCTCTTTCTCGATCGGTCACACTTTAATCACATGAGGGAAAAATTCATTGCCCACGACCTCACCGCGAATTGATGAAGACGGAATATTCACAGGCAACAATGGGAATAACAGCTCCGCCACCCGATACGCCTCTTCCAGATGCGGGTAGCCGGATAAAATGAAGTAGCGGATGCCCAGCTGCTCATACTCGCGAAGGCGCGCGGCCACGGTTTCCGGATCGCCGACAAGAGCGGTGCCGGCTCCGCCGCGCACAAGTCCAATACCCGCCCAAAGATTCGGACTGATCTCCAACGCTTCTTTTCTGCCGCTGTGCAGTTGCCGCATCCGTTGCTGCCCGACCGAATCGTAGCGGGCAAAGACCTGCTGCGCTTCTTCAATCGTCCGCTCATCCACGTAGCGAATCAATCGCTCCGCCGCTTCCCATGCTTCCGTTTCCGTTTCGCGCACGATTACATGAAGGCGAATGCCAAATTCGATGTCTCTTCCCGCTTGGCGGGCAAGTGCTTTGACTTGTTCGATTTTCTCTTTCACTTGTTCCGGCGGCTCTCCCCAAGTCAAATATACATCCGCATGGCGGGCCGCCACCCGTTGCCCCGCCTGTGACGATCCGCCAAAAAAGACGCGCGGATACGGTTTTTGCACCGCTGGAAACAACAGCTTCGCTCCTTGGACCGACACATGCTTTCCCGTCAACGTCACTTCCTCTCCCGCGAGCAATCGACGCCAAACAGTCAAAAACTCATCTGTTGCCTCGTAGCGTTCATCATGGGATAAAAACAAGCCATCGCCCGCCAGTTCAACCGGATCGCCCCCGGCGACCACGTTGACGAGGAGCCGCCCGTTCGAAAGGCGATCCAACGTCGACGTCATGCGGGCCGCCAACGTCGGCGTCATCAGTCCGGGACGAACAGCGACAAGAAAGCGCAATCGTTCCGTTTCGGCCGCCAATGCCGAAGCAAGCAGCCACGGATCTTCGCACGATTTGCCGGTCGGAATGAGCACCCCCGTATATCCTAAGCGGTCAGCCGCTTGAGCCACTTGTTTAAAGTAGCTGTATTCCGGAGAACGGCCCCCTTTTGTCGTCCCTAAATACCGCCCATCCCCGTGAGAAGGAATAAACCAAAGCAATTCCATCGTAAATCGCCTCCTTTATGAAACGGCTCGATCTTCGTTCAATTGAGAAACCGCCTGAATCACTTCCTGCATGCGCGATAGCAAGTCATCGGAAAGCACGATCCGACCTTCATCATCATGACCCAACGTCCAATCTAAAATAAAGACGCCATGCAAAATGGTTCGCGCTCCCAAAATGGAGAAAATCGGTTTAAGCGCATATTCGAGCGCCAACAAATGAGCAATGGTTCCTCCGGTGACAATCGGCACGACGAGTTTTTCTTTCAACGCTTTTTCCGGCAGCAAATCCAAATATGCTTTTAAAATGCCAGTATAACTCCCTTTATACACAGGGCTTAACACAATGATCGCTTTCGACTGCCGGATCCACTCATGGGTTTGGGCGATCGGCTCACTTGAGTCGTTCGCATACAGCAAATCTTCAGCAGGCAGATCGCGCAAACGAACGAGATGCACGGTGTGACCAAGCCGTTGCAGCTGCTCTTTCACCCATTCCGCTACACGATTCGTTTTGGAAACACGTGATGGGCTTCCCGAAAGGATGGTCACCGTTGTCATTGGCCTTCCCCCATTCTTTTTCCTCATTGTCTGAGCAGGACGTTTCCCGCTCATCGTTCAAGCCCCCAACTTTGGTCCATGAAACGGCTTGGATCGATGAATGCATGCGTCATTTTGTCTTTTGCTCTTCCTTGACAACCACAACCGCCTCGTTTACATTGACTCGTTTCGAAACCAATCCGGCTTTATAAAATTGATCGGCAATGCGTTGTTGCGCCGCGATCACCTCCTTGGTCAGCGGGAACACGCCATATCCCCTTCGACTCAACGTCCGTTTCCAAACGGCTGCATCAATTTTCGTTTCTTTGGCCAATAATTTCGCAGCTTCGTCTGGTGAAGAATGGATTTCTTGATGGACGCGGTTCAGTTGATCAATCACTGTTTTCGCTACATTGGTATACTGTTTCACATATTGGTTTCGTGCCACAATAAATCCATATTGTTTCGGCAATCGGTTCGCATCGATCAATATACGTGCTCCCCCATTCACCTCTGCATCAGCCAAAAAGGGATCCCAAATCACCCAAGCGTCCACATCGCCGCGCTCAAATGCAGTGCGCGCCTCAGCTGGTTGCAAATACACCGGGGTAATATCGTTCAATGTCAGTCCGGCCGTTTCCAAAGCGGTCAACAGTGTATAGTGAGCGCTTGACCCCTTCCCAAAAGCTACTTTTTTTCCTTTTAAGTCCGCTACCGTATGGATCGATGATGTTTTCGGCACAATGATCGCCCGCGCCACTTCCGGTTCATATGCAATATAAGCCAATTGCGAATGCGGATTCGCTTGCGCCAGTATGGCCGGCGCACCTCCCACATATCCAATATCGATTTGTCCACTATTTAACGCCTCAAGCAAGGGCGGACCTGATTGAAATTCAAACCATTTTACTTGCACACCGTGCTTTTGCAATTGTTTTTCCAAATACCCTTTCTCTTTTAAAAAGAGCGAAAACGATGATTTTTGATAGCCGATATGCAATTCTTCCGGCCATGAATCGACGGATGCCGCTCCCTTGGACGCGGAGGAAGAGGTGCTTCGTTCTTGGCCGCACGCCGCTAGCAGTAGGCACACGAATGCGCTGAACCCAAGCAGCCAACTGAACCTTTTTTTCATCTATAACGCCCTCCTTTTTTCACCGAACGAACTGGCAGCGATCGCGCCCCGTTCGGATTCAGGACCCAAAATGCGGCGCAAAATCGCCTCCACCAAATCCGCAAACGCCGCATCGCCGCGCTGCCGCGGCCGCGGCAGGCGCACCGGCCAATCAAACGCGCACGTTCCGTTTTCAATCAGCACCACGCGGTCCGCCAACATCACTGCTTCATCGACATCGTGCGTGACCAACAAAGCGGTGAAATGTTGTTCCTGCCATAGCCGCTCGATCAGCCGTTGCATGTCAATTCTCGTCAAGGCGTCGAGCGCACCAAGCGGTTCATCGAGCAACAATACTTGCGGCTGACTGATCAGTGCACGGGCGAGCGCCACCCGTTGCCGTTGGCCGCCGGACAGCACCGACGGCCACTCGTTGGCGCGCTCTGCTAACCCGACTTGTTCAAGCGCCTTGGCCGCCTGTTCCCGCCAATTCCCTTTCAAACCGAGACCGACGTTGTCGATGACGCGCCGCCATGGCAACAGACGAGCATCTTGAAACATGACCCGGGCTTTCGTATTGATTCCTTGGAGCGGCTCACCATCGAGTTGAATGATTCCCGATGTGGGCTCCTCCAAGCCGGCAGCCAAGCGCAATAACGTGCTTTTGCCGCAGCCGCTTCGTCCGATGATGGCGATAAACTCCCCCCGTTTCACCGTCAAATCGATGCCGCTTAACACCGATTGAGCCCCAAATCGCTTGGCCACTTGAACAAAGACCAGTTCTGCTCCTTGCCCTGCCCCCATTTTTGCCTTCCCCTTTCCTCGCAGACTTGCACCCTACGGCCGATGTTGATAGTTCACATTCCAGCGAAGCAAACGGCTTTCCAAAAAACGGGCGATGCTGTCGGCGAGCTTGCCAAACAGCGCGTAAAGCAAAATACTGAAGACGACGACATCGGTTTGCATAAACTCGCGCGCATTCATGGCCAAATACCCGATGCCGCGGTCGGCAGCGATCGTTTCCGCTACGATTAAGGTCAACCACATGATGCCGAGCGCATAACGCACGCCAACCAAAATCGCCGGCAACGCGCCCGGCAGCCAGATGCGCCAAAACAACGCCCACGGCCCCAATCCATAGACCCGCCCCATTTCCAGCAAGCCCGCATCCACATTGCGAATGCCATGCCACGTGTTGACATAAATCGGAAAAAGAACGCCAAGCGCGACGAGAAACACTTTCGCCTCTTCACCGATGCCAAACCATAAAATGACGAGCGGAATCATCGCCAAATGCGGAATATTGCGAATCATTTGGATCGATGTGTCCAACAAACGCTCCGCCGGGCGAAACACCCCGTTGACTAGGCCAAGAAGAAACCCGATAGACCCGCCGATCGCGAATCCAGCCACCGCTCGCCCAAAACTGATGGATAAATGCTGCCATAGCTCCCCGCTCGACCCGAGGTGCCAAGCGGCCGCCATGACGGCGGTCGGCGCCGGCAGCACCCGCGAAGACAACCAACCGGTTTCTACAGCCGTTTGCCATGCCACAAGCAGAGCAACGGGCAACACCCACGGCACCGCCTTCCCCCAAGTCCATTCTGTCCATCTCGACGATTTCATCGCGTTCCCCCCGACTTCCTAGTGTGGTTTCTCATCCGAGCTGCCGCCCTGCGTTCTTGTTGACGGATGACGCTGCCAACGAAGCTGACCGATGACTTTTTTGTCACGAATCACCCCCGTTTTCTCTTCCTATTCCGTCTCCGCTTCATTTGGCTTCACGCCAAACCGCTTCGTTTACGTCGATTTTCTTTGGCAACAACCCTAGCTGGTAAAATTGATCTGCAATCGTTTGCTGTTGGGCGATGACCTCGTTTGTGATTGGTTCCAGGCCATACGTGCGGCGTTTGGATGCGACTTCAAGCGCCGCTTCATCAATGCCGAGTTCCGGCGCCAAAAACGTTGCCACTCCTTTCGGATCGCGGTTGGCCCACTGGCCGACTTTCTTCAGCTCCTCTAAGATGACATGCACGACATCGGCATGCTTTTGCGCAAACGAACGCGAAGCGAAGAAAAACTCACGGTTCGCCACCAACCCTTGGCCGTCAGCGAGCACGCGAACCTTCCCTGTTTGTTCAGCCGCGGCATAAAACGGATCCCAAATCACCCAAGCGTCAACGCTTCCTTGCTCAAAGGCGGCACGGGCATCGGCGGGCGGCAAATAAACGGGACGAATGTCAGAAAGCGTCAATCCAGCCTTGCTGAGCGCCTGGACAAGCAGATAATGGACGTTCGACCCTTTGTTTAACGCCACTTTTTTCCCTTTCAAATCGGCCACCGTCCGAATCGGGGAATCACGCCGAACCAAAATCGCTTCCGCCTTTGGGCTCGGCGGAGTCGTTGCCACATACAGCAACGGCGTCCCAGCCGCTTGGGCGAACACGGGTGGCGCCTCACCGGTATGGCCGAAATCAAGGCTGCCGGCATTCATCGCCTCCAACAATTGCGGCCCGCCCGGAAATAATGACCATTGCACCGTATAACCGAGCTGTTTTAATCGTTGTTCCAAGTCGCCGCGCGCTTTCAACATATTGAGCGTGCCGTATTTTTGATAGCCGATGCGGATGACTTCTCCCTCCTCCTTCTTGGTGGGAGATGCTTTCTGGGCATTGGCGGATTCGCTATGTCCTCCGCATCCCGAGACCATCCCTAACAAAACCGCCATGAGCACGAGCCATTTCCCCATTTTCCATTTGTTCATCATCGTTCCCCCTCGTTTCTTCTTAAAATCACAGCGGGAAGGTTGGCGAAAAACGGCTGCCACGAGCCAATCAGCGGCATTTCACCGAAAAAGAAGGATGATTTTCCTAGGCTTCTCTAACTGAGAAACAGATGGAATCGCAGGATGTTGTACGAAATCACCGCCCTCTAGGAGATGGTGATTTCATCGTGGATACGGCTTTACCCTGTCGTTTCTCCATTCGAAAAACCTTGTTGCATCGGTCTGATTTTTCACTCCTTCTTCCATCGCTGAAGGGAATCAGCGTTTTTCACCAACCTTGTAGATTTCGTAATTTCGTAAACGATTCTCACCTCCTAAATAAACTAAATCGATGTGAAAACTATGGATAATACCAATAAAAACCTATATATCCAATAGGATTTATTGGTTATTACTATAAAAAAATCATCTCCGTCTGTCAATCATTTTTTTCTGAAAAAAGAAAAAATCCAGAGGTTTCTTCCCCTCTGGATTTTCCTGTTTCTCCGTCATGATACGTATTGGCCAACAAGCTCTGCTAATGCCTCTTTCGGTTGATAGCCGATCGCTTTATCGACGAGCTCGCCGTTTTTGAACACAAGCAGCGTCGGAATGCTCATGACGCCGAATTTTGCGGCCGTTTCTTGATTTTCGTCGACATTCACTTTGACGATTTTCACTTTGTCGCCCATTTCTTGGTCGAGCTCCTCAAGCACCGGGGCGATCATGCGGCACGGACCGCACCATGGCGCCCAGAAGTCGACGAGCGTGACGCCGTCTTTCGTTTCCGCGGCGAACGTTTGATCTGTCGCATTGACAATGGCCATGCGGATTTCCCTCCCTGTTCGAAAATGCTGCAAGCAAAGTATACCATGGAAATCGACAGCGGTGCGAATGTTTTGCTTTCGTTTCTAATATTCGCTCCGCACCGGAATTTATCCAAGAAAAACGGGCGGCGCACGCCGCCCGTTTCAGCGATTACGAATGCACTTTCAGTTTTTTGAATTCTTCCGTGAGAAGCGGAACGACTTCGAACAAATCGCCGACAATGCCGTAATCGGCGACTTTGAAAATGTTCGCTTCCGGGTCTTTGTTAATCGCCACGATCACTTTTGAGTTCGACATGCCCGCCAAGTGTTGGATGGCTCCGGAAATGCCGCAAGCGATGTACAGATCCGGCGTGACGACTTTCCCCGTTTGCCCGATCTGCAGCGAATAGTCGCAATAGCCGGCATCGCACGCCCCGCGCGATGCGCCAACCGCGCCGCCCAGCACTTCGGCCAGCTCTTTGAGCGGCTGGAAGCCTTCGGCGCTTTTCACCCCGCGGCCGCCAGCGACGATCACTTTCGCTTCCGTCAAGTCGACGCCTTCGGCCGTTTTGCGGACGACTTCTTTGACGATCGCGCGTAAGTCCTTGATCTCAACGGCGAGCGTTTCCACGCTGCCTGTGCGCGACTCATCGCGCTCGAGCGGCGCGATGTTGTTCGGGCGCACCGTCGCAAAAAGGATGCCGCTTGTGACGATTTTCTTTTCAAACGCTTTGCCGGAGTAGATCGGGCGCGTAAACACAATGTTGCCGCCCGCTTCTTCGACCGCAATGACGTCGGAAACGAGGCCGGCGTCGAGCTTGATGGCCAATTTCGGCGATAAGTCTTTGCCGAGCGCCGTATGGCCGAAGACGATGCCTTCCGGCTGTTCTTTGTCAATCACGGCTTTTACTGCCTGCGAATACCCGTCGGATGTATAAAATTTCAAATTCGGATGCTCAACGACAACGACGCGATCCGCACCGCGGTAAATGAGTTCGTTCGCATGCGCTGCGACTTGATCGCCGACGAGCACCGAGACGACTTCCCCGCCTTCGGCGATCGTTTTGGCTGCTGCGATCGCTTCAAACGAAACGTTCCGCAGCGATCCGTCGCGTACTTCCGCCAATGTCAACACTTTGCGTGCCATTCTTTCAGTCCCCCTATTCTTTGATTCCCCGTTGTTTTTCAGCCAAACGCCGGCAGCAGTTCTCGCTTATACCGCTTTCGCTTCAGAACGGAGCAGCTGAATGAGTTCCTTCCCTTGATCGGCGATTGCGCCTAGCCAAATTTCCCCTCGCCTCGCGCTTCGCCGCTAGGAACCATTCGGCCGTTCTTACACGACTTTTGCTTCGGAACGAAGCAAGTGGACAAGCTCTTTTACTTGGTCGGCTAGCTCACCTTGCAAAATTTTCCCTGCCTCGCGCTTCGGCGGCAAGAACACTTCGATCGTCTTCGTTTTCGCTTCGACGTCGTCTTCGTCAAGATCCAAATCGTCAAGCTCCAGCTCGTCAAGCGGCTTTTTCTTTGCCTTCATAATCCCCGGCAGCGACGGATAGCGCGGTTCGTTCAGCCCTTGTTGCGCCGTGACAAGGAGCGGCAGCGACGTTTCGATGATTTCCTCATCCCCTTCGACATCACGCACAACAGTCACTTTGCCGCCGTCGGCAATCTCCAGCTTTGTAATCGTCGTTACATACGGAATGCCGAGCAATTCCGCGACGCGCGGCCCGACTTGCCCCGAACCGCCGTCAATGGCGACGTTGCCGGCCAAAATAAGGTCGGGGTTTTTGTCCTTCAAATATTCGGCAAGCACTTTCGCGACCGTGTGTTGGTCTTGTTCCTCCACATCATCGTCAATGTTGATGAGCACCGCTTTATCGCAGCCCATGGCGAGCGCCGTGCGCAGCTCTTTTTCCGCCTCTTCATTGCCGACCGTGACAACGGTTACTTCTCCGCCGTGTTGGTCGCGCACTTGAATGGCCTCTTCGATGGCGTACTCATCGTACGGGTTGATGATGAACTCAGCGCCTTCCTCATTGATCTTGCCGTTAGCGATCGAGATTTTTTCCTCTGTGTCAAAGGTGCGTTTCATGAGGACAAAAATGTTCATGTCGTTTTCCCTCCTCAGTTTGATCCAACATTGTTTCAGTTGCCAACATTCAGACATCGACGGCGATTATTTACCTTGAAAGACGGGCGGCCGTTTTTCCAAAAACGCCTGCACGCCTTCTTTCGCATCCTCGGATACAAACACGCGGCCAAACCATTCCGCCTCGTCGCGCACCGCTTCAGCGAACGGCTTTTCCTTCGCGGCGTTGAGCAATTCAATGACCGCGCGGACGGAAATCGGGCTTTTTTCGGCGATCTTTTTCGCCAACGCTTTTGCCTCGTCAAGAAGCCGCTCTTCCGGCACCGCCTTGTTGGCCAGCCCCCATTCAACCGCTTCGATTCCGGTGATCGGCTCGCTCGTCCACATCATTTCCGCCGCCTTGCCGAACCCAACGAAGCGCACGAGCCGCTGTGTGCCGGCAAACCCAGGAATGAGTCCGAGCTGCAGCTCCGGCAAACCGAGCTTGGCGTTTTCGGCGACAAGGCGAATATGGCAGCTCATCGCCAGCTCGAGCCCCCCTCCCAACGCAGCGCCATGAATCGCCGCGATCACCGGTTTCGGGAAACGTTCGATCCGCTCCATCACCAGCTGGCCGTCGCGCGACAACGCCGACGCCTGCTCGGCGGAAGCGATCGCCGTAAACTCTTTAATGTCGGCGCCAGCCGAGAAAAACCGCCCCTCGCCGTGCAACAGGACGACCCTGACCTCTTGATCGGTCTCGAGTTCATCGAGCAAGGCTGAAAGCTCTTTCAAGACAGCGGATGAAAGGGCGTTCGCCGGCGGACGCGAAAACGTCACGACCGCAACGAACCCTTCTTTCGTCAAACGAAACGAGTCCATGAAGCCTCTCCCCTTTCTTCGTCTCCGTCAGCGCCCGGCAGCGCACCCTTTGATGAGCAGCTCATATACCGGGTCGGCGAGCGCCGCCAAATCGTATTTTTGTTCATTCATCACCCACGTCGTCACCGTCTCGTCAAGGGTGCCGAAAATCATTTGCCGAGTGAGACGAATGTCTAAGTCGCGGCGAAATTCCCCTTTTTCCATTCCTTCGACGATGATTCGATCAATGAGCCGCAAATAGCCTTTCAGCACCTCGTTGATGCGATGGCGCAGCTCTTTGTTTGACTGCCGCAGCTCAAGCTGCGTCACGACCGCCATGTGCGGATCGGCGGCAAGAGCGGAAAAGTGGGTCTTCACCAATACATACAATTTCTCTAACGGGCTTGAAATTCCTTCTGTCTCCTGTTCGATTTTCTCGATGAACGCCCCCATCTTTTCCTGGAAAAGCGAAATTAAGATGTCTTCTTTGTTTTTAAAATACAGATAGATCGTGCCGTCGGCGACACCGGCCTGCTTGGCGATTTTCGACACTTGCGCCTGATGGTAGCCGTGCTCGGCGATGACGACGACGGCCGCATCAATGATCTGTTTAAATTTTGGTTTCTCTCTGCGCAACCTTAGATTCTCCTTTTCTTGATCGCCAGTCATCAAATGAATGAATGATCATTCATGTTTTTATTTTACGGATCGTTCTGACGATTTGTCAAGCTTCTTTTTCTCTTCTTCCACGAGCGCCCGGCGCAAAATTTTCCCGACCGCTGTTTTCGGCAGCTCGCTGCGGAACTCATACAAACGCGGCACTTTGTAAGCGGCGAGCCGCGCGCGCATAAACGCATCAAGTTCTTGTTCGCTGCACGTCTCCCCCGCTTTGAAGACGACAAACGCTTTCACCGTCTCGCCCCGGTACGGATCAGGCACACCGATCACCGCCGCTTCCTGCACTTTCGGATGTTGATACAGCGCCTCTTCGACTTCGCGCGGGTAAATGTTGTAGCCGCTTGCGATGATGATGTCTTTTTTCCGGTCGACGATGTAAAAATAGCCGCGCTCATCCATATAGCCGATGTCGCCCGTATACAGCCATCCATCGCGCAGCACTTGCGCGGTTTCTTCCGGCTGATTCCAATAGCCTTTCATCACTTGCGGCCCGCGCACGACCAGCTCGCCAATCTCTCCCGGCGGCACTTCCTCGCCCGTTTCCAAGGAAATGATTTTCGCTTCGGTATCCGGCCAAGGAACGCCGATGCTTCCTTTCACCCGCTCCCCGTCCCAAAGGAAGTTGCTGTGGGTGACAGGCGAGGCTTCCGTGAGACCGTATCCTTCAATAAGCTTCCCGCCGGTCGCCCGCTCGAACTGCTCCTGCACCTCGACCGGCAATGGGGCCGAGCCGCTGATGCACACATTGATGGAAGACAAGTCATACTTCGGCAAATCCGGATCATTCAGCAGCGCGATATACATCGTCGGCGCACCTGGAAACATCGTCGGCCGAGTACGCTCGATCGTTTTCAGCGTTTGTTTCACATCAAAGCGCGGGAGCAGCACCATTTTGCTTGCCATCATCACGGACAAATTCATGATCGTCGTCATGCCGTATACGTGGAAAAACGGCAACACGCCAAGCACGGTCTCTTTTCCTTTTTCACATTTGTACACCCAATGGGCGCACATCAACGTATTGGCAATCAAGTTGCGATGTGTGAGCATCGCCGCTTTCGGGCGTCCCGTCGTTCCCCCGGTGTATTGCAACAAAGCGATGTCTTCCTGAGGATCGATGGCGACTGGAAGCGGCGCTCCCTCGTTCTGCCCGACAAGCGAACGGAACCAATGAACCGCATCGTTCTCCTCAATCTGAACGGACGGCATCTTCTGTTTCCGTTGCACGAGCGGATACAGCCATTTTTTGACCGTCGGCAAATAGTCTTGCATTCTCGTGACGACCCAGTGTTTCACCGGCGTTTTCCCTCGCAGCGCTTCCGACTTTGGGTAAAGCAAGTCGAGCGTCACGAGCACAGACGCGCCGCTGTCGTTCAGCTGGTACTCGAGCTCATGCTCGGTGTAAAGCGGATTCGTCTGCACGACGATGCCCCCCGCCAAGAGCGCTCCGTAGTAGCTGATGACCGCCTGCGGGCAGTTCGGTAACATGATGGCGACGCGGTCTCCTTTTTTCACTCCGAGCGCCTGCAGCGAACGGGCAAACGCTTGAACGCGTTTCCATAATTCGCGGAACGTTATCGTCTTTCCTAAAAAATCAATCGCCACCCCATCACCAAACTGTTCTGCGGTCTCGCGCAAAGAATCCGGAAGCGTTTTCGCCGGATATTCCAATGTGTGCGGAATTTCCGGTGGGTAATGCGCAAGCCATCGTTTTTCCATCCTCATCCCCCCTTATTTCTATTTGGTATTGTCAAAAGTTTATCCTCCACACTCACGGTTTTCCCTTGAGTTTCAACGGTTGAACGAAAAAAAGCTTGCCACCCCCATTGTTTTCGGCCATCATTGAGGTAACGACACCCAACAGCCAAAACAAAGGAGTGACAAGCTTTGTTACCTCAATTATTAGCCTATTTGCTCGAAATTATCAAGACCCAATATCAAATCATTGTGTATTTAATGGGTGTGATATTGGGGAAATCCTTGCATCTCGAGGACTGGGACGAACCCATCCAAAAGCCGTACCGGAAACTTCAGGTCGATGACCTTCCGATCATCGATGTGCCGGAAACCCTTGATTACCGGAAGCTGTTGGCAGACTATGAAGCCCAGCACAGACGTCCTTTACGGCCCATCCAGCGCCGCGCGAATGCGAAACACCGTGTGCCGGATTCGTTGACCTGCCCTCGCTGCCAGGCTCCCTCTTCTTACCTGTACGCCAATAACGGCGGAAAAGGGCAATACCAATGCAAAGTGTGCCAATGCCGGTTCAACCACCGAAATCGGTTCACCAAGCAAGCGGTCTTTCGTTGTCCGCACTGCAAAAAGACGTTGGAAAAAATCAAGGAGCGCAAGGAATACAACATCTATAAGTGCAAGAACAACGATTGCCCGTTTTACCAGGCCAACCTTCGCCGGATGACGAAGAAAGAGCGCCAACAGTTTCAACAGAATCCTCAAGCCTTCAAGGTGCGGTATTTGTTTCGGGAGTTCTTGTTTGACTTTCTCCCGTTGGCTTCCTCGTCGCTCATCAAGCCGAAGGTCGATTTGTCCCGGCTGGCTGCGTCGCCGCACGTGTTGGGGCTCGTGTTGACGTACTACGTCAACTTTGGGATGTCCTCGAGGGAAACCGCCGCCGCCCTGAAGGACATCCATGGCGTCTCGATCTCTCATCAGACGGTGCTCAACTACGCCAACAGCGTCGCGCTTTGGATCAAGCCCTTTGTCGACCGATTTCCGTATGAGCTGTCCGGTTCGTTCTGTGGGGACGAGACATATATTCGTGTGAAGGGCCGTTGGCATTACCTATTCTTTATGTTCGACGCGGTGAAAAAGATCGTGCTGTCCTATCGCGTCTCGCCCAACCGGGACACGCTCTCGGCCATCAAGGCGATCAATGATGTCCTCAGGAAGCTGCCGTCCCTTCCAGACGACTTGTCGTTCGTCGTGGATGGCAACCCGATTTACCTGTTGGCGCAACACTTCTTTGCCCAGCACGGGATTTCGTTTGACGTCCGCCAGGTAATCGGCCTGACCAACGAAGATCCGGTCTCGGAAGAATTTCGCCCTCTCAAGCAGATCATCGAGCGATTCAACCGGACCTTTAAAGGCAACTACCGCCCGACCCATGGGTTTGGCGCCGAGGAAGGCTCGGTGTCCTTTGTGACGCTGTTTGTGGCGTATTTTAACTTTCTGCGCCCGCATAGCGCGCTCGAAGGCCGGGTGCCGGTCGTCATCCCGGAGCTCGCCGAGCTGCCGCATATGCCGGCCCGGTGGACGAAGCTGATCGCCATGGCTCAGGACTTCCTTCAAAACGAGGCAGCCTAACTTTTTTGTCCTCCAGAGCCCGTTGAACAGAACTCCTGCCGGATTCGGCGAAGCGAACCCTTGACCAACCGAACACCGCCAAAGGTAAAATTCGGTAAAGGCAAGGGCGGCTTTCCTATTGCCTTCTTTTTTGTCCCCGTCGCCCTTGACGACTCTTCCGCACCTTTGGCGGGTGTTGGTCAAGGGCGAATCCGGCTCTCTGCATGCCCCACGATGCTCAATGGGATGGTCTGTGTGGAGTTTTCATAGAACTTTTGACGCTACCTTCTATTTTATCGTTCGATTCGTAATTTTTCATCAAAAAAGAGACTCATCACCACAACTTGGACTTAACAGACGATACACTTCTCTGCACAAGTGTATGCAAAACATGATTGGTTTCCTCGTCTTTCTTGGATGCATCAGCAAGGGAGGTGCTGAAAAAATCAAGTACAACTTTTGGTGAAGAGCCAAAAAAAGAACACCGGAATCAAATCCGGTGTCACCAAAACCAATACGCCAACCCCATCAGCAAAAAACAAGCGCAAACGACAAACAACATTTTCGCCAACACATCGACCGAGCGGTTGCGGACCGCCATATACACAATGCCGGCGACCAGCAGCAGCCCGACCGCAATCAACAATCCTTTCACGACTTGCTCCATCGCGTCGTTCCCCTTTACTGAATGCCTTCGCCGATCACAAACGACAATCCGATCGAAATGACCATCGAAATCAGGCCGACCGCCCGATTGTCGTTGGCGATCTCCTCATCGATGTTAAACTTTGGCGTCAAAAACTCGTAAATAAAATACGCAGCCAGCAAAAGCAAAAACCCATACATTCCCCAGCCGATCATCGACAACAGCGATTCATGGCGCTCAAGGGCATAGCGAAAAATGTTGGCGATGCCAAAGATTTTTCCGCCCGTCGCCATCGCCACCGCCACATTGCCTTTGCGGATTTCTTCCCAATTTTTATATTTCGTGACCAATTCAAACACCGCTAAAAAGATGACGAGGCACAACACGGCGACGCTGAAATTGGCCGCCGTTTTCACCATGTCGTGCTCCCAAAACGACGCCATTGCCATCGCCCCCATCATTTCAGTTCCACGATCGTCACCCCGGTGCCGCCTTCATTCGCCTCTCCGAACCGGAAGCGTTTCACCGCTCGGTGTTGTTTTAAAAACTGCTGCACTCCTTGCCGGAGAGCGCCCGTCCCTTTGCCGTGGATGATCGACACGCGCGGGTAGCCGGCGAGCACGGCATCATCCAAGTATTTCTCAAGCCGAATGAGTGCGTCTTCGTACCGTTCGCCGCGCAAGTCAAGCTCGAGGCTCACATGGGCGTCCTTGCCTTTCACCGTCGCGATCGGTGTCACTTCGTTCGCCGGCGCGCTGCCGATATACTCCAAATCGCGCTCATGAATTTTCATTTTCAAAATGCCAAGCTGCACTTGCCATTCGTCGTCCGACACTTTTTCGATCAAATACCCTTTTTGGTTGAGGCTCGTGACTCTCACTTCATCGCCCGGCTGGAACACATGGCGTGAGACGGCCTTTTTCGCCGTGTTCCGCTTCTTTGCTTTTGGCACCGCAGCAGCGAGCCGCTGTTTCGCCGCGGCGAGCTCCTGCTCGTTTACTTCCGCCCGCTTTTCTTTTTGCAAACGGCGCAGTTCGTGGATGATCCGCTCGGCCTCGCGCTCGGCGGCGCGGATGATGTCAGTTGCCTGCTTTGCCGCTTCCGCAAGCCGCTCTTCTTTTTCCTCTTCCAGCGCCGCGAGCGTTTGCTCCCACTCAGCGCGCATCCGCTCGGCTTCCTCAAGCGCCGCGCGCGCCCGCGCTTCGTCTTCCTCGGCTTGCTTTTTGCTTTTCTCCAGCGAGGCGATCATGTTTTCCACGCTATGGCTTTCCGCGCTCACTTGCGCTTTCGCCCGCTCGATCACCCGCTCATCAAGCCCCAAGCGGCGTGAAATGTCAAAGGCGTTGCTGCGTCCGGGAATGCCGATCAACAGTTTATACGTCGGGCGGAGCGTTTCGGTGTCAAATTCGACGCTCGCGTTGACCACGCCGGCGCGGTTGTAGCCGTAGGCTTTCAACTCGGGATAATGCGTCGTCGCCACCGTCCGCGCCCCGCGGCCGTGCACTTCATCCAAAATGGCGATCGCCAGCGCCGCTCCTTCCTGCGGGTCGGTGCCGGCCCCAAGCTCGTCAAACAACACGAGGCTTTCGCCATCGACATGGCGCAAAATGTCGACAATATTGACCATATGGGACGAGAACGTGCTCAAGCTTTGTTCAATCGACTGCTCATCGCCAATATCAGCGAAAACCGAACGGAACACCGTCGCTTCCGATCCGTCGGCCGCCGGGATGAACAGCCCCGCTTGCGCCATGACCGTCAACAAACCGATCGTTTTTAACGTCACCGTCTTCCCGCCGGTGTTCGGTCCGGTGATGACGATCGTCGTATAATCGCCGCCCAGCTCAATGTCATTCGGCACCGCCTTCTCTTGATCAAGCAGCGGATGGCGCGCCTGCAAAAAGCGAAGGTAGCCGCGGTTGTTGACGGCTGGTTTGGTCGCCTGAATCCGGCGGGCGTACTTCGCCTTGGCGAACGCAAAATCAAGCGCCGCGAGCGCTTCGACCGCCCGCGCAAGCGGCTCGGCCTGTGCGGCGACTTTGGCCGAAAGTTCGCGCAAAATGCGCTCGATTTCCTGCTTTTCTTTCATCCGCGCCTCGCGCAGCGCGTTGTTTAACTCCACGACCGCCTGCGGCTCGATAAACAGCGTCGCCCCGGACGCCGACTGGTCATGGACGATGCCGCCGTAAGCGCTCCGATACTCTTGTTTCACCGGGATGACGTACCGGTCGTTGCGGATCGTAATAATGGCGTCCGACAGCCGCTTTTGCGCCGCTGGCGAGCGGATGATGCTCTCGAGTTTCTCGCGGATGCGCGCTTCCGCTGACCGAATTTGCCCGCGCAGCGAGCGAAGGCGGTCGCTCGCCGCATCCAATACTTCGCCATGGTCGTCGATCGAGCGGCGAACGTCATGCTCGAGTTCCGGTGCTTCGGCAAGCTCAGCGGCATACGAAGCCAAGCGCTCCAGGCCGCCGTGCTCCTCTTGCAGATCGGTGATCAGCCGCTTCATTTGCCGGCTTGCGGCCGCTGTCGCCGCTACTTCCAGCAGCTCTTGTGGGCTGAGCGTGCCGCCGATCGCCGCCCGCTTCAAATGCGGACGAACGTCGACCACCCCGTCGAGCGGCGCATAGCCGGCCAGCCGCAAGACCGCCGCGGCTTCATCCGTTTCCTCGAGCCAAGCGGACACTTCCTTCCAGTCAGATGACGGTATGAGCGCATCGATTTTTTCCAAACCGAGCGGCGAGGACGCATGCTCGGCCAACTGCGCTTTCACTTTATCGAATTCTAGGGTGTGAAGCACTTTTTGTTGCACGTATCTAACCCCCAGCTGATTCATTTCTTTCGTTTGCCGCGCAAAAACTGTTGCAGCTTCTCAAGCGGCCATGTGTTGACGACCGTGTCTTTCTTGATCCAGCCTTTCCGGGCCGCGGCCACCCCGACCGACATATCGTCAAGCATGTCCAAATGGTGGGCGTCCGTGTTGATGGCGATGTACGCCCCTGCTTCCTCCGCTTTTTTCACGTAAGCCGCCGACAAATCAAGCCGGTTTGGATTGGCGTTCAGCTCAAGGATCGTCTTTGTCTCCGCCGCCAGCTCGATCAGCCGCTCGATATCGACATCATAGCCGGCGCGCTGGCCGATCAGCCTGCCGGTCGGGTGAGCGATGACATCGACATACGGGTGGAAAAGCGCCGCTTCCAACCGCTTCATGATCGTCTCGCGCGGCTGTTTGAACCCGGAATGAATGGCGGCGATGACAAAATCAAGCTCCTCGAGCACATCATCATCATAATCGAGCGTTCCATCCGGCAAAATATCCATTTCGACGCCGGCCAAAATCGTCAAATCCGAATAACGCGCGTTCAGCCGTTCAATTTCCTCGCGCTGGCGCCGCAGCCGCTCCGGCGTCAAACCGTTGGCGACTTTCAAATAGTGCGAATGGTCGGTAATGGCGATATACCGGTAGCCCCGGCGGCGACACGCCTCAGCCAGCTCCTCGAGCGAACACGCCCCGTCGCTCCATGCCGAATGCATATGCAAATCGCCTTGCATGTCTTCAAGGCGCACAAGCGGCCAATCAGCCAAAAACCGCTCCACCTCCGTGCCGTCTTCACGCAGTTCAGGCGGAATATACGGCAGCCCGAAATGGGCGTAAAACGCCGCTTCACTCGGGAACGTTTTCACCTTGCCTGTCGCTTGGTCTTCGACGCCGTATTCGCTGATTTTTTCCCCGCGTTCTTTGGCGAGCTGGCGCATCCGCACATTATGGTCCTTCGATCCGGTGAAATGGTGAAGCGCGGTCGCAAATTGCGCTTCGCTGACCAGCCGAAAGTCCGCGGCGATCTCATCCTCATACTGAAACAGAAGCGACACTTTCGTCTCCCCAGCGGCGATCACCTCGCGGATGTGCGGCAGCTGAAGCAGCGCCTCGCGCACCTCCATTGGGCGCGCGGTGGCAATGACATAGTCCAAATCTTTCACCGTTTCGTTCCAGCGCCGCAAACTGCCGGCCCGTGAAAAACGGATCACCCCATCCATTTCGGCAAGCCGGCGCTCGATATCGGCCGAAATCGGCAACACCCGGGCCAGCGGCAGCCGCTCGGGGCGCTTGCCCGCCTCTTCGATGGCCATCAGCAGCTTTTCCTCTGTTTTCGCGCCGAAACCAGGAAGCGCCCGCACTTTTCCCGCGAGGCACGCTTCTTTCAATCCGTCCATATCGACAATGCCCAGCTCTTGATGCAGCTTGGCGATTTTTTTGCCGCCAAGCCCCGGGATTGTAAGCAAGGCGAGCAGCGTTTCCGGAATGTCGCGCTTCAATTCTTCGAGCACCGACGATGAACCGGTTTCGACAAACTCGGTGATGATCGCCGCCGTGCTTTTGCCGATGCCGGGAATGGCGGTGAAATCGTCGATTTCCGTCAGGCTTCGCTCGTCCGTTTCCAAGGCGTTCGCCGCTTTGCGAAACGCCGTCACCTTAAACGGGTTTTCCCCTTTAATCTCCATATACAACGCAATCGTCTCAAGCAAGCGGATGACCTCTTTTTTATGGACGTTCATTCTCGTCCCCTTCCTTTCCCAAAACACCGCGGCCGCGCTCGGTCAGACGCGGCCATGAATCCACCAATGGTCAAGCATCTCCGACAACACCGGCGTATGTTTCACAATCGCGGTTGCCATGAGCGAACGCTGCAGCTGCTCTTGGACGCTGTCAATCGGCACGAGCGCGCCGATATACAAAAGCAAAAAGACAAGCAAATATACTTCCGCAAATCCGAGCGCCGCCCCGGCCAAGCGGTTGACGCTGCGCAACAGCGGCAGCTGAGCGACGAAATCGAGCATCGAGCCGATGATCTGAAGAACAATTTTCACCACAAAAAATAAAAGTGCAAAAGAAATCGCCCGATAATACGCATCATCCAAATGCGCGCTCTGAAACAACAGCTTCACCGTCTCCGGGTCGCCAAACGTCGGATACGGAATCCAAAGGCGCAAGGTCGGCACAAACCGCTCATAATAGCGGTAGGCGAGGTAAAAAGCGATGAAAAACCCGGCCATATGAATGAATTGGAGAATAAAGCCGCGCTTTAAGCCAATCATCGCTCCGAGCAACAGGACAAACAGCACGATGACATCAATCATCCGGCTTCCCGCCCTTTTCCATGTTCATCTTTTCGACAAGTCGCTGATACTCTTCCTTCAGCTTCAAATATTCGCTGGCGATGTTGACAGCTGTCAACACGGCCAGTTTCGGCACATCAAGCATCGGATGTTTCTCACTGAACTCCTGCATTTTATCGTCAACGAGCGCCGCCACAAGCCGGATATGGGCCGGACTTTCCGTGCCGACGATCGTGTAGTTTTGACCGTAAATGCGGACGCTCACCCGCGTTTTTGGCTGTTCTGTCAAGCTTTCTCCCCCATTTCGCCAAATCCTACTGTTTATCATATCACGAACGCTGGTATAATGGAAAGATGCGACACAAAGGGACCCAGAAGAGGAGAAAGGAGAGAGCGAACGTTGTCAAACTATGTCATTCAAGCCGACCAACAGCTGCTTGCCGCCTTGCGCGCCCACTACCAAGACGCCTTGTCCGACCGGCTTCCACCCGGAGCGTTGTTCGCCGTCAAGCGCGCGGATGTCACGATCACCGCCTACCGCTCGGGGAAAGTGCTGTTTCAAGGGAAAGCGGCGGAACAAGAAGCGGCGAAATGGATGGGGGAGCAGGGAGCTGACCTAGCCAAACGACAGGAGAGAGAGAGCACCTCGCCCCCATCGGAACATAGACTCGCGAAGCTTTCGGCCATCGGTTCGGATGAAGTCGGCACCGGAGACTATTTCGGCCCGATCGTCGTCGCCGCTGCCTACGTCGACCGCGCTCATCTCGACCAAATGGCCGCGCTTGGCGTCAAAGATTCGAAGCAGCTGAGCGACGAGGCGATCAAACGGATCGCCCCCGCCATTATGAAAACAACGCCGCATGCGGTCACCGTGCTCGACAACGCCGCATACAACCGCTGGCAGCAAACGGGCATGCCGCAGACGAAAATGAAGGCGCTCCTTCACAACCGGACGCTCGCGAAACTCGTTGACGCCATCGCGCCGATCGAACCGGAAGCGATCATCATCGACCAATTTTTAGAGCGCGAATCGTATTTCCGCTACCTCGCGGATGAAACGCGCATCGTCCGCGAGCGGGTGCATTGCCTGCCGAAAGCGGAAAGCGTGCACGTATCAGTCGCCGCCGCCTCGATCATCGCCCGCTATGTGTTTTTAGAAGAGATGGCGCGATTATCCCGCACCATCGGCCTCCCGCTTCCGAAAGGGGCCGGTGCTGTCGTCGATGAAGCCGCCGCCCGAATCATCCGCCTGCGAGGAGAAGAGGTGCTCGAGACGTGCGCCAAGCTTCATTTCGCCAACACAAAAAAGGCGCTTGCCATCGCCAAGCGCCGGTAGGGGTGTCCATCACTCCCATGGGAAACGACAGCGTTGGCTCCATCGTACAGACCCCGCAGCAACGAAACGCCGCTGTTTCCCGTCCTTTCCGGCTTTACAAAAAAAGTTACTATACCCTATTATTGTAAATTTTCGGTTCATCACCAAAACGTGTACTTGACAGACGGTGTACTTCTCTGAACAGGTGTAGGCAAAAATGATTGATTTCCTGTTCTATCGTGGATGCATCAGTAAGATGTGTGATGAAAAAATCAAGTACAACTTTTGGTGAAGAGCCAAAATTGATTACAGTTGGTAAATTCATAAACCGGGATTGGTGACATGCATGAAAACGATTGGATTCTCAGTTGACTTACATCCCCCGCTATTTATGATCGTTTTTGTCATATTATGTGGTATCACTTGCTTCATTTTGAAAAAAAGGAAAGCGAATATCACCGTGAAACAACTCTTTTTTGTCGCAGCTACGATATTTTATTCTTTGTCTGTTGTCAAATTAACCTTACTCCCAATCACGATCAGCTTTGATCAAACAAGCGATCCGGACATGCCTTGGAAATACTATTATCAGTTGATCCCGTTTCAAACCATTATCTCTGCGTGGAAGCAAGGCAACTTTTTGCAAGTGGTGGGGAATATTGTTCTCCTTCTCCCGCTACCGATTTTAATAGGACTATTGAAAAAACGCAGCACAGGCTTTTTTCGAACGTTGACTGTCGTCATTTCCGTAAGTTTGGGCATTGAATTGACCCAATTACTCATTAATTGTTTAACCGGAGTTCCAAACAAAGTAGCGGACGTAGACGATTTTATATTAAATTCCATTGGTGGTTTGGTTGGATGGGCAACCATAAAACTATATTTTGTTTTGATAAGGGAGAAGAACGATCCATCTTTTCACCTTCCCAATTCAGCGGACAACTCGACTCACTAATATGAGTCGTTCGTCGTGACAACAAAATAGGTTGCGCCTGATGACCGGTTTCAAGAAGTAAAGCGCCACCCCAACATCATGAAAAATGGGTGGATTCCTTAATGATGTGCCCATCAATTTATGAGACATGAACCTCCTTGTGGGCAGTTGGTAGCACAGCGATTCTAACCAAGGAATCGGGTTCATGTCTCCTTTTTTGTTTAGTTGTCAATTTATGTTAGCGAATTTGCTCATCTACAGACACAAAAAAAGCTGCCATAAAAACCGATTCATCACAGTTTTTATGGCAGCTTTTACTTCGTCTCTTCAATCGGCGTATCATAATCCCAGCGGTGAATTTGATACAGATCGACATAATCGGTGCCTAGACGTTTCAAACTTTTGTCGATCTCGCTCATGATGGCTTTTCGGGACAGCCCTTTCCGATTGGGTCCTTCGTGCACAGAGAAATACACTTTCGTGGCGATGACGATTTCCTCCCGATTGGCGTACTCTTTTAAAATGCGCCCGATCTCACCGCATCGGCTTGTTGACTCCTGCGGCAAGATCGGGAGTCGGCGCCAATGTTTCCGCCAAGTGGGCTACGCTTTTTTCACAATGCGACGCCCAACTATTTTCCAATCCGTTTTGCAAAGTCGGAATCAGCCGGATAACGGTCGCCGGCAATGTCGATGTTGGCGAGAGCATCGTTCAACTCCTGCCATTCCTCCGCCGTCAACACGACATCCAACGCACCTAGATTTTCTTCGAGGCGCTCCAATTTGCGTGTTCCCGGAATCGGCACAATCCATGGCTTTTGCGCCAACAGCCATGCCAAGGCAATTTGTGCCGGCGTGGCTTGTTTCTCGGCCGCAAACCGCTTGATGAGCTCGACCAGCACTTGATTGGCCTCAATGTTTTCCTGTTGGAACCGGGGCACAATGCGGCGGAAATCGGATTCGGCGAACCTCGCGTTCTGGTCAATCGCTCCCGTCAGAAATCCCTTGCCAAGCGGGCTGAACGGCACGAAGCCGATGCCGAGCTCCTCAAGCGCAGGCAGCAACTCTTCTTCCGGGCTTCTCCACCATAACGAATATTCGCTCTGGACAGCCGTAAGCGGCTGCACCGCATGCGCGCGGCGGATCGTCTGCACTCCCGCCTCCGACAACCCCCAATGACGGATTTTCCCCTCTTTCATTAAATCTTGAATCACTCCGGCTACTTCCTCGATCGGCACGTCCGGGTCGACGCGGTGTTGGTAGTACAAATCAATGACCTCGACTCTCAGGCGCTTCAGCGATCCTTCCACCGAACGGCGGATCGTTTCCGGTTTGCTGTCGAGCACTTGCTTGCCGTCGTTCATTTGAATGCCAAATTTCGTGGCAATGACCACCTCTCCTTTGAAGGGAGCGAGCGCCTCGCCGACCAACTCTTCGTTCACGTACGGCCCGTACACTTCCGCTGTATCAAAAAACGTGACCCCGCGCTCCACAGCTGCATGAATGAGCGCAATCATCTCTTTTTTGTCCGCAGCCGGCCCATAGCCGTAGCTCATCCCCATGCAGCCAAGTCCAATCGCGGACACTTCCAATCCGCTTTCGCCTAGTTGACGTTTTTGCATCCTTTTCCCCCCTTTTTATTTCCTATTAAATTTCCAACCGACGCTGGCAAAGCCATTTCACGATTTCCGGGTCGCGATGGGAAAAGAACAAGCTTTGCTTCGTATCAAGTGCGGCAATTTTGTTCATATCGTCTTGATCAAGCTCAAAATCAAAGATTTGGAAGTTCTCCACAATGCGCTCTTTATGCACCGACTTAGGAATCGCTACAATCCCCCTTTGTGTCAGCCAACGCAAAATGACTTGGGCAACCGATTTATGATGCTTTTTCGCGATGGATACTAACACTTCATTTTGGAAGATGCCGTTTCTTCCTTCCGCAAACGGCGCCCACGACTCAAGTTGGACATTGTGCTGTTTCATCCATTCTGCACTCTCCATTTGCTGGCAGAACGGATGCGTCTCAATTTGGTTGACGGCTGGAGTCACTTCATGATGAAGAATCAAATCGATGAGACGATCCGTGTGGAAGTTGCTCACGCCAATCGCGCGAATTTTCCCTTCGCGATACAGTTCTTCCATGGCGCGCCATGAGCCGTATATATCACCAAATGGCTGGTGAATTAAATACAAATCAACATAATCGAGCTGCAACCGCTCGAGCGATCTCGCAAAGGCTCGTTTCGTGTTCTCATAGCCGGTATCTTGAATCCACAGCTTCGTCGTCACAAAGATGTCTTCCCTTGGAATGCCGCTCCGTTTGATCGCCCGCCCGACCGCCTCTTCATTTTGATAAGAAGCGGCCGTGTCAATGAGGCGATAGCCGGTCATGAGCGCATCATAGACGCATTGTTCGCACAAATCGAAATCGGTGATTTGATATACACCAAACCCTAGGATCGGCATCTTAACGCCATTGTTCAACGTAACGGTTTGCATCGCCCTCTCCCTTTCATCGTCATTTAGGTCACTCATATCGCCCAAAGGACGCGCTAGCAAGCTTCATCCTTAGCGAGCACCGGACAATATCATTATGTCCCCTTTTGCCCAGCAACCGGTATCACAATCCTCGCAAATCATTGCCTAATTCTCTCAGACCTCTTTCGGTTGTGGAAGAAGTTTGCGTAAAATAAATTGTAGTGGAAGGGGGAAAAACAATTGAAATCAATCATTGAACAACAACATGAATTGGCGGTGCTCATCGAGCGCCATACAGGAAAAGACGGCGTTTACGAAACAGAGATTCCATCGCTTCTTCTTTTTCGCGAATCGCATCCCACAACACCGAAACATGGCGTCCAACGCCCGGCGTTTTGTCTAATCGTGCAAGGCAGAAAAGATGTCTGGCTGGCGGGGGAACGGTTTACGTACAATCCGACCCACTATCTTGTCGCCTCTGTCGACTTGCCAGTTATTTCCCAAGTGGTCGAAGCAAGCGAACAGACGCCGTATTTGGCCTTGCGGATGGAATTTGCGCTCCATCAAATCGTCGAACTGCTGCAGCACACCGACAACGACGTTTCCCTGCAAAAAAAGCCAAAACGGGCAATGTTCGTCAGTGCGGTTGAGCCTCCGCTGCTCGATGCGGTCATGAGGCTCGTTCGCCTGCTCGACACCCCAGAACATATCGACGTCTTAGCACCGATTTACAAAAAAGAAATTTTGTATCGCGTTTTGCACGGGCCGTATGGCGATGTCCTCCAACAAATGGCCGTCCAAACCAGCCATGCCCGCCAAATTTATCATGTCATCGAATATATTAAAGAACACTATCATCAACCGATCCGCATCGAAGAGCTGGCTGATTTATCTCATATGAGCGCAGCATCGCTCCATCGTCATTTTAAAGAGGTGACAGGGATGAGCCCGATTCAGTTTCAAAAACAGCTGCGGCTTCAGGAAGCCCGGCGGCTCTTGTTAACAGAGTTGATCGATGCCGCTGATGTCGCTTTTCAAGTCGGCTATGAAAGCCCGTCACAGTTCAGCCGCGAATATTCCCGCCTATTCGGACGACCGCCGAAAGAAGATGCGAAACGTTTGCGGGCTGAATACGGAGACAGAGCGAATGCGTAAATGAAAGAGAGGCCGGTTTGTTCACAGGCCTCTCCTTACTTTCGTCATCGTTTTTTACAGTTGATGATCAAGGAATTGAAACCGGACGTCGACACATCGAACGGAAAGAACAAGGGGCTTAGCGAAGATCTTGTCTTGCAATTTTTTGCTTCCGCCGGCGTTGGAATTGTCGAATGGTGGTTCAAGCATGGCATGCCGCTTCCGGCGCGGGTCATCGCCGAACAGACAGGGCGGCTGTTGGACCGCAATTTTAACTAACAAAAAGCGTCACCGACCATTGCCTGTAGACGGCTGTCGGTGACGTTTCTGAAGCATTTAGCGTGGAACGATTTTGACCGTCGCCGCCCGAGGGCGAGTGCTGATCATCGCGTCGAGATACGAGCTTCCTCATGCCCGTTCTTCGAGCGCCGCGACGACTTTTTCCGCCGTGCTCCGGCTCGATTGCGGGTTTTGCCCGGTGATCAAGTTGCCGTCGCGCACCGAGAAATCGGTCCATTTCTCGCCGCGGACGAAATTCGCCCCGCGCAGGCGCAAGGTCGACTCAAGCAAAAACGGCATATGCACATCAAGTTCGACCTCGCGTTCTTCCTCATCGGTAAACGACGTGACCGTTTTCCCTTTCACGATCGGCGTCCCGTCTTTGTATGTCGCGTTCACCAACCCTGACGGCCCATGGCAGACAGCGGCGATGATCCGGCCGTCTTCGGCGAATCGCTGCAACACGTATTGCAGCGTTTCGTTGTCCGGAAAATCAAACATCGTCCCGTGTCCCCCGGGGAGAAAAATGGCGTCAAATCCGTTCGCGTCATCTTTGCTTAAACGCGCCGTGTTTTTCAGCGCCGCTTCCGCCTCGGCCCAAGACGGGTCTTTCTCATTGATGCTGCGCGGATCCAACGGCACGTCGCCGCCTTTGATGCTCGCCACTTTCACGTCATACCCTTTTTCTTTAAACACCAAATACGGCACGGCAAACTCTTCAAGCCAAAGCCCGGTTTTGTGGTCGTCGGTGATCGTCGTATGGTTCGTCACCACCATGAGCACTCGTTTCGTCATGCCCGCCTTCCTCCTTTCCAGTCTGGAATGTTCTCTGCTCTCATCATACTTTACATTGAGCGAAAACGAAAAAAATATGCTTATGAAACGGAAATGTCGTCATGATGGCGCAAACCATGCCTAAGAGCGCAGCGATTGTAAGGAACATGCCGCTTCACCGCATCCTGTGTCCAATCGAAAAACCGTGTCGTTTCGCTCGTTCGCTCACGGCGAGGAAAAACCGCTGCTGTTCCGTCCGCGAAAAAAGAAAGCCGCTCCCTGAATCATTTGGGAGCGGCAGCAGCCGGTCATTTTAACTAATTTTCTGCTGTTCAAGCCCATCCGCCTCGCTCATCGGCTGTCCAAACGGCCACCAGTTGGCGCGGCCGAACGTGCGGACCATGACCGGGACAAACAGCGGGAGGACGACAAGAGCGTAAAGCAAAAGCCCTGTCAATACAATCGTCGCGATTTGCAAGAGCGACAGAACGCCGGACGGATACATCGCGGCAAACGTCCCGCCCAAAATGACGGCGGCCGAGATGATGACCGTCCCCATATGGCCCATCGCTGACAGCATCGCTTCTCTCACCGGCCGGTCGCGGTATTCGTTGAACCGGTCCATCAGGAAGATGCTGTAGTCGATGCCGAGCGCCATAAGCAGGACGAAGGCGAAAAACGACACCGCCCAGTTCAAACCGGCGTAGCCAAGGCCGTTGACGAAGATGAGCTCGGTGACGGCCATCGACGTGTAATACGTCAACACAAGCGACAAAATTAAGTAGAGCGGCATGATCAACGACCGGAGCAGGGCAGCCAGCACGATGGCGATCCCCGCCAGCATGAGCACCGCTGTGTGCCGATAGTCGGCGTTCGAAATCGCCCGCAAATCGGCATACGTGCTTGTGACGCCGCCGACGGCGATGCTCACCCCCTCCAGTTTTGCTTCTTTCACTGCCCGTTCGGCGGCGGCGCGAATGTCATCGATGCGGCCGAGCGCCGATATGGAGTACGGATTTTCTTTGAAAATGACATCAAACGTGACGATGCGCCGGTCTTTTGACATATACGCGTCTTTCGCCTGCGCAAATTCTTTGCTTTCAAGGGCCGCTTTCGGCACATGCCAGCCGGCCATGTCCTTCGCCGGCGCCGATGACAAATCGGCCAAATACGTTTCCGCTGTTCCCAGACCGCTGGCCACCTTCTGCAAACCGGACGCGCTTTGGTCTAGGCCGTTGACAAGCTGGCCGAGCTGGCCGCCAAGGGCCGAGAAGTGCTCAAGCAGCTGCCGCTGGCCGCCGTTGACTTGCTCGAGGCCAGCTGCAAATTGCGGCAGTTGATCAACGGCTTGTTGTTGGCCGTCGGCCGCTTTCGTCAAGCCGGCTTCAAGCTCGCCAAGCCCGGCGATGATTCGATCCAAACCGCCGTTAATCGCGGCTTGCCCGGCCGTCAGTTGGGCAAACGACTCATTCGCTTTCGCTAGGCCGGTGCGCGTTTGGTCAAGCGCCCCGTTCAACTGCGCGAGGCCAGCCGCCATTTGTTTCGCTTGATCAGATAAAGCAGCGACGGTCATTTTCGCTTGTTGATATTGTGCGTCTTCGCCGAGCTCCGGGTGCGACTGCTCGACTTGCGCAAGCAGCGTTTGCACGGCGGCAAGCTGATCAGCGACCGCCTTTAAGCCTGTTTCGACTTGCTTGTATTGGCTGCTGATCGCCGCCAAGCCTTGTTCGGCTTGTTTGTAGCCGCTAAGCAGCTGCGTGGCGCCGTCTTGCAGTTTTTTCGCATTGTCGCGCAAGGTCGCCAAGCCGTTTTTCAGCTCGCCGGCCCCGATCGCTCCGCGGCGCACGCCTTGTTCAATTTGACTCAAGCCGCTTTGCAGCTGGCGCAGGCCGTTCTCAAGCCGCTCCGTTCCCGAGACGAGCTGGCCGATGCCGGATGACGCTTGCTTCAGCTGCGGCGCGGAAGCGGAGAGCCGATTGCTTGCCGTCTCGAGCCCGGCGCCGATTTTCTCGATGCCGTCTTTGCCGGCGCCAAGGCCGTTTTTCAGCTGTTTCGCCTGCTCGGTGACAAATAGCTCTTTGATCGGTTCGCCTGTGGGCCGCGTCACCGAGCGGACGCTCGCCACGCCGTCGACGGTTTCGACTTCGCGGCTGATTTTTTCGATGAGCGCCATCCCTTTTTCGGAATCAAGCGGCTCTTTGCTTTTCAACACAATTTGTGTCGGCATGGCGTCTCCGGGATGAAAGTGGTCGGCAATAATGTCAAACGCTTTGACCGAGCGATAATGGTCGCCGATCTCTTCCATTGAATCAAACGACAGTTTGCCATCGTACGTCACGAGCACCGGCACCGTTACCGCTGCGACGATAGCGAGCGCGAGCAGCGGACGGGCGAACGCAAACCGTCCAGCCGCCAGCCAAAGCCGGCTTTGTCCGTGCTCAAGCTTTCCGCGAACCGGCCAAAACAGCTTCTCGCCAAGCACCGCCATGAAAAACGGCACGAGCGTCATAAGCGCCATAAGCAGCACCGCCACCCCGACGGCGACGGCGGCTGCCGATTGGTACAACTGAAATGTCGACAGTCCGATCGCGGCAAAACCGATCATGACCGCCAATCCGCTCGCCGCCACTGTTTTTCCCGCCGTCCGGTACGTGGCGATGACCGCTTCCGTGCGGTCACCGTGTTTCGCCAGTTCTTCCTTAAATCGGCTTAAAAGCAAAATGCAGTAATCCGTTCCGATTCCGAACAACACGGCCACCAAAAATGTTTGCGTAAACGTCGACAGCGGAAAGTTGACCTTATCGACCAAAAACGCGACGATCGACTGAGAAACGACATACGTCGCTCCGACCGTCAACAATGGAATCAACGACGCGACCGGCGAACGGAATACGGCCAACAGCACGATCAAAATAAAGACAACGGTAATTCCTTCCGTCTTCTTCACGCCTTCAAGCGAGCTGGTCACCACATCTTCATCGATCATCCACCCACCGGTGAAATAGTGCTCGACCTTGACGCCGTCCACAGCCTGATAGAGCGCGTCCGTCAACTGTTTCGCCGTCCGTCCGGCCGGGTCGATGCTGATCGAAATGAGCATCGTCGTCCCGTCTTTGGACACGAGCTTTTTTTCCAGCTCCTTATTGGCCAGCGGCGAAACGATTTCGGTAATATGCAGCTCGCTTTTTTTCTTTTCCAGCGCTTGAACCGCCTGTTCGATTTCCCGTTTGTCTTGCGCCGTCAATCCGTCTTTCTGATAAAAGACGAGCACGGCGGAGCGCTCATGTTCTTTGTTTTCCTGTTCGTTCGCCTCTTTGATCCATTTCGCCGCCAATGACGACGAATAGCCGTCCGGCACGCTCAGCTGCCCTTTCTCCCGAACAAGCTCGCCCATGTTCGGCGCGGTCATCATGAGCACCGCCGCGATGATGATCCAGCCGATGAACACGAACCATTTTCCTTTGATGATCGCTCTCATTTCGCTTCTTCCACCTCCTGCAGCACGCGGGCCAGTTTTTCATACGTGCGGATGAACGTTTCAATTTCTTCTTCTGGGAAGCGGGCGATCACTTCTTCCACGAGCCGATAGACGTTCCGGTCCATTTCCGCAATCCATGCTTCCCCTTGTTCTGTCAGCGATAAGACGATGACGCGGCGATCGTTCCCGTCACGCTCGCGGCGCAGCCAGCCTTTGTCGACGAGGCGGTTCGTCATCGCCGTCACCGCGCTTTTGTTCACGCCGAACATCGCCGCCAGCTCGGTTGACGTGCACGTCCCCCGCCGGCGAATATAGCGAAGCAAATAATATTGGTCGTGCGTCATCTCTTCGCAAAGGCTGTCTTTGACGAGCGCCGCTCCGCGCTTCATCACGAGAAACGAGACGGACAAATAACGGTCGATCCACTCGTCGATGTTTCGCCTTGCCACTTCTTCACCCCCAGTCGTTGTATCCATCTCGGATCGTCCATTTGGTTCAACAATTGAACTATTAATTAATGTATCAGGCTAAAGAAAAAAAGTCAATGAAAGAGGGCGATAAAAACCGCTGATTCCCTTCACTAATGGGAAAATGAATGAAAAACAGCACCGATGCAACAAGGTTTTTCTACTTGAGAAATGAGATGGTAAAGCCATATCGACGATTCACTCCACAGCCTCAAAGAGAAGGGGAACGTTGGGAACCATTCTTTACAAAACCGTTACATGGAATTCATCCCCATTTCATATGCCGCTTGTACAATCAAACTGACAAAATCATCTGAAAAGGGAGAGGAGAACGATGTTCCGAATGAAACGCCGCACGGCTTTGCTTATGGCCGGACTGAGCGCCGGGCTGACGCTGTATGCCGCCGGACAACAAACATGGGCGGCACCGGATCAGCTGGACAAGCCAGCCGGGTCACCGACAGTGAAAAATGTCATCCTTTTTGTCGGCGACGGCATGGGCACCGCCCATCGCGACGCAATCCGCTTGGCCACGAAAGGGATCACAGGAGAATTGGAAATGGACAACATGCCGTACAGCGGGCTCATCCATACGAACTCTGCCGATCCGAAATCGTTCATCACCGATTCCGCCGCGGCAGCGACAGCGATAGCGACGGGCGTCAAAACGTACAACGGCGCCATCGCGGTTGATTTGCAAGGAAAACCGGTGGAAACGATTCTCGAACAAGCGAAAAAAGCCGGAAAAGCGACCGGGCTCGTCACGACCTCCCAAGTGACAGACGCCACCCCAGCGGCGTTCGGCGCCCATACCGCCAAGCGCTCGGCGCAAAGCGATATTGCCAAACAGTACATCGAACAAACGAAAGTGGACGTCATATTGGGCGGCGGCGAAGACTACTGGTATCCGGCCGGACAGCCCGGTTATTATCCCGACCATCCCGCTGAAGATCCCGAAGAAGAAAGCAAAGGGACGCAAGGAAACTTAGTGGAGCGCGCCAAGCAGCTCGGCTATACGTACGTCCGCACCGCCGATGAGCTGAAACAGGCAGCGGGCCACAAGCTGCTTGGGCTGTTTGCCAACGAGGAGATGTTCCAACAACGCCCCGAAGGAGAAGGGGATGTGTACAATCCTGCCGTGCCGCTGCCCGATATGACAAAAAAAGCGCTTGACGTGCTGTCGCAAAATAAAAAAGGCTTTTTCCTCGTTGTTGAAGAAGAAGCCATTGATGAAATGAGCCATGAAAACAACGGACCGCTCATGATCAAAGCCGGCCAGCAGCTTGACGAAGCGGTCGCCGTGGCGAAACAGTACGCCAAGCGCCATCGGGATACGCTCGTCCTCGTGCTCGCCGACCATGAATGCGGCGGCTTGACGGTGGAAACGCCAGGCGGCACCGATGAGTCAGGAGACGGCAAAACGATTTCTGGCGAAGACGGTCCCTTTTCCATCGCTCATTCTTCACAAACGTTCGCCTTGGACTGGACGACCACCGGCCACACCGCCGCCGATGTGCCGCTGACTGCCATGGGGCCGGGAGCGGAACGGTTTGTCGGCGTTTATGAAAATACGCGTATTCATGACATTCTCGAACAAGTATTGTTTGCGAAAACTAGAAGATAACGCCGTCTCCCTTTCGCTCGTTTCCCCGCTCGTTCCTTGCTTGTGGACAGAGCGGGGAAGATTTTTGGATCCACCCAACCGCGCTTCTTCGCCCATGCGCCGTTGCGTTTGCCCCTATCTTCCGCGCCGGCCCGAACCGAAGAACAAGACCGCGCCGCTTTTCCTCTGGTGGCTCATCGATCGACAGGCGCTGCCCATTTGCCCTAGTGCCAGCCAAACGGCAAGCGCGGCGGAAAAAGGCTTCCAAGCTGACGTTCCTGTCTCATTGTCCTTGCTGCCAATCAAACGGTAAGCAATGGAAAAAAGCTTTAAGCTGATGTTTCTGCCTTATCGCCCTAGCTGCCAGCCAACCCATGCCAGCAGGATCCCGCACGAGTAAGTGACCGCCACATAACCGATCACCTTCGCCCATTGGCGTTGCTGCATCATTTGCACGCTTTCCCATTTGAACGTGGAAAACGTCGTGAACGCGCCCATAAAACCGGTGCCGATCAGTAGCTTTTCAGCATCGGCGGCGCCGCTTCCAGCCAGCCAACCGAGCAAAAACGAGCCAAGCAAGTTCACAATGAGCGTGCCGAGCGGGAAGCGCGGCGAGCGCCGGGCGCCCCAGCGGCTGACGGCGTAACGGCAGATGGCGCCAAAAAAACCACCGATCATCACCCATAGCGGTGCCATCATCGGGCCATTTCCCCCTTTCGCTTTGGCTGGGCGGCAGCGGAGCCCGCCCATGCCGCGGTTAGACCGCCGAACAAACTGGCGGCGATATAACCAGCGGCCATGCCCCATCGCCCTTGTTCCAGCAATTCGATACACTCGACGCTAAGGGTAGAAAACGTCGTATACGAGCCAACAAAACCGCTCGTCACCGCCGTTTGTAGCCATGGCGGCCACGCCGGGCGGCGGGTGAATGTGACCGTGAGCCAGCTGAGCAAAAACGAGCCTGTCCAGTTGATGAAAAGCGTCGCAAACGGAAAGCCATGGGCGGCGGGAACAAGCAAACCGAGCCCATAACGGACAAGCGCGCCGATCATGCCGGCGATACCGACGGCGAGATAGACCAATCAGACCCCCTCCTTCCGAAAAATGAACAGACTCCTGCCGCTTCCATTCGCAGCAGGAGTCATCAGCCGGAAACCGGCGGTTATGGCGAACTCCATCGCCTATGAAGTTCAGTTTTTCTTCATTGTACCATATGTCTTGGTTCGCTGTGAAGACCGACCTAGGAGACCGGTGATTTAAGCGGACAAGCCGCTGATCAAGCCCGTTTCTCAAATCGAAAAGCCTCGTCGCATCAGGATCACCTTTCAAACGATCCGCCATTGCTCAAAAGAAACAACCGTTTTTCACCAGCCTTCTAGAAGGCTGGTGATTTACTCGCGCAACCGCTTCTTCGGATCGTTTCTCAAGTAGAAAAAATTTGCTGCATCAGCCTCTATGCTCACGCGTTCCATCGCCGATTAAGGCAAACAGCAGTTTTTCACCAACCTTCTAGAAAGATGAGGAGGAAAGCCGGCATGTTGCTTCCCCGCATCATTTCTCACATAGACCCTTGTAGCGTCGGTGCTGCTTTTCCCACCTTCCCGATCGATGGAGGGAAACAGTAGGCTTTCCCGCGCTTTCTACCGGGCGCGGCGGAACCCGTGTTGTTCGAAAGTGTGGAGCGCCTGTTCACTCGTCAAATAAGAGTAAAACTCCCGTGCCTCCTTGAGATGTTTGCTCGTTTTGACCACACCGAGCGGGTAGACGATCGGACCGTGCATACGGCTTGGCACCGCGGCGGCGATGTTGACGTTGTCGGACACGAGCGCATCCGTCCGATACACAAAGCCGGCGTCGACGTTGCCGGTTTCCACGTAGGTCAGCACTTGGCGCACGTCTTTCGCGTAGACGAGCTTCGGTTTGACTTGCTTCCACAGCCCAGCCTGCTCTAGCGTTTGTTTCGCGTACATGCCGGCCGGCACCGACTCCGGAATGCCAATCGCCACCCGTTTGGCGCGGATCAGGTCACCGAGCGACCGAATCGCTTCTTCTCCTTGTTTTGGAACGATGAGCACCAGCTCGTTGGCGAGCACCGTTTTTTCGTGCTCGGAATCGATCAGCCCTTCTTGTTTCAGCTTCACAAACGGCTCGACCGCGGCGGAAAAAAAGAGATCGACCGGCGCCCCTTCAGAAATTTGTTTTTGCAAAGCGCCCGATGCGCCAAAATTATAGTGAATGCGGATGTTCGGGTGCTTTCGTTCAAACGCCGTTTTCGCTTCTCCCAGCGCTTCTTGCAGACTGGCCGCGGCCGAAACAATCAGCTCTGTTTGGTCCGCTGATTCCATTCGCTCGGCGCGTTCTTTTCGATCGCCGCCGCAGCCATACAAACCGAACAACAAAAACACCGCGATGAGCCATGCCATGTTTCGCATTTGCATCCCCCTTATCTTCGCCTAGAAGGTTGGTGATGGAAGGAAACAGACCGCCTATCAGCCTTGTTTCTCAAATAGAAAAGCTCTGTCGCATCGGGAGCATCTTTCGCAAGCTCCCCCCATCGTCCAAATGGAACAACCGTTTTTCACCAGTCTTCTAGGAGGCTGGTGATTTAAGGGAGCAAGCCGCTTGTCAGGTCCATTCTTCCAATAGAAAAGCCTCGTCGCATCAGGAGCGCCTTTCAAACGATCCCCCATTGCTCAACAGAAACAACCGTTTTTTACCAGCCTTCTAGAAAGATCAGTGATTTCAGCAAAAAATCAGCGTAAACCTGGCCTTTCGCCAAAATTGAGAAACCTTGCAAAATCCACTTTATTTTCCTTACTAGAACGGCTGTTGGTTTCATCCCCCTCATCTTTCATCAACCTTCCAAAACTATTATATCTAATTATATCTAATTATTATTAATGATAACTAGTTATAAAAGAAAACTTTTTTCACTTCCCTCTCTTTACGCTACAATAAAAGAAAGGGGGATTGTCGAATGACGGAACCGCGGTCCTACACGATTGAAGAAATCGCTTCCTTACTAAAGGTGTCCAAACTAACGGTGTACGACTTAGTAAAAAAAGGGAAATTGCCTGCCTTTCGTGTCGGGCGGCAAATGCGGGTCACCGCGGACGATCTCGAGCGGTACATCGCCGGGCAAAAAGGGGAGGTAGCCGCCACTCCCCCTGCCGTCTTGCGTCCGACCGAAACCGCTCTTCGCCCTGTCATTATCAGCGGCCAAGATGTAGCGCTCGATTTGCTTGGGGCTCATCTCGACAAAAGCGGCCGTTATCGATCGCTTCGCACCTATACGAGCAGCCTCAACGGGTTAATCGCGCTGTACAAAGGGCAAGGGGACATCGTCAGCGTGCATTTATTTGACGGGGAAACAGGCGAGTACAACCGCCCGTATGTCGAAAAACTGCTGACTGGGCATGCGTACATCATGGTGAACGTAATGCGCCGGCTCATTGGATTTTACGTGCAAAGAGGAAATCCGCGCGGCATTCAAACGTGGAGCGACTTGGGAAGGAACGATGTCACGATCGTCAACCGAGAAAAAGGAGCGGGGGCGCGTGTGCTTCTAGATGAACAGCTGCGCCGGCATGGGCTATCTCCTTCCGCTGTCCACGGGTATGAACGGGAAGAAACGAGCCACGTAAGCGTGGCTTCCGCAGTGGCGGCGGGCTTGGCGGATGTTGGCATCGGCACGGAAAAAGTGGCACGGATGGGCGGCGTTGAGTTTATTCCGCTCGTGAATGAGCAATATGATGTTGTCATGCTGCGGACCGCCGAGAACGAGCCGCTCATCGCCGCTGTCTTGAACGTGCTTCGCTCCGATTCGTTCCGCACCGAACTCGAGGCGCTTGGCGGATACGATGTGTCGCAAACCGGGCGCATCATCGCCGAGCGCAGCTGACCGAACGGCCGCCCCGTGTCGTCGATTTAGCCCTTTTTTGACCGATACGCTGTTTTTTGACTATCCAAAGCTCGTCTTCCCAATGTCCAGATGCGATGAAGAACGGCAACATGAACAGCGGCGTTGGATTCGCTAGGTGATGAGCCTCCCCTCTCTTTTCCTGACGTTTGCTGGCATACACGTCAAAACAAAACTGGCCCGAAAAGCAAATTCGCTTTTTGGGCCAGTTTTTCCTATCACCCGCGCAACACAGCGCCAAACTGCTCTTCGACCGCGGCAAGCACTCGCTCATGAACGGCCGTGACTTCTTCATCGGTGAGCGTCCGCTCCGGATCATAGTAGCGGAGCGAGAAGGCGAGCGATTTTTTCCCGGCCGGCAGACGGTCACCTTGGTAGACGTCAAAGAGGGCGACGTCTTTCAGCAGCGGCTTCCCGGCTTCTTCGATCGCTTGTTTGAGGGCGCCGGCTTCGATGTTGTCATCGACAACTAAAGCGATGTCGCGCACAACCGACGGGAAGCGCGGAATCGGTTCGTAGCGGATCGCTTCGCTTTCCGCGTTCAACAGCTCGGACAAGGCGAGTTCAAAGACGTACGTCTCTTTCAAATCGTACTCTTTTTGCACCGCCGGATGGAGCTGGCCGACAAAGCCGATCACCGTTCCGTCAAGCGCGATCTCGGCCGTCCGCCCCGGATGCAAATCGGCGCGCTTCGCCGGGCGGTAGCTGATGCGATCAGACAGCCCAAGCAGGTCGAACAAGCCGTCAAGCACGCCTTTTGTAACATAGAAATCGGCCGCTTTTTTCTCCCCTTGCCAAAGGTGAGCATGCCATAAGCCGGTGATGACGCCGGCGAGCCGCTCGTTTTCCGCTGGCTGAACGTTTTCCCCGCGCGACAAATAGACGGAGCCGATTTCGTACAAGGCGACGTTCTCGACTTGGCGGGCGCGGTTGTAGCTCGCCGCTTCAAGCAGATGCGGAATCAAGCTTTGCCGCAAAACGCTCCGCTCCTCGCTCATCGGCAGCGCCAAGCGGATTGGTTCGGCGGTCTCCAAAGCAAAACGCGCCGCTTTGTCCGGGCTCGTCAATGAATACGTGATCGCTTGGAACAAGCCGGCTCCTTCCAAATAGCGGCGGACGCGGCGGCGCTTCGCCTGGTACGGCGTGAGCCCGCCCGGTTTTGCCTCGGCCACCGGCAACGTCGCCGGCAAATGGTCGTAGCCGTACAAGCGGGCGACTTCCTCGATGATATCTTCTTCGATGGCAATGTCACGGCGGCGCGATGGGACATGAACGGTGAACGTTCCGGTGTCTTCGGTGAACGGAAATTGCAAGTTCGCCAAAATCGCGGCCACTTCCTCTTTCGACATCGCCGTGCCGAGGACGCCGTTGATCCGTTCAAGCGTGACCGTCACGACCACCGGCTCTTCTTTCCATGTGCTGGCTTCGACGATGCCGCCGACGACCTCACCGCCGGCGTATTCGGTCATCAACGCCGCGGCGCGTTCAAGCGCTTCTTTCGTCCGCGCCGGATCGATCCCTTTTTCAAAGCGGGTGCTCGCCTCGCTACGCAGCCCGTGGTCTTTCACCGCCTGGCGGATGACCGGGCTCGCAAAATACGCCGCTTCGATGAACACTGTTTTCGTGTCGTCACGCACTTCCGAATTGGCCCCGCCCATTACGCCGGCTAAGGCGACCGGCTCGCGGCCGTTCGTGATGACGAGATGATTGTCGGTCAGCTTCCGTTCGACATCGTCAAGCGTCACGATCGTTTCGCCTTCGTTCGCACGGCGGACGACGATCTCCTTCGAACCGAGGCGGTCGTAGTCAAACGCGTGCAGCGGCTGGCCGTACTCAAGCAAAATATAGTTCGTAATGTCGACGACGTTGTTGTGCGGGCGAATGCCGGCGGCCATCAAGCGCGCCTGCATCCAAAGCGGCGACGGGCCGATCCGGACGTTTTTCACGATCCGCCCGGCGTACAGCGGATTGTCTTCCGGCGCCTCGACGCGGACAGAAATGTAGTCATGGATCATTTCATCGTTTTCTTTGACCACCGCTTCCGGCAGCTTCACCGCGCGGCCGAGAATGGCGGCCACTTCATAGGCGACGCCGATCATGCTTAAGCAGTCAGCGCGGTTGGGCGTTAACGAGAGTTCGAGCACTTCATCGTGCAAGCCGAGCCATTCCAGCGCATCGGCGCCGACCGGCGCGTCGCTCGGGAAGACGAAAATGCCGTCGGCGTATGCTTTCGGCACGACTTTCGTTTCGATACCGAGCTCTTGGAGCGAACAAATCATGCCGTTTGACTCTTCGCCGCGCAGCTTCGCCCGTTTGATTTTAAAATGGCCCGGCAGCACCGCCCCGACTTTGGCGACAGCGACGTTTTGCCCTTTGGCGACGTTCGGGGCGCCGCAAATGATTTGCACCGGCTCTCCTTCGCCAAGATCGACAAGACACTTTCGCAGTTTGTCGGCGTTCGGATGCGGCTCGCATTCGAGCACGTGACCGATGACGATTCCTTTCATTCCCCGGTCAAGCGCTTCGACCCGCTCGACTTCAATGCCGCTTTTGGTGATGCGCTCCGCGAGCTCTTTGGCAGTGATGCCGGTCAAATCGACATACTCGCTTAGCCAACGGTAAGACACGAGCATTTAGAACCCCTCCTTTTTCTGCTATACACGCAAAAATTGCCGCAAGAAACGTAGATCGTTTTGATAAAAATGACGGATGTCATCAATGCCATACTTCAGCATCGCGATCCGCTCCGGCCCCATGCCGAACGCAAAGCCGGTGTACGTTTTCGAATCAAAGCCAGCCATCTCAAGCACGTTCGGATGCACCATGCCGGCGCCTAAAATTTCGATCCAGCCCGTGCCTTTGCAGACGCTGCAGCCGTGCCCTTCGCAGCGGAAGCAGGACACGTCGACCTCGACCGACGGCTCCGTAAACGGGAAAAAGCTCGGCCGGAAGCGGATGTCGCGCCCTTCCCCGAACAGCTTGCGGGCGAATTCGCGCAGCGTCCCTTTCAAGTCGCTCATCCGGATGTGGCGGTCCACCACCAAACCTTCAATTTGTGTAAACTGGTGCGAATGGGTCGCATCGTCGGTGTCGCGGCGGTACACTTTGCCCGGGCAAATGATTTTCACCGGGCCGCGCCCGCGGTGCTTCTCCATCGTCCGCGCTTGCATCGGCGATGTATGGGTGCGAAGCAAAATCTCTTCGGTGATGTAAAACGAATCTTGCATGTCACGGGCCGGGTGGCCTTTTGGCAAATTGAGGGCTTCAAAGTTGTAGTAGTCGGTCTCGACTTCCGGCCCTTCAGCGATCGTGTAGCCCATGCCGATAAACAAGTCTTCGATTTCCTCGATCACACGCGTCAGCGGATGCGCATTGCCAAGCCGCACCGGCCGGCCCGGCAGCGTCACATCGATCGCTTCGGCCGCCAGTTTTCGTTCGATTTCTTCTTCTTCCAGTTTCGTTTGTTTCGCCTCAAGCGCCTGTTGAATCGCCTCTCTCACTTCGTTGGCCAGCGCGCCGAGTTTCGGGCGTTCCTCCGGCGGCAGCGCCCCCATGCCGCGCAGCACTTCGGTAATCGGCCCTTTTTTGCCTAAGTAGGCGACGCGCACCTCATTGAGCGCTTTTAAATCGCCAGCTTGGTCAATTTTGGCAAGCGCTTCTCGCTCGAGTTCATGCAACCGTTCTTTCACGCCTATCCCTCCTCGTTTCAAATAAAAAAACCCGCCCCAGTAAGGGACGAGTTGTTGCTCGCGGTACCACCCTTGTTAACAGCACCAATGAAGACGCGCTGTTCGCTTCCTTGCCATAACGGCCAAAAGCCGGACCACCTTTACATCCCGCGTTGGGATGGTCCCGGTGTCAACTCGGGAGGTGAACTTCACTTGCGTCGGCCATAAAAACGCTCCCAGTCTATGGCGTTTTCTCCCTGGATGGCGAGCAGCAAGCTACTTTTCTCCGTCATCGTTGTTATCGGTATGGGAAATGTCGCTATTCATTATACGCAAATGGGCAGGCAAAGGCAAGGTCAGGCCGAGATTTCTTTGCGCAGCTCATCGATTTCCGCTTCCTGTTCAATCGAGCGGATCGCAAGGCGCTCCATAATTTTTTCCTGCCGCACTTGCCCTTCCTTGAGCGCGGCAACATCTTTTTTAACCCCTACCATGTCTTTTTTCATGGCATCCATGTCTTTTTTCATGGCGTCCATGTCTTTTTTCATGGCATCCATGTCTTTTTTCATGGCGTCCATGTCTTTTTTCATGGCGTCCATGTCTTTTTTCATGGCGTCCACATCACGTTGCAGGCGATCGACTTTGTCTTCAAGTTGCTTCACGCTTCCTTGCAGCTTGACGATATCGATGCGCATTTGTTCGATGTAGGCCCCTTGAACGTCAAGGCGCTCAAGCACCGCGTTCAACAGCGCCCGAAGTTCGTCATCCATACGCCTCCGCTCCCTTTTCCGATTGATTTTCAAATTTTATTTTACCGCACCGCCCGCAAAGAATAAAGCAAAATTCCGGCCGCCACCGCGACGTTGAGCGACTCCGCCTGGCCGTAAAGCGGGATGCAGACGTTTTCTGTCGTCATCTCGAGCAGCTCGCGCCGGACGCCGCTTCCTTCGTTGCCGACAAGCAAGGCGAACGAAGACGACGGACGAACGGTGCGGTAATCGGCGGCGTTCTCCAAGGCGGTGCCGTATACCGAAATGCCTTGCTTTTGGAAACGCGCGATCCACTGCGCCAGATCGCCTTTGACAACCGGAAGGTGAAACAGCGATCCTTGCGTCGCACGGACGACTTTCGGGTTGTACAAATCGGCGCATCCTTCCCCTAAAATGACCGCATCAATGCCGGCCGCATCAGCCGTGCGAATCATCGTGCCGAGATTGCCGGGGTCTTGCACGGCGTCAATGAGCAGCGCCGTGTTCACATCGCCAAGCTCGGCCGCGGCTTGCCGGCAGACAGCCATGATCCCTTGCGGTGTTTCCGTGCTGCTGATCGCCTTCATCACCGCTTCCGTTACGATCACCACCGGCACATCGCTGACGTTCCATCCCGGCGGAATGGCGGCACGCTCGTCCACAATCAGCTCGACAAGCGGCGCTTGGCTTTTTAGCGCCTCTTCGATGAGATGGAATCCTTCGAGCAAAAACCACCCGGTTTCGTCGCGCCCTTTTTTCGTCAGCAACTTTTTCCATTGCTTCACGCGCGCGTTTTTTGGCGATTCGATCCACTTCACCGCTTCGCCCCCCAATGTTTGGCGATAAATTCGTCGCGACCGGAAGCGGCCCGGTCTTGCTTGTAATGGTCCGGATTTTTCTTATGGTAGTTTTGATGGTACTCTTCCGCCGGATAAAACGTCGTGGCCGGCAAAATTTTCGTCACGATCGGCTTCGAGAAGCGCCCGCTTTCTTCCAACGCCCGCTTCGACTGCTCAGCGAGCTGGCGCTGTCTTTCGTTATGGTAAAAAATCGCCGTCCGGTATTGCGGACCGCGGTCGTGAAACTGGCCGCCGTCATCGGTCGGATCGATTTGGCACCAATACAGCTCCAAAAGCCGCTCATATGGGAACACGTCCGGGTCAAACGTGATTTGCACCGCCTCGTAATGGCCGGTCGTCCCGGTTTTCACTTGCTCATACGTCGGATTTTCGACATGCCCGCCCGTATAGCCGGAGACGATGCCGTAAATGCCGTCGAGTTCTTCAAACGGCGTCACCATGCACCAAAAGCAGCCGCCGGCGAATGTCGCTTTTTCCATTTCGGTCGTCACCTCATGCGTCAAGTTTCTTCTTTTGATTATAGCAAACGGTGTACAATTGTCATCTTTCACGCCCAAAGCCAAGTTCCTTCACAAAGCCAGACGCGTTCCGTTCCGCACGCCAGCCGCTCATGTCTCCGAGTCAAGCCGTTGTTTCATTTCGGCAAGCAAGCGGTCAAACAGCGGGATATAGTCGGTGCGAATGCGTTCATAAATATCCATCGCCGTTTCTTCATCATACGTATGGGACGTCCGGTTGCGGTCTTCCAGCATGCGAAGCCATGTCTCTCCGTCTTCAATCAACCCTTCCCGAAACGCCTCGCGAATCGTTTTTCTTGGGCTCGTCACTTCGGAGTATCCTTGGTACTCCAAATAAAGTTTCATCCATTTCCACGCCAGTTCGTATGTGAATTCAAACCGTTGAATGGTCGCATCGACAACAAGGTCATCTGTTTGCGCGTCTCTTGCGGCGCTTTGCCGGAGTTTGGCGAGCGCCCGTTCGAAATCGTAACATCGATCCATCAGCCGGCTCATTGTAACCATCACCTTTCCCCGCTCATTCGTTTGGAAAATCGTCTTCCCTTCCTTGTCAATCGCTGTTTTTAACCGCTCGTTGCCGATCTCATCATAATCAATCAGATCGATTCGATAAATGATGGGCAATTCATCCAAATCTGATTGCAAGCGGTGCAACAACTCGTTTGATTTTCTAAATTTGATGGCTATATCAATATCCGATGTTTTCTTATCATCGCCTCTCGCCCTTGAACCAAACAAAATCACTTCTTCAACGGCATCGGCGTAGCGCTGAAACAGATGAATCAGCTGGCGAAACACCGCTCGCTCGAATCCGTATCTCGTTTGAGCCGCCATCCTCTCTTCCCTCGTTTCCAAGATCGTTGCCTTCATTATACCATAGTCTGGCAAGCGCAACGACTTCGACCGCCGATGCATAAATCCGCCGCCAGTGGCAAACGATAACGATGTACCATACGAATAACGAGGTGAGACAGATGGATTTGAACTTGCGGAAAGCCATTATGCACAATGTCGCCAACAATTCCAAAGACCAACTTGAAAACACGATTGAAGACGCGATCCAACGCGGTGAGGAAAAATATTTGCCCGGCCTCGGCGTCCTGTTTGAAGCCATTTGGACGCACGCCACCGAGCAGCAAAAAGACATGATGCTCACGACACTCGAGCAGGCGGTGAAACAATAACCGCCTGCTTTTTTCATGACGGAACGTCTCAGACATCAAGTTCCTCATGAATGATGACAGAAATCGTTTCCTCCCCCTATTTACCAACTAAATAAATAACTGGAATGACGACAAGAAGTTATGATAAAATAGATAAGAGAATACAGAAAGGGGAGATTATTTTGAAAAGGTGGACAACCATTGTTCTTTTCATGCTTTTGCTTTTCGTTCCGCTTCGCGTATCCGGTGCCGGTTCATCCGCTCTGACGGAAGCGGTAAACAAGCAGTTTCAAGACACGCTGACTTACTACAAAAATGGTTCTGTCCAAATCCTCGACAGCATGACCACATCAACGGAAGTAACCGAAAACGACACGAAAACGACAAAAACCGTGAAAGTCGTGCTCGCTCAAGGGAGCGAGATCCGAGACAACCTGTTCGTTTTTGATACCAAACAAATTTTCTATTACGACGCTGATAGCCAAAAGCTGCTGGATTCCGCTTCCCTTTCCAAAAATGAGGACATCAAGCAATTTGAGAAAAAGCATAAAGGGGAACTAGGCAAAAAGTTGAGCCCGCTCTCCTTTACCGTTCTGCTCGTTGCTTTGCTGCTGACCATCACGTTTCCGCCGCTTGTGGCCATTTGGTTCTACGGCGATGCTTCGGTCTCGCATCGCTATACATCCAAAGCGGTGAGCATGAAAGCTTGATCTTGGCAGCGGTAATGGATACCGTCAACCATTTGTGTAATGTAATGGAGTAGGGGTTCTCGGAAATGGATTTGGAATGAATAGGGAGGGAACGAGTTTCCTCCACACAGGGGACTGAACGTTCAGTCTTCTGCGTGGAAAGAGACATAGGTAAGGTTCTTCTTTCTCTACGATTTTTGGTCCAATCAGAGAATACCCTACCTTTTTCTTTTGGGCTAGCAAAATGCTTTACACAAAATTTTATACATCATCGCCAAATGCTTGACAAAAAATGTTAAAAAAAGCGGGGGATTGATGATGTTTTCCGACATGAGGGAACTATACCCTATTTATTCACCGGCCTTCTGGGGCCGGCTGCGTCCATCAGCGCCCTGCCGTCTGCCCCACCGCAATATCAAAAAACACCGGCCGCTTGGGCCGGTGTTTCCATTAGTCAAACGTCAGTTGCTTCACTTTGTCGGCATCAAGCCGTTTGATCACTTCGACAAGCAGCTTGACCGTGTTTTCGTAGTCGTCGCGGTGCAAAATGGCGGCGTGTGAATGGATGTAGCGCGTCGGGATGGCGATCGTCAGCGACGGAACACCGCTGCCGGTTAAGTGGATCGCCCCCGCGTCCGTGCCGCCGCCCGGCATGGCGTCAAAATGATACGGAATGTCGAGCTCTTCGGCCACCTCGATGACAAACTCACGCAAGCCGCGGTGCGACACCATCGTCGCATCGTACAAGACGATGTGCGGACCGGCGCCGAGTTTGCCCATCGCTTCTTTTTCCGACACCCCCGGCGTGTCGCCAGCCACGCCGACGTCAACCGCAAAGGCGATGTCCGGCTGAATGAATTGGGCCGCCGTGCGCGCGCCGCGCAAGCCGACTTCTTCCTGCACCGTGCCAACGCCGTATACCGTGTTCGGATGGTCGACGCCCTTCAGCTGCTTGAGCACATCGATGGCGACCGCACAGCCGATCCGGTTGTCCCACGCTTTGGCCAGCAGCATTTTTTCATTGTTCAATACCGTGAATTCAAAATACGGCACGATCATATCGCCCGGGCGGACGCCCCATTCCATGGCTTCCTCGCGGCTCGTCGCGCCGATGTCGATGAACATGTCTTTGATGTCGACCGGTTTTTTGAGCGCTTCCGGCGGCAAAATGTGCGGCGGCTTCGAACCGATGACGCCGGTGATGTCGCCTTTTTTCGTCACAATCGTCACACGCTGGGCGAGCATCACTTGGCTCCACCAGCCGCCGAGCGTCTGAAAGCGGATGAACCCTTTGTCATCGATTTGCGTCACCATGAAGCCGACTTCGTCCAAATGGCCGGCGATCATCACTTTCGGTCCGCCGGATTTCCCTTCTTTTTTGGCGATCAAGCTGCCGAGCCCATCGGTGGTCACGTCATCGGCATAAGGAGCTATGTACGTTTTCATCACCTCGCGCGCTTCCCGTTCGTTGCCGGGCACGCCTTTGGCATCGGTCAGCGCTTTCAACATCGTCAACGTTTCGTCCAATTTCGCCATCTTGACACCCCTTTCCGGTTTTGTCCACTTTTTTATTATACTTCTAACGGTTGGCAATGTTCAATCATTCGCCCTTCGAAAAAATCAATTAATATCGTTCATTTTGCCGTTGGTGGTTCACTTCGTTTTTCCGGCGATACGCGGCGGCCACCGCCTCGGACGAAAAACCGAGCGTCACGCCGAGACGCCAATATTCCGTGAACAGCACATCATAATCTTCAGGCGCTTTCGTCTCCCCAAACCGATCAGCGTGGCGAAACACGGTGAGAAACTGTTCGACAGGCAGCCGCTCAGCCGCCGGGATCTCTCTCTTTTCATAGAAAAATCCGCATTCCAGTCCGAGCGATAATAGAAAATGCAAACCATCCACATACTCCTCGAGCACCCGCTCCATCGGCGCCGGCGGCTTCACGCTCCAAAACTTAAAACAGCGCGTCTCGTTCGCCAGCTCGCCGAGTTCAACGAGAAAGGCGAGCATCTTTCGGCTGAACAAGTTTTCCTGCACGAGACCGTGCTCCGCTTCAATCCGTTCATCCAACGTCCTCTGCATGTCGTAAAGCAAGGTCCAGTTCATTCTCTCCTCCCCTTTCTATTCGATCCACTGCCAATACACTATCAATTCTGCCGCCGCCAACAGCGGCAAGCCGTATCGAAATCGGCGATGGCGCGTTTTGTGGCGAAACGTATACATGCCCATCATGGCTCCGAAAGCGCCGCCCACCCACGCCAGCAGCCAAAGCGTCTGCTCAGCGATGCGGAACCGATGGCGTCTCGCCTTATATTTGTCAAGCCCCATGGCAAAAAAAGCGAGAAGATTGACGGCTATGGCATATTGTATCATATGGTCCCTCCTTTACTCCATTTTCAATAAAAACGGCCATCCTAGTCGAGGATGGCCATCGTTGTTACTTATTCAAATTTGCCTTCGCCAAGTCAGCGAGCTGGGCAAACGCCGCTTGGTCATTGACTGCCAAGTCGGCGAGCATTTTCCGGTTGACTTCAACGCCGGCCAGTTTCAAGCCGTGCATGAGGCGGCTGTAAGACAGGCCGTTTTGGCGGGCGGCCGCGTTGATGCGGGCGATCCACAATTTGCGGAAGTCGCGCTTCCGTTGACGGCGGTCGCGATACGCATACATGAGCGATTTCATCACTTGCTGGTTCGCGACTCGATATAACGCGTGTTTCGCGCCGAAATATCCTTTGGCAAGCTTTAATACTTTTTTGCGACGTCTGCGCGTCACTGGTCCACCTTTTACGCGTGGCATAATCGTTCCCTCCTATAGTCGGTCATTATTTCAAGTTGTCGAGCATTTGGCGGATGCGCTTAAAGTCGCCAGGCGAGACGAGCGTCGCTTTGCGCAGCTGGCGTTTTTGTTTTTTCGTTTTATTGGCAAACAAGTGGCTCGTATACGCATGACCGCGTTTTAATTTGCCGCTCGCCGTTTTTTTGAACCGTTTCGCCGAGCCGCGGTGAGTTTTCATTTTAGGCATCCCTAGTTCCTCCTTACTTGTTGTCGTTTTTCGGTGCCAGCACTAAAAACATGTTGCGCCCGTCCATTTTCGGCGCCGTTTCGACGACCGCAATGTCGGCGCACGCTTCGGAGAAGCGGTCAAGGACGCGCTGCCCGATTTCTTTATGGGTGATGGCCCGCCCTTTGAAGCGGATCGTCGCCTTCACCTTATCGCCTTTTTCGAGAAACTTGCGCGCGTTGCGCAGCTTCGTGTTGAAATCGTGCTCCTCGATCGTCGGGCTGAGGCGCACTTCTTTCACATTGATGACTTTTTGCTTTTTGCGCGCTTCTTTTTCTTTCTTTTGCTGCTCGAAGCGGAATTTGCCGTAATCCATGATCCGGCAAACGGGCGGTTTGGCGTTTGGCGCGACAAGGACAAGGTCCAAGTTGCGTCTTGCCGCGATCTCGAGCGCTTCCTGCTTCGACTTGATGCCGAGCTGTTCGCCGTTTTGGTCGATCAAGCGCACTTCCCGGGCACGAATTTGTTCGTTGATGATAAAATCTTTGCTAATAATGAGCCACCTCCAAGGTTTTTTCCGACTGGCTTGTTTGCCGGCAGAGCTCCGCCCCCAGCAAAAAAGCGCGGATGCATAAAGCACCCGCGCACGGCATTCGCATCAACCGGCGATGAGCCGAACCATCGCAACCTGCCAACAACCTCTTGGCGTCGGTCAGGTGAGAAGCGGGCGCTTCTGCTTTGGACAAACAAGCAATCATTCCACTTTATACACTATACCACCTTGGCGATGGCATGTCAAGGAGCGGTTCTTGATAAACACAACGTCCTTCATTATAACCGAACATCTTTTTGTTGACAAGAGAAAAATGATAATTTTTTATAAAAACGTTTTGCTGTCCTTTTCTTCCTTGTTTTCGATGCAACGGGGCCGTCTTTCCGTGAAAATGCCGGCCTGACGCGGATGTTCATCCCCCGGTTGGAGGGCAGATCACGCTGTCCATGGATCTTTTCTATGAAACAAACGCGGCCCGACAAGCGGGCAGGCCGCCTGCGGGCCATTGTTGGCTCATCGTTCTTTCGCTCGTTTTTGCCGCACTTCTTCTTCCAGGCTAGCGATAAATTCATCTAGCGCGACCGTCCGGCTTTCTTTTTCGCCGTAGCGGCGGACGTTAACCGCCCGCTCGGCCGCTTCTTTGTCGCCGACGACGAGCATGTATGGGATTTTTTGCATTTGCGCTTCGCGGATTTTATAGCCGATTTTTTCATCGCGCTCGTCGACTTCGACGCGGAAGCCGTTCGCCTGCAGCGCTTGTTTTACTTCATATGCATAATCGAGATGCGCTTCCGGCGATACCGGAATCACTTCCACCTGCACCGGGGCAAGCCACGTCGGGAACGCGCCTTTGTATTCTTCGATCAAGAAGGCGACAAACCGTTCCATCGTCGAAACGACGCCGCGGTGAATGACGACCGGGCGATGCGGCTTGCCGTCTTCGCCGATGTACGTCAAATCAAAGCGCTCCGGCAAGAGGAAGTCAAGCTGCACCGTTGAGAGCGTTTCGTCTTTGCCGAGCGCCGTGCGCACTTGCACATCGAGCTTCGGCCCGTAAAACGCCGCTTCCCCCTCGGCCTCATAGTAGTCGAGGCCGAGCTCGTCCATCGCTTCGCGCAACATGCGTTGCGCCTTTTCCCACATCTCGTCGTCGTCGTAATATTTTTCCTTGTCATGCGGATCGCGGTATGACAAACGGAACGAATATTCGTTGAGCCCAAAGTCTTTGTATACTTCCAAAATCAAGTTGACGACGCGCTTAAACTCGTCTTTGATTTGATCCGGGCGCACGAAAATGTGGGCGTCATTGAGCGTCATGCCGCGGACGCGCTGCAGCCCGGTGAGCGCTCCGGACATTTCGTAGCGGTGCATCGTGCCGAGCTCAGCGATGCGGATCGGCAGCTCGCGATAGCTGTGCAGCTTGCTTTTGTAAATCATCATGTGATGCGGGCAGTTCATCGGCCGCAGCACAAGCTGTTCGTTATCCATTTCCATCGGCGGGAACATGTTTTCTTTGTAATGGTCCCAATGGCCCGATGTTTTGTACAGCTCGACGCTGCCAAGCACCGGCGTATAGACATGATCGTAGCCAAGGGCGATTTCTTTATCGACGATGTACCGTTCGATCAGGCGGCGGATCGTTGCCCCTTTCGGCAGCCAAAGCGGCAGCCCTTGTCCGACTTGCTGCGACGTCATAAACAGCTCGAGCTCTTTGCCGAGTTTGCGATGGTCGCGCTCTTTCGCTTCTTCAAGCAAGTGCAAATAATGATCCAACTCTTCTTTTTTGAAAAAGGCCGTGCCATAGATGCGCTGCAGCATTTTGTTGCTGCTGTCGCCGCGCCAATAGGCGCCCGAGATGCTAAGCAGCTTAAACTCTTTGATTTTGCCGGTCGACGGCACGTGCACGCCGCGGCAAAGGTCGAAAAACTCGCCTTGCTCGTAAATGGAAATCGTCTCGCCTTCCGGAATGTCGCGGATCAACTCGAGCTTCAAGTCGTCGCCGATTTCCTCATACCGCCTTATGGCTTCTTCGCGGCTCACTTCTTTGCGGACGATGTCGAGATTTTCTTTGACAATGTTGCGCATTTCGGCTTCGATTTTTGGAAGGTCATCTGGCGTCAACTTATGCTCCATATCGATATCGTAGTAAAAGCCGTTTTCAATGACCGGGCCAACACCGAGCTTAACGTTGTCGTACAGCCGCTTGATGGCCTGCGCCATTAAATGGGCGGTGCTATGGCGCAAAATGTCAAGCGCCTCCGGCATGTCTTGGGTAATAATGACGAGCTCGCCGTCTTCGTGAAGCGGCGTGCGCAAATCGACGAATCGGCCGTTCCATTTTCCGGCGATCGCTTTTTTCTTCAGCCCCGGGCTGATCGAGGCGGCGATGTCTTCGGTTGACGTTCCGCTTGGAAACTCCTTTTGCGCTCCGTCGGGGAACGTAATGCGAATGACGTCTGGCATGAAGTTCACTCCTTTGCATTGGTGTGTCAAAATAAAAAAACTCCTCCCTTAAAAAGGGACGAGTTTTCGTCGTGGTTCCACCCTTCTTCCCATGGCAAACCAACGCCATGGCTCAACACCGATAACGGCCGTCCGCCGGCGGCAACTACTGGGCGTAGCGTTCGCTGCCGCAGCTCTGAGGGGGTAAGCGCACTTTTCGTGTTAGGAAGGTTCCAGCCGCTGCCTTCCCTCTCTGGAAACCGTAAAAATGCGCCCATGTCCTCGTCATCGCTTTGTTTTCCTCTTATCTATGACGACATTATAGCGAAAACGGTCGAGAAAATCAACATTCTCCCCCATGCCCGGCATTGGCGGCAAACAACCGGGAAAAGTCGGCGCGGCTGTGGAGACGAAGCCGCTCTTCAAACACGTTTTGGATCGTCTGCACCATGCCGTCATCGGGGTCATCCGTGTACAGTTCAATTTTCGACGGGGCGAGCGAAACGAGCGGCGCCAGCACCGATGAATCGATGTACATCGGCTGGCTGACGACAAGATGGCGGTCGATCATTTGCCTCACTTCTTCCGCGGACAGCTCCCGCCGCTCGCTGTCATAGAACAAAAAGCGAGGCGGATCATGCAGCAAATACAGCCGCGGCCATGCCGGTTTCCTTGCAGCGACGCAATCGCGCAACGTCTGCACAAAGGTTTGGTATTCTTGTTCAAGCTTATATTCATCGATCGCCAGTTCGACATAATGCTGCAACCGCTCCATATACGGTTTCAACCGAAACATCGCAAACGAGGAAAACGAAAACGACAGCTCGTCGCGCAAAAAGGCGCGGAACGCTTCAACCAAAAGCGCCGTTCGCGAAGCGGCAAACGCCGGCCCTTTTCGGTAATCGCGCCGCTCGCCGTCCAAAAACGAATGGGCGAGCGCCAAAATTTGCTGCTGTTCTTCCGGGTCGCGAAAATAAAACCAATCGGAAATCATCGCTAGCATGAACCGATCTTCCATATGTTCGCGCACAAACGCCGTCATCGCGGGGATGATTTGCGTTTCCAGCGCACGCGCTTCCTCGCCTTGTATGTAAACCGCCACCGTTTTCTTTCCGTCATACGCGGCATGAAACAGCGGAGCATCGGCCGGTTTTCGTTCGTTCAGCAGCCAAAACAGCTTTTCCGCCTCGCTTGCCTCGTCAAAATGGATTTCGATCACCCGCTGTCCCCCCTCAGCCTAAAGGAATGCTTGGTTTATATATATGGGGACAACCGGACGTTTAGACTAAAAAAACGCAAAGCGTAGCGGCGTTTCGCCTAGGGGGCGGGTGATTTAGTGCAAAAACGACGGATTCCACTCATTTCTCAATTAGAAAAACCTTGCAGAATCCGCTTTCTCTTCTGAATGAAAATGCCGCCGATCGGGAGTTGACAGTGGTTTTTCACCAGCCTTCTAGGCGCGGCCAGACAAAACATCGGCGTCCTGTTTTCAGGAGCCGATGGCAAAGAGCGGGCAAGGGGCGCGAGAATGCGGTGCGTGCGTTAGCCGTTTTGCTCGCGACGGTTTGGTCCGGTCAGTTCAATCGGGTACGCCAAGTAGCGAATTCGTTCCATGATGCGCGCCGCCTTCACCTTTTCCTCTTCACCGCGCTGGGAATAAGTCAAATGATGGGCCAGCTGCTGCAAATTAAAATTCGACGTAAAAAAGGTCGGCAAGTTTTCAAACATCCGGTATTGCAAAATCGGCCCGAGCACGTCATCGCGCACCCAGCTCGACATCGCCTCAGCGCCAAGGTCATCGAGCATCAAAATCGGCACTTTTTTCACGTAATCGAGCTTTTCGTTCATCGTCTGGTCTTGCAGCGAATGCTTCATCTCGCGAAACAGCTCCGGCACATAGACGATGAGCGACGCGATGTTTCGTTTGGCAAGCTCATTGGCGATCGCCGCAAGCAAGTACGTTTTGCCGACGCCGAACGACCCATGTAAATACAGACCTTTCATTTTTTTTCCCGGCTCGTATTCGGCCACAAACCGCTCGGCAAATCCAATCGCTTTGATCCGGCCGTCATCGCTGAGGTCGACATCGGAGAGCGACGCCCGCAAAATTTCACGCGGCATAAACATGCTTTGGATGAGCGACTCTTGGCGCTTCCGTTCGTCATGCTGCACCTTTTTCGGGCAGCGGTCATACTCAATCTCTATTCGGCCGCTGCTGATCACCAAATTCGGCTGATACCCTGGCAACATGTTTGGACATCGCTCCAACCCCGGGCATTGGCGGCAATGCCCGTTCTGCTCGATAAACTCGTACAGCTTCATGAGACTGCGGTCGACCGCTTCCGCAGACAGCTGCGGTTCGTGCGCCTGCAAAAACGGCTGCACGTCCGGATGCGACAAAATATAGCGCTTCATTTGTTCGTAGCGCTGCTTAAAGCGTTGATTGCCAAGCAGCCGCTGCAATAATTGATTGACTCGTTCCATCGCCTTTCCACCTACGATCCGTCCCGATATTTTTTCAGCCGCTCCTCGATCTCCTTGCGCGCCTGTTCGACATCGAAATCATCGTCTTCCGGCTCGCTGTAATCCATCTTCAGCCAGTCCGGAACCATTTCGGTGCGCACCACTTTCCGCACCGTTTTCGTCCCTTTTTCTTTTTCATTCGCCCAGCTTTGATACGTTTTCGCTTCCTCTTTCGCCAGCTCCATCGCTTCTTTCACCGTCTTCACCTTTTTGCGCGCCCAATGGCTGGCGATCTTTTCTACGTATTTTTTTGACAATTTCATATTCGTCCGCAACATGACATAATAAATGAGCACATTGACGACGCCGGGAAGCAGCTGCTGTTGGAACATAATGTCTTCGATCAGCTGCAAATCGGCCAGCGACGGCTCGGCGCCGCCGGCGATTTCTTTCAGCAGCTGGCGCGGGGAAATCGTTTCGAGCTGTTTCATCAGCTGTTCTTCTTTCGTGCGCGGGTTGGCGTTTTCCATCGTTCGATAAGCAAGCGGCTGCACCCGTTCCACCAGGCGCGGGGAAACGCCGCCATGCTCCAGCTCATACCATTCGCGCGCCGCCTGCCGCAAGGCGTCGATGTCAATATGATACGACGGATCAATGACGCCAAGAACAAGCTTTTGCATCTCAAGCGGCGGAATGCCATACAAAAACGCCAGCTTTTTAATCGCCTCTTTCACTTTTGCTGTCATCGCGCGGCGCGGTACGAGCTGTTTCGACAACCCGGCGAAAAACAACTCAAAATCAAACACCTCGTCATCGAGGGCGTACGATGCCTCCTCGCGCCCGACATGCGCCTTTCCTTCATTCAGTGGCCGCTGTTCTTCGCTGAAACGAGACACCATCCGCTCGGCAGGAACGGCGGCAAACACGTCGGAAAATGAGCGCGTTACCGGGGTGAACCGAGCGACATCCGCCATCGGCCGGGCGAAAAAGTCGCTCAACTGGGCGAACAAATGGCGGCCAACTTGACGCTGCAAAAAGGTGCTCAACATCTCATCGCGAAAAAACTGTTCCGGTGTCATCGGCGGGCGCAGCTCGTAAAGAAACAGCTTCGGCTCATCGTCACCGAAAGCGCGGACATACGTATTCAGCAACCCGATTCCCTCCAGCTTCAGCCGTTCGCCGTAAATGTCCGGAAGGCTGCATTGCATAAGCTCCATGAGGCGGCGATGGGTCGCCTCCTGCCCGCCAAGCAGCTCCCAGTCCCCCCAAAGCGTCATATACAAAGCTAGCGCGCGATGGCCGATGAGCGGCTGGTACAACAGCGTCAACACTTGGCGGTCCAGCTCGTGCAGCGCTCCGCGGTTTTGCACGACATACCGGTCAACTGCAATCAGTTCTTTCCAATGATGCCGCATCATCTCAACCTTCCATCTTGCGTGATTCGTTTCAACCCGTCCTCCCCCTTTCGGCAGGGAAAAGGCGTTGAAAAAAGGGCTTGCCGTCCAACGCCAAAGCCCTTTTTACCGCTGTTCTTTTTTGATCAGCTCTTTCAGTTCTTCGATAAACACGTTAATATCCTTGAACTGCCGATAGACGGAAGCGAAGCGGACATAGGCGACCTCATCGATGCGCGACAGCCGCTCCATCACCATTTCCCCGATTGTTTCGCTTTTGACCTCCGACACTCCTTGTTGGCGCAGCTCGCGCTCGATTTCCTGCGTCACCTTTTCCAGCTCCTCGAGCGCCACCGGCCGCTTTTCGCACGCTTTGATCAAGCCGCGCAAAATTTTCTCGCGGCTGAACTCTTCGCGCGTTCCACCTTTTTTGACGACAATCAGCGGCGGCTCTTCAATTCGTTCAAACGTTGTAAACCGGTAATGACACTGTTCGCATTCGCGCCGGCGCCGGATCGAACGCCCTTCCTCGGCCGGACGCGAGTCGAGCACGCGCGTACCTTGATGATGGCATGACGGACATCGCATAACATTCACTCCGTTGCTTTTCTTATTATCTATCATACCGGAATGGCGGCAAGCAGACAAGCCATAGTTAGCCGTTCAATCCCGATCCGATATACGGCAAGCGCGCATCGAGCTTCCGGTATAGCTCAAGAATCACCGATCGGCTGCGGCCAAAGTCAAACGGCAATAGGCGCGTCTCTGTTGTCACGGAAAAGTCGACCGCCGTTTCAAACGGGCGCACCGAGATGACTGTCGCGACGATAAACAGCTTTTTTCCGCGCTTCGTTTGCGCACAAATTTCGCCGCGCTCTTCGGAAACGGAAAGAAGTTCAGCCCCGGGCAGCGAGGCGAGCAGCTCTTTGACGGCGGCCATGACAGCGCGGTTCGCCGCTTTGTAATAATGGCTTCTTAGCTCGACGTCTTCATGATTCTCCCTCGTTTCGCAATGGTTCGTCAAGGCGTATTTCCATTTGTTCCACATGCTTATCTGCCACGCTCCCTAGTCCTTAATTTGCTTTCATCATACCATGTTTTTCGCTGCCGCAGCACGGTGAAAAATAGAAAAAGGAGCGTTCTGTGTACGCTCCTTTTCTGCCGTTCGTGCTGTCCGTTACAGCGCTTGCGCTTTTTTCACTTCAATCGGGCGCATGCCGCGCGGAAGTTCGATCGTCTCCCGCGTTTGCGCACCGAGCTTTTCAGCGATATAGTCGGCGGCAATCGTCGGATCGAGATGGCCGCATGTATACACATCAATGCTCGCATAGCCGTGTTCGGGAAACGTATGAATCGTCAAATGCGATTCCGAGATAATGACGACTCCACTTACCCCTTGTGGAGCGAATTTGTGGAACGCTACTTCGCGAATTTCCGCTCCCGATTTCAACGCGGCGTCAACGAACGTTTTCTCGATAAAGTCCATATCATTCAGTTTGTCAAAGTCGCATCCCCAAAGTTCCGAGATAACGTGACGACCCATCGTGTCCATGCAAAAATCCCCCTTTTAACCAATTTTCTCAAAGAAAAAATAGAAGAACAGCTGCAAAATGGCATGTATAACTACCACGGGGGAAAGTTAGTCCTAAGAGGTCCTAACCCTTTAAGTAGTCACATTACCTTTGCCGTTAAGAAGTTCACGAGACATAGTATACTTTGTTTAGGGGGGTTTTGCAACAGACTTTTTTATTTTTTTTTGCCTGCCGAAAAGAAAAAGCGCCCGCGCCTGTTCGGCGCCCTGGTCAATACCGCGCCGCAAAACAGACGGGCGCTTTCCGCCCTTCTTGGCAGCGAGCGAAGACGGTGTCACGCGTTGACTTGGAGACTCTCCTTCATTTTTGCCGCGACAAGTTGAGCAAGATCGACAACGCGGCAGGAATAGCCCCACTCATTGTCATACCAAGCGAGCACTTTCACTTTCCGTCCTTCCATCACCATCGTCGATAAGCCATCGATGATCGCCGAATGAGGGTTCGTATTGAAATCAATCGAGACGAGCGGCTCCATCGTAAAGTCCAAAATTCCTTTCAGCGGCCCACGAGCGGCGCGGATGAACGCTTCGTTCACCTCATCGGCGGTCACCTCGCGCTTCACATCGACCACTAAGTCAACGAGGGAAACGTTCGGCGTCGGAACGCGGAGCGCCATGCCATGGAGCTTCCCTTTTAAATGCGGCAGCACCAGTCCAAGCGCTTTTGCCGCTCCGGTTGTCGTCGGGATGATCGACTGCGCGCACGAACGAGCGCGGCGCAAGTCTTTGTGCGGATTGTCGATGTTTTTTTGGTCGTTCGTATACGCGTGAACGGTTGTCATCAGCCCGTTTTCAATGCCAAAGGCTTCATCAAGCACTTTGACGACCGGCGCCAAGCAGTTGGTCGTGCACGATGCGTTAGAAATGATGAAATGGCGGTCAATATCGAGCACGTGTTCATTGACACCGACAACGATTGTCACATCTTCGTTTTTCCCAGGCGCTGTTAAAATGACGCGCTTCGCCCCCGCTTCTAGGTGAAGGCTAGCTTTTTCACGATCATTGAATTTGCCGGTCGCCTCAATGACGATATCAATATCCATCTCGTTCCATGGCAACCATTTCGGGTCGCGCGAGTTCAACAGCTTTACTTTTTTGCCATTGACCAACAGCCCGTCTTCCAAAGCGACTACCTCACCTTGGAATTGGCCATGGTTGGAATCGTATTTCACTAAATGGGCTAACGTTTCCGGCGGGTAGCTGGCGTTCACCGCCACGATATCAAGGTCTGAACAGCCGATGGCGCGGCGGAACACCATCCGTCCGATTCGCCCGAATCCGTTAATCGCCACTTTCGCCTTCATTCGCTTTGTTCCCCTCTCATATATGTTATACTATTTGTTTAAATTCCTATAAATAGTATATCATATTTTTCAAGGTCGTGGAGAACAAAATAACAAAAAAGCAATAAAAAAGACGCCTATTTTTCCAAGGCGCCCCATGTTTCCAAAACGGCCAGCAGCTGCCGGCGCGTCTCCTCGATCGTTCCGTTATTGTCCAGAACCGCATCGGCTCGCTTTACTTTTTCCGCCAGCGGCCATTGGGCGCGAATGCGGGCGAGCGCTTCCTCTTTCGTAAATCCGTTTCGCGCCATCAGCCGGCGAAGCTGCGTCTCTTCATCAACGAAAACGACCAGCACTTTATCTACCCAATCGGTCAATCCGCTTTCAAATAGCAGCGGAATATCAAGCACGATCGTTTTCGCCCCGGCGCGAACGAGCTCCTCCTTTTCCGCCAGCATACGGCGGCGCACGGCGGGATGAACGATGGCGTTGAGTTTCGTCCGCTCGGCTTCATCGCTGAAGACGATCGCCCCCAGTTTCGCGCGATCAATGTCCCCGTTTTTTTGCAAAATGCCTAGACCGAAGGCGGCAACGATTTGCCGATAGGCATCTTCTCCCGGCCGTACGACCGCACGCGCCGCTTCGTCCGCGTCAATGACCGGAAGCCCGAGTTGGCGCATCATGGCGCTGACCGTGCTTTTGCCGCTGGCGATTCCCCCAGTCAGCCCGATCGTGAGTACCATCGCTTGTCTCCTTTCCCATCGGTCGCCTACCGCTGGCAGCGCGGGCAATAGTGCGTCCCGCGGCCAGCGACGACCGTTTTTTCAATCAACGTTCCGCATTGTTTGCACGGCTCCCCTTTGCGCCCATAGACGGACAGGTGATGTTGGAAAGTCCCTTCTTTCCCTTGCGTGTTGACATACGTGCGCACCGTGCTTCCTCCTCTCATCACCGCCTCGCCGATGGTCGCGACCATGTGCTCATGGAGCCGGCGAATGTCTTCGTCCGTCAAGGAAGCGGCTGGGCGGTCCGGAAGAATGCCAGCCCGAAACAGCGCTTCATCGACATAAATGTTGCCAAATCCGGCCACAACCGTTTGATCGAGCAGCAGCGCCTTGACCGTCCGTTTCGTTTTCGCGGCTTGTTGGGCCAACAACGCCGGGGAAAATGCCGGTGAGAGCGGCTCCGGCCCCAACTGGTCAAGCGGAGGACGGCGGTCGGCTTCTTCTTTGCGGTAAACGTGCATCGTGCCGAACTTACGCACATCGCGGTAACGGAGTTCGCTGCCATCGGTGAAGGAAAATACGACATGCGTGTGCGGCGCGAGCGGATCGTGGGCGCTAGCGACCGTATAGCGGCCTTCCATGCGCAAATGGGAGATGAGCACATCCTCATCAAGCAAAAACTTCAAAAACTTTCCGCGCCGCTCAATGCCGCGCACCGTCTGGCCAGCCAACCGGTCGGCAAACGCTTGCGGGTCGTGCGGATGGCGAATGATCTTCGGCCAAAACACGCGCACCGCCGCGATCGTTTTGCCGGAAACGAGCGGCAAGAGCGTGCGCCGGATCGTTTCCACTTCAGGCAGTTCAGGCATAGGAAATCCCTCCTTTCCTCTCTTGTCGATCCGCCCGTGCGGCTTCCGGCATCGGCGCGCCTTTAAGACCGGGCGTTATTTCGCATCATACCATGTCGGTCCGTAATGATAATCGACTTTCAGCGGCACGCGGAGCGTGACGGCTTGCTCCATCACTTCCGGCACGATTCGGCACAGCCGCTCTATTTCGTCACTAGGCGCCTCCAAAATGAGCTCGTCGTGCACTTGCAGCAACAGGCGCGCCTGCAGCCGCTCTTCCTTCAGGCGCGCGCTCAAATCGATCATCGCCTTTTTAATGATGTCAGCGGCGCTGCCTTGGATCGGCGTATTCATCGCCGTCCGCTCGGCAAAGCTGCGGACGTTGAAGTTGCGGCTCGTGATGTCCGGCAAATAGCGGCGCCGATGCAAAAGCGTGGTGACATATCCTTTCTGTTTCGCCTCTTGCACGATCGTTTCCATATACCGCTTGACGCCCGGGAAGCTGGCAAAATAGCGTTCGATAAACTCGGCGGCCTCTTTGCGCGTAATGTTTAAGTTTTGCGCCAATCCGTAATCGCTGATCCCATAGACGATGCCAAAGTTGACGGCCTTCGCTTGCCGGCGCATGTTGGGGGTGACGTCCTCTTCCTTGACGTGAAAAATGTCCATAGCCGTTTTCGTATGAATGTCCAAATCTTGGCGAAACGCTTCAATTAAATTGTCATCTTCGGCGATATGGGCCAACACGCGCAGTTCGATTTGCGAATAGTCAGCGGCAAACATGAGCCAGCCAGGCTCGGACGGCACGAACGCTTGCCGGATTTTCCGCCCTTCTTCCAGCCGAATCGGAATGTTTTGCAAGTTCGGCTCCGTCGAGCTGAGGCGACCGGTTTGCGTCAACGCTTGATTGAAGATCGTATGCACTTTCTTCGTATCCGGGCGCACGACCTTCAACAACCCTTCGACATATGTCGACTGCAGCTTGCCTAGTTGGCGGTAGTGCAAAATATTCTCCACAATCTCGTGATGGGGCGCAAGCTTTTCCAGCACGTCCGCCGATGTCGAATAGCCGGTCTTCGTTTTTTTCAACACAGGCAGTTGCAGCTTTTCAAATAAAATGACACCGAGCTGTTTCGGCGAATTGATATTGAATTCTTGCCCGGCCAGTTCGTAAATGCGCCGTTCGGCCGCGCGCAGCTGCTCGGCGAGTTCCTGCCCCATCTGGTTCAGGCGCTCGGTGTCCACTTTCACCCCGGTGAATTCCATATCGGCCAAAATCGCCGCTAACGGCTGCTCAAGCGCCATCAACAGCTCGTCCTGCTCGTTGCGGCGCAAGTCATCCATCATTGGCCGCTCGAGCGCCCAAATCGCCGCCGCCTTGCGGACGAGATGCTCGGCGAGTGCCGGCTCGTCCGGAACAGACCGTTTCGCCCCTTTGCCGTAGACCGCTTCATCGGACCGCACGGCCTCGTATTGTTTCATTTTGGCCACCGCCGCGACATCGCTGGCATCTTGTCCGGGGTTGAGCAAATACGCCGCCAGCAGCAAATCAAACGAGACGCCGCGCAGATCAATCCCCTTCCATCGTAAAGCGACCGTCGCCCGCTTCGAGTCAAACATGCTTTTTTTCTTCGTCTCATCGGCAAGCCAAGCGCGAAACTGCGGGTCAGCCAGCGCCACCTCCGAAGGTAGGAAAAACCGCCCGCGTTCCGAGACAACAGCAATGCCGACGATCGGCGCGTCATGATAGTTGTCTTCCACGACTTCAACGACCAAGGCCGCCTTGTCAGCAAGCATCTCTTCCGTCACGCGCTCCGCCATGGTGAAGTCGATGTGGGCAAGCGGCTCGCTCTCTTCCGCCCTCGGCCCTTCCATCTTCTCAAGGAGCGACTGAAACCCGAGCTCTTTAAACAAAGCGATCACGCTCTCCCGGTCTTCGCCTTCGTAGGCCGTATCCTCAAGCGACAGGGCGATCGGAGCGTCGCGGCAAATGCCCGCCAGCCGTTTGCTTAGAAGGGCGGTATCGCGATGTTGGCGCAGCGTTTCTTTCAGCTTTTCCCCTTGGATTTCATCAATGGAGTCGAGCACATTTTCGACTGTCCCGAACTGCTTTAACAACTTGACCGCCGTTTTTTCGCCGATGCCGGGCACGCCAGGGATGTTGTCCGATTTATCCCCCATCAGTCCTTTTAAGTCAACGATTTGCTCGGGAGCGAGCCCGTATTTTTCGCGAATCGTTTCCGGCGTGTACGATTCCATCTCGGTGATCCCTTTTTTCGTGATTTCCACCGTCACATGGGGGGAGGCGAGTTGGGTCAAATCCCGGTCTCCGGAGATGACTTTCACCTCAAACCCGGCCTGCTCAGCGCGGGCGGCGAGCGTTCCAATAATGTCGTCCGCTTCGTAGTTGTCAAGTTCGTAAGCTGGAATGCGATAGGCGTTCAACAGCTCGCGCAGCAGCGGAAACTGCTCGGACAATTCCGGGGGCGTCTGCTGGCGCCCGCCTTTATACTCGCGAAACACTTCATGACGAAACGTCGTTTTGCCCGCATCAAACGCCACTAACAAATGGGTGGGCGCCTCTTCCGCCACGATTTTGCGCAGCATCATGGCAAATCCGTAGACCGCATTCGTATGAACGCCTTTGTCGTTATGCAAAAGCGGCAGCGCAAAAAAAGCGCGATAGGCCACACTGTTGCCGTCAATCAAGACCAGTTTTTTCTTCAACCCCATCCCTCCTCGGATGCTTCTTGTTTTTATTGTATCATGCGGCGGCGTTCCAGAAACATCGCCTCACTGCTCCAGCCCCCAAAGCGGTGCTGAAGGGCCGTCTCAGCCGAATGGACTCGCCCTCCCCCAACCCGGCAGCGATGAAAAAAGCCGGCTACCGCTCCGGCTTGGGAAAGTGAATCGTAAACACCGTGCCGCGCCCGACTTCGCTTTCCACGGTGATGAAGCCGTGATGGGCTTCGACGAGATGCTTGACGATCGAAAGGCCCAGCCCGGTCCCGCCCGAATCGCGGCTGCGCGCTTTATCGACGCGGTAAAAGCGCTCAAAGATGCGAGGAATCTCCTTTTTCTCAATGCCGATGCCGGTATCTTTGACGCGCAGCCACACTTCCTGCGCCGTCTCCCCCGCGTCGACGATGACTTGCCCTTGTTCGGGCGTATAGGCGATGGCGTTGGCCAACAAGTTAAGCAAAATTTGCTTCAGCCGGTTTCGATCACCGCGAATGACCAGATCCGGCGGCGCCTTGACTTGCAAAGCGATGCGCTTGGCCGCCGCCCGCTGGCGGAACACCGCTGCCGCTTCCTCCATGATCTCGGCCGCGTTCACTTCCTCCCACTGAAGCTGAAAGCCTTGCTGCTCGATTTTCGATAAATCAAGAAGCTCTTCGACGAGCGTTTGCAGCCGTTCGCTTTCTTTTAAAATAATGGCCAAAAAGTGCTCGAGCGCCTGCTCATCTTTCATCGCTCCATCCAACAGCGTTTCGGCAAACCCTTTAATCGATGTCACCGGCGTTTTCAGTTCATGCGAGACGTTGGCGACAAAATCTTTGCGGATTTGCTCGAGCCGCTTCAGTTCGGTAATGTCATGGAAGACGACGACAATCCCTTTCCACTCAGCGCCTTTTCCGATAATCGGGGCGCCGTAGACGTCAAAGTGCTTTCGCTCAATCCCGACCGTCAGCCGCATATGGCGGCGCATCGCCGCCTCGGTCATGAAAATCTCGTCGATCAAGCGGACGATGTCGCGGTGCGGGAGCACATCGGCATACGGGCGATACAAGGCGTCGGACGGATCGATGTGAAATTGGGACTGAAAGGCGCGGTTAATGAGAAACACATGGCCGCGGTGATCGATGAACAGAAGGCCGCTGCCGACGTTTTCAATAAGCGTATGAAGGCGATCGGTCTGAATTTCCCGCGCCCGGCTCATTTCTTGCAAATGGCGAGCGAGCCGGTTGATGGAACGGACCAACATGCCGGCTTCTTTATATTCGCCATCGGGCACCCGGGCGGCGTAATTGCCTTTTTCCAGCTCAAACGCCACCTTGGTCGCCTCTTCAATCGGTCTCATATATTGATTGGCGATTTTCCAGCCAAGGGCGATGATGACAACGAGCGCCATGCCAAGGCTGCTGATGAGAACCCCCCAAATCCGCTCGTTCACCGCTTTGAGCGAGCTCGTCGGTGTGCTGACGACGACGTATCCGTCCTGTCCGCTTGGCCCATACGGAACAAGGCAGTAGTACACATCGTCCGTTTTTTCAATCACCGAAAAGCGCGCGGACGTTGTCGTCGGCAAAATGGAGCGGATGATGCGCGCGTGGTCCTTGTCGCTGATCGCCGCGATGCGCCCGCTGTCAAACCGCACCCGCCCATCGCGATCGAGCACGGTGATGCGCGAGGACAGCTCGTCCCCCATTTCTTGCAAATCGGTGCGAATGCGCTCAAGCGGTTCATTTTCCAACAAAATGGCGAGCGCTTTCGCCTCCTTTTCCATCCGCTTATTGATCGTCTCGGTATAAAACTCTTTCAGCAGCTGACCAAGCAAAAAGCCGAGGGCGATCAACACGGCCGCAATCAGCGCCACAAGCCAGAAAAGAAGCCGGGAGCGAAGGCTACTCATGCCGTTTGGGCTCCTCCAGTTTGTATCCGAGGCCGCGCACCGTTTTGATGTACGCCGGCTTTTTCGTATCGTCTTCGATCTTGTCGCGCAAGTGGCTGATATGGACGTCAACGATGCGCGTATCGCCGGCAAAATCGTAATTCCAAACCGCGCTGAGCAACTGGTCGCGCGTCAACACCCTTCCTTTATGACGGCCCAAATAAAGAAGCAATTCAAACTCTTTCGGCGTCAACTCGAGCGGTCTGCCGCCCACCGTCGCTTCGTAGCGGTCCGGGAAAATTTCCAACTGCCCGATGACAAGCCGTTCGCCTAACTCAGCCGCCGGTTGAGAAAGCTCGGTGCGGCGCAAAATCGCCTTCACCCGCGCGACGACCTCGCGCGGGCTGAACGGCTTCGTCATGTAGTCATCGGCGCCCAGCTCCAACCCGAGCACTTTATCAAACTCATCATCGCGAGCCGTCAACATTAAAATCGGCGTCATGATTTGCCGCTGGCGAAGCCGCTTGCACACTTCAACGCCGTCCAGCTTCGGCAGCATCAAATCGAGGATCATCAGCGCCGGCTGTTCACGCTCCACTTTATCTAGCGCCTCTTCGCCATCATAGGCGGCGGCCACTTGAAAACCGGCCTTCTCCAAATTGTAGGTCAACAACGTCACAATCGGCTGCTCATCGTCAACAACCAAAATTTTCTTACTCATTCCGCTCCTCCCATTCGCCAGTCATTCTATTTGTATCATACCATACTTTCCGCTTTCGTTCGGCAAAAAAAGAAAGAGGGTGTCGCAAACTGCGGCAAGACCCCCTCTTTTTCGCTATAAAAACAGACGTTCTCCGTTCATAACCGCCCGGCTGTCCGAAAGCAGCCCCCTTTCGCGTCCATCCCGCGCCCATCTCTCCTCCCCTGTTCCATCTTCCCGTCCAAGTGAGCGCTGCTCTTTCAGCCTAAAAATTTTCAAGCGCACGGCTGTCCAAACGTGGCAACGTATGCGGCGGACAGGCGGACAGCTCGCCGGTGAGCACCATTTCCGCCCCGCGCATCGCCGTCACCGCCAACGTGACGCAATGGCTTTCTTCATCCACGTCAGTCACTTCCAGCAAAAATTCAAGCGTTTCATAATGATACACTGGCCGGAGAAAGCGAATATCATTCCTTGTAATATAACTGCCCGGGCCTGGCAAATATTTCGACACCGCCGATGTGATCATTCCCATCAGCATGATCGGCGGAACGACCGGCTTGCCAAACGGCGTTTGCGAAGCGTAATCGTGCTGAATGTAGAGCGGGTTGGCATCGTCGGTCAACCCGAGGTAAAGCAGCAAATCTTTGTCTTCGATGGCCGCTTGGAACACAAGTTTTTCCCCAACTTGAATTTCTCCGATTCGTCTCCCCAGCTTTCGCTTTTTCAACATGGTTCCACCCCTTTGTTGCTCCTGACCCTCATGGTCTGCGGTCGTCACTAGCAGCGTCAAGCGCTGTTTTCGCACCCTAAATCAGAAAGCGCTTTCAAAAAACGGCGGCAAAAATCCGGGCCAAGCCCGAATTTTTGCATCGTACTATTCGAGCACGCGCATGACGTTTTTCACCGACTCGACCGACTTGGCGAGCGCTGCTTTTTCCTCTTCCGTCAGCTCGAGCTCGATCACTTTCTCAATGCCGTTGCCGCCCAAGATCGTCGGCACGCCCAAATAAATGCCTTCGTATCCGTATTCGCCTTCGAGGTAGGCGATCGCCGGCAAAATGCGGCGCTGGTCTTTCAAAATCGCCTCGACCATTTCAACAAGCGAAGCGGCCGGCGCGTAGTAGGCGCTGCCGTTGCCGAGCAAATTGACGATTTCCCCGCCGCCTTTGCGCGTCCGCTCAACGATGGCGTCCAAACGGTCTTTCGGAATCAGCTTTTCGAGCGGGATGCCGCCGGCGTACGAATAGCGGACGAGCGGCACCATGTCGTCGCCATGGCCGCCGAGCACAAACCCGGTGACATCCTTCACCGAAATGTTCAGCTCCTGGGCGACGAACGTGCGGAAACGCGCCGTATCGAGGACGCCCGATTGGCCGATGACCCGGTTTTTCGGGAAGCCGGATTCCTTGAAGACGGTGTACGTCATCGCATCGACCGGGTTCGTCAAGACAATGATGTAGCAGTTCGGCGAGTATTTAACGACTTCTTTCGTCACTTGCTTCATAATTTTCTGGTTCGTCGTCACCAAATCATCGCGGCTCATGCCCGGCTTGCGAGCGATGCCGGCCGTAATGACGACGATGTCGGAGTCCGCCGTATCGGCGTAGTCCGACGTGCCGACGATGTTGGCGTCAAACCCGAGCACCGGGCTCGACTCGAGCATGTCGAGCGCCTTTCCTTTCGTCGGGTTTTCGAGCTGCGGAATGTCGACGAGCACGACGTCGCCGAGCTCTTTTTGCGCCAAAAGGAACGCCGTTGTCGCCCCCGTGAATCCAGCGCCGATCACCGAGATTTTTTTCCGTTTCATCGCCATCGTTTGCCATCCCTTTCTTTTACAGGTTAGTCCATATTGCGGATGAGCGCATCAGCGAATTCCGAACATTTCACTTCGGTTGCCCCTTCCATCAGGCGGGCAAAGTCATACGTCACGATTTTCGCGGCGATCGTTTTTTCCATCGCTTTGATGATCAATTGCGCCGCTTCGTTCCAGCCGAGATGCTCAAACATCATGACGCCGGACAAAATGACGGACGACGGATTGACTTTGTCAAGCCCGGCGTATTTCGGCGCCGTGCCGTGCGTCGCTTCGAAGATGGCGTGACCGGTTTCGTAGTTGATGTTTGCCCCCGGCGCGATGCCGATGCCGCCGACTTGAGCCGCGAGCGCGTCGGAAATGTAGTCGCCGTTTAAGTTCATCGTCGCGATGACGTCAAACTCGCGCGGGCGCGTTAAGATTTGCTGTAAGAAAATGTCAGCAATCACATCTTTGATGATGACTTTTCCGGCCGCTTCTGCTTCGGCCAGCGCTTTGTTCGCCGCTTCTTTGCCTTCCGCTTCGACGATGCGGTCGTATTGCGCCCATGTGAACACTTTGTCGGCAAACTCTTCCTCAGCGAGTTCATAGCCCCAGTTTTTAAACGCGCCTTCAGTGAATTTCATAATGTTTCCTTTATGAACGAGCGTCACCGATTTGCGGCCATGTTCGATCGCATAGTTGATCGCCGCGCGCACAAGCCGTTTCGTTCCTTGTTCGGAAATCGGCTTAATGCCGATGCCGGACGTTTCCGGGAAGCGGATTTTGCGCACGCCCATCTCGTTTTGCAAAAAGTCGATCACTTTTTTCACTTCCGGCGTGCCTTTGGCATATTCAATGCCGGCGTAAATGTCTTCCGTGTTTTCGCGGAAAATGACCATATCGGTGTCTTCCGGGCGTTTCACCGGCGACGGAACGCCTTGGAAGTAGCGAACCGGCCGCAGGCAGACGAACAAGTCAAGCTCTTGACGAAGCGCGACGTTCAGCGAGCGGATGCCTCCGCCAACCGGCGTTGTCAGCGGCCCTTTAATGGCGATTATGTATTCGCGGATCGTCTCGAGCGTTTCATCCGGAAGCCAGCTGCCCGTCAGTTTGTATGCTTTCTCGCCGGCGAGCACTTCCTTCCAGACGATTTTTTTCTCGCCTTTGTACGCTTTTTCCACCGCAGCCTCGAGCACGCGCGAAGCGGCCGCCCAAATGTCCGGGCCGGTTCCGTCCCCTTCAATGAACGGGATGATCGGATTGTTTGGAACGTTGAGCACACCATTGGTTACAGTAATTTTTTCCCCTTGCGTCACGAGTCAAACCCCCAATTTTTTTATTTTGCAAAGGCGTGAAGGCGCGCCTTCCCGCCTTGTCCACCTGTTTCGTCCTGCTCAACCTTGCTCAGCCTTGTTCAGCCGCGCTCGTCGATCGGCACGTACGACCGCTTGCCCGGACCCGTGTACTCGGCGCGCGGACGGATGAGCCGGTTGTTGTCATATTGTTCCAAAATATGGGCGATCCATCCCGACGTGCGGCTGATCGCAAAAATCGGCGTAAACAAATCATGATCGATTCCTAAACAATGGTAAACCGAGGCGGAATAAAAGTCAACGTTCGGCGGCAGTGCTTTTTCCGATGTGACGATTTCTTCAATCTTCGTCGACATTTCGTACCAATGCGGCTCGCCGACGAGCTTCGTCAGCTTTTCCGACATTTTTTTCAAATGTTTGGCGCGCGGGTCGCCTTTCCGGTACACGCGATGGCCAAAGCCCATGATTTTCTCTTTATTGGCCAGCTTTCCGCGAATGTACGGCTCAACGTTGTCAACGGTGCCGATTTCCGTCAGCATTTTCATCACCGCTTCGTTTGCCCCGCCGTGAAGCGGTCCCTTTAAGGCGCCGATCGCCGCTGTAATGCCGGAATACATGTCGGAGAGCGTCGCCACGCAAACGCGCGCCGTGAACGTCGATGCGTTCAACTCGTGATCGGCGTGCAACACGAGCGCCTTGTCGAACGCTTCGGCAGCAACGGCGTCCGGCTCTTGTCCGGTCAGCATGTACAAGAAATTGGCAGCAAAGCTCAAATCTCGGCGCGGCGTAACCGGTTCCAGCCCTTTGCGCACGCGGGCAAACGCCGCGACGATCGTCGGGATTTTCGCCTGCAGACGGATCGCTTTCCGGTAGTTCGCCTCTTTCGTCATGTCGTCCGCTTCCTCGTCGTACAGCGCAAGAAGCGAAACCGCCGTGCGCAACGCCGCCATCGGATGCACGTTGGCAATCGGATACAGCTTGAAGTGCTCAACGATTTCCTTTGGAATGTCCGCGTTTTCCGCCAGCTGCTTCTTCAATTCTTCGAGCTGCGCTTTTGTTGGCAGCTCCCGATGCCAAAGCAAATAAACGACCTCTTCAAAGGAAGCGTTTTCGGCCAAATCGTCAATATCGTAGCCGACGTACGTCAATGTATCATCGATGATCGAGCTGATGCTTGAGGTTGTCGCCACAACCCCTTCTAAACCGCGGGTTACCGTCATGTCCAATCTCCCCTTCTTTTTCATAAGTTCCGCCCATCATCGTTGGAAGGACGATGAGCGCTTGCTCGAAACCGTGGCAAAAACGAAGGCATGGGCGAAAGTGCTTACATCGCCGCGCCAGCCGCCTTGCAAAAACGCTGTTCCCCGCTTGGCCCGAAAAACGAACTCACGCTTATTATTATAAACAATTATCAGACTTTTGTCAGCTGTCATACGTCATAAAGAGACAGGCGCCACGAACAAGCGGAACACGCTTCGCCGACAAACGAACCGGTCGTTTGCCCGAGCGGTTAAAAATATTCTACCATTTTGATGACCGCATAGGCAATGCCAGCCCCAATCAGCGGACCGACCGCCACACCATGGAAAAGCGCGACGGCGATGATCGTCCCGAACGCCAAAGCGGCCGTCATTTGCGGATCGCTCGCCAACAGTGTCACTCCTCCTTTGGCGATCAAGGCGACCAAAATGCCAGATAACAAAGCGATCCAAGCCGACAGCGATTGCAGTGAACCAACGAGCTCTTTCCAGCCGATGTGTCCAGCGGCAATCGGAGCGAGCACCGCGATCGTAATAACGGTCACTCCCCAATGAATCCCCTTCGATTGAAGGATCGACAAAAGCGGCTCGCTAAAGCCGGACCACTTTACGGCCAGCAGCACAGCGACTGCGATCACAAGCGACTCGTTTTTCGACAGCAAGCCAAGCGCCAACAGCGCCAGCAAAAACAACACCGATTCATTCACGGCGGCTCATCCTCCTTCGAGCGGGATAGGAAACTTGTTTTTTTTTTTGCTTCTTCGTAAACAAACGTGTAATATTATCCATATGGAGATTCGGTTGGGGGTGAAACATTGTCCCGAGTGTATGTCGACCGTTTTTTGCGCTTTTTTTTCGTCGTTGCCATCGCCGGCATTAGCGTTTGGGCGCTGTATTACATCGCAACGTTGACGTACCCGTTTATCATCGCTTTCTTCATCGCCCTGCTCATTAATCCGCTCGTCGATGGGCTGGAGCGGAAAGCGAAAATGCCGCGCTGGCTGGCGGTCAGTGTCACGCTTATCGTCCTGTTCGCCGCCGTCGCTGGGATCGTGACGCTGTTGATCGCCGAAATCGTGTCGGGAACGCAATATTTGGCCGATGTCGTGCCTAGCAAATTTCAAGCACTAGTTTCGTACATCGAAACGTTCGTTGCCGATCAGCTCATCCCGATCTACAAAGATTTGGCGGGCATGTTCAAAAGTTTAAGCAGCCAGCAGCAAGATACGATCATGAAAAACATCCAGTCGGTAGGGCAAAAAATCGGCACAACGGTAGGGGAATTTATCCAAACGATTTTGCGAAACATTCCCCAGCTTCTCGCCTGGCTGCCCAATATCGCGACCGTCTTTATTTTTTCTCTGCTGGCCACGTTTTTCATCAGCAAAGACTGGCATCGGCTCATGCGCATGGCGCAGCGCTGGCTGCCGGCGAAAGCTCGCACAAGCGGCAAAACGGTGTTCGTCGATTTGAAGCGGGCGCTGTTCGGCTTTATGAAAGCGCAGGCGACGCTCATTTCGATTACGACGGTCATCGTGTTAATCGGCCTGTTGATTTTGCGCGTCGATTACGCGATTACCATCGCCTTGATCATCGGGTTCGTCGATCTTTTGCCGTATTTAGGAACCGGGATCGTATTCGTCCCTTGGATCATTTACGCGGCGGTGAGCGGCGACATCCCGTTTGCGATCGGCCTTGGCGTTTTGTATATCGTTGTGCTCGTCCAGCGGCAGATTATGGAGCCGAAAGTGCTCTCCTCATCGATCGGCCTTGATCCGCTCGCCACGCTCATCGCTTTGTTCGTCGGCTTCAAGCTGCTTGGCTTTCTCGGGCTGATCGCCGGGCCGGTTGCGCTCGTCATCATCCGCACCCTTCACAGCGCCAACGTCTTTCGCGACATTTGGCGGTTTATCATCGGCAAGCCGGCCGCATAACTGACAGAGCGCAGCTGCCGTTTGTCGGTTTAGGCGAAAGGGGGCGGCGGAAAAAGCCGTCTTCCGTGAAGACAGGCTTAACATATCGCGCGGCACAAAAAATAGATGAGGAAAGAGGGTGTTCCCATCCATTGGGGACACCCTCTTTTGATGTGGACCGGCTACAAGACGCTCGCATGTCCGCGGTAAATGGCGCCAAACCCGCCGTCGACCGTGATTTCTTGTCCGTCTTGAAACAGGCGGGTCGCATTCTCGACCCCGACGACGACCGGAATGCCGAGGCTTAACCCGACGACGGCCGCATGGCTCGTCAGCCCGCCTTCTTCGGTGATGATCGCCGCCGCTTTTTCCAGCGCCGGCATCATATCGGCATCGGTGCTGGTGGTGACCAAAATGCCGCCTTCCACCATTTTTCGGCACGCCTCTTCCGCCGTTTTGGCGACGACCGCCTTGCCGAACGCTGACTTGCGGCCGATGCCTTGCCCTTTGGCGAGCAGATCGCTGATGACGTGCACTTTCATTAAGTTCGTCGAACCGGTTTCCCCGACCGGCACGCCGGCGGTGATCACGACCAAGTCTCCGTGCTTCACCAAACCGGAACGCACCGCCGCATCAACGGCCACATCCAACATTTCATCCGTCGTGTTTACATGCGGCGCTTCTTTCGTATAGACGCCCCAGACGAGCGCCAACCGGCGCGATACCGCCTCGTCTGAAGTGACGGCGATAATCGGCGCTTTCGGGCGGTATTTGGCCACCATTTGCGGTGTTTTTCCGCTCACCGTCGGCGTAACGATCGCCGCGACATCCAAATTCAACGCTGTATGGGCGACCGACTGGCCGATGGCATCAGTAATCGTCGTCGCGCTTTCTTTTGTACGCTGGGACAAAATATCGCGGTGCTCCAACGCCTGTTCGGTGCGAAGCGCGATTTGGTGCATCGTGCGGACCGCTTCGACCGGGTAGTGGCCGGCCGCTGTTTCCCCGGAAAGCATGACCGCATCCGTACCGTCAAAAATGGCGTTGGCGACGTCGCTGGCCTCCGCCCGCGTCGGACGCGGGTTGCGCTGCATTGAATCAAGCATTTGCGTCGCTGTAATGACCGGCTTGCCGAGCATGTTGCATTTTTTAATGAGCATTTTTTGGATGAGGGGGACTTCCTCAGCCGGAATTTCCACACCTAAGTCGCCGCGCGCCACCATGAGGCCGTCGGCTGCTTCCAAAATTTCATCGATGTTGGCCACGCCTTCTTCGTTTTCAATTTTGGCGATGATTTGGATGCCGAGCGCATCGTTCGCTTCAAGCAGCTCGCGGATTTCCAACACATCGGACGCCCGGCGCACGAACGACGCAGCGATGAAGTCGATCCCTTGGCGGATGCCGAACAAAATGTCAGCGCGATCTTTGTCGGTGATGCCCGGCAAATTGACGCGCACGCCGGGAACGTTGACCCCTTTTTTGTTTTTCAGAACCCCGCCGTTTAAGACAGTGGTGGCAATTTCCCCCGCTTCTTTATCGATCGCCGTGACTTCGAGGCCGATCAGCCCATCATCAAGCAAAATGGTCGAGCCGACGGATACGTCATCGATCAGTCCCGGATAAGTGATGGAAATTTTGTCTCGGGTCCCGAGCACTTCGTTCATCGAAATGACGAGCCTCGCGCCTTCCTTCAGCTCGATGGCGCCGTTTTCCATGTTATGCGTGCGAATTTCCGGACCTTTTGTGTCAAGCAAAATCGCCACCGTTTTCCCGGTTTGCTGCGCCGCTGTGCGAATGTTGGCAATGCGCCTCCCGTGTTCTTCATGATCGCCGTGCGAAAAGTTGAGGCGCGCTACGTTCATGCCTGCCTCGATCAATTGCACAAGCTTGTCCACGCTTTCGCTTGCCGGCCCAATCGTACAAACAATTTTCGTTTTCCGCTTCATCGCTTCTTCTTCCTTTCCCCTCGGGAAGTGAACTCCCCGCCGCTTCCGAACAGGCGGGGGCTTCAAGCGGCTTGGACGTGTTTGCCGAACGGCAAGACACCATCCCGACTACGCTGTCTTTCATTCCGAAATGTCTGCTCTACTCGTAGACTAGCATATTCGTCAATGATTGCCAACCGCGCTTCCTCTCCCGGCGGGCCCATGGGACCGCCGCTCGCCCTTTCTTGGCGCCGGGAGATGGTTTTCAAAATTGTTAAATCGACAGCTCTTTCGACAACGCATACATCCGCTGATCGATCGTATGAATTTGGCTCAACGCTTCGGCGATGTCATGGTCGACGAGCCGGTTGTTTTGGATGCCGACGCAACGACCGCCTTTGCCTTCAAGCAAAAGTTCGACCGCCCGGGCGCCGAGACGGCTCGCTAACACGCGGTCAAACGCCGTCGGCGATCCGCCGCGCTGCACGTGGCCAAGCACCGTCACGCGCGTCTCAAAACCGGTCGCCTCTTGAATTTGCCGCCCAACGTCAACGCCGCTGCCGACTCCTTCGGCGACGATGATGATGCTATGTTTTTTGCCGCGTTCATGGCCGCGCTTCAAGCGAGCGATGATATCATCCATATCGTAGTCCGCTTCCGGGATCAAAATCGTCTCCGCCCCACCGGCAAGCCCCGACCATAAGGCAATGTCGCCGGCATGGCGGCCCATGACTTCAATGACATACGTCCGCTCATGCGACGTCGCCGTGTCGCGAATTTTGTCAATGGCGTCAATAACGGTGTTCAACGCCGTATCAAACCCGATGGTAAAATCCGTCCCCGGGATATCGTTGTCGATCGTCCCGGGCACGCCGACGCACGGAAAGCCATGCTCGGTCAATTTTTTTGCCCCTTGGTAGGACCCGTCACCGCCGATGACGACCAGCCCTTCAATGCCGTGTTGTTTCAGCTGCTCGATTCCTTTTTTCTGCCCTTCCTCCGTCTTAAACTCCGGACAGCGGGCGGTGTAAAGAATCGTGCCGCCGCGATGGATAATATCCCCGACATCGCCGACTTCAAGCTTTTTGATATTGCCGGCAATCAGTCCGGCATAGCCATGATACACGCCGTACACTTCGACGCCGTGGTAAATGGCTTTGCGGACGACCGCGCGAATGGCCGCGTTCATGCCCGGCGAGTCGCCGCCGCTCGTCAATACACCAATCCGTTTCATCACTTCCACCTCATTTGTCTCGAATTGCACACGTCCGACCTCATACGTCTGTCGCCTCTAAACATTCCTAATGTACCATGAACGCCTGTTGAACACAACAGGGAACGCACGCTGAAACGGCTTACAAGGGGCGATTTTTTAAACAGAACAAAGCTGTCCCGCCAGCGGAGGACAGCTTGTTTCTTATCTTGCCCGAATCGTCTCTTGTAAAAACGAGACGCGGCCCATTTGTTTAAATTTTTCGTAGCGCTGTTCCACGAGCGCCTCGCCGTCGAGCGCCAGCAGCTCTTTCAGCGAAGCGCGCAGCACGCGGTCGATTTCTTTCGCCTGTTCATCGGCATTGCGGTGGGCGCCACCTTTCACTTCTGGGATGATTTCGTCAATGACGCCAAGCGCTTTTAAGTCGTGAGCGGTGATTTTCATCGTTTCCGCCGCCCGCTGCGCCAATGAGGCGTCTTTCCACAAAATCGCCGCCGCCCCTTCCGGCGAGATGACCGAGTACGTGGAGTTTTCGAGCATATGAATATGGTTGCCGACGCCAAGCGCCAGCGCCCCACCGCTTCCGCCTTCGCCGATGACGATGCAGACAACCGGCACGGTGAGTCCCGCCATTTCAAACAAGTTGCGGGCGATCGCCTCGCTTTGCCCGCGCTCTTCCGCCGCTTTGCCCGGATAGGCGCCTTTTGTATCAATGAAGCAAATGATCGGACGGGAAAACTTTTCCGCCTGCTTCATGAGCCGCAGCGCTTTCCGGTAGCCTTCCGGGTGCGGCATGCCGAAATTGCGGCGCAAATTTTCTTTCGTATCTTTGCCGCGCTGGTGGCCGATCACCGTCACCGGAAGCCCGTCGTACATGGCAATGCCGCCGACGATCGCTTCGTCATCGCCGAAGCAGCGGTCGCCGTGGCACTCGAGAAAGTTTGTAAACAGCCGCTCGATGTAATCGAGCGTCGTCGGCCGGTGCGGGTGACGGGCGATTTGCACGCGATCCCACGGCGTCAAGTTCGCGTACACTTCGTTTTCCAATTTCGCTAGGCGCGCCTCCAGCTTTTCGATTTCCGCCGATAAGTCAACGTCTGCCGTTTTCATGAACTCTTTCAACTCTTGAATTTTACCGCGCAGCTCAACAAGCGGCTTTTCAAATTCTAATTCCGCCACCATCCCGCTTCCCCTCCTCCGTTATGAATCGCCAGCACAACGGCCAGCTTTTCCTTCAGCTCATGACGATGGATGACAGCATCCAGCTGCCCGTGCTTCAGCAAAAACTCCGCCGTCTGGAAGTCTTCCGGCAGCTCTTCGCGCACCGTCTGCTCGATGACGCGGCGGCCGGCAAAGCCGATGAGCGCCCCCGGTTCGGCAAAGTTATAATCCCCAAGCGAGGCAAAGCTCGCCGATACACCGCCGGTTGTCGGATGGGTCATGACGGAAATGAACAAGCCGCCGCTGTTGCTGAATCGTTTGAGCGCGGCGCTCGTTTTCGCCATTTGCATGAGGCTTAGCACCCCTTCTTGCATGCGGGCGCCGCCGGACGCGGTAAAAATGAGAAACGGCACGCCTTGCTCCCTCGCCTGTTCAACGGCGCGGGCGATTTTTTCGCCGACAACCGAGCCCATGCTGCCCATGCGGAACGACGAATCCATGACAGCTATGACGAGCGGATGGCCGTCAAGCGTCCCTTCGCCGGTGACGACTGCCTCGTTCAGTCCGGACTTGCGCCGGTCTTCTTCCAGCTTTTCGCTATAGCCCGGAAAACCGAGCGGATTGACCGAGATCATATCGGCGTCATACTCGCGGAAGCTGCCGTCATCCAGAAGGCTGGCAATTCGCTCGCGCGCCGGCAGCGGGTGATGGTAGCCGCAGCTTAGGCAGACGCGCAAGTTTTTGACCAATTCTTTCGTATACATGATTTTTTTGCATTGCGGACATTTCGTCATCACGCCTTCCGGAACTTCATGCTTCAGTTGTTCGGCAGGCAGCGGCGCGTATTTTTTCTTTTTGCCAAATAAGTCTTTCCACATGAGGGAGCCCCTCCTTTATGATCCATTGTATCGGTTTCCTGGTTTATACTGCAACACCGAAAAAGAAAAGTGGAGGGCAGATCGCGCTGCCCATGGAGCTTTTCCGTAAAGAGCGATTTATTTGACGGCAACGGCGCCAAATCCGAACAAAGCGATCAGTTCATCGACAAAGGGCGCCGTCAAAGCTACCGCATACCGCTCCGGCAGGCGGAGAAGCGCGCGTTTGCGTTCGTCATACAAGTAAACAGGCGTGCGGCCGCTATGCTGTTCAAGCAGCTGTTTCAACGCAGCGAGCCGGCCGCTGTCCGCGCCGCTGGCATTGATGTAGAGCGCCGACACCGGCAAGCCCCACGCGCGGCGGATGACGAGCTGGCGCCGTCCTCCGCGCCTTTCCATCGTCCCGGAAAGCAAAACGAACGCTCCCTCCACGAGCTCAGCAGCAGCGCGGGCATATATCGGTGGAAAAGCGACCGCCTCCACTTCTCCGCTTTCATCGCCGATGGTCAAAAACGCCATCTCCTCGCCAAACTTCGTCCGCGTTTTCCGCAGCTGCGCGACCGCCCCCCCGACCACCACGGACGGGCCGTCCGCCTCAGCGGCGAACACGGCATGCGCCGCCTGAAACAACGGTCGGCATACCGCCGCTGGATGCGGGGTGACGGCAAAACCGAGACATTCTCTCTCCCGGCGGCGCCGCTCGCTGGGCGTCCACGGTTTGGCCTCGGCGTATTTCGGCTGGGGTGAAAATCCGATCGCTCTCCCGTACGCGCTCAGCCATTCGGCATGTTCGGCGGCGATCTCAATGCTCGCTGAAAGGACGGCGCGCTCGACTCCAAACTCATCGAAGGCACCGGCAGAAATCAGCGCCTCCAGCGCCGGACGCGCCAATCCTTTCGGCAGCAGGCGAACAGCAAAGTCGAAAAAGTCGGCAAACGCCCCGTGCGCTTTTCGCTCATCGATGATGAGCTTCGCGGCCGAGCCGACATGCTTCACCGCCGAAAGCCCCGTGCGGATCGCCTCCCCTTCGATCGCAAACCGATAGCCGCTCCGGTTGATCGACGGCGGCAAAACCGGAAGGCCCTTCCGCTCCGCCTCGCGGCTGTAAAGCGCCATCGTTTCCCGATCGCCGGCCGCATCCGCCAACATGACCGCATAAAAACAGAGCGGATAATGCGCTTTAATATACGCCATCGCATACGACAGCCGCGCATAGCTGACCGCGTGGCTTCGATTAAAACCATAATGGGCAAAGCGAACGATGTGCCGGTACAGCTCCTCGGCCACGTCCTCGGCGTAACCGTTCGCAAGGCAGCCGGCGACAAACGCCTCTCTCTGCTCGGCCAACAGCGCCTTTTCCTTTTTCGCCACTGCCCGCCGGAGCACGTCCGCTTGTCCGAGCGAAAAGCCTGCCAGCCGGGCAGCGATTTGCATAATTTGCTCCTGATAAATCAACACACCGTAAGTCGGCGCCAAAATGGGAGCCAGATCCGGGTGCGCATACGACACCGGCTCTTCGCCGCGCTTGCGCCGGATGTAAACAGGGATCATCTCCATCGGGCCGGGGCGGTACAACGCGTTGACCGCGACCAAATCCTCAAACTCGGACGGCCGCAGTTCAGCAAGCACGCGCTTCATTCCCGCGGATTCGAGCTGAAAAATGCCGTTCGTGTCCCCCGAACTAAGGAGCGCGTACGTTTTGGCATCATCGAGCGGCAGCGCGTCAACCGCAAACGGCCGCCCCGTCTGCCGCTCGACGAGGCGCACCATCCGGCCGAGCAGCGTCAACGTGCGCAACCCGAGAATATCGATTTTCAACAACCCTAGCGCCTCAAGCGCGCCCATCGCGTATTGCGTGAGCGGCCATGGGCCGTGGCTAGGCTGCAGCGGCACATGGGCGAGCAGCGGCTCGGGGCTGATGATGACGCCGGCGGCGTGAATCGACGTGTGGCGCGGCAAGCCTTCCAGTTTTTGCGCTACAAAAAGCCAACGATCCCCGCCGCGCACGGCGCTAACCGCCCGACGAAAGGCAGCCGATTCGTCATGCCAGCGACGAATCGTGAGTCCTTGCCGGTTGGGCAGCAGCGCGATCACCCGCTCCGTTTCCTCCCCGGGAAGGCCGAGCGCCTTCGCCGTCTCGCGCAGCGCCGCTTTGGCGCCGAACGTGCCGAACGTAATGATTTGCGCGACGCGATCATGACCGTATTTGTCGGCGACGTAACGAATCATTTCCTCGCGTCGATCGTCGGGAAAGTCCAAGTCAATATCCGGCACCGACACGCGCTCCGGGTTTAAAAACCGCTCGAACAACAGCCCGTATTCCAGCGGATCAACATCGGTGATCGATAACGCGTAAGCGACAAGCGAGCCGGCAGCCGAGCCGCGGCCCGGTCCGGTCATGATGCCGCGCCGGCGCGCGTAGGCGAGCACATCGGCGACGATCAAAAAATAGTCGCTGAAACGAAGCGATTCAATGATAGCCAACTCGTGCTCCAACCGCCGCCAATAGCGCGCATCCGCTGACGGCACGCGGCGAGCGAGTCCTTGTTCGCAAAGGCGGCGCAAATAGCCATCCGCCGTTTCCCCATCCGGCACCGGGAACTTCGGCAGCCGCCGGCGACCAAACTCGAGGCGGAGCGCGCACTGATTGGCGATCTCGATGCTGTTGGCAAGCGCCTCCGGCCAATCGGCAAAGCGGCGGGCCATCTCGTCCGGCGCCGCCAAGTGACGCCCGTCCTCTTCAGCAATGTTTGCGAGCGGTACCCCGCGGCTCAGCGCCTGCAAGCAGCGAAACGCAAGCGCATCCTCGCGCTCCACGTAGCGGACATCGTTCGTCGCAACGGGCGGTATCCCGAGCTCCTCCGCAAGCCGCCGCAGCCCGTCCTCATACGGCGCGCGCCACCGCTCGCCGCGCTGGATGGCGATATACAGGCGGCCAGCAAACAGCTGGCGGTAGCGGAACAACGTCTCTTTCGCCCGCGCCACATCCCCAGCGGCGAGCAGCGATTCGACCCGCCCGTTAGACCCTGGCGTGATGGCCATGATTCCCCCGCTCAAGCGGCGAAGGACGTCCTCGTGAATGCGCTTTTCTTCCCCCATTTGCACCGCTGTGCTGATTTCGATTAAATGGCGGTATCCTTCCTCATTGGCAGCCAGCAGGACGAGCGGAAATGCCGCTTCATCTCCCTCGAGGATGACATCCGTCATCATGCCGATGATGGGGCGGAGGCCGTGCTGCTCGCACTCCCGGTAAAACGGAATGGCGCCATACAGCACATGGCGGTCGGTGAGCGCCAACGCCTCATAGCCGAGCTGTTTCGCTTTGGCCGCAAGCGCCTCGACCGTCGCCGCGCTTTGCAGCAAGCTATACGCGCTGACCACATGCAAATGAACGAACGACATGGTCCTCCCCCTCTCCGTTTCGCGGGCGAAAACTTTCTCTTCCGCTACATATTGCGTCCGATGGCCTGATATACATAAATAAAGAAAGGACGGGGAAACCGATGAACGAAAAAGTGGCTTTTTTGCCGGCGTTTATTCAAAGCTATTTTATCGCGGTCGGCGTGCTGCTCGGCGGCGCCATGATCGGCGCGCTCGGCGCTTTTTTGAGCGGCGGCCAACCGCTGACCGCCATGTATCGGTTCGCCGGCGATTTGCGCATTTGGGCGGTGGTGGCCGCCATCGGCGGGACGTTTGATACGTTTTATGTCGTCGAACGGGGGCTGTTTCTTGGCGAAACGAAAGATATTGTGCGCCAATTTTTGCTCATTTTGTCTGCCATGGGCGGCGCGCAAACAGGGGTAGCCATCGTTACGTGGCTGACGCAGGAGCACATTTCGCCATGAGAATTCCTCCGTATTATCAATCCCCATCATGGCAACGCTTTTTTGCCGGCGTCGCGATCGGAGCGCTGATCAGTTGGTTCGTCTTTTTATACATTTTCGGCGTTCTGCAAGAAAAACAAGTGCGGCATGTCAATGAGCTGAACGAGCAAATCGCCGATCTGCAAAAAGAGATTCGCATCTGGCAGGAAGATTATATTCATTACAACAAAGAAATGAAAAAAAAGCTGACCGTCCAAGACATCACTGTTCATCTCGCCAACGCTGAGCAGTATAAATTTGATTCGTACACGACATTCCGCATCGAAGACAGCGTCAAAGAAGACTTGTCCCATTTAATTACAAAGGACATTGAAACAGTGTACAACAGCCGTGAATTGATCAAGCGGGCCGTCGAGAACAAAACGTTCTCAATCCATGAAAAACAATACCGGCTGCAACTTCACACCCTCACCATTTTCACCGTTTTAGCCGTTGAAGTAAAAGTAACGCCGCTCCCGTAATCCGCCACGCCTTCGCGCGCCGGCGGCAAAAGAAGCGGCCCGAAGCGGGCGGAGCCCTTTTCCCGGCGCCGCCGCACGCGCAACATCCCGGCGCCGGGTAACCGCAATTCTCAAGCACAATCCCTGCTCAGCGTCGCCACCGCAAGCGCGACGCCCCGCCGCCGGGTGACAGCACTCCAAACGGAATGCAGCGGCAGGCGCTAGAATAATAGCGTTGAGGCTACCGCTCAGCGCGGCAGATGGCCTTCACGTCCTCAATAACGCGATCCGCTTCTTCCCATGACGCGATGGACGCGCCGGCCGCAAGCGGGTGTCCGCCGCCGCCGTAGCGTTTGGCGACTGTGTTGATGATCGGTCCTTTCGAGCGGAAGCGGACGCGGATGTCCTTCTCCTCCTCAATAAAAAACACCCAAGCGATGATGCCGTCGATATTGCCGAGCAAGCTGACAAGCTGCGACGCCTCGAGCGGGGTGACCCCATATTCCTCAAGCAGCGCCCGCGGCATTTTGACGGCCGCCACTCCTTCTTCGATCGTAAAGTTCGACAGCACATAGCCGCTTAAGCGGGCAAGCGGCAAGCTCGTTCGATACAATCCGTCGTACAATTCCGCCAGCGAAAAACCGTACGAAATGAGCTCCCCGGCGTAGCGGAACGTTTTTTCGCTCGTGCGCGGAAACAAAAAGCGGCCCGTATCGCCGACAATGCCGGCGTAAATGAGGCGCGCCGCCTCAGCGGTCATCGTCAGCCCTTCGTCTTTCCCAGACAAATACAACTCATAAATCATCTCGCTTGTTGAACTGGCGGCGGTGTCGACCCACATGATGTCGCCATACGGCGTGTCGTTCGGATGATGATCGATTTTAATGAGCTTTCGCCCAAGCCGGTAGCGGCTGTCGCAAATCCGTTCCTCGTTGGCTGTGTCACAGACGATGACGAGCGCCTGCTCATAGACCGCATCGTCAATGACATCCATTTGGCGTAAAAAGGACAACGACGGGTCGTCTGTCCCCACGGCATACACCCGCTTGTTTGGAAACGACGCCCGCAGCAGCGCCGCCAACCCGCCTTGCGATCCGTACGCGTCCGGATCCGGGCGCACGTGGCGATGGATGATGATCGTGTCAAACTCGCGAATCGCATCAACAATTTGTTGCTGAACCGGTTTCATTCGTTTTTCCCCTTTTTCGTCACCTGTCATAGTCAACCGCTGGCCTTTTTCCCTGCTTCTATGTACAATGGAAAACGAAATGGACAACGGAGGGATCCACCATGCCAGCTTTGGTTATTTTCATTATATTTTCCTTTTCGTTTTACGTCTATTATAAAATCCGCTACGTCCGTTCGGAACGTCCGATCGAGCGCCGCTTTCTCTCGGCGAAAGCGAGCGTGGCGCTCGGGCTGTTCGTCGCCTTGTTCGGAATCAACCAATTGTTTTTGTATCAGACAACGGTGACGTATATCATCGCCACCATTTTTATCATCTTAGGCTTTGCCAGCGCTTGGGCCGGCTACCGCGCCTACCGCTACTACTTGCCCCAAGCGGTCGAGGAAGCGGAGGCGGCCAAACAAAAGTAAGGCCGTTTGGCGCTGACAACGGGCGGCACAAGGAAAAGGATGTCCCGGACAGAAAGCGGGCATCCTTTTCGTTTGCCTTGCCGTTCCCTTGCTGTTTGGGCTCGTTGCGATCAAAAACGGGGCATGGATTGCTGTTGGCTGCCTTGCCCGTTCATCGATCGATCAGCTGGCACATCATCATCGCCTTGCCGACAAGATCGCCTTCATTGTACACTTCGACATCCACTTTCCCAAACTTGCGCCCGAGCTCTAAAAGCTTCGCTCGCACGTCGACCGTGCTATCAATCTGCACCGGTTTGATGAAGTAGACGGTAAGATTTTCCATTACCAAATCGCCGCGCTTGTACGCCCGCAGCATGCGCGCCGCCGCTTCGGTGACGATCGTCGTAAACACGCCGTACGAGAGCGTGCCTAAATAGTTCGTCATCTGCGGCGTGATCGTGCAGCGGAACAGCGTTTCTTTGTCGCCGGACTCGCGAAACTGGGCGGTGATGAGGTCATCGATCGTCTCCCCAACTTGCGGCTGGCGCTGCGCCATTTGCAGCGCTTTTAACACATCTTGGCGGCTGATGATCCCTTGCAACCGATGGTGGTCGTCGACCACTGGAAGCAGCTCAATCCCTTCCCATACCATAATGTGAGACGCAAAGGCGACCGATGTTTTTCCACTGACAGTGATCGGCTGCTTCGTCATCACTTTTTCAATCGGCAGCTGTCGATCCATATCGAGCACATCTTTCGCCGTCACGATCCCCTGCACCTTCCAATCTTCATCGACGACCGGGAAACGGCTATGGCGTGTTTCTTTGTTTAATGCGTACCAGCGCTCAACCGGATCGTCGACGCGCAAGTACGCGGTTTTTTCCACTGGAATAATAATATCTTCAACGAGCACGATTTCTTTTTTAATGAGCTGATCGTAAATGGCGCGGTTGATCATCGTCGCGACCGTAAACGTGTCATAGCTCGTCGAAATGATCGGCAGCTGCCGCTCATCGGCGAGCTTTTTGACATGGTCGGCCGTGTCAAACCCGCCTGTGATGAGCACGGCGGCTCCGGCTTGCAGCGCCAGCTCGTGCGCCTTCGTCCGGTTGCCGACGATGAGCAGATCGCCCGCCCCGGTATAACGCATCATCGCTTCGAGCTGCATGGCGCCGATGACAAAGCGGTTGAGCGTCTTATGAAGCCCTTCACGTCCGCCAAGCACTTGCCCGTCAACGATGTTGACCACCTCAGCGTAAGTGAGCTTCTCGATGTTCTCCTTGCGCTTTTTCTCAATCCGGATCGTGCCGACACGTTCAATCGTGCTCACATACCCTTTGTTTTCGGCATCTTTGATCGCCCGGTACGCCGTTCCTTCGCTCACACCCATTTCTTTGGCGATCTGGCGCACGGAAATTTTCTCGCCAATCGGCAGCCGATGGATGTATTCCAAAATTTGTTCGTGTTTTGTCGCCAACGGTTCTTCACCCTTTGCCTGTTGTTACTTTCATTATAACGGCCGCAACGGCCGCGATTCAACGGGAGGAAACCCGGCGAACCGCACCGCGGTGGCGGAAGCTGGTCGTTTTGCGCCACAAAGTCGCCTCTTCGTCCATCGGTCCGACGGAAACGGGAAGATTCACAGGACAAAAAGAGAGGAAAGGCGAATTCCTTTCCTCTCTTCCACCCCTTTTCGCGCCACCGTCCCCATCAAACCGCTCCGCTCACCAGCGACGCGCTACAGCTCGATGCTTTCGCCCGGCTTCAGGGCGCGGCCAACCCCCGGCGGGAGGAGCGAAACGAACCGTTCCGGGTCTTGGGCGATCGGCGGGAACGTATTGTAATGAATCGGCACGACGAGCTTGGCTCCGAGCCACTCGGCGGCCACGGCCGCATCTTCCGGCCCCATCGTGAAGCTGTCCCCGATCGGCAGGAAGGCGACATCGATGGAATGGCGTTCGCCGATCAGTTTCATGTCGGAAAACAGCCCGGTGTCGCCGGCATGGTAAATCGTTTTGCCTTCGGCGGTGAACAAGCCTAAATAAATGATCTGCTTGTCATTCGTCACAAATCCGGAGCTGTGGAACGCCTGCGTCAACTTGACGGTGCCAAAGTCAAATTCGCGCGCCCCGCCGATGTTCATGCCAAACGTCTCAACGCCTTGCCAACTTAAATACGTCGCCAGCTCAAACGTCGCAACGACCAAGGCGTTGTTCCGCTTGGCGATCTCCACCGTGTCACCGACATGATCCCCATGTCCGTGCGTCAACAAAATGACATCCGCTTTGACGTCGGCCGCGTTCAAGTCGGTCGTCGCGTTGCCGGTGATGAACGGATCAATCAAAATCGTTTTTCCGTTCGTCTCAATGCGGACGACCGAATGGCCATGGTAGCTGACTTTCATCCCCACATCTCTCCTTTCCACTCCACATGGTTCGCCGCCGCCCGCTCATTTCCTTCTTTTCCTGCCTGCCCATTTACAAGCGGCCCGTTTCTTGGTACGCTCAAACTGAACGATCGCAAGAAAGAGAGGCAGGAAACGATGAACGAACGGCTACAAGCATTTTCCTCTTGGCTTCAACAACAACATAGTTCATTCGCCTTGATCACGTCAAGCGCCAACGTCTTTTATTTGAGCGGATTTTGGTGCGACCCGCACGAGCGGTTGCTGGCGCTTTTGGTGTTCCCCGACGGCGAACCGGCGCTCGTCTGCCCGCACATGGAAGTCCGACGCGCCCGCCGAAGCGCTTTGGAATGCACAGTGATCGGCTATGATGACAGCGCCGACCCGTGGAAAGAAATTGACCGCCACTTGCGACAACGCAACATTCAGGCAACTAGCATCGCCGTCGAAAAGCACCATTTGTCGCTCGCTCGCTTCGAACGGCTCGCGGCGTTGTTTCCAAACGCCCACTGGCACGACAGCGAGGAAAAGCTGCGCCAGCTCCGAATGATCAAAGACGAGCGGGAAATGAAAGCGTTGCGCCAGGCAGCGAAGTTGGCCGACAAGGCGATCGAAATCGGCGTATCGGCCATCCGCCCCGGCGTGACGGAGCTCGAACTTGTCGCCGTCATTGAATATGAACTGAAAAAGCTCGGCGTTGAACGGATGTCGTTCCCGACGACCGTGCTCACGGGCGCGAAAACGGCCGATCCGCACGGCACGCCGGGAACCGCAGCGGTCGCCCCGGGCGATTTCGTCTTGTTCGACTTAGGCGTCGTCGTCGACGGGTATTGCTCAGACATTACCCGCACCGTCGCCTGCCGGACGCTCGACGACGAACAACGGTTCATTTACGAAACCGTCCGGCGCGCCCAGCAGGCGGCGATCGATGCTTGCCGCCCGCAAATCGCCATGGGGGAGATCGACCGCGCCGCCCGCCGCGTCATCGAACAAGCCGGCTACGGTCCGTACTTCACTCACCGCGTCGGCCATGGTTTAGGGATTGACATTCACGAATACCCGTCGCTGCACAGCGCCAACCACGCGCCGCTCGCCGCCGGCATGGTGTTTACGATCGAGCCGGGCATTTACGTTCCGCCGGCCGGCGGCGTGCGCATCGAAGACGATGTCGCCGTCACCGCCAACGGGATCGAAGTGCTGACCTCCTTCAGCAAAGAACTGATCATCGTGTAGCCGGCACCGCTGCGGCTGCCAAGGAAAAAACAAGCTGTCCGCCGGTGGACTGTTGCTCCGCTCGGACAGCTTGTGTTTCTTTCCCATTCCCCCTGCGACAGCGCCAATCGCGTTTTTGAAGCAAACAAATCTGGAATCGCGTTCGCTTAGTTTCTTTTGGCTGCGCGCCAAGCAAACGAACGAGCCGCGTTTGACCGACCGTTTGGGCCAAGCGGACCCACGGCCCGCGGGGCTAGCAGCGTCAACCTCGCAGCAGCGAATGAACGTCCGTATACGGCATGTTGTGCGCCGCCGCCACCGCTTCATACACGATGTGCCCGTCAAGCGTGTTGATCCCTTTTACCAGCGCCGGATTGTCGAGGCAAGCGGCGCGGTAGCCTTTGTTGGCGATTTGCAAAGCGTAAGGAATCGTGACGTTCGTGAGCGCGAACGTCGACGTGCGCGGGACGGCGCCCGGCATGTTCGCCACCGCGTAATGAACGACGCCGTGCTTGACATAGGTCGGATCGTCGTGCGTCGTGACGCGGTCGGTCGTTTCAAAAATGCCGCCTTGGTCAATGGCGACATCGACCAACACCGAGCCTGGCGTCATCGAGCGCACCATTTCTTCTGTGACGAGCTTCGGCGCTTTCGCCCCTGGGATGAGAACAGCGCCGACGACCAAATCCGACTCGCGCACACATTCAGCGATATGGTACGGGTTGGACATGAGCGTCGTCACTTGATCGCCGAACAAATCGTCGAGCTCGCGCAGCCGCTCGGCGTTAATGTCCAAGATCGTCACGTCCGCGCCAAGGCCGACCGCGATTTTTGCCGCGTTCGTCCCCGCCGTTCCGCCGCCGATGATCGTCACTTTGCCGCGCCGTACTCCAGGCACTCCGCCAAGCAAAACGCCTTTCCCGCCGTGCGGCTTTTCGAGAAACTGGGCCCCGACTTGCACCGACATGCGGCCCGCCACCTCGCTCATCGGCGTCAACAGCGGCAGCGAGCCGTTGGCAAGCTGCACCGTCTCATAGGCGATGCCGACCACCTTTTGCTCGACGAGCGCTTTCGTCAGCGCTTCGGCCGCCGCCAAATGCAAGTACGTAAACAAAATGAGCCCCGGCCGGAAATAACGAAACTCTTCGGCAAGCGGCTCCTTCACCTTCAACACCATCTCCGCCGCCCAGGCGTCCTCGGCGTTTGGCACAATCACCGCCCCGGCTTTTTCATACTCGGAATCGGAAAATCCCGACCCTGTGCCGGCTTCTGTCTCCACATACACGTCATGCCCGGCTTTAACGAGCGTCATCACGCCAGCTGGAGTGATGGCGACGCGGTTTTCATTGTTTTTGATTTCTTTTGGAATGCCGATCTTCATCGTTTTTTCCTCCTTTTTCCTTCCCGCTTCTCCTTTTATTGTGCCCTGTTTCGCGCGAAAGCAAACGAAAAAGGAGGCGCTGTTCTCACCGGAAAAAATGGCGGTAAATGACGTTCGCCCCGCCGGTGATGTCAATGACGGCGCCGGTGATGAAATCAGAATCGTCCTCGCACAAAAAGGCGATGACGCGGGCGATGTCTTCGCCGGTGCCCGGGCGCCCAATAGGCGTTTCGGCATCGGGCTTGTTACGGGCAGCGGCGATCCCGGCTTCTTTCATCTCACCGACGATGTTGCCTGGACAGACCATATTGGCGGTGATGCCGTATTCCGCCTCTTCGAGAGCGATCGTTTTCGTCAGCGACACCAATCCAACTTTCGCCGCGCCGAACGCCGAGCGGTGCACCCACCCCGGCGCATCCGCCGCTCCTTGAAACCCATAGGTGATGATGCGGCCAAACCGCTGCTGGCGCATGATTGGAATCGTCCGTCTTACCAAGTGGAAGACCGCGCTCAAATTGCCTTCTATCATTTCATACCATTCGTCTTCTGTATAATCGGCCAATTTTTTTCGTTCGAAAATGTACGGTCCCGCGTTGTTAATCAAACAGTCAATGCGGCCGAACCGCTCCATGGCGGCGTCAACGAGCGCTGCCAAATCGTCTTTGTTTGTCACATCGCCGCGCACAAACTGGAGGCGGTCAGCGGCGCTGCGGTACTTCTCGGCCAGCGAGCGCACCGCCTGTTCATCGCTCCGGTAGTTCACCGTCACCGAATACCCTTTATCAAGGAGCAGCTCCGTCACTTTTCTCCCCAGCCCTTTCGCTCCGGCCGTAATCAAGGCGTGCCGCACCGTTTCTCCTCCTTTTCGCCATTCTCTTTCCTCCATTTTACTTTATAAACAGGAGCGAATACAAAAAAAGAGCCATAGCTCGCTAGCGCTATGGCTATTCACCGACCTCCCGGCGCGGATCGTAATACGATTCGTTATCGTCAATCATGCCGCTCTCATATGATTCCGTGATTTGTTCGGTGATCGTCCGCACTTCTTCCTCATCATACAGCCAATCGTTATTCCGCTTTTCCATGTCGTTTTCCTCCCTTGTTCATCAATCGTTCTATATGGCCTAGTTTATCGCCGGCATCGAGCGGGTATACGATTTATAGAAATAACATTTTTATCCAAAGGGAGGGAAGAACCGTGACGATGACGTATCGCACGATTGTCGTCGCCGTTGACGGCTCAAAAGAAGCGGAGTGGGCGTTAAAAAAAGCGATTCAAATCGCCAAGCGCAATGGGGCGAAGCTCATTTTGTCCCATGTGATCGATGTGCGAGATTTCAACGCCATGGGCGCTCCCGATTACACCCTCGCCGAGCGGTCAGAACAATACGCGGTCGAGCTGCTTGAACGATACAAACAAGAAGCCGTCGCCGCGGGGCTCAACGATGTCGAAACGGACATCGAGTTCGGTTCACCGAAGGTAAAAATCGCCAAGGACGTCGCCCCGAAACACAAAGCCGACCTCATCATTTGCGGAGCGACCGGGTTGAACGCGGTCGAGCGGTTCTTAATCGGCAGCGTGTCGGAAAACATCGTCCGTCATGCCAAATGCGATGTGCTGGTCGTCAGAACCCCGAAAGAGTGACGTTCGCTAGAAGGATGGAAAAAATGGTTGTTTCTCTTGAAATGGGGGCGTACGAAAGGCGATCTTGGTGCGGCAGAGCTTTTCGATTTGAGAAACGAGGTCGGGAAGCGGCCTGCTCCCTTAAATCACTAGCCTTCGAGAAGGGTGGGAAAAACAGCGGTTTCCTTTGATCGATGAATAAATGTGGGCAATGTGGGAACATTTTTCTATTTGAGAAACGATGCCGGGAAGCGGTATGCACGATGTAACAGGGGGTGTCCCGAACGGACCGGGACACCCTCTCTCATCGCTATGATAAACAACAGCCGCTTCCCTGCCACACGATAGGTTGTATCTTTCTTGAAGGGAGAGCACCTTTTCGGTCAGCCCCCTTGCCTCATCGCTATATAAGTACCCAGCTGTTTCTCTGTCACACGATAATTGTGTCTTTCTTAAGGGGAGAGTACCTTTTCGGTCAGCCTCCCAATCGTTCTTTCGCTTTTTCAAGCGCGGCAAGCACTTCCGCGAACCCGGTGCCGCCGGCGCTGTTGCGGCGGTTGACGGCCGTGCGCGGATTGAGGGCGTCATAAATGTCTTCCTCAAACAGCGGCGATGCTTCTTGATACACCTCAAGCGGCAAATCGGCCAAAAAGACGCCTTGTTCAATGCAGCGCAAGACGAGCTTGCCGACGACCTCATGCGCTTCACGGAACGGCACGCCTTTGGCGGCCAAGTAGTCGGCGAGCTCGGTCGCGTTCGAAAAGTCTTGTTTCGTCGCCCGCTCCATCACATCCGCGCGCACGTTCATCGTTTCAATCATGCCGGTGAAAATTTTCAGCGACCCGATGACCGTCTTCACCGTATCAAACATGCCTTCTTTATCCTCTTGCATATCTTTGTTGTAAGCAAGCGGCAGCCCTTTCATCACCGTCAACAAGGCCATTAAGTGGCCGTACACGCGGCCCGTTTTGCCGCGGATGAGCTCGGCCATGTCCGGGTTTTTCTTTTGCGGCATGATGCTGCTGCCGGTCGCGAACGCGTCATCAAGCTCAATGAATTGAAATTCCTGGCTTGACCAAAGGATAAGCTCCTCAGCGAGCCGCGACAAGTGCATCATAAGCATCGAGCTGTTGCTTAGAAATTCGATGATGAAATCGCGGTCGCTCACGGCGTCCAAGCTGTTTTCGTAACTATCGGCAAAGCCCAAAAGCTCGGCCGTCCGCTGCCGGTCGATCGGGAACGTCGTGCCGGCGAGCGCCCCGGCGCCAAGCGGCGACTTGTTGATGCGCTTTTGCGACTCGGAAAACCGCTCATGGTCGCGTTCCAACATCCAAACATACGCGAGCAGATGATGGGCGAACGAAATCGGCTGCGCCCGCTGCAAATGCGTATACCCCGGCATGATCGTTTCGACATGCTTCTCGGCTTGAGACACAAGCGCCCGCTGCAGCCCGCGGATGAGGCCGAGAATCTCTTCGACGCGCTTGCGCAAATATAGATGCATATCGGTCGCCACTTGGTCGTTCCGGCTCCGTCCGGTGTGCAGCTTGCCGCCGACCGGACCGATGTCGTCAATCAACATTTTTTCAATGTTTAAATGAATGTCTTCATACGCGACGGAAAACTCGAGCTCCCCCCGCTTCGCTTTTTCGAGCAGGCGCAAAAGCCCGCCTTTAATTTTTTCGACGTCGTCCGCCGGCAGAATGCCGCACTCGCCGAGCATCGTCACATGGGCGAGGCTGCCTTCAATATCTTCTTCGACGAGCTCTTGGTCGAACGGGATCGACGCACCAAACTCGTCGACCCATTCTTCCGCTGTTTTCGTAAACCGTCCACCCCAAAGCTTTTTCACGCCTCACGCCGCAGAGGAATGCGACTTCCTCCTTCCTATTCCCGATGGTTTATTGGCCGGTCGACACCGACGCTTTGTTTTGTTTGTTCACGATGCTGTTGACTTTGGTCGGCAAGCCGTACAGCGAAATGAAGCCGACCGCCGCTTGATGGTCAAATTCATCTTCCGACGTGTACGTCGCCAGTTTTTCATCATAGAGCGAGAACGGCGATTTGCGCCCTTCAACGATCGCATGGCCTTTAAACAGCTTCACGCGCACGACGCCGGTGACGTTTTTCTGCGTTTCTTTCAAAAACGCAACCAACGCGTCTTTGAGCGGCGAGAACCAAAGGCCGTTGTAAATGACTTCAGCGATTTTTTGCTCGATGAGCGGTTTGAAATGGGCAACTTCCCGCACAAGCGTCAAATCTTCCAGCTCTTTATGCGCTTTAATGAGCGTGATCGCCCCCGGGCATTCGTACACTTCGCGCGACTTAATGCCGACGAGGCGATTCTCAACATGGTCGATGCGGCCGACGCCGTGCTTGCCGGCGAGCGCATTCAGTTCCAAAATCAATTGGGCAAGCGGGTACGGTTTCCCGTTTAACGTCACCGGCACGCCTTGTTCAAAGCCGATCTCGATGACATCCGGCACATCCGGCGCGTCCTCAAGCGAAGCCGTCAGCTCGTACGCCTCTTCCGGCGGCGCGGCCCACGGATCTTCCAAAATGCCGCATTCGTTGCTGCGGCCCCATAAGTTTTGATCGATCGAAAACGGGCTGTCCAGATCAACCGGGATCGGAATGCCGTGTTTTTTCGCGTATTCGATTTCTTCCTCGCGCGACCAGCTCCATTCGCGCACGGGGGCGATGACGTCCAAATCCGGATTGAGCGCTTTGATCGACACTTCAAAGCGCACTTGGTCGTTCCCTTTCCCCGTGCAGCCGTGGGCGACCGCCACGGCGCCTTCCAGCTCGGCGATTTCAACGAGTTTTTTCGCGATGAGCGGACGCGACAGCGCCGAGACGAGCGGATATTTCCCTTCATACAGCGCATTCGCCTGCAAAGCGATGAGCGCATAGTCGTTCGCAAACTCGTCTTTGACATCGATGACGTACGATTTGATCGCGCCGACTTTGAGCGCTTTTTCTTTCACGAAATCAAGATCTTTTCCTTCCCCAAGGTCCAGGCAGCACGCGATCACATCATACCCGCGCTCCTGCAGCCATTTAATCGCTACCGATGTATCTAAACCGCCGGAATAGGCCAGCACCAATTTTGGATTTGCCATGGTCGTTCTCCTCTCCTGTCACATAAATATACTTAAATATAAATAAATATTCAAACCGGATACATTAATCACTTTATCAGCTTTCCGATGATTTTTCAATACTTATTCAACGAAAAGCATAAAAATTCCACTCCTAGTTCTGTCACATTTTAGTATAATGGAGAAAAGGGAGGGGATCAGATGAACCATCGATTTGTCGATGACGCGCGACTCGGCATCCGCGTGCCGCAGTTGGATAAACATTGGGACGACTACAGCGCCGAGGAACAGGAGGCGATTTTGCTCGAGTGGGAAGCGATCCGCGGCTTGATCCCCGACCGCATCGCGACGCTGGAGCGGGAAATCAATGAAAAGCAAGACGCGCTCGGCCGCGAAGCCGATTTTGCGCGGTCGTGCCAGCTCAACGCCGACATCGCCGAACTCGCTTCGATGGTCAACGATTTGTGGATTTGGTACCGCACCGTGCCATCCGTTTCATCGCTCACCGAGAAAAAACAGGGCAAAAACCCATGACACACCATCACGAATGAGTGCTAATGCCGTTCGATGTTCTTTTAGCGACGGCAGACAAGCTGCTTTTCACGATGCGAGCGGAACTGGAAGAGAAGGAAACAGATGTGGCGGATTCCGCTGCGATGACATTCCCTTGATGACTCCCTCTACGCCGCTCCGCGGCAAAATCCAACGCTTCATCCTTCGCAATCAAGAAAGGGAAAAGTCCATCAAGGCCTAACCGACCAAGAGGATGCCCCGGCAACGGAGCATCCTCTTGGCCGTTATGTCTCATCGTTTTCGATGCCCAAAATTTTCTTTACAGCGGAGCAATAGCTCCTCACTTCCTTTTCGTTGATCTCATAGAGGTGATAACCGTTTTCTTTTCGCTCTATGATCAGATTGGATTGTTTCAGGATGTTTAAATGTCGTGAAACAGTAGGAACGGTAATATTTAACTGATTGGCCATCTCTTGTGACCTTATTTTTTCTTCATTCGCAATCAATGACAATATTTTCACCCGAACAATTTCAGACAATGATTTCGCAATATCAGCAACATACTGCAGCTGTCTCTCATCGTATCGGATCTCCAGCCGCTGTTCGTTGAAAGAAATCTCTTTCCCGTCTAGATAATGCTTGATATCATAAACAATATGAAGTTCACCAAGTCCCCAAACGATAATAAATTTCGGTGACACAAAATAGGATGGATACAATTTGATCAACTTTGTTTCTTTTGTTGGAAACTGTTCCGGGATTGGATAATCGTACAATAATTTTCGAACTATTTTATCAATCCCAGACTGCCTGAGTTCCGCTCTCAATCGTTCATTCGCTTGATCCCAGAGAGGGGACAGGATCGATTCAATATGAGCGTAACATTGCTGATAAAAACGTTCCCAAAGAGAAGTTAACTCCTGCAAATATTGCTCATAGTTCTGTGCAAATTCCAACTGTTCATCATTCACAACCCCGCCCAACGACGTGATTTTTGAGCGAATGTCATCGAACGGAGAAGCCAATTGCGTCAGATACATCTCGATCTCTTTTTCAGACAAGTATCGACCAAATAAATAATACAAAAACTCATATCGAGACACGCGATCGATATACGCCATGAGTTGAGAAAAGGTATGAGGAACAGGCAAATCAACCAAAAATTCGGCGAGCTGTGCTCCGTACTCATACCGACCGTAAAACTTCTGCAGCAACGATGCATTTTCGCGAAAAAACTCCTCAAAACGAGCAACAGGAAAAGGAGGGGCACCATCCATTTTTCCCGATGAAATGTAGCACTTTCTTAAACACGCCATCATTTCAAATAAGGACGAGATCGAGAGTTCAACTTTACAACGATGGTTGACTTCCTCTATTGTGTATACAGCCATTCGACATCCCATGCCTTCTGTTTTTTATTCATGAACAATTTCACACTTCAACTGATCAACAAAATTGTCGCATAACCGTTGGCATTCTTCAACTGTTGATGAGCAAACAATAACATGGCCCGAGCGAGTATACGAGTCCACCGTTTTCCTTATCCGATCCCCGACTCGATAATAGATGGCCCAATCTTGAATATATTCTCGATTGACCTCTGTACCAAGAGAAAGTTGTCGCAACACCCCTTCTGGAAACATCAAAAACTTAACAAGGCTTGCCTTTTGATAAATCGGTTTTTCAACAGGTGGCATCTCGTTCATATAGGATAAAATACCTAGCTCATACTGGTTGAAACCAGAGGTTAATTGATGTAAATAAGGGATAAAATCACCTCCTGGTCTCGTGTGCATTTCAATTACCACGGGCCTGTCCTCTTCCACATCCCATTTCATCTCAATATGCCCCGGTCCATACTGAACATTCAACAAATGTAACGCTTTCATCACTACTTGTTCAATCCGCTCGACTTCCTGTTGTCCCAGTCTCGCTGGCACCATATGCCCAGTCTCAATAAAGTGAGGTTTCCCAGTCGTTTGTTTTTCGGTGATTCCTAAAATAAAGTGCGTTCCTCTCCAAGATACCGTCTCCACACTATATTCCGGACCGTCAATATAAGGCTCCAAAATCCACTCGTGAGAATGGTCTTGATTTCTCTTTAACCATTTTTCCCACTCCTGTTGATTGGAAATATAATCGACCGCTTTACTTCCAAATCCGTCAAGCGGTTTGATGATGGCTGGCCTTGAATACGGAAACTGTTTAGGAAGAGCAGATCCCTTACCACTTACAACGTCTAATCGCAATTCTGGATCTTTCGACAAAATCCGACGCATCCTTCCTTTATCCCTCGTATTTACCACCGTTTCAAGCGAATTGGTTGGTAATTTCATCCTTTCACTAATATAAGCAGCTGTCTCTAACCCTAATTCTGTAAAACTTACGACAAGCTCTACGGTCTGATAGAAACTCATGATTTTCTCTACAGCGTAAAACACCTCTGTTTTCTCCGCAATATCACGAACATAAAATACGGCCTCAGTCAGCTGCGCTATTTCCTTATCAATGCTTGAGTGCCGATCTGTCACAATAATAGGTTTGAGTCCACATTGAAACGCTGCTTCTGCTCCATAACGGCTTGCCCCTAAAATGATGATATATTTATCCATATACAATCCCCCATTCCGTTGTATTTGTCTCAACAAATAACAAATCCATTATCTCCAGTCCTTTCTCCCTACTTGATTTTTACTTGTGAAGAAAGACATGTTTCTATATAGCAGGCGAAACAAATAACCGCCCAAAATCACAATGCCTATTATGGCTAAGTAAAAAAAGGTTTGCTGTCCGACGTACTGATACAAATTCAAACCAACGAATCCACCGATCGATTCCCATACTCCCCAAAGTACACCGGATATTCCGAAGGCCCATGAAGAACTTAACATTCCCTTTTTTTCTATGAGCTGATGATCAATCATAGGAACCCAAATGATTTCAGCCATGCTGAACAAAACCACGCTAACAAAGATGATCCAAAAATGATGGGAAATCCACAACAAGAAATAAGAAGCAACGATGAGCACCAAGGCCAGCGCGTACCAATACTCCATTTTCCATTTTGGCTGTATTTTTGGATAGAAACCTTGAAAAACAATAATCGTCATCGCGTTCACGGTAAAAAACAACCCAATCGTTTTTCCTGAAAAATGTTGAGAAACGACAACAGGGAAAGTTGTAAATAGTTGTGTGTACAAAAACCAAAATAACCCTGAAAAAGCAATAAATCTTATAAAGATAAAGAAATGGGGGTCCGATCTGCTGTTTTTAACGAATTGTACGATATTGATTCCCTTCTCCGCATCCTCGCTGGTGATGCGGGGCAACAACAACGAAATCCCCCCAGCCAAAACATAACAAACGATTGCCGCCATGATCGTACTAGAAGAATTCCAATCCAATAACCACCCGCCTAGAAAAGGACCAATGGAAGCGCCAACGTTAACAGCGATGTTTAATAAGGCAAACGCTCGCAGTCTCTCATTTTCCTGTAATAAGGAAATATGTGTTTTCAAACTTACATTGTAAAGCGAAGTCGAGATGCCCAATACCAATGCGATCAAGAATAGCAATGGATAAGAATTAACGATTGTTAACATCGTTAACAACAGGGCGGCTCCCCAGAGTCCAATGATCAGACTGTTCTTAATCCCAAACTTGTCGACAATTCCCCCAACCAACATATTCCCTGCCTTCGATACAAATGTAAACGCCGCCATGATGAAACTGGTTTCAGTAATATCCAGGTCTTTCATTTTCACTAGCCATAATGAAAGCAGCGGAACATACACAAAAAAGCCAATGGAATTGAACACCCTGATGCCAAACGTTAAAATTCCCTCATTCACCTTAGGAAACATATGTACCCCTCTCTTACTTAATTTTATAATTGTGTAATTGCGCAATTGTGTAATTTCATGAAAAATAGTACTACCAATCGATTTTTTTGTCAACTGACGAAAATAAGATGTATGTGAGATTCACTCTATAAGGCCAGTGAAAGACAGATGTTATCTTTGATCGATGAGTAAACATTTGAAAAAAGGTCGATGTGAACAGGTGGTTCTATTTGGGAAATGATGCCTGAAAGCGGCAGGATGCATTACGTCACCGCCTCCTTAGGGTGCACAGGATCATAGGGAGGCTCACTCTTCATGTTGACTGGATAAGGAATACAATCCGAACATAGGGAGGGGACCATCTTACACTACGAAAATGGAAATGTCACATAGCGATATACATGAAAAAGGTGTCCCGTTGCTACGGAGACACCTTCATTTCCCTCACCGGTCTTTCCGAATCTCTCTTATAACATGCCCGAGTTCCGGCAAAATGAGTTTCGTCATCGCCAGGCGTACCGCTCCGGTGGAGCCGGGGGTGCAAAAGATGGCGGTGTCTATCGCCACGCCGGCGACGGCGCGCGACAGCATGGCGGCGGCGCCGATGTCTTCGGTGTAGCTGAGGAAGCGGAACAGCTCGCCAAAGCCGACGAGTTCTTTCTCCAGCAGCGCGCTCACCGTTTCGATCGTCACATCGCGCTTGGCGATGCCGGTGCCGCCGTTGGTGAGCACCGCGTCGACATCAAGGCGGCGGCAGCCGTCGAGCACCGCCGCGCGAATGGCCGCTTCCTCGTCTTTTACAATTTCATAGCCAACAACGTCATGACCGGCCTCAGTCAGCAGCTCGATCATCAGCCGGCCGCTCCGGTCGGTTTCCTCAGTTCGCGTGTCGCTGACGGTGATGACTTTGCAGCGGACGGTTTTCGGGGCTTCTCGTTTATGTTCGGTCGTGCTCATCCGTTCGCAATCCCCTTTCCTTTCTTTGCCTCTATCGTACACAACAGAGATACGATTGACAAACCATTTGTATTATAATAGACAGAATTGTTATAATATTATTAATAAAGAACGTTTTAATAAAAGGGGCACTCCACAACCATTTCTCTTATCGCCAAAATGATTGAACCCGTTTTTCTCTCCAGACACAGACCTATTCGACCAACAAGCCCGGTTTTGTCCGAAACGATGGATAGACAAGAAAGAGCGATTTCATCTTTCAAACCAAAAACAAGGCAAAACCTATCCGAAACCAGTTAAGGAGGGGAACCGAATGAACTTGCGCCTTTCAAACCGATTGGATGCCATTTTGAAAGAAGGGTGGAATACGCTCGAACATCACCGCGAGAACATTCTTTCAGCCTGGCTAGACAAATGCGAGGAACTGGAGGACAAGCAGCACGCCGCCGCCCACCCCTTGCGACTTGCCATTGAGGCGTTCTCTTCACAATGGGACCATCCGATAAGTGATATCGCCGAATGGCTAGCGACGTTTCGCCGCGAATGGGAAAAACGAAACGGGAAGCTGTCGCCCAACCAGTCGACCGTCATTTTATCGATGATGGAAAACGCGGCTCACGAAGTCATTCAGTCGGGGGACGTTATGGACTTTCGCGTTCATCAAGCCATTCAGTACGTTTTTTTGAAACTTCATGAGTCCGTTACCGCTCCTGATTGTGCGGAGTTCGATTTAGAGCAGTTTCTTGAGCAAACCGTTTCATCCAAGCAGCTGCCGATCACATGGATTGCCCAACTGGCCAGAACAGCCGACGGCGGCTTCATCGTCGCCAAATGGTATGGAAGCGTGGCTGATGCCCTTATCGACAACACGGTGTGCGGAGAGACGATTTTCGCCTTATGTGAACGCATTCTTTGCCACATGGATGTCAGCGAAACGCGATTGATCCCACTCCCATGGGGGGACGATCTTTTGCTTGTTTGTACCGAAGGGGAAGATCGGTTCGTCATTCCATTTCTGCTTCACGCTCTCGAACAGTTTCATGCTGCTCAAAAGGTTTCCATCCGTACGAAAGAGCAACAGCTTTGGAAAGACGCGGTGTTGTTGTTTGACCAATGGATCATGCGAGCCAAAACGCTGCATCAAGCCATTGAATACATTTCAACCGGGTTTGTCGCCTACTTGCCATTTGAACGATGTGCGCTGTTCGCCTATTCCAGCATTCATGAAAGCGGATTCGGACTGTACGGCTATCAGCTTGATAATCATGAAATCAAAAGCATTCATGAACACATTGATCATCTTCCTTTCATTAAACAATACATTCAACGACTACAGCTGCTCGGTCGCCAAATGACAAACGTACCACCGATTTACGTCCGCCATGCGGAACAAGGATTGCCGATGAAATACGTTCAGCAGTTTCAACTTGAGTCAATCGTCATTGCCCCGATGTATGCCCCCTCGGAAAATCGGCTCATCGGTGCTGCCATTTTGGATTGTGGTCCGAAGACCGCTTTTGAATTGTCCAATGGCCTCTACACAGCGGTAATGAAATTCGGCCAAAGCGCGGGGGAAATTTTAGCTAAATGCAGCGGCGGCCGCCCAGAGCTTGTGCAACCGACCCCGCACTTATCGCCGCGAGAAATCGAAGTATTGAAACTGGTCGCCGAAGGGGCGTCGACCTATGAAGCGGCGAAACGTCTTCATTTGAGCGAGTATACGGTGCGCGACTACGTGTCGGCGATTTTGCAAAAAATGAACGCCAAAAACCGGACGGAAGCCATCGTCAAGGCCATCCGCGACGGAATCATTTAAGGCAACGGCGGCACCTTAGACGCGTGACGAACTCCCTACGGCCCCGTTTCGATCCGTCTTCAAGACAGGGGCAATCCCCATCGTACATTCAAACGGATATGGCCTATATTGATGAAACAAGGTGTCCCGCTCCTTCCGGGACACCTTCTTCTTCTATGGAGTCACTTCACCATCTGTTTTCGGCGAAGAAAGCGGTACGTCGGAACGCCCAGCTGCGCGCTCCTCCCGGGTGGCCGGTTTCCGTTTCACCCATTCCTCAACCGCATTGAGTCGCTTCTCGAACTCGGTCACCGTTTGGCTCCAAGCGGCTAGGGCTTTTCTCTCTTTGTCGAGCTGCTGTTTCATGTCGTCGAGCGATGAGCGCAAAGCCGAAAGAATGTTCATCGCGTTCGATTGTTCCCCAAGCCGCAGTCGCTTTGCGACGTATGAAGCGGCTTTTTCCCATAACCCATCTTGTTCATTCCATTTTCCTACGTCTTCACTAAGAGCAGCGCTTTGCTGTTCGAGCATTTGTTTCCACTCTTGAAAGCGCATCACCACCGCTTCATATTGTCTTTGTTCTTCACTCCCGGCTCTCTGCTCTCCCGCCATAGCTTGTTCAAGCGATTGGAGGGAAGCGGAAACGGCGGTTTGTTTTTCTTCCATCGCCGTCCATTCGTCCGTCCTCGACTCAACCCGCTTCCTAAGCGTAGGGATATCCGTCTGCAGCGTCTTTACCATGTAGGCAGCGCTGTCGGTTCCTTGCTTTTGCTCATCAAGCTGCCAAACGAGCCGTTCGGCTTCTTGGGCGAGATCCGTTTGTTCGAGTGCGCTTCGCTCCGCTTGCATCATCGAGGCGCCGGAAAACGAGGCTGACAGCGACATATCAGGAAGGGCGAGGCGCGAAGCCGTCATTTTCGTCGCCACCAATGTGACGTCTTTCAAACATTGCTTAATCGGGAAGCCGTCGAAGCAAAGACCGCCAAACTTTAATTTCGTTACATCCAGTTTCATCCAATTGGCTTGCGCCGTTCCTTTCGACTGAATGGACAATCGAATCGTTCCTTGCGGCGTGTCGATGGCCCGTTCCATAGATAATCCGCTGATGTCGGTTTGGATGAAAGCAATGGGAAGTTTGCCGACGATCACTTTCGGCGACCCAAGAACAATGCCACCTAAGTCCAAGAGGCCCACCACTTTATCGGCATGAATGACAAATCCCTGTTCTTCACTCACAGCGAGCGAACGCGCCCCGCCAAGCGGTAGGCAGAGAAAAAGCGCCAAAGCGAGAAGCGCGGTTTTCCACCATTTGCTTGCCTTCATTTGCATCCCCCCTTTTATCCTGTCATTGTTGATGAGCGATTGGAAAGAGGGGAAACGGGAGGAGGATAGTCGCTGTCCATCTCCCCCGCTTGCCGTCCGTTCCATGCCACCACCAATGCACCGCCCACCAGACCGATGACACCTCCGATGATCAGGCCGCCGGCCGCACCGACAAACGACAGAATGGAAGCAAGGATGAGAAAACTGCCGAATACTACATGGCTTTGCGGCTTGATGATGCTTAAAATCGCCAAAACCACCATTACTAAGCCTGTGACCAATCCGGCCCACATCAGCCCACTTCCAGGAAGCAGAAGCATGGGGAATACACTGATGCCTACCATCAAGACAAACCCTGCCCCTATCATCGCCAACACCGATCCTAAAACAGGGCGACGGCGGTTGACAGCAAGCAAATACCCGACAGCACACGGCAATATCCAACCGAAGGCATAGGATAACAGAGGACCGACGAAGCGGGCGGCGGTGCGGACAGACAAAAAGCCGTAATGGACAAAGGAAGCGACGATGATAGCCACGATTCCACCGACCACGACTCCCCGTACCGGGCGGCGGACAGACGTCCATGCTTGCCGCCAAGTTTCAGCGTTTCTCTTTTTCCAAGCAACGCCAATGACAACCCCAAGCAGCACAAAGGCGAGAATGACCGTCGTCTGCACCACCATTGGAATGGAGCGCACCCATGTTTGCCACGGTACCGCCCGCTCGGCGGCAAAAAAGGCGTTCAACGCGCAAAATGTGGCTAGGGATCCTCCAAAAAACAACCACACGTAATGAAACCGTGTACGAATGTATCGTCCTTGCCTTTCTTGTTTCTCGATGATGTCTTGGGCAAAAAAAGCGGCAAGCACACTGCTAGCTATCCCTCCCGCCGCAGCGCCGACCGTTCCAAGCGACACCCATTGGCTCCCACCTACAAGCATCCCCGGCAACAAAGCGGCCGCTCCGTATTTCACGCGGACGATCGCCGTTGGGCGGTTCGAAAAAAACGGGATAAGCAAGGAGAGAGCGACTGCTAGCAGCAGTCCCCCCAACAGCGCTCCGTTTCCTCCACCGCCAACGACGATTCCGCCGATAAACGCGCCCGTCAGTGCTCCGATGGTCGTCATTTGCCCGATTTCAACTAGCTTCCTCATCATCCCATCTTGCCTCCTTTACCTCTTTTTCGTTCTTTTTGGCTCATCATTAGCCTAAAAGGCTGGCAATTGAAGAGTCCGATTACCTCGCGCCACCGCTTCTCGGGATCGTTTCTCAAGTAGAAAAAACTGGCTGCATTATCCTTTATGTTCAGGCGCCGATCAAGGCAACCAGCGGTTTTTCACCAACCTTTTCAGGAGCAAGCCGCTTCCCCCCTCGTTTCTCAAATAGAAAAGCTCTAAGGCATCGCCTTTCACACCCTTCCCATTTCTCGAGTGAAACAACCGGTTTTCACCAGTCTTCTACACGCGCCGCCGTTTGTTTCTTGACCAAGAACGATCGTTCTGTTTTACACCAACTGATCATCTATAAACGCGCCACCGTTCGTCGCTTGGCTCCCTCTTCCTCTCCCCTTTATTTGCCAAAAGCGATGAAGAGAAGAAAATTTTCCAGCATGAAAAAACCGGCGCACAGTCGTTAAGCATAAATGCGTGATCACACAGGAAACAAGATGACAACTCGAACTTCTTATTTATTTTGGGAGGAATAGGGGATGGACAACTCGCGTCCCAATGATGATCAGACCGAATTAAAAGTCGCCGATCCGGCTCCCATCTTTCATGTTAGCGATCACTTTCAGCTTCATGTTCGGGATGGTGATCGAACCTGCCGACATGTAATGCGTATTCAAGCTCGGTTTATCAAGCGTTAAGTTCGGCGCGCTTAAGTCGATGACGTTGAGCGGGTTGTCGGTTTTATGCTCTTGCGTCTCCAAACCGGCAAATGACGTGCTATCCGCTTGAATGCCAGTGACGCGCAGTTTCAAATTTTGTCCGCTTACATTGCCGCCGGTGACAACGACATCGATGCTTTTAATGCCGTAAGCGCCGAGAGCTGACTCGGTGTTAATGTTTTTCGCCAGCACCAAATTGGTGATATTCGCTGACGCCAAGTCAATGGCTGCTTGCCCCCAAGCCCCTCTTTGTTCCGTTTCACCGATGGAAGGATACAGTTTAAATCCGGTTCCTGTAATTTTATCGGCGCTGATCGTAAATCCCCCAACACCTGACAGCGGAAACGCGGCAAACGCCGTGCCTGACAAAAGCAACATAGCCACTAGAGCGATGACCGCGAGAAATCCCGCTCCGCCCGCAATCGCAAATCGTTTTGGATTGACCGCAAACAAGTTCCCCATTTTTCATGCCCCCCTCGTTTTCTCCCATGAAATGATCATTTTCCCCCTATTCCCCCCAAAATAAATACCTTGTTTCCTAACAAAACCAACTATGTTTGATCACAAAAGCCTTTCTCTCCCCCTGCTGTCGGTTCCCATTATTGAATGTGGCGTTCTCACGCCCGTTCCATTCCTTGCTCTCTTGTTGCTTTCTGGCTTCCTCCAAAAGGAAGCGGGCGAAAGCGATTTTTTCTTCTGCCAAGACGCGGGCGGGCGAAACCCGCCCGTCTGCTCGGAATTAAGCATATTCGCTCTCGATCTCGAATCGAAAAAAGCGCTTCTGATAAAGAGAAACCGCTCTTTTCCACGAGCCTTTTAAAATTCGGCCGCTGTTTTTTCTAGCTCCTCGACGCTGTCATACCGCTTCGTGCGGCTGATTTGTTTTTTGCGGATGTGAAACTGTTTGACCACATAGTTGGTTAGCATGTCATAGTCAATTTCCAGACTCCGTGCGCGGGCGAGGTGCTGCTGGCGTTTGCCAAGCTCGGTCAAATAGGCGACATATCCGGAGACGTGCGGCCATAATTCGTCCATATAGCGGATGAACAACTCATAATATCGTTCGTTTTCATTGACAAGCCGCTGGATCGTATAAATGCCGAACTGAATGTGCCGGCCTTCGTCCATGTTCAAATAATCGATGCCTTGGAGCAGCCCTGGGAACAGCCCGGCTTTTTTGTAAATTTGCCGGAACGTGTAATATCCCGATTCGGCCAGTGTTCCTTCGACAATCATGTTGTACACCGTGGCGGCGCGGATGATCGCTTCCGGCGAGTCGTCGCTATACAGGCGGTCCATCGCTTCCGGCAGCGCTTCGTAAAAGATGCGTTTGTAATGGTCGTTATGAAAGACGGACAAGTCCATCTGCCCGATGCCGACGGCTTGCTGCCAGCGGGAAAACATCTCGACATGCTTCGCTTCGTCGTGCATAAACGTCGTCAAAAACAGGACGTCCTCGAGCCGCCCTTGGCGCGCGAGGGCGTTTGTCATCGGCAAGATGTCGAGCGTCACCGCCTCTTCGCCGGCGGAAAACCCGGCGACAAGCGGCAAAGCCGATATTTTTTCTTCGCTCGTCAAGCTGGCAAAATCGGTTTGGTCTTGGCTGAAATCGATGTCGGCCGGATTCCATTTCCCGTTGCGCTTCGCTTTTTCATACAATTTGTACATCGGATGCTCCCAATCGATCGTGCCTTTCACCGTTTGAAACCCATCGTGGCGAGTCATCGCGTTTCTCCTCCTTTGAAGGTTGTTAATGTAAGGAAACAAGGCGCTCCCAACCGCGCTGTTCAAGCGAAAACATGTCGCGGCACCATCACGCGTTCTTTTCAGCTTCTCACAAACCGACCGGTTGTCACCGGTTTTTTCCGACGCTGGTGATGGCATCGCACCTCCCGTTTTCCGGCCTTGGTTTTCCCATCGAAACGCTTTGTCACATTTACACGCGTTTCCCCATCCATGGAAGGGAAACGGCTGTTTTTCGCCAGCCTTTTCCCTCTCTTAAAACAACGTCAGCGGCCGGTCGTTTACGTCGCAAATGACGGTTTTCGTCTCCAAATACGGTTCAAGCGCCTGCATCCCGAGCTCGCGGCCGAGGCCGCTCTGCTTATAGCCGCCAAACGGGGCGGTCGGCGACAGCACTTGATACGTGTTGATCCATACCGTTCCGCTTTTCACCCGGCGCGCCAAGCGGAGCGCCCGCTTGATATCGTTCGTCCAAACAGCGGCAGCGAGGCCGTAGATCGTATCGTTGGCAAGGCGAACCGCTTCTTCCTCATCGGCGAACGGAATCACGGCCGCCACCGGACCGAAAATTTCTTCACGGGCGATGCGCATCGACGGTTTGACATCGGCAAAAATCGTCGGCTCGATAAAGTAGCCGCCGAGCTCCGGCCGCGCGTTTCCTCCAGCGACCAGTTTCGCTCCCTCCTGCCGGCCAATGTCAATGTAGCGCAGCACTTTGTCGTACTGCTCGCGGCTGACGACCGGGCCAATGTCGGTGCGGGCGCTCATTCCGGGGCCCATTCGCAATGTGTTGGCCCGGTCGGCCAACAGCTGAACGAACGTTTCATACACCGACCGTTCGACTAAAATGCGGCTTCCCGCTTGGCATACTTGCCCGGAGTTGTAGAACACGCCAAACAGCGCGCTTTTGGCCGCCTGTTCAAGATCGGCATCGGCAAAGATGATGTTCGGCGACTTGCCGCCGAGCTCAAGCGTCACCCGCTTAATGTGGGGAGCGGCCGCCTGTAAGATGTGGCGCCCCGTTGCCGTCTCGCCGGTAAACGCGATTTTCGGCACGCGCGGATGGCGGACGAGCGCTTTGCCCGCTTCATCCCGCCCCGGCAGGACGTTGACAACGCCGTCCGGCACGCCGGCTTCTTGGCAAAGTTCGGCGAGTTTAAGCGCCGTCAGCGGCGTCTCCGGGGCCGGTTTTACCACCATCGTACAGCCCGCCGCCAGCGCCGGAGCGATTTTCCATGTCGGCATCAAAAGCGGGAAGTTCCATGGCGTAATCAGTCCCGCCACCCCGATCGGCTCCTTGACCGTCCACGCCATATAGTCAGGGGCGGTGCCGGCGACGGAAAACGGTAGCACCTCTCCTTGCGGCTTGACGACAAGCGAGGCGAAAAAGTCGAAACAGTCGGCGGCGAGCGGAATTTCGATAAACCGCGCCATGTTGATCGGCATGCCGTTTTCCCTTGTCATCAGCCAGGCCAGTTCATCGTGATGCTGGCGGATCAGTTCAGCGATGCGGCGCAAGATGCGTCCGCGCTCAAGCGGGGAAATGGCCAGCCAGCGCCGATCCGAAAACGCCTCTTCGGCGACGGTGACCGCCGCGTCGATATCGTCCTCGCCAGCGTCGGCGACGCGGGCCGTCACTTCGCCCGTCGCCGGGTCGATGACGTCAAACCGTTCGCCGCTGGCGGCCGGCCGCCATTCTCCATCAATCCATAAATCGGCTTCCGTCGTTTGCATCGAAATCATTGCCGTCTCCTCCTTTCCATCGCTTCATGTTCTCGATTGATCGGATTTTGAACCAAGCTATCGCAATAAATCGCTGCGGCCGATTTCTTGCAAATAGTCGCGGTACGCCGGATAGATGGCGTCAAGCTGCGGCAGCACTTTCAATGCGTTCACGAGCGGTCCTTGCACTTTGATTTGTTGGCGGGCAAGCGCCTGCTGCAAATCGAGCCGCCCGAGCCAAAATTTATGTCCGACATCGGCGCTCTGCTCAAAGATGAGCTCCGGCCGCAAGTCCGTCTCACCGCAGACGATTTTCAGTCTCCCGTTTTCATGCGTCCACGTAATTTTCGCTTCCGGTTTATGAAAAATATATTGGACATACGCGTCATAGCCGGGGGTTAACTCTGTCGAGGCGATCAATTCCTTCGACTCGTCCGTCTCGGCCACTTTTTCAAAAAAGCGGCCGAGAACGTCATACAGCTCCTGCTCACTTTGAAACACCGGCATCTCGTTTTCCCCTTTCCCAGTCGGTGATGATCGTCAAGACGATCGCCTTGTTCCTTCTAAATCGCGATGACCACCAAGACGATCCCTTGCTCTTTCTAAGCCACGGTCACCAGCAAGACGATTGCCTTGTTCCTTCTAAGCTGCGGTCACCGGCAAGATCCTCTCCTGTTCCTCCTAAGTTGGCGGTGATCGCCAAGACGATCTCTTTGTTCTTTCTAAGTCGGCGATATCGCCTCAAGACGTTCTCCCTATACCTTGCACATCGGTGATGGCGCCGAATGAGCGACCGCCTTCCGAAATCCGGCTTCCGGCCGCATTCCCAAGCTCAGCGGTCCAAGCTCGCCGTGAGAGGCATCGCCTCCTTGTTGGTGCGTGTTTATTCATCAAAGCGGATCAGGCCGCGGATGTTTTGTCCGCTCTTTAAGGCGGCGAAGCCGTCGTTGATTTGTTCGAGCGCATAGACGGCGCTGATGAGCGGTTCTAGCTTCAGCTTGCCCGCCGCGTACAAGTCGAGCAGCTTCGGATAGTCGACCGGGGGATTGCCTTGGCCGAGCCACACCCCTGTCAACGTCTTTGCCTGCGACGGCAAGGAGAAGGCGTTAATTTCCACCGTTTCATGCGGCGCGGCGATGCCGACGATGACCGTCATCCCCGCCTTTCTCGTCATGTTGTACGCGTCCGCCATCGTTTCCGGGCGGCCGATCGCTTCAAACGCGTAGTCGACGCCGAGGCCGTCCGTCAAGTCGAGAACCGCGCTGACGGCATCTTCGTCGCCGGCGTTGACCGTATGCGTCGCCCCGAACGTTTTCGTCATCGTCAATTTTTCCTCGACAATGTCGATGGCGATAATTTGTTTGGCCCCGGCGAGCGCCGCTCCTTGGATGATGTTGAAGCCGACGCCGCCGGCGCCGATGACGGCCACCGTGCTGCCGGGGCGCACCCGCGCGGCATGGATGACCGCCCCCACCCCGGTCATGACGCTGCAGCTGATCAAGGCCGCCAATTCAAACGGCACATCGCGGCGAATCGGAATCGCCGCCTGTTCCGGCACGATCGTGCGCTCGCTGAACGCCCCGGCGGTGAGAAATTGATAGACTGGCTTTCCGCCAAGGGAAAAACGCGTCGTCCCGTCCGGCAGCATGCCGGTCGCCGTCAGCCGGGCCGCCGCTTCGCATAAGTCGGGCCGGCCAAGGCGGCAATAAGGACAGCGGCCGCACGATGGCACCCAATTGAGCACAACGTGGTCGCCGGCTTGAACGCCCGTCACTCCCTCGCCCACCTCCTCAACGATGCCTGCCCCTTCATGGCCGAGCACCAGCGGCAAAGGAAGCGGCAGCTGGCCTTGCACGACATGCCAATCGCTATGGCAGAGGCCGGCCGCTTTCATTTTCACTTTTACTTCCCCAAACCGGGGGGCGGCTAAATCCAGCTCCTCGATCGCCAGCGGCTCCCCGTAATGGTGCAACACCGCCGCTTTCACCATCGTTGTTCTCCCCTTTCACCGCCTTATCGCTCCCGCCTGTCAGCGAAATCCGCGTTTGCTTCACGGGCGCCGCCTTGACCTCGCAGCGCCTCCAAGTAGGTGTTCCATTCCTCTTGCAAGGCGGTTTTTAGCTTGAACAGGCCAAGAACGAGCGAGCGGGTGGAATGGTCGTGCAAAAACACTTCGCGAAACGCGTCCGCGAATTCTTCCCGTTTTCCGGGGATGCCATGGTCTTTTCCATACAGCAAATGCCTCTCCAACAGGCGCCGAATTACCGGGCTTCCCGGTCCGCCACTTTGGCGGTAAAACGCTTCGATACGCTGGGACATCGTCCATTCCTGATGCTCGTCGCGCACATCGTTCCCTCCTTTAGCGACAATGTGGCACGATGCGCTCGTGCCCGGGACTAGCACTCTTCGTTGCGGATCGATTCGATCGCGGCCATTATCGGACGGCGTTCCTGCCCAGCGAACATGGCTAGCACTCTTCGTTGCGAGTCGATCCGATCGCAGCCATTATCGGATGGCGTTCCTATCCAGCGAACATGGCTAGCACTCTTCATCGCGGATCGATCCGATCGCGGCCATTATCGGATGGCGTTCCTATCCAGCGAACATGGCTAGCACTCTTCATCGCGGATCGATTCGATTGCCGTAGCGGAAGCTTTCCCTTTCAGAACCGCGCCGACCGCCTGATGCCGATTTTTTCAACAAGCTAGGTTAAAACCGCGGCCGTTGCTTGCGCGTGCGGAACAGCCGCCAACCAAGAAACACCACCAAGAGGAATGAAACAGCCAATCCGATGTTGGCGATCGTCGTTTTGTCCATCCCCCAAAACGTTCCGCCCGGGATGCTGGCGACAATCAATCCGGTGGCGACGATAATGGCAAACGCGAGGAGGGAAAGCGCCAGCCGGTTGGCAATTTGGTTGAGCGTATTGCGCGTCACCGGGTCGGTTTGCAGCTGCACGGTCAGGCGCCATTTATTTTCCGCCACCGTCTCGAGCACTTTGTTGAACCGGCGCGGCAAGGTGGCGACCAATTCGGCCGTTTCAGCGACGAAGCTGGCGTTGGCGCGGAAATTAAAACGCTTTCCGAGAATGCTTTTTAAAATCGGGATTTCATACGCCTCGATGACTTCGCCGTACGAGATTTCCGGACAAATCCAGCGCGCCGTCCCTTCGGTCGCGGAAAACCCTTTCGCCCAAAGCGCCAAGCCGTTTGGAACTTTGCAATAATTGCGAAGCCCGATCGCCGTCGCTTCAAGGACGAGGCGGCCGTAATTGTAGCGGCTGCTTCCCTGGTGGGCGGACACATAGTTTAACGTCAGCGTCCGCAGTTCATCTTTCAATTTGACGACATCGGTGTAGATGGTCGGCGACATGAGCTCCATAAACACTTCGGCGGCGTCTTCTGCTTGGTTGAGCTGGATGTGCAAAATGACGCGCATCAAAATTTGCGCCATCACGCTGTCCATCCGTCCGGTCATTCCCCAGTCGATGATGACCGCTTTTTTCGTCCGCTTGTCGATCATGATGTTGGAACCGTGGGCGTCGGCATGATAATGGCCATCGAGCATCGTCTGCACATAATGGTGAACGAGGTCGATCATGATGTTGACCCGCTCTTCAAAGGTGAGAAAATCAACGGGGAAATCTTTTATGAGCCAGCCGTCGATGTATTCCATGATTAAGACGCTTTTCGTCGCTTCGTACACGTGCGGAACCGTGACATGTTCGGCCCTCCTTTCGTATTTTTGCTTCATCTCTTGCATTTTTCGCGCTTCTTCCGTCATATCCAGCTCATCCATGGCGCTGCTGTAGTAATCTTGCACGAGCCCCCCAAGATCGAGGGCGGCCTGCAGTTCAGGGGGCAGCCGCTTCTGCAGGCGGGCGGCCATTTTTTTGATAACAGCGATGTCGGTTTGAAACAGCTTTTCGACCGTCGGGCGCACGACTTTGACCGCGACGACCGGCCCGTCTTTCAGCTTGGCTTTGTATACTTGGGCAAGCGACGCCGAACCGAGCGGCGTTTCTTCGATCCATTCAAACGTCTCAAGACCGTCCGGAAGCTCACGTTCGAGAATGTACTCGATTTTCGCAAACTCGATCGGCGGCACTCGGTCAAGCAATCGTTCGAGCTCGAGCGTGATCGGCTCCGGCAGCAAATCTTGCCTGGTGACGAGCACCTGCCCAAGCTTGATGAACGTTGGGCCGAGCTCCTCAAACGCTAGGCGGAGCCGGCGGCCGATTTGGCGCAACGAAGTACTATCTCCTTCTTTCCCTCGCAGTTTATGGGCGATGATGTCGCTAAACACTACGCCAAGTCCGTTTTTGACAAACGTTGTCATGATTTTTCGCCGTCGCCTTCCCGCCGTGATGGCGGCCAGCTCGGCTTCAATGGCGGCGCTGACCGCCGTAAAATCGCGCTTTTGTTTCGGTTTGGCTGTTTCGATCGATGCGTGCAAACCGCTCCCCTCCTCTCCGCTTTACAAGCGTTCAATCATGGTGGCGGTCGCCATGCCAAAGCCGATGCACATCACTTGCAAACCGTAAGTCCCGTTCATGTCTTCGAGTTCATGCAACAACGTCGTCAGCAGCCGCGCCCCGCTCGCGCCAAGCGGGTGTCCGAGGGCGATCGCTCCGCCGCGCGGATTCACTTTCGCCATATCCGGCTCAAGCTCCCGCTCCCATGCTTTGACGACCGAAGCGAACGCTTCATTGATTTCGATGACATCGATTTGGTCCAGGCGCAGCCCCGCTTTTTCGAGCACGCGGCGCGTGGCCGGGATGACGCCGGTAAGCATCAGAATCGGGTCTTCGCCGACGACCGCGCGGGCGATGATGCGGGCTCTCGGCCGCAACCCGAGCTGCCGGGCTTTTTCCGCCGACATGAGCAGCACGCCGGCCGCTCCGTCGCTCACTTGGCTTGAGTTGCCGGCCGTGATGACACCGCCTTTGGGCTGAAATGATGGCGTTAACGCTGCCAACTTTTCCCTCGATGTATCGCGGCGGATTCCTTCATCATGGGCAACTGTCATCGTTCCGTTTTCGCCCTGCACTTCAAGTGGGATGATTTCCCGCGCAAACATTCCACCATCGGTGGCTGCCGCCGCTTTTTGATGGCTGGTGAGCGCAAACGCGTCCAACTCGTCGCGCGACAACCCCCATTTTTTCGCGATCATCTCGGCGGAAATCCCTTGCGGCACGATGTTGTACCGACTTGTCAGCTGGCGGCTGAATCGCCCCATATCGCTTCCCATCGGAACGCGGGTCATGCTTTCTACGCCGGCAGCGATGACGATGTCCATGTCGCCGGCCAAAATCGCTTGCGCCGCGTTATGGATGGCCTGCTGACTCGAGCCGCACATCCGGTTTAACGAAAACGCCGGCACTTCGACCGGAAAGCCGGCAGCGAGCGCGGCTTGACGGGCGATGTTGCCGCCTTGCTCCCCGGTCATCGTCACGCAGCCGACAACGATATCTTCCACCAAGCCGGCGTCCAATCCGTTTCGTTCGACAAGCGCCCGCAGCACCGGAACAAGCAAGTCAACCGGATGGACGTTGGCGAACGCTCCTTTTTTCTTGCCGATCGCCGTGCGCACGGCATCGACAATGACCACTTCCCTCATGCCGCTCCTCCTGTTCTGTCTGAAAATCGGTCTGCTCGAAATCGTTTAGCGATTTGGCGAGTGCCTCTCACGCTCGGATCATCATCGATCCGCTCTCCCCTTAGCGAGCTGCTGTGGGCCGCCGAAGCCGCGCCGCTTCCGATCCGAGCCCACCTTCACTTGCTGGCCTTAGCCAACAACATTTCCCCCGCGGTGCCCGCTTCGGGTGTAGGCTCACAGTCCGATAGCCGGTTGGCCAAACGTTTCTGACGCGGTGAGAATGCGAGGCTGCGCCACAGCCCAAAGGTCAGCTGGCGCTCGGCCACCACCGCGCTTTTGGCTCAAAACGTAAACAGTTCTATGCCTCCCGATACGTTCAACCCGATGCCGGTAATATATTTCGCCTTATCGGAGCAAAGAAAGACGATGGCGTTGGCGACGTCTTCGGGCTCACCCGGGCGGCGGAACGCCGTGCGCTGGATCATCCGTTCGTTCATTTTCGGGTTGCCCATGCGGAACGCTTCCGTATTGATAATGCCCGGCACGATGGCGTTCACCGTAATGCCGTAGCGCGCTCCTTCCAGCGCCATGCTTTTCGTAAAGCTCAACACCGCTCCTTTCGTCGCCGAGTAGCTCGCCTGCCCGAAGCCACCGAGCGTGCCGGCGACGGACGACATGTTGATGATCCGCCCCCATCCTTGCTCTTTCATGTACGGCCACACGGCTTTCGTGCAGTTGTACGTGCCGGTCAAATTCACCCGCAAATCGCGCTCCCACAACGCATCGTTTTGCTTTTCGATTTGTGAAACGTGGTCAAGCGTGCCGGCGTTATTGACCAAAATGTCGATCGATCCGAACTCCTCTTTGACGCGGGCGAACACGTCCTTCACTTGCTCGCGGTCGGTGACGTCCATTTTGATCGCCATTGCCCGCCGCCCCATGGCGCGAATTTCTTCCGCTGTTTTTTCCGCGTACACGACGTTCGTGCTTTGCATCACTTGGGAGAGCGGTCCGTATTTTTGCGCTGTTTGCCTGCTTTCCTCATCCGATTCAAGCAAAATATCGGTGATGACGACATCAGCCCCCGCTTCCGCCAGCGCGAGCGCGTCCGCACGCCCGAGGCCGCGCGAAGCACCGGTGACGACCGCCACCTTTCCTTTCAACAATTCCGCCCACGATGACATCGCTGATCCCTCCGTTTATCGTAAAAATTGCGGTTGTTTCTTTTGGAAAAACGCCGCTAGCCCGATGGCCGGCTCCCCTGTTTGAAACGTGGCCGCAAAGGACGCCGCTTCAACAGCGAACCCATCCTCAGCGCACTCCTCGGCGGCATCGATCGCCCGCTTGGCTAGCCCCATCGCCCGCACCGCGCCTTCGGACAACTGTTCGGCAAACGATGCTACGTCTTCGTTCAGCCGTTCCGGAGCGGTCACGCGGTGAACGAGGCCGAGCGCGAGCGCTTCTTGCGGATCGAGCCGGCGGGCGAGAAAAATAAGCTCCGTCGCTTTCGCCCGTCCGACAAGGCGCGTCAGCCGCTGCGTCCCGCCTGCTCCTGGAATCAAGCCGAGGGAAACTTCCGTTAAGCCGATTTTGCCTCCGCCCATGATGCGGAAGTCGCAAGCGAGCGCCAATTCGCAGCCACCGCCGAGCGCATAGCCGTTGATGGCCGCGATCACCGGTTTCGGCATTTTGGCGAAGCGGTCGAAGCAGCGCTGCATGCGGGCGCTCTGTTCGGCGATGCCGGCCTTATTGCCGGCCAACTGGCTTCCCCGCCGAATCATGTCCTTTAAGTCGGCGCCGGCGAGAAACGTTTTCGGATGGGCCGACGCAATGACGATCACGCGCACCTTGCTGTCGGCTTCCAGCTCATCGGCCGCTTGTTCCAATTCGTTCATCAACGTTTCACTAATGGCGTTGGCCGGCGGATGGTCGATGATCAGCCAAGCGACTCCTTTGTCCCGCCGTTCGATGCGAATCGTTTCGTAAGGCAAGTCACACTCTCTCCTTTCGTTCGCTGCGATGCCCCCGCCAACGGCGCTGGCCGCTCCGATGACGACCGAATCGACCGGGAACCGATGCCGATCGGGCGGGGATATCCTTGGCGACTGCGAGTCAGAGCGCCCAAGCTCGTTCCGCCCGAAACGAGTTGGGCATAGGAGACGTTATACATGGACGCCGTATGGCGCATACAACCGTCGGGCGGTGACAAGGCGCTGAATTTGCTGTGTGCCTTCAAAAATATCAAACACTTTCACGTCGCGATACAGTTTCTCCACCAAATGCCCATCAAGACCGACCGGGCCGAGCAGCTCAAGGCACATCGCGCATACGCGCAGCGCCATTTTGCCAGCCACCGCTTTGCAAATCGCCGCTTCCATCGCGTTCGCTTCGCCGATGTCCGCTTTCCACGCCGCTTCCCACGTGAGCAGCCGCGCCGCATCGATCTCTTGTTCCGCCTCGGCGAGCAGCTCAGCCGCTTCATAGTACAGCCGCCCTTGCTTCGGATAATCGCGGCGAACGATCTCGAGCGTATATTCGTAAGCCGCACGGGCGATGCCGACCGCCATGGCGGCAACGATCGGTCTCGTGCTATCGAACGTTTTCATCGCCACTTGAAATCCGGATGGTTGATGGGCCGCGGCGCTGTACAACTCCTCTCCACCGAGCAAGTTTTCCGCCGGGACGAAGCAGTCTTCAAACACGAGCTCCGCTGTCTCGTTGGCGCGCAGCCCCATCTTATGAACGGTGCGGGTGGCTGTAAATCCCGGCGTCCCTTTTTCGACGACAAACGCCCGGTGTCCGGCGCGGCCGAGCTTCGGATCGACCGTGGCGAACACGACGACCCATGAAGCGCGAGCACCGTTGGTAATGAAAATTTTTTGCCCGTTCAACACATAGCCGCCGTCAACTTTTCTCGCTGTCGTCCGAATGCCGGACGCATCCGAACCGGCCTCCGGTTCGGTCAGCGCGTACGCCCCCCAGCGCGGTTCGTCTTTCGTAAATATCGATAAAAAGCGCTGCTTCTGTTCCGGAGTGCCGCTTGACTGGATCGGCGGCCCGCCAAGGCCGGGACCGGGAAGGGATAAGGCAATGGCCGGGCAGCCCCACGCGAGCTCCTCGGCGGCAATCACCGCCACGCGGTTGCCTTCGCGTTCTTTTTTGTCCGGTTTCTGCCCCGCCGCTGGCGCCGACCGTCCGCCGCCGAATGACGATGTGTTCAGCTGGATGCCCATTTTGTTCACTTTTTGCAGCCACTCCTCCGGGACCCGTCCGAGCCGGTCGGCCTCGAGGGCAAGCGGGCGCACTTCGTGTTGGGCGAACCAATGAACGAGCTCTTTGATTTGTTTTTGCTGCGGTGACAACGCAAATGAAATCACGGTGCAACCCTCTCTTTCTGTTCGTCCAGCAGCTGTTCGCCGCGGCGGATGAACCAGTCCGTTTCCCGGGCATACAGCAGCACTTGCGCTTGGGCGTCGCGCATCCATTTTTCGGCCGGATATTCTTGCACATAGCCGTGCCCGCCCAGCATTTGCACGGCTTGATCGGTGACGTAGCGCACCGACCGATGGGCGCGGGCGAGCGCCCGCCAAGCGAAGCCTTCCGCCGCCCTTCCTTGCTCGTCAACGCGGCAAGCGGCGGCCCAAGCGATGTTCCGGGCCCCGCGGCATTCAAACGCCATTTCCGCAACCGTAAACGATACGCCTTGGAATTTGGCGATTTCCTGTCCGAACGCCTTGCGGCCAGCCGTGTATTCGATAGTGTAATCGAGCGCCGCTTCCATCAACCCGACTTCCTTCGCCGCTTCAAGCACGCACTGGCGGGCGCGGGCGTGCCCAAGCAAGGCCGACGCCTCCTCTCCGCGGGCAAGCACGCGGTCGTTGCCCGCGAACACATCGGAAAAGCGAATGCGCCCAAGCCCCGCGGCCAGCAGCCCGAGGCGGAAATCGCCTTCGATTGTCTCCCATGTGCGCTCATCGAAAACGACAATGACCGGTTCCCCCTCGTTATCCTTGCCGGCTGCAACCACCCAATCGGCAAAAGCGGCGCGCCGGACTGGCGCGGATGTCCCGTTGAGCCGATAACCGTCGCGGCTGCGGCGGACCTCGATCGTTTCTTCACCGTCGATGAAGGCCACCGTCGGCCATATTCCCGTTTGACCCGCGTCCCGATACGGTCGCCAAACGGGATGCTCAGGCGTCTGACGCATGAGCGAGGCGGCTTCCCCGGGTCCGGGAAGCCCTTGAACAATCCCTAAATCCCCATAGCTGAGCACTTGCCAAATTTGCGCTTGGGATATGAGCGGAAGTTCCAGCCCACCCCAGCTTTCGGGAAGTTCAAGCCCTAAAAATCCCAACTCGTGAAGGCGTTTGGCGATGGATGCGCTTACAGAACGGCGCTGTTCACAGTCGCGGGCGCTCGGCCGCATCTCTTCAACGGCGATCGTTTTCGCCACTTCGCAAAACGCCCGCTCCTCTTCGGTCGGCCGAAATGAGATCATCGTTTCTCCCTCCTTTTATGCCAATCACAACGGGGCGCGTTCCGCTTATTCATTCCCGTCCACAGCGGCGGGAACGAACTCGTTCGCCCACTCGCGCAACGTTTTCTTGTCCGTTTTCCCGAGCAAATTTTTTGGCAAATAACCGACGATCTTCAAAAAGCGCGGGCTTTTGTATTTCGCCACTTTCTCTTGGCAAAAGCGAATGAGTTCCTCTTCCGTCACGCTCGCCCCGCGGCGGATGACGACGTAAGCGGCGACTTCTTCTCCCATCCTCGGCGACGGAACGCCGACAACGCCCGCTTCCAGCACATCAGGATGCGACATGAGCAGCTCTTCAAGATCGCGCGGATAAATGTTGAATCCGCCGCGGATGATGACATCTTTTTTCCGGTCGACGATAAACACGTACCCGTCTTCATCGATGCGCGCCATGTCCCCGGTATACAGCCAACCGTCGCGCAGCGCTCGACGCGTTTCTTCGTCTTTTCCATAGTAGCCGCAAAACACGTTCGGCCCAGAAACAATCAGCTCCCCCACCTCATTGGGCGGCAGAGGATTTCCTTGTTCATCGACAACGGCGACCTTCACCCCCGGCAGCGGCAGCCCGACCGATCCGGGCTTGATCGGTTTCGTCGGATCGGTTGCTGTAACGATGGGCGCCGCTTCTGACAGGCCGTAGCCTTCCAAAATCAAGCAGCCAAACTGGCGCTGAAACCGTTCGGCAAGCGCCGGCGGCAGCGAGGCGGAGCCGGACACGCAGGCCACTAGGCTGGAGGTGTCATACCGATCGGCCTCAGGAACATGACATAAGGCGTGAAACATGGCCGGCACCATCGCGGTGTGCGTGACCCGGTACATTTCGATGGCTGCAAGCACTTTTTTCGGCTCGAAATACGGCAGAAGAACGACACGGTCACCAAGCAGCAGCGCCACATTCATCATCGTAAAACCGAACGCATGAGAAATCGGCAACACCCCGAGGCCGACACGATCGCTCTTCATTTGCAGCAGCTTGGCCATTTCGGCCGCCGCTTCGGCATTGGCGTACAAGTTGCGGTGCGTCAGCACGACCCCCTTCGGCTGGCCGGTTGTTCCTGATGTATAAAGCAAGGCGGCCGCGTCGTTGTCCGTGATTTCCACCTCCGGCAGAGTGGCCGGGGCCTGCTTGATCCTCTCCCACAGCGAGTGAGGCGAGTTAGAAGGCTCGAGCGTCAACACGGACGGTGAGCGCAGCAAATCGCGCGCCGCTTCTCTCACTTTCCCGAGCAACATTTCCGCTGTCAGCACGACTTTCGGTTCGCAATCTTGAAAAATGTAATGGAGTTCCTGCGCCTGCAATAGCGGCAACACCGGCACAACGACTGCACCGGCCTTCACGACACCGCTGAAGGCGATCACGACTTCCGGGCTGTTCGGCATCGTCACGACAACGCGGTCGCCCGGCCTGACCCCTAGCTCGATCAACGTGTGAGCCAATTGGGACGAACGGGCGTCGCACTCGACGTTCGTGTACTCTTTTCCTTCAAATATCAACGCCGCGTAAGGACCGAACTGCTCGATGTTTTTTGTCCAAATCGTGCGCAAATCCATGCCCTCGTCTCCTTTTAGCCAAAATGGGCGGGCTGATGGAAAAGGGCAAGCCCGCCGTCTTTGTTTGCCTGTTGCTCCATGCTGTCACCGCTCTCGGAACATCCCGCTTTGCTCATTGGTTGGCGCTGTTGTAGGCAGCCAACACTTCCTGCAGCCGCAGCGCCAACCCCATATCCCCATCGATGAGAAGCCGCCCGCTCATGAACGCTTCCGTTCCGTTGAGCTCGCCGTCGACCATTTTTTTGAAATCGTCGCTATCCATGCTGAGCGTGCAATCGGGCGTCTCCTGTTCTCCTTCAACGACAAATCCGGCATCCGGGCGCAGGACGACTTGATACACCCCCGGATCGGCTCCGCTCAAATTGAATTGGTACACGGCGACAATCCCATCAGCGCGGGACGGGTCTTCCTTCAACTGCGAGTCGATCAGCTGAAAAATGTCTTTTACGGCTGTCATCTTCATATCCTCCCTAAAATTTTGAACTATCTGAAATTTATTTCCGCACTTTTACTATATCGCCTTTCCCACCGCCGTCCTATCCCGAACTTTGTCGGGACTTTCCCTTCTCGCCCTTGGCGTTTCCCGATGTTTTTACGTCTGCAGCGCCCGCAGAAGCGCTGGCTCATCGATGAGCTCCAAGTAGCGCCGGTAAAGCGGAAACGCTGGCGCGATGCGCGGCAGCAGCTGGAGCGCCTTCGCTTTCGATCCTTTGGCTCTCATTTTTCCCGTTATGAGAGCTAACGGGACGCTAATATTGCCACCCCAAAATTGATGGGCGACGTCCCCGGTTGTTACAATGGCGACGTCAGGCTGATCGAGCCCCCGTCCGAACAGCACTTCGTAATGTTCGCCGGGCGTTGGCCACCTCGCATCGATGCTGATGACCGCTTCCGGATCGGTCAAGTAAAAGACGAACGCGGCGCGGGAACGGCGGATTTGCTCGCCGATCCGGTTGATTTGCTCCAATTCGTTCCCTTGTTCATAATAGGCGGGATGATGGCCCCACCACCGCCGCAGCTCTTCGATCGTCCGCGGCCGCGATGGAATTTGCATGAACTCGCCGATCACCCGATACAAATGAGCATGATCACGAAACAAGGCCATATCTGTTCACCCCCTTTACACCGGGTATGCACCCTCATTTTGGCGCGAAATAACAACGCGGGCAATTCCGACGATTGCCGGGGGCCGAGAGTGAGACGCGAACGAAGAGGCGCCAAAACGCCATAAAAAACGGCCGCCCCGTCTGTTCGGGACAGCCGTTTTCGTTGACATGGCGGCGACCGTTTTTTCTCGTCAAAATGCCATCCGGTGATTTTCGGCAGCCTTTTAATGAATGGACAAATTCGCCAACCGCATCACATCGCGGGCGATCATCACCTCTTCGTTCGTCGGGATGACGAGCACTTTGACCGGCGAGTGCGGATAGCTGATGAACGCTTCCTTGCCGCGCACTTTGTTTAGGATCGGATCCCAGTACACTCCCATGAACTCGAGGCCGCGCAAGACTTTCGCCCGCACGACGTCGCTGTTTTCGCCGATGCCGGCGGTGAAGATGATGGCATCGACCCCGCACATGCGGGCCGCATACGAGCCGATGTATTTATGAATCCGGTTCGCGAACACTTCAAGCGCGAGTTCCGCGCGCTCATTGCCTTCGGCGGCCGCTTTTTCCAAGTCGCGCAAATCGCTCGAGATGCCGGATATACCGAGCATGCCGCTCTTTTTGTTCAGCACGTCAATCACTTCATCGGCGGTCATTCCCGTTTTTTCCATAATGTACGGGATGAGCGCCGGGTCGATGTTGCCGGAGCGCGTCCCCATCGCCACGCCGGCTAACGGGGTGAAGCCCATGGACGTGTCGATCGACTTGCCTCCCTCCACCGCCGCGATGCTCGCTCCGTTGCCTAAATGGCACGAGATGAGGCGCAGCTGTTCGATCGGTCGGCCGAGAAGCTCCGCCGCCCGCTGGGTGACGTATTTGTGCGACGTACCGTGGAAGCCGTATTTGCGAATGCCATATTTCGTGTAATACTCGTACGGCAAGCTGTATAAAAACGATTGTTCCGGCATCGTTTGGTGAAACGCCGTATCAAACACCGCCACCGCCGGCACGTCCGGCAGCACTTCCTGAAACGCCCGAATGCCGACGAGGTTGGCCGGATTATGAAGGGGAGCGAGCTCGGACACCTCTTCGATTTGCTGGATCACTTCATCGGTAATCAGCACCGAATCGCTGAACTTTTCGCCGCCGTGGACGACGCGGTGCCCGATGCCATCGATCTCGGCAAACGAACGGATGATGCCGTAGCGAATGAGTTTATCCAGCAGCATTTTCACCGCCGCGGCATGATCCGGGATCGCCGTCACTTCTTGATGCTTTTCGCCGTTTACGACGATGGTAAAAATCGCGTCGTCAAAACCGATCCGTTCGACCACCCCTTTGGTCAGCACCGTTTCCGCCGGCATCTCAAACAGCTGAAACTTCAACGAGGAACTTCCTGCATTAATGGCTAGCACTTTCGCCATAGACGTATCCCGCTCCTTTTTGACAAAAATCCGCTCGCGCTTGCCATTAGTGTGCGCGATGCGCGTCCGTTTCACTATGCCTTTTTCATTGTATGCACCCCGTTTCCCCGTTTCAAGCGCGGCTTTGGTTCGCAACCGGTTGCAAGAAAAAGTTTTTATGTTGCGAAAAATGAAAACGATGCTGATTGCAAAGGGAGGGGCAAGAGCAGCCTTGATCATCGAGAAGCCACTCCTCTAGAAGGCTGGTGAAAAACGGTTGTTTCTTTTGAGCAATGGGGGGATCGTTTGAAAGGTGATCCTGATGCGATGAGGCTTTTCTATTTGAAAAACAGGCTTGATAAGCGGCTTGCCCGCTTAAATCACCGGTCTCCTAGGCGTGAGCGCAAGAGGGAGGAAGAGGCAACTTCCCGTTTGGTGGAGAGGCTTGGCGGGCCGGTGATCAAAAAAGGTGTCCCACCACCATTGGGGACACCCTCTTGTCACTGTCCTTTTTCCGCAGTGATCCAAGCGTCGATTTTGGCCATCATCGCCTGCATCGCCGATTTGTTGGAAAATATAGGCAAATCAACAAGCAGCACGTGTTTGGGCTTTTTGACGTTCGGCCCTTTCTTTTGCAAAATCAACACGCTTTTGGCCGCCTGATCGTTTTTAAACATCGACAGCGGCAGCTGCAGGACGCCTTGGACGATGGCCGCCTCTTTTAAAAATTCGTTCAGCTGCCCCGCCTGCGGGCTTGAGAACAACGTATTCGGGATGAGGAAAAACAAGTAGCCCCCCTCTTTCGTATAGCGCAAGCTTTGCTCGATGAACAAATGGTGGGCGTACGACTTTCCTTCGGTTGCTTTTAAGGCGAAGCGGGCGGCATTGTCGTCATCCGGGTAATAGCCGACCGGCAGATCGCAGACGACAACATCGACCGGCTCGACAAACAGCGGCCTGAGACTGTCTTGGTTAAACAGTTGCACCGCATGCTTTTGCAAGTTCGCGTTGACATAGGCCAATTTGATGAGCAGGTCGTCGACATCGCTGCCGTAGCTGGCCGCCTGTTTGCCCCGCAGGCCGTTTAACACCGCCGTTAATAAATTCGCCGTGCCGACGGCCGGGTCGAGAATCGTCACCGCCAAATGCGAGCGCGTAAACTCGCGGACTAAATAGGCCAAAAACAAGCTGACCGCATCCGGGGTCATTTGATGATGCGGCTGGACATGCGTTCGCATCCCTTTTAGCACCGCGAGCTGGAACGCTTTGCGGATGTCTTCGTTTTGAAACCGTTCCAGCAGCAGTTCGCGATACTGCTTTTTCAACCGTTTCGCGTTCAGCTCGCTCACTTCGTCTTGCAACACGTCGCCATGAAACAAATTTTCCCCCGTCTCGGCAACAGCTTCCAAATACGTGCATTGCAATTCTTCTTGCAAAATCCGGGCCGTCTCGTCAACGACCGTGAACAACCGTTCAACTGGCGTCATCATCTATCCGTCCCCACCTTTCTACCAACGTCCCTTCTGTATATTGTACGCCCGTCCGCCTCACACCGCAAGAAAGGGGCCGATCGAAAACATGAAAAGGCCCCGAACGAGTCGGGGCCGCTATGGTCGGGCATCCTATGCGGGCGGATGTCCGCCGCTCATCGTTATTTCGCCGCTTTTGCCGCTTCTATCGCCGCTTCGTAGTTCGGATGGTTCGTCACTTCCGGCACGTATTCGACATACGTCACCGTGTCGTTGCTGTCGATGACAAACACGGCGCGGGCAAGCAGGCGCAGCTCCTTGATCAAGACGCCGTAGGCCTGTCCGAACGAGACATCGCGATGGTCGGACAACACTTGCACGTTCTCAATGCCGGCGGCGCCGCACCACCGTTTTTGCGCAAACGGCAAATCGACGCTGATCGTCAACACTTTCACATTGTCCAGCTTCGCCGCTTCCTCATTGAATCGGCGCGTCTGCGCGTCGCAAACCCCGGTATCGAGCGACGGAACGACGCTGATCAGCCGGACGTGCCCTTTCGTGTCGGCGAGCGTCACTTCCTGCAAGTTTTGATCAAGCACGGTGAAATCCGGCGCTTTGTCGCCGACTTTCACTTCGTTGCCGACAAGCGTCACCGGCTGCCCTTTAAACGTCACCTGAGCCATGGGTTCTCTCCCCCTTTAGAAAAAATATGTACTACTTCCATACTAAAGCGCAAAACGGAATTTTTCAACGATTTTGTCCGATACGGTTGCCAAACAAAAAACGCCGGACGCCAGCGGTCCGGCTAAATGTCAAAGTCGTTCGTCTGTTCGCGGGCGCCGCCGTCTTTCTTGTTTTTCTTCAGCATCGCCTGAATTTTTTCAAGCGCCTGCGGAGCGACATCGAGAATTTTTTCATATAAGTGCGTGCTTTCGTCCAGATGAAGCAGCTTCACCCCGGACGAGTTGACGACGAGAAACGCAATCGGCGTAATCGACACGCCCCCGCCGCTGCCGCCGCCAAACGGATGTCCGTTCCCTTGTGCCTGTCCGTTTCCGCCCGCTTGTGTTCCTTGCTGGCCATGTTGTTGGCCGTCAACCATAAACTCGCTGCCGCCCGCGGCAAAGCCAAACCCGACTTTCGACACGGTCAAAATCACGCTGCCGTCCGGCGTTTCGACCGGGTCGCCGATAATCGTGTTGACGTCGATCATTTGTTTTAAATTTTCCATCGCCGTCGTCATCAGCCCTTGAATCGGATGGTTCGTCATGCTCATTCCTCCTAGTAGCCTTCGTTTGCCTGCCGTGCGGTCGACCATTTCGCCGGCCGCCGCCCGCGCCAATGCTTAATCACTCGCCATCCTGCTACCATAGCATGCCCGATTCGAAAATGAATCATACATGCAAACGCCGTTTCTGACACGGCTTGGTCATACGCCGGCACAACGGCAACAACCGGGACGGTTTTCATGTTCATGTAGCGGCTCACCGCGCCGATGATCATGTATTTCAATGACCAGCCAAGCCCCACAAGCAAGCCGGTTGACGCCGCATCGCCCGTGCCGATTCTCGTTTTCCACTCCCATTGCGTCACCGTTACATGGCGATAAAATTGTTTCATAATCTCGTGCAAATCGACAACTTGCCGCAAAAACCGTTTTACTTGCCGGATGAAGCGGGCCACTTTCGCCGGGGTCAACTTCCCTTTTTTTTCCTCCTTGTCCCTCGTTCCGCCGACACCTTGCTTTTTGACAAACGCCACCTGCGGCGTTTTTCCGTCCCATTCCGGTTTGAGGAGCGGAATGCGGATCGTATAACGGAAAAGGCCAAACAGCGTGCGCACTACGATTTTGCATTCTTCATCATTCCGTACGTGGCGGAAAGCGATGGCCACCGACACTTTCATCGAGGCGAGCAGCAACAGAAAAAAACCAACGATGATGATCACTACCATTCCTGTTTTCAACGGTCCGCACTTCCTTTCTCCATACATTGTCACCATATGGCAAAAAAATAAACCTGCCGTTTCGGCAGGTCGATGATGATGGTGAAGTGACCGGCGCCCTTTGCCGGGGACTACTCGCGGATGACGATCGTATCGGCGAATTGATCGTGCATGCCTTTTTTCTTTTCGGAAAACGCCACGAACAGAAAACCGACAAACAACAGCGTTTTGGAAATAAACTTGCCGACGACTTCGCGGAACAGCACCGTCAGCCACGTGAGCCGCCCGCCCCGTTCGTCAACCACTTTTAAGCCGAACACCATTTTGCCAAGCGTTTGGCCGAACGCTTTCGTCATGAGCACAAAATACGCATAAAACAAAATCGCCGCCGCGATGGCCGCCGGCGCGAACAAGCCGTCCTGCTCCAGCGGCCAGTCAAACAAGCGAAAAAGCGGGCGAACGATCAGCCGGTTCAAGCTTGAGACGACAAGAAGGTCAAGGCCATACGCCCAAAAGCGAAGCCAAAATCCGCCATAGCAGCGGGGGCGCTCCGCGGGCAGACTCGTTGCCGCCGGAACCGACGCTTCCATCTCTGTCATCGGTTGTTCCCTCCTTTACTCGGCATACAAGTACATGAGCCGCGGAGATGACGGCCGCGACAGCAAGCGGGCAATTTCCAGCGTTCCGCTGTCTGGCTTGATGCGGGCTGAAGCAAGCCCAAAAAGCGAACTCCACGGCGTGTCGGTCGCGTATTTCACCACTTGCGCCCCCTTGAGGTGATGCTCTCTTTTGAGCGCCGCGATCACATCGTCGAAGTAACCAAACTCATCAATCAAATGAAGCGATTTTGCCTGGCGACCGTCGTAAATGCGGCCGTCGGCCAGCTTGCGCACCACATTTTCCGGCAGTTTTCTCCCATTGGCGACCACATCGACAAACGCCTCATAGGAGTTGTTGATGAGCCGCTGCAGTATGTCGCGTTCCGCTTCCGTCATCGAGCGCGCGGGGTTCATGAGGTCTTTGTACGGCCCGCTTTTGATCGTCACGAGCTCCACGCCGTACTTTTTCGCCAGCTTCTCATAATTGACGCTCTGCATAATCACCCCGATGGAGCCGGTGATCGTCTCCGGGCTGGCGAAAATTTTATCGCCGGCGGTCGCAATGTAATAGCCGCCGGAAGCGGCCATCGCCCCCATCGACACGTAAATCGGCTTGTTCGTTTTCTTTTTCAGCTTCAAGAGCTGATCATGAATTTCCGCGCTCTCCGCCACTCCGCCGCCCGGCGAATTGATGCGCAGCACAATCGCCTTGACATCCTCGTCCTCCTGCGCCTGTTCGATCATCCGCAAAAACGTTTGGTGATGGTAAAGCGGCGATGACAAAAATCCCTCGGCTTCACCCGCGTCTTCGATCACGCCGTTCACTTCCAAGACCGCAATTTTTTTCAGCGGATCGCCGTCTTGAACAACTTCTTCGCTAAACGGCGCCTCCATCATCGCCAGCCAGCTGTCCGACCAGCGCCCAGCCTCGTCGGATACTAGCGCGCCAATCACCTCGACGAGCACCGAGATAATGAGCAAGACGGCGGCAATCGCCAACGCCACCCATCGCTTTCGATTCATCTTCTTCCCCCCTATGTTGCTGGTTCCCTCTCCTGACAGAACAAGAGCCCCAGGACGCTTCCTGCGTCTGCATGAGCCTTCCCGCGTCCTTGTGGGGCCTTCGGGCTTCCGCCAGCCTCCTATATTTTTAGAATCATGGAAAACGTGGTACAATATTCATTGTACATGGAACAGCTAGATCATGCCAATAGGAGGGCGCTAAAAATGACGATGGAACGCAATCGGCTTTATTTTTTTTATAAGCGCGATGACGATCTCGTCGAACGGGTGAAGCCGCTGATCGAGCGAGCAGAGCGCGGGCCGTTCGTCGTGGTCGATGACTTTCGCGAGGCGAATATCATCGTCAGCATCGGCGACGATGGGGCATTTTTACAAGCGGTCCGACAAACCGGGTTCCGTCCCGACAGTCTGTATGTCGGTGTGTCCGTGCTGCCGACGCGCGGATTTTACTGCGATTTCCATATCAACGATATCGATCATATGGTGGAAGCGGCCAAAAATTGGCGACTTGAAGTGCGGCGCTATCCGATCATTGAAGTGACGATCGATGGCACGACCTCGTTCTTTTGTTTAAACGAATGCTCGATTCGCTCGCAAATCATAAAAACGATGGCGGTCGATGTCTTTATTGACGACCTTCATTTTGAAACGTTCCGCGGCGACGGCTTGATCGTCTCCACGCCGACCGGCAGCACCGGCTACAATAAATCGGTGCACGGGGCGGTCGTCGATCCGCTTTTGCCGTGCTTCCAAGTGAGCGAGCTCGCTTCCCTTAACAGCAACCGCTACCGAACGCTCGGCTCACCGTTCATTTTAAGCGGAGCGCGGAAGCTGACGCTAAAAATGTCGGAAGAAGCAAGCCATTTTCCGATCATCGGCCTCGACAACGAGGCACTCAGCATCCAGCATATCGAACGAATCGACATCCGCCTGAGCGATCGCGTCGTCAAAACGGTGCGGCTGAAAGACAATTCGTTCTGGGATAAGGTGAAACGCGTCTTTTTATAAACGGCGCGCAAGGCCGCCGTTCTTCGCGAGACGACAAGGTGTGCGGGAGTATTGGGTGCGTATGGATGGAAGAAGGGCTGACCCAAAAGGCGGGCTGCCTTCAAGATCGGCACAACCGATCGTGCGGCAGAAGCAGTCAGCACGTATAGATAGCAATGAAAGAGGGGATCCCGATCCTTTCGGGACACCCTCTTTCGTTTTATGAACGGCTCGCCCCCTCCCGAAACGGGTGGCCTTCAGGCGGGTTCACGTTAAGGAGGCGGGCTGTTTTGCGGCCTTTCATTGCCCTCGCGTTTCCATATCCCTGCGCTTACGACGACCGGCCGGCCAAGCGCGCTTCCCGCTCGCGCAGCTCGACGCGGCGAATTTTCCCGGACGCCGTTTTCGGCAAGTCATCGACGAACTCGATTTTGCGCGGGTATTTGTACGGAGCGGTCAATTGTTTGACATGCTCCTGCAATGCCGGAATGAGCGATGGATCGTTTTTGTCGACCCCGTCGCGGAGAACGACGAACGCTTTGACGACATGGCCGCGCACTTCATCCGGGCTGGCGACGACGGCGCATTCTTTCACCGCCGGATGCTTGACGAGCGCGTCTTCAACCTCAAACGGGCCGATCGTATAGCCGGAGCTGATGATGATGTCATCGCCGCGGCCTTCAAACCAGAAGTAGCCATCCTCGTCTTTGCGCGCTTTGTCGCCGGTGATGTAATAGTCGCCGCGGAACTGCATGGCCGTCCGCTCCGGGTCTTTGTAGTAATACTTAAACAGCGCCGGCGTGTCGACATGGACGGCGATATCCCCGACGACGCCCACAGGACACGGTTCGCCGTTTTCGTCAATGATCTCGACAAGATTGCCCGGCGTTGGTTTCCCCATTGATCCCGGTTTAATTTCCATCCCCTTCATGACGCCAACAAGCAGCGTGTTTTCCGTCTGCCCATAGCCGTCGCGCACGTGGACGCCAAAATGCTTGGCGAACGTATCGATTACTTCGCGATTGAGCGGCTCGCCGGCCGATACGGCGCTGTGCAGATGCGGCAAACGGTAGCGGCCGATATCCGGCACTTTCGCCATCAAGCGATACTCCGTCGGCGTGCAGCACAGCACATTGATGTTGTATTTTTCTAGTAGCTGCAAATATTTTTCCGGCTCAAAACGGCCGTAATAGACGAACCCGGTCGCTCCCGAGCCGAGCACCGATAAAAACGGGCTCCAAATCCATTTTTGCCACCCCGGCCCGGCCGTCGCCCAAACAAGGTCGCCTTCCTCAATGCAGAGCCAATTTTTGGCCGCTGTCCGCAAGTGAGCGTACGCCCAGCCATGGCAATGGACAACCCCTTTCGGATTGCCGGTCGTGCCAGAGGTGTAGGACAAAAACGCCATGTCATCGCGCGCGGTGTCCGCCGCCTCAAGCGTCTCGCTCTCGTTCGCCATGGCGGTTTCCAGCGGGATCCATCCGTCTTGTCCCTCGTTTCCGATGACGAACTTGGTGAGGCGGTCAATGCCTGCGATCGGCGCAAACTCGTCAAGATACGGTGCGTAGGCGACGACCGCTTTGGCCTCGCTATGGGTGAGTCGGTATTCCAGATCTTTCGTCCGCAGCATCTCCGAGCTCGGGATGACGACAAGTCCCGCTTTCAGCGCCCCTAAGTACACTTCATAGGCTTCAATGAGACGGGGCACCATGATGAGCACTTTGTCTCCTTTTTGCAGCCCACGCGATAAGAAAACGTTTCCAATTTGGTTGGCGCGCGCCATCAGGCGGCCGTATGTAATCTCTTTTGTCTCGCCTTGTTCGCTCTCCCATTTTAGCGCGATGCGGGTTGGATGAAAAGCCGCGTGCCGCTCGACTTCCGACGTCAAGTTGTAGCGCTCGGGGGCGATCAATTCTTCCCTCTTCATTCGTCCCTCTCCCCTTTCTCCGATTTCATTTCTATGGATGGCACTTTTTATTATACAAAATAGTCGGTCTATTTTGAATCATTTTTTGACAAAAGAAACGGCGGGGGAAGCTCCCCGCCGCCCAAGCCATGGTGATGAAATTAGAATTGGCGTGCACCGCCCAATTGTTGTTGCGCCATCGCGACGAGACGTTTCGTAATCTCGCCACCGACCGAACCGTTCGCGCGCGATGTCGTGTCAGCGCCTAAGTTGACGCCAAATTCTTGGGCGATTTCATATTTCATTTGCTCAAGCGCTTGCTGCGCGCCTGGAACAAGCAATTGATTCGTGTTGTTGCGTGCCATCTGTTTTCACCTCCTTGCACCTATAGAGTGTGTGAAAACAGATGGATGTATGCAACGTTGATTTTGGTAAATTTTGAGATTCAAAAGAGGTCGGCAAACTCGTCAGCTTGCCCGTCCTGTTCGTCGAGGACGATCGTTTCCGTGTCGTTGACCGCTTTTTCGAGCAGCGGCGCAAGATCGAGCTGGCTCTCGTAATGAAGCACTTTCTTTTTCTTCGGCTTTGTTTTTGGCGCCCGTGGCGTGAAAATGGTGCAGCAGTCCTCATAAGGAAGAATCGAGATGTCATGCGTGCCGATTTGCTTAGCCATTTCAATGATTTCCATTTTATCCATTGAAACGAGCGGCCGCAACACCGGCGTATTCGTGACGTCGTTAATGACATACATGCTTTCCAGCGTCTGGCTGGCGACTTGGCCAAGGCTTTCGCCCGTGACGATCGCCAACGCCCGATGGCGGCGGCGGAGCGCGTCTGTAATCTTCAGCATCGCCCTTCGGGTGGAGATCAGTGAATACTCATTCGGCATTCCTTGATAGATGGCTTGTTGCACTTCGGTGAACGGAACGATGTGAAGCTTGATTCTTCCCCCGTAAACGGTCAGCTGCTTCACTAAGTCGATGACTTTTTGCTTGGCCCGCTCGCTTGTAAACGGGGGGCTGAAAAAGTGAACAGCTTCGATCTCCAGCCCACGCTTCATCGCCAAATAGCCAGCGACCGGGCTGTCAATGCCGCCCGAGAGCATGAGCATCGCCTTGCCGCTCGTTCCGACCGGCAGGCCGCCAGCCCCGAAAATGTCGTGACAGGTCACATACGTGCCGTCCTGGCGCACTTCGATGCGTACATCGATATCCGGTTCGCGCACGTTGACCGTCAGCCCGTCCGTCTGCCGCAAAATATGGGCGCCCACCTCATGGTTGAGCTCTTCGCTCCGATAGGGAAACTGTTTGTTGACGCGGCGGGCGCTTACTTTAAACGTTTTCCCTTGATACGGAAGCTGCCGGATGGCGGCGAGCGCCGTTTCTTTCACGGCTTCAAGCTCGTTTTCGCACTTCATGGCTAAGCTGAATGAATGGATGCCAAATACCGTTTTCAGCTTGGCGATGATCGGTTCGTGCGGCTCACCGTTTAATAAGATGTACATTCGGTCGCGCATGTATTCAATGTCGATGCGCGGAAATGCCCGCAGCTTGCGGGCGATGTTTTGTCTAAGCCGCCGCACGAAAAGGTTGCGGTTTTTTCCTTTTGTCGTCATTTCCCCATAACGGATTAAAATGCGGTCATACTTCATCTCCATGTGATCCCGTTACCTCGCTTAACGTTTTGATCGCCTGTTGAATCGCCGCGACAGCCGGTTTGATCTCTTCACGTCTGTTGTCAAAAGACAAACTGATGCGGATGCCGCGCTCCGCCCGGCCTTCGCCAACGCCCATCGCCAGCAGCGTTTTGCTCGGCGCCCGTCTTTTCGAGGAGCAGGCGGATGTTGTGGAAACGTAAATCTCGCTTTTTTCGAGCTCATGAACGAACACTTCCGGCTTGATGCCGCTTGGCAGCGAAAAGTTGATAATATGGGGCGCCGAACCGCGCTCCGGCGTGTTGATCGAAAGGCCTGGAATCGCGGCGAGCGCCTGCAGCCATTCGGCTTTTAACTCCCGCAGCCGGCCGATGTCTCGTTCATATCGTTCCAAGGCCAGACGGAGCGCCTTCGCCATCGCCACGATGGCGGCGACGTTTTCCGTCCCGGACCGAAGCTGCCGCTCTTGCCCGCCGCCCGCGATCAGCGGCGTCAGACGGACGCCGTCGCGGACGTAAAGAAGGCCGGCGCCGCGCAACCCATGAAACTTATGAGCTGAGACCGTAAACAAATCGATGCCGCACCGTTTCACATCAAGAGGAACTTTGCCGATGCCTTGCACCCGATCGACATGAAACAGCGTTTTCGGGTGGCGGGCGAGCACGGCTCCAATTTCCTCAATCGGCTGCACCGCGCCGACTTCGTTGTTGACGTGCATGACCGACACGAGGATCGTGTCATCGCGCAGGGCGCGCGCGACTTGTTCGGCTGACACTCGTCCATCAGGTCCGACCGGCAAGTAGGTCACTTCAAACCCGAGCTCCTCAAGCTGCCGGCACGGCTCGGCAACGGACGGATGCTCGATTTCGGTCGTAATGATATGCCGGCCGCGCCGCCGGTATTGCCACGCCACCCCTTTAATGGCGAAGTTGTTCGCCTCCGTTCCGCCGGACGTAAACACGATTTCGCTCGGTTTGACATCAAGCATGGCGGCGATCTGTTCACGCGCCTGCCTAAGCAGCCGTTCTGCCTTCATGCCCAGCCCGTGAAGCGAAGACGGATTGGCGAAATAGTGAGAGGCGACCGTAGCGAACGCATCGACCACTTCCGGAAACGGCTTGGTCGTCGCGCTGTTATCCAGATAAATCATCATGTCCATCCTCCGCTCGTCATCGATCCATCTATCATCATATAAAAGCGGGGCGAAAACGGCAACGAAAAACATCCATACGCCGCCGGGGCGAGCGTTTTCCTGTCAAGCTCAAAACCGGACGGGCGCAAGCGGAACACATGGTCGCCGCCCGGATGCGCCAGCGCCCCGGGGTTCCTCAAAAGCAGGCAGACGCAAGCGGAAAACATGATCGGAACGAACATTCCGGCGAGCTCGGGATGAGAAGACGCCGTTCCGCGATCGCGTCATTTTGTCGTTCGTGCAGCCAAAGACCGGTTCGGGATGACGGCACGTTTCCCCCGCCGCTGACCGTTCCTGCCCTTCGTGCGGCGCCCTCTGTGGCCGAATCAACCGTTTCCCCCGCCGTTTGCCCCCGTTCGGAATCAAGCCCTTTGCCACAGCCTTCCAGAAGGCGGAAATGCCCATTTACATTATTCGCCAAAAACCCGATAAATATCGGTCGAAACCGACATTTATCGGGTTTTTCTTTACGATTCGCGGCCGCTGTCCTCCTGCCAGAGGCGCTGCACCCGGTCAAACGCCCCCGGTTCGACGTCCTCCACAGCCGCCACCGCTTGGCGCAGCGCTTCTTCGTACTCGTAATGCCGGAACAGCGATTCCGCTTCCTCCAATTTTTTCCGCACGGACGGATAGCGGCGGCGGTAACGATTGCCGTATTGAATCGTCCGCTCGGCGAGCGTCGCCTGCTCAATCATCCCGATCGTCCGTTCATACAGCTGCCCGACCGCCGTCTTCGCCTCTTCGATCGCCCGATCGACGGCCGCCATATCCAACGGCTTTTCATCGAGGCGGGCGGCGACGGTCTGCAAGCGCCGTTTGGCTTCGGCCAATTCCAGCGAGTACGGCTCAGGCAACCCGGGGAGCCGACTTTTTTGTACGAGACGGAGCGCCTCCGCCAGTTTTTTTCTCATGTCGTCAAGCTTTTCGCGCGCGACCAATTCATCTTTGCGCAGCGTTTGCAGCATCGTCCGGAACTGCTCGTGCTCTTCTTTCATCATGCTCATTTGCCCGACAAGCTGATCGAGCTCTTCTTTCAGGAGCGAATACGCCGTTTTCGCCTCGGCGGCCCGCCCTTCAAGAAGAAGGAACCGCTTTTGTAGCTGATGCAATTGTTTTTCGATGCTCCGGTATTTGTCAAGATCGCTTGGCGACAAGTGATAGCTTTGCTGGACGAACAGCGCTTCGGCCTCGGTTTCTTTCGCTTCGGCGACCAGCTCGGCAATCATGCCGCCGATGCGCGGCATCTCGGTTTGGACGTATTGATGAGCGAGCACTTCGTTTTCTAACGAGTCGTACAGCGCCTCAAGCTCCTCCTTCAGTTCGCTGACCGCTTCCTTCGCTTCCTCGACGCGCAGTTCGCCGATCATCGCTAGGCATTGATCGATTTTCTCCCTCTTTTCTTGCAGCGTGCGCTCCATCTGCAAATGGTCAAGAATGTACCCGCTTTGCTCCATCTCGCGATAGCCGTCAGCGAGCTCGGCCAGCTGAGCTGGAAGGGATGTTTGACATTCGCCAAGCAGCGCCGGGACGTCTTCCATCATGACGGAAAGGCGGCTGAGCTCTTCCTTCAAGGCAAGAACGACATCGCGCGCCGCCAAATAGTTGCCGGCTTCGGTCAACTCGGCAAACCGCTGAAATTGCCGCTCCGCCTCCGTCAAACGGGCGTCAAGCGGATCGGCCGCCGCCCCAAACGTATAACGGTAGGCGAGCAAGTTTTTTTTCGCCTCGCGATGGAGCGCGCGCAGCTCTTCGATTTCCACGCGGCTTTGCTCTTCGCTGCCAATCAGTTCGTTGACTTCATGGATGATCCCGTGCACCTCCCCCTCGAGGCGGCGCAAATCGTCCTCAATCTGTTCGAGCAGTCGGGCGGCCCGCCGGTAGCGGTATCGATCCAACAACTGCTCCGCATCAAACAGCTTTTCCTCCACATCGGGCAGCTTGACCGCCACGATGTCGTCCCATTGCTGGCGCCACCGTTCAAACAGCTGCTCCGTCTCCCCGGTCATGTTCAGCTGTTTGACTTTCGCCAGCTCGTCCGGCACCGGCCGGTTCATCAAGCTGATTTTCCATTCCTCCAGACGGTCGATTTCCCGGTACATTCGCTTCCGCTGCCACTGGTTATATATGATCGCCCCCGCGCTGAGGAGCAGAACAATCCAAGCTATTTCCATCCGTTGATGCCCCCTTGCATTCAACCTACTCACATCAGACAAACGAGCCGAAAACAGGAAGACTATATCTTTTTCAATGTTTTTATGATACCATGTTAACGACATTTTTTGACCAAAATTTTTATTTTTTTTACAGGAATCTTCAATTTTTTTGCGATGATGCGTGAAGAAGGAAAGGGGGAACCCGCCATGCGCGACGGACATATTCATACGCCGTTTTGCCCGCACGGAAGCAGCGACCCGCTGGAGCGGTACGTGGAGCAGGCGATTGTGCTCGGCTATACCGACATCTCATTTACGGAGCATGCCCCGCTGCCGGAGCGGTTTATCGATCCGACGCCGGAGCGGGACAGCGCGATGAACAGCCGGGAGCTGGAGCGCTATTTGGCCGCAGTCTCTGACATCAAGGCGCGCTATCGAAACGACATTACGATTCGCGTGGGGCTCGAGGTCGACTTCATCCCCGGTTTCGAAGAGGAGACCGCTCGAATGCTGGATGAAGTCGGTCCTCTGCTCGATGACAGCATTTTATCGGTCCATTTTTTGCCTTGCCGCGGACAGTATGTATGCATCGATTACAGCGCGGACATGTTCGCCCACATCATCCGCCTGTTCGGTTCGGTAGAGCGCGTCCATCGTGCGTACTACGAAACCGTGCGCCAATCGATCCGCGCCGAGCTCGGCCGCTATAAGCCGAAACGAATCGGGCACATGACGCTCGTCCGCAAATTCCAACGCCGCTTTCCATGCCCCGAGCCGATGACGGAATGGATGGTGGCGATTCTCGATGACATCGAGCGGTTCGGCGGCGAACTCGATGGCAACGGAGCCGGCTTGGCCAAACCGCTTTGTCTAGAACCGTATCCGCCCATCCAAATCATGGCCGAAGCGCAGCGGCGAGGCATCCCGATCGTCTACGGTTCGGACGCCCATTGCGCCGCCGACCTTCACCAAGGGCGAGACGCCATGGACCGCGAAGCGCTTTTCGTTGACAACGGCGGCGCCCCGTCATACAATGAGCCAAAATGAAAAAAGGAGGCAGCCTTATGTTTCATCGCATGGCTTACAACGGCACCCGTGAAGAAAACTATACGCTTGTGATCGAACAGTTGAAGGCGCTCATCGCCGGGGAGCCGAATCTCATCGCCAACTTGGCGAACGCCGCCGCCTTGCTCAACCAGTTTCTTGAGCAGATCAACTGGGTCGGGTTTTATTTGGCAGACGGCGACGAACTGGTGCTCGGACCGTTCCAAGGGCTTCCGGCGTGCGTGCGCATCCCGTTCGGCAAAGGGGTATGCGGCACGGCCGCGGCTGAGCGGCGGACGGTCGTCGTCCCCGACGTGCACCAATTCCCCGGCCATATCGCCTGCGACGCGGCGTCCCAGTCGGAAATCGTCGTGCCGCTCATCAAGGACGGCCGCGTCATCGGCGTCTTAGACATTGACAGCCCGATCAAAAACCGCTTTGATGACGTCGATCGCCGCTATTTGGAGCAGTTTGTCGCGGCGCTCGTCTCCGCTTGACGCCAAGCGGGCGAACGCGAGCGGCGGACACAAAGAAGGAATCCGCTCGGATTCCTTTTTTTACGCCTTATACAAGCGACGGCCGTCATAAACGAAAATGCAGTTTTTTCCCATCTCTTTCGCCCGGTAGAGGGCCTTGTCCGCCTGTTTGAACAGCTGTTTCGCATTGTCGCCAAAGCGCCGCCCCCACCAAGAAACGCCGCATGACACCGTCACCGCGGGAGCCGTATGTTGCCTTACTTTTTCCGTGATGCGGCGAGCCGCAGCCACAGCATCGGCGAGATGGACATTCGGCAAATACACCGCCAACTCCTCGCCGCCCCAGCGCGCAGCCACATCGCTTTCACGAACGCTAGCCCGAACCGTCTCAGCCACGCGGATCAACACCTCATCACCGATTTGATGGCCGTACAAGTCATTGATTTGCTTAAAATTGTCGATATCAATCAGCAAAAAAGCCCCCGAACCGTCCGTTTCCATCGACTTTTGAATCGTCTCGTCCAAATAACGGCGTGTATACAGCTTCGTCAAATAATCGGTGACGACGAGCTTTTCCAGTTCCTCGCGCAAAATGGCGTTCATAAACGCCAATGTCGAATGCTGCACGAGCGACTCGAGCAGCTTGAACATCTCAAACGTAAATCGGTACGGCTCGCGGGCCAACGCGATGCAAACGCCTTTCGTTTCCTTGTTTTGCTGCATGGGCGCGGCCATGATCGAGCGGAACGGCGTAAGGGAAGACGCCCATGCATCACCGGCAAACAAAATATCTTGTCCATCCCGGCGCCGCTCTTCCACCCATTTGACGTACATCGCCGACCGCTCTTCATAAAAAAACGGCGTGCTTCCCGGCAACAGCTCCCGCCGGCCGTCCGCGAACAAGAAAAAACCGACTTCATCGGCGCCAAACGACTGGCGAATTTGCGACACCATGTACTCAATGCCTTCGTGCAGGCGCATGCGGGCGTTCAGCTGGCGCATCGTGTCGTTAATGAGCTGCAAGTCGGCCACGAGCCGACGCGACTGCTCGTACAATTTGGCGTTCTCGAGCGCGCTGCCCGCCGTTCCGGCAAGCAAGGAAATAAAACGAACCTCCCGCTGCGGAAACGGGGCCGCATACGGCGCGATAATTTGGATGACCCCATACACGGCCTGAACTCCTTTGATCGGCGCATACAACACGGAACGGCGCGGCGTTTCCAGCTCGTCGCACTGCACTTGGCCGGTCAAAAACGCCCGCAACGCCGCAGTTTGTCCTTCGCCTTCATCCAAAGCGAGCACTTTGATCGGCAAATGATCGCGCAGGTGGTTGTCGTGCGACAAGAGAAGATAGTATGTAAACGATGGGTAGACGTTTTGCAGCGTGCGGATAATTTCCTCGAGCACGTCATCAATGCGCATGGAGGAATGGATTTTCGCCGCAAACCGATGCAGCTGCCCGTACCGCTTTTCTTCGCCCTCCCCTTGAAGCATGGCGGCGAGTTTGCCGAACAAATCAGCAAAATCGGCCCGCACCGCCTGGAGCAGCGGTTGGTCGATGGCGCGGTCTTTGCGGTATGTCAGCTCGAGCAACACCGGCGTTCCGTCCGGAAGCGAAAAAAAGAGCCTAGCTTTCTCATGCGAGCCGCCATCGAGCAAAGCGATTTCCTGCCCTCCGTCAGCTGCCACCACCCCCGCTCCCATCGCCCCGCCGGCGGACGCTTCCGGATAAAACGCCGCCCGCTCCGGATCGAACAAATAAAAAACGGCTTGCTCGAGCCCCATCTCCTCTTTCAACAGCGCGAGCAGCTCGTCGGCCGCCGCCAGAAACGGTTCGTCGTCAGGAAACGCCAAAAACCAGTGGAAAAATTTTTGTTTAAATGATTCATATCGCTTCATCTCTTCCATGCTCATCATCTTTTCCACCTAAATTGGCATTGTCAATAGATATAAGCGAATTTTTTCTAAAAATTGCATCTTTTATTATATCATAGAAACCGGAAAAAGGGAAAACAAAATGTTGACTTTGTGTGCAAAAAATCATATAATAGCCTTTGTGTAAAATATAGCAGCCTTTGTGCTCACCTTTATGGACCATTTTGTTCCTCGGCTTCCCGTCGAGGTGCATCGCGTAACTCTTAGCTGCGAGAGCGAGGATGCATGAAAACAAAATGGCCATAATTGTTGGCGCACATCTGCTTTTATTTTACGGGAATAAAAGCATAAGGAGGAGCAGTGCATGGCTCGTTATACCGGACCAACATGGAAAATTTCCCGCCGCCTTGGCATCTCGTTGAGCGGCACGGGGAAAGAATTGCAAAAACGCCCGTATCCGCCAGGTCAACACGGCCCTGGCCAACGGCGGAAATTGTCGGAATATGGCTTGCAGCTGCAAGAAAAGCAAAAGCTGCGCCATATGTACGGCGTGAACGAGCGCCAGTTCCGCAAAACGTTCGATGAAGCGGGCAAAATGCCGGGCAAACACGGCGAAAACTTCATGATTTTGCTCGAGTCGCGTTTGGACAACCTCGTCTATCGCTTAGGGTTGGCCCGCACGCGCCGCCAAGCTCGCCAGCTCGTGACGCATGGCCACATCTTGGTTGACGGCAGCCGCGTCAACATCCCGTCGTACCGCGTCAAACCGGGGCAAACGATCGCCGTCCGCGAAAAATCGCGCAACTTGCAAGTGATTAAAGAAGCGATCGAAGCGAGCAATTACATTCCGGATTACTTGACGTTCAATCCGGAAAAAATGGAAGGCACGTATACCCGCCTGCCGGAGCGCTCCGAACTGCCGGCGGAAATCAACGAAGCGCTCATCGTTGAGTTCTACTCGCGTTAAGGCGCAAAAAAGATCCGAAATGCATCAGCATTTCGGATCTTTTTGTTTACGCGTAGCGAATCAAATAATACTTTTTCTTTCCGCGGCGGATGACGGTAAAGCGCCCTTCCAAGCGATGCGCGGCGGTCAGGACGGCGCCCACGTCTTGGATGCGCTCCCCGTTCACATAAATGGCGCCGTTTTGGACGTCTTCGCGCGCTTGCCGTTTCGACGGCGAAATACCGGCGGCGACAAGCAGCTCGACGAGCGGAACGTCGCCTCCTTCATGAACGAATGACGGCACATCTTTGAAGCCTTGTTCAATTTCCGCCGCCGTTAACTTCGCAATATCGCCGCTAAAGAGCGCCTCGGAAATGCGAACGGCTTGCTTGAACGCCTCTTCGCCGTGCACGAGTTTTGTCACTTCCTCAGCCAGCGCTTTTTGTGCCGCCCGCTTCTCTGGCGCCTCGCGCAGCTCGTGCTCAAGCGCCTCGATTTCCTCTTTTGACAGGAACGTAAAGTACTTCAAGTAACGGATCACATCGCGGTCGTCGGTGTTGATCCAAAACTGGTAAAACTCGTACGGCGACGTTTTCTCGGGATCGAGCCAGATCGTGCCGCTTTCCGTTTTGCCAAATTTCGTCCCGTCCGCCTTTGTCACAAGCGGAATCGTCAAGCCGAACGCCTTCGCTTCGCTGTTCGTTTTGCGAATGAGTTCCAGCCCGGCCGTAATGTTGCCCCACTGGTCGCTCCCGCCGATTTGCAGGCGGCAGCCTTCCGTCTCGTACAACTTCAGAAAGTCATACGCCTGCAGCATCATGTAGCTGAACTCGGTGAACGAAATGCCGGTTTCAATGCGCGACTGCACCGATTCTTTGGCGAGCATGTAATTGACGCTGAAATGCTTGCCGACATCGCGCAAAAACGAGATCACATCCAGCGGCCCGATCCAGTCGTAATTGTTTTTCATTTTCGCCGGGTTGTTTACAGCCGTAAAGTCCAACAACCGTTCCAACTGCCCTTTGATGCGGGCGCTCCACGCTTCGACCGTCTCTTTGGCATTGAGCGTGCGCTCGCTTTTTTTCCCGCTCGGATCGCCGATCAATCCAGTGGCCCCGCCGACTAGCGCAATCGGTTGATGGCCCGCCTGTTGGAAACGGCGCAGCGTCAAAATGGCGGCCAAGTTGCCGATGTGCAAGCTGTCGGCCGTCGGGTCAAACCCGCAATAAAGCGTCACTTTTTCCTCGTTCAGCAGCGCTCGGAGCCCGTCTTCATCCGTCGTTTGGTTGACGAGCCCGCGCCATTGCAATTCTGCAAGCAAATCCATGTCCTTCACCTCTCTATGGAATGTTCTACATAAAGAAAACACCCGCCCTGTATGAAGGGGCGAGTGTTCATCGCGGTACCACCCTACTTAGAAAGCCATAGGCTTTCTCGCTCATTTCGGTAACGGCGCATGCCGGCCAATGGCTACTAGGCCGCCAGCGGCGTGGTCCTCCGCGCCAGCTCCGTCGCAAAACGGAGCCGATGCCTCGTTTGACCCGACCGCAAAAAACGAAACCGTTCGCCATCGCTGCTCAGGGAGGTAATTCACGCCTGCCTTTGGGCTGGCTCGCACCGCCCGCCAGCTCTCTGCACCAGGGAGACAGCCGCTACTTGTTCCCGTCATGGCTTTGTCATGATGAAGCTATACTCTCTTTTACCATATGTGGCGCTCCATGTCAACCGGGTGCACGCAACGCCCCGACCAAAATTTGCGTCCTTTTTCGTCTTCAGCAGCGAAAAAACGGCAAAATTCCACAACAGCCGCCATCGGTATGGTATACTTATAGAAACACCGATTGGCCAAGATAGGGGGGCCGTCATGAAACACCAGCCGTTTCCACTTTCTTTGGAAAAAACGTGGCATTATTTTTCACGTACTTACCGCCTCGTTTGGAACACCGTCTTCGCGTTGCTCGTCGCCCTGCTTTGTCTCGCCTGCTTTGCTGTCGGCGCGGGCGCGGGCTATTTCGCGTTTTTGGTCAAAGATATGGACGCCCCTTCACGCGAGAGCATGTACAGCGCAATTTCCAGTTACGAGGAAACGAGCCATATGTATTTTGCCAATGGGGTCTATTTAGGGCGCTTCCGGTCCGACCTCGACCGCGAGGCGGTGCCGCTGTCTAATGTCTCCCCGTATGTTGTGCAAGCCATCATCGCTACCGAAGATGAACATTTTTACGAGCATCACGGGGTCGTTCCGAAAGCGGTCATCCGCGCCATGTTCCAGGAGCTGACCAACTCGCCGATCAAAAGCGGCGGCAGCACGCTTACGCAGCAGCTCGTCAAAAACCAGCTCCTCACCAACGAAGTATCGTTTGAGCGCAAAGCGAAAGAAATGCTCTTGGCGCTGCGATTGGAAACGTTTTTTTCCAAACAACAAATTTTAGAGGCGTATTTGAACGTCGTGCCGTTCGGCCGCAGTTCCTCGGGACGGAACATCGCCGGCATTCAAGCCGCCGCGCAAGGAGTGTTTGGCGTTAACGCCAAAGACCTCAACCTCGCCCAAGCCGCCTTTTTGGCCGGCTTGCCGCAAAATCCGTTCGTCTATACGCCGTTTGCGCCAGACGGCAGCGTCAAACCGGACATTTCGGCCGGACTGCGGCGGATGAAAACCGTGCTCTACCGGATGAAACGCGCCGGCTACATTTCCGAGAAGCAGTACAACGAGGCGCTGGCATACGACGTCGCCAAGCATTTCGCCGCTCCGAAGCCCTCGCCGTTCGAGCAGTATCCGTTTTTGACCATGGAAATTGAGCGGCGAGCCAAAGACATTTTAGCGGAGGTGCTCGCTAAGCGCGACGGCCACCAACCGGCCAAACTGAAGCGCAACCCTTCTCTGTTCCAGCGCTACGTCGGTGAAGCCGAGAAAGCGCTGCGCCAAGGCGGATACCGAATTTACACGACGATCGACAAGGACCTGTATGAGCAAATGCAGCGCATCGCCGCCCGCTATCCATACTATGGCAACGACAACGTCTATTACGCGAAAGACAAACAAACAGGCAAAACGATCGCCCATCGCCAGCCTGTGGAAGTCGGGGCGATGCTCATCGAAAACAAAACCGGCAAAATCCTCAGCTTTGTCGGCGGGCGCGACTATAAGCGCGAACAGCTGAACCATGCCACCCAAGCGCACCGATCCAACGGCTCAACGATGAAGCCGCTCTTGGTGTACGCACCGGCGATGGAAATGGGCATCGTCCAGCCCGCTACCATCATCCCTGACCTTCCGCTGTCCATCGGCTCGTACAAGCCGAAAAACGCGGATGGGAAAACGCACGGGCTCGTCACGGCGCGCTATGCCTTGCAGCAATCGTTCAACATCCCAGCCGTTCGCGCCTACATGCGAATTCAGCATCGCGACCCGGTCGACTATTTGCACAAAATGGGGATCACCAGCGTTGCCAAGCAAGAGGAAAGCCATCCGGCCTTAGCGATCGGCGGAACAAACGTCGGCGTCACCGTCGAAGAAAACGTCAACGCCTACGCAACGTTCGCCAACTACGGCACGTTTGTCGATGCCTATATGATTGAAAAAATCGTTGACAAGAACGGAACCGTCGTCTATCAACATCAAAGCAAGCCCGTTTCCGTCTTTTCCCCGCAAACATCGTACTTGATGATCGACATGATGCGCGATGTGCTCCATGGCGGAACGGCGTCTTCACTGCCCGGCTATTTAGCGTTTTCCGCCGACTGGGCCGGCAAGACCGGCACGTCGCAAGCCAACCGCGATTCGTGGTTTGTCGCCGTCAACCCGAACGTTACCTTTGGCGTTTGGATCGGCTACGACCGGCCGGCGCCGCTGGAAACGTATTATAAAGGACTTTCCTATGGGAAACGTACCCAACTGTTGTGGGCGCAGTTCATGAACGCCGCCTATCGGGTTCATCCGAAGCTCATCGCTCCGCGGGAGCGGTTTGCCATGCCCGGAGGCATCGTCCGGCGCGCCTACTGCGCCGCCACCGGCCTCAGCCCGTCGGAGGCGTGCCAAAAAGCCGGGCTTGTCCGCTACGATTTGTACAATACGCGCTTTGCGCCCAAAGAAGGGAGCGGCGCCGATTTGACGGAAAGCCGGCTCGTGGTCATTGACGGACGCCGCTACTTAGCGTTGGCGACGACGCCAGAGGAGTTTGTCACCCACGGAGTCATCGTCCAGTCCGAGCTGCTCGCCGCTTGGGGAGTGGCGGAGGACGACTGGGACGGAATGGATTTCACCGCTGCGGTGCTCAAAGAAAACGGCCATCCGCCCGCCCCTCCGTCCGCGCGTCTTGATGGCCACACCCTTGTCTGGACGCCCCACCGCGAACGCGATGTCATCGGGTATCGCGTCTACCGAGTGGACGATGGCGGAGCGCGGCGCGTAGTGGCGGTGGTGAAAGCCGGGGAGCCGACGGCGTTTTCCGCGCTCGAACCCGGGGCATCGTACGATGTCACGGCAGTGGACATCGCCGGCCAAGAATCGGCGCCATCCAATCTCGTTTCGCGGCCGGCGGCTGAACGACCCGCACCTCCGGCCGCCGAGGACGGGGCGGAGAACGACACTCCTCCCCATTCGGAAGCGGCCGAGGAAGGGACGGATGCCGACTGATCCCTTCGTTGTAAAGCTGTATCCACGATTACATCACCAGCTTCCTAAAAGGAGCACAACAGCCAACAGAAACAGCCGATTCGTATCTAGTAAATAAAGAGGGTGTCCCGACCCCGTTGGGACACCCTCCCTCATTTTTTGTTCGACCCTACTCGCCCCGTTTGTTTCACTCGGTGTGGCCCCGTTCGAATTGCAACGGTGCGCTTCAGCTCGCCCTTATTCTTTGCTTTATCCTTTTCTTGAGCCCGCTCTAGGAGGCTGGTGATTTAAGGGAGCAAGTCGCTTATCAAGCCTGTTTCTCAAATAGAAAAGCTTTGTCGCATCGGAATCGTCTTTCAAACGCTCCCCCATTGCCGAAAAGAAACAACCGCTTTTCACCAGCCGTCTAGCAAATGTTCAGTCTTCCATCGTCGACAAGTCGCCGGTCGGCAAGTTGAGCTCCCACGCTTTTAAGACGCGGCGCATAATTTTCCCGCTCCGCGTTTTCGGCAGTTTGTCGCGGAACTCGATCTCGCGCGGCGCCGCATGGGCAGCGAGCCCTTGTTTCACAAATTGGCGAATGTCCTCTTTCAGCTCCTCAGACGGCTCGTACCCTTCACGAAGCGCGATAAACGCCTTGATGATTTCGCCGCGCACCGGGTCTGGCTTGCCGATGACGCCGGCTTCGGCCACCGCCGGATGCTCAACGAGCTTGCTTTCGACTTCAAACGGCCCCACGCGCTCACCCGACGTGTTGATGACATCATCGACGCGCCCTTGGAACCAGAAGTAGCCGTCTTCATCCATGTAGGCCGAATCGCCGGAGACGTACCAGTCGCCGATGAAATATGATTCATATTTTTGCGGATTGTTCCAGATCGTTTTCATCATCGACGGCCAACCTTTTTTGATGGCCAAGTTGCCCATCCGATACGGCGGCAGGACGTTGCCTTGGTCATCGATGATCGCCGCCTCAACGCCCGGAATCGGTTTCCCCATCGATCCCGGCTTGATGGCCATGCACGGATAGTTACAGATCAAGTGCGCCCCTGTTTCCGTCATCCACCACGTGTCATGGATGCGGCGGCCAAACACTTTCATCCCCCAGCGAATCACTTCCGGGTTGAGCGGCTCGCCGACGCTCAAAATGTGGCGGAGCGAGCTTAAATCGTATTTTTTCACGATCTCATCGCCGGCGCCCATCAGCATGCGGAACGCCGTCGGCGCGCTGTACCAAACGGTGACGCCGAAATCTTGAATCGTTTGATACCAAGCGTCCGGGCTGAACCGGCCACCGACGACGACGCTGGACGCTCCGCACAGCCATGGGCCGAAAATGCCGTACGACGTCCCGGTCACCCAGCCCGGGTCGGCCGTGCACCAATAAATGTCGTCCTCTTTTAAGTCGAGCACCCATTTCGCCGTTTGATAGTGTTGGATCATCGCGTTATGGACGTGCAAAACACCTTTCGGCTTGCCGGTTGAACCGGAGGTGTAATGCAAAATCAAGCCGTCTTGGCGGTCGACCCATTCGATGTCAAAGTGCTTGCTCGCTTCCTTCATCCGCGTTTTCAAATCGATGTACGGCCCTTCCTCGACAATGCCGTCGCCAACCAAAAAGACGTATTTCAACTCGGGCAGGTCACCGACCGGCACGCGCGGCAGCAGCTCCGGCGTCGTCACGATCGCTTTCGCCCCGCTGTCTTCGAGACGGTCGCGCACCGCGCCTTCCATGAACGCCTCAAACAGCGGTCCGACGATAGCGCCGGTTTTGATGATGCCAAGAACGGCAAAATACAGCTCCGGAGAACGCGGCATAAAAACAAACACGCGATCGCCTTTTTGAATGTCAGCCGTCTGTTTCAACACGTTCGCTACTTGGTTGGACAGCTCCTTCATTTCTTTGAACGTATATTTTTCATTCCGAACCGCATCGCGGTAGTAAAGCGCCACTTTATTCTTGCGGAACGATTCGGCATGGCGGTCGATCGCCTCGTACGCCATGTTGACTCGTCCCGTTTCATACCAAGAAAATGCTTTCTCAGCTTCCGACCATTGAAAATGGGGATATGTGTCCTCATAGCTTTTCAAGTTGTAATCCCCTTGTACGGCTGGCAACAGTTCCGTCTTCATTCTCCGATCCCCCCTATGTAAGTGATTACATTTCTATTATAGTGGATCGTTCACAGTTTCTCAATTTTTAAAATATTCCTCGTCCTCGCTTTTTGAATTTTTTTTGAATCGCCTGTTATGATAGCGTTTTCATCCTTGTTTTCATGTATAATGGAAGCAGAACAATCGATTCAGGTGGTGACCGAATGGAGCATCGAAAAACGTATAATGCCAAAGAGCTGAAAACACCAAAAGGAACGCTGCTCATCGAAGGGCCAGTGACGCCGGAAGCGTTGGCCCGCTATGCGTTTCACCATGATTTGACGTCCTTTCGCCAACCCGAGAAACAGCACCGCGCGCTCATCGACATCGCCCATCTTCCCGAGGGGCGCATCATTATCGCCCGCCGCGGCGAAACGATCGTCGGCTATGTGACGTTTTTGTATCCCGACCCGCTCGAGCGGTGGTCGGAAGGGAACATGGAAAATTTGCTTGAACTGGGCGCCATTGAAGTCATCCCCGAGTTTCGCGGGTTTGGCGTCGGCAAAAATTTGCTGATCGTCTCGATGATGGACGATGCCATGGAAGACTACATCATCATTACAACCGAATATTATTGGCATTGGGATCTAAAAGGCACTGGGCTGAACGTGTGGGAATACCGAAAAGTGATGGAGAAAATGATGAACGCCGGCGGACTTGTCTGGTATGCGACCGACGACCCGGAAATTTGCTCGCATCCGGCGAACTGCTTGATGGTCCGCATCGGCAAACGGGTCGACGCCGAATCAATCCAACGGTTCGACCGGCTTCGGTTTATGAACCGCTACATGTACTAACATATCGGATACCTAAAAAGCCGGTGAAAAACCGCTGTCACACGCCGATCGGCGGCGTTTTCATTCAGAAGAGAAAGCGGATTCTGCAAGGTTTTTCTAATTGAGAAATGAGCGGAATCAGTCGTTTTTGCACTAAATCACCAGCCTCATAAAGGGAGAGGGAAACGATGCTTGTTGAGCAAATCATGAAATCGCCGGTCGTTACGCTCCGCGCCGCGAACACGATCGCTGAGGCGCTGCAGCTGCTTCGAACGCACCGCATCCGCCATTTGCCGGTCGTCGATGACGAAGGGCGCTTGATCGGGCTTGTCACCAGCCGCGATTTGCGCAGCGCCAGCCCGCCGATTGACGATCTTCATAAACAGCTCGATGACCTGCAAAAACCGGTCGGCTCCATCATGAACACCGACGTCATCGTCGGCCATCCGCTCGACTTTGTCGAGGAAGTGGCCGCGCTCTTTTACGAACACCGCATCGGCTGCCTGCCGATCGTCAACAACGGAAAACTCGTCGGCATCATTACGCAGACGGATTTGTTGCGCACGTTCGTGGAACTGACCGGCGTGCATCAGCCGGGATCGCAAATCGAAATTAAAGTCCCGAACGAAGCCGGAATGCTCAGCAAAGCGGCGGCCATCATCAGCGAGCGCCATGTCAACATCGCCAGCGTCCTGTTGTACCCGGACCCGGACCCGAACGACAAAATTTTAGTCTTCCGCGTGCAGACGATGAACCCGCTGCCGTTGATCCGCGACTTGCAAAACGCCGGCTATCACGTGCTATGGCCGAACTTGCCGGGGGTTACGTCATGAGCCAAAACTGCGCCTTTGTCTACAGCGAGGATTTTCTTCAGTACAAATTTCATGACGACCACCCGTTCAACCAGCTGCGGGTCAAACTGACGCATGATTTGCTGCGCACGCTCGGCGCTTTGGATGATCGACATATCATCGCCCCGCGCATGGCGACAGACGATGAACTTGCGCTCATTCATGACCGTTCGTACATTGCGGCGGTCAAAGCAGCTGGGCGCGGCGAACTGCCGGAGACGGTGGCGCTCAACTACGGCCTCGGCACAGAAGATACGCCGGTGTTTCCAAACATGCATGAAGCGAGCGCTCTGTTGGTCGGCAGCACCCTCACCGCCGTCGACGCCGTGCTGTCCGGGCGGGTGGAGCACGCGCTCAACCTTGGCGGCGGCTTGCATCACGGGTTTCGCGGCAAGGCGTCCGGCTTTTGCGTCTACAATGACAGCGCGGTCGCCATTCAATATATCCGGGAAAAATACGGGCTGCGCGTGTTGTACGTCGACACCGACGCCCATCACGGGGACGGGGTGCAATGGGCGTTTTACGATGATCCGAACGTCTGCACGTTCTCGATTCATGAAACGGGCCGCTACTTGTTTCCAGGGACGGGAAATGTCAACGAACGAGGCCATGGGGCGGGGTATGGCTATTCGTTCAACATCCCGGTCGACGCGTTTACGGAAGATGAATCATGGCTGGCCGCCTACACGACCGCCCTCCGGGAAATCGCCGATTTTTTCCGTCCCGACGTCATCGTGACGCAAAACGGAGTCGATGCCCATTACTATGACCCGCTCACCCATTTGTCGGTGACGATGAAAACGTATCGGGTCATTCCAAGACTTGCGCATCAAATCGCTCATGAATATTGCGGCGGACGCTGGATCGCCGTCGGCGGCGGGGGCTATGACATCTGGCGCGTCGTGCCGCGGGCATGGGCCCTCCTTTGGCTGGAGATGACCGATCAAGCCGATGTGTTCGGCCCATTGCCGGCCGCTTGGCGCGAACGATGGCAACCGCTTTCACCCGTCGCGTTGCCGCTCGAGTGGGATGACCCGGATGATTTGTACCCGCCCATTCCGCGCCGAGCGGAAATTAACGAGAAAAACGCCCATACGGTGGAAAAGGCGTTGTCGTTCATCCGCCGTTCCCATTCGAACCAGCTGTAGCCGTATGTTAGGCGGCAAAGCGGACGCGGCGATGTCCTGAACGCGGCCGCGGCCGACAGCCCCAACGCCGGACGCCTGCAGCAGCTGGCGGTCCGCCCCGCTCGCCGGGCGAACGGCGCCTCCTCCTTTCCTGCGCGGCTTCGCGCCGGCGCTTGGGATGAAGACTTCTGAGGCTGGTTGAAAGCCAACGGCCTTCACGATCGGCAAACATCCCGCTTGGCAAAAGAGCGGAACGAATCTTTTTTGCCCCCGCGAACGAAAACGGCTGATTCCGAACGCGTCTAGGCGTGGAATCAGCCGTTTTGTCATTTCGTCGACTCGCGTACCTCGAGTCGGTGCGGCAACACAACGATATGGTTGTCAACCGGCTCTTTGTTCATATACTTCGTCAACAGCCGCATCGCCACCGCCCCGATGTCATACATCGGCTGGACGACGGTCGTCAGCCGCGGCCGCACCATCGTCGCCAATCGCGTGTTATCAAAGCCGACGACTTCCAAGTCATCCGGCACGCGCACCCGATGGTCTTGGGCGCTGTGAATGATGCCAAGCGCCATTTCATCAGTGCCTGCAAACACCGCCGTCGGCCGTTCGGCAAGCTCGGCGATTTTTTCATACGCCTCCAAGCCCGAGTCGTACGAGTTGTCGCCCTCGATGACGAGCTCTTCATCATACGACACCCCGCGCTCCTCAAGCGCCCGGCGATACCCGGCCAACTTCCGCTGGTTGATCGGGTCGTCGGTCGGCCCTGTCACATAGGCCACGCGGCGGTTCCCTTTTTCCAACAAATACGTCACCGCTTCAAACGCCGCCTGCTCATAGTCGATGTTGACCGACGGAATCTCCTCCGGCCCCATCGTCGCCGCCAGCACAATCGGCACGGACGACTTTTGAAATTCGGCGGCGTGCTCCTCGGTGATCGTCCCGCCCATAAACAAAAGGCCGTCCACTTGCTTGGCGAGCATCGTATTGAGCAAATGCAGCTCCTTTTCCTTGTTTTGATCGGAGTTGCTCAAAATGATGTTGTATTTGTACATCGTGGCGATGTCCTCAATGCCGCGGGCCAGCTCGGCGAAGAAGATGCTCGAAATATCCGGGATGATCACCCCGACCGTCGTCGTTTTTTTGCTAGCGAGGCCGCGCGCCACAGCGTTCGGGCGATAGCCAAGCCGCTCGATCGCTTCAAGCACTTTTTTCCTTGTCGATGGTTTGACGTTCGGGTTTCCGTTGACGACGCGCGAAACGGTCGCCATCGAAACGTTCGCCTCACGGGCCACATCGTAAATCGTTACGGTCATTCCGTTCACTCCTTTTTACTCGATCCGATACCCGGTGAATTCCGAATGTATGTACACCTATCATACGATACATTATCGCCAACTCGCAACGAAATCGCAACCATTTTGCCGGTTTGTTCACAAACCGTTCACGAACAGCGCCGCTTGACAACAACGGGCGGAAACAGCGGATTGGTTCACAAACGACCGTTCACAGGTAGCTTTCCCCAAACAATCGCCGGGCATGAGAAAAGCCGCCCATCAAATGGACGGCTTTTTTCGGCGGACCCTGTCCGGCGCAAGCCGGGGGAGCGGCGTTACGCTTGAACAAACTGGCGCTGGAAGGCGCGCACTTCCCGCATAAACTCATCAAACTGGGCAAGGTCCATTTGCTGGGCGGAATCGGACAAGGCGACAGCCGGATCGGGATGCACTTCGGCCATAACGCCGTCGGCGCCGATCGCCAAGGCGGCTTTGGCGCACGGGAGAAGCAGATCGCGCCGCCCGGTCGAATGGGTGACATCGACGAACACCGGCAAGTGCGTTTCTTTCTTCAAGATCGGCACCGCCGAGATGTCGAGCGTATTGCGCGTCGCCCGCTCGTACGTGCGGATGCCGCGCTCGCACAAAATGATCTGCCCGTTTCCTTGCGACATGATGTACTCGGCGGCATTGATAAACTCTTCGATCGTCGCCGCCAAGCCGCGCTTGAGCAAAATCGGCTTGTTTACTTGACCAGCTGCCTTGAGCAGCTCGAAGTTTTGCATGTTGCGCGCGCCGATTTGGATGACATCGATATAATCCAAGGCGGTTTCAATATCCGCCGGTGTGACGATTTCACTGATGACCGCCAAATCAAATTCATCGGCGATCCGTTTTAAAATTTTCAGCCCTTCCACGCCGAGCCCTTGAAAGTCGTACGGCGAGGTGCGCGGTTTGTAGGCGCCGCCGCGCAGCAATTTAATGCCGTGCTTCTTCACCGCGGCAGCGACAGCGGCGACCTGCTCATAGCTTTCGACCGCGCACGGCCCCATGACAAAATACTGGCTGCCGTCGCCGATTCGCTCCCCTTTGATCTCGACGATCGTGTTTTCCGGATGTTTTTTGCGCGAGACAAGGAGCGCTTTCCGATGGTCGTCCTCCTGCAGTTCGAGCGCCGCTTTGAAAATCTCCTTGAAAATGTGCTGCAGCGTCGACGTTTCAAACGGCCCGTCGTTATGCTCGGAGATGAGGTCGAGCATCTTCCGCTCGCGCACCGGGTCATAGCGGTGCGTTCCTTGCGCCTCTTTGATTTTGCCGATTTCCTGAACGAGCCGCCCCCGTTCATTGATCAGCTTCAGCAGCTGCAAGTTGATCTCGTCCACGCGCGCCCGCAACTCGTCTAATCTGTCATTGCTCATGCTTCCCTCATCCTTTCCCAATATCGTGCATCATTGCGCCGCCCAGCGGCACCCCCGTCATGGCGAACGGAGTTTTATAATTAGTGTTTATTATAATCGATAGCCGCATCGTTGTCACGAAAAAAATGCTTTTTTAATTAAACGCTTTTAAGCATTAAAGTAAAAAACAAAAAAACGAGGGTAGACGAGCTTGGCGAGACAAGCGCCGGACAGCCGGCGATTGTGAAGGAACTTGCTTTGTGCGTCAAACAACGAGCGGCCGGCCACCGCCAGCCTCGTTCATCCCGTGCTGGCGACAATAGCCGTCCGCTCGTCTGAAGAAATCAGCTTCCCGCCGCCGTTTCTAGCGTCGCGTACGTGATGTTCCCATGCGAGGCGTGCCAAACGACGCGGCCGTTTTCAAACAGCAACGCTTGCGGCGACTCGTGCTTCACCCCGGTCGTCTCGGCAATATGGTTGGAAAGCGGGCGCGCCTCTTGGACGTACAAGCAATATACGGGCAGCTCTGGATGGTCGGCCGCAAACGTTTCGCATTCGCGGAACGCCGCCCGACTGATCGGGCAGGTCAGGCTGTGCTTGACGAACAAAAAGCGGCCCGTTTCACTCTTGAGGCGTTCAAACTGTTCGATCGTCTCCAGCTTCTCCATGCCCATAGCTCTCCCCTTCTTTCGGCGGCTTCACGTTTTTCTCGGCATCATCCAAGGCCGTTTCCGCTTCTTTCAGAAGGCGTTGGAGCGTGTCGCGGTCAATGTTTCCTGACGCCGCCACGTCTTTTATGTTTTCGGCGATCTTCGCCACGTTGTCAACGGCATTTCCCGCCTGCGCCGCCACCTCATCCGCCGCTTGTTCCACCTTCTTGGCGGCTCGATCTGCGACCTGTTTGGCGCGCGGCGCCGTTTCGCTGATCGTTTTTTCCACCGTGGTCATCATTTCTTTTGCCGTATGTTTCATTTGAGTGGCCGTTTCTTTGAGTCTTTGTTTGGCGTTGGCGGCTGCTTCCTTTGTGGCCGCACCGACATTCGACACCATTTCGTTCGCTTTAATCGGGATGTATTCTGCCACTTCTTTCGTTTTTTCTTTCGCCGTTGTCAAAAAGTCGGTCGCCGTATCTTTGACCGGCTTCCATGCTTCTTGATCGCCCCATTCGGCGAGCCATTTCCGCCCTTTTTCGCTCGTCAAAAACAACGCCGCCGCCGCGCCGGCCAAACCGCCAACCAGTGCGCCAAGCAAAAAGTTATTGTCTTTGCCCATTGATTTCAACCTCCTTGCCTGATTGTTTTCTTCTCCATTTTGCCCATCGTTTGCGGAAAACATTTGCCTTTTGCAGCGTTTCCCACCATTTCATTTTCGATGAATCGGCCGCGCGCAAAAGCGTGGCCGCCGTCTGGCGCAGGGCGCGATTGGCCAATTTCAGCGCCTCCCCGGTTTCCCCAACGGCTTCCACCACCCCGGAAAGGGCGTGGACGTTTTTTTGCACATCATGGGCAACCCCGTTGGCCGTCTGCAAAAGCTGGCGCATTTCCCCCGCCACCGCTTGCACTTGCTCATCCGTATGGCCGATCATTTCCGTTAAGCGCCGGAGCGTCTCCTGCAACACCGTCAGCGTTTTCGCTATGTAAACGGCCAAAAGCGCAAAGGCGAGCGCCACGACAGCGAGGCTTGCATACAACATCCACTCCACTCCATTTCCTCCCCTCTTCTGTCTTTTTACCCTAATGGGTTCGACTTGAAACAGAAGCGGGCCTTCCCCTCCTTGGCCCGCTTGCTTGACGGTCGTCAGGCGGAAAGAACGACCCGCTCATACGCCTGCTGGAATTTTTGAATGTCACCGGCGCCCATAAACACCAGCACCGCGTCTTGATGTCGCTTGAGCACGGCGACATTTTCTTCCGCGAGCAGATGTGAACGGGGAATTTCCGCCTGCAAATCGCGGATCGTCAACTTGCCTTCATGTTCGCGCGCCGAGCCGAAAATGTCGCACAAATACACGTGATCGGCTTGCCGCAAACTTTCGGCGAACTCGCGCAAAAACGTTTGCGTCCTTGTATACGTATGCGGCTGGAAAATGGCGACGACTTCACGCCCCGGGTATTTTTGCCTAGCCGCTTCTAACGTCGCCGTAATCTCGCGCGGATGGTGGGCATAATCATCGATGAGCACTTGGCGCCCGACCGTCTTTTCGCTGAACCGGCGCTTCACTCCTTGGAACGTTTGCAGCCCTTTGGCGATCACCTCGGCCTCCACTCCCTCATAGTGGCAAAGGGCGACGACGGCAAGCGCATTGAGCACATTGTGAGTGCCGAAGCGCGGAATGGCAAACGAAGCAAAAAACGTGTTGCGCACAAACACGTCAAACGCCATCCCGTCCGACGTTTTCACGATGTTGCGCGCTTGAAAGTCGTTTTCTTCGCCAAGCCCGTAAAACAACATCGGCACTTTCGCTTGAATGTTCGGCAAATACGGATCGTCTCCACAGGCGACGATCGCTTTTTTCACCTGATTCGCCATTTCCTGAAACGCCGAAAACACATCGTCAATATTGGCGAAATAATCAGGATGGTCGAAATCAATATTCGTCATGATTGCATAGTCTGGAAAATAGGATAGGAAATGCCGGCGATATTCGCACGCTTCAAAGATGAAGTATTGGCTGCCAGGCTCCCCTTTTCCCGTTCCGTCCCCGATTAAATACGACGTTGGATGCGCTCCTTGCATCACATGAGCGAGCAACCCCGTTGTTGTCGTCTTTCCGTGCGAACCGGTCACCGCAACGCTTGTAAACTGGCTGGCCAACTCGCCCAAAAAGCGATGGTAACGGATGACAGGAACGCCGAGCTCGCGGGCCGCCTCAATCTCCTCATGCGTATCCGGAAACGCGTTGCCGGCAATGACGATGCAGCCCGGGCGAATATTGTCTTTCGAAAAAGGTAAAATCGGAATGCCCCGCTCCTCAAGCGCCCGCTGCGTAAAAAACCATTTTTCCACGTCCGATCCTTGCACGGTATGGCCAAGGCCGTGAAGCACTTGGGCAAGCGCGCTCATCCCCGTGCCTTTAATGCCAACAAAATGGTAAACGGTCATCGCTAAGCCCTCCAACCATCGTCTCTCTGTAAGACAGTATATGATCGCACACTCGTTTTGCCATTTCTTTCATCCGGCTGTGCCGGTCGTTTCATTTTCCCATTATAGCATGATGCCGGCCAAAACACTACCTTGATCGGTCCGCGCTTAGCCGCCTTGCCCGCGCCGGCGCTCCCATTCTTCCTCGCTCATCAACACCTCGCGCGGTTTGCTGCCGCGCGCTTCAGAGATCAGCCCTTGCTCTTCCATCATCTCGATCAATCGGGCGGCGCGGTTGTAGCCGATGCGGAAGTGACGCTGCAAACTCGACGTCGATGCCCCGCCTTGCGCGATGACAAACCGGCACGCTTCGTCGAACAAATCGTCATCTTCTTCGCCAAACGTCGCCGCTTGGCGAAAATCGTCCGGGCTGAACAGGTAGGAAGGGCTTTGCTGCGCCTTTACATGCGCGGTCACCCGCTCGATTTCTTCATCGGAAATAAAACAGCCTTGCAGCCGAATCGGTTTGGCCGATCCATTTTCCAAAAACAGCATATCACCGCGCCCTAGCAGCCGCTCGGCCCCATTCGCATCCAAAATGGTGCGCGAATCCACTTGGGAAGAGACGGAAAACGCCAAGCGCGTCGGGATGTTCGCTTTGATCAACCCAGTAATGACATCGACCGATGGCCGTTGGGTGGCGATCAGCAAATGAATGCCGCACGCGCGCGCCTTTTGCGCCAACCGGCAAATCGATTCCTCGACATCGGCCGGAGCGGCCATCATCAAATCGGCGAGCTCGTCAATGACGATGACGATATACGGCAGCGGTGGCTCACCGTCGCCGGCTTCGCGAAGATGGCGGTTGTACTTTTCGATGTCGCGCACGCCGGCATGGACAAACCGTTCATATCGCCGCTCCATCTCGCCGACCGCCCATTTGAGCGCTCCGGCTGCCGCCTTCGCCTCGGTGATCACCGGGCTGAGCAAATGGGGCAAACCGTTGTACGGAGCGAGCTCGACCATTTTCGGATCGATCAACAGCCATTTGACTTCATGAGGGGCGGCTTTATACAACATGCTGATCAGCATGGCGTTCATGCAGACGCTTTTGCCCGAGCCGGTCGCTCCGGCAATCAATCCGTGCGGCATTTTTTGAATATCCGTGACAACCGGCGCGCCGCTGATGTCGAGTCCAAGCGCGACGGTCAACGGTGAATGGCGATCGCGGAAGGCGCTGCTTTCTAGGATTTCTCGCAGACGCACCGGACGGCTCGCAGGGTTGGGCACTTCGATGCCGATCGTCCGCTTGCCGGGAATCGGCGCTTCGATCCGGATGTCTTCCGCCGCCAAGCTGAGCTTGATGTCATCGAGCAAACTGGTGATTTTGCTCACTTTCACCCCTAAATCGGGCTGCACTTCAAATTGGGTGACGGTCGGCCCTTGGGTCGCTCCGACGACGTTGGCGCCAATATGGAAGCTTTCAAACGTCCGGGCGAGACGGGCGCACTGTTCCGCCAGCCATTGCTCATCGCGGACGTCCAGTTCCGCCGGAGGGTCAAGAAGTGCAAGCGGCGGCCGGCGATAGCGGTTCGGGCTGGAAGCGGTCTTCTCAGCCAGCTTGCGCCGGTCCTGCTGCAACATGATGACATTATACGGGATGCGGATCCGCTCCACTTTGGAAGAAACGGCCGCCGGCTCGCCACCCTGATCGTTCTCCTGCGATGGTGCCGCCGTTTCTTCCGGCTCCGCTTGCGGCAGCCGCCCGTCTTCTTCGCCGTCCGCTTTCCCTTCGGCAGTCGGCGACTTGGTCGGCTCAGCGCCGCATAAGCGCTGGCTGTCCCCCTGTTCCGCCGCCGTTTGCGCCGACGTATGCGCCGCCTCCTCCGCTCCGTTGGCCGCCGGCGGCTCAGTCACCGGCGCCGCTTCCGCTCGATCGATACCGATGTCGCTGTTCCCGATTTGATGACGGTGAAAGGAGGGGACCAATGACGCTCGACCGCAACCGGTATCGCTGTTCCCTTGGTGCGCCGCCGGCTTCTGGCAGCCCGCCGCTCGCTCGGCAAGCGGCCCGCTGTCATCGCCAGCGAACGCACTGCCGCCGCTGTCATCGAGCCGTTCTTCCGTCGGAGCCCGATCCGCGTTCGGAACGGCTTCTTCGACTGCCGACTCCCCCAACTCCGCAGCGCGCCATCGCGTTCCGGTGTCGCTAGACGGTTTGGCGCTCCCATCGTTCATCTCGTTCGGCGGCTGGCGACGCGAGCCGGCGCTTTTGTCCGCTTCGGTTTCCTCCGCCGCGGTCGACGGCCCACCCGGCCGAACGTTTCCGCGTTCCAGCGCTGTCCGCAGCCTAGCGCTTTCCCGTTCCGGCGCCAAGGAGACCGCGTTCCGCTTCTCCGCCGCTTCCTGTTGTTCGCGTTTCTGCTTATGATAGCCAAAAACGGGAGAAGGCACATCGGACGGTCGGAACGGCCGCTTTTCCCCTTCTCTTCTCATCGCACCGCCCGCTCGCTTATGGTTGGCATTGTTCCGGACTTCTTCTCCTTCGGGCCGCTGCGGCGCCTCCCGCCTTTCGGAAGACGGATCATCCGGAATGAGCGGGAAACGAAAACGGCCTTGCGGATATCGATCGCCACCGCTTGCCTCGCCCTCGTCAAACGTTCCCGCCGACGGAAGGCGACGAATGGGCGCCCCGCTCTCTTCCCTCTCTTCCTCGCCTGTCCAAAAACGAAGCCATCGTTTCCACCAATTCATCGATTCATTCCACGCTTTCTTCCTAGGGGCCGAACGCCGGTCCGGTGACCCGTTCCGAGCCGCTTGCCCCGCTTGGTTGCTGCTGGGAAAAGACGGGAAAAAACGCCACCGGAACTTCCAGTGACGTTCGTTCACCGCCTGCTAAAAACGAAACGGTTGACCGACTTCGTACTCGTCGGAAAGCACCAAAATGCCTTTTTCCTGCGGAGCGTTCGGCAATCCGAGCTCACGCGCCGAGCAAATCATGCCCGATGACCGGACGCCGCGCAGCTCGCTTTCTTGAATGACGAGACCGCTTGGCATGACCGCGCCGATTTTCGCGACGACGACTTTTTGCCCTTCGGCGACGTTCGGCGCCCCGCAGACGATTTGCAGCACCTCATCGCCGACATCGACTTGGCAGACGCTCAACTTGTCAGCGTTCGGATGCTTCGCTTTTTCCTTCACATACCCGACGACAAATTTCGGCGACAAGTCCGCGTCAATCTGGTCATCACAGCCGTTTTTCGCCAAAATATCATTGATGATGCCGACGAGTTCCTCGTTCACTTCCAGCGGGCCGTTTCCTGAAAACGGATAGTAGGAAGAAGCGGAAAAAATGTTATAGCCGACCGGCTCGCCGGTGCGCTCAGAAACGATGCGGACGACGTCTCCTTGTTTTGTAAACGCCCGCTCCTCGTCAGCCGTCGGCTTTAGCGATACGAGCAGCACATCGCCGATCCCTTCGCGGTTGTAGAACACGTTCATCGCTTGACTCCTCCTTATTTACGTTCTCCGTTTTTTTCCTAAAATGAAAATCGGTTCGAGTTTGCCGTTTTCGTATAAAAACGACAGCGCCGTGACCGGCACGCGGCCGCCGGCAAAAAAGCTCATCGTCATTTGCGCGAGCACATCGTAGCCGATCTCATTGCGCAAATCGGCAAGAATGAGCACGTCTTGATGCGGAACGGCCAACGCCATCGTTCCTTCGATGCGCTTGTGCATTTCGGCCAAAAACGCATCGTTGAGAATTCGGCTCGCGTCATAGCCGTCGTTCGTGTTGACAAAATAAAACACGTTGCCGGCGACGCGGTCTTCTTTGACCGGCGTCGGCAGCGAGCGAACGTTAAAACGAGCGATCTCTTTCACCCGGTCGCGGCTCCATCGCTCGCTCTCGATCATTCGTTCGTCAATCAAGCGGTACGTTTTCCCTCGATCAAGCGCGTAGTAAATGCGCGTTTCCGCCGTATGATCATCATAAAGGAGCGGAACGCCTTCTTTCGTTTCCGTCGGAAACGACGTCGAGCGAATGACGGGATAAATGTTCCGTTCGTTTCCGGAAAGCGTTGCCGCTTCCTCCATCGTTTTCAGCGTTTCTTCCACGTAATAAATGATTTCGCGCACCGCTTCGTCTTTTTGTTCGTGCCACTTGGCGATCACGCCGGGAAGCGAGATCGTCACCCCTTTTTTCGTGCGGCGGTCTTCGATGCGCATCGTGTCTTGTTTGGCATCAAAGTGGAACGTCCAGTGCGGATAAGTTGCGAGACGTTCCTTGATCATTTCATACATTTGCCGGCTGTTCATCCGTCTGCCTCCTTGTTTTATGGCGGCGCCAGCGATTCTCCTTTATCATACCGTGAACGGACCGTTTTGACAAAAAAATTCGTATTGGCCAGCCAACAGCGCGACGATATGGGAAAACATCGCCGCGCGGTCGATGCGTCCGCTCGTAAATACGCCGACCGCCCCTTCCTTTGTGCGGATATTCCGCCGCCCTGTATACTCCTCCATCAGTTCACCGAGCTCGCGCCCCGCCTCAAGCCCGGCGCCGAGCTCCGGCGGCAAGGCGAGACGCGCACCGCTGGCTGCGACCGTCACGCCGTTTCGGTCAACGAGCGCTCCCCAGTTGCAAAGCCACCATTGCCCGTCGATGTTCATCACACCGCCCTCAAGCCCGATGCCGATGTCCGCCTCTATCGCTTCCAGCGCCCGCGTGGCGCGCTCGATCGCGCCACGCCGCGTTTCCTCGTCCGAAAGCGGCTGCCGGGAGACGCCTGAGGGCACCTCAAGCGGAATGATGCGATCGTCCGTCTCCCCGAACACCGCGCGGACGGCAGCGATTTTCGCTTCGTTCTTCGTTCCGACCGCAATTGCCTTCATTACTCATCCTCCTAGCATGGAAAAGGAGAAGCCGACGCTTCTCCCTCCTGATCTGTTTTGCCTCTTTGCCGTCATTCGTTTTTGTTTAGCTGTTGGCGCGGATCGCTTCAACGGTTGCCCGGTCGCACCGTTTGACAAGCTCAACGATGAGCGCTTTCGCCGCCGCATAATCATCGACGTGAATGATCGCGGCATGCGTATGAATATAACGGGCGCAAATGCCGATCACCGCCGACGGCACCCCGCGGTTGGCGATATGAACCCGTCCGGCGTCCGTCCCTCCGCCTGGGGAAATGAAAAACTGATACGGAACGCCAATCGTTTCCGCCGTATCGAGCACGAACTCGCGCATGCCGCGGTGCGTCACCATCGTCCGATCGTACAAACGGACGAGCGCTCCTTTGCCGATCTGGCCAAACGCCTGTTTGTCGCCGGACATGTCGTTTGCCGGGCTTGCCTCAAGGGCAAAAAAGATGTCCGGATCGATCATCGTTGCTGCCGTCTGCGCCCCGCGCAGCCCGACTTCCTCTTGCACCGTGGCGCCGGCATACAACACGTTCGGCACCGATTCCTCTTTCAGCTCTTTTAACAGCTCGATGGCGAGCCCGCAGCCGAACCGGTTGTCCCACGCTTTCGCCATCACCGTTTTCCCGTTTGCCAGCACCGTGAACGGGCTGACCGGCACGATCGGCTGCCCCGGACGAATGCCGATCCGCTCGGCGTCCTCACGGCTTTCCGCGCCGATGTCGATGAGCATCTGTTTGATTTCCATCGGTTTATTCCGCTGCTCGTCATCGAGCAAATGCGGCGGAATCGAGCCGATGACGCCGACGACCGGCCCGTCGTTCGTGATAATTTGCACGCGCTGGGCGAGCAGCACTTGATTCCACCAGCCGCCGAGCGTTTGAAAGCGAATCATACCATTGTCGGTAATCGCCGTGACCATAAATCCGACCTCGTCCATATGGCCGGCGACCATCACCGTCGGGCCCGTCTCGTCGCCGCGCTTGACACCGAAAATGCTGCCGAGGCGATCTTGAATGATTTCATCCGCGTATTTGGCGAGCTCATTGCGCATAAACTGCCGTACCGCGTGTTCATGGCCCGGCGCTCCCGGCAGTTCGGTCAGCGTTTGAAACAGTTGCCGTGTGTCTTCGTTCATCACCGTTCCCCTTTCTTTTTCCCTTCCGCTTTGCTTACATCGTTCGCCAACATCGGCTATACTAAACGATAGCAAAGCAAAAGGAGGAATGTGCACATGGCTTGGAAAAAATGGCTCGTTGGCGCCGCCGTCGGTGCCGCGACCCTGTACATGGCGCGCGCTTCCGGCCGCCCTGCGCTTCTTTCACCCGAACGCGCGCTGAAGCTGGCAAAACAAGCGCTCGGCGGGCCGCATCCGATTCGCGGCTCCTGGATTCAAACCCATCCCGAGCGCTATGAAAAAAACGGGTGGACGTACACCGTCTACCGCGGCGGCGTTTGCCGCGATGACGGAGAGGACGAATTTTGGGTGAACGCGTACACCGGCGCCATCGTTGACACGCGGCCGTTATAGCGACGGCCGGTTGCGCTTCACCTGTTCCACGATCGCGCCGTCCTCCCCCCATTTGACCGCCCGGTAATAGGCATCGTGGTAAAACGTAAACCACGCGTTCCGCTCGATGCCGTACGGAAGCCAGCGCTGTTTGGCGAAAATCGAATCCATCGGGTAATCGTCATACGCCATCACCCAAAGGACGTTTTGATGGGCGTGCGTGCCGAGCAAATCGCCGAGATGGATCGCCATTTCCCCCTCCGATTCGATCAAGATGATCGCATGGCCGGCGCTATGCCCGCCGGTATGTATGAGGCGAATGCCGGAGACGACTTCCGTTTCTTTCGTAAACGGCACGACTTGGTCGGCGATCGGTTCCCAATTTTCTTTCCAATACGTGTTGCGCGAGCGAATGTTGGGCTGGCGCATCTCTTCCCACTCGACCTCCGAAGTAATGATGGCCGCGCGCGGAAACGCCGGTACGAGCCGGCCGTCTTCCCAAACCGTCAGCCCGCACGCATGATCGAAATGAAGGTGGGTCATGAGAACAACATCAATGTCATTGCGCGTCAACCCAAGGGCGGCGAGCGATTCGTCGAGCGCCGATTCCTCGGTGACGCCGAAATTGCGCTTTTGCTTCTCAGTCAGCTTGCCGTTGCCGATGCCGGACTCAATGAGCAACCGCTTGCCGCCGGCCTCGACCAAAATCGGGTCGGTGCGCAGCTCAATTTGATTGTTGGCATTGGGCGGATATTTTTTCGACCAAAGCGGCTTCGGCACAACGCCGAACATCGCCCCGCCGTCAAGATGCGTAACTCCTCCGTTCAGCCAAGTCAATGTCACTTGTCCGACTGTCAATTGCTCCATGCTCCTCTCCCCCCTGTTCTTAGTGTACCATTTTCTTCAACGGGTGGAAATCAAAAAGAGAGGGATGCAAAAAGAGCTCCCTCTCTCGTCTATATGTGCTTGCTGGTTGTTATGTCGTAACATACTCCCACCGCCTACGCGGACGGTTAAAAGGCCAGTGATTGAAGGGAGCCGGCCTTCCTTTTTGAGATGGACCCGGAATTCATCTCCTCTTTTCACTTTGTTTTGAAGTCGGAGACTTCTTCCGTTAGGTAAGTGAAAAGCAGGCTGAATCGGCGGTCTTACCCAAGAAGCGCGAGGCCGCTTCTTCCATTAGGTTAAAAGCAGGCGGTCACCCATCCGTCCTCTCTGGCCGCTGCGCTGCTCCGCTTCTTCCATTAGGTTAAAAGCAGTCCCCTTTTTCGGCCAGCGCCGATCATGGCCGCCTAGGCGGGCGCACCGCCTCACAGCGATAAATACGGTTCCCTTTCAAGGAAAACTTTTCCTCGTACTCCGTCATGACGTTGCCGACGACATCGCTCCGATGCAAATCGAGCTGAACGGCGGCAAGCACAAATCCGTATTGGGACAAGCTGACAAGCGAGTATTCAAAAAACGACTGATTGTCCGTTTTCAAATGGATGTCTCCGTCTTCTGCCAAAACGCGCTCATAGAGCGACAAAAAACCTCGATGCGTCAGACGCCGCTTTTCGTGCCGCTTTTTCGGCCACGGATCGGAAAAGTTCAAATAAATGCGGGCGACTTCTCCTTCGGCGAAAAAGGCGGTGAGGTCTTTGGCGTTCGCATTGAGCAGCTTGACGTTCGGAAGCCCGCTTTCGATCAGCTTGTCAAGCGCGGACACGAGCACGCTCGGGTACAGCTCAATGCCGATAAAATTCATATCGGGGTGAAGACGGGCCATTTCGGTGAGAAACTTCCCTTTCCCCGTGCCGATCTCCACATGAATCGGCCCGTCGTTGCCAAACAGCTCGCGCCAGCGCCCGCGCTGGGCTTCCGGATCAGGGATGACATGTTGCGGATAAGCGGCGATTTTGTCTTTCGCCCATGGTTTGTTGCGCAAACGCATATGGACACCTCTACTCATGTTCGATTTGTTGCCTTGAAGGAGTGGCAGTCAAAGAAGCAAACAGCCCAAAAGACTCGTGATTTCATCCTAGATCGTTCGCGCCTTCATTCATTTCTGGTTCGGACAACGCCTAGGTGAAAAGGTGTGTCATCGCCCGTCCCATCGGGTTAGATCGTTGCGCTCGCTTTCATCCCCCATCGAAAGAAGTGGGTTTTCTCGCTCGCTCTCTTATAAACGGGGCACCGCCAGGGCATGCTACAACTGTACCCATTTTGTGAAAGGACGGTGACCGACATGCCGCTCGACCACACCCACCAATTGACCATCCTCCGCGACATTTTGTCGGAACATCAACTCGATTGCTGCGGAACGGTGGCCGAATGCGAGCAAATCGAACGGCTTGTCAAGTCGCTGCTTGCGAACAACGAAGTGAGCGCAAATGTCAAGGACATTCTGCCGAACATTTATGCCTACGGACAAGGCGGGAAATTCACCGCCGATCTGAACGCCCACATTAGCGCCCACCAACGCGAGCTGGCTGACTGGGTGGACCAACTGTCGTAACCCGGCTCTGCTCGGCCGCTAATCGACCGGCTTGAGACGGATCGTTTTTTTGCCCAGCGGAGCTAGGCGGCGATCTTGTTTCAGCCCCGCGTTTCTTCGTTCCCTCGTGCCAGCGCCCTCCCGGCGGGCGACCGCGTGGCCAAGACCTAGAAGGCTGGTGAAAAACAACCGATTCGCTCGATTGGTGATAAATCCCAAGGGATTAAATGGTAGCGTTGTTTGAGAAACAGTGTTGGAAAGCGGTATTGCCCCTAAGTCACCAGCCTTCTAGACAACGGGCCCGTACGTTTCCTAGGTTCCGGGCCCAGCCGCGCTCGCCGGGCGCCAAAGGGGCGAGGGAGCCGCCTTTCGCTTACGGCTCGCTCCGTCGATCCGGGCCATCTCGGACAATCCTCGCCACGGACGACGTCTTTCGCTTATGGCTCCGCTTCGTCGCCAGCCAGCACCCGTTTCACTAAATGAAGCGACTGCTCCCGCTCTTTGTCGCGGTCTTTTCCCTTCGGCCAAAACAGCGAATGAAGCGCGTGAGCAAGCGTGTACCATTTGATTCGAAGGGCGAGCCCCTCGCTCCACGCCAACCCATAACGGTCAAGCCATGCGTTCCACCTAGCGCGCGGAATATATAAATAAAGCAACATGCCGATGTCGATCGCCGGATCGCCGATGACCGCGCCGTCCCAATCGATCAAATACAACGTGCCGTCATCAGCCAACAGCCAATTGTTATGGTTGATGTCGCAATGGCAAACGGCACGCTGATCGTCAGGCAGCGACAAAACGCGCTGTTCGAGCCAGTCCAGCGCTTTTCGAACCAAAGGCTCCTCGCTCGGCTGGCGCCGCTGCTGCCGTTCCAGCGCAGCCAGCAGGCCGCTCGGGGGCAGCGGAGACTTGCCAAGCCGCATGAGCATGGCCGCCAGTTCCTTGGACGTATGAATTTTTCGGAGCAGCGCCGCCACTTGGTCGCTCCCCATCTCGCACGGCTTGAGCTCCCGGCCGTTTAGCCATTGTTGAGCCGTAAACACATCGCCGTTTTCCAACCGTTTTGTCCAGACGAGCTTCGGAACGATCCCTTCCGCCGACAAAACGGCAAGAAACGGCGAAGAGTTCCGCTTCAAAAACAGCTTTTTCCCTTCATACTCGGCAAAATACGCATCCCCTGTGGCGCCGCCAGCCGGAGTGATCTCCCACTCCTTACCTAATAACTGTTCCAAAGCTTGTTCACCTGCGACTTAAAAAATAGAAAAACGTGTCCGTTTGCTTCTTGCGCACAAATAAAAAGGACGGCCATGCCGCGTCCTTCTTCCGTTCATTTTACTTGTATTATACTGAAATACCGCCCCGGCATGCAAACATTTTTCGTGCCCGCCTCCATGCCGAAAACTGCCAACTTCCGAGCGAACCACCGGTGCCTCAAATACGTCGGGCGCGCTTTCATCGCTCACGGCCCGCCTTCCTCGCTATCCGCCCAGGCAAGCCGCTCATCGTAAAAACTGGCGCAATGGCGAAGCAACGCAGCCGCTGCCTTCAGCTGCCCATGGCGAAGCGGAAGCGGAGAACGGCGCAGCCGGGAAAACCATTCATCATAATTTCGCTTATCAATATAGTGAACGAATGGAAACAAACCGCCGCTGTCGATATAGCCATACCGGTTGAGGAGCACCGGGTGAAGCGGCCAATCGATCCCTTCTTTTTCAAAAATATCGGCCACGACCCGAACCGTTCGTCGCAGCGACGCCACCGGACTGACCCGCTTCCGCTCAACCGCTCCAGCCCGCTCGACCCAAAAGCGCCCGGTCGAGGCGATGATGATGTTGTCACGCGCTCCTTCAGCGAAGACGAGGCACCAAGCGGCCGTCGGCGTCACCACCACCGTGTCCAATTCCACCGCCGCCCGCCCAACGATGGCGACCGGTCGATAAAAACATAAATGCGTGTCTGGAAACCGCTGCAACAAATATTTCAGCGTTTCATCGCTGTATAGCGACTCATCGAAAGACGAAGCATGCCCGACCGTTGAACTCGCCCAACGAAGTTGCAGTGCGAACATCTCCTCAAGAAACTGCCGCTTCAATTCATCCAATGTCGCCGCCCCCGGCGACGCTGCCGGCGGCTCGTCCGCGGCCTCATCAACGCGGCGCCGCCGAAACAGCCGCTCCCACCATGACGGCTGATCAAGCCAATCTTCTTCCATTTCTGTCGCACCGTCCGTCCTCGCTCCACCGTCGCGCTCCGCCTCCCATCGCGCCTTCGCCCGCTCCCACTGCCGCCTTTTTAAGCGGATGAATTCCGGCACATAATGATAAATGTCCGTTTCATAGCGAGAAATGCAATCCCGCAGCTTGATGAGCTGTGCCATGGCCGCCTTCCTCCTACCGCTTGCTGGCCGTCGGCGTCCCAAGCAGCGGGAACGCGGCCATCGCTTCATACTTCGGCGTCCGCTCCATATTCGTCCGATACAGTACGATTTCCGGCACAGAAAACGTCGCCGAAGCGGGCGCCAATGAGCGAAGACAGTCCGGCGCAAACGGCTCTTCCCCTTGCCAGCGGCGGGCGATCGTAATATGCGGGGCAAACGGGCGCCGATCGAGGGAAAAGCCAAGGCGGACGCACGCTTCGTACACATCGCGCTGCAGCGCGCGCAGCGGCTCGCTTTCGATGACGCCTTGCCAAAAAACGCGCGGCGCCTTCCGCTCCCCAAACGTCCCTAACCTAGCGAGCTGAAGAGAAAACGAGGCATGGTGGGCGGCCGCTGCCGCTAACACCTCAGAAAGCGGCGCCATCTGATCCGGCGGCACATCGCCCAAAAAAGCGAGAGTAATATGGTAGTCTTTTTCGTGCACCCATGTTCGGAACGGCAGCGATGGCGCCGCCTGATCCGCAAAGCGAGCTATGGCTTGCTTTGCCTCATCCGTCAATGGAACCGCGATAAAGTAATGAGTCCGTTTCAATCTGTTCACCTGCCCATTTGATCCTCTCGTTTTCTAAGTGCCAAAAGCACCGCGGCGCCAGCGAGCGTACAGACACCAAAAAACGAATAGACGGCGCCCATCCCCCAGCGCTCGAGCAAATAACCGCCCACCAGCGTGCAAAACCACGCGCCCAAGCCGTTGCTGACTGCCGAGTACAGCGCCACAGCCGTCGCCTGCACGGGCTCTGGTGCCAAGCGGCGCGCCCACTGGAGCGCGGTTGGAATCGCCAGTCCAACCGAACACCCTTGAACCACTGCCGTCATATACACAAGCCAAAGGGGGGGATCGGCGACATACAGCCACCAGCGGGCAGCCGACACGAACGCCGCAAACAGCAACAGACGGGCCATGCCGAAGCGGAGAATGAGGCGGTCGGCCGCTTTCATAAACGGCGCCTCGCTGCCAGCCGCGAGCAAAAAAGCAACCCCGATGCCGGTGAGCGTTCCCCCGAGCTCATGAATGAGCAGCCCGAAATATGAGTTGTTGGCCAAAATCGGGCCGAACAGCAAAAAGACGGCCACCAACAACAAACGAAACGGGCGAATCGATAGCAACCCGCCGATGGCGCGCCCCGTCAGCCGCCCCGTCGGCGCCGCCTGCGAGCGCGGCAGCCGGGCAGCCAACGCGGCCGCCGCCAACAGCATCGCCGAAAATGCGTAAAAGATGGCGGCGAATCCGAAACGCTCGGACAACCAACCGGACAAAAGAACCGCCGCAGCGAATCCGAGCGACCCCCAAAGCCGAATCGCACCGTAGTTTCCCCCTCGCGTCCGCACATGCTCAAGAGCAATGCTATCGGAAAGCGGCACGATGGCGCTTTGCGCCGCTGAAAGAAGAACGGTCAGCACCACAAACGCCCGATACCCATCGGCGAACGAATACAACCATCCGAACAGCGCCGCCAGCCCAAGCGCCATCATCAGCAACCCGACCGGCTTGCGCGTATAGTCGGCAGCCATCCCCCACAGCGGCTGCGCCGCCATCGTCACAATCGGAGGGAGCGACATGATCCAGCCGATCGCCGTCCCCGCCAAGCGCGCCTCTTCCTGCAAATAGAGGGACAACAGCGGAAACAACGCGCCAAACGCGAAAAAAATCAAGAAATAAAAGAGCGGGAACATCGATTTTCGCTCCGCCGCATGCTTCAGAGCTTTTCGATCGGGGAAACAATGCTCAAGAACATCATGTGCCATTTCGTCACCGCCCTTTTTAGTGAAAAGCCAAGAAAACACGTTTTTCACAAACGTTTGCCGCCCTCGTGTCGCGAGGGCCGAGCCGAGATGGCTATCGCGCCAATTCATAAATCGCTTGCGCATAAATGGCGGTCGCTTTGATTACATCGTCTATGTCGATGTATTCATCTTTTTGATGGGCGACATCGGGCCGACCGGGAAACAACGCGCCAAACGCTACGCCGGCATTGAGCGCGCGGGCATACGTGCCCCCGCCGATGGCCAATAGGCGAGCCGGCTCGCCGGTCTGCTCCTCATAGACGCGCTGCAGCGTGCGAATCCACTCTTGATCGGGCTCAACGTAATGCGGCTTCGTATCGGAAAACCGGCCAAGCGTCCAGCCGGATCGAGCCGCTTCGTCGGAAAGCGTGCGCCGGATCGATTCGCCATCCGCCGTCACCGGATAGCGAATATTCAGCCCCACCATTCCGCCGCGCTCGCGGTCATACGACAGCAAACCAACGTTCACGGTCAACTCGCCGCTCGCCTCATCGCGATAGGCAAGGCCGAGCCGCCGGCCGCGCGTATCGCCGGCAAAGGTTGCTGCAACAAACTCGACAAACGGGCGGCTGCGGCCATCAAGCGGAAGAAGCGCCAAAAACTCCATCAACGCCACACCGGCGTTTGTTCCTTTCTCCGGCTCCGCTCCATGGGCCGACACTCCTTCAAGCGCCAGCGTCACCGTTTCGTCCGCCCGGCTCGCCGTGCCGTTTAGCCCGCGCGCCCGGCAAAACGCTTCATACCGGCGGATCCATTCGTCCGCCCCCTTCCCCCCTTTCATGACGGCCTCGGCCGCATCAGGCACCATATTATAGCGGCGGCCGGCTTGAAACGAGACAAGCGTCGCCCCTTCCCCCTCTTTCTCGCCGTCCGGCCGGTAGATCAAATCGGCGTCAATGATTCCTTTTTCCGCATGGATAATCGGAAAATCGGCATCAGGCACAAACCCGACGTCCGGCATTTCTTCATGCTCGAAATAATGGCGGACGCACCGCCATTCGCTCTCTTCGTCGCCCCCGATGATAAGGCGCACCCGCTTGTTCAACGGCAACCCGAGCTCTTTGACGATTTTCATCGCGTAAAACGCCGCCACCGTCGGGCCTTTGTCATCGATCGCCCCCCGCCCGTAAAGGCGACCGTTTTTGACCTCGGCGGCAAACGGGTCAACGGTCCAGCCGTCACCCGCCGGCACAACATCGATATGACCGAGCACGCCAATGAGCGCCTCCCCGTTCCCCATCTCCAAATGCCCGGCGAATCCATCGACATTTTTCACGCGAAATCCTTCTTCGCGACCGCGGCGGAGCAAATAGTCAAGCGCTTCAGCCACCTTCAGGCCAAACGGCGCGCCCGGGCCCGCGCTGCGGTCATCGCGAACACTCGGGATGCGGACGAGAGCTTGCAGCTCGCGAACTAGCTCATCCTTCCGCTTCCGCGCCTCTTCGAACCAATCGATGTTTACCGTCATTCCCTTCTCCCTCCAGTCCTATGAGGCCGGTGATTTAAGGGAGCAAGCCGCTGTTCAAGCCTGTTTCTCAAATAGAAAATCCTTGTCGCATCCGAATCGTCTTTCAAACGCTCCCCATTGCTCAAAAGAAACAACCGTTTTTCACCAGCCCTCTATAAGGTTGGTGAAAAATCGCTGCTTGTCTTGATCGATAATGGAACGCGCAAACATAGAGGCTGATGCAACAAGCTTTTTCGACTTGAAAAACAGTTCCGGCAAGCGGTTGCGCGAGTCAATCACCGGCCTCTGATGAGCCATTTAAACACGATCTGCCGGCCAAGAGCGCAGCCAGCCCGCCTCGTTTTTCCGTCGACAACTGCGGAAAAAACCGGCCAAGCCGGATCGCTTCCCCGCCTTCGGGCCCGAACGATCTTCCAGCCGTCTCCGGTCCGGCATCATCGTGGTTTTCCATCTGTTGTCAACGTACCATATCAAAAAAAAGAAGTCAAAATGTTTCGTTTGTCACCATTTGTTTTCGATTCGGCAACAAAAAGTTTAAATTTTTCGTGAATACGGGCAAACGGGTAGCATTTTTCCAGCCGTTTCGTGTACAATGGTAACAAACAGAGAAAGACATCTCTCATCTGCCAGCTGTCGGTTGTGCCATGCGAATGATGCTAAGATAGGGAGTGGTCTTTTGAAACCTTCCACACACCGGATGCTTACCCGGATCAAATCCGTGTATATGTACATTAGTGAAAAAGGAACGGTGACGACCCAGGAACTGGTTGAGGAGTTCGGCACCACCCCAAGAACGATTCAGCGCGACTTAAACGTGCTTATGTACAATGATCTCGTTCGCAGCCCGAGCAAGGGCAAATGGACGACCACCAACAAAAAAGTGCGCATTTCCTCTTGATCTGTTGGTGCCAAAAAGGCTGGCAAACGCGCCGCTTCTGGCCCGAACAGAGCGGAAATGGCGAGGAAAAACGGACGGCCCAAGCGCCTTCTCGCCTGCACTCCTTGTCCGCCTGACTGCCGGCCTGCGGGATGAGGCAAGATGAGAGAAGCAAGTCCTGACGAATGAACATTCATTCCTTTTCCATAAAAAAGGAACCCCCTTGCTAGGTTCCTTTTTTTTCGTCGCTGTTCGGCCGGTATTGCTTCAGCTGCTCGATCTCTTCCTCCGTCAATTCGCGATATTCCCCGACCGCCAAATCCGGATCAAGGAAAAGCGGCCCCATCCGCACTCGCTTCAAATAGACGACGCGCTTGCCGACCGCTCGAAACATCCGCTTCACTTGATGAAACTTCCCTTCTGTGATCGTCAGCTCGACGTCCGAACGAAGGCCCGATCTCAACACGACGAGCTCGGCCGGCTTCGTTTCATAGCCGTCATCGAGCACGACACCGCGCCGAAACGCCTTCACGTCGTCTTCCGTCACCTCACCGTCGATGATCGCCACATACGTCTTCGGCACGTGCTTTTTTGGCGACAGCAGCTGATGAGCGAGCGCGCCGTCATTGGTGAGCAGCAGAAGCCCTTCCGTGTCTTTGTCAAGCCGTCCGACCGGAAACGGGGCAAACCGCCGATCCTCGTCCTCTAACAAATCAATGACCGTCTCCTCGACGGGGTCTTCCGTCGCCGAGACGACACCAGGCGGTTTGTTCATCAGCAAATAAATATACGGTTTATACTCGACCGGTTCTCCCCACACCGTCACGGTCTGCTCCTCCGGTCGCACTTTTGTTTTCGCATCGTGGACCGGTGCTCCGTCCACTTTCACGGCACCGGATTTCAGCAACTTCTTTACTTCCTTCCTCGTCCCGTATCCCATATGGGCGAGCAGTTTATCAATGCGCAAATCCACAGGAACTCCCTCCAAAAAAACGGATTCTCTGGGCGTTCATCTAGTCCGCTTTCGCCTTGTTTCCATACACTATGAGGGAAACATACAGAAAGGGGTTTTGCTCATGAACGAATATTACCACGTTCCGGTGTTTGACAGCTATCGGCAACAACCGCCAGCCGGCCAATTTTGGCCCGGGTATCCCGGTGGGCCGTTTGCCGGTTGGGCGCGCCGCATCGAACGGCTCGAGCGGGCCGTCGAACGGCTCGACCGGCGGCTCGACCGAGTGGAAAGCCGCCTCGACCGCATCGAGCGCCGGCTCGGCCTCTCGTAAAAAGCATTGGAAACACGAAGGCGGGATGGTCTACCGCCTTCTTTTTTCAACGGAATCAGCCGTTTTTTCCCAATTTTCTAGGAGGCTGGTGATGTAGTGATACTACTGATTCCATCCATTTCTCAATGAGAGAAACTTTGCACAATCAGCTTTCTTTTTTGAATGAAAACGCCGCCGATTGGTGTTCGACAACCGTTTTTCCTCAGCTTTCTAGGAAGCGGCGTCGCTCGTTTTTCGGCGCCAAAACGCCCACCGCTCAAAACGGCGGCCAAACAAAGCCGCAAACAAGCCAGAACGAATGCTGAGAAACAAATAGACGGAAGCGCCTACCGTCATTCCGACAACGGCAAGAACGACCGACTCCCCTTTGCCGGCTCGATAGTCAAGCCATTGCCCGGCCAACGCCTCGGCGGCCGCCACAGCGAGCGACATCACCGCTGTCAATATGACCATAAAAGTAGCTCGTCGGAGAACAAAACGGTAGCGGTAACGAGCATACCGATGAATCACCCATAAATTGAACGCCACCGAAACCAAATAGCCAGCTGTCGTCGCGACAACGGCGCCAACCGTCCCCCACTTCATAATCAACAGCGTATTCAGCGCCCCTTTCACCAACAGTCCGGCCGCTAAGCTGACAACGGTAAACCGCTGTTGATTGATGCCCTGCATAATGGCGGCCGTGACGGAAAACAAAGCAAACAGCACCGCTGTTGGCGCATACCAGTGCAGCACTTGCTCCCCGAGCGGGTCGTAGCTGTAAAACGAACTGTACATCGGGCCGGCGAGCACGGCCATGCCGATCACCGCCGGCAACGTCAAAAACAAAAGCACTTGAAACGTCTGGTTCAAATATTGCCGCATCGCCTTCCGGTTTTGCTCGACGTGCGCTTTCGTAATCGCCGGGATGAGCGCCGAGCTGAACGATGTCGCCAACGTCACCGGAATGATGACAAGCTTTTGCGCCCACATGTTCAGCACGGAATACGCATGTTCCGATACGTGCCCGCGCCCGGCTGCCGCCATGGCGTGATTGAACGTAAATTGATCGATCAACTGATAAAGCGACATCGCCAAGCCGACGAGCACAAATGGGATGGAAGAAAAAAGCAGCTCGCGATACATCGCGCGCAGCGGCACATGCACTTGATCGCGACTCTGTTCCAAAAGCGATCGCAAATGCTCGCGCCGCTTCCACCAATACACAAGCAGCACCACCAGCCCTCCGATCGCCCCGACAAACGCGGCAAACGTCGCCGCGCTTACAGCGGTCACGATCGAGCCGTCCCACCAACGCAAAATGACATAACAAGCCCCAAGCAAAAACGCGATGCGCAACACTTGCTCGATGACTTGCGACAGCGCCGTCGGCCCCATCGATTCATGCCCTTGAAAAAAACCGCGGATCAAGCTCATCACCGGGACGATCACAAGGGCAAAACTGACCGCGCGGATGACGGCCGTGACATCGGCAACCGAATTGACGTTCGTTTTCGCGTCAATGACATATGGCGCCAAAACCGGAGCCAACGCGTACAACACAAGCCACGAAACAACCCCGCTCGCGAGCATGAGCGCAAGGCCGGAGCGGAACAGCGTATAGCCGACCCGGTACTCCTCGAGCGCGTTATATTTGGAGACGAATTTCGAAACAGCGACCGGTATGCCGGCCGTTGCCAAGCTTAAAAAAATTTGGTACGGCACATAGCCGTAGCCGTACAGCGCCCCGCCGCGCTCGCCGACGAGGTGGTAAAACGGAATGACGTAAAACAAGCCAAGCAGGCGGGAAATCATCACGCCAGCGGTCAAAATAAACGTGCCGCGCAGCAGCTTCGATGTTGACATACAATCCCTTCCCTAACGGTGGACGTTGAAAATCACAACATTTGTATTTTATCATAGTTGTCAATGGAACGAAAAACATTGTCTCCTGTGGACAAACGAAAGGATGGAATCAACATGGGGCATGACGTCATCGTTATCGGCGGCGGTCCATCCGGGCTGATGGCGGCCATCGCGGCCGGCGAATGCGGGGCGGACGTGCTGCTGCTGGAAAAAGGGACGAAACTCGGTCGCAAGCTGGCCATCTCCGGCGGCGGCCGCTGCAATGTGACGAATCGGCTGCCGATCGATGAAATCATCCGCCACATCCCCGGCAACGGCCGCTTTTTGTACAGCGCCTTTTCCGTCTTTAACAACGAAGACATCATCCGCTTTTTCGAACGGCTCGGCGTGCCGCTGAAAGAAGAAGACCACGGCCGCATGTTCCCAAAAAGCGACAGCGCTCAATCGGTCGTCGAGGCGCTCATCGCCGAACTTCACCGGCTCGGCGTCCGCATCCAGCTCGAAACGCCGGTAGGCGATATCCTGTACAAGGGGGGAAAAACGATCGGCGTCAAACTGAAAAGCGGGGAAACGATCGGCGCTACCGCCGTCGTGGTCGCCGCCGGAGGCAAATCGGTGCCGCAAACCGGCTCAACAGGCGATGGCTATCCTTGGGCGGAAAAAGCCGGTCATACGGTAACGGAGCTGTTTCCGACCGAAGTCCCGATCGTATCGAACGAACCGTTCATCCAAGCGCGGACGCTCCAAGGCCTGTCGCTGCGCGATGTGGCGCTTGGCGTCTTAAAACCGAACGGCAAACCGATCGTGACCCATCGGATGGACATGCTGTTCACCCATTTCGGCATCTCCGGCCCCGCCGCTCTCCGCTGCAGCCAGTTTGTCGTCAAAGCGCTGAAAAAGGCGGCGGACGGCGCCGTCGCCATGAGCATCGATGCGCTGCCGGACGTCACGCGAGAAGAACTGTTTCAACACCTAGCCCAATTATGCAAAGAAGAGCCGAAAAAAGCGGTGAAAACCATCGCCAAAACGGTGCTGCCGGAGCGGTACGCCGTCTTTTTGCTGGAACGAAGCGGCATCGACCCGCAAGCGGCCGCCGGCACGGTCAGCCATGAAGCATTGCGGGCGTTCGTCCGCTGCTGCAAACAGTTTACGTTTCACGTCCACGGCACGCTGCCCATCGAAAAAGCGTTCGTCACTGGCGGCGGCGTATCGGTGAAAGAAATCGAACCACAAACGATGGCGTCCAAACGCATGGCCGGGCTTTATTTTTGCGGCGAAATTTTGGACATCCACGGCTACACCGGCGGCTACAACATCACCGCCGCCCTAGTGACCGGCCGGCTCGCCGGCATGAACGCCGCCCGCTATGCGTTAGAGGCGAAAACCAGCCGAAGCGAATCACCGGTGCAGACAGCCGATTGAAAGTGTTGAGATAGACGTAATCGTTATCATAAGTGGCGCCATGTCGGTAGTAAACAGCCGATTGGTAGTGTCAAGATAGACGGATTTTCGACGAATGATGGGAATCACAGCTGATTGACAACAGCCAAACGAGGCGCAGCCGCTTTCCCGCCGATGGAGCGGACAACGGCCGGCAAAAAGCGGGCCGCCAAGCCCCTTACAAAAACTCGGCGTGTGTTTATGGCCGCTTTGCCGCACGACCGGCAAAATCCGTCAAACTTCTTACAAAAAACTCGGCGTTCCGGCCCCACCTGCAACCGGGGCGGCCCGGCCCATTACGTCCGGTAAATGACCATGGCGGAAAAGCAATAAATTTGCTCGCCTTCTGACTCCATGGCTGCCACGCTGTATTTGACGTCAATCAGCTGCCCATCTTTTAAGCGAGCTAAAAAATCGTTGACTGCCGCTTCCAAATCTTTTTCGTGTTCTTTATCAAAAACTTTGACTTTGTACATCCTATCCCTCCCGTTTTTTGCTTTGCACGCGCCAAGCTAGGCGGGCTTACGAAACATTTCTCCTTACAGCGGCATAGTCCTGCACGACAAACGATCGGAAATAGAAAGGGGGGTCCCGCAGAATGGGAACCCCCTCTTTCACTAGACCGCTGCTTTCCGTGAAAATGCCGAACTGGCGCGAGATTTTCATCCCCGGGCGGAGGGCAGATCGTGCTGCCCATGGATCTTTTCTGAGACTTGTCTTTCATACACAGAGATCGTCCTTGACGGAGAGCCGCGACGCTCCGCACTTTTCCAAGACTCGTCGTTAATACACCCCAACCGCATTGAACGCCTGTTTCACCGAGCTGACTTCTTGGCTCGCTGAACCGTACAGATCGGCGGCCGCTTGGATGCAGGCGGCGCGCAGCTGGCTGAAGTTTGACGTCGGCGTCAAATAATAGACGAGCGCACGGTAGAAGATTTTCCCCATTTTGTCGCGGCCGATGCCGGTGACGCTGACTCCGTAGTGCGTGCCGCCTTGGCTAAGCAAATAGGCGGCTTTGTTAATGATACCGCTGTTCGTATGGACGCCGCCGTTATCTTGTGTGCCGGTATAGCGTTTGGAATAATGATCCGGGTCCCCGTATTTCGCCGGGTCGGACATAGACCGGAGCGCATCGCCGGCAATGCCCGGCGTATAAATGTCTTCGCCGATTTCCCAATCCGGATTGCGGTTTGCGTAAAATTCAACCAGCGTCCCGAAAATATCGGAAATCGCTTCATTGATGGCGCCGGATTCATTTTGGTACACAAGACCAGCTGTGTAATCGGTCACGGCGTGGGTCAGCTCATGGGCGACGACGTCAATGCCGCCGGAAAACGGCAAAAACGTTTGCCCGTCGCCGTCGCCATATACCATTTGCGATCCGTTCCAAAACGCGTTGTTGTAGCGGCTCCCATAGTGAACGGTCGAGCGGATGGCGGCGTTGTTGCCGTCATAGCTGAGCCGGCCATGCACGTTTTTATAATAGTCATAGACCACTCCGGCGTAATAATGTGCATCCACTGCAGGAGCGTCATAGCTAGCAAAAAACTGGTTGTCGCTATCGGCCCACAAGCTGCCGGGCAGTGTCGTCCGGTTGCGCCCGTCATACGTGAAAATGCCGTTGCCGCGCGTATTGTCTTGCAAATAGTAATAGCCGTAGGAAGAAGAATACGTCGTGTTGATCGATTTTTGATCTCCCAACACCCCGCGCCCGGTGCCGACCGTTGACGTGCCTGCCACTGTCTGCCCGCCGCCCGGCTTCGCCTCGTCCAGCTCGTTCCATTTATTCAACACCGCACCGTCGGCGGCATCAATGAGGTAGACCCAATTGCCGGGAGACGGGTCCAAAAAGCGAACGTTCACTTCATAGGCGAGATGAGCAGTATCGCTAGTTGGATAAATCACAAGCCGCGTCGGGTTCCCTTGCTCTTTGACCGGTGATGCCCCGATGGCAGCGGCGACATCCCGTTCGACAATCGCTTCCGCTTCCTGCGATGAAATGGTCTTTCCGCGCTTCCAGTGTTTCTCCACATCCGGAATGAGCGTACCGGAGAGAGCTGTCAACGCACCGTCTTTGACATGGGCCACCAAGACGGCACCAAACACCGGAATGCCACGATGCCGCTGTTCAAACCGCATGACCGTATGGCCGAGATCATCCGTCTGCTTGCTGAGCAGAACCAGCCGCTCCGCCGCCCGGCCGCCGAGGCGGAACGTTCCCGCCTGTTCATCGATATAGCGGTATACTAATGTTTGTGGATCAACAGCGTTGTCCTTCGCCAACGTTCCAGACATAAAGGACGGCGTTTCCCATTCACTCCACACTACGGAGTCGCTTTTCGGCGCCGCGCCTGCCGGTGTAGCGATTAGGCCGAGCGCCAATCCAACCATCCCGAGCATCGCCCGCTTTTTCATTTCCCCTCTTCCCCTTTCGTTTCGATAATTGACTACGTCATTCATTTTAATCAAATTCGTCTATTTTGAGTATTGGGAAAATAAAGACCTGAGAGCGGGATTCATCGCGTCCTCCCCCTTCCTCCGTTTCCTTTGCTGCGCCATGGGTCCTATGTCTGAAGAAAGGCGTCCGGAGCGGTTGCGATGAAACCGGGTCCGCACCGTTGCTTGTTCCCACCTTTCTCCATGCCCGGTTTTCCTCGTTGTGATGAAACCGAGTCCACACCGTCGGCAGCGAATGGCCCGCTTCCGTCAAAACCCGTTCATAAGCTGGGCCTGACCCAAAAAGTTGTCTGCCTTCAAGATCGTCACAACCGATCGCGCGGCAGAAGCCGTCAGCACGTATAGATAGCAACGAAAGAGGGGAGCCCGATCTTTTTGGAACATCCTGCCTACGTCGAATCGAACATTACCCTTGCCGCGCTGCCGCCGGCTGTTCCCAACGGGCGAAATCGTTCGGAGCCACGGCAAAAAAATCGGCCGCCCCTATTCTCCCGATCCCCCCGGGAACTTAGGACAGCCTTTTTTCACCGCTCCTTTGCGCCCGTCCGCACTAGGAACGGAACGCTCTCTTTTTTCGCTCCGTGCTTCTAGAACAGCCCGCTGCTCATCACACAGTCAAAAACAAGCATCCGCTTAGCGGGCGATCACAGTCGGCGGTGGATGCTCGTCTTTCGCCGCTTCCTTGACCCCGATTCCATGGCCAAAGCCCGCAGCGAGGCCGAGGGCGGCCAAAGCGATGATCAGAACGATCCGCTTTTTCACGCCTTTCACCTCCTTTCACGTGCCTGTTCGTCTTCGCAACAGTTCGCAGCTCAATCGGTAATAGTGGGCTGCCTGTTTGTATTGGCGGGCGCGGGCGTAGTAATCGGCCAAATAGCCGGCGTATTGGGCGGCGTCTTCATACTCTTTTCGTTTTTGAAAATACGGAATCGCTTCGTGTTTCAACAGCCGCTCGAACTCTTCCCCTTCCCCGGCGAGCAACAGCCGGTAGACGGAAAAATGCAAATAGTATTCGTAGTGTTCGGTCATGCCGTTTTCCGTCTGCTCAAGCAGCTGCCATCCTTCTTCCGCGGTCGACAGCGCCTTGCGATAGTTTTGCGCCGCATAATGCTCGCGCAAAAGCGCCAAAAACGTAATCAGCCGGTCGGCCAGCGGAGCGTCCGACTTGTACACGAGGCTATGCTCGTAATGCTGCACCGCCTCACGGTATTGTTTTTTCATCGCCTTCAAATGGCCGAGGTTATGCTCGACGATGCCGATCAGCAGCCGATCGTTGGCGAGCTGCGCCGCCTTCTGCGCCAACAGGCAGCAGTCGATCGCCTGATCGATTTCCCCGCAGCGCCGGTAGCAAATCGCTAGCAACACATGGCATTCGGCCCCCCGCCGCAGTTCATACTCCGCTTGGCTGAGGGAAAGCGCTCGCTCCGTGTAGCGGATGCATTGGAACACTTTCCACAGCCGGCTGTATGTGAGCGCTAACAAATACGACAAATCCGCTTCTTCCCAATTCGGCTTCCTTTGTGTCCCCAATAATGCTTCTGCTTTTTGATAGAAGTGCAAAGCATCGTCATATTTTTCTTGGCAATAAGAAAGCAGGCCGAAAAATTTCCAATAATAGTAGCGCATCGGTTCATCGAGCGCCTCGTACCATTCGCGCACGCTCCGCGCCGCCGCTTCCGCTCCTTTCAAGTCGCGCAGCAGCAGCAAATATCGAATGCGCATCAAATGAAAATAGATCATCGCCTCGGCATCTCCGGATTCGCTGCACTGTTGCCGGACGGCGGCGTATTGCTCCCTTGCCGCGGCCACGTTTTTGTCCGTCATCGCCTTATACCACGCCATGACCGATTCAAACCATCCGGGTGCTGTGCCGCTTTGGCCGCGGTGAATGCCGAGCCGGCGAAACAGCAATTCAATGACATCTTCTCCCGGCATCGCTTGATTGTTTTCGATTTTCGATAAATACGAAACCGAGATAATTCCTTCCGCTGCCTCCTCTTGGGTCATTCCTTTCATCAACCGAGCAAGCTTCAAGCGGTCGCCTAGTTTCAAACAGCATCGACCCCTTCGGTCTTTTTTACTGAACATTATATCTTTTCTTTCTTCTCCCTTCTATCACCCTTTAGCACTATAAGGAAAAATTTGTTCTTCAGCACAGCGGTGATGAAATAAAGAAGACCGCCTCCATTCGGCGGTTGCCATGCCAAATAAAAGGTTCATCACCAAAACGTGTACTTGCCAGACGGTGCACTTCTCTGAAGGTGTATGCAAAAAATGTTTTGTTTCCTAATTATTTTGCGGATACAACGTTTGGTGAGGAGCCTAAAAATGATCCTTCGGTTGAAAATCGGCCAAAATGAAAACCCAAAGAATGCTGATTTTCCAACATTCTTTGGGTTTTCTTTTTTAGGGGACTGGTGATTTAAGGGGGTAAACCGTTTATCCAACCCTTTTCGCAAATAGAAAAGCCCTGTCGCATCAGGAGCGCCGTTCAAACGTTCTCCCATTGCCGAAGAGAAACAACCGTTTTTCACCAGCCATTTAGGAGGGCGGTGATGAAAGGGATGGGTTGCTTCACCGCCTTGTTTCTCAAATGGAGAACCCTTGTGGCATCGGTTTCTCGTTTCACGTCATCCGCCGTGGGCTAGGGGCGATTGCTGTTTTTTACCAGCCATTTGGATTTCGGGATGTAATATCGCTTTTCCGACAGCCCCGTTGTTCCCTTCGCGAGCCGCGATGCCGAACTGCGTTTCCGCCGAGCGGAAAACAGTGCCATTACTGCTTCGGCGCCGTTTCTCCTTCCCACTCGAGCATGCCGCCGGTCATGTTGCGGACGCGGTAGCCGAGCTCCTGCAAGTAGCGGCAGACGTTTTCGCTCCGCCGTCCGGAGCGGCAGACGAAAATATATTCTTCATCGCGGTCGAATTCCGCAAGCCGGTCAGGGATGTCACCCATTTTGATATGCTTCGCCCCAGGAATCATACCGAGGGCGACTTCCTCGTCTTCACGCACATCGACAATGTTCAGCTTTTCGCCGCGCTCAAGTTTTTCCTTCACTTCGGCCGGCGTAATTTCCTTGATTTCTTCCATAGCCGATCAGCCCCTTTCTCTCGCGTTTTCGACAAAAGGCAGCGGGGAAGGCGTCGATTCCTCCCCGCTTGCGCTAGCTAGGCGGAAACTAGTTTCAGATGATCGTTCCTTCCCGCCGCGTGCGCCGCCCCAAACCGGGCGGCCGCTTTTCCATCAATTAGCGACGATATTGACGAGCTTGCCGGGGACGGCGATCACTTTGCGCACCGTTTTGCCGGCAAGCTGCTCTTTGATTTTTTCATCGGCGAGCGCCCGCTCCTCGAGCGCTTCTTTCGATAAGTCCACCGGCACGTTGAGCTTGGCTCGCACTTTGCCGTTGATTTGGATGACAATTTCGACGACGTCTTCGACCAGCTTCGCTTCATCATACGTCGGCCATGGTTCATAGGCGATCGTGTCCGTGTGGCCGAGCTTTTGCCACAGTTCTTCGCCGATGTGCGGGCAAACCGGCGACAAAAGCTTGACGAACCCTTCCATGTATGCTTTTTTCATTTGCTCGGCCTTATACGCTTCATTGATGAAGACCATCAGCTGCGAAATGGCGGTGTTGAAGCGCAAGGCTTCGTAGTCTTCCGTCACTTTTTTCACCGTTTGATGATAGACGCGCTCAAGCTGGTCGTTCGCCGGTTCGTCGACGATGTTCGGGTTCAGTTCCCCACTCTCAGTGACAAACAGCCGCCAGACGCGGTCAAGGAAGCGACGCGCCCCGTCGAGCCCTTTCGTCGACCAGGCGATCGATGCTTCAAGCGGCCCCATAAACATTTCGTACAGCCGAAGCGTGTCGGCCCCATGGCTGTCAACGATGTCATCCGGGTTGACGACGTTGCCTTTTGATTTGCTCATTTTTTCGTTGTTTTCGCCTAAAATCATCCCTTGGTTAAACAGCTTTTGGAACGGCTCTTTCGTTGGCACGATGCCAAGGTCATAGAGAAACTTATGCCAGAAGCGGGCGTAAAGCAAATGCAAGACGGCGTGCTCCGCCCCGCCGATGTAAACGTCGACCGGCAGCCATTGTTTCAGTTTTTCCGGATCGGCGAGCTGCTTATCGTTGTGCGGGTCGATGTAGCGCAAATAATACCAGCAGCTTCCCGCCCATTGCGGCATCGTGTTCGTTTCGCGCCGCCCTTTTTTGCCCGTTTTCGGGTCGACGACGTTGACCCATTCGTCGATGTTGGCGAGCGGCGACTCACCCGTTCCCGACGGACGGATTTCATCCGTTTTCGGCAAGACGAGCGGCAGTTCCTCTTCCGGCACGGTCGTCATCGTTCCGTCTTCCCAATGGATGATCGGAATCGGCTCACCCCAGTAGCGCTGGCGGCTGAACAGCCAGTCGCGCAGCCGGTACGACACTTTTTTCCGCCCTTTGCCGTGTTCCTCAAGCCACGCGATCATTTTTTCGCTCGCTTCCTGCTTGTTCAAGCCGTTCAAAAACTCGGAGTGGATGTGCTCCCCGTCGCCGGTGTACGGCCCGTTTTCAATATCGCCGCCAGCGACGACTTCTTTGATCGGCAAATCGAACGTTTTCGCAAACTCGTAGTCGCGCTCATCGTGCGCCGGCACGGCCATGATCGCCCCTGTGCCGTAGCCCATCAACACGTAGTCGGCGATCCAAATCGGAAGCCGAGCGCCGGTCACTGGATGGATGGCGTACGCGCCGGTGAACACGCCTGTCTTTTCTTTCGCCAAATCGGTGCGCTCGAGATCGCTTTTGCTTTGCACTTCTTTCAAGTAAGCGGCAACGGCCGGTTTTTGCTCCGGCGTGGTGATTTTCTCGACAAGCGGATGCTCGGGCGCCAAGACGGTGTACGTTACGCCAAACAGCGTATCTGGCCGCGTTGTAAACACCGTGAACGTCTCGTCATGGCCGTCGACGGCGAACTCGATTTCCGCTCCTTCCGAACGGCCGATCCAGTTGCGCTGCATCTCCTTGATGCTTTCCGGCCAGTCGAGCTCTTCCAAATCTTCGAGCAGCCGGTCGGCATATGCGGTAATTTTCAACATCCATTGCCGCATCGGCTTGCGGATGACCGGATGCCCGCCGCGCTCGCTCCGGCCGTTGATCACTTCCTCGTTCGCCAGCACCGTGCCGAGCGCCGGGCACCAGTTGACCGGCACCTCATCCATATACGCAAGCCCTTTTTCGTACAGCTTTAAGAAAATCCATTGCGTCCATTTGTAATAGTTCGGGTCGGTCGTGTTAATTTCGCGATCCCAGTCGTATGAAAAGCCGAGCGACTTGATTTGCCGGCGGAAGTTGTCGATGTTTTTTTGCGTAAACTCGGCCGGGTCGTTTCCAGTATCGAGCGCATACTGCTCGGCCGGCAGCCCGAACGCGTCCCAGCCCATCGGATGAAGGACATTATACCCTTGCATCCGCTTCATGCGCGCCAAAATGTCGGTCGCCGTATACCCTTCCGGATGGCCGACGTGCAAGCCGGCGCCGGACGGATACGGGAACATGTCGAGCACGTAAAACTTCGGTTTGTCGTCCTCATCGGGCGTGCGGAACGTTTTGTTTTTCTCCCAATAGTCCTGCCATTTTTTTTCGATTTCGCGGTGGTTGAAGCTCATCGCAGCACTCCTCCTATCAAGATTTTGCTTCTACTTGCATCATGGACGAAAGTATGTACAAAAAAACCTCTCATCCCCATGCAAAGGGACGAGAGGCGCGCTTCCCGCGGTACCACCCTTTTTGGCGCGCCCATGGCGCACCCGCTTTGCTCCTTAACGCAGATTCACGGCCGACGTTAGTAGGCAGCGCCGTTCGCGCCGGCAACTCCGAGGCGAGTTCACAGGCTGGCTTCGGTTGACTCGCACCGACCGTCAACTCTCTGCTGTCCGCCAAGCCCGCTACTGCTCCTCTTCACCGCTGTTCGCTTCATTGACGTTTTCGTTACATACGAAATGACAAATTTAATTATTATTTTAAAAAATTTGTCGAGCGATTGCAAGCCGAAACTTATGGGACTGGTGATGAAATCGTGCATCCCGCTTCCTGGCATCGTTTCTCAACTAGAAAAACCTTGCATCATCGAGCAAAGGAAATCGCTGTTTTTCATCAGCCTTCTATACGGTTGCCGCCGTTTTTTCTTCAGTCTCCCGCGCCGACTTCGGCAGCCAGCGGTCGTACAACAACGCGGCTGCCGCTGCCAACAGGGCGAACCCGACAAGCAATCCGATGGTGACAATCAGCAAAAACGCCGCATAAAGCAGCGAATTGGCTAAAAACACGAACGAGAACGAATACGAAGCGACGAGCCCGCCGAGCGCCGAACCGATGGCAACGCCGACGTTTTGCGCCACATACAAGGCATTGAACGCCCGCCGTCCCCCTTCCGGCCAAAGCGCGCCGGCATACGCCGAGGCCACGGGAAACACGATGCCGCTGCCGATGCCGATAAGCGCCAAAAACACCGCGTAATGCGGCCAACCGTGCCAGACGCTCAAGCCGGCCGAAGCCGCCATCGTCACACAAGCGCCGATCAAGAGAGCGCGAAACCCGCCAATCCGGTCAAACAAAACGCCGCCGATGAGGCTGCCGATGACGCTCCCCCCGGAGTTGAGCATCAGCACCGCTCCCGCCACCGCCAGCGGCTGGTCAAGCTGTTCATGCAAATAAATCGTATTGAGCGGCCATAAAAAAGACCCGCCTGTCACGTTGAGCGCCATGCCAACGAGCAGCCACCAAAGCGCGCGGGGCATCAATCATCATCCTTTTCATCCGTTTTCTTTTGACTTCCGAAATAATTGTAGGAGAAAACCGGAAAAAAAGCAATCCAAAAAAAGCGCAAAGGCATCAGCTCGGCATTTTCACAGAAAACCGACGGGCCATGCCTCCGCTTTGGGATGAATATCACCGCTTGCTGCACGTTTACGAAAAAAGGCGGCTTGATGGCCGCCCGCGGTCCGGAATGACTCACCCGTTGCGCTGCTTGGAACGGATTGGCTGTCCGCCCGTTTGTTCGTACTGCTTTTTGGCCAATTTGACCGGGTCGAACTCTTGACCGAGCTCGAGATCGTTATTGTTTCGGCCGTTGCGCGTTTTTTGTTCCGGATTGGTTTGCTTGAGGCGTCGCTTCATATCGTGTCCCTCCTCGTTGCTGTTTCCCCGTCGTTTTCGGTTTTCTCTTGGCGGGTCGTCCATTTGCCGCTCGTCTCAGCGGTCAAGCAAAATCATTTCGTTTTGCAGCTGCTCAAGCTGGAGCCGCATCCGGTGCAGCTGTTCGCGCTGCTGGGCGTTGCAGCTGCGGGCGAGGTGCGCCAAATCGAGCACCGTTTGCTCGAGCATTTGCTGGGCGTTTGTATATTCTGTGAGGTTGTAATGCTCTTGCTTTTGCGCTTCGGTATATTGTTCTTTCGCAAAGCGAATGACATCTTCACAGCGCTGCAAAAACTCTTCCACCGATTGTCGTGTCGCCATGCGTTCACCCCTTTTCATCATCTTCCCTCATGTTTACTATGCGCCGCCTGCGGCCGTCGTATCACGCCAATGATTGGCAGGCGACCGATCACCGCGATGGTGTGACCGGCAATCGGCCGCCCTAGTCGTGCTGAAACGCCTCGCGGTCGTTGAGGTTCTCTCGATCGCCACCGGCGAAGGACGGCGACGGGATTCGAGCATCGGCAGTCGCTTTTCCCCGCAGTTTTTGCTACAATGCCGACATCGGGCCTTCATCTCGCTTGATCCGCGCTAAGCGGTTCGCCGCTCCGAGACGGCGGACGGCCGAGCCGGACGGACAGCCGTCTGCCATCCGCCCGAGCGTCAACGATCCATCGATCATAAGGAGGACCAACCGATGGCATTGATGAACATTTTGCCGTTTGCCCGTTTTTTGCTCAACCAAGCGATTCAAGAGGGCGACATCGCCATTGACGCAACGGTCGGCAACGGCCATGATACCGTCTATCTCGCGCAACGCGTCGGCGACAGCGGCCATGTTTTTGGCTTTGACATCCAACGCGAAGCCATCGCCGCGGCGGCCGCCCGCCTCGCCGAACACGGGCTGCGCGAGCGGGTGACACTGTTAGAGCGAAGCCATAGCGAGCTGCTTGTCGCGCTTCCCGCTGATGTGCACGGGCGGATCGCCGGCGCCGTGTTCAACCTCGGCTATTTGCCCGGCGGCAACAAACAAATCGTCACTCAACCGGAATCGACGATCGCTGCGGTCCGCCAGCTGCTTTCCGTCATGAGGCCGGGCGGCGTGATCGTCCTTGTCGTCTACCATGGTCATCCCGAAGGAAAGCGCGAACGGGACGCGCTTCTTGATTACGTCCGCTCTCTTGATCAACGGCGCGTCCACGCCTTGAAATACGAATTCATCAATCGGCAAAACGATCCGCCGTTTTTGCTGGCGCTGGAAAAGCGGGAAGAGGAAAACGGGCAACCAGCCGGCGAGCGCTAAACCGCGCTGCTCTGCCCTCTTCTCGTTCCCTTTCATCCCACCGACGCAGCAAGCGGAAACGAAGCGTGAGCCTCCGAAGCGAAAAAACGGGGAGCCGGGCTCAGACGAACAAAGCTCCCTTGTCCAAACCAGCACCTCGACACAAAAACGGCCGCCCTTATGAAAAGGACAGCCGTTTTTGTGTACCTTGCCAAAAACGATAGGCCTTGCCGTTCCAGTAAAAAAACTGCGATGCCGCCCCGCCGGCACGGACAAGCCGGCGCGCCAGCCGGCGCAAACCGCGCTGCTTTTTCACCTTGTCATCCGATAAATAAAGCCCAAGCAGCCCGCGGTGAATGAGGCGGTGAAATTCACCGTGCGGCAGCCCGCTCACTTGGCGATCGGCTTCTTCGATGAAATGGCAAAGCCGCTCGAGCATCACCGTTTCATTCGGGTAGTAAAAACAAAAATTCAAATCGCCGCCTTCGCGGTCCTCTTCTTGGTCGATCAAATAATCAAGCAAGATGTGCAACCCTTGAATGTACGGAAAATAGCCGTCGCGCACGCGCCGTGCCATCTCCGGCGGCAACGATTCGCCGAACGCATAGGCGACAAGGCAGAAAATGCCGAGCGTCGAGCCAGAGCAGGCGGAAAATTCGTACCACTCCATCGGCGGCAACGAATCTTTATGCTGGGTAAACCATTGCACAAGCCGCGGCACGCGCTCACGGGCGTCGACATGTTTATGCACTTGCAAGTCGCAATAATACCCAGCCAATTCATGCAAAAACGGAGCGATCGTTTCATAGTGGCGAACCGTTCCGAGCACTTCTTGGCACGTGCGCACAAGCGCCGGCAAGTAGCCGCCGTCTTCCTGTTCGCGGCGATGGCGGTAATAGTTCGACGGCTCGGCCCCAAGCGTCAAGGCGTCCGGCATCGATTCATGCAAGGCGCGAAAATCGACCGGATCGAGCGAAGTGCTGCGATCACACAAATTATCCAAATAGTCGCTGATGGTCTGATAGGCGACGATAAAACGGACGCACGGCTCGATGTGTTCCCCGGCCAAAAGCGCCAAAATCGCTCCGCCTTCGCAATGAAACGTTTTCGCCGCGATGCTGGCGAGCGCTTGCCGCCGCAGTTCCGGATCGGGGATTTGCTCGGCTCGGCGCCGCCAGCAGGCCAGTTCGCGGTGGACAAGCGGAAACACGTCACGGTACACCATTTTCAGCAATGCAATCGGATGGGTCGGGATCTTCAATCGGGCTCACCTCGGGCGCAAAAACAATGCTTTGTCTATTAGTATTGCCAGCCCCACCGCCTTCGCAAACCGCCGCAGTGCGCGTTCATCGGCGAGCGGGGACACATAGACTACATCATTCACATCGACAAGCGCGTGCAAAACAGCGGGATACCGTTGTACAATACTTGATGAACAAGATTGCCATAGAAAGGAACGAACGACGATGATTTATCCGTACAAAGGCAAAACGCCAATCATTGCTCCATCCGCCTTCATCGCCGACTATGTGACGATCACCGGCGATGTCACGATCGGCGAGGAGACGAGCGTCTGGTTTCACACCGTCATCCGCGGCGACGTGGCGCCGACGATCATCGGCAACCGGGTCAATATCCAAGATAACTCAATTTTGCATCAAAGTCCAAACAATCCGCTCATCATTGAAGACGGCGTGACCGTCGGCCATCAAGTCATTTTGCACAGCGCCATCGTTCGCAAAAACGCCTTGATCGGCATGGGATCGATCATCCTCGATGGCGCCGAAATCGGCGAAAGCGCGTTTATCGGTGCCGGCAGCTTGGTGCCCCCCGGCAAAACCATCCCGCCGAACGTGCTCGCCCTCGGACGGCCGGCGAAAGTGGTGCGCGAGCTGACCGAGGACGATTTCCGTGAAATGGAACGCATTCGCCGCGAATATGTCGAAAAAGGACAATATTACAAGGCGCTCCAGCAGCAACGGACCAACCGGCCGTAACGGGCCGGCTTCTTGCTCGGTCGCCAAGCCGCGCGACGGGACGCACCCGAACCGCCAGAAGAACAAAGTCCGGATGCGCCATCAAGGCCAGCCGCGCCTTCTTGGCGAAACCACGCTTCTTTTTCGAAGCAAGCGAGCCATGAAAACGAACAAGAGGGCGGCCAGCTATCGCCTGCAGGCCACCCTCTTGTTTCTTTATTGCTTGCTCGCCAACGCCAGCGCTTGCTCTTTCAACAAGGCAGCTTTGTCGGTGCGCTCCCACGGCAAGTCGATGTCCGTGCGCCCGAAATGGCCGTAAGCGGCCGTTTGTTTGTAAATCGGACGGCGCAAGTCAAGCATTTTAATGATGCCGGCCGGACGAAGGTCGAAGTTGTTGCGCACGACTTCAATTAAAATGTCTTCAGACACCTTGCCGGTGCCGAACGTATCGATCGAAATCGAGACCGGGCGGGCGACGCCGATCGCGTAGGCGAGCTGCACTTCGCACTTATCGGCGAGCTCGGCCGCGACAATGTTTTTCGCGACATAGCGGGCCGCATACGCCGCCGAGCGGTCGACTTTCGTCGGGTCTTTGCCCGAGAACGCGCCGCCGCCATGACGGGCGTAGCCACCGTACGTGTCAACGATGATTTTCCGTCCTGTCAGCCCGGCATCCCCTTGCGGACCGCCGATGACGAATCGGCCGGTCGGGTTAATGAAGTAGTTCGTGTTCTCATCCAACAGCTCCGTCGGAACCACCGGCTTGATGACATGTTCTTTAATGTCACGTTCAATTTGGTCTTGAGTAATGTCCGGATGATGTTGCGCAGAAACGACGATCGTGTCGACGCGCACCGGTTTGCCGTTTTCATCGTATTCGATCGTCACCTGCGTTTTGCCATCGGGACGCAAATACGGCAACACGTCCGTTTTGCGCACTTCCGCCAAGCGGCGCGCCAAACGGTGGGCGAGCGAAATCGGCAGCGGCATCAGCTCTTCCGTTTCATTGCAGGCAAACCCAAACATAAGCCCTTGGTCGCCGGCGCCGATCGCTTCAATTTCCTCATCCGTCATCTGACCTTCGCGCGCCTCAAGCGCCCGATCCACTCCCATCGCGATGTCCGGCGACTGTTCGTCAATCGACGTCAGCACGGCGCACGTGTCGGCGTCAAATCCGTATTTCGCGCGCGTATAGCCGATTTCGCGAACCGTATCGCGGACGATGCGCGGAATATCGACGTACGTCGACGTCGTAATTTCCCCGCTCACGAGCACCAGCCCGGTCGTGACGCTTGTTTCACAAGCAACGCGGGCGTTCGGGTCTTTTTCCAAAATGGCATCCAAAATCGCATCGGAAATTTGGTCGCAAATTTTGTCCGGGTGTCCTTCGGTTACAGACTCTGAAGTAAACAAGCGGCGTTTGGCTGACATTCGGCTCATTTCCTCCTCTTGACGTAATGTGGCGATACGGAACTCGTTTCCCTTGGCAATATAAAAAAACCTTTCCTGTCACGGTGAGGAAAGGTCATTGCAATCGGATTGCTTCCTTTCACTCTTATCGTTCAAGGACTGCGCCTTGCCACAGGTTAGCACCATTTCACACATGTACAGTTGTGACGGTTGCTGGGCTTCATCGGGCCTGTCCCTCCGCCGGCTCGGGATAAGAGTATCCGTTCAATGACTTATCATATCGCAACAAACGAACGGAAGTCAACCATACAAAACATTTTTTTATTGTTCAAAAAATGAGGAAAAATAAGTCCGAAAAACCTTCACAATTAGTATGGACTATTAATAAAAATGTGTTATACTATTTTCAAAAGTGATTCCAATAAAGAAGGCAGGTTTTGAACATGGGGATTGCCAATATGACGAATAAACTCGATCTCTTGCTGCAAAAACCGTACGTCCACCACCAACTGTCCGTCGCGGAACTCGTTGAAAAAGTGCTGCAGCGAAAGGAAGGCCGGCTGACGCATACCGGCGCCGTCGCCGTCACGACCGGCAAGTACACGGGGCGGTCGCCGAAAGACAAATACATCGTCGAAGAGCCGTCAACGAAACAAACGGTCGACTGGGGAACGGTCAACCAGCCGATGGCGCCGGAAACGTTTGAAAAACTGTACGACAAAGTGCTCGATTATTTGTTAAAACAAGAGGAACTGTTCGTCTTTAAAGGCTTTGCCGGCGCCGATCCGAAATCCCGGCTGCCGATTCAAGTCGTCAATGAATTCGCCTGGCACAACTTGTTCGTCCATCAGCTGTTCATCCGGCCAAGCGCCGAAGAGCTCGCCGCGCATGAACCGCAATTTACCGTCATTTGCGCGCCGAATTTTAAGGCGGACCCAGCTGTGGACGGCACGCGCTCGGAAGCGTTCATCATCATCTCGTTTGAACGCCGCGTCGTCCTAATCGGCGGGACGGAGTACGCCGGCGAAATGAAAAAATCGATCTTTTCGGTGATGAACTATTTGCTGCCGGAACAAGGCATCCTGCCGATGCACTGCTCGGCCAACGTCGGCCAGGAAGGCGACGTCGCCCTCTTCTTCGGCTTGTCAGGAACCGGGAAAACGACGCTCTCCACCGATCCGAACCGCCGCTTGATCGGCGATGACGAACACGGCTGGTCGAGCCGCGGCATTTTCAATATCGAAGGCGGCTGCTATGCGAAATGCATCAACTTATCGCGCGAGAAAGAGCCGCAGATTTTTGACGCCATCGGCTTTGGCGCCGTGCTCGAAAACGTCATTCTCAACGACGCGACGCGGGTGCCAGATTACGATGACGGCACGCTGACAGAAAACACGCGCGCCGCCTACCCGCTTCAAGCGATCAAAAACATCGTCGACCCGAGCGTCGCCGGCCACCCGTCCACGATCGTGTTCTTGACGGCCGATGCGTTCGGCGTTCTACCGCCGATCAGCAAACTGACGCGCGAACAGGCGATGTACCATTTCTTAAGCGGCTACACAAGCAAACTCGCCGGCACAGAACGCGGCGTCACCGAACCGGAAGCGACGTTCTCGACGTGCTTTGGCGCGCCGTTTTTGCCGCGCCCGGCCGTTGAATACGCGGAAATGCTCGGGCAAAAAATCGCTGAGCACAACGTCCGCGTCTTTTTGGTCAACACCGGCTGGACAGGAGGGCCGTACGGCGTCGGCAGCCGCATGAAGCTCGCCTACACCCGCGCGATGGTGCAAGCCGCCGTCGAAGGAGAGCTTGACAACGTCGAAACCGTGCACGACCCGATCTTCGGCCTCGCCATCCCGGCGCACGTCCCCGGCGTGCCGGACGACGTCTTGCGCCCGCAAAACACATGGGCTGACAAACAAGCATACGAACGACAGGCGAAAGAGCTGGCGGAAAAATTCCGCGCCAACTTCCGAAAGTTCGCTCATATCGACCCAACGATCGAAAAGCTCGGCGGACCGCTCGTATAACGAACCCCCAGCCGGACAGGAAGCCGTTCCCTGTCCGGCTGTTTTTTATTTCTTTCCTTTGCTTTGGACTCCGACACTGAATCCTTAAGCATTTCTGTACGTCGATCCGTTTCATTCGCCTCAAACAACCTCAAAACAACCGGACTCGATCAAACGCAATGGGCTTCTGTGTTTTCATTTGTCGCAATGGCCATTAGTTCTGTAAGGAATACGTAATGTCATCAAAAGATGGATGATTAATGAACTTGCGCATGATTTCTAAAGTTTTTACTCCCTGTTCCCCCAAGAATTGTGTTCTTGCCTCTATTTCTTCAACTGTTTTCCGCAAATCATCCATATACTTATCAGAATTTTTAGAATCATTAAACAAGTGATAAAGATGCATAATTCCTATAGAAACTCCAGCAGCATGATATGCTCTGTCTAAAGGCCTTTTGATTTTCAAGATGGTTGATGTAACTAGAGCTTCTTCTTTTGCACATTCATTAGCATTAGGAAACATACAGTTAATCATATCATCCAAGAAGATACTTTGGTGGATAAACTCATGATAAATGGCCTCTGCATATTCAATGATTGACCAATCAGATTGAGGGTTTAACCATACTAATCCCATAACATTGGACACTGATCCTCCACCAAACAAATCTTTTTTTAAAATCAAAAAGGTACCAATAAGTGTATTAATTAAATCATACAAATCATTATGCAATACTTTGATCAACTTTAATGCTTTTTCAATTCTATCAGTAATTACTTCTTGCTCTTGTTGTGAATAAATGTGTTTATCGTTTTCCAAATCCTCTTTGTCAATCATACCCAAACTAAGTAATTTATTTTGCAATGTTTTATCAAAATATGTAACATGTATTTTTTCGTTTGAGTATGGAACAGGAACATCTTGAATATCCGTGGTGCTAGTTGAACATTAACGCCTCACGTGATGACACAGCGCAAGAGGGACAAGATCTCCACAACAGCATAGGCATGATGTTGTCCGTGCCTCGCTAGTTGGTGACGGATCTATTAGAAAAACTCTATTTAACGGAAAAACGGAGCAACCGACAACAACAGTTATATCGAGAGCGTTCAGGGAACATCTCCCTAGTGAATAAGTTTCCAATGACATACTGATACCCTGCTCGTTCCGAAGTAAAACAAAACAACTTTCCAAGAATATGAATGGCGATTATGACCCATTTCCTTGCTTTAACAAATGACGATTTCAGCGCTACAAATACATTTAGAGCCGCCAGACAGTTGCGCTGATACCAAGAACAAGATCGCCGTATATTGCTTTTGAATTTCCGCTTGATCCGTTGTAAAATGAAGACGCTCTTGTATGGGATTTCTCCTTTCTAATGTTAGGTGAGCACTTTCATTTTAAAAGGAGATTTTCATACAAGGACTATTTTTATGCTCGTCTGATTTTATCTAGCACCACGGGTAACTAAACATCATGCAATACATATCTTTTTATATATATTCAGAATTTAACTTCTTCTTATAATTGATAACGCGGTAAAAATAGAGTGTAAATTAAAAATTTCCAATAATGATTTATAATTGTACATGTAACAGATAGCAATGAAATCTATACCAACGCGGCTGCTCTACCCCGTTAATCTTTAATTGATCAAATACCCATTCAACGCATTATGGAGATCAAACAGACACTTTTCAAATCCAGTTTTCAAGAAGACAGCAATCACATAACCATAGGCACCTTTTGTTTCTCCACTATTCCAGCGGTTAATCGAGAAAACAAAAAGAATTCTCACTTGTTCAACCGTTCTTTATACCTTTAAACTAGTAATACCGAGTTGAAATGACCCATTTTGTTTGGGGATCATACTACAAGAATGTTTCAAAGGGCCGTACCATCCACCATGATCACTTTCAGAGATTAAACACATACATCGTTTAAGAGATGATGATGAACGTCAGAAAATTCTTGCTTTTGAAAGCATCGGCTGGTCCTTGAAAAGGTGGACAGATGAGAGACTCATAAATACATCAAAAATAGCAAAAACAGCGGAAGATGTTCATCAACTGCTACAAAGAATCGATCGTAAAGCACGTTTTCCAAAATAAACATTTAATCAATTGCCTTTTTAGACACCTGTGGTCTTCCCGCCACATAAGGTATTTCCAGAAAAAAGTTGATCGATGCATCGAAATAAAGCCTCTAAAAGAGGATCGATTTCATCGGTGTATTCGATCAAAGAATTGGAACTCTTGATAGTGTCACCCCTTTGAAGTTTTTTAGTAACTGTATATGATTCCCAATAAGAGTGGATTTTTTGTGTCCCTTTATTCATCCGTTATGCGTTTTGCAACCCGTTCCTTGATTTAAAATAATCTCGTTTTAGAATAGAGTATATAGCCATATCCCTAAATTTACCTTTAATATACCAATGTTCTCTCATAACCCCTTCAAATTGCATCCCTAACTTTTGTAAAACTCTTAAAGATTGAACATTTTCAATCATAGCAAATGCCTCAATTCTGTTTAATTCCATCTTGTCAAAACCAAATTCAATGATTTTATTAGCCGCTTCAACTGCTAATCCCTTCCCCCAATACTTATACGATAAAACAAAACCTATCTCAGCTTTATGATGATTGGGTAACCATTTAACTATATCAATTGTCCCGATCATTTTATTGTCTGCTTTTGAAACGATTCCCCACGGAGCTAAACTACCTTCTTTATAAGACTTAATTACAAATTCTAAAAATTGAATTGAATCTTCAATGGTATGATGAGGTCTCCAAGGTAAATATTTGCAGTTTTCCGGATTTGACGCATAATCAAATAAATCATATGCATCATCTAACGTTAATTTTCTTAATATTAAACGTTCAGTAGTAAGTGTAGGCAAATCCCCAAATACATCTTTAATCTTCAAATTCCTCAACCCTTTCTATACCTATATTTTAATATTCCTTCTGTGTCTTAAAACACTTAATTCAAAAAAGTGTTTATCCACCAGACTCTCGGCATACTCGCATTATATACTGGCTTGAACGTTAATACAAAACCGTGGAAATTCTTTATTACAGCTTATATACCTTAACTATATAGGTGCACATTAAAACATTAACGTTCATATAAGTGATTTCCGCTCTAGTTATACTGCTCCTAAACATCCCAAAAGGAGCGGGAATAACATGAAACGATTGAAAATCACTAATGATCTCGATGGACGTCACGAACACTTCGTTAAGAAGAGCGAAAAATCAAAAATATTCCCCTATGTTAACGCGTCATGGCCGTTCACCTCGTCATGGAAGGTTATCTGAACAAAGAGATCGCTTCCATGCTCAATCTGTGCTGCCAAAGTGAGGCGTTTTATGTATCCCTATTCAACGAAGGCGGGATCGATCTACTGCTCGATCGGAAACATCTGCCGGGCCGGGAACCGTTTCTAACGGCGGAACAGCAACAGGAACTGAAACAAATCATTTTGATCCACACACCAGCCGAACTCGGTTGGGACATTTCTTCTTCTTGGAATATGTGGATCATTCAGTCTTATACTCGAGAGCGCTACGTGGTCACCATGTCCCAAGAAGGGATTCGTAAACTTTTATTTACATCGAATGGGACTCTCTTGGAATTGGCTCACCTATACATCGGCGAAAGGCGATACCGAACCACGATAAGCGTTTGAGAAACAAATGGAACTTATAAAAAACTGATTGATCCCAACACTGTTATTTTATATGTCGATGAGGCCCACGTCCGGCCCTATCAAGTCTTGCGGGCCACTTGGTCAGAAGCTGGCCGGCAAAAACAGGTGCCCACTTATGGCATCATGCCTACGTTTCTCTATTGGGTGTGGTGAATATCCTTAATGGAGACACCGTTCTTCACCGAGCGACAACTAGGAATGCCACGACGTTTTTGGATTTTTTAAAGACTCTGGAGAGCCGTTTATCCAGACAAGCTGATCGTGCCGGTGCTCGACAATGCACGCATCCACCATACTAGAATGGCCAAAGATTTCTTGCCACAAGAGGGAGATTTAGTTTCACTTTATCTTGTTGCCTCCGTACTCCCCATAGCTGAATCCCATCGAACGCGTGTGTAAATAGCTCAAAGACGCGGTCATTGCGAATATGTTTCACAATGACCAAATGTATATTGGTGACGTCATTGCTCGGTTTATGGGTTACATTGATCAACACCCCAAAGACGTGTTTCGACGTTGAAGGGTATGCAGCATGATGCAAAGGTTAACTTTTCAAGGTACATTTATATAACCCGTGGTGCTAGATAAAATCGAGTAAGCATAAAAATAGCCCTTGCCTGCGGATCTCCTGTAGAATGAAAGTGCGACCAAACATTCGAAAGGAGAATCCCCATGCAAGAGCACTTTCATTTTACAACAGACAAGGCGAAAATTCAAAAACAATATGCAGCCATGTTCTTTTTTGTTTCTGCCCAGCTGTCACACATTCAATGCTATCTTCAACGCCGCAATCGTCATTTGGCGAAACAAGAAGACGCAGTGATCATTGCCATTCATCTGTTAGGAAAGTTGCTTGGCTTCTCTTCCGAACGTGCATGGCATCGCTTTGTTACTGGGAACTTGTTCACGGATGGACGTTTTCTCGAACGTTCTCGATACAATCGCCGTTGCCGATCGCTGCGCTTTGCGATCAAATGGATTCGTCATGAACTGGCGAAACGTGGGCAACACCATGCCTATGCGGTCGTAGATAGCATGCCAATCGAGTGGTGCCATGCCGCAAGAATGTACCGTGTCAAACGATTTCAAGGCATCGCTGACATTGGATTTTGTGCATCGAAAAAGCAGTGGTACTATGGGTTTACGTTTCATCTTCAAGTGACAGATCAAGGGCTACCTATGGGATACGTGGTAACCGAGGCGTCCTGTCACGATCGAACTGCAGCTGAAACCGTCATGACTCAAATTCCTCACCCCTATAACTTGGGTGACAAAGGATTCATCAGTAGTGAATGGCAAAAAAAGTTGTATGAGGCGTACCAAATCGCTTTTTGGACTCCATCTCGCAAAAACCAGAAACACCGCCCATCTGAGTCATGGGAGACATGGCTCAAACAAAAACGGAAAGTCATTGAAACGGTATTCTCCGTCCTTGTTGACCAATATCGTATGACAGACATTCGTGCGAATTCGATTGCGGGATTTGAAGTAGCACTCGATGGCATCTTGTTGGTGTATTCGCTTGTAACACTCGGGCTAGTTGAGCGCTAGCGCTCAACTAGCACCACGGGTTTTTTAAATAATGTTCAACATAACGTTTAATATTTTCGACATGCTTTTTATTCATGGAATAACACCTCCTTCTATTTGTATTCATTGCCATTTAAAAAAAAAAATGTATAATTACAACAATCAAAAAAATAAAATTATTCTATACCTGTGGTGCTAATTGAGCGCTGATGCTCAACCAGCACCATAGAAATAAAAATGGACTCTAAACAGAATAAGGGGGAGGCTTCCATTGCTTCAGTATATCCATTCGCCTTTAGGAAATTGTTGAAAATCCATCCGCTTTCTTTCGCCTCCTCGCTTAGGGGCGCGACAAAAAGCTCGTTTTATCAAAAACTGAAGAGCTGGCTTTTGGTTCGTGTTTACGATTCCATTACCAATCGTTTCGATGATCAAAGAGAGGATTGAGGTCATGAAAAAGAAACCATTTCATTTCCTTTGGATCGGACAATCTTTCGCGAATTTCGGAGATGTGTTCTACATTGTTTCCGTTGTCTCTTGCCTATATCATTTGACATCGAAAGCCATGGCTGCCGCCTTAGTCCCTTTTTTCGTTACATTGTCGTTATTTATTAGTGGAATCGTCGCACCGATATTTTTCGAAAAATATAAACTAAAAACGTTATTGTCCTACGGACAACTGTGTAAAACATTTCTGCTGCTTTTTCTCTCGCTGTTTTTGCAATGGGGTGCGGAACATCACATTGCGATCGTTTACGTTTTTGTATCATTGATCGCTTTTTTAGACGGGATCAATAATCCGATTAAAAACTCCCTCGTTCCTTTTATAGTTTCCAAGGAGGAAATCTTGAAAGCCAACAGTTTTTTAAACACGTTAGACCAATTCATCAAACTTAGCGCATGGCCGATCGGGAGTTTGATTGTCAGTGCGGGATCGCCGTTCCTTTTAATCCATATCACCTTATTGTTCTATATCGTTTCAAGCATTCTCATGTTTCTGTTGCCTATACAAGAACATACAAAGAAGAATACGGTCCAAGACAAAGGCCTAAAGAACTTTCTCCTTTCGATCCGTCTAGGATGGGAATACACGTGGAGAAATGTGCACGCAAAATCGATTAGCTTCATGTCATTTTTTGAAGGAATCGGAAATGGCGTCTGGATTTCGGCCATCCTTTATATGTATGTGAAAGAACAATTACATGTAGGAGAGGAATGGTGGGGATATATTAACTCTGTTTTCTTTGGCGGCATGGTGATAGGGGGATTGTTAAGCGTTAAGTTTAGTCAATCGGTTGAAAAAAACCAGCAATTTTTTGTATTGTTTGGCCCGTTTTGTATCGCTATTGTCACACTGTTATTTGGCACAACGACGCACGGTGCGCTGGCGCTTCTGTATTCCGCCCTGTACGGGATCATCGAACAATGGAAGCTGATCTGTCTTCAGACGATTCTTCAAAAAAATGCCCGGATGGACGCTCTGCCTCATGTTTTTGCCGTGCAGGGAGTCATTAGTTCCGTAACATTCGGAATTTCCACATTGTTAATGAGCTTTATCGCCGATGTTTACGGGATTCGTTTTTCATTTTATTTGTCTGTTTGCTGCTTTTTGATCAGCGGCTGGATCAGTTATCGTCAGCGGAAAATCTGGAGTTATAAGGAGAACCAAAAAGGAGAAATCACGGGAACTATTTTGTGAGCTCCCTCTGTAAATGATCACTTTATTTCAGAACAAAGCAAAGGAATCAGTCTTGCTTCATCATATGGCAGAGTGCAAACCGAAGGATTGTTTGCGCCCCTGCCTTTTCAACATTAGAATCAAAACGCCAATCGGGACGATGAACGTCGCCGACAAATTCTGTCAATAGACTTTACCCTCGATGGCCGTAAGGTTCGAACGCATAAAATGATTGTCGTCGATCCCCCGGGATTTTTGCACGATTGGAGGTCGACGACAATGCGAAGGCGGGTTTACTTCTTCAGCTGTTCAATCTTTTCCGCCGGCAGCCCGGTCAACTCGTGGATCGTGTCGACATCATATCCTTTAGCGAGCATGCGCTTCACCACCTCAAGCTTCCCTTCCTCGATCCCTTGTTGGCGCCCTTGTTTCATGCCTTGTTTGATCCCTTGTTCGATTCCCTTTTCCATTCCCCGCTGTTCATACGAAATGATGAGTTCCATGACTTGCTTCGCCTCCTTTGTCTCCATTTGGCTCACCTCGTTTCGCAGTTTCGCTTCCTCTTCTGCAGACAACCGCAAATATGTTTCAAAAAAGCCGAACAACAACCGCTGTTTTGCCTCATCGAGCTCAAGGCGGACGAGCATGCGCAAAAACTCTTTTTTCACTTCGACTTTCTCTTCTTTATTATACCCCATTTTGCTTATCAAGGCGGCGGCGACAGGGTTGTCATGGCGGATGTACGCGCGCCACGGCAGTTTGCGCAATTCCACCGTCAAGTAACGAAAATCGAGAACGGTCAAGAACGGAAACTGGATGCGCCACGAAGAAGGTTCATCGCGGGATTCGTCATAGCTGAAGATGGCAATTGGAACAATGCGGCGGCGGTATTTTTGAAATAGGCGGCTAAAGTAGAGGAACATTCGCTCAGGGAACGTCTGTTGGGCATAGCTTTGGTGTTCGACATGGACGATGATGAGCCCTTCCTCCCCCTTCATCTTCGTTTCGACCAATAAGTCGACGCGATGCTTCTCCCCCGCCGTGACGTCGGTAAACAGTTCTTCTGAGAGGAAAGAGAGGTGGCGAACGTCAATGTGCTCGTACACATCGGGAAAAAAGAGAAGCAAAAATTCTTCGAAGAACGTCGACAGCAACTCCTTGAACAACCGGTCGTGATCGATTCGCGGTTTGGTCACGTTTTCCCTCCTTGCGACATTGAATTCGCTGTATTTTATTCGCTCTTTGTGGCCGAATTCCTTCTTTAATCGATCCTGCTTTTCACGCGTTCCCCCATTGATGAAGGGAATCAGCGGTTTTTCACCAGCCTTGTCAGTCGCCCTGACGACACAGGCTAAAGACGGCAAGAACCGAAACTAAGGGCGCAAACGGCTTTTCCGTTTGCACCCCTGCCAAATGAATCCGCACTGATCAAACCGTCTCCTGTTGTCCGTCGCTTCGTGTTCAATTCGTTGAATACAGGCTGACGAGTTCGTACGTCACCGTCGTCCGGTTGTCTTCCCATTCCAGCTTTTTCACGACGGCGATGCCGCTCGCTTCGCTTTGCAGTGTCCGGCGCACTTCAAGCGGCACGTCGAGGGGATATAAGCGGTAGCCGTCTTTTTTCAGCACGAACAAATTGCCTTGGACGCGCTGTTCGTTTCCTTTGGTCACAATGAGCGTCTGCAGCTCCATCGGCATGCCCATCCTGTCCGACCTCCTTGCTTTTGATCGATTCCAATCGCGGTCTGCTAGAACCCTTCGCAACATCGGGCCGATTCCCGGCAACGGCTCGGTTCCGATTCTTGCCCAGCGAACGATCGGCCGCTCCGTCTCCGCCGGCCATGGCCGCAAGCTCCCGGCGGTCAAAGACCAAACTCGGCGAAAGCCGTTTCATTCACCCGTTTCCTCTTCTATCGTATCACACGGTCGGCTGTTGTTTCATCCAATCCGTAAGCCTTTTCACCGTCTCGCGGTTGGCGTGCGGTGGAAAATAGTGGTCGAACTCAGAAAAATACCATGCGGTCACTCGCTTGCCGAGCTCCTTCAGTCGCCGTTCCAGCCGCCAGGCGTGTTCGATCGAGACGTTGTCATCGCGCCCACCGTGGATGATGAGCACCGGCGCGCGGAGCCGCTCGAGATGATAAAGCGGGGTTCGATGCCGATAGCGCTCCGGGCATTTGTTCGGCGTGCCGCCGATGACACGCTTCATCATCCGCCGCAAATCCGGACGTTCCCAGTACGTCAGCGCCACATCCGTCACACCGCCCCAAACCGCGACGGAACAAACCCGTTCAGCGAGCATGGCGGCATGAAGCGCCATCGCTCCGCCGCGCGAGAAGCCAAACACGTGCACGCGCCCCGGATGGACGAGCGGGTGGCGGCGAAGAAGCTCAACTCCCGCGATGGCGTCACAGCGGTCATCACCGACAAAATCTTCGTTCCCTTCCCCGCCACCGTTGCCGCGATAGAGCGGGGCGAAGACGACAAAGCCGTGCGATGCGAATTGAATGAGGCGCGGCACCCGCACTTGCCCGACGTTTTTGATCCCGCCACGCAAATACAAAAACCCGTCATACACCTTGTTTTGGTTTGGCACAGCCAAAAATCCTTTCACCTTCAGCCCTTGGGACATATAGGTGACAAAGAACACCTCGATGCCCGGATGCGGCGACGGAAACCGATAGTGGTCGATGATATCCCCGTCCATCGCTCTCTCTCCTTTCCACGCAAATTCCCCTCGTCCGAAAGCCGACGGGTGCGCACAACGCGTCCCGGCCGCCGCCCGTTCTCGGCCGAACGCCCATTTTTTTCTAGGAAGGCGATGATTTAAGGGAGTAGGGCGCTTACCCGCCTCGTTTCGCAAATACAAAAAACCCCGCGGCAACAGTCCTGCTTTTCACACGTTCCCTCATCGAGCAAGGGAAACAGTTGTTTTTCATCAGCCTCCTAGGCATTCACACATTTTTCGCCCGCGCATACGATAAGGTGAAGCCAATGTTCACTACACGTGGACGAAAAGGGGGTAGGCTACATGAACAAATGGATGGTATGGTTGTGTTCGCTTCTTCTCCTTCTGCCGCTCGCTGCCTGCGGCAACGGCAACGGCCAAGGAGAAAAGCCGCTGAAAAAAGTCCGGCTCGCCGAAGTGACGCACTCGATTTTTTACGCGCCGCAGTACGTCGCCTTAGCGAAAGGCTTCTTTAAAGAAGAAGGGCTCGATGTCGAGCTGACGACGACATGGGGCGGCGACAAAACGATGACGACGCTGCTGTCCGGCGGCGCGGATATCGCCTTGGTCGGCTCGGAAACATCCATTTATGTCTATGCGCAAGGGACGGATGACCCGGTCATCAACTTTGCGCAACTCACGCAAACTGACGGCACGTTTCTCGTTTCTCGCCAAAAAATCGACCACTTTACGTGGGAGATGTTGAAAGGAAGTACGTTCCTCGGCCAGCGGAAAGGCGGCATGCCGCAGATGGTCGGCGAATTTGTGTTGAAACAACACGGCATCGACCCGCATCAAGACTTAAAGCTCATTCAAAACGTCGATTTCGCCAACATCGCCAACGCGTTTGCGAGCGGGACCGGCGATTTCGTCCAGCTGTTTGAACCGACCGCGAGCATTTTTGAGCAAGAAGGAAAAGGCTACATCGTCGCTTCCTTTGGCACGGAGTCCGGGCGCGTCCCGTACACATCGTACATGGCAAAGCAAAGCTATATAAAAGCGAACAAAGACGTCATTGAAAAATTTACGCGCGCCATCTACAAAGCCCAGCAATGGGTCGCATCGCACAGCGCCTCGGACATCGCGAAAGCCATTCAGCCATATTTCAAAGACACGGATTTGGCCCTCATCGAAAAAGTGGTTGATCGCTACAAAAGCCAAGGCACCTACGCGACCGATCCGATTTTGGATGAAGACGAATGGAACCACTTGCAAACGATCATGGATGAAGCCGGTGAGCTGCCAAAACGCATCGATCTCGAAACGCTGGTGGATTCATCGTTTGCCAAAAAAGCGATGAATGAGTAACGAAAGCGGGTGAATCGGATGTTTCTTGCCATCGACCGCCTCTCGCACACGTATTTTACGAAAACGACCGCCGTCACCGCGCTCGATCAAGTGTCGCTGTCCGTCGAGAAAGGAGAGTTCGTCTCCTTTCTCGGCCCCAGCGGCTGCGGCAAAACGACGTTGTTGTCGATCATCGCCGGACTGATTGAGCCGACGGAAGGATCGGTTCGCATCGACGGCGAGCCGCTTTGGCCGCGGGAAGCAAACGCCGCTATGGCGCGCCGGGCGGGCGGAGCGGATTCACCGATCCGCCGCGCGGTCGGCTACATGCTTCAGCAAGACTACTTGTTTCCGTGGAAAACGATCGAAGAAAACATCTTGCTCGGCCTCCACATCACGGGTACGTTGACGACGGAAACGAAAGAGCGCGCGCTCGCCCTGCTTACTGAGATCGGCCTTGGCGGTGTCGAATCGTATGATCCGAGCCAGCTGTCCGGCGGCATGCGCCAGCGCGCAGCGCTTGTGCGCACGTTGGCGACCGACCCGAAGCTGTTGCTGCTCGATGAGCCGTTTTCCGCCCTTGACCAACAGACGAAACTGAAACTGGAGGAACTTGTCTGGAAAACGTTGCAGCAATACGGAAAAACGGCGGTGCTCGTCACGCACGACATCGAGGAAGCCATCGCCATGAGCGACCGCATTTTCTTGTTTTCGCCGCGGCCAGGGCGCCTCGTGCGGACGTTTCTCATTCCTGATGAATTGCGGCGCTGCTCGCCGCTTTCCGCCCGCCAGCATCCGGCGTTTTCCGCGTTGTTTCAATCCATTTGGAAGGAGATGGAGTCGCTTGAATCCGGTCAATAATCGCATCAACGCATTGCATGACGCCTATCTGGCCGCGCTCCGCAAAGAGCGGCGCGTGATCCGCCTTTGGCAAGCCGCGCTCCTTGTCGCCTTTTTCGCCGTCTGGGAAGCGGCGAGCCGCTTTCATTGGGTCGATCCGCTCTTGTTCAGCTCTCCGTCCTCCATTTTCAAGCTGTTCTTGGAAAAAATCGGCGATCACTCTCTTCTCACGCATACGTGGGCGACTTTGTTTGAAACGATGCTCGGGTTTGTCATCGGCACGGCCGGCGGCGCGCTGATCGGCGCGTTGCTTTGGTGGTTTCCGCGCCTCGCCAAAACGCTCGACCCGTATTTAGTCGTCTTTAACGCCATGCCGAAAGTCGCACTTGGGCCGATGTTGATCGTCGCCCTCGGGCCGGGGTTTACCTCGATTATCGCCATGGGGGTCGTCATTTCGATCATCATTACGACGATTGTCGTTTATGCGTCGTTTCAAGAAGTCGACCCGAACTATATGAAAGTGTTGCGGACGTTCGGCGCCACCCGCTACCAATGTTTCAAAGAAGCGGTGCTGCCGGCGTCGTTTCCGGCCATCATTTCCACGTTGAAAGTGAACGTCGGCCTCGCTTGGGTCGGCGTCATCACCGGCGAATTTCTCGTCTCGAAACAAGGGCTCGGGTATTTGATCATTTACGGGTTTCAAGTGTTCAATTTCACCCTCGTCCTCATGAGCCTGCTCATTGTCGCCTTGCTGTCGACCGTAATGTACCAGCTTGTCGCCTTGATCGAGAAAAAATGGGGCAGCCGCCGCTAGCGGGAGGCGCACGCCAAGGCTTGGCGCCTCTTTCATCGGCGGCGCGCCTAACAAGCTGGTGAAAAACCGCTGTTTTCCATTGAGCAATAGGTGAACGTGTGAAAATGCTAAAGGATTCTCTGTTTGAGAAACGAGACGGAGAAGCGCCCTTCTTCCATCACAGAGATCTTAACGCCGCCTCGGCGTGTCGTTGTTTTTGTGATTCCCAGTACCCTTCAGAGCTCCTAACGCCGCAAAGCGAGCGTTCGCTCGGCATTGGCGGTGTCGCTCGACTCGGTCCGCCAGCGTGCGGCAACAGAACCGGTTTCGCTGGCGCTTGAAACGCGGGACGGCAACATCCCGTTCGCCGGCGACGGATCGGCCGCCCTCAACCAATCCACCCGCGCCGGTTAATTTCCGCAAGCGCCAACGGAAGCACCTCATCCTTCATAAGATAGCTAAACCGCTGATCGGCGCGGATCGGATCCGGCAGCGCCTCAAGCAACACCGGGCCGTTCGTCTCCGCATAGGACCTCCGCTCCGCAAGGCTGGCGATCTCAGCGAAATAAATGTTTTTCACGATATCTGGCTCGACCTCGTATTGACCGATGTATTCGAGCCGACCGACGATTCCGCCCGTTTCTTCCTTCACCTCGCGAACCGCGGCGGCCGCGGCGGTTTCCCCGCGTTCCACTTTGCCTCCGGGAAACTCAAGCCCCCGGCGCGGATGATCCGTCAGCAACCACTGGCCTTGGTAGCGGCAAATGACCCACACATGCCCGGGGGCCGAGGAAAACGGATGGTCCGCAAAGGCCAGCCGGACGCGATACCCGTAATAATCGCGAAATTCATGCATCGGACTCGCCCCTTTCCCCTCCCCATTATACCGAAAAAAGCCGCCCCGTCTGCGGCTTTTTTACTCGTTCGTTTCGTTTTCAGCGGGAAGAATGCCAAGCGAGCGGATGTGCGCCTTCGCCTCCTCATTGCCGAGCCGATAGATCTGCTCGTAAATCTTTGTCAGCGTCCGATCATAGGCGTCGTTTTCCCGATCATAATGGTATTGGACGTACGGCACATGGGCGCGCCAAAACGCCTGCCAATCCGTCGAATAGTTTTGGTCGAAATACTCGCGCAGCTCAGCGATTTCCCGATCGGTCGCTTGAATTTCAAAATCCCATGACGATGCCGTCTTCAGCTGCGAAATTTCCCCCGTGGCCATGGAAACGTAGTACGTCTTCTTCCGTTCGTCTACCATACTCGTTCACTCCTTCTGCTCTTTTTGTTTAGTGTGGGGGGATCAAGAAAAAATATGCACCGTTCAATCGCGAAACCGTTTCTGTTGCATTGGGTTTGGCCGTACTGATTGAGAAAACGATGCGGCCGAAAGCTGTCTCGCAGTCTGCAACCGGGGCGGTTCGCCAGCGCGGAAAACACCGCGCCGGCGGCCGCGTTTTCAACGCCGATACGGCAGAAAAGCGCGCTCATTCTCCTTTCGCTCCCGGCATCGCCCTGCCAAAACGGGTCATTCCCTTCCAACCAAGGCGAGCAATACGCGGTTCATTTGATCTCGTCTTTCAATAGCTCGATCGCTTTGCGCAGCACGGCTGGAATCGGAACGCCGGCCCGACCGGCGTTTTCGACAATCGAGATAAATTCGTTGGCGATATAGAAAAAGACAATGGCATCGCGTATGATGTGCATATTCCAGCCGATGGCCAAATCGACGAGATGTGCAGCGGCCACCAAAACAAAAATCAACAGCTTGCGGATGATGCCGCGAAACCCGACTTGGCTTGACAACTTCCCTTCCAGCGCGCTAGCAATCATGCCGGTCATATAGTCAACGACAACAAGCGCCACCAAAACGACGACAAATGAATCCACGCTGCCGACGAATATCGACAGAAGCGAACCGAATAGAGAGATTCCCATCATAGGCGCCGATTTATTCACATGCCTCCCCCTCTTCCTCAAGGTGCGCTTCACTATCTTATGCAGACGGAAGCGGGGCGGCCGCGGCGTTTTTCTTATCCATTCCTTTATTCGACAAAATGACAGAGGGTGCCCGAAAAGGATCGGGACACCCTCCATCATCGCTATATCATATAGACTTCCATGACGAAACATTTTCGTCTCCATCGGAAGGATAAAAATGTCCTTACGTTGAATGCTGGAACTTTACGCATTTTCGAATTCGGGTATTTTCAGGATAGATACTAAACGGCTTCCTTTCCACACGATATGCTCTGTCTTACTTGAGGGGAGATCGCCTTTTGGATCAGCCCCTCTGTCGCCGCTACTTATATACGTAATGACCGTGTTTGGCGCACGATCTGTCGCGCCATCTTGGAGGCCGGTGATTTAAGGGGAAATTCTGCTCTCCAACAGTGTTTCTTAAATTAAAAAACGTTGCAACGTCATCATTTCGTTCGTTGTGATTTCTCACCCATCGAACGAATCTGCTGTTTTTTTACCAGCCATCTTGAAAATCACCGGCCGTTTTGGTCAACCTCTACCGTTTATCGTCCCAAAAACGATTTCAGCATCCAAACATGCTTTTCCAAGCTGCGGTGAATCCCAAGCAGCATGTCTCCCGTTGTTTCATCGCCGACTTCGTCTGCGACTTGCATCCCTTCTTTCAATTCTCCAATCATCGTTTCAAAATCGCCGACAATGGCGGCGACCATTTGCTCGGCCGTTTCCGTCCCGGATGCTTCCTTGACCGATGCCTGCTCCAGCGCGCCTTTCATCGTCGCCACCGGCTTGCCGCCGAGCGCCAACAGTCGCTCAGCCAGCGCGTCAATGTGAACGGCCGCTTCATTGTACAGCTGTTCAAACTTCTCATGCAAAGTGAAAAACTGCGGCCCGGTGACGTACCAATGGTAGTTGTGCAGCTTCACATACAGCACAGTCCAGTTTGCGATTTGCTTGTTGACGATGTCTGTTAACGGTTTTGCCATACTCATTCCTCCCTATGGTTTTTTTACCCAGACTCCCCGCTGTTGAAACAACCGAATCTTGCCGATGAATAGGTTGCCCGATTCTAGCGGAAATATGAATGCGGGCGCCGGTGCATGGTATCATGGAAAGAAAAAAGGCAGGCGCTGTTATGTACTGGACACTCGCGATTGGTTTGCTCATCATGGCAGTCATTCTGTTCTTGGCAGCCGTCACCACTTCGACAGCGTATAGGTATAAACATCCCATCGACCCAATGTCCGACAAACGGATCGACCAACAACAAACCGGCCCAAAGCAGCCGCAGTAGCGGCGCGGGCCGGCTTGTTCATCAGCCAAACACCTTTTTTAGCTCTTCTTTTTCCTGCGACAGCCAAAAGCGCAGCAACTGTTTGGCCGCCTCAAGGTCATGCAGCTTCGCTTGGCCGCATTGCCGCTCGGTCGCCGCCGGCACTTCCGCCGCCTCGAGCGCGTCCTTCATCGCTTCTTCCAGCAAATCGATGACGTCGTCCACGGTCGGCGATCCGCTGACGACAAGGTAAAACCCGGTCTGGCAGCCCATCGGCGAGATGTCGATAATATCGAAATGATCGTATTTCGCCGCATGTTTGCGCAGCGTATACGCCAATAAATGTTCGAGCGTATGAATCGCCGCCGGATCCATCGCCTCTTTGTTCGGTTGGCAAAAACGAATGTCAAACTTATTCACAACGCCGTCGCTGCCGACTTTGTGAACGCCGCAGTGCCGCACGTACGGCGCTTTGACCGCGCAATGATCGAGCTCAAAGCTTTCCACTGGTGAAGGCATGTTCCATCACTCCTGACCATTTAGTTTCGTTTTTATCATAACCAAAACGGTGCCCGTCCCGCACCTTTTTTGCCTGCTTCCGCTCCCCGCTTTCCCTGCGCGCGTCTTTTCTTGAATATCGAACCCATTTGTCCTATGCTAAAGATAGTGAAACACGGAAAAGTTCCATGGGCAGCGTGATCTGCCCTCCACCCGGGGATGAAAATCCGCGTCAGTCCTGCATTTTCACGGAAAGGAATGGTGTCGGTTGGCCCAACTCATGATCGCGCTCATCCGCTTTTACCAGCGGTTTCTCTCCCCGCTCAAACCGCCGACATGCCGCTTTTACCCGACCTGCTCGAACTACGGGATCGAAGCCATCCGCCGCTTTGGCGCGCTCCGAGGAGGATGGCTGACGACAAAGCGCATTTTGAAGTGCCATCCGTTCCATCCGGGCGGTTTTGACCCCGTTCCTGAACCTTCTCAACGTCTGAAAAAATAAAATAGTCGTCTCTTTGCCATAATTGTCTTTGACCGATCACGCCCCAAATCAACAGTGGCTGCTTTCCTTGATCCTCGCCGTTTGCTCAATACGGCGATCATATTTGTCTTTACAAGTCGAACGCCTCTTTTGATGAGGAGCCACAAAATCACTTCCCTCTTGCCATTTAGTTCATTTTTTTATATGATCGATCTTGTTAAATCGTAATGATTACTATTTTCGAGAGGGAGCGGGACGGATGAACAAAATTTCTGCGGTTATTTAGGGGCTGGAAAAACAACTTTGCTTCATCATATTTTGCACATGGCTGACCGATGAGAAGATGAAGGAAGAGTGGGCTTTGTTTCCGAATCCATTTCCTTTAACCTAAACAGCAATCGATCATTTTCAAATCGTAATCATTACGATAAAATAAAACACACACATCTGTCAGTATAAGAAAGGAGTTCCCTATGAGAACAACGTCCATCCTTTTGTCTCTCCTTTTGACGCTGAGCGTTTTGCTGTACGGCTGTCAATCGAATCCGGAGACAAACGAAGCGCAACCATCGAAAGACCGGCTAACGATTTACACGACGGTATATCCGCTCGAAGACTTTGCGAAGAAGATCGGCGGCGACGCGGTAATCGTAAAAAGCGTATATCCGCCGGGGGCGGAAGCTCATACGTTCGAACCGACGACGAAAACCGTGCAGCAAATTGCCGAGGGGGACGCTTTCATTTACATCGGCCAAGGAATGGAACCGTTCGCCGAAAAGCTGAAAGAAACGTTGCAACATGAGCATGTCCGATTTTTCGTGGCCACCGAAGGCATTGAATGGCTTGAAGCCAACGATGAACACGAACATGAGCATGACGAAGCGCACAAAGACGAACAAAGCGAAAACGATCAGGCAGACCATAACCACGGACACAGCGAAGGCGATGAGACAGACCATAACCCCGGACACGGTGACCGAGACCCCCACGTGTGGCTTGATCCGATCCGCTCGATCGTGATCGCCGAGAACATTCGCGATCTGCTGACGGAACTGAAGCCGGAAAAAAAAGCGCAGTTTCAGAAAAACTTCGAAACCGTAAAAACAAAGCTCGAGCATCTTGACGCCCAGTTCCGATCGGTCATCGAAAAAGCGCCGAAAAAAGAAATTCTTGTCTCCCACCAAGCGTATGGATATTGGGAAGACCGCTACGGCCTCAAGCAGCTGAGCGTTTCCGGGCTGTCGCCAAGCAACGAACCATCGCAAAAAGCGCTGGCGCAGCTGATCGAAACGGCGAAACAACATCAGATCCGCTATATGATTTTTGAGCAAAACGTTCATCCGAAAACAGCGGAAGTGATTCAAAACGAACTCGGCGCCAAACCGCTCCGTCTTCATAACTTAGAATCGCTGACCGCTGAAGATCGAAAAGCGGGGCGCGATTATTTTTCCATCATGGAGGAAAATATTCGCACATTGCAAACAGCGCTTCAATAACCACATCCCGAAGGCGTCTCAACCAGCGATGAGACGCCTTTTTTTCTCGCCGCATGGCCTCGCGCTTGCCCCCAACAGGCCGGTAAAAAACCGCTAATTCCCTTCAGCAATGGGGGCAGGACTGATGCAACAAGGTTTTTCTCGTTGAAAAATGAGATGGCAAAGCCGGATCTACGAGTAAATCACTGACCCTCCAAGCCAGCGCGGTTAAGAACGAACGCTTGACGCCCCGCTCAACATCACGCCTATTTCAAGCCCCAAGCTAGCGCATTAAGGACGTCCCCCTTTTTGCACCTGTGACTAGCGAGAACTTCCTTCTTCTTGCTCTTTTCTTTCGCGGAAACAGAAAAGACAACATTCGGAATAACTTACGAAACATTGGCAAACCATAAAGAAAAAAAGAAAGGAATGGCTGAACGTGGATGATTTGGTGATTGCCCGCAGCTTATTCGGGACGACGATGGCTTTTCATATCATTTTTGCCACGCTAGGCGTCGGAATTCCGCTGTTGATTTTATTGGCGGAGCTTCTGTACCAGAAGACAAAAGACCGCGATTACGCCGTTATGGCGAAACGGTGGACGAAAGGATTGGCGGTTTTGCTTGGGGTCGCCATTCCGTCCGGCACCATCGCCGGGGTGCAGCTGTCGCTCTTATGGCCGGGGTTTATGGAAGTGATCGGAAAGGTGATGTCGCTTCCGTTTCAAATTGAGATTTACGCCTTTTTTATTGAAGCGCTGTTCATGTCGATTTATGTGTACGCCGCTGACCGCATCTCTCCATGGATGCGGATTGTCAGCGTCTGTTTTGTCGCCCTCGGCGCCAGCGCTTCCGCCATTTTGATTACGAATGTCCATGCGTTTGAAGGCACACCGGCGGGATTTCGGATCGAAAACGGCGAAATCGTCGATGTCGACCCGTGGGCGGCCTTTTTCAACCCAAGCTTTTTCGTCACGGCCGGACACGTCGTTTTGTCCGCTTATATGACCGGGGCGTTCGTGTTGGCTTCCATCGCCGCTTATCAGTTATTGCGCGCCCGACAGGACGAACGAGTGCGCCGGTTTCACCAAAAGGCGCTCAAGCTCTCGTTGACCATCGGCGGCGTCTTCTCGCTGCTGACCGCGATCAACGGCCATGAATCCGCCCAGCTTTTGCACGAGTACCAGCCGGAAAAACTGGCCGCCGCTGAAGGGCTGTTTGACACCCAATCCCATGCCCCGCTGGCCATCGGCGGATGGACCGATCCGAAAACGCAATCGGTCAAATGGGCGATCGAAATTCCATGGGCGCTCAGCTTTTTAGCCGGCAACCGTTTCGACACGGTCGTCAAAGGGCTGAACGACTTTCCAAAAGAATGGTGGCCACCGCTGTTTGTCCACACACTGTTCAACGCCATGGTAGGGATCGGCATGTTTCTTTTGGTTTTATCCATCGCGGCTTGGATTTGGCAAAAGCGGCGAGCTTCTCTCGATTTTCCGCGCTCGTTTCTCTACAGTTTCGTCGCCGCTGGGCCGCTGGCAGTAATCGGCATTGAATGCGGCTGGATTTTCGCCTGCACCGGAAGACAGCCATGGGTCATTTATCGGATGATGAAAACAGAAGACGCCGTCACGCAAACGGAAAATTTAGCGCTCCTGTTCGCGTTGTTCGTGGCCATTTACGTTTTGTTGAGCATCGCTGTCGTGCTCGTGCTTCGCTACTATTTCCGCCGCCATCCGGTGGCGGATGACCTGCAACCATCGCCTAGCGAAGACACGTTGTCCGTCTAGAAGGCTGGTGAAAAACGGCTGAGCCCCTTCATCAATGGGAGAATGTGCGGAAAGAAGGACCGATACAACAAGGTTTTTCTCATTGTAAAGGCATATCCACGATGACATCACCAGCCTCCTAGAAGGCTGGTGAAAAAACGCTGTTTGCCTTGATCGATGATGGAACGCGTGAACATAGAAGCTGATGCAACCGGTTTTTCTATTTGAGAAACGATTGCGAGAAGCGGTTGCGTGAGTAAATCACCGCCCCCCTAGAAAGGAGAACGTTGATGACAAACGAGTTGATCGCTGTTTCGGTGCTGTGGGGATTTATTTTCATCTATGCGGTCATGGCGACGATGGATTTTGGCGCCGGGTTTTGGTCGATGATCTACATCCATCGCGCCAGAGCGAACGCCACGAAAATTGCCAACCGCTATTTATCGCCCACTTGGGAGGTGACCAATGTCTTTATCGTCGCGATTGTCGTCGCCTTGTTCAGCTTTTTTCCCGGCGCCGCTTTTCTGCTTGGGACGGTGCTGCTTGTCCCCGGCAGCATCATTTTGATCTTGCTCGCCATCCGCAGCGCTTTCTTGGTCTTTGCCCACGTGGCGAAAGAATATGAAAAAGCGCTCACTTATATTTCCGGCCTCACCGGCATCATCATCCCGGCTCTGCTTATCAGCGTGCTGCCGATCACGCATGGAACGTTCATCGAGGTCGATGCGGGCGTTCCGACGCTCGATTTGAAACGCTTTTTTACGAGCGCCCATGCCTATTCCTTTATGGGCTTTGCGATTTCGAGCACGCTGTTTCTCTCCTCTCTCTTATTGGCGGATTATTCGCTTGAAGCCGGAGATCGGGAAGCCTACCGCCTATATCGGCGCGACGCTTGGATCACGGGGCCGATTTCGCTGCTGATGGCCGCAGGCATCATGTTGACGATGCGCAACGAAGCGGCATGGCTGTATGACAACATGATGAAGTATTGGCCTTGGCTCGCCGGCTCGGTAGCGATGTTCGCCGCCGCGGGCATGGCGTTGCTGCTGCCGTCGGCGAAGCATCCGGGCGTGCGGGGACGGCCGCGGTTGGCGGTCGTCGCGATTGTCATTCAATATTTTCTCGCCAGTTACGCCTATGGAAAAGCCCATCTGCCCTATATGGTGTATCCGGATGTGACGATCGAGTCGGCCTTTACCCATCCCGACACATTCCGGGCGCTGTTTGTCTCCTACATCGTCGGCTTCCTGATTTTGTTTCCGGGCTTCGTCTATTTCTGGCGGCTGTTTATGCACGACAAACGCTATGTGCGGCCAAAATAAACAGACAGAAAAATTCCATGGGCAGCGCGACCTGCCATCCACCCGGGGATGAAAATCCGCGTCAGGCCGGCATTTTCACGGGAAAGTTCCAGGGGCAGCGATCTGCCCTCCACCCGGGGATGAAAATCACCGCTCGCCGGCGTGGGATTTTCACAGAAACCTTCCATGGGCAGTGTGATCTTCCCTCCACCCGGGGATGAAAATCCGCGTCAGTTCGGCATTTTCACGGAAAACGCGCGGCCAAAATAAATGGGAAAAGGCGCTCCACACAGCTAGAGGCGCCTTTCCCCAGACCGCCGCGCGACAGGAACCCCGCAAGGCCTGTTTCACCGTCTCCCCTCGCTATTGCAACGAGCGGACGTAGGCGGCGATCGCCGCGATTTCCCCCGGCGTCAACGTCGACACTTCTTTCGTCCGATGGCGGCGGATCGCTTCCTCGATCGTTTTCGCGCTGCCGTCATGCAAATACGGAGCGGTCGCCCAGACGCCGCGCAGCGTTGGCGTATCCCACTGCTTCGGCGTCCGCGGGTTTGTGAACCGGGCGCGGGCGTCGCCTTGGGAGGCGCGGTCCTTCGGATTGGCCGTGCCGATATCATGCAAATAAGCGGTATTGGCGGTCGTCAATTTGCCGTCCGGCCCGACCGCTTTGCCGCTGTCGGTGAAATATTCGCCCCCATGGCAACGTAAGCAATTCCCTTTCCCGTTAAAGAGCCGCTCCCCTTCCTGCGCTTCTTCCGTCAAACGGCCGTCCGCCTTTCGGTACGGGCTTTTCGGCACTGGGAAGGAGCGGGGGTCATTCAAGTAGGCGAGCATGGCGTCAAACATATGCTGGACGTTCGGCGGCAGCGGCTTGGACGGGTCGATCGCCGTCATGCCGCCCATCTCACCTTGCACCGTATGAATATAGTCGGTAAAATCGTCGCGCGAGCCGTCCCACATAAACAACCCTGTTTTCGTCGCCAAAATGTTGCTCGGCACGTTGCGCGGCCCTTTCGCGGTCATGAGCGTCAAGCCGTTGATGTCGCCGTCGCTATGGCACGACGCGCAGCTCATCCAGTTATTCCCCGTTATATTGATGGCGAATTCGTCGCTGTTTGCGCTGTAAAAGATCGTTTTCCCTTCGCGCACGAGCGGAGAGAGAGAATCTTTGGCAATGAGGCGGATCGTGCCGTCTTCCTGCTTCGCTTTCGCATACGGGCTTTTTCCACCCGTATTGATCACCGCGACATCATGGCTCATGGCGTTGTGGACGTACAAGACGTTTCCTGTGGGCGAAATCGCCACCCCGCGCGGATTGTTGCCGTGGATGCGGCGCAAAATTTGTGTCGCCTTGCCGCCGCGGCGCAAGTCGAAGACGACGAGATCCTCGCTGCCGGACATGATCGCGTAAGCTTTGCCGCCGTCCGGCGAAAACGCCACATCGTACGGATTGGAGACGATGATCGTCTCGTTATGGACATCGGTGACATTGATGGCGGCAAACAGCTCTTTCCGCTCGTTCGTCAACTCAACGTCGTTCGTCACATCAATGACCGAAATGGCTGGAAACACCGTTTCCTCAAATTGAATCGGCGTGTCGACGTTCGTCAATAAATGCGGAACGTACGCCTTCTTCCCGTCCGGCGCGATGACGATTTGCTCGAGTGTGTTCGGGAGGCCTTGGCTTTTTTTCCGGTCGACTTGATCCGGCGACGGGGCGAGGGCGATTTCCTTGATGACCTTCCGTTTTTTCGCGTCAATCACGGTGATTTTCGCGGCCAAATATTGCGTCACGTACAGCTTCCTTCCGTCCGCTGTCAGCGCCAGTGCCCGCGGACGGTCCCCTGCTCGGATGTCTTTGATTCGCTTCCCGTTCTCGGCGTCAAACACCGAGACCGTGCCTGAGCGGTAGTTGGCTACGTAGACTTCTGTCCCATCGGGGCTCGTGACGATACCGAACGGCTCGATGCCCGTTTTCCAACGATCGATGACTTTCCGCTTGGCAAGCGACACTACGTCCACTTCATCATCATACATACAGGAAACATACAGCGTCCGGCCATCCGGGCTGAGTGCGAGCTGGCGCGGTTCGCGGCCGACGGGAATCTCCGCCTCCTTTTTCTTCGTTTTCGTGTTGACGATCGTTACCGTATCAACGTCAATGTTGGCGGTGTAGACATAGCGTCCGTCGCTGCTGATGGCGATATTGTCGCCGTGCGCCGGGGCGTGCCTTGTCGTTTTCGGCTTTTCTTGCCACGCTTTCTCGGCTTGGCAGCCGGCCAACAAGACGGCCGCCACCACGGCGAACCACCATGTGCGCATTTCCATTCCCCCGTCTTTTTACGAAAATGATAACCATCCTCAATTTTACAAAGAAAAGCGGCGAATCTCAATCCCATTCGCCGCTTTTCGTTCCTGTTAATTGCCGCCAGATCCGGTTTCGATTTTGACCGTCCGCAGCACCGGCGCGATGCCGTATTTGCCGCCGGCTGACTGCACTTGCGGCACATGGTCGCGGTCGGTGTTGCCCAATGTTTTCCCTTTGATGTACACATCCCCCGTATCCCAAAACTCGCTCGCCTGCATCCCTTCTGCAAGCGTCGGCCCGTCGACGATCCGGTCGTAAAAGTCGACGTAGCGGGAGATAATCGTTTCGCGTTCCAATGCTTTCGCCGTCTCACCGGCTTGGTCGTTGTTCAAGTTTTGCAGCGCGACGCGGAACACGCCCGACAACGCGCCGGCGAGCCATGGGGTGTACTCGTCCTCTTTTTCACCGGTATGGTACACATGCCATGTTTTATCCCAAAAATGGCGGTCCATCGCCTCGTAAACACGGCGCGCCGCATCGCGGTATGCTTCGTTTTTTGTCGCCAAAAACGCCGCCGTCAGCCCGCGGATGGCGCCAAGCTGGGCAAGCAGCGTCGGCTCCTCTTGATCCGGCCCTTGGCCGATCGTATAGCCGTTAGCCACCAACCCATCTTTTCGCATCAACTGTTTCAAAATAAAGTCCGCTTGCCGGCGGATCAGCTCAAGCGCCCGCTTTCCTTCCGGCGTGCCGAGCCCTTTGGCGCTCTCGCCGCTCGCATAGCCGACCGGCATCCCATCAATGGCGCGCTCAAAAATGCGGAGCGCTTCCATCGTATAACCGGCGTGGAACGTATCGACCCGCTTTCCTTGCGCATGGCCGTCATGTTCGGTCACAAACGCGCCCGCTTGTTCGTTGAAATGCATGGCATCGATGTTGCGAAACACTTGCAGCAGCACGTCGCGGTTGACGGAATACGGGTCGTCGGCCGTGCGGTCGTTGGCTCGATCGGCATCGACATTTTCCTTCGCCGCTTTCGGGAACGGGCTTCCGTCAAACACGGCTAAAAACGCCGGATTTTGGTTTTGGTTTTCCGGACGCTGATCCGTCATGCCGAAAAACTCCGCCGCCGGCCAAAGCATCAGCCATTGATCGGCAAGCAAGCTGCGAGGATCTTTGACGACCAGCTTCGCCGCATCCGGCGCCCGCTCGCTTCCCCCTTCGGCCACTTCCACGGCATGCGGCAAATAGACCAATCCGCCGCTTGGATTGTAGCGGCTGCCCGCTGCATTCGTCAACATTTGTCGCTTCGCATCATAAAACAAATGATCGCGGATAAAAGCGAGCTTGTTCCATATTTGTTCCGTCAAAATCATCCCTTGCAGCCCGTCGGCGGAGCTGACACCAAGAGCGACGTTCCCACTTCGGTCGTCGTTTGGCGTTTTCGCTTCCACTTCTTCGTCGCTGTCTTTTTGGTGGAAATTGCCCAAAAAGTCGCCGGCCCAAAGCGCCTGCTTCAAAAAGACGCCACCGTAAGCTGCCGGCGTGAGCACTTTCTCCATTTTTCCGCGATCCCAACGGAGCGATTGAAAATCGACTTGATAGACAGGAACGTATGTGCCGTCATCATTTTCCGCGTACACGTCCGTGTCGACCTTTTGCGCATAATGAGGGTCGCCGCCGGCATATTCAATGAACGTCGGAAACATGTTGCGGAAAATTTCCTCGCGCGGATAGCCGACGCTGTCAGCAAGTTCATAAAAACGGTCGGCAAGCGCCTGATCGGCAGGCTTTTGCTGTTGTTCCGCGCGCTTTTTGGCGATCGGGCCGTGAATGAGATGAAGTCCGAGCCCGGACTTTTCCACGACTTCGTACATCGCCTCTTCGGAATATTCGTACGACTCGATGCCGGCCGTATAGTCAAATTTCGTCGGCTTGTCAAGTTTCCTAGCATCGAGCGTATCCAAGTCCAGTCCGAGCCCTTCCGCCAGCGGTTCGCCGGAAAGCTCAAACTCCGAGTAGGCAAACATATTGCCGGCCGTATCAAACCGATCGTCCGCTACCGGCACGTGCAGACGCGGCGCTTCCGCTGAACGTTTGTCCTCTTTTTCCCCGACGCCGGAACAGCCGGACGCCAACAGCAGCGACACCGCCGCCGAGGTCGCCATCACTTTCCAAGGCATGCGTTTCATCGTTCGTTCCCCCAAACATCATTGATGATCGTTTAGCAGATCACAGCACGGTTGCTGTTGCGCCAGAAAAACCGCCGTTCCCGCCATGCCGGTCTGCCGCGATGGATCTGGATGGCCTTCCCCTTTTCCGTACCGCTTGAGAACCATGGCTGAACACCGTCGCTTTTTGCCGGAGACGCTAATGATTGAATCACGCAGACCGCTTTCCAGCCTAGTTTCTCAAACGGAAATCGCTTCTTCCCCTCCTCATCGGTCAGAGGAAAGGATCTTTTTTCAAGGCGGCTGATGATGTAATCGCGCAAACGGCTTTACCATGTCATGTCTTAATTCGAAAAACCTTGTTGCATCGGTCCTGCTTTCTGCTCATTCTCTCATTGGTTAAGGGAATGGGCGGCTTTTCACCAGCCTTCAAGAGAAAAGGGGGCCGCTTTATCAAATAACGATTTTCATTCTCACCAATGTCCATTATACGTCGTCATCTCTTCGTATTCAAGCGGAAATCCATTCGATGCGCCGTCCCCCTGTCCATAAAAAGCAGCATTCCAGCTCGCACGGGCAAAATCCAGCCGCTTTTTGACATACAGCCGGAGCCGTTTCTTTGCAGCGGCGAATCGCTTCCTCTTCTTCCTGCCATAACAGCACGCGGACGCGGTCGCGGTAAATGATGTACACTCGTTCCTCAGCTTCAGCAGCCATTCCGATCGGCCGGTACGCCGCTTCCTCGGCCGCGCCAAAAAACTGCAGCAAATGATCGGTCACTTTCGCCAACACAAGCCCGTAGTGCAGCGGGGTTGGAAACGCCGACAACGACAGGAGCGGGCGATACATCTCGATCAGCTTGAGCAACTCTAGCGGCGATCGCAAGGAAGGGGCGGTTTCGCAATACGCCTTGACGACGCAGCGGAGAAAACGGTGAACAGCGCCAATCCCAGCGCTTGGCAACTCCTGATGTCCCGTTGGCATCGCTGCCACCTCCTCGTATCTTTTATCACCGGTGAAAAGCAGCTTATCCATCTTTGCCTCCGTTCGCAGAAAGGGCTTCTCATCGTTGACCGAAGGAACAGAAAACGACACCTGATGCGATGCAGCCACGTCGTTTGCCAGCGATTCAGCCGCTCCTACTAGGCCGGTGAAAAAGGCTGTTTCGTTGCCCAATGAGAGCAGATGAAAAAAGAACTTGTGTTTTCAAGTGTGCCGATGCTTCGATCACCCTTTTTCCCGCTTGCCCGGAAACATTCATCGGTGCGCTTCCAACTGTTGAATGACTGAGTGAATCGAGCTCCATGACCGTCTGGCAAAATAAATAGGCTTGTCTTTGCTTTTCGCTTTTTCTTTCACTTTTTTCGCCAAATTGTGGTTCACGTAATCGATCATTACTAAAATGGCATCAACGTGCTCAGGAATGTCCTGTCTTACCATATTCACTTTTCGACCGCTAATATGAATGATCTCGCGAAATCCAGAATCGGCCAATTTATCGGAAATGTTGCCCAAATGATCAGCTCCAACGACAAGCAACGACGCCATAAACGCCATTCTCCTTTCCCAATCGTTTTGTTTTTATTTTAATTGAGAATGATTCTCTATGTCAATAAAAAACCTTCGTTTCAGCCAATGATTGCATTCATAAATTCTCCGGGAAGCGCCATACTATGGATGCAGGCGATTTCATGACAACAAGGGGGATGACTGATGGCGAAGGATGTTCTTTGTGAAGTGCGCAACTGCCACTATTGGGCGGAAGGAAATCGCTGCAGCGCTGAGGCCATTTATGTCGTCAGCCATACGGGAAAGATGGCATCGGATTCATCGGAAACAGACTGCAAAACCTTTATTCCTGCCGATGAAGCGTAACGCCCAGCCCATCGAGCGCTGCCTGTTCCAGCGGGCGGCGCTTGCCTCATGTAAGGGGGATTGACGATGAATAAGCGCCTAAGCCTCATTCAAGCGTTTCGATCGGAAATGAAGCGGGCTGCCCGCGGAACCGCTTTGCTCCACATCAACTCGTTCACTAATTTATGGGAATATGAAATTGGGGCATTTGATGGGTTGCCGAAGGATATCGAACGGCTTGTCGCCGACCGCGCCGCCGAGCTCGGGCTGATGGACGAGTAGGCCTGAACCATTGCACCATCGGTTCTTCTTTTTCACCCGTTCGCTCATGGATGAGGACAACTCCTGTTGTTCACCCACTTTCTAGAAGTCCGGTGAAAAACCGCGGTCGCACACCAATCGATGGCATTTTCATTCAGAAGAGAAAACTGGTTCTGCAGGTTTTTTCTAATTGAGAAATGAGTGGAATCAGTCGTTTTCGCACGAAATCACCAGCCTCCTAGAAAAAAAGCCGGCGCCCGCTACGGACGGGACGCTGGCTTTTCCTCTGCCGGAATGAGCGTTTTCAATTCGCGGCGCAGCAATTTTTGCGCGGCGTTGCGCGGCAGCCGGTTGACGAAGTAAATGCGGGCCGGCACTTTGTATTTTGCCAACCGCGCGCGACAGAACGCGCGCAACGCTTCTTCATCCGCTGCGGCGCCCGGTTTGAGGCGGACGAAGGCACACGGCACTTGCCCCCATGTTTCATCCTCGATACCGGTCACCCCCGCTTCCTCAACGTCCGGATGCGAAAGCAGGACGGCCTCGATTTCAGCCGGGTAGACGTTTTCTCCTCCGGAAATGATCAAATCGGAACGGCGGTCGAGAACGTACAAAAATCCGTCTTCATCCAAGTAACCGATATCGCCAGTGTACAGCCAGCCGTCGCGAATCGCGGCCGCTGTCGCCTCAGGGCGGCGCCAGTAACCTTTCGTCACGTTCGGCCCTTTGACGACAATTTCCCCCGCTTCGTACGGAGCGGCCGTCTTTCCGTCGTTCTCGATGCGAAGCTGAGCGGGAAAGAGCGGTTTGCCGGCCGAACCGAGCTTCGTCAAGCTGTATTCCGGGGCAAGAGTTACTATTTGCGATGCCGTTTCCGTCATGCCGTACGTTTGATACACCGGTATGCCCTTGTCTTTGCACGCCTCCAAAAGCGGCCGCGGCGCCGGCCCGCCCCCTAGCAGCAGACAGCGAAACGTGTCCGGATAACGCGCATCCCCAAGCGCCGCAAGCAACCGCTGCAACATCGCCGCCACGACCGACATGACTGTCACCTCGCCGCGCATGATCCAGTCGTTCGCCTCTTCCGGATCAAACGATGGCTGCAAGCGCATCGGCATGCCATAGATGACGCTGCGCATCACGATCGACAAACCGCTGATGTGAAAGAGCGGCACGGCGGCAAGCCAGCAATCGTTCTCGTGCACACCCAAATTAAGCGCTGATCCGACCGCGCTCCACCAATGGTTGCCGTACGTTTGCATTACTCCTTTCGGCGCTCCAGTGGTGCCGGATGTATACATGATCGTCGCCACATCGTCAAGATCACACGTCTCTTTCTCATCGACCTCCGCTTCCGGAAGCGCCGCTAGTTCTTCGACCGATAAAACGCGGCCGTCGCCACCCAATCGCCCCGCCAAATCATTATCGGCGATGACGAGCCGGGCGCCGCTGTCATCAAGTTGCCAACCGAGTTCGTAAGCCGTCAGGCGCACGTTCAGCAGCAACACCCGAGCCCCAAGGAAAAACAAGGCGTGAACGAGCTCCACCATTTCGATGCGATTTTTCATCAACAGCGCGACGATCTCGCCCTCTTTGACACCGGCCCGAGCGAGACGGCGCGCCCAAACGGCCGCCGCTTCATGAAGCGCCGCAAACGTTTTTGACCGCTTTCCATCGCTAACCGCGACTCGCTCCGGCGTCAAAAACGCCCGTTGCTTCAGCCAATTCGGCATCATCGTCATCGGCTTCCCTCCGTTTCTTCGTTTGTCAACTGTTTTTCATCGCCCTAATAGGGAAAAAGCAGCTCGACGCACGAGGTCGAGCTGCTTGGCAGCGCTCACGGGAAGCGCGGGAATTGGCCGAAATCCGGTTTCCGTTTTTCCTTGAACGCCCGCATTCCTTCCTTCGCCTCTTCGGTCGTGTAGAAAAGAAGGGTGGCGTCGCCAGCGAGCTGTTGGATGCCAGCCAACCCATCGGAATCGGCGTTGAACGCCGCCTTTAAGAAGCGAATGGCGGTCGGGCTTTTTTCCAAAATTTCCTTCGCCCATTTGACGGTCTCTTCCTCAAGCTGATCAAGCGGGACGACTTTGTTGACGAGCCCCATCTCGAGCGCCTCTTGAGCGTTGTACTGGCGGCACAAATACCAAATTTCGCGCGCTTTTTTATGGCCGACGATGCGCGCTAAATAGCCGGCGCCATAACCGCCGTCAAAGCTGCCAACTTTCGGGCCGGTTTGTCCGAAGATGGCGTTGTCAGCCGCAATCGTCAAATCGCAGACGACATGAAGCACGTGGCCGCCGCCGATCGCATAGCCAGCGACCATCGCGATGACCGGTTTCGGAATGACGCGGATGAGCCGCTGCAAATCGAGCACGTTCAAGCGCGGAATTTCGTCCTCGCCAACGTATCCGCCATGGCCGCGCACTTTTTGATCGCCGCCTGAACAAAACGCTTTGCCGCCGGCGCCGGTCAAAATGATGACACCGATGTCCGCATCATCGCGCGCCTTCGTGAACGCATCAATCATTTCGTTCACCGTTTTCGGCCGAAACGCGTTATGTACTTCCGGACGATTGATCGTAATTTTGGCGATGCCGTCGTACGTTTCATAAATAATGTCTTCATACTCATACTGCTTCACCCATGGAAACGGCATTCACAATTCCCCCTTGTCATGAATTCACTTACTATTTTAGCAAAAATCTCGGGCTGTTCCACGTGAATTGCATGTCCGGCTTGACTCACGGACATCCGTTCGCTATTTGGCAACCGCTCTCGCATTTGGGTCGCAAGGCGACAAAACTTCTCATCTTCTTCCCCACATAGGAGAAGAACGGGCTGCTGCACCCCGCCAAGCTGCTCCCAAAACGACGGCTGCACGCCGGTGCCCATTCCGCGCAAGCTGTTGGCCAGCCCCACCGCCGTATGGCGAAGCCGCTCACGGCGAAGCGCCGCCCGCACTGGCGCCGGCAACCGCCGTTGTGTCGCAAACAATGGAATCTGCTCCCAATAGTCGACAAACGCGCGCACGCCCTCCTGTTCAATCCGGCGCGCCAACGCCTCGTCCGCTTCTCGCCGCGCGCGCCGTTCCGCTTCTGTTTTCAGCCCCGGTGAACTGCTTTCAAGAATGAGACGGCGGACGCGGTGCGGATAAAAAATAGTAAACGCCAAAGCTAGACGTCCTCCCATCGAATACCCGAGCACGTTCACCTGTTTGAGGCCGAGCTGATCAAGAAGCGCAGCCAAATCAGCCGCGGCCCGCTCGATTCGATAGCGCATAGCAGCGGCCGGTGCTTCGGTCCGCCCATGCCCCAACAGATCGACGGTGATACAGCGCCAACTCGACCAATGCGACAGTAGCGGACGCCATGTGTCAGCGCTGCCGGTAAACCCGTGAAGCAACAACAGCGGTTCCCCTTCCCCATATTGTTCCACATGGTAATCAATCCCATTCAGCTTCATATCGATTCCGTTCCTCTTTGTTCGAGAAATTTCGCAATTTCCTGGGAAACCTCATCCCATAGCTGTCGATGCATGCGGACGTTTTCCGCCCGCGACGTCCGCACTTCGACAACATTCAGGCCGCCGCTGTGGAGCGCTGCTGAGACATGGCGGCGAAATTCCTCCCATGTATGAGGCTGGGCATAGCGGCCTCCGTATAGATGAACCGCATGGTGAAACGATAGATCGGTCGGCGTGCCAAACAGCGTTTCGAACGCTCCTTCATAGCGAGCCTGCGGCAAAAAGGAGAAAATACCCCCACCGTTGTTGTTCAACAAAATGATCGTTGCCGACAGCCGATGCATGGCGGCGGCCAACAGCCCATTGACATCATGGTAAAACGACAAATCGCCGATCACGAGCACAAGCGGATCCGTGACCACACTGGCACCTAGCGCGCTCGAGACGACACCGTCGATACCGTTGGCACCGCGATTGGCCAACAGGCGAATCGATTTGTCGGTGGTCCAAAAAAACGTATCGGCATCGCGAATTGGCATGCTGTTGCCGACAAAGAGCGCCGCACCGGGCGGCAGCAGCTCAGCGAGTTCCGCGAACACTTTTCCTTCAAACCATTCGTCAGACGGCAGACGCTCCCGCAGCACGGTGCGGGCAAGGGCGTTGATCTCCCTCCAAACAGTCGACCAAGCGCCAGCGCGCGGCTTCGGTTCAGCCATGCCAAGCAGCTGGCGACAAAACGCCGCGGCATCGCTATGGATGAAGCACGAAGCCGCCAGCGTCGGATCGCGAAAGCCGCCGTCATCGACGACAATTTGCCGGATAGTGCGGTGTTGTTTCAGCCATAAAAAGAGCGGTTTCGACACCGGCATGGCGCCAAAGCGAAGCACCACGTCCGGGACAAGGTGGGAAGCGGCCGCTTCCTGCCGCAATATGGCGTCGTAGCTGTCAATCACATACGTTTTGTCATGCGAGCCGGCGCGTAGCTGGGAAAGCGGATCGGCGAGAATCGGGAAATCCAGCGCGCGCGCAAGCTCCGTCACCGCTTCAGCAAAACCGGGCTGATCAAGCGGTCCGCAAACAATCAGCCCACGCTCGGCCGCCGCTAACTGCTCGTAAACCATCGCCGCACTGTCGTCCGCCAGCATCGAACGACCGCTCAGAACTTGCGGCGCTTTGGAAACGGACCGCACGCTCTCCCAAACGCCATCATCGATCTCCGGAACAAGCGGCTCGCGAAACGGGGCGTTGACATGGACGGGACCAGCCGGGGCGCTTGCCGCCATCGCCGCGGCCCGCGCCGCCATCGTCCGCGCATAGCCGATCATCGCATCGGTCTCTTCCGGCAGCGCCAAGTCGACAAACCATTTTGCATATCGTCCGTATAAATGCAGTTGGTCAATGGCTTGCGGCGCTCCGACATCGCGCAGTTCGTGCGGGCGATCAGCCGTCAGCACGACCAGCGGCACCCGCGAATAGTGCGCCTCCACGATGGCCGGCCAATAGTTGGCCGCCGCCGTCCCGGACGTGCATACGAGCACGATCGGCCGCTGCTTCGCTTTCGCCATGCCGAGGGCAAAAAACGCGGCGGACCGCTCATCAATGTGCATCCAAAAGCGAAACTTAGGATGAGCCGCGATCGCCATCGCCAACGGCGTCGAGCGCGACCCCGGACTGATGACCGCTTCGGTCACCCCAGCCTGCGCCAAGCCGTCGACCAACGCGGCCACGTACAACGATAACGCCTTAGTCATTATCCATCACCCCTAAAGCGGATCGCATCGGTCTCATTTTCACCGCTGTTTCCTCATACTCGCTGTCCGGGTCCGAATCAGCGACAATGCCGCAGCCGGCAAACAGAACAGCATCGTTGCCAGCGAGCAGCGCAGAGCGAATGGCGACCGCCCATTCCCCGTCACCTTCGCTGTTCACCCAACCGATCGGGGCAGCGTACCACCCGCGGTCTAGCGGCTCAAGGGAGCGAATCGCCGCCAACGCCCGTTCGCGCGGCGATCCGCCAAGCGCCGGTGTCGGGTGAAGCAACTCCACCAATCTGAGCACAGACGGCTCGCGGCAACCACGGCCGACGACCGGAGTGCACAAATGCTGAATGTGCGGCAGCTTCAGGAGCTGCGGCTGTGCGGGCATTTCCACCGCCTCACAGACCGAGGAAAAAAGGCGGTGAATCATGCGCACGACGAATTGATGCTCCTCACGATTTTTCGCATCCGCCTGCAACCACGCGCCAAGCCGCTCGTCCTCATTCGGAGTGGCGCCGCGGCGCACCGATCCGGCCAAGCATACAGAACGGCATGTCAGCCCAATCTTTTCGACAAGCTGCTCGGGAGAAGCGCCGATCAAACAGCGGCCATCTTGTTCAAAAGCAAACAAATAGGCAAACGGCTGCTGCTCGCGCAGGCGGAGAAGCACGGCGGCCGGATCGGGCGATTCTGTGAACCGCAAGCGGCGGGCGCGGGCCAGCACCACCTTGTCCAATGAACCGGCGCGAATTTGCCCGATGGCTTCACGCACCGCGGCAAGCCAACGATCACTCGCTTCCTCAACATCGGAAACAAGCGCGGGCAGCGCCGCCGGAGCATCCGCGCGCAGTGAAGCGCGATCCAACAGCCGTCCGACCCGCTCCATCTCTCGCTCTCCTTTTCCGCCGACAGGCACCGTCACCGTCAGCTGTGCCCGCCCGTCGCGGACGGTAAGAAGCACCGCCGGAGCGATGAGCTTAGCGGCCGGAAAACGACTCCATAAACCGGTTCGCTCCCGATGCGGATCAAACGAAAACCCGCCGAACAAGAGCGGCGGCTGATGGACTTCGCCATAGCTGACGACACGCTCGCTCCATTCTTGACGCTTCGCCTCCATCTCGGCAAACCGGTCATCGCCGTTATCCGTCTCCAATGTGCACACCGAGCCGAGGCCGACTAGAACTGTAGTCCCGCTTGGATTCGACCAAAAAAACCGTTCGCGAAATCCGCACGCCGGCCCTTGCATAAAAAAAGAAACCGGATCGATGTGTTCCCACGGTTCCGTCCAGCTGACAAACGGCCTCGCTGCACGCGCCGTCCATTTATGCAATTGTTGCTGAAGCTGATGTCGAAATCCAATGGCCATTCATCCTCACGCTTTCTTTCGCAAAGTTCCTTCCCCATCCCAATTCCTATTATATATAGTAGGAAATAATTTATCTATCGGAAAGGGTTGACACGCTTTCACCGTTTTCCTACACTTATTTTGAACGTAAACGAACCGTACTTTCACGGAATATAAGGGGAATGGGGACATGCAACTGTTAACGATGGACCAACGCCCGCCAGCCCGCCGCGACTGGCGTGTCTTTTGGCGGCTGACGCGTCCGCACACGCTGACAGCGGCGTTTGTGCCCGTCTGCGTTGGCACGGTGCTGGCGCTTGGCGACACATCAGTCGACTGGCTGCTGTTTGCTGCGATGCTTTTGGCTTCGCTGCTCATCCAAGCGGCGACAAACATGTTCAACGAATATTATGACTACAAACGCGGTCTCGATTCACCTGAATCCGTCGGCATTGGTGGCGCCATCGTCCGCGATGGCCTCAAGCCAAAAACCGTGCTCGCCTTGGCGTTTAGCTGCCTAGGAGTGGCGATGCTGATCGGCGTCTATATCTGCATGGAAAGCAGCTGGTGGCTCGCCGCTGTCGGCACGATTTGCATGGCGGCCGGCTACTTTTACACCGGCGGACCGTTTCCGATCGCCTACACTCCGTTTGGCGAGCTGGCAGCTGGGTTTTTCATGGGCTGTTTGATCATCTTGATTTCGTATTTCATCCAAACCGGCGCCATTCACGCCGATGTCGTTTATGTCTCGATCCCGGTGGCGATTTTCGTCGGTGCCATTTTGCTGGCCAACAACATCCGTGACTTAGAGGGCGACCGCGAAAAAGGGAGAAAGACGCTCGCCATTTTGGTCGGGCGCGTTTGGGCGGTACGCTTGCTCGCCCTCATGTTTGTCGCCGCCTTTCTTTGGACGGTCGGACTTGTGATGATTGGCACCGTTCCTCCTTGGGCGCTGCTCGCCTTAGTCAGCGTTCGAAAGGCGGTGGCGGCGACGCGGGGATTTATCGGCAAAATCAAACCGCTGGAAATGATGCCAGCCATGAAAGCGACAGCGGAGACGAATACGCAATTCGGCTTTTTGCTCACCATCGGCTTGTTGATCAGCCATTGGCTGTAACACGGTCACCATGTGGCCGTGTTTTTTTATGCTGACAAACATAAACCAGTTGGTTGCCGCCTTTATCCTCTGACCGTGTTTTTTATGCTGACAAACATAAACCGGCTGGCTGTCGGCTTCATCCTCTGACCGTGTTTTTTTTTCGTTTTCGCCCATACTAACCTTATAAAGGGCTGACGGAACGCCGCGGGCGCCCCGCCGGGAAGTGTTTCTCCCACGGAAGCGCGCCTTGATTCCGATGGGCTCCGTTTCTCGCAAGCGGTTGAGAAAACGCGGCCGGATGCCACGTCAGCCTGAACAACGCGAATGGCGAAGGAAGGAGTTGCAACCGATGTTGACGAACGAACAGCTGGCCGCCCTCCGCTCCACCTTGCTCGCGATGAAACAGGACATCGAAGAGCGGCTGAAACAAAACGACCATTTCGGCCTCATGCGCAGCCATGCCCACGATGCCACCGGCGAGCTAGCCAGTTATGACAATCATCCGGCCGACGAGGCGACTGAGCTGTATGAACGGGAAAAAGATTTGGCGTTGGATGAACATACCGAGCGAGAATGGCGCAGCATCGAGCGGGCGCTCCAAGCCATGGACGAGGGAACATATGGAACGTGCCGCGTCTGCGCTCAGCCGATCCCGTACGAACGACTGGAAGCGCTGCCGACCACCCTTTATTGCCGGGAGCACAGCCCGGACCAAACCGTCTCACAAAAACGGCCGCTGGAGGAAGGAGTGCTCATGCCGCCGTTTGGCAAATTTGATTTTGACGGCCGCGATGAGTCGGTCGCTTACGATGCCGAGGATGCGTGGCAGGAGGTCGCCCGTTACGGCACGTCCGATACCCCGTCCGACCTTGGCAAAAACGTTGACTACTACGGCGAAGTGTACGCCGAGTCGGAAGAGAACGTCGGCTATGTCGAGGACTTGGAAAACTTCGCGGCTGTCGATTTGTACGAAAAAAACGTTCACGTGTACCCGACAAGAGAACACGAACAGCTCGAACAGCAATTGGATGATGAAGGCATCATGTCCAATCTCGGCGATTTGCCGGCGTACGAAAAAGACCCGTATACGTCCGCAGGCAGTTACCGCCGTTATGACGAAAGGCCATCCGAACAACGTTTTGATGAACCCACTCCTTAAACGATCCGGGAACAATGAACTTCACACAAAGGATCATCGGCACTTTGGTCTTTTTTGAAACGGAGGAAGTGCGTGTTCCGTACTACATACTGCAACGGAACGAAACGATAAACCTACACGAAATTGAGTACCAGCTGAACGCCGATGATTGACCTAAACAAGGGTGTCTTGAGCTAAGCAGGGCACCCTTGTTCCACCTTCAACCTTTTCAGGTGGGTCCGGACCATCGGTGAATGTCGACTGTTTTCACCTTCCGTTTTGACCTAACGTTCTGCGCGAGAAGGGGAACGCGACATCTTTCTCGATTGAGGACCCTTAACTAAACGTACTTTTCTCTCAGCATCCTCGCGAGCGAATTACCGCCTTGACCGACGAGTCAAACGCGTTTTTCCGTTCGGTCAGTTCGGCCAACGGGGTCGTTTGATCCATGAACCGACGAGTCAAACGCGTTTTTCCTGGTCGCCCAGCCCATCGATTTCCCCATTTGTCTCGTTGACCCCCGCCCCTTTAAAAGGCCGGTGAAACACCGCTGTCACACACCAATCGGCGGCATTTTCATTCAGAAAAGAAAGCGGATTTTGCAAGTTTTTTCTAAGAGACCGGTGATTTAAGGGGACAAGTCGCTTATCAAGCCCGTTTCTCAAATAGATAATCCTTGTCGCATCAAGATCGCCTTTCAAGCGTTCCCCCATTGCTCAAGAGAAACAACCGTTTTTCACCAGCCTCCTAAAAGGTCGGTGAAAAACCGCTGTCTCACACCAATCGATGGCATTTTCATTCTGAAGAGAAAGCTGGTTCTGCAAGGTTTTTCTAATTGAGAAACAGGTGGAATCAGTCGTTTTTGCACTAAATCACCAGCCTCCTAAATGAGAAATGCGTGAGATCAGTAACAGTTTACCCGAAATCGCCAGTCTTTTAGAAGGTTGGTGAAACGCCGCTGTTTGCCTTGATTGACGGTTGAACGGTGAACATAGCAGCTGCTGCCACCAGTTTTTCCACTTGAAAAACGATTCGGAGAAGCGGTTGTGTGAGCCAATCACCGCCCTTTTCCACAAATATCCCCATCACCACCCGGATGTCGATAAATTTTGGTTGCACATCGCTTCTTATTATATTATAATATATATAAATTAATAATTATTATAAAAAAGGAGGCTGCCTATGGCTTCTGCATCGTACGACTTTCACCATCTTCCGCATGTCAAAACGCAGAGTGAATCGAAGAAAGCGCTCTGGGTGACGCTGGCGCTGACGATATTGTTTACCGCTGTGGAGATCGCCGGGGGGATTCTTTCAAACTCGCTCGCCTTACTGTCCGATTCTGCTCATATGGCTTCCGACGTATTAGCGCTCGGGCTGAGCATGATCGCTCTTTACTTGGCGACACGTCCGCCCAATCCTCGCTTTACATTCGGCTTTTTGCGGTTTGAAATCATCACCTCGTTTTTGAACGGTCTGACGCTGGCCGTCATTGCGCTCTGGATCTTGTGGGAAGGCATTCAGCGCTTTCTCCATCCACAGCCGATCCAGTTTCGCCTCATGCTCGGGATCGCTGCGATTGGCCTCGTCGTCAACGCGACACTGACGATCGTCTTAAGCCGAAGCACAAAAGCGGAAGACAACTTGAACGTTCAGAGCGCCCTTTGGCATTTCATCGGCGACTTAATCAGCTCGATCGGTGTCATCGTTTCCGCGCTTCTTATTTATTGGACCGGTTGGACAGTATTCGACCCGATCATCAGCTTGGTGATCGCCGCCATCATTTTCACGGGCGGGGCAAAAATTATGCGCGAATCGTATCTCATCTTAATGGAAGCCGTGCCCGAACGATTTGACCTCGAACAAATCCGCGCCGACATTCGAACGATCGAAGGGGTCGAAGACGTGCATGATCTGCATTTATGGGCCATCTCGACCGACCATTACTCGCTGTCGGCTCACGTGTTTGTCAACGAACACATCCAACCGCTTTGCATCATCTTGGCGGTGAATGAACTGCTGAAGAAAAAATACGGCATCGAACATGCGACCATCCAGGTCGAACACGCCATGCTTCATGATCATGGCCGCTACGGGCGGACGTTTTTAGAGAAAAAGAAAATCCTACAATAAGAAAGGCCGCCTCTGCCGGGAGGGCATGGGCGGTCTTTTCTGTTTGTTTGTCCATTTTCCTTTTCAACTCAAAAGGAATCAAGACGATCCACGGCGAACATCAAGATACAGACATCAGCTGCCAAAGGAAGGGAAGGCTTATGGAAATCGAAACGATCTTCTCATTTTTCGGCGTCGCTGTTTTGCTTACGTTAGCCCCGGGCCCGGACATTTTGTTCGTCATTGCCCAAAGCCTGTCCCAAGGCAAACAGGCGGGCATCACCACCGCACTCGGGCTGTGCACCGGCCTGCTTGTCCATATCAGTGCCGCCACGTTTGGTGTCTCAGCCATCATTTATCAGTCAGCCTTGGCCTTTGCCGTCGTCAAATACGCAGGGGCCGGGTATTTGCTGTACTTGGCATGGCAGGCGTTCCACGAAAAAGACGCTGGCTTGGCACCCAGGCGTCAAGAGCAGCTCGCCTTGAGATCGCTGTACAAAAAAGGCATTTTGATGAACGTGCTCAATCCGAAAGTGTCGCTCTTCTTTTTGGCGCTCCTGCCGCAGTTCGTTGATCCATCAGCGGGCCGCGTGCCGCAACAGATGTTGCTTCTTGGCGCCGTCTTCCTCATTCAGGCGCTCGCCGTGTTCACCTTGGTGAGCATCGGCGCGGAAAAACTGCGCCACTGGCTGCTGTCGAACGAACAAATCGCTCGGCGGATCCACTGGCTCAAAGGCGCCCTTTTCGCCGCCATCGGCATCCAAATCGCCTTCAGCGAGCGTTCGTAGCGGCCGAAAACGAAACGAGCGGGCTGTTTTTTCAGCCTGCTTAAGATTTTTTAGCAGCTGCACACCTAGTTGACAAAGCGGGCCATCAAAAGCAAATCCCAATACGTCTTGTCATCGATTTTCGCCGCGTTTTTCTTCACCCCTTCTTCCACAAATCCAAACTTTTGATACAATCGAATCGCGTTCGTGTTGTCAGCGACGACTTCGAGGCAAACTTTTTCAATAAACGGATGTTCCGTTGCCCACTCAAGAAGCGTCGCAAGCAGCGCCTTGCCGACCCCTTGGCCCCGAAAGCTGTTTTTCACGCTCATACCAAAAGCCCCTTGCTGCTTTGTCCGTTGCCTCTATGACACCGCGTTTCTTCATCAATGGGCTAGTCGATGTTGACTTGGTCGCAACGAATAAACAAAATGATTCCGGTCATGCTAAAAGCGAACCATGGTGTGGAAGGAGTCGAACAAACATGAACTTACAATCCGGCAAATTGTACTGGCCCACCACCTTGCCAGCCCCGCCGAGCTACCCGGTCTTGGAGGAAGATATTGACTGCGATGTACTCATTATTGGCGCAGGTACCTCGGGCGCCCAATGCGCCTACTTCCTGAGCGACACCGACCTTGACATCGTCGTCGTCGACAAGCGAAAAGCGGGACAGGGGAGCACGGCTGTCAACACCGCCCTCATTCAATACTTGGGGGAAAAAATGTTTTTCGAGCTGATCAACAGTTTTGGCGAAGCATACGCAGCCCGGCATCTCAAGCTTTGCGAACAGGCCATCCGCGATCTCGCTCAGGCTGCCGGAAAGCTGCCGCTCGATTGCGAATTTGTCACCCGCGACAGTTTGTATTACGCCAGCTCTTCTGAAGATGTAAGCAAGTTGGAAAAAGAATACGCCGCTCTCCAGAAACACGGCTTTGCCGTCGAATGGTGGACGGAAGAGCAAATCGCCCGCCACTACCCGTTCCGCAAGCCCGCGGCGATGCTGACGAAAAACGATGGCGAAGTCAATCCATACAAACTGACGATCGGCTTGCTTGAATACGCCAAAAACCGCGGTGTCCGCCTGTTCGAACAAACCGAAATCAATGGAAAAAAACTAGAAAAAGACAAAGCGATTTTTTATACGAAAACGGGAGCGGTCATCCAAGCAAAATCCGTCATCATCGCCGCGGGATATGAAACGTTAGATTTCAAAAAGGACCGGAACGCTGTGTTGACGAGCACGTACGCGGTAGTCACCAATCCGGTCGATGATTTCTCAGGCTGGTACAACCGGACGCTCATCTGGGAAACCGCCCGTCCCTACATTTACATGCGGACGACCGCTGACAACCGCGTGATCATTGGCGGGTTGGATGAAGATACGACCTACGCCGATGAACGCGACGCGAAACTCATCCATAAGCGCGACCAGTTGATCGCCGAATTCAACCAACGCTTCCCCACCATCAACGTGCAGCCGGAATTTTACCTCGGAGCCTACTACGCCGGCACGCATGACGGCCTGCCGATCATCGGGGTGTATGACGAATATCCCAACTGCTATTTCGTCTATGCTTACGGGGACAACGGGGCGGTCTACAGCATGGTGCTTGCCAAATGCCTGCGCGATTGGATCGCAGCCGGCCAAAGCGATGACGCCCAACTCTATCTGCCCGAACGCCCCTTGGCCTCCACGCTGCGGCCGTGATTATGCCTTTTCGCGCACACGGACGGTCACAAAACGATCATTCCTCATGGGCTGGGGCAAAAACCAAAGGCTGGCAACAGAGATGGGGATCGAAAAGGGCCCTTGGCCTCAAGGCGAGCACAAGATGTCCAACCAATGTTTCAGCGCATAGGCAGGGAGAAAAGGGGGCAACACACGCGGAGCCCCCTCCCTCTCCCCAGCCAAATTCGCCGACTTCACTCCTCCACTTGTCCTTTGAGACCAACTTTTGCGCCTAATTCCGCAAGCCGTATACCAATCTATGGTGAATAGCGCCCCTGCTAACACCATCTTTTTCTATCAGCCGTCTTCAATACGAAGGCTCTTTTTAAGCCATTGAGTATATGAGATCATAGAATTGTTTAAAGAGAAAATACAATTGATATCAGTGGAATCCAAGGAATGTGATGTTGATTACTTGATAATTGTCCCCAATGAGCGCCGACCATTCATAGGAAATCGTTTTCGGAGGATCCATCTGCATATAATCGACATAGGTGCCTCCAAAAAACAATTGCAGCCCCCTTAGGAGGTCGGTGATTTCGTGCAAAATACTGCAACATGCGGAAACAAAGGCACTTTGAAAATATGCCATTTGGAACCGACTCATATTTTAGTCGCTTGGACAAACTCTTCCCTAAATAGCACGAGCTTGTATGCTCGTGCTGTAGAAACTCCTTTGCTTTCCTTGTGTTTCAAGGTTTTTGCCTTGAAGACAAAAAACCTCCCGATTTTTGTCGAGAGGATGCGAAGTGTGAGTTAGAAAATTTACTCATCTACAGTATGAAAAACTTTAACCTTATACCAAATATTTTTCCAGTTCTTTTTCGTTATCCGTTCTTCGTAAATCTTTGATAATTCTTTTGATTCTTTAAAATAGGGTGTCGGTTTTACTTCCAAGTTAATCACATCATCTACTCCCCAAGGAGCAATCAAGATGATGTCATTCTTTTCAGCTAATTTTACACCTAAAGATGTTGCTGTTTCTGGAAACTTTGATATAGCATCTACGGAAGATGAATAAGGAGAAATATTATTAACAATGTGCATTCTTGCCTCATTTTTCACTGACCAAGGAATGTTAGGAAGGATATTTCTCAACCTCATTTCGAACTTCTTTTCTTCTAATTCGTCCATATTGGTATCATCAAAATAAATAACGTCAATATCTGGAATAGGTGTTCTTTCTTTAAAGCCATGTAACATATCCCATATTTATTTTCGAACGAACAAATCCAGCACAGACCCACCAATCAGGTAAATTTAATGATTTTACTGCTCTTAATATATCCATCATCCACTCGTCTTCTTTAATCAGTTGAATGATATCTTTATCATTTTTGATAATCATCAGTTAATTTCCTCCAATCGGTAACGTCAAGAATTTTGTGTAATGCAAGATAGGGTATCTCTGAAATAGATTTGGAATGGATATGGGATTAGTTTCCCTTGTGTAATAGGCTGAATATTCGGTTTCTTGTGTAAAAAGGGAGAATCCCCTGATCTTATTGGTTTTATATTTACATTATTTGGTTAAATTTAACCTTCTTCAAACATTCGTTGAAGGGCTTCATGCGCTTCGGCAAATCCTCGTAACTTTCTCCCTGCCCATTTCTCGTTAAAGTCTTGAATCGTCAAATACACGATTTTTTTCGCGGCTTCTAAACTGCTCAAACGGTTCATCGGCTTGAGACGTTTCCGAATCTCCTTGATCGTTCGTTCAATGACATTCGTCGTGTAAATCACACTTCGAATACTGCTTAGATCATCCATAAATGTTAGGAAGACATCCAACTCATTGGCCCAAGATTGAACTTCTCTCGAATACTTGCTGGACCATTTTGATTCAAACTGTTGAAACATCTGGAACACCATCTCCTTATTCGGCGCGCGATCAATCAGTTTAAGGTCCTCTGCCACTTCAAATTGATCTTTTTTCCGAACACATTGTAAGGTATTGCGTACTTTGTGAACGAAACAACGCTGCACATCGGCTTTCGGATACACCACCTCAAAGGCTTCCTCCAACCCCGGTAGTCCATCGAATACGCCCAGAAGTACTTCCTTTACGCCCCTGTTGTATAGTTGTTGAAGAATCTCCTGCCATACATAGGCGCTTTCCTGTCCTCCCACAAAGAAATCAAGAATTTCACGATGCCCTCTTCGTTTACACCTAACACAACATAAATGACCTCTTTTTCTACCGTATCTCGACGAAGTTTCACGTACAACCCATCCCAGATATAAGACCGAATATCGCTTTTGTAAAGGACGTGTGTGCCATTTCGCAAATGTCTTCCTTTACCACATCCGTGATATGACTAATCGTTGTTGGTGAGTAGGCATTTCCTAAAATTCGTTCAATAAACTTGCCAATTTCCCGTGTACTCATGCCGCTTTGATACATCTTGATGATGGCTTCCTCAAGCCAGCCGGTGTGGCGTTGGTAAGGTGCAAACAGCTGCGTTTGAAATTCTCCGTTTCGGTCTCTTGGGACCAAAAGATCTTCAATTCGACCATATTGTGTATCTAGATTTCGTTGATAATAGCCGTTTCTCATGTTTGGCGTTCCAGCCTGTTCGATTTCGAGGAAATGTTTGATTTCTTCCCGCATGATCCGTTCTCATTTTTCTTTCACAAACTGACGAATGGCGTTTTCCAGTTGATTGACCCAGTCTACATTCGGTATACTTTTAGACATAGGTAGGGTTCTCCGTTTCCGTCATTCACGATTGGGTGGCTCCCCCTGTATACGGAAAAAACGGGTCATCCAGCAGCGGATCCGGAACGGCTGCTTCGCCTGATGCTGCTATCGTATTTGTTCAACCACTCCGAGCGGGAGTTGTATGAGATCCTCCCCATGCATGCCGGATACTTGTGGTTTTGCGGTCTCGACGTTGAATCCGTACTCCATCCAGATCCTCATCACCCCACACTGCCGGATCCAACGACGCTCGTCAAAACACGGAAGCGCTGGCGCCAACACGGAATCTTTGATCGGCTGATGACCTATGTGGTGGATCCGTGCATCGCAGCGGGACTGGTCTCGCCGGATGTGCATGCGGCGGCCGATGGCACTCAAGTGCGGGCGAATGCTTCGATCCACCGCTTGCGGGAAGTCAAGCTCGCTCCGGTGGAACCGTTGGAGGACTACCTCGCCCGCACCGCCCGGGAAGATGAACAGGCCGAGTCCCCAGAGGCGGATCGGGATCCCGATGACGACCCGCCTTCTCCGTCTCCCCCATCAGGGGAACGCGTCCATGCCGAAGAACGAGGAAACTTCCGTGGAACTACGTTTTCCAACCAAACCCATCGAAGCGTGACGGATCCGGATGCCCGGTTGTACAAGAAAGGCAAAGGGCAGGAAGCGTATCCTCGATATTTGGTGCACGACGTCATCGACGTCCAGTCGCGCGTGATTTTGTCCAGACGGGCCAGCCTCGCCATTGGAACGGCGGAACGGGAGACGAGTTGGGAGCAGCTGGCTTCCATTCGGTTTCGCCACCCGTCGATCACGATTCGAACCTTATCCGCAGACAAAGCGTATGGCCCCACGTAGCATATGGGATCATTTTCTATCCAAGGCATCACGCTGCTCGTACCGCCGCGCCGCAAGGAGATGGAAGAAATTCCAACCTAGAAGCGCCGGGCGAAGGATCCCGCTCAGGAAGCACAACGCCAGGCGAACGTCCGGGAAGTTCAGATTCGCAACCAAGCGAGGCTCATTCAGCAACAGGGTGGTGATCGATCCATTCAAGCCCTTCGCACGCGTTGTGAGCATGTGTTTGCCGAAGGGAAGGAATGCCATGGGCTGGACCGGGCCCGAAGCCGAGGCCTTTACGTCATGGAAGAACAGGCGCTGTTGACCGCCGTCGTGCAAAATCTGAAGCGATGGTGCCGGTTTCGAAAAAAACGAGGGGAGACCGGCTCTTTGGCGTGCGCAAAAATGGAATTTGGAGCAGGAAGTCCTGTTCGTCCTCCCGTCCTTTGGCGCCAAATGGCGGGGAGAAGGGTCTCCAAAATTCGACATGAGGGAAGTCTATGCCCCATTCATTCACCGGCCTTTTAGAGGAGCAAAATGATTTTTATCATTTAAGCTGAGACTCTGTTAAATAATGTTGTTGATTTTCTTGTTCGACTAACAGACAGTAATGTTCAAAAAAGGATTTTTTCAACCACTTGCATAATATATAAAAAGTAGTTTGTTAATCTAACGACTCGGTAGCGTCAAAAGTTCTATGAAAACTCCACACAGACCATCCCATTGAGCATCGTGGGGCATGCAGAGAGCCGGATTCGCCCTTGACCAACACCCGCCAAAGGTGCGGAAGAGTCGTCAAGGGCGACGGGGACAAAAAAGAAGGCAATAGGAAAGCCGCCCTTGCCTTTACCGAATTTTACCTTTGGCGGTGTTCGGTTGGTCAAGGGTTCGCTTCGCCGAATCCGGCAGGAGTTCTGTTCAACGGGCTCTGGAGGACAAAAAAGTTAGGCTGCCTCGTTTTGAAGGAAGTCCTGAGCCATGGCGATCAGCTTCGTCCACCGGGCCGGCATATGCGGCAGCTCGGCGAGCTCCGGGATGACGACCGGCACCCGGCCTTCGAGCGCGCTATGCGGGCGCAGAAAGTTAAAATACGCCACAAACAGCGTCACAAAGGACACCGAGCCTTCCTCGGCGCCAAACCCATGGGTCGGGCGGTAGTTGCCTTTAAAGGTCCGGTTGAATCGCTCGATGATCTGCTTGAGAGGGCGAAATTCTTCCGAGACCGGATCTTCGTTGGTCAGGCCGATTACCTGGCGGACGTCAAACGAAATCCCGTGCTGGGCAAAGAAGTGTTGCGCCAACAGGTAAATCGGGTTGCCATCCACGACGAACGACAAGTCGTCTGGAAGGGACGGCAGCTTCCTGAGGACATCATTGATCGCCTTGATGGCCGAGAGCGTGTCCCGGTTGGGCGAGACGCGATAGGACAGCACGATCTTTTTCACCGCGTCGAACATAAAGAATAGGTAATGCCAACGGCCCTTCACACGAATATATGTCTCGTCCCCACAGAACGAACCGGACAGCTCATACGGAAATCGGTCGACAAAGGGCTTGATCCAAAGCGCGACGCTGTTGGCGTAGTTGAGCACCGTCTGATGAGAGATCGAGACGCCATGGATGTCCTTCAGGGCGGCGGCGGTTTCCCTCGAGGACATCCCAAAGTTGACGTAGTACGTCAACACGAGCCCCAACACGTGCGGCGACGCAGCCAGCCGGGACAAATCGACCTTCGGCTTGATGAGCGACGAGGAAGCCAACGGGAGAAAGTCAAACAAGAACTCCCGAAACAAATACCGCACCTTGAAGGCTTGAGGATTCTGTTGAAACTGTTGGCGCTCTTTCTTCGTCATCCGGCGAAGGTTGGCCTGGTAAAACGGGCAATCGTTGTTCTTGCACTTATAGATGTTGTATTCCTTGCGCTCCTTGATTTTTTCCAACGTCTTTTTGCAGTGCGGACAACGAAAGACCGCTTGCTTGGTGAACCGATTTCGGTGGTTGAACCGGCATTGGCACACTTTGCATTGGTATTGCCCTTTTCCGCCGTTATTGGCGTACAGGTAAGAAGAGGGAGCCTGGCAGCGAGGGCAGGTCAACGAATCCGGCACACGGTGTTTCGCATTCGCGCGGCGCTGGATGGGCCGTAAAGGACGTCTGTGCTGGGCTTCATAGTCTGCCAACAGCTTCCGGTAATCAAGGGTTTCCGGCACATCGATGATCGGAAGGTCATCGACCTGAAGTTTCCGGTACGGCTTTTGGATGGGTTCGTCCCAGTCCTCGAGATGCAAGGATTTCCCCAATATCACACCCATTAAATACACAATGATTTGATATTGGGTCTTGATAATTTCGAGCAAATAGGCTAATAATTGAGGTAACAAAGCTTGTCACTCCTTTGTTTTGGCTGTTGGGTGTCGTTACCTCAATGATGGCCGAAAACAATGGGGGTGGCAAGCTTTTTTTCGTTCAACCGTTGAAACTCAAGGGAAAACCGTGAGTGTGGAGGATAAACTTTTGACAATACCAACGACTCGGTAGGGGGAATATTATGGACATAAAAATACATAGTGGTTTTTCTAATGCAAATCTTGATGAAATGAGAGAAGTTTATTGTTCTGTCGGTTGGACAAAGCATACAAACGAGATTATTAAGCAGGTTTTTGAAGCAAGTAATGTTATAGCATTGGCTACTGTAAATGGTCGAATTATTGGATTTGGAAGAGCGATTTCAGATGGTGTTTTTAATGCTGCAATCTATGATGTTGTGGTCCATCGAGATTTTCAGAAGCAAGGGATAGCTAAAAAAATTATGGAGTTTTTGTTGGATAAACTAAGTAGTGTTTCTTGTGTGCATTTAATCTCAACAACTGGAAATGAAGAGTTTTATCGGAAACTTGGATTAAAAAGGGTTAAAACAGGAATGGCAAGGTATTTAAATCCTGAGCTAAGTAACGAGTATTTAGATTAAGAACTGTAGATGAGCAAATTCGCTAACATAAATTGACAACCCCAAAAAAAGGAGACATGAACCCAACTCCTTGAGTAAAATAGATGTGCTCAAACCCATTCACACAAGGAGGTTCATGTCTTAGGAATCGATGAGCACATCATCAACGAATCCACCAATTTTTCATGACGTTAGGGTTGGCGCTTGATTTCTCGAAACCGGTCATCAAGCCTCTCGTTCATCTTGTGGATGCCTTGACGACCAAGGGATTTTCAGGAACATTGACGGATGTCCGGTACTGGAGTTTTCACCCGAATCATCGAACCACGCTCAGCCACTTTTTCACGAAAAGCCCTTGGGATGAAGAGACGTTGCTTCGCAAACTCCAGCCATGGATCCTTCATCGCATCCAGCGAATCGCCAAACAGGAGAATCAACCCCTTTTTGTTTCGATGGATGATCCCATTTGCCAAAAAACGAAGCCTTCGTCACGGGCAACGCACGCCATTCAAGGGTGTGACTGGCCTTTCTCTCACAGCGATCATCAATGGGTCTGGGGGCATTCGCTTGTTTGGCTGATGGTGCATACTTTCTCGCAAGCGTTTCCGTTCGCCTTTCGTCTGTATGACAAGACGGCGGGAAGAAGCAAAATCGACCTGGCGATCGAGATGCTTTCCTCGCTCAAGGGGAAGCGGGCTCAGCCGGTGTATGTGCTCATGGATTCCTGGTATCCGTCCCAAGCGCTCATCGAAGCCTGCCTGAAACAAGGATTCCATGTCATCGCCATGCTCAAGACGAACCGGATTCTCTATCCGAAAGGTATCGCCATCCAAGCGAAGAAGTTCGCCCGCTATATCGAGCCCAACGACACCCACCTCGTCACGGTGGGGAAGGAGCGTTACCGCGTGTATCGCTACGAGGGAGCGATCCATGGCCTCGATGACGCGGTGGTGCTGCTGGCTTGGAAGGCGGATGAACCGATGACGCCAGATCATCTCCATGTCGTCTTGAGCACCGACCGGGAGCTAGGCGATGAAGAGATCTTGCGTTACTATGCCCAGCGCTGGACGATCGAATGCTTTTTCCGGCAGGCCAAAGACCAGCTGAAGCTCGATGGATACCGTGTTCGTCACATTCGGGCGGTGAAACGGTATTGGGCAGTGGTGCTCTTAGCCTGTGTATACAGCATCGCGGAATCTCAACAAGACCTCTCTTCCGGCCTAGAGCTTCTTCGTTCTCGGAAAGGGCACAGCATCGTCGAGTTCATCTACGATGCCGCGAAGCAAGAGATTCCCATTGATGTGATCAAAAAACAGCTCCATGTCGCCTAAGGGGTCCCCTGTTTGTCTCTTAGGGAATGGAAATTACTGTAATGAAAAATGCTCATCTACAGGCTTTTGAAAAAGGGTGTATTGGAACTTGGTTGGTTAGTGGCTTTGGTAGAGAGGAACAAGCTCATCAATTTTATAAAGAATTAGGTTATGAAATAACGGGATACCGTTTCGTGAAGCGCTTTTAAAAATATCGATTTGGTGAATCTCCTATAGAGGGCTTTTGTTGTTATATTATCGATATAGTCAAACAAAACATACAAAAAAGACCGGTATAAATCGGTCTTTTCTATCGACATACGTTAGTTGAACGAGATAGCTAAGTTCCAATAAGCTACATAAAAATCACTGACTTTTAAATAATTTCATTTCACTGTTTCTAAAGGTCAATCCCATTTTTTATATAATGGTATCCCATCATCAGACGCATGTAACCAAATTCGTTTTATCCCGATTTTTTTGCATTCCTCAATGCAATTTTCTAATAATTTCAGTTCATCACTACAACGTGTACTTGACAGACGGTATACCTATCTGAACAAGCGCGGGAAAAAAATGGTTGGTTTCCTGTTCTTTAGTGGATGCATAAGTAAGATGTGTGATGGAAAAATCAAGTGCAACTTTTGGTGAAGAGCTTTATGAAGAAACTGAAACCCTTTAATGGGTTAACTGTATGTAAAAATTGAAATGTTTGTTATAATATCCAAATAGGAGCATTCCTGTTAGAAGCTTTTCCGAGGACTTGAACAAAAAAAGCCCTCTTGGTATGATGCAGGGGTGTCAACCAACTAATGGACCCTGAATTCATGCCAAGGAGGACTTCAGATGAATTGTACACAAAATCACAAGATCGATCAAGTCACGGATGAAACACTCGTGGTAGGGATGGACATCGCCAAACGAAAGCACTACGCCTGCTTCGTTGATGCCCGGGGACGCGTGCTCCAGACATCGTTTCCCGTCATCCAGTCGAAACCAGGCTTTGAGCAGCTGGATCAGCGCATTCGACAAGCGATGAACGAGTTTGGAAAAACCAAGGTCATCGTGGCGATCGAGCCGACCGGGCACTACTGGTTGAACCTGGCCTATTTCCTTGAGGAAAAAGGGATCCCGTTGGTCATGGTCAATCCTGCGCATGTGCGCCGATCGAAAGAGCTCGATGACAATCTGCCGACGAAACACGATGCCAAAGACGCACTGGTCATTGCCAGACTGGCGAAAGACGGGCGGTTTAGCTTCCCTCGGCTCCTTCGCGACATCGAAGCGGATTTACGCGTGGGGAGCACGCTGCGGGAGAAGTTCATGAAAGAGCATACAGCCGTGCGCAACGCGATGATCCGTTGGACCGACCGGTATTTTCCTGAGTTCTCCGCCGTCTTCTCCAACTTTGGGAAAATGGCGCTGGCCGTGCTGGAACTCACCCCGTTTCCGGAGGAGATCACCGGCCGCACCGTGGAGGAGCTTGTGGAGATCTACCGGCAAAGTGAAGGGCTGAAAGCGCCCCAGAAACCGAAAATCCGGAAGCTGCTTGAGGCCGCGAGCCATTCCATTGGCGTGACGGAAGGACAGCAGATGGCCCGTTTGGAGATCGCCGCGCTCGTCCGCCGATATCGCCAATTGGAGGAGGAAATCGCCGCACTGGATGCGGAACTGACAGCATTGGCGCAAACGACCGTGGAATATCAGTGGTTGAAAACGGTGGATGGTCTGGGAGATGCCACGATCGTTGACCTGTTGGCCGAGATCGGGAGCTTTGCCCACTACCGGGACCCGCGGCAACTGATCAAATTAGCGGGCCTGACGCTCAAGGAGAACTCCTCCGGCCAGCACAAAGGGCAAAAACGGATCTCGAAACGGGGACGAAAACGGCTGCGTTCGGTTCTGTTTCGGACGATGATCCCCCTGATCCGCCATAATGAGGCGTTTCGCGAGTTGCATAATTATTACACGACCCGGGCGGTGAATCCACTGTCCAAAAAACAATCGATCGTGGTGTTGTGCGGCAAACTGCTCAAGGTGTTGTTGACCATCTGCACGAAGAAGCAAGCGTTTGATGGAGAACGAATGAGGCAAGATGTCTTCGCCCATGTTCAAGTCCGGGCCGCCTAGTGCCTGTCTTCTCGCGTAAAACGGAATTCTCTTGACAATAGGATGACACCGGAGAAGCTGGCGCGATATCATCCATTCGACCTTGAGTCCCTGTAGGAGCTTAGCCGGCCTCTGCCTGATGAAGAGACCGAACGAGGGAATGTTGGCGCGAAGACGCCCGGAGACATGGGAGGGTTCGTCCTCATCAGCCATGCAGAGATCCAAGGGTGCATCGAATACGCTTCTCCCCACTGCAGTAAAAAATACCCAGCAGTGGCCGCGAAGCGCACCCTAGATCTGTAAGATATCCACAAAACTGAAAAAGGATGTAATAGATTTTGTCGAAAAATATTTTTTTGACACCCCTGAGAGGCCGCAAAGCCTTGATACATCAATATTTATAGAGGGAGTGTATTGCTTGGTATAAGTATAATTTCAAACATTACAGGAACTGCGATTTTAATGCGTTTTATAAAAAGGGGAGATTTATATGAATAAGATAACTGGAAATGCAGTGATTGTTCGAACGCTTTTTAATAATCGTTATACCGTTCAATATTACCAAAGGGAATACAACTGGGGACGAAAACAGATTGAGGAATTGATAGAAGATTTAACAAATGAATTCTTTGAGTTTTATCAAGTGGGAGATTCTCAAAGGGATGTAATGAGATATGGGAATTATTTCTTAGGACCCATTATTTTGACAAATGATAATGCGATTATTGATGGTCAACAACGTCTCTCGTCTATAACACTGTTGCTTATCTATCTAAATAATTTGCAAAAAAATTCCACTTATTCAAAAGTAAACATTGATAACTTGATTTATTCTGAAATGTATGGGCAGAAAACTTTTTGTATTAATGTCCCAGAAAGGGAACCCTGTTTGGAAGGCTTATTCGATAATGGAGATTATGACATAACCAATGAAACATCAGAGAGCGTTATCAATTTATATAATCGCTATAAGGATATTGAAGAAATTTTTCCGGATGAGTTAAAAGGTGAAGCTCTTCCGGTCTTTATTGAGTGGTTGATAGACAATGTTGTTTTTATTGAGATAAGAACGGATTCAGAACAAGATGCTCATAAAGTGTTTGTCACTATGAATGATAGAGGATTAAGGCTTACTCCTACAGAAATGCTTAAAGGGTATCTACTATCTGAAATCGATGATGATAATACGCGAAACAAAGCAAACGACTTATGGAAAGCAAAAGTATTGAAATTAAAAGAGATTGAAAAAGACGGAGATGCTGACTTTATTAAAAACTGGCTAAGAGCACAGTATGCAGAATCTATAAGAGAAGGGAAAAGAGATGCGGAGAACAAGGATTTTGAGATAATCGGTACAACCTTTCATAAATGGGTTAGGGAAAATAAATCCATTATGCAATTAAATAAAAGTTCGGATTTTGAGAGGTTTGTATTAAAAGATTTCAATACTTTTTCGGATCTATATATTCGTTTAAAACAATACTCCAGTTCATTCGATAAAGAGTATGAATATCACGAGTGTTGATTATCCAAAATTATACATACGCCTTCCATAAATTTGGGCATACTCAAACAAAGCAGCGGCCATCCCGGATTTCCAATCGAGAGGAAGCTGCCCAGAGAAAAAACGGCGAACGAACGAAATGAAGGAAAGAGAGACGTTCGTCTGTTTTTTGGTTTGATCATACAGCCATCGCAGCAACACATACGCGATGAACGCCGCAAACAGTTGGTTGTATACCGCATTTTCCGTCGTGCCAAACAAGGTCGGGACATTCAGATATTGCTTCACCCAACGGAAAAAGACCTCAACAGTCCAACGTTGTTGGTACATGTCGGCAATGGTTTCCGCAGACGCATGGAAGAGGTTCGTCACGACCCGAATGTCGCGGCCATTCGCATCTCGAAAGATCACCACCCGGTGACGCTTGGTGGAGCGGCATTGTTTCGTCCCCAACTGGCACGTGAAGTCGGCTTGAACCGATGAGGATGTGCTGGAAAGGCGTTTCAAGCTTTTTTTCTGATGGAGTTCGATGTTGTCCTTCATCCGAATGACAAAGAGCTGATGTTGCTCCACAAATCGATCGAGGCGTTCGATTTTGAAATACGCCCGGTCTTCCACCAGCACTTGTTGAGCGTTCGTCAACTGTTCTCCCACCGGGCCATCATGACGCAGTCCGATGGTTTCCACCACGTCTGCCGGCAACGAGGATTCCGGCGAATACGCGACGTGCAGCTTCACCCCGGCGCGTTCGCCGTGATACGGCGCCCATGGCAGGCGGTTTTTCCCGACCGTGACGGTCGTCGAATCCACCACCCGAAGCGGTTTGAGAAACCGAAGCGAACGGCGGGTTTGGCGGTTGCACTTGGAAATGATCAACGCCAACAAGCGTTTCATGATGTCATAGGGAACTTCTTTCGCTTTCTTGGATACAGTTGAATAATGGAATCGCGGCAATCCATACAGAGGCCCCACATCGGCTCCGTGGCGAAAGCTTTTCCATTGATGCATGGCGGCCAGCAGGAAGAAGTGAATCAACTCGCGCAACGTAAAGGTTCGAGACGAATCACGATACCCAACCGCTTCGGCAATCAGTTGAATCTCTTCATCCGAAACAAGTTTTTGCATCAAATTCGGGAGTGTGGTATGCTTGTTCATAGAGAGCACCTCCTGGGTTTGTTTGTGTCGCTACTCACATTCTACAGGAAAGGTGCTCTTTTTTCTATACCCTTTGGATTTTATTGGATAATCAACACGCCTGGTTAAAGCTTCTAAAACAACTTCCAAAGATAATATGGTTGATTCGTTGTAAGTAGGAATAAGAAAAAATAGGAGGAATAAGAAAAAATGGGGTAAGTTTTGAACAGAAATGCAAAGAGTTATATGAAAAAGAAGTAGCTATTTATCGTGATGCAGAAATAACAATCAGGCATGACTACCTCGCACACGAAAACATTCGCATGCTTGATATATTTATCTTGATAGTCGCAATTGGTTAGATGATATTGATAAAATATAGATTAAATCAAGACAATGAAGTTGTAGGTCGTGAAGAATTCGTGCTGGGTCCTAGCTCTGCAGATGTTATTGTAGAATTACAAAACTGGTAAAACCCCTCAATATGAGGGGTTTTTTTAGAATTATTCTTCTTCTAATGCATCTAAGACGGAATAGAAGTCGTTAATCACGAATGTATGTTCGTTTCCATCATCAAAAAAAATTTCATTCTTGATACGGAAGCTGTCTTCTGTTTCCATTTCCGAACAGTATCTTCTTTCTTCACTTAACATCAGCCAACTCCCCCTCTTTATTTTCATTTTCTCTCCCATACACCTTTGCAAAAAGGACATTGCCAGTGCGTAATCATATCAAGTTTCCTGTTATAAATCCCAATTTTCAGCCTGGAAAAATAAGGCGGTGAATAACGTTCGCGCAAGCTGTAAGGAATTTTTTCTCCAATCAAGTCTGCCGTACAAAATGGACATTGCTCAACCGGTCTTTCTTCCATGCTCTCCCTCCTCAATAGATATTATATACCATATAAAGGAAATAAGAAAAGACTGTTTGGTTCATATTGTGAACTTAAATAGTGAAGTGATTGATTTTACCTCCTGTTGCTCAAAGGCTTTCATGTCAGCCAAATATTGAACTCTGACATGTTCGGCTTCTACAGCCTTTTGGCATGTTGTAACATTGGATTTAGCTTAATAAGGTATATGGAAAAGGACCCAATTTTGGCCCTTTTCCTTTTATACAAAAATATCAACATTAACCCGTGGTGCTAGTTGAGCGCTAGCGCTCAACTAGCCCGAGTGTTACAAGCGAATACACCAACAAGATGCCATCGAGTGCTACTTCAAATCCCGCAATCGAATTCGCACGAATGTCTGTCATACGATATTGGTCAACAAGGACGGAGAATACCGTTTCAATGACTTTCCGTTTTTGTTTGAGCCATGTCTCCCATGACTCAGATGGGCGGTGTTTCTGGTTTTTGCGAGATGGAGTCCAAAAAGCGATTTGGTACGCCTCATACAACTTTTTTTGCCATTCACTACTGATGAATCCTTTGTCACCCAAGTTATAGGGGTGAGGAATTTGAGTCATGACGGTTTCAGCTGCAGTTCGATCGTGACAGGACGCCTCGGTTACCACGTATCCCATAGGTAGCCCTTGATCTGTCACTTGAAGATGAAACGTAAACCCATAGTACCACTGCTTTTTCGATGCACAAAATCCAATGTCAGCGATGCCTTGAAATCGTTTGACACGGTACATTCTTGCGGCATGGCACCACTCGATTGGCATGCTATCTACGACCGCATAGGCATGGTGTTGCCCACGTTTCGCCAGTTCATGACGAATCCATTTGATCGCAAAGCGCAGCGATCGGCAACGGCGATTGTATCGAGAACGTTCGAGAAAACGTCCATCCGTGAACAAGTTCCCAGTAACAAAGCGATGCCATGCACGTTCGGAAGAGAAGCCAAGCAACTTTCCTAACAGATGAATGGCAATGATCACTGCGTCTTCTTGTTTCGCCAAATGACGATTGCGGCGTTGAAGATAGCATTGAATGTGTGACAGCTGGGCAGAAACAAAAAAGAACATGGCTGCATATTGTTTTTGAATTTTCGCCTTGTCTGTTGTAAAATGAAAGTGCTCTTGCATGGGGATTCTCCTTTCGAATGTTTGGTCGCACTTTCATTCTACAGGAGATCCGCAGGCAAGGGCTATTTTTATGCTTACTCGATTTTATCTAGCACCACGGGTCAACATTAACGTTTAAAAGAGTCTATTCTAAAATAAAATTATAGAACAACTTTCCACTACAAAATGTGGATACTGCAAATTATTTGAATAAGCTATTTATCGGACTAAATTTTGCATGTCCTTGCTGAACCTCGTTGCTGAAAAGATTTACATACACTTTTGTCATTTCCAATGACGTATGCCCCAGTATTGCCTGTAATTGAAATGCATTTGCCCCATTTAACACACATAATTTAGCAAATGTATGGCGAAACGTATGTGGAGAACAGCGAACGTTCTTGATTCCTGCCTTTTTCCCATACTCTTTAATTCTGTCCTGTACTTGCTTTTTGCTGAGTGGCGTATCGTCACGGGTAATAAATAAATAATCAGTATCCACACTCCCTCTAACAGCTATATATTTTTTCAACTGATTAATCATTTTATCTTGAATAGGAACAAAACGTTCGAAACCCCCTTTTGTATTTCGAATGCGGATGACTTTTTGTTCCCAAATGATATCCGTTGTTTTTATCCCTACCAATTCATTTACTCGAACTCCCGTTTCCAACAGCAACATCATAATCGTATAATCCCTTAAACCTACAAACGTGCGAAGGTCGCATGCTTTAAATAAAGCCTTTATCTGCTGATTATCAAATGTTTCTACAATCCTTTTTCTATCCTTCAGCAATTTGATGTCTTTCATCGGATTGCTTTTTATGAGATTCCGTCCTTCCAAAAAGTTAAAAAACGCCCTTAAAGCCCTCAAACGGGAATTGATACTGACTGTCTTAAGACCTTTTTCTTTCATGTACATAATGATATTTCGCTTAATGGTTTCTCCTGTCCATTCACTTACACGCAACTCGATTTCTTGCTCTTTCAGCAGTTTTATAAACGCATTTAACTCACTGCGGTAATATTTAATCGTATGTTCCCGCAAATTTCTTAGTTCGCAATCCTCAATAAATATCTCTAACAATTCCTCAAATGTGTATTCAATTTCTGTGTTGTCATCAGATATTAGCAATAACTCCTCACGACTTAGCTCTCCTCTTCTTCCTCTCTTGCTCTTTCTCTGCAATTTTCTCTCATTTTCTATTCTTTTCACTTTCCATTTCACCTCACCGAACACGATTATACGCACACGATTTTCTTTTCTGGAATCGTATTCGGTAAATAAAAAAACAAGGGATTCCACTTACGTGAAACCCCTTGTCCCTAAAGCCTTTTCCCTATTTTCGATGCCGATGGTGGGAGTCGAACCCACACGGGGGGCTACCCCACACGATTTTGAGTCGTGCGCGTCTGCCAGTTCCGCCACATCGGCGCGACATTTACTATTATATCTTCTCAAGTTTTGTTTGTCAATAAAATTTTATTCATTAGATGGAGGCGGCACCCGGATTCGAACCGGGGGTAAAGGTTTTGCAGACCTCTGCCTTACCACTTGGCTATGCCGCCTTAGTCAAAAGCGGAAGACGGGACTCGAACCCGCGACCCCCACCTTGGCAAGGTGGTGTTCTACCGCTGAACTACTTCCGCAACATTGGCTGGGGTAGCTGGATTCGAACCAACGCATCACGGAGTCAAAGTCCGTTGCCTTACCGCTTGGCTATACCCCAATGCCATTTTTCAAGGGCGACTAGTGGGAATCGAACCCACGCATGCCAGAGCCACAATCTGGTGCGTTAACCACTTCGCCATAGTCGCCATGATAAGAGTGGCAGGGGCAGTAGGAATCGAACCCACACCGGAGGTTTTGGAGACCTCTGTTCTACCATTAAACTATGCCCCTTTGTTTAAATGGTGGAGGGGGACGGATTCGAACCGCCGAACCCAAAGGGAGCGGATTTACAGTCCGCCGCGTTTAGCCACTTCGCTACCCCTCCAAGAATGGTGCCGACTGCAGGACTTGAACCCGCAACCTACTGATTACGATTCAGTTGCTCTACCAATTGAGCTAAGTCGGCATAATACGGATCAAAAAATGAACAGGCTCATTCTTAATATTTCATGGTGGCTCGGGACGGAATCGAACCGCCGACACAAGGATTTTCAGTCCTTTGCTCTACCGACTGAGCTACCGAGCCGTATGTTATTTTTTAACTCGCTCGTTGATTGCTCTATGCCTCTTCCTCTACCAGCTGATTCAAAGATGCTCGATGCGTCGAGGCAACTCGCAGCAAACTCGATGATGCCGATGCTCGTCTCTACCGACTGAACTGCCTTATCCTTACTTTACCTAATTAAAGATGGCGGTCCCGACGGGACTCGAACCCGCGATCTCCTGCGTGACAGGCAGGCATGTTAACCACTACACTACGGGACCTTATTGGTTGCGGGGGCAGGATTTGAACCTGCGACCTTCGGGTTATGAGCCCGACGAGCTACCGGACTGCTCCACCCCGCGATGATAAAAGATAAATTTGTTTCGACCATGTACTGAGCTTCGTTTAAATGTTTGTTGCCTCTTCCTCTACCAGCTGATTCAAACTGATTCAAAGATGCTCGATGCGTCGAGGCAACTCGCAGCGTATTCGATGAAGCAAATGCTCGTTGCTCCACCCCGCGACGATAATAGAAGATGAACTTGTTTGAAAGTGGTGGAGGATGACGGGATCGAACCGCCGACCCCTTGCTTGTAAGGCAAGTGCTCTCCCAGCTGAGCTAATCCTCCACGAAGAAGTGACCCGTACGGGATTCGAACCCGTGTTACCGCCGTGAAAGGGCGGTGTCTTAACCACTTGACCAACGGGCCATGCTGATGGATAATGGCGGAGAGCAAGGGATTCGAACCCTTGAGGCGCTATTCACGCCTACACGATTTCCAATCGTGCTCCTTCGACCACTCGGACAGCTCTCCACGATGGCTCCGCAGGCAGGATTCGAACCTGCGACCAATCGGTTAACAGCCGATTGCTCTACCACTGAGCTACTGCGGAATCATAATAATATCCTTATCAAAGTGTGATTTGATCACGTAACTGCCCATCGCTGAGCCATTACTGAGAGATATCGCTTTAGACATTTATTATTATAATGATTCGTGATGAGCTGTCAAGGCCTTTTTCATTCCTTCAAAACTAGATAACCGTCGGAAGAAGCCGCGTTTCGTCCGGTCTAGCTCCGGCTCGCCATCGGCTCACGACGCTTCGGTCCTGCTATGGCGGTATAGCCTCCTCGCAGGCCTCCAGCGCGTTTCGCCGATCGGCGGGCGGCCTCCGCTTTTCTAGGTTAAGCCCTCGATCGATTAGTATCCGTCAGCTCCACGTGTCGCCACGCTTCCACCTCGGACCTATCGACCTCGTCATCTTCGAGGGATCTTACTCGCCTAACGCGATGGGAAATCTCATCTTGAGGGGGGCTTCACGCTTAGATGCTTTCAGCGCTTATCCCGTCCGCACATAGCTACCCAGCGGTGCCCCTGGCGGGACAACTGGTACACCAGCGGTGCGTCCATCCCGGTCCTCTCGTACTAAGGACAGCTCCTCGCAAATTTCCTACGCCCGCGACGGATAGGGACCGAACTGTCTCACGACGTTCTGAACCCAGCTCGCGTACCGCTTTAATGGGCGAACAGCCCAACCCTTGGGACCGACTACAGCCCCAGGATGCGATGAGCCGACATCGAGGTGCCAAACCTCCCCGTCGATGTGGACTCTTGGGGGAGATCAGCCTGTTATCCCCGGGGTAGCTTTTATCCGTTGAGCGATGGCCCTTCCATGCGGAACCACCGGATCACTAAGCCCGACTTTCGTCCCTGCTCGACCTGTCCGTCTCGCAGTCAAGCTCCCTTGTGCCTTTGCACTCTCCGAATGATTTCCAACCATTCTGAGGGAACCTTTGGGCGCCTCCGTTACCTTTTGGGAGGCGACCGCCCCAGTCAAACTGCCCACCTGACACTGTCTCCCACCCCGCTAAGGGGTGCGGGTTAGAATTTCAATACCGCCAGGGTGGTATCCCACCGGCGCCTCCACCGAAGCTGGCGCTCCGGCTTCTTAGGCTCCCACCTATCCTGTACAAGCGATACCAAAATTCCATATCAGGCTGCAGTAAAGCTCCACGGGGTCTTTCCGTCCTGTCGCGGGAAACCTGCATCTTCACAGGTAGTATAATTTCACCGGGTCTCTCGTTGAGACAGCGCCCAAGTCGTTACACCTTTCGTGCGGGTCGGAACTTACCCGACAAGGAATTTCGCTACCTTAGGACCGTTATAGTTACGGCCGCCGTTTACTGGGGCTTCGGTTCGCACCTTCGCTTCCGCTAAGCGCTCCCCTTAACCTTCCAGCACCGGGCAGGTGTCAGCCCCTATACGTCGCCTTTCGGCTTCGCAGAGACCTGTGTTTTTGATAAACAGTCGCTTGGGCCTTTTCACTGCGGCTCTTCCAGGCTCTTCACCCGAAAGAGCACCCCTTCTCCCGAAGTTACGGGGTCATTTTGCCGAGTTCCTTAACGAGAGTTCTCCCGCGCGCCTTAGGATTCTCTCCTCGCCTACCTGTGTCGGTTTGCGGTACGGGCACCTCTTCCCTCGCTAGAGGCTTTTCTTGGCAGTGTGAAATCGGGGACTTCCGGATCACTCCGTCGCCATCACAGCTTGGCCTTCCGGCCAGCGGATTTGCCTACTGGCCAGCCTCACTGCTTGGACAGGCTCTTCCAGCCGCCTGCTCGCCCTATCCTCCTGCGTCCCCCCATCGCTCCAACGGGAAGGAGGTGGTACAGGAATCTCCACCTGTTGCCCATCACCTACGCCTTTCGGCCTCGGCTTAGGTCCCGACTAACCCTGAGCGGACGAACCTTCCTCAGGAACCCTTAGGCTTTCGGCGCAGAGGATTCTCACCTCTGTTTTCGCTACTCATACCGGCATTCTCACTTCTAAGCGCTCCACCAGTCCTTCCGGTCTGGCTTCTCTGCCCTTAGAACGCTCCCCTACCGATGACCAACGGTCATCCCGCAGCTTCGGCGGCACG
>NZ_CP199850.1:2855000-3483433 GCF_052692335.1 Geobacillus sp. YF-1
GGAATTCCGCTCCCCTCTCCTGCACTCAAGCTCCCCAGTTTCCAATGACCCTCCACGGTTGAGCCGTGGGCTTTCACATCAGACTTAAGGAGCCGCCTGCGCGCGCTTTACGCCCAATAATTCCGGACAACGCTCGCCCCCTACGTATTACCGCGGCTGCTGGCACGTAGTTAGCCGGGGCTTTCTCGTGAGGTACCGTCACCGCGCCGCCTTGTTCAAACGGCGCTCCTTCGTCCCTCACAACAGAGCTTTACGACCCGAAGGCCTTCTTCGCTCACGCGGCGTCGCTCCGTCAGGCTTTCGCCCATTGCGGAAGATTCCCTACTGCTGCCTCCCGTAGGAGTCTGGGCCGTGTCTCAGTCCCAGTGTGGCCGGTCACCCTCTCAGGCCGGCTACGCATCGTCGCCTTGGTGAGCCGTTACCTCACCAACTAGCTAATGCGCCGCGGGCCCATCCGCAAGTGACAGCCAAAGGCCGCCTTTCAACCAAAGACCATGCGGTCTTCGGTGTTATCCGGTATTAGCTCCGGTTTCCCGGAGTTATCCCGGTCTTGCGGGCAGGTTGCCCACGTGTTACTCACCCGTCCGCCGCTGACCCAACCAGAGCAAGCTCCGATTCGGTCCGCTCGACTTGCATGTATTAGGCACGCCGCCAGCGTTCGTCCTGAGCCAGGATCAAACTCTCCAAAAGAAAGTGGATTGGCTTTGTGAGCTTCAGCGCCGACACCAAACGTGCCAAGCAGCCTCCGCTTTTCGTATTGTCTAGCTTCGGCCGCTATCGGCTCGCGACGCTCCGGTCCTGCTGCGGCGGCGATAGCCTCCTCGCAGGCCCTCCAGCGCGTTTCGCCGATAGGCAAGCGGCCTCTGCTTTTCGTTGCGCTTCGTTTCGTTCAGTTTTCAAGGAACGAGATGAACAGCTGCAACCACAAATTTGTTGCGATAATCAACGTTGTGTAAGCAGCCTCTTTATATTAGCATCACATCTTTTTGTTGTCAACTGCTTTTCGCTGTTTTACCATTTCGAAATTACACAGTTGATCAGCGACGCTATTTAATATATCATCTTCACCCACAAAATGCAATACCTTTTTTTCTTTTTTGAAATACTTTTTTCTCCGCCAAGTTCCCCATGCAAAAACATAGTTGCTCATTCTTGTTTAAAGAATGATCTGTTTACCGCCGTGAATTGACACTCCCCAAAGTTCAAATTTTGACATAAACGCCTTTCTTGTTTCAATACACTGACATATCGCGTCATGATCACAGTGTCCTATGCATATATTTTTCCGATAGGGTTGAGGTACCACCATATTACCAAAGGAGGTCTTTTCCTTATGATCCGCATTTTGTCGTCACCGGCTAGCATCGGTGTTACCGATTCCTTGTCCCTTCCGCCCGCTGAACAGCGAATCGCTGATGCGCTTGTTTCTTCCCCCGTCCTCTATACGTACCCGAATGAACAGCAGCTTCGCTTTGAAATTGCATTGCGCGCCCGCATTGTTCAAGCAGCCGTGGATTTAGCAAAAAGCCGAGCGCGGTTTGCGATCTTCCGCTTTTCCCGCTGCAACAGCCAATTTTGGGAACGAGATGAGCGGGGTGGGTTTCAGCTGCGGCCGGGCGTTCCTCCTTCAAAAGCGATTGGCGACATTTTCATCAACAGCGAACTGTACGCTTTTGAATGCGCGACAGCCATCGTGATCGTCTTTTACAAAGCGGTGCTCGACACCATTGACACATCCGCGTTTGATCGCCTGTTTGACCGCTTGCTTCTGTATGATTGGCATACGGATCGAGACCTTGGTATTCAAACGAAAAAGAGCAAACATTTTCTTCCCGGAGACTGCCTTTACTTCAAAAATCCAGAATTCGATCCAGCGACACCGCAATGGCAGGGAGAGAACACGATTTACTTAGGAGACGGTTTGTTTTACGGACACGGCATCGGCATTCAAACAGAAGACGGTATCATTGCCGCTCTAAATCGAAAACGAAAACGAGGGGCAACCAAATCGGCTTATCTTCTTTCTGAAATTACGCAGGTCAACTTCGCTTATTTATCCCAGTTTTCCCGACCGCTGGACGGATTCCGCTTTCCGCTCCGCTCGTCGTTTATCGCTGGGACGCTAGGGTCGGCCGCCTTCTTGCGCCGTTAGCGTCCCTTTTTCGTTTTTCTCCCACAAATACAGCCCGATTCCTGTTAAAATAAAAATACCGCCGATCCACTGCAAAGGGCGGATGGATTCACCAAACAGCCAGTAAGCCAAAACGGAAGCTCCGACAGGCTCAAACAAGATGGCCATTGATACCGTTGAAGCGCTCACCCACTTGACCGCCCAGTTCATCACCGAATGGCCAAACAATGTCGGGATAATGGCCAAACCGAGGAAACAAAACCAATCTCTCGGTGGGTATGCCGTTAAGGAAAAACCGGATAGGACGGCATACGCATACAATGTGGCAGCACTGATGCCGTAGACAAGATAAGTATATGTCATCAACGACAGCCGTTGGCGCAGCTCTTGACCAAACAGCCAATAAGCCGTCACCATTGCGCAGGCCGACAGCGCCAACACATCTCCATAAAGCGCCGCACCGCTGATGCGAAAATCGCCCCAGCTGATGAGAAGGCTTCCGACAATGGCCAAAACAGCGCTCCCGACCGCGCCGCTGGTCAGCCGTTCGCGAAAAAAGAGCGCACCTCCGGCGAAGGCAAACAGCGGCTGCAACGTCACGAGCACGACTGAGCTGGCAACAGATGTATAGTCAAGCGATTCAAACCAAAGAATAAAATGAAATGCCAACAGCACGCCCGAACAAACCGAAAACAGCCCATCACGCCGGGAGATGTGCTTGAGTTCGGTAATGCGGCGAAAAAAGAACGGTGTCATGATGATGACAGCGAAAAACAGCCGATAAAAGGCGATGACCGCGGACGGCGCCTGCGACCACTTGACAAACACAGCGGACGTTGAGACGGCGAGCGCTCCAACCAACAAGGCCGCATAGGCTTGGGTATGGCTTGGCGGTTTCACGATTCCATCTCCTTGCCAACCATTTTCCTACATTATATCATGAACGGGGGGAGAACGAATGATGTTTGATCCATTCCTTAAATTAGGGATTTCGGCCATTCTTGGCATGATCATCGGACTGGAACGGGAGTTGAAGCGAAAACCAGTCGGTTTGAAAACGTGTTTGGTCATTTCGATTTCAAGCTGCCTATTGACGATCGTTTCGATCGAATCGGCGTATGTCTTCCCGCTTAAAGAGCATATCACAATGGATCCGCTTCGCTTGGCCGCACAAATCGTATCAGGCGTCGGTTTTTTAGGAGCGGGCGTTATTTTACGCCGTGGCAACGACAGCATTACTGGATTGACAACAGCCGCCATTATCTGGGGGGCGGCAGGAATTGGCGTGGCAGTCGGCGCCGGTTTCTATTGGGAATCGGCCTTTGGTGTCGCTCTGCTCATTGTTAGCGTTGAACTGATTCCATTTTTAATCAACTTTTTCGGACCGAAGCAGCTGCGTGAAAAAGAAGTAATGCTGCAAATCACCGTTGCCGATGAAAAAAACATTGCCAAAGTGATCGAGCATTTAAAGCAACAAGAAATCAATATTAAAACGATGCGCATCAAAGACGTCGAGGAGAATGAACATTTGTTGAAGCTGCGTGCTGTCATCGATCAAAAGCGGTCAACTGCCGAACTGTATTACGCCATTCGCTCCATCGAAGACATTGTCCACGTCGATATCGAAAGCGGTTGATAAAAAAAGATTGCAAACCACCCGTCATCTGGATATAATAGAGCATGGACAATTCATCCATGTTCGTTTGGGGCATTAGCTCAGTTGGGAGGGCATCATTGTTAGAATGACTGCCCTCATTTACTAAAAATCGGTTCAAAGAGATTTTAAAAGTGATTTCTACCCGGTCTCTAAAAACAACGATTTTGTCAATTACTGTACTTAACATCATTTTCTTTTTTTCCACCGATGCCTTTTCAAATACTTCTCTCCATACAGGAATGTATCTCTGCAATTCCTCCATTTCAGACAGTTCTACCTTCTTGGATTCTAAATCTAATTTTGCTTTATTGATTGATTCTTCCAACTCCCTTAACTCATTTTCTTTCTGATTAATAAGGTCATTAACAACTTTTGCATCAAAGAAACTTTCCCCCATGATTATTTTGAGTGCTTCATCTCTTAATTTCACTAACGCAGAATTCACTTTGTCAAATTCGCTTTGGAGCTTTTTTAACGTTTTAACCTCTTTATCAGTATTGTGTTGCTTAAACTCTTGAATCTTACTAGTAAGGTCGATTGTTTCAAGTTGGTCTAAATAATCGTAAAGTTCATCAAGAACCACACCTTCAATCTTTTTCGGAGAATACAATGTCTGTCCATCGCAATCTACTTTTTTCTGTGCTTTACCCGAACATCTGTATTTAGCCTCACGCTTTACATATTCTGTTCCATCTTTACGAACATATTTCTTTTTATTATATGTTGTACAAAGTGGACTTCCACAATGTCCACATCTTACTAACCCCACAAGTAACAAAGAGCTTTTCGTAGTCGTAATAATACTTTCTTCTCCCCTATTTTTTACATTTTCAGGATTTCTCTTCTCACGTATACTCTGCACTTTATTCCACTTTTCCTCATCAATAATTACTAGTTCCTCTAATTTCTCTTTAGATACCACTTCTTTTTCAGTACCCCTTGCATAAACCATGTAGCCTTTATACATTGGGTTCCTTAATACATTATTAACCGCTCCGGAAGTCCATTTTTTCCCTGTTTTTGATGGGATACCTTTTTCGTTTAGATATTGAGCTATCCTGCTTTGACCATATCCCTCCTCAAGAACAAGATCGTACATTTTTTTAACAATCTCAGCTTCTTCCTCATCAATTACAACCTTAAGTAATTCTTTTCCTTTTTTATTGAAAACCCCCGAATTAACCGTCTTGTAGCCGTAAGGCACTAGACCCCCTCTATAAATACCATCTTCCACCATTTGCGAATGCTTCTCGTTTACTCGTATTGACGTTTTTCTACTCTCTCCACTTGATTGCCAGAATCGAATATAATTAATAAGCCTATCAGCATGATCTTCTAGCTTTTGTTGTCCTTCTTTGACTGACCACACCTCTATTCCATTATTAATAAACCATTCAACTATGAAAGGAGTCTCATCATCTCTCCTACCCAGACGGTCAAACATAAATACTAAAAGAACATCAAACAAACCTTTTTCGGCATCTTCTTTTGCACGTTGAATAGCATCCCTTTTACTTGCGGATACCTTAAATCCAGAAACCCCTTTTTCGATATATTCTTCTACCAATTCCCAATTACCCTGCTTCTCGATGAAAGACCTGCAAGCATTTCGCTGCATAGGAATATCATCACCATCGAGCTGTCCTTTTGTCGATACCCTGTAAAGCGTAGCAACTCTTTTCTTCACACCATCCATTACCATTCAAATACCACCCTTAACTTTATATTTCATTTTATAGTTGTTAGTTACACTACCTTTGTGTTAACTCGCTACCTAGACCATGTCAATTGTTTGATTCTGTTTTCTGCCTTATATATTCTTGGGTTAACATTTCCAATAACTCTCTTTCCGCATTGACATTACTTTCTATGAACTTTACCACAACCCACATTCCATGCTTCTCATTAAATCTTTTAACACCGATGACTTCATCGTTTTCGATGATTGGTAAATACTTTTGACCATCAATAACAACAGCTTCTAAAGTGGACATGTGACCTTCACCCCATACCGAGAATTAGGGATTGACCCCATGCCCGTATAAAAAATCTCTTGAAACAGATCCTGAAATTTAGGCTAAAAGCAGACGTTTTTAAAATATTTGTACCTTTTGTTTTCAGATGTCCTTAAAAGGTATTAATTACCCCTAACTAGAGTCAATATGTTCCAGAAAGTACTTAATGTTTCTTAGTTACTCAGTAAAAAGGCAAAAAAAAATAGCACCTAATCCTCCAGCTAACCTGTATAAGGTCAGTCTACCAATGCTTAGATGCTGATTTTTTAATTAGTATGAACCCACGATTTTTTTAAGTACCCCTTCATAAATCTAAGCTATTCTACTCTTATCAAATCTCCCTGAACCCTACTAACAGAGATTTCATCGAACATAGCAACATTTGTTTCCTCGTTTAACGTATATGCAGAGAGATAACCCTGCTTTGCCATGAAGATTGTATGCTCTACATATTCCTTTATCACTACCTCGCGAGGATTATCCATTAAATCTGGATCGATGTAAATCGCTTCTTCAAAGATATTCTTTGGAACATACAAATAACTCTTAATTGGCACTACCTGCTCGAATGTGTTTACTTCAAATTCGCTCTGAATATCCGGCTTTTTCCCTAACATGATGCATGAAAACAATACATGGTAAACCATCAACCCGTTTTGATCTAATTCATCTATTATTTCTTTGTCTCTGTCTGTTACCCCTTCTTGGATTATCATTGTCGGTCTTAAACTGTTGGTGACCAGTATCTCCCCATTCTTAAAAGCATCTATAATACTTTCCTTGACACCTAGTGTCTTCATTATCTGCTCTGCTAACCTCAAACTCCTTGATGTGTAAGGTACTATTTTCGATACATCCCCCTTATTCCATAACCTCGAATCTCTCTTTCCAATCCTTTTTGGCATCCCTAAAACCTCCCTTAATTCGGTTCCTAACTAATAAAAACCTGCTTTATGCAGGTTTTTAATCGGTCAACTAGTTATAAGCTAGCTCGCGAGTTTACTCTTAAAATTCGCTTATCTCTAGCGTTTTGAAAAATTTTTCGGGTATTTTTTGATGAAATGCCTTTTTAAGAGCAAATACCCCCTTTTATAAGCGATGAACCACCGCTGCTAACGACCATAACTCCTTACAAATTCCTCTATTTTCTGCCGGTTTACTTTACCTTTATCAAAATCATATACTTTCCATACATCTATCGAAACCGCACCACTGTCGACTACCTCTAATCGAGAAAAATACCTTTTTAAACCTTTTTCATACTCTGTGCGAGATAGCGATTGAGTTCCTAACTTGTACTTTTCAGGCTCTGCCTCGCATCCATCGCATACATTAAATGGATTTGGTCCAGATGCGTAACTGATCTGATTCGTGTAAATCGTGTCGCCTTCTAACTTTATTTCAAACAATCCACTGCTCCAACTATCTAGACCACTTGTGCCGTCTTCTCCGATAAATATGTAATGACCATTACCCCGATATAACGCTATGTTCGAATCCTGTACCGAAAACGCCCACATTCCAATATGAAAACGAGTCTTGCTCTCAATAGGTGCGCCCGATATACCTGCACCTTTATGCTTTAAATGTACTACCCTGCCGTCTCTTACCGTTATCGCTACATTGATCGGAGATGTTAAACGACCTACCGAACCGCCTAAAAGCTCTGGAATCCCATTCATATCTAAATCGATTAATACTAACTCGTCATTCGGATCGAGAAATGTATCTCTGGATTCGAAGGTACGCTCCAAATATTTCACATAAATACTCTGCCAACTTTCTTGAAGGTGAAGAAACAACACCAGTGGCATTATCAAAAGCAATATAAGAAAAGACTTTTTCATTTTTACCCCCCCCTCCCTTTAAGACGTGTCTATGTTACCATTTTAAGGGTACGGACAAATAAAAAGAAAACCGTTCTGAAATAGAACAGTTTTCTTTTGAACATAACTACTATGAGTCTTACTTTAAACCCTCCACAAAATCCTCTAGAAAATTCCTTAGAACACAATCGATATAAAAATCTACATCATGATCCTTACTAACAGCAACATCGAGTGCCATTGCCATACTTTGATGATTGTATAAAATAGGTGAGAATTTTACAGATAATTTATAATCGAAAAAGCTACTAATCGAATTATATACCCGTGAAAAAAATTCTACATCTGCAAATTCCCACATAGGAATCTTCACAATAGGAGCCGATTCCTGATGAAATAATATAAGCATTTTTATTCTATGTTCTGCTACACCGATTACACCGTTATTTTCAAACATTTCGATTAAAGATTTTTCGTAACCCATACAAATATCATGAATCTTACCCCTTATATAAGAATCTTTTAAAGAATCGGTTTTAACTGATAAACCAATAAATATATGTTTTACTGAAGAATTTTCACTTTTTAATAATACTGGGTCTACTATTATTTTTACTCCTTCCAATTCTTTTGAGTCTTTAAGTTTAAAACCCTTTATGGGTTGATTGAAGTAACTCCTAATTAATTTAGCATAATTGTCAATCTTAAATTCGGAATTAATTACTTTTTCATACTCAGCACCACTTAAAACACTCTTGTTAGGATTAAAAAAAATATAATATACATTTGTATGAAGTTCCGATTTAATTTTTCTAGTTTTCGCCATTTTAATTACCCCTTTACTTTTTATTTATTAACCTTACACACTTATTTCTCATCTCTTGATTTATGTCTTGGATTTTTCCTATTTTCTTTAAAAAATTAAAATTGTCTTGAAAAATTTTTTATGTGCCCCCTATCCAGCACCTATATTGACCATTAAATGCTGCACATCCCCTGTAATGTCATAGAAAAAATCTCGAAGAACCCCCTTAACGATTTACACTCTTCCTGTTCGGAAGGTTACACTCTACGAACAAACTGTTACCTATCTCCCCTAAACAGTTCAATATACACCCTCTCAAAGTAGAAAAGTACCAAATTTTCAGGAATACCTCATACCCGATTGTCATATCTATTATCGAAGTTATGAATTATGGGGGTGATATCATGAGTGAAAAGGAATTATTTGAAGTTGAGATTGAAACGATTAATAAGTGCTTTGAACAACTGGTCGACACTTTTAATAACTTCTTTCAAGGTGTCGAGATTGATGAAACCCACACTGAAAGTTTCAAAGAAGTTCAAGACCAAATGAAGCAATTTGCTGATGACATTAGTACTGTCCAAAAACAATGGGTAGATTATCAACTCTATCTCATCGATACTGCTAATTCAATGATTCTAGATGTACCTATCGTCAATCGAACTCATTTAATGGTTGATCATCAAGAAGGTATAGTGCGTATCCTTACAGAGTATAAAATCGATGCTACTATTACAGACATTTTACCTATCCATCTGTTCCGTGATATCATTCTTTGTACCGTTGAACAATTTGCAAGTGGTAGACGAAACATCAAAGTTTCTGATATCACAAAATTAATGGAAGATGAAATTAAAAGCAGAAGTGGATATGATGAGGCTCCTCGTGTGTTGGTTTATCGGGTATTTAATGTGTTGAAACATCATGATATACTAATCCCTTCTAGCACAGTTAGGTTTGGACATAATCTCAATAAATCCGTAGCTGAAGTCAAAGAATGGTTGGATCATGTATTAAGTCAAAATCGTTAAATGCATAAAAACCGTTAGGTGCTGCATCTAACGGTTCTTTTTCATGCGTACTTGTGAGGGTGCGCGGTTTGCTCGTTTTTATAATGAGGGATAAGGTGAGATGAAGTGTTGTGAAGTGTGTGGGCGAAACCATTTCTAATGTAAGTGAAATGCTCATAAAATGCCTCATTGCTCGAATTGAGGTGATCTAACCGAAATTTGTATATCATGTCTGTCTTTGCTCTGTTTTTTCTTCTATGCCTTTGCTTCTTCCTCTCCTGTTTATTATGAATAAACTCAATTTTTAGATGCTGAAATTGTTTTTTATTGCCCATTTTTTAAAAATTTCTTTTGTTATCTAAAGCTGTTTTCATATATTGTATGAAAGTATCCTGCAAGGAAAAAAATTTATCTTAAACGGAAAAAAATTTTCTTTCAAAATAATTACCCCACAGCTTGGTCGCTAGACGAACTCTGACTGCTTACCAAAAGCTAAAAATATACCTAATCTGATATACAACGAACATTATTTAAAAAGGTAACCTACCTTTTCTTTTTCAGGTTACCTTTTAACTCTTACCCATCACCGCATTATAGAGTTATCTTTCAATTTGGTTACTTAATTGAACTTTTCTTACTTCTAGTTCCCTCTTGCGTTCCTGTAAGACCTGTTCTACTGTTAAGTCTCTAATCTGGAGAGAGAAACCTTTTTGCCTTTTAGGTCTTCGAGTTGCTTGAATGTCGTAAAGCTTGTACTCTCGACCTTGCTCTGGGTAAACAACGAAGGCAACGTGCTCCTCGGTTGGTACAAGACCCATTCGCTTTAATTTGTTTTGGGTAAATAAGTGGTCGGGTACTTCCTCTGGCAGGTAACGCTTTAAATTGTCTTTAGTCATATTAACCTCCGTTAACTTATCAAAAAATTACACCTGTTATTTACAGCAGACCTATGAATAACTACATATAAAAAGTTAACTCTTAAAAAAATTAAAAGGTAACCTGCTTGCCTTTCAGGTTACCTTTATAACCCCTCCTTTTCTCTCACCGTACTACTACCCTTAAATAACTGCCCAGCTCAACAGGAGGTACATCACACTTCATATAATCATGATACAAGCCTATGTCATTTAAACGAGCACTCATATAATGCTTTATCATTATGGCATCCCGTTTTACACTACTCGGTCCTTTATAAACCGGCTGATTAAAAACATCTGTTTTTGTGTAAAACTCTAATGCATAATGAGCATCCTTTAGCACCTGATAAATATTCATATTATAGCCACGTATCCTTATTGAATCCAACACTTTGTGTAAATCCGATTTCCGCTTTACACAATTATTTAAACAAATTATCAAATGACCATCTGTATCTATAAAAACACGTTCCTTTTGTGACCTATTTGACAAGTCTACTCCCGGTAAAAATTCTCCATACGTACCTATTAACGTCTTGATGTGCAACTTGCTGTACTTATCAAATACAACTGCCACTAGTAAATGATCAGGTCTCTGAATATAAACCATATCTAATCACCTCATTCATTTTGATAAAGCCGCTCCTCAAACCTAAATATTGGACATTGGTGACAAAAGTATATCTGCAATAACGAATCAGGAGGGATTAAAAAGCGACAACATACCGAACCGCATAACACCAACAAATCACATAATTCTTGGTAGTATTCGCTATTCTTGAAATTTATGATATCCTGTTCATTTCTTAATTTTTTTATTTGATACTTTAACTCATTGAGGTTATAAGGCTCATAAAGACCTCTCTTTACCCCAATTCTTAGAAGGCATTCTAACCTGTCTAAAACTTTCAGATATTCTTCTCTTAAATACGCAACCTGCTCTTTACTCAACATCATCACTCCTCGAAATTACCTTTTTCACGCTAAGGCTCACCACCTTTCTTGATGAAACCTAAAACTTTATTTCCCTGCTCTAAAAACCCTTTCTTTTAAAACTAACTATTTCTACTGATTATTACTTTTTTCTAATCTCATCTCTTAAAATCAACAGCTTGTCTACCCAATTAACTGTTTTATTTTTACAACTTAACAAAAAAGACAGCATAAGACACTCGATCCACGAATGCTATACTGTCGTTTTTATTATTTTTTGCATAAAAAAAATAAGACCCCAAACAGAGCCTTATAATGATGCCTCGTATTCCTTTACCTTTTTATAAAAAGTCGGCTTCTTCATGTTTACTAAATTCATGAACTCAACTGCTTTGATTTCACCTTTTTTCCATTTTTTATATAACTCATCCCATTCTTTAGGAAGTTCTAACTTTGGTCTTCCCATATGTTTACCCCTAGCTTTAGCCGCTGCTATACCTTCGGCTTGACGCTGTAAAAGAGTTTCACGTTCTTGTTGAGCTAAAGTCGTATATACCTCGATTAATATAGAATTGACCATATCTAAAACCCATTCTTGACCTTCTGGATAATCCTGCATTGTTGTAGGCATATCTAAAATTTTTACCCGAATCCCGTTACGTTTAAAATACTCTAGATACTCTTTGATTTGCGCTTTATTGCGACCTAGCCGATCAATCGATTTAATATACAACGTATCGCCAGACCGCATTGCTTTTAACATATTTTGAAACCCTTCACGTTCCATGTCTTTCCCACTAGCCTTATCGCTATAGATATACTTTTCATCGGTAACATACTTTTTTAACGCATCATATTGTCGATCTAAATTTTGCTCTTTAGAAGAAACCCGAATATAACCGAACGAGATATTCATTAGACGATACCACCTTTATTTGGAAAGTTATTTTTGGTTGTCTAATGATACCGTGATTGTTTATAAAGGTCAATTGGTTTTCATACGTTTATAAAGTTTAATTTTCTTAATAAATAGACGCGAAATAGATGCGAAATAGTACAGTAAGAAAAGGGGTACCTTTATAGACTATTACGATAACAAATTCCTATACTTCTTAACCATTTGTTACCATTTGAGACAAAAAAGAAAAGGCTTTTAAAAGCCTCCAAATAAAACCTAATTTTTACATTTTTACTCTTCCTCTTTTTTAGCCACATTTAAGTTTAACTTTTCTTTAAGTGCTAACGCTACCAGTGTCGGTGCAGGAGGTAATTTCCCACCAGATATTTTTCGATACTTTTCAGTGTTCTTTAGCAATGCTCCAAATTTATCTGCATACTGTGGCTTGATTACCCAACTACCATCTGGCATATATACATCGATATCTACCATCCCTGCTTTTATCGACCTCCTACCGTATTTCTTATTGTAGTTAATTGTCGGAGTCGGAAGCTTCGCATCGCCTCTATAAAATGCAGGAGATTTTACAGAAAGATGTACCCCATCAGAATTCCCATATTCATCACAACAGAATCCTCCATACTCATCCCTTATGATTAAAAACATAAATTCATAAAGTGTAAGATAAAATAGCTCACCTGCTTTGACTTCCCGATATGTAATATCCTTTTCAGGATCAATACCCGTGTCTTTGTTCTTTAAAACGTCTATAACAGGTACCATGATATCTTCATCCGATATTAGTGCTACTCCCACAGGTGTCGAGGAATCCTTTATCTCATCCCCCACCTTGCGAGAAGATTTTTTCGATGATAACCCAAGTAAATACTGAAAATGCAAAGTGTGAGATTTACTACTTATTAACGCCCGTTCTTCTTCACTCATTTGATTGATGATTTCTAACCCTTTATTTAATAACGCTTCATTTGCTTTCGTTTTCTTACCAACTGGTTTTTTAGAACCCTTGTCCACACTATTATACATAGTCGTATTACTACGAAAATTATTACTTGAATTTTTCAACAATGACATAAAGTAATAACCTCCATACCATTATTTATCTATAAAATAGACTATTTTTCTTATTTAAACAACACCACATTGGTTATGTTTATCCATTTTTGATGAGTTTTTTTCTATAAATAAAAAAGGCTTAAAAAAGCCCCCAATTACCGCCATTATTTACTTTTTACAAAGATTGGCTTTAACGCCTCCCATATACTGCTGCCTATTTTTCTAACGACCTCTACAATTATATTCAAACTCTCCAATACCATCTCTTTTGCTGATAAATCTGGATTTACCGAGTATGTGTAAAACACCGCAACTAGAGTGGTTAATACTAAAGAAACAATGATAAATTTTAAAATCCCTCCAAAGAAACCAAATATGTTGAATAAAAACGCATATACCGCCTTAAAGATTGCCCTTATTGGCAATAAGATAAATGTCTGCGTTACCCAATTTACTGCTTTCCCTGCCCGATCTGCTGCCGTTACTTTATCTACCTCTACTATCTTCTCTTTTACTGGTAACGTCTGCTCTTTATACGCTTCCTCTAAACTATCTATATCACTCAATAACAAATTCTGATCACTTACTTGCTCTGCCTCCACTTTAGGTAATTCTAAACTATCCGTTTCTATAATATTTGACTTTATGATGTTCTTATCCGATATCCTTATCTCTTTTAACTTTTTAGCATAATCCTCTAAAGTTAAATTAAAATTAATGTCATCTGCAACCTCTAATGGTTCATTATCTACCGATTCCTCCTCTGCTTCTACAAAAGATAAACCCGGTGTAAATGAGGAATCATTTTCTTCTTTGATTTCTCCTTTTTTGTCTCCCTCGATCTCCTCTGGCAATATCGGCTCTACACTTTCAGACTCCGAAAAATCTTTCTCTGCTGCACCATTATTTGTGTTAACTTCGACTTTCTCTGATTCGACATTATTCGCGCTTCCCTCTTTACCCCTCTCAGCACTAAATATCTTGTTAGGGTCAATATTTATACCAAGCCCCAAGTTTAACAAACCTTCGTTCCCTATATTGAAAAAATCAAAGTTTAAATTATCATCTTCACTCGAATCAACTGTACCTGCAAGTTGCTCCTTCTGCTGAACTCGCTCGTCCTCTGTACGATTATCCAATGTTAGTGTTTCTCCTACCATTGCTTTATCCTCCTTTCCTGTAACTTATATAAAATCTCTTGTTTACACTCCAAAAATTCATCTAATTATAGTGCATTTTGAAAATTTTTCTTACCCGATTGTTCAACTCATATAACCGCTTAAAATTTAAACCCTTTTATTTCAGAAACCATTATTTTATAAGCCCTTAACAAATTAACTCCTGATTTTTGCAAATGACTCCCACACAAAAAGAAAATACCTCACTTATTGAGGTATTTTCCTTATTACCATTATTCCTCTGTTGGTTTAAATACAAGATAGTTCTTACCTTCTTCTAATTCTACTCTAACCTTCATATCGTTATACTTGACCATTAACTCCAACTTTCTAAATCTCTCTGGATTTCTAAATACTACCTTTAATGTTTCAGCTTTCATTCCAGATAGGTCTATTACTGTTTCTGGTCTAGCTTTTACTCTTAACTTCGCTACAACCATACCATCTTCATTATATACCTTGACATTTTTACGTCTTAAATAACCTAATAATATGATGAAAGGAATCGCTGAAACTATCGGGATGATCGGTAAATCTTTTGATGGCTTACCTTTAGGTTTATCTTGTGATTTATCTTTTGGTTCATCCTTTGGTTTTTCTTTCGGTTCATTTTGTGGCTTATCTTTTGGTCCGTCCTTTGGCTCTTCTTTAGGTTTAATCGGTTCGATTACAAAGTCAATTCGTTGTGTATTCACTGTTTCGTTTAACTCAATTGACTTCCGCACCTCATTAGATACTTGAACTACTTCTTTTATCCCTGAATTAACATCGTTTACATCTTTATAAGCTATAACCTCTATTTTTGCTATTTCTTCTAATGTGTACGGATTTTTTAGGATTACTGTGTGCTTACCTAATTCCACATTTTCAAATCTATACTCACCTTTTTCATTTGTATAGGTGACTCTTGGTTTAGAGTGTAATTCAACCATTACCCCTTCAATCGGATTACCTTCACTATCGATAACTACGCCAAATACTGTTCCATATGCTTTTTTCACTTCATACCTGAATTTTACTACTATTTCCTTACCACTATCCGTCACTCTTACTAACGTTAATGAAGGTCCTGTTACCTCATAACCTTCAATTTTAGGTGCTCTCACCTCGTTATAACCATAACTTAAATTCGTTAATTCTTTTTGCATTAATACCTTGCCTGTTTTATTATCTACTGCGATTACTGTTACCTTATCACGCTTTTGTATCTTTACCACTGGCTTCGGATCTATCTTCAATTCTGGCTGTGGTACTGGTTTTGGTTCTGGTTGTGGCGTTGGTGTTGGCTCTGGCTTTGGTTCTGGCTGTGGTTCTGGCTTTGGTTCTGGCTGTGGTTCTGGCTGTGGTTCTGGCTTCGGTTCTGGTTGTGGTTCTGGCTTCGGTTCTGGTTGTGGTTCTGGCTTCGGTTCTGGTTGTGGTTCTGGCTTCGGTTCTGGTTGTGGTTCTGGCTTCGGTTCTGGTTGTGGTTCTGGCTTCGGTTCTGGTTGTGGTTGTGGTGTTGGCTCCGGTTGTGATGCCTCTTTCTCATATAAGAAAATAATTTCCTTAAAGAAATCCGTCATTGTAATAATAACTGTTTTAACTGCTTCACCAACTATTTTATAATCTCCTATCTTTTCTTCTGCCGTATACGTGTACTCACCTACAGGTACGTTCTTAATTTCTTCATCTTCTTTAATCTTTTCCATCGTCAACATGTCTAAAAACTTTACAATGATATGACCTATTAATGGTTTTACTAAAGGTACACTTTCAAAATGAGCCTCTACCGTTTTATTGCTGTCCATATATAATGGTAAGTAATCACCATTTACTTCAACTCCATCCACTACCCACTTTACAAACCGATAACCTAATTTTGGTGCAGGTGTTAAAGATAAACTCGTACCCCCTTCATATGTTCCTTCATCACCTGAACCATACGTCTGCCTTGACATTGTAAACTCGTTTAATACATTTACTTCGCCTTCACCCACTATATTTACTGATAACTTGTATTGCTCTAGCGGTACAAAATGAGCTACTGCCGTTTTATTACTATCCATTGTTATAGTAATGCTAGGTGAGAAAAACTCTGTTCCGTTTACTACCCATTTATCAAATCGATAACCAAAATTCGGTGATGCGTACAAATTTACTTTGCTTCCATTATCGTAATTATATATTCCCACATAAGGTGATACATACCCCTGACCTTCCATATTAACTGTTAAAGTCCATTTAGCAACAGGTTTATAGTAAAATACCACTGCTGCATCTGGACTGCCATGACCTAACACTGGAACTGAATACGTTCCTAGATAAATATTACCTTCATACACATCTACATCGGTATAAACATAGAAAGGATCATTACTTTCTCTGACTACAACTAAATCTCCACTTGCTGAATCATAAGATAATACAGCACCATCCGTTTTATATGGACTATTAGGAAGATTTGAATAACTGTCATGCGTTACAAAAGAAAATTTTCGGCTACTATTCTGTATACCTGTAAAACCATCCCTACTTTTTATACCTAGAACTGGTTTGATCACTGAAGTAAATGCTTTACCTATACCACTAAATTCCTTTTCCAAATCATCATCTAAAATGTAACCTGCAAGATTCTTCGCTTTATATTTCCTAGTCTCGAAATTCCCTACATCATTAACGATATCGTAACTGATTAACTCATTAGTACCCCGAACTCTGTACTCTACTTTAACTGATGACGATTGAATAAAATTAAATGAATACTGTGGTCTGTAATCATTACCATAAAGTCTTTGCACGTACTTAGAAGGTATTACTGACGTGATATTTTGAATAAAATTATGGTCTACCTTAATTGCATACACTTTGTCTGGGTCGAAAACTGAAGTATTTAAGCTAGTTAGATAATTGTTCGATACATCTAAAAACCCTATAAATTCTGCGTTTAAACCATCAACATTTTGCAACTTATTATTAGAAAGGTCTATTTTTGATTCCACTCTCTTTAAATTACTTAAAGGAGAAATATCCGTTAATAAGTTGTTTTGAAGATTTAATGCCGCATCTGAATACAAGCTTGCCGCTCCATGAGCTGTTTCCCTAGTCACATATTTTAAATTCCTTAAACCCTTTATATCCTTTAGCTTGTTATCGTTTAAAAATAATGTTCGAACAGAAGTTATTTTATATAAAGGATCTACATCTTCGAGTAAATTACCCGAAAAATCAAAGTTAACTGGCTTACCACTATACTTAACTGCTACATCACCAAATATCTCCATACCTTTTAAGCTTCTGATACCTCGATTACTAGCATTGAAATTTAAAGCACCATTCAGTTTAATTCTTGCGTCAAGCTCTGCCATACTAAATGTGGAATCTGATTTACCTTGCCAACTTGGTAAAGCACTCATCCACTCCGCAAAGTACTTTGCTAAATTCTCATCAGGAAATACTTCATTTATTTTAAGTCGTTGGTCTGGCTCAGGAACAGGTGTTATATCTATAAACGTGTATCCACGGTAATTAGCTACCTCCTCCACCATTGTTCCTGCATACCCATATACTTTTAAATCACGAGGGTTCGTTTGATTTCCCTCTACTGCCCAATAATCAAAATAGACACCAATTAAACCATTCGATGTTTTTTCCCATGAACCATTCACTGTTATTGATGTTAATTTGTTAGAACCAAATGCATAAGAACCAATTGAATTTACCCCTTTTGGAAGATTTACTGATGTTAAGTTATTACCGTAAAACGCAAAATCCTTAATTTGCTTTAAAGATTGACCAAATGTCACTGAAGTCAACTCGTTCCCTACAAAAGCAGACTCTCCAATTACAACAATCCCATCAGGAATAACGAATTCTGTAAAATCGTTATTCATAAATGCACCAGTTGGAATTTCTGTGATTGCATTCGATAATGTTACTTTTGTTAATTTGTTATCCGCAAAAACATACTGACCAATTGATTTAACTGAATCAGGTATTACTACTTCTGTTAAATTGTTATACCCAAACGCCCTCTCTCCAATTGTTTCTACTTTTTCTCCGATTATTACTGAAGTTAATAGGTTAGAACTAAAAACATACTCTCCAATGAACGTAACATTGTCTGGTATTCTAACATTAACAAGATTATTTGCCCGAAAAGCATGAGCCTCAATAGTAACTACACTCTCAGGTATGTCTATACTCGTTAAATTGTTATGAGAAAATAAACCTTCACTAATAGTTGTAAGACCAACTGGTAGTTTCGCAACTTCAACGTGATTATCAGCAAACGCATATTTTCCAATATCCGTTACACTGTCAGGTATATCAATACTCGTAAGATTGTTAACAGAAAAAGCATGATCACCTATCACTTTTACTGAACTAGGTAAATTTATAGAATCTATATTATTCTGAGAAAACGCCCTTAAACCTATATACTCTACACTACTCCCAATAGTTACAGAAGTTAAATCATTATCAAAAAACGCCCAATCACCTATCCGAGTTACACTCCCCGGTATGACTACCGAGGTCAACTCATTACCCATAAACGCTTGATCACCTATCAGTTTTACACTCTCTGGTATAACTACCGATCTTATCCCACGGTTTAGAAAAGCATTTTCAGCAATCTCTACTACCGAATAACCATCTATCGTACTCGGAATAACTACATCTTTATCCGTTCCTATATACCTGAAAATAGTTACCTCGTTATTTTCCACAAAATACTCGTAATCATTATTGCTATTGTATGACATTTCTGATGCATTCTCATTTGGTGCAGATTGCTCTGCATTGGTATCTGATTCTGTTATCGCTCCTCCTGTGGCTCCGTCTGTTACTTCTCCTGCTATTGCTTCTTCTGTGGTTCCTCCTGTTGATTCTCCTGTTGGTCCTGCTGTTCCTCCTGTTCCTTCTGTGCTTCCTTTATTCGGCGTTTCCGTATTTGTTACCCCCGACGCTTCTCCTGTTCCTGTAGTAGTTTCCTCATTCTGATTTTCTGGATTTTCCTCTCCTTCATTAATTTCTTGATTCGCTTGGCTTTCTTCATTATTTACTATCCCCTCGCTTTCTGTTATTTCAATATTTGATTCATCTACACCCTCTGCAAATACCCCTATTGGCAATGAGTTAACTAATAAACCCATTACCAACATGCACGATATGAACTGTCTGCTGCTCTTCCTCAACTTTACCATCTCTTTCAACTCCCTTCTTTTTAAAAAGGTGAAATTTTTATTTCCTGGTACTTATAAACTTTCTCTCTCTGCTTGTCTTGAATTTCTACAATCTCTGGACATCTTTTAAATTTTTTCTTACTCCAAGAACTGTCCGTTTTTCTTAAATACTTTTGAAAATAAAAATAATAAAAGCAGTACCCTTTATGGCACTGCCGTGACATGATTATCACACTTACCTAGAAACCTTATTATCTTCCTACACATGTAAAATTTCTACCTTGAAAATTCTTACACCACAAAATAATCATGAACGAACTTTTAACTCCTAGAAAAAATAACCGATCAGAAACCCGATGATGAAAGATACTGCGAAAATGACTAAACTTACTTGAATGATCAACCTGTAATCCAAATCTCGAAACATAGTTTAGAACCCACCTTTCGATAATCCTACAGGTTAATCTAATTCTTTTTATTGCCGTTTTTAATCGTTCTCTATTTTTATTATTTTTCCCAGTAAAAAACCGCCTTTCTCTTAAAAGAAAGACGGTCTGTTTTTAATTATTATGTTTTTTGCAAGCAAAAAGTGCAGAGAATTGCAAGAAAAAATACATAGGCTTGCCGGCTCAATGAATTTACCTTTCAACCGAGTGAGAAGGGAGCGACTGAACGGCAGAAAGCGCATGCCGCAAGCGGTAGCTCTCACCCGTAAACGCGAGAATGTGGGCGTGATGGACCAAACGATCCACCAGCGCTGCCGTCAGGCGGTTGTCCCCAAACACTCGATTCCACTGTCCAAACTCTAAATTCGATGTCACGATGACACTTTTTCGTTCATAACAATCGGCAATGATGTGAAACAGCAGTTCCGACCCCTGCTTTTGGAAAGGTACATAGCCGAGTTCGTCCAAAATCAACAGCTCGCATGTGTCGATTTGCCGTTTGAGCCGTCCGAGGGTGCCGTCTTTTAACGCCTCTTCGAGCTGGGCGACAAGATCGGCGACACGGAAAAACCGAACTTCATGGCCCCGTTCACACGCTTTTAATCCTAATGCGGTGGCGAGATGGGTTTTTCCTGTTCCCGGCGAACCTAAAAGCAGGACGTTCTGTTTTTGCTCCAAAAAGCGAAGGTCGCAAAGTTCTTCCTTCGAGGTCGTGGTCGGCCAATGAATCTGATCCGACCATTCGTAATCTTTGAGCCATTTCAACTCCCGGAACTTCGCCTTCTTGATCAATCGAGCCTGTTTTGCTTTCTGACGGAACGACAGCTCCAACGCCAACACATCACGCAAAAACTGTTCCTTGGTCTCGTAGGCCACCTCCTCGAATCGATCCGCGATGTACGCCAAATGCAGGGCTTTACAAATCTCTTTTACATCCATCTTCATGCCCGGCTTCCCCCTTCCCTTGACGGACAAAGACGTTGATCATACACATGTAAATCGGTTTCATAGTCGACGAAAACGGAAGGGGTATAGGCTTCTTCCCATTTCGCGGGATACTCCGAACGCTTCGCCTCCATCAACACCCCGATCTCATGGGGCGCCAAATCCCACCGTTGATACTTGTCAAGCCACTGAGCGATCTCATAGACGGTGTACCGGTCCAGCAGCTTCTGCACCCCTCGAATGCGTGATGCCGTCTGTTTCGGTTGTTCCATGAAGTATTTCCTAATGGCCTCCGGTAAGTAAACTCGAAACCGCGAATACTCCACCACCCGGGGCTTTTGCGCCCATTCCGCCAAAATGTCCTTCCAAGGGAGCTCCCGTTGCTTTTTCGTGTACGGCCTTGGCGCTTCCAGGTACACCTCCCCTTCTTGGGACAAAACCATGAAACGATCCCATTCCTTTTTGACAAGGACACGGTTGGGGACCGGGATCCCATGAACCACAAACGCCTCCCCATCCACCGTTACTTCCCCGTATTTATTGACATTGGCGTGGTGGAAGGAGAAGATCGGGAGATCTCTCTCCGGCAGGACAAGCAACTCCTTTTGTTCTTCCTGCCATAATTCCTCAATGGTTCTCCCTTTTTCATAGTGGGGGCGGGCTCGATCTTCGATCATCTTGCGATGCAGCCACTCCGTCAGTTCTTCATCCCCCTCGATCAACGGAGCAGGGACAAAGCAGTGTTGCCGAGTATAGTAAACTTTCCGTTCGACATTCCCTTTTTCGTGTCCGCTATACGGATTGCATGCCTGTACGTCAAACCCATAATGAAGCCGGAATCGCTCAAATGCTTCAGTATATTGACGTTCGCCTCCTTTTCGAATCGAAACCACCGCCGCCGCCAAATTGTCGATGCGCAGTTTTCTCGGGACGCCTCCGGCCTGTCGAAAGAGCTGAGTGAGCCCGTGAAGAAAACATTCGCTGTTTTCCGCCGGCAATGGATACGCATACGCGGCGTTGCTGTACGGAAAGCTCAAAATCAGAATTGATCGGTCTTCCTCTTTTCCCTCCTTCGTCACAACGGACATGGTGCCGAAATCCACCTGCGCTTCCCCCGGAGGGTGTTCCAGCCTCTCGTAACGTTGTTCCTTCTCCAGCTTAAGCTGAGGTCTTCGTTTTTGAACGTAGGCGCAAACCGTTCGATAAGACCCTTTAAAGCCATGTTCCTGCTTTAATTGTTCGTACATCTTCTTGCTTGTCCGCCGTTGTTTTCTTGGCAGTTTGGCGTCCTCCTCCAGCCAGTCATCAATGATTTGACCGTATCCTTCTTCCTCCATCATTCCCCGTTTTCTCTTTATTTTTTGTCTGACCGAAATGTCTCCATCCGCATATTTCTTGACTGTTCTCCAGTTAAATCCCGTCCTGCGGACAATTTCGGAAAGCGATAACCCTTTCTTTTCACGCAAATGTTTGATATGATGAATTTCAGGCATTGCTAGCATCCTTTCTTTACCTCCACTGTTTTGTTCTTCACAACCTTAACAGTAGAGGGAATTTTAGGAGCTGGCAAGCCTTTTTTTTATGCCATGAAGCTCTGCACTTTTTTGTTGCAGAACTCTGTACTTTCATTTTGCACTAAACATTATTATTCCGATTTTACAAACATCCCTAACTCTAACCCACCAAAGAAAAATAAACAGGCTATTAAAACTATTAACGTTAATATAACTGCGAAAGTAATCCTGTTATACAACCTTACTTTTGGAGTCCTAAAATCATTCGCGCGCATGTTATTACACCTCCTTTTATTTTATATTTGATGTCTACTATGATTTAGCTCACGAATACACTCTTAAAATCGTCTGTTATGTATCGACATAAAAAAGATGATGCTATTTAATAACATCATCTCAAAACTAAAAATATATTTATTTTTTAGCCTTTATAAATGTACCATCTTTATTATAAATATCCCCATTTGTAGGTTGAACTAATACATACCCATCTTTAGATAAAGGTTTCGTCATATCTACCAATCTCAATGATTTAATTTCATACCAATTATCCTTAATTTGTATAAATGCATCTGCGTGATGATTGCCTGCAAGTATCATTGTATTGTAACCTAATGCATCAAAAAATGCAGAATATACTTGGGCATCTGAATCACAATCAGATACTTTATTAACTAAAGCATCATATGCTGATTCAGGTTTACCAGTTCTAGGATCACTAGTATTACCTATCCAACCAGCCGCTACCATGCGAACTTTATATATTTTCTTTATTTCTTCTTTACTTACCTTTTTATCAACTAAATCTTTTAACGCTTGTTCAGCTTGAAACATACCCCTATAATCTAATGAACCTACTTTATAGTTTTCTTTTCTATCACCATTTAAATACATATCATAATACTTCGCAAATCTACCACCAACCCAAGGCTCTTTATCTACTCTCTTTAACTCATTTCTTACAATCTCCATTACTTTGTTATATTCAGCTTGATTCTTTACCCCATATGTGTGTCTTCCATAATCTACTGTGATACCGTTTACGACCTGCTTTTTATTGTTTTGAAGGTACGTGTCATAATTTTTCAAGAACACTACAATGTGTGCTCTTAATAGATTTTCTTTTACTTCAAAGGATTCATACGTTTTAGGGTATTTACCATTTTTGTCTGGATAACCATTTGTTATCTTTGCATCATACATGAATTTTACTGCATCTTTTTCCGTTACCACTTTCTTATAATGTGCTGACGCTAAAATTCGAGCCATTGTCCCGCGTGAAATCGGTTTGTACGCATCTGCACGATTTTTAAAATTCGCTTTTGTAGGCAACTTATATTTTTCCGCCATTTGATACACAACCGATAAATCAAATTTCGGGTCTTTTGGTTTTGTATTTTTCAACTCATCAGGATATAAATAACGGACTGTAGATGAGCAAATTTGCTAACATAAATTGACAGCTAAACAAAAAAGGAGACATGAACCCAGCTCCTTGAGTAAAATAGATGTGCTCAAACTACCCACAAGGAGGTTCATGTCTCATGAATAGATTAGCACATCATCAAGGAATCCACAAGTTTTTCATGACGCTGGGATTGGCGCTTTATTTCTCGAAACCGGTCATCAAGCATCTCGTTCATATTGTGGATGCCTTGACTACCAAGGGATTTTCGGGAACATTGACCGATGTCCATCACTGGAGTTTTCATCCCAATCATCGAACCACGCTCAGCCATTTTTTCACGAAAAGCCCTTGGGATGAAGAGACGTTGCTTCGCAAACTCCAGCAATGGATCCTTCATCGCATCCAGCGAATCGCCAAACAGGAGAATCAACCCCTTTTTGTTTCGATTGATGATACGATTTGCCAAAAAACGAAGCCTTCGTCACGGGCTGCCCGCGCCATTCAAGGGTGTGATTGGCACTACTCGCACAAAGATCATCAATCCGTTTGGGGGCATTCGCTCGTTTGGCTGATGGTGCATACTTTCTCGCAAGCGTTCCCGTTCGCCTTTCGTCTGTATGACAAGACGGCGGGAAGAAGCAAGATCGACCTAGCGATCGAGATGCTTTCCTCGCTCAAGGGGAAACGGGCTCAGCCGGTGTATGTGCTCATGGATTCGTGGTATCCGTCCCAAGCGCTCATCGAAGCCTGCCTGAAACAAGGATTCCATGTCATCGCCATGCTCAAGACGAACCGGATTCTCTATCCGAAAGGTATCGCCATCCAAGCGAAGAAGTTCGCCCGCTATATCGAGCCCAACGACACCCACCTCGTCACGGTGGGGAAGGAGCGTTACCGCGTGTATCGCTACGAGGGAGCGATCCATGGCCTCGATGACGCGGTGGTGCTGCTGGCTTGGAAGGCGGATGAACCGATGACGCCAGATCATCTCCATGTCGTCTTGAGCACCGACCGGGAGCTAGGCGATGAAGAGATCTTGCGTTATTATGCCCAGCGCTGGACGATCGAATGCTTTTTCCGGCAGGCCAAAGACCAGCTGAAGCTCGATGGGTACCGTGTTCGTCACATTCGGGCGGTGAAACGGTATTGGGCCGTGGTGCTGTTCGCCTGCGTATACAGCATCGCCGAATCTCAGCAAGACCTCTCTTCCGGCCTGGAGCTTCTTCGGTCTCGGAAAGGGCACAGCGTCGTCGAGTTCATCTACGATGCCGCGAAGCAAGATATTCCCATTGATGTGATCAAAAAACAGCTCCATGTCGCCTAAGGGGTCCCCTGTTTGTCTCTTAGGGCATGGAAATTATTGTAATGAAAAATGCTCATCTACAGTAACGGAATAAAATCGTTAAAAACTGACCTTCTGTCAATGTGTCCATCGGTTTTAACAAGTTTTCTACTTTCCCTGTTTTCGGATTTTCCACATTCATATACCCCGTGATATACCCCTTATCTATAGCCCATAACATTGCTTCTGACCAATATTGACCGTCTTTGTAATCAGCATACACCACTTTCGGTTTCGGTGGAGTTTGTTTTGGTGGAGTTGTTGGTGTTGAAGTACCACTTCCTGTTGTGAAAGACCATGTTTTAGTTTTAACAGTATCATCCATTAAATCAGTATAAGTAAATTTTACGGTATATTTTTCATTTTTTAACAACGGGCTTTTAGGAAATAAGAAGTAAGTAAAACTTAAAGCATCTTCCTTGAAAAATACAGGAACTTCTTTTCCTTTACTATCAAACAATTTTCCAACAACATTATCAGGAACAACATTCGATGAAGATGGAGAGAAAGAAATAACATACCCCGATTTTTCTACTTTAAACTCTTCTAAAGGATTAGGTCTTTCCTTTTTACCTATAAATTCTAAACCGACATTAGTTTGTCCATCATAAGGATATATAGACTCCTCTGGATTTGTACCAAACTCTAGAAAATAATAAGTTAAAACCACAATATTATCTACAATAGCAACACCTACACTGGATAATTGAGGGTCTATTAAACATGTTCTATGCAAAGGTGCATCCATTAATAAATCTATACCTTTATTGATAGACGAAACATTATAAGCTATACCTTCCGAAGAATTAGATGCTAATGTTTGTGAACCACCTACAGATTTTATTCTATCTCCTACATTTTTACCAGTGTAACCTGTCTTTCCTACTGTTTCACTGTGACCGTCTACCCCTGATGAAAAAGAGATATTATTTGCATCTAAATACTTTGCATGATTCTCCGCCGCTTTAATCAAAAAGGGATTCAATGTTACAGGTTTTAAACCAATCTTTTTACGAATATCATTTATATAATTTAACGCCTCTTGTTGCTCTTTCGTAAACTCATACCCTGCTGCTTCTACTTTGGTAGGCTCGGATGAAAATGTCGGTAATACCCCTCCTAACGCTAACGAAAACGCTAAACCTAATGATACAACTTTTTTCATCTTTTTACCTCCCATTCGATTTGTCATCAAATATTCGGCTAAAAACTCAATCACTATATAACTGCTCCTTCAACCATTGAAAAATTAAGTGGTTTATTTGATGTCTACATCAAAATTATACTATTTTTTTCTAGGGTTAGACCATAACAATTTAGTGTATTTTACCTATAATTCTAAATAAATCTAAAATCATAAAATAACTAGTATCGTTAAATTAACTCAAGTTTTTGTACATTAAGAACCCCCTCTATACGAGGGGGTGTTCTTATATTTCAATACCAGTTTGGATCGCTGCCACTGCTAATGGGTAAGGGTCTATACCGTTTGCCCTGTACCCCTCTAATATCGTGTCATAATACTTTGCACTCGGTGCTTGCACTGACCTTACAGCTGTATTCATAATATACACTAACGCTTTTATCTCTATGTTATCGCTCTTATCCCCAACTACTATTGTATTGTCATTTATGTTTTCTAACTTTACCTTTATCTCTTCTTTTCGATATAATCCCCTCGCTACTCCCTCATAACGGTCTAAACGCTTTTCATCTTCCTCCGTAATCGCCCACACTACCACAGGAACCTCTTTACCCTTAGCTGGAACTATGTTCGCATAATACCTAAACTCAAGTTCGTAATTTTCTATCTTGCCAGTCCCCACTACTACACTATTCGGACATCTGTTTGCCATTTGAACTAGATTCATATTTGAACCGTAAGCTGCATATAATCTATACTTACTCATGTTTAAACACCTCTTTAGCAATATTTTTATTTATTTACACTCGTACTAATTCATCTTTTCATCAATAAAATCTGTATAAATTTAATTTTTAAAGCCTCCCTTATCCCATTAGAAGATATGGCTGTAATCCTCTACCATCTCATTGGTTACTTTATTCTTGTATGCCGAATTGCCTTCTATGTGCTTTAATAAGTGATACCTCATTGTCTTAAATTCATCTCCTATCCCACCCATTTTTAATAACCAGACTCGAAATGTGTATTTAGGATTGTTTGTTACCGTTACCTTATAACTTGCTTTTTTCTGATTTAATGACTGTGCTACGATTAATAACACTAATTGTATAAACGCCTTGATTTTACCTGCATGCAATGTTCCATTAAAAATACGAAATTCCACCGCATTGTATTTACCCCTCAATAAATTATGAAGATTTAATACTTGATATCTCGAATGGTGATATCTATTGTTCCTAGCATCTCTACTTGTCGATGCATCGCCATACCATATGTCAGCAAACTCTTCTAACGTTTTAGGCTTAACTTTGTTTAACTTACGAATGAAATCTTCTGTCAAATCACTGCAATACCTTTTCCTTATGTGATTTACTCTTAATGCTGCACTTAATAAATTTTGCTTCGAATATATGATGTTGCATAAGATTCTTAAACTGTTTGCCGTAAACTTGTCTGAACCAACATGAATATGTAGTCCTGTACTCTCATTTACTTTTGCTTGACCACGCTCCCTTAAATCTCTGATTAAACACTGCAACAACTCTATATCGCTGTAATTCAATATCGGACTCACTAACTCACATTTGTATTCATCTGTACCAATATCTACTTTTCTACCTATCAACATTTCTGGTGTTATTGAAGAATCCCTGACTATTTTCCATACTCGATCACAATTGTCGCGAATCTCATACACATCATAAGTACCCCCTCTATATTTGGGAATCGTATCAAAAAATTCTGCCACTAAATTTGCTGCTATCCTCCTCGTCACCCTCGTAAACTCTACCTCCACCCCAAAAGTTAACGACCTCGGATTCACTACCATCTAATCAAAACCTCCACCTAGTTTTATTGCTCAACTTATATAAACTAGGTCTCGGTTTTACTCTTAAAATTGACTCTTCTCATACCTTTTTGAAAAATTTTTGAGGAGTTTTTCAGGATTGTCGAGGTTGGAGTTTACCTGTTGATTAAAATAATCAAATTATGCAGGGTGCTCGGTTTGCTCGGTTTGTTCTGGCTGTTCTTCATGAAACCTAGTTGAACTAAATCAGGTGCTCGAAACATTCGATTAAAGAATGAAAAGTATAATGAATATCATTTGTCTTCTGTAGTTGATTACGTTTCGATTGTTTATTTCTGTCTGTGTTCGCTCAACTTTGCTTTAATCATGGTCTTTCTCTCACTTTATATGAACAATTTCAACTTCCTTCTCTTGAACTTGATTTTTCTCTTGAATTTGTTTTTATTTGTCTTGCAAAAATTTCTTACCCCATAAACGAATACATCTAAATAAAGAACTATCTGCTGTTACTTCCTGTTTCTGATCAGCTACCTCTTATTTTTGCTGATTTATAAACCACACACCTAAAATTTATCACCATTAAAAAATTAACTCCTAAATTTATTTACTGTTTTTATGAACAAAAAAAAAAAGTCCCCATAAAAGGGGATTTTTAGCTGTTCAATTATACTACCTGAATCCGTGACAGAAGTGTATCAAAAATGCTGGGAAACCCAATCGTGTCGAGACTTCGACTCCATTTCGAATGTTCACCTATTAGGTGAAGAACCCCGAGTGCAATATTTTGTTGATTGATCCAGTTTTCTTGGCAGCTTTGAACGCGTCTTTATCACGGATTCAGGATACTACTCCTTCACCTAAACTTAATAACCAAGCAATTAAGTTACCCAACTCACCCATTACTAGATATAATAAACAAATCGATAAAATAATATAAGTTAAAGCTCTTCTCTTAAAATAAGTAAGATATGCATTCTTATAACGACCTGTATTATCCGCCAAAGAACTTTCTACTTCCTTAATTACTGCTTCAGCATCAGATGAAATAAACTTCACTCTTCCACTCTTCTCTGAACGATTATCAAGTATTGCTTCTCGCGCAATAGGTAACCCAATAAACACTAAATCTATTACCGTAGAACCAATTAGTAAAATTGAAATAATTACTGCACCTATACCAAAGATTACCTGTATTACAGGTATAATAGGCTTTACCCATCTCATTGCCGTATATACATCAGCTTTCGCAGTATCCATAAGCAATGGAACTAACAATTTGGATACTTCCTCATTGGCTGTCGACATGGTGTTTATTATATTTTGTTGTGTCTGTAGAGAAACCGGAGAATTTTGTAACGCATCCACGAAAATACCTAAAGCCTTTTTACGTGACTTGTCTGTGGCATCATCAAAATTTTTGCTGTTAAACTTAATTACCCCATTTGCTTCATCATAAACCAGTATCCTTTTATCAGAACTTTCATTCCCTGATGTTAACTTAAATTCAACTTTTAAATACTCCCCATCTGTTCCCATTTTTGACCAAACTTTTTTCATACCTGCTTTATCCGAAGGAGGGATTTCTATATATTTTACTTCATCCATACCGTTCGCAAACGCACTTATCGAACCTAAACATAACGAGAACAATAAAACTAACATCATTATAAAAGGTGCTCTTTTCTTCATTATTTTCACCTCTTATAGTCTTATTTTAAAACTAATTTCTAAATTCCACTTAACCTTGTAAGTATCCAACTTCCCAATTTCATACCTAAATCTGTGAAGATTGTCGTACTTAATAACACTACACATACCCCGAACATGAATAAAAAGTACACACGCTTCTTTAGATAATTTATAATCATTACTTTAGGTTTATCAGGCTCTCGCTGGATACCTCCCATCATCCCTGCTCCATAACCCGTCATACCCATGACATCACTCTGCGGTGCTGCTATGACTTGTGGCTGAGAACTATTCTGAGCACCTACTACTGCTAATGCTTCATCCGATATCCATCTACCGATCGAAGAACTGTTGCTAGGATTTAATAAATTTCTTAACGGTGGAACCGCAATGTATAAAAGGTCAAGACCAGTAATGAAAAACATTCCTAATGATGCAACCCCTAATATTAACGCTACTATTAAATTTACTAACTCTACTATCGGTGACATGTACATCGATGCGGTGTCGGCTGCTTCCTTATCTACTCCTACACCATCAAATAATGTTTCTATAACTGCAGTTTCCTCTTGTTTAGAATCCTCTATCCCGTTAAAAGATTCTGCATGTGCACCACTAGCAAACATCACTACTAGGAAAAGCAATAACAAACCTAATACAGCAAATCTCTTTTCTCATTGCTATACATCTCCTTTTTTATTTTTTTTTGTATGAAAAACTTTGCAATACCCGTTTCGTTTTAAAAAGCCACCTCGCAGTACGGAAAGAGAGAAAGTTTACTGCGAGGTGATAAATGTGTTTAAAGGAGGTGATGAACGAATATGAAAGGATTTAACAACTTTCACTTACTATAAGTTCACTCTCCCATCAGATGTTGAAATTCATTAAATCTCTTTACTTTTTTAAAATTTTTCTGTCATCTTTATAAGTGAATAATGAGATGCACAAATGATTGTGTTAGAGGATTTATCGGGAAAAATAAAAAAGTGTAGTACCCCACACTTAACATGGGGGCTACACTCCATTTATTCGATCTGTACCAGTAAAATCGTTATTTTTAATACTTAATCCGAATTTATCAACGAAATAAAAAAGTGTTCTTTTGATAAACTCTCTTCAACCTTAGTAGGGTGTTTGGTCTGTTCGGTAAATTTAATTATGTAGTTTTAATGGAACCTAAAATTTATCACCTTTGATTTTTTAACTCGCCTTTTTATTCCGTTTTTCTAAACAAATAAAAAGAGAGGTCTTTAAAACCTCTCCTTTTTATTAACAATTAGCGATTATTTTATTTATACCGGTAAATTAAAGTGGAACCTCTTCTTTTCATATCTGCCCTAATTTTCTTTTCCCAATGTGCCTTCTTCCTTTCGGCTAAATCTCTAATAGCATAATACAAAACTTTTAAGGATTCAAACTCTGGTCTATTTTTAAACGGTCCAGCTAACATAGCCACTATACGAGCAGCAGCGAATACGTCTTCATGTGACCAACCTCTAAAATAATTATCTAAATATTTCGGACTCCTATTTGGTAACTTCTCTGCAAGTTCTAATATTCCTTCAATATCATCCACTGTTAATAAACCTGAATTACTAGCTATAAGTTTAAAATATTCTTTATCCCAATCGACTCCCTCTGATAAATCTCTACCATCATCGTAAAGAGTACGAACAGGGATCTTATTACCAGTCGCCATCGCTCTTAAAACCCTTACCTTTCTTATATCAAGGTCACCATCAGGTGTTACAAAACCGTTCTCTTTCATGAAGTTTACTATTAACTCCGCATCTTCCGGATAATTATAACGCATTGAGTCAGAACTTACACGCATTCCTAACGCATGCATGTAACTTCTAACATCTGGAAAGGCTAAACAAATTCTCTTCGTATTTATACCCATAATAAGTTACCCCCTAATAGTTTCTTTTTCCTTTACTTTGCGCTGTCTCTTAACTTCTAAACCTTTTACATACACACCGTCATGCTTTAACGTGTAAATGTATTCTACATTAATATGATAGCGTTCCCATAAACCATCTGCTCCATACAACTTTGCAACACTTACTATGTCTGCATTTAATACCTGAAAACTATTAACTACCATCTCTACAGGTATCGACAAACCCGTACGCTGTGCAAAATGACGGTTAGCTTCAATTCGATTATTTATTAACTCTTGATACACTTGCTCAATCGATTTGTTACCAGTAAAAACTTTCTTTAACTCAATACCCAAACCTGCTGGATACCCGTCACAACTTACGAAAAAACCTTTCCCCTCACAACGACCATCAATGACAATTGCTCTAGTACTCATGAATACAACCTCCACTCTTTATTTTTTTTTGATTTAATAAGATTGATGCTTATTAAATCTTACCTAATATAAAAAATGTCTGTGTTACACTCTTGAAAATAAAATTTATCTGCCACAATCTAACCTTCTAACCTACGGTAAAATTCATCTTCAAATGAATTGAATGACACCTTATAACCTAACTGTCGCTCTACCAAACGCCATTCTTCCTTCAATCTCGCTTTTCTGCTCGCAATCTGTCTCTTGCTTAACTCTCCATCACAAGAGAGATTCTCTGGTTGCATCGCATAGTAAATCCTGCTGAACGCTTCGAAAAAATACGGTGGTAACAATGCGTAATCCTTCTTCGGTAATGGTTTTAGTTTCTTCTCGAATTGCACCTCCTCTCCTTTTAGTGTTTTGCTGTTGGTCTGGACTTGACAATGAACTTTCATCGTCTTTCTAATGTCCTATCTACTATGTTTAAAATCCATCAAATTATCTTGAAATTGACTCTTCTCAAAGCATATTTTGAAATTTTTCATACACAAAATGAAAAATGTCTCCGCCAATCCTCTCTAAAAGCGAACTTTATTTGAGGTGAAAAATAAAAAGATGTCATACCCCATAGTCAGAGAGAGATACGACACCTTTAATTGATTGTTTAATACCTAATCATGCTGCATCCTAAAAGCAAATCACACATTTTAAACAAAATAACCTAATTACTAACTTCTTTACGATCCTTTATAAGTTGATTTATTACGAAGTAACTAACGAATTTTTTATACTTTATTGTCTTCAACACCATTAAATACTCTAGAACCGTATCCTAAACTCCTGTTTTCTTTTACTTGTCCATATCCATTAATAAGCTAATCTGATTTGTATTGTAGTACATTTATGATCTACAATTTCTACTGATCCACCACGAAGAATCGTGTCAAAAAATTTATCTGGCTCCTCAAAGAAATACATGTTTAGGTTGGCTGATTTCATGTATCTCGATGGTAACTTTATGTTCATGTTTACTTCTACATATACTAAACTCCAAGAATCATCTGGTTTTATTAACGCTATTAACGCTCGATTACTTATCCCATCACTCAAAAACTTCATCTGTATTAAACTACCAATCACCCTTAATAATGAAACCTCATCTACCTCTCTCATTAGCTTTACTGCAAAGATGCCAAAACCACCAAGTACCCCTACATTAGTAAAATACCTTATCTCTCTTGTCCACTCGCAACATAAACGATTGCCAACTTGCGTCTTAAAGTACAAGGCTCCGACCGTTACAGATGATAACTCTTCCATCGATAGTTTAGACTTAATCATTCTGCCTAAATGCTCATCTGGATACGGTCGAAGTATCGAACTAACAACAGAATAAGCAATAGATGCCCAATTTTCTTCTCTATACGGTGACTTCGATTTGCTTATCAATTCTTCAAAGCTCAAAGGTTTTAAATTACCCCTGATAACATGAATATCTTGAGGCGGTCTATACGTCTCTATCGTATTTAAGAACATACGGTATCACCACCCGTTAAATGAATAGATTCTGCTGATCTAATTCTTTGAACACTCTTGCTACCTGTGATTCGATAGATAGCTTATAACCATCTACCTCTGCAAACTCACCATTCAAAAATCTAGTTATTAATTCTTTTTCCGCCTCATACTTCTTATCTTCACTATTTAAAATGTAAAGCAAGTGCGCTAATTTCGTTTTGTCTGCCTTTTCAAACATGCTGCTGACCATAAAATGAGATAAATTACCCAAAAGGATTAACTCCTCCTCACACTCTGTTAGTAACATGAACTTATGTTTTTCAGGATGTGGCAGAAACTTGGCAATCCCTGGTATAAAGAAATCTAAATTCTGATGATCATGTCCCGTGTTTACCCTAAACTGAACCATCGCAGAATCTACTTCCCCGCGCAAAATAAGATCAACCGTATCCTTTCCAATTTTCTCTAATAATTTCTTGTTTGCGTAACTTACAAAAACCTCTACTGCATTAATCGAACTTATATTAAATTCTTTTTTTGTCCTCTCATAATTAAATTTTGTTTTAATTAAGAAACGCATTTTCTCCTTTGCTTGACTTTGCTTTAACCAAGCAAGAGATTTTACATAACTTACAATCTCCATTAACGCATTCAATTTCCGCAATTCTAACTCCCTTGTCTCTTCATCAATGTCGTTTTTATTTAAGTTAGATTGCGTTACCTTAACAGCTTCTTCAATCATCTTTAAAGTCTTCATTACCCCTCTCTCCTTTCACTACTTTTATCCAAAGTTTCTAAATCAGATTCAATAGCAAGAAGAACTATATCGAACTCAATCTGACTGCTGTTATATAAACGAAATGCCTCTTTTGTAGTCGAAAATGCCTCGTCATCATGCTCTAAAATCCCACGTAGTATTACCCTCTTTACCTCGTCTTCTTGCCCATATTTAGCACTCGTTCTATCATGGTTCGCTTGAAAGATTAAAAACTTCTCCTCTGGAGATAAATCTACTTTTGCTGTCAAATCTGATAAGATGTCTATTAGATACATTGGGTTCCTTAAACCGAAAGCACCCCCTCCATGCTTTTGAGTACAAAATGCTAACAAATCCACTAAATATGACCTTTTAATGTTCCTAAGACCAGAACTGATACGGAACTGCTCCATTGCCCCTTTCAATTCCTCATGAGAACTACTATTTACAATCGAATCAATAGTGCTCTCTCCTACTTTCCTTTCTATTTCAGCATTAAACCTGTTATTAGAAGCCCTTACTGCATCTTTAGACATGTTTAAAGGTTCCTTTAACCTACCTGCCCATAAATTGTATTTCTTCGTTAAATCATCGCTAGGCTCATGCCAGAGCAAATAATTTTCGATGTAATAAAATACTTCTGTTAACGCTTTTAGCTTGCTCAATTCTAGTTCTCTTACCTCTTCACTTAATTCACTCGAATTAAGCCTGCCTTGCACCTTTTTTAACGCTGCACCTAATTTCTTCCATAACATCATCATCTGCACCAACTCCTTTCTTAGCAAATTACAAAACTCTAAATAGCTAAATAATTTAATCCCATTAAAACAACTAAAATAATACTTCTTTTCACCTCTTTTATAGGAATTGATGGAATTTAGGAAAAATAAGTGACTTATTCTTCGGATTTGATTTGTTTTTACTCCTGCAAAAATTCCGTAAACCTAGTGATAAGCAAATTTAAGAAAAAATGAAAGATAGACCAAACCTTTTCCTCAACAAAATCCTCAGAATTAAATCCTAAGTACTGTATTTTATCTGCACCGCATACTCTTGAAATTCGAACCTTCTCCATTCAAAATTCAAATTATTTCTTAATCGAATATTTAAGACTGCTGCTAATAATTAAGCGCAGTCTTATACAAGCCTAAATATCGAAAGAAATTATGTATTTGTGCTTATAAAATGAATTAAGTAAAGCTAAATCAACGTTTTTAAACGTTTACGTTCCATCTCAACTCCATACGGTTATGAAAAGTTAGAATAGATGAGAAAATCCACTAAAATCAAAAGACTGTTCAAGCATTTTCTATTAAAAGGGGATAATTTAGCATAATAGAGGTTTTTTTATATTTTTAGGGGAACTCTCGCTTTTTGAAGGATTATCGGTGACATAGACGCACTCTCGTTTTATAAAAATGTCTGGAGTTTTATAAAATTCGTCTCCTCCCTGTTCAGTTTTTTATAAAAATGTCGCATCTTATATAAAACTTGTTCCCTCCTTGTTCGGTTTTTTATAAAAATCTCTCCACTTTTATAAAATTTGTCACTCGACTGTTCAGTTTTTTATAAAAATGTCTTCCCTTTTATAAAACTTACTCTCTCCCAGTTCGGTTTTTTATAAAAATCTCTTCCTTTTTATAAAACCTACTCTCCCACAGTTCGATTTTTTATAAAAATGTCTGAACCGTTATAAAACATTCTGCTCGGCTGTTCGATTTTTTATAAAAATATCCGGCTTTTTATAATTCGTTTGACTGCCTCACGGTCCCTGAAACAAAAATAACTCTGCCAGTAAAAAGTCGTACCCCCATAGCGAGGGGGAATCGCTTACTATTTACCAGTAGAGCTATCACGTACTTTTATATACACTTTGTGGAGTTTTTACTGAAAGTCGATTTTTATTAACCAAATTTATACTTTTTATCATACAAAATCTGTACTTTTAAACATCAATATTCACTCGGCAACATGAACGTATAGTATTTCATACCATCTTGTTCTTCATACACCGCCCAAACAACTTCATCAAACAAAACCTTTTCTATCACCATTAGCAACCTTCCGTTCCCATCTTCTACTATTGTCAAATCACCTTCTGTTCTTTTAAACACTAAAAAATCTTCCCTGCCCATGAAGTTTCGAATTACAAGCGATATTACTAAATCCCAATCGTAACATCCTAACTCTTTTATACCAACCGTTTGAAAGATTTTTACCAAGACGACCCCTCCTCCCTTAAAGTGTTTGATATGTTACCTCGTTAATGACACCAAAGCAACTTTTATTACGAAAAAATGACTTTTTACTTTCTAAACGAGATAAAATATACGACTGCCGATCCTTAACTGTCAAAATTTTTAATCCATACCCCAAACAATAAAGCGAGGTTCCAGATTTACCAATCTGCACCTCGCTTTGCGTTCACCGCTACTCGATTTACCCAATTACTAAATTTACCCATAATATACTCCCTTAACTAATTACTTTTTACACTTAACCATCAGAATACCTTTTACACAACCACTTCTTGTCTACTTAACCTTTAACTAGCTTTTACCTTTTTAGCTTTATTTGCTAAATGACCTACACCAAGCGATGATAAAGTCTCCTGAATCTTTTGCTTAATTAGCTTACGAAAGATAGTTGCATGTTCTTTATTTTCATCCTTGTGTACTATTTCTAAGTTCTCAGGTCGATTATCATCATTGTCTAGATTTCTATGATTAATTTCATAATCAGAATACTCACCCAAAGCTAACTCTATCGCATATTGCCCGAAATATAACGCTGCTATAATTTGATGGTTTTTATAAGCAATTTTTCTATATCTTAAATTGTTTTTAGGATATAAAATCCCTTTAAAGGACTTGTCACTTAAAGTCTGCTTATTTTCCATTAACCACTTTCCAGAAGATGTTAAAAATCTCTTACCGTCATAAACCATCTTCTCTTCACCAGTGAGATATTTTGTTAAAAAGATTCTATCGCCCTTTACCCCATATTTGTAAACTTTATTGTTATAATGATACACTTCACCCGTTTTCCGATTCACAAAGATGCTATACTCATCTAATGTAGTATGATGGATGCCATCAAATACCTTTACCTTGTTTTTACGCATCACACCTGCTCCTATTTGCTTGTCATCCCAATAAGGCTTTATCTCTACATCATTACTATCCTCATCAACAATAGGAACCCACTTTTTCCAATGTTTTTCTACTTCTTCATCAGTAAACGAAACATCTACGACATACAATTCACCTGTTTTGGCACAAATAACCTGATATTTCATTTCTATGCACTCCTCTCTAATTTTTTGTGCTACGCCCAACAACGATTTTCGTAATGAGCCATTAAAACTTCTAACTGTGACTCGGATAACTTACGGTCTTGTTCCCACATTACCATTACAATCTCTTTGATTTTATCTTTTAGACCTAATGCCTTTACTAAAGTTTCATTTTCTAGAATTGCCTTTAATAAATCACCAAAATTAAACTCATCTTTCAGTTTTGCTAAACGGTTTATAGCTGCTTTGTTATTCATTAACGCTTGTCTGATTACATTGCGAATATTTACACCTTTTTCTATTGCAATTAATTCCTCTAACTCTTCAAACTCTCTTACAGCTCTATCCATATCAAGGTCTATATCGTCTATTAAACTATCAACATCTAACCCCAATTTTTCATCAGCTATATACTCTAGACTAATTCCTTTATAACCACTTTCAAGTTCCTCTTCACCAATCAGTAAACAGATTTCTTTTTTCCTAGATAACATCATTTTTGTATTACGCTCACAACTGTAAGCAAAGGCTCCTAAACTGTTTTCCTCAGGTAAATTACCCCTACGAGTATTTAATTGACGAAGATAAAATACACCTGCCCATTCACGCTCTCTACTAGTTGTCGGTGTTCCTACTTCTAACATCACCTCAAACATCTCTTGGCTCGTAGGGTTTATCGAAAATGTTAACATTTCTCTCTACCTCCAATCTTTAATCAAATATTTTCACATAGTTATAAAACGTATGTTGCTGAATTCTTAACTCCTCAGCTATCTCTCTAACCGTCTTTTCCCCTGCTTTATACTTTAAGAAAGCTTCGTAAAACCCCTCTGGATAACCACTGCTAGGTCTGCCTGTTCTTTTCGACTTGCGGAAACGTTCCTCTTCTACCAACTTATCATTGAATTTCATTGCCTTTTCTAAAATCTCCAACCCCTCTTTAGAAGTAAATGACTCTTCATCATACGTCTTATTTAAAATCTCCAACTCAACGCCTTTCTTTCTTAAAGACTTTACAAACTCGCAAACCTCATATAACGAATTGCAAATATTACCTAAACTACTGATGACTAATGTGTCGCCACTTCTTAATTGACCCATCATCTTTTCATACTGCTTTAAATCCGTGAATCCATTCGGTGCTACCAAGTCGACATACAATTTATCTGGTAACGCTACACCTTCAAAGTTTAATAACTCTTGATACTTTTTAGCCCTGATATAACCTACTCGCTTGCCCATTGTTATGAACCCCCTCACTTTTAAAATCCAACTGCTGCTCCTAACCCAATTAGCATACTGCACATCGCCATTAAGCTGATACACGATGCGATCCTCGATACTCGCGAAGAATCTGAATCAAAAAAAGTATGCAATAACGGTATTGCTACGAATATTGACACCGCTGTTATGAAATAGAACATTGCCGATAGGAAATTTGCCATTGCTAACAGCCTCCTATTCTTTTTTTAATTTTTTACTCTTTTAGTATTTATTACCTATACGTTGTTTGAAGTATAGCATGACGTTACAAACGTAGGCAATACTTTTGTAAAAGTTTTTATTAATTTTATAGAAATTTTTTTATCCCCTTAAAACCCTTGATAATACTGACTTTTAAAGGCGACCCCCTAAACCAAACGAGAGCCATTTTTTGACCGATTTTGAGCGAGAAAATTTCATTCGAAGGGTTGAATAGCCCCCAAACACTAAAAAACGATTTTGGGCGATTTTTGAACCAGAGGTTTTATTTTTTAAAAGAGTTGAAATAAAAATACCCCTACAAGCGATGATATTATCCCTCTAGTGTAGACAGTTGGGAAAATGCCCATACTGTCAGTAAAAACACTGGAGGGATTTGTTTATGTTCGAGACCAAGCAAACACCGAAAGGGAAGACCACTTATTCCGTGGAGTTTAAATGGAGGGCTGTCCAGATGTACATCGAAGAAGGATGGGGATATAAGCGGATATGCCAAGAGTTAGGGATTCCCTGCACGAAAACGATCAGACTTTGGGTAAAACGTTACCATGAACATGGTCTAAAAGGGCTCGAAGAACGGCGCGGGACATCCAAGTCTCCATTCAAGGGAAGGCCTCGAAAAAAAGAGTGCAGTTTAGAGGAAGAGAATCGAAGACTGAAAGCAGAGAATGATTATTTAAAAAAGTTACGAGAGCTGGCAAGGAGGTGAAACCGAAAGAGCGGTTCTCGATCATTCAGGAGTTATCCAACACCTATCCGATTGCCTGGCTATGCCAACTGGCCGGTGTGTCAAGAAGTGGATACTATCGATGGATGAACCAGCAGGGAATCGTCACAGAGAAGCAAAAGGAAAATGAACAAATCAAACAAATGATCCTCGAATGCCATCAAAAGGTCAATGGGATCTATGGATACTACCGCGTGAAAGCATGGATAAAACGAAATTATGGGAAGACCGTGAATCATAAGCGAGTGTACCGACTGATGAAAGAGTTGGGGGTTCAGGCCAAAATCCGTCGAAAAAAGCCGAAGTATAAAGCGGGAAAGGAGAATATCGTAGCGTCGAACGTGTTAAACCGTGATTTTGTGGCCACTGCAGCCAACCAAAAATGGGTGACGGATATTACCTATGTGCCATTTCAAGGAACCTATTTGTATCTGTCTGCTATTAAAGATCTGTACAACAATGAAATCATTGCGTATCGCATCAGTCGTTCGAATGACTTAAAATTGGTGATCGAAACTGTCAAGGATGCCATCAAAAAACGGGATGCGCGAGGAGTCCTTCTCCATAGCGATCAAGGCTCCCAGTACACATCCCGCCAGTACCATCAACTGCTGAAGGCTCATCATATCATTCCTAGTATGTCCAGAAGAGGAAACTGTTTAGACAATGCCTGCATGGAAAATTTTTTCGGGCATTTGAAATCGGAAATGGTGGACCTTCCCACCTTTGAAACGGAAGAGGAAATGATCGAGGCGATCGATCAGTACATGTATTTTTATAATTATGAACGGTGCCAGAAAAAACTAGACTACCTCAGCCCAGTGGAATACCGAATTGCCCAAGCAGCCTAGCAGACGAACGGCTGAGAATGTCTCCTTCTTCAGCTTGCCAACGATGAAGTGGAATGAAGGAGACGTTGTCAAGTGCTTTCCTTGACAACGTTTCCTCATTCCACTATCCTAACAAGCAGCTGAAGAAGGTGGGTATTTTTCACACTGTCTACTTGACAGGGATATGTTCACGATTGTAAGGGGGCTTTTGAACGAGATTTTTTCATTTTAAGGGGTTGATACCGGAATACGACTAAAAACGATTGTAGGCGATTTTTGAAAGAAATAATGATAAAAAACTTGGACTTAAAACTGATTAAAAAGCCAAAAGATGCATCTATCTTTCTTTTACTCTCAAATTTCTCTCATTGTCGCTACTAGAATACAGAAATAATAATAATAAAAAAAGTCCCTTCCGAACGGTAGGGATTTAATTCAATGCTAATAATTGCTCCATCTCTTTTAACAATTTCTCTGCACCCTCACGACTTAAAATGATTTTACCGTCTGCCAACTTGAAATTGTCATTAGATACTTCTCCCGTTACCATGCAAGCCATGTCTGGTTTGTATTTTTGTAGAACGATACAATCTTCGTCTAAAAAGATTTCCAACGAATCTTTGATGTTAATATCAAGTGTACGACGTAATTCCATAGGTATTACAATACGACCAAGCTGATCTAATTTACGAACAATACCTGTTGCTTTCATTTACACACCTCCAATTTATCTTATTTTTGAAATAAATTTTACAATTTTCTTGATAAACAAACAATATTTATATTTTGATAAACAAACAATATTTATATTTTATGGAAAATAGTTATCAGATGTTTCGCCCTAGTTTGTGGTGCGTAGGTTTTTAAATTCCGCCCTTGGGCATAGTTGTTCCAGAACCCCCACAACAAAAACACGATGCTTTACTTGTTTTTACTAGTTTGAACGTCTCTACTCTTCCCTTTTTATCATAAGTCGACTATTATCTGCATATTTCGACAAACAAAAGAAGGGACACTGTTCTTCTACACAGTACCCCCACACTACACCTATTCAACGAACTCCTCCTCTACCAAATATGAAGATACCTCGAAATTGCACCAGATGTACTCCTTCTCCTTTTTACCTTTGCCAGAACTCGGTACAAGTACCTCACCCATGAAATACCGATGGAACCCATTCGCTTCAAGTCGCTCATAGATAGCATTTTTATAACCGCTTATAATAACCTTGTTCTTAGTGGTAAGTACCATATCAACTAACTTCTCATGGTCAGCGACCGTGAATTTATCGATGTAGCCTGTCGTTTCTTTTGTCTCTTTTGGCTCTTCTGGCTCTTTCATCTTTTTTCTCCTTCTTGTCTTTTTTCCTTCACCTTTTTCATCTGTCGTGATATATGGAGGATCTAGATACACTAACACATCTGATCGATCCTTATACATGTTGAAGGGTACCTGATAATCTCCACAAATCAACTGTACTTCACTGTAGACCTCGTCTAAAAAATAGAACTTCTCCAAAGACTTGATCGGAATACCCCTATCTGCTTTTTCTTTACAAAACGTCTGCCTGTCTGCCGCCCTACTGTACTGCGCTACAATATATGTCAATGCTCCTGAACGAATAAAATCCGTGTTCTTATCTCTCCTCTCGTCATTCGCCTTGTTAAACGAATCCTCATCATTATACTCATCTGCCAATATCACTATGTGATTGATTAACTCGTCAATGGTGTACGCATTCTGCAAACAACGAAAGAAGTTTACTACACCTAAATCTATCTCATTCGCAATCTTGAACTCTAGCTCTTTCACAATGTCAAGGTGCAAAAATAATCTGTTTCCACCTGCAAAAAGGTCACTGATGCCGACTATCCCAAACTCTTCATGTGCAAATTCAATAATTCTGCAAATACGATCAATGATTTGAGATTTCCCTCCCAATGTTGGGAGGGGATCTACTATTTTTCTACCGTAAAGAACCATGTCATTACCCCCTAGGCAAGAAATTGAACTGATATGCCGAAATCTCTACCTTCTCTGCTACTGTGATGTTCTTACTCAATCTCGGTCTGTCTTTACCACCAATGTCGTCTAGATCTCCCTCGATTACACCTCTCTTTATAAGCTCCTCAATGATTTCTCTATACAACTTGTCATCTTTAACACCAATCCAATTTCTCAATATCCCTGCTCGAATCGCTACTGGATGGCGATAACCTTTATAATTCTTTTTGTGGTCTAATATCGCACCATAACTGTCCTCACTGTCAAATTCATCACTCGTCTTAGTAGGGAATCGCCAAGCATTGTTTTCTATCTCCCTCTCAATCTTTGATATAATCTCGTCTATATTAACCCAATATGGTAAAGGACTTGCTGCTTTCTTAAATTCGTACATGTCTTCCACTTCTTCGATAGGTACCCCATCTTCATCGATTACATCGGATATGAATAAACTTACCGCAACTAAATAACTCTGTTCGATTTTACCTATACGCCCAAGCTTCCGCAAATTGTCTTGCATTAAACGCTTGTCCTCCAAATCTTCTTTCATGATCACTACCGATTGCACGATGTTCTTCGGGTTCTTTGCCTTGCTTGTGAATCTTACAGCATAATAATAGTTACCATCTTCTGAACTCTGTCCCCATAACAAGTCTATCTCCCAATTTTTGTTAAATTCTTCCGATACACGTTTTGACACATAAGTCGATGGTAAGATTAAACCTTTACCTTGATTTGCGTTAATTACACATTTTACCATATTTTTTTACCCCCAACGTATAGATTTTTTAAGTTTTAACACTTACATTGGGCATCTCTTGAAAAAAGTCTTGATTTTCATCTCTATACCTGAAGAAAATAAAAATATCTTAAAAAATTTTTTCTATTTGTTACGAATATTTTCTATGTCTTGCACCATTTTTGCTATGTACTGCATTCTGCTTTCTTTGTCTTGCATTTCAAATTTCTATGTCCTGCTCTTCATGTTATAGTCCTGTGACCGACTTTTAAAATGACTTCATCTCAATGCCATTGATTAATCATCTAACAATCTGCATGGGTAGGGTGCGCGGTTTGCTCGGTTTGCTCGGTTTGAACCTATTGTCTGGGATTGATCGAATTGATGTGTTATTTGGGATTTAATGAAGTTGCTCGATGCGGAAATGTGCTCAAAATGGTCGTTGTCGAGTAATCGCTCGAAATGACTTGGGTTGAAAAATGTGCGAATAAAACACACATGAGAGTTTCGCACTCATGTGTGAACGAAATTTATCATCAACACAAACACAAAATGCTCAAATTGACCTTAGTTCAAGATTGCTCGAATTGATTTGAGTTTGTGTTTTTGATTGATTGTTCTGTTGTTTGGTTTGGTCTCGTTTTTGAGCAGACTTTCTCTACTTATTATGTTTTCGCTCGAAGTACAACTGTTAAATTTATTTTTTCTCTGGTCTTATGTAGAGATTTTTAAAATGACTTATGAGGGTTCATATGAACTTGTGATGAAAATTTTAAAATTTGTTTTAAACCTTTAAAAATTTATCAGAAGCAGGATTTTTTATGTCCCAAACCCCCTTTCATTAAAATTAAGAAACTCAAAATTACTAGTTTTATTTCCTAGAGCCGGTAAAATATCTACCAAACAAAAAGAAGGTGACGTTTTTATCGTCACCTCCTCCCTAAAAACTTATTCTATTAAATCCCGTGAAAACTGCTTGTACTTCTTTACTATTGTATGAACTTCTGATACGTTAGAAAACAACTCAACATGAATACTGTCAAGTACATTCGCTACTCTATACACTACCACGTCTACAGGCAAATCACGCTGTTTGAACCAATTATCAATTTCTTCAAACATTTGTTCCAGTAACTTAAATTGTTCTTGACTAAAATCCCAAGGGTCTAAATCATAGAAATACCCCTCACTCTCATTCAGGTATTGTCAAAAGTTTATCCTCCACACTCACGGTTTTCCCTTGAGTTTCAACGGTTGAACGAAAAAAAGCTTGCCACCCCCATTGTTTTCGGCCATCATTGAGGTAACGACACCCAACAGCCAAAACAAAGGAGTGACAAGCTTTGTTACCTCAATTATTAGCCTATTTGCTCGAAATTATCAAGACCCAATATCAAATCATTGTGTATTTAATGGGTGTGATATTGGGGAAATCCTTGCATCTCGAGGACTGGGACGAACCCATCCAAAAGCCGTACCGGAAACTTCAGGTCGATGACCTTCCGATCATCGATGTGCCGGAAACCCTTGATTACCGGAAGCTGTTGGCAGACTATGAAGCCCAGCACAGACGTCCTTTACGGCCCATCCAGCGCCGCGCGAATGCGAAACACCGTGTGCCGGATTCGTTGACCTGCCCTCGCTGCCAGGCTCCCTCTTCTTACCTGTACGCCAATAACGGCGGAAAAGGGCAATACCAATGCAAAGTGTGCCAATGCCGGTTCAACCACCGAAATCGGTTCACCAAGCAAGCGGTCTTTCGTTGTCCGCACTGCAAAAAGACGTTGGAAAAAATCAAGGAGCGCAAGGAATACAACATCTATAAGTGCAAGAACAACGATTGCCCGTTTTACCAGGCCAACCTTCGCCGGATGACGAAGAAAGAGCGCCAACAGTTTCAACAGAATCCTCAAGCCTTCAAGGTGCGGTATTTGTTTCGGGAGTTCTTGTTTGACTTTCTCCCGTTGGCTTCCTCGTCGCTCATCAAGCCGAAGGTCGATTTGTCCCGGCTGGCTGCGTCGCCGCACGTGTTGGGGCTCGTGTTGACGTACTACGTCAACTTTGGGATGTCCTCGAGGGAAACCGCCGCCGCCCTGAAGGACATCCATGGCGTCTCGATCTCTCATCAGACGGTGCTCAACTACGCCAACAGCGTCGCGCTTTGGATCAAGCCCTTTGTCGACCGATTTCCGTATGAGCTGTCCGGTTCGTTCTGTGGGGACGAGACATATATTCGTGTGAAGGGCCGTTGGCATTACCTATTCTTTATGTTCGACGCGGTGAAAAAGATCGTGCTGTCCTATCGCGTCTCGCCCAACCGGGACACGCTCTCGGCCATCAAGGCGATCAATGATGTCCTCAGGAAGCTGCCGTCCCTTCCAGACGACTTGTCGTTCGTCGTGGATGGCAACCCGATTTACCTGTTGGCGCAACACTTCTTTGCCCAGCACGGGATTTCGTTTGACGTCCGCCAGGTAATCGGCCTGACCAACGAAGATCCGGTCTCGGAAGAATTTCGCCCTCTCAAGCAGATCATCGAGCGATTCAACCGGACCTTTAAAGGCAACTACCGCCCGACCCATGGGTTTGGCGCCGAGGAAGGCTCGGTGTCCTTTGTGACGCTGTTTGTGGCGTATTTTAACTTTCTGCGCCCGCATAGCGCGCTCGAAGGCCGGGTGCCGGTCGTCATCCCGGAGCTCGCCGAGCTGCCGCATATGCCGGCCCGGTGGACGAAGCTGATCGCCATGGCTCAGGACTTCCTTCAAAACGAGGCAGCCTAACTTTTTTGTCCTCCAGAGCCCGTTGAACAGAACTCCTGCCGGATTCGGCGAAGCGAACCCTTGACCAACCGAACACCGCCAAAGGTAAAATTCGGTAAAGGCAAGGGCGGCTTTCCTATTGCCTTCTTTTTTGTCCCCGTCGCCCTTGACGACTCTTCCGCACCTTTGGCGGGTGTTGGTCAAGGGCGAATCCGGCTCTCTGCATGCCCCACGATGCTCAATGGGATGGTCTGTGTGGAGTTTTCATAGAACTTTTGACGCTACCCTCATTCACTTCAGGAACTACCTCCGCTACCCAAGGGAATCGCTTTATTAATACTTCCCTCGATAATTCAGCCATTTTACCACCTCGCTCCATTAGATATTAAATTTATTCCGTTCTACTTTAACTCTGAATAATTAGTTAATAAAGAAAAAAGATGCCGTTTTTCGGCATCTTTTCATAACTTTAATTATGGTACTTTTAACAAGCTAGTGCATTGCATGACTTATAGCATCAACAATGAAATTCGCTATATACACTATATTCTTGAGCTATCAAAGGTAATTTTTTCAACTATTAAAACTGATTACTGAAATGTGTCAAGAACACTCACGTTACCTACTACGAAAGACTTCTCATGCTTTCCGCCAAAAGGTTTAACTTGAGATGAATCGTATTCCATGAACGAATCTATTAATCTAAATGTTAATTTCGTGTAACCAATGTATCCTTTGCTAAAGAACTCGTTTTTATTGATCGGTGTTTCTAAATTAGGAACCTGCATAGGAACTTTATCAGTGTATAAATATGAAGGCAACTCGAACGAGTTAGTGTATTCTCTTACTACGAGAATTATAGTGTCCTCCGCATACCATCCCTTACCTGTTGCAAGATCCTTCGTACCACGAACCGCGTTTATCAAATCTGCCACTTTTTGCTCCGTTAATTTGGCACCTGTACCATTTTCAAATGTGTTGAAAATGTTTTGACCTACTGGTGTTGAAATATGCATTTTCGCTAGTGCCTCTTTTAAACCTTGTGGCAAACTGTTTAAATCATAATTGCCGTCAACTGCTACCAATTTACCCCCTCGAACAAGCAATGTGTGCTCTACAACATTACGGGATTTCTGTTTCAACTTAATCGCTTTTTTCTTACCACCATACTCAACACCGTTGATTTTTAACTTACCTTCTGCATTGAGTGTTACTTCCCAAGTTCCATCCGATTTCTTCGTTGCATAACGACTCAAGAACTCTTCGTTTATCTTATCAGTCGAATAAGTTGTTGACGGATTCCATGCGTTTTTGAGCGATGTTGCCCCGATGTCTAATGCAAATGTTTTTAACTCTAACTGACCTTTTGTTTGGAAGTTTGTAGTGATTGCTGAACCTTTATAAAGAACACCCTTGCCATTAGCTCCTAATCTACTTGCAAGAGCTTTTGCATTCGCATCTGTTGCTACCGACATACCGGTTACAGAAGGTTTGATGTCTACATTCACGAATTGTGCTACATTGTAGTGAACTGGTTGTACTTGTCTCATTTTATCTCCTGCTACAAATGTTACTGATGTGTTCCCGTTAACATCATCATATACCATCGGAATCTCTGGATTGATGTTTAGTACTTGCTTATCTTGTTTCACTTCCGTATATTTACCATTCACTGAAGTTACAACATCTTTAAACTTTTTAGGTGCTTGATTAGCTTTCGGAATGTGTCTTTTGAAATTAACTGTCACATCATAATCAGCTGTCTTTGCACTACTTGTTGCTTGTCCACTCCACGTATAAGGAACATAATAACCTGATGAAATTAATTTGCCATCCTTATCGTAAGTAGATGGCACCCATCTATAACGTGTCTCGCTATAACCATAAGATGCATAAGGGCTTCTTACCCCATATTTAAACATATAATTCTTCACTACCAATGGTTTGTTTTCTACTACACCTTTATCTGTTACACCAATCCGACCATCAAATAAACTATACGGATTTACCCAAGATGCTAATTTTACATTGCCAACAGAACTGTTATCTTTTACTGCTAATAAATCACCTGCTAAATTAAATGCTGCCACCGTGTCATAAGCCGATAAATATTTAATTGTTGTGTCATTAAATAATTTTGCCTTGCTGTAAGCCCATTTCACATTGCTTAAATCTGGATCAATTAAACTAAAGTTTACATCACCAGTAGGAGATAAAACGGGATTTATAAACGTCTCAGAAGGTAACGTTAATGAGAAAATCGCTTTTGCTACACTATTTTTCGAAATATCCTCGAAATACTTCGATAATCTCCACTCTGGTACATCATGACTCGATGCCGATACGTTTGTATCTTCAACTGCTTTTACATATAGCGTTAATCGCGCATTTGAAAATACATCTTTACCTTTCTCTTTAACACCTTCGTATTTGTTCTCTACTGATGAGATATTATCACCATCTCCACCAAGATATGCGTGTAGATAAACTGGTTCTGGTGTGTCCCAACCAAGCATGATTTCCCAAGTGTTTGGATTATTCAATGAGATGTATCCATCTTCACCTTTAGATGCCTTTGTTAAAGTAGATTTATTGATATTTTCATTGTCACGTTTATCTACTAACGTGAATTTTGCTTTTTCTTCTTGAAGAATTTGATATGTCTTACCGTTATAAACAAATGTCATACTACCTTTAATTATTTTGGAATAATCAGAAGTTAAATCACCTAGAAACTTATTATCACTCTCTGACCAACCTTTTACTGGTGTCCGGAAACCACCTTTTCTTGCGCCTGTTTTATCTACTATCGATACATCTAACATCACGTCTATTTTCGGTGCTTTAGTGTGGTCTTCAAGATAAATATAACCCCAAGGTTGGTACCCCCAACCACCAAATGGGTTCTTCGATACATCTGCTGTTAACGGTACGTTTTTACTCATTGGTTTTAACGTTCTCGCATAATTATCTCTAGCATACGTTCTGAACGTAAACGGTATATTACCATTCTCTTTATAAGGTGACCTTAGTCCATCTGCCTCCGTACTGGCTCCACCTTTTGTTACAGCTTCTGCTTCTCTATTTGCTGATAACTTCTTTAATTTGCTATCGGTAGGTCTAGCCTTTTTTCTAACCCATAAATACCAATCTGTCGCATCATGAATCGACATAAATGCATAATCCCTTGATAACGGACTCTCATTATCTTTTACACTGATCCCTACTAATGTTTGAGCAAAGAATACTACCTCTTTATTTCTGTATGCTTCGCGCATCATACGCTCAAACTTATCATACTGCTCACCTTTTAAGATTCCTCTGGCTTTAATTAACTCTAAATAACCATTAAACATATCTGACGCTGCTTTAGCATATGCGTCATTATCGTACCCCTCCATAGATAAAACATACCATTCTAACATATCCCTGAAAGACTCTCCTACAATTCCTGGTCCTGCTAACGTTCTGTTCGGATTTTTAGGGTCGATATTGTATAAAGCATTACCTACAATACTTACAAATGCGTTGTCGCTGTTTTTTGATACATCTGCATAAGATAAAGTCCTTTTCATTAACTCTTCACGACTTTGACCACCTGTACTGCCTTTATATAAAGGGTTTTTACCATATAATGTCTTAACTCTGCTACTTGAACCTTTATTCTCAAATGTTATTACACCTGAGCCCGTCTTTCTGAATAATCCATCTGATACCTTGTTTGGTGCCATGTAGAATAACAAATGATCATAGTTGAATTTGAATGGATCTTGAAGGTCTTGCTTACTCGATTCAGAATTCAATATCCCTACACCATTAGCCTTTAACTTATTTGGAATAAAACCTACTTGTACTACTGCTACTCGATCCGATGTCTGGAATGTTCCAGCAGGTGTACCACTTGTCGCTCCACCCTTCGCAGGTGGTGTCCCTCCGATATTAGTGTCCGATGCTACTACACTCAATGGTGCAAAAGATGAAAAAATCGATGTTAATAATGCACCAACTAATAAAATACTCATCAACTTTGTTTTAGGTGCGGAAATTTTGCCATTTTTCCTGTAAAACACATAACTGCCAATAGCCCCGATTAGCGATAGCATGAATAACACTAGCATGATATAAATATCATCTCCTGTATGAGGTGTTGATACAGTACCCCCAAACACAACTCCTACACCTAATACAACCTTTGTCTTAAAAGACTTTAGATCAATCGCTACTGTCGTTATTTTCCCAGTGTCATTATCCTTTAACATATACGATTCACCGGGTGCTACCGCAAAAACTTGACTGCTTTTACCCTTGTATGCTTTTTTCGAGATTTTATCTACATTGATTACACTAAAGTTGTAGTCTTTACCGTCTTTATCAACCTCTAAGACATATTTAGGTGAAAATACTATACCTAAAGATGCCGTACCGCCCTTTACTGTAACTGTTGAAGTCCTTAATTTCACATTTGCATATTTGGATTTAACAACTTCTACTTTATATGTCCCATCTGGAATACCATAAATCTTTTGCGTGTTCAAATTTACCGTTTGTGTGATCACTGTTTTCCCATTTGTTAATTTAATATCTGCTTCTGCCCACGATTTGCTTAAATCCGTGTTGCCTGACACTTCTGGTTTAAGATCAATTACCCCAAGCTCTTTTTTATGCTCAAATACTACCGAATACGTTAATACTCCAGTCTGCCCACCAGTCACTGCCGATACAGGCAACTCGATTAACGCTTTACCATTTATACCGCCCCTTACTACTCTGTCTTCCGATGACACCAAAAATTTCGGTGTTAATTTATCTCTGTCAACCCACACCATTCCTTTATCATCAGATACTAAAGACAAACTCCCTTTCTTATCAGATAACTTAATCTCAATATGAAACTTCTTAAGTGGTGCGCCTGACTCATCCACTAACGCTAAACCTACTTTATTATTGTCGGTGTAAAGAGCTCCTCCAATTGGACTTAATTTTGTACCAGTTAAATCTCTTATTGCTACCTCTTTACCTTCCTCCCCTTCATAATAATCAAAAGTCTTAATGCCGAATTTATAATACGTGTTTGGTTTCACATTGTATGCTTTTTCATCAACAAACTCGATGTACTTAAATACCTTATCTGCCTTGCGAGGAATCAAAGCGAACTCATCGCCTAATTTGTAACCCCTATGATTAAACATTAAGTGATATACACCTGACTCACGATCATAATTCTTACTGTTGGCTATCGCTGTACCAATTAATTTATTCTCCTTTACAGACCAAAGCTCTAATGTGAACTCTGGAATATATGTGCTCTCGGATTGCTCTGGTGTGTAGTAAATGTCTACATACAGCCCATCTTTTACAACTCTTCCTGACTTGTCCGTTACTACTTGATCTTTAACTTGTTCATCCTTTGGTTGAGAAGTAACTTGCTGATTTTCTGGTTGAGATTGTTGATTCTCTTGTTGAGGTGTAACTTGTTGATCCTCTGGTTGAGGCTGCTGATTTTCTTTCTGAGGTGTGACTTGCTGATTTCCTTCTTGAGAATTAACTGCATCCTGTCCCCCTTCTAAACCATTAGATGCTGACTGATCCGATATAATCTGATTATTTACTTCCGATGTTGTCGATACTCCTGAAGATTCAACTGTCACTGACTCTGTTCGCTGTTGCTCAGTTGCTTGGTTTTCTTGCACCGTAACAACCGAATCGCTATTCGCTAAAGCCACTGTCGAAACCGATGAAAATATTAATGATAATGCTAAAACTGAACTCGATACTTTTAACATTTTTATCCCTCCTAACTTTTTTGTATTGCTTGTAAAACTGATAATTGTTCTTCACTCCCTTTTATTCATTAGTGTGTACTCGTATATAAATAAACTAGATGCCCAAACTAGTCTTAAAATCGAACCCATGTCTTGAAAAATATAAAAAATATGAGGTTCGATGTTTTGATGCATCGAACCTCATGCTTGGATTACTTTACTTTATTTGACCATATGTGGGTTGAAAAATTATCTTAGCACCTTTCTTTAAAGAACCATTGAGGTCTACACGCAGGAAAGAACCTGCGCCCGGTTTGAACCAATGTCCCTCAATCTGTACTAACATATCTGCATGACCTGAACCTGCAATAATTAATGTGTTATATCCCATCGCATCCCATACTGCCGAATATACTTGCGCATGTGCATCACAATCACTTACTCTGCGAACTAAATTGTCATAGGCTGAACGAGGTTTCCCATCGCCTGGGTCAACTGTACCGCTTGCTAATGTACCTGCTAAAAATCCAGTCTTCCATGCCCTGATTACCCCTTCTTTACTTACACCTGCACTAACTAATTCTCCTATACTGCCTTGTGCTAAATACAATCCTACATTTCGCTCTGAACGGTCTCTCTTGTCACCATTAAATCTAGCTCCATCTAAATACTCTAAATAATACTTGTTCCTCGATTCGCCAAAAACAAGCTTGTCGTATTCCTTTGATATATGCTCTCTTACTATTTTCATCACTGTATCATACTCTTTTTGATTCCTACTAGCATATGTGTGACCACCGTACAATACCTTTATCCCGTCCACCGTCTGCGCTTTACTCGTGATCACCACTACCTTCGGTACAGATAACCACTCTACCGAAGAACCTAACGACACCTTCAAGAAATCAACTGGTATCATTGTTACCCCGTTCTTTATAAACATCTTTGCCGATAACTTTACCGACTTTCCATTTACATACGCAAAATCTTTCCCTCTCGGTAATTTAATCACTGTATTCCCTTTAGTTATGATTACCGTGTTCGTCTTTGTGTCAGATGTTACTTTCGCTCCTAACTTTTCATAAATATCTCTGAGTGGAACGAATACTATACCATTTTGCTCTATCGGCTGTTGCTTATAAAACTGCGGTATCCCGTCTATATACACCGATATCGGTGTTAACCTCTTTACAACCGTAAGCGATTCTACAAATTCATTCCCAACATCCAACGTAATATTATACGAAAGTCCAGATAATGTTGATTCTGCTAATACAAGTGTTTTATATAAATTATTGGTTGAAGTAAACTGATTTGCATTTACCTTATTCTCTATATCCTTCAAACTAGAATGTAACAATGATAATGTTGCCAAAGTCAAACCATTTTTCTTTAAAACATCTAACGCTAAGTTTACATTTGCTAAAAGTGTTGCATCATCTTGATATTTTTGAGTCACCTGCACTACTTGCGTTGGTGTTTGAGTAGACGAAGCCGCCTCAACCGTACCCCCTGAGATGCCTAACGCTCCCATTAATACAGTGCTGATTAATAAATTACTTATCACAAAACTAAACGATCGTTTTACACTCTTATTTGTACCCTTATTCCTCGTATAAACTGATGTCATGTGAACCTGAGTGTTTGTAGAAACAACTGAGTCTTTTTGATTTGGCTTCAAGGTGAACCGCCTCCTCTCTTATTAAAAATCAACTACGCATAATCGGTTGTAATTATTATGAATTAGGTTTCCATTCAACTCTTAAAATTCAGTTGTTTCTAGACGTTTATTAAATTTATGACTACTTAACTATCCGAGATAATCTCTCTTATTTCGTTCAAATCCCTCCCTTAAAAGTTAGTTAAGTGCATGATCAACCGCATCATCCATATAACTTTCTAATTTCTCTAAAACACCATACTCTTCAGCAACGGAATCACTCATTTGCTTTATAATAGCTTCGTTTAGCAATAAATATGAAGTAGGTTAATAAATATTTCTTAAATGTGATATTTTTCTAGTATTTTTAAAATTTATGACGAATAAATTACCTTCTAAAAATACTTAACTCCTTTTTTCTTTTTTATCTCACACTCCCCTAAAACATAAAATAAAATCCATCCCCGAAAGAATGGCTTTCACCTAATCTTATTATGCAGTATCATCCAAGCTCTATTTTGAACAAAAAATTCCCTATATACTGTCCGTCGTCTTACCACCACTTCTGCACCAGTTTACAAAATGTTCGCAATTATTAAAAACCAAATTATATCTTTTTTCACCCAACCTAGAAAATGCTCTACTGATAATCTCTTCTTTAGAGTAGGTAGCCACGCTATCAATAACTCTGATTTCACAATCTTTTTTAAAATCTTCTAAGCTATCTATCCTTACTTCACCTTCTGAATAATGAATTACCTGATTGTTACCAATATACAGACCATGATGAGTATAGCCTATTCCATACTCTATTCGTTTAGCTATTAAGTGGTCAGCCAACTCTAACTCAGAATCTCTTTTTAATTCTTTATATTCTTTTATATCTCGAAATATAAGCTTTGTATCGGGCACTGTTGTACTTTCGGGGATAGGATTGGACTTTATAAAGTTACCAATAGCTTGAGCAAGTCTGTCTGCTCCTTCAATCGCTTTACCCACAGTAGGATTATGTTCTTTTACAATATCTTTCATGTCTGTTCTAAATTTCTTCATATCTTGCCTTACACCAGACACAAATTCTTTATTTGCCTCATGCATTTCTTCAAAAAACCACTTAATATTTTTAAAAAACTCCATGTATTGTACCCCCTCCCAAACTTACTAATAAATTCCACTATATTTATACAATGTCCTTCTTCCACATTCCTGCCCGTTAATTAAAAATCAACATTATACGTTAACAACGAAGTGAAAAAATAAAAAAAAGCGACATCACTGTCGCTTTTGCTAGTATGTATATGGAGCATATCGGATTCGAACCGATGACCTCTTCGCTGCCAGCGAAGCGTTCTCCCACTGAACTAATGCCCCATTCTTATGACACTTTTCATTACGGACACTATTTATGTTATCATAAAAAACAGAAAAATATCAACTACAAAATGCACACCCATCCGTCATTTTACCCCACCCTTTTATAAAAATCATTTCTTGGATTGCCCGTCATGTTCACATAATAAATGCTATTTGCTATACTTTTGCTTGAATAAAACACGAAGCTGTTTTTCAAGGATTTTGGGCAGTGTAACTGACAAGCGTGGGAGAGCGTCGTGCTGGCAGCGCGAAGGTCACCGGTTCGAGCCCGGTATGCTCCATCGAAAAACCCTTGCGTAGCAAGGGTTTTTTCCGTTCTGAGGCGGTTGTTGACGAATGGTCGACGAACTCCATCAACAATTGCCCTATCAATTGCCCTATATCGTCCTATTTTATCGGAAAGCAATATGGTAAAATCCTTGTAACAATGGGTTTTTTCATGAACCCCCCGTCGGCCAGCGGTCATTTTTCCCCCGGGTGGAGGGCAAAATGTTGTCCATGGAGCTTTCTAAGGCTGGTGAAAAACGGCTGAGCGCCTTCATCAATGGGAGAATGCGCGGAAAGAAGGACCGATACAACAAGGTTTTTCTCATTGTAAAGGCATATCCACGATGACATCACCAGCCTCTTCTACAAAAATGCCGAACGGACGCCGATTTTCATCCTCAGGTGGAGGGCGGATCGCGCTGCCTATGGAGCTTTTCCGTATTTGACGATTTTGCCTTCCACCGCGCACGCTGAACCGTCGCGAAGGTCACAGCTCCATTCAGAGAAACCCTTGTTTGGCAAGGTAGATTTCACGCTGAACATCACAGAAACGGCTGGAGACTACGTTCAAAGCGCAAGATCGTCATGCGCTTTCATGGCGACCGAGCTGGAATGTTGCCGAAACGGAGGGAGAGCGTTGAAGCAAATCGCCATTCTGTTGCTTTGCCTGATGATAGTATGGCCCGACTCCGTGTCTGCCCATCCGGGCTCATTGGACGAACTAGGTGGGCATTTCCGCAACAGCGATTGCACATACGTGTTGCATGAACCAACAGCATTAGCCAAACAGGCGAAAACAAAAGCGGAGTTGGTCAAGCTCATTCAAACCTATAACAGCAACGAGCGATGCAAACGGAAGCTCACCCCGGAACGCATCGACTTAGACGGACACGCGCTCGGCGGGAAGGATAACGCTGTTTCGCTGCGGCTCGGCCGCACATACGAAGCAACATTAACTCAATGCATCGACGGGGACACCGCCAAGTTTCGTGTCAATGGCCGCGTATACACGACACGCTTTTTGTTCATCGACACACCGGAAAGCACGATTGAAATCGAGCCGTATGGCAAAGAGGCGAGCCGGTTTACGTGTTCCCGCCTGCAAAAAGGGAAGGTGGTGCTTGAAACGGACGGAAATACGCTGTTTGACCGATATCATCGTCTGCTCGCCTGGGTATGGGTCAACGGCCGCCTGCTGCAAGAAGACCTCGCCAAGGCCGGACTCGTTGAAGATTTTTACGACTATGGCCGCTACAAATATGAATCGCGCGTCCGCAAGGCGCTTGAAGAAGCCAAACGGAACGGCATCGGCATGTACGGTGAACGGTCTGTCGCGAAACATGAACAGGCTCGTTCGAAAACAAAACAGGAAGGGGCGGCGAACACAGCTCCGCAAACCGAAAGCGAGACGGAGCCAACCGATCGTGCGCCTAGCCGCGAACAAGACACGGCCGCTTTCGAGCGATCCGGCCTTCCGCTTCTTTATCCATTGCTTGGCGCGGCAGCAGCCGTAGCGGTGTATTGGCTCGTCCGCCAGCTGAGGAGATGACAAAGAGAGGGTGTCCCAAAAGGATCGGGATCCCCTCTTTTACGTGCTGACTGCTTCTGCCGCTCGATCGGTTGTGCCGATCTTGAAGGCAGACAACCTTTTGGGTCGGCCTTTTTGGCTGGAAAACGAATCTCCCTGATGTTCGTGAAAACCCGGCGCTGGAGGGCGATGATATTCATCCCCCAATGAGTTTCCGCCGCTTTACAAAAACGCACCTTTCACCCAAATGCCCTTTCTTCCGTCGCCACAAAGCCAAGTCAATCATTGCCTCGGAAGCAACGCTTCAATGCCGGCAGCATCTTCATGCACCGCCCGCCCTTGTGTCCCTTCGAGCCGGCGAAAGCCGTATGGCTCCAAGCGCGCAATCTGTTCATCGGTCAGTTCGCTGTAGGCAATGACCGACGGTGTGCCGGATGACTTGTAAATCAAATTGCCGGTCACCGGACATTGAAACGCGTCGGCGACAAATCCTTCTCCGTCTTGAATCGTAAACAGTCGAATGGGCATCACATTCATGTCATTCCCTCTTTCTTTGCATCTTCATGTCATTCCCTCTTTCTTTGCATCGTCATGTATATCACTGCCCTGTCTATATTGATTCTATACAAGCCGCTTGCCGACGATGACCAAATCGCGTTCGATGCCGTCAAGCTCAGCAACGCGCGGAAAATAGCCCCATCGTTCAAACCCGAAGCGGGCAAACAACCGCAAGCTTGGCTCATTATGGGCAAAAATAAAGCCGAGCAGCGTCTTCATCTCCAAATCCGGCGCCTTGTCGACCGCTTGCTTGAGCAGCTTCGTTCCCAACCCTTGGCCGCGGTGTGATTCGGCAATATAAATGCTCACTTCGGCCGTATGGCGATACGCCGGGCGGCCGTAAAACGACTGGAAGCTGAGCCAAGCGCAAATCTCGCCGCCATCTTCCACCACCCAGAGCGGCCGATGGTGAGGATCATGCGCTTCAAACCACGCTTTCCGGCTTTCCACCGACACCGGCTCCAAATCGGCCGTCACCATCCGGCTCGGGATCGTTTCGTTATAAATGCGGACAATGTGCGGCAAATCCGCCGCCGTTGCATCACGAATCAACCATCGTTCCATCCTGCATCTCCACCTTTTTTTCATAAGCATTTCGTTTCCAAAAGCGGAAACAGCGGGAGTATAATCATAACGATGCACAGGGAAAGAAAGGAGAAAACCATGAAACGCCAGCTCGTTGTATATGTTGTGTCGCTCGCCGCGTTTCTCGGCCCGTTCACCCAAACGATTTACACTCCTATTTTACCAGAAGTGAGGGCCGCGTTCGCGACTTCTTCTTTTTTGATCAACTTGACGATTTCGATTTTCACCTTTTTCCTTGCGATGATGCAAATCGTCTACGGACCGCTCACCGACCGAAAAGGGCGGCGCGCCGTGCTGCTTTTTGGCCTTGGCGTATACGTCGCCGCTTCGCTCGGCTGCTTTTTCTCGACGTCCATCGCCACCCTTTTGTTGTGCCGCGCGTGGCAAGCGGTCGGTATCGCAGCCGGATCGGTCGTCGCCGCCACCGTCATCGGCGACTTATTTGTCGGCAAAGAACGGGGAAAGGCGATGGGAACGTTTCAAATGATGGTCTCGCTTGGCCCTGTCGTCGGGCCGATCGTCGGTGGATTTTTGGCCGAACACGTTCCGTTTCGCGCCGTCTTTTTGGCGCTGGTGGCCGCCGGCGGCTTGGTCGGCGTCGGCAATTTCCTGTTGCTGAAGGAGACAAAGCCGGAAACGGCCGTTTCGACCCCGTTCCGCTTCGCCGACTTCGCTTCGGTGCTCCGCCACCGCGCCGGGTCGTCGATCGTGCTGCTCGGATTTATGCAGTATTATTCGCTTTACAACTTTCTTGTGTTTTTGCCCGGCATTTTGACCGACCGTTACGGATTATCGGCGCAAGAAAAAGGAACGGTGTATTTGGCCATGTCGTCGATGATTGTGATCGGCAGTTTTCTTGGCGAGCAGCTTCAAGGGCGCTTTCCGGAGCGGCGCACCATCTTGACGACGACGTATTTGACGACAGCGTCCATTTTTTTCTTCCTGCTCACCGCCTGGCAGTCGCTTGAGCTGCTCGTTATTGCCATCGCCATGTTCGGCTTATTTTTGGGCCTTTCGCTTCCGGTGCAAACCACTGTGTTAACGAACGTCTTTCAGGCGAACCGCTCGACGGCGATCGGCGTGTACAACTTTTTCCGCTATATGGGCATGGCGTTCGGACCGATGATCGGCAGCACGCTGTTGGCCGCTGGTGGGGACCGCCTCGTCTACGCGGTCGATGACGTCCTCTTTTTCGCCTGCGCCCTCTTCCTGACGGCGCGCATCGCCCGCGCCGCCAAGCGTCACTCCTCGGCCTAGCCGCCGTGAGGATTTCCGACCCCGGCAAAAGCGTCCCGTTTTTGGTTTCGTCGGAAAGCCAAGCACCGTGGCGAAGGGCCCGCCCATTCCATTTCTCTAGCCGACCTTGCCCGTTTCTGGCGACAAAGTCGACAGGCAACGAAAGACTCGCCAACCGAGCCTCCTTGCCAAGACGAACCCTCACAAAAACGAAAACGGCGTGAATGTGGCCAGGCCAGACTCACGCCGTTCTTGTTTTCGCCCACGAGCCGATGTGGCGTGGCGAACCCCCCATTCTTCTATCCAACCAACACAAGCCACCCAAAGAAGCCGATGACGTCAGAGCAAGGAAGCGAAGCGGCCGCCGATGGGCAAAAGACTTCCTCCACCTGCCGCGCCATCCGTCCCCAGACGGCCGACTCCCCGCTTCCTTACGCCCTTTTTTTCCGCCATTTCATCAACGTCTCATAAACGATCGGGACGATGATTAACGTCAGCAACGTTGAGCTCGTCAACCCGCCGATGACGGTCACTCCGAGCCCTTTCGAAATCAACGCGCCACCTTCCATTCCTACTGCGAGCGGAAGCAAAGCGCCGATCGTGGCAATCGCCGTCATGAAAATCGGGCGCACCCGCGTACCGGCCGCTTCCAAAAGTGCCTCGCGCGTCGACAGTCCTTCGCGTTCTTTATGAATGACACGGTCAATCAAAACGATGGCGTTCGTAACCACGATACCAATCAACATCAACATGCCGATCATCGCCGATACGCTGATCGTCTCACCGGAAACGAACAAGGCGAGCAAGGCCCCAATGACAGTAAACGGCAGCGAGAACAAAATCGCAAACGGCGCCAATCCGCCCCCAAATGTCACAACTAATACAAAATAAACGATCGCTACAGCAGCGAGCATCGCCCACCCAAGCTGGGTAAACGATTCTTGAATGTCTTCAGTCACACCTCCCATCTGAATATCGACTCCCGACGGCAAGTCGAGTCGCTTGAGTTCTTTCTGTACGGCCGCTGACACCGCTGCAACATCCTTCGTTTTTACTTCCGCCGACACGCTCGCGTGCACTCGTCCGTCATCCCGTTCAATTTCGCTGTACGTATACCCTTTTTTCACCGTCACGAGATCTTTGATCGGCACTTCGATACCAAGCGGCGACGTGATCGTGTTCTCCAGCAAATCGGCAATATCCGCGTACCGCTTGTTTTCATCGGCAAGGTAGACGCTGAGGTCTTCACCATCTTGCTTGACCGTCGCAATCGCTTGGCGTCCACCTTTTTCGGACAAAGCGGCAGCCACTTGTGCCGCCGTCAGCCCTAGTTCGCTCAGTTTGTTCTGGTTGGCGGCAAGCGTATATTCTTCAAAGCGGGCAGCCATGCTCGTTTTCACGTTCACCAGCTCCTCATGGCCGCGCAACAGATCGGCCGCTTGGCGAACGATCGGTTCAATTTCTTCCATGCTGCTTCCATACACGTTTAGCTCGAGAACGTTTGATGTCCCTGAACTCGAGGCGTCTTGACTTTGCCATTCTCCTTTGTCTTTGCGCTCATCAAGCGCCTTCATCACCCGTTCTTTCTCTTCGGCAAACCGTTTCACATCGTGGTCATACTCGACGTAAAACAACGCCGCGTGATCTTGCCCCGGATTCATCGGATTGCCCCCGCCGACAGAAAGTTGAATGTTTTTGACCCCTTGGCGCTGTTCAAAAAACGATTCTACCTCTTTGGCGATGCGCTCCACTTCATCGACCGTTTGTCCTGGGGCGGGGCTGTACGTGACGACAATCATCTTTTGCTCGTCAGACGGCAAGAAGCTGACGCCGACACGCGGAACAAGGAATAAACTGGAGATCAAAAGCAACACCGCCGTGCCGCTGACAATGAACTTATGATCGAGCGACCAGCGAAGCACCCGTTTGTACCAGAACGCTAACGTCTGTTTCCGCTCCCGCACACGAACGTCCTTCGCAGCAACTCCCTTGCTAAACAGCGAGTGAGCGAGCGCCGGAACAACGGTGACGGCGACAAGCAGCGAAGAAAGCAAGGCGAACACAATCGTCAGGGCAAACGGCAAAAACAATTCACCAACCATTCCTTTGACCAATCCGAGCGGCAAAAAGACAGCAACCGTCACAATCGTCGATGACGCGATCGGGATAAACATTTCTTTCGTGGCCGAAGCGATCAATTCTTTCCCGCTAAGTGATTCGCCGGGCAGCGTCATGCGCCGGTAAATATTTTCCACCACGACGATCGAATCGTCTATCACACGGCCGATCGCCACCGTCATGGCGCCGAGCGTCATCAGATTGAGAGTAATATCCATCTCCCGCAGCAACAAAATCGCCATCAGCAACGACAGCGGAATCGATACGACCGAAATCAATGTCGTGCGAATGTTGCGCAAAAACAGGAAGATGACAACGACCGCAAACAGCGCACCAAACACCGCTTTGTCCACCATCGTGTTCACCGAATCTTCAATCGGCTTGCCTTGGTCAAACACCGTGATAATGCGCAAGCCGTCAAAGCGTTTTTCAAGATCTTTGCTCTTTTCCTTAACAGCGTTGACGACCGTCACCGTATTGGCGTCTTGCGCCTTGACCACTTGCACGCCGATCGATGGCTTGCCGTTCGTCCGCGAAATCGATTCGGCTTTGGCAACGACTTTCACTTCAGCCAATTCGCTCAGCGGAACGGAAGGAATAGCCGCAGATCGACCCGTTTGACCAACCGCGCTGTTTTCCGCCCCTCGCGCATCCCGCCCTTGGGGACCGGAACCGGCACCCGGCGCTAGAGCCGCAGCTCCTTGGCCCCCGGCTTGCCCGTCGATCGCGCTTCCTTGCCCGCGACCCTCGACTTCGGCGCCAACCACCGGCGACGGCGCCGCCCCAGCCCCCGAAACGATCGGAATGCGGAGCGCTTTTAAGTCGTCGATCGTTGCGATGCGACCGTCAATGACGACCGATTTTTCCGTATCGCCAAACGTGTACAAGCCGAGTGGAAGAGAAACGGCCGAGGCTTGAATAACATTGATGACCGATTGTTCAGTCAGCCCATACCGCTTTAACTTCTGTTCATCAAAACGAATGTTCACTTCTTGCATTTGTTGGCCGGCGACCTCCACCGAATCAACGCCGTCGATGCCCTCTAACTCGGGGACGATCTCACGCTCGACGATCTTCGTCAGTTCGGCCAGCGAGCGGTGGCGGTCGGTAATGCTCAATGAGATGACGGGAAACGCCGAAAAGCTGATCCGCGACACGTCCGGCTCTTGCACCCCGTCAGGCAGCTGTAAATGACTGAGCGCCTCTTTCACTTCATTTTGCGCCGTTCCCATATCCTTGCCAAAATCATATTCAATTTGCACAAATGACGCGTTCTGAAAAGAAGAGGAGCGGACCGCTGTGACGCCGTCCAAATGTTCCACCTGCCGCTCAATCGGCTGTGTCACCTTCTTATCCACTTCCTCCGGCGTCGCTCCCGGATACACTGTCGAGACGGAAATGAAGGGCACGTTGATGTTCGGAATCGTCTCAAGCTTCATACCTACTCCTGAATACAGCCCAGCCACGGCGACAATAAGTGTCAAAATCCAAACAGCGAGCTTGTTGTTAAGCGAAAATTGAATGATGCTCCTCACCCGTTTCTCCTCCTTACGTCCATCCTCATCGCTTCACACCTCTTGACTATATGGTCACAAATTATATACTAATTGACCAATTAGTCATTTGTCAAAATACGAATCCCCTTCCTTGGAAACGGAAAAGCACCGTTTCATTCCCACTCGCTGACAAACGATCTTCTTTGCATTCCAGCTTATCACACCACCTCCTCCTTTTGTCATGTACCAACGCCCGATTTCCATTACGGTTTAAGCTGCCGTTAGGATTCAATCGTTCGAGAATCAAGGAAACGTTCCATAGGCAAGCGATCCGCCCTCCACCCGGGGATGAAAACCTCGCGCCGGTCCTGCATTTTCACGGAAAGTTTCCATGGACAGCGATCTACCCTCCACCTAGGCATAAAAATCCGCGTCAGGCCGGCATTTTCACAGAAAGATCCATGGGCAGCGTGGCCTGCCCTCGACCCGTGGATAAAAATTACGCGCTAGTGCAGCAATTTTCACAGAAAACACAAAAATCCACCCTCTTGTCATGCGAGGGCGGATTCGAGACGGAAAACCGCTGTTACGCTCCGCGTTGTTTCGATGAGAAGGAAAACGAAGTCATCGCGGCGGCGCCCCGAAAAGAAAGCCGCCGCACCGGCGCTTGCCGTCCATTTGCTCAGTCGACTGCTGTTTCCTTTTCTTCCAGCTCAGCCGCTGGCACATCCCGGCGTTCATGAAGGCGACCGTCTCGCAAATGAACGGTCACCATCTGCGTTTCCTCGTTATACCCGTCAATCCAGACCGACACCCCGTTGTAGTAAACGGGAATATCCGCCGGTGATGAAACGATTTGTTTCACACGGTTCATGTCCATAACCGATGGTCCCCTTTCCATGGATCGTTCATTTCCTAGTATGAGAAGAAACAGGAATGGTTATGCCAAAACCGTCCACACTAAAGAAGAAATCGCTGAAGTGAGGGATGAACATGAAGGTAAGGAGTTGGCTTGTTTCCTATTGGCGAATGTCAACCGCCCTTCGGTTGCTAGTCACGGCCAGCGCCACGATCATCGTGTTTGGAGCGTTCATGCCCCTCATTGAACCGCAAACGTTCCGCACGATGTTTGACGGTGTATGGTGGGCGATCGTGACAGCAGCGACGATCGGCTATGGCGATATCGTTCCGGAAACCGTTGCTGGGAAACTGGCGGCCATCGTGCTGATTGCTGTCGGCACCGGCATTATCGGCGCCTATTTCGCCTCGGTGTCAGCTGCCGCCGCCACGCGGGAAACGGCACACACGAACGGACAGCTAGCGTACAAAGAACACGGGCATATCATTATAGTCGGCTGGAACGAACGGGCGCGGGAAATGCTGCTGCGTTTGGCCGAACAAGACCCGCCGTCGCGCGTGGTCCTCATTGACGCCACGGTGCCGTCCCATCCGCTTCCGCACATTCCCGTCCACTTCATTAAAGGGGCGGCGCACGACGATGCTGTCCTTGAAAAAGCGAACCTCGGCCATGCCCGCTTTGTGCTGATTACCGCCGATCCGCATAAAACGGAAGAGGAAGCCGACCGCGATACGATCGTTGCATTGCTGGCCGCCAAGAGCCTCAATCCGTCCGTGTATGCCATCGTAGAAATCTTGACCGCCCGCCATGTCCCGAACGCGTTTCGCGCCGGAGCGGATGAAGTGATCCAAACTAACTTGTTGGCGAGCGCCGCCATGACCGCTAGCCTCTACTCGCCCGGAACGGCTAGCGCGCTCGAACGGATGTTGGGCCGCTTCGGTGAACAAACACTGCGCCTTCTCCCTCCAACCGAGCAGCAAATCGGCCAGCCGTTCGCCGCTGTCCAACAGCAGCTGCTCGCCCAACACATCGCGCTGCTTGGCGTCGTTTGCGGGGATAGCGGAAGCCTATCCATCCGGCCGCAGCGCCTGATTGAAAAAGACGACCGCCTGTTCGTGCTCGTTTCTTAATCGAGCAGGCGGCGCTCCAACTCTTGAACGAGCGCGTTGCCGACGGAAATCAACGGCTCTGGAACGGTCGCATCCGGGTCTTGCGGTTCAGCAAACTGGTCGAACGACGCCGTAAGGTTGCCCACATCCGCAAAATCATCGATGCCGCGCTGATATTTATGGGCAAGCAAAAACGGACGCCCGAGCTCGACCGTTGTGCCATGCGAATCGAGCTGCCCATCGACCGCTTGAAACGGCACACGCAAAAATTGGTAGCCTAAATGGTCGGCGATTTTATAGTCAAAATAGCCGTGGTCATACTCCCAACCGCCGCCGATCTCATAGCCGAGCGGCTTGAGTGTTTGCTCGAGCTGATGCAACGAAAACTGTTTTCCTTCCAGCCTCGACGGAATTTCAATCATCCACAATCCCCTCCTTTCCTTTTATCGTTTCCCGTTTGGAAACAATTATTTGCCTGATCTGGCCGTTGCCTTTTGGCGAAAAATGGACAGATTTTCTCAACCTAACGGGAGGCGAAACAACAATGGATGATCCGCCGCGTGACCATGCAGGCTACTTGTTCCGGCCGCAAAGCTGTAAAAACAACGGACCTAGCAAGCTGCCCCCCTCTTCCTTCAACAGATCGCCGTCAGCGAGGCAGAAGGGCGAAAAACAACTAACGCCCCTTCCCCCTAGTGAAAGGAGAAGAGGCGTTGTTCGGGTCGCACTCATCCGTTCGAATCAGCCGTGCAAACCGTGAGGCTAGTTCAACCGTTTTTCCAACTCTTCCTTCAGCTGCTCATAGCCTGGCTTGCCCAAAAGGGCGAACATGTTCTTTTTGTACGCTTCGACACCCGGCTGGTCAAACGGGTTGACGCCAAGCAAATAGCCGCTCATGGCGCATGCTTTTTCAAAGAAGTAGACGAGGTAGCCAAACGTGTATTCATCGAGTTTCGGCAAGGTGATGACCAAGTTCGGCACACCGCCGTCCGTATGGGCGAGCAATGTCCCTTCGAACGCTTTCGTGTTCACGAAATCAACCGTTTTTCCGGCCAAATAGTTCAGGCCGTCGAGGTCGTTTTCCTCGGCCTCAATGATCAGCTCATGGCGCGGCTCCTCGAGTTTCAACACCGTTTCAAACAAATCGCGGCGCCCTTCTTGAATGTATTGGCCGAGCGAATGCAAATCGGTCGAGAAATCGGCGGAAGCCGGATAAATGCCTTTTTGGTCTTTCCCTTCGCTTTCGCCAAACAGCTGCTTCCACCATTCGGCGAAATAGTGCAACGCTGGTTCATAGTTGACGAGCAGCTCGATCGTTTTCCCTTTGTTGTACAAAATGTTGCGGATGGCCGCGTATTGGTAAGCGGCGTTTTCCTCCAGCTCCGAGGAGCTGAAATCGTCGCGCGCTTTGGCCGCGCCTTCCATCATGGCGTCGATGTCTGCGCCGCTTGCGGCAATCGGCAGCAGCCCAACCGCCGTCAACACGGAATAGCGGCCGCCGATGTCGTCCGGAATGACAAACGTTTCATATCCTTCCTCATCGGCCAGCGTCCGCAGCGCCCCACGTTTGCTGTCGGTCGTCGCGTAAATGCGGCGGCGCGCTTCCTCTTTGCCGTATTTGTCCTCAAGCAGCTTGCGGAAAATACGGAAGGCGATCGCCGGCTCCGTCGTCGTCCCCGATTTGGAAATGACGTTGATCGAGAAATCTTTTCCTTCGAGAAAATCGATGACGTCTTTCATATACGTCGAGCTGATGTTGTTGCCGACAAAAATGATTTGCGGCGTTTGCCGCTTCTCTTTCGGCAAAGCGTTGTAAAACGAATGGTGCAGCATCTCGATCGCGGCGCGCGCGCCAAGGTACGAGCCGCCGATGCCGATGACAAGCAGGACATCGGAGTCCGATTGAATGGTTTTCGCCGCTTGTTTGATGCGGGCGAATTCGTCTTTGTCATAGTCGACCGGCCAGTCAAGCCACCCTAAAAAGTCGCTGCCGACGCCGGTTTTTTCATGGAGCGAATGGTGCGCGACTTTCACGGCATCGCGCAAGTAAGTCAGTTCGTGTTCGCCAAAAAAGGCAAGCGCTTTGGAATAATCAAAACGAATATGGGTCATCCATTCCCGCCTCCCCTTCAATGTTCATTGCCTTCTTTCACTTTAGCCGAACGGACAAGGGAAATCAAGCGGCGCTCCTCCTTGGAAACGGATTCAGCTTTGACAATTTTCGCCGCGCCGGTGTCCTTTCTCCCATCCCGCCATCATCCCGCGTTGGGGCGCTCCTCTCGCGCCCGAGCAGCCGGCTCGGCCCATGTGAAAAACGCCGGCTCGAGACGGGTGCCACCGCCAAGCCGGCGCCTTGATCCATCAACCTACGACCGCGGCGCCCCGTTACAGGGAGGCGCGCAAAATCGCAAGCACATCATCGCGGTTCAACGTTTTGAAACGGCCGAATTCGCCAAACGCCATCGCTTTATCGGCCATGAGCTCCACATTCTCATCATTGATGCCGTAATCCGCCAACCGCGACGGCGCCCCAAGGCTCGACCAGAACGCGCGCAGCCGCTCGATGCCTTCAAGCGCCACATCGCGTTCCGTTTTGCCGGCCGGATCGACATCAAAGACGCGCACCGCGAGCTGGGCAAAACGGCTGACGTTTTCATCGAGCACATGCTTCATCCAATTCGGGAACAAAATCGCCAAGCCCCCAGCATGCGGAATGTCGTACACCGCCGAAACCGCGTGTTCAATGTTATGCGTCGCCCAGTCGCCGCGCACGCCCATTTGCAAGAAGCCGTTTAAGGCGATCGTGCCCGCGTACATGATCGTTTCGCGCAGCTCGTAGTTTTCCAAATCGTTGATCAGCTTCGGCGCCGTTTCAATCACCGTTTTCAACACCGCTTCGCACATCCGGTCTTGAAGCGGCGTGTTTGGCGTATGGTGGAAATATTGCTCAAACACATGGGACATCATATCGACGATGCCGTAAACCGTATGGTCTTTCGGAACGGTCATCGTATACGTCGGATCCAAAATGGAAAATTGCGGGAACGTAAACGGGCTGCCCCAGCCGTATTTTTCTTTCGTCTCCCAGTTCGTGATCACTGAGCCGGAGTTCATCTCCGAACCGGTCGCCGCCAGCGTAAGCACGGTGCCAAACGGCAGGGCGCCAGTGACCGCCGCTTTTTTCGTGATAAAGTCCCACGGATCGCCAGCAAATTTCGCGCCGGCGGCAATCGCTTTTGTGCAATCGATGACGCTGCCGCCGCCAACGGCGAGCAAAAACTCAATCCCTTCTCGGCGACAAATGTCCACCCCTTTTCTGACAGTCGAAACGCGCGGGTTTGGCTCCACCCCCGGCAGTTCGACGACGTCAGCGCCAATCTCTCCCAACATCTTCATGACTTCCTCATACAATCCGTTTCGTTTGATGCTGCCGCCGCCATAGACAAGCAGCACTTTTCGGCCATAGCGCGGCACCTCTTCTTTGAGCCGTTCGAGTTGCCCTTTTCCGAAAATGAGTTTCGTCGGATTGTGGAAGATAAAATTTTGCATATGTATCGTCCTCCTTTTGCCTCCATTATGGCGGCATCTCTCATCCTTTGTAAAGCTATTTGCCTGCGCAGGCCGCCGTGCATATTTTTCGCCGCTTCGATTCATGCTATTAGTGAATGGATGGAATCCAATACGTTTCCAAAGGAGGCAGACAAACATGGGAGCTTTGCAGCGCATTGCGCTATTGTTGACGATTATTGGCGCGATTAACTGGGGACTAATCGGCTTTTTCCAATTTGACCTCGTCGCCGCGATTTTCGGCGGCCAGAACTCGGTTTGGTCGCGCATCATTTACAGTCTGGTCGGCATCGCCGGGCTGATCAATTTGGCGCTGCTATTTAAGCCAGCCGAAGAGCTCGGGCGCACCGAGCCAAAAGTGACGCGCACATAAAAAACCGTTGGGGACGCTCACCGCTTGGCGGTGGGTGTCTTTTTCTTTTGCCGCCCCAAGCGCAAGCGCCGCACCTGTTCAACCGAGCAAGGCGCGCGGCTTGGCGAGGCAAGCCTCCCTTTGACCGCGGGAGAACGCGCGGCCGAAACGGCGGCACCCACTTTACGGTTTCGGCCCTTCTTCTCGTTTGGACTGTTCAATCCACTCGCGCAGCTTTTCCTTCAACGGGCGAAACCCCGAACCGAGCGGCATTTTGATGCGCACATGGCGCTTTGTCTTCTCTCGATTCGGTTCGAGCGCCTTTAACGACAGGCTCGCCCGTCCCGTCTTCCCATCGACATCGAGCACTTTGACGGTCACTTCATCACCAACACTGACATAATCGCGCACATCTTTGACAAATTGATGCGAAATCTCCGAAATATGGATCAGCCCTTGCGTGCCGCCCTCGAGCTGGACGAACGCGCCGTACGGCTGAATGCCCGTCACCTTCCCTTTCACGATCGCTCCTCGTTTTATCGTTGACAAGCGAAACACTCCTATTGGTTAAATGTCATCGTTTCTGTATTATAACATAACCAAACTGCCAAACCCAACCGAGACGGGGCGAAACTAACGCGACCAAAGGGACGACCGAAGACTGCCGACCTTCGCAAGCAGACAAAGGGGCAAAAAACGGAAGACAGCGCCAGAAAAAAAGAAGCTTGCCGAAGCACAGACCTCCTCCCCCGAATCGGGCTGACCCAAAAGGCTGTCTGCCTTGGAGATAAGCACAACCTATCGCGCCGCAGAAGCAGTCAGCACGTCTATACAGCAACGGAAGAGGGGGACTGACCCAAAAGGCAGTCTCCCCCTCAAAAAAGACAAAATATTCGTGTGACGGGGCGTCGGCTAGGTACGTATAGCCCGATGAGACAAGGTGTAGCCCAACTCCCACAGTTTAGACTGTTGAGACGGCCAAGCCGCATTCCCCTCGAAACAGGGATGGAAGAAAAAATGGCGTTGCCAACCGCGGTTCTCAAATTGAAACATCTTGCGGGCCCATCAACCAATCCCGTTCTCGCCAATGGAACCACTTTGACCAAACGTTCTTTCTCTTCTCCACCAGCTCGATCGACTTCGCCAGTGTCCTCGTTTTTCACCCGTTTTCGATATCTCGAATGAACGGATGGCGCAGCGCCAACTACAAGCGGGCCAAAAACCGTTTCATTCGCTTCAACGCTTCCTGCAGCTGCTCCAGCGATGAAGCGTATGAACAGCGAATATAGCCTTCCCCGCTTTGGCCAAAGACGTTGCCCGGGACGACCGCGACTTTTTCTTCCAACAACAACCGCTCAGCGAATTGTTCGGATGTCAACCCGGTCGGCTGAATGGACGGAAACGCATAAAACGCTCCGCCCGGCAAGTGACACGGCAGCCCCATTTCATTGAGCGAGGCGACGAAATAATTGCGGCGGCGGCGATAGCTATTCCGCATCTCGGCTACGTCCCGCTCCCCGCTGCGAAGCGCCTCCAGCGCCCCATATTGCGCCATTGTTGGCGCACACATCATCGCATACTGGTGAATTTTCAACATCGCTTGCAGGAGCTCTTCCGGCGCGGCGGCGAACCCAAGCCGCCAACCGGTCATCGCGAATCCTTTCGAAAAGCCGGAGACTAAAATCGTCCGCTCACGCATGCCCGCGACGGCCGCCATGCTCGTATACTCCCCTTCGTATGTCAGCTCGGCATAAATTTCATCGGCGATGACCAACAAGTCATGCGCTTGTGCGAGGCGAGCCAAGCCATCAAGCTCGGCGCGGCTGAGCACCGTCCCGGTCGGATTGTTCGGCGAGCAAACGATGACGGCCTTCGTCCGGGCGGTGACTGCCTGCTCCAGCTGCGTCAGGTCAAGCCGAAATCGATCGGCGCCGGATGTGCGCACCGCCACCGGCTTGCCGCCAGCTAAAACCACCAGCGGCTCGTAAGCGACAAAACTCGGCTCGATGAGGATGACTTCATCGCCCGGATTCACGATCGCGCGCAGCGCCAAATCGAGCGCTTGACTCGCCCCCACCGTCACGAGCACTTCCGTTTCCGGACGATACTCAACCCGAAACTTGCGGCGCAAATAGGCAGCGATCTCTTGACGCAGTTCGGGCAAGCCAGCGTTCGCTGTATAGGACGTATAGCCTTGCTCGAGCGCCAAAATGCTCGCTTCCCGGATGCTCCAGGACGTGACAAAGTCCGGCTCGCCGACGCCGAGGGAAATGACGCCCTCCAGACTCGAAGCGAGGTCGAAAAAGCGGCGGATGCCGGACGGCTTCAACTGGGCGACCGTCTCCGACACATACGTTTTTCGTGTTTGCGGCTTCATGGCGACACCACGATGCGGCGATCTTGGTCTCCTTGATCAAAGACAATGCCATCGTGCTTATACTTTTTCAAAATGAAATGGGTGGTCGTCGAAATGACGGAATCAAGCGTTGACAGCTTCTCAGACACAAAATGGGCGACTTCCGCCATCGACCGCCCTTCAATGACCACGGACAAATCGTAAGCGCCCGACATCAAGTATACCGATTTCACTTCCGGAAACCGGTAAATGCGCTCCGCCACTTCATCAAAACCGACGCCGCGCTTCGGGGTTACTTTCACATCGATCATCGCGGTCACCCCTTCATGACCGTCGGCCTTCCGCCAGTCGACAAGCGCCGTATATTGAACGATCACTTTTGCTTCTTCCAGCTTTTTGACGAGCCTTTCCGTCTCCTCAACCGGCAACTCGACCATTTTGGCCAACACTTCCATCGGCGTGCGGGCGTCTTTTTCTAATATTTTGACAATTTCCAGCTCTTTGTCACTCAATGTCATGTCCAATCCCTCCGTCGCAAACGTTTCTCATCATCGACCATCTGCCCCGCTTGGTGCAGGCCCGCCCTAGAATGTCGGTGATTTAAGGGGCAAGCCGCTGATCAAACCCGTTTCTCAAATGGATAAGCCTTGTCGCATCAGGAGCGCCTTTCACACGTTCCCCCATGGTTCAAGAGATACAACCGTTTTTTACCAGCCTCCTAGAAGGCCGGTGAAAAACCGCTGCCGCACACCAATGGGAGGCATTTTCATTCAAAAAAGAAAGCTGATTCTGCAAAGTTTCTCTCATTGAGAAATGGGTGGGACCAGCAGCGTTTTACACGAAATCACCGGACTCCTAGGCAACGAGGGGGACGCACGTGAAACTGTCCCACCACCGCGAGGCGAATGGCCTCGTCCTGTCGGCAGCGGTCCGTCACACCGGTGGCGAACAGGACGCTGCCCGTTTCAACTCGAGCAACCGCCATGCTAGCTGCAAACAATCATAAAAAGGAATGGTGCGGTCAAAAGCGAATTCATATATCGACTGGATGCGGGCCGCAAGCAGGCGAGGGTCATCCGTGTCATATACGGCTTGAAGCACATCCGCCGCTTCCACCTCGTACGCATCGCTTCCGCAGCCAAACGGATCCCAAGCGCCAACCGCCTCAAGAAGCCGCTGATTGAGCAGTGGTCCGTCCATGCGCCGCCATCCACCTTCTTTCTGGAAATATGATATAACTCATTATAAGCCATTCATCGAAAAAAAAGAAGGGAGACGATGTCATGTTTTCATTTGATCAAGTCGTGGACCGTCGGGGAACGCAATCGTTGAAATGGGATGACGCGAAGCGGGTGTTCGGCCATGACGAAGTATGGCCGATGTGGGTCGCTGATATGGATTTTCCAGCCCCGCAAGCGGTGCAAGACGCGCTGCGGGCGCGCATCGAACACGGAATTTTCGGTTACACGATCGTCCCGGACTCGCTGCGGGAGGCGGTGTGCGAGTGGCTTGAAGGCCGCCACGGCTGGCGCATCGATCCGGAGTGGCTCACGTTTGCCCCCGGCGTCGTGCCGGCGATCGCCGCCGCCATTGAAGCCTTTTCCGAGCCCGGGGATGGCATTATCGTCTTCTCCCCCGTCTACCGACCGCTGTTCGATCTCGTCCGCCGTCACGGCCGCACGCTGCTCTTCAGTCCGCTCCGTCTGACGGAAGAGCATTACGCCATTGACTGGAACGACTTGGAAGAGAAGCTACCGAAAGCAAAACTGCTCATCCTTTGCCACCCGCACAACCCGGGCGGCAAATCGTGGACTGGCGAAGAACTCAAGCAGCTCGGGGAGCTGTGCTTGCGGCATGGCGTCTTCGTCCTTTCCGACGAAATTCACGCCGATTTGACGTTTCCGCCGCACCGGCATGTGCCGTTTGCTTCCCTCTCCCCCGAGTTGGCCGCGTGGAGCGCCACGTTCCGCGCGCCGACGAAAACGTTCAATCTTGCCGGCTTGCAGGCGGCCGAGGCGATCATTCCCGATGAGGCGCGGCGCCGGGCGTTCCGCCGCGTTCAACAGCGACACGGGTTTTTTACGTTGAACACGTTCGCCGTGGTTGGCGCAGAGGCGGCCTACCGCCATGGCGGACCATGGCTCGATGAGCTGCTTCGGTATGTGCAGGCCAACATCGACGCCACCGCAGCCTATTTGGCCGCCGAGCTGCCAACGGTGCGCCCAATCCGCCCCGAGGCGACGTATCTTGTCTGGATCGATGTCCGCCGCCTCGGCCTGTCCGAAACGGAACTGAAGCGGCGGCTCTTGGAGAAAGGACAAATCGCCGTCGAGTTCGGCCGCAAATTCGGCCCCGAAGGAGACGGCTTCATCCGCTTGAACGTCGCCTGCCCACGGCCAACGCTCAACGAAGGGCTGCGGCGGTTGGCGGCTGCGCTCCGCTAACGCTGGCTGACGTCTGTCTGGGTAAGCCGCTCCCTCCGCGGACGTTTTGTTCACCAAAGGGAGTCACTAGGCGGCTGCCTGTGATACATAAAGCGAAACGTCAGCGGTATATTCATAACAGGGAGCGGCTCGAACAGATCCTCAATTAGAAAAATCCTGATGCATCGGTCCTGTTTTGCACTCATTCTCCTACTGATGAAAGAATCAGCGGTTTTTCTAAAAGGCTGATGAAAAAACGATGTCACCACCAATCGGCGACATTTTCATTAAGAAAAGAAAACCGATTCTGCAAGGTTTCTCTAATTGAGAAATAGGTCGAACTCAACGGTGTTTTGCACGAAATCACCGGCACCCTAAATTGTTTTCCCGAGCCAAAACGGTGGTCGAGACGCCGATTTGGTTTAAGACGACTTGATTTTCCCACAGGCGATGCGGCCGCCTGCATCCCCCGCCGGTTGGGTCATGCCGTCATCCTTTTTGGCATGAATGACAATTGATGTCCCCTCTTTCGTCAGCAGCGATCCTTTCGCTCCTTTTTTCAGCGTCACATGCGGCGCCGTCAATTCAACGTTGACCGTGCCGTCGTCTTTGACAATAATGTTTGGCAAATCCCCAGCGTGCGCACCTTCCGGGTGGAGAAGGCCGTGTTTTTTTCCATCGGGATTGTAATGGCCGCCGGCCGACTGAAAATCGGGCGGCTGACAACTTCCTTTTTCATGAATATGAATGGCGTGCTCCCCCGGTGGAAGGCCTTGCAAATCAAGCTTCAAGCGCACCCCTTCAGACTGCTCGACCAACTCGATCGTGCCGATCGGATCGCCGTCGGCGTTGATCATTTCCACTTTCCGGCTCATGCCTTCCTCTTTTCCGCAGCCAACCAAGGCGAGCGCCATGGCCGCGGCCAACCATCGTCTTCCGCGCAACACTCCATCCCCTCCAACTCTTGGCAACTACTACCTGCCAGTATCGCCGGGGAAGGAGCGATTTATACGTCCTTTGTCCGCTCAGGCTCGTCCGTTTTTCCAAGCAACTCCCGCTCGAGCCGCTTCGCTTCGTTCTCTTGTTTCCGCGAAATGACGATGATCAGCCGCATCGTAAACACCGCCATCAAGAAAAAGACGGCAAACGAAATCGCCGCAGGGATATATTCGCGCTTATCTTCAGGGAAATACAAAAACAAGTTCAACACCGATGGCCATATCATCTCAAAGACAACCTTTCCTGCCTGAATTTCCCGCTTCTGTCCAAGGCGCGAGCTTTCGGCCGCCGGCATCGTTCCGCTCGAAGGCAAGCCGCACCGCACCATCCTTGACGCCCGCGTTTAGGCCGAAGCGTTTTACTCCCCCATAGCTTATCACATCCGCCGGCCGCCGCCAACCCGCCCGTTGTTTCCATCTCTCAGCCAAGCAGCGCTTCATCGGCAAGCGGCCACCGTCTCTAGCAGCGGCGCTTTCCTTCGACGGGCGTGGCTGCGACGCATTCCGAACCGGATCGTCTACAAGGCAAATTTTTTTCGCAGCTGGGTGAAATCGATTCGTTCTCCGAGCGTAGGCGGCTTTGTCTTCGCCAAATACTTTTTGTCGTTTTCAATGAGGCGGAAAATCGTGTAGGCGGTAAAAGCGTCATCGAGCGCACAATGCGCGTTTCCGATCCCTTCGTTGCCGTACTCCTGAACCGCCTTGCGCAAAGCCGTTTGGTTTTTGTTTCCAAAAAACCGCTTATACTCCAAAGCTAAATCGCGGTGCTCGCCTGTAAACGGAAAGGCCACTTGCGCTGACTGGCAGTTTTCCCGAAGCACTTTCATATCCATACTTCCCCATGTCACGACCGTCGTCGGACGCTCACGATCATATTGCCGAAGCAACGTAACGAGTTCATAAAAGCTGATGCCGCTGTCGATTTGTTCTTGGGTGATGTTGAGAAACGATTTGCATCGGTCGGTCAGCTGCGGAAAACGGAGCGGTTTCACATAAGCGGAAAACTGGTTCACAATTTGTTCGGCAACGACCGCGACAAGGCCAACTTCGATGATTTCCGGGCAAAATCCGTTTGGCTCCGTTTTCGTCTCCGGCATCGTAAACTCAAAATCAAGGAACAAATATTGCGGGATGTCCATCGTCGCTTCCCTCCTTTCCTGCATAGCTGCGATCTGTCTTACTATTATTATATCACGAGGGAACGATTGTTTATTTCTTTTTTCAGAAAATGACGAAAAAGGGGCGGATGACGGAGGAATCCACTCCCCTCACGCCGAAAACAGGAATGTTCCCCTAGGCGAAGCGAAGCCGCCGCCCCTGTTTTCCAGCGAGATGCTATGATATGATGAAAAAAAGGAGGCGGATGTTATGAAAAATGTCGTCATTCATCAAATTGTCACCTACATTTTCACGGAAGAACAGCTGCGCGCCTATTGGGAGGGACAAGCATCGGTTCTTCCTTTCGATGAGTTGACGCCAAAGCAATATATGGAACTCGCTGAGGACATGCTTGAACATTCCTCATCCAGCCAGCTCAAGCAGCATGTGCTCGGCGGCGGATGGCGCACAGAAGAAGACGCACGGGGGAAAGTGATCGCCGAAGATGAATCTCGTGAAACGATCCATGTGGAAATCGTCGACACCGATGCGGCGGCCGAACCATCGCGGCGAATGCTGATCGATCGAGTGCGTGAAATCGCCTGCCCGCACTGTTCATTCACCTTTTATGTGCGCGATGCCATCGGCGAGAACAGCGACTGGACATGCCCATCGTGCAGCAACGGTTTCCACGGCGCGCCATCATCAACACCGTAAAGGAGGGGACCATGATGAGCCATTCTGCCGCTGACGTCTCACAATTTCAATACTATTTGGCCATTGCCTTGTTTCTCGCTACATACGCCATCATCATTTCCGAAAAGGTCAACCGCGCCGTCATCGCTCTGCTCGGCGCCGCGCTCATGGTCATTTTCGGCATCGTTGACACCGAAAACGCCTTCACCCACCATATTGAATGGGGCACCATCACGCTGTTGATCGGCATGATGATTTTAGTAAGCATCACAAGCAAATCCGGTTTTTTTCAATACATGGCCATTAAAGCGGCCAAGCTGGCCAAGGGCAGCCCGATCCGCATTTTAGTGATGCTTTCGCTGTTGACAGGACTGCTGTCGGCGTTTTTGGACAACGTCACCACCGTCTTGCTCGTCGTGCCGGTGACATTTTCGATCACGCGGATGCTTCACGTCAACCCGGTGCCGTACTTAATCTCCGAAGTGCTGTTGTCAAACATCGGAGGCACGGCGACCTTGATCGGCGACCCGCCGAACATTATGATCGGTTCGGCGAACAAGCATCTCGATTTCAACGCTTTTTTATTGAACTTAACGCCAATTGTCATCGTCATCGCCATCGTCACAGTCGCGCTGCTCGCCTTCGTTTACCGCAAGCAGCTGCAAACCGATCCAGCGTTAATTCAAACATTGATGGAGCTTCGCGATGCCGACTACATTCAAGACGCGAAGCTGATGCGCAAATCGGTCGCCGTGCTCGGGCTGACGATTCTTGGCTTTATCCTGCATTCGGCCATTCATGTCGATGCGGCGGTCATCGCCATGGCCGGAGCGATCGTGCTCATGCTCATCGCCGTGCCAGAGCATGAAATAGAAGAGATCTTTCATTCGATCGAATGGGTCACTATTTTCTTTTTCGCCGGTCTGTTCGTCTTGGTCGGCGGACTTGTTGACATCGGCCTTATCAAGACATTGGCGGAAAGAGCGCTCGATGTCACCGGCGGCGACATTTCCACGGCTTCGTATTTCATCCTTTGGCTGTCCGGGATCGCTTCAGCGACGATCGATAACATCCCGTTTGTGGCGACGATGATCCCGCTCATTCAAGATATGGCTGTCGGCATGGGCTTATCCCCAGACTCGCCGCAGATCGACGTGCTTTGGTGGGCCTTGTCGCTCGGCGCCTGCCTCGGCGGAAACGGAACGCTCATCGGCGCCTCAGCCAACGTCATTGTCGCCGGCATCGCTTCGCGCGAAGGGCATGGATTTACGTACATGGACTTTTTGAAAATCGGGGCCCCGCTCACGCTCATTGCCTTGCTTTTGTCGCACGGCTATTTATGGCTGCGCTATTTATAACAAATGGAAGGAGCGAAATCGAAATGGTGATTTCGCTCCTTTTTTGCTGTCCGCTCATATTGTAATATCGATTCCATTGTTGGAAAGGAGGCGCAAACAGCCATGTTTGCTTATTTCCCAAGGCTGCCGGCCGGCCCGTACCCCCCGATCGACCCGACGCTCTTTTCCCAGTCAGCCGCCACCGCCCAGACGTTGATGAACGACGGTGCCGCTGTTTTGAAAAAACTGGCCGAATCGCGCTCGTTTGCCGCCGCGGTCATGTCGGCCGCCCAAGAAGGAAAAACGGATGAAGTGAAGCGCCTGATCCGTTCGCTTGGCATCCGCTCGCAAACCGAGGTATATTTCAATCCCGACGGCATCCGCCTGACGCTCTCGCCGCCGCCCGGCGCGTTCCCGTGCTGCCAGCTCGTTGTCGGCTTGCGCTGGAACGTGTTTCCCCCTTCACACCGATAGCCTTCGCCAGCACGGCGGCGGGGGAAACGGGGGAAATGGTTGGCAAGACGCCGTTTTTGGCGCTCATCACGTCGGCCGCCATTGGACGATGAGCGGCCATCCGTTCAAAGGCGCCGCACCCGATGCGACAACACCGCTTCCACCCGCGACGCTGGAAGCGGGCTGTCGTCGGCGTCTTGCCACACTAGAAACCGTTTTCGCACAAAACGATGTGTACCAACGTTCACCAACGAAAAAAGACGGCGGTCGTCCCATCCCCGTCCAATGTATCGGCGAACTCGTCGGTCTCTTCTGTTTCCATCGCGCATTCGATTGCGTGCGCTGATCGATGATAGCCCCGACAAGGATCGAGACCAACGAAGTCAACATCGTCAGCTTAACCGCCTTGGAGTCTAAAAGGCGGTCGAAAACAGCTGTTTCCCCTGCTCAATGGATGAACGTGTGAAAAGAAGCACTGATGATACAAGGTTTTTCTATTTGAGAAACGATGCTAGGAAGCGGTATGTACTATTAAATCACCAGCCTCCTAAAAAGCGCAGCACTTGTTTTTCAAAGTAGACGAAAAAGATCCCGTCCATCCGCGCCTCTTCTTTCACGCATTGCCGTTTTCATCGATCGGCTGCCGCTTCCCGATTTCAGCCGGGGTCCGCAAATCGTAGCCATCATCGTTTTTGCTCGTATGGATGATGTCTTCGTTCGCTCCGATTTTGCTTGCCCGCTTCAGTTCCTCATCCGGCATAAACCGCTCCATCGCCATCCTCCTTTCGCTTCTTTCGTCCTTGTCGGCTTTGATTCCGTTTTCGCGACAGCTTAGAGGGGCGGTGATGTCGTACAAAATACTGCGATTCCATCTGTTTCTCAGTTAGAGAAGCCTGGCGAAATCGGCGTTTTTGTTTGGCGAAATGCCGCTGAGTTGCTCGTGGCAGCTGTTTTTCACCGGCCTTTTAGGGCAGCGCTTTTGCTTAGCATCTTAGGAAGAACCGGAAACCCTAGTGGAAGCGGTGGACCTTTCGAGCAGCGCTTTTCCTTAGCATCCCCCGCCGCTCATCCCATCATTCCCGGAAAAAAGGATTGACAGCCTAGCGGTTGTTCAGTACGATTTTGTTAACAAACATAAAAAAAGGGGGTTTACATATGAAGCAACGGACTTCGCTTCGCCCGCTTGACATGACGCTCGCCGCGATGTTCGTCGCCTTGATGGCCATCGGCGCCAACATTACATCGTGGGTGCCGTTTCTTGTCGTCGGCGGCGTGCCGATCACGCTGCAGACGTTTTTCTGCGTTCTTGCCGGCGCGGTGTTAGGGCGGCGGCTCGGCGCGGTGGCGATGACGGTGTATATGTTCGTCGGCTTGGCCGGCGCGCCGGTGTTTTCCAAGCTTAGCGGCGGATTATCGATCATTTTCCAACCGACATTTGGCTTTATTCTCTCCTTTATCGCCGCTGCGTATGTGACCGGCTGGATCATCGAACGCGGCCCGCAGCCAGCATCCACCGTCCGCTTTGTCACCGCCGCGCTTGTCGGGATGGTCATCAACTATGTCATCGGCACGAACTGGATGTACATGGCGTACAAATTATGGGCGGAAGCGCCAAAAGGGCTGTCGTACGAAATGGTATGGGGTTGGATGCTTGTCCCGCTGCCAAAAGACATTTTGTTATCGATCGTCGCCGGTTTGATTGCCCCGCGCCTTTGCCGGGCGATCGGCCGCTCCTCTTCCACGAGCCGGCCGGCGGCATAAACGAAACGCGCCTGTTGGACAACAGGCGCGTTTTTCGTTAGAAAAATAAATTGAACACTTGGTACAGAAAACCAGCTATGAGCGCAGAAATCGGGAGCGTAATCACCCATGTAATCACAATCCGGCGGGCGACACCCCATTTGACTCCTTTCACCCGCTGCGCGGCGCCCACTCCCATAATGGCCGAGGAAATGACGTGGGTTGTGCTGACCGGCAGATGAAACGTTGTCGCTGAAAAAATGACGAGCGCGGACGATAAATCCGCGGCCGCCCCGTTGATCGGGCGGATTTTCATGATTTTTCCGCCGACTGTTTTAATGATTTTCCACCCGCCAACCGCCGTTCCCAGCCCCATGGCCGTAGCGGCGGCAATGCGCACCCACTCCGGAATGTCGGTCGTCGCGTGATATCCGCCGGCGATCAGCGCCATCGTAATAATCCCCATCGCTTTTTGAGCGTCATTCGTTCCGTGCGTGTACGCCTGCAAAGCGGCGGTCACGATTTGAAAGAGGCGAAATCCTTTGGTTGTACCGTATAAGTTCGCATTTTTAAACAGGAACCGAAAAATCGTCATGATGACAAAACCGACGCCCAGCGCCAAAAACGGCGACAAAATCAGGGACTCTAAAATTTTCAAAAAACCTTGGTAATTTAAAATGCCGATTCCGGCCGCCGAGACCGCCGCGCCGGCAATCGAACCGATCAGCGCGTGGGAAGAGCTGCTCGGGATCCCATAGTACCACGTGATTAAGTTCCACGCGATCGCGGACGTCAACGCCGCCAAAATGATGATCGGCCCGTTTTCCAACGCAAACGGGTCAACGATGTCTTTCGTAATCGTTTTGGCTACGCCGGTAAATGTCAAAGCGCCGATAAAGTTCATCGCCGCAGCCAGCAAAATGGCGCGCCGCGGCGTAAGCGCCCTCGTTGACACCGAAGTGGCAATGGCGTTGGCCGTATCATGGAAGCCGTTGATGAAGTCAAACGCCAGCGCAAAAATCACGATGCATATCGTCAAGACAAGAATCATATCCATAAAAACAACGTCCCCTTTTATGCGTTGCGCATAATAATCGTCTCAATCGTATTGGCGACATCCTCACAGCTGTCGGCAATTTCCTCGAGCATTTCATACAGCTCTTTATATTGGATGAGTTTAATCGGATCTTTTTGGGAGACAAACAAGTTTTTGATGGAAGCGCGCAAAATTTCGTCGCATTTCGTTTCGTAGTCTTTGATCTTGATGGCGTGCTGGCGCATATCGAGCAATTTTTTATGCGAAAGCAGCTCTAGCGCATGAACGATTTCAATCGTGCTTTGGTAAATATAGTCGAAAAATTTCCCCATATGTTCGTCAATGTCGGTAAACGAGAACATTTCAAAACGGGCCGAGCATTGCTCGAGACCATCGAGCACATCGTCCATTTTCATCGCCAGCTGGTGAATGTCTTCGCGCTCGATTGGGGTAATAAACGTTTTATTGAGCTGGACGACCAATTCATGGATGAACGAATCCCCTTTCCGTTCATACTCCTTCATCACCCGCGCGAACTCTTTCAAGTCGCCGACGTTGCGGATTTTGTATTCGACAAAATATTGGGCCGCTTCCTTCACATTTTCCGAAATCGTGAACAACATATCGAAGAAAACGTCCTTTTTTGGCGAAAAAATCATGGCCGGAACACCCTCCATTGATGGAATGAAAGTCACCGCTACTTATTGTAGCAGGTTCAAGTTTGTTTACAATAAGAAAAAAGAAACTTTACGCAAAATTTACATGACCTTTACATTTTGTTCGCCTTTCCAGCTGCGTATTACATAGCGTGCCAAAAGAGCGACGAAGCTATGCATGTCCGCTTTCGTTCGTCGATCATGCTGTCGCGCGGCTTCAGGCAATACCCGCCCGTATCAAACGTCACCCCTTTGCCGACGAGGGCGATCACGTCCTCCCACCGTTCTTTTCCTTGGTATTTGAGAACGATCAGCTTCGGCGGCTGCGCCGATCCTTGATTCACCGCCAAGAGCGCGCCCATACCGAGCCGCTCCATCTCTTCTTTTTCCAAAATTTCATAGTCCAAATCGTACCGGGTAGCGAGCTTCACCGCATAATCAGCCAAATCGGACGCCGTCAACAAATTCCCTAGCGTATTGACGAGTGTGCGCGCCGAGTTGGTCGCCTTTCCGTACACCGAGTTGACAAACAAGCTCGCCTTGATGTCCGCTGCATCGGCTGCCGTATAGACGGTAAGCGACGCCAGCGTTGCATCCGGTTCTGCTTTTTTCTGCTTGTAGCCGGGAAACTCATACGTGGCCAAATAGCACGCTTCGGCCAAGGCATGGGCCGCCTCGTTCGCATCGACCGCTTCGGTCGTAAACGTGTCGAGCACAACGGCCGCCGCGGTCCGCTTCGCCTGCTTGAGCGCGCGAAAGAGCTTGCCAAATCCTTCACGCAGCCGCGCAAACGTCAGCTCTTCTTGTTTGCCAAGCCCGACAAAATACAATCGCCTCGCTCCCGTGGGCAAAAAAGGATGGATGACGGAAAGGCGGCCCCATTTCGCGGAAATGTCGCCTTCCTTTTGCAGCTCGGCCAGCCGCCCACCAAGGCGGGCATCATACGCTCCGGCCAGGCCGCTCCTTCAAACAACCCGATCACAAGCGCGTCCTCATTCGTTTCGGCCGATGGAAACGGTTTTACAGTAAACATCGTTTCCTCCCCTTTCGTCATGGCTTTCATGTTCCATTATATCGAAATGGGGTTATTGTTTCGAGTCCCTAATGAATAGCTTGCCTTTTTTCTGCCGGGAGCGCCCCACCGTGGTTTTCTTTCTGGCCACACTGCACACGATAGAAGGAAAACGCGGCCAGCAAATAGAATATCACATTAACGGCTCTTCGCGGACCGCTTCTAGGAGGCCGGTGATTTCGTGCAAAATGCTACTGATTCCATCCATTTCTCAATTAGAGAAACTTTGCAGAACCAGCTTTCTTTTTTGAATGAAAATGCCGCCGATTCGTGTGCGACAGCGGTTTTTCACCGCTCCTCTAGGAGGCTGGTGATTGACTCGCCTTTCTCCAGCAGAAAAACTCGTGGCATCGGTCCTGCTTTTCACCCGTTCCCCCATTGATGAAGGGAATCGTCGGTTTTTTACCTCGCTTCCAAAAATATGGTAAAAACAGTTGTTTCTCTTGAGCAATGGGGAGCGTTTGAAAGGCGATTCTGATGCGATAAGGCTTTTTGATTTGAGAAACGGGTTTGAGAAGCGGCTTGCTTCCTCAAAATCATCGGCCTCCTAGCCGCGCCTGAATCCGACGGCCTTTTCCGAGGAGGAAAAGCGCAATGGATGAGGGTGAAACGCGCCGCCCCAGCATTTCCAAGGAGGAAACAACGCCATGAATATTGTCTCCCTTTGCCCAAGCAACACGGAATTGCTCGCTTACCTTGGCCGGCTCGATGATGTCATCGCCGTCGACCAATCGTCCGATTGGCCCCCGGAGGTCAAGCGGCTGCCGAACGTCGGGCCGGATTTGCGCATTGACATCGATCAAGTCGAAGCGCTGAAACCGGACCTTGTCGTCGCTTCGCTGAGCGTTCCCGGGATGGAGCGCAACGTCGAGGAACTCGCGCGCCGCCGGCTGCCCCATCTCGTTCTGGCGCCGAATACGCTCGATGACATCGCCTCCGACCTTCTTACGTTAGGTGAAGCCATTGGTGAAACGCAAAAAGCGGCTGATCTCGTCCGCCGGTATCGCGAGTTTCTCGCTGAGTACCGCGAACGAGCCGCCGCGGCCGAACCGGTCCGCCTGTATTGGGAATGGTGGCCGCGGCCGATTTTTACGCCCGGCGGCGGCAACTGGCTGAGCGAGCTCAGCGAACTCGCCGGCGGGCGCAACGTGTTTGCCGACTGCCCGCAGGCGAGCATTCAGACGGAATGGGACGAAGTCGTCGCCCGCAATCCAGCGCACATATTGCTCGTCTGGGTGGGGGTGCAGACAAAAAAAATGAGGCCCAGCGCGGTCACGCAGCGCCCGAAGGCCAACGAAACGGACGCCGTCCGAAACGGGCGCATCCATCTTCTTGAAGAAGCGCTCTATTGCCGACCGTCGCCGCGCTTGCTAGTCGGATTAAAAAAATTAGCGCCGCTTTTGCATCCGTCGCTCTTTCCTCCCGCCGACGACAGCGACCCGCTCCTCGGGCGCTGACAGGCGGGGGGCCTGCCAATGATTCGATTGTCCGCCCCACCGCGCAGTCCATCGATGCCTGCTTAGCTTTTCGACTGCAAATATTGCTGGCGAAACACTTGCATCGTTTCATCTTCGTTGAGCCGCTTCAACTCTTCCTCCGACAAGGTGCCGTCCCCTTTTTGCACCACATAGACGTGAACTTTCCTTTTTCCCCAATATTTATAGACATCTTCGACGGTTTCGTAATATAAGTCGATGCGATTCCCTTTGATCGCCCCGCCTTTATCGGCCACGACACCGAAGCCGTAGCCGGGAATAAACAAAATCGTGCCGATCGGGAAAACGCTTAAATCCGCGGCAATCGTCGAGTAAAGGTCGCGTTTGACGCGGACGCCGGAGTATGTAATGCCATACTCAGGATGATCGGGCGTTTTGCCGGTTGACTCGGCACCAGCTGTGTAGCCGGTCGCGATCACTTCCACGGACGGATATTTTGACCAATCAAAATGGTCTTCGAGGCGTGGCGGGGAGTGCTGACTGTTTTTCGCGCGCTCCTTCAGTTCCCAAACAGGCGGGCGACCCACCGAGAAAACGTTTGGAAAGGAATGGAGAACCGTTTTCGCCTCAACCCCTGAAACGGATTGAAACGTTGCGGTCAACGCGGCAAGAAACAAGAGCGTCATCGCGGACCGGCGCACAAACTGCCTAAACCTATTCAATGCTCTCAACTCCTCTCACACCTCTATTTATCTCCATCCGAAATCGAAATATTCATTGGCAGCGAAAGCGGTTTTTCACCGGCCTTCTAGGAGGCTGGTGATTTAAGGGAGCTGGTCGCTTACCGATCTCGTTTCTCAAATAGAAAAAGCTCTGTCGCATCGGTATCGCCTTTCACACGCTCCCCCCATTGCTCAAGAGAAGCAACCGTTTTTCACCGGCCTTCTAGGCAAAATGCCATTGCCCAGTACCGGCCATAGCAAGAAAGCCGGCCAACAGCAGGCGGCCGACTTGAACGCTTCTCGAGTTTCCAAGCACAAAAAAATGGCCGTCGCCAGCCGCTGCAAAACGGCGCGAACAGCCAAACCGACACCCGCGTGCGGAAATCCGTTCCCTTTTCCCGATGGGAAGCTGAAACCGGCACGCCCACAAGGCAGCCGGTCGTCAAAACATCCGGTATCCTTTCGCTCGCAGCGTGCGAATCGCCCATCCGGCGCAAAGAGCGCCGGCGAATCCGCTCGCCAAAATCAAGACGTCGGCCGCCGCCAACGAAGCGGCTTTGCGCCCGAGCGCGGCAAACGCCGCCGCCGGCGCGGTGAAATAGCGCGTCCATGGCACATCGTCAATGATGAGCGCAGCGATCACCGGAAAGCATACGGCGACAATCCACGTCATCCGTAACACCATATTGAGCAAAAAACTAATGCCGAAAAACAAGACAAAAAATAAAAGCATGGAAATTAAGACAAGGGGCAAACTCATCTGCATCCGCCCTCTACCTCCCTTACACCCTTTTTCAGTGTACTGGATGGGCGGATGCCAAGTCAACGCCTGTTCTCTCCCTCTTTCTCGCTTCCTGTCCCTTGGCAGCAGTAGCACGTTTCCGAACCGCCAAGCAGCAACTGCACGTACCCGTGCCCATCACAATAAGGGCAAGCTGTCCTCGTCATCATCGATGTTCCCCTCCATTTCGTTTTTATTAACATATCAAAATTTTCTGTAAAAATAAACGGCGGTTTTTCGCCGTTTCGCTTCATGTAAACGGATACATCGATGACTTGCTTTCATTTTCTTCGTCATTCTTTCCCTTTCAGCGATTCAAAGTAGAGCCGATACTTCGTGTACCCGAACGGATCGCCCGGGTTGAGACCGTTGTGCGGCGGCAGGAACGCGAGCGGCTCAAGCGCGAGCAAATACCGAATCAGGCCGGAAGTGTCACGGTCGGCCTGAAGCGCGGCTCTGCTCAAGAAAGCAGCCGCATCCAGCTCTTCGGTCTGCACGATGATGCGCTCCGATCGCGGCCGGAGCAAAAAAATCGCCATGTTGTCGCTGATGTTTCCGTTGATGACGCCGGTGCGCACACCAAGCAGCGCGACGGGTTCCGAGCGAATTCCCGTTTCTTCCCACACTTCGCGAACAGCCGTTTCATCGAGCATCTCCCCCGGTTGCACAAAGCCGGCCGGCAGCGACCATTTTCCTTTCAGCCCGCTGTATTTTTTCTTGACGACGAGCCATTCCCCCGCTTCATTGATGACCAAGCCCGCTGCGGCGATCCAAACGTTTCCGCGTTTGCTGTCCATCGTTCTCATCCTTTTGTTTCATGATCGTTGTTTACGTTGGTAGTTCGACAGCCAGACGGCGAATCCCTGTTTTTGGCGCACAAAAAAGGCGATCTTCCCCTCAAGAAAGACCGAACTCGCGTGGCAGAGAAGCGGCTGGTGCGTCTATCGCGATGAGGGGAGTGTCCCAGTCCTTTTGGAACACTCCCCTCACTCCCGCAAAACCGCTGCCATCGATCGGGCCGATGTCAGCGAGTCGCCTCGCCATCTTTAACGGTTGCCAGCGCCGCGCAGCCGCCGAGCTTGCCGCTAGGCAGCTTAGCCAATGTCGCACCGCTCCCACCAACCGTTTTAGAAAAATTTAAATTTCCCTTTTTTCATCACGAGCGACGAACCGCCGATCAAATACAGGGCACGGTTGTCGATCACTTTTTTCATGAAGCTTGCTTTCGTTCCCCACAGCTTTTTGCCGAAGACGACGCCGATGGCATCATCATGGCCGAGCGAACAGACGGTTCCTTTAATGTCAGGCTTGAACGGTTCGAGCTCTCCTTGCCCGCGGATGAGCACCGCCAAGTTTTTCGCGCACAGCGCGCCCTCCTGCATGGCGATCTGCGCCGTCGGCGGATACGGGCGGTTCGTTTCCTCATCGATGACGAGCGAACAGTCGCCGACGACAAAAATGTCTTCATGGCCTGGGACGCGCAAATATGGGTCAACCTTCACGCGCGCCCGCGCCGCTTCAAAGCCGGACTCCTCAATGACGCGGCTGCCGCGCACGCCAGCGGCCCAAATGACCGTGCCGGCTTTGATTTCTTCGACATCATCACCCTTGGCGACGATGATGCCATCCGGCGTGCATTCTTTGATGGCCGTGCCGATTTTGAATTCGACGCCTTTGCGTTCAAGCTGGCTGACCGCGTACTCGACGAGCTCCGGATCAAAGCCCGGCAGCGCGGTCGGCGCCGCCTCGACGCAAATGATGCGCACTTTGTTCGGGTCGATGTCATACTCCCGGCACAGCTCCGGCATCCGGTTGGCGAGCTCGCCTAAAAATTCGATGCCCGTAAACCCAGCGCCGCCGACAACAATCGTGAGCCGCTCCGGTTTTTTGTCCTCTTCGGTATTGTACGTCGCAAACTGGTATTCGATATGCTCGCGGATTTGCCGCGCGGCGTCGACATTGGCGATCGAAAACGCGTATTCTTTCAATCCTTTGATCCCAAACGTTTCCGATTCAAAGCCAAGAGCGATGACAAGGTAATCGTATGTCAATTCCCCGTCTGCTAGCAGCACTTTTTTCTCATCCGGAACGATTTTAGTGACCGTCGCTTGAACAAACTTCACTTTGTTCCGATCGATGACATCACGGATCGGATAGCGGACGCGGTCGTGATGCAACGTTCCCGCTGACGCCTCGTGAAGCCATGTCGTCTCATAGTGGTAGTCATGTTTGTTGACGAGCGTAATGTTCGCCTCATTCACCCCGATCAGCTTTTGCAGACGAACCGTCGTCATCAGCCCACCGTAGCCCGCGCCTAAAATGACAACGTTTGGTTTTCTCACTTGAATCACTTCCACCCTTTTTCGTTTTTTATAGCTTTTGCTGCCGTCCCCGTTTTTATCGCACAAAGTTTGTGAAAAAGTTCACGATAACGGACAAAAAAATGTCGAGGGACTGTCACAAAAAATTAACAATCTGTCCACCAACCATATTAGTCCTTTTTCTTCCCCATTTCAAGTGTTTTTTGCGGCAAGACGGAAAAATTCACCGCTGCCCTTCCGCGGTCAACAGACGGTGGGCGTCATCTTTTGCCCATGCTGACATAAGATGCTAAAATAAGAAGGGAAGAAAAATCAGGCATCGCTGGAAACGAAACCGAAAACGGCGGCGCCGCCTAGGCGGTCGCAGCCGACCGCGGCGCGGAACGGAAACGCTCCTGAAACAGGTGGAGAGCGGGAGCCGCGGTACGAAAAAGAGAAACGGATCATTTCATCACAATCAAAGGAGGTATGGCGGTGAAGGAAGATCGCACGCTTTATGATGTCACGATCATCGGCGGCGGGCCGACCGGCATGTTTGCCGCGTTTTATGGCGGCTTGCGGCAAATGAAGGTCAAAATCATCGAAAGCCTTCCTCAGCTCGGCGGGCAGCTTTCCGCGTTGTATCCGGAAAAATACATATACGATGTCGCCGGATTCCCGAAAGTGCGCGCCCAAGAGCTGGTCAATCAGCTGAAAAAGCAACTGGAGCTGTTTTCACCAACCGTCTGCCTGAACGAATCGGTCGATGTGCTTGAAAAGCAGGAAGACGGAACGTTCAAACTCATCACCAATGAACAAATCCACTATTCGAAAACGGTGATCATCACCGCTGGAAACGGCGCCTTTCAGCCGCGGCGGCTGGAAATCGAAACCGCTTCCCGTTATGAAGGGAAAAACTTGCATTACTTTATCAATGATTTGGAGCAGTTTTCCGGAAAACGGGTGCTTGTCTGCGGCGGCGGCGACTCGGCGGTCGACTGGTCGCTGATGCTCGAACCGATCGCGGCCAGCGTCACGATCGTGCACCGCCGTGACAAGTTCCGCGCCCATGAGCACAGCGTCGAACAGCTTATGAAATCGGCCGTGCGTGTGAAGACACCGTTCGTGCCAGTGGAACTGATCGGTGACGAACATGCCATCCACCAAGTCGTGCTTGAGCACGCCAAAGACGGAACGAAAGAAACGGTCGATGTGGACGCCGTTATTGTCAACTATGGCTTCATTTCCTCGCTTGGGCCGATCAAAGATTGGGGATTGGAAATCGAGAAGCATTCGATCAAAGTGAATTCCCGCATGGAAACGAACATCCCGGGCGTCTATGCCGCCGGCGATATTTGCACGTACGACGGAAAAATCAAGCTGATCGCCTGCGGCTTCGGCGAAGCGCCGATCGCCATCAGCAGCGCCAAAACGTACATCGATCCGACAGCGCGGATGCAGCCGGCACACTCGACCTCACTCTTTTAGTTTCGTTGTGTGCCGCGCTTCAGTGCGACCATGACACGACAAAGCGAGGCGGACCCAAAAAGTGTCTGCCTTCCAGATCGGCACAACCGATCGTGCGGCAGAAGCAGCCAGCACGTATATAAGCAACGAAAGAGGGGATCCCGATCCTTTTGGGACACCCTCTTTCTCATTTTGGCGGCGCCGTCTGTTCGCTTTACATCGTTTCATCGCCAGACAGCGGTGCCGATGACGGCTGCTGTTCATGTTCGGCTAGCCGAGCGGCCAGCGCTTCGTTTTCCTTGAGCGCTGCTTTCAGCTGTCGCTGCAGGCTGAACAGGCGAACCCAGCCCAACATAGCGACGACTAAAGCGCCGAGAACCGCGGAGCCAAAAATGACGATGATCAGCGGCAGACGTGTTTCTCCAACCAAATAACGGATGGTTACTTTGTCAACGTTGGCCACCGCGAGCAGGGCGACGATCAGCGCCAACAAGAGGGCCAACACTACATTCACTTGCCCTTTCACTCGCCTTCCCCTCCCTTTCTCCGGGTTTGTCTGCCGCGGTTTCCGCGGTCAGCACTGCTCCGGCGTGCCGGCGTTCGTTGCCGTGCGGAACGACGAACCGCAGCCGCACGTCGCGATGGCGTTCGGGTTATGGATCGTAAATCCGCCGCCAAGCAGCGACTGTTTGTAATCAATGACCGTGCCGCGCAAAATCGGCGCGCTATCGCGGTCGACCAAAATTTTAATGCCGTGCTGTTCAAATTCGACGTCGTCCTCGCGCCGCTCATGCTCAAAGCCCATGCCATACGACAGCCCGCTGCAGCCACCGCCGTGAACCCCTACGCGCAAATAGGCGTTTTCCTCTTCCTGCTCCTTCATCATGTCCTTAATTTGAAACGCTGCCGCTTCCGTCAGCGTGACAATGGCTTCCGCCATCTCGATCCCTCCTTCGCTATCAGGTCAAGCGAGGCAGGCGACCCGCGTTCGGGCCAGCTCACCCAACCGGGCGACTCAACGCTCACCGACCTTCCGCTTACTGTTATTATACCGTTTTCCAGCACAAATGCTCAACCGTTCTGCCCGCCCCGGTCATAGTACACCCCTGTGCACACCGTTTCGGCTGGGCCGGTCATGCGCACGCGCCCGTCCCATCCCCAGGTGATCACCAAATCGCCGCCGGCCAAATGGACGACCGTTTCCACTCCGCGCGCCGTCTTCCCGTTGAGCACGGAAGCGACGACAGCCGCGCACGCGCCCGTCCCGCACGCCTGCGTCACGCCGGAACCGCGCTCCCACACGCGAAAGTGAAGCTCGCGATCACTCACGACTTCAACAAATTCGACGTTCACTCCTTCGGGAAAGCGTGGATCGCGTTCGACAAGCGGCCCCAGCGCCTCGACCGGCGCTTGGCGGATGTCATCAACATAAAAGACGGCGTGTGGATTGCCCATCGAGACGGCGGTGAGCGCGTACTCGCGGCCGCCGATGACAAACGGCTCAGCGACGACCTGTTCCGCCTCCGGTCCGATCATCGGTATGGCGCTCCGCTGCAGGCGCGGTTCGCCCATATCGACGGTGACGCTCACCACCTCGCCGTCTTGGACTGCCACCTCTGCTTCAACCAGCCCGGAAAGCGTTTCGATCAAAAAGCGGCGCTCCTTGACAAGGCCATGCTCATACGCGTATTTTGCTACACAGCGCAAGCCGTTGCCGCAATTTTTCCCTTCCGAACCGTCGCTGTTGAAAATCCGCATTTTGACCGGCGCCCGCTCCGCAGGACCAATGAGAATTAAGCCATCCGATCCAATGCCGGTGTGAACGTTCGAAACGCGGCGGGCGATCGCCGGCAGCTCGTCTTCCGGAAGCGTTTCGCGAAACAAATCAACGTAAATATAGCTGTTCCCTAATCCATGCATTTTCGTAAACGTAAACGACGGCAATGTTCGTCCCTCCCGAAAAAGTCTGGAATTGGATGTATAAAAACAACGCCCCTTGGCCACAATGGAAGTATCCCCCGTTTTTTCATATACATTGAAGAGGATGCCGCCATTGGGCATCCTCCTTTTTTCGTTACAGCATCGGATGTTCTTCGAGATGCCGATAAATCTTTTCCACGAGTTCATCCGGCGTTTCGGCGCTGACAAACTCACCGTTGACGAGCGCAAACAGCGTTTCCGCACAGCGCGTGCAATAGCTTAGGCAACTGTATTCGATAATATCGAGATTCGGGTCTTTTTCAAGCTGTTCCATCGCCTCGTACGACCCGCTGGCTAAGTTGCTGATGCAAAATTCGATGATTGGCAAAACCATGCGCATGTTCACCTTCCTGTTTCCCATCGTAGCCGTTTTGCCGCGCGCCGTCAATGAACATGCTTGCCAAGCAGGAAGCGGGCGGAAAAATTATTGTTCTTTTGTCACAATTTCGTTATACTTTTTTATGGCATAAGCGGCTTACGAAACTGGACAAAAGGGGATTTTTAACCATGAGACAACTTGTACTGCTCGGCGGAGGATACGGCAATATGCGGATTTTGCAACGCCTCCTCCCGGATCATGTGCCAAACGGCATTCATATTATCCTCATTGACCGCGTTCCATACCATTGTTTAAAAACGGAATATTACGCGTTGGCTGCAGGAACGGTCAGTGACCACCATATTCGCGTCCCGTTCCCGGAACATCCGCAGCTGACGTACGAGTTTGGTGAAGTCGTCTCCATTGACCTTGACAACCAGATCGTTCACCTGAAAGACGAGCGCAGCGTCCGTTATGACGAGCTGGTGATCGGATTGGGCTGTGAGGACAAGTACCACGGGGTGCCGGGCGCTGATCAATACACCTACAGCATTCAATCGATCGACAAAGCGCGCGCCGCCTACGAAGCGCTGAACAACTTGCCGCCCAAGTCGACCGTCGGCATCGTCGGCGCCGGCCTGAGCGGCGTGGAGCTGGCCAGCGAGCTCGCCGAAAGCCGCCCTGATTTGCACATTAAACTGTTTGACCGCGGCGAGCGCATTTTGCCGATGTTTCCAAAACGGCTGAGCGATTATGTCGAAAGCTGGTTCGACGAACACAAGGTTGAGATCATTCGCCACTCCAACGTGACGAAAGTTGAGCCGGGCGTGCTGTACAACCACGATGAACCGGTGCCGTGCGACGTCATCGTCTGGACGGCCGGCATCCAGCCGAACCGCGTCGTCCGCGAACTCAACGTGGAAAAGGACAAGCAAGGCCGCGTCATCTTGACGAAACGGCACCATATCCCCGGCTATGAAAACGCCTACGTCGTCGGCGACTGTGCGAGCCTGCCGCATTCGCCGAGCGCCCAGCTCGCCGAAGCGCAAGCCGAACAAATCGTCCAAGTGCTGCAAAAGCGCTGGAACGGCGAAGAGCCGCCAAACGAATTCCCGCCGATTAAGCTGAAAGGCATTCTCGGCTCGCTCGGGAAAAAACACGGCTTCGGCCTTGTGGCAGACCGCCCGCTCACTGGACGGGTGCCGCGCCTGTTAAAATCGGGCGTTCTTTGGATGTATAAACACCACAACGGCTATTAAGCCTTGCGCGGCTGTCCATAAAATGGCAGGCGCAAAGCAGCAGGTTCAGTGAGAACGCGTGCTGGCAACCGACACCGACCCATCATCGTCGAAATCTTATGGCTGATCCGGCAGCGGACCAAAGGGTTAGGCGACATTTCTAACGACAGTATGAGCAGCTCTTGTCGCCGACCCGGCGGCTGACCAAACGCGAAGGCGGCGGGGACCTCCCCGCCGTCCGTTCGCTTTCCTCCCCATGCGCCGCCGCTATGACGAACGGTAGCCGTATTTCTCCATTTCTGCGCAAATGGTCTTCAGCCGCGGGTTGCCTTCCGCCACCACCGTTCCTTCGATCACCACGACCGGATACACCCAATCTTCTTCAACGATCGTTTGCGCCAACGCCCGTTTTCGTTCATCATCGGCAGGAGGCTGAAAAATATCGACGTAGACCATCCGGAACGGCTGATCGGGATACTTGCGGCGCAACGCCGCTTCGAGCCACTCATACGTCTCTTTCGATGACGGCAGCTGCACGCAAGCCGGGCAAAGGACGTCAGCCCCGTAAACACAAATTTCAACCGGTTGAAACGCCATCATTGTCACCCTTTATGCAAGCAAAATTTATCATTAGATTTTTTCCCCTGTCACGATTATAATAAAAAGTAAGGAAAGGAGTCGATGGAAATGACGGACCAAGAAATCAAAGAACAAGTGCAAGAAGTGTTGGATAAACTTCGTCCGTTCCTGCTTCGCGACGGGGGCGACTGCGAGCTCGTAGACGTAGAGGACGGCGTGGTCAAGCTCCGCCTTCTCGGCGCATGCGGCAGCTGCCCGAGCTCGACGATCACGTTAAAAGCCGGGATCGAACGCGCGCTGTTTGAAGAAGTGCCGGGCGTCGTCGAAGTAGAGCAAGTATTCTAAAGCGGAACATCCGAACAGCTCACCGCTGTTCGGATGTTTTTTTGTCCTCCTACGGCATCCGACGACGAAAAAGCGTAACGGACCGCCCCGTTTTCGTTCCCGCTCCAAAGACCCGTATCGACCCTCGGCGTGCGCGAAGAGGAGGCGGACGGCGGTCGGTTCTCCCAACGCCGAAAAAACACTCACGCTTCCAGCGCGAGCTTGTAGACGCGGCTGCCGTGCGGCTCAACGGCCAGCCTAGCGACTTCGCAGCCGGGAAAATGCGGCCGCAGCCGCTCGGCGAGACGAGCGCCGTCCCCTCGTTCCGCAAAAACGAGCACCGTCGGCCCCGCCCCGCTTAGCGCCGCGCCGATCGCCCCGTATTCGAGAGCGAGCGCCTCCGCCCGCTCAAGCTCGGGAACGAGCGGTTTCCGATACGGCTGATGAAACAGATCGGCCGCCATCATCCGGCCGGCAAGCCGCCAGTTTTTTGTCAGCAGCGCCGCAACGAACACATTGCTGATGGCGCTCGCCTCGACGGCCCGCTGCCTCGTCCATTGTTCAGGCAGCTGCCCGCGCGCTTTTTTCGTCTCCAACTCATAGGCTGGGATCAATGCCACCATTTCAATGTCCACATCGGGAAGATGAACGACATCCACACCTTCCTCGCGGTAGCAGCCGATGACCAGCCCTCCGTACAGCGAAGCGCCGACATTGTCCGGATGGCCCTCATAGCGGGTGGCCAGTTCCATCTTTTGTTCGCGCGACAATCCTAGTTCAAGCAGCGCATCGGCCAGCTCGATGCCGGCGACGACCGCCGCCGCGCTGCTGCCGAGTCCGCGTGTGAGCGGAATGTCGCTGGACACTTCCACCGCGCAGCTCGGCAGGCGCCGGCCGTAAACATCCGCCGTTTCGGCCGCCGCTTGATACACCAAATTGTCGGTTCCGCGCGGGATGGCGCTCACCTCGGCCGTTTTCGGCACAAAGGACCACGCCTCCGCCAAGCGGACATCAAGCGTTAAGTAACGGGAGACGGCGAGCCCGATCGAGTCAAACCCAGGACCTAAGTTCGCCGTGCTACCCGGAACGACGATCTTCAACATCTCGTCTTCTTTCATGCGCGGACAACCCCTTGCAAATGCTCCAAGACAACTTGTTCATCGTTCGGCAGCACGATCGGTTCGATCGCCGCGGTCTCCAAGGCGATGGCCGGGTCTTTTAAGCCATTGCCAGTGAGAACGGCGACAACGAGGCTGCCGCGCTCGATTTCATTCCGCTCGCGCTGTTTGATCACTCCGGCAATGGCAGCGCATGACGCCGGCTCAGCAAAAACGCCTTCCGTGCGGGCAAGCCGTTGGTAAGCCGCCAAAATTTCCGCATCGCTCACTTCATCGATTTTTCCGCCTGATTCGTTCGCCGCTTCGACCGCTTTCTGCCAGCTCGCCGGATTGCCGATGCGGATCGCCGTCGCAACTGTCTCCGGCTGTTCAATCACTTGATTGCGGACGATCGCTGCCGCCCCTTCCGCTTCAAAGCCGCGCATTTGCGGCAATCCCGTTCTTTTCGCTTCGTGATACTCCTTAAACCCTTTCCAATAGGCGGTGATGTTGCCGGCGTTGCCGACCGGAATGGCGAGCACGTCCGGCGCGCGCCCAAGCTGATCGCACACTTCAAACGCTGCCGTTTTTTGCCCTTCGATTCGGTACGGGTTGACGGAGTTGACGAGCGTAATCGGTGCTGTTTCGCTCAGCCGGCGCACCATGCTGAGCGCTTCGTCGAAATTGCCGTCGATCGCAAAAATCTCCGCCCCGTACATGGCGGCTTGCGCCAATTTGCCAAGGGCGATCTTTCCGTTCGGGATGACGACAAGGCAGCGCAGCCCCGCGCGCGCTGCATACGCGGCCGCCGAAGCAGACGTATTGCCGGTGGAGGCGCAAATGATCGTATGGCTCCCTTCCTCTTTCGCTTTCGCCACCGCCATCACCATGCCGCGGTCTTTAAACGACCCCGTCGGGTTCGCTCCTTCCACTTTGACGTACAGCGTAATCCCGAGCTCTTCCGACAACCGCGGCAACGGGATGAGCGGCGTGTTTCCTTCACAAAGCGACAGCCTTGGCGTTGCTTCGGTCAGCGGCAAAAAGTCGCCGTACGCGTCAAGCAGCCCTCTCCATGTCATCACCGTTTCTCCCCTTCCACCCGATACGAGCTTTGCACCCGCTCGACGATTTCCAAATCGCCCAGCTGCTGCAAAATCTCTTCGTAGTCTTGCTGCGAAGCGTCATGCGTGACGATGACGATTTCGGCGAGGCCGTTTTCCTTCATCGGCAGCTGCAAAATCTTTTCAAAGCTCACTCCGCGCTTGGAAAACAGCGTTGTAATTTTGGCAAACGCCCCTACTTGGTCTTTCACGTGAATGCGCAAAAAGTATTTCGAGAAAATTTCGGTTGGAGCTTTTAACTGTTTTTCATATTGCGGCGCAACGGCATAGCGACCGTTGACGCCAAGGCGCATATTTTTCATCACCGCGACCAAGTCGGAGACGACCGCCGTCGCCGTCGGCAAGCTGCCGGCGCCCGGCCCGTAGAACATCGTTTCTCCGACCGCTTCACCGTAAACGTACACAGCGTTATATTCATTCTGGACGGACGCGAGCGGATGCGAATCGGGCAAAAACGTCGGCTGAACGCTGACTTCCACCTTGTTACCATCGCGCTGGGCGATGCCGATCAGCTTCATCGTATAGCCGAGCCGCTTCCCGTAATTTAAATCCTCCTCCGTCACTTCTGTGATGCCTTTCGCGTTAACATCGTCCAAATCGATATCCATGGAAAAGCCAAGGCGGGCCAAAATCGCCATCTTCCGCGCCGCATCGAGCCCTTCGACGTCCGACGTCGGATCGGCTTCCGCGAACCCGAGCGCTTGCGCTTCGGCGAGCGCCGCTTCATAAGAGGCGCCGTTTTGCGCCATGTTCGTCAAAATGTAATTCGTCGTCCCATTGACAATGCCCATAAGCTTCGTAATCCGGTCCGACGCCAGTCCATCCACTAAGCTGCGCAAAATCGGAATGCCGCCGGCGACGCTCGCTTCATAGAACAAATCGCAATGATGCTCCGCCGCCACCCGGAGCAATTCAGAACCGTACACCGCCATTAAATCTTTGTTCGCCGTCACCACATGTTTTCCTTGGCGCAACGCCCGCAGCAGCAGCTCCTTCGTCTCCTCAATGCCGCCCATCACTTCGATGATGACGTCCACCTCCGGATCGTCGATCACCTCGGCGGCGCTCGTCGTCAGCAGCGCCGGATCGACCTCGACATCGCGCGGTTTGTTGACGTCGCGGACAAGAATTTTCTTCACCTTGACTGGACATCCGACTTGATGCATCAGCTTCTCCTGATGGTTTTCAATGATTTTGACCACGCCGCTGCCAACGGTCCCTAATCCTAACAAGCCAACTAAAATCGGTTTTTCCATCTTCCCCGCCCCTTCTGTTTACCCACAGTAGACATTTGTATTTTTATAGTAGACATTATAAAAGACGGCCGGCCGTTTGGCAACGAAAATTTTTGCGGCGACCGATTTACCGGCGCCAGCTGCCTCCCATCGCGGAAAAGTTATGACGGCCGATTCACCGGTGTTAACGGCGGCCGCCCTTCAAGCACAGCGATGATGTTGTCGCGCGCCAACGCCATCATCGCCCGCCGCGTTTCGTACGTGGCGCTGCCGATATGCGGCAAGGCGACAACGTTCGGAAGCGAAACGAGCGGATGGGCGGGATCCACCGGTTCTTTTTCAAACACATCGAGCCCGGCCGCCGCGATCTCTCCATGAACGAGCGCCTCATACAGCGCCTGTTCATCGACGACCGCCCCGCGCGCCGCATTGATGAAAACCGCTGATCGTTTCATCCGCCGAAACGCCTCGCGGTTGAACAAATGACGCGTCTCCGGGGTGAGCGGCGTCAAGCAGACGACAAAATCGCTCTCCGCAAGCAGATCGGCAAACGGCCGGTAGATGGCGCCAAGCTCCGCTTCCGCTTCCGGGCGGCGGGAACGATTGTAATACAAAATGTTCATGTCAAACCCTTTCGCCCGCTTCGCCACCGCCTGGCCGATGTTTCCCATGCCGACGATGCCGATCGTTTTGTGATGGACATCGGCACCCGCAAGCAAAAACGGGCTCCAGCTTTTCCATTTCCCTTCTTTCAAAAATTCAGCCGCTTCGACGAGGCGGCGAGCGGTGGCTAACAGCAGCGCGAACGTCAAATCGGCCGTCGTATCGGTCAGCACATCCGGCGTGTTGCATACGACGATGCCGCGCCGAGTCGCTGCCGGCACATCAATATTGTCATAACCGACCCCCATGTTGGCGACCACTTTCAGCTCCGCCCCCGCTGACAGCACCTGTTCACCAATCGGATCGGACACCATCGGCAAAAGGGCCGCCGCCCGCTTTGCTTTTTCCACGAGCACATCGTTTGGCACCGCCACGTCCTCATGCGGCCACATCTCCACTTCAGCGATAGCCGAAAGCGGGGCCACAACATCCTCTGGCAGTTTGCGCGTAATAAAGACGCACGGCTTCGTCATGATGCCACTCCTTCTTCGTTTTTTCTAAATCTTATCACAACTCCGGCGAAAAAAAAACGGTAAGTTGTCCCCCCATAGCTCCGCTCATCCTTCCGTTTTCCAGCGGCCAAGCACGCCGAGACTCGGCTTGGATGAACGGAAGCACCGCTTCTGGCAAGCAGACGCCAACCAGTCCTCCCGCCTCACCCGGCGCTCAAATGAAGCCAACGGCGGTCAACGAAACAGCGGGCGCCAGCGCCGCGGCCCCCGCTCCCCCTTCTACGCCGGCGGCAGCCACTCGACCGCCGGCAGACGCACGCGTTCGGCGATGCCGGCAATCTCGGCAAACGAAGCTAAAAATCGCTCATACTCGTGCGAGCCGTCGAGCAGCCGCCGCAATTCTTCCTCGCGGCGCGTTCGTTCCTGTCCATCCTCCGTCAAATAGTACGCCTCCACACACTCGAAATACGGAAGCGGAAACAACAATCGGGCGTAAACAAGCCGCCAAGCAAACGGCGACAGCGGCGACACGTGCCCGTAGTCTTGGAAAAACCGGCGCACCTCCTGCCGGCATTCCGGCCCGTGCCGCCGATACAAATCACGCACCCATTCCGCCAAATCGCGGGCGCAATGGTCGTACACCCAATCGGTCGGCAGCTTCGCCTCGGCCCCTTCGATCCAGCCAGCCTGAGGCAGCCGCTCGTGGCAAAACGCGGCGTAATCAACGCGAAGCGGCTCCTCATCGAGTTCCGTATCGGCCACATATTGGACGGCGTTTTCCGCCAACCCTACATAATACGGGAACGACTCGATGAACAGCCGGTCAAACGGCGACGCCGGGCCGTTTGCCACCATGTTCGTCCAAAACGCCTCCATTTGGTCGATCCGCTTCGCCCACAGCTCCCGCCATTGGCCGATGCGCCGGCAAACCGTAATGGGCAGCGGGCAAGAACGCCCGTATTCGTGTAGCAAAGCAAGCTCTCGGCCGAGCTGGCGCAGGCGCACGGGCGGAAGCGGCGCGCGGATGAGCGCCATCGGCCGTCCCTCATAGACGGCAAGATACGTTCCGGCTTTTGTTTTCACCAGCTCCCCGACGCCGTTCACCCCTTTGGCCCGCAAATAGCGGCTGATGTGCTGGCGCTCTTCCATCTCCGCTTCGCTCCGCCCGTCAGCGGGAACGAGAAGAAAGCGTTCTTGCTGCCCCCAGATCACGGTCTGCCTCCCTTTTGACTCCAGCCGCTCAACGCGCACTCCATACTCGCTATGCACCCATTGCTCCATGGACCTTCCTCCTCATTCGCGTCCATATTGACTCGAAAACCGCTTGCCCCCTCTTCCTCCCCCGCCCATTTCCGCGTTGGGGAAAAAGCATTTGCCCTTCCTATCTCTCCGTCCGCTTCCTTGTTGGCTGAGGCTCGCTTTCTCCTCCCCATCCCCCCGCCCGTTTCCGCGTTGGGGAAAAAGCGCTGGCCCTTGGATCCCGTTCTAGCGACGCTGCTCGGCCGAGCAGCCCCCATTTCTTCTCCAACCGGCCGCCGACAGTCGTCTCGTCCGGCGGAAAGCGAAAAGCCTCACCGCTTTGTTTGGCCGCCGTTCAGCGTCGCGCAGCCAAACAGCCGAAGCGAACTCGATTCTCTGCCCGTCAAGGCAGCCCTTTAGATCGGCCACCAAAGGGGCTATTGTTTATATATGCGGCCCGCTGAGCATTTTTCTTTATATGACGGACTGTTTTATGACATGATACATATATATATAAAACGACTTTTCAAAAGAAACAGGTGACATGTGATGAGCGAAGGCATGATGAATCAGTTGGAACAAACCGCTCGGCGTTGGCTCGAGGAGCGGGGCGTAACGGTGGAAAAAATCGCTGAACTCGTCTATTATTTGCAATCGAAATACCATCCGGATTTGACGATGGACGAGTGCATCGAAAACGTAAACCGCGTCATTTCAAAGCGCGAAGTGCAAAACGCCATTTTAACCGGCATTCAGCTCGACCGGCTCGCTGAGGCCGGACGGCTCGATGAACCGCTGCAATCGATCATCCACCGCGATGAAGGGCTGTATGGCGTCGATGAAATTTTGGCGCTGTCGATCGTCAACGTCTACGGATCGATCGGCTTTACCAACTACGGATACATTGACAAACAAAAACCGGGCATCCTGCAATACTTAAACGATAAATCAACCGGCAAATGCAACACGTTTTTAGACGACATCGTCGGTGCCATTGCCGCGGCGGCGTCAAGCCGTTTGGCGCACCGGGCCGCCAACGCCGAATAATGGATCGCCACGCCCCGACACGCTCGGCTGATGGCCGGCTTTTCCCGCGCATCCGATGATAAGCAAACGCCGCTTTGCCAAAAAAGGCAAAGCGGCGTTGTTTACAGGCGCTCCATCCACTCTACCAGCGAATCGGCCGTATACGTCGGCTGCCGCTCATAGCGGGCGAGCATCTCTTTCGTCGTCACGCCCGTATGGACTAAAAGCGTATCGATGCCGGCGTTCATGCCCGCTACTATGTCGGTTTCGTAATAATCGCCGATCATAAGCACGTCCGCTTTCGGAACGCCGAGCACGTTGAGCGCCTGCTCCATAATGATTTTTTCCGGCTTGCCGATAAACGTCGGCTTCACTTGCGTTGAAACGGCCACAACCGATGTAATGGCTCCGTTGCCCGGCAATAGCCCGCGCTCGGTCGGCAAAGCGATGTCCCCGTTTGTGGAAATGAACATCGCGCCGTTGCGGACAGCAAGGCAAGCGACGGCGAGCTTCTCGTATGTCAGTTGCCGGTCGATGCCGATGACGACGACATCCGCGTCCTCGCCGGCAAAACGAAACCCTTTGTCCGCCAAAGCCGTGCGGATTCCTTCTTCGCCGATGACATAAACGGACGCGCCTGGCTTTTGTTCAAAAATGTAGTTGGCGGTTGCTTGGCTTGTCGTAAAGACGTGCCTCTCTTCCGCCGGCACGCCGAATGACCGCAGTTTTTCCGCCACCTGCGCCGGCGTGCGCGATGAGTTGTTGGTGACGAACAAATACGGAATGCCGCGGCGGTGCAGTTCATTGACAAACTCGCGCGCTTCGGCGATACATTCCGTGCCGCGGTACATCGTTCCATCCAGATCAATCAAATAGCCGTTGTAACGTTTCATGACCTCTGTTCCTTTCTTTTCCATAATAGGCGGCCGCCGCGCCAGTCTGTTCAGATCGCCTTGAGCCGGCGAGAACGCCGCGCTTCCTCTCCCAATGCTCGCGCTGCCGCAAGCCCGCGGGTCCACCGCTTCTGTCTTTCCTCGTTCCGCCGCGCCGGCGTCCAAACACGGAAGGCAACCGGCGCACACCGATGGATGTCGCCGTCCGATCAATTGCGAAACGCCGACACCGGCCCGAGCTCGCTTTCGAGATAATCGCGCACCGCTTTCGGGTATGCCTCCAACGCCGGCAAATGGGCAGCCAAGCTGGCGCGCAGTTTGGCGTGATCAACAGCGGTGTAGTCGTGAACGAGCATTTTCCGATGAGCGATGAACGCTTTCAGCTGTTCGGCGTCCGCCGGGGCAATCACCCGTTCATCAGTCAAAATGTCAATAATGTCATTGTAGCTGCCTGGGTCGCGCATAATAAAGCCGTCAATCATGGCATTGCCGACGTCCAAAACGGCTTCGATGAGGACATGAGCGATTCGCTCGAGCGCCAGCCGCTCTAACGGTTCTTCCCAATGCCGCTGCGCCTTGTAACGCTCAAGCATTTGTTCGATGCAGCGAAGCCGATCTTCCAGCTTTTTGCGGTCAACAAAATACATCGCAGATCCCTCCTTCGTCTCGTTTGCTCCTATGGAAAAAGATGCAATATTCACCGTTCGGCCAATGGCGGGACGGACATCGCCACTTCTCCCTCCGTCCGCTCCCGTTTTCGGCGCTTGTTTGCTATGATGGTAACGAAGGGAGCGAAAGGGGGAGCAGAAGATGAGCGAACGGTTTTATTTGTATGACGAAACGGTTGAAGCGGCGGTGCGCTTCGTCAGCTTTGCCGGCGAAAACCGCCGGTTCGATTTGGCGCTTGTGGAAACGGACCGGTTTTACGGAAAATGGCTCGTGCTCGACTTGCAGAGCAACCGCTTCGCGATTCTCGGCGATGACGATTTGGCCGAGCCGGGCTATTTGGAACGCACATACGAGCTAAAGATCGAAGACGCCGACGAGTTGCGCGCCTTTTTGCGTGAATGTCTTTCATAACCTTCCTCGGTTTGGGGCATCTTATGAACCAACCCGGCAGCAAGGAAGGTGAGGCGAATGGCGGAACGGGAAACATATGCCGATGTTTCCACCGTCGAGAAACAGCGCAATTTCTTAACGGCCGAGGAATTTCCCGAAGGGCCGTACGGATCGCCGTACCGCGCGGACGCGCCGGTCGAAAATAAAAGCACACCGTGGCGGGAAGGGCAGCGACCTTACAGCGCCTTCAACTATGAATTCAAATCGCTGCACCAAAACATTCCAAGGCGCGACCCGGCCGCGCACCCGCCGCACGACGACCCGCGCAAAAGCGAACAGTTCCCGTACAACGAAGGGGAATGACGAAGCAGCCGCCCGCCCCGGAGCGGCTGCTTCGCTTATCCGCCCATCAGCGCCGCGACATGGCGGCTTCACCGCTTCACTTTACGAAGCACAAAATAAGCGCAGCCGAAGTTACAATATTCGTACAAATATTCCGACAACGTGCTGATTTTCGTATCATGCGTCGCTTTTTGATTGTGGTCGTCAAAAAATCCGCGCAGCCGCAGCTGATTGTATCCCCAGTCGCCGACAATGTAGTCATACTTCGCCAAAATATCGGCGTACCGGGCGCGAAAGGCTTCTTCGTTAAAGGCGTTTTTCACATTTTCCACCAGCTCGTAACAATGGTTGTTGATGCAAATCACGGGAGTTCACCTCGCCTTTCCACTTCCATCATAAACGATGCACGACACCCAATCAATGACGGTTATGAAACGCCGCGACGCGTGCCACCCTAAAAGCGAAGGGGGTGCTGACGATGAGACGACCATGGTGGGCCGCTCTGTTCGGAACGGCTCTTGTCTTGAGCGGCTGCGCACAAACCGCCCAAGACGACAATACCAAAGTCTATAAGCGAAGCGGGAATACCATCAACGTCACCGACCGCAACGAACTGTACAATGAAAACGGAGTGCCCAACGGCGATGACACGCCGATGAACAACTTCGGCTACGTCCGCCATCAAAAAAGCCCGATTGCTGGCGACGCCAACGGCTATAACGACATGCCGTCCTTCAACCGCGAAAAAGCGGCCGATTTGATCAGCAAACTGTGCACCCAGCTGCCGGGTGTCAAGGACGTCGCGACGCTCGTCACGGATGAGGAAGTGCTCGTCATTTATGACGCCGACACGAACAACCGGCAGCAGACCGCTGACCAAGTCAAAAAGACGGCGCTGTCTGTCGTGCCTCGCTACTATCACGTCTACATCGCCGACAATCCGCAGCTGATGAAAGACATTGAACGCTTCGGGCGCTTGGACTCAAACACGCGCAACATCGATCAGATTCTTGACGCCACCATCCAGCGGATGTTGAAATATCCGCAAGGAGCGAAGCTAAGCGACGGCGAAAACGAAAACGGCGAAATGATCAACGAAATGAACGACCGACTCGATCGCGATTTCCGCGACGGAACGCCGCGGACGACAAAAATGGGGCAATAACGCTCACGCTTTTCGATCGCCTAACCGCTTGCCGAGGAAAGAAAACGGTCTGCCTTTTTCCAAAAGAGGCACGACCGTTTCTTTTCGCCTATTCGCCGCCCGCGGGCGCCAGCCGCTTGAACCTAGGCCTTCAGCTGCCGCGCTTTCGCCGCTTCGTTCACCTGCTCATCGGCATGATACGAGGAGCGGACGAGCGGACCCGCCTCGCAATGGCTGAACCCTTTGCTTAATGCGATCTCTTTCAGCTCCCGAAACTCATCGGGATGGTAGTACTTCACCACTTTCAAATGTTTTTTCGTCGGCTGCAAATACTGACCGATCGTCAAAATGTCGACATGGTTGGCGCGCAGATCGTCCATGGCCTCGATGATCTCCTCTTTCGTTTCCCCAAGGCCGACCATGATGCTCGATTTCGTCGGGATGTCGGGCTGCAGCTCTTTCGCCCGCCGCAAAAACTCAAGCGACCGTTCGTACGTCGCCCGCGCGCGCACTCTTGGCGTCAAGCGGCGCACCGTTTCAATGTTATGGTTCAAAATGTCCGGTCGGGCATCCATCAGCGTCTTCAAGTTTTCGTACACCCCGCCCATGTCGGACGGCAGCACTTCAATCGTCGTAAACGGGTTTTTTCGCCGGATGGCGCGCACCGTTTCGGCAAACACGGCCGCACCTCCGTCTTTCAAATCATCGCGCGCCACCGCGGTGACGACGACGTGTTTTAAGTTCATGATGCGCACCGATTCGGCGACGCGTTCCGGTTCCTGCCAGTCGAGTTCGGTCGGCAAGCCGGTTTTGACGGCGCAAAAGCGGCAGGCGCGCGTGCAGACGCTGCCTAAAATCATAAACGTGGCCGTCCGCCGCACAGCCCAGCATTCGTGAATGTTCGGGCACTTCGCTTCCTCGCAGACAGTATGTAAACGGTGTTCCCGCATCAACTTCTTCAATCCGACGTAGTTCTCGTTCGTATTTAATTTGATTTTCAACCAATCCGGCTTGCGGACGTGTTCTTCTTTCGTCGCCATCGTTCTCACTCCAGTTAGATCGTTATTCATTTCTCATTATAATGAAAAGCTCGCGAAAAGACAAAAAAATCGCCGTCCGACTGCCTTCCTCCTTTTTACACTTCTTGCTTCTTGGCGCCAAAGGACGAGTGCGCTTAGTCCTACAAATTTTGCCATTGATGAATTCCTTCTTTCTCCCCAAACTAAAGGATAGGAGACGAGCGGAAAAGGGGGGATCCACGTGCACCGATGGCTACTGGCCCTATGGGTGGTGGCGATATTGTTCATCGCCGCCGGCGCCGCGGCCGCAGCTGAAAATAATGAAGAAGACGTTTATGAACGACGCATGGAGCTGTATAAAAAAGCGGAAGCCGTTTCACTCATTCCATGGTATTACTTTGCGGCCATTGACCAATACGAGCGAAACGTCCGCCAAGTGCGCCGCGATTTGCCCAAACCAACCGGCGTCCTTGGTATTTACATGAAGCCGGCGGTCTGGGCGGGACCGCTCAATCCAAACCCGCATGATACGAATCCGTTCACCATCTCCCAGTTTGGCGGCCTCGGGATAGATGGGAACGGGGATGGAAACGCGCGCGCTGACGACGATGAAGATGTCATCATGGCGATGGCCCGCTATTTGCAGACGTACGGCATTGATCACCGCCAGATCAAGATCGCGCTTTGGAACTATTACCAGCGCGCCAAGACGGTCGACCTGATTTTAGGAAAAGTAAAAATTTATAAAAAGTATCAGACATTACAATTGGACAACCATGTGTTTCCTCTTCCGCTGCGGGCGAATTACAGCTACCGCGACACATGGGGTGACGCGCGCGGCTGGGGCGGGCGCCGCATCCATGAGGGAACGGACATTTTCGCTGGCTACGGGGTTCCGGTCCGCTCGACGTGCTACGGCATCGTCGAATTGAAAGGCTGGAACAACTACGGCGGCTGGCGCGTCGGCATCCGCGACATCAACAACACGTACCATTATTTCGCCCACTTAAACGGGTTTACCGCCCAGTTACGGGAGGGGCAAATCGTCAAGCCGGGAACGATCATCGGCTCGGTCGGCAGCTCCGGCTACGGCCCGCCCGGCACGGCCGGAAAATTCCCGCCCCATCTTCATTACGGGATGTACAAAGACAACGGCTACACCGAGTGGGCGTTCGACCCCTATCCACATTTGAAAGCGTGGGAGCGGGCCGAGCGGCAGCAACAAAAACGGCGCTGATCGCCCGTTCGGCCGATGGGCCGAACCGTGGCGCAGCGCCGTTCATTTCGTTCTGTGAGCGCGTTGCTTTTTCACTTCACCGCCATGCAATGGCTCTTTCGCTTCGCCGCCTCACCCATAGCGTCAATGCCCGCCCAAATACGCCTGCTTCACTTGCTCGCTCGCCTGCAGCTCAGCCGCCGTTCCCGACAACACGACGCGGCCCGATTCGAGGACATAGGCGCGATCGGCGATCGAGAGCGCCATATGGGCGTTTTGCTCGACAAGCAAAATCGTCGTCCCTGACGCATTGATTTCCTGGATGATGCGAAAAATCGTCTTGACAAGCAGCGGCGCGAGCCCCATCGACGGTTCGTCAAGCAAAAGCAGCTTCGGACGAGCCATGAGCGCGCGGCCGATGGCAAGCATTTGCTGCTCGCCGCCCGAGAGCGTGCCAGCCAATTGCTTGCGCCGCTCCTCAAGGCGCGGAAACAGCTGAAAAACGTTGGCAAAATCTTGTTGAATGCCGGCTTTGTCTTTGCGCAAAAACGCACCGAGCTCCAAATTTTCCTCGACCGTCATGTTGGCAAACACGCGGCGCCCTTCCGGCACGTGGGAAATGCCTTGCTTCACGATCGTCTGCGCCGCCTTGCCGGCGATCGAGGCCCCTTCGTAGACGATGTCGCCGTTTTTCGGCTTCAACAGCCCGGAGATGGTTTTCAGCAGCGTCGTTTTTCCCGCGCCGTTTGCGCCGATCAGCGTGACGATTTCGCCTTTGTTTACCTCAAGCGACACGCCTTTTAAGGCATGAATATTGCCGTAAAACACATCGATGCCATTCACGTTCAGCATGTCACGACACCTCCTCGCCAAGGTAAGCCTCGATCACTTTCGGGTTGCTGCGCACTTGTTCCGGCGTGCCTTCGGCGATCAGCTGGCCGTGATCCAACACGTAAATGCGCTCGCATATGCCCATCACAAGCGACATGTCATGCTCAATCAACAAAATCGTCAAGGCAAACCGTTCGCGAATGAACGCGATCAGCTTCATCAATTCTTTCGTCTCTTGCGGGTTCATGCCGGCGGCCGGCTCGTCAAGCAAAAGCACCTTCGGCTGCGCCGCCAGCGCCCGGGCGATCTCAAGCCGCCGCTGCTGCCCGTACGGCAAGTTTTTTGCCTTCTCATGCTTGACGCTATCAAGCTGGAAAATGTTCAAGAACTCGATCGCCTTCTCTTCCATTTCCTGTTCGCCGCGAAAATGGGAGGGGAGGCGGAAAATGGAGCTCAGCATCGAATGGCGGGCGTGCGCATGGTAAGCGACTTTCACGTTGTCCAAAACCGACAGCTCGCCAAATAGGCGAATGTTTTGAAACGTGCGGCTGATCCCTTTGCGCGTAATTTTGTACGGCGGCAATCCGTTCAACGTCTCGCCGTCCAGCATAATCCGCCCTTCCGTCGGCACATACACGCCCGTCAGCAAGTTAAACAGCGTCGTTTTTCCCGCGCCGTTCGGCCCGATGAGCCCGATGAGCTCCCCTTGATGCAGCTCCATCGTCACGCCGGAGAGCGCCTTCAGCCCGCCAAACTGGATGCCGACGTTTTCCGCTTTAAGCAACGGTGTTTTTGCCGCCATGGTTCACTCCCCCTTCCGTCTTCCGCCATTTCCAAAGCGAAGACAGCTCTTTCGTCCCCATCAGCCCGGTTGGGCGGTACAGCATAACGAAAATCAGCACGAGGCTGTAAATGATCATCCGCGTTTCCGGATAGTTTTGCAAGAACGTCGAAACGATCGTCAGCAACACGGCGGCGATGACCGAGCCGGACAAACTGCCGAGGCCGCCTAAAACGACAAAAATCAAAATGTCAAACGACTTTAAAAAACCGAAGTTCGACGGCTGGATGATGTAAAAATGGTGCGCGTACAACGCTCCGGCGATGCCGGCGAAAAACGCGCCGATCACAAACGCTGCCACTTTGTAATACGTCGTGTTGATCCCCATGGCATCGGCGGCGATTTCATCCTCGCGAATCGAGATGCACGCCCGTCCGTGCGTCGAGTTTGTGAAGTTGGCAATCACCAAAAGCGTCACCAACAGGCAGGCGAACACCCACGGCCATGTCGTCATGTGCGTCACCGTCATGCCGCTCGCCCCGCCAACGTAATCGATGTTAAGCAAAGCAATGCGGACAATTTCGCCAAACCCGAGCGTGGCGATCGCCAAGTAGTCCCCTTTTAAGCGCAAGCTCGGCACGCCGATGATCAGGCCAGCGAGCATCGCCGCCACCCCGGCGGTCAAAACGCCGACCGCAAACGGCAGCTGCAGCTTCATCGTCATAATCGCGGAGGCATAGGCGCCGACGGCGAAAAAGCCGGCATGTCCGATCGAAAACTGCCCGGTGATGCCGATGATCAAGTGAAGGCTCGCGGCCAACATGACATTGATCGCCATGAAAAAGAGGGTATTGACATAAAAGATATTTAACATTCCGCTGGCAATCAGCCACTCAACAACCGCGAAAAAGGCGAAGGCCAGTATGACGGAACCCCAAAATCCACGCGTCCGCTTCCAAGTTGCCATTGTCCCTACCATCCTTTACACTTTTTCTCGTACGTTCTTGCCAAACAATCCGGCCGGCCGGAAAATCAGGATGAGAATCAAAATGACAAACGCCACCCCGTCGCGCCAGAGCGAGTAGCCGAGCCCGCTGACAAGCGATTCAATGACGCCAAGCAACAGCCCTCCAACCATCGCTCCGGGAATGATGCCAATTCCGCCCAACACAGCGGCGACAAACGCTTTCAACCCGGGAAGAATGCCCATCAACGGCTCGATTTTTGTATAATAAATGCCAAAAATGACGCCGGCCGCCCCCGCGAGCGCCGAGCCGATGGCGAACGTGGCCGAAATCGTGTTGTCAACGTTGATTCCCATCAACCGAGCCGCTTCCGCATCATGGGACACAGCGCGCATCGCTTTCCCGATTTTTGTCCGGTGGACGATAAATTGAAGAAGGATCATCAAAACGAGGGACGTGCCGAGGATGAACAGCGACTGGCTGCTGATGACCACCCCAAACAGCTTCAAATTCCGATCCGGGAGCAGCGTGCTCGGATACGCTTCCGGCTGCGCCCCGCGCAAATAAATCGTCACGTACTCAATGAAAAGCGAAACGCCGATCGCCGTAATCAAGACGGCAATGCGCGTCGCATTCCGCAGCGGCTTGTAAGCGATCCGCTCAATCACCATCCCCAGCACCGCGCAGGCTGCCATCGCCAATAGCAGCGCCGGAAAGAAGCCAACGCCAAGCATCGTCACCGCATAAAACCCAACGAATGAACCAACCATAAAGACGTCGCCATGGGCGAAATTAATGAGCCGGACGATGCCGTACACCATCGTATAGCCGAGGGCGATGAGCGCATAAATGCTGCCGAGCGAAACGCCGTTCACGAGCTGTTGAATGAGTTCCATGTCTGCACGCTCCTTAACGAAAACTCGTCATTCATCAAAAGAAGCGCCGGACAGGGGAGCTGTTCCTCCCCCGTCCATGCCGCCTCTCCTTACGGATTGACCTTCGTTTTGAACTGCTGCTGTCCGTCTTTGTATTCCAAAATGGCCGCCGATTTCACCGGATCATGGTTTTTATCGAGCGTCAGCGTGCCGGAGACGAGCTGCAAATCTTTCGTTTTCGCCAGCGCGTCTTTGATTTTCACCGGATCGGCGCTGCCGGCCCGTTTGATCGCATCGGCCAAGAAGTAAGCCGTGTCATAGCCGAGCGCATTGAACGCATCCGGCGCTTTGTTGTATTTCGCTTTAAAGGCTTTCACGAACTCTTGAATTTTCGGATCCGGGTCGCCAGACGAATAATGGTTCGTGATGTACGTATTGTTCAGCGCGTCTTTGCCGGCAATCTCCACCAGCTTCGGCGAATCCCAGCCGTCGCCGCCCATAATCGGCACGTTCAAGCCGAGTTCGCGCGCCTGCTTGACGATGAGGCCGACTTCTTCATAATAGCCGGGCAGGAAAATGAATTCCGGATTCGCCGATTTAATGCGCGTCAACGTCGCGCGGAAGTCAGTGTCTTTCGCGACATACGCTTCTTCCGCAACGATTTTGCCGCCGCCTTGGGTGAACGCGTCTTTAAACGAAGCGGCCAGCCCTTTCGAATAGTCGCTCGAGCTGTCGATCAGCACCGCCGCGTTTTTCACTTTCAGCTCATCCAAGGCGAATTTCGCCGCCACCGTTCCTTGGAACGGATCGATGAAGCACGTCCGGAAAACGAACTCATTTACTTTGCCGTCTTTGTTCGTGATCGTTGGGTTCGTGCCCGTCGGCGTAATGAGCGGCACTTTATTGTCATTGGCAACTTGCACTTGGGCAAGCGTGTTCGTGCTCGTCGCCGAGCCGATGATGGCGACGACTTTGTCTTGGCTGATCAGCTTGATGGCGCCGTTTGTTGCTTCGGCCGCTTCCGATTTGTTGTCGACTTTGACGAGCTTTAACTTTTTGCCGTCAATTCCTTTTTTATTGATTTCATCAAACGCCAGTTCCAGCCCTTCGGCGATCGACTGGCCGTACGAAGCGACGCCGCCGGACAGCTCAAGGTTGGCGCCGATTTTAATCACATCGCCGCCTCCGCCGCCGGCCGACCCCCCGCTTTGTTGGTTGTTGCCGCAGCCAGCCATAAGACCCGCCGTCAGCATCAAGGAAGCTACAATCCCTGCTGTTCTTTTTTTCTTCACTTTCATTCCCCCCATTGTTCAAAATGGTATTGTCAAAAGTTTATCCTCCACACTCACGGTTTTCCCTTGAGTTTCAACGGTTGAACGAAAAAAAGCTTGCCACCCCCATTGTTTTCGGCCATCATTGAGGTAACGACACCCAACAGCCAAAACAAAGGAGTGACAAGCTTTGTTACCTCAATTATTAGCCTATTTGCTCGAAATTATCAAGACCCAATATCAAATCATTGTGTATTTAATGGGTGTGATATTGGGGAAATCCTTGCATCTCGAGGACTGGGACGAACCCATCCAAAAGCCGTACCGGAAACTTCAGGTCGATGACCTTCCGATCATCGATGTGCCGGAAACCCTTGATTACCGGAAGCTGTTGGCAGACTATGAAGCCCAGCACAGACGTCCTTTACGGCCCATCCAGCGCCGCGCGAATGCGAAACACCGTGTGCCGGATTCGTTGACCTGCCCTCGCTGCCAGGCTCCCTCTTCTTACCTGTACGCCAATAACGGCGGAAAAGGGCAATACCAATGCAAAGTGTGCCAATGCCGGTTCAACCACCGAAATCGGTTCACCAAGCAAGCGGTCTTTCGTTGTCCGCACTGCAAAAAGACGTTGGAAAAAATCAAGGAGCGCAAGGAATACAACATCTATAAGTGCAAGAACAACGATTGCCCGTTTTACCAGGCCAACCTTCGCCGGATGACGAAGAAAGAGCGCCAACAGTTTCAACAGAATCCTCAAGCCTTCAAGGTGCGGTATTTGTTTCGGGAGTTCTTGTTTGACTTTCTCCCGTTGGCTTCCTCGTCGCTCATCAAGCCGAAGGTCGATTTGTCCCGGCTGGCTGCGTCGCCGCACGTGTTGGGGCTCGTGTTGACGTACTACGTCAACTTTGGGATGTCCTCGAGGGAAACCGCCGCCGCCCTGAAGGACATCCATGGCGTCTCGATCTCTCATCAGACGGTGCTCAACTACGCCAACAGCGTCGCGCTTTGGATCAAGCCCTTTGTCGACCGATTTCCGTATGAGCTGTCCGGTTCGTTCTGTGGGGACGAGACATATATTCGTGTGAAGGGCCGTTGGCATTACCTATTCTTTATGTTCGACGCGGTGAAAAAGATCGTGCTGTCCTATCGCGTCTCGCCCAACCGGGACACGCTCTCGGCCATCAAGGCGATCAATGATGTCCTCAGGAAGCTGCCGTCCCTTCCAGACGACTTGTCGTTCGTCGTGGATGGCAACCCGATTTACCTGTTGGCGCAACACTTCTTTGCCCAGCACGGGATTTCGTTTGACGTCCGCCAGGTAATCGGCCTGACCAACGAAGATCCGGTCTCGGAAGAATTTCGCCCTCTCAAGCAGATCATCGAGCGATTCAACCGGACCTTTAAAGGCAACTACCGCCCGACCCATGGGTTTGGCGCCGAGGAAGGCTCGGTGTCCTTTGTGACGCTGTTTGTGGCGTATTTTAACTTTCTGCGCCCGCATAGCGCGCTCGAAGGCCGGGTGCCGGTCGTCATCCCGGAGCTCGCCGAGCTGCCGCATATGCCGGCCCGGTGGACGAAGCTGATCGCCATGGCTCAGGACTTCCTTCAAAACGAGGCAGCCTAACTTTTTTGTCCTCCAGAGCCCGTTGAACAGAACTCCTGCCGGATTCGGCGAAGCGAACCCTTGACCAACCGAACACCGCCAAAGGTAAAATTCGGTAAAGGCAAGGGCGGCTTTCCTATTGCCTTCTTTTTTGTCCCCGTCGCCCTTGACGACTCTTCCGCACCTTTGGCGGGTGTTGGTCAAGGGCGAATCCGGCTCTCTGCATGCCCCACGATGCTCAATGGGATGGTCTGTGTGGAGTTTTCATAGAACTTTTGACGCTACCTTCAAAATGTTCGGTCATGAGAGCGCCCTCGCTTTCCTTTGCCGCGCCCTCCAACGGCTGCTTGACATCAGCCATCTCTCCTTCTACTCCCTCCCCCCTTTCGCAACCTTATGTAAATAATAAAACTATTTTCAATTTAATATAATATTACAAAATTTATAGCCACTCGTCTAGTTCTTTTCTGTCGAAAAAAGAAAAAAGCGGTTTCCTCTAGGCCGAGTTGGAAAACCACTGCAGCCACCGCTCGCCGCAACATTTTACTTGTATAATATTTCCATGTTTCCACTAAAAACATTCTCGTTTCTGGCCGACGTTTCTAGGAGGGCGGTGATTGAAGGAGAAACACTGCTCTCCGACAGTGTTTCCCAAACCAAAACAAACGTTGCAACGTCATCATTCCATTCCTTGTGACTTCTCCCCAATCGAGCGAATTTGTTATTTTTCACCAGCCTCCTAGGCGCTCATCCGCCGCCAGCAAACAGGGAACGGCTACCGCGGCGGCAGTTCAAAGGAAGGGCCGACGGAACCCCCGCCTTTGTTGTAAAACTGTGGCACTTCTCCGGGGATAAAGCGCATGACGATCGGCATATCGGTCGTAACGGTGGAGATTTTCGACGCAAACGGAATAATGACTTGAATATCGACCGCAATATGGATATCAATTTCAATAAAAAAACTGTTAATGTCATAGGCGTGGATTTGTTTTGTCACTTCTGAATTGACATTGCCGACGATTTGAAACTGCACGGGGATGCGCGGACCCAAATTCGCCAGCAGCGCATTGTTGGTCACTTGTCCAAGCGGAATCGAATAAATGATACCGCGGCTGTCGCCGGCCCCCGACTCCACTTCGGGAAGAACGAGGCGCTCAATCCGTCCTTCGGTCGCCGCTTTCAAGCTTGCCATGACATGATCGTCCGTTTCGGATAAAATGCGGTTCATCACCGCCGTATCAAAGTCGACGGACACAATCTTGCCGTTTTCGTCCTGCCGAACCGTAACAAGCCGCTGAAACTCGGGATTGTCCTTTTGAAACTGTTGTTCAATCGCATTGTTAATCACCAAATTGGCAATTCGTTTCGTTTCGGTTTCCGCGATTTCCATCAGCACTGGCTTGATGCTTCGATTCACAATCCAAAGGCTGGCCGCCATCGAAAACATAAAAAAAACGAAGGTCAATAGCAGCACATAGCGGAACGGGAGCGGGCCCCTCCGCCCAACCCGGGGGCGCAACAACATCAAATCCCTCCTTTACAAGCTATATGTATGCTTGTAAGGAGGGATTCTTTCACTGCATTTTCAACAGCGCGTCTTTTCCTTTCATTCCCGGTTCGATGCCGAGCTCGCGGGCGGCGATCGTCACCGACTCAAGCGGCGCCGCGAGCAGCTGCTCGATCGTGCGCACCCCGACCGCCCGTCCAGCGATAATGCCGCGGTCGCGCAATTTTTCGTTCAACAACGCGACATCGAGCGCCCCGCACATAATATATCCTTTGTCGCTCGCCACCGCCAACAAATTCGTTTTCGGCAGCTGCACGGACACCGCCATAAACGGATGCCCGTCAATAATGATCGGCTTGATTTCCACCATCGCCGCAGTCACTCTCCTTTCCATCCTTCAATGTATGAAGGACAGAACGAGAAGTGCCTGACTACTGAGCCAGTTTCCACGCGAGAACGTCGCGCAAAAACTCAGGCATGTAATACGTTTTCTCCGCCGCCCGCTGAATTTGCGGGTAAAAATGGCCGATGGCAAACATATCGGTCGTCGCCACCTCGTACGTCCGCTCCGGATCGAGCGGTTCGCCGTGAACCGCAACGCGGCGGATATGCCAACCCCCATCCTCTTCCCATTCCGTCTCGAGATCGACACCGTCATACACCATTTCCCCCATCACTTCACCGCGGAAACCGAACCCCTTAAACCGCAAATGCTTCATCCGTTCCGTATGGGCTTCCAGCATAATTTCTTTGAGCTCCGCCCCGCGCAGCTTCACTTTGCACGGATTGAGCGGATGGGGGCAAATGCGGTGCAAATCTTTTTTTGTCACCGGCCCTTTCGACAGCGACTCAAGCAGCACGCCGGAATTGACCATGCCGATGTCCGCTTGGCACCATTCCCGCAAGGCGGAAGCCAGCACATGGGCGAGCGGCGACGGAGCGAACCAGTTGATCGGCAAATCCTCTTCGAGTTCGGCGACCCGTTCCGCCTCAAGCTGCGCCAAGCTTTCCCGCTCGAGGCGGCGAAGGCGGCGCTCCATCTCTTCGGAACGCGGCAAGGTCGCGACATCGACGAGGGCGGCCGACGTCCGCGCTAAGCGCCCGTCTTCCACCTCGAGCTTAACGACGCCGACGTATTGTCCATATTTTCCAGCCGCGCACAGAAGCGCGCCGTTGACTCGCTTTCCTTCCAGGAACAGATGATGGGTGTGAGCGCCTAAAACAACATCGATGCCCGGAATCTCAGCGGCCATTTGTTCATCATCGTGCACGCCGAGATGGGATAGGACAACGACGCAGTCCACCCGCTGCTTCACTTCCGCCACCGCCGCCCTTAGCGTCTCAAACGGCGATGCAACGGTCCAGCCGAGCGATTCGTAAAAATGACGAAACGGAGCGGTCGCGCCAACAACCCCGATGCGAAACGTCTCTGTCGCCGAAATGACGGCATACGGCAGCGCCCACGGCGGCCGCGTGCCGTCACGGCGGAACAAGTTGGCCACCACCACCGGAAATCGCGCCCGCTCATACAGCGTATCGAGATCGCGGTAATCGAGCGTGATCCCTTCATTGTTGCCGATCGTCACCGCGTCATAGCCAAGCTCGTTGAGCAGCTCAACGTTCGCTTTGCCCCTCGTCGCCTCGGTGATCGGATGAACGCGGTCGACAAAATCGCCGACATCAAACAAAAGCATCGCCTCGTTGCGCTCGCAATGCTCCTTTCTGCGCTCTGACAAAAAGCGGGCGATTTGCGGCCAATGTTCAAAATGGCTGTGCACGTCATTGGTATGGTAAAGATAGACGATTTGCTTCAAAACGCCCCCTCCTCCACTACGCTAGGCTTTCCCAGACAAGTCGAATCCCTAGGACAATCAGCACGAGGCGCAGCACGACCACCAACGTTCGGCTCGGCATTCGCTTGTTGATCCATGCCCCCGTTTTCGCGCCGATCCATACGCCGGGGATGAGGGCGAGGGCAAACGTCCATTTCACATTGCCCATCGTCACATGCGTCAGCGAACCGACGAGTGAGGACAAAAAAATCATCAACATCGATGTGGCGACCGCCACATGGGGCGGAAAGCGAAACAGCACGATCATCGCCGGCACCATCAACGAACCGCCGCCAATGCCAAACAGCCCGCCGAAAAAGCCAACGACAAAAGCGATGGCAATCGCCGCCAACGGCTGGTAGTCATAAACGGAAACCTCCCCGTTTCGGTCGGTGTACGCGCGGACGACTTTCCGCCGCCACCATGGCCCTGGCTGCGCCTGTTCCACCGCCGTTTGTTCGCCTTCGTTTTCTTTCGCCGCCGCCGTTTCTGCCGCCGAGCGTTTCGTTTTCTTTTGACTGAGCGCCAAAAAAAGCGACATGGCAATCAAAAACAGACCAAAATACAGCGAAAAATGCGCCACGCTCAGCGTATTGTTCACCCAAGCGCCGACGACCGCTCCCGGGACGCTGCCGAGACTAAATAGCAGCCCGCTTCGATAATCGACCATTTTGTCTTTCATGTACGACAACGTGGATGACAGCCCGTTGAAAATAATGACGACTAGCGATGTGCCGACCGCGACTTGCGGCGTCACCGCCGACAGCCAGCCGAGCGCGCCGAAAAACAACAGCGCCGGCACGATGATCACCCCGCCGCCAAGGCCGGCCAAACTGCCGACCGTTCCGGCGATCAAGCCGAGCGAAACAAGCAACAAATACGCCATATGGCCTCTCCCCCCCTTGCTTTAAAACAAACCAAGCTGCCGCGGCGCAAGGCCGTTGTACTCCAAGCCGAGCAACTCGATCAATTGCTTGGCATTGTCGGCGGCATCGCCGCCGGAGTTGTTGTTAAACAGCACATAAATGTGGTCCGTTTTCGCTGCGAGCGCTCGAATGCGATCTGCCCATTCGCGCAGCTCGCGCTCATTGTAGCGATACAAATAACGGACGGCCCGCCAGTTCTCGCCGGCCGTCGCCTTGTTCCAGCCGTGCACGTTGCGGCCGTGCAGGCGAATCAGCGTCTTTTCGCGATGAGTCGGATGCAACACAATCGGCACCGACCCTTCCCCTGCCTGCGGCTCATCGCAAATCGAGTGAATCCAGCCTTCCTCTTCCATAAAGCGAAGCGTTTTGGCGCGAAAGCGCGGCGAAAACCAAGATTGATGGCGAAATTCAAGCGCCGCCGGCACTTCCCCCATCCGCGCCTTCACCGAGCGCAAGTACGCGACATGCTCGCGCCGGCAGTCAAACCACGGCGGAAACTGAAACAGCACCATCGCCAATTTTCCCGCCTCTTGAAACGGCGCGATCGATTCCAAAAACGCGGCAACCATCTCTTCCTTGCTTTCATATGGAATCGGGCCGCGCTCATGTCCGGTCATCCCTTGATAAGCCTTCACGATAAACTGAAACGACGGCGGCGTCTCGCGAATCCATTTTTCCACGTTTGCCCGCGGCTGAATGGCGTAAAAATACGAGTCGACCTCGACCGTCGGAAAATGGGCCGCATATTCCGACAATTTATCTTTCGCCGCCAAACCGGGCGGATAAAGGCTGTCATGATCGCCCCAGCCGGTCAATCCGATGTAAATCATTTTGATCACCAGTTTGTTCAATTTCCAGCTATTTTAACTATAGCATAAGAGGGGGACGCCTTGAAATGAAAACGTCTGCTCGTTGGCAGGAAGCCGTAAAAACCCAACGTCCATTCGCTGCAAACGCATGCTTTGATGGGTTTCAACATTTTATAGTATAATAGAAAAATAGGCAAAAACCATCCAACCACTCATATACCAGCTATTTAAGGAGGGGATGCTCCCTTGTTGGTTGTCCATGGTTCAACGAGCCAAAAACGCAAGCGGATGCAGCAGTCACTGGCGCATCGGTCTCACCCTGTCGGCGTTGACAGTCCGTCGGCCTGTTGTTTCGATCATCGGGAACCCTCCGCCTCCCTGCGGCCGCGAAGGCGCGAGAGCGTTCAATTTTTCTTGATTAGGTGATGGCCATGTCTTATACAACCTTGGACCGATTGACCATGGCTTTGCTCAACGGCGATTTTTCCAAAGCAAAAGAAATCGTTGAACTGTATATAGCGGGCGGGAGCGAACCGAACTGGCGGCGAGCCTATGAGCTGATTACACAAGCGATGCGCTATATCGGCACCATGTGGGAAAACAACTTGATCACCGTTGCGGACGAGCATATCGCCTCCATGACTTGCAAATATTTATTGCACGCGCTCTTTTTAGAACAGGAACAGCAGCATCGGTTTCCTCCTCTTCCCGCGGTGCAACGGGCGATGTTTTTTTGCGTCGAAAACGAACAGCACGACATCGGCATCACCATCGTCGCCCAGCTCTTCAAAGAAAAAGGCTGGGACACCCGGTTATTAGGGGCCAACTTGCCGCTCGAATACGCGGTGATGCACGCCAAAAAGTGGAAGCCGAAGGTCGTTGGCCTTTCCGTCACTTTGCCCTACCATTTAAGCCGGGTGCCGGCATACACGCACGCGCTCGAGCAGCTGCCGCACCGGCCCATCATCCTTGTCGGAGGCCGCGCAGTTCAGTTGTATGACATTTCGTCGCTCTGCTCTCCGTCTACTCTGATCATCAAAGACGTCGACGCGCTGCAACAGCTGTTGGCTGAGTGGGGAGACGGGGGACTGTGTGCAACCAACGGCCTGTAATTCCTTTCTGCCGGATGAACGTGATCATCCAGCTGCGATCATTTCAAGCGAGGTGCACGAACTATGTACATTGTTCATTCCACCTTTTCCGTTCCTGTCGAAAAGGTTGATGAAGTGATTGCCATTTATCAAAACCGTTCTCGTCTCGTCGACAAAGCGGACGGGTTTCGCGCCTTTCGCCTGCTGCAAAATGAAAAGCGGCCCGGCGAATTGACGGTGCACATCGAATGGGAATCCAAGGAAGCATTTTTGGCCTGGGTGACGAGCGACGAGTTCAAGCGCATTCATGAATTGGAGAAAAACTATCCTGACCAAGAGCTCGCCTCTATCGTTCCAACGATCACCCGCTACAAGGTGGTCGCCACATGATTTCCGTCATGCAATACTATCCGATCATCGAGGAGGTTGTCAAAGGGATTTATGCCGCTTACCCCGAGCTTTTAGAAAAGTACGGGGAGCGCGGGAAACAAAAATGTTTTGAAGACAATCAGCACCATTTCGCGCACTTAGAAACGGCGTATTTGTTAAGAAACGCCAAAGTGTTCACCGATTACGCCCTTTGGCTCAACAACATTTTAGTGAACCATGGCATGAAAACCGACCATTTATTGGACAATTTCCGCCGCATTGAACAGGCGATTCGCGGCCGCATTTCCCCTCCCGAAAAAGAAGCGGCATTCTTGTTTTACTTGCAGGAAGCCCAACAATTGTTGCAGCAGCTTCATTCCGACCAATCTTCGTTCGGCTGAACGTCGGCGGTGCCCTTTTGGCTTGGGCGCTGTTTTTTTGTTGCGAAAAGTCGTTCGATTCCCCATTTTTTCTACAATTTGTCTTTTGGTTATGCTATAATTTTATGTTGCCATCCTTGACCTTCATGCCATCAAGCTGCCGGTCGGACATACCGCGCATCTTGTTGGCCATCACGGCCGAATGGAGGAGTCGAAAAACCGATGTTGCAACAAATTTCTGACGACCGTCACATCCTGATTGACGCGCTCCCATTTCCGTATTTTCAGACCGATCGCGCCTTTTTCATCACGGACCGGTCGATCAGCGCCAAAACGCGATTTCCTTCCACGAAAAGCTTTTTTGACTTGATCGACATCCACAGCCGCCCCAAGCTGCAGCGGTGGACAAAGGAACGAAAGGGGCGGGCGTTGGAACTGAATTTGGTGCACGGCGACGGCTCGATTCATTTGTATGATGTCTATCTCGTGCCGGCCGCGCCGGAGGCCATCCATCTGTTTTGCATTGACAAAGATCAAGACCTCCATCGCGTTGGCCTGCTGATCGAAAAAGTGGAAAAAGAATTGCTCCATATGAACTATACATTGATGCACGAAAAATCGGAGCTGCAAAAATCGCTGCACTATCTGCAAGAACAGTCGCTTCGCCACGACCAGCTCAACACGGTGGCCAAAATTGCCGCCAGCATCGCCCATGAAATTCGCAATCCGCTGACAAGCGTCCGCGGCTTTGTGCAATTAATGCGCCCTTATTTGGACCAGATCGGCAAAGGAAGCTACGTCGACGTGGTTCTTTCCGAAATTGACCGCGCCAATCAAATCATTTACGATTTGCTCCATCTCTCGAAACCGACCCAAGGGGAACGGCAAGCGGTCGCATTGGCGCCATTGATGGAAGAAGTGGTGCTGTTTTGCCAAAGCGATTTGTTGATTCATCGTTGCGCCATCACCTGCGACACCCCAGATGAGCCAATCATTGTCGTCGCCAACGCCAAACAGCTCAAACAAGTGTTGCTCAACATGATCCGAAACAGCATGGAGGCGATTGCTGAAGCCGGGCGGACGGACGGCCATATCCGCCTTTCCTTGCAGGCAACCGAGCGGTACGCCCAAATCACGATTCGCGACAATGGCACCGGCATCCCTCCCGACCGCTTGGAGCGCCTGTTTCAGCCTTTTTTTACCACAAAGCAAAAAGGGACAGGCTTAGGGCTGTCCGTCTGCAAAAAAATTATCGAAGAGCACGGCGGGGACATCTATGTCCAAAGCGAGTTAGGGCAAGGAACGACCTTCATCCTACTCCTCCCTCTCGCCTCCGAGCCGATTTGATCGGACGGGAAACGGAAGCGGTCGGAACGCGATTTCACGCAGTCGATTTCCAATCGGTTCAGGCCGAATGAAAAGAAGCGTTCCGCTCTTGGATGAAATACGGGAGCGATTGTCGAACTACTTTTGTTCAGGCGGAATGAAAAGAAGCGCTCCGCTCCCACCACAAACAATGACCGGGCTGTCACGATCGCTTCAATCGGTCAGATGTAAATCATGTTCATCACCAATCGTTGGCGGCGACAGGGCGTCTTCGTGAAGCAGCAGAAGTCAGATGCAAACCATGTTCATCGCCAATCTGTTCGATTTCAAAGCGCTAACAAGGAAGACGGAGCGCGGCGGCGGAACAAAAGCGACCTGGCATGAGAGAAGACAGGGGAGCGCCCAAAAGCGAACGCTCCCCCGTTCGATCCCGCTTCATCACGGTTGGATGAAGATGCGGATCACCGGCGACTTGAACATCACCGCATCAGCCTTCCCATTCCAGTTATAAACATCTTGGAAGGAAAACAAGTCGCTGTCGCTCCACGCCCGATGAGCATGAACATAAAATCCCTTCACATCAATATACGTTTGCGCGCGATCGGAAGGTACGATTTCCGAATACACATATCCAAAGTGGCGGCTGCTTTCCTTGCGCAAGGAATTTTTCATCATATACCCTACAACAGAAGATTGGTACGGCTTCCTACTATGTTGTATGCTGACGTGAGAGCGATCCTGATATGTCTTGTAGGAGTTGTAAACGTGGTGATAATCGACAACCGCATTTTCCGTCGTCAAAATCCCGTAAAAATCCGTCCCCTTTTCTTTCGGATCGATCAGCCATTCATACGACAAGACGACGGCGTATCGATGCTCTTCTCGATTGAGTGAGGAAACAGAGAGGGTCAGTTTCATGACGTTCTTTTGATGATCGGTGTAAATCGTTGATGTGGTGCATAACTTCTGTTTCTCGATATGGCATTGGATCATTTGATGATCCGCCTGTTTCTTAAAAATCTCCTTCACCGTTTGTTCATCGGGCTCATTCCATTGATTCACCGCGCGTCTCGCACGAAAAAAATCGATCTCCTGTCCATCCATGTGGGCGAATCTCTTCTTTCGTCATCCCCAGCCAAAAGAAAGACGCAACCTCCTTATTTTTGAGCTGTCGGTTGACTTTATTGAGGCTTTCCGGCTCTCTAATGAGGCTCTCGATCTCTTCTTGGTCAAACCCTTGCCTTTTTGCCTCCCAATGATGAGCCTGTAAACTCATCTCCTGATGATCACAGCCAGCTAGCATGGTACACAACAAAACATAACGGAGGATCCGTTTCACCGATATCCCACCCTTATCGTATCCATTCGCGGCAAATCAGACGCAGTACCATATTTACCTGTCAAAGCAACGACAACACGAAAAACGCGAATCCCTCCTCGAAGCCCGGTGAAAAACCGCTGTCACACACGAATCAACGGCGTTTTCATTCAGAAAAGAAAGCTGATTCTACAAAGTTTCTCCAATTAGGAAAATAATGGAATAAGAAGTATTTTGCCCTAAATCACCCACCTTCTAGAAAGTGCCCCACGACGCGGCAAACAACGTATTCGGGGAGCGCTAAGGGCGCCCCCCGAAGATAAGCGGAAAGAGCAAGAAACCAGCCGCTCCGGTTTGTGTCAATCATTGTGGGTGCGAGGCCCGCAACGGCGCGCTAACCCCTTGATTTATCCAGCTTATCCGATGCTTCCTTCCATTTCAAACTTGATCAAGCGGTTCATCTCGACGGCGTATTCCATCGGCAGCTCGCGAGTGAACGGCTCGATGAAGCCCATGACGATCATTTCTGTCGCTTCCTGCTCGGAAATGCCGCGGCTCATCAAGTAGAACAGCTGCTCTTCCGACACTTTCGACACTTTCGCTTCGTGTTCAAGCGAGATGTTGTCGTTTAAAATTTCGTTGTATGGAATCGTATCCGATGTCGACTGGTTGTCAAGAATGAGCGTGTCGCATTCGATGTTCGAGCGCGAACCGGACGCTTTGCGGCCGAAATGGACCATGCCGCGGTACGTGACTTTTCCGCCTTGTTTCGAAATCGACTTCGAGACGATCGTGGACGAAGTGTTCGGCGCCAAGTGAATCATTTTCGCCCCGGCGTCTTGGTGCTGTCCTTTGCCGGCGATGGCGATCGACAGCGTCAAGCCGCGCGCCCCTTCGCCTTTTAAGATGACGGCCGGGTATTTCATCGTCAGCTTTGAGCCGATGTTGCCGTCGATCCATTCCATCGTCGCGTTTTCTTCGCAGACGGCGCGCTTCGTCACCAAGTTGAAAACGTTGTTCGCCCAGTTTTGGATCGTCGTGTAGCGGCAGTACGCGCCTTTTTTGACGATGATCTCGACGACCGCGCTATGGAGCGAGTTTGTCGTGTAAATCGGCGCGGTGCAGCCTTCGACGTAATGGACGTGCGCCCCTTCATCAACGATGATGAGCGTCCGTTCAAACTGCCCCATGTTTTCCGAATTGATGCGGAAGTACGCTTGCAGCGGCGTTTCGACTTTGACACCTTTTGGAACGTAAATGAACGAACCGCCCGACCAAACCGCCGAGTTCAAAGCGGCAAACTTGTTATCAGTCGGCGGCACGACTTTGGCGAAATACTCACGGAACAAGTCTTCGTTTTCTTTCAGCGCCGAGTCGGTGTCTTTAAAGATGACGCCGAGTTTTTCCAAATCCTCTTTCATGTTATGGTAGACGACTTCCGATTCGTATTGGGCGGAAACGCCGGCCAAATATTTTTGTTCCGCCTCTGGAATGCCGAGTTTATCAAACGTCGCTTTAATTTCTTCCGGCACCTCATCCCACGAGCGGCCCGATTTTTCCGTCGGTTTGACGTAGTAGGTGATTTCGTCAAAATCCAAGCTCGACAAGTCGCCGCCCCATTGCGGCATCGGCTTGCTGTAGAAGATGTCGAGCGCTTTTAAGCGGAACTCGAGCATCCATTGCGGTTCGTTTTTCATCCGTGAAATTTCTTCGACGACTTCGCGCGTCAGGCCGCGCTGGGCGCGGAAGACGGAGACGTCTTTGTCAACGAAACCGTACTTGTATTCCCCGATTTCCGGTGCTTTTTTCGCCATCGTGGTTCACCTTCCTTCATGTTCGTGGCCATGTAGCCCTTTTTCGAGCGCTTTCCACGCCAACGTCGCGCATTTGATGCGGGCGGGAAATTTGGAAACGCCTTGGAGCGCCTCGATGTCGCCAAGGTCAACGGAATCGTCGTACGCTTTTCCTTGGATCATGTCGGAGAAAATGTGGGCGAGCCGAAGCGCCTCCTCCACCGTTTTTCCTTTGATCGCCTGCGTCATCATCGACGCCGACGACATCGAAATCGAACAGCCTTCCCCTTCAAACTTGACGTCGGCGACTCTGCCGTCTTCCACTTTCATTGTCAAGTGGATGCGGTCGCCGCACGTCGGGTTGTTCATGTTGACATCGACGTTCGTGCCCTCAAGCACCCCGCGGTTGCGCGGGTTTTTATAATGATCCATAATGACTTGGCGGTAAAGCTGATCCAACGGATGGTTAGAAGACATGGCTGAAGTACTCCTTCGCTTTCTGTAATGCGGCGATGAACCGGTCGATTTCCTCTTTCGTGTTGTACAGATAGAAGCTCGCCCGGGCGGTCGCCGTCACGTCAAGCCACTTCATGAGCGGCTGGGCGCAATGGTGGCCGGCGCGAATGGCGATGCCTTCGGCGTCCAAGACGGTCGCCACATCGTGCGGATGCACGCCGTCGATGTTAAACGTCACCAGCCCCGCCCGCTCCTTCGGTCCATAGACGGTGACGCCTTCGAGATCCGCCATTCGTTCAAGCGCGTATTGCGCCAGTTCATGCTCATGGGCGGCGACGGCGTCCAAGCCGACTTGCTCGAGGAAATCGATCGCCGCGCCGAGGCCGATGGCGCCGGCGATAATCGGTGTGCCGCCTTCAAACTTCCACGGCAGCTCTTTCCACGTCGAGTCGTACAGTTCGACAAAATCGATCATTTCACCGCCGAATTCCACCGGTTCCATCTGCTCAAGCCATTTCTTTTTGCCATATAATACGCCGATGCCCGTCGGTCCGCACATTTTATGGCCGGAAAACGCCAAAAAGTCGCAATCGAGTTCTTGGACGTCGATCTTCATATGCGGAGCGCTTTGCGCCGCGTCGACGACGATGATCGCCCCGCGCTCATGGGCGATGCGGGCGATCTCGCGAATCGGATTGATCGTGCCGAGCACGTTCGACACATGGGCGATGGCGACGATTTTCACAGCGGGTGTCACCGTGGCCTCGACATCGTTGAGATCGATCGTGCCGTCTTCCTGCAGCGGAATGTATTTCAACGTCGCGCCCGTTTGCTTCGCCAGCTGCTGCCATGGGATCAAATTGCTGTGATGTTCCATGTACGTGATGACGATTTCATCGCCTTCGTTGACATGGGCGCGCCCGTAGCTTGAGGCGACCAAGTTGAGCGCTGATGTCGTCCCGCGCGTGAAAATGATTTCTTGCATCGAGCGGGCGTTAAGAAAACGCCGCACTTTTTCGCGCGCCCCTTCGTACGCGTCGGTCGCCTTCGTTCCGAGCGTATGGACGCCGCGGTGGACGTTCGAGTTGTACTCACGGTAGTAGCGGTCAAGAGCCTCAATCACCGGCAGCGGCTTTTGCGATGTCGCGGCGCTGTCAAAATAGACGAGCGGGTGGCCGTTGACATTCTGATGCAAAATCGGAAACAACGCGCGGATTTCGTTCACCTTCATGATTGAACTTTCCTTTCAATCACTTCAATTAATTGATTTTTCACGCCTTCAATCGGAATCGCTTCGACGACCGGCGCCAAAAAGCCGTGAATGATCAGCCGTTCCGCTTCCCGTCTTGGAATGCCGCGGCTCATTAAGTAATACAACTGAATCGGGTCGACACGACCGACCGATGCCGCGTGGCCGGCCATGACGTCGTCTTCATCGATCAACAAAATCGGGTTCGCATCGCCGCGCGCTTTTTCGCTTAACATGAGCACGCGCGATTCTTGCTCGGCGTTTGATTTTGATGCGCCGTGCTCGATTTTGCCGATGCCGTTGAAAATTGAAGTCGCGCTGTCGCGGACGACGCCGTGTTTCAAAATGTACCCTTCCGTATGCTTTCCGTAGTGGACGACACTGGTCGTAAAGTTTTGTACTTGCTCACCGCGGCTGACGACAACGGTTTTCGTATCGCCGAACGAGCCGTCACCGACGAGGCGCGTGATGTTTTCCGACACCGTGTTGCCGTCATTCATCAGCCCGAGCGCCCATTCGATCCGCCCGTCGCGCCCGGCGATGCCGCGCCGGTTCACGTACGTCGTCACGCCGCTCGCCAAATGGTCAACGGCGGCGAAAAAGACGCGGGCGTTCGCGTTGGCGAACACTTCGGCCACAATATTGGCGGACGCTTGACCGTTGCGGTCGGCTGACAAATAGTTTTCCACGAACACCACGCGGCTGTTGTCTTCCGCCACGACGATGACATGGTTAAACAAGGCGATGTCGTCTTCATCTTGAATGTAAACAGCCTGAAGCGGCGTTTCAATTTCAACGTTTTTCGGAACGTACACGAATACGCCGCCGTTCATGAGTGCGGCATGAAGCGCGGCGAGGCGATGCTCATCCGGCTTGACCGCGGTCATCCAATAGCGCTCAAGCAAATCGCCGTGCTCGCGCGCCGCCGTCAAAATGTCGGTGAAAATGACGCCCTTTTCTTTCAACTCTTCAGAAAGCGATACATACGCCGGCGTATGGTTGCGCTGCACGTACAAGTTTTTCGTTTCTTCCCCTGCTTCGATGAGCGCCTTCACGGCGTCCGGCAAATCATCGAGGCTGGCGTACGCCGCGCTCTCCACCGTGTGGCGGGCGAAGCCGTGAAAGTTCCATTTCTCGATCTTCGTTTTGTCCGGTTTCGGCAGCGGCAGCCGCTCCGCGCGTTCCAGCGCCTCGAGACGCCGCGCCGTCAGCCATTCCGGCTCGCCGCGCCCGCTTGAGAACGTGCGGATGTAGGTTTCATCGAATGGAATTTTCGTTTCTGTCGCCATAGTCCTCCTCCTAACGCTTACGCTTCTTGCCCGACCGTTTCGTCTTCGATGCCAAGTTCTTTTTTGATCCAGTCGTATCCTTCCGCCTCCAGCCGCTGCGCCAGTTCCGGACCGCCGGATTTGACAATGCGCCCTTGCATCATGACGTGCACATAATCCGGAGTGATATAGTTCAGCAGCCGCTGATAGTGGGTGATGATCAAACAGCCGAACTCGCTGCTGCGCATCTCGTTGACGCCTTTGGCGACAATTTTCAGCGCGTCAATATCCAGCCCGGAGTCAATCTCGTCCAAAATCGCGATTTTCGGCTCCAGCATCATCAATTGCAAAATTTCGTTCCGCTTTTTCTCCCCGCCGGAAAACCCTTCGTTCAAATACCGGTGCGCCATATCGGGATTCATGTCGAGAAAGGCCATTTTTTCATCAAGTTTGCGGATGAATTTCATGAGCGAAATTTCATTGCCCTCGCCAAGGCGGGCATTGATCGCCGCCCGCAAAAAGTCGGCGTTCGTCACCCCGCTGATTTCGCTCGGGTATTGCATCGCCAAAAACAGGCCGGCGCGCGCCCGCTCGTCGACTTCCATCTCGAGAACATCTTGGCCGTCCAGCGTCACCGTGCCTTCCGTCACCTCATATTTCGGATGACCCATAATCGCGGAAGCTAACGTCGATTTCCCCGTTCCGTTCGGCCCCATAATCGCATGGATCTCCCCGCCTTTGACTTCCAAATCTACCCCTTTTAAAATCTCTTTTCCTTCCACTGACACGTGAAGATTGCGAATCGTCAACACTGCCATGCAGCATACCTCCAATTTCTGCTTGAAAGTCAGCGCCGCCCGTTTTGATCATCTAGCGGCCGTTCATTCTCAATTTATTCTCATTACAATCTTATAACAAATGAAAAGTATTCGCAACTGTTCCGCCTCTCCGGCGCGCGATTCCTCCGGCGAAACATCGGTGCCACTTTTTATATTTTACACGAAAATGCCCGTTTGTACGAGCATTTGCCATAAAGAACGGGCAAAATTTCCCCGCCGCTAGCCCCGGAGCGGTTCAACGCCCGCCCTCTTTTCCGTTGGCCGACGCCCATCCATCTTGCTTTCACTCGTTCCCCCTCGCGCAACGGAAACAGCGTTTTTTCACCGGCCTTCTAAGAGGCTGGTGATTGAATCGTGGGTACCGCTTTACGAATGTTATTTCTCAATTAGAAAAACCTTGTTACATCAGTCCTCCTTTTCGCTCATTCTCCCATTGATGAAAGGAATCAGCGTTTTTTCACCAGCCTTCTAAGCGCGAACCAAATCGGCGAGGCTCCCGCTTCGTTCCCCAACCGACCTTCTCACTAAAAAGACCCGTTCAAATTGCCGATTTTCTCGGTTTACAGGAGATACCAACTGATCTTCTCACTAAAAAAGACCCCGTCACCGGAGTCTTAATGGGCGGTGCGCAGCTCGCGGAGGCATTCTTGGACGAGCGTCACCGCTTGGCTCATCGCCGCCCCGCCGCCAAACGCCGCCGCCACCGCGCACGCTTCCAAAACTTCTTGTTCCGACGCCCCTTCATCAAGGCATCCTTTCGTGTGGTAAATCGTGCAATACTCATCTTGCGTCGCCAAGCTGATGCCAAGCGCGATCAGCTGCTTTTCCTTTTTCGACAGCGCCCCCTCGGCAAAGCACGCTTCCGTAAAGGCGTTAAATCGCTCCGCTACGTTCGGAAGTTTTTGGGTGAACGCCCCGAGCCCTTCTTTGTAGTGGCGAAGCGCCGATTCGACCGATGACGGTGTGACGTGGTTCATTTTCGTTTTCCTCCTTTGTCCGTTTCTGCTGTTAGTATGCATGCAGGAACGGCAAATTAAACGGCGAATCATATCGGAAAAAGGAGGAGACCGCCACGGCGTTGGCCGGTGTTTTTTTTGCCGGCCGCAGCCGGTTCAATCATCGCCATCTAGGAGGCTGGTGATTTCGTGCAAAAATACCGCTAAGCTCCATCCATTTCTCAATGAGAGAAACCTCACAGAATCAGCTTTCTTTTCTGAATGAAAATATGCCTCCAATTGGTGTGTCAGCGTTTTTTCACCGGCCTTCTAGGCGATGAGCGCTGCCCTTGGCGCAAGCGGGAGGGCTCAAGCCGCTGACCCACCGTTATCGTGCGCTGCATGGCTTCATCATTTCGCCGCCCGTTGCCATGTTAGAACCGCTGACGAAAAATAACGGGAGCGAACCGCTCCCGTTATTGATTGTTTTGCGCCGCTGGAATGACGGCACCGTGGTATTTTTCTTTGATGAAATCTTGAATTTCTTTCGATTGCAGCACTTCGACCAATGTTTTGATTTCCTTCCGGTTTTCATCGCCTTTGCGCACGGCGACAATGTTCACATACGGATTGTTTTTCGGCGACTCCACAGCGATCGGGTCTTTCGCCGGATCCAAGCCGGCGTCCAGCGCATAGTTGGCATTGATCAGCACCGCATCGCCTTCGCCGTTTTTGTAAATTTGCGGCAGCAGCCCAGCGTCGACATCGGCCTTAAACTTCAAATGCTTCGGATTTTCGACGATGTCGTTCACCGTCGCTTTCGTTTTATCGACGCCCGGTTTCAGTTTAATGAGCCCTTTTTCTTGCAGCATTGACAAAATACGGCCGTGGTCGGCGACCGAGTTGCTCATGATGATCGTTGCGCCGTCCGGCAGCTCTTCGATGCTTTTGTATTTTTTCGAGTACAAGCCGATCGGCTCAATATGGATGCCACCGGCGTTAACGAATTGGTAGCCATGCTCTTTCATTTGCGACTCTAAATAAGGAATGTGTTGGAAGTAGTTGGCATCAATTTCTTTGTCGGCCAACGCTTTGTTCGGCAAAATATAGTCTTGGAACGTAATGATCTCCAAGTCAATGCCTTTTTTCTTCAAAATCGGTTTCGCTTTTTCCAAAATTTCCGCATGCGGCACGTTCGAGGCGCCGACTTTCAGTTTTACCAATTTGCCGTTGCCACCCTCATCGGCGGCGTTGTTGTTGCCGCCGCAAGCCGCCAAGGCGAACACCAAGACGGAAGCGAACAGCACGCCAAGCCATTTTTTCATCGATTTTTTCCTCCTTTTATCGTTTATCTATTTTGGAAGTGACAATGTCACCGATCCACTGAATGACAAAGACAATCACAAGCACCAACACGGTCGCGACAAACGTCACATCGTTATGGCTGCGCTGAAATCCTTCCAAATACGCCAAATTCCCAAGTCCACCGGCGCCGACAACGCCAGCCATCGCCGTATAGCCGACAAGCGACACCGCGGTGACGGTAATCCCCGAGACAAGGGCTGGCAACGATTCCGGCAAAAGCACCTTCCAAATGATCGTCCACGTCGAGGCGCCCATCGCCTGCGCCGCTTCAATGACCCCTTTGTCAATTTCGCGGAGGGCGATCTCAACCATGCGGGCGTAAAACGGCGCCGCACCGATGATGAGCGCCGGCAGCGCCGCGTTGGCGCCGAGCATCGTCCCGACGAGCCATTTCGTAAACGGAATAAGCAAAATGATCAAAATAATGAACGGAATGGAGCGGAAAATGTTGACGAACGCCGCGATGACCGTATTGGCCAGCCGGTTCTCCCATAGGTTTCCCTTTGCCGTTAAAAATAACAGCAGCCCAAGCACCACTCCGAGGACGAACGTGGCGGCGACCGCCATGCCGGTCATGTACAGCGTCTCGACCGTTGCCGCCCACATCGTTTCCCATTGCACGTTCGGCAGGAGGTTAGCGAGCATCGTGAATCACCTCCACCGCCACTTGTTGGTCTTGAATATAGTCGAGCGCCCGACCGATTTCATCCGCCGCCCCGTCGATGTGCACAAACAGCACGCCGTAGGCGCCTTGATGGGTTTGTGAAATTTTTCCTTGCAAAATGTTGACATCAACAGCAAATTGGCGGACGACTTGCGTAATGAGCGGCTGTCCAGCGGCGGCGCCGACAAACGTCAACTGCGCGATCACCCCGTTCGGGTATTGGCCGAACAGATGCGAGACAGCTTCTTCGGTTTCCTCCGGCTCGACCAGCTGCTTGACGAACCGTTTCGTAATCGGCTGCTGCGGGTTCCGGAACACGTGCAGCACGTCGCCTTGTTCGACGATTTTGCCGCTTTCCATCACCGCGACGCGGTCGCAAATTTTGCGAATGACGTGCATTTCATGGGTGATGAGCACGATCGTCAGCCCGAGCCGCTTGTTGATGTCAACGAGCAAATCCAAAATCGCGTCCGTCGTCTGCGGATCGAGGGCGGACGTCGCCTCATCGCAAAGCAGGACTTTCGGATTGTTGGCGAGCGCCCGCGCGATGCCGACCCGCTGCTTTTGCCCGCCGCTCAGCTGCGACGGATACGCCTCTTCCCGCCCGGTGAGACCGACAAGCTGGATGAGCTCATCGACGCGCTTTTGCCGTTCCTCTCTCGGAACACCGGCGATCTCGAGCGGAAAAGCGATATTTTCCCTGACGGTGCGCGACCAAAGCAAGTTGAAATGCTGGAAAATCATGCCGATTTCCTGACGGGCGTTTCGAAGCTCCCGACCTTTCACGCGCGCCATGTCGCGGCCGGCGACGATCACCCGACCGCTCGTCGGTTTTTCCAATCCGTTTAACAGCCGAATGAGCGAACTTTTTCCGGCCCCGCTGTAGCCGATAATTCCAAAAATTTCTCCTTCGCGAATCTCAAGCGACACGTTGTCAACGGCTGTCACCGCACCGTTGGCCGCTTGGTATACTTTCGTCACCTGTTCAAGGGTGATCATCGTTTCACCTTCCTTTCTTGCCGTGCGCTTCCCGTTCGCCAGCAGGCGCAAGCCCCGCCGCCGAGCGCGCCCGCGCAAGCAGCCGAAGCGGGCTGTTCACGCCCAGCGCCCAAGCAAGCGCAAAAAGAAAACCTTTCTGCCCGCGGAGAACAGAAAGGTATTGTCTACCATTCCGTCTCTTATCTCTCAAAGCAGGCTGCTTTGTGTGAATTGGCACCATTTCAGCGCAAGCGCTGACGGTTGCCGGGCTTCATTGGGCACATCCCTCCACCTCTCTTGATAAGAGCGCAACGCGAATGTATTCAATTTGGTTACGAATGTGATTGTATCATCGGATGTCGAATCGTGTCAACCCATTTTTTATCCGACATGCCGATACGGCTTGGCCAAATGGAGGAGCGACTCCAGCAGCAATAAATGGCGGAAGCTTCCCGATACGTGCACTTCTTGCAGCCGGACGAGCTGCTGCAGCTTCAGCTCACCGCTCAGCAAGGAGGCGAGCGCTTCCTTCGAACCGCGCACCGTCAACGTGTTTCGTTCATCGTTCTCGCACTCAACGATGGCCGGCTCTTTGCCAAGCAAGACGGAAGCGGCCTCCCCGTCGCTTTCAAACCGAACGCATAACTGCTCGTCCGGCAAAATCGGCAACAAATGACGCAACATTTGCATCCGCTCGATGAACCGTTCCACAAACTCACGCACTTCCATTGACCATCACCCCCATGTCCTTTGTTCTCTATTTCCATATGTGGGGGCAAGAATCCTTTACAAAAATCTCGACAGCCTGTTGACGAACGGACGCCGTTTTTGTCATTTCCCAAGAAATGTGTCAAACGGAGTCAAAAAAGGGGACAGTCAACGCGGCAGCCGGGCTTGCAGTTGCTCATACAAATCGGTGACGGAAGGGAACGCATACCATTTGCCGGCCATCGCTCCGTCAACAAAAAGAAGCAAGCATGGAACGCTGGAAATTTGCCACTCCACGGCCTGCTCGGGAATATAGTTGATATCCGTTTCGTAAAACGGCAACGTCGGGAATAGCTGCTCGATAATCACGAGCATCCGCCGCGCCAATTGACATGTGCCGCATAGCGGGGTATACAAATACAGCGCCAAAAGCGGCTCGTTCTCGATCGTTTTTCTGAGCTCATTGCGATCGATCGCGTTCACCCGCTTCCCCCCTTCATCAACCATTCCATGCGCACCTCAAAATCGGCGCGCAGCAACACTTGTGCCAAATGCCAAAGCGGAGCGGCCGCCACTTCCCGGTACGCCCGGTCAATATAAATATGTTCGGCTTCGGGAAACATGCGGCGAAACTGGCGGCGCAGCTTCTCCCCCGCCTCATCGGCGTCGGCAAGCACGTATACATCTTGGCCTTCGAACTCGTCGGCCAACTCTTCCAAGCGGGCATCGCTGATCGTCCCGTTCGTACACACGATCACGACCGGTTCATTCAACACCGCCGCCACCTTTTGTTTATCCGATCTCCCCTCGACGATGATCACCTTTTCCACTTGTCGCATATCCGCCCCACCTAACTCCACCAATGTTGCTCTATTGTATGATCGATGCGAGCCAAAGGTTGAAAAAAAGCAACGGCCATCCACCGTTGCCTTTCAACACCAGCCCGCTTCCCCGTCGCAGTCGACATATTTTTGCCCCGGCTCAACGGTAGCGGTCACGTCTTTGTAAACTTTTCCATTTTGCACTGTATAGCCGCTTTTTAACGGAACGGTCTCCGGAAGCGGAACATGGCCGATCAGCTCCCCTTCCGCATACAAATCAAGCGTGCGGCCGTTCCATTTGCCGATTACCCGATCGGTCACATCGATGCGCGCCGATTGCAGCGCCATCTTTCGCACCCCCTTGTTTCATTTCTTCCATATGTATAGGGTGCCCGAATTGAGCCGAAAATGACGGCCATGTTTATCCTTCCGTCACCATCGCTTCGTATTGTTCCGCTGTCAATAATTGGTCAATCTCACGGGTGTCGCTCGGTTTCACGACGATCATCCACGCTTTCTCGTACGGCGATTCGTTGACATACTCCGGATGATCGTTGAGCGCCTCGTTTACTTCGACGACCGTTCCGCTGACCGGCGCGTACAGCTCCGAGACGGTTTTCACCGACTCAACGCTGCCGAACGGCTCGTTCGCTTTCAGCTGCGCGCCCACTTCCGGCAGTTCGACAAAGACGATATCCCCCAACTCGGATTGCGCGTAATCCGTAATGCCGATGCGCACGTGTTCTCCTTCGACGCGCACCCACTCATGCTCTTTCGTATAGCGAAGTTCCTTTGGCGTGTTCATCGAATCCCTCCATTGCGACAAAAAAGTGTGCTCCTCTTCATCATAACCGATTTTCCGCGAAAACTCACCGTCTGTCTGTTCGGCCGGCGAAAAATTTTTGGGCTTCGCACCCGCCCTGTCGAAAACCGTTGTCTACGCCGACCGCCCGAACCGGCGGAACAACCCCCGTTTGCCCCTTTCGCTGTTGCCGTTCCGCCGTGCCCGGATGGCGAACTCATTACCGATTCACGGCCGGCGCCTGTCCAAAAAACGATTCATACGCCGACTCGCGAAACCCGACGATCACCCGCTCGCCATCCGTCAAAATCGGCCGCTTCACCAGCATTCCGTCCGAAGCGAGCCAATCGAGCATCTCGTCTTCCGATGCGCCGTCAAGCTTGTCCTTTAATCCGAGCTCGCGGTATTTCAACCCGCTTGTATTAAAAAATGTTTTCAGCGGCAGCCCGCTTTTCCGATGCAGGTCGGCGAGCTGCTCTTTCGTCAGCGGCTCGTCGACCAAATGCACCGTTTGCACCTCAATGCCGTGGTCATCCAACCATTTTTTCGCCTTCCGGCACGTTCCGCACTTTGGATACCAATAGAGCGTGAGCGCCATCGTCCTCCCCCTTTCCGCTGAATTCGCTCGGATGATCCGATGTTTGGCGGCGCCTGTTCCCAACAGCGAGAACAAGCGGCCAAAGGCAGCGAACCGTCCGCTTCTGCCTGCAGTTTCCTCGAAACGACAAGAAGTACCAGGTCGGGCCTGGTACTTCTCATTATCACACAACTTGCCGCGCCGCTTCAACGCTCACACAACATATCGTTCCGCTTCAATGAGCGCAGCGGCCGCTTCACGTTTTTTCGCGATCACGTTGATCGGCGTATGGCGCGTCAGCCGGCGGAGCGCGGCGAGCATCATCCGCAGCGTGTCACCTTGCTCCACAGCGACGAGCGTCTCTTTCGCATGGGCTTCAATTTCATTGAACGCCTCTTGGCAGAAAATTTGCGTGTACAGCACTTTTTGTTTGTTTTTCTCCTCACCGCTCGCTTGAATCGCTTTTTCCGTGCGCAAGAGCACCGATTCCATCGCGTAAACGTTCGAAACGATGTCAGCGATGTTGACGAGCACTTCTTGCTCTTCTTCAATGCGCTGACCGTATTTTTGCGCCGCCAAGCCGGCGACCATCAAGGCAACTTTTTTCGCTTGGCGCACCAAGTATTTCTCTTGTTCCAGCGCGCCCGAACCCGGCTCTTCGGCAGCCATCATCATGAGCTCTTCCTGCAGCTGCTGCGCTTTTTGGAACAGCGGCAGCTCGCCTTTTACCGCTTTTTTCAAGTACATGCCCGGCACGAGCAGGCGGTTGATTTCGTTCGTTCCTTCAAAAATGCGGTTGATGCGCGAATCGCGGTAGGCGCGCTCGATTTCGTATTCTTGCATAAAGCCGTAGCCGCCATGGATTTGCACGCCTTCATCGACGATGTAATCGAGCACTTCCGTGGCAAAAAACTTGTTCAGTGAACACTCGATCGCGTATTCGGCGATCGATTTGGCCACTTCTTTGCCATCTTTCGCTTTTTCGGCATCAAGCAAGCCCATCCGCTCATCGAACAAGCCGACCGTGCGGTAGACCGAGCTTTCGGCGGCATACAGGCGCGATGCCATCGTCGCCAATTTTTCCTGCGTCAGCGTAAACTGCGAAATCGGGCGTTTGAATTGTTGGCGCTGATTGGCGTATTTGACCGTGATCTCAAACGCCCGCTTCGCGCCGCCGACCGCCCCCAACCCGAGCTTGTAGCGGCCGATGTTCAAAATGTTAAAGGCGATGACGTGGCCTTTGCCGATTTCGCCGAGCACGTTTTCTTTCGGCACCGGTACGTCTTGCAAAATGAGCGTCCGCGTCGATGAGCTTTTGATCCCCATTTTCTTCTCTTCCGGACCGGTTGAAACGCCCGGGAAATCGCGCTCAACGATGAAGGCGGTAAAATGTTGGCCGTCGACTTTCGCATAGACGACAAACACATCGGCGAATCCGGAGTTCGTGATCCATTGTTTTTCGCCGTTTAAAATGTAATGTGTGCCTTCCGCATTGAGCTTCGCTGTCGTTTTCGCGCCGAGGGCGTCCGAACCCGAGCCCGGCTCCGTCAAGGCATAAGCGGCGATTTTTTCGCCGGTCGCCAAATACGGCAAGTATTTTTGTTTTTGTTCTTCCGTGCCAAACAACACGATCGGCAGCGAACCGATCCCGACGTGCGCCCCGTGCGAAATCGCAAAGCCGCCGGCCGGCGCCATTTTTTCGGCAATGATGGCCGAGCTGACCTTATCTAAGCCCAAGCCGCCGTACTCTTCCGGAATGTCCGCGCTCAACAGACCGAGCTCGCCCGCTTTGCGGAGCAGCTTCACCGAGCGGTCAAACTCGTGATTTTCCAGATGTTCAAGCTGCGGAAGCACCTCGTTGTTGACATACTCTTCCGTCGTTTTGGCGATCATGTGATGTTCGTCGGTGAAATCTTCGGGCGTAAACACGCGCTCCGCCGGAATGTCTTCGATTAGAAAGCTGCCGCCTTTGATCGCTTCTTCGATTGTTTTGGCCATCGTTCATTTCCTCCCCCAAAAGATGATTGATGATCCGGGCGGCAACGCCGCCCGGGAAATAGGCGTTCCTTGCAGCCGGGCCGCTCCTTCGGGCCACGGCCGTCCATCCGCTACAGCAGTTCAAACACGCCGGCTGCGCCCATGCCGCCGCCGATGCACATCGTGACGATGCCGAACTGCACGTTGCGGCGCCGCATTTCGTAAAGCAAAGACAACGTCAGCTTCGCACCCGTGCAGCCGAGCGGGTGGCCGAGCGCAATCGCCCCGCCGTTGACGTTGACGATGTCCTCATCCAACCCAAGTTCGCGGATGACTTGGATCGATTGCGAGGCGAACGCTTCGTTCAACTCGATCAAACCGATGTCGGACAGTTCCAAGCCGGCGAGCTTCAACGCTTTCGGCACCGCGGCGATCGGGCCGATGCCCATCACTTCCGGCGGCACGCCGGCGACCGCAAAGGACCGGAACTTGCCGAGCGGCTTCAAGCCGAGCGACTCCGCTTTTTCACGGTCCATCACCATCACTGCCGCCGCCCCGTCGCTCATTTGCGACGCGTTGCCGGCCGTGACCGTGCCGTTGACCGCAAACGCCGGGCGCAGTTTTGCGAGCGTCTCCATGTTCGTGTCCGGACGCACGCCCTCATCTTGCGCAAAGACGACGGTTTCTTCGACGAGTTTGTTGTTTTCGACTTTGCGCACCGCCACTTCCACCGGCACGATTTCCTCGTTGAACTTGCCTTCCGCAATCGCCTTGGCGGCGCGCTGATGGCTGCGCACCGCGAACGCGTCTTGATCTTCGCGGCTCACGCCGTATTTTTTCGCCACTTGCTCAGCCGTGTGCCCCATTGACATGTAATATTCCGGCGCTTCTTCCGCCAAGCGGGCATTGGGGCGGACGACATGGCCCATCATCGGCACCATGCTCATCGATTCGACCCCGCCGGCGATGACCGTGTCGGAATGGCCGAGCATGACCCGTTCCGCCGCGTAGGCGATCGCCTGCAAGCCGGACGAGCAATACCGGTTGATCGTGATCGCCGGCACCGTATACGGCAGCCCGGCGAGCGCGCCGATGTTGCGGGCGATGTTCAAGCCTTGCTCCGCCTCCGGCATGGCGCAGCCGATAATGAGATCATCGATGTTTCCTTCATAATTTCCTGCCCGTTTCAACGTCTCTTTGACGACGAGCGCCCCTAAATCGTCCGGCCGCACATGGGCGAGCGTTCCTTTTTTCGCTTTGCCGACCGGTGTCCGCGCTCCTGCGACAATGACCGCTTCTCTCACGCCGATCCCCCCTTGATCGTCCCCGCGTTAGTTGCGGAGCGGTTTTCCTTTCACAAGCATATGCTGCATGCGCGCTTGCGTCTTCGGTTCGCCGATCAGGCTCAAAAACGCCTCGCGCTCCAAATCGAGCAAATATTGCTCATCGACTTCCGTTCCATACGGCACGTTGCCGCCCGAGAGGACGTACGCCAACTTTTTCGCGATTTTCAAATCGTGCTCGCTGATGTAGCCGGAATGGAACATCGACTGCGCGCCCAGCAGCATGGCCGCATAGCCGCTTTCGCCGGCCACCGGCACTTTCTTCCTTACAGGCGGCCGGTATCCTTCCTCATACAGCGAGAGCACAGCCTGTTTCGCTTCATGCAAAAGATAGTCGCCGTTCATCGTAATGCCGTCGCGGTGATTCAAGAAGCCAAGCTCGCGCGCTTCGGCCGCTGATGTTGACACTTTCGCCATGGCGATCGTTTCAAACACGCCAGCCGCAATCTTGACGTAGTCGACGTCCACGCCGCGCGGCAGGCTGTTCAACCGTTTGATGTACAGCTCCTTGTTGCCACCGCCGCCCGGAATCAAGCCGACGCCGACTTCAACGAGCCCGAGGTATGTTTCCGCCGCCGCTTGGATGCGCGAAGCCGCCAAGCTCACTTCCGCCCCGCCGCCGAGCGTCATGGCAAACGGCGCGACGACGACCGGTTTCGGATTGTATTTCATGCGAAGAAGCGCTTGCTGGAACTGGCGAACGGCAAGTTCCAATTCAAAAAAGTTTTCGTCTTGCGCTTCCATGAGCATCATCGCCAAGTTCGCGCCAACGCAGAAGTTTTTCCTTTGGTTGCCGATGACCAACCCTTTGTAATTGCGGTTCACTTCCTCAAGCGCCTCGTTGATCATGAAAACGATGTCCGCGCCGATCGCGTTGTTCGGCGAATGGAACTCCAAAAGCGCCACGTCATCGCCGAGGTCGATGAGGCTTGCGCCGGCGTTTTTCTTGATGACCCCGCGCGTTTCTTTCAGCCGGCGGATGTGGATGACTTTTTCGCTTTCTTCTACTGTTTTATATCCGCCCGGCGCATAATAGAACAGCTGGCCGTTTTTCGTTTGATAGAACGAGGTCGCTCCGTCGGCGAGCATGTCCGTAATCCACGCCGGGATGTCGCGCCCTTCCGCCTGCATTTTGCGCACCGATTTTTCAAGGCCGATCGCATCCCATAGCTCAAACGGACCTTGCTCCCAGCCGAAACCCCACTTCATCGCCCGGTCGATCGCGACGATGTCGTCGGCGATCTCCCCGACAAGCCCGGCCGTATATAGAAGCGTCGGCGCGATGATGTTCCATAGAAGCGTGCCGGCGCGGTCGCCGTCGGCATAGACGAGCGCTTGCAGCTTGGCGGCCGTTCCTTTCGCCTGCTTCGCCATCTCCACCGCCGGGGTGACCAGCTTTTTGCGCGGCTCGTACTGCATCGTGACGTAGTTCAGCTCGAGAATGTCTTTTCCTTGCTTGAGGAAAAAGCCTTGTCCGGATTTGCTGCCGAGCCAGCCGTTGTCAAGCATCGTTTTCATAAACTCCGGCACGCGGAACGCCTCTTTTTCTTCCCCTTCGACGTTTTCATATACGTTGTTGGCGACATGGACAAACGTATCGAGCCCGACGACGTCAAGCGTGCGGAACGTCGCGCTTTTCGGCCGGCCGATGAGCGGCCCGGTCACCGAATCGACTTCACCGACGCTATAGCCGCCTTCCATCATCTGGCGGACGGTAACAAGCAGTCCGTACGTGCCGATCCGGTTGGCGATGAAGTTCGGCGTATCTTTCGCCAGCACGACGCCTTTGCCGAGCACGTCTTCGCCGAACGATTTCATATAGGCGACCACAGCCGGATCGGTATGCTCCGTCGGGATGATCTCCAGCAGCTTCAAATAGCGCGGCGGGTTGAAGAAATGCGTGCCTAAAAAGTGTTTCCGGAAGTCTTCCGACCGCCCTTCGGCCATCGCGGCGATCGAGATGCCGGACGTGTTCGAGCTGACGATCGTCCCCGGCGTCCGCACCTCGTCCACACGGGCGAAGACTTCTTTTTTCACTTCCAGCTTTTCCACGACCGCTTCAATGATCCAATCGACTTCCGCGAGCCGGTGGAAGTCATCCTCGAAGTTGCCCGTTTCAATTAAAGCGATGTTGTCTTTGGACATGAGCGGCGCCGGTTTTTGCTTGAGCAGCCGCTCGAGCGCCTGATTAACGAGGCGGTTGCGCACTTGTTTATGCTCGAGCGTCCAACCTTTTGCCTCTTCCTCTTTCGTCAACTCGCGCGGCACGATGTCCAGCAGCAACGTCGGAATGCCGACGTTCGCCAAATGGGCGGCAATGCCGGCCCCCATGACGCCGGACCCTAGCACCGCGGCGCGCCGAATGCGTTTTGCCATTTCGGTTCCCCCTTACACCATTGAATGAATCGTCATTCATTTTTTGTGAAAAAAAATATCGTTGAAACCGCTATCTATAACTAAATATATAGTATGTTAGTAATTTTCGCAACCTATTTGCCGCACATTTTTCTCACATCGTCCGCAAACAGCTGGCTCATACTAAGAACGAGGAGGTGAACCGCGATGGCCCGCTTGAAAAAGAACCCGTCCGAACGCGGGGTCAGCGCCGCGAGCGTCAAAGGCAACGCCGGTCCGACCGTAGAAGCGGATGGCGGGGGCAAACGGACAAGCCAAAACCAGCAGTACAAAAAGCACAACATGCAAGAAGGCTGACGCCGATGCGCCAGCCTCTCTTATTTGCGGATGATTCCTTTGATGACAAACGCCACGTTGGCCGGCCGCTCAGCCAGCCGGCGCATAAAGTAGCCGTACCAGTCCGTGCCATACGGAACGTAGACGCGCATCGTATATCCTTCGCGCGCCAGCTCGATTTGTCGCTCGGGTCGGATGCCATACAACATTTGAAACTCAAATTGGCTGTTTGGAATGTTGTATTCCTTGACGAGCTGTTTCGTATATTCGATGATGGCATCGTCATGCGTCGCCACCGCCGTATAGTTACCGTTAAGCAAATGTTGCTTGATGATCTTTTTAAAATTCTCATCCACATCCTTTTTGTCTGGAAACGCCACCTCGGGCGGTTCTTTGTACGCCCCTTTGACAAGCCGCAAGTTCGGGCGGTACGGCTTTAAATCTTCAATGTCTTGTTCCGTCCGATACAAATACGCCTGCAGCACCGTGCCGACGTTGTCGTATTCTTTTTTCAACGTTTTAAAAATGTCGAGCGTCTTCTGGCAGCGCGAATAATCTTCCATGTCAATCGTCACAAACACGCCGCGCTCTTTCGCTGCGTCCAAAATGCGGCGCATGTTGCGCATCACGAGCTCATCGGAAATATCTAGCCCCATCGAGGTCATTTTCAACGACAGCTGCGAATTCAGCTTCTCCCGGCTGATCGCCTCGATCGCTTCCAAGCAATGGCGCGCCATCTCATTCGCTTCCCGCTCATTGTCGACAAACTCGCCTAAATAATCGACCGTCACCGCCAAGCCTTTTTCGTTCAACTGGCGGATGACGCGCACCGCTTCGTCGATCGTCTCACCGGCGACAAATCTGGAAGCGCCGAAGCGGAGGCCGTATCGCTTCGCCAGCTTCGTCAACGTTTTATTTTTGGACAGAAACAAGAACATATCTCGCATCAGCTGCTCCACCATTGCAAGCCCCCTTGTATGGAAACGCATTCACCATGATTATTGTACCACGTTTCCGACCAATTGAATATGTTTTTTCTTCGCCATTCATGTTTTATATGTGCATAATTTTCCACACACCGGACACGCTAAAAAGCGAATGAAGGAGAAAGGAGCGAAACGAAGATGCAGCAACAGCCGCAAATGAATCCACAGGCGGCGATGCCCGCACCGCCGCAGATGGTGTCAACGAAAGACGCGATGTATTTTGCCGACATGATGTCATGGAACTTGCTGGCGGCGAAAAAAGCGCACTTTTTCGCCGCGCAATGCCGCGATCCTGAAGTGGCGCAGGCGATCGAGCGCGCCGGGCAAATGCACGAGCGCCATTATGACATGATTTTGCGCCACTTGCAAAATCCGCCGCAGCCACCGGTGATGTGAAAGGAGGCAGAACGAATGAACACAAAACAAGTGCAAAATCCGGAAACGCCCGTTCCGAAAACGCCGCAAATGAACGAGCGGGATTTTTTAAACGATATGCTCGCGACGGAAAAATACATGACCTTGTCGTACAGCGTCTTTTTGCATGAAGCAAGCCATCAAGCATTATATCAGGATATGATGAATATTTTTACGGAAACGCAAAACTGTCAACGCGAGCTGTACGAACTCATGTTTAAAAAAGGGTGGTACAAGCTCGAAGCGACCGATGCCCAAAAGCTTCAGCAAACGTACCAGCAGTTTCAAGGATATCGGAGCCAGCTGCCGCATTCCTCCCAGCCAATGCAATAGTGACCGAAACGGGGGGATGTCCAAGCACAACCGGGACATCCCCACACCTCGCCAACGCCATGTGACTTTCAGCGGCGATAACTAGCGACAACCAGGGGCGCCAACGGCGATCTCCCCTCAAGAAAGACACAAAGTGTGACAGAGGAGCGGCTACTTATCTGGCGATGAGAGAGGGTGTCCCGATCATTTTGGGACACCCCCTCTGGCATCGTTTGCTTAATACCACCAGCCGGGATACGGAGGATAAGGCGGGTACGGGTAAAACGGGCGCGGAGCCAAGGCGCCGCCGAGCAGACCGCCCAAAAATCCGCCGACAAACGGGGCACCAAACAGCAATCCTGGAAACGGCATCGTGTTCCTCTCCTTTCATTACGGAATGGAAGGCTTTACTTTATTCATATGTACCGAACAAAAAAGCGGGTGGGCCGTCCGCCCACCCCTTTTCATTTTCTTACCACCAAATCGGGCCATACCAATACGGATAGAAAAACGGCGGGAACAACGCGCTGCCGAGCAGGCCCCCTAAAAACCCACTAAAAAAAGGAGCGCCAAAAAACGGGAACCCATACGGCCGCCAAAACCACCACGGACGCCAAATGCGCTCATCGGCCACCTGAAAATGACTCATTCGCCTTCCTCCTTTCACTCGCTTTAGTCCCACTGTATGCAGGAAAATCGCCCGCTGCCTAGGCTAGTACCTAGGAGGCAGGCGATTTCATCTTGTTTATGGCTTTACAATGTTCCATTTGCAAAACCTTGTTGCATCAGCCTCTATGTTCACGCGTTCCATCGCCGATCAAGGCAAACAGAGGTTTTCACCAACCTGCTAGGGGGCAGGTGAAAAACCGCTGTTTCCCCCGTTCGCTGAGTGAACAGAGGAAACGCAGGAGCGACACTGCTGGGGTGGTTGGCGAAACAGGGCTAGGAAGCGTCATGCCCCCTTCCATCGGGCTGCCCCAAAAGGTTGTCCGCCTTTGAGATAGGCACCACATATCGTGCGGCCGAAGCAGTCAGCACGTATATATAACCGAAGAGGATGTCCTAGCCTTTTTCGGACATCCTCATGCATTCGAAAACGAGCGCAAACGGAGGGAACCCGAACAAGCGAAATGAGTCAGCGAAGGGAAAAGTCGTTCAGCCTAGCGGCGCCATGCTAGGCCGTCCGGATCCCACCCGACGCCCGCTCAGCCAAGCTCCGCCCGCGCTTGCTCGTACAAACAGACGATCGAATCGTACAAAATGCGCACCGCCTCCTCCATTTCCGCTTCGCTCATCGCCAGAACCGGAATGAATGTCAACACCGGGCCGAGCGGGCGAATGACAAGCCCTCTTCGGCGCGCCTCAAGAATGATCCGATGTTCCAACATCGCGGCGCGCGGAAACACTTCTTTCGTTCGTCGGTTTTTCACGATTTCAATACCGCACATCAACCCTTTTTGCCGAATGTCGCCAACGATCGGGATGTCATACAGCCGCTCAAGCCAACCAGCTAGGCGGCGCGCTTTTCGCTGCACATCGTCAAGCAAGCCGCGCGCTTCAATGAGCTCGATATTTTTTAACGCCACGGAACAACTCAGTTGATTCCCCGTGTATGTATGGCCGTGGTAAAACGTTTTGTCTTCCTCCACATCGCCGAGAAACGCCGCATACACCTCTTCAGTGACGAGCGTTGCCGCGAGCGGCAAATATCCCCCGGTAATCCCTTTGCCGAGACAGACAAGATCGGGGGCGACCTCTTCTTGTTCGCAAGCGAACATCGTTCCGGTGCGGCCAAAACCAACGGCGACCTCGTCGCAAATAAGGAGCGTCCCGTATTGGCGGCAAAGCGCCTCCACTCCTTTCAAAAACCCGCGCGGATGAACAATGATTCCCGCCGCCCCTTGAACGAGCGGTTCGACAATAACGGCGGCAATGTGTTCGTGCTGGCTGGCAAGCACACGTTCCAACTCATTCAAACAATGGCGGACAACGTCTTGTTCGCTTCCGTACTCCTCCATGCGATACACATACGGCGCCGGCACTTCGATTCGCTCAAACAGGAGCGGTGCGAAAATGCGGTGGAACGTCTCCATGCCGCCAACGCTCACCGCTCCGACCGTATCGCCATGGTACGCTTCTTTCAATGAGACAAACTTGTTTTTCGTCGCATACCGAACCGGATCGAGGTTTTTCCAATATTGATAAGCGATTTTGAGGGCAATTTCCACCGCGGCCGCCCCGGTATCGGAATAAAACACTTTTGACATGTGCGGCCAATATTCAAGCAGCCGTTTGGCCAACAAAATCGACGGCACATTCGCCGAACCAAGCAATGTCGAATGGGCGATCTTCTCCAATTGCTCAGAAAGCGCCGCATTCAGCTCCGGATCGTTATGGCCGTGGACATTGACCCAAAGCGATGCATACCCATCCAGATAGCGGCGACCGTTCACATCATATAAATAGCTGCCTTTTCCGCGCTCAATGATGAGCGGCCGCTCGTTGACGTACTGCTTCATTTGCGTGAACGGGTGCCAAACATATTGTTTGTCCCATTGTTCCAATTGCGCATAACTATACACCAACGCCCAGCACCTCCAGCAGTTGTTTCGCCTTTCCTTGTTCGATCCATTGGACCGCTAAAGATTCCAGCTCCGCTCTAGATACCGTCGGCAGGCGCGGCACCGTCGCCAGCACCGGCAACCGCAGCAAAGCGGCGATCGTTTCGACATTGTTTTGATGGATGATCTCTCGCTCCTGAAACTGATTGAACACAAGACCGAGCAAACGAATGTGTTGTGCGTCCGCATACGCCGCCGTCGTCACCGCGTGGTGAATCGCACCGAGACTTGAGAGCGACACGAGAATCGCCGGCAGCTCATAGTCACGAACAAAATCGCTCGTCATGTACCATCGTCCGCCGCGCTCGCACCACGGAACGGCCAGTCCCCCCGCTCCTTCAACAAGCACGACATCATAGCGTTGCCGCAGCGCTGCCAACCGTTCAGCGATCCGCTCAGGCTCGATAGAAGTGCCGGTCAGCGCCGCTGCCAAATGCGGGGACATCGCCGGCTCCATGCGGTACATTCCTTCAAAACGCGAAAGCTGAACTACTTGTTGATACCAATGCTGCTCGGCAAACGAAATTCCATCGTCAGCCATCCCGGTTTGGACCGGCTTGAACACGCAAGTTGAACAACCAAGACGCTCTAGCGCCAACGCGATCAATGATGTCACGACCGACTTGCCGATTTCAGTCCCTGTTCCCGTTATGAACAACGCCGTTCCCATCGTTGATCATCCCCCTAACCGCTCTGTTGTCATGACCGGCCGAACGCGAGGCCAAACACGCGCAGCGACAAGCGAACAGGCCGCACAAAGAATGAGATCCCCAGGAATCGGAAGCAACACGCCAAACCAAATCGTTTGCCCAATGGTCAACGGTTTTTCCACGATCCATTTCATCGCGCCGTACAACCAAAGGCCCCCGCATAAATACACGACGACCAAGGCAGCAAGATTGGCGGCAAACAATTGCCCCCCTTTCGTCCAACGAAAACGTTCGATCAGCCATCCGCTTGTGTACGCCCCAGCGATAAATCCAAGCAAATAGCCGAAAGTGGGCTTCCAGATGTAACCGAGCCCTCCCCCTTCAGCAAACACCGGTACCCCCGCCAATCCGACCAACACGTACAACAGCTGGCTGAGCGCACCGATTTTCGGCCCAAGCAAGCACGCGGCCAAGTACACCGCAGCGATTTGCAACGTAAACGGCACATACGGCACCGGAATTTTGATCATTCCGCCCACGGCCGTCAACGCCGCAAACAGCGCCGCCCAAATCCAGGAACGAATGTGCATCTTTCCCCTCCTCTCCCATTATTGCTTCTATTTTATCGGAACGGCTTCTATTTTGTAAACCATATTTATAATTAGGTTTACATTTAAGGTATAAAAAAGTGAAAGCACAGTGGAGTTTGTGAAAGGAGCGGGAGAGGCGGCTTTACAGGACGGGACATACAATCTGGCACACCGTCCTTATCACAGTCCGCATCCCGTCGCCTACGGATGGGGACAAATGACGGGACACGCGGTATCGACTGTAGCCGGAGTAGTCAAAACAGCCGGGGCCATCCCTTTAACCGCAGCCGGAATCGCCCTTAGCGGCACCGGAGTAGGAGCGGCGGTCGGAGCCCCAGCCACTGCCATCGCGGCTATGGGAGCCGCTCATGGAGCCGATTTAGCGACCACAGGAAGCTCCCACTTCGTCCAACACGCGAACGAACTGTACCAGCGAATGAGCCGGGGTGAAGGGGTTTCGGAGAAAGCGGTTAAGGGGACGGGGAGTTCACAAGCGAAACAAAACAAAGCTAAAGGAGATGCTTTTGAACAGGAAGTTATTAATAAAATATCCTCAGAACCTGCTAATAATGTAAGACAACAAATAACTGTTAAAACCAAAAGTGGGGTTAAAACGAGAATTGATATTATTTCTACAAATAGTCAAACAGGACAGATACGATGTATAGAATGTAAAGCTTCTTCAACAGCACCACTAACAAAAAATCAAAAGAAAGCTTTCCCTGAGATTGAACAATCAGGGGCTATAGTTGTGGGAAAAGGAAAAACACCTTATAATGGTGGAACTAAAATTTCCCCGACGAAAATAGAGATTATTCGCAAAAAATAATAGTGGGGTGAGGATAAATGCCTTTACAGAATACAAACGAAATTGACGTTATTAGCTTAAATAGGGAAAAAGGAATTGTAACCTTGGGAATTATTGATTCTCTCGAATGGGAAAATGAAGAGGAACATTTGTTACTCCTACAAGAAAAGATAAATGTATACTTACGTTTTATCGAAAGCGGAGAAATTTATTCTGTATATGAGGACGCAAAAGAAAGAGAATTCGAAATAAAAATTTATTTTAAAAACCCATTTCCTGACAACTGCAAGGACTTTTTAAAGAAAGTCTCCGACATTCTTAACGGTGCGGGATACTACTTTAATTTTCAGGTTGGTATATAATACTTTACGTAATCAAAATTTTACTATATAAAACTTATTTAATTTTTTGGGTAATTTACCATTTTATGTTATTTCCGATCAATCCTCGAAACATGTTAGCTGGATGAAATAGGTTCATCAGTTAGGATCCTTCTTCCGCATACAGATCATGAAGTTGGTAGAATGGAGGCAGTCAAGTGCTTTCCTTGACGGGTTCCATTCTACCAACGATCATACCGATAGCGGAAGAAGGGAACGTTTAGGCAACCTGACTACCTGTAGTGTTCCCCGTACACTCCAGAAATACACGCAAACGAAACCGTTCCCGATTTCGATAGCCATATGCCCGGCGTTTGATGTTTTTGATCTTGTGATTCGTTCCCTCGATTCGGGCATTGGTATAGGGGCACAAAAAGTAGGAAAGCATCGGCTCCTTCCACCTTTCAAGCGTGTTGGCTACTTCCTGAAAAGAAGCAAAAGGGCTCTTTTTGGCTAACTGAATCCTTTCTTCCGAGTGTTCCTTTGCTTCGTTATATCCATCGGTTCGGTAAAAATCCCGAAACAACTCTTTCAGATCATAAGCAATGGAAAGTACCGGATACTTCTTCAAGAAGGTTGGTGAAAAACTACTGTTTGCCTTGATCAATATCAGGGCTGATGGAACAAGTTTTTTCTACTTGAGAAACGATTCCGAAAAGCGGGTGAGCAAGTAAATCACCGACCTCCTAGAAGGGCGGTGATTTAGTACAAAATACTGCTATTCCATCTATTTATCAGTTAGAAAAGTCTAGCGAAATCAGCCTTCTTTTTTGGCGACATGTCGCTGATTTGCTCGTAGCAGCCGTTTTTCACCGACCTCCTAGGTCGTTTACCAAAGGCCGTTTACTCCAAAGACGAGAGCCGGTCCGTCCAATGCCCGATGTGGCTGTCTTCGTTTGCAAGCAAAAACGCCAATAAGCGGACCGCTTCAGCGATATGCGCTCCTTTGTTTAACATGATACATTGCGCCTGCTTACCGAGAAACACATCCGAAAGTTCCGGGCGCGACGGAACCCCTTTTTTCGCCATTTGTTCCAACACTTGTGTCGCCCAAATGACCGGGATGTGGGCCGCCCGGCAGAGCGACAACATCTCACATTGCATAGCAGCGAGATGTTCAAATCCGATCTCCAGCGCCAAGTCGCCGCGGGCGATCATCACTCCGAACGCCGGCAGCTTCAGTCCCTCAAGCAAAATACGGACAAACTGGTGCAGCGCCGCGCGCGTTTCAATTTTGGCAATCACCGGCAAAGAACCGGCGCCCTGCTCGGCCAGCAAACCGTGGAGCTTCCGCACATCGTGCGGAGCCTGAACAAACGACAAACCGACGATGTCGGCCCATTTGGCGATGAACGGGAGCCATTCCAAATCGCGGTCAGTGAGCGGTGGAACCGCCAAATGGGAGAAAGAATCAGGAAGATGGATGCCCGTCCCTTGCTTGATCGCCTTCCGTTTTCCGCCATCGGCAATGACTTTGGCTTCTACATGCCCCTCCCCTACCTTGATAACCCGCGCCGTAATACGGCCATCATTGAAATACAGACGGTCCCCGGCCCGTACGTTACGCCACGCCTTCGGCAACGTTGTCGTCAGTTTCACTCCATGGTCACTAGACGTGGAGAAGAGCGCCGCTTCGTGGAAATAAATATGCAACGGTGTGCCAGCTGTAACGAGCGCGCGTTTAGGCAGACACAAAGCAGAAGAAAGCGTGAAAGAAGTCGATCCGCGTCGCAATTTCATTCCGCTTTGGACGTATGCCGTCTGGAAAAGACGAACGACAAAGCAAGACGGAGCGATCGATCTCATCACCTGCAACGACCGCTTTTTGCCGCGCACGTCGGTAAAAAGCAGCTCATCCCCTTCTGCGACTGTCTCCTCATCGTCTGCCGTCAACTTCCAAACGAAGGAAACTTCGCGCGGCAGCGAAGACAACGGTGGAACGGCAGAAAACGAAAGGAGGCCGGTCAATGACTCGGCTCGGCGGACTCACCGTATTGATTTTCTTTCACTGTTAGCTTCATCGGCCCGTCCTGAACCGCCAAACGGTCAATTCGAACTTTTGGACCCGGCAAATCCATATAGATGCGGCATCGCCTTCCCTGCGGAGCCAGCATTCTCTCTGTCTGGCGAATGATCGCGATCAATGCCTCCCATGTGTCCGGTGAGCTGTAAGCACAATTAATGCGGGCGATGTCCATTCCACAAAGAAGCAACCGTTCAATCAGTCCAGGTTCATCGACCCATGCAGCATCCATCGTTACCATGATGCGAGTTGGCCGATCGGAAGAAGAACTTCCCAACACCGCAGCAGCCCGTTGGCGAATGAGCTCGTGCGCTCTTGTTTTCGTCACTTTTTGCCATGCTTGCCCGCTTTGTGTAGGCAGATGCCAACAAGCCAATATCCGTTCCAGCACGTCAAGAAAATGGCCTTCCTGTCCTTCTAACCGCCATCCGTACTCCGCCAGCGTCTCTCTTACATCGGCAGGCATATGCTCCCGCGCGTAGATATAAGCGAGCAGCTGATCCCGGCTTTCCTCATGGAACACCTGCGGCATATGACTGCGCTTTTGTTCCACCCACTCAGCCATCGCACGGTAAAACGCGGCCAACTGCTTTCCAAAATCGGGCTTATCATGCATAACCGGCACCAACCTTATGAAAAATGGGGGGTTACTTTGTATATATTCGCCCTTCCTCTCCATCAAGACAGAAAAAAACCGGCGCTTCGCCGGTTTCGCGTTTTTCTCTAAAAAAGGGGGATTGCATTCATAGATGGCTTGTTCAATTGAAAAAAACTTAATCAACCACGGGGTGGCTTCTCATCCAACCTCATCGACTTCCGGAGGATCGGCGTTGTTCACCGTTTTTCCAAAAGGACGATCATGGAAGTGGGTATGCCAATTTCTCAAATAGAAAAGTCTTGTCCCCTCCCTGCTCTTCACCCGTTGTCGCATCGATGAAGAGGACCCGCGGGTTTGAATCCGCCTCCCAAAACAGCCCGACAGCCGGCTCAGGCAGCCTTCCCGCTTCATCGATGAAGAACGATTTTCATTCCGCATTGGCAAAGCCATGAATGCTTCAACCGCCGCAACGGCTGGCCGCATTGTTGGCAAATGATCGTCTTGTTCAATCGGTCTTCTCCCCTTTTCCATCGCGTTACTTTTATTATAGTCAAAGACTAATTTAAATTCAATATAAAATAATAATTAATTTAAAATAAAAGCAGATGATTTGGACTCTGTTTCCATCTATGCTACAGTAAAGGTAGTCCCAATATTCAAACAAAGGAGGAAGCAGCCATGTACGATATCGCCATTATCGGTGCTGGCCCGGCGGGAGCGAGCGCCGCGATCTTCGCCGCCAAAGCCGGAAAGAAAACGGTGTTGTTTGACAACGACAAAGGCATGACAAAGCGCGCTTGGGTGGAAAACCATTACGGTGTTCCGGAAATCAGCGGACCGGACTTGGTCGAAACGGGAAAACGGCAAGCAGCCAAATTCGGTGCCGAATTGGTGGAAACGCAAGTGACGAACGTGCAAAAAACAGACAGCGGTTTCCGCCTCGAAACGGACAGCGGCTCCTATGAGGCGAAACACGTCATTTTCGCCACTGGCGTCGCCACCGACCTCGCGGAAAAAATCGGCCTGCGCACAAAACCGGGCACGGAGCCGCGCATTAAAACAGTGATTGACGTCGACACCAACGGCAAAACGAACATCGACGGCATTTGGGCAGCCGGCACCGTGGCAGGCGTCAGCGTCCATACGATCATCACCGCGGGCGATGGGGCAAAAGTCGCCATTAACGTCATCAGCGAGTTGAACGGCGAACGGTACGTCGATCATGATGTATTGAAACCATAACACAAAAAGAGGGCGTCTCATAGTGGAGACGTCCTCTTTTCCTTGGCTGATCCGTGTTTGGCAGCGAGCGGCACTCCGCTTCCTCACCGGCGCCCCGATGGCGCGGTTTCTATAGCTGAGGCTGCCGCCGAATAGGCTATTTTCTGGCCGATGCTTCGATATTGGCAGAAAAACTTGGAAAAGTCACTTGAACCCTGTCCGCGTTTTTACTGACCAATGCTTCGATATTGGCCCTCGAAAAACAAGAGCGGATCGCCCGGTTCGTCTTTCATGATAATATCGGTGACTTCGCCAAAATACAACGTATGATCGCCAGCGACGTGCGCGCTGTGGACATTGCATAAAATATTCGCCAACGCCTCCGGTAAAAGCGGATGGCCGTTCACCCACTCAAACGAAACGGGGCGCTCTTCTTTCAACTGGCCGGCAAACAAGCGCGACAGCTCTTCCTGATCGCGGCGCAAAATGTTGACGGCAAATTTCCCCGTCTGCTTGACGATATCGTGCATCCGCGCTTTATGCCCAATCGAGACGACGACCAGCTTCGGATCGAGTGAAACGGACATAAACGCATTCGCCGTCATCCCTTTCACTTCCCCTTGAAATTCCGTCGTCACGACCGTCACACCGGTCGCAAATTTTCCCATCGCTCTGCGAAACATCCGATCATCCATCCGTTCTCCCGTCCTTCCCTTTTCATGATCAGCCATCCTGTGCCTTCCACTGGCGTGTAGGCGGCTTTTCCTTCTTGATGTTTCCACAGTCCGGCCGCTTCGCCCGGCATTTTGCTCCTATTCATGCCAGGATGCAGGCAAATCTACCCCCATCATAGCAGAAACAAAGGAAAGAAACAACGACGGTATCCAGCTGTCATCGGCGGCCTGCCGCTCCAAGGTACGCTTCGGCCACCCGCTCATCGGCAAGCAACTCGGCGGCCTTTCCGTGCATCACGATCTGACCGCGTTCCAACACATACGCCTCATCCGCGATCTGCAGCGCAGCCCGCACGTTTTGCTCGACGAGAATCATGGACGTCTGAAATTGATCGCAGAGCTGCGTCAGCATCCCCATCACTTCCTTGACCACAAGCGGAGCCAGCCCTAACGACGGTTCGTCAAGCAAAAGCAGCTTCGGTCTCGCCATCAGCCCGCGGGCGATCGCCAGCATTTGCTGCTCGCCGCCGCTTAATAGTCCTCCCGGACGGTCGAGCATCGTTTGCAGTTTCGGGAACAGTTCAAGCACCCGCTCATAGTCGCGCTTCACTTCCTGTCCATCGCGGCGGTGACGGCGATACGCCCCGAGCAGCAAGTTATCCTTCACGGACAAGCTGTCAAAAATTTGCCGCCTCTCCGGCACAAGGCAAATGCCCTGGTCAACGATTTTCTCCGCCTTTCCATAGGGAAGCGGCTTCTGTTCAAAAAGAATCTCCCCTTCGGTTGGAGCGTAGACGCCGGCCATCGTGCCGAGCAGCGTGCTTTTGCCCGCCCCGTTGGCGCCGACAATCGCCACGATTTCTCCTTGGCCGACGTGCAAATCGATTCCTTTCAATACGTGCAAATGGCCGTGGTGGACATGAACGTTGCGAAGCGTCAGCATCAAACCGCCTCCTCTCCCAAATACGCCTTGATGACGTCAGGGTGCCGCGCAATCTCTTCCGGCGCTCCTTCGGCGATTTTTTTGCCGTAATCGAGGACGACGATCCGGTCGGCGATCGCCATCACCGTTTCCATATCATGTTCCACGAACAAAAAACTAAAGCCTTGTTCCCTCATCATCAGCAACACATCAACGAGCTGCTTCGATTCTTGCGGGTTCAAGCCGGCCATCGGCTCGTCAAGCAAAATGAGCGAAGGACGGGATACAACCGCGCGGGCGATTTCCACAAGCCGCTGCATCCCATATGGCAGCGTGCCTGCTCGCTCCCAGGCGAGATGGGCCAAACCGACCTGCTCGAGACAGAAAAACGCCTGTTCCTGCGCTTGCTTTTCTTCTTTCACCGTACGCGGCAGCCGAAAGCCGGCGCTCACGATTCCGCTCTTCAACCGTGAATGAAGTCCGACCATCACGTTTTCCAACACCGTCATATCGGCAAACAGCTGCAAGTTTTGAAACGTCCTTGTCATTCCCAACATCGCCAGTTCGTGCGGTTGTTTGCCGCTGACTATGGCTCCTTGAAAACGAACGAGACCACTTGTCGGAGGAACAATGCCGCTGATCATATTGAACAAGGTCGTTTTGCCTGCCCCGTTCGGCCCGATCACCGCGACGATGTCTTCTTTTTTTACGTAAAAAGACACGTTCTGCACCGCCTGAATGCCGCCAAATGACTTCGACAATTGCTCCACTTCGAGCAACATGGCGCTCATCCCTGCTCCCCTCCGATCGAACGGGCCTTATGGCTGTCGACAGCCGTCGCCCGCTCGGATTGACGCCAACTTGTTTTCCAACACCGCCTCAATCCGTTGGGCGCGACACCTGTCAACCCGTTCGGCATGTAAATCAACATGATGACGAGCAACAAGCCAAAAAAGACAATTTCAAACTCTCCACCGGCATTCGGCAACAACAACGGAACAACCGCTTTGAGCCATTCTCCTAAGCAGACATATACGGCAGCGCCGACGAGTCCTCCCCATACACTGGCTGTCCCGCCAATGATCACCATGATTAAAAAGTAAATCGAAGGAATGATGCCGAATAAGTCCGGATTGATAAACGTAACGTAATGGGCGTATAAGCTCCCCGCCACCGAAGCGTAAGCAGCGCTGAGCATAAAAATTTGCAGCTTGTATTTCGTAATGTTCACCCCAAGCGAGCTTGCCGCCACTTCGCTTCCATGAATCGCCCGCAGCGCCCTTCCGACCCGGGAGCGGACAACATTGCGGGCAAACCATCCCCCGGCCAGAACAAACGACGAAACGAGGTAGTAAAACTGGAAATCGCTTTGCAGCGGAATCCCGGCGATACGGATCGGCGGGATGCCAAAAAAGCCATTCAGCCCTCCTGTGATCCCTTTCCATTCTTTAAAGAATGTAAACATAATGACGCCAAAGCCTAACGTCGCCAACGCCAAATAATGTTCACGCAGCCGGAAAACCGGTATGCCGACGACGAGCGCCACCAAAGCGGCCAATGCCGCACCGGCAACCAACGCCAACCAAGCCGGCCATCCTGCGTGCGCCGTCAAATAGGCGGACGTGTAAGCCCCCATGCCGTAAAACGCCGCCTGGCCGAGCGAAATTTGGCCCGCATACCCCATCAACAGCGTCATCCCTGTGCCTACGAGCGCATACAGCCCGATGAGAACAAGGGTGCTTAGCACGTAGTTATTGCCGAAAACGAGCCAGGGGAGACCGAGCCAAACGGCTGCGCCGGCAAGCCAAAGCCATCGTTTTCGTCCACCCGTCATTCGTTGACCGTGCTCCATCCATCCGTCCCCCTTATACTCGCTTTCCTGTCATCTTGGCAAACAGCCCGTTCGGCATGAAAAACAGCACAAGCAGCAACAGCCCAAAGCTGATCGCTTCTTTGTATCCCGAGGACAAGTATCCTTCCGCAAATGATTCAAGCAGCCCGACGAGAAACGCGCCGGCAATCGCAGCCGGGGCGTTCGTCAATCCCCCGACAACAGCGGCAATAAACGCCTTCAGCCCAATCATCATCCCCATATCATAAGAAGCGCCGGAAATCGGGGCGATGACGATTCCCGCGAGCGCCCCCAGACCAGCGCTGGCGGCAATCGCGCCAAGCGACATTTTGCGGATGTCAATCCCCATCAACCGAGCGGCAAACGGGTTGATGACGCAGGCGGCCACCGCCTTGCCGATGTACGTTCGGTGAAAGAACAGATGCAAGGCGGCAAAACTCGCGAGCGAAAGGATGATCGCCCAGACGCTTTGCCATTGGATGACCGCTCCAAACACCTCAAGCGCCCCATGGCCCGTAAAAGGGCGCAGCGCGTACGGATTCGTCCCCCAAACGAGCAGAGCAATCCCGCGGAATACAAACGACGCGCCGATCGTAATGATAATGAGCACCGCGACAGGCGATCGGCGCGCCGGCTGAATCGCCAGCCGCTCAAACAGCGCGCCGATTGCCATCACCGCCACAATGCTGAGACCAATCGCGAGCACAAACGGCACTCCGTTGTTAACGAGCGTAACGCAAAACAGCGCCCCTAACATGGCGAAATCGCCTTGAGCCAAATTTAAAATGCCGGTCACGCTGTACGTAATGACAAATCCGAGCGCCACCAACGCGTAAATACTGCCGACTGTCAGCCCAGAAAACAACAGCTGCACAAACTGGCTCCACGCTTCCATGCCCCGTCCCTCCTTCAACGGTTAGGTGGAACAAAAGGGAATTAGCGACCTCATTCCCTGTTTACTGCTCCGCGAGCACAAACTTTCCATCCTGAATTTGCACCATCACTAAACTGTCGGCGTCAAGCCCTGTATGGTCGTCTTTTGACATATGGAAAACGCCTGAAATGCCGATAAATTTTCTTGTATTCTCCAGAGCCGACCGTATTTTCTCTTTCTCAGTGCCTCCTTCTTTGATCGCGTTGGCCAACAAGTGAAACGCATCCCACGCATGTCCGCCAAAGGTGGTCGGCCCATAGCCGTACGCTTTTTCAAAATCTTGTTTGTATTTTAGCAGCGTTTCTTTTTGCGGATCGCTGTCCGGAAGCTGGTCCGCCACTAAAATGCGCCCGGCGGGGAACCATACGTCGTTGGCCGCCTCACCGGCCAAGTCGATAAAGCTTTTCGTGCCGATGCCGTGGCTTTCCACAATCGGCGCCGCAATGCCCAACTGGCGGATGTTTTTCGTGACGACCGCCGATTCCTGCGCCGTTCCCCATACGATAATGGCTTGCGGATTCGCTTTTTTCACCTTTGTCAACATCGCTTTCGCGTCATCGACCGTCGCCTCAAACTCCTCTTCGATGACGGCTTTCACCCCATATTCCGGGGCATAATGCACAAACTCTTCATGTCCGCTCGTTCCGTATGCATTGGCGACGTTCAGCCAGGCGACGTTCAGCCAGCCTTTCTCTTTTAAAAAACTAAGCAGCTTCTGGATGACGATATTGTCTCCTTGAGCGGTTTTAAATGTCCAATGACGTGAGGATCCATCGCTTGGATTGACGATTTGTTTGCTTGCTGCGAGGGAAATGTACGGAATGCCTGCCTTTTCGATTTGTGGGATCATGGCTAAGGAGTTCCCGCTGGTGGTGCCGCCGATGATGGCCGTCACGTTGTCTTGCTCGATGAGTTTTTTCGCGGATAATACGGCCTCGTTTTGGTCGGACTTGTCATCATAGGCGATCAGCTTGATTTTCTTTCCATTGATGCCGCCTTGCTCGTTCCATTGCTTAACAAGCATTTTGACCGTCTCCATCTCCGGCTTGCCGAGCGGTGCCGCTCCACCTGAGGCCGAGAAAATGGCGCCGATTTTGATTTCGTCCCCTCCATTTCCAGATGTCGTTGTCTTCCCACAAGCGACAAGGAACAGGAACAACAAGGCTGTCATGAAAAGAGACATTCTCCTTTTCATGTTGATTTCCCCCTTTCTTATTGATAACGTTTTCAAAATCCTTCTGGAAGGTGCCCCAAAAGAATGGGGACACCTTCTTTACCTCCCTATAGGAGAACAGCACCACCTCTCTCGAGCGCCTGCCGAAAACCATCCATTGGGTCAGAATCGTGGTCAGCGCCGCCGCTTGAACGCCTCGGCGGTGTTTAGTTTATGCTGGCGGACGTATTGTTCGATGTCATGCGCCGGCGCCTGTTCCCGTAGCAGGCGGATGATCTCTCGATGCTCTTCGATCGATGCTTTCGCCCGCTGCGGAACAAATGTGAATCCGTACAAGCGGATGCGCTTCATCCGCTGCCAAATTTGCTTGATTTGCTCTTCAAGGTAGGCGTTGCCGCAATGGGCGTAAATCAAAGAATGAAATTCGTAGTTCAGTTCGCTGAACCGTTCCAGCTCCAGCTCTTCAAGCGCCCGCTCCATCCGTTCGTTCAACCGCTCAAGCTCGTTGATCGCCTCCTTCGTCAAATTGGCGGAGCCAAGCGCGGTCGCATAGCCTTCCAAAACCGCCAGCACGGACAACGTCTCCACATATTCGTTTTCGTTAATGGTGCTGACCACAGCACCGGCATACGGCTTGAACTCGACAAGCCCTTCCGCCTCGAGCTGGCGGATCGCCTCGCGCACCGGGATGCTGCTTAACCCGAGCTCGCGGGCGATTTGGTCGATGACGACGCGGTATCCCGGACCATAGACGCCGCTTTCAATGCGGGACAACATATACTCATACGCCAACTGTGTTTTGTTTTTCGCCTTCGTTCCCATACGTCTATCATAGACTAGATCATATAGGTTGACTAGTCGTCATGCCTGTTCGGCAGACAAGGTGGTCCGTTTCTCCCCCTTGCCGAACGCGGGGATCGGTGGGTCACCGACCGCGACGTGGACGACCTGCACTTCCGTATAGAAATCAAAGCTGTAATGCCCGCCTTCGCGGCCAATGCCGCTGTATTTCGTCCCGCCAAACGGGATGCGCAAATCGCGGACGTTCGGCGAGTTGACCCATGCCATCCCGCTTTCGATCGCTTGGGCGACGCGGTGGCCGCGCTTTAGATCGTTCGTCCAGACGTATGCCGCCAATCCGTATTTCACATCGTTCGCCAGCCGGATCGCCTCTTCTTCATCCGCAAAGGACATGACCGCCATCACCGGTCCGAAAATCTCTTCCTGCGCCACCTTCATGCCGTTATGGCAGTTCAGCAACAGCGTCGGCGGCACAAAATTGCCGTTTTCCAACCCGTTCGGAACACTGGGGGCATAGACGTCCGCCCCTTCTTGCCTGGCGATGTCTATATAGCGGTTCACTCGCTCCCAATGATCGCGGTGAATAAGCGGCCCTAGTTCGGTCGCCGGGTTCATCGGGTCGCCGATGACGATGCGGTCGACGCGCTCTTTCAGCCAGGCGACAAATTCGTCGTAAATCGACTGCTCGAGCAAAAGCCGCGAGTTGGCCGTGCACCGCTCGCCATTGAGCGAAAATACGCCCCAAACGGCCGCATCAAGCGCCCGTTCGAGATCCGCATCGGCAAACACGATGAGCGGCGACTTGCCGCCAAGCTCCATCGATGTTTTTTTCAACGTCGCGGCGCTGTTGCGGATGATGTCCATGCCGGTCGTCGTCTCGCCGGTAAATGAGATGAGGCGTACGTCCGGATGGGCGACCAACGCGGCGCCCGCCGTTTCGCCAAACCCGTGCACGACGTTGAACACCCCGCGCGGCAGCCCGGCTTCATCGATGATTTCCGCCAGTTGATTCGCCGTCAATGGCGACCATTCGGCCGGCTTCAAGACGACCGTGTTGCCAGTCGCCAGCGCTGGAGCGACTTTCCATGTCTCGAGCATAAACGGCGTATTCCACGGCGTGATGAGCCCGGCCACGCCGACCGGCTTGTGGACGGTGTAGTTTACAAACTGACCATGGACGTGGTACGCTTCGCCGACAAGGCGCGTTTTCACCATTTCCGCGTAAAAGCGGAAGTTTTCCGCCGCGCGGGCGGCCTGTTTTTTCGCCTGGCTGATCGGAATGCCGGTATCCAGCGCCTCTAAATAGGCGATGTCGTCCGCCCGCTGTTCGATCAACTCCGCGATGCGGAACAGATAACGAAGCCGTTGCTCCACCGGCATCGTCCGCCACGGCCCGTGATCAAACGCCTCTTTCGCCGCCCGGACCGCCGCGTCGATGTCTTCCTTTCGTCCTTCGGCCACTTCATTGATCGGTTCGTTCGTAAACGGATTGATATTGGTGAAATACAGACCGGCTGCCCCTTCCACAAACTGCCCATTGATATAATGAAGCACTTTTGGTTGCACTGCCATTCGTTTCCCCCCATCACCGCTGCGCCCGATAACGCGCATGAATGTTGTTGTGTTTATACGTCCCCGCCTCGCTGAATTCATACAGCTCAAGCGACAGCGCCAAATAGCGTTTGGCAAACAGCGGGGCGAAATGGTCTTTCATCACGGCAAACAGCTCGTCGCCGACTTCTTTTTTCACCTGTTCCGGACGCCCGGCGCCAATTTTCAGCGTCCCGTGCACAAACGCATCGTCTTCGGCTCCGTCAGCCACATAGTACTCGTCAAGCCGAATGGCGCGCGAGCGGATGCCGCCGACGGGAAACCAATCGCTCCGCTTGATCAGCACACGGTGAACTTTTTCAAGCAAGCCGCGAATATCGGCCTCTTCGCCGAGATTGGCCGTGTATTCTAAGACAAAGTGCGGCACGATCCTCTCCCCTTTCGCTCTGAACGCCCGATGCCACGCTTTCTGCCGAGCGCTGCCTGCTATTTAATGTAATTGACAAGGCAAAACAAAGCGTTGGTCATCGTCTAGCTTGATCACCGCTACCTGCTATTCAATGTAATTGACGAGCCGGCCGATGCGTTCGATTTCCGTCACCACTTCGTCGCCGGGCTGGACGTTCACCGCCCCTTTCGGCGTGCCGGTCAAAATCAGGTCGCCAGGCGCGAGCGTCATGAATTCGGTGATGTACTCGAGCAAATACGGGATCGAAAAGATCATATCGCCCGTATACCCTTCCTGAACAACCGCCCCATTGACATACGTCCGCAAACGAAGCGCCATCGGATCGCCCACTTCCTCATGGCTGACGATCCATGGGCCGAGCGGCGTCGTTCGGTCGCGGTTTTTGACGCGGAAATTCGGTCGGTAATAATTTTCCAAGTAGTCGCGAACAGCGTAATCGTTGGCAATCGTGTAACCGTAAATGTAGTCATACGCCCGCTCTGCTTTTACCCGGCGGGCCGGGCGGCCGATGACGACCGCGAGCTCGCATTCATAATGCATCACGTTGACGCCGTCGGGGCGAACGGTTCGGCCGCGATGGCCGATGAGCGTGTTTTTCCCTTTGAAAAATAAAAGCGGCTCTTTCGGCGCGGCAAACGACAGTTCCCCCGCATGATCGGCGTAATTCAATCCAAGCGCCACGATCGTGCGCGGCTCGACCGGGGGAAGCCAGATGACGTCGCTCTCAGCGGCCACCGCCCCATCCGGCAACAGAAGGCGGCCGTCGTCAAGCGGCACCGCGTCGGTCACCGTTCCGTTCCACGCCACGCGCGCCCGCTTCATGACCCTCCTCCCCCTTCTTCGCCAACGATCCGATTTTCCAACACACCGATTCCGTCCATTTCGATGCGCACCACGTCTCCCGCCTTCACGAGCGGCGCGTCAGCCGGCCAGCTGAAAAACAGCACATCGCCCGGGTAAAGGGTCATAAATTCGGTCACCTCGGCCAGCCATTGTTCAGGAGGACGCCGGAACCGGCGGAGATCAGCGCACTGAACGAGCTGACCATTGACATATACGCGCGCCATTAACGATGACAGCGGCACCGTTTCCTCTTTCGGCACGATCCACGGGCCGACCGGAGTGAACCCGTCGCGCGCCTGCTCCTTCACCGCCGGTCGGTACCGCTGTTCGTGCGGAATCGACAGGTCATTGATGATCGTGTAACCGAATACAAAATCGAGCGCCTGCTCGCGCTGCACGCGCGCGGCGGTTCGCCCGATAACCAAACCGAGCGCCGGGGCGGCGCGAAGCCGTTGGACACCGGGCGGGAGAACGACCGGCCGGCGATGGGTGTTGATCGTATTGGCCGGCTTCATATACAGCACAGGCCCTTTTGGTGGCTGCTCGTACGGCGGAGCGGTCATGGCCTCGGCCATCCCTTCCCATTCCCATCGGTCATTAAGCGCCACCCCATACAGAGCGCCAACGTCCGGCGCCTCCCACTCCCATTCGTCAATGGGCGCGGTCCGTCCCTCCAGCGTCATCGTTCCGCTCCGCCAATCCGCTTTCGCCTCGAACAGATGCCGTCGACCAGCCAAGCGCAACCGCACGTTCATGATCGCCCTTCCCCCTTTCATATCGATGACCAACGCCGACGCTTCCCTACATCCCAGCCGGCAAGGATCACTCCCCTGCCTTCCTCAGCAAGCGCGCTCATTGCGGCGTCTCGGCCAGCAACCCGTATTTGACGAGCGTGCGGCGGATTTTCCGCTCGTTCTCTTCGCTTGGCAAATCGAGCGGCAGCCGGAGCTTCGGAGTGATTTTCCCCATCATGCCGAGCGCCGCTTTCACCGGGCCCGGGTTCGTTTCGATAAACAGCACGTCATTGAGTTCCATCAATTCAAAATGAAGATCTTGCGCCCGCTTGACATCGCCGGCAAACCAAGCGTCGTGCAGTTCGGCCACTTTTTGCGGCACGACGTTCGCCGTCGCGCTGATCGACCCGGCGCCGCCAATCGCCAGCATCGGATAGCACAACAGCTCGATGCCGGAAAACAGCAGAAAATCACGCCCGCAATGCCATAGCACCCGGTTGACGTGCTCAAAGTCTTTGTTCGACTCTTTCACGCCGATAATGTTCGGACAATCTTCGGCCAGCCGCGCCAATGTTTGGACCTCCAAATTGACCGCCGTCCGGCCAGGGATATTGTAGACAATGATCGGGATGTCGACCGCCTCGGCCACCGCCTGAAAATGCTTGTACAGTGCCTGTTGGGATGGACGATTGTAATAGGGGACGATGACCATCGCGGCATCAGCCCCGATTTCTTGGGCGAATTTCGTTAGCTCGATCGTCTCCGCATGGTTCGTCGACCCCGTCCCCGGCACGAACGGCACGCGCCCGGCGACCGCCTTCTTGGCCGCTTCCATCACCTGCTTTCGTTCTTCCAGCGTCAGCGAGCTCGGTTCTCCTGATGTTCCCGTCACCGAAATGCCGTGTGTGCCGCTTTCGATATGCCAGTCAATGAGCGCCGTCAGAGCTGCCAGATCAACGTTTCCCTCTTCATCAAACGGCGTGACGACCGGCGCGATCGAGCCGCGCAGCCGTTCTTTCACTTCGCGGTATGCCATCCCCTTGCCTCCTATCGCCTGCATTTTTCTGAATCTTGCTTATATTTTACATACAATCATATACGAAATCAACGATAAAATCATATATTATTTTATCATGGAGAAACCGCCGGAAACGCTATGTTTCTTTCGATAGATGAAATCAGCTTTCTAAATCAGGAAGGTCGGTTTCCGCTTCGCCAACATCGGTTCATTCGGCTCGACCGGCTGGCCGCTGTGAACGTCAAGGACGATGGACGCCTCGTCAAACCAGCTGTCCGGCGCCGCATGGCCCCAGAACGTTTGCCGGCGCGGATCATCCAAATCCCAGCGGATCGGCGGAAAATCGGGGTCGCTCGTCAAATAATCGCCGTTGTACAGCTCGATTCGATGGCCATCCGGATCGCGCAAATAGACAAAGAAGGCATTCGACAATCCGTGACGGCCCGGCCCGCGTTCAATGTTCGCTGCATATCCGGCCGCCGCCAGCACATCGCACGCATGGATCAGGCTGAGCGGATCCGGCAGCCAAAACCCAATATGGTGAAGGCGCGGCCCTTTTCCGTTCATCAGCGCCAAATCGTGGACGTTTTGCTTCCGATGCAGCCATGCCGCCCAAAGCTTCCCATCCTCTGTTTCCGTATATTCTGAGCAGGCAAAGCCCAGACCCCGGACATAAAAGTCATATGCACTCTTTACATCCGTCACCGCGCAGTTGAAATGATCGATGCGCTGCACGCGGGCGCCGCGGTGCAAGTCATACCGCTGCAACAACCGCTCGGTTTTCTCCATATGGGCAAAAAACTCAAGCGGCAGTCCGGATGGATCTTGCACGCGAAACGCCTTGCCGACGGCGCGCTGGCTTCCCGCTTCGAGCCATTTCGGCTGCAGCGTTTGCGCCGCAAACCATTCATAAAGCGCTTCCAATTCCTGCTCGGAACCGACTTTGTAGCTAAGCGCTTCGACCGCAGGGCGGGACGCCTTTTTCAAGAGAAGGCTATGATGATGATATTCTTCAAGTCCCCGCAAATACAGATGATCTTCATCCGCTTCCGTCACGACAAACCCAAGCACCCGTTCGTAAAAATCGCGGGCGGCGGCCAAATCGGTCACATGCAGCACCGCGCGGGCGCAGCGAATAATGGAAAATGCCATCGCTCTCTTCCCCCTTTCGCAACCTTCCTTCATCTAGCGTTGGGTGGCCGACAGAAAGAATCCTTCTTTTCTGATGGCGAACATGGAACAAAACGTTCCTTGTTGCTGGCCACATCCTTTCGCTTCAAACATCTCGCAGCACGCCCAAATCCGCTCGGCTTGCGCGCCACTGAACGCCTGTTTTCGAGCGGCGGCAACCTTAGAAGGGCGGTGAAAAACGACTGTCACACACGAATCGGCGGTATTTTCATTCAGAAAAGAAAGCTGATTCTGCAAGGTTTCCCTAATTGAGAAATTTTGCACGAAATCACCAGCCTCTTAGGAAACGCCGCAACCGCGCACCCTCCGCTGTTCCCCGATCCGTGTTTGCGAACGTGCGAATGAACGGTCAATGCTTGTTGTCAGCCGGAATGAACACGCTTTTGGCGCCGCGCAAAAATTCGCGCACGAACTGTTTATACGGCTCTTTTTCGTAGCCATCGAAATACGCCATCCCCATCCGAACGGGGTCGCCGAAAAAGTAATATTCGTAATGCGTCTGCCGGGCGCCGAACGCGCTCATCGTGAGATCCCAAGCGAGCCGGAACAGCTGGACGCGCTCATAGCCGTCCACCGTCGCCCCTTGCATCGCCCGGCGGACGATGTCGCCAATTTCCTCGTGCTGAAAATCCGCCTCCGTCGGAATCGCCATCAATCCCGATGCCCCTAAAATGCGGATGATCTCCGCTAGGCGCGGATAAATGCGCGGATACCAGTTGCGCGCGGCATCGAGCGCGGCAAAATCGGGCGTCATCGTTCCCCAACGGTCTCGCTTCGCATTGTGCTCGGCCCGGTACAAATGGCTTTTCATCGTCTCGAGGACGAGCATGATTTCCGCCCCTTTGTCTTTCACATGCTGGAACTCGCCGATGCCGATCGCTTCGATGAGGCAAAGGGTGACGCCAAGCAAAAACTCCGTTTTGATGATGTTTTTCGCCACGACTTGATGGGACATATGAACAACCGCGTTCGTTTCCCGGAACGTCCGGTTGCAAATCGATGAATTGCCGCACACAAACACGCGCTCCCACGGCACAAACACATTTTCAAACGAAACGATCGCATCGCCTTCCTCAAAGCGCGATGCCAGCGGATGATCCCACGCGCTCCGCCCGTAGTCAAACGCCTCGCGGCAAATGAACTTCACGCCTGGCGTATTGTTCGGAATGGCAAAGGCAAGCGCATATGGGTCTTCGCCGGATGTCGCTTTTTTCACGGTCGAGGGAAACACTAAAATTTCATCGGTGATGCCGCCTTGCGTCGCCAACAGGCGGATGCCGCTGACGATGATCCCGTCTTTGCGCCGTTCCACCAAGTGAAGCGGCACATCGGCATCGTTTTGTTCGTGCAGCGCCTTGGCGCGGTTCATTTGCGGATGGATGAGCGTATGCGTCAAGCTGATGTCGTGTTCCCGCGCGTATTCATAGTAGTTTTTCGCATTTTCGGCAAACATCGGATCGTCTTCGGCAAACAAATCGTTGGCGATGCCCATCGCCATGACTTCGGCATTCAAATAATCAGGCGAGCGCCCCATCATTCCGGCCGACATCCGCGCCCACTCTTGCGTCGCCTCGCGGCGGGCGATGAGCTCATCGATCGTAGTCGGCTGAATGAACGTCATTCCGACCGGCTGCCCGGTTGTCGGCGACCGGTACAACATCTTCTCCGGCTTTTCGTATTGCCGATCGTAAAGCGCCGCCATCGAGCGGATGACGTTGCGGAACGCGGGATGAACGGTGACATCCTCCACTTTTTCCCCGTGGATGTACACGCTGCTTTTCGCCTGCTTGAGCCGCTCCATATACTCCTTTCCTGTTTTGGCCGGCATTTTCATCCCCTCCGTTTTCGGGTATAATGGATAAGGAAGCGCTTTCATTCTGAATGTTCAAAATTAATATAACATATGATTTCATATATGAAAAATACAAAAACAATAAACGTACCGATATGAAAAATGTATACAAGCGGACGAAGCGGGCATTCCCCTTTCTCCACCAGCGCCATTTCCCAAAAACCGAAAGAGAATCCGCGAACGAAAGGAGACAAACGCATGATCGATGTGAAACAGCTGAAATACTTCGTCACGATTGCCGAAGAGGGACAAATCACCAAAGCGGCGCAAAAGCTTCACATCGCCCAGCCGCCGCTCAGCCAGCAGCTGAAGCAGCTCGAAGAAGAGCTCGGTGTTCTTTTGTTTGACCGGAAGGCGAAAAAAATGGAGCTCACCCCACCGGGCAAAGCGTTTTACGAAAAGGCAAAACAACTGCTGCGCCAGCTTGATGACGCCGTGGCGGAAGTGAAAGAAATCGAAGACGGAACGGCGGGCACGCTGTCGATCGGCTGCGTCAAATCGTGTTTTTCCTATTTGGCCCAAGCGATCCGTCACTTCCACGAACAAGTTCCGAACGTGACCTTCCATCTTCGGGAGGGGGATACGTTTTCCATTTACCAGCTGCTTCAAGAGCGGCACATTGACATCGGCATCGTCCGCCTGCCGATGGATGCAGCTCATTACGACGTCATCCAGCTGGCGAGCGAGCGTTATGTCGGCGTCTTGCCGGCGCAATGGAACAACGGACGAACCGCGCTATGCATGCGCGATTTTGCCAATTGGCCGCTTCTCCTTCTTCACCGGGTGCACGGCGCCGGACAGTACGAGCGAGTCATCGAGGAATGCCGCCGCCATGGCTTTGAACCGAACATCCTATGCGAATGCCCGGATGCGACGATCTTGCTTTCCCTTGTCGCCCAAGGCCTCGGAGCCACCATTGTGCCGCAATCAACCGTGGCCTTGTTTCGCCTCCCCGGCATCGACGTATTCGAGATCACCGACTCGTCGATGACCGCAGAAGCCGCAGCCATCCTCGACCGACAACGGTATTTGCCGAAAAGCGCCCGCCGCTTCCTCGCTGTGCTCCAAACGATTGCCGCCAACGGACAGCAGGAAGAAAACGGACCGCTCCTTCGATCGTAGACGCGGGAGGGAAAGGAACGATACGATGCTAGTCAATGGGGCTGGGCTTTTCGTTGATGCGTTTGCGGAACCAAGGGAAAGGAACGATACGATGCTAGTCAATGGCCGGCTTTGCAAAAAATGAGGCGCCATTGGGCGCCCAATCACAATCCGGCCGATCGCTGCAGCCGCTTGGCTATTGCGAAAAAGTCTTCCGCCGAAATCCCAGGGGCGAATTCTTCCGGCACGTCGTCCAACTCCGGGATCGTCCCTCCTTGGGGAGCTCCTTCCACCACCTCGAGCGGCTTTCCATCGCTCGGATGCGTGCCCTGCCAAATGCGGGCGATTTCTCGGTAATAGCGATCGCTGAACGTATAAAGCCGGCGGTGGACGCCTTGATCCTCATACTTTCTTGCCTCGTCGAACACACGGTTATCCAAGTTCGGGATCGGCAGCATCTTGGTCACATCCACACCGGTCGCCACTTCCAACGCTTTCGCATACGCTAAAATATGAACGCCCCCGCGCACGAGCAAGTAGCCGATCATCTCGCGGGCCGTCGGGTGATCGGTCATTTCATAGACGCGCATTTTATGCGTGCGCGCTCCGCACTCAAGGAAAAAGTTATGAAGCAAATCCAAAATCAAGTTGCCGCTGTTGAACACGTACTCCCCCGTCCACGCCTTCCCCATCGAATCGCCGGGAAACGCCGTCTGCGCCGTGGCGATAAAATGATACGTATTGCGCTTGTCTTTCGCGTCCTTCATCGGCGCTGTATCCGGATCACCTGGGTGGGTGGAGCCGGTCAAACAAAGGTTGATCGCGTTGGACACGAGCTCGACATGGCCGAACTCTTCGGCAGTAATGCTTGCCACCAGTTCGTAAAATGGGCGAAGCTTGTTTTTTTGCCGAAAATTGAATGACTGAAACAAATAATTATTTAACGTCGACATTTCCCCAAAGCGCCCGCCAAGCAGCTCCTGCACGGCCGCCGCCGCATTGGGATCTGCGTACTTCGGCTTCGGCAACTCAATCGCCAACCGGTCGATTCGCTGAAAGACCACCGCCTTTTCCTCCTTTTTCAGTTATGGCCGAGGCGAACGGAAACGACTTGCGCCAAGCGGACATAATAAACCGCCTGATGCGCGGCAATGACGAGATGATCCGGCTTCACATCCCTCACGATCCCTTGGATCGAACCGCGGACGGTTTCTACCACCACCTCTTGGCCGCGCACGCCTTGCAAAGTATGGTATACATACGGATCGATGAGCGCGAACAACTGTGGAGAGGCATACGGTTGGTTCACACGCAGTTCCTCCTTTGCGCAAAATCAAAAATGGCTTCTTTATGATACGTATGACGCCGGCGCCCAAACATGACAACAAAAGCAAGCGGCGAAGGCCAAAATCTTCCTTCGCCGCCAGAGAGTCTAGAGTGATCGTGATTTAATCGTGCATGCCGCTTCCCATCCTCATTTCTCAAATAGAAAAACCTTGCCGCATTCGGTACAAGTCATCGAGCGATTACGGAAAACAGCGGTGTAGCCCTTCTCGAAGCTATACTAGAATCTCCCGTAAACAACGGACGCGCGGCGTCAGGGGCAATAGCCGTCATATCGTTCGATTTCGCTGCCGGCAACCAACCGTCGCGCCCCCGTTACGCCGCCAAAAACTCGCGCAGTTTCGGTACACGCGGAACGATCAGGCGGTCAAACAGCCAGATGAACAAGAGAGACAACGCAAACAAAGGCATTACGATGGCGGCGGCGATCATCCCGCCCCAGACGGTTTTCACCGTTTGTGGGTCCCGCACCCGCGCCGGTGCTCCTAATCCCTTTGGCTTCCGCTTCCGCCACATGACCCAGCCGCTTACGGCCAAAACGATAAGCCCAAGGCAAAAAACGAGATTAATCAGCTGGTTCGCCAGGCCAAACAACCGTCCTTCATGAAACGCAATGCCAATCGTGATCGCTTTGGCCAATGCGCCATAGTCGGAAAAGCGAACATCGCTCAGCACCCGGCCTGAATATTGGTCAATGTGCAAGGTGGCGTTATCCCACGGCTTGGTTTTCGACGTCGCCACCGTAAACACCCCTTTTGGGCCTTCCGGCAGCGAAATTGTAAACGGCTTTTTCACCTTTTTCTCCTCCGCGATCGCATACACGTCATCGATCGACAACGAGGTCGTGTTGCGCCCGTGAACTGAAGGCACCGGCAGCTGCTCGGTCGCCCACGGCACATCTTGCGCCACTTCTTTCGTAACCTTCGATTCCGGTTTGGGCCCGAAGCTGAACGCAAACGGCGGATAACCGGTGTTCGTCGCTGTTGCCACCTGATTGATCGCTTCTCCCATGATCCCTGTCCACGGTATGCCCGTCACAATGAGCAACAAAATCCCGCCGCTCATCCATATCCCCGTCACCGCATGCCAGTCGCGCCAAGCCAAACGTTTTTTCGCCCGCCAGCGCGGCCAAAACGTTCCGAAAACCGAGAATGATTGCCGCGGCCACCACAAATACAGCCCGGTCACTAACAAAACGAACCCCCAACAAGCCGCCAGCTCCACAAAGCGGTTCGCCAACGTTCCGCCAATGAGCAGCTCGCTATGAATTTTTTTCGCGATTTCCGTCCAATTCTCATCGGCGCGCAAGGTACCTTGAATCTTCCCGGTATACGGGTTGACAAAGGCAAACACCATTTCTCCTTTGTCCATCATCCCGATTTTCACGGTCCGCTTCGCTTCTTTTTCGAGCGTCACAGAGACGATGGGGTAATGCGGGTATTGTTTTTTGACCCGCTCCGTCAATTCAACCAAAGGCAGCCGCTTTCCTCCGATTTTGTCCACCTCATACAAATGGCCATACAGCGCCGATTCGATCTGTGGCTTAAACAAATAGACGGCCCCACTCAGCGCCAAAATGATCAAAAAAGGCGCAAAGAAAATGCCGGCATAAAAATGCCACCTCCAGACTGCCATATACATCGGCCGCTGCCTGTCCACCAGTTTCGCTGCTTGTTCCACAGTTTTCCCTCCTGCTTTGTTTTTCAGCAAGGAGTATAGAACAAAAGAATGTCCAACCGGTGAGCAATCGGTGAAAATCTTGTGAAATCAGATGAAGCCGGCCCATCGATCCCGCTCGTCATCCGATCAGCCCGAGACGCAGCGCCTTCGCCACCGCTTCCGTCCGGTTTTTCGCGTTGAGTTTCCTCAAGGCGCTCGAAATGTAATCCCGCACTGTAAATTCGCTCAAATAAAGCTGATCAGCGGCTTCGGCCGTCGAGGCTCCGTCCGCAAGCAGCTTCAAAATCTCCACTTCTCTTGGCGACAGAGATTCCGTCATTCCTTCCCATTCTTTTTTCGGCGCCTCGATCCATTTCAGCAACAACTCCCCCGCGCTTTGGCCAAATTTCATCAGCGCGGGAAACAAGCGGCGGTCAACCTCAAAGAAACGGCCTGGCCCGCGATCGAGAACGACGCCCCCAATCATTCGCCCCTCTGTCGGCACATACACCGGAACGATCACCAGCGAAGCCAACTCAAATGACTCCACATATGCCTTTGGAAACTGTTCGGCTGCCCTCGGCACGTAAATGGGACGAAAATGGCGAAATTCATGCACTTCCGCTTTCAATTTTCCCACGCTTTCTTTCAACATCGGAATATTGTCCAATTCGACGCGCAACCGCTGAATGTGCTCATGGTCCACCCCATGTCCGGACAGACCGATGGCTGTGCTCTCCTGATTGACAAATTGAAACAGCGCGCAGCGGTTGAAAGGAAGAAAATAGGAGAAACCAAAACAAATATGTCTGGCCGATTCCGCCAACGTCTGCGCCCGCAAAATCCATTCGTTGAACAAAATGACGGCGTCTTTCCACAATGATTCTGTTTTCCAAGCAAAATCGCGGCTCATTTTGAATGATTGTTCATTCACTTCATACAACAGCCATTCATTCCATTTGAAAAACAAATAGCGCACGGCCGGGTGCAAGGCGGAGGCCGCTAGCGCATGTGCCTTCAGCACTTGATGAACCGTATTTTCCATTACATTCAAAGAAAAGATGATCATCTCCGGAGGAAACGCTCCGATGCGTTCGAGCTGCTCATCCGTTGGATGCTCGCCCCCGTACGGGAGCAGTCTTGCTTGGACGAATTCGCAAAGCGCGGAAAACACCTCTTGCACCCGCGCATTCCGCTTGCCAAGCGCTTTCCCGATCCGCTCCCATTCCCGATTCAACTCCCTCTCATACCTATGCAAGATGCCGGCCGCTTCCTGCAGCAAACGAAGCAAATGATCGTTTAATTCCTTCGACATCCCCATCCCCCCGCATCCCCGTTAGTAATCGGTTGCTTTGATCATCTACTTTTTCATTCGAGCGGTTAATTCCTTCTTTTGTTCACCACATTTTTTGTCTATAAAGGCGGAAAGAAAAACCCGACAAACATAGGGATTTATAAATATATTGAATTATCATAAGATTTTAACATAAAAATAAAGCGCTTACAGCGCGAACCATTGAATAACGGGGGTGGAGAAATCATGGACATGGCAACAAAATCGGTCATCATTGGGGGGCGCACGGCGAAAAAGCCGCTGCTCGCCGCACTGCTTGGGGGGTTTCTGTTTCTCGGCACTCTACTGTCCATCTTTGGATTGACGGGCGTCGCCTATGCCGTGCCCATCAGCGGGGTCGGTGAATTTACTGTCCAATTTAACAAACTTACTGGCAGCGGTTTCAAAATGTACGGTGGAGTGGCGGAAGCCGGCAATGCGCCGCAGACACCCGTCTTCGTCAATGAGATGGAAAAAGCAACCATTCAAGGTCTGCGGATTTCAAAAGACTTTCCAGCGCTCGGCATTCGCGTCATCATTGCCGCCAGCGAACCCGTGTCGATTGACGGGCTTGTGCAAAAAGCAACACAAATCGACGGCAACATTTCCTTCGGCAGCTTGACCATGAAAGAAAGCTACGTCGGCGATACGAACAATCCCGTTGAAAAAGCGGCGAAAGAATTCACACAAGGAGCGGACAGCATTACGATCGAAAACGGTGACATCAAAACGGTTTATTTGTTCCAGCAAAAAGTCACTCTTCCGGGGATGAAAGTGTACTTTGAAAAACTCAATTAAAAGGATGAGAAGCCGTGAATGCGATTCGTTCTGCCTGGCGTAGGTTTCGTCAATGGCAAAAACGGCGGCCGTTTTGGGGGGCAACGTTTCTCTTGCTGTCAAGCCTTGTGATTTTATGGGTTCCAGCGCAGCTTTATGAAATTTCCCTTGTCCCTGGCAGCATGGTCTTTGCCGGTTTTTTCCTCGGCGGCATGGTTGGGTTGATGGGCGTTTTGGCCTACGCCATGCCACGATTGTCCACCTTGATCGGCATCATCGGCATGTTCAGCGCGATTTTATCGATCATGGGCGCCTTGGGCGGCTTCTTAGTCGGCACGATTTTGGGCATCATCGGCGGGGCGCTTTGCATCGCCTGGCGGCCACAATGGGCCGATCCTGCCGCCCCGCTGGCCCATCATGAAGCCGCTGCGGACAAAGAAGCGACCACCGCCACCTCATAAAAAGCAAAACCGAACGCGGATCGACCGTCCCGTTCGGTTTTGTTTTGTCATCGCCGCCAATAAAGGCACATATAGATAAATGAGATCGACCACTTTCCACAGAAGAAGGAGGACCGCCATGAAACACCTTTCTCCCGAGCGACTGCACGTCACCCAGACCGCTGGAATCACCCAGCTGTCACCGGTGAACGGCCGTCTGTACACCTTAACCCACTCGGACACGACTGGCGCCTTATTCCTCACCGTCTCCCGCGCATTTGTCACTGATCAGCTCACTTCTCAACGCGATGAAGTGCTCGGTGAATGGAAACAAGCCGGGCAACAGCTAGTATTGTTTCTCTATGTATTCGTTGGCAACCGGCAAATGGGCCGACAAGAAAATGCGCGCCGAGCGAACGTATTCAAGAAAGAATTGCCGTTGGCGCTCGAAGCTATTCGCTACGGCGACCGCGCTTTTTTTCACACGTACCCGTTTTGTGATTGGTGCCCGATTTTCATTCATTTCACTTCCGAATACCCGGAGCTCAACCGGACGGAATATTATGGCACTCCGTATTTGTATCGCTGACAACCGCTTCGATGCCGGGGCTATGCATCGCCGCGTTTTTGGACAGCCGACAAGCCTCTCTCTGTTTCTCAAAACGTAAACTATCGGACCAACGGTATTGCGCGCATTGCAAGAATTACCTTTAAGCATGGCGCTCAAAGTGAGTGCCACTCTACACTCCCCGCCTCGATCATGATAATGTTCACCCCGTCGGTGACTATTTTTACTTTTTCAAGCGATGGAGTGGCGGAAATAAGCACCACTTCCAATATTTCATCAACATCAAAGTCTTTAACGCAATCTGTTTCAAAATATGTTACATCTTCAAAAACAATGAATCCTTCAATCATTTCCGGATCTTTCGTTTCGTCATAATCGAATGGTTGCCATTTGCATAATGATCTTTTAAGAAAATCAGCTATTCTCATCATTTCTTCCCCCTTGTTCATCATAATGTTTTGGCTGTTGAGTATGTAGTTATTTCATGATGGCCGAAAAACAGAGGTGACAAGCTTTTTTCCAGCCGTTACAGGGAAAAATCGTGATGGATGAACTTTTGGCAATAGCAAACGAATGAGAGTGCGGGCGGGTTTTTATAGTCATCTTAACCGATTGGTGATTTACATTATTTGGATCATTACGTGTCTTTGTATTGCATTGCTATAATCTTATTGACATCCAGATTAAATTAAACGATATCCTTTGCCTATCGGTTGGCAACCGGACGAAGAAAATCGTCAACAATGGAACAACTACAACGACTACGTACACGTATGACGCCGCCGACCAACTAACAGCCGTTAACGGACAGGCATACACATATGATGTGAACGGGAATTTAACGAACAACGGCAACAAAACGTTTGTGTATGATGACGAAAACCGTCTCATTCAAGTAAAAAACGCATCGGGCACTACGATCGCAACCTATACGTATGACCATCAAGGAAGACGCATCAGCAAAACAACATCAAGCGGTACGACTTACTATCACTACGATGGCGACTCGATTCGTCTGTTGTATGAAACAGACGCCAACAACAACATCACAGCGGAATATACGTGGGACGCATTGGGCCGCCCGGTCACGATGACGAAAGCCGGAGCCACTTACTACTATCATTTGAACGGCCATGGAGATGTCGTCGCATTGACGGACGCAAGCGGAAATGTCGTCGCCCAATACGAGTATGACGCATGGGGCAACATTGTGTCTAAAACCGGTGCGCTGGCAACAGCGAACCCATACCGTTATGCCGGGTATGATTACGATGAGGAAACCGGGCTATACTACCTAATGGCGCGGTATTATGATGCGAATATGGGACGGTTCTTGACGAGAGATACAGTCGATGGGGTTGAGGACGATCCGCAGAGTTGGAATCAGTACGCATACGCTAAAAACGATCCTATACAGTATATCGATCCAAATGGCCATTGGTCTTGGAAAGCATCTATGAAATCTTTGTTCCATAGGATTGTTAAAAGTTTGGCAGATGATTTTAGAGCAAATACCTTAACTAATATCGCGTTCTTTTTCTTCGGGGGAGCTATAGGAGGGGGGATAGCCTACAAAGCTGCTAAATATGGCTTTACAATGCTTGAGAGATACGTATTAAAGAAATCAATAATTGGCTTTATCAAGGGTGGAATTGGAGGGTACTTATTAGGTGAAGCTGGCGGAATAGCAACTAAATTGATGACTGCTGGAAATAAATTATTAACTGTAGATGAGCATTTTTCATTACAATAATTTCCATGCCTAAGAGACAAACAGGGTACCCCTTAGGCGACATGGAGCTGTTTTTTGATCACATCAATGGGAATATCTTGCTTTGCGGCGTCATCGATGAACTCGACGACGCTGTGCCCTTTCCGAGACCGAAGAAGCTCCAGGCCGGAAGAGAGGTCTTGTTGAGATTCGGCGATGCTGTATACACAGGCTAAGAGCACCACTGTCCAATACCGTTTCACCGCCCGAACGTGGCGAACACGGTCCACCTGACTTCAGCTGGTCTTTGGCCTGCCGGAAAAAGCATTCGATCGTCCAGCGATGGGCATAGTAACGCAAGATGTCTTCGTCACTCAGCTCCCGGTCGGTGTCGAAGACAACATGGAGATGATCCGGCGTCATCGGTTCATCCGCCTTCCAAGCAGCACCACCGCGTCATCAAGACCGTTGAGCGCGCCTTCGTAGCGGTAGACACGATCACGCTCGTTCCCCACCGTGACGAGGCGGGTGTCGTTGGGCTCGATATAGCGGGCAAACTCCTTCGCTTGAATGGCGATGCCTTTCGGATAGAGAATCCGGTTCGTCTTGAGCATAGCGATGACATGGAATCCTTGTTTCAAGCAGGCTTCGATGAGCGCTTGGGACGGATACTAGGAATCCATGAGCACATACACCGGCTGAGCCCACTTCCCCTTGAGCGAGGAAAGCATCTCGATCGCTAGGTCAACCTTGCTTCTTCCCGCCGTTTTGTCATACAGATGAAACGCTTGCGTGAACGTGTGCACCATCAGCCAAACGAGCGAATGCCCCCAGACGGATGGATGATCTTTGTGAGAGAAATGCCAATCACCCCCTTGAATGGCGCGGGCAGCCCGTGACGAAGGCTTCGCTTTTTGGTAAATGGGATCATCCATCGAAACAAAAAGGGGTTGATTCTCCTGTTTGGCGATTCGCTGGATGCGATGAAGGATCCTTTGCTGGAGTTTGCGAGGCAACGTCTCTTCATCCCAAGGGCTTTTCGTGAAAAAGTGTCTGAGCGTGGTTCGATGATTCGGATGAAAACTCCAGTACCGGACATCCGTCAATGTCCCCGAACATCCCTTGGTCGTCAAGGCGTCGACAAGGTAAACGAGATGCTTGATGACCGGCTTCGAGAAATAAAGCGCCAATCCCAACGTCATGAAAAACTTGTGGATTCGTTGATGATGTGCTCATCGATTCATGAGACATGAACCTCCTTGTGTGAATGGGTTTGAGCACATCTATTTTACTCAAGGAGTTGGGTTCATGTCTCCTTTTTTATTTGGTTGTAAATTTATGTTAGCAAATTTGCTCATCTACAGATCAATATTTATAGAGGGAGGTTTTTGAAAACGAGAGGCATGAAATTCAAGCTTGGAAACCGGAAGTTATTCCGAGAATATATATTTAGAAACACCATTATTATGGGTAAGTATTACGAATTCACCATATTTTGATAACCTTTTATAATGAGTTCATTATTTTTATTGATTCCCCCACTATACATTATTTCTTTAATGTATTCTCCTGAAATGCGAGGGTTTTCATGTAAATAATCACTTATACCAAGAGCAAGAAACAATCCCAATATATATCTGAAAGACTTAAACCCTCTATTGAAATATCTTATAGGACAAGGATAAGTAGGAACCTTTTCAAAAATAAATTGTAAATTACGCATAAATATGTCGGATATGTTCTTTTGTTTGATTGCATTTAGCCATTCGAATAAGGAAAAAAACTCAACAAATGCCCACCACATCATATTGTATATTTTATAATCTAATGGATGGTTGTAATATTTATTTCCTAATAATTGATATAGTATTGCTATCCCTTCCATATTGTGTAAGTTATGTAATTTAGTAAATACAAAAGAGAGAGAGTTATCCATATTCTGATAATGAATAGCATGCCCAAATTCATGCCAAATTTTTAGCACATCTATATAATCTTTGGGTGTTTTTAACAATATGAACAATTTTTGTTCTTTATAATTAAAATACATTGAAAAACGATTTGAATTATATAGGATTTGAATCTGGTTAAAGTTGCAATTCAACCTCATTTCTTTAGTGGTTACTTCTATATCCCTAATAATGGAGTTTAAATTCAAATCAGGATGAAGATAGTTTTTCGACTGTTCATTTAACTTTCTTCTTAATGTTTCAAGTATTTCTTTTTTCTTAGAGTAAACAAAATTCATTATTTCTCCAAAATACTCTTTATAAAAATCTACATAACTCCTCCCGTTAACTTTTTGTGAAATCTCGTCTATATATTCCCACTTTTCTATATATATTCTGTTTAATTCAGTGTTTAAAATTATAGATGCATCCGTTTTAAGTTTATGATTTACTTTCGAACTAGGAAGTATTGCTTCTAACTCTTTTAAAGAAAGTATTTCTTTATCTGATACTGGAAAACGTTTTAACTCTAAAGAATTTTTTATAGAATCATCAAAAGGTCGCACCTTTTGATCCACGTATTCTTCAAATGCAAAGTAATATAATCCTTCAGGCGTGTTGATTATCCAATAAAATCCAAAGGGTATAGAAAAAAGAGCACCTTTCCTGTAGAATGTGAGTAGCGACACAAACAAACCCAGGAGGTGCTCTCTATGAACAAGCATACCACACTCCCGAATTTGATGCAAAAACTTGTTTCGGATGAAGAGATTCAACTGATTGCCGAAGCGGTTGGGTATCGTGATTCGTCTCGAACCTTTACGTTGCGCGAGTTGATTCACTTCTTCCTGCTGGCCGCCATGCATCAATGGAAAAGCTTTCGCCACGGAGCCGATGTGGGGCCTCTGTATGGATTGCCGCGATTCCATTATTCAACTGTATCCAAGAAAGCGAAAGAAGTTCCCTATGACATCATGAAACGCTTGTTGGCGTTGATCATTTCCAAGTGCAACCGCCAAACCCGCCGTTCGCTTCGGTTTCCCAAACCGCTTCGGGTGGTGGATTCGACGACCGTCACGGTCGGGAAAAACCGCCTGCCATGGGCGCCGTATCACGGCGAACGCGCCGGGGTGAAGCTGCACGTCGCGTATTCGCCGGAATCCTCGTTGCCGGCAGACGTGGTGGAAACCATCGGACTGCGTCATGATGGCCCGGTGGGAGAACAGTTGACGAACGCTCAACAAGTGCTGGTGGAAGACCGGGCGTATTTCAAAATCGAACGCCTCGATCGATTTGTGGAGCAACATCAGCTCTTTGTCATTCGGATGAAGGACAACATCGAACTCCATCAGAAAAAAAGCTTGAAACGCCTTTCCAGCACATCCTCATCGGTTCAAGCCGACTTCACGTGCCAGTTGGGGACGAAACAATGCCGCTCCACCAAGCGTCACCGGGTGGTGATCTTTCGAGATGCGAATGGCCGCGACATTCGGGTCGTGACGAACCTCTTCCATGCGTCTGCGGAAACCATTGCCGACATGTACCAACAACGTTGGACTGTTGAGGTCTTTTTCCGTTGGGTGAAGCAATATCTGAATGTCCCGACCTTGTTTGGCACGACGGAAAATGCGGTATACAACCAACTGTTTGCGGCGTTCATCGCGTATGTGTTGCTGCGATGGCTGTATGATCAAACCAAAAAACAGACGAACGTCTCTCTTTCCTTCATTTCGTTCGTTCGCCGTTTTTTCTCTGGGCAGCTTCCTCTCGATTGGAAATCCGGGATGGCCGCTGCTTTGTTTGAGTATGCCCAAATTTATGGAAGGCGTATGTATAATTTTGGATAATCAACACTCGTGAGGTGAAAACTCATTATTAGAAGTGGAATTAAAAGACAATGAAGTTCAATTAGTTGTTTATTGGCGTAATGATAAGACAGTAGGATTTAAAATGCCGAAAGAAATGTTTGAGAATATTTACAAAGATCTAATGGAGTCCAATTAGATAGAAAAAGAACAGAAGAATCTTATTAATCCTAGTTAATAAAAAAATAACTTTCTGTAGATGAGCATTTTTCATTACAGTAATTTCCATGACCTAAGAGACAAACAGGGTACCCCTTAGGCGACATGGAGCTGTTTTTTGATCACATCAATGGGAATCTCTTGCTTTGCGGCGTCATCGATGAACTCGACGACGCTGTGCCCTTTCCGAGACCGAAGAAGCTCCAGTCCGGAAGAGAGGTCTTGTTGAGATTCCGCGATGCTGGATACACAGGCTAAGAGCACCACGACCCCATACCGTTTCACCGCTCGAACGTGGCGAACACGGTCCACCTGACTTCAGCTGGTCTTTGGCCTGCCGGAAAACGCATTCGATCGTCCACCGCTGGGCATCGTAACGCAAGATGTCTTCGTCACTCAGCTCCCGGTCGGTGTCGAAGACGACATGGAGATGATCCGGTGTCATCGGTTCATCCGCCTTCCAAGCCAGCAGCACCACCGCGTCATCAAGACCGTTGAGCGCGCCTTCGTAGCGGTAGACACGATCACGCTCGTTCCCCACCGTGACGAGGCGGGTGTCGTTGGGCTCGATATAGCGGGCGAACTCCTTTGCTTGGACGGGGATGCCTTTCGGATAGAGAATCCGGTTCGTCTTGAGCATGGCGATGACATGGAATCCTTGTTTCAGGCAGGCTTCGATGAGCGCTTGGGACGGATACTAGGAATCCATGAGCACATACACCGGCTGAGCCCGCTTCCCCTTGAGCGAAGAAAGCATCTCGATCGCTAGGTCGATTTTGCTTCTTCCCGCCGTCTTGTCATACAGACGAAAGGCGAACGGAAACGCTTGCGTGAAGGTGTGCACCATCCGCCAAACAAGCGAATGCCCCCAGACCCATTGATGATCGCTGTGAGAGAAATGCCAGTCACACCCTTGAATGGCGTGCGTTGCCCGTGACGAAGGCTTCGTTTTTTGGCAAATGGTATCATCAATCGAAAGGAACAGGGGTTGATTCGTCCGTTTGGCTAGGCGTTCGATCTGGCGAAGGATCCATTCTTGAAGCTTCTCAAGCAGTTTTTCCTCGTTCCAAGGGCTTTTCGTGAAAAAGTGGCTCAGTGTCGTTCGATGATTCGGGTGAAAACTCCAGTACCGGACATCCGTCAATGTCCCTGAAAATCCCTTGGTTGTCAAGGCGTCGACAAGATGAACGAGATGCTTGATGACCGGTTTCGAGAAATCAAGCGCCAATCCCAGCGTCATGAAAAACTTGTGGATTCGTTGATGATGTGCTCATCGATTCATGAGACATGAACCTCCTTGTGGGTAGTTGGTAGCACATCTATTCTAACCAAGGAATCGGGTTCATGTCTCCTTTTTTGTTTAGTTGTCAATTTATGTTAGTGAATTTGCTCATCTACAGTTACTTAGTCACTGTCGAACTTGTATACAATGCAAAGCAAAAAACACGGTGCAAAATCCGCGCAAAATTTTCGCCCATTCGCTGGCTTCTTTCGGATTCTTGAAAAAGCAAAAACGACCGCAAACACGGTCGCATCAAGCGGTTCACCAATTTTTCATCCGAAACAGCAACATGTTGGAAATGGAGACGGTGGGAGTCGAACCCACGTCCAGAGGCATCGCCACTTAAGCATCTACGAGCGTAGTCGGTATATTTCGCTTCGCCGTCCGTTCCGCCTACCGACAGGCCTCCCGGCGGCTAGCCTGATTCGTCTCTTCCCTCATCCTCAGGCGGCGGATTTGGGCGTAGCCCGCTTCATATGAACCCCTCGGACGCCACACGGGCGATGGCGGGAGGAGCTAGCTGCAGCAATTAAGCAGCTAAAGCGTAGTTTTGTTTGCCAGTTATCTTTAGGTGACGTTTTTACGAGGACGTCCCCCTCGGCTCGCCGCTTAAGCTCGACCTACCCCTGTCGAATCCGGATCGTCCCCGCGGTGCGAAGAGATCGGAACAGCTTAAGCCATGGATAACTGGCTGTTGCACTTTTTATTATACCATGGCTTTGCGCATTTTCAATGGGAATGTTTTCAATGTCGGTGAAAACCAATGTTTTTTTCCAAAAGGATGGAATTCGCCAGGAAAGAAGAGCCGATGTTTCAAGGCTTCCCCACTTGAGAAACATCGGTTTTGACTTTTTCACACGCCGCTTGCTCCCTACAGCTTTTGCCGCTCGCGGAACACCCGCTCGATTTCGCGCTGCGCTTCTTTCCGTTTCATGTCTTCGCGCTTGTCGTATTTTTTCTTCCCTTTGGCAACGCCCAGTTCGACTTTGGCGAAGCCGTTTTTGATGTACAATTTCAGCGGCACGAGCGTATACCCTTGCTCTTTTGTGTAGCCGATCAGCTTGTTGATTTCGCGGCGGTTGAGCAAGAGCTTTCTCGTCCGCAGCGGATCATGGTTGTAGCGGTTGCCTTGTTCGTACGGGCTGATATGCATGTTATGGAGAAACACTTCCCCTTTTTCCACTTTGGCGAATGAATCTTTCAAATTCACCCGGCCGTTGCGGATCGATTTGATTTCCGTTCCTTGCAGCACAAGGCCGGCTTCATACGTCTCTTCGATGAAATAATCATGGTACGCTTTTTTGTTTTGGGCGATTACTTTTCCTTCGCCTTTGGGCATCCGTTTTCTCCCTCCTCATCGTAGCGTTTCTTATTTTATCAAAAACGAAAAAGAAGGAAAAGCCGCCTGTTCGGCTTTTCCTCACCGTTTTTTCTTTTTCTTCTTTTTCGCTTTCGCGCTGCGGTTTGGGCCGCTTTGCGCTTTCGGCTCCGCCTTTTTCTTTTGTTTTTTCCCTTCGATGACGACCGGAGCGGCTTTCGCTTTCGACGGGCGGCGTCCTTTCATGCCGACGACTTCAAAGTCGACGATCCGCTCGTCTTTGTTGACGTTGATGACGCGGACGGTGATTTCATCGCCGATGCGGTACATTTTCCCGGTCCGCTCGCCGATCATCGCATAGCTGCGCTCGTCGTAGCGGTAATAATCGTCCGTTAAATAACTGACGTGCACCAATCCTTCGATCGTGTTCGGGAGCTCGACAAACAGGCCGAAGTTCGTCACCGAGCTGATGATGCCGTCAAATTCCATCCCGATTTTGTCTTCCATAAACTCCGTTTTCTTCAAATCATCGGTTTCCCGCTCAGCCTCGACGGCGCGCCGCTCCATGTTGGACGCGTGTTCGGCAATGTCCGGCAGCTTTTCCGCCCATTTTTGCTGGGTGTCAGCATCCATCTGGCCGTTGATGAGATACGTCCGGATCAGCCGGTGAACGATCAAATCCGGATAGCGGCGGATCGGCGACGTAAAATGGGTGTAAAACTCGGTTGACAGCCCGTAGTGGCCGAGGCTTTCGGCGTCATAGCGCGCCTGCTTCATCGACCGAAGCATGACGGTCGAAATGACCATCTCTTCCGGTTCGCCGCGCACCGCTTCGAGAATTTGCTGGAGGGCGCGCGGATGGATGTGGTTGCCCGTTCCTTTCACGACATAGCCGAAGTTCGTGATGAACTCCAAAAAGCGCTGCAGTTTTTCCGGTTTTGGGTCTTCGTGAACGCGGTACATAAACGGCACGTTCAGCCAATGGAAATGCTCGGCGACCGTTTCGTTTGCCGCTAACATAAACTCTTCGATGAGCCGCTCGGCGACCGACCGCTCGCGCAAGACGACATCGTACGGTTTGCCGTTTTCATCAACAAGCACTTTCGCTTCTTTAAAATCGAAATCGATCGCCCCGCGCTTCATCCGCTTGGTGCGCAAAATATCAGCGAGCTCGGCCATCAGCTCAAACATCGGCACGAGCGGCGCGTATGTTTCCCGCAACGCCTCGTCTTTATCGACCAAAATTTTATTGACGTCGGAATACGTCATCCTCTCGATGGTGCGGATGACGCTTTGGAAAATGTCATGGCGGACGACTTCGCCTTGCGGGGTGATTTCCATTTCACACGACAGCGTCAACCGGTCGACTTTCGGGTTGAGCGAGCAAATGCCGTTCGACAGCCGGTGCGGAATCATCGGGATGACGCGGTCGACCAAATAAACGCTCGTGCCGCGCTCATACGCTTCGCGGTCGATCGGCGACCCTTCCTCAACATAGTAGCTGACATCAGCGATATGGACACCAAGTTTGTAGTTGCCATTCTCAAGTTTTGTCACCGTCACCGCATCGTCCAAGTCTTTCGCGTCTTCCCCGTCGATCGTCACGATCATCTCACCGCGCAAGTCACGGCGCCCCTCCAAATCTTTTTCCGTAATGACGTCTGGAACACGGTTGGCGTGCTCGATGACGTCATCTGGAAACTGCAGCGGCAAACCATGCTTATAGATGACCGATAAAATATCGACGCCCGGGTCGTTTTTATGGCCGAGAATTTGGACGACTTCCCCTTCGGCGCTCATCCGCCCTTCCGGATACGAGGTGAGGCGGACGACGACTTTATGCCCTTCGACCGCTCCGTTCGCCGCGTTTTTCGGGATGAAAATGTCATTGACGATCCGTTTGTCATCGGGGATGACAAAGCCGAAATATTTGCTTTCCGTGTATGTACCGACGACTTCTTTCACCCCGCGCTCCAAAATGCGGACGATCGTCCCTTCGCGGCGCGCTCCGGATGAGTCGGCCTGAACGCGAACAAGCACCGTGTCGCCATGCATGGCGTTTTTCAATTCGGACGGCGGGATGAAAATATCATCCATTCCCGGCTCTTCCGGGGTGACGAAGGCAAACCCCTTCGGATGGCCCGTCACTTTGCCGCGCACGAGATTCATCCGCTCAGGCACGCCGTAGCGGTTGCTTCGCGTCCGGACGACAAGGCCTTCCTCTTCCATGGCGACAAGCGTTTTAACCAGTTCCTTAAATCCATCCGCATCCCCGATGCCAAAGGCTTCTTCAAGCTCCTCAACAGTGAGAGGCTTGTACGCTTCATCGCGCATAAACGCCAAAATTCGTTCAGCCAATGCCTGATCCATCGGCCTTTCCCTCCTTTCCAACGCTACCAAGCTAACGACTCCAAAAAGGCATAAATATCGTCATGCAGCTGTTCTTTTTCCTGATCCAACGTGATAACATGGCCGGATTGCTCATACCATTTGATTTGCTTGATTGGCGCTCCGATTTCGTTATAAATAATATTGGCGCTGTCCGGGTTGATCATTTCATCATGGCGCGCCTGAACGACGAACGTCGGCGCGTAAACCAAGTCCAAATGGTCGCGCACCTCGGCAATCAATGCCTGCAACGCTTTCAATGTGCTCATCGGCGTTTCCTTGAAACGCTCCATTTCCGCTTCAATTTGTTCGGGCGATTTTCCTTCGCGCTTTTTATACTCGCGCGCATACTCGAGCACACCTTCATACATCGTTTCTTCGCTTTTGATGTACATCGGCGCGCACATCGTCACAATGCCTTCTATAGGTACAGTGTAACCTAATTTTAACGAAAATACGCCTCCAAGCGACAATCCGGCGACGGCGATTTTTTCATAGCCTTTGTTTTTCAAAAACTGATAGCCGTTCATGACGTCTTGCCACCAATCATCCGGACCGGTATGGACAAGCTCTTCCGGCGGCACGCCGTGCCCTTTGTAAATCGGCGCGTGGCACGTGTAGCCTTTCGACTCCAAGAATCGCCCAAGCATCCGAACGTCAGCGGAGTTGCCGGTGAACCCATGCAAAAGCAACACAGCGCGCTCCCCAGCCTCAAAGAAAAACGGTTTGGGTGGAACTAGTTTCATCATCGTTCTCCTTCCTCTCTGGATGAAATAGAAAAGGCAGCCCGTTTTCGTGTCAGGACCGCCCCCGCTTTTCGCTTATGCTCATTCAAGATAGGCAATGACAAACGACAGCACAAAAAACAACACGGCCAATACGATCGTCACGCGCTGAAACACCGCATCGAGTCCGCGCGCTTTTTGCTTCCCGAACAATTGCTCGGCACCGCCGGTGATCGCTCCCGACAGCCCAGCGCTGCGGCCCGATTGCAGCAGCACGACAACGATCAGCGCAACCGACACAATGACAAGCAGCGTCACAAGCAAGGCGTGCATGCCTGACACCTCCAACGACCTACGTTGCAATAGTTTTACTATACCATACATCGCTGTTGGCGGCAACTGCCTCACCTGTCTCCACACGTCGAAAGGAATAGATTCGCTTTTTTACAAAAAAAAATACAATCCGAAAGATGTTCAAATGGAGGAAATCGATGAAATCATTGACAAATGCGTGGCAAAAATCGCAATGCATGACTTGATCGGCCCTAGAGGCAACGGGAGAATGGAACGGTGTTGAAGGAAAGACTGCGTTTCCTTTCTTTTCTAGGAGGCCGGTGAAAAATCGTTGTTTGCCTTGATCGATGATGGAACGCTTGAACATAGAATCTGATGCAACCAGTTTTTCTACTTGAGAAACGATTCTGAGAAGCGTTTGTGCGAGTAAATCACCGGCCCCCTAGGAGGCCGGTGATTTAGTGCAAAATACTACTGATTCCACCCATTTCTCAATTAGAGAAACCATGTAGAATCAGCTTTCTTTTCTGAATGAAAATGCCTCCGATTGGTGTGTGACAGCGGTTTTTCACCAGCCTACTAGACAGCCGAACCGAAGGACGGGCGGCAAAAAACTCCCCGCCTCTCCCTTTGCATAGATCCTCCATCTGCTTGACCCTCCATGCCTTGGGCGCGGTATGATCATTGTCGTCCGCAGCCGAAATACGTTACAATGAAAACAAATCGGCAACGACGGGAGGGACTCCAATGGCAAGACCAGACGAACGAGTCGTCATCGCGATTGACGGCTACCAATTCAAACGGGCGCGGGAGGCGAAGGAAGGGAAAATTTTCGTCACCTCGCCGATCGGGGCGAACTTTACGTTTGACGTCAACGTCATGCGGAAGCTGCTTGAGGCGATCGACCGCGACCCGGCGCTGGCGGAACAGTTCGGGCTTCCTTCACCGGGAGCAAACGAATAACAAAGGAACGGCGGTTGGCCGTTCCTTTTTCCTTATGCGCGCGTCATCCACGCTTCCCGCTCGCGGCCAAACGGATCGTCTTCAACATGGCTCGCAGCCGAAAAGACAAACGCCGGTTTGCGCTCGTTCGTATAGACCGGCCACTTCTCTGGCAAATGCGCGCCGTTCGGATCGCCGGTGCGGGCGAACGAAAGCCAAGCGTAATGCATTTGATTGGCGATCGCCTCGCGCTCCGGCCGGCTGCCGACAAAATTGGCGACACCGGGCTGATGGAGGTTGTGAAACACAAACGGCAGCTCAAGCGCATGGCATGCTTTCAGCTGTCCGCCGAACACCGGCGTTTCATAATCAAACCGATACATGTACACCTCGGCCCCCTGCGCCGCTTGGGCATCCGCCGTCCGCAGCATCCCCTCGACAAAAACGCGGTACGTCATGATGCGTAGCCACGTTTGCCACGCGGGCGCTGACACATCCGCCGTTTCCTTGTAATAGCGGATTGCCGCATCCGGAATCGGCCCGACTTCACGGTTGATCCGGTCAAGCAGTTCTTTTTCGCCAAGCTTTGTCCAAGACGGATCGGTCAACGTAAATAAATGGTACTCGTCTTTCGTCACGCCAATCAAAATCGGAACACCGCTGGCCGCCCCGTCGCGGAGCGCTTCGATCGGATGGCGGCGCAGCACATGTCCGTCAATCACCGGTCCGTACGTGATTCGTGGGCCGAGCGACATCGCCGCCTGCAACAGTTCGCTGGCTGGAATCGACAACAGCCGATCACGGTCGCCTAGGCGGACACCGGCGCGCTCCAAAATGCGCTCGGTCATGGCCATCGCCGTCTCCGCTGAACGAAGAAGAAGCGAACCCGACCCGCTTTGCAAAATGGCGCGCTGAAACAGCCCGCGGGCCTCCGGAAGCGACAACAGCACGCCGACGCTCGCCGCTCCGGCCGATTCACCGAAAATCGTGATGTTGTCCGGATCGCCGCCAAACGCCGCAATGTTCTCCTTCACCCAGCGCAATGCCGCCACTTGATCCAAAATGCCGAGATTGCCCGCTTGGGCGTACGCTTCGCCAAACGCATCACCGAGATGCAAAAAGCCGAACACATTCATCCGGTAGTTGATCGTCACGACAACGACATCACCGTGTTTCGCAAACGCCGCGCCATCATACCACGGCGACGAGCCCGAACCAAACAAAAAGGCACCGCCGTGAATCCAAAACAACACCGGACGCTTCTTCCCATCAGCCGCGGGCGACCAAACGTTCAGGTACAGCCCATCCTCGCTCGGCGGCTCGCTCATCCTCCCGAGCAATCCGCTGAAAATCGGATCCGACGGCTGCATGACAACCGGCCCGAACGATGTCGCCTCCCGCACCCCATCCCATGCCTCAGGCGGCTTCGGCGGCAAAAACCGGCGCTCACCGACCGGCGCTTTCGCGTACGGAATTCCTTTCCAAACGAAAACGCCTTCATTCATTTCCCCGCGCAACCGGCCGTACCTTGTTTCAACAACGGTTCGCTCCATCCCCTCACCTCCTGAATATTCAAATGATTCAAGAAATATTATAAACCACCACCCCTCCCACGTCCATCGTTTTGCGCCCGCATGAGAGATGCTCATGCCGCTTAAAAAAGAGAGGTCCCATGCCGAAAAGCAAAGATCACCGCGGCCGAAACCGTCAGCACCATTACAGTTTCTCTTGGCGCACTTTTCTCTCATTAATTAATAACGAACATAAACTAGTAACGATCCCCAAAGCACCTGCAATGAAGAAAAGATATTTTATATTGAAATAATCAACACTGACCCCAAAAATAAACTGGGCTACTGGCGTTGAAAGCATTGAAATTGCCATCATAATACTATTCACTCTTCCTAATAAATGAATAGGCACAGAACGTTGAACAAAAGTAGGTATAAGGACTCCTATAAAACCAGTCATTAAGCCAATTACGAAAACGAAAATTAGAATAATCAAAAAGTTTTGAGTGAAACATAGTGCGGCAATACCAACAGCTTGTAAAAGAAAAGAGAAATATATAATCTTCAATTCAACCTTGTGAATGCTTTTAACTGAAAAGATTAAACCAGTTAACAAACTTCCCATTGACATCGATGAATATATATATCCTAAATACTTAGCATCATCACTAACATTTTTAGCTAAAAAAGGGAACAATACATTAACCCCGTTTGCTCCAATATTTACAAAAAACATAGTTATCACCAAATAAAAAATCATTTTTTGTCTATTCAAAAAACTAAAACCGAGTCGTAAATCCGAAAAGTAAGAAGTGTTGTCATTATTATCGTTCATATTTTCAAGATGACTATTTTTACAATCAATAAACAAAATGAAAAAAGTTGAAAATACATATAAGATAGAAATGGCGATCAAGGAACGTTCTATTGAGATTGATTCAACCATCCAAGCGGCGATTAAAGGACCCAAAATGATCGTTGTTCTTACAACAGTGAAGTATTGACTATTGAGACGACTTAAATATTCAGTAGCGACTAATCTTGGCTTTATTGATTCTGAGGCTGACCAATAAAAAGCATCAATCGCTCCAAACAAAACGGAGACCATTATGAGAATGACAAAAGAGACCGTATGATCCCATAATAGAATAGCCAAAACTAACACAATGATTGCCCTTATTATGTCTGACAACCACAGAAACAACTTTGCCCCTATTCGATCAATAACCGGTCCGCAAAGAAGCCCAGCAATAAATCTCGACAAACCTAAGGAAAATAAAACTGCTCCCATCAAAAAACCTGATTGTAAAACGCCAGCAATATACCAAGCTATAACAACACTGTATATGACGTCCCCCAAGTTGGAAAGAAACGTTGCTATGCAAAATTTTGTAGCGTTCAAAATGATCCCCCTCAAAAAGATTGAGACTAGGCATGTCATGCACTTGTGAAACAGAACAAAAATTCGTTGAAGCGCTTCCTGTGCTTCAGCAAATCCTCTCGCAACGTTCGCCCTGCCCATTTCTCATTAAAATCTTGGATCGTCAAATACACGACTTTTTCCGCGGCTTTTAAACTGCTCAAACGGTTCAACCAATTCTATTCTAAAAATAAAAACCAACAAAAACTATTCCCGAAAATTAGACAATTTTCTACAAATTATGAGATGGAGAGGCGCAGTTTTCCTGAATGCGTCAAGACGTCTTGATCACCGCCAGCCATTCAGCGCCCTTTTGCCTCCATCAAAACAACAGGCGCCCCTCCGTTAGGGACGCCTGTTTCTGTTATTTTTTCAAATTGTAAAACGAACGAATGCCTTGGTAAATGGCCGTGTGGCCGAGTTCGTCCTCAATGCGAAGCAATTGGTTGTATTTTGCGACGCGGTCCGTGCGCGACGGCGCTCCGGTTTTGATTTGACCGGCGTTCGTCGCCACCGCGATGTCGGCGATCGTGCTGTCTTCCGTTTCGCCGGAGCGGTGTGAGATGACCGCCGTGTAGCCGGCGCGTTTCGCCATTTCGATGGCATCGAACGTTTCGGTCAGCGTGCCGATTTGGTTGACTTTAATCAAGATCGAGTTGCCGACGCCTTTTTCAATGCCTTCGGCCAATTTTTTCGTGTTCGTCACGAACAAATCGTCGCCGACGAGCTGCACTTTGCGGCCGAGCCGCTCGGTGAGCAGTTTATGGCCTTCCCAGTCGTTTTCATCGAGTCCGTCTTCGATCGAGATGATCGGATATTTCGAGACGAGCTCTTCATACCAAGCGACCATTTCTTCCGACGTTTTGACGACGCCTTCGCCTTCGAGGTGGTATTTGCCGTCTTCTTTGTTGTACAGCTCGGACGATGCGACGTCCATCGCGAGCATCACTTGTTCGCCCGGTTTGTAGCCGGCTTTTTCGATCGCTTCGATGATCGTTTGCAGCGCTTCTTCGTTCGATTTCAAGTTCGGGGCAAATCCGCCTTCGTCACCGACAGCGGTGTTGTAGCCTTTCGCTTTTAGCACCGCTTTTAAGCTGTGGAAAATTTCCGCCCCCATGCGCAGCGCTTCGCGGAAGCTTTCCGCGCCGACCGGCATGATCATGAATTCTTGAATATCAACGTTGTTGTCCGCATGCGCGCCACCGTTTAAAATGTTCATCATCGGCACCGGCAGCGTTTTGGCGTTAAAACCTCCCAAGTATTGGTACAACGGCAGGCCGAGTTCGTCCGCTGCCGCGCGGGCGACGGCGAGCGACACGCCTAAAATGGCGTTCGCGCCAAGTTTCCCTTTGTTTTCCGTGCCGTCAAGTTCAATCAACGCGCGGTCGATCGCCACTTGGTCGGTGACTTCTAAGCCGATGATCTCCGGTGCGATCACTTCGTTGACGTTCTCCACCGCTTTTAATACCCCTTTGCCGAGGTAACGGTTTTTGTCGCCGTCACGCAGTTCAACGGCTTCATATTCCCCGGTTGAGGCGCCGCTTGGCACGAGCGCGCGGCCGAAGCCGCCGTCTTCCGTGTATACTTCTACTTCTACGGTTGGGTTGCCGCGCGAGTCGAGCACTTCACGCGCATACACATCAATAATCGCAGACATATCGACACTCTCCTTTTCGATGTTGGTTATTTCAAGATTAACGTGTTTCCGGTCATTTCTTTCGGCTGCGGCAAGCCAAGCAAATCGAGCATCGTCGGCGCCAAGTCGCCTAAAATGCCGTCTTTGCGCAGCTCGATGCCATGTTTAGTGACAATCACCGGCACCGGATTCGTCGTGTGGGCCGTTTGCGGCTTGCCATCTGGCGTCAGCACTTCATCCGCATTGCCGTGGTCGGCGGTGATGATCGCGATGCCTCCTTTGGCCAAAATGGCATCGACCACTTTGCCGAGGCACTCATCAACGGCTTCCACCGCTTTGATCGTCGGTTCGAGTTTGCCCGAATGGCCGACCATATCCGGGTTGGCGTAGTTCAAGATGATCGCATCGTACTTATCAGCCGCAATCTCTTTCAGCAGCGCGTCCGTCACTTCATAGGCGCTCATTTCCGGCTTTAGGTCGTACGTTGCCACTTTCGGCGAGTTGATCAAAATCCGATCTTCGCCCGGAAACTTCTCTTCGCGGCCGCCGCTCATGAAAAACGTCACGTGCGGATATTTTTCCGTCTCGGCGATGCGCAATTGGCGCAAGCCGTGCTGCGACAACACTTCGCCAAGCGTGTTGTCAAGGTTCGTCGGCTTGAACGCCACGTACCCTTTCACCGTTTCACTGAAATGCGTCAAGCAGACAAAGAACAGATGCTTCGGATGCTTTGGCCCCCGGTCAAACTCGCGAAAATCTTCGTTCGTGAACGTGTTCGAAATTTGGATCGCCCGGTCGGGGCGGAAATTATAGAAGATGATCGCGTCGTTGTCTTGAATCGTCGCCACCGGCTGGCCGTCTTCACGGACGATGACCGACGGCAGGACGAATTCGTCGTAAATGCCGTGCTTATAGGAGTCTTCAATGCATTCAAGCGGATCGCGGTACGTCGGGCCTTCGCCGTACACCATGGCCCGATACGCCTTCTCGACGCGGTCCCACCGCTTGTCGCGATCCATCGAGTAGTAGCGGCCCGATAACGTCGCGATTTCGCCGACGCCGTATTCCTTGATTTTTTCCTGCAGTTCTTTGATGTATTGCGGCGCCGTTTGCGGGCCGACGTCGCGGCCGTCCAAAAAGCCGTGGATGTACACGCGCTTCACGCCTTCTTTCGCCGCTAAACGCAGAAGGGCGTACAAATGATGAATATGGCTATGCACCCCGCCGTCGGAAAGCAAGCCGAACAAATGCAAGCTCGTCCCATGCTGCTTTACATGGTTCATCGCCGCCAAAAACGTTTCATTGCGGTCAAACTCGCCTTCGCGAATGGCGATATTCACGCGCGTCAAGCTTTGGTAGACAATGCGGCCGGCGCCGATGTTCAAGTGTCCGACTTCCGAGTTGCCCATTTGCCCTTCCGGCAGCCCGACCGCCTCGCCGCACGCTTTCAATGTCGCGTGCGGATACTCGTTCCAATAGCGGTCAAAGTTCGGCTTTTTCGCTTGGGCGACCGCATTGCCGTACGTTTCCTCGCGCAGCGCAAACCCGTCCAAAATGATGAGGGCAACCGGTTTTTTACTCATGGCGCCCCGCCTCCACGAGCTGCAGGAACGAAGCCGGCTCGAGGCTCGCGCCGCCGACTAACGCGCCGTCAATATGCTCTTGCGCCAGAAAATCGCGGATGTTGTCCGGCTTGACGCTGCCGCCGTATTGGATGCGGATCGCTTCTGCCGCTTCCGGGCCAAACAAGCGCGAGACGACCGAACGAATATGGCCGCAAACTTCATTCGCGTCTTCGGCGGTTGACGATTTGCCGGTGCCGATCGCCCAAATCGGCTCATAGGCGATGACCGCTTGCTTCACTTGGTCCGGCGTCAATCCCGCGAGCGCTTTTTCCACTTGTGAAGCGACGACGGCGTTCGTCTGCCCGGCTTCCCGTTCTTCGAGCGTCTCCCCGCAGCAAATAATCGGTATAAGCCCACGGGTGAAGGCCGCCAACACTTTTTTGTTCACCGTCTCATCCGTCTCGGCAAACATTTGCCGGCGCTCGGAATGGCCGAGGATGACATACGTAACGCCCAGGTCTTTGAGCATGACCGGGCTCACTTCGCCGGTGTACGCCCCTTGGTCGGCAAAATGCATGTTTTGCGCCCCGATTTGCAAATCGGTGCCGTTTGTATTTTGCACTAACCGCTCTAAAAACAAAAACGGCGCACAAATGACAGAATCGACTTCCGCTCTCGGCGGTACGAGCCCTTTCACTTCCTCGACAAACTGAACGGCTTCCGCCAACGTTTTATGCATTTTCCAGTTGCCTGCAATGATCGGTTTTCTCATCGTTCACCTTTCCTTTCGCTAAGCGGCGTTCGCCGCCATTCGCCCCATTGGGCGCGATCGGTCATTTGTCGTTTAACGCCACGACCCCGGGCAGCTGCTTGCCTTCCATAAACTCAAGCGAGGCGCCGCCACCCGTGGAAATATGATCCATTTTGTCCGCCAAACCGAATTTTTCCACCGCCGCCGCTGAGTCCCCGCCGCCGATGACCGAATACGTGTCGGTCGCTTCCGCCAATGCTTGGGCAACCGCTTTTGTCCCTTGGGCGAACGTCTCCATTTCAAAGACGCCCATCGGGCCGTTCCAGACGACAAGCTTGGACTGGCGAATGACATCGCGGTACAATTCGCGCGTTTTTGGCCCGATGTCAAGCGCCTCCCAATCGCTTGGGATCGCGTCAATCGGCACGACTTTCGTATTGGCGTCGTTGGCGAACCGATCCGCGACGACAACGTCAACCGGCATGTAAAAACGGACGCCTTTTTCTTTTGCTTTTTCCATAAACGATTTCGCCAGTTCGATTTTATCTTCTTCAAGCAGCGACTTGCCGACGTCATGGCCGAGCGCTTTGACGAACGTATACGCCAGCCCGCCGCCGATGATCAAGTTGTCGACTTTATCGAGCAAGTTGTCGATGACGCCGATTTTGTCTTTCACTTTCGCGCCGCCGATAATCGCCGTAAACGGGCGATCCGGATTCGAGAGCGCCTTGCCGAGCACTTCGAGTTCTTTTTCCATCAAAAAGCCAGCGACCGCCGGCAAGTGATGGGCGATCCCTTCCGTTGACGCGTGAGCGCGGTGGGCGGCGCCGAACGCATCGTTGACATACAGATCCGCCAGCTCCGCAAACGCTTTGGCCAGCTCGGGATCGTTTTTCTCTTCGCCCGGTTCAAAGCGGACGTTCTCAAGCAAGAGTACATCGCCTTCTTGCAAGCGGGCAACCGCCGCGTTCACCTCATCGCCGACGACGTGATCCGTTTTCGCGACCGGGCGCCCAAGCAATTCGCCAAGCCGTTTAGCGACTGCATCGAGACGAAGCTCCTCGACAACTTTTCCTTTCGGGCGGCCGAGGTGGCTCGCCAAAATGACTTTCGCTCCGTTTTCGATCAAATAGCGGATCGTCGGGAGTGCGGCGCGAATGCGCGTATCATCGGTGATCGCGCCCTCTTCCATCGGCACGTTAAAATCGACGCGGCAAAAGACGCGTTTTCCTCTCACCTCAACATCGCGAATCGTCTTCTTGTTCATCGTTCGTGCCCCCTTTTGGCTGCAGTTTCGACAAAGGAAAAGGAGTGGGGATCATTTCCCCGCTCCCCTCCATTTTCCTATTATAGACTTGAATGAATGAAAAACTCAATGCCGAGCCGGTCTTACAGCCCTTTGGAGGCAATGTAGGCGGCCAGATCTACGACGCGATGCGAATAGCCCGTTTCGTTGTCGTACCACGAAACGACTTTGACCATTTTGCCTTCAATGACCATCGTCGACAGCGCATCGATCGTCGATGACGCCGGGTTGCCGTTGTAGTCGCGCGAAACAAGCGGCTCTTCGCTGTAAGCTAAAATGCCTTTCAGCTCGCCCTCGGCTGCCGCTTTCAATGCCGCGTTCACTTCTTCGACCGTCACTTCTTTTTCCAGCTCAGCGACCAAGTCAACGACCGATACGTTCGGCGTTGGCACGCGCATCGCCATGCCGTTCAATTTGCCTTTCAATTCCGGCAAAACAAGGGCAACAGCCTTGGCGGCACCCGTCGTCGTCGGGATGATCGATTCTGCCGCCGCGCGGGCCCGGCGCAAATCTTTATGCGGCAAGTCCAAAATTTGTTGGTCGTTCGTATACGAGTGAACGGTCGTCATCATGCCGCGGACGATGCCGAATTTTTCGTGCAGCACTTTCGCAAACGGCGCCAAGCAGTTCGTCGTGCACGAAGCGTTCGAGATGACATGATGGGTTTGCGGATCGTATTTGTCTTGGTTGACGCCCATGACGATCGTGATGTCTTCGTTTTTTGCCGGAGCGGAAATGATCACTTTTTTCGCGCCCGCTTCCAAATGTTTCGCGGCATCTTCGCGTTTCGTGAAGCGGCCGGTCGATTCGACGACGATTTCAACACCGATTTCGCCCCAGGCCAATTGCGCTGGATCGCGTTCCGCTTTGACGATGATTTCTTTGCCGTTGACGACCAAGTTGTTGCCGTTCACCGACACTTCCGCGTCAAGCTGACCATGGACGGAGTCATATTTTAACAAATGCGCCAACGTATTGGCGTCCGTTAAATCGTTGACCGCCACCACTTCGATGTTCGGGTTTTTCAATGCCGCGCGGAACACGTTGCGCCCGATGCGGCCAAATCCGTTAATCCCAACTTTTACTGCCATGTCGTTCTCCTCCTTGAGATTTAAAATATCGGCAAGGGAGAAGTCTCCCCTACTAACGCTTTTGCGGCTCCTTCGTCCGTCACTAGGAGCGAACGCGGGGCTTGTTTCATGTAGGCGCGAATGGCTTTGGCTTTCGACGCCCCTCCGGCGACGGCAATGACATGCTCGACATGCGGGAGATGTTCCAGTTGAATGCCGACCGTTTTCACTTTATGCACGACGTCGCCGCGTTCGTTGAAATAATAACCAAACGCTTCGGCGACCGCATGGCGATCGATAATGGTTTCCATCTCGGCAGGCGGTGTGTTCCGCCGCTTGGCCATCGTCAACGCTTCACCGATGCCGTGGACGACCATGCGGCACGATTGGATGAGCTCCAACACTTCTTTCACTGCCGGCTCTTCGATGAGCGAGGCGTACGCTTCATCGCTCAGCTGGTCAGGGACATGAAGAAGGCGGTAACGGCCAGTGGCTTTTTCCGCCATTTTGGCGCAAATGGTGTTGGCTTGATTCTCCACGTCTTCGCCAAGCCCGCCGCGCGCCGGCACGAACAGCACGTCATGCAGCTTCGCATCCGGCGTCATCATCTCCGCGACCGCGGCCATCGTTGTCCCGCCAGCCACGGCGACAATATCTCCGGACCGGAGCTGTTCTTTCATGCAGGCGACGCACGCTCTTCCCATTTCTTTTTTTACCCAAGGAGAACGGTCGCTATCCCCCGCCACCACGACGACACGGGCAATATTCAGCCGCTGCTGCAGCGCCATCTCCAGCTCTTTGAGCCCGAGCGCCTCCCGCATAAAATCATTGAGCGTTTGCAGGAGCTCGCGGCCTTCCTCCGTCAACCGCATCCCCGACACATCGGCCGAAAGCAAGTTTTGTCCTTTTAAAAACTCCGTTTCCGACCGGAGCACCCGCTCGCTCATCCCGAGGCTCGCGGCCAGCGCCCGCCGCCCGATCGGCGCCATAAGGGAAATCGAATGCAGAATCTCGTACCGTTTTTGCATAATTTCAAGCAAATCAGGCAATAATTTTTTTTGCGCCTCTAATAACGATCGCATCGGCTCTTTCTCCTCGGTTTGACACAGGGACGTTATCTGTCCCGGTGTGACATATTATGTCCCACCACTTCATAAAAAATTCCTCCCGCGCCATGTCCATTATAACAGGAGGCGGCGGGGCGTTCAACTGTTTTGCGCCGCCCGCAACCGCTTTCTCACCGTTTCTTTTTCAATCATTCCATAGGCGATTGTCTCGCCACTGAGTTCCACGACGGGAATCATCAGCTGGTATTTTTCGAGCAGCGCATCATCTTGATAAATATCGATTTCTTCGATCGTAAAGGCCATGTCCGCCTGCAGCTCCATCAACACCGCTTTGGCTTTTTCACAAAGCGGGCAGTTGGTTTTCGTATACAAACGAATGTGCATGAGCCTCTTCCCTTCTTCCATCTTATGCATGATTTACAAGTTCGTGTATTGTTTCCGCTTCGTCGAGGACGGAATGCGCAGCTGCTCGCGGTACTTCGCCACCGTTCGCCGCGAGATGGCGATGCCGTGCCGTTCGTGAAGCAAATCGGCGAGCTGCTGGTCGGAAAGCGGTGCTTGCGGGTCTTCGGCGGCGATCAGCTCTTGGATGATCGCTTTCACTTGGGTCGACGAAGCGGCCTCATCTGTCGCCTCGGCGGTAGCGGCGCTCGAAAAAAAGCGGCGCAGCTCGACCGTGCCGAACGGCGTTTGCGCATATTTATGGCGCACCGCGCGGCTCACCGTCGATTCATGCACCCCCAGTTCCTCAGCCACCTCGCGCATTGTCATCGGTTTGAGCGCAGACAGCCCGAATTCGAAGCACGGGCGCTGCCGTTCCACGATGACCGCCATTAGCTGAAGCAGCGTCTGCTTGCGCTGTTCCAGACTTTTCGCGAGCCACGCAAACTGCCGATATTTTTCTTTGATAAACTGTTCGGCCTGCCGGTCGCCGGAGGCGGCAATGCGCTGCTCGTACTCCCGGTTCCACCCGAGCTCCGGATGGATGTCGTCATTGTAGGCGACCACCCAGTCTCCATCCGCCCCCCTAGCGACGATCACATCCGGCACCACCAAAGGCGGTTTGTCGCTCGAATAGTGAATGCCCGGCCGCGGCTCGAGCGAGCGGATAAGCTCAAAGACGCGCTGCAGTTCGCCGAGACCGACGCCAAGCTGCTTGGCCAACGTTTTCCACGACTTTTCGGCAAAGGGGACAAAATGGCAGCGGACGATCGTTTCCGCCAGCTCGTCGCGCTCCGGAAGGCGTTCGAGCTGCAAACGAAGGCACTCGGCCAAATCACGGGCCCCGACTCCCGGCGGGTCGAGCGACTGAACGAGGCGCAGCCCCCGCTCCATCTCTTGTTCTGACGCAGAAAATTGCGCCGCCAGCTCAACGAGCGGGACACGCAAATAGCCGTCCTCATCAAGCGAAGCGATGAGACAACGAACGATGCGCTCATCCCGATCGGCCAGCTTGAGCGAAGGCAACTGTGAAAGCAAATGGCCGACGAGTGTCTCCTGTCGGGCCCCGATGTTCTCCAGCCACTGTTTTTGGTCCCGTTCCGCCCGATGGCCCCGCTGCCGCCCCCGGCTGCGGCGAATTTCCAAAAACGGGTTTTCCAGCGACCGCTCATATAAAAACGCTTCCAAATCCGTCGCGGAATACTGAAGCAGTTCAATCGCCTGCACAAGTTCCTTCGTCAGCGCCAACTGCAGCCGCTGCTCCTGCCTTAACTCCGCCCTCATCGTCACGCCCCCTTTTCTTTTATTGTACACGACGGGAAGGAAAGGAGGTAGGAGAATTTTTTGACGGTCCTTCCGCGCAGTACACACGTTGAAAAAAGGCTCTCATCAAAAGTTGTACTTGCCTTCGGATTCTATCGTTTTTTTCGGGATTCCCAAAAAATGAAAAACGACCGCAAACGCGGTCGCATCAAGGGATTTGGGAATCTCAATCCGAACTTGTCGGATCGTTGGAACGCCCTCGGCAGGATTCGAACCCACGCTAAGAGAACCGGAATCTCTCGTGCTATCCACTACACTACGAGGGCACGTTGTCGAATTTGTTTTTCCGTTCCGTTGCATGTTCCATTATAGCATGATTCGTAAAAAATGCAAGAGGAAAAAATGAAATAAAAAAAAGGAATCATTGGAAACGTGCGCTAGCCCTTCGTTTGTTGCGCGGCTCAATCCTCTGGCACGAAGGCGCGCCATCGCGCATGGCATATGCGGCGATTAAAAAAAGAAAAAAGCGGTTATGATGAAAAGAGGGATGACGACCGCTGTTCGCGAATATGTATGGTGAAGGAGAAGGCGTTTTGTTTGACCTTCATTGACCATTCATGTATGATGAAAACGTACATATCGATTGGTTGACTAGGAAAAGGAGGCGTTTGGCATGTATTTAATCCCTACCGTTATTGAGCAAACCAACCGCGGGGAGCGGGCGTATGACATTTACTCGCGGCTGTTGAAAGACCGCATTATTTTCCTCGGCAGCCCGATCGACGATCAAGTGGCCAACTCGATCGTCTCGCAGCTGTTGTTTTTGGCCGCGGAAGACCCGGACAAAGACATTTCCTTGTACATCAATAGCCCGGGCGGCTCGATCACAGCCGGCTTAGCCATTTACGACACGATGCAGTTCATCAAGCCGGATGTGTCGACGATTTGCATCGGCATGGCCGCTTCTATGGGGGCGTTTTTGCTGGCCGCTGGCGCAAAAGGGAAACGATTCGCTCTGCCGAACAGCGAAGTCATGATTCATCAGCCGCTCGGCGGCGCTCAAGGGCAGGCGACGGAAATCGAGATCGCGGCGAAGCGCATTTTGTTCCTGCGCGACAAATTGAACCGCATTTTATCGGAAAACACCGGCCAACCGCTCGAAGTAATCGAGCGCGATACCGACCGCGACAACTTCATGACGGCGCAAAAAGCGCAGGAATACGGCATTATCGATCGCGTGTTGACGCGCGCTGATGAAAAATAATGCCGGTTTCGCATCAAAAGGGTGTCCCGCAATGTGTTGGGACACCCTTTCGTCTTGTCAGCGCTTCCCTTGATCGGGCGAGGCCGGCCAACGAGCCGGAGCGCGGCGCCTCTTTTACTTCTCTTTTTGCACATAAGCCGCCAATTTTTCGACCGCCTCTTGCTCATCCGGGCCGTCGGCAATGAGCGTAATGACCGCGCCATGGCCGACCGCTAGGCTCATCAGCCCCATGATGCTTTTCGCGTTGACCCGTTTTCCGTCCTTCTCTAAAAACACGTCGGCGGAAAAACGGTTCGCTTCTTGGACGAACAGCGCTGCCGGGCGCGCCTGCAGCCCGGTTTTTAATTTCACTTCGACTTGTTTCTCGACCATTCTCCATCTCCCCTTCACAGCGATTTATGGAAATCGATCGGCTTCCCCGCCCGCAGCCGCTCCGCGATTTCATCGATTTTGCGCAGCCGGTGGTTGATGCCGGATTTGCTGATTTTTCCGCCCGTCACCATCTCGCCAAGCTCCTTCAAGGTCACGTCTTGATGTTCGATGCGCAGTTTGGCGATTTCCCGCAGCTTTTCCGGCAGTGAATCGAGCCCGATCGTCTCATCGATGTACCGGATGTTTTCAACTTGCCGGAGCGCAGCGCCGATCGTTTTGTTTAAGTTGGCCGTTTCGCAGTTGACAAGCCGGTTGACCGAGTTGCGCATGTCGCGGACGATGCGGATGTCTTCAAAGCGGAGCAGCGCCTGATGGGCGCCGATGATGTTGAGAAACTCGGCGATTTTCTCCGCCTCTTTTAAATACGTAATAAACCCCTTTTTTCGTTCCAACGTTTTGGCGTTTAAGAAGAAGTATCTGTTCATTAATTCACATAGAGAGTGATTATGCTCTTCGTATAAGGAAAAAATCTCCAAATGATACGACGACGTCTCGGGATTGTTCACTGAACCGCCGGCCAAAAACGCTCCGCGCAAATAGGAACGTTTGCAGCATTTCTTCTTGACGAGCTCTGGGGAAATATCACGGATGAGCGAAAAGCCGCTGTCGATGATGTGGAGCTCGCGAAGCAAAGAGGCTGCACCATCAGTGATGCGGACGATATACACGTTGTTTTTTTTCAGCCGCATTTTTTTGCGCACCAACAATTCAACGGCGGCCTCATACCCTTTTTTCAGCAACGTATAAATACGCCGGGCGATCGCCGCGTTTTCGGTCTGAACGTCAACGGTCATCCGCCCGCCGGAAAACGACAAAGAACCGTTCATGCGCAGCAAAGCCGACAGCTCCGCCCGCAAGCAGCAAGGCTTCAATTCTAAATGGGTCAGTTCCTTTTTCGTTTCGGATGCGAAAGACACGGTACTCCACCTCCATTCGTTCCCCGCATCGGCCGGTTGGAGGTGCCATCTTCGGCGCGTCCATTGGAAGCAGCGCCTGACAGGCGGTGAACTTCTTCCCCCGCGGCCTAATGGCGGGGAAGAAGCCCGAGAAGAAGGGCGGCGACTTTCGCCGTATTATGGCGGATCACTCCATCTTCATACGCAACGATGTCCTCGCGGATGACTTGCAATGAAAGCCCGCTGCTGTCGTCGCGCACCGGCTCAGCCCGCTCCGCTTCGTAGCGGCGGCGGATCGCTTCGGGAATCGCCCCGTTATTGACGATCACCGCGTCCAAAAACGGGCCGCCAAGATGAGCGTGAAGCGCCTCCACATGGTCGCTCACCGTATAGTGCGGCGTCTCGCCGGCCTGGGTCATAATGTTGCATATATATACTTTTTTCGCCTTGGCTTTGCACACTTCCTGCCCGATTTTCGGCACGAGCAAATTCGGCAAAATGCTCGTGTACAAGCTCCCCGGGCCGATGACAATCAAATCGGCGCTCCGAATCGCCTCAACGGTTTCCGGCAGCGGTTCAATATCTTGTGGGGTCAAAAACACCCTCTTGATTTTTTTTCCCGCATCCGGAATTTTTGACTCCCCGGAGACGATGGATCCATCTTCCATCTCGGCGTGCAGCACGACGCTTTTGTTGGCCGCCGGCAACACTTGGCCGCGCACATTGAGCACTTTGCTCATCTCGCGAATCGCCTTCATAAAGTCGCCGGTGATCGAAGTGAGCGCCGCCAAGATTAAATTGCCGAGCGAATGGCCGGATAAGCCGTTGCCGTTTTGGAAACGATGCTGAAACAGCTCGACAATGAGCGGTTCGACGTCAGACAGCGCCGCCAACACATTGCGCACGTCCCCCGGCGGCGGGACGCGCAGCTCATCACGCAGCCGGCCGGAGCTTCCCCCGTCATCGGCAACGGTGACAATCGCGGTCAAATCGAGCGAATATTGCTTGAGCCCCCGCAACAACACGGGAAGCCCCGTTCCGCCGCCGATGACGACCAATTTCGCTGCTCGTTTGTCTCTCATCGGTTCGTTTCCTTTCTCCTCTCGATGTCCCGGTGTGAGACCACCGTTTTGTAGTCAGCCGAAAAATGGCGGGCGATATATTCCGCCAACGCGACCGAGCGATGCTGCCCGCCGGTGCAACCGATGGCGATCACCAGCTGGCTTTTTCCTTCGCGCTGGTAATACGGCAGCATGAACGCCAATAGATCAATCAATTTTTCCAAAAATTTTTGCGTTTCTCCCCATTTCAGCACATAGGACGACACTTCATCATCGAGCCCGGTCTTCGGCCGCATATGTTCAATGTAATGCGGGTTCGGCAAAAAGCGCACATCAAACACCAGATCGGCGTCAATCGGGAGGCCGTACTTAAAGCCGAACGACATGACGTTGACCGTAAATCCGGACTGCGCGTGCGTTGAAAACTGGCGGATGATTTTCTCCCGCAGCTCGCGCGGCTTGAGCCCGGTCGTATCGTAAATGATTTGCGCCCGCCCTTTAATTTCCTCCAGCAGCCTCCGTTCCAAGCGAATCCCCTCGAGCGGGGGCTCGTTCGGCGCGAGCGGATGGGTCCGCCGCGTTTCTTTATAGCGCGCGACCAGCGTCGAATCTTGCGCATCCAAAAACAAAATTTGCGGAACAATCGCCGCTTGTTCAGACAGCTCATCGAGCGCCGCAAACAAATGGTCGAAAAAATCGCGGCTGCGCAAGTCCATCACAAGCGCGACTTTGTTCATTTTGTTCCCCGATTCCTTCACAAGCTCCAAAAACTTTGGCAATAGCGTCGGCGGCAAATTGTCGACGCAAAAAAAACCGAGGTCTTCAAAGCTTTGAATGGCCACCGTTTTCCCCGCCCCGGACATGCCGGTGATAATGACGAGCTGAATCGGCGGCGCTCCCCCGTTTTGTCCCATCTCCGCACCTCCTCTCCGTCAGCTCGGGTCAAGCCGATAGGAAAGCAACTCAAAATCTTCCGTATAGACGAACGTTCCATACAATATCCCATCGCCTTTGACCGCATACTCGACAATATGATAATCGCCCGGAGCCATCGGAAGCGACGGGAGCGCTTCGAGTTCATGCCAAGCGAGCGTTCCTTCTTCGGATGAGGCGACGTTTTCCCCGATGAACTCATCGGCAAAAAAGGTAAACATCATCCACTCTGACACCGTCTCGCTTCCGTTTTTTATCACGATCGTAAATACCCCTTTCAGACGAGGCTGTTTCAAGTAGATGCCCGTCTCTTCCCGGTATTCGCGAATGCACGCTTCACGCACCGTCTCGCCCGGCTCCATTTTGCCGCCCGGAGCGGCCCACCAGCCGCGCTTCGGCTTTTGCAAAAGCAATACGCGACCGTCTTGATACAATATGCAGTTCGTCACCCGTTGCAATTCGTTCACCTCAACTATGAGCCAACCCTTTGTCTAGTCGTTGCTATTTTCATTTTACCATAAATAGTTAAGCGTCTCCAATCGCGAAATGGTTGGAAACGAAAGCCGCCGGGAAACAGCAACGAGCGGGCGGCTAACCTCGTTTCTCCAATAGAAAAAGCTCTGTCGCATCGGCATCGCCTTTCACACGCTCCCCCATTGCTCAAGAGAAGCAACCGTTTTTCACCGGCCTTCTCGGCACTTCGTCAACAAGGCGGGCGTACAAAAAAGAGGCGCGGACAGACGCCCGCGCCAACAGCAAGAATCTATATAAAAGGGGGTCAATTACTTACTTATAGCATACGACAACTGTGTTGCATTCGTGTTACAGCTGGGTTAAATCCCCATTACGGTTTTGTTGCGATTTCATGACCGGTTATTGGACTTGTTGCGCCTTCTGTTGTTCTTTCAACTCTTCCACGTAATGTTGGGCGCTTTGCGCGGCGATGCTGCCGTCGCCGGTCGCCGTCACGATTTGCCGGAGCGTTTTTTCGCGCACATCGCCAGCGGCAAAAATGCCCGGCACTTTCGTTTCCATTTTTTCGTTCGTGACAATATAGCCGTTTTCGTTTGTGATGCCAAGATGGGCAAACGGCTTCGAGAGCGGCACCATCCCGATGTAAATAAAGACGCCGTCGCACGGGAATTCGCGTTCTTCCCCTGTCTCCGTATGCACGAGCGTCACGCTGCCGACTTTGCCGTCCTTTTCGTTGATTTGTTTGACCGTATGATTCCAGATAAAATCGATTTTCTCATTGGCGAACGCCCGATCTTGCAAAATTTTTTGCGCCCGCAGCTTGTCGCGGCGGTGAACGATCGTCACTTTCCTAGCAAAGCGCGTCAAATAGACGCCTTCCTCGACCGCTGAATCGCCGCCGCCAACGACGACCAAGTCTTTTCCTTTGAAAAATGCCCCGTCGCACACCGCACAGTAGGAAACGCCGCGGCCGCCAAGCTCCGCTTCCCCCGGCACGCCGAGCTTTTTGTATTCGGCGCCGGTGGCGATAATGACCGCGCGCGCTTTATACTGTTTGTCACCGACGACCACCGTTTTGTACGATTCGCCGTCGATGATCTCCTTGACATCACCGTAAGCGTATTCGGCACCAAATTTTTTGGCGTGTTCAAACATTTTCGTCGCCAATTCGGGGCCGAGAATCGTCTCAAATCCGGGATAGTTCTCGACTTCCTCGGTGTTGACCATCTGTCCCCCCGGAACGCCGCGCTCAATCATGAGCGTCGACAAGTTGGCGCGCGATGTATACACAGCCGCCGTTAGCCCAGCCGGCCCGGCTCCGGCAATGATGACATCGTAAATCTTTTCATCTGCCACAACGTCCACTCCTTCGCTCGAAAGTCGCTTCATTTCCATCGTATCCGAGTCGGCGGCCAACGTCTATTGATTTGCTCATACCGAGGCGTTTTCCGCGCAAATCCCGTCGGCGAGCGGCGGAGTTCCTCCTCAGGTGGAAGGCAAAATGTTGCCCGTGGAACGTTTTCGTCAAAATCCCTCGCCGGCACGCGGTGATGTTCATCCTCAAACAGAGGGCGACCGCTGCCCATGGAACGTTTCCTCGCCCGCCCTCGCTCTTTGAAAGGGCTTCGAACGACCGCTGCATTAGCGAAAGCCTGTTTGACGGCCATCGCCGTTTATGGATCAAAACGGCGCGCTTTTCGCACGTATTTTTGCACTGTAGCCACCGAAAGACGGTATTTGGCGGCCATTCCTTTTTGCGTCACGCGCTCGCCTCGCTGACGGCGCCAAAGGTATTCCAACGCCGCCGCCCACGCTGCGCCGTTCGCAAACGGTTCATCTTGCGCCGACAAGCGGATAGCCATCGCAAAGGCGAAGCGACCGATCGCTTCTTTTTCCTCATTATGCGCCGAAAGCGCATCAATCATGCGACCGATGTTCACCGCCCGCATGGCGGGACCGTCAGCGCGGCCAAATAGAAAATAGTCGGCAAACGGGCGCAACCGCGGGTCCGATGGAAGCAAGCGACTGATCGCCAACGCCAGTTCCGCTTTTCCTGCCTGCGGCGAACGGCTGAACAAATACAGCCCGTACAACTGATCGGCCAATTCTTCTGTCTCAAGCCAGCGAACGATGCGCACAAGCGTCTCGTCGCCAAACGTGCGCTCCATCCAAGGCCCTTCCCCACGCTTTTCCGGATGCAGCGCGGCAAAACGCTCCCACACTTGGCGGGCGAGCGGCTCATGGCCAGTATGATAGGCCGCGTAAGCCAGCCAATAGTAAAACGGCCCATCGGCCTCAAATCCGCATTTGTACAAGCGGTGCAGCCAACGAAACGCCACATCGAAACGCCCGACTAATGCCATGGTGGCGCCCAGCTTGTATTGATGTTCGCGAAAAAGCGGATACAAACCGGCCAACGTGTCGCCGAGCGCTGCCGTCTGCTGCTCATCGCGCAGATAATGGGCAAACACAAGCGCGTTGCAAAGTGCATGCAAATTGCCGGGATCGTGCGCCAACACTTCCTCCAATTGGCGCTGCGCCCGCTCCACATCGCCGCTGTAAAAATAGGCGAGCGCCAAATTGTTGTGCGCCGGCCAAAATTCCGGGCGGCAGGCGATGATCGCCTTCAGCGTCTCGATCGCCTCCGCAAATTCGCCTTGCTCCAGCAAATAGCGGGCCCGCTCCTGCCAAGCCATGACCTGCTCCTGCTCCTCTGTCATCTCTTGAACGTCAAACTTGACCAGCTCAAGCAAGTCAGCGGCATCGTCGGCAAACTCGCCGTCCGGTTCATGCGTCAAATAGTGTTCGGCATATTGCCGCGCCTCTTGGAACAAGCCAAGACAGGCGAAATTGTTGGCCAAAAAGTAAAAACAGTCGTACATCGTTTCATCCAAATCATGGATGATGGCAAACAACCATTGATTGGAACTTTGGTATTCGCCGAGTTCCGACAGGACAAGAGCGAGCTGCAGAACGAACGAAGCGTCCCGTCCATCAAGACGGACGGCACGCTCCAAATATTTTTTGGCTTTGTATAAATCGCCTCGATCGTACGCTTTCATGCCTTTTTTAAAAAAATACTCCCCGCTCTGAATGAACGGCACAATCGTCGATTTTCTTGATGGTTGCTTCAGTCGTTTTCCCATTCTATCCTCCGTTGTTCGCAAACTTCATCGAACAACAGTATACCATATGAACAGCGAAAATAAGCAAGAAACTTCCGGATTCATCGCCTGCTTCTTGACAGTCCGCGCAACAGAAACAAGCGCGATTTTTAGGCCGGCTTGGCCGCTCGCCTATGCCTTTTTCGTCTCTTTGCTTGTTTTTTGCGCATGCCGCTCAGCAAGCGTCTCCAGCACCGCGTCAAGCGGCAGTTTTTGCTCGCGCAACAGCACAAGCAAATGGTACAACAAATCGGCCGCTTCCCATTTCAGCTCCTCGTGGCTTCGGTTTTTCGCCGCGATGATCACTTCGGCCGCTTCTTCGCCGACCTTTTTCAAAATTTTATCGACGCCTTTTTCAAACAAATACGTCGTATACGCTCCTTCCGGCCGTTCGGCGTCGCGCTGGGCGATGATTTGTTCCAGCTCATGCAAAATCGCGAACCGGTCGGCCGCCGGCGTGCGCGCTGCGCCGTCAAGCGTGCGGGAAAAGCACGAATACGTCCCCGTGTGGCACGCCGGACCCGCCGGCTCCACCAACACGAGGAGTGTGTCGGCGTCGCAGTCGTAGCGGATGTCGACCACCCGCTGCACGTTTCCCGACGTCGCCCCTTTATGCCACAGCGCTTGGCGCGAGCGGCTGTAAAACCACGTTTCCCCCGTCGCGAGCGTTTTTTCGAGCGACTCTTTGTTCATATAGGCGAGCATGAGCACCTCTTTGCTTTGCGCGTCTTGAACGATGGCGGGCACCAGCCCGTTGTCGTCAAAGCGAATGTCGGCTGTCATCGCACGTTCACTCCTCTTTCTTTCAAGTACGCCTTCACTTGACCGACCGATGTCTCTTTGTAATGGAAAATCGACGCCGCCAGCGCCGCGTCTGCTTTTCCTTTTTCGAACGCTTCCCAAAAATGCTCGGCCTTGCCGGCGCCGCCCGAGGCGATGACCGGAACCGGGACCGCTTCGCTCACCCGCCGCGTCAACTCGAGGTCAAAGCCGTTTTTCCCGCCGTCGGCATCCATGCTCGTCAGCAAAATCTCCCCAGCGCCAAGGCGCACCGCTTCGTTCGCCCAAGCGACGACTTCCCATTCTGTTGCGTTGCGGCCGCCGTGCGTATAGACGCGCCATGACTGAAGCGTGTCATCGTATTTCGCATCAATCGCAACGACGATGCATTGCGAGCCGAAAAAGTCCGCCCCTTCGGTGATCAAAGCGGGACGAAGCACCGCGGCCGTATTGAGCGACACTTTGTCCGCCCCGGCGCGCAACATGCGTTTCATATCGTCAAGCGAATGAATGCCGCCGCCGACCGTAAACGGAATGGCAAGCTGAGCAGCGACGCGCTCGACGACATCGACCATCGTTTTCCGCCCTTCGTGCGAGGCGGAAATGTCCAAAAACACGAGCTCGTCCGCCCCTTGCTCATCGTACGCCTTCGCCAGCTCGACCGGGTCGCCGGCATCGCGCAGCTGGACAAACTGCACCCCTTTGACAACGCGGCCGTCTTTTACGTCCAAGCACGGGATGATGCGCTTCGTAATCACCGCTCGTTCACCGCCTTCAGCGCTTCCGCGAGCGTAAATTGATTGGTGTACAGCGCCTTGCCGACGATCGCCCCGCCGATGCCTTGACCGGCGTATTCGCGAAGCGCGCGCAAATCGTCGAGCGAGCGCACGCCGCCGGAGGCAATCACTTCTTTTCCCGTCGCCTCCGCCAGCCGGACCGCCGCAGCGATGTTGGGCCCCGACAGTGTGCCGTCGGTCGCAATATCGGTGAAAATAAACGTCTCCGCCCCCGCCTCGGCAAGCATCCTTCCGAGCTCTTCCGCTTTCACGTTCGATGTTTGCACCCAGCCGTCCGTCGCCACGAAACCGTCGCGGGCGTCGATGCCGATGGCGATCCGGCGGCCGTATTTTTTCAACATCTCTTTCACAAACGGCGGGTCGGCAATGGCCGCGCTTCCTAAAATGACACGGGCGACGCCGCGCTCCAAATAGTAGGCGACATCATCCTCGGTGCGAATGCCGCCGCCGACTTGGACGTTCACTGGAAATCGGCGGGCCGCTTCAATGACAAACCGGTCGTTGACGCGCCGCCCTTCTTTCGCCCCATCTAAATCGACCATATGAATCCACTCCGCCCCTTGGGCGGCGAACTGTTCGGCCATCGCGACCGGCGAATCGCCGTACACCGTTTCTTTGCTGTAATCGCCTTGCAGCAGGCGGACGCATTTACCGCCGCGCATATCGATCGCCGGATAAATCGTAAACGATGCCATCAGCCATTCTCCCTTCCTGTGGCGATGCCGACATAGTTGCGTAAGATGTGCATGCCGACCGCGCCGCTTTTTTCTGGGTGAAACTGTGTGCCAAACACGTGGCCGCGCCCAACGACCGCCGGGACGTCGACATCGTATTCGCTGCTGGCGAGCACGACCTCTTCGTCGCCCGGGACGACGTAATACGAATGGACAAAATACACATGCCCTTCCTCGACACCGTCAAGAAGCGGCGACGGACGATGAAAGCGAAGCTGATTCCAGCCCATGTGCGGCACTTTGTACGGCTCGCCGGCTTTCGTCACGCCCGGAAAGCGGACGACGCGGCCGCGAAGCAGCCCGAGCCCTTCGGTCGGCCCGTTTTCCTCGCTTTCGTCAAACAACAGCTGCATCCCTAAACAAATGCCGAGCAACGGCGTACCGTTTTCAGCCGCTGAACGGATAAAAGCAGCTAAACCTGTTTCGTTTAAAATGTGCATCGCATCGCGGAACGAGCCGACGCCGGGCAAAATGAGCCCGTCTGCCCGTGCCAGCTCCTCGTTGTCACCGCTCACGATATACGGACAGCCGAGCCGCTCGAGCGCTTTGCTGACGCTGTATAAGTTGCCCATGCCATAGTCGATGATCCCGATCATCGTCATCCCATTCCTTTCTTCGCTGATCCATGCCCATCCCTTTGTTCAATGAACAACGGTATGACGGCATGCTTTTTTACAGCGCTCCCTTCATGCGCAAACCTCTCCTTGGCATCCGGTCGCCTTCCCTGCACCCGCGGAGCTTTTCCCATAGGAAGCGCCGCCCTCGATTCGGCCGCCTTCCCTGCGCTCGCGAAGCTTTTGCCACAGGAAGCGCCGCCCTCGACTTGGAACACCTTCCCTGCGCTCGCGAAACCTTTCCCCACGGGGAGCGCCCCCTCGATCCGGACGCCTTCCCCGCGCCCGCGAAGCTTTTGCCACAGGAAGCGCCGCCCTCGACTTGGAACACCTTCCCTGCGCTCGCGAAACCTTTCCCCACGGGGGCGCCACCCTCGACCCGGACGCCTTCCCTGCGGCCGCGAAACTTTTCCCACAGGGAGCGCCGCCTTCGATCGGTTAGAGCATCCCTTTCGTCGACGGGACGCCTTTGACGCGCGGGTCGACCATCGTCGCTTCATCGAGCGCCCGCCCGAGCGCTTTAAACACCGCTTCGATCATATGGTGGGTATTGCGCCCGTAATGAACGATGACATGCAAGTTCATCCGCGCCTCTAGCGCCAGCTTCCATAAAAACTCATGCACAAGCTCGACATCGAACGTGCCGACTTTCGCCGCCGGAAATTCGCCGCGAAATTCCAAATGCGGGCGGTTGCTCAAGTCGATCACGACTTGTGCCAGCGCATCGTCCATCGGCACAAACGCGTGGCCGTACCGCTTGATTCCTTTTTTGTCGCCGAGCGCTTCTTTGATCGCCTGTCCGAGGCAAATGCCGATATCTTCGGTCGTATGGTGATCGTCAATATGCGTATCGCCTTTCGCGTCAACAAACAAGTCAAACTGGCCGTGTTTCGCAAACAAATCAAGCATATGGGTCAAAAACGGCACGCCGGTCTCGAGCTCCGTCTTCCCTTCACCGTCTAGCGAAAACGCTAGCTGAATGCTTGTCTCCTTCGTCGTTCTTGCAATCGTCGCCTCTCTCGCCATTATCGTTCCCCTCTTTCTCGTTTCAGCCGCATCTCAACCGCGCGCGCGTGCGCCTCCAGCCCCTCGAGGCGGGCAAACGCGGCGATTTTGTCGCCATGTTGTTTCAAGGCGGCTTCACTGTAAACGATCACGCTTGATTTTTTCACAAACTCATCGACGCTCAAGCCGCTTGAGAATCTCGCCGTGCCGTTGGTTGGCAGCACGTGGTTCGGCCCGGCGAAATAGTCGCCGACCGGCTCAGAGCTGAAGCGGCCGAAAAACATCGCCCCGGCATGGCGAAGCTTCCCTAACAGCGCCATTGGCTCCGCCGTCATCACTTCCAAATGCTCGGGCGCCAGCTCATTGACCGCCTCAACGGCCTCATCAAGCGTCTCGGTCACATAAATGGCCCCGTAGGTTTCCAGCGCCGCTTGGGCGATCTCGCGGCGCGGCAGCGTCTCAAGCTGCCGTTCCACCTCGCTCGCCACCGCCAAGGCAAGTTTCATTGAAGGCGTTACTAAAATGGCTGACGCCCGCACGTCATGCTCGGCCTGTGACAACAAATCCGCCGCAATCTCATCCGGGCGGGCCGTCTCATCCGCGAGCACAACAATTTCGCTCGGCCCGGCGATCATGTCGATCGCCACATGCCCGAACACTTCCCGTTTCGCCAACGCCACATAAATGTTGCCCGGTCCGAAAATTTTATCGACCGGCCGAATCGTTTCCGTTCCATACGCCAGCGCCGCGATCGCCTGCGCGCCGCCGACTTTGTAAATTTCCGCCACCCCAAGTTCATACGCCGCCGCCAGCACCCCAGCCGGCAGCGTGCCGTTTTTGTTTGGCGGCGAGGTGATGACAATCCGCTTCACTCCCGCCACTTGCGCAGGAATGACGTTCATCAGCACGGACGACGGATAGGCGGCCGTCCCGCCCGGCACATACAGCCCGACGGCGTCAAGCGGCGTCACCTTTTGCCCGAGAATCGTGCCGTCTTCGTTCGTCATCCACCATGATTGGCGCTTTTGCCGCTCGTGATAGGCGCGAATGTGGGCCGCCGCTTCGCGAATGATCTCCAGCGTCTCTGCGCTCATGGACGCATGCGCGCGCTCCATTTCCGCTTCCGTCACCCGCAGCGAATCCAGCTTGACGCCGTCAAACCGTTCCGTATATTCTTTCAGCGCCGCATCGCCCCGGGCGCGCACCGCGGCGATGATATCGAGCACGGCTCGGCGCTGCTCCTCCGTTCCGCTTTCAATCGTCCGCCTTAGCGAGACGCCGCCTTGGATTCGTTCGATTTTCATGGCTTTTCTCCTTTCCATCCGATGGCTTTTTGGACGCTTTCCCCGTCTTTTGCGTCTCTCGTCTATGCACCGTTCCGTTTGCCTCACCGCTCGGGAATGACCGCCGCGAGCCGATCGACCAGCCGCTCGATCTCCCCGCTGTTTAACCGGTAGCTAGCCGGATTGGCAATCAGGCGCGACGTCACCTCGGCGATTCGTTCAAGCTCGACAAGCCCGTTTTCTTTCAACGTCCGCCCCGTGGAAACGATGTCCACAATCCGGTCGGCTAGACCTATGAGCGGAGCGAGTTCAATCGATCCGTTCAGGCGGATGATTTCCACTTGCTCGCCTTGTTCGCGAAAATACGTCGACGCGATGTTCGGATATTTCGTCGCCACCCTTGGGGCGATTTCATTCATCTTGACGCCGGGCAGCCCGGCGACGGCCAGATGGCAGCGGCTGATGCGCAAATCGAGCAGCTCATAGACGTTTCGTTCTTCCTCCATTAAAACGTCTTTCCCCGCTATGCCTAGGTCGGCCACTCCGTGCTCCACATACGTCACCACATCCATCGGTTTCGCCAAAATAAAGCGCATTTGTTCCTCAGTGACATCAATGACGAGCTTGCGCGATTCGGCAAACTCCGGCGGCAGCGCATAATCCGCTCGGCGCAGCAGCTCGACCGCCTCGTCAAAAATGCGTCCTTTCGGCATCGCAATCGTCAGCATCCCGTCTTCCTCCCTGCTTGTCGTCATGCGTCAGCGCCACGCTCTCGCTAACGCCCCTTCCGTCAAACCGCCATCCCTTTAAAGATTGCGGCACGCCCGTCCGCAGGTGCGAACCAGCGGGTTGAATGGCTGTTGTCCGCGTTCTCCCACGTCGTGACGCTCATTGCCCCTCGCGCCCGCTTCGGCCAAGCAAATAGACGATCGACCGATAGCGCTGGCTGTAGGCGTCAATATCGCGAATGCCGGCGATATGCTGCAAGACGACGCGGCGCCCTTCCGCCCGCTTCGCCTCGGCGAGCTCGACCGCCTCCGCCAACCGCTCTTGGCTGAACACGATGCACTCGATCTCCTCGCGCACATCCGTCTCGCCAACCGCCTCGATCAGCCGATCGACGCGCAGGCCAAACCCCGTCGCCGGCGCCGGCCGGGAAAACTTCGCCAGCAACTCATCATACCGCCCGCCGTTGCCGATCGGGAATCCCACTTGCTCGGCGTACACTTCAAACAAAATGCCGGTGTAATAGCTCATATGGCTGACCAACGCCATATCGAGCTTCACCGCCTCGGCCACCCCATACGTCTCAAGCGCCGCAAACAGCGCGGCCACCTCATCGGCGGCTTGCTGCCCTTCCCCGCTCGAAGCCAGCGCTTTCGCCGCCTCGATCGCCTCGCGGCCGCCGCGCAAGGAAAGAAGAGCCAACAGCCGCTTTTGATCAATCGACGAAAGCGGCAACGACTTCACATGCTCGCGATAGCCGACATAATTTTTTTCATATAAGAAGCGGCGCAGCACACTCGCCCGCTCTTCATTCCCTAAAATCTCCAAAAAGAGCGCATTGACATAACCGATATGGCCGATGGCCACCGAAAAGCGGCCAAGCCCTACGCGCTTCAGCAGTGCGGCCATCAGACTGATCACCTCAGCGTCGGCCGCCACCGTGCCATCGCCGATCAGCTCGACGCCGATCTGCTCAAACTCCGCTGGCCGCCCGCCTTCGCGCTGCTGGGCGCGAAACACGTTGGCGTTGTACGCCAACCGGAGCGGGTTGCCGTCCTCATACAGCCTTGACGCCGCCACCCGGGCGATCGGCGCCGTCATATCGGGCCGCAGTACGAGCGTGTGCCCTTGCTGGTCCAAGAGCTTAAACAGCCGATGATCGGCGATCGCCGACGCCGCCCCGACCGTTTCATAATACTCAAGCGTCGGCGTTTCGATAAACTCATAGCCCCAGCGCTCGATTTCTTCCGCCATCACCGAGCGCACCTGCTTTTTCATTTCATATAAAAACGGCAGCGTATCGCGCATGCCTAACGGTTTCTCAAACATGAACAGCCTTTTTGCCATGTCCCCACGCCCTTTATCAAAATGCTTTAGTTTGCTAATATGGTAGAGAAGTGAAGTTATTAGTAGTTTACTCCTTTGCGACCATAGCGTCAAGAGGAAACGCGCCATCTGCAATAAAATGGACAAGGACTCTTCCAGACGAAGAAACGCCTGTCCATTTCGCTCCGCCTCGTGCATGCGGCTGCTCCCGAAATCTCCAAGGCACAAAAGAACGCCGAATCGTTGAATATGTAGAAGCGACAAGAAGTCATGCTTCCGGATACGAAAGAGAACCTTCGTCGTGGAACAGAGAACTCTTACTTCATAAAAATGGTTTGTTCATTCATTTTGCCATTTTTTCTCTCCGCAAACAAAAAACCCGCCCCCGTTACTCGGAAGGCGGTTCGTTCGTGCGGACGATGCGCATCGGGCAGCCGGCGACCATGGCCCCGGGCGGGACGTCTTGATGGACGATGGTGCCGGCGGCGACGACGGCGCGGTCGCCGATCACGACGCGGTATACAAGTGTAAGAACAACGATTGCTCGTTTTACTAGGCCAATCTTCACCGGATGATGATGAAGGGGCGCTTACATTTTATGTAAGATCCCCAAACCTTCGAGTCGTGGTACTGATTCCGGAAATTCCTGTTTGACTTTGCCCTGTTGGCCCATTATCGTTCATCAAGCGGAAGGTCAATTGGTCCCGATTGGCCGTGTCACCGCATATTCTGGGGCTCGTGTTAGCGTACCACGTCAACTTCGAAATGTCCTCCCTCCTGCATGACGAGGACATTCTGAAGTTCATCCATGACAGGCATGTCGATTTCGCATCAGACGGTGTTCTTTATCTTTTTTCATAAACTATTCGATGTCTCATTGTTATAATTGTTGAAGAACAATCCTTCTAAATGGGATGGGAGCTTTAAAAATCATGTAGCTGAATGTGACATAGACAGTATGTCTGCGGTCGCCAGAAATTTGAACATTAAACAGACAACATTTCGTTCATCTATGATAGCGGAAAGAGAGGAGAGGCCATGTTCAAAAAATTGCATGAGAATAAAGATTTAGTAGGAGCAATGAATAAACAGCTCATGGAACTGCAAAAGATCATTGAAAATATGGACGAAAAACGGGGAAAAATATTTATCGAGTGGCTTGGAACACAAAACAAATATCTCGTCTGGGAAGAAACGTTTGACCCCTCTTATCTCCGGGCTTATAAGCGATCAGAAATCGTTTTAGCACACTTTGGTTTTAATGTAGGTGCTGAATTTGGCGGCATGCACTATGCTGTTGTGATTCGTGATAGTTCAAAAAACAATCCCGTCGTCAACGTGGTTCCTTTATCTTCGTTAGACGAAAATGAAACAGAACAGGATGTACATAAAGACTCAGTCTTTCTAGGTACGATTGAGGGACTAAATGAAAAGAGGGCAGTGGCCATTCCAAACCAAATGCGGCCTATAAGTAAAATTCGCATTTTCAAACCTAAAAAAGCAAAGGACGATGTTTTCAAATTAACTAGCGAACAAATGGATCTGATTGACGAAAAAATCCGTAGGATGTACACTAAACTTAAAAAAGATCCAGGAAATTACTCTTGACACTTCTTTCAACATGATTTATCATTTTCTTGGAATGACATTTAGAAAACAAGCATACGATAAATAATGCCCTTTGAGTGCCTTAAACTCAAGTGCGGCCAAAAATATTTTTCAACTGACCGTCACATGCACGGTCCAAAAGGAAAAGCCGTCCCGTTGCGGGACGGCTTTTTACGTGTTTCTCTGAATTTTCGTCTTATAAACGGTTCATCTTGAATTTCCATTCATGTAAACCACAGCTCTATGTCGCCTAAGGAGGACCCTATTTGCTCCTGATTACCAAAGAAAACCCGCCCCCGTTACTCGGAAGGCGGTTCGTTCGTGCGGACGATGCGCATCGGGCAGCCGACGACCATGGCCCCGGGCGGGACGTCTTGATGGACGACGGTGCCGGCGGCGACGACGGCGCGGTCGCCGATCACGACGCCAGGCAAAATGGTCGAATTGGCGCCGATCATCACCTCATCGCCGATCACGACGTCGCCAAGGCGGTATTCGTCCACTAAATATTCGTGGGCGAGAATCGTCGTGTTGTAGCCAATGACGCAGTTGCGGCCGATGCGGATTTTTTCCGGGAAGAGAATATCCGGCATGACCATAAAGGCAAGCGCCGTTTGCTCGCCGATCTTCATGCCGAGAAACGTGCGATACAGCCAGTTTTTCAGCGGCAAAAACGGCGTGTAGCGCCCGATTTGGATCACGATCACGTTTTTCAGCACTTTCCAAAACGAGACGGTGCGGTACAATTGCCAGAGCGAGTTCGCCCCGCAGACGGGGTATTTGGTCGTTCGTCTCACCGGGAGGACGCTTCCTCCTTCCGTTCGTTGATGCCGACAATGGCCAGCAAATCGCTCATTTTTTCCAACATATAGTCCGGTTCATATTGTTCCAAATACCCGCGGCCTTTAATCGCCCAGGCAACGCCGGCCGTTTTGACGCCGGCGTTTTTGCCGGCCAAAATGTCGTGGTAGTTGTCGCCGACCATGAGCGCCTCATCCGGTGTCGACTGAAGCGCCTCAAGCGCCTTATGAATCGGTTCGGGATCCGGCTTGGGACGGCGGACGTCATCAAGACCGATGACACATGAGAAAAACGGCTCAAGCCGCGTTTTTCGCAAGCCCATGAGCGCCGTGTCATGCATTTTCGTCGTTACGACGCCAAGGCGAAATCCATGGCGGTGCAGCGTTTCGATCGTCTCATACACGGTGTCAAACTCGCGGATCAATTCGTCATGGCGAGCGTGGTTGAACGTGCGGTACGTCTTCACCATCTCCTCGACCCGTTCCGGATCGAGCGAGCTGAACGTCTCGTACAGCGACGGGCCGATGAACGGCAAGACGTCCTCACGCCCGTAGCGGCCCGGGTAGTACTTCTCCAGCGTATGCAAAAACGACTGGATGATCAGCTCATTCGTATCAATCAACGTTCCATCAAGGTCAAATAAGATCGTGCGAATCGTCATGATGCGGCTTCCTTTCTCATCGGGTGTTCAAAACGGCGCCAAAGGAATGCGACCGCCATCGTCAACAGCACAGCCGTAACGAGGCGAATGACCAACAACGGCCAGACCGGGATGCCAAGCGGAACGAAAATGAGCGTGTCCTCGACAACGGCATGGCAAGAAACGAGAAAAATAAACGCCAACGTCAAATCGCGCTTCGAGACGCCGTCTTCTTTCGCCGCCTGAATCATCACCCCCGCCCCATAAGCGAGGCCGAACACAAAGCCGGCCGCGAGCGTGAGCGACGTGTTCGCGCTCATGCCGAGCATCTTGGTCACCGGCGCCATCCAGCGCGAAAACGTCTCAATCCAGTGGCGTTCTTTCAATACTTGAATGATCGTCATTAGCGGAATGACAATCGCGACCAGCTGCACGATGCCGGTGGCCGCTTTTTTCAGCGCCGCCAACGCGATCGCCCCCCAGCCGACCGGCGGTGCAGCCTCATGTGTTATAAAGCCGTATTGGGCGGCCTCATGCCCCCCGTCCCATAAATGAGCGATCAGCAACCCGGATACAACGGCCAAGCCAATGCGCACGGCGAGCATGAGCCAAACGCTCATTCCCGTGCGCGAGGCGACGGAAGACTCGACGATCAAGTTATGGGAAAAAGAAAGCATGATCGCCAAAATCAATACTTCTTTCACCGTAAACTCAATCGTCAACATCGCCCCGATCGCCGCGTACAGCCCGAGCAGATTGCCGAGCACCAGCGGAACGGCCGCATCGCCGGATAAGCCGAACCACTTCATCAAGGGAGTGACAAAGTCGATCAGCCATGAAAATAAAGGCGTCGGCTGCAACAACGCCAAAACGAGCGTCACCGGAAAAATGATTTTGCCGAGCGCCCATGACGTCTTCAGCCCGGCGATGACGCCGCGCTGCAATGTTCCGATCATATCTCCTCTCTCCTTCGCTTGTCTTTATGATGTCGTGTGGCCTTTTCGCCGCCCCTTTCCCTAGTCACACCTCAACGGACTAGAGCGGTTACTCGTCTTGATATCTTGCTTCGGCCCATCCTTTCGCCCGGCGCACGATCCACAGCACGATCGACAGCACGATCAACGTCACGGATACGACTTGGGCCGCACGCAGACTGCCGGCCAGCATCAAGCTGTCGGTGCGCATCCCTTCAATCCAGAAACGGCCCACCGAATACCAAATTAAATAGGATAAAAACAACTCACCGCGCCGCAAATTGACGCGCCGCAGCCAAAGAAGCAAGAAAAAGCCGACGAGGTTCCAAAGCGACTCATACAAAAAAGTCGGATGCCAATAACGGCCGTCAATATACATTTGATTGATGATCCAATCGGGTAAATGCAAGTTTTCCAAAAACGCGCGCGACACCGGACCGCCGTGCGCCTCCTGATTCATAAAGTTGCCCCAGCGCCCGATCGCCTGCCCTAAAATGATGCTCGGGGCGGCAATATCAGCAAGCTTCCAAAACGACAGCCCGCGCACGCGGGCGAACACCGCGCCGGTCGCCACGGCCCCGATCAACCCTCCGTGAATGGCAAGGCCTCCTTCCCAGATTTTCGGAATCTCAGAAAGATGCTTTGAATAATAGTTCCATTCAAACAGCACGTAGTACGTCCGCGCGCAGACAATGGCGATCGGCACAGCAAACAGCACCAAATCGACAAACGTCTCTTTCGGCAAGCCGCGCCGCACCCCTTCGCGCGTCGCGAGCCACAGCCCGATCAAAACGCCGGTGCCGATAATGACGCCATACCAATATATTGTAATCGGACCAAGGTGCAAAAACACGCGGTCAAGCGGCTGAATCGCAGACTCCATCTTTCCACCTCCTATGGTGCGTATCAGGCAAGGACGAATGCCGCGCTCAAGATGCCTCCAATGCGCACGAAGGCGGCTTAAATCACGGGGGGAACGAACGCCGTTGTCTCCCGCCACCCGCCTCCTGTTCGCGGTCCACCGTTACTCGTAATCGGGCGCTCCATCCTCGATGGCATCGCTCAAGCGCGCCGAAAACTCCTCAGCGGCGTTGACGCCCATGCGTTTTAACCGGAAGTTCATCGCCGCCACTTCCACAATGACGGCTAAGTTGCGTCCGGGGCGGACCGGAATGGTCAGTTTCGGCAGTTCGGTATCCAATATTTTTACTTTTTCTTCCTCGAGCCCGAGCCGGTCGTACTGCTTTTCCGGATCCCACAGCTCCAAATCGATGACGAGCGAGATGCGCTTATGCGTCCGCACCGCTCCTGCGCCGAACAGCGTCATCATATTGATGATGCCAAGCCCGCGAATTTCCAGCAAATGCTCGATCAATTCGGGCGCGCTGCCGACCAACGTGTCCTCGTCTTCTTGGCGGATTTCCACGCAATCGTCGGCGACCAAGCGGTGGCCGCGCTTCACGAGCTCCAGCGCCGTCTCGCTCTTGCCGACGCCGCTTTTGCCGGTGATCAATACACCGACCCCATACACATCGACCAGCACTCCATGCACCGCGGTCGTAGGGGCGAGCTTGCTTTCCAAATAGTTTGTCAATCGGCTTGAGAGCCGGGTCGTTTTCATCGTTGAACGCATCACCGGCACCGACTGGCGCTCGGACGCTTCGATCAGTTCGGGCGGCACTTCAAGCCCGCGCGAAACGACGATCCCCGGCGTAATGTCGGTGCAAAGCCGCTCCATCCGCGACCGTTTTTCTTCCGGCGTCAACGTTTCGTAAAACGACAGCTCGGTCCGCCCAAGCAGCTGCAAGCGCTCCGCCGGATAATAAGCGAAATAGCCGGCCATCTCAATGCCCGGCCGCGACAAGTCGCTCGTCGTAATCGGGCGGTAAATGCCCTCGGCGCCGCTGACGAGCTCGAGCTGGAACTGTTCGATGATGTCTTTCGTCCGCACTTTTGGCATACTCGGCCTTTCTCCCCTTTCCTCATCTTTTTCCATTGTAGCACGTTTCGTTTCGTCATTGAATGGAAAACAACGGCGAAAACAAAATCGGGACGGCTTCCCCGTCCCGATTCAGCCCCCGTCGAACCGAAATGATGCGCAACGCACCGTCTAGGCGCCGCTCCGTTCCGCGTCTCGATCGATTCACGCCGCGGCGGAAAACGACGGCGCCCCTTTCATCGATCGCGCTTCCGTTACGAGCGGTCGCGCAGCGGCTCAATAATCGCCTTTTGCACAAGCAAATGGAAAAACGACAACACGATCGACGCGAGCAGCGCGGTGCCAAAACCGCCGATTTGAAACGCATCTCCCATCAACCCGGCCGTCATCATAAGCGTGATGGCGTTGATCACAAACAAAAACAAACCGAGCGTTAACACCGTTACCGGCAGCGTCAATAAAATGAGGACTGGGCGGACGACGGCGTTAAGCACCGCCAAAATGAGGCTGGCCACAAACGCCGCCCCCACCCCGCTGAAATGAATGTCGTCAAAATAGCCGTCAATCGCCATTAACAACACCGTATTTACGACAACTCCGATCAACCAATTGAGCATGGCCTCACCATCTTTTCTGTAATCTTCCGCGTTGAAACGCCATCGTCGGCCTATGTCGCCTTGAACCGACGGCCATCATCATTTCTATTTTAACACTTGAATCCCTTTAATGACATTCCAAATCACAACCACAAGGTTCACCACCCCGGCCACAAGAAAGCCAAGCCACACGACCCCACTGCCAAACAAGAACGACCCCTCGTTCCAATGGCCAAGCAAGAGCGGCGAGGCGGCGAAGGCGATAAACAAGACAATGGTGGCGGCTGGAATCAAATGCGACACGAGCGACCGCTTCGCATGGCGTTTCACTTCCATATCCTCAACGACGAAATAAACGACGATCGGCAAAAGCAATGGCGCAAAAAAGACGCTAAAATAACAAAGCGCTGATACCATTTTATTCGTTGACATTGACAATCCCCTTTCCAACGTGTTCGTTTTGTATATACGATCATCATCAGGGAAAGTTTCCCGCCGTTGGAAAAAAGACAGCGCAGCCACTCCCTCCACCGCGGGTTGAAAAAAGCGGCAAAAGCGTTACGCCTTTGCCGCCTCATACCGCGCCTGCATGCGCGCCCGGTCGCGTTCCAAAATCGGTTTCAAATAGCGGCCGGTGTAGGAAGCTTCGACCTCGGCCACGTGTTCCGGCGTGCCGGCCGCGACAATTTGCCCGCCGCGGTCACCGCCTTCCGGACCTAGGTCAATGATGTAATCGGCCGTTTTAATGACGTCCAAGTTATGTTCGATGACGAGCACCGTATCGCCGTTGTCCACGAGCCGGTGAAGCACATCAAGCAGCCGGGCGATGTCGTCGACGTGCAGCCCGGTCGTCGGCTCGTCCAAAATGTAGAGCGTCCGGCCGTTCGAGCGCCGGTGCAGCTCGGCAGCGAGCTTGACGCGCTGCGCCTCGCCGCCGGAGAGCGTCGTCGCCGGCTGGCCAAGCTTCATATAGCCGAGGCCGACATCATACAGCGTCGCGAGCTTGCGTTTGATTTTCGGGATCGAAGCGAAAAAGTCCAGCGCATCTTCGACCGTCATGTCCAGCACGTCGGCGATGTTTTTTCCTTTGTACGTCACCTCAAGCGTTTCGCGGTTGTACCGTTTGCCGTGGCATACTTCGCACGGGACGTACACGTCCGGCAAAAAGTGCATTTCAATTTTGATGATCCCATCGCCATGGCACGCCTCGCAGCGCCCGCCTTTGACGTTGAAGCTGAAGCGCCCTTTTTTGTAGCCGCGCACTTTCGCTTCGTTCGTGGCGGCAAACACGTCGCGGATGTCATCAAACACCCCGGTGTACGTCGCCGGATTCGACCGCGGGGTGCGTCCGATCGGCGATTGGTCGATGTCAATCACTTTGTCGAGATGCTCAAGCCCGCGGATGTCGCGATGTTCCCCCGGTTTCGCTTTCGCCCGGTGCAGCTTTTGCGCCAGCGCCTTATAGAGCACTTCGTTCACAAGCGTGCTTTTGCCCGAGCCCGACACCCCGGTGACGGCGACGAACGTGCCGAGCGGGATGCTCACCGAGACGTTTTTCAAGTTGTGCTCGCGGGCGCCGATCACCTCGAGCCACCGTCCGTCCGGCTGGCGCCGTTCGGCCGGAAGCGGGATGAATTTTTTCCCCGATAAATATTGGCCGGTGAGTGAGTTCGGATCGTTCATCACCTCTTCCGGCGTGCCGGCCGCGACGACCTCGCCGCCGTGGATGCCCGCCCCCGGGCCGATGTCAATCAAATAGTCGGCCGCGAGCATCGTATCTTCGTCATGTTCGACGACAATGAGCGTATTGCCGAGGTCGCGCATGTTTTGTAACGTCGCGATCAGCCGGTCGTTGTCGCGCTGATGCAGGCCGATCGACGGCTCGTCGAGCACGTACAAGACGCCGGTCAGCCGCGAGCCGATTTGCGTCGCCAAGCGGATGCGCTGCGCCTCGCCGCCGGAAAGCGTGCCCGCTGAGCGGCTGAGCGTCAAATAGTCGAGGCCGACGTTTTGCAAAAAGCCGAGCCGGTCGCGAATTTCACGCAAAATGAGGCGGGCGATTTGCGCTTCTTTTTCCGTCAACTCGAGACCGTCAAAAAAGGCGAGCGCTTCGGTCACCGACATGGCGGTGACTTCGCCGATATGCTTGCCGCTGACCAAGACGGCGAGGCTTTCTTTTTTCAGCCGGTAGCCTTGGCACGTCGGGCACGGCTGTTCGGCCATATACTTTTCCATCTGCTCGCGGATGTAATCGGAGCTTGTCTCGCGGTAGCGGCGCTCGATGTTGCGCAAAACCCCTTCAAACTCGATGTACTGTTCACGCACTTGGCCGAAATCGTTCGTATAGCGAAAATGAATGACTTCCCCGCCGCTGCCGTACAAAATTTTATCGAGCTGCTCTTTTGGCAAATCTTTCACCGGCACGTCCATCGGGATGCCGTAATGGCGGCACACGGCTTCGAGCAGCTGCGGGTAATATTGCGAGCTTTGCGGCTCCCACGGAGCGATGGCGTGCTCCTTCAATGTCAATTCATCGTTCGGGATGACAAGGTCGGGATCGACTTCGAGCTTCGCCCCGAGCCCGTCGCAGTCCGGACAGGCGCCAAACGGGCTGTTGAACGAGAACAAGCGCGGCTCAAGCTCCCCGATCGAAAAGCCGCAATACGGGCAAGCGTGCTTTTCGCTGAACAAGAGCTCTCCTTCGCCGATCACATCGACGATGACTTTGCCGTCGGCGAGCTTCAAGGCTGTCTCCAACGAGTCAGCGAGCCTTGCCGCGATGCCGTCTTTCATCACAATCCGGTCGACGACGACCTCAATCGAATGCTTTTTGTTTTTTTCCAGTTCGATGTCTTCCGTTAACTCGCGCATCTCGCCGTCAATGCGGACGCGCACATACCCTTGCTTGCGAATATCCTCCAATGTCTTGGCGTGCGTCCCTTTTCGCCCCGAGACGATCGGCGCCAAAATTTGCATTTTCGTCCGCTCCGGGTACGCGAGCAGCCGGTCGACCATTTGCTCGATCGTCTGCGATTGAATTTCGATGCCATGCGTCGGGCAGAACGGCCGGCCGATACGGGCGAACAACAGCCGCAAGTAGTCGTAAATTTCCGTCACCGTGCCGACCGTGGAACGCGGGTTGCGGCTTGTCGTCTTTTGGTCGATCGAAATGGCCGGCGACAATCCTTCGATCGCATCGACATCCGGCTTGTCCATCTGCCCTAAAAACTGGCGGGCGTACGCCGACAACGATTCGACGTAGCGCCGCTGCCCTTCCGCGTAAATCGTATCAAACGCCAGCGACGACTTTCCCGAACCCGACAGCCCGGTCAACACAACAAGCTTGCCGCGCGGGATTTCGACGTCAATGTTTTTTAAGTTATGGGCGCGCGCCCCTTTGATGATAATTTTCTCCATTCCCGTCACCCTTCCGCTTTCAACTCGAAAATGGCATCACGCAGCTGGGCGGCCCGCTCGAAGTCGAGCGCTTTGGCCGCTGCTTTCATTTCCGCCTCGAGCGTTCGAATCAGCTCTTCCCGCTCCTGCTTCGTCATCTTGGCCGGCGCCTTCGCCTCGTACGTCTCCGTCTCTTCCGCCGCATACGTCGCGCGGATGACGTCGCGAATCTCCTTTTTCACCGTGCGTGGCACGATGCCGTGCTCTTGGTTGTACGCTTCCTGAATCGTCCGGCGCCGCTTCGTTTCTTGAATGGCGATTTCCATCGATTTCGTCACTGTATCGGCGTACATGATCACATGGCCGTTCGCGTTGCGCGCCGCGCGGCCGATCGTCTGGATGAGCGAACGCTCCGAGCGCAAAAACCCTTCTTTGTCGGCGTCCAAAATGGCGACAAGCGACACTTCCGGAATGTCCAATCCTTCCCGCAGCAAGTTGATGCCAACAAGCACATCGTATTTGCCGAGCCGCAAGTCGCGGATGATTTCAATGCGCTCCAGCGTTTTGATTTCCGAATGCAAGTAAGCGACTTTGATGCCGGCTTCTTTCAAATAATCGGTCAAGTCTTCGGCCATTTTTTTCGTCAACGTTGTGACCAACGTCCGCTCGTTCCGCTCGACCCGCTCGCGAATTTCGCCGATCAAATCGTCGATTTGCCCGTTCGTCGGACGGACGTCGATCGTCGGATCCAACAGCCCGGTCGGGCGGATGATTTGTTCGACAACGCCCGGGCTATGTTCGAGCTCATACGGCCCCGGCGTCGCGGAGACGTAAATAATTTGATTGATTTTTTGCTCGAACTCTTCAAACGTGAGCGGCCGGTTGTCAAGCGCCGACGGCAGGCGAAAGCCGTGGTCGACGAGCACTTGCTTGCGCGCCCGGTCGCCGTTGTACATGCCGCGCAGCTGCGGCAAGGTGACGTGCGACTCATCAATGATGATCAAAAAATCGTCCGGAAAATAGTCAAGCAAGGTGTACGGCGTCGAGCCCGGCGGCCGCAGCGCCAAATGGCGCGAGTAGTTTTCGATGCCGGAACAAAAGCCCATCTCGCGCATCATTTCAAGATCATAGCGCGTCCGCTGCTCGAGCCGCTGCGCCTCCAAGAGCTTCCCTTGCGCGCGCAGTTCGGCGAGCCGCTCCTCGAGCTCTTGTTCAATGTTTTGAATGGCGAGCCGCATTTTCTCCTCGCGCGTGACAAAGTGCGACGCTGGGAAAATGGCGACGTGCTCACGCTCGCCGAGCACCTCGCCGGTCAAGGCGTCCACCTCGCGGATGCGATCGATTTCATCGCCGAAAAATTCGACGCGAATGCAATGTTCATCGCGCGAAGCGGGGAAAATTTCGACGACATCGCCGCGGACGCGGAACGTGCCGCGGCGGAAGTCGATATCATTGCGGTCGTATTGGATGTCAACGAGCCGCCGCAACAACGCGTTGCGCTCGATTTCCATCCCGACGCGCAATGAAACGACGAGCTCCCGGTATTCTTCCGGCGACCCTAAACCGTAAATGCACGACACGCTGGCGACGATGATGACGTCCCGGCGCTCAAACAAAGCCGATGTCGCCGAGTGCCGCAATTTGTCGATTTCATCGTTGATTTTCGCGTCTTTTTCAATGTACGTATCCGTCTGCGGCACGTACGCTTCCGGCTGATAGTAATCGTAATAGCTGACAAAATATTCGACGGCGTTGTGCGGGAAAAACTCCTTCAGCTCGCTGTACAATTGGCCAGCGAGCGTTTTGTTGTGGGCGATGACGAGCGTTGGTTTGTTGACTTGGGCAATCACGTTCGAGATCGTAAACGTTTTGCCCGTCCCTGTCGCCCCAAGCAGCGTTTGATGCTTCACTCCCTGCCGCAACCCGTCAACGAGTTTGGCGATCGCCTGCGGTTGATCGCCTTGCGGTTGATAAGATGAAACTAGTTGAAAACGGCCCTCCACCGTTCCGCCTCCTTCTCCGTACCATCTTTCCCCATTGTACCACATCGGCTCCATCGGCGCATCAAAAATGCGAACTCATATTCGTACCAATCCGTTCAGCGTTTTCCATCGCTCCCTCTTTCCTGCACTTTCGGGAAGAAACCGCTGTCCCAAGGAACAAGACGAAGCGCCCCATCAACAGACAGAGGCGCTGGCATCAGTGCAGCGAGACGCAGACGCGGAGCAACCGACATCTCGATTTTGCGGCCATCATCGCCCTTTTTAGCAACGCCAAAAAGCGGACTGGTTCCTTCTTCCCCGTCCGCTCCTTTAGAGGCTAGTGATTTAATAGTACATACCGATTCCTAGCATCGTTTCTCCAATAGAGAAACGTTGTATCATCAGCGCTTCTTTTCACACGTTCATCCATTGATCGGAAAAAACAGCTATTTCCGCCGGCCTTGTTAAGGTTGATGAAAAACCGCTGTTTGCCTTGATCGATGGAACAAGTTTTTCTACATTAAGAAACGATTCCAAGAAGCGGTTGCGTGAGTCCATCCCCACCCCTCTTTGCTTGCTTCACCGTCCGCCGGCGGGGAAAAGCGGTGATCATCACAGCCGCGCGCCGGCCATCGCCCTTCATTTTTCCTTCAAGCGCTCAAGCATGCGCCCTGCCCACAAAAACCCGGCTATCGTGGAAGCAACATCGGCCACGATTTCATGAAACTGGTCTGTATACCCTTTCAGATAAGAAGCTACAAGCAGGGCGACGGTCAACAGCACCGCGATGTATCGATTGTACGTCACCCGCGCGAACAACAACACTAAGAGACACGGTATGAAAAGCGCCGCCAAAAACCACATGATTGTCTTCTCCTTTACGAAACAGCTTCGGATGCCAAGGAGCCGCGCTCGCGGACGAACAGCAGCCCAAGCTCATGGTGTTCATCCTCATAGAGCGCCCCCTGGACAAAGCGAACTTCCCCGTTGTCGCCGATCACTTCCAATTTGCAAAATGCGCGGTTGCGCTGGAGCGCTTCGTAAAACTCCGCCTCCGTCCGCACTGGCACCCCGTTCGTTTTGCAGATCACTTCTCCAATCGAAAGCCCCATTTTTTCCGCCTTTGACCCCGGCAGCACCCCGACGATGACCACTCCGTGCGGATGACGGGCAAAGCGGGGTGGGGAAGCGCTGTCGGCGCGGCGGCCAGAAAAAGCGATCCATTCACGCCCGATGACCGCCACCGCTCCCGCCGCCACCGCCAGCGGCGCATACCATACGCTTCCTGTCGCCAACACGGCAACAACGCCGGCCAGCAGCAGCACGAGCCGCCCTTCCCGACGCGCCGCCTCGGGCGGCCGCACATGATGGCGACGCTGAGAAAACCCGATCAGGAACGGAACAAGCCAAAACGAATGCCCTTCCCCGCCGACAGCAAACGGCCACCATGGAAACGACGGCAGCGAGCCGCCAGCCATCGGCAACACGACCGGCACAAACCAGAGGCGCTGCACCCATTGCCGGCCGATGGTCATTCCCCGCTTGCTTTTCAAAAGCTGCGGCGAAGCGGGCTCCGTTCGCGTCCGAATGATGAGCCATCCTTCAGCCGCCAACAGCAACGTCAGCCACAGCGCCAACACCGGCGCTGCTTCTACGCCATCGCGAAGCCAAGGAACAGCCATCCTGCCGCGCTCGGCCATCGCGAGCACAAGCAGCGTCCCCCCCAGCGTATACGCCGCCGACAATAGCCGCGCTTCCATCGTCAAGCCAAGCAGCACCGTGAGCGCGGTCACCGTCCAAACGACCTCCTTCGGCACGACGAGGCCCGCCCCAAGCGCCACCGCTGACAGCACCGCCCCCGGAAGCCATCCGCTTGTCCAAAGCCCCCGCCATTCTTTCCATGGACTGTAGACGCGCACGTGAAAATCGCGGCGCTCGCGCTTCACCCGCCGCCAACCGGCGGCCAAGGCGAGCAAGGCGCCATAATAAAGGAGCGGCTGCCGCCATACCGCCGCAATCCCTTCTAGCCATTCAAGCCCCCATGTCGCCATCAACGTTCCCCCTTGTTTCGTTCACCGTTCTTTACCTTTTATTCTACCAAATGGCCGCGACAAATCCTATGCCTGCCGCCATCTTTTTTCCCATGTGGCGAAATGCCGTCCTTTTCGGCTTTCTTTGTCGAATCGCCACTAGTTTTGTCGGTCAGGAAGGAGTTCGCGCCCTCAATGAAAAAAAGATAGAACAAGAAGGAGAAAGGGAGGAGTGGAACGATGGAAATAAAAACGACCGATGTCGCCGCCCGTCTTGGTGTTTCGCCGAAAACCATCCAACGCTGGGTGCGGAAGTATGACATCCCGCTGCGCAAAAATGAAGCCGGCCATTACTTGTTCGATGAAAACACGATCGCTTTGTTGGAGCGCGTCAAATTCGAACAAGGCGCGGCCTTGGAACGGTCGGCAGCCGCGCGGTACCCTTCCGTTGCAGCGTCGTTGCCAACCGACAACCAACCGAAACAAGAAGCGCCGTCGCCCACGCTCGACGTTTTGCGCCAGCCATCCTTCGAACCGGAAATCGCCCGCATCTCTTCGCGCCTTGATCAACTCGAACAGCAGCTCGGCCAAAAAGCCGACGACGTCGTCTCCGTTCAATTGCTGCATCACCGTCGAGAAATGGAAGAAATCACTACCCGTCTCGCCGCGCTCGAACAGCTCGTCGCCCGGCTCGAGCAACAGCTGAATAACAAGCCGCCATCATCCCACGAACCGCCCCAACCACCGAAGCGAAAACGGCGCGGCCTCGGACGGGTGATCGGTCTGTTTGCCTAGCCGGTTGCTTCAGTTCCGGCCGCGCGGGCGGCTGACAACTGACCGTTGGCGGTGAAAGAGCAACACGCAAGCCAGCAGCCAATCGAAAAGGCCGGTTGGAAGGAGGAAGTCTATGGGCAACCTGACTTGCTCCATTTGAGCAACCTTGCCAACATACACGTCGAAACACTGGCGGTTGGGCGCAAATCAGCACGTTTCACCGGCCTTCTAACATACGATAGGGATTGAACAATGCCTATTCGCAACATCGTGTTTCAAAATCGAAAAGCTTTGTTCAGCTCCTGCCTTCCACATCTAATGAGGGCGCAAGAGGGGGCTCAACCAACTTGGAGGCACCCTCTGGCCCCTTTTTCTCTGCTGTGACCACCGTCAAGCATGAAGATGGACAAAGCGAGTGATTGTGGCCCAAATCATGAAGGTGGATAAAAAAGGGGAAGCTGTATAAGTTGCAATAAAGAATTTCCGAGTCTTCGTTGCAGGTTTCATCTAAATACAAGCCGATATCAGAGTAATCAGCGGGTTGTAAAACAAAATTGCAACTTAATAAGAATCTCCGGTCTCCATGTCCCATCTTATCACCTGACAAGTTGGCACCGTGACAAGAACGGTGAACAATGCCATGGAAAACAAAATGGCAACTTATATAGATTGTTTTTTCACCTTGTTGATCCCCGCCGTCCTCCTTAGGCTTAGCAACCGCGGCTCCGTTTGGGGGACGGCGGTGGATTCTAATCGTTCTCCCGAAGGCTTCGGCCGGTTGAAGCGGGCTTTTTTGCTTGGCCTTCACCGCTTCTTTACCTCTTTCTTATCATTTCTTAATCATTGCTTCGTATAATGTCGGATGTTGCGATGATTTCGCTTTTCGAAAGGAGGGAAGCCAGACGTGGAACGGAACGAACGAAAGGCGCTCATCGCGGCATGGATCATCTTGGCGGCCTATCTGTCCCCTCTATATCTTCTCGGGGAACATGCCCATATTCGTGTCCATGACAACATGGATTCCAACATTGCTTGGTATCGGGTGCTGGTCCGGAGCGGCGAGCTGTTCGGCCCCATCGACGCCGTCATCCCGCAAGTGATCAACGGCCTGCCGCGCAACGCCTTTGGGACGGAATTCAGCGGCATCGTGTGGCTGCACGCCTTATTCCCTTCCATGGTGGCGTACGCGCTCAGCCAGACGATCACGCGTATTTTCGCTTTTTTGGGCATGTATTGGCTGCTTCGCCGCCACTTTTTGCCGAATCCGGAATCATGGCTGATTCGCGTCGGCGTCTCCCTCGCCTTCGCCCTGACGCCGTTTTGGCCGTCCGGGATGCTGAGCACGCTCGGCATGCCGCTGGCGCTATGGGCATTTCTTTCCATCCGCAAAGGGGAAGCGACGTGGAAAGAGTGGCTTGCGATCATCTTGCTTCCGTTTTACGCCAGCTTTGTGCTCGGATTTTTCTTTTTCCTCGCCGCGATGGGGGCGGTGTGGTTGTTTGACGGCGTTGTCCGCAGGCAATGGAACAAACGATTGTTCACAGCGATTGTCTTGATGACCAGCTTGTTTTTAGCCATCGAGTACCGGCTCGTATACTCGCTTGTCTTCGATGGCGAACCGACGAGCCGAAACGAATTTCTTTCTTCACGGCTCAGCTTCCTCCACTGTCTGCGGCTGACGCTAAAAAACTATGTGCTCGGCCATACGCATGTAATGACCGTTCACGGGCCGATCATCTTGCCGGTGCTTTGGGCGGCGTTTTTTCTCGTTTGGCGCCGACAGCGCGGACCATTGGAGCGGCGCTTTCTTTTGCTGTTTTGGTTGAACATCGCCTTATCGACTTGGTATGCGTTTTGGTTTTACAAAGGGTGGCAGCCGCTCAAAGAACGGATTTCGCTTTTGAATACGTTCAATTTCGCCCGCTTCCATTTTTTGCGGCCGATGGTCATTTACCTTGATTTTGCCTTGGCCTTGCAAATCATCGCCAAAGAGCGCGCGGCGTGGCGGCGGCTCGTACCGATCGCCCTGACGTTGCAGTTGCTGCTGCTTGGCGGATTCAACGAGGAAATTCGCTATCGCCTCGCTGGCACACCATCGTTCGAGCAATTTTATTCTGAACATTTGTTTTCAGAAATCAAACGATATATCGGCAAGCCGGTATCCTCCTACCGCGTCGCCAGCGTTGGGCTGCATCCGGCCATCGCTCAATACAACGGGTTTTATACGCTCGATACGTACAACAATTTTTACCCGCTGTCATATAAGCGGCAATTTCGGCGTATCATCGCCAAGGAACTGGATAAAAACCCGGTGCTGAAAGACTATTTTGACCATTGGGGCAACCGCGTCTATTTGTTCTCGGCAGAGCTTGGAAAACATTATATGTTCACGAAACGATCGCATAAAGTCATCCATCATTTCGAGATCAACACAAAGGCATTCAAACAGCTTGGCGGCAAGTACATTTTTTCCTCCGTCCCGATCATGAACGCCCGCGACATCCATCTCCGCTTCTTGCGGGCGTTCACCGATCGACAGTCAGTATGGAAAATTTATGTGTATGAAGTGGAGTGAAAGGAGGCAAGAAACACATGATGGACAAACCATTGTTGGCCATCGTCGTCCCATGCTATAACGAAGAAGACGTGTTGCCGGAAACGATCCGGCGGCTGACCGCTTTGCTTGAGCAATTGCTCGAAGAAGGAGCGGTCGCCATCGGCAGCCATGTCGTTTTTGTCGACGACGGCAGCCGCGACCGGACATGGTCGCTCATTGAAGAAGAAAGCGAGCGAAACCCCTTCGTGGCGGGCATCAAGCTCGCGCGCAACGTCGGCCATCAGCGGGCGCTGCTCGCCGGGCTTGACACCGTCCGCGCGTACGCCGATTGCGCCGTGTCCATTGACGCCGATTTGCAAGACGATGTGGAGGCGATCCGCGAATTTGTGCAAAAATACCGCGAAGGATACGACATCGTTTACGGCGTGCGGCGCAGCCGAAAGACAGACACGTGGTTCAAGCGTACGACCGCCCAAGCCTTCTATCGGTTCATGCAGGCGCTCGGAATCGAGCTCATTTACAACCACGCCGATTTCCGGTTAATGAGCAAGCGGGCGCTCGATGAGCTGAGCCGCTACACAGAAGTCAATCTCTTTTTGCGCGGATTGGTGCCGCTTGTTGGGTTCCGCTCGACATGCGTCTTTTACGACCGTCATGAGCGATGGGCCGGGCAGTCGAAATACCCGCTCAAAAAGATGCTCGCCTTCGCCTTTGACGGCATCACCTCCTTAAGCGTCGCACCAATTCGCGCCATTACTTTGATCGGTTTTGCCGCTTTTCTCATCAGCGGAGCAGCCGGGTTGTACGCTCTCATCAGCAAATGGCTCGGACACGCGGAATCCGGCTGGACGTCGCTCATGATTTCCGTTTGGTTTATCGGCGGACTCGTGCTAATGAGCCTCGGTCTGATCGGTGAATACGTAGGTAAAATTTACCAAGAAGTAAAACGTCGTCCGCGCTTTGCGATCGAAACGACCGTCCAGCTGCCGCTTCCGGCAGAACAGAAAAAAACGCCGGCGCGCTTATAGAACAGAAAACAGCGGTCCCCGTGCGGCAGAAGCAGCCAGCGCGTTATATTAGCAACGAAAGAGGGTGTCCCGATCCTTTGTAGGGACACCCTCCTTCTCTTGCGTTGCTATATATACGGTTCTGCCTCACGATATGGGGCGCGCCTTTTCGCTCCCCTCTTTCTCATCCCGTCCAGCCGTGATCGAATCAAGAGACAACGCCGGCCATCGCGCTTTCCCTCACGAGAGCCATTGACCGATGAACGCCTTTTTCCTCTCCGCACGACAACCCGGAAGCGGCCGGAGCGTGTCAGCGCGGAAAGGCTGTGAACTACCCGTCACCTCTGCTTCGCTTGGGGAGGAGGCTTCTAGCGACTTGTGCGTGTTCACCGAACGGGAAGCCCCACACAAGTCCCCTTTACGCTTTCCCTCGCTCCGAAGGCGTCCGCTCGAACGATCGATGACCACATCCGTCGGCGATCGCCAACCGACATTCCTCTCCCACCTACTCATTGGTTTTTGCCCTGTATATTCCCTTGAGGTGGGAGACTTCTATCAGAAATTACGTTAAACCGAAAAGCGGTTTTCCCGCTTGCTCACCCGCGCCGGGCCGATGACGAAAACAGCACCTCCAGCGCCTTTTTGAGCTGCATGTCATGGCCAGGGTCGCGCACCGCCTCCATGATTTTCGCCTGCAACAGTTGCGCTGTCGTGTCATCGATGTGGCCCGTGACCGGCAGCTTGTTTGCTTTTTGGAAAGCTTTTACCGCCTGTTCCGTTTCTTTGCTGAAATAGCCGTCAGTGCGGCCCGGGTTGAAGCCAAGCCCTTTTAACATTTTTTGTGCATTGGCGATTTGCTCATCGTTCATATCATACTGAAACGGTTTTTCCACATGAAGCGGAGCGACGTGAAAGTAGTCCGGCTGAGCGACCGCGACGTCCGGCTTGATTCCTTTTTTATGAATCCAATGTCCGTCCGGGGTCAGCCATTTGTACAGCGTCAATTTGATGTTGCTTCCATCGCCCATCGGGATCGCTTGCTGCACCGTCCCTTTGCCGAATGTAGTCTCGCCGACGAGCGGATAGCCCCCCGCTTCCTTCATCGCTCCGGCCAAAATTTCCGACGCCGAGGCGCTGCCTTGGTCGACAAGAACGACAATCGGGTACGGCTTTTTCGCCGTTAGGTCGGAGTAAAATTTTTGCCGGTCGCCGTCGCGTTCTTCGATTTGGACATACGGTTTGCCTTTTGGAATCAGCTGTTTCAAAATTTCCTCCACACTTTGCAAATAGCCGCCCGGATTGCCGCGCACATCGATGATTAAGCCGTCAATGTGTTCAGCTTCCAGCTTCGCCAATTTCTTTTTAAAATCGGCCGCCGTGTTTTCCGAAAACGACGTAATTTGCAAGTAGCCCGCTTTTTTGCCTTGGTACGTTTTGATCGAGTCGTACACCGTCTGAATAGGAATTTCATCGCGGACGACTTTGACTTTCATGACATTTTTCACGCCAGGACGCAAAATGTCCAGCTCGACCGTCGTCCCCTTTTTGCCGCGGATTTTCAACACCGCTTCATACAAGTCAAGCCCTTCCAAGCTTTCCCCGTTGACGCGCAAAATCTGGTCATTGGGCTTCAATCCTGCTTTCTCCGCCGGTGAATTTTTGATGGGGGCGACGATCGTCACTTTGCCGTCAATCATGCTGACTTCAGCGCCGATCCCTTCAAACGATGAATCGAGCGATTCATTGAACTGTTCGGTCGTTTCCGCATCCATATACACCGAATACGGGTCGCCGAGCGTGTGAATCATCCCTTGAATGGCGCCTTCCGTCAGTTTGTCTTCATCGACCTTTTCCACATATCGATTTTTGATAAGCTCATACGCTTGACGAATTTTTTTCATTTCTTCATCATCGCCCGCGGATTTGGACAGCTCATCGGCCACAATTGTTGAAAGCGCCCCTTCCGGCGGGCGGTCGGCCCACTGCAGGCCGACGTACGTGCCCCCCGCCCCGATGAGCATCGACAGCGCCATTAGCGCAGTCATTGTCGTTTTTTTCACGTCGTTTCCTCCTCACCCTGTCCCATAAATGAAAAGCACCGCTTATCGCCGTGCCAAGCCTTTATTTTCATCATATGTCAAGCTTGTACCGAGTATGATGCCATACCGCCCATCCCTCTTACTAGTTTACATGCTCGCTTTTGATTTCTCAACCGATACAGAACGGAAAAAAGAGGCACCGCTCGCCCTTAACGGCGAACGATGCCGGTGCCGGCCGACATCCGCTGCACGCCGCCAAACGTCGTCACGGCTTTATGCCCCGTGCTGTCTTCATGTTGCAAATACCCCTTTAATACGATTGACACAATTTCCATCTCCCGGTGTGGGTGAGCGCCAAAACCAGCAAGCGGCGCGACGAAATCGTCGTTTAACACCCGCAGCGGGCCAAATTGAACGTTGTTCGGATCGTAATACTCGCCAAACGAAAAACTATGGTACGTCTTCAGCCAACCGTAATCGGCATGATAGCGGGATGAAGCCCGGTCAATCTGAATCATCATTTTCCTCTCCTTCATTGGCGCAATTCGAACCGCCTATCCCTCACCAATGGTCTGCAAATCGTTCGGACCGCATGCACACTAAGGGGCCGGTGATTGACTCACGCAACCGCTTCTCGGAATCGTTTCTCAAATAGAAAAACTGGTTGCATCAGCTTCTATGTTCACGCATTCCATCATCGATCAAGGCAAACAGCAGTTTTTCTCCATCCTCCTACAGGATTATCATATATAGGAGCCCATACCGGCATTGAATAATTCTCGAATTCAAGATAATTATAGAAAAAACAAAGGCGAAAAAGCAAGCGGAAAATAGGACAAAGGAATGATTTCCCTTAGAAGGTAGAACGACTTATATTAGAAGTAGATACGGCCGCATCTTCTCCTGCGAGAAGGTACGGCGAAAAGGCAAAGCGCTGGAAACAGCGCGGCGCAAAGCTAAAGGGGCTACGGCGCAAGACGCTATGCCAGCCAGCTACCGAACGTATCTTCCACATCCATCACTAAAGATGAAGGGAGAAGAGAAACATGAAGCGAATGGTCACAGGATGCCTCGCTGTCGCCTTGCTAGTTTCATCAGGGTGGGCAACGGCTGAGGCCAAAGGGAAGCCGTCATCCAAACCGAAGTGGGCTGATAAAAACAAAGACGGTATCCCGGATAATTGGGAACTGAAGTACAAACTCGGTCTAGGGAAAAACGTCGCCAACCAAGACAAAGACCGCGATGGGTTGACCAATCGAGTGGAATACAGCCTCCGTCTAAATCCGACGAAAGCAGATACGGACAAAGATAAAGTATTGGATGGGGACGAGGACACGGATCGCGATGGATTGACAAACAGCGCCGAGATAGCGCTCGGCACCAAGCCGAAAGATGCCGACAGCGACAATGACCGCATCAAAGACGGAGCGGAAAAGCAAGGAAAAACGAAGCTAAGCAATGTCATCCAAAAGCTTGAGCTGCAAATCAAAACAGCGGCGAACCGAACGATGAAAATCGACTATCATTGGTCGGAACGCCATTCCCATTTGCATATCAAAGATCGGACAGGCCACGTAACGGCTGACGATGTTCAAGCGCTCATTACCAGCTTGCAAGCAGCGCCGACGCTATCCAATGATGAAATCATCGTCAAAATCCAAACTCTCTTTTCCCTTGATACTCCGTTCCGCCTTGAACTCGAGTGGAAATATGGAAACGGCCGGGCGCGGAAACTTTCTGTCAAACAATCCGACAAAGGGAACAACACGGGACAGCCTAGTGATGACGAAGACGATGATGATCAGGATGACGGCGATTAAGATGATGACGAAGGCTATGATCAAGATGGCGATGGCAAGGACAGCGACAGCCCAGCTAACGATCGTGATGAATCATGACAATAAGGCTAAAGGTGTCTGCTTTCAAGAGAGGAACAACATATCGTGCCGCAGAAGCAGTCAGTACGTAATATATAGCAACGAAAGGGGGTGTCCCGATCTTTTGGGACATCCTCTTTCGTCTAGAAGGTTGGTGAAAAATCGCTGCTTGCCTTGATCGATGATGGAACGCGTGAAAAGCAGTTTCGATGCTACGGCGCTTCTCTATTTGAGAAACCGCGCGGTTCGAGAGTTAATACGATGAATCCACATGCTTTCCTTACATCACCGCCCTCCAAGAAAAAATGCGCAACTGGCCCATCGCAAAGCGATTGACGAGTTGCGCATCCCTTTTTCATTTCAGCGGATTAGAACGCAATGTAATTGCGTGGGTCAACGGCGTTCGTCTTGCCGGGGTTCCACTCGCCGCGGTGAAGTTCAAAGTGCAAGTGCGGGCCGGTTGAATCGCCGGTGTTGCCCATGTATCCAATGATTTGCCCTTTTTGCACGCGCTGACCTTCACCCACGAGCCGCGCTTCAAGGTGAGCATAAACGGTCGTATACAGTTGGCCGTCGATGATATGGCTGACGAAAATAACGTTTCCGTAGCTGCTAGAATAGTAGGAACGGAACACAACCCCGTCGGCGGCGGCAACGACCGGAACGACCGGAGCCCGTTTGCCGATATCGACTCCCGGATGGAAGTCCGTGCCGCCAAACCGGTACCCAAAACCGGATGTAATCGGTCCGTTGGCCGGACGGGTGAACGCCCCGCTCGATACCGGCGGGACGCTGCCGCCAGATGGCGCTTCCCCGCCGTTTTTCGATGCTGGCGGTGAATATGTACGTGCCCGCTGCTTCGCGGCTTCCTCTTCCGCCCGCTTTTGCCGCTCCAGTTCGGCGAGCTGCTGCTTTACGGCTGCTTCTTGCTTGGCAATCAATTCGTTTTGTTCTTCAAGCGCCAACTGATGTTCGTGTTCCTCTTCTTCTTTTTGTTTTAAATCAGCCATCAATTGATTTTTCTGTTCCAGCTGACCGGCGAGGCTTGCTTGCAGCTGTTTGAGCTCCTGCAAGTCCGCTTGCAGCTTGTTCCGCTTTTCCGTCAGTTCGGTTTCTTTTTTCTCTTTGAGCGCTTTATCCGCCTCTTGCTCGCGGACGATTTGCTGGTCCGCTTCCATGATCGTCGTCACCGCGCTCATGCGGTCGATGAAGTCGCTGAAGCTTTGCGCGCCCAGCAGCACTTCCAAGTAGCTGATCGCTCCACCGCTTTCTTGCAGCGACCGAAGCCGCTCCTTTAAAATCTCATTCCGCTTTTCAATCCGCTCCTGAATTTCGGCAATTTCTTGTTTCAATTGGGTAATCGCTCGCTCTGTTTGGTCGATGTCAGCGCTGACGTTGCGGATTTTTCCGCTCGTCTCCTCAATAGCGACGTTCAGCTTCGCGATGTCATTGGCGACTTGTTTTTGCTGCGACTGGAGGGACTCGATGTTTTTTTGCGACTCACTAATTTTCCCCTGCACTTCCGACCGCTTGGAGCGAAGCGCGTCGATTTCGCTTCGCTTTTGTTGAATATCGCGAGAGCTGACGGCATTGGCCGCAGGCGGCAGAACGCCGAGCCCAAGCGCCGCGGCAACGGCGAGCGCCATTACGTTTTTCTTTTTCATCTCGTTTCCCCTCTCCCTGCTAAATTGGATTGTTTATACCTTCAAAAACTTGCGCACAGACATCACGCTTCCCCAGACACCGATGACAGCGCCGATGGCCAGCAGCAAAGCGCTTAGCTGCCAGATGAACGGGGAAAACGGAAGAAGCTCAAACAGCTGGAGCGCAAACTGATGCTCGTATACATGGTAGACGTTATAGTAGACGACCGCCAACGCCGTGATCGGAACGATCGAACCGAGCACGCCAAGCCACAATCCTTCCAAGAAAAACGGCCAGCGGATAAACCCGTTCGTCGCCCCGACGAGGCGCATAATCTCGATTTCGCGGCGGCGGGCAAAAATCGTAATTTTAATCGTGTTGGAAATGAGAAACATCGCCGTAAACAGCAAGCCGGCAATCAGCACCAGCCCAACGTTGCGCATCACTTTTAGCACATCAAACAGCTTTTCAACCGTTCCTTGTCCGTAGTTCACTTTATGAACAGACGGGAGCGTTTCAATTTGCTTGGCGATTTTCACCGTGTCTTGCGGACGGGCGGCTTTGACGACATACACATCACTGAGCGGGTTTTGCTGCTCAAACAGACGGAACGCCGTCCCTTCCTCGCCCATGCTTTTGATCAGCCGCTTCAGCTCTTCATCCTTCGAGGAATAACGGACATCTTTGACGTTGGGAATGGCTTCGATTTGCCGACGCAACGCGTCTTTTGCTTGACGGTCGGCGGTCAACTCGATATGCACGCGGATTTCGACATCATTTTCTACTTTTTTGGCAAAATAGTTAATGTTGAACATAACGGTGAAAAAGACGCCGACGAGCAGCAGCGTCACGGTGACGGCGCTCGCAGAAGCAAACGTCATCCAGCCGTTGCGGCCGAGACTTTTGACGCTCTCCCGAACATGGCGCTTGAACGTGTTAAGCGTCATAGCCGTATTCCCCCCTCGCCTCGTCACGGACAATTTTTCCGTTTTCGATGGCGATGACACGCCGCCGCGTCGCATTGACGATTTCCTTATTATGGGTTGCCATCACAATGGTCGTTCCCCGGTCGTTAATTTTCTCAAACAACTCCATAATCCCCCATGATGTTTCCGGGTCTAAATTTCCTGTCGGTTCATCGGCAATGACAATTTTCGGGGAATTGACGATCGAGCGGGCGATGGAGACGCGCTGTTGTTCGCCGCCGGACAATTCGTTCGGATAAGAGCGGACTTTATGCTTGAGACCAACGAGATCAAGGACTTCCATCACCTTTTTGCGAATGGCTTTCGGCGACTCTTCAATCACTTCCAAAGCAAAGGCGACGTTTTCATATACATTGAGTTTAGGAAGCAGCTTAAAATCTTGAAAGACAATGCCGATTTGGCGGCGCAGCAACGGCACTTTGTTATCTTTGAGCTTCGCGAGGTTCACTCCGTTGACCATGATACTCCCTTTCGTGGGCTTCTCCTCGCGGTACATCATTTTGATAAACGTCGATTTGCCCGCTCCACTAGGTCCAACGACATAGACGAATTCTCCTTGTTTGATGCGGACATTGACGCCGTTTAATGCCACAACACCGTTCGGATATGTTTTATATACATCTTGCATTTCAATCATCGTCATCACCTATTTTTCGACGCGCTTGTTGTCATTTCTCGAGCTGTTTCGAACGAATCTAGCAAAATTCCGCAAGGATTATTATAACACGATTTTCTTCTGTCGAATTTTACATTTATATTTCAAATAACGATAGGGAAAAAGTCGTAGTGCTGCAAACATGTCTATATGCGAAAACGATCGTTTGAGCACCGTATCCTTTTCCATCAACGATCTTCTGGAAGACGGGTGAAAAACCGCTGTTTTCCTCGATCGCTGAGTGGACACGCAAACAGAAATGTGACAAGGTGTCTCGATTTTGAGAAATGATATGAGGAAACGGTATGGGAGAGAATCGCACGCCGGCAAGCGCACGCCGGCTTTTACATCGGCGAGATGAGGAAACGGTCTGGGCGAGAATGCCTCGGTTTTCCACGCTCAAAAAAACATCGCCCTGTTCGCATTCGAACAAGGCGACGTCTCGCTTTTTCCGCTCAGTGGCGATTATTTTTTGGCGGCCAGCCACTCGGCTACTTTATCGGCCTCTTCGCCTTTGATCAGCCTCCCAGGCATAATGCCGCGGCCTTTGGCAATAATGTCTTTAATCTGATCTTTTGAATACTTGCTCCCTACCTTTTGCAAGTTCGGGCCAGCCCCTCCTGACAAATCTTGCCCATGACAGGATGCGCAGTTTTGTTTGAAAATTTGTTCGGCGGACGCAGCGGTATCCCCTCCGCCACTGCTGCCGGTGTTGTTCCCGGCGTTATCTCCGCCGCCACATGCCGCCAAGGCGAGCGAAACACCGAGAAACAGCGCAGCCCATTTCCACTTCATGGTGAACTCCCCCTAAAACATTGGTTTCTCATATGTATTATAACCGATTTTTTCTCTTTTACGTACGCTGAAACCCTTCGCCAAGCACCTCAGCGGCGTTGGCGACGACGACAAATGCCGTCGGATCAATGGTTCGGACGATTTGTTTCAATTTCGTGAACTCCGATTGGGCGACGACACACATTAACACCGGGCGCTCATGTTCCGTGTAACCGCCGTACGCCGGCAGCCGCGTCACCCCGCGGTCGATTTCGTGCAAAATGGCGCGCCGCACTTTCTCTTCTTCGTTCGTAATGATCAGCGCGATCTTCGAGTAGCCGAGTCCGACTTGAACGAGGTCGATCGTTTTGCTTGTCACATACAGCGCAATCAGCGCATAGAGCGCCCGTTCGATATCAAACACAAACGCCGCGGTCAACACGATCAAACCGTCGATCAAAATGACGCACATCCCAAGCGACAGCCCGGTATATTTATGAATGATTTGCGCTGCTAGGTCGGTGCCGCCCGTCGACGCCCGACCGCGAAAGACAATGCCAAGGCCAAGCCCAACACCGATACCGCCAAAAATCGCGCCAAGAAGCGGATTCGTCGTCGCCGGCTCCATCTCTTTCGTCAAATAGACCACAAGCGGCAAAAATACCGTCCCCACGAACGTTTTCACGCCAAACTGCCGGCCTAACAACACCACGCCGGCGATAAAGAGCGGGACGTTGAGCGCCCATTGGACATACGCCGGCTCAATGCCAAACAGCGCATGCATAATCGTGCTGATGCCGCTCACTCCGCCCGAGGCGATCCGGTTCGGCAGCAAAAACACGTTAAACGCCACGGCGACGATCGCCGCGCCAGCGAGCACGTATCCATACTCCAACGCCGCCTCGATCGCCGGAGAAACGGTTTTCTCTTTTCGTTTCCGCATGCTTCCCCACCTTCCTTTGTGAGTATAGCATGCCCGTTTTGGCAAGTAAATGACAGCCGATTAACGCGATATCGATCTACTATGCTAAAGGAAAAAAGGACGATCCGATGATCGCCCTAGCCAAAAAATACAAGCCTCAATACACATCCCCACGGTTGCCGATCGCCTCAATATAGATGATTCGTTCTTCATGATCGATACGAAACAATACACGATATGTTCCGATTCGCAGCCGATATAATCCATCCTGCCCCTTCAACTTTTTAATATCCCCCTGCGGTGGGATCGCTAGCAGACCTTGCAACCCAGAGGCCAACCGTTCTTGAACCTCTTTTTCTTGCCTAGCGATGAATTTGACTGCGGCCCTATGGTAAATCAACTTGTAGCCCGAATTCACGCTTGGCTTCTCCCCCGATGATATATCCTTCATCGCTTTGCAACTGCTGGCGCTCTTCTTCCGTCAACGTTTCTTCTTCATCTGTTTCGTCAATCCGCTCCCATACCATTCGTTCCTTTCTGGACCGATCAAGCAGGTACATCAAAAAATCGTACGCTGTTTGATGATCCGTTTCATCCAACCGTTCAATCAGTTCGTAAAGCACTTGTTTGCGCACCGCCAAAGCCATCGCCCTCCTTTTGCCTTTCGTTACCTTCAGCATACCATGGGGATGCAGATGCGTCAAAATCAGAAAAATGATTTTTGAAACGAAAAAGGACGATCCGATGATCGCCCTTTACTTCAACTTCGCGCGCAAATACGCGTCAATAAACACGTCAATCTCCCCATCCATCACCGCTTGCACGTTGCCAACCTCGACGTTCGTCCGATGGTCTTTGACAAGCGAATACGGATGGAAAACGTACGAACGGATCTGGTTCCCCCAGCCGATTTCTTTTTGCTCACCGCGCAGCTCGGCGAGCTCGGCTTGCTGCTCCTCGAGTTTCTTTTGATACAATTTCGCTTTCAACATATTCATCGCTTTTTCGCGGTTTTGGATTTGCGACCGCTCCGATTGGCACGTGACGACGATCCCGGTCGGCAAGTGGGTGATACGCACCGCCGAATCGGTCGTATTGACGTGCTGTCCGCCCGCGCCGCTGGAGCGGTACGTGTCAATCTTCAGCTCATCCGGACGAATCTCGATTTCGATGTTTTCGTCCATCTCCGGCACGACTTCGCATGACACAAACGACGTGTGCCGGCGGCCCGAGGCGTCAAACGGCGAGATGCGGACAAGCCGGTGCACCCCTTTTTCCGCTTTTAAATAGCCGTAGGCATTCCGGCCTTTGATAAGCAGCGTGACGCTTTTGATCCCCGCTTCCTCGCCCGGCAGGTAGTCGAGCGTTTCCACTTTGAACCCTTTTTTCTCCGCCCAGCGCGTGTACATGCGCAGCAGCATCGACGCCCAGTCTTGCGACTCGGTGCCGCCCGCGCCAGGATGAAGTTCCAAAATCGCATTGTTTTGGTCGTACGGTTCGTTGAGCAGCAGCTGCAACTCGAACTCGCTGAAGTCTTTCGTCAATGTTTTCGCTTCTTCCACGAGCTCAGCCTGCAGCTCCTCGTCCGGTTCTTCTTTCAACAACTCGTACGTCACTTCCAAATTGTCAAACCGTTCCTGCAACGACTCAAACTCGCCAACCAAATCCTTGAGCCCATTCACCTCGGCAATGACCGCCTGCGCCGCTTTCTGGTCATCCCAAAAACCGGGGGCGGCCATTTGCTCCTCTAATTCGCGAATGCGCTCCCGCTTCACATCGAGGTCAAAGAGACCCCCTGATTTCCGCTAATCGCTTAGCCATTTTCTCGAGCTCTTGTTTGATTTCCGCCAAATCGATCATGTTGTCCTCACCTCATCATGAATATCGTATGCCAATCATTCATCGTTGCCATGGAAAAGGGAGGTCGAGCCTCCCTTTATTATTTATAAACGGTCACACCGCTCTTCCGCAACAATGTTTATACTTTTTCCCGCTGCCGCACGGGCACGGGTCGTTGCGGCCGACGCGCACCGCCTTGCGGACCGGTTTTTTCTTCGGCTCCTCACCGTCTTCCTTCGGATGAACCGCCTCGCCTTTCGCCACTTCCTGGCGCTCGAGATTATACTGGATTTCCGCTTTCATGATATAGGTGGCGACTTCCTCTTCAATCGAGGCGATCATGTTTTCAAACATCGCATACCCTTCCATTTGGTATTCGCGGAGCGGATCAACCTGCCCGTAAGCGCGCAAATGGATGCCTTGGCGGAGCTGCTCCATCTCGTCAATATGGTTCATCCATTTCATGTCAACGGCGCGCAAGACGACGACGCGTTCAAACTCGCGCATTTGTTCCGGCGGAATTTGCGCTTCTTTTTCGTCATAACGCGCTTTGACTTTCGCCCAAATGAGCTCGATCATCTCTTCCGGCTCTTTGCCCCGCAAGTCGGCTTCCGTCACATCGCCTTCCGGAAGCAGATGAGCGTTGAGATAATCGACGAGCCCTTTTAGGTTCCACTCTTCCGGCAAGTCTTCTTTCGGCGTATGAGCGTGGACGACGCGCTCGATCACCGATTGGATCATCTTTTCAACAATGCCGCGCAAGTTGTCGGAATCGAGCACTTCGTAGCGCTGGCGGTAAATAATTTCCCGCTGTTCGCGCAGCACATCGTCGTATTGAAGCAGCTGTTTGCGGGCGTCGAAGTTGTTGCCTTCCACCCGTTTTTGCGCCGACTCGACCGCTTTCGTCACCATTTTGCTTTGAATCGGCTGCGAATCGTCCATGCCAAGGCGGTCCATCATGGCCATGAGGCTCTCAGAGCCGAAGCGGCGCATCAGCTCGTCTTCAAGCGACAAGTAAAACTGCGATACCCCCGGGTCGCCTTGGCGTCCGGAGCGGCCGCGCAGCTGGTTGTCGATCCGCCGGCTTTCGTGACGCTCCGTGCCAATGACGGCCAATCCCCCGAGCTCTTTGACCCCTTCGCCGAGCTTAATGTCCGTCCCGCGCCCGGCCATGTTCGTCGCGATCGTCACCGCGCCTTTTTGCCCGGCTTGGGCGATGATTTCCGCCTCTTTCGCATGGTTTTTCGCGTTTAAGACGTTGTGCGGGATGCCACGTTTTTTGAGCATCTCGGACAGCAGTTCCGATGTCTCGATCGCCACTGTCCCAACCAGCACCGGCTGCCCTTTCGCATGGCGGGCGGCGATATCTTCAACAACGGCGCGGAACTTCCCTTCCATCGTTCGGTAAATCAAATCCGGACGGTCTTCGCGAATGACCGGACGATTCGTCGGGATGACGACGACGCGCATGTTGTAAATGTTGCGGAACTCCTCTTCCTCCGTTTTCGCCGTCCCGGTCATCCCCGCCAATTTTTCATACATGCGGAAATAGTTTTGGAATGTAATCGTGGCTAAGGTCATCGACTCGTTTTGAATCTCGAGCCCTTCCTTCGCTTCGATCGCCTGATGGAGCCCGTCGCTGTAGCGGCGGCCGTGCATCAAACGCCCGGTGAACGGGTCGACGATGATCACTTTGCCGTCTTGCACGACGTAATCAACGTCGCGCTGCATCGTCACGTGCGCTCTAAGCGCCAGCTGAATGTGGTGGTTGAGCGTGACGTGTTTCAAATCGAACAAGTTATCGATGCCAAACGCCCGCTCAGCTTTGTTCATCCCTTCCTCAGTGAGCTGGACGCTTTTCGTTTTTTCATCGTATGTGTAATCGACGTCTTTGCGCAACGTGCGCACAAACGCGTTCGCCTGCACGTACAGCTTTGTCGACTTTTGCGCCGTACCGGAAATGATAAGCGGCGTCCGCGCTTCATCGATCAAAATCGAGTCGACCTCGTCAATGATGGCGTAATAAAGCGGCCGCTGCACAATATGCTCCTTATAGAGGACCATGTTGTCGCGCAAATAGTCGAAACCAAACTCGTTGTTCGTTCCGTACGTAATGTCGGCGTTGTACGCCGCCTGCTTTTCTTCGCGCGACATGCCGCTTAAGTTCAAGCCGACGGTCATGCCTAAAAACTCGTACAGCTTGCCCATTTCCGTCGCGTCGCGCGTCGCCAAGTATTCGTTGACCGTCACGACATGCACGCCGCGCCCTGTCAAGGCGTTCAAATAGACGGGCATCGTCGCCGTCAACGTTTTCCCTTCCCCGGTTTTCATCTCGGCGATGTCGCCTTCATGCAAGACAACGCCGCCCATAATTTGCACTTTATATGGGTACAAGCCGAGGACGCGCTTCGCTCCTTCGCGCACAACAGCAAACGCCTCAACCAGCAAGTCATCGAGCGATTCGCCTTGCTGATAGCGGGCTTTAAACTCCTCGGTTTTTTGCCGCAGCTGTTCATCCGACAATCGCGCCATCTCCGGACCGAGCGCATCGACTTGATCCGCGATTTTCTCCAGTCTTGCCAACTGACGCTTGTTCGGGTCAAATACATTTTTTAAGACTCCAAGCATAGGAAACGCTCCTTATTTTTCATGGACTCACTTCTTCATCATATCATTAGACAGGGATCGGTGACAACTGTTGTACAGGCTTAGAGAGGGGCATATCCAAGAGAGGGGATCACGCCTTGGACTGAAGCTGCTCAATCGCCGCTTCCGCATGGTGAAGGCGCCGATTCAGCGCATCAATTTCAAAACTTTTCTCCTCTACTTTTTCATGAATTTTGCGCAGCCATAGTTGCACATCATCCACAAGCTGTGTTTCGACGCCATGAAGCGTTTCTTTCACTTCTGCCAACTCCGCTTCTACACGGTCTAATCGTGCTTTCACCTCTCCCATTTCTTGTTCAAGCCCGCTAATGCGCTTGCTCATTTCATCGACGCGTCCTTCAAGCGCTTCAACACGAGTCGTCAATGAACCCATTTGCCCACTCATTTCTGCTAAACGGCCATCGATCTGCACAAAACGCTCATTCATTTGAGCAAAACATTCGTCAATCCGCGCAAACCGTTCGTCAATCTGGGCAAACCGTCCGTCAATTTGCGCAAACCGCTCATCAATTTGCGCAAACCGTTCGTCAATCTGAGCAAACCGCTCGTCAATCTGCGTGAACCGTTGGCGAGTTTCTTCTTGAAACGCCAAAAATCCTTTTTCCATGTTATCCAACTTGAACAATATTTGCCGCAGCAGTTCTTCCATCGTTCTCCCCTTTTGCTCTGTTCACACATATTATAGCATCCCCTGCCAAAAAAAGCGGGGGATGCGTATAGAAGAGTGGTTCAATTCGCCTCAATGAGCCCGTATTTGCCGTCTTTGCGACGATAAACAATGTTCGTCCGGTTCGTTTCCGCGTTCGTGAAAATAAAGAAGTTGTGCCCTAACAAATTCATCTGCAAAATCGCTTCCTCGCTGTCCATCGGCTTTAAGCTGAAATGTTTCGTGCGCACGATTTCAAATTCATCTTCGCTCTCGGCCGCGCTAGGACCGTTGGGCACCGGAGCAGTCGCCTTCATTTCTTTTTCGCGGTCGCGCAGCTTCCGGTTCACTTTCGTTTTATGCTTGCGAATTTGCCGCTCCAATTTATCGGCCACTAAATCAATGGCCGCATACATATCGTTATGGCGCTCTTCAGCCCGCAGCAACAAATGCGGCATCGGAATGGTCACTTCGATTTTTCCTTGTCCATCATTATATACTTTTAAATTGACATGCACATGCACGTCGTCAGTATCCTCAAAGTAGCGGCCCAATTTCCCAATTTTTTTCTCCACGTAGTCGCGCAAAGCTGGCGTGACGTCAATGTTTTCCCCGCGAATGTGATACATCATCGCTGACCACTCCTTATCTTAAAAACTATATAAACCTCTACATCTTTTTATTACCCATTCATCTTCCGATTCAATCAAAAATCTTTTTGAAGATTTTGTGAAAAACATGAAAGAATATGGTAAGATAGGCATAGGAGTTTCTCCTTATGATCCTAAACAGCTGGAGCGTGTGAGTGTAATGAGGAAAGTCCATATTTCCCATGCCAAAAGCGGGGACGTCCTCGCCGTTGATTTATTTTCCGCCAATGGCAGCGTGTTGCTTTCGCGCGGCGTTCGGCTGACAAGCGGTTACATCGAATCGCTGGCGCAAAAAGGGATTCAATACATTTATATTGACGACAAGCAAACCTATGACATCCGTCCGCGCCCGCTCATCAGCCCGACCGTGCGCCAACAGGCGGTGAAAAAAGTGTATGAGACGATGACGGCGCTGATCGATCAGAAAAAACTGCTTCGCCGCGTCTCGTCGCTTGATTTAGGAAAAGAGTATGAGAAAGTGTTCAAAAACATTTTGGATTACTTGTTGACGCAAGAAAATTTGCTCATTAACATGTCGGATTTAGTCATCTCCAACGGCTACTTTTTCCATCATTCGGTCAACGTCGCCACGATCGCCGGCGTCATCGGCATCGCCAAAGGCTACCGCCCCCAGCAGTTGCTCGACCTTGGCGTTGGAGCATTGCTGTTTGACATCGGCATGACCCAGCTCCCGGACGGACTATGGCGAAAAAAAGGCCGACTGACCGAAGAGGAACAGGACATCGTCCGCCGGCATACATATCTCGGCTTTGAACTTTTGCGGCGCCAGCGCAACATTTCGCTTTTTTCTGCCCATTGCGCCCTGCAGCATCACGAACGGTGCGACGGCAGCGGCTACCCGCGCGCGCTGTCTGGAAATGAGATTCACGAGTACGCGCGCATCGTCGCCATCGCTGACGTCTTTGACGCCTTGACATCGGCACGCTACCACCGAAAACAATATTCGCCGCACGAAGCGGCTGAATACTTATCCGCCGCCGGCGGCGTTCTTGACTACGAACTGATTCAACTGTTTCTTTCCTACATCGCCATCTACCCGGTCGCTACGACGGTGCTGCTCAATACCGGACACATTGGCGTTGTCTCGCAAGTATTTCCCGGCTTCCCGCTCCGGCCGATCATCCGTGTCATCAAAAATCCGGCAGGCGAGGAGCTGAAAAGCCCGTATGAAATCGACTTGCGAAAAGAAATGAACATCACTATTGTCAAGGCCGTTTGACTCTTTTGCCGCCGCGGCAAAAACAGGCGAACGAACGATCGGTTTCCTTCGCCCTGCCGAACCAAAGCGGGTGCCCTCGCTTCCATCCAGAGGACACCCGCTTTCGCTTGAATGGCTGGCAAAACACCGCCGTTCATTCTTCACTGCACGACATGCCAACGGCTGGCAAAGCGCCGCCATTCGTTCTTCACTGCACGACATACCGCCGCAGCCGGCCGGAAACCGCCGTCTTCCAAGCTTGAAACGCCGGCGACAACCGTTCGCAAACGATCCGCTCCTTGGCCGCCAGATCAGCAAACTGCCCGTCAAGCGCCGCAGCCGCGGCGAGCACCTCGGCAAACCGCTCGATCTCGCCCGTCAACTCCCCCTCAGCAGCGAACAGACGACATAAGTAAACGTTCGTCTCGCCGATTTTCCCAAGCGCCAGCAACACATCGGACAGCAGCACGTCCGCATGCATCCGCCGCGGGTCAGAAAAGCTCGCCGCCACATAGTCGAGACCTTCCTCGACCGTCTCGAGCAACGCGGCGTATTGGCGAATAATGTCGAGCGCGTCACTCGTCAATGGTTCCATATCCATTCCACCTATCGCCGTTTATCGTAAAACATTCCATCAAATGAAAGTGGCTGCTCGTACGGATGAGCATAGCGGACATTCGCCTGCCGCTTCGCCTCGGTGATCCGCAAATCGCTGCCAATCTCATCGCGCACTTGACGAAGCCGCCCTTCAATCTCTCGATTCCAAGCAACGATCTCGCGGCCAAGCCGCTGCTCTTCCTCGCCGTAGGGCGGACGCAGCTCCCGAAGCCACTCCTCGCGCCGCCGCAGCAACTCATCGACCTTCACCAGCCGCTCCTCGCGCTCCTCCGCTGGCCACGGCAGCGCAGTCGCTTCAAGCAATTCGCGCGTCAACTGCCAAACTTCGCGCACGCTCATTACGCCTGCCCGCCTTCGGCATATTGTTGCTGCCGATTCAATTGAATCACTTGCTTCCACGTATCACGAAACTCCGCGACATACCCTTCCACTTCATCCAAAATCGCCGCATCGTGTTTCACATTCGCCTCGACCAAGCGGCGGTAGATGTAGTCATACATCGTCATCATCGATTTGGCGACGTCATATTCCATTTTCAGTGTCGCCATCAATTCCAAAATAATCTTTTGCGCTTTAATCAAGTTCTCGTTGCGCGCCGCCACATCGCCCGTCTCGATCGCTTGGCGCGCGAGCTTGATAAACTTCAAGCAACCGTTATACAGCATGAGCGTCAGCTCGCCAGGCGACGCCGTCTGCACCGCATTCGTTTGATATTGTTGATATGGGTTGTTCATAGCCATGACCTTCACTCCTTCTCGCTCCATTGTCCAGCCGGGAATTCTCCAAAGAAGAGAGCCGTTCTCTTCCCCCACCCCCGTTGAACGAAACTATATACATGCAACATGAAGAGTTAACCCCTCCGTTATCCTTGCACATCCTAAGCGCTGCATCATTTCCTGCAAAGACCCTGTAGGCTCAACCTGTAAGCTGAGCCATAAGGGAGGAAACTCGTTGCAGGAGAAGCCAAATGTTCATTTTTTAATGAACATGTATATAGCCACGGTTCCGCTAAACGGCGCGGGGCGCCACGCCTGCGCAGAACACATCAACCCCGACACCACCGCTGCCGATCCGCGCAGCTGGCCTAAACACCAAATCGCACGCCCGCCTTGTCATTCGAGGCACGGTCGCCCCACCTTCCGCGAGCGGTTCATCCCGTCGCCCGCTCACCCTTGCGTGCCGCCACCAAAGGCGTTCATCAAATACATGCTTTGCTGATTGGCGCGCTGAATCGCCTCTTCCATCGCGGTGAATTGGCGATAGTAGCGGTCTTCAATTTGTTTCAAGCGGTCTTGAAAACGGTCAATCTGGTCATTAATTTGAATCAAGTCGCGCCCGATCGCAAACTGCTGGTTCGTCCAAATCGTCTTCCCCGCCTTCTGCTCAATCTTTCCGATCGTTGCCTTGATCGTATCGCGCAAACGGCGGGCGATGCCTTTTTCCGCTTGATTCGTGCTATCCTGATTAAACAGCTGGTACACCGCTTCCGGGTTTTCTTTGATTTTCTCGCGCAGCTTCGTCTCGTCAATGATCAATTTCCCGCCATCGAGGTAGTTCGACGACGTCGTGATGCCAAGCTGCGTCAGCTGGGAAAACCCGCTCGGAATGTTCGCCCCTTCCACTTTCGTGTACAAATTCATCCGCATTTGGCTGAGGGCGCTCGACAAAATCGAATCGCTGCGAAGCATGCCGCTCCGCGCTTTTTCTTCCCACAACTCCACTTGTTTTTCCGTCATCGCTTCTTTTTGTTCATCGGTGAGCGGCGGATAGTCGCGGTAGCGCTCTTCTTTCAACTCGGCGTTGATTTTGTCGATCACTTCATTGTATTTATCGACAAACCCTTTTATCGCGTTCACCATCGCGTCGACATCGGTCGAAACCGACACCATCGCCGTCCCCGTCCCTTTGACCGTATACGTCACACCGTTAATCGTAAACGTGTTCGACGAACGGGTCGTCGTCAAGCCGTTAATTGTCACTTGCGCGTCTTGCCCCGCTGTTTTTCCTGTCAAATCCTGCCCTGCCGCGGCTCCCGTAAACCCAAGCTTTTGCGCGAAAAAGTCAGCCGTCGTCTGATCAGCGAGCACCAGGCTCGCCTGCGCCCCCGTCTCTTTTTTCATGATCGAAATCCGCCCGGTTTTTTCATCGTAAAACGCGCTGACGCCAAGATCGGCATTGTTGTTGAGCTGGGCGATCAACCCGTCCAGCGTCGTTCCTTGTTTCACGGTGATCGTCGCCTGCTTCGTGCTTCCATCCCCATTCGTCACATTGATTGTCAACGTCGTATCAGCGGCAACGGAAAAACTCGCCTTGTCCACCCTTACCGCTTCATCGGACAGCCAGACGGCCGAGGTGGCCACCCGATCGACCTGAATCGTCGTCGCCACATTCGCCGCGCTGGAGCTCGCGGTCGCCGTTACGGCCGCCTCATTCGAGCTTGAGACCGTTTTTTTGAGCATGCTGCTTTGGAGAGTGATGTTCGAAAACAAGTAATCATCCAGCCCTTGCAGCAGCGTGTTCATCGCCCGGTAATCATCGCGCTGCCACTCAAGCAGCTGCTTTTTTTGCTTCAATTTATCAAGCGGCACTCGCTCCGCTTTCATTAAATCACTGACCATTTTGTCAATGTCCATCCCGCTCGCCAAACCGCTAATGCGCAAATTCCCTGCCATCTGTCTTCACCACCGTTAAATTTTTCGATCCACCAACAATCCGACAAACTCCATCATCGCCGCATACGTATCCAGCAGCTTCTTCGGCGGAATTTCGCGGATCACCTCATGCGTCTTTTCATCGATCACTTGCACATAGTACTCATTCAGCTCTTTATGCAGCTCAAACCGGATCGATGTATGGCTTGGCTGCAACAACTCATTCAACCCATTGACCACATTCTCGAGCTCATCGTGCGAAAACACCCGTGCAGGAGAAGAAGCCGACTCCTCCCCTTCTGACGGCCGCACCGCCGTCACCCCAGCATTCGCCTTCGCTTGGTCATTTCGCATCGGTTCATACGAAGGAAACGAAGAAGACAACCGTTCAATCGTCATACGATCCGCTCCTTTAGTGTTGGACGCTTTCTATCGTTTATATCGGATGGGAAGCAGGAGATGTAAAGGGGGGAAGGGGAATTTCATTTGGGGGAAAGTGGCTGAAAACAACGAACGGAATAGAGACAACCGCAAAACGAATGAGGACGAAGATGTTTTGGACGGATGACCGCCTCTTTTTAACGGAGAACCCTTGCAAAAGAAAACTTCTCAACGAATAACGGCCTGTACTGTTCGTGAAGCCTGCTGTCAGAGCGGGAAGAGATCGTTTTTCACCAGCCCCTTGAAAAGACCGATGAAAAACGATGACACCCGCTGACTGACGCATAACGGGAAAGCCAATGGACGGCAATCCGTTTGAGAAAGGCCAAAGCAAACAAACCGCCTTCCTCCGGCTTGGCGACATCATCACCTTCTCTCCAGCTTGCTCACAAAGGAAAACCTTATCTTCCATTTTTTTATTGAAATTATTCCCAAAAAACCAAAGTAACCTAATCAAACACACAAACTTGGCATAAATGGGTCAACGCCTTAGCAATATGCCGCTTAGGAAACAGTTTTCTTTTCCGCTCATTCCAACTGCCCACGGCATCGGCGACCGCATCGAGGTCGTTTTTGATGTGAGGGTGTTCTTTGACCACCCAGTGCACCGTAGCCAACAGCTCCAAGCCGTATGGCGTTTCAAATCCACGAATGATCATACGCACACGTTTCAAATGATTGTTCGCCTCAACATCTTCGTGCAGCTGCTTCTCCGCTTCTTGAACCGCATGAGGCAACACGCGAATTTCCGCCCTGCCGCTGCGATCACCAACTCCCGAGAGAAAATGGCCGTTGATCCGCAGCAACACATGATTCAAATTGTCTGCATACGGACCATATTCCCCCTTCACAAACCGCAGCTTTAATGGCTCCCCTACCTCTTGGAGAAAATAAGCGAGTTTTTGCACTTCCAATAACGACAAGTGATACCCTGGAAGCAAATAATCATTCATCAGCAAAAGCAACAAGGCGCGCGCCCTTGTCATTCTCGGTCGGCTCGTCCGGATGTTCATTCGGTCCGGTTGTGGGCTGCCAGCTGGTTCATATAAATGAACAGTCACATCTTGCAGCGAAGCAAACGCGGCTTCAATTTTCGGACGCACCACTTCCCAGCGAAGACCGCCATTACCGCAGCCAAGGGGAGGAAGAGCAATCGAATGAATGTTTAATTCCTTAACAACATTCACCAAATCCGCAAGCCCCTGCTCAATATCTTCGAGGCGTGAACGATGTCTCCAATGACGTTTAGTTGGAAAGTTAATAATATACTTCGGAGGAAGCAATGTTCCTGTCGAAAAGACATGCATCTTTCCAATTTGCACTTCCCCGCGCCGACACGCTTTTTCATATTCGGAAAACATTTCCGGATACGCCTGTTTAAACTGCAAAGCGATTCCCTTGCCCATAACGCCGACACAATTGACTGTATTAACTAACGCCTCGGACTCATCTTCCAAAAGATTCCCCTTTTTTCGGATGATCATCACCTTCACCCCTTTAAAAATACCACTCTGGGCGGACGATAATGGAACCTTGGTAACGGTGCTGGGCCGCGATTTTCCTGACGATCAGCTCCCATTCTCTGCTTTTTACAGCGATGGCGGCAAGAAGATGAATCGGGACAAACTGATAAACCAGAAACTCGGCTTGCCTTCTTCGTTTGCGATCAGGGTCCTCTTCGGTATCATGCCAATATGTTGAGCGCATAATATCCCAATCAATTTGACTCAACTCATAAAGGTCTTGGTAAAAATCCGTTACTTTCATCACCGGATGCCCATCCGTAAACACATATGACAAACCGCTTAAATGAATGAGATCCGTCCGGGTCAAAAGATAGACGATTTCATCTTGTCCACCTTTGTACCCTTCTACACGTCCTTTGTTTATAGCATATAACATCGGGGAACGGGGTGCAAAATAAAAGGGGACGTAATCATGCAAGGTGCCAAATGGGGGCAATGGAACCTCTGTGGTCAACCGCCGATCTTGTATGCTGGCGTGTGCAATGTCGACATAAGAAATTTTTTTCGATTTGGCAAGATGATTCGCTACGAGCCCGCCTTGGGCAAAGATAGACGGAAGATTGCGATAATGAGTGATATGGTACAACCAACTTTTCTGCATCATTTGCTCAATGCCCATCCTCACTCCCGAATGTGAAGTCAAAATAAAATAGTTACATTCCACAAAATACCGGGGCTGACCCAAAAGGCGATCTCCCCTCAAGAAAGACACAACATATAGTGCGGTAGAAGCAGTCAGCACGTATATATAGCAACGAAAGAGGGTATCCCAATCCTTTTGGGACACCCCCTGTCTTATGATTAACGAAGCAATTGCAATACTCCCTGCGGAGCTTGGTTCGCTTGAGCCAACATCGCTTGCGCGGCTTGCGCCAAGATGTTGTTTTTCGTGAATTCCATCATTTCTTTGGCCATCGTGCCACCCGCCCTTTCGGTGCGGGACAAGACTACATCTTCACCCTCAGCTTGACCTGTTAGGGGCCGGGCGCTTCGGATGAGCGAGGACGATGGAAATCCTCTTCACCCTACGGGCTTCATCGCCATAGCACTCGCCGTAGGCGGTATGCCCTAGTCGTTGAACCTTCTCCACCCTTTCGGGACAGGAGCTTGGCTGCTGATTGCCCAATCCTTCGGCTTTTTCCGCCCTCACGTCTGCCGTTTCCAGCTCCGTTGTGGCGCCAAAGGCTCTCAGGGCTTCCCAGCAATTCACCCGGTGATACTCCCAGCCGTTTCCAGCTAGGACGACTGTGCCTGTCGCCGCTAAGCGGCTAAGGCATAATCGACGTCGCGGATGCGGGATTCAGCCGCAGTTAAGTTTTCCGCCGAAGTGCCTAAGTTGTTGATCGTGTGTTCGAGACGATTCGTGTATGCACCTAACTTCGAACGTTCGGCTGATACAGTATCAATTGCATTTTGGATAGTTGTAATTGCAGCCGTAGCAGCCGCCGCGCTGCTCGATATATCAATCCCTGACGTTACAGTAGCATCCCCACCATTGGTAGCAGCAGTTCCACTTGCAACACCTAAAGTAAAGGCATCCATCGCCTTGATAGATAATGTGATAGTTTGACCTTGATTAGCCCCAATTTGGAATGTCAAATCTGCAGCACCGGTCACACTCGAAGTACTATCTTTTGAGCCATCTAACAGCTTCATTGTGTTAAATTCTGTGGTGTTAGAAATACGAGTAATTTCATTAGCTAATTGATCGACTTCTTCTTGTAATCGTTGACGGTCAGTAGTAGTGTTCGTATCATTCGCCGCTTGCACCGCCAGCTCCCGCATCCGTTGCAGGATCGAGTGCGTTTCGTTCAACGCCCCCTCTGCCGTTTGGATGAGGCTGATCGCATCTTGGGAGTTTTTCGAAGCCATCTCCAACCCCCGAATTTGCCCGCGCATTTTTTCGGAGATCGCCAGACCTGCTGCGTCGTCGCCCGCGCGGTTGATGCGCAGACCGGAAGACAGTTTTTCCATGTTTTTCGCTGCGGCGCCTTGACCGATCGTCAGTTGGCGATACGTGTTCAACGCCGCGATGTTGTGGTTGATTCGCATGTTCTCTTCCTCCTTGAATGATGTTTTCCACGTCCTTGTGGAACGCGCTGGCATGGGGCGAAAGTCGGCCGCCTTTCGCCGTATGCCGCGCTCATTGTTTATATCGGCGCGTTTTTTGGAAGTTTAATAGGGAACGAGAAAAAATTTTTTCATCGGGACGAAAAAAAGCGCCGCTTGGGCGCTTCGGGTTATCGTTGTTTCCATTGCTTCAGTTTGGCGGTCAGTGCGGCGAGCGACGCTTCGGGCGCTTCGGAGGCGGCGCTGTTTTCCGCTTGAATGGCGAGGTACACTTCTTTGCGATGGATGTCGATGTGCTTGGGCGCGTTGATGCCAAGTTTCACTTGATCGCCTTGAATGGCGAGGACGGTGATTTCGATGTCATCGCCGATTTGGATCGCTTCTTTCAATTTGCGCGTTAAGACAAGCATCGGGCCGCCCCCTTTATGTCGCCACTTTGTCCGGGAAGAGGCGATGTTTCGTTTTGTACGCGGTGTTCGTTAAGATCACTTGCTTGCCGGTTCGTTGGCGAACGTTGATGACGACAGGCGCCTGCAAGTTCGCCGTCGTCTCGTGAAACGGGTCGGCGACGGTGAGGATGACATACACCGCGACGTCGCGTTCGCTTTCGATCTCAAGCTGTTCGACCGTCGCCTCGTCGAGTTCAAACTCGTACGACGGGAAGTAGGAAAACGGCTCGATCAGCACAAACCCGAGCGCGGGCGTGTCGACCGACTGCAAGATGACAAACGGCGTGTCGGCGAGCGGGAGAGGGACGAACCGCTTCTCGTTTGCGAATCCGGGCAGGCCGTGGGGGAAGCGGACGATATCCTGTTCAGCGATGTCAATCTCACCATGATATTTTGTCCGTACCTTCATGTTTTCACACCTTTTCAAATCAACATATCAAACTGGACGCCGACAAAGCGCAAATGGGCAAAATCAATGTCCAGCGACGGGCGCTGGGCGAGGCGAATCGCCACCTCGCCCGGCGTGTAGCGAATGATCGGCGAATGCGTGCGGGCGCGGATGATCGGTTTGTGTGTCGCAAAGCGAATATCCACATCCGCCGGGGTATAGGATATGTGAACGCTGAACGGGGATGGCACCCAGCCGATGTTGAATTCGTACATCGGCGATTCGCTGTTTTCTTTCGCCTGCTCGGCGATCGGGTTGCCGCCGTCCTCGATGCGCATGAGCTCGTCGCCTTGACGGGAGACGCGGGCCAGTCCGTCCAGCCAATCGCTGTATCCTTGTTCGGCAAACTTTTCGATGCGGCGGAAGATATGTTCCAAATTCATGTCTTCCCACGCTTTTGTCTGGTCAATCGTCAGCTTAGACGGCGTCGTACGGATCGTGAGTCGGGCCGGGGGCTGCTCGATTTCCAACTCGGCAGGCGGCTGTTGGATTTCCAGTTTCGCCGGAACGGTTTCAATGGCGATTTTCGCCATCGTTGACTGCAGGCGAATTTGCGGCAGCTGCATCGTCATTTCCCCCTTACCCGCTTAGCGCAAAAAGTCGAGCAGCGTCGGCTGAATGATGCGGGCGCCGACGCCGAGGGCGGCGCGGTGCACGCTTTCTTGTGTTTTTAAATCGGTGATGACCCGTTCGATATCAGCGTCTTCATTGTCGGACAAAATTTGTTGGGCGATGACTTCCTGTTCATCGACGCGCGCCTCCATCAGCTCAAGGCGGTTGTTTCGCGCGCCAAGCTCGGCCCGCTCGGCCAAGACGTTGTCAATGTGCTTGTCCATATACGATACATAAACGTTCAGCTCTTGGCCGCTCTTGCCGGCTTCCAGGTCATTCACAAGCGCTTCTAAATCGCTGAACAGTCCTTGTCCCGGAGTCGCGCTATACGTAAAGACGCGCGTCGGATTGACGTTAACCGGTAGCTCGATGCCTTTTAACAGCTCGATTTTCACTTGTTCTGTGTTCGTCGACACTTTGTTCACTGGGTCGTCCAAATTGACCGGCGGATGAAGGGTGTTCGTGCCGTTAAAAATGTATTTGCCCGCGATTTGCGTGTTGGCAATGGAAACCAAATGGTTTTTTAGCTCATCGATCTCTTTTGCGATATGCGCGCGCTGTGATTGTTCATACGTATCGTTGCTGGCTTGGACGACGAGCTCGCGAATGCGCTGGAGCACTTGCGTCGCTTCGTTGAGCGCCGAGTCGGATGCATCGATCCAGTTATGGGCTTCGGAGAAATTGCGTTTAAACTGCTCGACCTCGGTTAAGTTCGTCCGGTAGGCCATTCCTTTAATGGCGACGACCGGGTCATCGGACGGACGGGCGATTTTTTTGCCGGTTGACAGCTGGTCTTGAATTTTGCCGAGTCGTTCATAGCTTTGGCTCAAGTTGCGCAACATATTTTGCGTCAGCATGGATTGCGTGACACGCATCGTCATTCACCTACCTTCCGACAATTCCCATGCCGTTAATGATTTTATCGAGCATCTCATCGATCGTCGTAATCGTGCGCGCCGCCGCGTTGTAGGCGTGCTGAAACCGAATCATGTTCGTCATTTCCTCATCGAGCGACACCCCGCTGACGGACTGGCGCCGTTCCTCCACCGACTGGCGGAGCACTTCGGAGTTGTTGACGAGGCGGTTCGCCTGTTGGGCATCGACCGCCAGCTGGCCGATCATGCTTTCGTAATACGCCTGCAGCGTGCCCGCCGTGATTGGATACGAGACCGATGGCGCCGGATCTTGCAAGTTGGCAAAATTGCTGTTTTTGACATTGGCGAGACGAATGGCGTTGAAGCCGTTCCCCGGTTCGTTCGGCGCCGATGAAGCGGCGATGTTGTTTAAATCATCGATATTGGATGACAATTGGATCGCTTTCGCTGCCCCGTCCACTTGCGTTAAATCCGTGAAAAACAATCCTCCCGGGTTGCTCGGGCTGAGCGTATACCCCGTTTGGTGCACTTCGTTAAACCGCTTGGCGAACGAATACGCGAGGGTATCGAGTTTTTTCAACATATCGGGATAAATGCCTTTGACACCGCTTCCGTCATCATATCCGTAGGCCTCGATCAACCCTTTCAACTTGCCGGAGGCGACAAACGGGATGGACGATCCTCCAAGCGACAGTCCGGTAAGCGGGCCGGTTGGCGTCTCCGGGGCAGCGCTAGCGCTCGGCGATACGGACAGCGTCCGATATCCTTGGGTGCCATTCACCAACAGCTGGCGCTGGCCGTTGCCATCCAAAATATAAACATCATAAGCACCTTCCGCTATGTTCAGCGCATTGCCTCCGCTTGGCCGCGGCTCGACTTCGATTTTGACGAGCGCGGACAGTTCATCGAGCAGCCGGTCGCGCTCATCATACAAATCGTTCGGCAAGTAGCCGTGCGGTTCGACTTCGGCAATTTGTTGGTTGATTTTATACAGCTGTTCCGCGATCGAGTTGATCGATTTGACAGTCACTTGAATTTCATTGGCGAGATCGTTTTGAATCGATGTCAACGAATCGGCCAAATAATGAAACGTCTCGACCACCGCCAGTCCGCGCTGGCGCACGACCGAGCGGGCCCCTGTGTTTTCCGGGTTTGCACTTAAATCTTGGAGCGCCTGCCAAAATTGATCCATGGTTTTCGACAAACCGCTGTCGGACGGTTCGTTCATAATGTCCTCCATTTTTTTTAACGCATCGGCTTGGGCTTGCCAATAGCCGAGCTTGTTGTTCTCGCCGCGGTATTGCCAGTCAAAAAAGCGGTCGCGCACCCGCTCAATCGACCCCGCTTCGACCCCCGTCCCCATCTGTCCCGGAATTTGCGGGCGGTTCATGGACGCTGGAGGGTACGGCTCGCTTTGGACAAAGTTGACGCGCTGACGTGAATAGCCGGGCGTGTTGGCGTTGGCAATGTTATGGCCGGTCGTATACAGCGCCATTTGCTGCACGGCCATGCCGCGCTTGGCGACTTCCAGCCCGTGAAATGTTGATCCCATCGTGCTCCTCCTTTTCCCCTTCCATAATGGGGTGTGGTTTTCTGTTTAGCAGCTCCAGTTGCTTTCCTTTTGGCCGCCCGTCGGATCGTTGCTATGCTTTCGAATCAAAGAGTGAACGCGCGCGCTCGTGCGCGGCGGCGTTCTGATTTGGCGCCGTATAAGTCACGTTGGGCGGCTGCGGCAGCCATTGATCAAGCATTAGGGTCACCCACTGAAGAGACTGGCGGATGAGCTGCCCGTTCAGCTCGTTGGCTGCCTGAAGTTCGCGGATGACGGCAAGGAGCTCGTCTGCCAACCGTTCGACTTTTTGCCGCTCCTCCCCGCCTATTTTCGGCAGGCAATCGGCTAATGATGGCGGATTCTCATCGCCAGACCATGCGGCAACGAGCTGTGCTCGCTCGCGCTCGAGCTGCTGGATGGCGGCGATCGCCGGTTGTTCTTTTTGGATCAGCCGCATTAATCCGTCCGTATCGCCTCGTTTTAATACGTCCGTTTTTTGATAGGCCAATTGAAGCAAATGCCGGTGCAACGCCAGATGCCGGTCAAGGATCGCCATCAGCCGCAATGCTGGCAAACGCTGTTCATCATCGGTTCGCTGATTTTCTATCCTTGTGTTCATTGGCCATCGCCCTTATAGAACTTGTATAGTTTCTCCGCGATAGCGCGGGCATCGATCTCATACGTTCCGCTGTCGATTTGCTCCTTCAACCGGCGCACTTTCTCTTCCCGCTCGGCAGCCCAAGTGGAGCGTTGCTGCAGTTCTTTTGCCTCCTCAGAAATTTCAACCCGATCCCGCCGTCCGGGTTGCCCTGTTTTTCCTTCAGGGATGCCCGCGTACTGACGGTAGGGATGAACGCCCATCGAAAACCGGTGATCGATTCTCACTGCGATTCCTCCTATCCGTTCCGCACATTGTTGTCTTACTACTATTATCGGTCAATCCGCTCATTTGTTTAGCGGCCGTTTCGCCCTTTATCGGTGTAATACGTGCGAAACGCTTGTTGTTTCTTCTGTTCTTCCTCTTTCTTTACCATTTCTAGCTGCCCTTGCAAATCTTTTGAACAGTCGGCGCACATTCTTCCTTCGCGGATCAGCTTGCCGCAACGGTCGCACGGATATCCTAAGTTCGGCAACTGCGCCAACGTTAATCGGCCGCTTTTGATGAATTTTGTCAACAACATTTCAGAAACTCCAGTTGCCGCAACGATCTGCTCCATCGTGGCCAACCGATTTTCCCGGCGCCGCAAAAATTGGGCTACGATTTGAAATTGCCGTTCTTCTTCTTCATGACAAGACGGGCAAATATCGCGAAACGGCGAGCGGACAAACAGACGACCGCAGGCCGGGCAATTTTCTAAACTCATCCTTCTCCCTCCCACATGTGGCCATTACGTATACAAGTTGATGATCAATCCTTGAATTTCCCCCAGCGTCTGCAGCAAATCCATCCGCGACCGTTCTTGTTCGAGCACCGCGTTGGTGACGTCCAGCAGCTTTTGGTCGATCGTTTTGACGATCTGATAGACGCGAGAACGGCCGCTCCAATGGAACCCATACTGTTCCGTCAGCTTCAAACCATGGTTCACCGCTTCATCAAGCAATTGTTTGACGAGCTGCTTATACCGCCGCAAATCGTCAACCGTCCGCGACTTGGCCAGTTTTTGTCCTTGCTGTTCGATTTCATCCGCCAGCTGCTTCAACCGCTCGTTGCGCAGCTTTTCCTGCTCCTTGGCGGTCAGCTCGGCAAATGACACAGATGGCGAAAAAGAAGCGGCCGCTTTTTTGCCGATTGGCACCGATGGGGTGTTGGCAATTTTATTGATCTCCATCTCCTTCGCTCCTACCGTCTTGTTCATCAAGCTTCTGAATCCATTGTAAAACTTCCCCGATCACGGCGTAAAGCTGCGGCGGGACGCGCAGCACCGGATCGGCCAGCTGTCTGAGCAACTCCCGGTCGCGGGGCAGCGGAATGCCCGCCCGTTCCGCCTTGTCGGCCACCTCATCGGCGAGCTGCCGGGGCTGCCGGCTGAGATGTTGCTCATACGACGTAAACGCAGGGACGTAACGGCGCCTGTTCATATCGTCCACTCCCACTGGCTCGTTTCGTTTTCCGTCTTCATTCTGTCTGTCGCTGCTCGCTCTTCGTCTTCGGTGTCCATCGGTTGAAAAGCGAGGCGTTGCACCCGATAACCGATCTGTTCCAAATGATCTTTGACTGTCGAAGCGTATGACTGCAATACTGCCGCCAATTTCTCGGATTCTGTTTCCACCGTCACGGACAGCTGCCGTTCGATCGCCTGCAAAGAAATCCCCACTTTGCCTTGATTCGTATCCAACAAAAAGTAGAGGCGGCAGTTTTGCCAGTCAAGCTGTCCGTTACCGCTGCGAGCGTTGACGTGCACATGCACGGTCGCCATCTCACCATGAAGCGAGAGCGGCCACTGGTACAACATCGTTTGCGTGTGGCTGTCAACAGTAAATTTGTTGAGCAGCTGTTGGCCGGTAAGATTCATGAGCACCCGTTCCGCCTGCCCGGGTGCGGTTCCTTCCTCCACCCATGACAGCAGCATTGCCTTTACATTCTCGGCCGGCGGTAACCGCTCTCCGCTCAAGAGTGCCCGGGCCGCTTCTTGCTCATGGAAAAAGCCGAGGCGGCGCAGCGATTCAACGACGCCTCTCGCCGATAATGCGTTGTCACGAGCCGCTTGGGACGCTTGTTTCAGTATGCGCGACAGCTGCTCGTGCGGCTTCATGCCTTGCCGCTCGTCCGATTCGAGAAAAAAGCGCATCACCTTTTGCTCGGACGGCTGAAAGCGAAGCGACTCCAACAACGCTTTCACTTCACTCACCGTCTTAGCGGCTTCGTCCATCTTTCCTTCCGCAAGGCCGCGTTTCGCCTCTGCCAACTTCGCCCCCGCCTCCAGCAGCTTCGTTTCCGTTTTCATATCGGTAAACAACAGCCAGTCCCCGTTTAGCAACATCCGGTCAAGCGAATGAATGAGCGACTCGACAAGCGGCGCGGCTCGCTCTGGCGTCTTCTGGGCCGCGGCATGTACAAATCGTTCCAGCTGACGGGTCATATCACGCTGCCAAACGCGAAAATCGTGGACCAATTCCTTCATTTTTTCTGTCACTGCCGTCATGACAAACGTCCGCGCCTCTGCCGGGGGAAGAACGAGCTCCGATGCAGCTGCGTACGCACGCAAACCTTCCCATCGCTCCGTCTGTTCACGAACAGACGCCGCTTTTGCTTCATCGGTTTCTTCCGGTTCTTCTGTTTTCGTCAACAACGGCGCCAACAGGTCGCCGAGCGGCGGGCCGTGGAGCGCTTCATGCGCTAGGCGCAAATGTATCTCGGTCACCTCGAGCTGTTTCGCCGTCAAAGCAGCGACCGTTTCTTGTTTTTGTTTGATCGAGCCGCCTTCCGTCTCCCAAAAGCGACGAACGGCTTCCTTTTCCTTTTCGGTCAGGCGAATGCCACGAGCTGACAGCCATAGGTCGATTCCATCGTCCAATGAAGCTGGCACAAACCGCCCTATAGACGACAGGGGCACCGCTTGCGCCACCCACGTCCCCCCTTCTTGCTTCACAAGCCGCACCATAAACGAACGGTCACTCGGCACACCATCCACAAAGCGGACGCGGACATCCTGTTGACCGATGGTGACCACGGCCTCCTGATCGGTAAGCTTTTCTTTCATTACCGCCATCTGCACACTCTCCGGCTGGAAGGAAACAGCCGGTGTGGGGATTTCATTCGATCGTTGATCGTGACGAATACGCATCATCATGTTTCCTCGCTCGTTGTTCTCTTACTGTTTATATCGGCATCCCCTCGGCAAATGTTTAGCCCGCTCACGCCCTCACTAGCGTCAGTGATCCCACCTCGGCCGCCCCCGCCTCCAGCAGCACACGGGCCGCGTGGCGAACGGTGACGCCCGTCGTGTAAATGTCATCGATGAGGACGATTCGCTTCCCATTGATTGGCGGATGTCCGGAGAGAAAAAACGGATTGTCCGTTTCAAGCCGCTCGCGGCGTGATTTTTTCGATTGTTTTTCAGAGTGTTTGCGGGCCAGCCAAGGGAAGGATGGAAACGGAAGCAGGCGGGCGAGCGCTTCCGCTTGATTGAAGCCGCGTTCATGCAGCCGTTCGGGGCTCAATGGGATCGGGACGATGTGCCACCCCGACCCAAAATCGCGGCGAAAAACGGCGGTCAAGGGCTGGCGGAACGCCTCCGCCACCGCATAGTCCCCACGAAATTTCCATAAAGCAATAACTTCTTTCATCCACTCGTTGTATACGTATACGGAACGGTTTTTCGCAAGCACTCCGCGCCAGCGCTCATCTTCCTCCCAGTCGAGGCAGTCGGCGCATATCGAAGGCGCCGACTCCTCGAGCGAGCGGCCGCACATCTCGCAAAGGCAGCCGTCAATGAGTTGGAACGCCCCCCGGCAGCGCGGGCAAAGGACGTCAAGGTCTTCGAGGAAAAGAAGCCGGCGCCAGTTCGCAATCGGATTGTACGGGGAATGGCAAAGAAGGCAGTTCATCGGCGCAATAGCCCCCGTTTCTTCGCTTCTTCATTCATGCGGAGGATATGGCGGCGCGCTCGCACCATCGCGTTCGTTTTTCCGTGATGAAAAAAGCGGACATCGCCATCCGGAAACACGGCGTGGCGGCCCACGCGGCCGGCGATTTGCACGAGAGCGCTTTCCGTGAAGATGCGGTCTTCGGCGCCGAGAACGGCCACGTCGATGTTCGGCACCGTCACGCCCCGTTCAAGAATCGTTGTGGTCACCAACAGCGGCACGCGCCCATCGCGAAACGCCTGAACGTGCTCGGCTCTGTCTGGGGCTTCGGCATGAACGCCGACGATGGTGGGATTGACACGCTGCAAGAGACGGGTGACAGCTTCAAGCTCATCGATACGAGGAACAAACAAAAACGCTTGTTTTCCGTGTTCCAAACGACGGAGCACCCACCTCAGGACATTATCAGGCAGACGGCCGCGCTCCAAGCGCTTTCGCCAGTTGCCGCACCATTCGAACGCCGGGACGGGAAGCGGACGGCCGTGATAACGAGCCGGGATGATGACGGCTTTCCGCCGCCCGCGCCGAATGTCGAGCTGCCAGACGCGCGATGGGGTGGCAGTCAGATAAATAAGGCTCGACTGCTCTTTTCGCGCTTGACTGGCAGCGTATTCGAGCATCGGTTCAACCGAGTAGGGGAACGCATCCACTTCATCAATGATCATGACATCAAACGCGCGGTAGGCGCGCAACAACTGATGGGTCGTGGAGAGAACAAGCGGAGCGATTCGTCCGCGCTCTTCGCTTCCTCCGTGCCAAACGGCGAGTGGAACGCGGGGAAACGCTTGGCGAAAGCGGGGAGCGAGCTCGCGGACAACATCGATCCGCGGCGTGGCGAGGCAAACGCGTTCGCCGTTCTCAAGCGCCGCAGCGATAGCGAGAAAGAGAATTTCCGTCTTTCCCGCCCCGCATACCGCCCAAACGGTGAGCTCGCTTCGGTCAAGCACCGCTTGGCAGACAGCCTGCGCGGCCTCCGCTTGGGCGGCGGATAGTTCCCCGTCCCAAGCGAGCGGCGCTTCATAACGCTCAGATGGATGCAGAAACGCCGCATGAACAAGGCGGGTGCAAGTGCTGATGCGCCCCATCACTAAGCACTTGCGGCAATACGTGCAGTCCGATCCGCAGCGGGCACACGGAAATGAGGCAAAAAGATGGGGATCGTCATTTCCGCAGCGGACGCAGCGCCAGGCGCGCGCTGTTTTGATAAGCCCGGGCTGTTCGTGAAGCAAACCGGTCTGGACAGCGGCGGCGATGTCTTCATCAGGAAACGGCAGCTGCTCCCGCGGGAGACGCTGGCCGTTCAGCCAGGAAACGAGCGGCGAAGCGACAGAAGATGGGAGAATGTACAATGAGCATCACTCCTTTTAAAATGCAAGAAAAGCATGTTCCCGAGCTGGGAGCCAAAAAGAGCGGATGGCGCAGTGATGCGGTAAAAACGCGCCCCCAAGGTGAAAGATTTTGAGCGCATCAATGAGCCAGTGTTATGAAGAAAGAGCGGAGCTGACGATGTTTTTCCCTAAAAGGCGGGTGGAAAACCGCTGTTCCCCTTAATCGATGAGTTGAATGTGTGAAAAGAAGGAACGACGCTACAAGGTTTTTCTAGTTGAAAAACGAAGCGAGAAAGCGGTTGTGCTAGCAAATCACCGCCCTTCTAACAAAATGATGAAAAGATGGGGAGGAAGCAAAAAACGGCAACCTTCGATCAAAAAAGAAAGTGGAGGCAAAAACGTTTTTCCGAATAGAGTCAAGATGTGGTTGGACCGTCTTTTTCACGACATATCGACCTTCGAAAGAAATGGATGCAGTGAAATCCGGCACCATCAAAAAGCCGCACAGAATCATCGAGGCGATCGACAACGTGTTTCGACAACATTCCCGGGGAAATAGCGACACATTTTTCAGGAGAGGAAAACCGTTCGACAAGTTCGGCCAGCCTTCTCGCTGAGAAGAAGGAGAGAGGAAAAAACGATGTAGCAATGAATGAAAGCGCGCGGCGATGGGGAATACAGTTGCAGGAGAACGGCTCACAACATGGGAGAGCAGCGAAGGCGGGAGAGAAACCGAAAAGTTCCATGAATAACAACCCCATATTGACGCTCATTCCGCCCCATGAATGCCAAACAGGGCATCTTGATCGACAAGACAAACAAAACTAGCCAACCGATTCGCCGTAGCGCAAGGCGGAGCGAACCGTTCCTCCTTGCGCCCGGCCCTCGAGCCTAGAAGACTGGTGAAACGCTACTGACCTTCATCGAATGAGAGAACGAGTAAAAAGCAGGACTGATGCAACAAGTTTTTTCTACTTGAGAAACAATTCCGAGAAGCGGTTGGGCAAGTAAATCACCGCCCTTCTTAGGAAGCTGGTGATTTAGTGCAAAAATACTACTGATTCCATCGATTTCTCAATTAGAGAAACCCTCAAGAATCAGCTTTCCTTTTTGAAAGAAAACACCGCTAACTGGTGTGCGAAAGCCGTTTTTCACCGGCCTCCTTGAGGCGCTTGGCGCCCCCAATTCACAGCTCATACCACGTCAACCCAAGCGCGCCTTCGCCGACATGGGTGGCGATGACTGGACCGAAATAGCTGATTGAAAACTCGACGTGCGGATAGCGAGCGGACAGCTCGTCGCGCCAGCGGTTCGCCTCATCCGGCTGGTTGGCATGGATGATGGCGGCTTTGAGCGGCACGCCTTTGGCGGCATCTTCGGCGAACAATTCTTCGATTCGTTTGACCGCCTTTTTGCGCGTGCGGATTTTTTCAAACGGCACGATCACTTTGTTTTCAAAGCGAAGAAGCGGCTTGATTTGCAAGAGGCCGCCGATGAACGCCTGCGCCCCGGTCAGCCGTCCGCCGCGCTGCAGGTGGGACAAGTCGTCGACCATAAAATAAGCGCGCAACGTTCGCTTCATTTCATCGAGGCGGGCGAGGATCTCGTCCGGCGTTTTCCCCGCCTGCGCCATCTCCGCCGCCTCGATGGCGTAAAATCCTTGCGCCATGCAGCTGATTTCCGAGTCGTAGGCGTAAACGCTTAATCCTTCGACCATCGTTCCCGCCGTAACCGCCCCTTGATACGTGCCGCTGATGCCGCTTGAAAGGTGGATGCTGATGACCGCATCGTACCCTTCGTCACGAATGGCGGTGAACAAGTCAACGAACTCACCGACCGACGGTTGAGACGTCGTCGGCAACACAGAATGTGTTTTCATTTTGGCGAAAAATTCGTCAGCGGTCATGTCGATTTCTTCACGATACGCTTCCTCGCCAAAAATGACGCTGAGCGGAATGAGGCGAATGCCCAACCTCTCGCGCACGTCCTTTGGCAAATAGGCCGTACTGTCAGTAACAATTGCGGTTTTCACAAACTCCATTCCTTCCTGACCGGGAATTTAATTCCATTATACCAAAAAGGCGGACGGCCCACCACTCTTACTAGCGAGCGCGCAGGATGAAACGGAAACAAAAGATGCCCGCTGACGTCTCTAACCGCTTGTTGTTCTTGGCGCTGCCCGTTCGCTTTCGCCCTTCGATCCAAAAAGCGGGAATGCCGTTTCCGCGCGACCGAACGAAAACAAACGATGGGGAAAGCGGGACCGCCAGCCTCCGATCGCCAACGCCTAGGGAGGTCAGCGCACTTCCACCCAGCCGTTTTTGATCGCCACAACGACCGCTTGCGTCCGATCATTGACATTTAATTTTTGCAAAATGCTGCTGACATGGTTTTTCACCGTTTTCTCGCTAATGTACAGCGCCTCACCGATGGCGCGGTTGCTTTTTCCATCCGCCAACAGCTGGAGCACTTCGCATTCGCGTCGCGTCAATAAATGGAGCGGACGGCGCACTTCTCGCTTGACTGCTCCCCCGCTTTTTTCCATCGCCAGACGGCGGTATTCGCGAATCAAATTGTGCGTCACTTTCGGATGCAAATAGGAACCTCCCTCCGCCACGACCTTCACCGCTTCAATTAGCGTATCGGCGTCCATCTCTTTAAGCAAGTAGCCGGTCGCTCCCGTCTGCAAGGCGCGCATGACATAGTTTTCATCGTCATGAATCGACAGCACGACCACTTTCGTATCAGGGTAGGCTTCAATCAGCTGTTTCGTCGCTTCAACGCCGTTAATGTCCGGCATGTTAATGTCCATCAGCACCAAATCTGGGCGATGTGTTTCCACGATCGAAAGCGCTTCACTTCCGCCGCTTCCTTCCGCCACGACTTCAAAGTCGCCCTCAAACTCCAAAATACGCTTAATGCCTTCACGAAACAGTTGGTGATCGTCAATGATAGCAATGCGTGTTTTCATCGGTTCCTCTCCTCCTTAAGATGTATTTGTCGAACGTTCACTTGAGTTCTTACCGTGCTGACCAATTAGGGATACCAAATTCCATTCCCGTTGTGCATCGGCATCACGCAAGAGCGGCTTGTGTTCCTTACTGACTTGGCGCGGCAACATGTCAGGGGGCGCTCCGCCTTATTCCAAAAGCGCAGCCTGTGTTCCTTATTGACCCAACCGCACGATTGGCTAGTCAGCCCATCACCTGTCTTCCGAAACGGCACGGTCCAACGGGACGCGGATGAACACCGTCGTTCCGCCGCCAGGTTTCGAACGGATCACCAATGTGCCGCCAAGAAGCTCGACCCGCTCTCGCATGCCGATCAGACCGAACGCGTTTTCTTTTTTAACGGCCGGGTCGAACCCTTTGCCGTCGTCCTTGACGCTGACCAATACGTGTTGGCAGGCCACTTCCAGCTTAACATCAATGCGGCGCGCTTCAGCATGTTTCAAAGCATTTTGCACGGATTCTTGGACAAGCCGAAACACGGCCGCCTCCATCCGCGACGGCAGCCGAATTTCTTCGCCGATATGTACAAAAGAAATATGGACTCCCTTACTATATTCTTCGGCCGTCTGTAAGTATTTTTTTAGTGTCGGCACCAGTCCAAGGTCATCCAATGCCATCGGCCGCAAGTCATAAATAATGCGACGCACTTCCGACAAAGCCGAATGCACCATTTTGCGAAAATCGCGAATTTCGGCGATCGCTTCTTCGGTTCCCCGCTCTTTGATCACCTTTTCCACCAAATCGGAGCGAAGAAGCACATGGGCGAGCATTTGTGCGGGACCGTCATGAATTTCCCGCGACAGACGCCGTCGTTCTTCTTCTTGCGCTTCGATGATTTTCAAACCGAATTCTTGCTTTTGTCTAGCTCCCTCAATCATTTCGCTCACGTGGCGAAAATCGCTGTTTAAATAGTTGAGGACAACGGTGATTTGCCCAACTAAATGGTCAGCGCGCGCGATAATTTGAGAAAGGCTCGCCAGCCTCCGCTCGAGTTCATCACGGCGCAGGCGCAATTGCTTTTCGCGTTCACGCACCATCGCCAGTTTGACGTGTAGCTCATGGGCGGCTTCATACGCTTGGCGAATATACCGTTCAGAATGGGAGGAAAAGTTTTGGCTCACTTCCGACAGGCGACGGCGCGCCTGCCGTGCTTCCCCTTCCAAACGATCCGCCTCTTCGATCGTCTCGGCCGTCAACCGCTTCACTTCTTCGAGTTCCCGCAATAAGTGGTCATGCTCTTGCCTTGACTGCTCGCCAATCTGGAAAATTTCGTCTTTGCTATGTTGAACGGTGTCGATCATTTTTTCGACAATTTCATCCAACTGTTTGACATCCCAACGTTTTTCCCCAGCCATTTGCCAACCTCCAGCAGCGCTGCCAAGCCGTGCGCACGAGCGCCATCAAAATTTATTTGAAGGAAAAAAGTTGTCGATTTATAATAGTAAAAGCATGCCCTGTCTGCAACTCTTGTATTTTCAGTTTACCATAGTCAGCGCAAATCGCTACCTTTTTCAGCAAAATCATCGCATACCTTCTTAACGATCGGGGGGTTTGGCGTTGCTGCCATCGTATTACACCGTCAAAGGGTATGGCGAACAAGAAATCGTGATTGAAAAATCACGGTTTATTTGCTATATCAGCCGCGCCGAGACGGAGGAAGAAGCCATCGCCTTCATCCAGCAAATCAAAAAGAAGCATTGGGACGCAACCCATAATTGCTCGGCTTACCTTATCGGCGAACACGACCAGATTCAAAAAGCCAACGATGACGGAGAACCAAGCGGCACTGCAGGCGTGCCAATGCTGGAAGTATTGAAGAAAAAAGGACTAAAGGACACCGTTGCCGTCGTCACCCGCTATTTCGGCGGCATCAAACTTGGCGCCGGAGGATTGGTACGCGCCTATAGTCGCGCCGTCACCGAAGGGCTAAAAGCCGCCGGCATCGTCGAACGCCGTCTCATGCGCGTCATGCATGTCACGATCGACTATCCATGGCTCGGCAAAGTGGAAAACGAATTGCGGGCGTCAACCTATATGATCAAAAACATCCATTACGCGGATCGTGTCACCTTTGAGGTGCTTGTTCCTGAAGATGGACAATCGCTGTTTGCTGAATGGGTGACGGAATTGACCAATGGAAGAGCGGACCTCGTAGTGGGCGCAGCTGAATATAGGGAACGGCTGCTCCCGTTTGAAACGAAACTGTAAGGAAAGAAGGGTAATAACCATGAATACGAGAAAATCGACAAGAAAACGAAAAAAAAAGAAGCGACTTCGCCGATTCGTGCTGCTCTTGTTTCTTCTTTTAATCGGCGGAGTAGGGGCTTTTGGCTATAACATTTACTCCGAGACAAAAAAAGCATCGGACAAGATTTATGAAGCCCTCAAACCACCGGGTAGTCGGAAAGATCACATTGAAATGCGCAAAGATCCATTTACCGTCCTGCTGGTAGGAGTCGAAAACCAGTATCATGATGAGAAAGGGCGATCGGATGTCGTCATGCTGCTGACCGTCAACCCAAAAACGAACAAAGTGTACTTGTTGAGCATCCCCCGTGACACTAGGGTATACATTCCAAGCGAAGGACGGAAGGACAAAATCACCCACTCCTATAGCTATGGGGGCATTCAATCGACAATGGAAGCCGTCAATAAGCTGATCGATGTACCGATCGACTATTACGTGACGACTGATTTTGAAGGGTTCGAAAAAATTGTCGATTCGTTAGGCGGCGTCACGGTGGATGTTCCGTTCACATTCAAAGCCCAACTGACAGGTTCACTCAAATGGCATACGTTCCATAAAGGCAAACAAGAGTTGAACGGCAATGAAGCGCTCGCCTATGTGCGCATGAGAAAATCCGACCCCCGCGGCGACTTCGGCCGCAACGAGCGACAAAAACAAGTCATCCGGGCCATTATTGACAAAAGCACGTCCATCACCTCGCTGCCGAAGCTAGATGACGTCATCGCCGATTTAGGGGATCACGTGCGGACGAACATCCCTCCGTCCGATTTGTTGTCGTTTATCTATGTCTATCAAAAAATGAAGAACGCGGATGTAGAAAATTTACATTTGAAAGGATACGATGAAACGATCAACGGCGTATACTACTACATCCCGGATGAGCAATCGGTTAGCTCAATCAATGAAACGCTTCGGCAAGCGCTTGAGACGTCCAACGTCTCCCTCACACGCAACGATTCGCCGTCGGTGCAAAGCGAAAATTAACAGTCTGTAAGAAAAGGTGTCCAAAAACCTCAGCCGGGCACCTTTTTTCCTGTTTTAACCACCACACATATGAGATTTCTCGTCTTCCGCAACCGTCATCGTCCTCTCATTCTCCCTTTTTCAACAAAACATTTCATTTTTCCTCATAATAGGACTGAATTCGGGTTGGATAAAACGGCAAAATTCGCTATGATAGTAGAGAAAACGCAAACTTGAAAAAAGGAGGGGATCGAATCCTTGAAAAAAACGCTTCTTTCCGTCTTGTTGGCGACTTGCCCGCTATGGCCGTCAGCCGTCTTAGCTGCAGATGGGAGTCCGTCCTCATCGTCCCTGATGGTCGCTGAGCAGAACTCTTTGCTAAGGAGGGGAGCGACCGATTCATATCAAGTCGTCGGATCGATTCCCGCTGGCCAACAAGTGAAGATCATCGACAAGTTCCAAAATGCTGCTGGCGAAACATGGTACCGCATCGAATATGGAGGCGTCACCGGCTGGGCGCGGGCCGACAGCTTTTCGGAAGCGCGCGTCTCTTCTGCTTTTCCTACCGTGATGTTCGCCAAACAAGACTCGTTGCTGAGAAGAGGAGCGACCGATTCATATCAAGTCGTCGGATCGATTCCCGCTGGCCAACAAGTGAAGATCATCGACAAGTTCCAAAATACAGCTGGCGAAACGTGGTACCGCATCGAATACGGAGGCGTCGCCGGCTGGGCGCGGGCCGACAGCTTTTCCAACCAACCGCCTTCTATGCTCGTCGGAAAGCGGGCAGTCATCGCCGCTAACGACATTGCGATGCGCAAGGGGGCATCCCCTTACTATCCAATCGTGAAAACACTGTCTAACGGCGATGTCGTCTCGATCATTGCCCAGTTCACCAATTCGCTCGGGGAACAGTATGTGCGTGTGGAATGGGCGGGAGTCAAAGGATGGATAAAAGCAGAACAGATCTACATACCAGAACAGCTTCCGACACTTTTGCCGGCATTCATGAACATTGTGCAGTCCTCCCCGGTTCGCCGCGGGGCGAACGTCCATTACCAAGCCGTCGCCACAGTGTCACGCGGTCAATCTGTCAAGGTGATCGATTTATTCGTCACACATGGTCAGGAGCTTTGGTACCGTGTTGATCTCGGACACGTCCGGGGATGGGTGTCGGAAAAAGTGTTGTCGATGTCATCAACGATTTCGGTTCCAAGCGGTGTCTCGGATACGTCCAGCATCTCAGGCCAGCCGCTGACGGTCAGCGTGTCGTTCGCCAATGTGCGGCAAGCTCCATCTTTAAAAGCCAAAGTCGTCACCCAACTGAAAAAAGGAACCAAATTGAACAGCCTGTCAAGCGCCAAAGATGCGTCGGGAGCGCTTTGGTACAAAGTGTCTCTCAATGGAAAAACACTCGGCTGGGTGCACGAGACGGTCGTAACCAAGTCGTACCTTTCCCCACCAGCCAGCGCAGGGATGCAAAAACAGGTGACAACCGCTAATGCGGCGCTGTTTGCCGAACCTTCGTTGAGCGCCGCAGTCATCGAGCGGATTGCGAAAAACAGAACGGTCACGGTTTTGAAGACGACAGACGGGTCTCCGTTCGACTGGGTGCAAGTCACCTCTGCATCGGGAAAAACGGGATGGATGCCCGCGTTTGAAGTAAAAGCCCCATCCTACGTATACGTCAAACAGGCTAACACTCTATTACGACGAGGTGCATCTTCGAACTATCCATCATTGAAGGCGTTGGCAGCGAATGAGCGGCTTGCTGTCCTGTACGAATATCATGGGTGGCTGAATGTCGAAACATCCAATGGAGTGCGCGGATGGGTTGAGGAATCGAGCACCTCTACCGTCGCCTTAAATAGTCTCGTTGAACCAACCTTTTCAACCGTCAACGAAGATGCCTATTTGATATGGAGAAAAACTTCCAATTTCCGCGTCTCCTATTCGTTGTTGCCGGGCAATCGTCTGAAAATCACCGGCTCGTTTTCCTACGCCGAAGTCCCGTCGACCGATATTCCCGGCATACAAACGGTGGAATGGACCGGCAGCAGCCTGCTCATCACCTTTGAACCGGGGTACACGTTCACCCTTCGCCATTACAGCGACCGATTGACGCTGAAAATTCTCGAGACCGGGCTCAAAGGCAAAAAAATCATCATTGACGCAGGACATGGAGCGCACGACACGGGAGCGATCGGTCCTGGCGGCACGCGGGAAAAAGATATTACTCTCGACACCGCCTTATTGCTAAAAGAAGAATTGGAACGGGCCGGGGCCATCGTCAAATTGACGCGGAGCACCGACATCTTTTTGGAGCTGTCTGAACGGACATGGATCGCCAACAGTTCCGATTACGACGCCTTCATCAGCATTCACGCCGACTCGTACTCGCGGACATCTCGCGGAACGACAACGTACTACAACGTATCGAGCAACTTCAATGGGCCAAAAAGCCAACAGTTGGCCGCCATTGTGCAAAAACATCTTGTCCAACAGCTCGGAACGTACGACCGCGGCCATAAAACGCAAGACTATTACGTCAACCGAAAAAACGAGCTGCCAAGCATTCTTGTTGAGCTCGCCTTCCTCTCCAATCCAAATGAGGAGGAGCTGCTGAAAACGAAAGCGTTCCGCCAAAAAGCGGCCGTCGGCATTCGCGAAGGATTGGAAGACTATTTCAGTCAATTCTAGTTTGTTCGTATTCGGAGAATAATAGCATGAGAAGGCCGGTAACGCAAGCGACCGCAAATCTTTAGTTCGTCAAACCGAGGGACATGACAGCATCGCATTGTCATTCCTCGCGATTTCTCATGAACCGAGTGAATCCGTTGGGGCTCACCGGCCTTTTCGTTAGGAAAGCTATTATTCTCCTTTCTTTGCCATATCGAAAAACGGGGGAGATGAACATGATGAAACGAAAATCCAAATGGGCCATTGTTGCCAGCTTGGCGGTCGGAATGACGGCAGGCGCTCTCTTGTTTACGCCATCAGCAATGAAAGCATCGGAAGAAGTCGTGTTAGCGAGCGTCGACTGGGTGACTTCCCAGCTCAACCCAATGAAAAACGACATTGCCAACTTGAAAGCACAACTGAACGCCCAGCAACAACAAATTCAACAACTTCAACAACAACTTGCCAGCAAGCCCGCTTCGCCGTCTTTACCTTCCGTCATCTATGTAGTGAAAAACAATGCAGCCATCCGCAGCGGAGCGTCAACGAGCTATCGCGTCATCACTTATAAACAGGCAGGAGCTTCCCTGCAAGTAGTCGGGGCGCACGTTACTTCCCAAGGGTTGTGGTACAACATCGTTCTCTCCTCTTCGTCGAAAGGTTGGATTTATTCCGGCGATGTCTCGACATCCGCCGTCAGCAGCGACAGCACCAAGCATGTCATCGCCCTAGCTGCCGTCAATATTCGAAAAGGAGCGACGACGTCTTATCCGATTATTGCGACCGTCCCAAAGGGAACCGTGATGGTCTATATTCAGCCGTTTACCGACAGCAAAGGAGAGAAATGGTACAACGTGCAACTGTCTGATGGGCGTCGGGGTTGGATGGCCGCTGAATTTGGTGAGGTGAAGTGACGGTGAAAAGATTAGCGTGGTTGGCCGTCGGCCTGTTTTTGCTCATCATCTCTCCTTCCGCTTCGAACGCCGCTGGGGTGAAAACGTACAACAATCCCGTGCAAGTCCTTGTATATAAAGGGACATCGCTGACAGTCGCCGTCGAAGGAAACTATCAAATCGTCAATAAAGAGACGTTGACGATCACCCCGCTGCCAAGCGGGACAAGCCTGACATTCGGGTCTTCCTCTTCGACCGTGTTTGTCACGTACAACGGAAAAACGGATTTTTCAAGCGCGGGATTTACCATTCAAGAAACGATCGGCACTGCGCCGTTATCGCTGGTGAAAGTGAATCAAACCCGTTATCGCGGTAGTGTCGACATTCGCTTGCAAAGCAACGCTTTGTATGCTGTCAATATTTTAGATATGGAAGATTACTTAAAAGGAGTCGTACCGAGCGAGATGCCCGCCTCTTGGCCGCTCGAAGCACTGAAGGCGCAAGCCATTGCGGCCCGAAACTATGCCTATAAACATAAAACAAGTTTGACGACCAATCCAAACACACAGACGTATAAAGGATTTGATGGAGAATCTCCACGATCAAACGCAGCAGTGGATGCGACAAGAGGATTGTATCTGAAATATAATGGCAGTGTCGTTGAAACGTATTACCATTCGACAAGCGGCGGCAAAACCGCCAATGTAAGCGACGTCTGGAACTCGTCGCAAACCTCCTACCCATATTTAGCGAGCGTCGATGACCCGTATGAATCATCGCCATACAGCCGATGGTCATTCACCTTCTCCCCAGCTGTGCTGTTGCGTTCGTTCGGGTTCACCGATCCATCAGTCGTTTTATACGACGTTTCGATTGCCAAAACCGGCGCGAACGGAGAAGTGGGTGCCGTCACGATTGAAACCTCGGCAGGCGAAAAAACGGTGAAAGGCAATGAGACGACCATCCGCAAACTGTTCCCGCTAGACGGCAATCAATTCTACGGCATCTTGCCGTCCAACTGGTTTGACATTCAAGTGCAAAAAAACGGACCATCCGTGTCGATTCAAACGGCCAGCGGCAACATCGCCGCCTCTTCCTTGTCATCTTACTCCGTCCAAACAGGGAGCGGAACCGTTTCGCTCGCCGGCGTCGAAGGAATCAAGGTGCAAACAACGGATGGCATCGCGCCGCTTTCTGCCTCGCCGTCAGGGGTTAGCTCGATCACTGTTACTGGAAAAGGATGGGGGCACCGGATCGGCATGAGCCAATACGGAGCAAAAGCATTCGCCGAGCGCGGATGGACGGCAGAGCAAATTTTAGAGCATTACTTCCGTGGGGCGGAAGTCTCGTTCGAGTGATCGCATAGCCATTGGATAAAGAAAACGATCATTCCATATAGAGACCATGTTTGAAGTTTTCCCGTACAGTTTTTACTGAGGACGGGATCGACTGTCGAGCGTCCGAACCACGCCGCTTCCACATCGGGAAGTCTGTGAAGCAGGCGGTTGTTCGGTCTTCCGTCACACCTTGGCTTGCTTTCGCCAGTCGAACATGGACGAACCGTTTTTTCGTCAAGAATTTGTTCTATGTCTTCGTTGCATCTATCCAGACGAAACATGCCACTTTGTCTCGAAAAGAAAAGAAAGGGCGTCAGCTTATAAGCTGGATGCCCTTTCTTTTTTATTGTTCTGCCGGTCAAACGGATTCGCGATTTGTTTCATCGCTAAGGGCGTGAAGCAAATCGTCGACAATGCGGATCCATGAGTATTGCTCGACCGCCAACTTGCGCCCATTTTCCGCCATCTTTTCGTATTCCTCGCTCGGAAGGCAAAGCAACTCGAGAACCGCGGCAGCGATCTGTTCAGGATTTTCTGGAGGGGCGATTTTTCCGCAATGGTATGTTTCTAAAATCTCTGCGCTCTCCCCTTCGCCGCAATACAGCACCGGGGTTCCGGTGGCGATCGCTGGGAAAATTTTCGACGGCCTTGCTCCTTTAAACAAATCGATATTGCGCAACGAAACGATGCTGTAATCGGTGATGGAGAAAATCGCTGGCATCTTCTCAACCGGAACGGATCCGTAAAACGTCACGTTGTCAAGGCCAAGCTCTTCTTTTAACGCCATCAACGTTTCTCGCTCTTGGCCGTCGCCGACAAACAGGAAATGCGCCCGTTCATCTTTTGCTTTGACGATGGCCGCCGCCCGCAACACCGAATCGAGCCCTTGGGCGTATCCCATCGTTCCGGCGTACGTAAACACCACTTTTCCTTCGAGCCCTAATTCCGCAAGCAACTCTTTGTTTTTCGGCAGCGGGCGAAACACATCCGTGTTGACGCCGTTCGGCAGTAAAAAGACATCCTCGGGCGCCTTTCCTTGTTCAATCATATAATCGCGAATGCCTTCTGTCGCAGCCGCGATTTTCCAAGCCTTCCGGTATAAAAACAGCTCGAGCCATCTCGCCATTCGGATGAACAGCCGATTTTTCAAAATGCCGAGCTCAACGGCCGATTCCGGCCAAATGTCAGCGACGTTGAAAACAAACTTCGCCCGTTTCCACTTCGCGCCCACGTACCCGGTGATCCCTAAAAACAACGGCGGGGAATTGCAAATGATCACATCCGTCGGCTTCGCTTTCACAAGCAATGAATAAAACGAACTGAACGTAAATGAAAAATACGAAGCAAGTCGCTTCCAAAAGCTCCCCTTTGGCGACGGATAAATCCATGTCCGATGAACGGGAATGCCGTCCCATTGTTCAAACAAATAAAACAGGCCGCGGTATGGCTCCGGGATCACGCCGTGCGGATGATGCGGGAATGCCGTGAGCACTTCCACTTGATGCCCCCGTTTGATCAGTTCTTTGCTCACCTCATACACACGAATTTGCGGTGCGCCCGTTTCCGGTGGGAAGTGTTGGCATAGGTAAATGATCCTCATCGTCCGCTCCCCACCACTTTCCCCCACAATCGCCAACAAACGTTCCGTTTCGAGCGCCAAGAGGTGAGCGCAAACGAGGCGTGGAAAACGGGCAACGCCCCCCTGACATCGTTCCGCTGTCCTTGGATGTATAGTCGTTGCCGCAAGCCAACGGCCATCATGAGCTTGCCAACGTAAAGCCGCCGGCTTCGCGTCCTAGCCGCCGCTTTCGGCAACCAACGAGCACCAACCGCACCGGCTGACATGACGGTTTTGTTCCTCATCGACTCCCTCCACCGCCTTTCAACGTTTGTTCATACAAGCGGATCATGCGCATCGCATTTTCCGTCCAATCGTAATGTTCATGAACATGGTTGACGCCGTTTTCCCCCATTCGTTGCCGCAGACTCTCATCAAGCAACAGCCGTTCGAACGCCTCCGCTAGCTTTTCCGGACTGTTTTTCGGCACAATCAACCCCGTTGTTCCCTCACGGACGACTTCCGGCAACCCACCGACGTTGGAGACGACAGCGGGAACGCCGCACGCCATCGCCTCGACGGCGGCAACGCCAAAACTTTCGCTGTCTTCCGTCGAAGGCACGGCGAAAATATCCATTTGATTGATGTACAGTGGCACTTGTTCGTTCGGAACTTTGCCGACAAACGTCGTCACGGATTGGATGCCGAGGCGGACGCACAGCTCCTCGTATTCACTTCGCTGCGGTCCATCGCCGACGATCAACAGCTCCGTTTGTGGATGCCGCTCGTGCACAACGGCAAACGCTCGAATCAAATCAGCGATCCCGTACTTATCCGAAAGAGCTTTCACTGTGCCGATCGTCACGGTCCGTTTCGGCTGTTTCGGCAATGGTTTGAAGCGGGCGACATCCACCCCAAACGGCGTCACCTCGATCGGTTTGTCCGTATACTTTCCAGTTTCTTTCGCCATCACATAACTTGTCGAACAAATGACATCCGCTCGCTGCAATGTATATTCAAGCATCCGCCGGTTCCAGCGATTGGCATTCGGAAACTGATACACATCGCGCCCCCAGACGGAGACGTAAAATGGATGATACCCCGCAAGCGCCCCGATCAACCCGTAGCTGGAGGCATAATGAGCGTGCAAAATATCTGGTTGAAACGAAGCGAGCAGGCGCTTTAGCGCAAAGACAGTGGAAAAATACGACAACTTCCCCGGCAGCCATTTCGGCAGCACGACTGTCTCGACTTCTTTCGCTTGCTCCGCCCCGTAATGGTCTTTAAACGTCACGACTTTCACGTCGATGCCTTGCGTGTGGTAAAAGCGGGCCCACTTATGCGTATGGATCGATTTGCTCGGAGCCAATAAGGCGACTTTCATCGGAGGCCCCCCACCAACGTTTCTTTCACCTTTTCCACTCTCGCTTCCCATGAATGTTTCGCCATAAACGTCTGCGCAATGCGCAAGCGGCACTCCTCGAGCATGTCCGCCATCTTGGCGATCGCTTCTGCCATCGACGACGGGTTGTCGTCGCAAATGACGCCATACCCATCCGCTTCAATCAATCGCTTTTGCGCCGAACAAGCGGTGGCAACAATCGGCAGGCCGCTCGACAGATAGTCGACCAGTTTGACGGGAACGGAAAAATCATTGTACTCGCTCCGCCGCCGCGGGATGAAGGCGAAATCCATCTCCGCATACAAACGGTCGAGCGCTTCGCCGCTGACGTGCTCGACGCGCACTTGCAGGTCGGCAAGCTCTTCTTTCACCGCAAGCGGCTGCCGCTCGTACTCGTCTTTTCGGCAGACGATGGTGAGCGAAACAAGCGGCTCACGGCGATTGGCTAGGCGAATCGCCTCAAGCAGGAGCGGAAGCCCGTAGTCGGCATTGTTGATGCCGCCGACATAAATGGCATTCAACGGCTGTTTTGCCGTCCTAGACCGCTGAAACGGCTTTTGCTTCCCTCCCGGCGGCAAATCGGCCATCGGGCGGCGGATCGCGACGTATGTTCCCATTTCGAGGCTCGGCAAAAAGATGACATCGCAGTACCGCTCATAAAACCGTTCTTCCCAACGGTATATCATTTGCATGGCCGCTTTTTTCCAGCCGCGGAGCGGATACAAATCAGGGAACTTCCAATAGACGTCGCGGTAAAAGACGCCAATGGGAACGTTGCGGCCTTTCAGGTAGCGGAGCACATCGCGATCGACGAACGGACGCTGCGGCCGGTGTCCCGGGTCAGTGAGCCATAGCGGAATCGTCTGGTTTTCCATATAGCAAAACAAGACATCATCGAGCTTGCCTTGGCTGCGGAGCTCTTGAAATTGCTTTTCCCGCTCGGCGGACGTGCCAGCGATCAGAAGAACGTCCACTCCCTCCTTCGCTCCCCAACGCAAAAACGCCTGATGCATTTCATACGGCCGCAGCTTGGACCCGCTGTTTCGTTCTGCGGCGAGTGAAAACGGGTAATAAATCAATACGGTTTTCATCATTCATCCCTCATCCGTGATTCGCCTTTTCGCTGCAAACCATGCCCGTAAGTCCCCCTGCACCCGCAGCCATAGCGCCATACCGCCAAACAACGCCACGATCAGCACCCAGGTCGGATTGAACAAAAAATCGGTGAACCCACCGACAAGGGTGCGGGGGATGTTAATGGAAAAATAAACGAACAAACTTAAAAATAAAGGATTTTTCGGAAGACGTAGAAACCCAATGTACAACAGCTGCGTCACAACGCCGACATAGAGCGTGCCAACGACGATTCCCACATAGCCGAAGTTCGCATACGCCTCAGCGACAAAAAGCGTGTTGAGCACTCCTCCTGTCCCGTCTTCGATCCGCTCCGGGAATACGTGCGCCATCACGAGGCGGGCGGAGCGAACATTCTCAACATCAAACAAGTTGGTCAAAAAGGATGGAAGACTTTTCCCATAAAGAAACGGCAGCGCTTCGCCGAACATGTTCAAATGAAGAAACGTCGGCGCGATTTGCGCGAAAATCATACGGCCAATAGGACCTTTATTATAAGACAAAAACGTGTCAATGTCCCGCACCCCTTGGATGACCATGTACATGCCGATGAGCACGAGCGCCCCGACCCCACCGTAGAGCGCTAGTTTCCCCGCCGATAGCTTTGTTTTTCCCACATAAATGCGCAGGAGCAAAAACATCATTACATAAAAGAAAATCGGTGACTTCGCCAAATCATACACATTGACAAATACCGCTCCGACGAACAGGCCAAGAAACAACAACTTCCACCGCCATTCGTTTGTGAGCACGGCAAACAAATAGGCGGCCAATGATAACAGCGGCGTAAGCGTAATGGCAAAAATATTGCGAAACAGCACATTTCCGGCAAAATGACGCGATGCCTCAATGCGCAACGCCGCCAAGCTTTCGTCTGTCCCAGTAAATAGCGCAAACACTGGAATCGTCGGCGTTTTCCAAATCATGTACGCAATGGCGGCAAAACTGAGCAGGGACAGGGCCAAAAACGAATAAAACACTTGATTGCCTGTCGCTCCGGTCAACGGGGAAAGCGGCTTGCGCATATAAGCGCGAAACTCCTGTCTAGCTTCAAATCCGAACAGCCTTGAAACGACCACCATCGACAACGGGAACAGTATCATAACGAAGCTGACGACGAAAAACCCGATCTGCCGGTATTCTTCGGGCCGAAACAATTTGCGAATCATGTAGTAATGATCGATTCCTAATGCGATCAGCAACGCGCCAATGAAGCTCGACAGAAGAAACGAGTAATAGTACACCATCGACACTAGGTTCGGCGCCGTCAATGAAAGCGTCCCCGCTGCATAGCGAAACATCAAGGTGGAGGCGACAAAAACGATCAACCAGATCAACACGTCCAACATGCCGACGCACCCTTATCGCTGCCCGATCGCCGCCACGATTTTCTCCGCCGCATGCCCATCGCCAAAGACGTCCGCATAAACGGGGGCGACTTCCCTGCGAACCGCTGCGACGATCTTCTCGCGGTCCGTGCCGGTTAAGATGTTCGCTCCCCTTTCGAGCGTTTCCACCCATTCAGTTTGTTCGCGTACCGTTACGCAAGGCACGCGCAGGAAATAGGCTTCCTTTTGCACGCCGCCTGAATCGGTGATGATTTTTTTCGCGCCGCTCTCCAACCTCAGCATGTCCAAATAACCGACCGGATCGATCAGCCGAAGCCCGGGGATCGTTGAGATGTCCAACCCGTATTCTTCCAACTTATGCCGCGTCCGCGGATGAATCGGCCACACTTTCGTGCCGTCGATGTCCGCAAAGGCAGCCAAAATGGCTTTCAATTTGTCAGGGTCATCGGTATTTTCCGCTCGGTGAATGGTGATTAAGTAGTAGGATTGTTCGGCCAGCGACAAATCAGCCAAAATCGTCGATTGGCGCTGTGCGAGCGCTTTGTTGTACAAAATGGCGTCATACATGACGTCGCCGACATTCCAGACGTTTCGCGTAATGTTTTCTTTGCGTAAATTTTCCACGGCTGTCTCCGTTGGGCAAAATAAGAGCTCGGAGACATGATCGGTCATAATGCGGTTGATTTCTTCCGGCATCTGCTTGTTGAAGCTGCGCAGTCCGGCTTCGACATGGATGACGGGAATATGGAGCTTCGCCGCGACAAGAGCGCCCGCGAGCGTCGAGTTGGTATCGCCATAGACGAGCACATAATCCGGTTTTTCCTTCAGAACGATTTCCTCAATTTTGATGAGCATTTCCCCTGTTTGCTTTCCATGGCTGCCTGAGCCTACCCCAAGATAGTAGTCAGGCGTCGGAATGTTCAACTCCTCAAAAAAAATGGCCGACATATTGGGATCATAGTGTTGCCCGGTATGGATCAGCACTTCGGTATATTGTTTTCGCAAGACGCGCGAGACGGGGGCAGCCTTGATAAACTGCGGTCTGGCGCCCAACACGGTGGCAATTTTCATCTGAAACACCTCCTAGACGGTTGGTGAAAAACATTGGTTTCCTTTAGTTGACGAAAAAAGTTTGCATTGTTGCAAGGCTTTTCTATTTGAGAAACAATGCTGGGAAGCAGTTGCGCGAGTAAATCACCGGCCTTCTAGATCAGATGACCGGTTATCAAGTATTTTGCACATTTTCCCCCTCGATCGTGCGCACCGGACGCCGCAAATCACGATCAACCCGGGTGGCAAACAGCATGGCGGCAAACAAGCCCCAACCAGCGAGCACCCAACCGTCAGCAAGCGGCGTCTGCTGAACATAGACGATGACGATGAGGGCGAGCAATGTACCGACCAAAATAAAATTCATCTTTTTCCATGACACCGGCACGGGATACACTTGCTGGCTTTTGCGAAAAATGAAAACCACAGCAATCAGATATGTGATCAGGCTGGCTGCAACCGCCCCCCAGCTGAGCCAAAGCGGCACCAAAACGGCGTTCAACCCAAGGTGAAGAAGCGCTGCTAACGTGAACACTCGTGAAATATAGCCGGTTTCCTTTGTCAAAAATAAACCGGTGGACAAAATCAAATAATAAAAATTTAAAAAGGTCACGGCCGACAAAAATGGGATATAAGCGGAGGCTTCCCGATATTCCGGCTTGAAAAACGCCTCGACCAGCCACGGACTTACCGTCGCGATCGCCACCAAACCCACGGCTCCGATGACAAGAAGCGCCATATACACTTTCGCAAACAGCTCACGGTGTCCAGGGCGATCTTTCATCGACATCGAATACGGCCGCCAAGCCATTTGCACCCCGCTCGTAATCAAGGTAATCACCGTCGCCAACCGTAAGGCTACCCCAAATACTCCCACTTCCTCCAATGAGGCAAAATGTTTGAGAAACAATGTGCTGACATTGGCGATCGCCCAAAAGGCGAGCGAAGTCGGCACAAGCGGCGCCCCGTAAGCCAAAAGCTGCTTGACTATATCCCAACGCACACGCCACACCATGTACTTTACTGTGAAGTGAAGCATCAACAAAAAGACGAGTGCGCTGCTGACTAGGCGGCCCATCAGCAATCCTTCGGGAGTGGCCGCCAACCAACGGAGTGCCGCGTACGACAGCACAGCGACCAGCGACATCTTCACCAACGTCCAGATGACGACCGATTTCGTCCGAAATTCAAAGCGCATGACCGTTGTCGCTACAACGAAAATCGTATCAAGCAACAAGGTCATAAGACTCAGATACAACAAATCGACATCGCCAGGCTCATCCAACAGGGCATGCGCTATCCATGGTCCAGCCACCACAACGGCGAAAAACAAGAGAGCGACTATGAACAGCCGAACATACATGACATTCCGCACATACAAAAGGCGCTTCTCTTTGTCATCGGTATCATAATAATAAAAAGAGAGCGCCGAATCCGTTCCAAAAATGACGAGAAACGTCAGCATCGACGTCCATTGGTCAATCAAGTAGACCGCTCCGTACTGCGCCTTGGACAAATAGCTTGTATAAACTGGCAGCATCAAAAACGCGATCAGCTTCGTGCCGACGTTCATAAACGCGTAAAGGAGCGAATCCGCTCCTAAACGCTTGAATGCTGCGAACAATTTACAACAACTCCCGCTCGTCCACCATTTTGCTGAAACGGGCCGGGAATCCTTTGACGACGGTTTTCGGTTCCGTATCTTTTGTTACGAGCGCTCCGGCGGCAACGAACGTTTCTTCCGCCACCGTCACGCCCGGCAGCAAAATCGCGCCCCCGCCAACACGTGCCCCGCGCTTAATGGTTGCTCCCTTGATTTTCGCAAATCGCTCCTCCGTCCGTCCCATGTAGTTGTCGTTGGTCGTCGTGACGCACGGGGCGATGAACACATGATCTTCGAGCGTCGTGTACGCCGTGATATAGGAGTTCGACTGGATTTTCGTCCGATCGCCGATTTGGACGTGGTTTTCGACGCACACCCCGCGTCCGACGATCACATATTGGCCGATTTGCACGTTCTCGCGTACGCTCGCCAAATCCGCGATCAATGTGTAGGCGCCGATCGTTGCGCCTCGATAGATGACAGCGTTGGCGCCGATCGTGCAATGGTCGCCAATGATAAGCGGCGGCAGCTCCCCCGACAGCTTGACGGTGCTCGTTTTCGCCGGCTTCGGCGGTTTGCCGAGCACCGCGCCGTCGGCGATCGTCACGCCGTCCCCAATGACCGTTCCTTCGTGAAGCGTGACGCGATGGCCGATTTTAACGTCATTCCCGATTTTTACATTCGCCTCGATGACAGTGAAATGGCCGATTTCGACACGTTCACCGCAAACAACAGAGGGATCGACAATATGCATCGTTTCGTCTCCTTCGCTTACAATTTGACGTATTTGGTCGGTTTCGACACATCGTTCATGGCGTTACGTGTGTCAAACACAACGCGGCTGTGACGAGCGACCATTTCATAGTCGATGTTGGAATGGTCGGTCGCAATCAAGACAAGATCCGACTGCTCCAGCAATTCCGGCGTCAGCTCAACCGTTTCCACCACTCGGTTGCACGCCCGGAACGACGGAACATACGGGTCGACGACCGCAAACTCCGCTCCGTATTGCTCGAGCAGCTCGACGATTTTCAACACTGGCGATTCGCGCACATCATCAATATCTTTTTTGTAGGCGACGCCGAGCACCGTCACTTTCGAACCGCGCAGCGCTTTCCCTTCTTCGTTCAAAATGAGCATCGCGCGGTTGACGACATATTCCGGCATGGCGTTGTTAATTTCGCCAGCCAGCTCGATCAAGCGCGTATGGTAGTTGTATTCGCGCGCTTTCCATGTCAAATAAAACGGGTCGATCGGAATGCAGTGGCCGCCAAGCCCCGGACCCGGGTAAAACGCCATAAATCCATACGGCTTCGTTTTCGCTGCATCGATGACTTCCCAGACATCAATACCCATCCGTTCACACAAAATGGCCATTTCGTTCGCTAACGCAATGTTGATATGGCGGAACGTGTTTTCAAAAATTTTCTCCATTTCCGCCACCGCTGGACTCGACACTTCATGGACATCGCCTTCAAGCACGGCTCGATACATCGCCGCCGCCACTTTCGTGCACGTCTTTGTCACGCCGCCGACGACTTTCGGCGTATTTTTCGTCTTAAACTGCTTGTTGCCCGGGTCCACCCGCTCCGGCGAATAGGCGACGAACACCGTTTCCCCGACGACAAGTCCTTTTTGCTCCAGCGCCGGCTTCACAATTTCTTCCGTCGTCCCTGGATAGGTGGTCGATTCCAAAACGACGAGCATCCCCTCATGGGCATATTTCGCGATTTCCTTCGCCGAGTTTTCAACGTACGACGTATCCGGCTGATGATGCTCATCAAGCGGGGTCGGCACCGCGATCGCCACGGCATCGACTTCCGCAATCCGGGCGTAATCGGTCGTCGCTACCAGCCGTCCTTGTTTGACCATTTCATGCAGATCTTCATCAACGACATCGCCAATGTAGTTGATGCCATTGTTCACTTGATCGACGCGGCTTTGTTGGATGTCAAAGCCGATGACATGAAACCCTGCTTTTGCTTTTTCGACTGCCAGCGGCAGCCCGACGTAGCCAAGCCCAACCACGCCGATCACCGCGTCGCGTTTCTCAAACTTTTGCAACAGCCGTTCCGCGTAGTTCATTCTTCTCATTCCTTTCTTACTGAGATAATTGCACTCTTGTCCCGGTTTCCGCCGAACGCAAAATGGCTTCGATCAGCCGAACAGGAGCCAGTCCGTCCCAACCATTGACGATCGGCTCGCGGTTTTCGCGAATCGCTTGCACCATATCTTCAATGATCCATTGGTGTCCCGGCTTGCCAAACGGGTCGGCGTTGATCTCATCGATGAGCTTGGCTCGCTCTTCCTCACTGACGCCTTCCGCTTCCCACGTTTCGATAAAGTTCGCCGTCCGGCCGCCGATTTTCACTGATGCCGTTTCGCCGAAAATGGCGATCGATTCCTCTAAGTTTTGCGGGTAAATCGTCGTCGCTGCTTCGATAACGCCAAGCGCTCCGCTTTCAAACTCCACGACCGCCGCCGCGACGTCTTCCGTCTCAATCTTGCGCAGACGAGTCGCCGCCATCGCTTGCACCGCCTTGACCGGTCCCATCAACCAAAGCAGCAAATCCAAATTGTGAATCGCTTGGTTCATCAAAACGCCGCCATCGAACGCTTTCGTCCCTCGCCACGCCGCCTGATCGTAATAGGCTTGATTTCGATTCCAGCGCACCGTGGCGTTCGCGTGGCTCAGTTTTCCGAACATCCCGCGCTCCATCGCCTCTTTCAGCTTCCGAATGGCCGGACGGAAGCGGTTCGGATGAACGACCGCGAGCTTCACGCCGTATTCTTTCGCCGCCTCGATCATCTCTTCAGCATCGTTCGTGCAGAGCGCCATCGGCTTTTCCACAATGATATGACGGCGATAACGGGCCGCTAACCTCGTCAACGGCGCATGCAATCCGGACGGAACACAAATGTTGACGACATCGATCTGTTCGTTTTCCTTCAACATCGTCTCCATATCAGTGTAAACCGGAACCCCCGATACATCGCTCAGCCGCTCCGGGTTCGTGTCGCACACGGCCGCCAGCTCAGCGCCGTCCGCCTTTTCAATGGCATCGATATGTTTTTTCGCGATATGTCCCATGCCGACAATAGCAAAACGGATCATGAAGAATAGTACCTCCTCGCGTCCAATACATACTTCCAAAGCGTCAGCCAAACAACCGTCAAAAACAGGCCGAGGACAAGGCCGATCGCCGCAAGCTGCCCGGTATACGTGTTCGATTTCCCCACCGTTTCCGACAATACGGACGGTTTTTCGTAAAAGACAAGATTGCCGCGGATGCGATTGACGCGCTCCATCACTTCGGTCAAATTGTTTTCCGACTCAACCAACAAGTCACTGATGTCATCAAGCTGTTCCGGATTCAAGCGGCCCGACTGGACTTGTTTGCTATAATAATCAACTTTTTGCTGCAATGCGCGCTCACGTTCTTCCAGCGCATGCAAGTATTTCGTAGTGACATCAATCCGCTCTTGTGAATGGCGCTCGAGCTCCTGGCTGTATTCCGACACCACATGCTTCAATTCCCGGCTCACGTCTTGTTCATCGTCGCCTTTGACTGTGATTTGCACGTACTGTTCTTCAGGAACGACGACGTCCAAGTTTTTCACCTCAGGAAACTTCGCTTCTATATTTTTCGGATCCGTCAACTCTTTTACGTCAATTGATCCCGTAAACACGACTGCTTTCCCCGTATACTTCTCCCCCAGCAACAAAAGCCTCCCTGCGATGACGGTCAACACGATCGTCGCAAGCGGAATGAGAAGAAACCACCATTTTCGCTGCCAAAAAAAGCGCAAATATTCGTATAGCACAAACGGTCGTTTTTCCGCCGTCAATCCGGCCACCATCCCTTATCATAAAATAACAAAGTGTTGTGAACAAAACAAACGATCCAACGCCAAAGAAAACGCCATCGCTGTATGCAAGTGACGTTTCCTTTGACAGGTTGGACGATCAAACGAAATGACGGTAAAATTCTGCGATTTTCTCCACGACGTATCGTTGCTGCTCCTCTTTCAGCTCTGGGAACATCGGGAGCGACAGCGCTTCTTTCGCTGCTTTTTCCGCCTCCGGCAACTGCCCTTCCTTATACCCGAGCGAAGCAAACACCGGCTGCAGATGCAACGGCAGCGGATAGTACACCATCGTCGCGATCCCCTGTTCTTTCAAAAACGCCTGCAGCTCGTCGCGCTTCGGCACGCGAATCGTGTATTGATGGAACACATGATAGCACCCCTCGACCTCTTTCGGCGTCACGACAAGGTCGCCGACCGCCTCCTGCAGCAGGCGCGTATACGTCGCCGCATGCTGGCGCCGCTGTTCCGTCCAACGATCCAGATGCGGGAATTTAACGCTTAAAATCGCCGCTTGCATCTCATCGAGACGGCTGTTGTAGCCAAGCACATGATGGTAATATTTCGGCTTGCTGCCATGAACGCGGATCACCCTGCATTTTTCCGCCAATTCATCATCGTTCGTAATGATCATGCCGCCATCCCCGTAGGCGCCCAAGTTTTTCGTCGGGAAGAAGCTGTACGTCGCCGCTGTCCCCAGCTCGCCAACGCACTTCCCGTGGTATTTGGCGCCGATGGCCTGGGCGGCGTCCTCAATGACAACCAACCCATGACGTTTGGCAATCGCAGCGATCGCCTCCATATCCGCCATTTGCCCGTATAAATGCACCGGGATGATGGCTTTCGTTTTCTCTGTTACCGCAGCTTCGATTTGTCTAGGGTCGATGTTGAACGTCACCGGATCGATATCGACAAACACCGGTTTGGCGCCAAGCCGCGCGATGGCTCCAGCCGTCGCAAAAAACGTGAACGATGTGGTAATGACTTCATCCCCTGGCCCGACGTCAGCCGCTTGCAAAGCAATATGTATCGCATCGCTTCCGTTGCCGCAGCCGATTCCGTGTTTCGCCCGGCTGTAGGCGGCAATTTCCGCTTCCATTTTCTTTACATAGTCCCCTAAAATAAAGCGGGAAGAACGCATCACCTCGTCCAATACACGCATGATCTCCGGCTTCAATTGTTCATACTGTTCGCTCAAATCCAACATAGGCACGTTCATCGCAAGTTCCTCCAAATCCAAAAAATATATCGAATAAACATGTTTAGTTTATCACATTTGTGACAATATATAATGACAGTTTTGTGGCAATCTTGGCCTTGTCGTAAAAAATCAGCGATAGAATTGTATAAACTGCATAAACAACGAAAAAGAAGGGTATAATTTTCCAAAGACGGGCAATTCCTGAAAAAAGCCGTTTGTCCTTTTATATGACACAAACGGCCCCTTTGCTATTTATTTATCGGTCATTTCCGTATACTTTTCGGCTCCCCCGAAGCAACTTGCGAATAAAAGTCATAAACGGCTTGTACTGATCATTGACCAAGCCGATCAGCTCAGCCAGCAGCTCCCCGAAGACGATCAAGGCAAAAACGATGAGAATGGACTGCCATAACGTCGAGGCGGAGAACAAAATAGCGCTGACTGCGAACATCAAACCGAACGCATAAATCAACAAGACCGTGTTGCGGTGCGAAAACCCGAGAGCGAGCAACCGATGATGGAGATGCGACTTATCGGGCGCCGAGATCGGCCGCTTGTTCACGATGCGGCGGATAATGGCAAACGTCGTATCGAAAATCGGCACACCCAAAATGATCACCGGAACGACGAAGCTGAAGAGCGTCACGCTTTTGTAAAGGCCTAGCACCGACAGAACGGAAATGGCATAACCTAAAAACAACGCACCGGTATCCCCCATAAAAATTTTCGCTGGGTGGAAGTTGTAAAACAAGAAAGCGATGACGCTGCCTAGGATGATCAAACAAAGGGTGAAAATGAGCGTTTTGCCCGCCATGCCCGCCATGACGGCAATGGCCGCAATCCCAATGGCGGAAATGCCCGCGGACAATCCATCCAACCCATCGATCAAGTTGATGGCGTTCGTGATCGCCACAATCCAAAATATCGTAATCGGGTAGCTCCACAGCCCCAATTCAAACGTGCCGACAAACGGGATGGTCAAAAGATCGACCTTGAGTCCCGAAGCGACAACAACGAACGCCGCCAACAACTGTCCGGCCAGCTTCACCTTGGGAGACAGCTCGTACAAATCGTCAAGCACCCCAATGAGGACAATGATGATGGCCCCAATTGTTATCCCCGTTACTTGTTCTTTGTACACCCCACCGACAAAATAGCCGACGGCCACACCAATAAAAATAGCCAATCCGCCAAGCCTTGGCATGACTTTTGTGTGCACTTTCCTCCCGTTTGGCCGATCAACCGCACCCATTTTGATGGCGAGCTTGATCACAAACGGGGTGATGACCAATACTGCGATAAACGAAGCCAAACATGCGAAAAATGCTTCCGTATTCATGTGCAATCACCTTGGCCTTATAAAAAATCGGGGAAACACACATCATCTTTATGTTACCATATACGATGAGTAAATCAATCTTTTTTTACACCGCTTTTTGTCCCCAAGGATGGAAAATTTCTTTTCCCCTTCCTTTTGTGAAACTCCGAACACCAACTCGACGAATCATTCCACATTTTACATTTTGCCTCAAAAAGGAACGCATTGTGTTATAATTAGGTTTTAGAGTACTTGGTGTGAATCATGCCTGTCTAGGAGAGGAATGGACAATATGTTGACAAAAGTAAAGCAACTATTTGACGAAAGCGCTCGAGAAGTACAGCGTCTTGCTAAACTGGTGGCGCAAGTCAATGAATGGGAGCCCACCATTTCTTCGCTCAGCGACGAACAACTGCGTCAAAAAACGGTCGCCTTCAAAGAACGGCTCGAAAGCGGCGAGACGCTCGACGACATAAAAACCGAGGCGTTTGCCGTCGTCCGGGAAGCGGCCCGGCGCGTGCTCGGGCTGCGTCATTACGACGTGCAACTGATGGGCGGATTGGCGATGCATGAAGGAAACATCGCCGAAATGCAGACCGGGGAAGGAAAGACGCTGGCAGCCACTTTGCCAAGCTACTTGCACGCCCTCCTTGGGAAAGGCGTCCACATTATTACAGCCAACGAATATTTAGCGCGCCGCGACTGCGAACAAATGGGCCGTGTGTTCCGCTTCCTCGGCTTAACCGTCGGCCTGAATGTGTCGCAAATGACGGCGAGCGAAAAAAAAGAAGCGTATGCGGCTGATATCACGTACGGCACCGGCACCGAGTTTGGCTTTGATTATTTGCGCGACAACATGGTGTACCGCCTCGAAGATAAAGTGCAGCGCCCGCTGTATTACGCCATTATCGATGAAATTGACAGCATTTTAATCGACGAAGCGCGCACTCCGCTCATCATCGCTAACAAATCGGGCATCGGGGCCGAACTGTTCCCGATTATGGCGCGGATCGTCTGCACCTTTCAAGAAGGAAACGACTATGAGCGCTCACTCGAGACAAAGCAAATTTTTCTCACGGAAGAAGGAGCGCAAAAACTTGAGCGGGCGTTTGGCATCGACAACCTATACGACTGGGAGCATCACGTGCTGCTTCACCATGCGATGCAATCGCTGCGCGCTTGGTTTATCATGCGGCGAGATGTCGATTACATCGTCAAAAACGGCAAAGTCATGATCGTTGACCCGTTCACCGGTCGGGTGATGGAAGGACGCTCATTCAGCGATGGTCTGCATCAAGCGATCGAGGCGAAAGAAGGCGTGGACATCACCGAAGAAAACGACATCCAAGCAACGATTACGATCCAAAACTATTTTCGGATGTATGAAAAGCTAGCCGGGATGACGGGCAGCGCTACGCCGTCGAAAGAAGAATTTTGGCAAACGTACCGGCTGCGCGTAATCGCAATTCCGACAAACCGTCCATCCCGCCGCACCGACCGGGACGACCTCGTCTACCAGACACATGAGGCAAAAGTGCGGAAAATTGTTGACGAAGTAAAGAAAATGAATGCCATCGGCCGCCCCGTTCTCATCGGCACGACGTCAGTCGCTCAGTCGGAACGGTTATCAGCGGAGTTTTCCAAAGCAGGCATCCCTCACCACCTGCTCAATGCCAAAACGGAGGAGGAAGAGGCGCGCATCATCGCGACCGCCGGGCAGAAAGGGCAAGTGATGATCGCCACCAATATGGCCGGGCGCGGAACGGATATTTTGCTTGGGGAAGGCGTCAAGGAACTGGGCGGGCTGCACATCATCGGCACAGAGCGACATGAAAGCCATCGCATTGATATGCAGCTGCGCGGCCGCGCAGGACGCCAAGGGGATCCGGGGTCTTCCCAGTTTATCATTTCGCTGGAGGATGATTTATTTCGGTTGTACGATCAAGAGGAACTGGAAAAATGGCGAAGCAAAGTCAAGACGGATGACACCGGGCTCATTGTGTCGCCTGACCCGATCAAGTTCGTCCAAAAAGTGCAAACAACGATCGAAAACGCCCATTATTCGGCGCGATTGCATTTATTGAAATTGGACACCGTGATCGACCAACAAAGCAAAGTCATCTACCATATGCGTGATCGCGCCTTGGCGCTGAAACAGTCAGAGGTGTTGTCCGAGCTCCTTCAGCACATCCATCGCTATATCACGCAAACGATCGACCGTTACTGTCCGGAAAACGTCTTTTTTGAAGAGTGGAACATCGAAGGATTGCACAACGAGCTGCGCCTTGCCTTTTTCCGGTTTGCTTATCTGATTGATGATCTGCGCCATAAGCAAAAAGAAGAAATCGCCCGGCTCGTTTGGGACGAATACCAATCACTTGAAGCAGCACTCACCGATGTTCCGTGCGACGAAGAACAAACCATGCGGCTTAAGCATTTGATGGTTGAAACCATCGATGCCCACTGGATTCGCCACTTAAATCAACTGAATGTATTAAAAGAGGGCATTCATTTGCGCAGCTATGGCCAAGAGGATCCGTACCGCGCCTTTGAAATGGACGCTTATCGCGAATTCGTCGCGCTGCAGCAAGCGATCGACGCTGGCGTCTCCATCGCCGCCATGAACTATTTGAAAAGCCAGTTTGTCATTGATGACGAAGCGGCCGCCGCCGCGAACCAGCTATAACCGCGGCGCAGCACGCCGCCCCGTAAAGGAGGGGGTTCGATGATTTTTCGAAAAAAACAACGCACGCAACCGCAGGCCGAGCTGCCGGCACAACATGTCGAACAGCCGGAGGTCGGAACGAAAACAACGCTGTCGTTTCATCCGGACTGGCAGCTGTCTCCAGAAGAAACGTACGTCTATCGCTTTTACCACGAACAGCTGCCGCCGCTTCAGCCAAACCAAATTTCCATTTCGGGCGTCAAGCTGGTCGAATACAATGATGGATTTGTCGCTGTCGCCATGTTGCGCAATACGCTGCCGAAACCGGTCCGCTTTGAACGAATTCGCCTGTTGCTGCTTGGCGAGGATGGCACAGCGATCGCCCGCAAAGAGTTTGACATGAGCGCTTTCGGCGAACTGCCGCCGATGACAGCCCGTCCATGGCGGTTCTTGTTCGCCGCCGAGGACAAGCTCGTCGACCAGTTGCCTAAAGGCGGATGGAAGGTCGCCTTTGAACTGCCCCCACAGCACCGGCTCGAGCTGGAGGAAAGCTGGGAGCAGTCGCTGTCGGTCGAACAGCGCCAACAGCTGCAAGCCCTTGTCGACTCGGTTCCGCCTCCTGCTCGCGGGGAAGTGAACTTCATGGGCATTACAGCGAAACAGCTGCCTTCCGGCGAGCTAGCCGTCACGCTGCTCATTCGCAACGGCAGCGACCAACAGATTCACTTTGAACAAATCCCGCTTGAAGTGCGGGATCATGCTGGCGACATCGTCGCCCGTGGATTGTTTGCCTGCCATCTGGAAGTGAAAGCCCACACCAGCAAACCATGGACGTTCCTCTTCCCGCCGGAATTGCTGCGCAAAGCAGAACCGGATTGGACGTCTTGGAAGGTGACGATCCCATCCCCCCCGGCACAGAGCGAAAGGCAAGAAACGCAATCAAGCAAGGAGTAACCGGCAAAAAGCTGGCCCCCATGGTCGCCAAACGACCGATGGAGGCCAGCTTTCTTTGCACCGTTCCATTCAAAACGACTGTGCTCCCGTTGTCCGCTGAGCCTTAGATGCAACAGCCCAACGTTGCATCATCAAGAACGACGGCTATCCAACCCATCTCGACGGGAGGGCCTTATTTCGTAGTTTGAATCTCCATGTAAGCACCTTTTTTCATTACCACGCCGTCTTTGCTTTTCAACACCGGCGGAATGACCAATAAATAGCTCTGCCCTTTGGCCAACCTCGCTGCCGGTTTGATCACCAACTCCGTCCCCCGACGGATTTGCGCCGTCACCGCTGCTTCCTGTCCGCCTAATTGATACAATTTCACTCCGCTTACCGCGGTATTGGCGAGCGGACGAGAGAAGCGGACGACAAACGTCTTATCGACCGGCGCATTGCGCAGCTTGCCGAGCGACTGATACCCTTTCAGCTGACCAATCAGCAAATCGCGGTGAGCGGCGTACAGCTCTTTCCCAACGACCGTCGGCACATCCGGCTTCACCCCAACATGGTGAATCGGCGTCCCTTTTGGCGAGAAAAAGTGGGCGACGGTCAACTTCAACATGCTGCCGTCCGACAGCTCAAACATTTCTTGCATCGATCCTTTGCCAAACGTCCGCTGACCGTACAAAACGGCCGCCTTTTGCTCCTTCACCGCCGCCGCCAACATTTCCGACGCGCTCGCGCTCGACGCATTGACAAGCAACCGGATCGGACCCGTCATTTGCACCGGCTGTTTGACAGCAGCATACACTTCCGGGCGATTCGAACGGTCGCGCAACTGAAACGCTTGCTTCACATTTGGGAAAAAGCCGGCGATTTGCTGCGCTGTTTCGACATATCCCCCCGGATTGTCCCGAAGGTCCAAAATCCACCCTTTCACTCCGCTTAAAGAGCGGATGGCGCGTTCGATTTCACTGGGCGCTGTCTCATCAAAACTATATAGCTGAATATAGCCGATATTCCCTGCCAGCCGTTTGAACTCAACGTTCGGCCAGTCGATTTTTTCCCGCTTGATGGTGACACTGACGGTTTCCTCGGTCGACGGCCGCCAAACGGTTACGGCCACCGTCGTTCCTTCTTCCCCTGCGATCAAGCTCAATACTTTTTCCATAGTCTCATTTGTTACCGGCTGACCATCAACTGTCCGAATGACATCGCCCGGCTGCAGCCCGGCACGGGCGGCTGGTCCATTGTCCAAGACAGACAGGATGTGAACGCCGTCATCATCTTCCTCAATCATCACGCCGATGCCAACAGACTCCATGTCAATCCACTTCAAAAATTCCTCGTATTCTTGTTTTGTCATATAGGAAGAATACGGGTCAAGCTGTTTGACAATCTCTTGCGGGGTGCTGGCTTTCAACACTCGATCGCTTACGGGTTCAACATAATACTGACGAACCAACTCCCGCACTTCTTCGAGCACTTTCGTTGACGCCGGCGCCGTTGCCGCCTCCGCCGGTGGACTCCAAGCCAAAAATGGAGCCGCAAACAACAGAAGAGCCGCCACCCATCGTTGCATCACCGTCATATTCGTCTCTCCTCTCCCGAGATGCGCCCGTTTACTCGATATCGACATCTAAGACAACCGGCGCTTTAAAATCATCGATATACACCGCCAGCTGCTTGCGCGTCGCCGCATCCACCACGTTTGGCAGCCATCGGTCGCAAAGCGACAGCAGCCGCTCCGCCCGCGCGATATCCCCTTCATCATACGCATCAAGCAACTTGTCCATGGCTTTCATAATATTGATGGGATCATACGCACGCTGCTGAACAGCCAAAGCCGGGCGTTGAAACCATCCTTCCATCTTTTCGCGCAACGCCGCTCCCGGAACACGGCCGATGAGAATCGCCGTTTTGCGAATTTGGTATTGCAACAGGGCATAGGAATCATACACGACATCCACATCCCCCGTCCGCAGCGCCCGGTCGACGTTGGCCGTCAAGGCGCGCAATCGCTCCCCGCTTTCGACAGCGCTGATATAGGCAGAAGCCTTTTTGATTGTCTGTTCTCCGGCAGCGATCCGTTTTTCCAACTGCGCCCTTGCCGTTTGCGGACGCACGCGCGCCACTTCTGTTTTTGCCGCCTGATAATCGCTTTTGACTTGATTGAAGAGACGGTACGGCTTGGACCATTGATTGGCTTTCATCGCCCGCTCAAGCTGGGCGGCATGCTGCTCAAGCCGCTCCACATTCGGGAATGGAGCCGCTTCCGTCTGAACGGCCAACAGTGAAAAAGATAGCCAAAACACCGCCAGCCATCCGATGATGAAAAATGCTTTTCTCCGTTTTCTCCTCACGCTTTCACCTGCTATCTACCAAAATATAAAACATGTATTTCAATTTTACTGGAAAAGAGGCAAAATGAAAATAGGCCCTGAAAAAAATTCATCGTAACCCCTTCCAAGCAAAAATAAGGCTGACTCTTCAGTCCCCTTTCCATTGACTGTCAGAGTCAGCCTTGGTCAACGAAAGTGCGGCCAGTTCGTTTGCTGCTGATCCCCGTCGATTTTGCTTAGCGTCCGGTAGCGAAACGGAATGATGGCCTGCTCTGGCTTTCCCAGAAACTCTTTCGCCCATTCGAACGGAATCAAATCGAACTGTTCCTTGTTTTCGGCGATGAAATAGACACCAACAACTCTCCCTTGTTGATGGAGATCAATCGTTAAAAAAGCCGGATAATACGTGCCGTCTTGCGCTTGCAACACGGCTTTGGCTGTCACCCGTCCGCCTTCTTCCTCTTCCACATCCGGATTGGCGATTCTCTCCAACACCTTGATCGCCCATCCTTGTTTTTTATATCCTCCGACCAGCTTTGGCGGGTTTTGCCGCAACTGCTCCAACAACGTTTGTTCGTCCATCGTCAAGCTTTTGCCTCCCTTGCGGTTTGCCTATCCACATATATACAATACTTTTCAGAGAAATGCAAATGCCCCGCAGAACAGCGTGCAAGGGGTCTCGATTCATGATGATGCGATTGGAAGTTTTTTGTTTGCATAATATATATACATGCTCATTGAAAAATGAACATTTGGCTTCTCCTGCAACAAGCTTCCTCTCCCATGGCTCAGCTTGCGGGTTGAGCCACAGGATCTTTGGAGGAAATGTGCAGCGCTTAGGGTGTGCAGGATAACAGAGAGGTGAACTCTTCATGTTGCATGTATAATACATGAGCTAGCGAACGAACCGCGCCGCTCCCAGACTCATAAAGCAGAAGGCGGTTCAGTCTTCCGCCACACCTTGGTGTGGCGAAGCAAACCACAGGCTTGCTTCGCCGCCAAATATCGACAACCTCCATCAAAGATCGGTTCCTCGACTTCATCGCGCCCTAAAAATACACGAATTCGGAAATGCGCAAAATTATACAGGGACCGTTTCTTTCTTCTTATTGGTGACGAATTTTCCTTCATGAAATTCTGTCTATATAGCAATTCTTACGAGCGCCCAACATCCCTTATTCGTTCGCCGTCTTTCCAGACTGCGCATCAACGGAAAATGGCGCGAAGACCGTCGATGTAAATCACCCCGGCGCTTTTCCGCCCTGCGTCTGTTTCCATATAGCGCACCGGCGTCTCCAACATGAGCGGAAGCGCAACATCGCTAGGCACGGCGGCCTGCACGTATTTCCACCCCACCCAATCAACATGACGGGCAAAATCGATCCAAAAACGCCGTCCTCTTCCGTCCCGGAGCTGGGCGCGCAGCCAATGGCCGCTTCCGTCTCCATACACCCACATACCAATCGCTTGCGGCCGTTTCGAAATCCAAATCGCTTCCTCCCGACTAGCATAGACGCCGGATGTTCCCAGCATCCCGCGGAAATCGTATGAAATTTTCAACGCCTTCGTTCCGTCTTTCGCCTTCTCCATCGTCCGCTCAACCGCCGCCCCTACAGCGTTAACGCCTGCTGCCTTCCACTTCGACTCCGTTTCAAAATCGTCAAGCACTTCTTCGCTGTCCCCGTTCTCCTGCGTCTCTTTGTACACCACAAGAAGCGCATTGGCCACCGGCCGCGGGAACCCATCAGATGGTTTGTTTTCGACCTTGAGCTGCCCGTTTGGCTGACGGACGACCAATGTCGACGATCCACCGCCATCCAGCGTCATCGCATCGACTGCGCCAAGCTCACCCATCAGCTTGGCCATCTCGTTCAACGTCATGCCTTGACTATGGGCAGGCTGACGACCATCGACAACAACGAGCATGACATTTCCATCCCGATCAATGCCGACAGCGGTGCGAGGATGAGCACCGGCGATCGCAAACGACTGCACTTGTCCTCCTGCCACCAATCGATATCGACCGCCAAGCGCTTCTTTCACCCCGCTCCATTCGGGTTGGTCATACTGAAGGGAAATTTGCACCGTATCCCCCGCTTTCGCTTGCCGCAAATAGTCGCTTGCCCGTCCGTGGCCCGACAACACCAATTCCCCAGGCTGAAGCGGCTCATCTCCTTGACTCACAGCCACCTTCTTCACCGTTGCAGTGACCGTTCCATTCCCGTTCAACACCCCTTGGACGTTCGTCAACACGACTTCCGTCCCAAGAGCGTTCGTTTTCGTGGAGGCAGCGAAATACGGGGTATACAAAATCAACTGATGAGCACGCCGCGGTTTATTGATGCCGTCAATGGGATAAGGGCTTCCTTGTCCCATTTGAACTCGAATCTGGACATCCGGATTGCCGATCATCGGCTTCCCATCAGCGCCGATGCCAAAAATCGTCCGTTCCGCCGCCGGCGTCGTATTCGTCATCACGATTTCCCCACGGTGCACCATCAAATCGGTCGGTGACCCGTCCTCTTTGAAATAATCCCCATTCACTGCCGCTAACACGATTCCGTCGCGGCCATCATAGCGCTTGGCCTGCTGAAGCACCGGTTCAATGCCAAGCACTTGATCATTGGACAGCGCCGTCTCGATGGCCAACTTCTCATTCGCCGCATCGATGTCAAGCTTGTATACGTGTTGCTTGCCGCGCACGCTGACAATTTCCATTTCTTCTTTTTCTACCCCTGGCGCCACGCGCGCCAACGCTTCCTTCACCACTGTGCCCACAGCCAACTGTTTCGCTCCGTACCGCCCTGGATTGACAAGTTTAAGCTTCTCCCTCGACGGCGTTTTATACAAGACATGCCCTTTGATGTTGGTGACGTAATATCCACCGCCAACCCCGTATTGGCCGCCAAACGCTTCATCGTACGAATACACCCGGTACTGTTCTCCAGGCTCTAGAACGCGAACAAACGTCATTGTCCCATTTTCCCGTTTCCATAGATTAATCGGTTTCACGATCTCTAATTTTCCAATTTGCCCCGGCACAAGGCGCATGCCTTCCCAGTAGACGATGTTCGCCCCAGCATCCGCTTCTGTCGCTTGCAGCGCCGTCCATGCCGCCAACACCGCCCCGACCCCGATGCGGATAATGCTCTTCGCTGTTCCCACTGTTCCTCTTTTCCTCTCTTTCTATCATTTTGTTGCAATCGATTCTATTATACGACAAACTTCTACAAAAAGGAGGATTATTTTCCATTTGTTCAAAAAAACGTCCGGCAGCGCCGGAACGTCCTCTAAGAGATGGCAAACCGCGCCATTACGGGGCGTAAAATTCTTGAGAATAGTAGGGTTGATGGAATGAAGTGAACGCCACCCCGACGCCGAGGCGGGTAAAGTTCGGATATAAAAGATTTTGCCGATGTCCGAGTGAGTGCATCCACGCTTCATGGACAAAAATCGCATCGTACTGGCCGTAGGCAATGTTTTCCCCTGCGACATGATAAACGATACCGTGGCGCTTTAAACGATCATACGGCGACAATCCTTGCAAATTTGTATGAGAAAAGTAGCGGTGAACGGCCATATCTTCACTATGCTCACGAGCAGCCGCCGCCGCTTTCGCATCCCACACGAGCGCCGGAAGCCCGTGCAAGCGGCGCGCGGCATTCGCCAAATCAAAAATTTGATATTCATAGGCCGCACGCAGTTCTTCTGTCGTCGTTCCATAAAACCCGGGCTTTTCATCCTCGAGCGCCCGATTGACGACAAGCACGCCATCCACCCGGTTGTTGTTGTACCGGTCATAAAAGAAGGTAAGGTAGCGACCGTTGACAAGATACGTGTCGTATTCCTCGCTTTGAATGTTGTAGTAAACATTCTCTTTTTGGATAAAAGAGAGCGGGCGACCATAACGAACTTTCACCGCTGTTTTCGCAGTGCCGATCCCCACTCCGTTTTTCGTTTGTACAATCGGCTGATTCGTGTACATCGCCGCCACCCGATCACGTTCATAGCTCACCATCAAAAAGTTTTTGTAACCGCCCTGATCATACGTCTCCCAATATAGGCCGTAGGCGTTTTTCGTCTTCCGCTTCGCCTTACCGTACATCGCTTCGACCTTGGCGCGCGAGTCGCCGATCGTCACCCCGTTCATCGTGACATCGGCCATGCTTGTTTTCGCCTGCTGCACGCATAAAGCAGCGACCAACTTCTCTTTTGCCGGCGTTTCATAGCGGACGCGGGCATCGTTCTTAATCGCATATCCTTGGCCGACATCGAAATAGCCGTTGCCCAACGCGTACACCCGATACACCGCTCCGCTTGGCAGCATCTCTACAGCTTTGTTCGACAACCATAGCTCTGTCGGCGCCGCCACCGTCACCCGGCCGATTTGCCCGGGCTTCAGTTCAGCACCGTCCCACCACACTTTTTCCGTGCCGACACGTTCTCCGCATCCCCCCGCCTTGACCATGGATGAACTCGGCATCCAAAGCCATCCGACCGCCGCCAACAGCATTCCAATTGCCACAGCCTGCACCCATTTCCTCACTTCCGCCCGCTCCTTCCTTTCTCTTTTTCTTTCATCATAGATGTCTGTCCGTCAAAAGAAAAGAGAAAAAAGAATGATTTCGAAGAAAAAGAGGGGGGGGTTGGTGGCGCAAAGGTCAACATTTCGTCAAACAAGCTTCTCATGGGACTTGGCTAAGGGGAAAAAGATAGGTTAAAATAAATCATCATTATTCTTCCATTTTCATGAGAGAGGAGCACATTTTATGAACATTACAAAAAAATTTCTAGCCGTCTCAGCGCTAAGCGCTGGAATCCTTCTGTCACCGTTTCATGCCCACGATGCGCAAGCAAAAGTTTGGTGGAATGGCATGGAATTAGTACAGGGACAAATCGGCAAATTAACCATTGTAAAAGACACAGAGCTTTATAAGTTGCAAGGCGAGAAGAAAGTCTACGTCAAAACGTTAAAAGCCGGCGGAACCTACCGCATTTACACGTTTAAACCGGGCATGTTAGGTTTAGGCGGCGGATATTATGTCGACCGCGATGATCGGGTAAAATACGAAACTCCGTCCAAAGCAAAACTCAATCAAGTCAAAATAGAACAGCTGTTCCGTGGAGTAAAACTGGGCATGTCCACTTCTCAAGTCAAGAAGTTGGAAACAGCAAAATTTATCCTACAAGAAAATATAGACGGCGGCCAAGCTTGGGTCTATTCGACTTCTCTTTTCGGATATCATACGCTGCTCATCTATGGATTTGAGAACGGAAAGCTTGCCTTCTACGGCTACTCGTTTGATGCCGGCCAGGAGTATACAAAAGATCAGCTCACAGCGATTTATAACAATCTGAAACAACAGCTCATCACGCTATTCGGAAACCAGTATGAACAGTCCGATTCTGGCCAAGGCTACCCGCCTGCACTCGCATTTCACAAAAACGGCCTTGTGATTGCCCTTTCCTATGATGCGGACGGGTTGGCGATTACGGTCACGAGTGAACAATAACATGCAAAAAGCGAGGCTGCCCTTTGATTTGGACTGCCTCGCTTTCTGTTTTTACTCCCCATTCACCAACTTCAACTTCTCCTTTGACGGTGTTTCGTAGCGGATGTGCGTATCGATGTCGGTCACGTAATACCCGCCGCCGACTGCGTACTGCCCGCCAAAGCGCGCGTCATACCCGTAGACGCGGTATACTTCCCCAGGCTGTAAGATGCGGACGAACACAAGGCGCCCATCCTTCGTCCGTTTCCATAGATTGATCGGCTTTTGCACCGTCAAGCGGCCGATTTGCCCTTTTTTCAGCTCCACGCCGTCCCAGTAGACTTTTTTCACGTGACCCCGAGGAGGGGTTGGCTTTCTCGGTTTCTCTTTTGGTTTCGATGGAGACTGTTCTTGCGGCGGTGCTGATGGAGGTGCTCCGTTTCCCGGCGGAGCTGTACCACCCGGCGGAACCCCTCCTCCAGGGGATGTGCCATCCGGTGGGCCGCCGCTGCCCGGAGAGGTGTCGTTGCCTGACGAGCCTCCGCCTTGGGAAGGCCCTCCACCGTCTGAAGGCGGGGACGTCGTCAACTGGCCTTCACGCAACTGCTTCGTCTCCAAATTTAGCACGTAATCTTTCGTATTTTTCGCAATGGCTCCACCATCATTTTTGAACACGGCTGCTTTGCTTTCCGCTGACGGTTCGATATGGATCGCCACTTCTTTTTGCTGCGGAGCCGGCGTAAAGGTGTAGACAAATGCCATCTGATCATTGATCGGCACCCGCTCGCCATTGATCGTCAAAACACCGTTTTTAATGGCATTGCCCTTGATCGTCACTTGACTCCCTTGTTTTTGTACCTCTTCGATGACCAACGGCATATCGATCCAGCGCAAAATGCGGTCTTCCACAATCATCGTATTGTTTCCTTCATTGTGAACGGTCACTTTCAAATCCGTGCCGATCGAGCCGTATCCATAATAACTGACATCATCATCCCCAATGTCTGCAGGCGTATGATCAGCCAGTCCTTCCTGATCCCACGACCCGCCTTTCACATACTTATACGTGATCGTTTCCCCTTCTTGCACTTCAGTTGTAAATTGCCAATCAGGCGTCACCGCTCCGTTGCGCGACATTTCCCACGCCCCTGTGTTCCAGCCATTCAAACTGTTCGGAATCGTAATTCGGGCATCTAGCGGCGTATAGTCTGGGGCTTTGACTTTAAAAATGACTTTCACCATCACAATGTCCGGCTTCACTTTGACCGTGTTGGACGCGGTGACATTTCCAGCGCGGTCATACAGCTTGACAACGTACGTATACTCGGTGCCGTTTTCGACCCCGTAATCAACGAACGATGTGCTGATGGATGTCGTCATATGAATGACTGTTCCATTGCGTTCGATGACTAGCAAGTATGCATCCGCATCATCTTTTCCGACAAACTGCCATGACAAATGAACTTGCCCTGACTCAACAGGCGGCGGTGTCAGCTCAATCGCCTCGGCCGGCACTTTTTGGTCGCTGGAGTCGGCCGCAAACGTCACTTGTTTGGCTTCCGTATACACCCAATCCTCGCCAAGGTTGGTCGTCAGCGCGTAGCGATACGTATACGCCCCTGCCACAAGCGGGGTGAAGGCGGCACGGAACACATTAGCGTCGCCATCTTGCCCCTGGTAAGCCGCTCTATATTCTTTCCATGCTTCGTCATGCGGCCCTTTCACTTGCAACACCGCTTGCAATCCATCGGCTGCTCCTTTGCTTGTCACACCGTCGATGTTCACTTTGACATCGATCGGTTGCGGCTGGGACAAATCGAGTGTAGCATCGCTTAACGTAGTCACGAACTGGACATTGTCGCTCGTCAGCGGATAATGAGGAACGACGCGATTCGTTTCCACCTTTGGCGACTCATTCCCGTTCTCATCGACGGCGGTAACGGCAAAGTAATACGCGGTCCCGTTCGCCAACGAATCGATCGTCACGGAAGTCTCGTTCGTTTCCGCCGCTAACGTATAACCAGCCCCTTGAATGGTTGATTGGTACACCCGATACTTCGACGCTTGCCCTTCCCAAGTAAGCGTCACGCGGCCAATCGCGGCACTTGCCTGCAAATTTCTGACCGCCGCAGGCATTTCTGCCGTCACCGTCCCAAACATCATCCGTCCGTCCAAGGCCGGAATTGTGACCGTCAACGTTCCGCTGGCGACCACAGCTTTTCCGCCATCATGCAACTCATCCGTCAGCACGGTGCCATTCGGAAGCAACGAAGCGACGTCAAGCGCCACCGTTTTGTCCTCATTGCCACGGTTGACGGCAATGAGCGCCACGTCACGCCCGTATTGGCGGGCAAAAACGTATACATCCCCTTGCGCATACACGGTCTTGATGTCGCCATGGGCCAGCAATGTCGAATGATGTTGACGAATTTGGCCGACTTTCCGATAGTGCGCCAACAAGTTTTCGTCTTCGCTGCCCCACGGATAGGTGCGGCGGTTGTCCGGATCTTTTGAGCCTGTTACTCCCGCTTCATCGCCGTAATAAATCGTCGGCGCTCCCGGATATCCCATCTGCAAAATCGCCGCTAGCTTGAGCCGCTTTTTCCCAAGTTCTTCATTATAATTCGGATCAAACTCCGCCCGCTCGGATGAATCCGTTCCGTTCCCAAGCAGAAAGACCGCCCGCGCTGTGTCGTGCGAGCCGATCAAATTCATCAGTGCATAAAACGCTTCGCTCGGATAGTCTTCCCTTATGGCCGTCAGTCGCCGATCGGCCTCTTCTGCATTCCCATTTCGCAAAAAGTCAAGCACCGCCCCGCGGAACCGGTAGTTCATCACGGAATCGTACTGGTCGCCTAGAAAATATTTCGATGCGTCATCCCAAATTTCCCCTAAAATGAGCGGCTGTTCCCCTTCTTTTAACGTCGGGCCGCGGTCGTACGATCCGTGAAGCAGCTCTTGACGAAACTCGCGCCAAAACGCCGCATCCACTTCGTTGGCCACATCGAGCCGCCAGCCGGAGGCGCCGCGAGTCACCCAGCTTTTCGCCACCGAATCCGGTTCGCGGAAAATGTAGTTCGCGAGCGCATCGTTGTTTAATTCACTCGGATACGGTACCTTTTCCCCCGTCACCGACTTAAACTCCGGCAGGCTGTCATACCCCCACCACGACTGATACTGATAATGCCCATCGACTTTTTTGTTTTCAATATGGAACCAAAGGTGAAACCCATACGGGCTGAACGTTTGTCCTTGTTGTTTGAACGTCTCCTCCGCCTGTTTCCGCGCTTCCTCCTCGCTCAATCCTTTCTCATTCATCAAATCGTACACCGCTTCCCAATATTCATAGGCGCCGACGGTCGGATAGCGGTGGTAACGGTCGAAGTAAATCGAATCATCAGAGACGTGGTTAAACACCCCGTCTAAGATAAGATGCATCCCTCGTTGCGCCAGTTCCTGAACAAATGCCTGAAACTCTTCCGGCGACCCGAACATCGGATCGAGTTCTTTGTAATTGCTTGCGTCGTATTTATGGTTCGAGGGCGCCGTGGCGATCGGGTTTAAGTAAATCGTGTTCACCCCAAGCGACTGCAAATAGTCCAACTTCTGTCTAATTCCGGCGATGTCGCCGCCGAAAAAGTCGTTCGACCATTCGCCGTCGCCATCGTAGCCGCTCGTTCCTTTCAAGCGCGGATTATCGGGCAACTCCGACCAAGCGCGATGTTCAATCGGCTGTGTCCCGCGCGCCTGCTGCTTGCTGTTGTCATTGGAAGGATTGCCGTTGAAGAACCGATCCGGGAAAATTTGATACACCACCGCTTCTTTCATCCAGTCGGGCGTCCTGTAATCCGGATCATACACCGTCAGTTGGAACAGCTCCGCGCGGCTGTCCACTGCTTTCCCCCATTGCCCTTCTTGCGTATCTTCGCCGTATTCCACTTTCGTTCCAGCGTCTTGCGCTATAAATTTATACCCGTACACCCCTGACGCAGAAGGGGTGAACGCCACCTCCCAATATTCATCGTCCCCGAGTACGCCGACTTTTTCCATCGTGTAGACTTTGGCCGTGCCGGTCGTCGTATTTTTCACATATACATCCGCTTTCGTCAAATCGCCTTTTTTCGCCGCTAAGCGAAGCGTCACCTTCGTTCCCGCTTTCACCGCCCCAAACGGCTGGCGGTACAGCGCATCCCATGTGTTATGCTTGAGCCGCTCTTTTTGAACGATTCCATCAGAACCTTGCGGGCGGTAATCGGTATAGACCTCTTTCGTCTTCGCATTGAAAAAGAACGTGATAGTGGAAGGCTCCAACACGTTTAACCGTGCATTGTCTTGCGGATAGTTTTCATCCCAATTGGTTCCAAGCACGATTTTGTATTCATAAGATCCTTTCGGCACCTGCGCCGTCAACGCATAAACGGAGTCAAAATCGTCATCCTTGAGGAAGGCCGTCGATGTGGCCGGAGTCCAACCATTATTGTCTGTCTCATAACCGATGGCCGGCAATACGGTTCCGACCAGACGCGGCTGTTTTTCCTTTGGAATCGGCGCATACCAAGTCGAGTCAGCGATGGCATGAGTGCGGTCATGGTAGTAAAACGTTACCTTTGTCGGCTCGTTCAATGTCAATGTAAGATTTCCACCGTTGCGCCCACCAGCACCGTAGTTTTCATCCCAGCTGCCGTTGATGGCGATTTTGTACTCATACGTCCCCGCCGGCAACGTTCCCGTTAATGTATAAAGCCCGTCGCCTTCATCATGCATCACGGTCGCTGCAGCCGACGGATCCCATTCTTTTGTATGACCCAATTCATCCTGCAGCGTCCCGACAAGCGTGACTGTTCGCTCAGGAGAACCGGCCGCGCTGACAACTGGCTGCCCCTCCCCATTCCCGTAAGCAACCGCCGAGCAGAACGGGGAAAGAACCAGCCACACACCTGCCAAAATCCATCCTATCCTCCTTCGTCTCCGCGCTTTCAAAACCGGGACACCTCGCTTTTCCCCCATTCTCTTCCCAATTCTCTTCTCCCCTTTCTGTTTTCATGCTAACGTTTGCACAAATAGATTAAGGAAAACGTTTTCCTCAACTTCATATTATAAGAATCGACTAAATATTTCAACATGTTTTTGAAAAAGAAAAATACCGATCTATTTGTTGAAAATTCGCTGTTGAAACCGCTATCAAAATCCACTATAATGTAGACATACTTGGATGCATCGCCACCTTCCTTGTCTTTTCTGTGCAATCGTTTCCCCAATGATTATGCCATAGATGCTCCAAGCCAGCGTAATAAAGAAAGGGAGGAGAATATGTCATGAAAACGTTTCAAAAATTAGGCCGAAAAGCGATGGTATGGCTCATCACCTGCTGGCTCGCCCTTTCGTTCTTCGGCGGCCCAACGCCATCGGCTGATGCCGCTCCTTTGAACGGCACGATGATGCAGTATTTTGAATGGTACTTGCCAGATGATGGAACGTTATGGACAAAAGTAGCCAATGAAGCCAAAAACTTATCCAGCCTTGGCATCACCGCCCTTTGGCTGCCGCCCGCTTACAAAGGAACAAGCCGAAGCGACGTAGGATACGGAGTATACGATTTGTATGATCTCGGTGAATTCAACCAAAAAGGGACCATCCGCACCAAATACGGAACAAAAGCTCAATACCTTCAAGCCATTCAAGCCGCGCACGCCGCAGGAATGCAAGTGTACGCCGATGTCGTGTTCAACCATAAGGCCGGCGCCGACGGCACGGAATGGGTCGATGCCGTCGAAGTCAATCCATCCAACCGCAACCAAGAGATCTCCGGCACCTATCAAATCCAAGCATGGGCGAAATTTGACTTTCCCGGTCGAGGCAATACCTACTCCAGCTTTAAGTGGCGCTGGTATCATTTTGACGGCGTCGATTGGGACGAAAGCCGAAAGCTCAACCGCATTTATAAATTCCGTGGCATAGGAAAAGCCTGGGATTGGGAAGTGGACACAGAAAACGGGAACTATGACTATCTTATGTATGCTGATCTTGACATGGATCATCCTGAGGTCGTAACCGAGTTAAAAAACTGGGGAAAATGGTATGTCACCACCACCAACGTTGACGGCTTCCGGCTTGATGCCGTCAAACATATCAAATTCAGCTTTTTCCCGGATTGGCTGTCATACGTGCGTTCTCAAACCGGAAAACCATTATTTACCGTCGGTGAATATTGGAGTTATGACATTAACAAATTGCACAATTACATTACAAAAACAAACGGAACCATGTCTTTGTTCGATGCCCCATTGCACAACAAATTTTATACCGCTTCCAAATCGGGGGGCGCATTTGACATGCGCACATTACTGACCGATACTCTCATGAAAGACCAGCCGACCTTGGCCGTCACCTTCGTCGACAACCATGACACGGAACCCGGCCAAGCGTTGCAATCATGGGTGGATCCTTGGTTCAAACCGTTAGCTTACGCCTTTATTTTAACGCGCCAAGAAGGGTATCCATGCGTGTTTTATGGCGACTATTATGGCATTCCGCAATATAACATCCCTTCGTTGAAAAGCAAACTAGACCCGCTCCTTCTCGCGCGTCGTGATTACGCTTACGGAACGCAGCATGATTATCTGGATCATGAGGATATCATCGGCTGGACAAGGGAAGGCATCGCCGACAAACCCGGCTCCGGACTCGCCGCGCTGATTACCGATGGACCTGGAGGAAGCAAGTGGATGTACGTGGGCAAACAGCATGCCGGAAAAGTGTTCTATGACCTTACCGGCAACCGGAGTGACACCGTCACCATCAACAGTGATGGATGGGGAGAATTCAAAGTCAATGGCGGTTCGGTTTCCGTTTGGGTTCCGAGAAAAACAACTGTTTCCGCAGCCGTTCGCCCGCTTGCCGTCCAGCCATAACTAGGAGAAGCGATCCGCTCGAGCGAAGGGCGATGACTGAATAAGCGACTCGTCGCAGCCATGGCATGATCATTCCTCTGTCATGGAGACAAAACACACTGCCTTGTCCGCTGCTGAGAAAGCGCAAGGCAGTGTGCTTGATTCTCATCTTTCGACCCTTCCGACGAACATCGGGAGGATTTTTTGTATCCATTTTTTCTCTATATCGAATAATGTCGCAAATCGTTTTTTCGCGATGATAAATGCTTATTTTATGGCCGCCTATTTCCACTTCTTCAATTCCATAATTATTATATGCCGACAATAAGTAAAATTCCTACCGTTATTTGCGAGGCTGCCCCATCATTCGGACAGCCCCACTTTCTTGCTTACTCCCCATTCACCAACTTCAACTTCTCCTTTGACGGCGTTTCGTAGCGGATGTGCGTATCGATGTCGGTCACGTAATACCCGCCGCCGACCGCATACTGTCCGCCGAAGCGCGCGCCTGCTCGATCAATCCCGCCGTTTTTGACAGCCCGAATTCATTCGTCGGGCTGTCTTTGAAATAATCATAAAAAACGCTGGTGTTTGAAAATCGCTGAAATTTCTTCGGAGCTTAATTTCGTATTCTGAATGGATAATTGTAGAATACGGTCATAAGACAGCAGGATGTATTGCTGTTTAAATCCGAAAAAATCATCGATACCTAATATTCCAAATAAACTTTCGTTATTTACAAAAGTATTATACATCGTATATACACCTTTGCCGTCATCACTACATATATAGGCAGGACCGTAGTACTGATGAACAAGCAATAATGAGAAAAAACAAATAAAGCGCTCTCCTGCATTATTTCCGTTATGTAAAATGATTTGTCTCAATTTTGGAAGATCCGAAATGGAGGATAATTCACATCGTTCCAGGTTATGAATAATATCTCTATTTACCCTGAAAGCTTGCAAAGCCAGTTGTTTCATCACATCCAATATGCGTTGCTTTTTCGTCATTCCTTTCTCTAATAAGTGATAAATGGTTTGCATCGATAGAATATGCAGCTGTTTCTTCGCCGATAATTGTTTGAAAAGCTCAAAGTAATACTCATCATACCGTTCCTTTGTGCGTATATTCCTACAAGACTCTTCTAACACTGCATCAGGAATAAGAAAAATCGGAGACTGATGAAACGCTTGAAGCAAAAGTGGCAAATTTGATATTTGTTTTCTGAATTTCGTTAAAATCATATTATCGAACATATAAAACGCTCGGTGTTCGTTTAGTGACTGGTACAATTGCTCCGTATGATCTGAAATAAACGGGCGAACGGATTCTAAAACTGGGGAATCGAGGACCTTCATCCTTTCGTCCCCCTTTGATCATGCACTGACGCCAACACTTGTTCATATAGCCGATCATAAGATTTTTTAATTGATTGAAGATCCTCCTCATACATCAATCCTTTTGCCTTTTCATATAATTCATCAAACCCGCTGATGTTTATCGTATAACTAGGCTCGAACAATGATTTGTCTATATCATGGGGAATACGATTTCTATAATCATAGTCCAATGCATCTTTTGCTTCGTTCATCGTGATCAATTCGTTTTGAGCAAGTTTCACAACTAACGCTTTGTACGGGATCTGGAAAACACTGATTAATCGCATAATTTTTTGGGGGAGAGATTGTTTCATGTGAGCGGTCTCCAAAAATCGAAAACTTCTTTCCAACACAAAATCATTAATTAAAAATTCGGCAGCAAAAAGATTAGGAAGCTGCTCTTTTTCATCATAAATATGATCAATCATGATAAAATTTTGGTCAGGGTTCTTAATTTGATCTCTATCAAAAAAGAAATGATAAAACTCGTGCGCCCACATGAAATTTTCATATATTCTCGGCTGGGCGGTATTAATATGGACATAATAATCACCGTTATAGTAATACACAAGCCCACCATAGTCAGCATGTTGAATCGGAAACTGCAACACATTGGCATGCTCGTAAAGATACGTTTTTATAAAATCAAGCGGCTTTACATGAGCAAGAGGATCTCCGAGGGAGTAAATACGATCCATTGCCCTTTTCATTTTCGGCAAATGTGTTTTGTTCTGCTCTAGAATCATTTCAAGATTATCTTTTGTAATCAATGGACTACCCCCTTGGATGTTCGGAATTTGTCACTGATTTTAACACATCGATCAGTCCAACAAATTCGCTGAAAAGATGCATGCCCTTTTTGAATTCTTCGTCCTCTGCACCGTGAAACGAAAGGGCCACATAATTCATAAATGAATCAGATCGGCTACGTTCAAATGTTTTTTCATTTAATTCCATATCCGCTTTGTAAAAAAAGAACGGATCGGTAATGCGGAACAGCTTATTGATCTTTGCAACATACTCCTCCACATTTCCTTCGCCTTTCAAGAAATTATAATAAGCTGTCTTCTTAATACCCGTGCGTTCCATCACCCATGAATGTTTAATGCCTTTCCCTTCTATATATTTTTTGACATTCTGGCCTACAATTTTGTTTGTATTTACCATACACTTCACCTCCCATATATCTACTATCTACAATGACGAATCCAACCTTGAACATCCCTGTGATGCTCAATGGGATGATCCGCGTGAAGTTTTCATGAAACGTTTAACCTTGCTTCTACAATAAATTATAAATGAAGAACGGTTGATTTTCCATGTATGTTTCCTCAAAAAGCGGAATATATGATTAGTTTATGTCAAAAATCATGCAAAAATTCTTGATTACATTCATTTTTTCCTTAAAAACAGGAATAGGGACGTCCTTCCGTTAATGCAAAAAGGCGCCCCAACGTTTGGGACGCCTTCTCCCTTGATTTCTACAGCAACTGAAGCAACGCCTTTTTGTTCGCTTGCACTTGGTCGTTCAACGCCTTCACTTTTTCTTTGACCTTCTGAATATCGGCGTTGTTGGCGCCGACTTTCTTTTCAAGAGCGCGAATTTCATTCGTCACCGCCCGCAGCTGGTTGGACAGGGCAATGAGCTGGCCGATGAGACCATCGATTTGCGCTTGTTTTTCTTCATCGAGTTCTGCTTGGTCTTCATCAACGGGTGATGGAGAAGTCGGAGACGATGCCTCCGTTACCGTTTGCCCGCTGGAAGCGGGAGCGGCAGCGTCATTAACCGCTACGGCTTGTCCGCTCGAAGAGTCAGTTGCCGCTGTGGCCTCTGTCGGTTGAGAAGTGGACGGCTCGCCCGTTGACGCCGGATCCGCAGGCGTCGTTTGCGTATCCGTTGACGATTCCGCTTCGCTCAATGCTTGAATGCGAGCAGTCACTTTGTTGAGCCGCTCTTCAATTTGGCTTACTTTTTTATTGAACTGCGCCAACTTTTGCGCAAGCAGTTTTTGCTGCTTGGACGATTCTTGTTTTTTCTTCGCCTCTCCTTCCTTTTGTTCCGTCTTCTTCTTGACGACGATTTCTACTTTCTTCACCATCGTTTCGCGCTCATGCGCTTTGCCTGCTGGCTTGGCGGCCGCCCACGCCGGAGAGGCGACGAGCATCGACGCCACCAACATCGGCCATCCTTTCTTTAACATTACCAATTCCTCCTTTATTTTTTGGTAATGGCAGCTGGCTGGCATAGGTTTCCCCTTAGCCCCTATAGCTTTGTGACGCTAAGTTTCCTTAGCTGTACCTTTCATCATGATGGTACCATGATTTTCTTCGCGAGGAAGTGAGACGAAATGGCTATTTTTGGCCTTTGGCTCAGTTCATAGGCATCTCCCGTTAAATTCCTAGCTGAAGTTCGTGTACCGCATATTTGCTTTTTGTTACAACTCTTGGATTTCGCAATGTTTCATGCACTTTCTCATTATACAAGCGAACGTTTTCATTGATGACTTTCCACTCGACCGATCGTTGGTGGCAAAACCCATCGATATCATTGTCGAGATGTTTCACATAGCGATAGGGGCCAACGATCCCGATGCTAAGCCATGCCCCATTGCGCACCAACACGATATCCCCTTGTTCCATTGTATTGACAAACGCCCAGATCGCGCCAAGGGCGTTGCCAAGCTTCGCTCCTGAATAATGATACACACGGCGCAATCGCTCTCTCAGTTCATCCTTATTGATGCCATCTAAATTGCCAATCAACGGCCAGCCAATCCCGATCACTTGGTCACGAATGAATTCCTCGTACCGCTGAAACCCATGGGGTTTGGATTTCAGTTGAAATACGTTCATCGTTCCTCATCCTCCGTTTCCTTTTCTCGCTCCACCTTCACCATCAGTGAGCACCTGAATGCTACCAAAATGGTTCACGCATGTTCTATTTGATTGGCAAATTTCACTCGACAAGCGACTCCATATACGCAGCATGTCCCACCAACGGCAATATCGCCGTTTTATTCACCCAGTCCCTTCAGCATCGAGCCCGGCCAACGCCACGCGACTTCCTTGGGATCATCGCAAGCGGAAAAGCAAAACCATCATGGATCAAATCACTCGTCGCACCGATCGAAAAACGCCCCAAAGCGCGACCGTGTTCACGCGTACCGCTGAAGAACAGCCGCAATCCTCTCTATCGTCTCTTTGGCAGCGTCTGTCAACGCTTCAAACTTAAAAGCAATGGATTGCGCACGCGGATTGACGGGCGGCCCGTCGTTTCGATCCCTGCGAAACGCCGAGATCGCTTCCAATTCTTGTTTGAGCCCATCGGGAAGCAACGCTCGTTCAAACCGCCAACTAACCATACTCGGCTCTTTCGCTGTGTAATCGTTCGATCCTTCATATTGGATCGCTCCAATCCGCCTCTTCTCGTTTTCAACAGCCGGATCTTTCATCCATAACTGTACGGTTTGCTTGGCATAACCATCGCATAAATACAAGCCTGCTTCCATCGATTTCGCGGCAATGAAATGAAAAACGGGGGTAAGGGCAAATTGGTACTCGAGCACGTTCACCTTTTCTCTCTCCCTTTCTTTCGACGCTATTGCCCTACGATTCATTACAACCATTCGCCCCTCGTGATTCTTCTTATGCATTGGTGCATAAAAGCACATTTTTTCACCTAACCGGCGACCATATCATTCATCGCCTCCATCATCCTTATTTCTCCATTCTTCATCATATCCCTTCTTTTTCACACCTATTTCGTGCTCTCACGACGAAAATCGGCAACCTAAATGAGCCAGATCAAACCAAGTTGCGAAGATATTGATCAAATAAGAAAATGAGTCAAACGAGTTTGTCACAACTGAAAGAAAACGATTTGTCCTTTCATCCCGATCAAAACTCCGCGAGCTTCGCAATCATCGGCAGCTTTCATTGATCGTGAAAAATAAAGGTTACGGTGTGAAATATGAACAATAGAAAAAGGTTAAATCCCCGTCCATACAGGGATTTAACCTTCTTTCCAGCAATATTATTTAACAGTAATGGTTGTTCCAACTTGAATAGGATTATGAAGCGTACTTTGGTCGGTTACAGTAGCATTGTTCACAACTTTCACTTTTAAAGCAGATAGCAGATTAATGTCAAGAGTTGCATTACCGACCGCTGTAGTTGTTCCGGTTTGGACAAGAATATCCGTGCCGGAATCAAATTGGTTATTCCCGTTTACATCTAAATACAAACGGTTGTCTGCAGTAGTTGCTGCATTATTATCAGCGCCCGTATCCACTTTTGCCCTAAAGGTGACAACATACTTGCCATTATCAGTTCCTGTTCCATCGGCAAACTGAACAATGCTACCATTGGATGCAACCGGAACTTCCACACCGTTGATTACAAATTGGAAATCCGCCGGCGTGTTTTGTGCAACAGCATTTACAGCTTCGGAGAAGCCAAGCACAAGCAACCCGTTGCTAGAAATAGTTGCTGTTTTCAATTCTGGTGAAACATCGTCATTCAAATTCACATTTGCTACTTTTGGATCTGCGATGTTTCCAGCTTTGTCCTTGATATTGTTGATGTTTAAGGCATAGGTTCCATCTTTGACAATAGATTTGGCTGGAATATTCAAGGTAACTGTAACGTTCGTCGCTGCACTGCTAGTGCTACCGCTATTATGAGTAATCGTGACATAGCTTCCCGATGGCAGCGGTTTACCATTCAACAAATAATTGTTGACGTCTTGAACTGTAGCCAAATCCAAACCGACATTATCCGTCATCGTGAGCGAGATTGTTGTGCCGGACGTTTGATTTGCAGCTGGTGTAGCTGAAACACTTGACGCATCCACTACTGGTTTGGTGCTATCCGACGAAGCTCCAACTGTAAATGTTGTAACAGACGCTACATTTCGATTTTCTTGTGTGGACAAATCTTTTACTACATCATTGCCAACACGCAATGTATACGTCCCCGCACTCAAAGCACTGTTAAACGGAATAATGAGCTCTCTAGCATCATCGGCATTTGGTACAGCACCGCTCAAATTCAGACGTGTTGTGACGTCCTCGCCGCCAGCTGTGATCAATTTGAAGTCCGAAGCCGAAGCAATTTTCGCCACTTCTTCACTGAATTTCAAGACAACAGCACCATTAGCATACGTATTTCCAGCATATTGACCATTAGCAGCAACATAAGAGGCGCCAGCTACTGTTGGACGCACTGTATCTTTCGTCAACGTAATGCTGTGGGTTGTAGGCGATTTTGCATTGCCGTTCACATCTTTAATACCATTGCCAAGTACAAGCGTGCCTGAAAACACACCGCTGTCGTTAAATGGCACCGATGTCCCCAATGCCAAACGAACTGTTTTTCCAGCTGTTCCAGGTTTAATGCTTGGTGTAATTGCGCCGCCTTGTGGGTTTCCATTCAAATCAAGAAGACGCGTATAACCAACAAAAGTCGATGCATCCATAGCTTTGTCAAAGGTCACTTCGATGAGATTATCGCGGACAACTTTGACATCTTGTACAGTTGGAGCCACAGCATCACTAGTTACAGTAAACGACTTCGACGTAGGATTCGGCTGCAAGAAATTATCTGCATAATCTTTAAAGTTGAGCAATGTTAAATCGTATGTTTTTCCAGCTTCAAGCGCTTGGGCGGTCGTCAAAATCACTTCATTCACATTTGCCCCTGGTTGAACAGAAGCCGCTTGACCGCCGACATATGCAATGGCACCACTTGTTTGAACAGGCTCGCTAAATACAAGTGTTACCTTCGTTGTCGTAGATTTGGCAGTAGCTTTAACATCTTTCAAGGTTGGTGCTACTGTATCTTTGACAACTAAGTTCGTTGAATATGATTCTACTGTTTTGCCATACTTGTCTTTTAAGTCTTGAACAATAAACTTAAATGGAGCGTCATTAGCGACACCAAACTGCGAAATAATTCCGTTGGTCGTTGTGATAACCACGGTTTTGCCGTCGTCAGATACAGAAATATCCGCGGAGGCATCCAACGACGCAAGTGTTGCAGCAGTAGAATCAGAGCTTTTTTGGACTTTATAATTGTTTTTGTTGCTAGCCGTTGAACTATCAACTGCTTTATTAAATTTAATCTCAATTTGTTTAGCGTTCACTACAGCAACATTTTCAACTTTGAAAGGCAACGCCGCTTCATACGCCGCATTGGCGTCTTGAGCTGCTTTTTGCAGTTCGGCTTTGAACGCATCGGTTACTTTCGATACGTATTGGTTGACTTGGTCAAGAGCGGCTTTGGCTTTGTCCAAGTTGCCGGCTTTGACGGCGTCTTGCGCTTCACGGGCTTTCATCGAAACCGTGATGTCATAGACTAAGCTGTCGCGCAGTTTTTGTGCTTCGGCTTTGAATTGCGAGCGAAGCAGGTCGCGCGTCGATTGACCGTAGACGCGGTCAAGGATGACCGTGCGCGTTTTGAGCTCATAGGAGATTTTGTGGTAGAGCTCTTCTGCTTTTTGCAGGTCTTTCGCTTTGATCGCACCATCTAAGTCTTGGCGCATTTTGTCGAGCTTGACGGCATAGTTGTAAGCGTCAATGTACGTAGCGACACGCGCTTCGCCCGATTTCGGGTTGGCTTTGAATACATACGTTTCGTATGTAGCTTGCAAGTCAGCCAAATACGCGTCTTTTTTCGCGCCGCCGGCTTTGTTGACGACAGCGACAGCGTCCGCATACGCTTGCTTCGCTTTGTTGTAAGCAGCATAAACGTCGCTGATGTTCGGGAGTTTACCCGTTTCCGTTACCGTGTGGCTGTACGTATAGTACGCTTGCTTCATTTGCGCTTTCGCTTGGCTTACGACCGTCGCAACGTCCGTTGCTGCTTGGGAAGCATGCGGGTTGGCTGCGACGAAAGCGCTCGCTGCGACAGCGCTGGCTGTAGCGAGTTTGACTGCTTTCTTTTTGTCCATAAAGCTGAAAATCCCCCTTCATTGTTTATAAAACTTCAGACAATGACTACTAAACTTAGTAGTAGTTTAGTAGATTCACTGTCTAAAAGGTGCTAACACAATCCACATTTCTCCTCACTGACTAAATCCCAGCGAGCCTAGTGATAGTTTCATCGGTTGCTAACACCTGAGCACAATTCCTCAATGCTCCACGTATCCTATATTAATACATTTTTCTTCTAATTTCTAGCCCTAAATACAAATTTTTTAGAGAATAGGTTATTGAAATTATTGCCATCGACGGCGACATTGATATGAATATGCCGGCAATGGAAATTTAGAACGATATTTTTGCTGTTTTGGTGGTTTTGGTTGGCAAATATGTTGTACAAAAACATCAATCATTTTTCTTCACCGTGACATCCATCGGTTGACCCAGCGTCATTTTGACGACGTCATAGCGATCATTCAAGTACAGATCGAGAAAGCGGAACTGTCCTGAAAACTGTTCCGGGCTGTTGGTGATGGAAAATTGCAGCTGCATGGCGTAATCCCCGCTATTGGCAAGCTGTTCGGCAATTTTCTCGATCTCTTCCTTCGGCACGTTGTATGCTTTTAAGTAGGAGATCGAGTCGGCAATCGCTTCGACGTTGTCGTTGAAGAAAATGGAGAGCGTCACCGTCGCACCGTCGATTCGCCCTTCAACCGGCAAGGACATACGTTGGCCGTATAAGTACCAACCGAACAGACGGCTGCCTTTTTTCTGCTCAATAACGAACGGCGCGGATTCATTCCCGGCCTGAAGAATGTACTGCCCTTTCAATGAGCGGGCGACAAGAGAGAGAAGCTCGTCTTTAGTGAACGGCACGTATTGGATGGCGTCCCCTTGTTTGGCATACAGCCCCCCTCCTAAGCTGTAATAGACGGCGGTGCCTGCCCGTTTTTGGCTGTAGACGCGATACTCGCGCCCTTGTTTCGCCGTCATGGCGGATTGCCATGCCATGCCGTTCAAGCGATATAGGGGCGTGTCGCGCAAAATGACGACTTTGCCGATCATGCCTTGTTTCCATTGAACGTGCCCCCATTGGACAGCGGCGTCAACCGCTTGCCCGTTCCCCCCTAAGGCGACAGCGGCTGCAAGGCAGATGGCGGCTGCCGTTTTGGATGCATGTTTCATCTTCGTTTTCCTCCTCATTTTGGTCATCGTTATCGTTATGCTAAAACAACCGCTTCGCCCCCAAGTACCGCTGCTTCCAATACGATTGGTCGAGGCGGCTGATCGTGACACCGGTCGAAGCGCCGCTATGGATGAACTGGCCGTTACCGATATAGATGCCGGCGTGCGATGGGCCGCTCGCTGTCGTGGCGAAAAAGACGATGTCCCCGACTTCGGGGGCGGAAACCGGTGCGCCTGCCTTCCACATCAAAGCGACGGTGCGCGGCAAGGTAACGCCTTGTTGCTGGAACAGGTAGAAAATGAATCCGCTGCAGTCAAATCCCTCTTCCGGGGTATCGCCGCCCCAAACATAGGGAGCCCCGAGCAGTTCAGCCGCATCGGCGACGAGCTCAATGACGTCCAGTTTCGCCGCAGGGGCTTGTCCGAGCAGGAGTTCGTAGGTTTGGCTGTCAACGATCCCGGTCACGGGGAGTTTGGCCGCTTGCTGGAAACGGCGGACAGCATCGGCGGTGACGGTGCCATAGTAGCCGGTGATGTCCGAATTGGTGAAGTAGCCAAGCTCTTTGAGCTTCTGTTGCACTCGCTTGACTTCTTCACCCCGCGAGCCAATCGAAAGAAGAAGCGACGGCCGCTCACTGGTCGGCGGTGGGGAAATTTTGGCCTTGACAGCATTCGCCAAGCGGGCAGCCGTTCGACTGTCGACCACACCGGTCGTCGGCAGGTCGTTGGCTCGTTGAAAGCGGCGGACCGCCTCCGCCGTTATTTCCCCGTAGTAACCAGTGATGTTCGGATATGTAAAGTAACCAAGTTGTTTGAGGTGCTGCTGCAACTCGCGGACTTGGCTGCCGCGCGAACCGACTGACAATCCAACGGATGACGAAACGCTCCCTTCGGTTTGCTTCAGCCGCTCAAGCGTCGCCTGATCGGCGCGTCCTGTTACCGCAAGCCCGTTGTCTCTCTGGAACTGCTTAACCGCCTCGGCGGTCACAGCGCCATAGTAGCCGGTAATTTGCGGGTAGCGAAAATAACCGAGCCGCTTAAGACGCTGTTGCAGCTCACGCACCTCGTCTCCGCGCGAACCGATCGCCAAGGTACGGCTTGATGCTGACACGGTTAATTTCGCGTAGGTGGCCGGATCAACGATGCCGGTGACCGGCAAGTTCATCGCCCGTTGGAACGCTTTGACCGCTTCTTCGGTCACGGCGCCAAAGTAGCCTGTCGCTTGCGGATACGTGAAAAAGCCTTGCGCTTGCAAACGAAGTTGAAGTTGTTTAATTTCAGGGGAGCTCATGCCTTTTTTCCATTCCGCCGCTTGGCTGTCGTCGGGGGCAAGAAAAAAGGCGGAGGCCATCGCGGCTGTAAAGACGACATGACTTGGTTTCACGGGTTGACCCTCTCCCTTCGCCCTTCCATTTCTGTCTGTTCCGCCCGTTGACCGTGACGGGCAGCTTGGCCAGTCCACGACAAAAAAAACGGCAATATTCTTTCTTTTTAGTATAACCGACAAAAAGGGCCAAAGGAAATGATTTTTTCATTTGGAAAAGGGAGGGCAATGGTGCTTGTCTCATTTCGAGCGTGATGGACAAGTCAGCCAATACGATACCCGGCGATCTTCGACAAGGTGGATCGACTGTAAGATTTCATAAATGAGCTGTTTTTCCATCGCCAACCATTCATCGACGCGAAGAGGGATGTATTTCTGTTGCAGACTATTCCACTCATAGAGGGCGACAGTGAACTTTTTCTGGCGGAGATCGAGCTTGACGATAAACATATACAACTGGCTTATGCATTTTAAGACAAAATAGAGCTGAGCATCAGGCGAGCAGGTGATGGTCCGAAACGTCGTCTCCTCCTCAAAGGGCGCGCACTCCCGGCTGTTTGCGCTTTTTAAGGAGCGAAGCGAATCCGTAAAGCTGGACGGGGCGATCGTTTTCAGCTGCACGGAAAACGGGTTTTTCATTTCTTTAATATAGACGCGATATACGTGTTTCGCCCGCTTCTGATTGTTCCGTTCACATACGACAATATCAGCAAGATAAATATGCACCTTAACCCCCTCTTTTAGTTTTTGATTTCCCATTTTTACCTATTGTACTATGCCCTTCCTAAAAAGAGAAAGATGTCGAGGCGTGAAAGAATATGAAAAGACGTTCTAATTTAGAAACTTTGAAAACATTGATCAAAAAAGGAACAGAAATCGTCCGCGCGCTTTTCTATCTTTAAAGAGTAACGAACGAAAAGCGTGGTGACCAACGATGACAACTCTCGGAGAAACGCTCAAGCAATTGCGAAAGCAACGGCACTGGACGCAAGAACAACTCGCAGAGCAATTGAACGTGTCGCGTTCACAAATCAGCAAATGGGAAAATGGCAGCTTGCTTCCGGATGTGCAATCGCTGGAGAAACTTTGCCGGTTGTTTGGCGTCAGCGCTGATTTTTTGCTCGGCAGCGAAGCGCGCCGGCGGGAACTATTGCGCGAAGTGGCCGACCAATACGGGGCGGCGGGCGTAAGCGACACAGCGCTTACAGCGTTCAGTTATCTGCTGCAAAACGAAGAGATGAGCGCGGCCATTTACGCCCTAGCCAAACTGCCGGATAAAAAACGCAAACATATCGAAACGATGATTGCCACCATCATTAAAGAGTGCTCAGAACTCCTCTAACTGGGAAAAAGGATGTATTCCTTGAACAGAACCTAGGCTGATATTCCCTCTGCCTTCACTCGCCTTCTTATTGTCTGGGTTAAAAAAAGCGCTAACAACTAGTGCTAGCGCCATTCATTGGGGAGTCTGTGAGGATCCGTTGTCTCTCTTGGGGATTCGCTTGGAAAGGCATGATGTGGAAACCATCAGACGTGCTCCGGCCATTCAGGTTGTTTGCCGGAGTGCAGAAATTGAACGGACTGCGCCACCACCTCGGTGACATAGACGCGCTGGCCGTCTTTATTGTCGTAGCGGCGCGTCTGAATTCGCCCGGTCACCGCCACCATTGAGCCTTTTCGGCAGTAATTGGCGGTATGCTCGGCTGTTTTCCGCCATAAAACACAAGGAACGAAGTCGGCATCAATCCCTCCCTCCGCATTGCGGAAATTTCTTGCCACTGCCAGCGTAACCGTTGCTACAGCGGCGCCGTCGGCCGTATAGCGAAGTTCCGGATCCTTCGTCAATCGACCGACCAACACGACTTGATTGATCATGCCTCGACACATCCCCCCTTTCCGCCCATCGCATTTTTATCATAAATGATCCCGTTTTCTGCCGTAAAATCGCGATTTTTGCATTTTTTCGCGCATTCTATGCGTAGAAGGCCGCGAAACATGCCGATTTTTCGTTCAAAAAAGCAGGCAAAAATGCTGTTTTTGTCACTAAACGACAAAAATGCTAATCGATTTGCGGTTTTTCCTCTCCCGATCGCCTATGCTATAATCGATGTAAGACAACGGGTAATGAGGTGGACGACATGAAAACGTTCAAGCTCGTCGGGCTCTCGGTCATCGACGGCGAAAGGCAGCGCCAAGACATCCCGTTTATCGACGGGTTGATTATCAACAAAGAGGATGGGCAAAACCGCTGGCTCGTGGAAGCGTATTTGGATGATGACTATGAACCGGTGTTTGCGAGCCTGCAGCAGCAACCGGAGTTTCAGCTGCAAGTGACGATCACCAATCCAAGCAATGATCCCGCCAACATGCTGGTCGCTGTCCGCTCGATCACGAAAATGAACGGCCATATCAGCGTCTTGATGGAAGGGCTGATGATTCCGAGACGAACCCGCCTAGCAGAAATCGTATTGGAAGGGCTCGTAGAAAAAGGGCTGCAAGGCGAGGCACTGCTGCAAGCGTTTCGTCAGCAGTTTCGTCAGCAAATGGAAAGCCAACAAAACGCCAAAGCGCCACGCGAAGCGAAACGGTGACACCCCACGGCTCCTTGGACGGGAGGCGGTCGCCGTTCTCCATAAATTTTGGCGGGGGTGTCCGAAACGAAGCGGAACACCCTCGTTTTGTTTTCAATTCGGTGAAAGCCCGAAAAAAGCGGAACACCCTCGTTTTTTGTGAAAATGCCGAACTGACGCAGATTTTCATCCTCAGGTGGAGGTGGGGCGCGCTGCCCATGGATCTTTTTCTGAATGAAAATGCCGCCGATTGGTGTGTGACAGCGGTTTTTCACCGCCTTCTAGAAGGCTGGTGAAAAACATTGATTTCCTTTGGTCGATGAAAAAAAGTGTGCACTGTTGTAGGGCTTTTCTATTTGAAAAACGATGCTGGAAAGCGGTTGCGCGAGTAAATCACCGCCCCTCTAGAGACGGGGAGACAAGCTCAAAGTTTCAAACGGTCGACGCGGACCGGGCGGGCGATGACGACATAGCGTTTTGGAGCGCGGCCGATGAAATGAAACGGATAGCACGTTGTCACCGTCAAGGTGGGACGCGCTTTGTCGACAAGAACGGTCCGATCCTCGTCATCGACAATGCGTACGTTGACAACGCGATAATGAACGGCAGCACCTTCCGCTCGGAGGATAATGGCATCGCCAATTCCCAGTTCACCGAGGCGGCGTAGCACCGTATCGCGATGCCCCGATAACACCACATGTCCCTCGCCTCCTGGCCACGCGCTGTTTGGATAATGGCCAACGCCACGGCGCAGCTCCTGTTCACGAACGCCTTCATACACCGGAATGACCACTCCGAGTCTCGGAATCGTCATTTCACCGAGATAAGCGCCAAGCGCCGAGGAAGGAGAAGACTTCGCGCGCTTGCCGGCCCAGTCAGCTGAAACGGGCGTGTTGGCGTTCGAACCGGACTCTTCCTTTAGCGAAGAAAGGACTCGATCCGGCTTAGCGGCCTTCCAGCCCACCATGTACCAATACCCGTTCCAGCCGACCAGCCAAATCCCGATGACGAGCAAAACGAGCGCCGCGCAACGAGATATCGGGCGAAGCGAAGAAAGGAAAGCAGCCGCTAGTTTGCGCTTCATCCGCTCTCACCCCCGCCACCGCGCGGTCCGCCGATAAAGGTAGAGGCCAGCACAGGCAAGCAGCGCCCCAGCCAACGTGCGCGCCAAGTACGGTGAAGCAGTTTCCGGCAGTTTCTCGCCGTACATCGCCCCTTTCATCTCCAACGCCAGCAGACCGGCCTCAATTCCTTTTTCCCCAGCCCGGACGATATAGCCCGATGAGAGCATCTCCCTTGTCAGGGCGACATCAGCGACTTGTTCCCCTTGGCGGTTGTATAGCCGCACGTGGAGCGGTTCGGCCCCCGCTGCCTTGATGCCGGGCCAGTCAGCGGAGCGATGGGCGTTTAGCTCCAGAAGGGCGAGCGCTTCTTGCCAAATCGCCTTCAGTTCGCGACGCTGTTCACTCGTCCACGGCCCTTCGGTTTCCTCAAATGGGCGCAACCGCGCACGGAGCGCCCGCAATTTGCCCGGCAATTGCGGATCGGAAAGCGAAGCGACATGGCGGGAAAATTGCCGTACCTCCTGCTCGTTCATGCCGAGCGCTCCAAGCAAGTCATTGATTTGTTGCATGGCGGCGTTATGTTGCGAGTAAAAGCGAATGGCCCGATCCAAGTCCTCGACGAAAGGGTAATCTTGCACCGTTTCACCAAACTGGCCAAGCAGCGCTTCCAGCTCCTCCACAGTCAGCCGATGGCGGCGCAGCACGTCATGAAAAAGCGGTTCGGTCAGCGGCGTGCCCACCCACTGCTTCAGCTCATCGATCGTGCGAAAGTCAGCGGCCGTCAACCCGTATCGGTCCAAGTAAGCCAACAAGTCGCTCACCGTCCAGCCGACGCTTGCGGCATACTGCTCCAATTCGCTCCGACTGATGGCGTCCGCTTTCAAAGGAAAGGCGGAGAGCGCCACCACCAACGCAATGATGATCAGCCTTTTCGACACCGTTGTTTCCTCCTTTCACCTGCTTTCTTTTCTACTGGTAGTATTTTCCGCGTTTTGTCTTCTTATGTACAGCAGCGCGAGAAAATCGCACCGATCCAAACGACCGCGATTTCCTCACTACCTACGACACCCGTTGGCTAAGCCGGTTTTCCGCGCCGGCGCTTTCCCCGCTCTACCCTCAAACAAAAAAAGAGGTCCGCTGACATCGAGCAGAACCTCTTCGCGATTTTCGCTATGTTTTCCTTGAAAATGCCACGCTGACGCGGGATTTTCATCCCCGGGCGGAGGGCAGAGCACACTGCCCATGGGTCTTTTCCTTCAAAATGCCGAACTGGCGCGGAATTTTCATGCCTAGGCGAACGACAGATCACACTGCCCATGGATCTTTTCCGTCTCGCGCCTCCCGGCTTTTTGGGCGCATCAAGCGCGGGCGAAAGAAGGCGGTGAACACGGCAGCCATAAGCAAACGAGCGGCATGTCGCCATAAAGAAGACTGATTCCGTCAGGCTGTTCGAACTGAGAAACCGATTGTACGAAATCACCGCTCCTAAAGGGCAAGAACCAAAAAAGTCGGTGCACCTATGAAGGTTGAGTGACGGTCAGCTCCTGAAAGTACGCATGATACAAGGCTCGCACCGCCTCGTTGACGACTTCTTCCTTGACGCCGAACATCATGCTGACCTCGGACGATCCTTGGTTGATCATCTCTAAGTTGATGTTCGCCTTCGCAAGCGCCGTCGTCGCTTTCGCCGCCATCCCGATCGTTTTTTCCATCCCTTCGCCAACGACCATAATAAGCGCCAAGCCGTGCTCGACCGTCACTTCGTCGACGGCCAGCTCCTCGCGGATGCGGGCGAGAATACGCTCTTCTTTTCCTTCAGCCAGCTGATCGGCGCGCAAAATGATCGACATGTTGTCAATACCTGACGGCGTATGCTCATAGGAGATGCCTTCGTCTTCCAAAATTTGCAGCACGCGCCGGCCAAAACCGATTTCGCGGTTCATTAAATATTTGCTGATGTTGATGCTGCAAAAACCGGTATCGCTCGCGATCCCGGCGACCGGTTCATCGATATGGTTGCGCTTGGCGACGATCCATGTGCCCGGGGCGGCGGGGTTGTTCGTGTTTTTCACACAAACGGGGATGCCGGCGCGGTAGACCGGTTCAAGCGCCTCATCATGGAAGACGGAAAAGCCGGAATACGACAGCTCGCGCATTTCGCGGTACGTAATTTCTTTCAACTTGCGCGCGTCCGCCACAATCGATGGATTGACACAGTAAATCGAATCAACGTCTGTAAAGTTTTCGTACACGTCTGCTTGGACACCAGCCGCTACGATCGAACCGGTGATGTCTGACCCGCCGCGCGGAAACGTGACAATATGACCGGATAGCGAATAGCCGAAGAACCCAGGGATCACCAATACCCCACGCCGGTCGCGCAATTGGTTGAGTTTGTCGTACGACTCCGGAAGCACTTGGGCATTGCCTGGCTCATCCGTGACGATGATGCCCGCCTCGAGCGGGCTAACATAGCTCGCCTCCAGTCCGCGATCTTGCAAGTAAAGGGCCATGAGGCGGGCATTGTGATCTTCGCCGCTCGCCTTCATGGCATCGAGCAAACGAGGCGGTTCATGGCGATAGGCGCTGATTTTCGATTGCAAATCATCGTTGAGCTCGCCCAAAAAATGGCCGGCCTCAAGCCCAAGCTCGTTGACGATGTCCGCATACCGCTTTACGATGGCCTCGACCGTCTGCCCGTATGGTTCGCCGGCCATCACTTGTTCCGCTAGACGGATGAGCAGATCGGTGACCTTTACATCGTCCTTATACCGTTTCCCGGGCGCCGACACGACGACGATCCGCCGTTCAATATCCGAGCTGACAATATCGGCCACTTTGCGGAATTGGGCGGCGCTCGCCACCGAACTTCCACCGAATTTGGCTACCTTCATCGTGCATGACCCTTTCTGTCGAAAGTCTTTATAATTGTTTATCATATCACATTTTTCCGCCCATGGAACTATTCATTTTTTAGAAATTTCCGCGAACGCCTCCTCGCCACCATGATCCTCCTTCCAACCGCTGGGGCGATGGCGGAAAACCGGCGATGAAACAGGCCGCCTTGATTCAACAGGCGATGGCTCAGCGTCTTTTCATCGGCCTTCCTGTTTTTCGAAAACCTCTAGAAGGCTGGTGAAAAACCGCTGATTCCCTTACTCAATGGGGGAATGGGCGAAAAGCAAGATCGATGCAACAAGGTTTTTCTAATTGAGAAATGACATGGTAAAGCTGTATACGCCATTAAATCACCAGCCCCCTAGAAGGCTGGTGAAAAACATTAGTTTCCTTTGGTCGATGAATAAAAGTACGCAGTGTTGCAAGACTTTTCGATTTGAGAAATGATGGCAACAATCGGTATACACGATTCAATCACCGGCCACCTAGAGCCTCACGTTTGCGCCACATTGCCGCGGCGGACGTTAGCGATCCCTTCTTTACAGACGCCGTATGGCAGCCACGAGCAGCCGCGGCATAATTCATCCAAATCATCCGGCTTGACCCGCTCCGCCGTCCGCTCAATCAGTTCGGACTTCCAGTACACGCTGCCCGGTTGTAAACCTAAGTGGCGAATGACATTGCCATCGAGCGAACGGACATGAGCGTCAGAATCAGGACCTGCTTCGCATGTCGTTTCCCCATGATGCGGGCAGACGAGGCACGCCTCGTCGAGCGCCGCAACGACTTCAATCGGAAAATCGTCGGTTTCATCCCGAATACGGGCGACGATCTCCGACATTTTTTCAACAAACGATGGGCTGTAGCCCATGCCGCGAAACCCGTGCACACAAAGCAAATGGTGACCGCGCAAGCGCAACGGTTTCATCGTCTCTCCCCTCTCCTGTAATAAACGTTGGACCGAACCCGCTCTTTTAATCTCCAGGTTCATCGGTAAGGAACTATCGTTTTCCATTGACCTTCCAGACGCAGCCCTTATCCGTTTGTTCCTAATCTTATCATACGTCAACGTTCCTCACTCGGCAATGGAACATCGTAACGCTCTGCCGCTATGTTTCCCAACTCCATCGCCCGTATGGCCCGTCTCATGCATCTGTCGCCAGCAGTAGACTTTTACAGTCGCAAGTTTGTAAAATGAAAAAGGAGACGAACTTTGTCACGAAAGGACTGGCGGACGATGACAAAAGAGGAAGCGGCCCGCTTACTTTCCATCTTGCTTCATGATCTGACGAAAGAATGGCGGAAGGAAAAAATTCATTCTGATGTGCTCGAAGTGATTATGCAGCTCCGCATTCAGGCTGCCGACAACGAGCGCTACAGCGCGAATTTGCTTGACCAAATCGCGTTTGCCGGCGAGTCCGCCCACGCGTTGAAGCAAATTTGGGGTTACATGCTGCGAGAACGGACATTTTTATCACCAACCACGATGGAAGCCATGCTGACCGACGCCCAGCGTGTGATCCACCGCCGATTGCCAGAACTGGTCCCCCGCTATGGACGGGCGTTTGCCGAAATCGCCGATGAAACAGAGCGAAAACGCCAACTGGAGCGCTCTTACAGCGCGCTCTTGTTGTTCAACCGCATCGCCACCGATTTTTTATTTCAATTCGTCCGCAAAGAAAACGAACGAGAAGCGAGCGCCTTTTTCGCCGCTGATCCGAACGAGCTGCTCGAAGTGTTTCATCACCTTTGCAGCGTCTACGCCAGCCGCTTGCTTGAAGGGCTCGAGGTCGATTAACCGCTGCTGGCGAACAATTGTCTCCCGGTGGCGGGAAGCGCGACATGAGAAGACCTATAGAGCTGGTAATTGAATCGAGAACACGGCTTTACAACGTCATTTTTCAATTCGAAACACCTTGTGGCACGGTTCTGCTTTTTACGCGTTCTCCCATTGATAAAGGGCAGCAGCGGTTTTTCATCAGCTTCCTCGATGGCTTGGTGGAAAACGGCTGTCACGAGCAAATCAGCGGCATTTCACCAAAAAAGAAGGCTGATTTCGCAAGGCTTCTCTAACTGAGAAACAGATGGAATAGCCGTATTTTGTACGAAATCACCGCCCTTCTAGAAGGCCGGTGATTTACTTGCTCAACCGCTTTTCCCAATCGTTTCTCAAGTAGAAAAAACTTGTTCCATCAGCCCTGATGTTTACACGTTCAATCATTGATCAAGAAAAACAGTGGTTTTTCACCAACCTTCTAGAGGGCTGGTGAAAAACGGTTGTTTCTCTTGAGCAATGGGGGGCGTTTGAAAGGCGATCCTAATGCGACAAGGCTTTTCGCTTTGAGAAATAGGCTTGATCAGCGGTTGCCCCTTCAATCACGGCCTCCTAGGAAAACGCGCCAAGCGCCCTATCTCTCCCTTATCGTCCTCGACGACACGTCCGTTTTTCTGTTTGACAATATTGTCCAGCCATGCTAATCTAATCATCGGAAGGAATTTTTAAAATATTCCTACCATTGAAAGCGGGTACAAAAAACAAAGGAGGAGTCGGGGGATGATCTACGCACAACCCGGTCAGCCAGGCGCGCTTGTCACATTTAAAAAGCGCTACGAAAACTTTATTGGCGGCAAATGGGTGCCGCCGGTGGACGGCGAGTATTTTGAAAACATTACGCCGATCACCGGGCAGCCGTATTGCGAAGTGCCGCGCTCAAAAGCGGCGGACATCGAACTGGCGCTTGATGCCGCCCATGCGGCAAAAGAGGCGTGGGGGCGCACTTCACCTGCCGAGCGCGCCCGTTTGCTGAACAAAATCGCCGATCGGATGGAAGAAAACTTGGAAATGCTCGCGGTCGCGGAAACGTGGGAAAACGGCAAGCCGATCCGCGAGACGCTCGCAGCTGACATTCCGCTCGCCATTGACCATTTCCGCTATTTCGCCAGCTGCATTCGCACCCAAGAAGGAACGATTTCGGAAATCGACCACGATACGGTCGCCTATCATTTCAAAGAGCCGCTCGGCGTTGTCGGACAAATCATCCCGTGGAACTTCCCGATTTTAATGGCGGCTTGGAAACTCGCGCCAGCGCTCGCTGCCGGCAACTGCGTCGTGTTGAAACCGGCGGAGCAAACGCCGACGTCGATTCTCGTCCTCATCGAACTCATCGAAGATTTGCTTCCACCTGGCGTCGTCAACGTTGTGAACGGCTTTGGCTTAGAAGCCGGCAAGCCGCTCGCCTCGAATCCGCGCGTGGCGAAAGTGGCGTTCACCGGCGAAACGACGACCGGACGGCTCATCATGCAATACGCCTCGCAAAACATCGTACCGGTCACGCTTGAACTTGGCGGCAAGTCACCAAACATTTTCTTCCCCGATGTGATGGACAAAGATGACGAGTTTCTCGATAAAGCGCTCGAAGGGTTGACGATGTTCGCCTTAAACCAAGGCGAAGTGTGCACATGCCCGTCGCGCGCCCTCATCCACGAATCGATTTACGATGCGTTTATGGAACGGGCGCTTGAACGCGTTAAACAAATTAAACAAGGCAATCCGCTTGATACGGAAACGATGATCGGCGCGCAAGCCTCCTCTGAACAGCTTGAGAAAATTTTGTCGTACATCGACATCGGCAAACAAGAAGGCGCTGAACTTTTGATCGGCGGCGAACGGAACATGCTCGAAGGGGAACTCGCCGGCGGATATTATGTGAAGCCGACGATTTTCAAAGGACATAACAAAATGCGCATTTTCCAAGAAGAAATTTTCGGGCCGGTGTTGGCCGTCACGACATTCAAAGACAACGACGAAGCGCTTGCCATCGCCAATGAGACGCTGTACGGCCTCGGCGCCGGCGTCTGGACGCGCGACATCAACACCGCGTACCGGTTCGGCCGCGGCATCCAAGCCGGTCGCGTGTGGACGAACTGCTACCACCTCTACCCGGCTCACGCGGCGTTCGGCGGCTACAAAATGTCCGGCATCGGGCGCGAAACGCACAAAATGATGCTCGACCATTATCAACAGACGAAAAACTTGCTCGTCAGCTATTCGCCGAAAAAGCTCGGCTTGTTCTAACAGCCAGCGCTCCAGTTTCCCTGTTTCCAGTGGGGCAAGCGCCCAAACCACTCTTCCTCGCCTTTGTCGCAATCGAGGCGAAGCAACCACCCGTTTTGATGAGAGGGTGTCCCAAAAGGATCGGGATCCCCTCTTTCGTTGCTATATACACGCGTGCCGCACGATATGTTGTGCTTATCTTGAAGGCAGATAACCTTTTGGGTCAACAACCCTCTTTTCATAGGAGACTGAAAGGGGAGATGGAGCGGATGAAAAAAAGCTTCGTTTGCTTTCTTTTCGTCATATTTTCCTTTTTGTGTAATGGATGTGAACTTCGGGCGTATCACGCCGATGAGAACGAACATCATGACAACAATCCACTTACGGTGATGAAGTGGAATGTTTCGGCGCCCAATTGGACGCATGCTTCCTTGGTTGGAAACGAACTGTTTATTGCTGTCAATGCCGATCAAACGAACCGGGCATCGGTGAATGAATTGCTGGCTGTCAATGTGAAAACCAAAAAGCAACGAATGTTGTTTCAATCGGCTCATGAGGAAGCGATGGTGCAGTGGGTTCAAGCGAATAATCGTTGGGTTGTTTGGGAGGATTCTACATCGTTTGGGGCCGAATCGACCATCTAGGTCATGGATCGCAAGACAGGTTCTACATTTTTAGCGGCTCGGTCCAACTCCTCCCCACCAACAGTGTTTAACCCTGTGTTAGACGGAGATTATGTAGCATGGGCGGAAAAAGGTTCTCAGTTTGGGCAAGTGAAGCTATTCCATTTACCAACAAAACAAGGAAAAACCATTGGCCGCCTTGTTTCCCAAGGGTTATATAATGAATTTGTTTCGCTCCGGAACGGAAAAGTAATATGGACCGATTCGCACGATGGCAAAGGATATTATTATGTTTACGACATTCGCACCGGTAGGAGCGCTTCATATGAATCGCCTGCTCCGTTCCCCGCTTATGCAGAATACGATAATGGTTTGATTTATGCTATCCATTTAGAAGATTTGGAATACCCGGATCAGCAGACATTTGGATATTTTGATCTTAAAACGAAACGTTTTTCTCGTTTCCCTGTTTCTCATGGAATCATTCAATATTTTGATGTTTCTAACGGGAAGCTTGCCTTTTTGGATGATCGCGGAGCTGTATCGGTGTATGAGCAGCGAAACGGGAAATGGAAGGCGGTAAAGGTTTCTCTTGATCGTTATCCTAGACTGCTTTATTTTGATCAACAGGATCATTTAATCGTGGATCAGGAAGATACAAAGCAGGACCGGCGCTGGTTGAATATTGTGAAATGGCCATGAGAATGGAAAAGACAGTCTCCCGGCCAAGCGCCAGGCGAAGGATCCGGCTCAAGAACGCGACGCCAAGCGAACGTCCGGGACGTCATCCGCTGCGAATGAGGGGCGTGCTTGTTTCCCTTTCTTTTGTTTGTTGAGGGCATCGACCTCAGGCAAACAGCGGGGGCATTCCATTCGGAAAGAACTTACTGGGCAAAGGAGGAGAGCGATGGATGATGGAAGAGCCGAAAGTGATCGCAACGGAAGCGGCGTTGGCATTAATCGACAAGCTAAAAGCGAAATACGGACCGCTCATGTTCCATCAGTCGGGCGGGTGCTGCGACGGCAGTTCGCCGATGTGCTACCCGCTCGGCGAGTTGATCGTCGGTGATTCCGACGTATTGCTTGGCGAAATCGGCGGCTGCCCGTTTTACATCGCCAAAGCGCAATACGAATATTGGAAGCATACTCAACTGATTATCGATGTTGTTCCCGGGCGCGGCGGCATGTTTTCGCTTGAAGGTCCGGAAGGTGTTCGCTTTCTCACCCGCTCGCGCGTCTTCGGACAGGGCGCGGATGCAGGCGCGCCGTAGCCGCCATGCGGGATGCTGCTGTGAGGCCGCCATGTGCACCGCATGAATCGCTTAACCAATAAAAAACACGGAAGCTGCCATTCGTCCCCGTTCCCAGATGCTTTATCCGCTTCGGAGCGGTTTGTTCGTCGCAGCAAAAAAATGGCGGTCCGCCACCTGACCAAATGAGGCGCGGTCCGCCATTTCCTTTTCTTTACTCCGTCTCTCTTGCCTGCTTCATCGCCTCTGCCCGATCAGACAAGACAATCCGTTTCAAGCCGAACACTAACAGCAAGCCGACCGCGATAAACGCGAGCCCGAACCAAAAGACGGCTTGCAGGGAATCGACAAGCGATTGCTTCAGCACCGGCACGAACATGTCGCGCAGCGGCGCTGGAATTTTGGCCATCGTCTCCGGGCTGAAGAGAACGGAATACAGCCCTTGCGGATCGCTGTGAATCATGTCCGCAAAGCGGTCGACAAGCCCTTTCGCCTGTGCTGGCAACGCTTCAAGTTTCGGCATCAACCGCTCATCGAGCAACGCGCTTGACCGCTCGTTCATCACGGCGCCGAGCACGGTCATGCCAAACGTTCCGCCAATGGAACGGAAAAACTGGCTCGAAGAGGTGACAACGCCAAGTTCCGATTTCGAGAAGCTTTCTTGCAAAGCAAGCGTCAAAATCGGCATGACCAAACCGGTGCCAAGGCCGAGAATCATCATATATAGCGTTGCCGTCCATTTCGACGTGTCGATTCCCATCGTGCCAAGCAGCCCAAACGCGGCAACCATCACGGCCATGCCTATGATCAACTGCGGTTTGACGCCAATCCGATAAACGAGCCGGCCGCCGATGACACTGCTGATGATCATCGTGATCATCATCGGCGTCATGATCGTTCCCGACTGGGTGGCGCTCACCCCGATGATGCCTTGCATAAAAAACGGCACGAACATAATGGCGCCAAACATGCCGATGCTCATGAAAAAGCCGATGCCATTGAGAAGCGTAAACGCCCGATTGCGGAACAACCAAAGCGGGATGATCGGCTCCGCGGCCCGCTTTTCCGCCAAGGCAAACAAGACAAAACCAGCCGCCGCCAAAGCAAACAAGGAAATGATTTGCCAAGACCCCCACGGATAGCGGTCGCCGCCAAACGTTAATCCGAGCAATAGACTGACAACTCCGACTGTCAAGGTCGTCATCCCTGCGATGTCAAATTTGACCGGCCCTTCGGCTTTGTGTTTGCTTAATCCCATGGCGATCAGCACGGTGGCGACAATGCCGACGGGCAAATTGATATAAAACACCCAACGCCAGCTCAAGTGATCGACGATAAAGCCGCCGACTTGTGGACCGAGCACGGAAGCGAGGCCGTACAGGCCGCCGAACACCCCTTGCCATTTGGCGCGCTCTTTGCCCGTAAACACGTCGCCGATGACCACCATCGCCATCGGCATCATAATGCCGCCGCCGATGCCTTGAAGGCCGCGATAAAGAATAAGCTGGGTCATATCGTTTGCCATGCCGCAAAGGGCTGAACTGATCATAAAGATGACGAGCCCGCTCACGTACACGAGCCGCCGCCCCAACAAATCAGCGAGTTTCCCAGCGATCGGCACGACTGTCGTTGATGTTAACATATACGCCGTCGTCAGCCACGTCATGATCCCCAACCCGTGAAGCTCGCCGACAATGCGCGGCATCGCGGTTCCGACAATCGTCCCATCCAAAGCCGCAAACAACATCGCGATCACCAGTCCGGTAATCAACAGCGAACGATGCCGGATCGTACCGACCGGCGCCGTCAATGCTTTCTCCATGTTTCCCTCTCCCATCGCTCCGATTGTTGATACGCTTGAATTTCGTCGTTGAGCGCCGCCAAAGCGTCGGCGAGCGGAGGAGCCGCGTGTTGCCGCAAATACAACCGCAACGCCTCCACCAAATACGCTCTTGGCGACCCATCGCGGCCAAGCAGCTCCTCCTCCAACGCCGCGATCGCCTCAAGCACCTCCCGCGCCTGTTTCGAGCGAAGCTCCCGCGCCGCCGCGCGGGCAGCGGAAAACGCTGAAGCGAGCCGCTCGCGCTGCCGTTGTCGCTCCCGTTCTTCGAGCTCCACCCACGGTGCGAGCGATTCTTTCGTGAGCAGCGGCGGCTCATCAGCCGCAAAGCTGGCGACAATCGCATCGAAGCGGCGCGCGAGGAAGCGAGCGATCTCGTCCGCGTTCAACGCCTCCTCGTGAAAAAAACAATAAAACAAATATTGCCGGACAATGCCGTTGATCATCATGGCCACATCATACACGTACGGACGAACCGCCTCGCCGTAGACGTCTTCTAAGCGGGTGCAATACCACCAAAAAAGACGACCGTGCTGGCGGAACATATAACGCTCGACTTCCGGATTCACTTTCGGCAGCTGTTCCGACATGATCATGCGCAAAAAATCTTTATACTCATGAATATGGGAAAAGTGGGCCGACAGCTGGCGAATCCATCGCTCTTTTTCCGTCCCTTCCCCGTCGTCCGCTGTCAGCTCAGCCACCATTTTTTCGCTGTAGTGGCGAAGCACCGCCAAGAGCAAGTCTTCCTTCGAGGCAAAATGGTGGTAAAACGCCCCTTTGGAAATGCCCCAAGCATCCACCAAGTCCTGAATCGATGTCGCATGGTAACCTTTTTCGGCAAACAATTTCATCGCCATTTCAATAAATTGCGTGCGCCGTTCATCCATGGCAGCGGCTCATCCCCTGCTTGCCTGCCGTCAGCCAGGAACGATCCGACCGCAAGGCGATCCTCGGTTTCACCAAGCTAGCGCGCACGCCGCGCCGCCGCAGCCACTCCACCAACTTTCGCACATCCGTCATCGTTCTCGCCTCCACTTTTTGACCGAATAGTCAATGTTATTATAAACGATCGTTATCGATTTATGCAAACATTTTACCAAACTTCTTTGACCGAGTGGTCAAAGATCCACAGATATTGTTTGAATGGGTAGTCATATGATGAATAGCGGCAAAATGACAGCGGTCGAGCGTCTCACGGACGCCGACCGCCCCTCATTGCTTGCTCCGCGGCGAGCGCCAACGCCCCGGCCACACCGGCGTTGTCACCTAACCCCGGAGATACGATATATTCCCCTATGTTCTCCATCACCGCCTCATGCTGCACATAACCGTTCAATAGTTCCTGTACACGCTGGCGCACCAACGGCAAGATGGACGTCTGTTTCATCACCCCGCCGCCAACAATGACCTTCTTAGGAGATAGGATAAGCACATAGTTGGCGATGGCTTGGGCGAGATAAAACGCCTCGAGCTCCCAGACCTCCTTCCGGTCGGCCAGCTCCGCCCCCTTTTTCCCCCAACGCCACTCAAGCGCCGGGCCGGACGCCATGCCTTCCAAACAGTCGCCATGATACGGACAGATGCCGGCAAACGCGTCATCCGGATGGCGGCGAACGAACATATGGCCCATTTCCGGATGAAGCAGGCCGTGAAGCAGGCGACCTTCCACGACGGCGCCGACACCAATACCCGTCCCGACCGTCATATACAGGCAACTGTCAAGCCCTTGCGCCGCCCCCCAGCGCTGCTCGCCAAGCGCCGCGGCGTTGACATCCGTGTCAAAACCGATCGGCACCGGGAACGCTTGTTTTAGCGTGCCGACAACGTCGAAATTCGCCCACGCCTGTTTTGGCGTACTCGTTATGTGCCCGTACGTTGGACTGTCCGGACGCAAATCGACCGGGCCGAACGATCCGATGCCGATCGCCTCAACGTTGTGCGGACGGAAAAAGTCGATGACGCGCCCCATCGTCTCGTCCGGCGTCGTCGTCGGAAACACCGCCCGTTCACGGATGTTCCCTTGTTCATCGCCGAGGGCACAGACAAATTTCGTGCCCCCGGCTTCAATGGCTCCTAGAATCATACCGATTTCCCTTTCCTTCTCGTAGTGTTGATGTTCGATTTTGACGGCAGCCACCCTCTTTTTCTATGTTCGTTCTACCACCTTCGTCGGTTCCACTCGCCCACGGAAGGATCACCGACGGTGCCTTTCTTTATCGTATCAACGGTTCGCCCGAATTGTAAAGCGTGCGGCCGCGAACCTAGAGGAGCGGTGATGTAAGGCAACAGGCTGCTTACCAACCTCGTTTCTCAAATCGAAAAGCCCTGTGCCTTTCAAACTCTCCCCCATTGTTCAAGAGAAGCAACCGTTTTTCATAACCTTCTAGAAGGCCGGTGATTTAAGGGGGCAATCCGCTTATCAAAGGTTTCTTAAATAGATAAGTCTTGTCGCATCAGGAGCGCCTTTCACACGCTCCCCCATTGCTCAAGAGAAACAATCGTTTTTCACCAGCCTCCTAGTAATTTGAAGAAAACAATCGTTTTACAACTTGTCCCGTTAACGTTTTTAGGCGCACCGATGTCACAACGATATCGTTTTACACGGCGCTGGTAGAAAAAATCTACATATCATGATTGACATGGCATTTATCATCATGATACGATGATCAAAACAAAGTATTCCTATATGAATTAACAAATATAGAAGGGGGAGGTGAAGCCGTGTCCACGATCGTTATTGTTAATGGAAATCCATCGCCGACATCGCGACTTAATGGACTCATTGACTATGCGGAACATGCTTTGCATCAAGCGGGATTCACGACTGAACAGATTCGTGTGGCCGATTTGCCGGCTGAGGATTTATTGCGGGCTCGATTTGACGGCCCCGCCATTGTCGCGGCCAATCAAAAAGTGGAGAAGGCTCAAGGCGTGATCATTGCCAGTCCGGTTTACAAAGCGGCCTACACGGGAGTATTGAAAGCGTATTTGGATTTGCTCCCGCAAAAAGGGCTAGAACACAAAGTCGTTCTTCCGTTGTTTATTGGCGGCTCTCTCGCTCACCTGTTAGCCATTGACTACGGATTGAAACCCGTTCTGTCCGCCTTGGGTGCACGCTATATTTTGAGCGGCGTATACGCTGTCGATCAATGGGTAAAACGCCTCCATGAAGGCGAATACTCGTTGCCCGAAGAACTGACGCGTCGGCTCGATGAAAGCATATCAGAGTTGGAGTCTGCCATTCGGCGCCTTGCGATTCCAAGTTTCACAAACTAGCTCCATTCCACCTACTCTTCCTGTCATGATGAAAGCAGATTGACTTCAGCTGAAGGACAATCTGCTTTTTTGTGATCGAAAAAAGATGGGACAAGAAGGGAAAGAAACCCTATGGACTTACGCACCATTAAAACGTTCCAAACGGTTGTCAAACATAAAAGCTTCCAGCGAGCTGCTGAAGAGTTGAACTACGCGCAATCGACTGTGACGACTCATATCAAAAACTTAGAAGCAGAGCTCGGCATCACGCTCATTAAGCGAGGAAAACCGTTCCAATTGACCGAGGCAGGCAAATTGTTAAGTGAGAAAGGGGAATTTTTGCTCAAAAGCTTCGACCATTTACAAAAAACATTGAAAGAATGCATTGATGGCGAAAGAGGACTCGTCCGCATCGGGGTGATGGAGCCGACAGCCAGTCACCGTCTTCCTGCATGGCTCAGCGCCTTTCGGGACAAGCATCCGAACATTCTGTTTACAATCCAAATTCATAGCAACCAAATGCTTGTGGACATGGTAGAGCGGGGAGACATCGATGCAGCCATTTGCGCAACACCCGAAACCATGGCAGGAGCGAGCTTTGAACCGTTGTTTTCCGAAGAAGTGGTGCTGCTTTCTCCGGCCTCTCACCCATTAGCGAAACGATCTGTCGTTTATCTTCGCGATTTGGCCGATGAGCCGCTGCTTGTAACGAGCGCCGCCTGCCCATTTCGACGCAATTTGGAAAAACGCCTAGTGGAGTTAGGCATTCAACCTTTATACAAAACCGAGATTAGCAACATGTTGGCGCTGAAATATTATGTCCATGCTTCGCTTGGCATCGCTGTCGTGCCGAAGATTGCTGTCACTCCTCCTCCAGCAGGAACGGTGGCACAACCGATCGCCGATTTTCGCGATGGACTGACCGTTGGCATCTTACGGATGTTTACGAGTGAAGCGAGCCACCCCGCAACGGAAAAATGGATTCGCTTTTTGCTTGATCAATGTGCTGGCAGATGCTCTACGGATCTTCACATTTTTTGAACGATCACTTCTATTTTTTCAATTTTACAAATGGAAGCAGCTCCTTTATATTTTTTATTAAACCTATAAAGTTACTAGGAAATGATATGGAGGGGAACATTGATGATCATTGCCCTTGTTCTCGATGAGCAGGAAAACGTTGTCCCCATCATTGAAGGAGCGACCATTCGCCTTTATCACACGAGTTCGCAAACGTACGAAGACTATCCGAATATCGCCAAGCAGTTGCAAGGGGGGCGCCGAAGCGCGGTTCTCCGTTTCGCCAAAGAAAAAGGAGCCGACGCCTTCGCTTCCCCGCCGAATATGTTTTGTGAACGCTCTTACGCTCAAGCAGTCGAACAACAAGTCAAATTTTATTTGTTGGAACAGCCGATTCCGTTCCGAGAATTCGAAAAGCGGTGGCAAAAAGGCCTGCTTTCATCAAGTGATCGGTTGCCTTCGGAAATGATTGTCGCCAGCTGACAAGCACCGCTCACGAACAACGATCAAAACGAAAAGCGCTCTGTTCTCTTTGACGGTCCCGCGATGATCCATCCCGATCACAAGGAGGCGGAAACATGATTGAATTTATTACGATGGCCCCGACATCTGGAGACAGCACATTCGTCGGTCTTGGCAGCAATTCGACGAACTTGAACAGTTGGACCGGAACGGACGAAAATCCAGAGCGTCCACCGACAGTCGAGTACATTGAGGCGATTGCGAAAGCAGCGGAAGCCCATGGCTTTTCCACGCTGCTGTTGCCGACAGGCGCAGGTTGCCTCGATTCGTTGGCCGTCGCTGCTTATCTGGCAGCGCGGACGACTAAATTGCACCTCCTGTTCGCCGCCCGTCCTGGCGCCACTTCACCTGCTATTTTTGCCAAACAAGTGGCGACGATCAATTGTTGGACACATGGGCGGGCATTGCCCAATATCGTGACAGGCGGTTCACCAGAAGAATTAGCGGCTGAGGGGGACTTTCTTGACCATGATACGCGATATGAACGAACGAGGGAATACATCCATCTGTTGAAGCAACTGTTTACTCTCCCTTCCGTCACGTATGAAGGACGGTTTTATCGTCTCGAAAACGCCTCGCTGTTTCCGAAACCCGCACAGCGCCCACCCATTTATTTCGGAGGCGCCTCGGACATTGCCAAAGAAGTAGCGGCGAAAGAAGCGGACGTGTACATGATGTGGGGCGAGACGTTCGAACGGATGAAAGAACGAATCGAGGAAATGAAGCAAAAAGCAGCGCATTATGGCCGGACGCTGCGTTACAGCATCTCGTTTCAAGTCGTGTTGGGCGAAACGGAAAAAGAAGCATGGGAGCAGGCCGATGCGTTGGTCAGCCATCTGTCGGAGTCAGCGAAACGAAAAAAGGACGAGCTGATTCAAAAGGGAGATTCGGTTGGTGCGAAACGATTGCACGAATTGATGAAAACGAGCGCCGAGCGGCGTTTCCAAATCGGTCCGAACTTATGGGCCGGGCTCACTCAAGTTCTGTCGGGCAACTCGATTGCGCTCGTCGGTACTCCCGAGCAGGTGGCTGATCGGCTGATTGAATTCATCGGCCTCGGCTTTGATTACGTATTGTTGCGCGGCTTTCCTCACTTAGAGACGATCGAGCAAGTAGGAACTTCCGTGATCCCTCTTGTTCGCGAGCGCCTTCGACAAACGGAAGTATGGATCTAATCGCGATTTGCAACAACAAGCCGGTGATTTGCGCGCTATCGGCTTGATCAACAAAGAGGTTCCTATTGCAAACCACATCTGGACACCGTCATCTACGAAAGGAGAGTCCATGGCATGAGTGTGCGGCAAATGAAATTCGGGCTGTTTCTCATGGGCGTCGGCCATCATATCGCCGCATGGCGACACCCGGATGTGCGGCCGGAATGGTGCGAAGATTTCACATTTTTTCGCCGCATTGCTGAAATAGCGGAACAAGGGAAGTTGGACATGCTGTTTGTCAGCGACGGGCTCGCTATTGAGCCGTTGTCTCACCCTGCCGAGATCGTCCGGCTCGAGCCGTTCACACTGCTCGCGGCTTTAGCAGCTGTGACCCATCGCATCGGGTTGGCTGGCACTGCTTCCACCACATACAATGAACCGTTTCACATCGCGCGAAAATTTTCCTCGCTCGATCATATTAGCCGCGGGCGAGCAGCTTGGAACATCGTAACGTCTTACTATGAGGAAGAAGCGTACAACTTCAGCCAAACGGCCCATTTGGAACATCGGCTGCGCTACGAGCGTGCGCGTGAATTTGTCGATGTCGTCAACGGGCTGTGGGAAAGTTGGGACGAAGAGGCACTGATTCGCGATCAATCATCCGGAATCTACTTTCATGCCGAAAAGTGGCGGCCACTAAATCATCATGGAACACATTTTTCTGTGCGCGGACCGCTGAACTCTTCGCGTCCGCCGCAAGGAAAACCGGTCTTGATTCAAGCCGGCTCATCACAAGACGGCATCCGTTTCGCCGCCCATGTTGCAGAAGTCGTGTTTACCACCCAATCGACGTTGACTGACGCCCAGCGGTTTTACCAAACTGTGAAACAGGAAGCCGCACGCGCCGGACGCAACCCTGACCATATGTTGATCATGCCTGGCGTAGCCCCTTACATTGGCCGAACCGCACAGGAAGCAAGGGAGCAATATGAACAATTGCAGGAGCTGATCGTACCAGAGGTCGGGCTGGCGTTTTTATCCGACTACTTAGGCGGCATCGACTTTTCGGGTTATTCACTGGATGATCCGCTTCCCGACGACATTCCAGAAACAAATGGAAACCAAAGCCGGCGTCAACTCATCATTGATCTAGCGCGCCGCGAACGATTGACGATTCGCCAATTGTACCAACGAATCGCCGGGGCGCGAGGGCACTTTACGATCATTGGCACTCCCGAACAAGTCGCGGACCAACTCGAACACTGGTTTCTCCAAGGGGCAGCGGACGGGTTTAATCTCATGTTCCCATATTATCCAAATGGACTGCAGTCATTCGTTGAGCATGTGATCCCAATTTTGCAAAAACGCGGGTTATTCCGTCGCAACTATGAAGGAACAACATTGAGAGACCACTTAGGATTGCCGGTGCCAAAGTCGATCCGCGTGTGAGGAATCGAAAAAATCAAGACCAATCGTCGAACATCGATCGAAAAGGAGAGATTCCATTGTCGTTTCCCGATGTCATCCCACAATTAGCCAATGATTTATCACAACTGTTTGTGAAAACGGAACGTCACGAACAACTGTTGCACCAGGCGGCCATGCTTGCAGAACAATTTCGCCAGAACATGCGGCAAATCGATGAAGAAGCGATGTTTCCGTTTGAGCATTTCAACCGTTTGAAAGAAACGAACTATTTGTCGTTGACCGTGCCCAACCAATTCGGCGGGCAAGAGTTGTCCTTATATGAATTGATTCTCATTCAAGAACGGCTTAGCCAAGGAGATGCTTCCACCGGGTTGTGCGCCGGTTGGCATTTGGGACTTGTCTACGACATTCGCGAACGCAACACATGGAATCGGCGCACCTTTGAATGGCTTTGCCGCGAAATTGTCGAACGAAAAGCGGTCATCAACCGGCTCGCCACCGAAGAAGCAACCGGAAGCCCGACACGCGGAGGAAAGCCGGTCACGACGGCAGTGAAACGCGATGGAAAATGGATTCTCACCGGAAGAAAATCATTTGCTTCAATGGCAGAAGCCTTGGACTACTCATTGGTGACCGCAACGATCGCCGATACGGGAAAAGTCGGATTTTTCCTCGTCGATCATCGACTCGACGGCATTCGCATTGAACAAACGTGGAACATGATCGCCATGCGCGGGACAAGAAGCGATGACGTCATTTTCGACCATGTCGAACTGCCTCAAGATGCTTTAGTCGAACTCGATCAATTGGAATTCGTCAAAGGAGGAGGAAGCCGAGCGTGGCTTTTGCATATTCCAGCCTGCTATTTAGGGACGGCCATCGCGGCGAGAAATTACGCCATTTCGTTTGCCTTACATTATCAACCGAACAGCGTATCCGAACCGATCATCCATCTATCGCACGTTCGGCAAAAAATCGCGCAAATGGACATGGAATTGTTTCAAGCTCGACATTTTCTTTATTTTGTGGCCGAACGATGGGATACGCTTCCAGAAAAACGCCCATTCATGGATCGGGAATTGGCAGCCGCCAAATATATTGCCTTAAACAGCGCCAACCGAGTCGTCGATTTGGCCATGCGCATCGTCGGCGCCAAAAGCTTGCAGCTTTCCAACCCGTTGCAACAATATTACCGCGACGTTCGGGCGGGATTGCATAATCCGCCGATGGAAGACGCTGTCTTGGAATTGTTTGCGTCCCAAGCCATTTCCAATGGAACGACAACCGCCAAAAAAGCAAACACAAATCCACATCCTTCTCCGACCATTTGAAAGGAGGAACGACATGATTGACATTGAACAGTTGACGAAAATCTACAACGTCCATCGGAAAGAAGTGGTCGGCGTCGACCATGTTTCCCTTTCCATCCAAAGCGGAGAAATCTTTGGCATCATTGGACATAGCGGCGCTGGAAAAAGCACCTTGCTCCGATGCATCAATTTATTGGAGCGACCGACATCCGGCCGCATCATCGTCGATGACACCGACATCACCGCCTTGTCTGGAGCCGCATTGCGCGAAGCGCGATTGAAGATCGGTATGATTTTTCAACAATTTTGCTTAATTCGTTCCAAAACGGTGTTTGAAAACATCGCCTTTGCCTTGCGGGCGGCAGGCAAGACAAAAACCGAAATCGAAACTCGCGTCCACGAGCTGCTAGAAATGGTTGGACTTTTGGATAAACGTGACGCTTATCCGTCTCAATTAAGCGGAGGGCAAAAACAGCGCGTCGGCATCGCCCGCGCCTTAGCCAACAATCCGACCGTCCTGTTGTGCGACGAGGCGACATCCGCCCTCGATCCAGCGACAACGTCTTCTATTTTGCAGTTGCTCAAGCAAATTAATCGCGAACTCGGCATTACCATTGTCGTCATTACGCATGAAATGGAAGTCATTAAAGAAATTTGCGACCGTGTCGCTGTGATGCAAAACGGCCGCATTGTCGAAATCGGCCACGTATACGATCTGTTTACCCAACCGCAGCAGCCGTTGACCCGCTCGTTCGTTGAGCATGTGCTGCGCCTAGATGTTCCAGAACGTCTGCTTCAAGCGCGAACCGGAACGTTAGTGCGAATTTTGTTCCAAGGGCCTGCCGCTGAACAAGCCATCCTATCCGACACGCTGCAAACATTCCGTGTGCGCGGGAACATTTTGCACGGAAAAATTGAGTACATCAACGACACACCGCTTGGGGTGCTACTGTTAGAATTGAGCGGAGATGAAGAGGAAGTCGAGCGCGCCATTCGCTACATGGCCGAACGGACAAAAGGAGTCGAGGTGATCGATCGTGCCGCTTGAAGCGCTGGCTCCAGAGCTATTAAAAGCGTTCTGGGATACGTTGTACATGGTGGGCATTTCTCTGTTAGCCGCCGTCATCGCCGGGCTTCCGCTTGGGGTGCTCTTATTTGTGACAGATCGCGGTTTGTTTTGGGAAAACAAACCACTGCAAACCATTCTCGGTTTTCTCATCAACATCGTCCGTTCGATCCCATTTATCATTTTGCTAGTCGCCTTGCTGCCGTTGACGAAACTGCTCGTTGGCACCACCATTGGTCCAACAGCAGCGGCCGTCTCGCTGTCCGTGGCCGCCACGCCATTTTTCGCCCGCATTGTGGAAACCGCTTTGCGGGAAGTCGATAAAGGCGTGATTGAAGCTGCTACCGCCGTAGGAGCCACTCCGTGGATGATTATCAAAGATGTTCTGCTGTCCGATGCTCTTCCCGGCATCATCCATGGACTCACCATTACGGCGATCAGCTTGATCGGCTACTCAGCGATGGCCGGCATTGTCGGAGGTGGCGGTGTGGGGGATCTAGCCATTCGTTTTGGTTATTATCGATACGACAACACGGTGATGATTACAACGATTATCATTCTTCTCTGCTTAGTGCAGGTCGTCCAGTTTGTCGGCGACTCAATCGCCCGCTGGATCGATAAGCGATAAACGTTTCGCATGAGCGAAGCGCCTGTTCCGTCAAGCAACACTAGCCTCGCTTTCAACCGATAATGGCTGCCTTTTTTGCGGCATTGACCAACCTTTTTATGAGGAGGAATCGTTCATGAAGCGTTTTTCTTTTCTATTCGCCCTTATTGTATTGATCTTCGGAGCAACAGGCTGCTCATCATCCTCTTCCTCGGCACAAGAGGAAAAGAAAACGATCACGATCGGCGCCACCGCCGGTCCATACAGCGATCAAATCCGCGAAGCCATTCAGCCTTATCTAGAAAAGAAAGGATACAAAGTGAAATTAATTGAATTCAATGATTACGTGCAGCCCAATATCGCACTAGATCAGAAAGAAATTGACGCCAACGTGTTTCAAAACCAGATGTATCTTGAAAACTTCGCCAAAACACATCAAATGAAATTGCAGCCCTTGATCTCGATTCCGACCGTTCCAATCGGTTTATATTCAAAAAAACATACGTCCCTCGATGACATTCGGGACGGAACGACCATCGCCTTGCCGAACGAACCGGTCAATCAAGCGCGGGCGCTGACGATGCTGCAGCAGCTCGGCCTCTTAGAACTAAAGAAAGATGTCGAACCAACAAAAGCATCGGAAAAAGATATTGCCAAATTTCACAAAAACATCATTCTCAAACCATTGGATCCCGCTCAACTGCCGCGGGCGTTGGGCGATGTGGACTACGCCTTGATCAACGGCAACTTCGCCTTATCGTCTGGGTTAAAATTAACCGAAGCCGTCGCCTTAGAAAAAACGCCTGATTACTACTTGATTGTCGTCACCATCCGTCCGGAGGACAAAGACAAACCTTTTGTCAAAGATTTGATCGCCGCTTACAAATCGAAAGAATTCGCTAAATTGATCAAAGAAGATCCGAAGTACAAAGGATACGTATGGCCCGATTGGTTCCAAAAACAATGACCCATAGCAGCCGGCGGCTCGTCATCACGAGAGCCGCCAGTCTTGAAAGGAGGACAAATTGATGGATCAACCCCTATTATTCAACGCCTTTGAGATGGCAAGCGCGATGCATAATGCCCACGGTTTATGGAAGCATCCCGACAGCGAGCGCCACCGCCGCTATAAAGAGCTCCACTACTGGATCGAAATGGCTAAGCGCCTCGAAGCCGGGCTGTTTGACGCTGTTTTCTTTGCTGATGTGCTCGGGGTGTACGACACGTATCGACAAAGCAAAGATCCATCGATTCGCGACGGGATGCAATTTCCAATAAACGACGCTTCCTTAATCATTCCAGTCATGGCGAGCGTCACGACCCATCTTTCATTCGTGTTAACGGCAAGCACCACTTATGAGCACCCGTTCCATATCGCAAGGCGATTTTCCACGCTGGACCATCTGACAAACGGCCGCATCGCGTGGAATATTGTCACCTCTTATTTGCCCAATGCGGCCAAAAACTTTGGATTGGAGAGAATGATCGCCCATGATCAGAGATATGAGATCGCGGATGAGTGTTTGGAAGTGACTTATAAGTTGTGGGAGGGAAGCTGGGAAGAAGGTGCCTTCCTCGAAGATCGCGAGACAGGCGTGTTGATTGATCCTGGCAAAATTCATCCGATCAACCATCACGGCGCCTTTTTCTCTGTCGAAGGTCCGCATTTATGCGAGCCTTCCCCGCAACGCACGCCAGTGTTGTACCAAGCTGGTTCATCCGAACGCGGGAGGGCGTTCGCGGCCAAACATGCGGAGTGTGTTTTCGTCGGCGCTCCGTCCCCCGAACGGCTGTCATTCTACATTCAAGACATTCGCCAACGAGCCGAGCGATACGGAAGAGATCCGCAACAACTGAAATTTTTCACCTTTTTGACGGTCATTGTCGCCAAAACGACGGAGCAAGCGGAAGCAAAATATGAACAATTGCGCCGCCTATGGAGCATGGACGCCGCCAAAGCCCAATTCAGCGGGGCGAGCGGCTATGACTTGGCTGAATATGAAGCCAAACCAGCCGATGAACCGTTCTTGTTCCGCGCCACGGATCATGGACACTACAAAGCTGCTTCATTAACAAAAGACGCCACAAAACCGCTAACGATCGGTGAGGCGCTTCAAAAAGCCGGAACGCTCACACGGGAATCCGTCATAATCGGCAACCCGATACAGGTCGCCGACGCCATCGAAGAGCGAGCTCGGCGCTCGGGGGTGGATGGATTCAATTTAACCCATCTGATCACGCCCAAAGATTTGGACGATTTCATTGAATATGTCGTTCCCATCCTGCAACGACGCGGTCTATACAAAACCGCCTACACCCCTGGAACCATGCGGGAGAAGCTATTCGGGAACGGCCCGCGCCTGGCGCATGATCATCCCGCTGCCGCGTTCCGCCCGATCGGCTCACGAACAGACGGCTAGCCCTAGGACAGCCGTCTTCTTTCGCGACCAAGTCCGCCGCTTCAACGAGAAGATCAGAATAACGACAGCACAGACATTCGAAATGATAAGGTGCCCGCTCCTTCGTGGGCACCTTCCCTTGCTAGACGACCACCGCACGTTGGAAAAGCCAAGCCGTCGTGATCTGCAGCAACTGTTCTCGCGCGGAGACGGAAGAAAACGTGTGATCCGCTTCTGGGATGACTTGTTTGGCAAATCGTGAATCGGCTCGTTGCCCGAATGCTTCCCCATAGACATCTGCATACGTGACAGGAATTTCTTGATCGGCTATTCCATGGACAAGGAGGACATCACCCGGAAACTGTTTGGCCGCCTGCAACGGGTCGATATCAACGAGCGAAGTGAAAAAGGAAGGGGGCAATCGATATCCGCGGTACTCAATCGTTTCACCATCCGAGCGGCCATACCCATCTGTGGCAATGCGGACAATATCTACATGTGGATACGCAACAGGCGCCCAAAGCACCAATCGTGCGACTCGCCGATCCAATGCAGCTGTGACCGTCGCCACCGCCCCTCCCAAACTATGGCCGAGAAGCACAAGCGGCCGACGCTGAAACGACGGAAATTGTTCCACTGTACGAATGACATCTCTCGTTTGTCGAATGAAATCATCAAATCTGTTTTTTCCATATTCTCCACTGCTCTCCCCACAACCAGCATAATCAAAACGGACGACTCCGACTCCGGCCGAAGCAAATCGTTCCGCTGCTTGGACAAACAACCGATCCACACCAATCCTCGTACCGATAAACCCATGACAAATGACAACAACAGGCACATCATCACGATCAACCGACACAGCTGGATCATGAATCGAAACCGCCAAGCGTTCTCCTCCGCTCTCAATATACTGGAATCGCATCAACTGCTCTCTCCCCTTTCACCATCTTTTAATTCATAGTAAATAAATATGAATAGTATGTTTTGTGTTATCTTACCACGTTTTTGCATGACCGTCAACGTTCCCTATCGCTGCCCTACTCCACCAATCAGCTGGCAAGCAGGAGGCATGGAAGAGAAAAGATCACACCCCCGACTGCAATACCAAGCATTCCCAATGCAATACGCGCAAGGGCCGGAACAAAGACACCGCGGCCACTCTTTCACTTTCATCATCCCCCATTTTGCTTACCAGAGCGGCCGCGACCGGGTTGTCGCGGCGAATGTACTCACGCCATGGCAACTTGCGCAGTTCAACGGTAAGAAAATGGAAACCAACAACGGTTAGGAACGAAAACTGGATGGTGAACGAGGACGGTTCATTGCGGATGGTGTCATAGCTGAAGATGGCAATGGGCAGAATGCGGCGGCGGTATTTTTGAAACAATCGGCTGACATAAAGGAACATGCGCTCGGGAAACGCCGGCTGCGTGTAGCGCTGCGAAGCGATCGCCTCCCTCACCCTCAAGGCTCAACTATTCTACAAGACAAAAGAGAAAAGCCGCCATGATGGCGGCTTGACGGAGACGTTTTCCGTTTTTCGCCCGTTCACCCCTTCACCGAACCAGCCAACAACCCACGGACAAAATATTTGCCAAGGAAGATGTACACAAGCAAGGTCGGCAGCGCTGCCAACAGGGCTCCCGCCATTTGCACGTTCCATTGCACGATTTGGCTGCCGGATAAGTTTTGCAAGGCGACCATGATCGGCTGTTTGTCCGATGTCGTGATCGTCACGGCGAACAAAAACTCGTTCCAAATGTTTGTAAACTGCCAGATCGCCACGACGACAAATCCAGTGATGGACAAGGGGAGCATAATATAACGAAAAATGCGGACAAACCCAGCGCCGTCGATTTTCGCCGACTCAATCATTTCATCGGGAATCGCGGCGTAGAAATTCCGAAACATCAGCGTGGTGATCGGAATGCCGTAGACGACATGAACGAACACAAGTCCCGGAATCGTGTTGTACAGCCCGATTTCGCGCAAAAATTGGATCAGCGGAATGAGAATGCTTTGATACGGAATGAACATTCCGAACAAAATGAGCGTAAAAAGCGTATCCGCTCCTTTAAACTTCCATTTCGAAAGCACGTAGCCGTTGAGCGCCCCCAGCAGTGCGGATAACAACGTCGCCGGTACGACGAGCAGCAGCGAATTCCAAAAGTTTGGGGCGAGTTTGTCAAACGCTGTGGCGTAGCTGCTCCAATCGATGGTCGACGGGAGCTTCCACATATCGGCCAATGTCACTTCATCAAGCGGCTTCAAGCTCGTGATGACCATGACATACACCGGCATGAGGAAAAACACGCTCATGGCAACGGCCAGCGCATACAAAAACGGCCGGGCCCATACGGATCTCGCCATCACGATCCCCCCTTGCGGCTCGAGATAAGGTACGGAACAATAAAGATGGCCACCGATAGCAGCATCACCATGGCGATCGCCGCTCCGTTCGCATAATAGTTGCCGCGGAACGTCGTTTCAAACATGTACACGCCCGGCACATCGGTGACAAAGTTCGCCCCCGGCCCGGTCATGGCGTAAATCAAATCGAAAATTTTCAGCGAAATATGAGCCATAATGATGATGACGCTGACCGTGATCGGCCGGAGGAGCGGCAAGATGATTTTCCAATACAATTGAAACTCGGTCGCCCCGTCCATCCGCGCCGCTTCCCGCACCTCATCCGGAATGGCGCGCAGGCCGGCGAGATACATCGCGACGGCAAAGCCAGTCATTTGCCAAACAGCCGCCACGACCACCGCAATGATGGCGACCGGGATGCCAAATTCAATCTTGCCCCAATGAAATCCGAACAAGATGTTTGTATCCGTATACCATTTTCCATCCAAGCCAAGTGGTTTTAAAAACAAGTTGACGCCCGTTGACGGATTGAACAGCCATTGCCATACGACCCCGGTGACGACAAAGGACAAGGCCATCGGGAAAAAGAAAATGTTGCGAAACAACGACTCGCCGCGCAGCTTTTGGTCAAGCAAAATGGCAAGGAGTTGGCCGAGCACAATGACGGCGGCGATAAACAGCACCGTAAACACAAGCGTATTGCGCAAGTCGGCTTGAAAGCGGAAATCATGAAACAAATACAAATAGTTTTTCACCCCGGCAAACGACCAATCCGGCACAAGGGAGTTCCAGTTGCTTAACGACACATACCCGGTCCAGCCGATAAACCCGTACACAAATAAGAAAATCAATACGACCGACGGCGCTAAAAACGCCGCTGCCAGCCAATGATCGGCCGTCCATTTCCGCTTTTTCCGCACCGAGGGGACATATGCTGTCTTCTCGGCTGGCGTGATGTTGACCGTTTCCACTACGATCCCTCCTCATGATGACGAAAAGGGGAAGAGAATGGCTCCCGTCCCCTTTTCCCTATTACTTCTTCAGTTCTGCGGCGGCCGATGCCAACGTGTCGATGAACGTCTTCACATCTTTTTGCGTCACGAAAATGTTGACGGCCTGATTCACCTTCGTGACAAACCCTTCCGGCGCTGCCGAACCGTGCGCTAAGCTCGGCGCCAGCTCCGCTGTCTTGAAGTCTTGCATCGTTTGCTTGCCGTATTCATCGTACTTGGACGGATCGGCGTCAATGCGGGCCGGGATGGAGCCTTTCAGCGGATTAAACGCATCTTGCCCTTCGACCGAACCAAGCACCGCTAAAAACTTCTTCACATCGTCCGGATTTTTCACGCCTTTCGGCAGGCCGAACGTATCGGTGATGACCATAAACTTGCCTTCCGTATTCGGCACCGGCACATAACCGAAGTCTTGATTCACTTTCAATTTCAAATCGTTGACAAAGTAGCCCTTCACCCAGTCGCCCATCACGTACATGGCCGCCTTTCCTTCAGCGACGAGCTGGGCGGCGTCTTGCCAGTTGCGCGAACTATGGTCTTCGTTAATATAGCCAAGCATTTTCTTAAACGTCTCAACGGCTTGTTTCACTTGCGGATCGTTAAACGACAATTCTCCCGTCCAAAGTTTCTTGTAGTTTTCCGTTCCGAGCGTGCCAAGCAGCACGTTTTCAAACAGGTGCGTCGCTGCCCACGGCTCTTTGTCGCCCAAGGCGAGCGGCGTAATGCCTTTTGCTTTCAGCTTGTCGGCCACTTGGAAAAACTCGTCGAACGTTTTCGGCGGCTGAAGCCCGTTGTCGGCAAAGATTTTCTTGTTGTACCACAGCACGTTGCCGCGGTGAATGTTGACCGGCACCGAGTAAATGTTGCCGTCTTTGCTCACCATGTCAATCAACGCTTTCGGGAATTTGTCCATCCAGCCTTCTTTTTCATATAAATCGTTGAGCGGCTCCATTTTGCCGGCGGCCACCCAGCCTTCATTGAGTTCTGCCCCGCCGTGCACTTGGAACGTCGATGGCGGATCGTTTCCTTGCATGCGGCTCGCTAGAACCGCTTTGGCGTTCGTTCCCGCCCCGCCGGCCACCGCGGCGTTTTCGACTTGAATATCCGGATATTTTTCTTGGAACAGTTTGATGAGCGCTTTTAGACCGTCTTCCTCACCGGCTCCGGTCCACCAGCTGAAAATCTCGAGTTTCTCTCCCGCTTTTTGGCTGCCTTGCTTGGCGTCATCGGACGAAGAAGAGTTCGAGCTGCAGCCGGACAGCGCCACTCCGACGCCAAGCGCCAACGCCAGCCATGCGGATGCTTTCTTTCTCATGTTCCTCCCCCTTTGCATCTGTTTTTTGAAACCCCTTTCAATACTGAGTGTACTATGCACCGCTCATCAATCGGCGGCTTGATTTCTTCACTTTTTTGCGTTTTTCTTCACTTTTTTGTTTTCCGTTCTGCTGTTGGGCAAACGAAAGGCTCTCGGGTGGCCGTTTCGCCCTAATCGCGCGAAAAAAGCCCGTCTCCCCATCAGGGGGGGCGGGTTTCGGTTCGGACGCCGGAAGAAGGGCGGGGCAGTCATTCGGTTGTGGGCTGCCAGCTGGTTCATAGTTCAGACATCGAAAAAATGGTGGGGCAGCCCGCTTCGTTTGCGGGACTTGCCCGTGTCGCTGCCTTCCTTGTTGTGAAGACCGCACTCCCGTTGTCAGCGCGCCTGTACTTTTTTTCGGTATTCGCTCGGCGATAAGCCGGTTTGCTTTTTAAAGACGCGGCTGAAATAGTTCGGGTCGTTGTAGCCGATCGAAAAACAAATTTCTTTTAGGCTGAGGTCCGTGCGAGCGAGCGCTCCTTTCGCCCGTTCGATGCGCACGTTTGTCACGTAGTCGATAAACGTGATGCCAAACTGCTCTTTGAACAGTTTGCTGAAGTAGTACGGGCTCATCCCGGCTTGTTCCGCCACTTCTTCGAGTGTGAGCGGCTCGGCATAACGGCGGTCAATGTACTCTTTCGCCTTCCCCAGTTTGCCGTGGGCATGCTGCTGGCGCCAAACCTCGAGATCAGCGGCGATGCGATCCAGTTCATCAAGCGCCGCTCGCTTCAATTGTGCCGCCGATCGACAAGAAGCAAACGAAACGATCCGCCCATAGCGAATCCCGAGTTCAGCCAACAGGCGCCCCATCCATATGAACGTCTCCTCCGCCTTGCGCGCGGCGGACGGCAGTGGGCAGGAGGAAGTCAGTTCATCGATATAGGTCCGACACACGAACCGCGCCTGCTCGATGTCGCCAAGACGCAATGCCTCAAACAGCTGCTGATCCCGTTCCGCCGCCCGGCCGACACGCATCGCCTCGGCGGGCGGAAACCCGACTTGCGCTTTTTGCTGTTCCGCGTAATAGCGGGCGGCCGACAGCGCCTCATAGTATGACAAACGAAGTTGATCCAAACGCGAAACCGGGGAGCCGAGCCCGATATAGAGCGCGGCGCCGTACCGGGAGGAAAACCGCCGTGTCAAATCAAGGGCGAAGCCTTGAACGGCCGACTTCCACGCCAACTCCGCATCGTCCGGACTTTGGAAAAACAAGACCGGCAGACGCCCGCTTGCCATCCGTCCGATCAAATAACGCGCTGGCGCCTGTTCCTCCAGCTGTTCGCTCACCCATGATTTCCATTCGTCACTTTTCGCTGGATCGGGAAACTGAAGGACGATAAACATGCCGACAGCCAGCGAAAACGGCAGCAGCTCCTTCCACCGCTCCCATTCTTCCGCTGAGACGTCTTCCGTCATGAGGACGGACAGCCATTCATTTTCCACAAATGTCTGAAGCCGGCGAATTTGCTCGTGCAATTGGCGGTTTCGTTCCTCGTGCTGCCGCTTGACGGCGATTTCTTGGCTGACCCGTTCCAACGCGGAAAGAATCTCTTCCTTCCGGCTCGGTTTCAATACATACTCCTTGACGCCAAAGCGCATCGCTTGTTTGGCATAGTCAAACAAATCAAACGCCGACACAATGATGAACTCAAGATCGAGACCTTCCCGGCGAATGGCCTCGATCGCTTGCAGTCCATCAAGACCGGGCATTTTGATGTCGATGAGCATCACATCTGGACAATATTGCTTGGCAATGTCAATGGCCTCGCGCCCGTTGGCGCCCTCGGCGACCACCTCGACGTCCGGAAGGTGGTCGTTGATCATTTTGCAAAGCGCTCTTCGCTCCAACGCCTCGTCATCGACGATCGCCACTTTCACCGTTCATCCCCCCTTGCCATCTTGGCAGCCATAACCGCACCATCGTTCCTTTTCTTGGCGCAGATTCGATTTCGGCTACATCCATCACTCCGTAAAACAGCTGCAGCCGGCGAATGACATTGCGCAAGCCGATGCCGGTCGAATGGCCGCGCCCTTGCTCACGGCGCGCCGGCGGTTCTTCTCCGCGGATCAACGCATCAAGCTCCGCTTTCACCTGCTCATCCATGCCAACGCCATTGTCGCGCACTTCCACAACGACCCGCCCGTTTTCGGCGAAAACGGACACGGATAGCTCGGCTCCCTGCTCGTACGTCTCAATGCCATGGATGAACGCATTTTCAATCAGCGGCTGCAACGTGAGCGGCGGAATCGGTTGATCGAGGCAAGAGGGTTCCGCCTCTAACGAAAACTTGATCCGATCAAAAAACCGCGTCTGCTGGATGAAGAAATATTCCCGGGCGATGCGCACCTCATCGGCAAGCGTCACCGTCCGCTGCAAATCGCCCAAGTTGTAGCGCAAAATGGCCGCCACCGCCTCAATCAGCCGCGACGTTTGCTGGGCGTCCTCCAAGTACGCCATTTTCGCCACCGTGTTCAGCGTATTGAATAAAAAATGCGGATTGATTTGGCTTTGCAAGCTTTTGAGTTCCAGCTCCTTCACGAGCCGGTCGAGCTCCGCCTTTTGTTTCATCTCCGCTATCAGCCGCTTTAAATTGCGGCGCATGTCATTAAACGTGATCGTCAACAGCCGCAGCTCATCGTTGGTCATCGGCTCAATATCCGGTCCGTCCAGCCGCCCGTCAGCGATGGATCGGGCAGCGCGCGAGAGAAGAATAATCGGCTTCGTTAAGTGGCCGGAAAAGAACACCGCCAGCAAGGCACCAAGCAACAACGTCGTGACAAACAATCCCATTCCCATATAGCGGAAATAGCGGTTGCGCTGCTCCACTTCATCGTACCGCCGTTGGTAGGCCGTCAGCTCATCGTCAATCAAGTTTAACGTTTCCTCTTGCAAAAAGGACGCAATGTTCATCGTTTCATGCAAGTGGGACGAGTACAAGCCAATATTTCCGGCTTGAAAATGATAGACGGTCAGCGCCGCCTCCTCCAGCAAACTTTCAATCATATGTTCATAGTTTTCCGCCGCCAGCCGGTCGGACAGCACCGGCAAGATGGCGCCGAGCTGCCGGCGGCGTTGCTGCAGCCAGCGGAACTCCCGCTCATAAGCGCGTGCATACCGTCCTTCTTTTTCCGAGACGTACACATTGAGCTGTTCCATCATTCGGTTTGCCCGCTGCGATACCTCATTGAGCAACAACAATCGGCGCATCCGTTGATCATAATCGCTCATCATCTCTTCGCTCGTCTCATACAAAAGAAACACCGCTCCGTTCAGCAAAAGCAAAAAAACGGTAAAGCAAAGCAGCATCTTCGTCCGAATGTTCATCTGAATTCCACCCCGCTGTCACCGGCGCTTTGTCGCCTGCATCGTCCTGCCGCTTCCAGCCGAACGTGGCGAATGTCAAGTAGATCATCCAACGTTCTGAGACTGAGACGCTGGAAACTTCCAGCCGAACGTGGTCGAACATCAAGGCCGACCATCTCTCATGCTTTGGCGGCGTTCGCCAACCTTTCTCCGCTTTCCGCCTTCTCCCGATGGAGGCTTGGCAGGCACCTTCATGGCGTGTTGACCTCATAATTGCGCGCCGGGCGCAGCGGCAAGTCTTTTTTCCGAATGACTTTCGTCTCCGTATTCGTCACCGCCGGCACGTCTTTCCCGGCGACGATCTCGGCCATCAGTTGGACAGCCTTGTATCCCATTTCATACGGCTCCTGCACCACGGTCGCCGCAATCGTTCCTTTTTGCAAATAGCGGATCGTCTCAGGAAGCGTATCAAAACCGATAATATACGTCTTTTGCTCCCGATGAAACTGCTCAACCACCTTGGCAACGCCAATCGCATCGAGCGCGCTCGTGCCGTAAAACGCATTCACATCCGGGTGCTTCTTCAAAATCGTATACGCCTTTTCCGCGGCTTGCACACGCGTAATGTGCGACTCTTCGATGGCAACGATGCGGATGCCTTTTTCCTGTCTCACCGCATCCTCAAATCCGCGCACTCGCAGCTGTTGGTGCGCCGCCGTCAAACTGCCGGTAATAATCGCAACCGTCGCCTTGCCCTTCGTATCCTCAGCTAACGCTCGTCCCGCAAGAAAACCGGCATAATAATTATCCGTTCCCACATAGGCGACACGTCGGCTCGTCGGGGCATCCGTATCGATCGTCACCACAGGAATATTTTTGTCCGTGATTTCGTTAATCACTGGGACAAATTCCGCTTCCGTCAACCCTTGGGTGATGATCCCATCGACTTTCGCCGCCGCGGCTTTTTTCAAAATGCGCAAATGCTCATCAATATTCGCCTGCCGCGGGCCGATATACTCAAGGTCAATCCCCAGTTCTTTCGCCGCCGCTTTCGCTCCTTTTTCCACGAGCCGCCAGTAATCATTATCGAGTTCCTCCGGCACAAGCACGAAATGATAGGCCTCTTTCGTTGTTTCCGGAACCCGTTCCTTCTCTGATTTTGGATACGCATACACGTTCCAAGCGCAATAGGCGGTGAAGGAAGCGCTTGCAAACAGCGCGGCGATGCCGCCCCCGTAAAACAGCCGTTTCCACCAATGGCGCATCTTGATCCCTCCTACCGCCATTGTACACGAACGTCGGGGCGCTAGCCTAGAAGGCCCGTGAAAAACCGCTGTCACACACGAATCGGCGGTATTTTCATTCAGAAAAGAAAGTTGATTCTACGAGGTTTCTCTAATTGAGAAATGGGTGGAATCAGCAGTATTTTGCATTAAATCACCGGCCTCCTAGAAGGCCCGTGAAAAACCACTGATTCCCTTCATCAATGGGAGAATGAGTGAAAAAACAGATTGGCTGCATCGGAACAGCGTCCCCTCCGCTTTTTACTCTTTCAACTTTTCCACCGCCTCCACTGGCAGTCCGGTCAACTCACAAATCGTTGGCACGTCATATCCTTTCTCTAGCATCCGTTTCGCAACGTCCATCCTGCCTTTTTCGATTCCTTTTTCCATCCCTTTTTCCATTCCTTTTTCAATCCCCTTTTCCATCCCCCGTTGCTCGTACGACACGATGAGATCCATCACTTTTTTCGCTTCCTTCGTTTCCATTTCGTTCACCTCGTTTCGCAATTCGAGTTCCTCTTGTTCGGACAACCGCAAATACGTCTCAAAAAAGCCAAACAACAGCCGCTGTTTCGCTTCGTCAAGCTCCAAGCGGACGAGCATGCGCAAAAATTCTTTTTTCACAACCACTCTTTCACTTTCATTATACCCCATTTTGCTTAACAGAGCGGCGGCGACCGGGTTGTCGCGGCGAATGTACTCGCGCCATGGCAACTTGCGCAGTTCAACGGTCAGAAAACGGAAATCAACAACGGTTAGGAACGGAAACTGGATGGTGAACGAGGACGGTTCATCGCGGATGGCGTCATAGCTGAAGATGGCAATGGGCAGAATGCGGCGGCGGTATTTTTGAAACAAACGACTGACATAAAGGAACATGCGCTCGGGAAACGCCGGCTGCGTGTAGCTTTGGTGCTCAATATGGACGATGATCAGCCCGTCTTCCCCCTTCAACTTCGTTTCCACCAATAGATCCACACGGTGCTTTTCGCCGGCTGCCACATCCGTAAACACCTCTTCGGACAAAAAGGTGACGTGGCGGAAGTCGACTTGTTCATACACGTGCGGGAAAAACAGAAGCAAAAACTCTTCAAAAAACGTCGACAACAGCTCCTTGAACAGCCGGTCATGGTCGATTCGCGTTTCGGACACGGTCTCCCTCCTTGTGATATTTGAACTTCTTTTATTTTCTTCGCCGCGCCTTGGGCAAAATCCTGCCGAAAAGGCTGGTGAAAAGCATTGATTTTGGTCTAAAATAAGGGGAACGTGAATGGGAAGAAAGCCCTTGTGTTGTGCGGCTTTTCACGATGAAATGACAAAGCCGCCAACGGCGGGCGGCTTTGTCCATCGTTTTCGAAGCGGCCGTTTAGCGCCCGGCCGCTGCTTTGGTCTGTTTGAAAAACTGCGGCAAGTATTCTTTATGCGCTTCCAGCATTTCGTCCAACATTTGTTTGGCGATGGTGTCAGACGGGACAAGCGGGTTGATCGTCATGGCGACGAGCGCGGTTTGGTAGTCGCCAGTGACCGCGGCCTCGGCAGCGACGCGCTCGAACGACTTGATTTGCTGGACGAGGCCGCGCACGGCGACCGGCAAGTCGCCGACAGCGATCGGCTTTGGTCCGTCTTTCGTGATGACGCAGTTGACCTCAACGGCCGATTCCGGCGGAATGCTGGCAATGGCGCCATTGTTTCTCGTGTTGACCGGCTGAATGTCGCGCTTGTCGTTGTAAATGGAGCTGATCAAGCTGCAGGCAGCGTCGCTGTAGTACGCCCCGCCCCGTTTCTCGAGCTGCGGCGGCTTGATGGCCAAGTTTGGATCTTTGTACAGCTCGAACAGCTCTTTTTCGAGCTGCTGCACAACCTCGGCGCGCGTCCCTTTCGTTTTCGCCGCCTCCAGCTCCTCGGCGAACATTCTGTCTGTTTGGTAGTAATACCGGTGGTACGGGCACGGCAATACGTTTAACCCTTTCAAAAAGTCCGGCTCCCAGCCAAGGTCAACGATGTTTTTCATCGTCACACCGGAGCGGTCTGGATGGGCGACGAAATCAATCACCTTGTCGGTCACCTCGACGCCGTCGAGATAAACATGCAAGCCAAACACCATATGGTTCAGTCCGGCGAAATCGATGTGCACGCGGTCGGCATCAACGCCAAGCAGCTTGGCAACGCCCATGCGCATGCCGATCGGCACGTTGCACAAGCCGACGACTTTTTCCTGCTTCGTGTAGCGCAAGACGGCTTCCGTCACCATCCCAGCCGGGTTTGTGAAGTTGATCAGCCACGCATCGGGGCAAAGCTCTTCCATATCGCGAATGATGTCCAAAATGACCGGAATCGTCCGCAATCCCTTAAACAATCCGCCCGGCCCGTTTGTCTCCTGGCCGATCACCCCGTATTTGAGCGGGATACGCTCGTCTTTCGCCCGCGCCTCTAGGCCGCCGACGCGAAACTGCGTCGTAACAAAGTCTGCACCTTCCAAAGCCCGGCGACGGTCGAGCGTCAAATGAATCTCGATCGGCACGCCAGCTTTTTCGACCATCCGTTTGGCCAGTGCGCCGACGATTTCGAGTTTTTCTTTGCCTTCCGGAATATCGACAAGCCACAATTCCCCGACTGGCAATTCATGATAACGCTTGATCAACCCTTCGACCAATTCCGGCGTGTAGCTCGACCCGCCGCCAATCGTCGCAATTTTCAATCGTTTATCCATGCTCGTCTTCCCCCTTCACCGTGTTAGACGTGATATAATGAATAGATGACGCAACCGTTGACCATCGCCCGGTCTCACGCGTCCTGTTCTGAAAAGCGAGGTGTAGTCATGTTTACCCCCGAACAAATCGCCCGGTTTTCCGAGTTGGATTATGCCATTTACGATTACGTGATGAAACATCCGCATGAAGTCGCGTACATGCGCATTCGCGAGCTCGCTGAGGCCGTCCATGTCTCGCCGCCGACCGTGCTCCGCTTTTGCAAAAAGGTCGGATGCGAAGGGTTCAGTGAATTTAAAACGAAATGGAAGCTGTATTTGCGCGAGACAAAGCGAACCGCGATCATCAGCAGTCAAGAGGCGCTTAAGGAATTTTTCGAACGGACGCTGACCGCCGACTACGAGCGGGCGATTTTCGCCGCTGCCGCCGCGATCGCCCGGGCGGATCACGTCATTTTCGTCGGATCGGGCAGCTCCGGCATTTTGGCTGAATACGGCTCGCGCTACTTTTCCGCCTTTCAAAAGTTTTCCGTCTACATCAAGGACCCGTTTTTTCCGATTTACGGCCATTATTTCCACAACTGCGCCGTGATCGCCTTGTCGGTGTCTGGAGAGACGTCATATACGCTCGCCCAAGTGCACCGGTTCAAGGAAAACGGCAGCACGATCATCAGCATCACCAACCGGAAACATTGCACACTCGCGAACATCTCGGACTACAACTTGACATACTACACCACACCGGAGCGGATCGGACAGACGGATGTCACAACCCAGCTCCCGGTCATCTACTTGCTCGAACGGTTAGCGAAAGAAATGTATCGACTGCTAGGACGAGAGACGGAAACGATCGGAAAGGACAGCAACCCAACCGTTTGAGCCCAACTCTGCTGATTGCGGCAACGCCATCGCCTTGTTGTTGGCTCCATCTACTATTACTAAACCGCGCCTGAGGGCAAAAGTAAAGGGCATGGCGACCTGTTGTAACAAAAGGAAAACGAAAAACAACTGTTTCTATGTTGTAACACTATGTTACAAGGACGAAAATGGGCTGTGCATACAAGGTTTAGCGGACAATGCGTTTGTTTTTTCAACTCAGCCTTGACACTGTTGTGTTGTTTGAGGCACGCTTAGCGGATTTCTCCTTTGCACCGCCCGCCGATCAAAAGAAAAATCCCCGCCAACAGGCAGGGATGCAGAGCGTCCACTATGGCAAAAAGATTTTTCCCGGATTAAGAATGCCATTTGGGTCAAACAATTGTTTCAGCCGCTTCATCCATCCTACGGCATCGCCCTTTTCCTCGCGCAAAAACGTCCGTTTGCCGATGCCGATGCCGTGCTCGCCTGTGCACGTGCCGCCGCGCGATAAGGCGTAGCGGACGATATGAGCATGCACTTGCTCGATTCGCGCCATCTCCTCGGCATCGTTCGGGTCAAAAGCAAGCACGGTATGGTAGTTGCCATCGCCGACATGGCCGAAAATGGCGGCGGTCATGTTCTGCTCGTTGACAAGCCGACGCGTATCGGCGATCGCCCCCGGCAGCTCGGACAACGGCACGCACACATCGGTCGAGAGCATCGCCTTGCCCGGATAGGCGGCTTGAATGGCGAACGCCGCATGGTGGCGCGCTTCCCACAGCTTGGCGCGAGCGAGCGAGTCGGTCTCGACCACAAAGGAAACCGCGCCTTCGGACTCGCACAATTCTTTGACGAGTTCCGTCCCATCGTCCACGCTTGCCCGGCTGCCGCTCAATTCGAGAAACAGCGTCGGCTTTACCGGATAATCCGTCTGTTTGTATGCGTTAACCGCGGCGATCGTCGCCTCATCCACGAGCTCAATTTTTCCGGGCTCAACGCCCGCTTTCAACACGGCAAACGCCGCCTGCGCCGCGGCCTCAAGCGTCGGAAAGCACGCTTTGATGGCCGTTGTCGTCTCCGGAATGCCGTGCAGGCGGACGATGAGACGGGTAAAAATCCCTAGCGTCCCTTCCGATCCAACGAACAAGCCGGTAAGATGATAGCCGGCGGACGATTTCACCGCCAAGCTGCCCGTTTGGATGACCGACCCGTCGGCAAGCACCACGTCAAGGCCGAGCACGTGATCGCGCATGAAGCCGTATTTGACGCTGTTCGTGCCACTGGCATTCGTTGCCGCCATGCCGCCGATCGTCGCGTCCGCCCCCGGGTCGACGGGGAAAAACAGCCCGTACGGCTTGAGCGCCTGGTTGAGTTGCAGCCGCGTCACCCCCGGCTCAACGATGGCAAGGAAATCGTCGGGTCGGATGTCAACAATGTGATTCATTCGCGTCATATCGAGGCTGATGCCGCCTTCAACCGGAATGACATGCCCTTCCAAACTCGTGCCGGCGCCAAACGGCGTCACAGGGATGCGGTGCTCGTTGGCAAACGCCAACACTCGGCTCACTTCCTCCGCCGTTTTTGGAAACACGACGACATCCGGTTGGCGCGGCGTATGGTAGGCGATGCCTTTACTATGGTGCTCAAGCACCGTTTCGTTTTGGCTCACCCTCTCTCGGTCGCCGATCAGTTCCAGCAGCGATTCATATACGCCCATCGCTCTCCCCCTTTTGTCTATCGAATGGCCCGGCCGCACCAGCCCCCTTCCATCACCGGGCGCTGGGCAGCCCATCCGTCAGTAGCGCAGCAACGTTTCGATTCCTTCCGTGATACGGGCTGGATTCGGCAGCCAATCATCTTCCACCGACGGCACCGGGTATGGCGTGTCATACCCAGCGACGCGCACGATGGGGGCCGAAAGGGCGAATAGCGCCCGCTCGCTGATCAAGGCAGCCACTTCGGCGCCGAATCCGCTCGTTTTCACCGCTTCATGGACGATCATCACCCGCCCCGTTTTTTCGACCGAGGCGAGGATGGCATCGATATCGAGCGGCTGAAGGCAGCGCAGATCGATCACTTCCGCGTCAATCCCTTTCGTCCGCATCTCATCGGCCAGTTTGGTGACAAGCGGCACGGTTGCCCCCCACGTAATGATCGTCAAATCTTCTCCTTCTTTCACGACCCGCGCTTGGCCGAGCGGAATCGTGTACGGTTCTTCCGGCACCTCCATCCGAAACGCCCGATACAGCTTCATCGGCTCCAAAAACAGCACCGGATCATCGTCGCGAATGGCGGAAATGAGCAATCCTTTTGCATCGTACGGATTGGATGGCATCACGACTTTCAAGCCCGGAGAATGAGTAAACAGCGCCTCCAGCGCATCGGAGTGCAGCTCCGGCGTCCGCACCCCGCCGCCGTATGGGCTGCGCACGACGATCGGGCACGAAAACCGCCCGCCGGAGCGGAAGCGAATGCGCGCCGCCTGCGCGGCAAGCTGGTCCATCGCTTGATACACAAACCCAAGAAATTGGATTTCGGCAATCGGCCGCATGCCATTGATCGCCAACCCGATCGACGTGCCGATGATGCCGGATTCAGCGAGCGGCGTATCAAACACACGGTCAGGACCAAACTGCTCAAGCAACCCGTCCGTCGCCCGGAAGACGCCGCCGTTTTCGCCGACATCCTCGCCAAGCACGATGACGCGCGAGTCGCGCTCCATCTCTTGGCGCATCGCTTCATTGATCGCTTCGATCATCGTCAATTCAGCCATTTATTTCACCCCTTTTGCCTGCTTGCGCCGCATCACTTCCGCTTTTTGCTCGGCAAGCAATTTCGGCGCCTCGCTGTACACATAATCGAATACATCGGCAATGGAACCGGATGGGCTGGCAATGGCGGCCTCATACGCCGCTGTCACTTCCGCGTTCACTTCGGCAACGAATGCTTCTTCCTGCGCCTCCGTCCACAACCCGCGCCGCGCAAGCAGCACACGCACGCGGTGGAGCGGATCTTTCCGCCGCCACGCTTCGACTTCTTCCGACCGCCGATACTTCGTCGGGTCGTCCGCCGTTGTATGCGGCCCAAGCCGATACGTGAGCGCCTCGATCAACATCGGCCCTTCCCCGCGGCGCGCCGCATCGACCGCCTGTTTCATCGTTTCATACACCGCCAACACGTCGTTGCCGTCAACCAGCACTCCTTTCATCCCGTAGGCAAGCGCCTTTTGCGCGATCGTTCGGCTCGCCGTCTGCTTGGCGTACGGGACACTAATCGCATACTGGTTGTTTTGACAGAAAAAGATGACCGGCACGTTGTATACCGCGGCAAAGTTCATCGCTTCATGAAAATCGCCTTCCGATGTCGCTCCGTCGCCGAAATAAGCCACCGATACGTGCGGCTCGCCTTTCAATTTCGATGCCCACGCGCAGCCGACGGCATGCAGCGTCTGAGCGGCAATGATGATTTGCGTCGGAAAAATGTTCACCCCATCCGGCATCCGTTTTCCCGACAGGCGGCCCTGTACGTAATGGAAAAACTGTTCAAGCGGCATGCCCTGCAACAAACAGACCACCACTTCACGGTAGCTCGGGAAAATCCAGTCGTCGTTTCGGAGCGCAAGGGCGCTGCCGACTTGCGCCGCCTCTTGGCCGCTGAACGGCGCATACGTCCCGATCCGTCCTTGCCGCTGCATGCGCAACAACCGCTCATCGATGACGCGCGCCCGCCGCATCGCCCGATAAGCATCAAGCAGCCACCCATCAGAAAACGCCGCCAGCTTCTGTTCATCGCCATTCCCATGTTCATCGAGAATTTGCACCATCTCGATGGACAGCTCATTTGGATCGAACATCGAATCCCCTCCCCCATTGTTTTCCCCATCACCATCGCGGCCTCTTGATGCCGCTCAACAAATGAGACTACCGAACATCCAGCAGCAGCACTTCCGGATGGCTCAAATAGTGCGCCACCGTCCGCATAAACCGTCCGGCCGGCTCACCGTCAATGACACGGTGATCAAACGTGAGCGAGATCCCCATCATGTCGCGAATGACAATCTCATCGTCGATCACGACCGGTTTCCGCTTGATGGCATGCGCCCCGAAAATCGCCACTTCCGGGTAATTGATGATCGGCGTCGCAAACCATCCCCCGCCCGCGCCGGTGCTCGTGATCGTGAACGTGCTTCCTTGCAGCTCCTCAAGGCGAAGCGCCTGGCGGTGCGCTTTCTCGGAAAGTTCGGCGATTTCAACGGCCAACTCGCGAATCGATTTTTGATCGGCGTCGCGGATGACAGGCACCAACAGTCCCGCCTTCGTCGCCGTCGCGATGCCGATGTGATACCGTTTCTTCAACACGATTTCATTCGTCTCTTCATCAAGCGAAGCGTTAAACATCGGATATTCCTTCAGCGCCCTTGTCACCGCCTTAATGATAAACGGCAAATACGTCAGCTTGATCTGCTCCTTCGCCAGCTCGCTGGCAAGGCTTTTTCGAATCTCGACGAGCTTCGTCACGTCGATCTCGTCCATCCCGGTCGCATGCGACGCCGTATACACCGATTTCACCATTTTTTCGGCGATTTTTTTGCGCAACCCGCGGAGTGGAATGCGCTCTTCTTCCTCAAACAAGGCATCCAAGCCCGCGATGGATGTCCATGTGGCTATACTCGCCTGCCGTCCTCCAGCCGCGCCGCCGGTCGGCAGGGCATCTTTCTTCGCTTCGTCCCTTGCCGCCACCGTCGCGGCCGCCTCCCGCTCCCTGACATACCGCTCCAAATCGGCGAGCGTCACCCGGCCGCCTTCGCCCGTTCCTTCCACTTCATCGATCGGAACGCCCATCTCCCGCGCCCTCTTGCGCACCGATGGCGCCGCAATCGCCCGTTTGCGGGCCGGACGCGGCGCTTCTCCACAGGCAGCAGGCACAGGCTCCCGAACCGAATCTTCAGTCGGCGCCGCTTCCCCCGCGACCGCCGCCTCGGTTTCCACGACAATCAACGGCTCTCCAACCTTGACCGTCGCCCCTTCCGGCCCAGCAAGCGCCACCACTTTCCCCGCCACCGGCGTCGTCATTTCGACCATGGCTTTATCGGTCTGTATTTCCGCAATCGGCTGATCGGCGTTGACGACATCCCCTTCACGGACAAGCCAGCGGATGATCTCGGCTTCATGCAGCCCTTCGCCAATATCAGGCAGCTTAAATTCATAGATCATGGCGATATCCCCTTCCCCTTCTTCTCGTGTTGCGATTGGAAACAAACACAATGGTGCAGCATCGATGGTGTTGCAATCATGAGGCAGCTTAGTGGTGAAGCGCTTACAAAACTCGTGGTGAGGATTCTTTTTTCTACGAAAATAGCAAACGAATATTCCAAATTTTCCAACCTACAAGATTTATGATAGTATTAGATTGTCAACCTGTCAATATAAGGAGGACCGACATTTTTCGGGCTCTTCACCACAAAATGTACTTGACAATCAAGTTGTTTTCTGATCAAGGGTACAAAGAAATGCGAATTTTCCTGCATGATAAAGGTAACCAAACCATCAACCATGGAGGAAATTTCGCATGCCATCTCCGTTTATCAAAGATTTGATCACTTTACCAGACTTTCTTATTCAAGGAGAACGAAAAGAGGGAAGACGATGGACTTTTGAACGTTCCCTCCCTCCTCATTGCCCGATCTGCCCGACTTGCTTCGGACGAACCATCAACATGTCATCGAAACGGAAACAATGAAATGAACAGAAGAAGAGAGACAAGAAGTTCGACAATGGTGCCAAGAAAGTGCTTATTTACGTGATGTTGATCAAGCCCTTCAGCATTTCCGTTACGTATCCAAAAGCCAAACAAGAAAGCAAGCCGAAACTCGTTTGACCCAATGGTTTGACCGGTATCTTTTTAGCGACTGTGCCGCCGTACGCCGTATTGCATTGTTGAAGAGGGGAGGTTATGTCGAAAGTATTAGGAAGACTTCGCTGACTATACTGTTCCGAAAGTGTTATTTTAAACATTCGTTAGATTATGAGGTAGTGGATAAAGGAACACTTAATGATATCATCTTAAGATATTGTTTTTTTTTTCAATGAAATTTAAAGAATTCCCTCTCATTCGAGAGGGGGGCTGGGCTGATCCCAAAACGCATTCCCGTTTTGGGTCAGCCCCTTCTATGATATTTTGTTGTATTACACCCTTTCTTCATATTTTGAAATTAGATATTCATCGTTTCCAACCAGTCCCAGCTTAAACGCTTTATTGACAATTTCAGCTACCTCTGTTGAGAAAAAGACATTTGTACCGTACTTCAATTTGTCTTCAAGTATTTGTTTATGGTATTTTGAAGTTTCTCTAGATAAATTTTTGTTAACAACTTTATCCTCTTCAAGCGCTTTTTGAAACTCTATGAAATCCATAGATTTATTTTGGCCTTCTCTTCCTCCAAAGGGCTCACCGTTTCGAATATGATTTCTAAACTTAGCTCCTAAAGTTAATTGTGTATAAGCGGCAAATGCAGCTTTATTGATATTCATAATTCTCCTCCTCTGCTTTTACTCTACATTTATATAAAGATTATCATAAAAAGTATTGTTAGGTGGATAATAGTCCCTTGCAGATACAGTGAATTGCCCACTTTCTACTTTATCTAGTGGTATTTCATAATATTTAATCCATCCAATAACCATTCCGCTTGAATCTGTTACTGGTTCTCTCATATCAATAATTTCTTTTGCAATATTTGTTATGTCTCGTCCCTTATTATATATTCGACTCTTTACCAAAAAATGTACTTGACAAAAAACGTTTTTTACAACAATAATAAAATCAAAAAGATTAATTTCCATTTTTTGTTATTTTTGCAACCAGGAGGGATAGTATCATGTTTGTTCCTAAAAGTCAAGTGCATCTTTCGGTGATGAACCATTTTTCGCTAGCTTCGACAACTCTCGATAAACGTTGTCATTATCGCAACATAACAACTTCTGGCCTGTGCGCCAAAGGCCAAACGCATCATCGAAAAAGCGACGATGATCCCCATCGACCGCTGCCAAAGAAAACAGTCGCATTCGGAAGCCTTTTAGAGGAATAGGAAAAACCAACCATCCCCTCCTCGCTAGTCATCCAACGTGGTAGGGGACACGGCTTCTCGACAGAAGAACCTTATTGTTGGAGGGCATGGCTGTTGACTATTGACCTTCCCGCTCCGTTGACCGAAGGGAAAAGACGTCATACACAAAGGAGGAGTGAACATGCGCCTTGCGACCATCCATCATATCGCTGTCATTTGCTCCGACTATGAGCGGTCCAAACGGTTTTACACCGACATTCTTGGTTTTCGCCCTATCCGCGAGCAATACCGCGCCGCCCGCTGCTCATATAAACTTGATTTAGAAGCGGACGGCGGCATTCAACTTGAGCTGTTCTCATTTAAAAACCCGCCCAAACGCCCAAGCTATCCGGAAGCGTGCGGCTTGCGCCATCTCGCGTTGGCCGTCGATGACATTGATGAAGCCATTGCCTACTTGCGCCGCCATGGCATCAATCCCGAACCAGTTCGCATCGATGAAGCGACCGGCAAACGGTTCACCTTCTTCCAAGATCCGGACGGGCTGCCGATCGAGCTGTATGAAAACTAGAGAGAAAAGCGCACCTGCTCAATAACGATGACAAAACGAAGCCTCTCCATTGGTTTATGGTACAATGAGGATCGATACAAATGAAGGAGGCCAAACAACATGGTTCGATTCGCAACAATCGGCACAAACTGGATCACCGAAGCGTTTATTGGCGCCGCGCGGCTCGTCGATTCCTTTGAACTCGCCGCCGTCTGCTCGCGGACGGACGAGACAGCGAAGCGGTTTGCCGAGAAGGTTGGCGCGCCGCGCACGTTCACCGATTTACACGAACTGGCGAGCAGCCCTGACATTGATGCCGTCTACATCGCGAGCCCCAATGCGTTCCACGCTGAACAAGCGATTTTGTTGATGAACCACGGCAAACACGTCCTATGCGAAAAACCGCTCGCCTCGAATGCGAAAGAAGTCGAGGCGATGATCGCAGCGGCCGAACGAAACGGCGTTGTTCTGATGGAAGCGATGAAGTCAACGCTCATGCCCAACTTCGCAGCCATCCGCGGGCACCTGCCGAAACTCGGCCGCATCCGCCGCTATGTGGCGAACTACTGCCAATATTCATCGCGCTATGACGCCTACAAACAAGGGACGGTGCTGAACGCCTTCAACCCCGCTTTCTCGAACGGAGCGCTCATGGACCTTGGCGTCTACTGCCTGTACCCGATGGTCGTTTTGTTCGGCAAGCCCCGCAGCGTGAAGGCGCAAAGCGTAAAGCTCGCATCCGGCGTTGATGGCGAGGGGTCCATCGTGTTGGATTACGGGGACATGGATGCAGTCGTCTTTTATTCCAAAATCACAAACTCGCACTTGCCTTCAGAAATCCAAGGCGAAGACGGAAACATGATCATCGACGCCATCCATACGCCAGCGAAAATCGACATTCGCTACCGCGACGGGCGCGTCGAGGACATCACCGTCCCGCAAGACAAACCGCCGATGTATTACGAGGCGGAAGAGTTTATCCGTCTCATCGAAAGCGGGGAACGGGAGTCTGCCATCAACTCGCACCGCCATTCGCTTTGGACGATGGAAATCATGGACGAAGCGCGAAGACAAACCGACATCGTCTTTCCCGCTGACGAGCGATAAACGAAAAGTTCCAACCAGGTCTGTATAAGGACCGGTTGGAACTCTTTTTTCAGGCGGTTCTTCTGCCTCATCGGATTCCGTTGATAAGCAAAACGAGTAGCGTGTATGTGCAACTAACCAAGGACTGAGGACCGAGCTCCTTACTGGAAACCACGGTGTCACCTTCGGCTAAAATACGGGCCAAGCCATCGGTTTTTGTGAGCAGCTGCCGCGCACCCTATGCGCGACAGTTTCTGCGCCTTGCCGCCCCGTTCCTATTCACCCGTCTCGGCAAAACGGCGGAGGCGCGCGCCAATTTCATCGCGCACGCGGCGGAACACCGCGAGTTTCTCCTCTTCTGTCCCTTCCGCTTTCGCCGGATCGTCAAAGCCCCAATGGACGCGCTTCACGTGCGGCGGAGTGACCGGACAATGGTCGGCCGCATGGCCGCACAGCGTCACGACCAAATCGGCGCGATTCAGCAAGTCCGGGTCGATGACATCAGACGTTTGCTTCGAAATATCAATGCCGACTTCCTCCATCACCTTGACGGCATTCGGATTGAGCCCGTGCGCTTCAATGCCAGCGCTGTACACGTCCCATTCATCGCCTAACAGTTGCTTGGCCCAGCCTTCCGCCATTTGGCTGCGGCATGAGTTTCCCGTGCATAAGAAATAAATGATTTTTTTCTTCATCGTTTCATTCCACCTTTCGTTTCGGTTCACAACCATCCACCATCATTCACCTCGCTGTCAAAGATCAGCACCCGCAGCGGGCCGCGGGATTCGCTGTCTCGATTTTGCGAATGGGTTCGCCTTGGTCCGGAACGTACGACAACACCGCTTGCCACAGCGAGTAGTATTCGCTTTGCGGGCGGAGCGAATCATATACCCATTGCCCTCTCCGCTTGGAGCAGCCAACTTACGCGAATGCCAGCTGGTCAAAAATACCACCAGCCGCTCGCACACACAGCACTCCCGCTTATGCAAAATCGCCAAAATCGTCAGCCGCGTCGGATCGCCGAGCAGCTTCAATACCCGGGCTGTCACTTCCATCTCCATCGCGAGTTGCGATGTATAAACGATTGACTTATTGAAAAACGAACACACCTCATTGAAACAGTCACGCCAACCAACGATTGCTTCTGTCAATGAACATATAATTACGTGCTTATATAAGTCAATAGCCATATACCGACAAAAGCAAGAAAAACGGGCGTGCCGCTCCCAGCACGCCCGCAAATGTTCCCTGCCCTCTGCCGCCAGCAGGCGTTAGTCCATCCGCTTTTTCGCCGCCGACAGAAGGTCGATCGCCTTCGTTCCGACCCCGACAAACGTCTCCAAAATCGCCTGCGCCCCGGCGATCGAAAAGATAAAAATCAACGGCATGGCGATCTTTGGGATGAATAAATACCCAAGCGCGAGAAAAACCGCGCTCCACACCCCCGCGCACCAGTAACAGTTCAACAAATAGCCGAATTTCGATTTCGGCACCTTCTTGATTTCCGTACTCCCGTCTTCGTGTTGGATTGTCTCTTTTTTCATAAACGGATTGCGAATAAACTCCGTGATCTTATCAAAGACGATCAAGTGGGTGAACCGATAGCTGGCCAAAATGATCATGATGTACGTCATCCAGTCGAGTTCACGAAGCATGGCGAGTCCCTTTCTTTTGCGAGCTTTTCCTTTAGTATGAACCAAGAAGCGCTTCGTTATGAACCTATATATAGATGCAACGAAGAAGTCTAACACATCCTTGACGGAAAAGCGGTTTGTCCATTTTCGACTGTCGAAGGCAAGCCACAGGCTTGCCTCCGTCACACCAAGGCGTGACGGAAGACCGAACAACCGCCTGTTTCACAGACCTATATATGGGTCTGGAAGCGGCGTTGTTCGGTCGCCCGACAGTCGATCAAATACTCGGTAAAAGCTGCAAATGGTAAAGCTTCAAATTGCATCTATATAGCACCATGGGTTCTAAAAATAAAAAATCTTTTTTTTGACCCTGTTAAGGTGCGAAATGTGAAGTATAATATTGACAGGATGCTCATCGAACGATGCATCTAATTTTACAAATGTCCTCTAGCACATCATCAATTGATTGAATATTAAAATCTCTTTCTATAAGTATGTACTTTGGATTCGTGCGTTGCAATATCCATTCTGTTGATGTCAAAATCTCGTTATTGATAGAATTAGAATGTGTATCTCTTAGCACTCCTCCACGATCCCTCTCAAATCCAGAAACATGAATACATTCAATTCTTTCAAAAGGATATTCTGATGTATATTCTTCAAAAGAATAGTTATTATTTAAAGCTGTTACATACGCATTTGTTACATCAAACAAAATTTTTATACGAGGATTCACATCCTTCAGTAACTCTTTAAAGAACCTTCCTTCACTTAAGACATTCTTATTAGACAACTTATTTTGTGTAATATTCTCTATTAAGATCGGATTAGAAAAAAAGCTTGATGTAATTTCCAGATTCCTTCTCATTATCTGTACATTTTCCACAGTATACTCTATCGGAAAAACCTTCGATAAATAAATGCCATGTATATGGGAATAGGCGACATGATCTGAATAATATTTTGCATTTACATAATCACTGTAGAAAGCATACTGTTCAATTGCCGGTCTGTATATTCCTTCTTTTGAACCCAAGGAGGATCGTAAACAATGTATACCTATATCAACATTATTTTCCTCACATAGTTTCAATAACCTTTTAGTCTCCTTATATCCAGTTATATCGGGCATGAGTTCGAGAAAATCTACGTATTTAATTAATTCATCAATAAATTCCTCGTGAATAGAATCTCTGTAACATAATCCTATTTTCATTCATCTTCTCCCCTTATTCGCGCAAAAAATACAAAAATAAACAAACTTAACGTAGCGTTTATTAATAACATCAGATGAACAGTAAGGGAAATGTACATGGCGAAAAAACTAAATAATAAAGTAGAGACGGATGTAACAACATTAATTAATTGCATTAGCTCCCTCTTGTCCCTTGTTTTATTTTTCTGAAGAAAAATCGTATTTATATAAACATTTATGCTCACACCTAGAGTGATAATAGTACTCAGTACTATAACTTGAAAAATAAGGGAGACATCAACATAATATATCACCATGAAAAACACAGTTAATATAAAGTAAAAGAGAGGAACACGAGTGTTGATTATCCAAAATTATACATACGCCTTCCATAAATTTGGGCATACTCAAACAAAGCAGCGGCCATCCCGGATTTCCAATCGAGAGGAAGCTGCCCAGAGAAAAAACGGCGAACGAACGAAATGAAGGAAAGAGAGACGTTCGTCTGTTTTTTGGTTTGATCATACAGCCATCGCAGCAACACATACGCGATGAACGCCGCAAACAGTTGGTTGTATACCGCATTTTCCGTCGTGCCAAACAAGGTCGGGACATTCAGATATTGCTTCACCCAACGGAAAAAGACCTCAACAGTCCAACGTTGTTGGTACATGTCGGCAATGGTTTCCGCAGACGCATGGAAGAGGTTCGTCACGACCCGAATGTCGCGGCCATTCGCATCTCGAAAGATCACCACCCGGTGACGCTTGGTGGAGCGGCATTGTTTCGTCCCCAACTGGCACGTGAAGTCGGCTTGAACCGATGAGGATGTGCTGGAAAGGCGTTTCAAGCTTTTTTTCTGATGGAGTTCGATGTTGTCCTTCATCCGAATGACAAAGAGCTGATGTTGCTCCACAAATCGATCGAGGCGTTCGATTTTGAAATACGCCCGGTCTTCCACCAGCACTTGTTGAGCGTTCGTCAACTGTTCTCCCACCGGGCCATCATGACGCAGTCCGATGGTTTCCACCACGTCTGCCGGCAACGAGGATTCCGGCGAATACGCGACGTGCAGCTTCACCCCGGCGCGTTCGCCGTGATACGGCGCCCATGGCAGGCGGTTTTTCCCGACCGTGACGGTCGTCGAATCCACCACCCGAAGCGGTTTGGGAAACCGAAGCGAACGGCGGGTTTGGCGGTTGCACTTGGAAATGATCAACGCCAACAAGCGTTTCATGATGTCATAGGGAACTTCTTTCGCTTTCTTGGATACAGTTGAATAATGGAATCGCGGCAATCCATACAGAGGCCCCACATCGGCTCCGTGGCGAAAGCTTTTCCATTGATGCATGGCGGCCAGCAGGAAGAAGTGAATCAACTCGCGCAACGTAAAGGTTCGAGACGAATCACGATACCCAACCGCTTCGGCAATCAGTTGAATCTCTTCATCCGAAACAAGTTTTTGCATCAAATTCGGGAGTGTGGTATGCTTGTTCATAGAGAGCACCTCCTGGGTTTGTTTGTGTCGCTACTCACATTCTACAGGAAAGGTGCTCTTTTTTCTATACCCTTTGGATTTTATTGGATAATCAACACGCCTGAGAGAGGAATATACTTACTCCAAATCCTATCCTTCAGATATCTCAGAAATAAAATGTTCATTGCTCCCGGTAATACAAATGGAATAAAAGATAACTTGATCATGCCTGCCTCATTAAATCTTTCTACTAAAGATGGTATCCATAGAATGGGAATGGATGATATAAGCCCAACAAATAGTAACAAAAATAAACTATTTACTTTCTTTTTACCGGCAATAGAAGTCTTGCTATATGAAAAACCGTGTTCAACATTTACACTTGCCATGACTAAAAACAAAATGAATGATAAGAAAATGTATATACTTAAAGGAATACTGAAAATGACAGCCCCTACTCCAAATCCTATAAGTTTCGCTAAATTCCCAACTATACTAATTTTCACCATACCGCCAAATAAGCGTTTCTCCTCTTCGAATATTTTTCTTTCCAAACTTCTTCCGACATACGAAGAAGAGAAAACTGAAATGGCGTATACAGCTAATAAGATCATTCCTTGATCTTTTAGAATAAATGACAAAAAAAATAGTATCAATAAAAGAAAGCTTGTCACTGCACTAATAAGCCGAGAATGTAAAGTTGAAATTTTCTTTATATAAGAAAAGTCAATAAAAATGAACATGCTAATAATTGAGTTTGTAATTATAACCCAAAAAGGGGATATATGGGAAATAGATACAATTCTAGTTATCGTGTAGGAATAAAGAATACCAGATAACAAAATTAAAAATAAGTATAGTAAAGCAATAAATTGAATTTCCTTAACATATCTCATAATACACTCTTTCCACTTCTTGTGTTTTTTTGAATTCTTCGTACTCTAGTATGTGACTGAAAAAAAAGACAGATGCGTCCTCCCCATCTTCCGAAACATATAGCTCATAACCATCCTTGAATTTTACTAATATTCCATAATTAAAATCTCTAAAGTAACTAACCATTGTTTCTAAAGTAGCCATGGAGGTTTAACGTCATAACAAGTTGCTTTAGCTGGTTTTTTCCTAGACTTCTTGATCACTTTTACTCGCATGTTCCCCCCTTTTCTACTAAAAATCGTATACATTACCAATTATATATATATATATATTATATATTGTCAATATAAAATTTTTTAAAAATAATACTATACATACAACACATCCTGCACACCCTAGGCGTTGCGGCACTTCCGGCAAAGATCCTGTGGGCTCAATCTGCAAGCCGAGCTATGGGAAAAAAATTAGCTGCGGAAGGCTTCACGTGAAAAGAATCAACCCTATGCACAGCCCCTGAACACGCTCGAAATGGCTTTTTTCATGGCTAGAGCCAAATCGCCCACAACATAGTACATGCGAATGTTTCTCTATTGTAAATTAGCACATTATTTCAGAATCCCTTTTTCAAATTATTTCAGGCGGATTCGGAAATAATGTGCAAAATTTTTGCGGATTGTTCCGGATTTTGCACATTCTTTCGGAACGTTTGCACGCTCTTTCAGATGAAGATTTCCAGCGCGCCTGGTGGACCGATGGAAAAGAGAAAGCACAAAAGAGGCCGATTCGGCCCCTTTCGTGCTAATACCCCCATAGCCATCAAGTGAAGCCTTGGAGCGAGTAGCTCCAAGGCTTCACTCTATCTATATCTTTGGAGGCTGTGACCGTGGGAATATGGAAAGATAGGCATGCCAAATACACCTTCCCTATAGAAGGTTTTTTTATGGTATAAGATGGGAATTCCTTACGACAACGGCATGATGACCAAACTCTCGATCATGTCTAAAGCGCTCTTTTTTGTATAACGCCTTGATTTTTTTCCGTGTTGAGCGATTATGTTACAGAGTTTAGAAGAATCTTAGCTCGATCTGCAGGAAAATGAAAGTGCTCTTGCACGGGGATTCTCCTTTCGAATGGTAGGTTGCACTTTCATTCTACAGGAGATCCGCCAGGCAAGGGCTATTTTTTGCTTGATCAAGTTCATCTAGCACCACGGGTTGATATATTTAAATCTCAGAAAAGTCTCGAGTTCACTATGTAGTAAACTTTAAAACTAAAGAAACTGGACCTCTAGTATATAATCCTTTTTCTCCATACGAAAAAGACTCGTCCAGCTCAATGTTTTTAAAACTGTCTAAAATAATATTTGCTACAAGTTCTAATTGCATAAGCGCTAAGGAAGCCCCTACACAAGTATGTGTTCCATACCCAAATGCTAGATTTTGTGAGTGACTAGTGAAAGCTTTATTATCTTCAAAGCTTCTATAAATATCAAATTTATCTGGATTTGAAAAGGCTTTAGGATCCCTATTAGCAGCACCAATCATATTTATAATTACTGCATTTTTAGGAATCAAAACTCCTTTGATAGTCACTTCTCTAGAAACTTGTCTAGGAATAAATTGAACTGGAGGTTCAAAACGCAATGTTTCATTAATAGCATTCTTCAAAAGCTTGCGATTATTTTTTACATCCTCGAATTGTTTTGGATTTTGAAGTAGATTGTAAAATAGCAAAGCTAAAGTTTTATCGACAGGTTCAGTTGCAGCCAATAAAATATTCAATGTTAAGGCAAGAAGCTCCTGAGAAGTCATTTTTATGCCATTAAATTCTGAACTTTTTAGTATAGATATTAAATCGTTTCCAGAAGAGTCTTTTTTACTTTCTATGATTGGAAGTAAATATTTTTCTAACTGTTCACTGCACCAAAAGCAATACTCAATTTCTTCATCAGAGAGATTGAAAGAAGTAATAAATTTTGCTATGCCTTTGTGCCATTCGGCAATTTGCTCTTGATCCTTTTTATCTAAGCCCAACATATCCATTGTTGATTGAACAGCAAATATCTTGCCAAAATCATTTACTAAGTCTATTTTTCCACGATTAAGATAAGGGGTTAAGACTTCAATAGCATTTTGTTTGAATAAAGAAAGTAATCGTTTGAGATTTTCACCTGTTAGCCCTTTCATTATCATTTTCTTTTTTTCTTTATGCTCTTTTCCAGTCATTTGGGCTAAAACTCTATCACGCATAACTGGTTGAGCTCGTTTCGCTAACATTTTAGTAGTAAATATTTCTTCATTTTCTAAAACATATTTTACATCTTCATAATTACTAACAAAATAACAGTCAATAGATTCTTCATAAAAAACAGGCTCTTGTGTTCTAAAATAAGGAAAAAACTTGTAAGGATCTTTTGAGTAAGCTTCTGAAAAAATACTTATTTTACTTTGTTGCAGCATATATAAAACTCCTTTCAAATATTAATTAATTTGTTTCAAGATGATATAGCCTTGGTTGTCACTCATTTTAACATAAAATTCTGAATTTTTAATTTCCTCTCCTAATTTCCACGGTCTATGATATGCAAGCACGGACTCTTTATAGCCTAGAATTGAAGCACCTGATAGAAAGAAAGGTAGTTCTGCTAATACGTATTTTACAGCGTGAAATAACATATTGTCTGTAATTTCTATATCTTCCATATTTAAAGACTTCGCTCGACTAGAAAGTGCATCATGAGACATTGCCAAACAAGATTTCCTAAATTTTTCATATTTTTCAAAGTGATAAATTACGTTTTGATAAACTTCATTATAAATTTTGTTGTTTTTAAAATCTGAAAAAGTATATATATCAATCTCTCTACCATTTTTCCTTAATGCTTCTTCGCTAAAACGGAAATGACGTCTGATTTCCTTTCTGACTTTTCTTTCCGCTTTTGTTGTAGGAGTTCCGAGGGCTTCAAGTAAGTTCTTAGCTTCATCTCCAGCTAATAAAACGGTCACATTTTTGAAATTTTTTGATGACCAATCAATAAGTTGATGAATATAGTTTTGTGAAAACTTACTGTTAAAGGGACTGATACCTAAAAGTATGTGAGTCTTATTCTTATAAATTTTCTCGCAATTTCTGGATAGTGGAACAACATAGAACAAATCTTTAATAATTTGTTGCATTTAAAAACCCCTTTCCTCAATTATAATTAACTAGTTAATATTAACAGACTAATATTAACTGGTTAACGATAATATAGCACACCCAAAAAATATTGTCAAACATTATCGAATTGAACAAATTATTATCCGCTCCCCTTGACAACACATAAAAATTCCCTTACCATTATTGTTAACCAGTTAACTATAGTGAGGAGGATGAGAATGGAAATCACTAAAAAGAAAGTTCTAAAAGCATTACAAGAATTCATCACAACTAGGGAATCGCTCAGAAGAACCGAATCGAGCAATAATAAGAACGTATTGTTCGGTGTTTCATGGACATTGACACAATTTCACATTGTTGCGCTTCTGAAAGAAAATGAATTAATGAATAATACGACTTTAGCTAAAGAACTTAACATATCGAAACCAGCGGTAACGAAAGCAACCAAAAAGTTACTGGAGAAAGGGATTATTCGAGAAAAACAAAATGAAGGAAATAAAAAAGAAATTTTCTATGTTTTAACTGAAAAAGGGGAAACAATGGCCGCAATTCATGAGAAGCTGCATAAGGAGGCTGAAGAAAAATATTTATCACTTTTAGATAACTTCAATAAGGAACAACTTGAAACAATCATATTATTTTTAAATACGCTTACTAATCATTTGAAAAATGAAAATATGAAGTAGGAGGGAAAAGCTTTGGATAAAGCCTTTCAACCAAAAAGCAAAGTTCTGGTTCTTCTCTTAAGTATTTCAGCTTTTTTTGCGTCATTAAATCAAAATATTTATTCCCCTTTGATTCCTCTTATTCGAGATACTTTTGACACAACAATTTTTTGGGTGGATTTAACAGTTAGTGGTTTTATCTTTATTATTTCTATCATGCAAGTAATATTAGGAACATTTATTGATTCTGCGAATCAAAAAAAGTTAATGATCACTAGTCTTTTCATTACAAGTATCTCAACTTTATTTTGTGCATTTACAACAAATTTTATGGTATTTTTTGTTGCACGAATGTTTCAAGCCATTGGTACAGGAATGATTCCGTTGATTGCGGTGAATGTCATTGCATATTTATTTGAAGGGGCAGAACGGGGCGATGCTATGGGAACATATCAAATCTTATTGACATTAGCCCCCGCACTTGCGCCGATCTTGGGAGGATTCATTGGACAATACTACAATTATTCAGGTGTATTTTTATTTCTATTTGTCATTTCAATGACATTGTTGATTTTTTTAGGATACAAACTTCCGACATTAAATAGTAAACAATTATCAGATAATAAAAATAAATATCAAACACTTCAAAAATATCAAATTTTATGGGCAAATAAAAAAGGCATGAGTGTTATCGGAATTAGTTTTTTCGTCTTCCTAGTATATTTTTCAATATTGACATACTTACCTGTTTTATTGCACGATCACTATCAAATATCTTTACAGATTATCGGATTATTATATTTGCCTTTGACAATTAGTATGATTATAGGTAGTACTTTATTTAAAAAGTTACAAAGAAGATTTGATTTAGAAAAGTTATATCGTACAATTTTATACTTAATGCCATTTTTCATTATATTATTTGGTTTAATGATGGAAAAGAACATGATCATATTAAGTATTATTTTATTCATTTATGGTGTTTTACTAGGATTTTCTCCACCATTATTTTCAACAATCATTAGTAGTCAATATACAAATGAAAAAGGATTGGCATTAGGAATATTTAATTTTGTACGATATTGTGGAATGGCAATAGGAGCAGGAATTGTCGGAATTAGCTTTCTGAGTTCCTCTTCCTTATTTCTTATTCTAGGAATCGTGTTTTTAGTGGTTTCGTTCATGATTAATCAAATTTTAAAATAAAAAGTGGATTCGTCACCCTTTATTTTCAATAAACATCAAAGGCGGATTAATCCGCCTTTTTCTTGTAGAAAAGAATCAGAGGATGTCTAAGATTCACTCTTCGTTTATATACATTTCGTAAAACCGGCTTGGTAAAAAACAAAATAGCTCCTTCCACATTTTTATCTACGAGCAACGGATGCAATCGGCACGAAAACTCCACACAGTCCCCTTTCACATTCCTCATGCAGACAGCCAGACTAGCTACAGGCCTTCCCTGCTTAATATGCTGAGAAAGTGATGTAGATTGGACAAATTCTGTGATGTGTTTACCGATCACAACGATTTGGGGACGTTCCAGTATTTGCTCTGCGGCAGAATTTGTATGAGCGATATATCCTTGTGCATCGACAACGAAGACCGGGTCCCTGATAAATGACAAAAGTCCCTCAACCTCCCTAAGCAGTTTCAAGCGTTCTTTTCTTGCTTCCTCCCAAACCCTCCCGTCCATGTTGATTCCTTCCCTCCTAATCAAGTTTTACGATACCCTATTACAGGCTTGTTATAGTTGACGGTAAATCATGAATATATTCAAACTGTCATGTTTTTATGGAAGAGAGTGTAACGTTATTTGTTCCTAGCATAAAAAAGCCAACAAGCATTCATCGGTAAAGTCCCTCCATATACACCACCGTGATCGTCCAAGCAATTTCCTCTATTGAACATTTACGATGATGACCACGCACAATGTCCCATAAGTACATTTCATTCGTAAAAAACCAACCACGCGCCACTACCTCAGGATTTAATTCTGTCCTAGCGAGTCCTTTACGTTGGGAATAAGAAATATCTTGAGAAATTCGTTGGATAAATCGCTCGCGGATTTCTGCCCATTTCGAAGACGCGGCTTGGGAAACACCGATCGCTTGCTCGAATACCTGTAACATGTCGCGTTCCGCTTCCGCCATTTTTAAAAAGGAATACGCTTGACTTTGAATCATTCGTTGTGCTTCCTCCTTTGATGTAGGAAAAAAGGGAAGCTCAGCGATTTGATAAAATTGCCCCATCACATCTTCCATCAGCGTGATCAGAATATCATCTTTCCCTTTAAAGTAAACATAGGCTGTACCATACCCTACACCCGCTTTCTTGATAATTTGGGTAACAGTAGTATCATGGAACCCTTCACGGATAAACACTTCCCGTGCTGCTTGCAATATTTTTTGGCGCGTGGCCACAGAACGCATATGGCGGCGATCGATCGTTTTTTTGCGATCCACTGTATCCCTCCTTAACGATACTCCTTTGCTTCTTAGCATAAGGGGTATAAGACCAAAATAAAAGAAGATGACAAAGCTGAAACATAAAAACAAATATTTAGAACATTTAGTAATTGACATCATGTCAAATTCTTTTGTAAAATCTTTTTAGCATGCATCGAATGAAATAGGAGGTAGATTCATGAACGTCACAAACCTGGAACCTACATTAGAATTTGCCCAAAAGCTTGATCAAGAAGACCCATTACGTCATTTCCGCGATGAATTTTACTTACCGCCAAATTCCATTTATATGGATGGCAACTCACTAGGACTTCTTTCCAAAAGAGCGGAAAAAACACTGTTCACCGTATTACAAGATTGGAGAATATTAGGAATAGACGGTTGGACAAAAGGAACTTATCCATGGTTTGACCTATCAGAGAAGGTGGGCGCCATGTTGGCGCCATTAGTCGGCGCTTCACCGGAAGAAGTGATTGCTACAGGCTCTACCACTGTTAATTTGCATCAGTTAGTTTCTACCTTTTATCATCCAGAAGGAAAGAGGACAAAGATCTTAGCTGATGAATTAACCTTTCCATCAGACATTTATGCGTTGCAGAGTCAGCTTCGTATTCACGGTTATGACCCCAGCACCCATCTGATTCGAGTAAAAAGTCGTGATGGGCGTTTTTTGGAAGAAGAAGATATTATTTCAGCCATGTCTGAAGACGTTGCCTTAGTTATTTTGCCTACTGTTTTGTACCGCAGTGGTCAAATTTTGGACATCAAGCTGCTGACTCATGAAGCACATAAACGTGGCATCTTGATCGGATTCGATGCTTGCCACTCCATTGGAGCCATTCCGCACTCATTTAGTGAGTGGGGGGTTGATTTCGCTTTTTGGTGCAACTACAAGTATATAAACGGAGGGCCTGGCTGTGTCGCAGGACTCTATGTCCATCGTAAACATTTCGGTTCCGCACCTGGCCTAGCTGGATGGTTTGGATCGAAAAAAGACAAACAATTTGATATGGAACATACATTCAGTCCTTCTTTGACAGCTGGAGCTTATCAAATTGGAACACCGCATCTTTTGAGTCTAGCTCCTTTGATTGGATCCTTAGAAATCTTCATGGAAGCAGGAATCGAACGGATTCGTCAAAAGTCTTTGCAACTGACGAGTTACTTGATGTACTTAATTGAACATGAACTTTCTTCTTTCGGCTTTATCATCGGCAATCCAAAGGACAATGCACGCCGTGGGGGACATATTAGCTTAGAACATGAGGAAGCGGCCCGCATTTGCAAATCATTAAAAGAAAATGGCGTCATTCCAGACTTCCGAGCACCAAATATTATTCGCTTAGCCCCGATTGCTTTGTACACATCTTATGAAGAGGTATGGAACGTTGTACAAATTCTTAAGAAAATCATGCAAGAGAAACAGTATAAGAAGTTTTCAAACGAGCGTGAAGTAGTCGCCTAAATAGTAAGGAGGGAGACACAATGACCAAGCCAAATCACTATACGCATGAATCGCAAGAAAAAGACACTGGATTACATCGTAAATTAAAAACGAACCAATTAACTATGATCGCTATGGGATGTGCCATTGGCACTGGGTTGTTTCTCGGAAGTGGCCTTGCCATTCAAACAGCCGGGCCTAGTGTTTTGCTTAGTTATGCCATTGGTGCTTTTATCGTATTGTTGTTGATGGGTTGTTTAGCTGAAATGACTGTCGCTCATCCAACATCAGGTTCTTTTGGAACCATTGCTGATCGGTACATCCACCCCTATGCAGGTTTTATCGTCCGCTATTCGTATTGGATCGCTAATGTCCTCGCTGTAGGGGTGGAAGTGAGTGCCATTGCCGTTTATATGAGATACTGGTTCCCTCATACACCAGGGATCCTATGGATCCTACTATTTGGAGGCATTCTTATTTACGTTAATGCCACTAACGTTCATACGTTTGCTACTTTTGAGTACTGGTTCTCGATGATCAAAGTGAGTGCAGTAGTCCTTTTTATTCTCCTTGGAACCTATGTTATATTCGGGGGATCGGAACAATCTGGAATTGGACCCTCCAATTTCGTTAATGATGGCGGATTTCTCCCATTTGGCTGGTGGGGGATGTGGGTGGCTATCTTTATTTCTCTATTTAGCTTCTTAGGAACAGAAATGATAGCGGTTACATCAGGTGAAGCAAAAGAACCCGAAATTGCCGTTCCCAAAGCATTAAAAGCAACCGTTTTTCGTTTATCGACTTTTTATGTACTCACGATCGCCATCATGTTGATGATCGTCCCATGGAAAGCAGCGGGAATTGACAAAAGTCCTTTTGTGAAAGTAATGGAAATCCTAAACATCCCTGGTGCTTCCGGGGTGGTGAACTTCATTGTTCTCACTGCGGCACTATCGGCGATGAATAGCCAATTATATGCGTCAACGAGAATGATGTTTGCATTGGCACAAGAAAGCTATGCTCCCTCTTTCTTTGCTGGGGTGAGCAAAAAAGGGGTTCCGATCAAGGCATTACTCGTTTCTACCGCCGGAATTGCCATTTCAGCCATCGTTTCAGCCCTTCTTCCTGAGACATCGTATACGGTCATGATGGGCATTTCCATGTTTGGAGCCATTTTTACTTGGTGGATGATTTTTGTTTCTCATCTTTTTTTCCGAAACAAGTGGAATCAAACGAATGGTCGCCCATTGCCGATCAAAATGATTGGATTTCCTTACTTAACCATCCTAGGCGGCGTATTATTACTCTGTTTAATGATTACAACTTGGTTTACACCATTTAAACCGATGTTACAGTTTGGGATTCCTTGGCTATTATTGCTAACCATTGCGTATGTTCTTTGGAAAAGGCGCAATGCCACATACCATAACGCAACTTCTTCTACATCATCCGATGAAACGGTCGCGAGCACAAATCAATAATCGTATCCAGCCGATCATTCTACGAAAAGGGTGGGAACATATGCAAAAGAAACAAAATCCATTCGAACTGGAGAAAGGCATTCATACAGATTTCCAAGAAGAAATGTCGTACACAAGCTATCTTCAGCTTGATAAAATTTTATCGAGTCAACGGCGGTTATCTAACCATCATGATGAGATGCTATTTATCATTATTCACCAAACAAGTGAACTTTGGATGAAACTCATTTTACATGAAATGGAAGCTGCTATTCAATGTATTTTAGATGACGATTTAGAACCATCCTTTAAAATGTTTGCCCGCATCTCAAGAATCCAACAACAACTCATTCAATCATGGGGTGTTCTTTCAACACTGACTCCATCAGAGTACATGGAATTTCGTGAATGTTTAGGCCATGCTTCCGGATTCCAGTCTTATCAAAACCGTTTAATTGAATTTGCCCTTGGACAAAAAAATATACACGTTTTGCCTGTCTTCCAACACGATCAGCATATTTACGAACAGTTGATGAGGGCACTACACGCTCCAAGTGTCTATGACGCAGCGATCAAAGCATTGGCCGTTCGCGGGTTATCTATTGATCAGGAGGTCCTTCAGCGCGATTACTCGCAAAACTACCAGCCCAATGCTAGCGTGGAGAAAGCATGGTTGACGGTATATCGAAATGTCGATCGATATTGGGATTTATATGAGCTCGCGGAAAAGCTAGTAGATATAGGTAGCCAACAGCAAATATGGCGTTATATGCACATGACTACGGTTGAACGAATTATTGGCTACAAAAAAGGAACCGGAGGATCATCAGGTGTCTCCTACTTAAAAAAAGCACTCGATCGGCCGTTCTTCCCTGAACTATGGACATTAAGAACCAAATTATAAAAGACAACAGCAGGAGGCGGAATGATGAGTACATGGATCGACATCTCCCAACGACTTGATGAACATACTCCGGTATGGCCGGGCGATACTCCTTTTTCCTATCGCATTCGCTGGCACAAAGAGGACAGTGGGTCAGTAAATGTCGGCCAAATCACCATGAGCACACATACAGGCACACACATTGATGCTCCCTTTCACTTTGATAACAAAGGAAAAAAGGTCATCGATCTTGATGTAAATATCTATATCGGACCGGCCCGAGTTATCCATCTTTCAAATCCAAAAAAAATTGGAATCGACGAATTACAACAGATTGACTTAAACGGAGTGACACGCTTATTAATCTACACGGGGGCATGGACAAATCGGAATACATTTCCGGAAACCATCCCCTATATTGATGCGCCATTGGCGCCATACTTAAGAAAATACGGAATTCGTTTGATCGGGGTGGATTTGCCTTCGGTTGACCCGTTGACAAGCAAACGATTGCCTGCCCATCACGAATTGCACCGCTGTGGAATTCATATTTTGGAGGGGCTCGTATTAGACCATGTTCCTCCTGGGGACTATGAGCTAGCAGCCCTTCCTCTTCCCTTAGTAAATGGCGATGGGAGTCCTGTACGGGCAGTATTACGGAAAATGGAATAAAACCATTCAGAGGCATTGGTTTCGTTTGCTTTGGCGGCAATCAAACATCAATGAGGCTTGTTCACCCAAAAACCATCCGTCTTCAAAAATGGCAGGGCGTACTCAATGTTCAAAACAGAGAGATCGCATCAAAGGATGCTACCCTCTAGGAGGCCGGTGGTTTAAGGGGAAATACCAACATTGTTTATCAAATTGAAAAACCTTGCAACGTCATCATCTTATTTCTTGTAATTTCCGACAAGTCGAGCGAAACTGGTGATTTAATCCTAGATACGGCTTTGCAATGTCATTTCTCAACTAGAAAAACCTTGTTGCATCGGTCCTGCTTTTCACGCGTTCTCCCATTGATGAAGGGAATCAGCGGTTTTTCACCAGCCTTCTAGAAAAGAGATGGATCCAGAATATACAGGTAGGCCGAACAACTAGTCCTAAGCCTCAAAGGAACCCGTTTTTTGGTTAATAAATTATGGGATCTTTCCATCATTTTTTTGCATAAATTAAAATTTTTGGTTCATCACCAAAAGATGTACTTGCATCTATCATTGAAGTGTGGCAGCCGTTTCTAGCCGAACTCGCAATGCAAATCTTTGGATATTTCTGTATCCATACCCTCGGCGTTTGATCAGCTTGATCTTGTTATTCGTCCCTTCCATTTTCCCATTCGAATAAGGCAACAAAATGCACGAAATGATTTCTTCTGTTCGTTTTACGAGTGCTTTTGCGATGGCACGCACAACAGAACAAGTACAAAACAAATACCGATGAATCCAAGCTTCCAAGCGACGTTTCGCCTGTCGTTCGCCTTGGCTTTTGGATACATAGCGAAAATGTTGGAGGGATTGATAAACAACCTGTAGGTAATCGCTTTCTTTACACCACTCCCGTACCGTTTGACGTTCCTCCTCGGTTAATTTCTCTGGGCATTGGCTCAATAAACAACAAACGTACCGAACATTTCTGTGTTTCTTGCCCCCTTTGGCTAAATATTTGCGACACCGATTTAAGGCTTCCGTAAACAGCTGAATGACATGAAAATAATCGACCACATGTACCGCTTCTGGACACGCCCCTTGAATGGCTTTTTTCATGGCCGGAGCCAAATCGCTCACGACACACTGGACAGAAGAAGACACACACGCCAATGCACTTCGAATGGCTGCCTCATTCTTTCCTGCTTCGATGGAATACACTTCTCCCGTCTCTGCATCCATGACCGCCACTCCATAGTCATGCCCTTTTCGAAAAGCAAACTCATCGACACAAACCGCCTTTGGCTGAATGGTATTCGACAAAAAGGAAGGGGCATGGGTATAAAACCAACGTTCAACAGTCGTGTAAGGGAGTTTTAGCATACGAGCCACCGCCTGAATGGATGTTCCAATGCAAGATTGCGCCACCCATTGTTGAAAGGCGTCCGTTGCCACACTTCGAGGGGAGATCCCTAGATAAGAGGTGCTGAATGTCATGCCACAAGTGCAACAACGTCTCCGTTCCACTGGGAGTTCAATCCAAAAAACCCCGATCCGTTGGGCATAGCCATGCATCCATTGCTTCTTTTTTCGGGTCATTTTTGTTGTGCGTTGCAAGCAGACAGGACATAACGGACATTGTTCGGGAAGAGAAAGTTCGAAAATCCAGCGTTCTCCTTCTTTTCGTTCCTTTTCAATCAAAACATCTGGCAAATCGATAAGTTCTTTGATAAACTGAGAGTACATGCGAATTTTCCTCCAATGGTTTGGTTTGGTCACCTTTACCATACAGGAAAATTCGCATTTTTTGTACCCTCTATTTTCTTTATTTTCCTACTGCGTTCCATGTCAATATATCAAGTACAACTTGTGGTGAAGAGCCAAATTTTTGGGCTCTTCACCACAAGTTGTACTTGATTTTTTCATCACGTACCTTACTTATGCAACCAAGAAAGAACAGGAAACCAATCATGTTTTGCATACACTTGTTCAGAGAAGTGAACCGTCTGTCAAGTACATGTTGTGGTGATGAGCCAATTTTCGAGGATAAAGGCTCGACAACTGCTTATATTTCTTTATTTTCTTAATTTGCTTAATAATCATTCTTGAAAAATGAGGCAACAATAAATATACTTGTAATTATATTACACAATTACAAAAGGACAATGGGAAGGCGGAAAACAAGTATACGCAATGCAGAGTGATATCGATTCGTTTCGATGCGGTCTCATTGGGTGCCGTAGATTTGCTTGTGCAAGCGGGATTGGCGCAAAGCCGTTCTGAGGCAGCCGGGAAGTTGATTGCAATGCGGCAAACTGCGATCGATGATGCGGAAGAGAAAGGTAATGATGAAATAGCAAAGCTGATGTTGGAAGAACTAGAAAAAAGGAGAGGAAATCATGGCTGAATCTATAAAACCTGAACTGGTAAAGGAATTTGTTTATCATGCTCATGGCGATTTTGAGAAAGTCAAGGAGTTATTAGAGCAAGAGCCAGGCTTACTCCATGCAAGTTGGGATTGGGGCGGTGGCGATTGGGAAACAGCGCTGGGAGCGGCCGCACATATGGGGAGAAGAGATATTGCAACATACCTGTTGGATAGAGGGGCCAGAATTGACATTTTTGCCGCAGCCATGTTAGGTGAATTGGCGATCGTAAAAGCAATTCTGGAGGCTCATCCAGACATGATAAACGCTAAGGGCCCACATACCATACCGCTCATTGATCATGCAAAGGCTGGCGGCGATTCCGCTTTGGCTGTTGTCAAATATCTCGAGTCGCTTAAATAACTATATACATGCTCATTGAAAAACGATCATTTGGCTTCTCCTGCAACGAGCTTCCTCCCCCATGGTTCAGCTTGCAGGTTGAGCCTACAGGTCTTTGGAGGAAATGATGCAGCGCTTAGAGTGTGCAGGATAACGGAGAGGTTAACTCTTCATGTTGCATGTATAAAATTTTGTTTACATCCAGCCGATTACCTATCATGTTCCATATCAGTTCGTATTGAGATGAAAGAAGAAACGAAATTCTTTATTGCAACTTATAAAGCAGATTAGACACTACGTTTGTCGAACCACTTCTCAACTGTGAGAAAAAAACGATAAAATAATTCTAAAGCTCCATAAAGTAGCTTTTGACTCCCAACTATAAAGCGGCTTTGGCCGCCGTCTTTCTCACTCTTTTTGTTTTTGGATGGGGCGGATGCAATCTTTTAATTCGCGGCAAAGGTGCTGAATGCAATCATTTCCCCGGAACTTGGCGTCTTCGGCAAGGTATACCGTGAAATCTTCCGCCTCTTTATTGGTCATCGTTAGTTCATACCCGTTCAAATTAAGGAAAGTGACGAATACGGCTAAAGCCGTCCGTTTATTGCCATTGTGAAAAATATGCCCCGTCGCGATGGAATGGTAATAGCAGCACGCTTTTTCAATAATCGAAGGAAACTGCTCCTCCCCGAACAATTTCGTTTTCGGCCTTTCCAACATCCAGGCAAATTTATCAGAGAATTTGACCCCCGCTTGTTCGGCATCACCGTGCATTTCCATAATCGTATAATGCAAGAAGATGATTTCTTCGGCTGTTAAATAATAAACCATGTTTTCCTCTGTCTGCTCCTTTATCTGTCTTTCAAGTTCCGCAGCGCTTCATCATATTTGGCAATCGCGCGGTTCATCGCCATCACTACTTCGGGACGGACCCCTTTTGGAATCCGGTTTGCGCGCTTCATCACGATTTCCCCCCGTTCTTTATCGTAATATATTTCCATTTCATCCCCTTTATTTATGTTTAACATCATCGCTAAATCCTTCGGGATATTCACGGACAAACTATTCCCTACTTGGTTAATCCGCCGTGTGTATATTTTTTCATAGTTGTCACCCAACATTTCCACGCCCATTTCTTTTCTGCCGTTACAGAAAACTTATAAGGCTTTATAAGATAGTTAAAAATCTTATAAAGACCTATGTTTCTTTCCTTGTTCATCGCACCCGATTTCGCCAAGGCTACTCTCGTTGGATGTGGTGCTCCGAAGGCTTCAATTCCCCACTAACGAATGGGTACATGTCAATAGCCGCTTTACGTGCTAGGCTATTGACTCACCATATTTTTTTAAGTTTCTACTTGCGTTCACATCCCTGTCTATTTGATTTCCACATTCATCACATACAAACGTTCTTTCTGACAAAGAAAGTTTCTCTTTTACAGCCCCACAATGGCTGCACGTTTTAGACGAAGGGAAGAATCGATCGGCAAGTATAAACTTAATTCCATTCCAGGCACACTTATATTCCATTTGCCTTTTCAACTCGTGGAATGTTTGTTCTTGGATGGCTTTCGATAGCTTTCTGTTCTTTAACATTCCATGAGTATGTAAGCTCTCCATGACTACATACTCTGGCTTGGTTTTCACCAAAGATGCAGTGATTTGATGAATATAATTGTGCCTAATGTGTTTCAGCCTTCGGTACGTCTTTCGAACAAGGAATTCCAACTTCTTTATATTGTTTGTTTTTCTGTAACGGAATTCACCTCCTTCTGTTTTTATTTTGTTTTTCTCATATTTCCTTAATAGCTTACGTTGTAACCTTTTCAGCCTTTTCTCCAGCTTCTTCACTTTGTTTGATTTGTTTATATTGCGAAACTTCTGCCCGTTGCTAACGACAGCTAAATCCTTCACCCCTAAATCAATGCCTATGCCATCGGTATAATTTTGGTTTTTGTTTTCAACTTCTTCAACTCCAATAGTAAGCCACCAATTTATTCCGTCAAACGTGATTCTTGGGTTGAGATAGTTTATATTACTCCCTGTTGGGATTCTGTCTTTTTCAGCTAACTTAACATCATTCAATTTTTGCTTGTTCTTTTTCTTCGAAGTAGTCAGCTTTTCCAATTTCACATGCGTTTTTGTGATTTTTATTTTTGCCGTATCTTGATAAAAACTTGGTTTGCTTCTCTTTTTTGACTTAAATTTTGGAAACTTTGCCCTGCCTTCAAAGAAGTTTTTATACGCTTGACAGGCATCTTTAATCGCTTGTTTTGTTATATTGTTTGAATAATGATTAAGCCAATCATATTGTTTCTGCTTTTTTAATTGCGTCAATATTTTTCTCAATTCACGATCGTTTAAAAACGTTCCACCATTTTTGTCGTTTTCTTGTTGTGTAGCCAAAGCCCAATTGTATGCCCATCGGGATACACCTGCACACTCAAATAACTTTGTTCTTTGCTTATGGTTTGGCAAAAGCATGACTTTATAAGTCTTGATCATCTTTTACCAACTCCTGAATCATTTTCTTGGCTTTCCCTATGTCAGTTATCATTTCAAACCGATTTATCACCTATATACATAGTTTTTATAAATTGTATATAGAGTTTTACGAAATTTTATAAATTTATTTCAACTGTGTGTCACCTCCTTTCCATAATATGGGCCAAAAGCGATGCTTTTATCCATAATAATTATTACTGTATAAACAATTATAACAGCAATTTGCTGAAACGCAATCCGCCATCCGCAAAAAAGGCTTGTTTGCTGGAAAAAGCAAATATCATGAAGTTGCCAACGTTACGTTAAGACATTTCTTCTATATACATGCTCATTAAAAGATTCACCTTCGTATAGCTGGTGCCCACTCCGGTAATACTGCTCCTAAGGAAAAGCATGGGAAAGGAGCGGAATTCGGCATGAAATGTCTCAAAATCACCGACCATCACGGATGGACGCCCCGGAAACTCCGCAAGCAGGAACGGAAGATCAAAAACGCCTAGCTCCGCCAACGCGTGATGGCCGTCCGCCTGGTCATGGAAAGATCGTTGGGCAAAGAGGCTGCCTCCATGGTCCATGTGTGCCTCCAAACCGTTTCCCATTATGTGTCGCTGTTTAATGAAGGCGGTCTTGAACTCCTGCTTCATCGGGATGTTGCCCCTTTGCGGGAGCCGTTTCTCACTGAAAAACAGCAGGAACAGATCAAACACCTCGTGTTGACCACCACATCTGCGGAGCTGGGCTGATTGCATGAAAGACAGCGTCTCGGTAATCGTTTTTGCTTTTTCATTCAATAGCTCCATCAAGAACAAAAACAAGCAGCGGTGCTAGCCGAGCCTTGATGCTCAACCAACACCGCAGATCCAATGGTATGTTATTGCCGGTGAACCAATTCAAGCGGAACCGGGATGAATGATTCCACTTTCTCCCCTTTGTGAACGCGAATGGCGGCTTCCACAGCTTTTTCGCCAATTAATGCCGGTTTTTGCGCGACCGTGGCTGCCATTTTGCCTTCTTTCACCGCTTTGACCGCATCATCCGTGGCGTCGAATCCAACCACCATCACGTTGTTCATTCCATGGGCTTGCAACGCCTCCAATGCCCCTAAGGCCATCTCGTCGTTATGGGCAAAGACCGCTTGAATGTCTTTATGGCTTTGCAAAATGTTTTCCATGACCGACAGTCCTTTCGCCCGGTCAAAATCTGCCGCCTGTTTGGCGACGACCTTCATATTGGCCGCTTTGTCAATGACTTGGTGAAATCCTTCTCCACGTTCACGAGCCGCCGAAGAACCAGGAATTCCTTCTAATTCCACAATGTTTCCACCGTTTTTCAAGTGATCGACAAGAAATTGGGCTGCCATTTTCCCTCCAGCCACATTGTCGGAGGCGATATGGGTGACCACTTTCCCGCCGTCCGCGCTGCGGTCAACGGTAATCACTGGAATGTTGGCGCTGTTCGCCGATTCAATCGCAGAAACCACGGCGCTAGCGTCCGTCGGATTGACCAAAAGCACATCGACCTTCTGCTGGATCAAGTCTTCAATATCGTTGATTTGTTTCGCCGAATCATTTTGGGCATCAACCACAATCAGTTCTGCCCCTTTGTCCTTGGCGGCTTTTTCAGCCCCTTCTTTTAATGTGACAAAGAACGGGTTATTCAAGGTGGAAATGGACAAACCGATTTTGACTTCTCCGTCTTGTTTCGTTTTCCCCTGGCCGCTCGATGCGTTGTTCTGTTCGAGCGAACATCCACCCAACACGCCTCCCGCAAGCAACAATGCTGCCAATAACCCCACTGCTTTTCTCATTTTGATTCCCCCTTGTTTTTTGATCAAATCTATCATGCTTCTTTACGGCGATCGAGCAAGACCGCAAGAAGAATGACCGCTCCTTTAATGACCTGTTGATAAAAGGAAGATACATTGAGCAAGTTTAACCCATTGTTTAACACACCGATCATGAGTGCTCCCACCAATGTACCAAAAATCCATCCTTTTCCTCCCGATAAGCTGGTACCGCCTAAGACAACCGCGGCAATGGCATCCAACTCGTACGCTGTTCCTGCCGTCGGCTGCGCTGAATTCAAACGGGAAGTTAAAATGAGCCCCGCCAAAGCAGATAACGCCCCTGTTAGCGCATACACATACATTTTCAGCCGGTCCACGCGAAGTCCTGATAGACGGCTCGCTTCTTCGTTCCCGCCAATCGCGTACGTATGGCGGCCAAACGTTGTCTTTTTCAATGCGATATACAAAACGAGATAGACGACGAGCATCAAGATGATCGGCACGGGGATGCCAAAGAAATAACCGCGGCCCATCATCTGAAACAGGATGTCACTAGACGCAAACCCTGTAATGGGACGTCCGTCCGTGTAAACGAGAGTCAAGCCGCGAAACGCCGTCATGGTCGCCAACGTAGCGATAAACGGAGCGACCTTACCTTTGGTGATCAGCACTCCATTCAAGACGCCCATGGCCGTGCCAGCTAACAAGCCGACGAATATGGCGACAAATCCATTGATCCCTTGCGCCATCATTCCCGCTGTTATGGCGCTTGATAGCGCTAACACAGAGCCGACCGATAAATCGATGCCTCCCGTTAAAATGACAAACGTCATGCCAAAGGCAATGAGCGCGTTAATCGATACTTGCCGCAACAGATTGAGCCAGTTGTCCATCGTCAAAAAGTCATCACTCAATACGGAAAGCACCATGCATAGCAGAACCAATCCGATCAAAGGCCCTAGTTTTTTCACATCCCATTTCCGCTTTGCTTCCATCATCGATTCCCCCCTGTCGCCGCCCGCATGATCGTTTCTTGATCCAGCCCATCGTTCTCCAAGACCGCCTGAACGTTTCCTTCATGAATCACCATAACACGGTCACTCATGCCTAATACTTCTGGCAATTCGGAAGAGACCATCACGATCGCGACACCTTGAGCAGCCAGTTCATTGATGATTTCGTAAATCTCTTTCTTTGCCCCCACATCCACGCCGCGAGTAGGTTCATCCAAAATGAGGATGCGGGGGTTCATCGCCAGCCACTTTCCGAAGACAACTTTTTGTTGATTTCCACCGCTCAATGCTTTTACCGCTAAATCAGGCGAAGAAGTTTTAATATTCAGCAGATGGATGAATGACAACACCACGTCCCGCTCTTTCGATGACTGGATGAATCCTGCTGTCGCCAATTGTTCCAATTTCGGCAACGTCAAATTCTCATGAACACTCATCTCGAGAACGAGCCCTTTTTGCTTTCGGTCTTCGGTAATCATGGCGATGCCATGTTCTACAGCTTGACGCGGAGAGCGGATGCGCACAGGGCGTCCGTCGATATAAATATCTCCTTCATCGAATGGTCTGGCGCCGAAAATAGCTTCCATGATCTCTGTTCGCCCTGATCCCATCAATCCTGCAACACCAAGCACTTCACCAGCCCGCACGGAAAACGATACGTTTTCAAACACTCCGATTTTCGTGAGTCGTTCCACACGCAATCGCTCTTCTCCGATGGTGACACGCCGCTTTGGAAAGCGCTCCCCAATTTGCCGACCGACCATCATTTGCACAATTTCATCAACGTTCGTTTCCTTGACTCGTTTTGTGCCGATGAACTGGCCATCACGCAAAACGGAAATCCGATCGCAAATCGTAAAAATTTCTTCCATCCGATGAGAAATGTACACAATCGCGATCCCTTGCTCCTTCAAGGTTTGAATGACGGAAAACAAGGCCTGAATTTCCCGTTCCGTAAGCGCCGCTGTCGGTTCGTCCATAATGAGGCACTTGGCGTTCGTCGAAATCGCCCTAGCAATCTCGATCATCTGCTGTTTCCCGACCGATAACCGTCCGGCGAGCTCTCTCGGGTTCAGGTCCATTCCTAATCTCCGTAAATAGGCAGCGGCCTGTTGTTCCATTTCTTTATAACGAATGACACCCGTTCGCCCGATTGTCGGCTCGCGCCCAAGGAAAATATTTTCCGCCACCGTCAACGTTGGAATGATGTTCAACTCTTGATGAATCACGACAATCCCGTCGCGTTCCGCCTCTTTCGGATGGCGGTAATGCACGTCCCGCCCGTTGACAACAATCGTTCCCCCATCCCGATCATAAATGCCGGTCAGCACTTTAATCAGCGTCGATTTCCCCGCGCCATTCTCCCCCATCAACGCATGCACTTCTCCAGGGAGCACTTCAAAATCAACGCCATTCAAAACGATATTGGTGCCAAACGACTTTTGGATCGATCGCATGTCAATTAAGGGCCTCATGGTTTCTGCCCTCCTTTTCTTTCAGACATTTTCCTATGAAAAGTTCACACCAGAACGAAGAATGATATTGGCATAAGGAGTGGCTTCCCCTGTACGAATGACTGCCTTCGCTTCCTTCGTCATGACCTTGAATTCTTCATGAGGGACAAATTGAATCGGCACATCTCTCATTCTGGCTTTAATGCTTTCGTACATGTCTGGATTTTGGGTTTTGATTTCCTCCGCTAATACGATTCTTTCCACGACCAACTCATCGATGACCGCATCCAAGACGGACAAAAAAGGTGGGACCCCTTTGACAACAGCTAAGTCAATGCGCGCCTCTTCGTTTGGAATCGGCAGCCCGCAATCAGCAATCACGATCGTATCGGTGTGTCCTAGCGAGGCAAGCAATGTGCTCAACTCTTTATTTAAAATCCCTTGTTTTTTCATGACTGACTCCCTTCCTGTTTGGCCAACAATGATTCGACATCCTCCCGTGTCGGCATCCCGGCCTGCGCACCGAGCTTGGTGACCGATAGCGCTGCGGCCGCATTGGCAAACCGGCACGCTTCCGCAAGCGGCTTTCCTTCCGCCAGCGCAACGGCGAGCGCGCCGTTAAACGTATCTCCTGCCCCGGTCGTATCGACAACCGGCACGCGGAAACCCGGGATGAGCTGTTCCTGCCTGTCTTGCCAAATGCGCACTCCTTTCGCCCCTTCAGTGACGATCAGTTTATTGACCAACGTGCGCTCATCCATGCCGGCAAACAACAACGTGCGCTCATGTTCGTTTGGCGTTAGGAAATCCGCCTGCTCAAGCACGGACGGCGGCAGCGGCTGCGCCGGAGCGGGGTTGACAATGACCCGCACGCCACGGCGATGGGCGAGCGAAACCGCCCGCTCGACGACCGGAATCGGGATTTCCAGCTGCAACAGGCAAACATCGCTTTGCGCGATGACCGATTCGTACTTGTCGAGATCCTCTGGAGGTAAGGCGTGATTCGCTCCGGGCACAACGATAATGCGGTTGTCTTGTTCGGAAATGGTAATCGACGCAATGCCGGTATGTTGATGTGTAACCGGTTTCACACCGTCGACAGAAATCCCTTCGCTTTGCAGAGAGCGAAGGAGCTCCCTGCCGAATGCGTCCTCGCCGACCGCACCAATCATTCGCACGTCGGCGCCAAGACGGGCGGCCGCCACCGCCTGGTTCGCTCCCTTGCCGCCGGGAGTGGTGAGAAACCGCTCGCCCAAGATGGTCTCCCCTTGGTTTGGAAAGCGTGCCGCCACGGTGACTAAGTCCATGTTGATACTACCAATCACAGTAATGACAGGCTTGTTCACGTTTGTTCCCTCCTTGACGTCGATTGCCGCACCATTAATTGAACCGGAAGCTGATAATGAATTTTTTCCAGTGGCTTTCCTTCGATTTGTTTGATTAAAATTCTGGCCGCGATGGCCCCCATTTCATAAATGGGCTGAGACACCGTCGACAGCTCAGGGGTGGTCATTTCCGTCAACGGGATGCCGTCGTAACCGATAATCGCAATATCATCAGGAACTCTCAATCCGCACTGCTGAACCGCTTTCAACGCACCGACCGCCATCGCGTCATTGCCGGCAAAAATGCCATCGATCTCATGATCGGTCAAAGCCGCCATCACCGCTTCTTTGGCCTGCTTGAGCTGGTAGTTCCCCTGAATCACTAACCGCTGCTCCCAAATCCCCAGTTCCATCATTTCATCCTGGTAACCACGAAAGCGCTCAACCGCGTTGACCACATGCATCGGACCTTGAATATGAGCGATGCGCCGACATCCCATTTCATACAAATGTCTAGTCGCCAACCGCGCACCCCCATAGTTATCAGCGACCACAGACGGATACCGCTCATGGAACGGACGGTCCAGCACAACAATCGGAACATCCCATTCATCCACTTCATCCGGCGTCAATTGGTTCGTTGTCAAAATGACACCGTCCACATATTTTTGTTTTAACACTTCGATGTATTCTCGTTCTTTTTCAGCTTTTTCATCGGAATTGCATAGAATAACCGTATAGTCATAAATGTTCATCACATCTTCCACCGCGCGCACGAGTTCCGGAAAGAATGGGTTGGTAATATCGGGGACAATCAAGCCAACCGTTTTCGATGTTTTTTTAAACAGCGCCCTCGCCACTTCACTCGGCTTGTAATTCAGCTCCTTCATCGCCTGTCTGACGCGCTTCTCCGTTTCTTCATTCACGTACCCGTTTTGATTCAACACCCGCGACACGGTGGCGACGGACACACCTGCACGCTTTGCGACATCACGAATCGTTGCCATTGTCAATTCCTTCTCTTTCGTTGATGTAACCGGTTACAGATAGTATACATGATTTCGGAGAAGCCATCAAGTATTTTCCTATCCCTTCTCACCCCGAGGCTCCTTTTAAACATGGAGGTCAGTCATATTGTGATTTTCCCCGCCTACGGTTATAATAAGAGTGAAAAAACCATACGATAAAAGCAGGACATTGGCAGCCACCAATGTCCTGATCAACACGCACGGCTGCTGCAAGAAGTGCAGTGGCCCGGAAACGAGCAGGAGCAACCCACCCTCACCTAGGCCGAGCAGGGTGGGTTACTTCTCTTTTGACACCGCAATGACTGCCACGACAAGCGACGCAAAAGAAATCATTAAGGACAACGCCTCCGCAACAGTCATCAATCCAGCAGCACCCCCTTTCATCAAGGGAGTCGCCACTGCCCACCCTGCGTAAACCGTGCATTTGTATTATACCATGCTCGATGCAACCCACAAATAGATCTTGGCAAATTGGGGATGTTTTTCCATCACACAAAAAACTCCTTGCCCGCCGCAAGGAGTGTTGTTCGCTATTCTTTTTTCCACCGCTCGCTCGCTTCATCCGCCTGTTTGGCCGCCGCCATTATACTCATGATGACAAGCATCACAGACGAACCGACAAACATTCCGGCGATAAACGCGACCATGGCCATCTCTCCCTTTTCTTTGAAACTAGTTATTTGCCATTCTTCCCCTTTTCGCCCCGGCCTATACGTTGGGAGAGTCTACAGCCATATCATACGCCGCGCTCGAGCGAACGATGCCCCGCTTTCCGCCAACGGCGACAAAAAAACACGATGACTAAAGCGATCAGCGCCCCGCACGAGTCGATCGCCACATCTTTCGGCGTCGCCGTCCGCCCCGGCTCAAACGATTGATGCCATTCATCGGTCGCGGCATAAGCGGTCGCAAACAGCCAAGCGCCGATATACGACGCCCGCCTCGGGAACAGCGCCCGCCAGACCAACACAGCCAAAATGCCGAATTCGGTCAAATGCGCCGCTTTGCGAATGAGGAAGTTCAAGAACGAAGGACCTTCCTCCTCCCCGCCGCCAAACGGCCAATACGCGAGAATCACTTGCAAGACGTGAGCGGTATTCGCTCCGGTGAACCACGAAGACTCGCTAAACGTGTAAATGACGAGACACCAAAGCATGACGGGGAGCCAGCGGGAGAGAAAATCTCTCATTGTTTTCACCTGCCAACCACCTTGTTGCCGACAAAGCGAACCAACGAAAGCAGGCGCCTTGTCCGTGAAATCCTTTACCATCATAACAAGGATGGCGATAGTTTTCCATTTTCTTTTTTCAAAGCCGGGGAAAACGACAGTTGATTTCAAAGCGGATTGGTGATGTGCAGGAAACATAAAGAAAACTTGTAAACCTTCGTTTTTTCCCCTGCAAAACTGTTGGACAAACGAGGATGGTTCACTAGCCTTTTCGATTTGGGGAAAGACTCGCCTCCATTCAGAAAAACTTCTCTGTTCAGTCCAAACTTTAGGAAGCAGTTGCTCTTGCTCATATTCAAACCAAAAGGAAGGCAATGGAATCCGAGGCCTTCCTTCGTCTCTTACGCATATCATCCCTATTCAAGCGATAACGCTTTACATCATTTGTTTTCTTTCGTTCGTACTCACCGTATGAAATGGAATCCAACTAACAACAACGGTAACAACCATATTAATGATCAACGCGACAATGCCAACGTTTAAGGCCAGCACACCGATCCAGATCGCAGCAGTCGGGGAAATCGTGCCGTAAGAAGCTTGGGACACGATAATACCGAGTCCTTTCAATTGCAGCACCAAGTACGGAATGAGCGCCACAACCCCCACAAGCGCCACGAGAACGCCGAGCATCGGGCTATCATACTTACGAGCGAAGAAATCGGATTGGGACATCAATCGATGTTCTTTCGCATACTTCCATACGTTCGGAAGCATCCAATACGATAGTACATAGGCTAGGCAGCCGTAAGCGATGATGTAGAACGTCGGACCGCCCTTGCCGTAGGCCCAACCGCTCCCACCAAGGAAGGTAAACGTTGTGTAAATCTCGCCGGCCATCAAGAGAAACACAAACATCGTACCAAACCCGCGGCCGCCGACGGTCCATTGTTCCAAATTCATATCTTTCCCTTTGCGCGCCTGTAGACCTAAATAAAGGGAAAGCAACAAGAACGCAAAAATAATGACTAATGCTGCATTCATGTTTGCTCATCCTCCTTCACCGCGGGATCAAAGCGATACACAATCGCCATAATGACCGACGTAGCGATCACCCAGGCAACTAACCAAAAGAGAAGTAACGGCATTCCGAACACGTAAGGTTCGACCTTGTTCACAAATGGGATGCCGCCAAGCATGCCAACAAACGGCAGCACCATCAACCAACGGATGGACTTCATCTTCTCTCCCCTTCCTTGATTTGATAAACAGAAGCGGAACCAGTTATTCCGCTTCCGCCAACAATTTCAACGTTGCGCCGACAAACAGCTGCACGCCGATCTCGAGCGCGTCTTCGTCGATCGTAAAGCGCGGGTGGTGATGCGGGTACACGATCCCCTTTTCCTCGTTTCGGGCGCCGACGTAAAAGAAGCTGCCCGGCGCTTTTTGCAAGAAGGCGGAGAAATCTTCGCCGCCCATGTTCGGTTTCAAGCGGGCGACGGCTTCGTCACCCAACAGTTCGCGCGCTGTTTCCTCAATGACGCGGGTCACTTCGTCATGGTTGATCACCGGGCGATAGCCGTAGTCAAATTGGAACTCGTACGAGGCGCCGTGCGCTTCGGTAATGCCTTTGACAATGCGCTCCATCCATTGCGGCACCGTGCGCCGCAACGTGTCGTCAAACGTGCGCACCGTCCCTTGGATTTCGACCTCTCCGGGCAGGACGTTGTGCGCCGTGCCGGCGACAAATTGCGTCACGGACACAACGAGCGGCTCGATTGGGTCGACGTAGCGCGAGACGATGTGCTGCAAGTTCGTCACGACTTGCGCCCCGATGGCGATGGCATCGATCGTTTGATGCGGCATGGCCCCGTGGCCGCCTTTGCCGATAATGCGAATGAAAAAGCGGTCCGGTGCCGCCATCATCGGCCCGTACACAATGCCGACTTTTCCGCGCTCCAGCGGCGACCAAAGATGCGTGCCGATGACGACATCGACCCCGTCCATGACGCCCGCTTGCACCATCTCTTCCGCCCCGCCCGGGAACAGTTCTTCCGCATGTTGGAACAAAAAGCGAATCTCGCCGCGGATGGCATCGCGCAGCTGGGAAAAAATTTTCGCCGTTCCAAGCAGCATCGCCGTATGGCCGTCATGGCCGCACGCATGCATGACGCCGGGATGTTTTGACGCAAATTCAAACGTGTTTTCCTCTTGAATCGGCAGCGCGTCCATATCGGCGCGAATGGCGACGACCCGCCCCGGCTGCTTGCCGACAAGCCGTGCCATCACGCTCGTTTTCGTCGGCCGTGAAAGCTCAAGGTGGCCGAACGATTGCAGCGTCTCGAAAACAAACTGCGCCGTTTTCTCCTCTTGGAATGACAATTCAGGATGGGCGTGCAGATGGCGGCGCCAGGCGATGACGTCCGCTTTCACTTCATCAACGAGTCGTTTGATTTCTTCCCTTGTCATCTGAGTTCTCCTCCTGTTCTTTGTTCTTCCCTTTGGTCAGGCGTCGATCAAAGACGAATTCGGCTCTGGAAATGCCCCATGATCCTCAATCAGACAGGTCGCGTGAATTTTTTTCAACATTTGCCACAACCATTGTTCGTCTTTTTCGTTACTCCGCTTGCGCCAGCTGCCATACGGTATGATAAAGGACCGCCGCTCCCGCTGCACAATCCTCTTTCGTGCTCCATTCCGCCGGGTTATGGCTCACCCCGTCTTGGGAGCGGACAAAGATCATTCCGATCGGACAAAGAGGAGCCAGCTGCACCCCATCGTGGGCCGCACCGCTCGGCAGCCAAAACGGCGGATACCCAAGTTGCTTGCACGCCCTTTCCGCGGCCTGTTTTACCACCTCAGAACATAGCACCGGCGGCATGTCTTGCAGCCGCTCCATCATGAGACGAACGTTCCGACTAGCGGCGATCTTCTCTGCCTGCGTAGCGATCATGTTCCAGACTCGGTCGCGCACCTCTGCGTTCAAATCACGCAAATCTAGCACAAATTCGACTCGTTCGGGAATGATATTAATGCCGCCTGGAAACACATGAAGCTGTCCGACCGTTCCGACCGTTGTCCCGGTCCGACGCGCCTCCTCTTCTATCACGGCCATGATGTGGGCAGCTGCCACCAACGGATCACGGCGCAATGACATCGGCGTCGCTCCGGCGTGTTCCGCCTTTCCTTCGATCGTAAATTTCACCCAAATCAGCCCAGCGATGCCGGTGACGATGCCAACAGGAAGCCCTGCTTCCTCAAGCACCCGCCCTTGTTCGATGTGCAATTCAACATAGGCTTTCACCGTTCCACGTTTTCGCGCCGCCTCGTGCAAGCGGTTCGGGTCACCCCCCGCCCGCCTCATCGCTTCGGCAACAGAAATTCCGTTCGCATCGCGGTAGTCGAGCGCTTCCGGCGGCAGCGTCCCAGCCATGGCACGGCTGCCGATCATACCGAAACGAAAGCGCGCTCCTTCCTCGTCCGTAAACGCTACGACTTCGATCGGGTGATGTGTCTTCACTCCTTGCTCGTTCATCGCTTGAACGACTTCGATGCCCGAAAGCACTCCAAGCGGACCGTCAAAGCGCCCACCGTTGTAAACCGAATCCAAATGCGATCCGATGAGAACAACAGAGGCTTCTCGATTCGTCCCTTCTTTCCGTCCGATTACGTTGCCTGCCGCATCTTCATGCACAGCCAGCCCTGCTTCACGCATGTAAGAAACGACCAAGTCTTTCGCCCGCCGTTCCTCAGCCGTGAACGAGAGCCGCGTCACCCCGCCACTCGGCTGTTTCCCTATCTCCCCCAACTCCATCAGCCGTCGCCAAAGACGTTCCCCTTGGACCAACCCACTTCCCCTCTTTCCGGCGATTTACGGATGAATTTCGGTTATGTCCTTAATGATAACAAATTATGCTAAATTTTTAAATAGTAAATCACCGAATAGTTTGAATATTATTCTACCAAACGTTCTCGTTTTACCTAGCCAAGCAGGGGTTTTCCTGTTTCTCCAAGGCGATGCTCCCCGCCTTTGTTTTTCGTTTACACATGGTTTTTTTTCAACTAAAAATCGGCTTCGACAAACGACCGAAGCCGATTCACTTTATAAAAAAAGGCGATACACTTTCCGCGGCCGACCGCGGGGATAGGGGTTCGTCTCCCCAATGGCTTCCGCGAGACCAGCAGCTTCCAGTTCTTTTAAAATCCGACGAGCACTGCGCGGCAAAATTTGCATATACGCCGCCAGCTCATGGGCTTCAATTTCATTGTTGCCGCGCTTGCGCAAAACCGCTTGCAGTTTGCCGATCGTTGCGACGCTTAACCTTGTGCGTTCTGCCAGCTCCCGCAGCTCCTCGCCGCCGAGCGAATAGCGGATTTGTTCTCTTGCCCCCAACGGACCGGCGATCGTCCCATCATCAAAAGCCGCCATCCAGGCGCCCCTTCCGTGCTGTTTCGCATGCAAAAACGCTTTTCCCGCCTGAATTTCCGCCTCGTACGCTGTTCGCCCGATGCCGATGCCACACGCTGCAATCTCCTCATAAAGATGGGCCATCTCTTCGGCCGGTGGAATCGTTTTATAGCCAGCGGTCATCTCTTTCAATGCGCCTCTCGTTGTAAAAATGACGTAGCGGCCTGGCCCTGCGCTCTTCAGTGATCCTTGCACTTTTCTTGCATACCGCAACAATTTTTCCGTTGTTTTCATCTCTAGACGATACATGTCATCCGTCGAAAAGGTCTCGGGGGAGACGGCCTGCATCGCATCGACTTCAATCATTTGCACAGCGATTTGCGCATCTTGCGCCTGCAGCATCTGTCCCGTGCGAATGATGGTTTGGATGACCGCTTCCACCGCTGAGCGGGCGGGCAATACACGGTACACCGGCATCCCGAGTTTCTCCAGTTCGAGATGAGCGGTCCGCAAACAGGTGACCGCCGCTTCCGTTTTCCCTTGTTTCCAAAGGAGGTAATGATAGTCGGACAGTTCCTGAGCCGAAATTCCTCCCTCGTAATGCTTGACGTATGGAATCGATTCCTCGATGCCCGCTTCTTCCAGCAGCCGTTCGATTTCGCGGCGTTGGTACGTGTCAAAACTAAGCCGGCTGACCGGAATCCGTTTCGTATAGTGCACCTGTAGCAGTGTCCGGTACAAACTGGCACCAATATGCGGCACATAAAACAGCGGCGCCTCGATCTCTCCGGACTGCTTGACGATCGAATACGGCACTTGTCCGGAAAACAACCACATATCCGCTTCTGAAGCAAGCGGTCGAATTAAATCGAGAATTTCGCTTTCATCCCAATAAACAACGGGAAGACAAACGAATTCCTTATACGCCTCTACCACTGCTTGAATGATCGGCAATGAATCGTCTGCCCCGAATATCCCTAATCGAAGGCGAATGGCACACACCTCCCTCCTCTGCTCCCTTCTCGAGGGCGAACAACGCCGCGCCTGATTCGCTTGTTCCTTGATATTTCTTGCCGGTCCCAAGGAGAGTCTGGAGGCTGGTGATTTAACCATTTATACGGCTTTACCATGTCATTTCTCAATTAGAAAAACATTGTTGCATCGGTCCTGATTTTCACGCGTTCCCCCATTGATGAACGGAATCAGTGGTTTTTCATCGGCCTTCTAGGAGACCGATGATTTAAGGGGACAAGTCGCTTATCAAGCCCGTTTCTCAAATAGATAAACCTTGTCGCATCAGGATCGCCTTTCAAGTGTTCCCCCATTGCTCAAGAGAAACAACCGTTTTTCACCAGCCTTCTAGACTACCTTATGCTATGGCTGCAGGCGTTCGCACGGACCTTTCACAGCACCGCCATGCCGCCCGCTCCTTTCTCGATGAACATGGCCTTTGACCATCCTTATTGTGAACAAATCATGGCGAGAGAACGGGCGGGCCAACTTTTCCTTTCTTATCCTTCTGTTTCTCCTTGAGTTGTGACCGGAGCGTGCAACGAAACGCCTAGTGCCCCACCCACCGGCGGCCGTCCGATCGACTCATAGATCAAGCCGGCGGCCGCTGCTTGTTTGACGTCATAGCAATTGCGTCCGTCCACCACCAGCGGCGTGTTCATGAGCGCTTTGTAGCGGCCAAGGTCAAACTGCAGGACGGCCGGCCATTCGGTGAAAATCAAGCAAACGTCCGCGTTGCGGATGGCGTCCTCGATCGTCTGGCAACAGACGACCGCATCGCCGAACCGGCGGGAGACATGCCCTAGGGCAGCCGGATCCCAGACGCGCACGTTTGCCCCTTCGGCAATGAGCCATTCGATGTTTGCCAAGGCGGGAGACTCGCGCACATCATCGGTGCCGGGCTTGAACGCCGCGCCGAGCACCGCCACCGTTTGGTTGCGAAAGTCGCCGATATACGAACGCGCCTTATCGATCAGCTTCCACTTTTGCTTTTCGTTGACATCGATCGCCGCCCAAACCGTTTTGAGCGAATAGCCGTAGGAAGCAGCTAGGGCATACAAGGCGTTCGTATCTTTCGGCAGGCAAGAGCCTCCGTAGCCAACGCCAGCGCGCAAAAAGCGGCGGCCGATGCGCGGATCCATGCCAATTCCTTCCGCCACCGCCTCAATGTTGGCGCCGGTTAGTTCGCACACGTTCGCGATTTCGTTGATATAAGAAATTTTCAACGCTAAAAACACATTGGCGGCGTATTTGATCATCTCCGCGCTTTTCCGGTCAGTGACCACATACGGAAGCGCAAACGGGGCGTACAGCTCCTTCATCACCCGTTCAGCGCGGTCCGAATCCACTCCCAATACGATGCGCGGCGCCTGCAGCGTATCGCGCACCGCCGTTCCTTGTGAGAGAAACTCCGGGTTGGAAACGACGTCAAACCGCACGCGATAGCGTGCATGCTCGGCCAAAAAGCGGGCGGCTTCATCCCCGGTGCCGACCGGCACGGTTGATTTGATGGCGACCAAGCAGTCGCGCTCCGCCGTCAACGCAATGCGGCGCAACACCTCCCAGACGTCGTCGAGCCGCACCGATCCGTCCGGCAATGGGGGCGTGCCGACGGCGATCATGATCACTTCCGCCTCCCGATACGCTTCCTTGTCATCGGTTGTAAAGCGAAGGCGGGCGCGGTTCCGCTCAATGAGCGGCTCCAGTCCCGGCTCGTAAATCGGGATGGCGCCTTCGTTTAACAAGCGGATTTTTTCCGCATTCACGTCCACACATGTGACGCTATGCCCTTTATCCGCCAAACAGGCGGCGGTCACGAGCCCCACATATCCTGTTCCTGCGATCGCGATGTTCATCGTTTTCCACACCTTTATTGATCGTTTGCGGCCGTAGTCGCTTGTACTCATTATAGCGAATCGCCTGTCGATTTTCACGATTTCCGTCCGACCGCCAACATGTTCCAAACAAAAAAACCGAGGTGCAGTGCAGCCCCGGTTATGCGGCGTGTTTTCGGTTCACAACGGTCGGCCAATCGATGAGAAAACCAAGCACAGCACCGATCAGCGCGGGCACCACCCAACCAAGCCCAACGGAAAACAGCGGCGCCCAAGACAGAAACGGCTCAAGCCATGCCGTTTCCACCCCCATTGCCTTGAACCCGTCGTACAGACTGAACACGCCGGTAAACAGCAGCGCCATACCGTACACTTTCGCCGAGCCGCGGAAAAAGTGGTGGAAAAACGACAGGACGACGAGCACAATCGCCAACGGATACAACATCGTCAACACCGGAACGGATACAGCGATCAGCGCGTTTAACCCGAGATTGGACATGACAAAGCTAAAGAGGGTCAGCGCGGTGACATAAGCCCGATACGATACAGCCGGGGTCAGCTCGTGAAAATATTGCGCACAAGCGGCCACCAAGCCAATCGCGGTCGTCAGGCAAGCCAGCGCGACAATCACCCCGAGCAGCACCTTTCCGCCGCTACCAAACAGAAGCGAGGACACATGCGAAAGCAGCTCAGCCCCGTTCGCAAACGAACCGGCCCCAGCCATTCTCGCGCCCACGCCGGCAATGCCGGCATACACAAGCGCAAGCCCCGCCGCCGCGATCACGCCCGATTGAATCGTCGCTTTCGCCTGCAGCGCCGGCCGATCGATTCCACGGTCGCGAAGCGCTTGAATGACGACGATGCCAAAGGCAAGAGCCGCGATCGTATCCATCGTTAAATACCCTTCGAGCATCCCTTTGGCCAACGGAGCCGAAGCATATTTTTCCACCGGCTCGGCCTGCGGGTCATCCAACCGGATCAAGCCGGCGAGGCAAAGCACGGCAATCGACAGCAGCAACATCGGCGTCAGCCATTGACCGATCCGATCGACCAACTTGGACGGGTTTAAACTGAGCCAGTAGACAAGAGCGAAAAAGACGCCGGTAAACAGCCACATCACGAGCGATCCGCTCGCAGGGAAAAACGGCTTCGCCCCGATTTCGTAAGCGACGCTCGCCGCCCGCGGAATACCAAAAAACGGGCCGATCGCCAAATACACGGCCAACGAAAAACAGAAACGAAACAGCGGATGGACACCTTGGCCGAGCGAACGGATGCCATCCTGGGCGAGCGCCACCGCCGCGACCGACAGCAGCGGCAGCCCCACGCCCGTGATGATGAAGCCGGCGATCGCCGGCCACACCGCCGTCCCAGCTTCCATTCCTAAATACGGGGGAAAAATTAAGTTTCCAGCCCCGAAAAAGAGCGAAAAGAGCATCAATCCCGTCAATACCACATCCCGTGCCTTCATAATCTCCCTCATTTCCATTTTCGAGAAAATAAATTGAGTATTCTGATATATATCATTTCAGTGATTTAAACGGTTATCATCTTTAAAAATCCATTATACCATTGATTTTCATCCCTAGGCGGAGGGCAGATCGCACTGCCTAAGAGCTTTTCCATGAAAACATTATACTTTTTTAACTATTTTGTCAACCACTTCACTTTTCGTGGGCATCCCGCGCCAGCTGGGGATGTTTCGCTAGCTGACCATGAACCTTTTCCAACATCACTATCAGCCAATGATGGCGCTCATTTCACCTAGAAGGTTGGTGATTGAAGAAAACAGACTGCTTTTCTCGACTTCTTGTTGTGCAAGGAGACCCCAACGGGAACAAGTGTGCACCATGAGCCAGAGAACTATCTGCGGCCAAAAGAAAACCGGGAGAATCCCCGGTTGCGCAGCGTGTTTCCGTTTGCTTGATGGCGGCCGATTGATCACAAGCAACGAACAGACCGCCAAGCCTCGATGTCTTTCATTTATACCGCACCTCGTACTCTACAAGCCCACGATCTCGATGTCCATCGTTGTTTATTCAAAATACTGCTTTACCGCAGCCGCAATCGCCGTTGTCACCGCTTCCTGATAGCCGTCGGTCGCCGCTGTCGCCGCATCCGAGCGGTTGCTTAAATAGCCGAGCTCAAGCAGCACGGACGGCTGTTCATTTTCCCGCAGCACGTAATAGTCGCCAAACGCAACGCCCCGGAACGGCAGCGCGGAAAGCTGCGAGAACGGGCCTTGGAACGACTGCGCTAAACCGTAGTCGGCAAATCGGTCATAATAGTAGACAGTGATGCCAGAGGCCGCCGGATCCTCTGCACTGTCGTAATGCAAGCTGATAAAGGCATCGGCTTGATACAGGCGGGCCGCGGCGACGCGCGCCGACAGCGGCACGTAATCATCCCCCGTGCGCGTCAACACGACTCGGGCGCCGAGTTTTTCCAGTTTTTGTTTGAGCCGCTCCACCGTTTTGATCGTCAGCGCTTTTTCCATGATGCCATCCGCGCTCTGCGCCCCGCCGTCCTTGCCACCGTGGCCGGCGTCAAGGACGATCGTTTTTCCGGCAAGCACTTGAATCGGTGCGCGCGTCCATGAATACATATACGAGCCCGGCGCCTGTTTGGACAAAGAAGCGAAGCGAGCCTCCACAGCCATGGCGGAGGCGGTGTCTTCGTTGTCAGCGCCCGGCGCTTGCTCGCCATCCGTTTTGATATACTCCGCCGCTGCCCAACCTTCCAGCCCCGAACGCGTTTTGATTTGATACCAGCCTCGCTTCGCCGCGACAATCTCGACGCCATCTCCCTGACCGAGCCGGCCGATCCGCTCCGCCTCCAATGCCGGCGCCGTTCGCACGTTCAATGAATCTACGGTCACAACGCCCGTTTGCGCCGCACCCGCTGCTTCAACAGCGGTCAAATACGACGCCGCCACCCAGCCAACGGCATCGTCACTAACCACTTTTTTCCATTCACCCTCTTCTTGAATGACAGCCACTTGGTCTCCCTGCCACAAATAGCCGATTACGCGCCCGTCAAAACGCGGTTGTTGGCGAAGACGAAGCTTGTCCACTGTCACTTTCTCCATTCGTTCGACGGGAGCGGCGTACGTGGCTGCGAGCCAACCGATTTGTCCTGATTTCCAACGGATTTTCATCCAACCGCCTTCCTCCGCGACCGATGCATACGTCTCACCGCGGTGAACGATCGCCACGGAGCGGTACGGCACGCCCGGCCCTTGGCGAATGTTGACCTCATCCGCGGTCACAACGACAAACCGTTCTGTTTTTTCCTTCTCCCCTTCCGCTCCTGTCGGCCAAGCCAAAGCCGCAATCCAACATAAACAAAACCATGCGGCGAGCCATCCTCCCCGCTTCATCTACCTTCCCTCCCGGCTGTCTCTCATTCTACTATATGGTTCGTGCATCGAAGCGGATTTCCTGTCTGTCAGCGAGAAAAACCGCTCGACAGAACAAGCGGCCGCACAGGCGTTCCAACGACAACGGACGCCCCATTTCCGCACAATGCCCGTCAGTGCGACAGCCGTCAACAAAAAAACGCGAGCGCTGTCATATAGCGGGGAACACTTTCTTGGTGTTCTTCCAGAATCCCCCATGAAGCCGGTGATTGACTCCCACAACCGCCTTAGAAGGCTGGTGAAAAACAGTAATTTCCTTATGGTTGATGAATAAAAGTGTGCATTGTTGCAAGTTTTTTCTATTTGAGAAGCGATTCTAGGAAGCCATATCCACGATTCCATCACCAGCCTCTTAGAAAAACCCGCGCTCAGCAAACATTTCAAAGACGCAGTGCTCGAGTTCTTCACGCAACTCCTCTTCATCAACCCCTTGAAGCAATCCGTCCTTTTTCCACTTGTTGATCGCCTCGTCGATCAGCCGGTTCACTTGATCCGCATCCCAACCGTCGCGGCGAAGCAATTGTTCCATCTTGTCCAGCCATTCGTCGATGGCTACATCGAGCCAATCGGCGTCATCGTCCCACCAGATGTCATCAGACCATTCCTCATCCTCATCGTCATCCTCATCGAGCGTTTCAAGGCCGAACAAAAGAAACTCCATCGCAGTCGATTCGATGTCCTCGACCGACACCCCATACCGTCTCGCGACCTCTTCCTCGCTGATGCGATCTTCTTCGATCATCTGTCCGGCAAAAAAGCGGAGCGCCGCCGCATATACGGCAGGATTCTCGATATCGACCGCTTCGCGCGCGCAATACATGTGCCAAAACATCGTCGCCTGGCTAAGAAGCAACGCAGGTGCATCCGCTTCGTGCCGTTTCAGCTCAAGAATGACCGCCTCTTCATCCGGGTCGTCCCACTCCATCTGATCGAGCAGCTGCCATAAAAACTCGCTGATCGCCGCATCCAACGCGAGCGGGAAAGAGTGGCGCAAAAACTCTTCTCCCGTTTTCCCGCTTCGCTCCTGCTCAACTTGCAGCGCCCGAACGAGCCGCTCCTTGCTTTGTTTCAACAACGGAAACACTGCGGAAAAATATGTAAACGCCTCGTTGTACGGCACAAGACATCCGAGCAGCACATCGCCTTCTTCCATTTCCGGCCATTCCTGCGCCGCCAACAGGTAGACGCGCTTTTCTTTCCCGCTTAACAGATCGCGGACAAGCAACTGTCGCCGTTCCTCATCGAAATGAATGATCTCATCAAATGACGGCACCGTCCCTGCCCATCGTGCCACATGCGCCTGTACAGCCGGCCGCCAGCGGGCATAGCGCCGATCTCGCATATAAGCGGAAAAAATGGTCGTTCCTTTTTCATCGACCGGACGACAGAAAATGACCCAATTGGTCACAAATAAACTCACTGCCGAATCGAGCACTTCCGGTCGATCTTCCAACGGGCGTTCGGCAATCACTTCGACAATCTCATCCTCATACCGTTCTGACGCAAACAACAGCACATCTTGCATGCATTCGACTAACTCCCGCTCAATCAACGAATCGATCGACACCACTTCATCCTTTCCGCAGCAACGCTTGTACTTTTTCCCGCTTCCGCACGGGCAAAGGGCGTTCCTCGACACTGCCGCCATATCGTCACCTACTTTTTTTAAATTCGGCCTCACCGTTGTCTATATTGTACCATAGTTAGCACAAAAAAAGAAAAAAGTCCTTGTTCCTAGGGGGGCGGTGATTGACTCACGCAACCGCTTCTCAGAATCGTTTCTCCAATAGAAAAACTGGTTGCATCATCTTCTTCACGCGTTCCATCATCAATCAAGGCAAACAGCGGTTTTTCACCAACCTTCTAGAAGGCTGGGGATTTAAGGAAGCAGACTGCTTACCAACCTTGTTTCTCAAATAGAAAAGCCTTGTCGCATCGGTATCGCATTTCACACGTTCCCCCATCGATCAAGAGAAACAACCGTTTTTCACCAACCTTCTAGAGTCAGTCAAGAGAGCCGCTTTTTTCTACCGCGCTTCGCTTAGTGGCTCCGACGAGGGTTGCGAACAAAGGCGCGCAACCCTTGTCACTTCCTGAACGTTACCCACAACTCTTTTACTCACACCACGATCGCCTTACTGATTTTGATTTTTGAAAAAATAGTTTAAACTATAAGTATACAAAAACAAGCCGACAAGGAGATCGATATTCATGGAAGAAAAAAAACTCATGGATTTGATTGACGAACTGATGACGAAGCTCCGTTCAACGGAATCTGCCCGCCCGCGCGGTCGTTGGGTGGAAGCGCCAAAAAGCCAAAGCTCACCGCCGAAGAAACCGCGCCGCTCCAAAACCGCCTACCAGCTGAAAATTTCATTAAGCGGCTTCCGTCCGCCCATCTGGCGCCGTGTCCTTGTGCCTGGGCACGCCACGTTTGACCAGCTTCATTTGGTCATCCAAGAAGCGATGGGATGGGAGCAAGCACATTTATATGAATTCCAATTCGGCGAGATCGTCATCGGCATTCCCGACGATTGGGGCTTGCACGGGTTCGCGAAAACGCTCGAGGACGCTCGCCGCACCACGCTTGAGCAATGGTTGACGGAAGAAAAACAAAAATTTGTGTACATTTACGATTTTGGTGATTACTGGCGCCACAACATCACCGTCGAAAAGATTGAAACGCTCTCCAAACCGCTAGAACGCGCCACTTGCCTGAAAGGAAAACGGGCGTGTCCTCCCGAGGATTGCGGTGGCGTCTATGGTTATCTCGAGCTGCTCGAATCAGCAGCAAACAAAGACTCCCTTACCGATCCGGAACTGCTTGAACAGCTCGAGTGGCTGTCTGATATGAAAGGCGACGATTTTGACCCGGACGCCTTTGACGTCGAGGAGGCTAATAAACGGCTCGCCTACATCCAATTTTGATCCTCCACGCGACTGAAACTGTAGGATGAGAGACGACGGCAACACTCGAAAGCGACCCTTGACCGCTTACGAGACAGGGGTCGCTTTCGCATTGACCGGGAATGCCTACAGCCGGCGGCTTAAACGATCCACCGATGCGCGCACACGCTCTTGAGACGCGGGCACTTCTTTTTTCACCCTGTCCAACCACTCTTTCAACTTTTGAAGCCACGGTTCCAAGTACGGAGAGAAAGCCGGCGGGTAAACGAGAACTGGATCTCCCATCTCATCATGGCAACCTGCCGTGGCTATGATATACATCCCGGGCAAAAGATGCGGCTGTGCCCGTTCCGGAACATCCCATGTCACCGTACGATTATGGCCGATCCAATCAACCACCGCTTTCCCTTGTTCTATACCCTTAACATAGTACATAGAAAAATGAGCGGAAGAAGGAGTGGGGAAACCAAACAACCCGACGAGTTGCCAAACCAACCGTTTTTCCTTCTCTTCTTTTCTCTCCGTTCCCCATTCATCCAACAACGCGAAACAATGCTCTAATTCGCTTCTAACCTCTTCCAAAATGGCACAAACAGCCTTTTGGTGTTTCGTTCCATAACGGCTGTCGAGCCAGCCGGCCAACTCAGGAAGCATATCAAGCGCTTGACTCACAGTTTGCTTCGGAAGCGAACTCCATCTTGTTGGAATTTGCTCAACGAGGAATTGTTTCCAATCCCTTTCTCCTACGTCTTCCCACGATGAAATCGACCGGCTCGCTAGAAGGCCGGTGAAAAACCGTTGTTGCCCTTCATCAATGGGAGAACGCGCGAAAAGCAGGACCGATGCAACAAGGTTTCTCTAGTCGAGAAATGAGATGGTAAAGTCGTATCTAGGATTCAATCACCAACCCTCGTAGCCCCCCATCAAAACGCCAGTTGCTTCCACCGTGAATCGCATAGCACTCTTTATCTCGACATGCTATAATTGAGTGATAGGGAAATGAACGGAAAGGACGAACCGACATGCTGCAAACCACCGTTTCCAAACCGCTCTTGCAACAGGCGGCGAGCGAATTGATGAAGGAATTCCCATTTTCCATCTTCCATCATCTGATTCAAAAAGGGCGCGATCTAGCCAGAAGCGGCCTTGTTTATAATGTCATGATCGTCAACAGCCATGAAGTGGAAGGGGTCGTTTCCGATATCACCCCTCATGAAGTTATGCTTGATTTGACCAATGCCGCCCGCCGCCATCGCTGCCCTTGTCCGACGGAAGGGTTATGTCCGCATATTTTAGCGTTATTTTTCTATGTCTACGGCAATGTCTTTGACAACGGAGAACTGTTTCGCCTTTGGAAAAAAGGGCAAATCAGCGCCACGCCGAAAGAACCGGCCGCCCATGAACCAAACACGCCGGCGGTGAAACGAACAGGGAAAACGGCAAGCCTTCCGGTCGTTGCCCATGAAACCGTTGAAGACTGGTGGGACCAATTTGAGCGACAGTACGAAGACTTTTTCGCGCGCCAGCAAAGTGGAGCCAACTGGCCGTATCGCTTGGCTTTCCAGCTCCTCCCAAAGCTAGGCAAAAACAACGGAAGGCAAGCCGGCGCCCGTCCGTTGCGGGAGCTGCACGCCGCTCTGTTTTTGCTGGAAAAACTTCGCGAGTACGGAGAGGAGCAAGGGTGGAGCGACGGCGGATTCGGTTCTTACCGGCAATTTTCGTGGCATCAGGACGTCAACTATGTCGCTGGCCGCGCCTTGGCCGCCTTGGAAGCATTCTCCACCCAGTCGCCGCCGCGATCGCTCAACGCCTTGGTTGAACAGACGATTTTATACGTTCGCGATGGACTGTTTTGGGAAGGGGAGCTGGCGTCGTTCGGTTATGACCTTTACACCACCGCCTGGGAAACGCTGTTTACCAAGCCGGCCTGGCGCCAAGAAGAACGGGCCGAACTCCTTCAGCTCGCCAAAAGCCAAGACAACATCCGCGCCGCCATGGCGGCTGCTCATCTTTCCTTCCTGCTTGGCGAAGACGACGAAGCGATCGCGCTTTACCGCGCGTTCCCCGATCAGGCAGGCGTGTTTTTGGCGGAATGGTTCGGACGATTCATCCAAAACGGCCTCCTAAAGCGGTTTGAAGCCGTCTGGGAAAAAATAAAGCACGACTGGCCGCTTTACCTTTCGCATATCCCGGCTTTCGTCCGAAGCAGTTTTTTAGAGGAAACCGCGCACTGGTTCGAAATGTACGCCCGCCACCGAAACCGCCCGGGCGCATGGGAAGAGTTTTTGCAGCGCAGCCTCCCATACAGCGTCAACGAGTACACTCATTTTTTGTATAAACAAAGACGCGATCAGGAACTGGTGGATCTATTCTTATGGGCGAACATCACCGCCGATGAGCTGCCTCCGCCGATGCTCAAAACATTGCAAGCGCGCGGGACAGAGCTCGTCATGCCGTTATATCATCGCACAGTGGTGAAGCTGCTCAACGAGAAAAACCGCTCGAGCTACCAAAAGGCTGTCCGTTATTTGAAAACGTTGCGCGCTCAGTACCGCTCCACCAAGCGGCTCGATCAATGGGAGGCCTATCTGGAGCAACTGCTCGCCCAGACGGCGCGCCTGCGCGCGTTTCAGGAAGAATTGAAGAAAGGAAAATTGCTTCCATGAAAGCATTGGAGACGATTCAAATTTCCTGCCGGTGGAATGAAGAGCTTCGATGCTTCGAGCTCTCCGGTTCCACCCATCCCTTTTCATGGGTTTCACCGTTATTGGCCTGGCATGAAGAAACGTTTTACGGCACGATGATCGAAATCGAAAACGACATCGTGCGGTTATCGCCTTGGCAAGCGCTCACTTGGTTCGCGTTGCGTCCGCATTCACGCTTTTCAGCCGTTGAATGGGCAGACGAATTCACCGCCCGCTTGGAAGCGTGGGCGAAGCACATCTGGAACGATGTGCGCGAGCGCCGCTTCCTTCCTGATGCTTCCTTATGGAAAAACACAGGCGGCGCATGGAACGAGGCGGGACGCACCCGTTGGCGCGGCGCGGACGATGACCCCGATCCGTTCGTCGCCACATGGCGGTCGCTGGCGATCGCCGACTGGCTCTCCCGCGACCCGGAACTCCGCCGCCTCTGGGGCGAAATCGTTCGGGCGTATCCATTGATCGCCGCTCAGAGCGACCAATGGACCGGAACAGAGGAGGACTGGCTCGAACAAATCGGCTGGCTCGGCGACCGACCGCCGTTTACCGTCGGCCTGCGCCTTACCGAACCTGAGAAGGACGGGGAATTATGGACGCTCGAGCCGGTAGCCCTCGCCCTCGATGACAGCGTCATCGCTCCCCTTGATCGTCTGCCGCGCGCTTGGCGTCCATATGAATCATCGGTCGCCCGGGCCATTCACCGCATTCGGGCGATCGTGCCGTGGCTTGGCGATGAAAACGAGTCTTTGCTTCGTGAATTGTCCGATGACCAAGCGTGGCGCTTTTTATCGGAAGAAAGCGTAAAGCTGACGGAAGCGGGCGTGAGGCTGCTGCTCCCTGACTGGTGGCATGACATCCGCCAGGCGCAGCTGTCGATTAAAGCGAAGCTGTCCCCTTCCGTCCGCACGGAATCGCTCTTTGGACTCGAACGGCTCTCCGAGTTTGACTGGCGAGTGGCCACCAACGGCATCGAATGGACGGAAGAAGAGTTTGCCGCGCTGGCCGAACAACAACGGCGCCTCATCCGTCTGCGCGGCCAATGGCTCATTCTCGATCCCGCCTTAGTCCGTCGCGCCCAAGCGCTCATGGAGAAGGCGAAAAAAGAAGGGGTGCCGATTCATGACGTCGTCGCGCAAACGTTATTGGCGGAAGCCAACGAACGCGAGGAGGCAATGGATGAAGAGATCCCCATCGAGATCGACGTTCATGACCAATTCCGGGCGCTGATCCGCCAGCTGCAAACGATCGATGAGCTCCCTCGCGCGAACGTGCCGCCATCGTTTCGCGGCGTGCTCCGTCCGTACCAGCAGCGCGGCGTCGACTGGCTCGTCTTTTTGCGGCGATTTGGCTTCGGCGCCTGCTTGGCCGATGACATGGGGCTCGGCAAAACGGTGCAGCTGCTCGCCTATTTGGCTTACGTCAACGACACCGAGCGCCCGAACGCGCCAGCGCTTCTCATTTGCCCGACAAGTGTCATCGGCAACTGGCAGAAGGAATGCGCCCGCTTCGTCCCCACTTTGCGCGTCTACGTGCATCATGGGCCGAACCGGGCGAGAAACGATGCCTTTTTGCAGACGGCAAGGGAGGCTGATCTCGTCATTACGTCCTACCCCCTTGCCCATTTGGATCATGACGATATAAAACAGATCCATTGGCATGCCATTTGCCTTGATGAAGCGCAAAACATCAAAAACGCCCAGACGAAGCAGGCGCGCGCCATCCGTCGCTTGAACGGCAACCATAAAATCGCCCTATCCGGCACGCCGGTGGAAAACCGTTTGAGCGAGCTTTGGAGCATTTTCCACTTCTTAAATCCGGGCTACCTCGGCAGCGCCGCCGAATTCGAACGCCGGTTTGCCGGTCCGATTGAAAAAGAGGGGGATGCCCATAAAAAAGCGGCGCTCCAAGCGCTCATCCGTCCGTTTCTGTTGCGGCGGACGAAAACCGATGAAGCGGTCGCCCTCAATTTGCCGGACAAAATCGAGCAAAAAGAATACTGTCCGCTCACTGCGGAGCAGGCGGCTTTGTACGAGCAGCTCGTCAACGACACGCTCGAACGGGCGAAAGCGGCGAGCCCGTTTGCGCGGCGCGGGTTGATTTTGCAGATGGTAAACGGCGTCAAGCAAATTTGTGACCACCCAGCGCTCTATTTAAAAGAACGCCAACCGCGCCAACTGGTCGAACGGTCGCACAAGCTGGAAAAACTCGTTGAACTCGTCGAGCAAATTCGGGCGAACAACGAATCTTGCCTGATTTTCACCCAATATGTCCGGATGGGGGAAATGATTCAAGAGCTGCTGTCCGATCTGTTGGATGAGCGGGTGCTGTTTTTGCACGGCGGCGTCCCGAAACCAACGCGCGACCGAATGGTGGAGGAGTTTCAAGCTCAACACGCGTCGATTTTCCTCCTGTCGCTCAAGGCGGGCGGCACCGGGCTCAACTTGACCGCCGCCAACCACGTCATCCATTTCGACCGCTGGTGGAACCCGGCCGTCGAAAACCAAGCGACCGACCGCGCCTACCGCATCGGGCAGACGAAATTCGTCCACGTTCATAAGCTGATCACGACCGGGACGATTGAAGAAAAAATTGACGAGATGCTCGAACAAAAACAAGCGCTCGCTGATGTGATCACCGAAGGCGAAGCGTGGATCACCGAGCTGTCCGACGATGAACTGCGCGACTTGCTCGCCTTATCCGCCGCAGCGAAAGGAGGCGCCTGATCATGACGGAAGAAAAGCCAAAGCGCAAGAAAAAAACAGTGGAAAACCCGTGGGAGAAATTGCTGAAGCGGATGGAAGAAAAAGTGAAAGAGCGGGAAAAGCGGCAAAAGCAGCCGTAAAGGGACATCACGCGGGCGATGAGCGCCGCCTCGATTCCATTCCATAGGCAATGGGTTGCTCTTCACCCAAGCATGAAAACCATGGCTTGTCAGCTTCGGATTTTCATAGAAAAGTGCCATGGGCAACGTTTTGCCCTCCACCCGGGGATGAAAATCTCGCGCCCGTGCGGCAGTTTCACGGAAACGTTCCATGGGCAGCGCGGTCTGCTGCCCTCTACCCAGAGATGAAAATCACCGCTTGCCGGCGTGGGATTTTTCACGGACAAAATCCATGGTCAATCGTTTACCCTTAGGGATGAAAATGACTGATCAAGGTGCGCGCCTTTTCCAAGAAACAGCGTGGGAGCGATCCCACGCTGCTTGTTTTCAAGCCATCCTCTCGGCATCTTATCAATGAAACAACTCGGCCATATCGATTGCGAGCCCGGGGAAATACATAGAGCGAACCGTTCCTGTTTTCACTTGAACATCCGCCTGCTCATAGAGCCGTTCTTTATTGAGCACATACACCGTCACAGCCTGTTTCATCGGATTGACTATCCAATATTCATGGACACCGCACGCCATGTACAAATTGAACTTTGTGACAAGATCATGCGCCTGGTTCGACGGACTGAGAATCTCGACGATCAACGGCGGAATCCCGATGTACTTCGCTCCATCCAGCCCTTTTTCGCCGCAAATGACCGTCAAGTCGGGAACCACCACATGTCGTTCCCCTGTTTGCTCATCGACCAGTTCCACATCAAGCGGCGCTGCCAACACATCGCACGGCTTTCCTCGAAAAAACAAACTGAACGGAAAATGAAGGCGGCTCGAGATGAGCTGATGCCGAACGCTTGGCGACGGGGGCATATACACGGCCCCATCAATTACTCTAAACGATCATCGCTTTGTTCACGCAGGACCCAATAGCGCTCATACGACACACCAGAAGCAAGCGGCAAAGACAACGAAGGCCCCTCCCCATTCCCCTTTTTTCTCAGTATACCGGATGGCTTCAGACGGGGCAATGGGAGGCCTTTTTACTTAACCGATTGTTTGCAAGAGGTTGTAGGCCTCTTCCTTCGTTTGCACGGTCAGTAGCTGTTCCCGGAACGTTTCATCCATCAGCTTGCGCGCCAGCATTTGTAAAATTTTAAGATGCTCATCGCCCGTGCTTTCTTCGGGAACAGCGATCATAAAGATAAGTTTAGCCGGTGTACCGTCCAAACCGTCCCAATCCACACCATTTTTCTGCAATCCGAAAGCAACAGCCGGCTTGATCACCGCTTTTGATTTTCCATGCGGAATCGCAATCGAAAAACCGATCGCTGTCGAACTTTCTTTTTCCCGCTTGATGATCGCTTTTTTGAATTTCCGAGCGGATTCAATTACTCCTGCGCGATCTAACTTTCCGACTAGTTCATCAATCACTTGCTCTTTTGTGATTCCTTGTAGCTCAATGTCAATCAACTCTAGGCTTGTTAAATCGGATAATGTCATCGTAACCAATCCCCTTTCCTTCTGCACTACTTGTCTACCGCTATTGAACATCTTTTTTCAACATGTTCACCATCAAGGCAGTGACCATCACACCGATAACAATAGAAATGAAAAACATGATCCAGTTGTCCACCGCTCCTAGCACAGCCACGACAGGACCTCCATGCGGCACATGATCACCAACCTTACTTACCATAGCAATGGCCGCTCCAACCATCGAACCAACCATAATGGACGGGATCACCCGCAGCGGATCTTTCGCCGCAAATGGAATTGCACCTTCAGTGATACCGACAAGTCCCATCGCCAAAGCTGCTTTCCCTGCTTCTTGCTCTTCTTTCTCATATTTTTTCTTGTTTAATAGCGTCGCCACTCCCATGCCCAGAGGCGGAATGCAAATGGCAGCTGCAATGGCTCCCATAATATAGACGTTGCCTTCCCCAATCATCGTCGCGCCAAAAAGGAAAGCGACCTTATTCACCGGACCACCCATATCAAAGGCGATCATCGCGCCCAAAATCAGCGCCAAAGCGATGCTGCTGGTCCCTTGCATATTATTTAACAAGTGAGTAAGCCCGCCCATCATGCTTGAGATCGGTTGGCCAATCACATAGATAAACAGCGCTGCGACCACAAATGTTGACAAAATCGGGATCACTAAAATGGGCATAATTGGTTGAATCATTTTGGGTACACTCCACGATTTCAACCATTTCGCTACATATCCAGCAATAAATCCAGCAACAATTCCACCTAAAAATCCAGCCCCTGCCTCACTATGATAAAAACTGCCGTTAGCGGCGATATAACCGCCAATCATTCCAGGCGCCAATCCCGGACGATCCGCGATACTCATCGCGATAAATCCCGCTAAAATCGGAACCATGAAGGTAAATCCAACACTACCGACACTTAACACCGTATTCCAAAATTCACTTTTCACTTGCAAGCCTTCTCCTGTCGGATCACCGCCAATGGCTAACGACAAAGCAATCAGCAACCCGCCGACCACAACAAACGGAATCATGTACGATACTCCATTCATTAAATGACGATAAATAGGGTTTTGCTTCGACTTCATTTCTTTCTTATACTCTTCGACTGATTTCAGATTGGGCTTGTATACCGGTACAGTTCCGTCTATAAACTGCTGGATTAATTTTTCCGGATGGCGGATTCCTTCTTGAACACCGACTTCGATCAATCTTTTTCCGACAAAACGGGACTTGTCCACCGTCTTATCAGCGGCGATAATAATGCCGTCCGCCTCACGAATCTCTTGCTCCGTCAGCTCATTTTCCACACCGATGGAGCCTTGTGTCTCTACTTTCATTTCGACCCCAAGTTTCTGCGCCGCCTTTTGCAAATTTTCGGCGGCCATATACGTATGAGCAATGCCATTTGGGCACGAAGTGATGGCTAACACCTTCATGCGAATTCCCCTTTCTCCGCTTAAGTAACCGTTTTCATCTTTACTATACAAGGAAATTCGCTTGTAAAAAGGTCAAATTTTTACCGAAATATGCGGTAAAACGTTGTTTTTTGTCAAAATAACGACTTCTGTTCACTCAGTCCATGGCTTTCAAACACGAATGAAGCACCTTGAGCCATTGCTCACGGGTTGTCTCTTTCACTAGTTTTTGCACCATGTCCGGATGCTCACTCAACCATGATAATTCCCGAAACAACTGTTTCGTCGACCCACGTTTTTCTTTTACAGCGAGCAAAAAAACGAGCTGAACGCTCTCTCCTCCCCAATCGAGCGGTTGTTTTAGCGTGGCGACAGCGATGGCTGATTGCCGAATAAACCGTGGGTCGCCATGCGGAATGGCCATACCCGAACCGATGGCAGTAGCTGCTGTTTTTTCTCGAATGATCGCGCTATGAATATACTGCTCCTCTACGTAACCGAATTGATTCAGGGCGCTTGCCAATTCCTCAATCACCTCATATCGGTGTTCCTTTTCTAACTGAAGAACGATAACCCCTGACTGTAAAAAAGAAAAAAGCGCTAGTTGATCCATCTTAGGGTCTTGATCGTAGCAGTATTTCAAAAAACGTTCAATCTTCTTAAGGTCGCTTTTCGGCAGGAGAGGAGAAACGACGATAACCGGCACACCACTGGTTGTTAAAGGCGCCGTAGATATAATAAGGTCAATACGCTGCTGCTGCACATAACGATCCACTTCCTCTTTCCTGACACTCCCAACAATATGCAAATCGCGAAAATGGCTCTCCAATTTCGTTTGAATCAGCTGCGACATGCCAATCCCGAGTTGGCAAACGATTAGGACATGTTGATGTTGTGCATTAACTTTTTTCAATCGTTCATAAGAAGCCTGGAAGTGTAAAGCAAGATAAGCAGCCTCTTCTTCAGGAATCTTGTACGGAAACTGGGAGTTCAGCTCAGTCACCGCAGCAATCACTCGATCAAACATATAAGGGTACGCTTTTTTAATCTCACTGACCATCGGATTCGAAATCGGCAACCCGTGAATCAAACGATGGAAAGCTGCCGCTGAATGGAGAAATAGTCCCTCTTTCAGTTCGTTGTCAAGCGCAAACTCAATTCCTGTTAAACGGGACATGCAATCAATCAAAGACTGGACAATAAAATGGATAGACTGCTCGTTCTCGAACAATATCCCCACTTCTTTGGACGGCGAGTATCGCAATTTAGCACTTAACAAGTGGATCGTTAACAAGGTAATTTCCTCTTCTGGAAAACGAAGAGCAAAATAGGGCTCTAATCGTTTTACAAACCCCACCATCCATGCATACTCATCTGTTTTTTGAATCCCGTCCTTGTTCGATACAGGGCCAATCGGCTTGTTCATTTTGATTCGTTTCAAGGCAATCAACGTATGAACTAACAGGCTTTCCCTCGTTTCATCTATCCATGTCATATGGTGCGGCACTTCGATCTCACTGAGCACGTTTTCAATCACCGATACTTCATGGGCAGGAAATTGCTTTTTCACAAAAGAGCGATTGGTGAAGGAACCGGCAAGTTCGCAAAGATTGGCGGCAGCGGCCCGTTTATTCCGTTCACTTCCATCGATGATCAGCCCTAATTTTTTCCTTAAAACGAGCCGCAACCCGTACTTTTCGAGCCATTGCTCCAGTTGATGCAGCTCTTTTTTTAGCACGCTCTTAGGCATGTAGTATCGATTGGCCAACGATTGCAAAGTGACATGACTCGTTCCAAGCAACAGCTCATAAGCCATTTCCATTAAACGATCTTCTTGGCTATCGATCGAGCGAGTTGTACTATATAACCGTTGGTATAATTTTTCCCGCTCCCCCTCATGAATGTGCAAGGTGACCCCAGTCCCAGGTTTTTTTTCTAAATACGCATTCGTATGCTGCAACAGATCAGACTCAATCACCTTCAAGTCATTCCGAATGGTTTTCTCCGAGCAGCCAATCACGTCAGCTAGGTGCTGGGTAGAAACATATTGGTTCGAATCCGATAATAAGATCCGTAAAATTTCTTTCTGGCGTTCGTTCATCCGATGTATTTCACCTCGTTGAGCTGTCGTAATGGTTGCTGAATAGATCACACCCGTTTCGGTCATTCCCATTCTACTATATTCCGAATCATTGGACGAATTACAGATTCAACAAATCGAAGAAGAAATCCGCTGGACAATATAGAAAAGGATCGGCTGGAAACAGCTCTCATGAAAGGTCTGCCCACTAATGCCGATCCTTTTTTCTTCATCTTCCGTTTAGACAGAAGCATACATCCGATCAAGTTCTTGCGCCTCGTACTTGACAAACGGGTCGATCAAGGAAATTTTTTGCGCCTCGGCATCGCCGACGCCGGCGTACAGCTCGGCGGTCCCGTCGCCTTTGCGGATCAAGCCGCCGCTAAAGACGACGTTCGTCAAATCCGGCCGCTTCGCCGGTCCATCCAAAAAGTGAGAGCGAAGCGCCAACAATTCCAGCTCGGAGCGCTCCATCGTCTCCGGATTCAATACGAACACCATCGGATAGTAATGGCGGTTGCCGTGCTCGTCAAAGCAGGCGATATGGCCGAGCGCCCCAACGAGCCCGTTGGCCAACAAATGCGCTTCATTCACACCGCCCCATTCCTCATCGGTGAATTGGGCGTCAAGCAGCGGAGCGGCTTCAATGACGTCCGGCGTCAAGTCATCAAGTGAAACAATGCGAGTAAAGCCGATCTTTCCTCGTCCGCCCTTTTCCCCTTGCGGCCGGGTGAAAACGCCGATCGAGCCGTCTTTCAGCTCGACAAGACGAATATCTTTCATCCCATCCGGTCCCTGCGCGAACGGTTTCAGCCCCCGGATGTTCGGGCCGCGATAAAAGACCGTCCGCCAACAATACTCGCCGCGAAACACCGGATGCAGAAACGTTTCCACCCCACCAAACACAAGCTGGCCGTGAATGCGCGCCACAAACGGATCTTGCAAGGCAAACACCGGCGCTCCTTCGCGCGGAATCCAAACCCCATCGCGCTCCACGAAAAAGTACACTTCCGACTGTTCGCTGTCCCGCGATTCGACGCGGCCAGCGATGACCAACTCGCCGTCATCTGCAAACGGCGCGGAAATATTATAAACGTCTCGATCCCCAACACCCGCAAAGCGCAATTTTTGCGGCTCAAACGGCTGTGGGGCCAGGCGGAATTCATCGACTAACACTTGACATGTCTTCAATGTCGGTGATTGGAACAGCATCATTATCCCTCCAGGCGTTGCCAAAAACGCCGTGCGCCTTGTTTTTGGCTGTTGTCCCTGAACAGGCTTGCACAGGAAACGCTCGTTGACTTCCTTTTCCCCAAGTCCCATTCATCGGACAGGAATGGCAGCGCCACCTCCTAGGCTAGACAAGGAAGTCCATGAAACTCGTTTGTGTGTTATATTATAATATGATATGGAGAATTGTGAAACCCGTTATTGTTTGCCAAAAAAAGAAGGGCCAAGCGTTGTCAAGGCCCTTTTTCTTCCTTATTGATTGGACTGAACGTGACGGATCAACGACTCATCGATGTCCACGACCACAAACTCCACATCCGTTACCGGCGCGAGCACCTCGACAAACAACCGCGCCACTTTTTCTTTGTCAAGACCCCCGACACCTGTCCCGAGCGCCGGAAGCGCCACCTTCTTGATCCCGTGCTCCCGGCAGTGCGCGACCAGCCGCTCGAGGCATTGGTGAACGATCACATACGACGTCTCTCCTGCCGGCTGCTTCATCGTCACAAGATGAATCACGCCGCGAAACGGCAACGCTCCCGCTCCGGTCACATACAGATCGCCCGGCTGTGGATTTTGCGCTTGGCAGATGCGGATCGCCTCTTCCTCAATCAAGCGTCCGCCCGCCCGGCGAATCGCCGCCGCCACCCCGCCGCCCATCGGCCCGATGCCGTTGGCGGCATTGCAAATGTACTCGACCCCTTCCACTTTCGTCAAATCGCCGACCATGGCGCGAATCACCGTTCATCCCTCCCGCCAAGGTTGATCGTTATCGTCATTCCATCTGTTCGCACCGCTTCCCATATGCTCCGTTATGGCCGTACCGATGCAAAAATTCCCGCAGCACAACAGCATGGTTATATCGCTCATCTTTCGCCGCATAAAGCAGCGTCACCGTTCCCGAAAGCGAAAGCAGCTCCTTCACCAACGCCTGCTTCGTCCCGTCTGTCGTAAGCTCCCACTCGTACCGCCTGGCAAACTCGGCAAACCGCTCCGGCCGATGGCCGAACCATTGCCGCAATTCCGAGCTTGGGGCGATCTCCTTCATCCATCGGTCAAGGTGCGCCTCACTTTTCGCCATGCCCCGCGGCCAAAGGCGGTCAACGAGAATGCGGACGCCATCATCCCGTTCGGCCGGGGTATAAATCCGTTTTAGCCGGTAATCATCCATATCGTTTGCCTCTTTCCTGCCTTATACGTTTACCTCGTCCCAATTGGCCTTTACCACTAATGTCCCGCCCGTTCTCCTCAACATTTTTTCCAGCTTAATTAAATAAGTCGATTTCAAAGCGGGTGTCCTCACACGGGTAGTCACGATTCTCCCTTCGAATATATATCCAGGCAACCATTTCCCTAACTGTTCAATTGTTCGGGTGATCTGGTGTACGGCTTTCTCAAGGTCAGACCCTTTTAGTTCGATGAAAAATGCCCGATCTCCTTCTATCACTAAAAATAAAAAATCGCATTTTACCCCCTCTTTAAGCAGACAACCGTCTACACGGTACAGGGCCACCCTCTTTTCCTTCTTATTGACGAAACAAACCCCTCTTCCGTTTTCCTCAACAACTGCTAATTTTCGACGGTCGCAATATTGCAAACAACTTTCCCATTCTACAACCGACATGTTTACTCCCCCGCTTCCTCCGCCTCCATGAGCTCATCAAGTACACAGTTGATCGCAGATGATGCTTCATCGATCGCTTCGGCCTGAATGAACCGTAATTCATCATCGATAATGCTTCGGTAGCGGAATCTCCCTCCCTCGCTCTCCAGCATGTAGGCCTTTAACCGCTCCGGAGAAAGGCGCAGCTTTCGGTCCACAATCGGATCGGCGCGTCGATCCAGCTTTTCTCCAATCTTGGCCGCGTACAAATAAATATTGAAAGCGGATAAAATATATGGGCTATGAGTCGTAATCACTAGCGTATTATCCGTCGCATTTAGCAATAATGCAAACAAGGCGACCATTTCTTTTTGCGCACTCGGGTACAAGTGAGCCTCAGGCTCCTCAATAACCATAAACACTCGTCGCCGTTCCAAAATAACCGTGAATATAAGCAACAAAATCCACACTACTTCTTGTTGCCCTGAGGATGAAAATTTTAGCTTTGTATACTCTCTTTCATTAAAAAAGATTTTTTCTCCATGGTCAGAGAACATGTACTTTCCTTTCATCACCCGCTCAATAATATCAATGGCAAACCGAATCGCCTCAAAGTCAATTTTCTCTGTCGAAAATTTTTTCCGATCCTCGACAATTTCCTCAAACGATTGCGAAAACATCTTCTTCAGCAAGTTAATTCGTTCGATAAACTGTTCTGTCAAGACATCGAGTTGCCGTGGGTTAATATCTTGCAGCTGATCGGACAACGTCGCGACTAAACTTCTACCTGCCGGAATGAAGATCGATGTTTTCGAATCGCCAAATACTTCATCAATAGACGTTTTAATTGTTTCCACAACACTTTGTTGCCGCGCTTTCCAAGATGAGACATTCCAAAAATCAGTCAACAGCCGCTCTTGATATTGCGTCTCTTTTTTTAGCTGAATAACGTGCTTGAACGTCTCTAAAATCCCCTTTTTCAAGGAATCGCTAAAGTGGATTTGCACATAACCATCTTTCAAGTCAAGACGCACAAATTTTCCGTCACTATATTCATAACGAATGTGAAACGGTTTCATATGTTTTGTCGTTCCAAAGTAACCGACAAATTTTCTCCTAAGATATTTATTGAACTCAAAAAACGGGCTGTGCTCATCCGTTTGTCGGGACGAAAGCAAATAATTTACCCATTCATCCGGAATAGAGCGGAAGAAAAAAATCAGTTTGCTAATCGTACTTTTTCCGCTCGCTTGAGGACCAATCAAAATCGTTACATCGGTAATCTCCTCATCAAACAGCCCCACTGGCCCAAAATGCTCAATGCGAATGCGAGCCATACCTACCCTCCTCTTGCGGCCATTTTCGGTCTATATGATCGCCCCGCGTGTTAATGATCTTGAGAAAAAATACACCCGGAACTTGAAATCGTCGTTTTCCGAACATTGTTTTTCCCACTAAACAAATTGATGCTCTTTAGCTCGTCCAATTGAATGCGCCAAATGGTTTTGCAATGTTCACCTCAAACGCTTGAATCATACCGAGTTCACCTATCCTCTCCTTTTATATGGCAACGAATTCGACAAAGAACATTTGTTCTAATTCCATTGTAACCGTCCCATTTTCGCGGAACAACACGAACATTTCGACAAAAATTTCACGAAGCGAACACACACCGGGCAATTGGTTTTTCCGTGCTGCTCCGACTTGTAAGGCCGCCATGCGTCAGAGCACACGGTTCACCGTACAAGCGGATGTTGCAATCCAGCCTAGAAGGGTGGTGATTTCGTGGAAAATACTGCTATTCCATCTATTTATCAGTTAGAAAAGCCTAACGAAATCAGCCTTCTTTTTTGGCGATATGTCGCTGATTTGCTCGTGGCAGCCGTTTTTCATCGCCCTCCTAGGAAGCCGGTGATTTCGTGCAAAATACTACTGATTTCACTCATTTCTCAATTAGAGAAGCATTGCAGAATCAGTTTTCTTTTCTGAATGAAAGTGCGCTGATTGGTGTGTGCCAGCGGTTTTTCGCCCGCCATCTAGAAGGCCGGTGATTGAAGGGGGCAAGCCGCTGATCAAACCCGTTTCTCAAATGGATAAGCCTTGTCGCATCAGGAGCGCCTTTCAAACATCCCCATTGCTCAAGAGAAACAACCGTTTTTCACCAGCCTCCTAGAGGAGAGCGGCCAACGGACAATGAATAACGGTTTTTTTACTGTAGGCACCATATCGTCACTGGCCCCTATTTCCTGCCCGTAATAGTCGTAATTCCATGCACTAGCACCGATATTGAATTAGCTGACTGATCCCTTCGCCTCCGCTACCATCCGCTCCAAAAACGCAAGCAAATCGGCGCGCAACTCTTCATTTTGCAAGGCAAACTCGATCGTCGTTTCAATAAAGCCGAGCTTCTCTCCGACATCGTACCGTTTTCCTTCAAACTCGTAGGCAAAGACACGTTGAATTTCGTTGAGCTGCCCGATCGCATCCGTGAGCTGAATCTCCCCACCTGCGCCAACTTCCTGTTTCTCTAAAAACAAGAAAATTTCCGGTGTCAACACGTATCGTCCGACGATCGCCAAATTCGACGGCGCCGTACCCGGCGCTGGTTTTTCGACGAAGCGACGAACCTGGTAGCGGCGTCCTTGCTGCTCAAGCGGGTCGATGATCCCGTAGCGATGCGTTTCTTCCTCCGGCACGCGCTTGACGCCGATCACCGAACTGAACGTCTGTTCATACTGCTCAATGAGCTGTTTTAAACAAGGCGTTTCCGCTTGGACGATATCGTCACCTAACAGCACCGCAAACGGCTCGTCCCCGATGAAATTGCGCGCGCACCAAACCGCATGCCCCAGCCCTTTCGGCTCCTTTTGGCGAATGTAGTGGATGTCGACCTTCGACGGCTCTTTCACTTTCTCCAGCAGATCTAGCTTCCCTTTTTGCTTGAGAATCTGTTCCAACTCAAACGCGTAGTCAAAATGGTCCTCAATCGCCCGCTTCCCTTTCCCGGTGACGATGATAATGTCCTCAATGCCGGATGCCATCGCCTCTTCCACAATATATTGAATCGTCGGTTTATCGACGATCGGAAGCATCTCCTTTGGCATCGCCTTTGTCGCGGGCAAAAACCGCGTTCCAAGTCCTGCTGCCGGAATGATGGCTTTGCGCACCTTTTTCATTTCTGCTGTTCCTCCTCTATTCCACGATGATCAATCATTGGCACCCTATCTAGGCGGCCGGTGATTGAAGGGAGCAAGCCGCTGATCAAACCCGTTTTTCAAATATAGAAAAGACTTGTCGCATCAGGATCGTCTTTCAAACGCTCCCCCATTGCTCAAAAGAAACAACCGTTTTTCACCAGCCATCTAGAAGCGCGGTGATGGTAAGAGAGTGCAGCTTACCAGCCCCGTTTCTCAAATAGAAAAACCCTGTAGCATCGGTACTCCTTTTCACACCTTCCCATCGATCAAGGGAAACAGCCGTTTTTCACCACCTCTCTAAGAGGCTGATGATTTCATCGTGTATACGGCTGTACAATATCATTTCTCCATGAGAAAAACTTTGTTGCATCAATCCTGTTTTTCACTCATTCTCCCATTGATGAAGGGAATCAGCGCCTTTTCACTGACCTTCTAGAACTATATCCTTCGATGTTCACATCGATGTACCATTGTATGGTCAACAATTGCGTTGTTTTTATTATACCAAATCCTGTGGAATGGAAAAGAAACGAAACTGTTGCGCCAACCCAAAAAGAAACGCCCGGCCGTTCGGGCGTTTCCATTCTGGCATCGCCACCGGCGGGCAACTTTACGATTATACTTTCACAAGCGAATCCAAAATCTCACCGAGCTTCAGCTCGACGCACGCCATCGACGTATCGGCGGCGCCGTAATACATTTTCACGACATCGCCCTCAACGAGCGCTCCGCACGAGAACACGACGCGCCCGAAAAAGCCGTTCACTTCGTAATCGGCCTCCGGCTCGACGAGCGGCCGCTCCGAGCGGGCGAGAACGTTCGATGGATCGTTCAAATCGAGGAGCACCGCGCCCATGCAGTAGCGGTGGTCTTCCGACGCCCCGTGGTACAGCTCAAGCCAGCCGTGCTCCGTCTTGATCGGCACCGCCCCGCCGCCGATGCGGGCGCTGTCCCATTTTCCTTCCCGCAAACCGAACAAAAAGCGGTGGTTCCCCCAGTAGCGCAAATTGTCCGACTCCGCGATCCACACCTCAGGGCGGCCGTTGCTTCTTGGCACCGGCCGATGAAGGGCGTAATACTTGCCGTTGATCTTCTCCGGAAAAATGAGCACATCTTTGTTTTCCGGCGCGAAGATCATGCCGTGATGCACAACCGTCCGGAAATCCGTCGTTGACACCATCGCTTCGCCGACTCCTTTGGGTGAGACGGCACTGAAATAAATGTAATACGTTCCATCCATACATGTGATGCGTGGATCTTCAATGCCAAACGTCTCCAGCTCATTGGACGGATAGACGAACGGCCGCTCGTCAATCGTAAACCGCCGCCCGTCTTGACTGCGGGCGAGGCGCAAATAGGAAAGCGACGTCAAATACAAAAACCGCTCCGCCCCTGCCTCTTTAATGACCCTCGGGTCGGAAAAATCATAGCGCGGGTCGTCCTTGCAGAACTCGTACACATCGACCTTCCCCGTCCGTGGATTCCACACCGGCGCCTTCACCACGTTCGGGTCATCCGCAACCGGCCGCTCGGCCACGCGCAGCAGCAGCAACACTTCCCCTTGAAATTTCGCCACCCCAGCGTTAAACGCCCCGATCACTTCAAATCCGTCATGGTACGGCGGCACATCGTTCGGTGTAATCAGCGGGTTTTCTTCGTAGCGGTAAAGGTGCATCGTCACCCCTGCCTTTCGTATTTCGAAAATGGATCAACAATTTCGAAACTGATCAAACGGGAATCCACAGCAGCGAAACCAAAGCGCTAGGGCGGGGCTGGCCTTTCGCCCCGCCTGTTTGCCAAGCAGCGTGCGGCGATTCCTTTCCATTCACTTGGAGCCGCCTTGTTTCATTTCCTCAATTTCCGCCACAGACAATCCGGTCAGCTCGTGAATCGTTTGCGCATCAAACCCCTTCCGCAGCATCCGTTTCGCAATGTGCCGTTTTTCTTGTTCTGCTCCCTCTTTGCGTCCTTCCTCCCGACCTCGAATTTTTCCCTTTTGCTCATATGAGATGATCAATTCCAGCACGCGTTCTTTTTCTTTCGTCTCCATTTGTTCCACCTCGCTTCGGAGCCGTTGTTCTTCTTCATCGGACAGCTTCACATACGTTTCGAAAAAGCCCATCAACAGACGCTGTTTGGCCTCGTCTAGCTCGAGACGCACCAACATGCGCAAAAATTGCTTTTTCAGTTCCACTCGTTCACTTTCAGTATACCCCATTTTACTAAGCAGCGCAGCCGCCACCGGGTTGTCGGTGCGGATGAATTGGCGCCAGTTTTGCTTAGGCAACTCCACATGGAAAAAGCGAAAGTCAAGCACATCACCAAACGGAAAGGAGAGCGTGAACGAAGAGGGTTCGTCTCGGATGGCATCATAGCTGAAGACGGCAATCGGAATGATCGGAGCGCGGTATTTTTCAAACAAGCGGCTGAAATAAAGAAACATTCGCTCGGGAAACGACGATTGGATGTACGCTTGGTTTTCCACATGAACAATGATCCATCCGTCTTCCCCTTTGAACTTCGTTTTCGCCAGCAAGTCTACCCGGTACTTCTCCCCAGCCGTTACATCCGTAAACAGCTCTTCGGACAAAAACGACAAATGGTTGAAATCAATATGCTCGTGCATATCCGGGAAGAAGAGAAGCACAAATTCCTCAAAAAACGTCTGCAACAGCTCTTTGAACAGCCGGTCGTGATCGATCGCCATACATTCACCTCACAAGAATACGTTTCGTATTCTCTTTTTCGGCATCGTCCGGCAAAATCCTGCCCATGGTAAAAAAATGGCCGTCTTTTTTCGAGAAGAGACAGCCAAACACCAAACCCCTATCTGCCAGCACAAACGTTTCCTCCTTGCGCGCATGGCGTCAACGCGGGGAGCGCGCTACCCCAGCCCCGCCTTTCTTCCCCCAGCCGCAACTTTTGCCCGGCGGAAACGGGCGACGACGTCATCCATCCCCCCGCTGCCGAGAACGACACCCGCCACAATGAACAAAAATCCAAGCCATTGCGTCCACGAAACGGGCTCGCCAAGCAGCCAATGCGCCCCCAGCAGCGAAAAGAGCGGATTGAGGTTGATGAACACGCCGACTCAGCGGGGCCAAGGTGTTGCACAGCCTGGTTATAAAACATATGCCCCAGCGCCGTCGCCACGACCGCTGAAGCGAGGAAAATGAGCCAAAGCGGCAGCGTGCCTGTTTTCAAACTCGACAAGCCATGCGGTTCAAGCGCGAAACTTAGGACAAACAGCCAAAGCGACCCAAAGACAAGCATCCACCCTGTCATCACCCGCGCCTCAACCGTCGCCTTTTTGATCAGAATGAAGCTGATTCCTTGCGCCAAGACAGCCAAAAAGACGTACACATCGCCGATTGACAAATGGCCGAGGCCGCCGTTGCCGTTCGCGACGACAAACACGACCCCAAAAAACCCAAGCGCGATGCCGAGCAACCGAAACGGCGTCGGCCGCTGGCCTAAACACACGATCGCCAACAGCGCCGTCACCAGCGGCACGAGCCCTAAAACAAGGCCCGCATTCACCGCCGTCGTGCTCGTCAGACCCAACGCAAGAAAAAAGTGGTGAGCGACGACACTAAACATGGCGGCTAAACCGATCTGTTTTGCTTCGTTCCAACCGATTTTTTCAAGCCGCCCGATCCCCCATAAAAACAAAAGCACAACCAACCCCGCCGTGAAAATTCTAAACGCCGTCAAGGTCACCGGGGAAAAATGCTCCACAAGAATTTTCAACGCCGTCACGTTCAATCCCCAAGCAACCATGATCCCAACCAGCAGCGCATAAATGAATGATTTCCTCATCACTCTCTACCTCTCCTGCCTGTTCGATGTTCCGCGGAACGCCAAAGGAAAAACGGAGCTCTAACCGCTCCGCCTTTCCGCCTGCTTCCCAATCAGACCAACCGCCGTTTCTCACGCCCGTGCATCATTTCCAACCACTCCTGCCATCCATTTTACTACAGTCTGATGAATGTTTTAACTAAAACATGCGGCCGTATGTCTATCCTGCGGCACAGGTTATGGCGCTTCCCCTTTTCCCCGCCCATATCCGCCGCCCATCGTGCATATTGTATAACAGAGAGGGGAGGAGACTCGATGTTCTCACGCTACCGCCAAAAAACGATCCGAGCCAAGACGGGGGTGGCGGTTCTCGCTGCCGTCGCCGTGTTGGTGGCGATTTTGTCTCTGTTTCTTTCAAGCGAACGGAACGAGGCAAAAGAAATCGTTGACACGTTTTACCGCTACGAACAAGCAGGAGACTTCGGCAGCTCTTGGGAGCTGTTTCACCCGCTCATGAAAACGAAATTCCCAAAAGACGTCTACATCCAGCGCCGCGCCCACGTCTTTATGCAAGACTTCGGCGCCGAAACGTTCGAATACCGCCTTGACGAAGTGGAACACTTGTCTTCTTGGTCGATGTCAGACAAACAAAAACCGTTCCAAGACGTCTACCGCATCCGCGTCATCCAGACGTTTCATAGCGTTTTTGGTGTGTTTGAACTCCATCAAGACGTGTTTGTCGCGAAGAAGAATGGGAAATGGGGGATCGTATTTTCTTACAATTCATAAACCACCGTAGTTCTTCATTAAATGCTATCATGGCACTTCTCCAGCGAGCGAGAAAGGAGTGAAATGGAAATGTATCAACATATCGTCAAACGCGGGGAAACAATCGCATCCATCGCCAGCGACTACCGCACGTCCGTCGCGGCGCTGCTTCGCGCCAACGGCCTTACCGCCTCGTCCGTCATCGTTCCCGGCCAAGCGATCCTCATCCCCCACCTTCCGGCCAAAGGCTCGATTCCGTATACGATCCATGTATCGATCAGCCGCCGCCAACTCACCTTAAAGTATCGGGGAAGAACGATCCGCACCTACCCAATCGGCGTCGGCAAAATGATCACCGCCACCCCCGTCGGCGACTTTGTCATCGTCAACCGCCAGCCAAACCCAGGCGGACCGTTCGGCGCGATGTGGCTCAGCTTATCGAAAATCCATTACGGCATCCACGGCACGAACAACCCGTCCTCAATCGGCAAATACGTATCCAAAGGCTGCATCCGCATGCACAACAAAGACGTGCTCGAACTCGCCTCGATCGTCCCGAACGGAACGGAAGTGTTCATTCGGACGTGAGGATTAAAACCAATCGTCATTCGTTATGACAGCTTGGTTGACCAAGCATCCGCTGAAGAGAAACCATTCGATCTGCGAAAGAAATCCTTTTTGGACCATCTTCGATTTTCAGGACGACGGCCGTTGATCCCGAACGGACAACGCGGTTCCGTTCGGGCGGAAGATCACAACCAATCGAACAGACGGTAAACAAGTGAAGTTGAGACGATGGGGGGCGGGATTTCCCTTCACACCAAGGACATTTTGTTTAAGCGGTGAAGAACCAAGAAAAAGAACTAGCGGTAAAACAAAAGGCCTTTGCAATCGCCAAAAACCTCCTCAATGTCTTGACCATTCACGAAGTGACGAAACGAACCGGGCTGACCGCCGCCGAAGTTGCCGACATCTCTAGGAGGCCGGTGATGTAATGCAAAATACTGCTGATTCCACCCATTTCTCAATTAGAGAAACCTCGTAGAATCAACTTTCTTTTCTGAATGAAAATACCGCCGATTCGTGTGTGACAGCGGTTTTTCACGGGCCTTCTAGGGCAATGGACAACGATCCGTCGCCGATCCAATAGCGCCAAAGAGTCACAACCGTTTGTCCCTTTTCCTCACAGGCAATCCGCACGGTTCTTGCGTGTAGAACAAGCAGCAACCGGACTTGGTCTTCAGTTCGTGTCCGCAAAAACGGGCGCACTTCAAAGTGTGTCAACTTCTCTCTCCACTTGCCTATTACCGATGGGCTTCCTCCCCCAACCACCAATAAGGGCGACGTTTCGTCTCTTCGTGACGCTCCACTTTCTCCGTCCACGGGTGAATCAAAAACAATCTTAATTTCATTACGCCCAAAAGGCCGGTGAAAAACAGTTGTTTCCCTTGATCAATGGGTGAACGTGTGAAAGCAATACCGATGCCACAGGATTTTTCTACTTAAGAAATCACGCTGAAAATCGGCATACTCTCTGAAATCACCGGCCTTCTAAACACAAAGGGTATTCCCAAGGAACTTGATGAAAACTGATGACTCCTATCGGTGAGACAACCTACACCCACTAGCACCTCCCAAACGAGGTGACCTAAAATGGCAAAAAATTTTTACACTTATCTATTGACAAAAACGAACAAAAATAAATAAAATATTGTTACAAAGTAACAAAAACTTGTTAAATTAGAACAAAGCGATCAAAGGATGAATGTACATGTTGCCCAAAGAACGACGTGAATGGATTGAAAAGCAATTAATCACTCAAGGCAAAGTCGACATTGAAGAGCTATCACAGCAATTAAACGTATCAACCATGACCATTCGAAGAGATTTAGCTCTTCTAGAAAGGCAAGGAAAGATCGTCCGGACACACGGTGGAGCCATTCATCCACGGGCACTGATTCAAGAAACACCTTACTCAACAAAAAAGGAAAAGAATATGAAGTGGAAACAAGCCATTGCCCGTAAGGCCGTTGAGTTCATCCCTGAAAATGCCAATATCATCTTGGACTCCGGGACAACCACTTTTGAAGTCGCTAAGCTGATCAAAGACCGAGAAGACTTAACAGTAGTCACCAATGATATTAAAATTGCCGCTGAACTCATGGAAAGTCGATTAAAGGTGATCGTAACGGGTGGAGAGCTTCAAAACCAAGTTGGCACATTGTACGGATGGCCAACCCAAGAACTACTTAAAAATATTCAGGCAGATCTCTTCTTTCTGGGAGCCCACGCGGTTGATATCATCTCCGGCGTCACAGCACCTACATTCGAAAAATCGTTAATCAAAAAACTGATGATACAGGCGGCTGAAACAACTTGGTTGCTTGCTGACTCAAGCAAATTTAATCAAAAAGCGTTTTCTCTTGTTTGTCCACTCTCAGAGTTGGAAGGAATTATTACTGACGATGGATTGAATGAAGAAGACCAACATCAATATAGCGAGCATACCAACATAATCATTGTTCACCCATAAGTAAGTTTCAATAACAAGTATTTGCCTACCGGCATCCCATACCGCTCCAGAGTAACAGGAAGTGCTTAAGGAGGTGATTCAACCAGTTGTAATGTCAACGATTTCCGTAGACGGGAGGGGAGACAGCCATCATGAAAATCGGGGTTATTGCCGATGATCTGACCGGTGCTAATGCAACAGGCGTAAGATTGGCCAAACAAGGATTCAAAACGGCAACCTTTGTCAGAAATGCCTCATTAACCGACATCGAAAAGTACGATGCCGTCTGCATTGACACCGATAGCCGCTACTCTCCGCGGGAAATTGCCGAAGATCGTGTGCGTCAAGCGGTCAACTACTTCAAACAATGGAATGTTGAGATCGTTTGTAAACGGATCGACAGTACTGTCCGCGGCAACATCGGAATCGAAATTGACACCGTTTTGCGCGAACTCGGTGATCATTCTGTAGCCATTGTCGTCCCTTCTTTTCCTGACTCGGGAAGGATGACAACCGGTGGGTATTTGCTCGTTGACGGTGTACCTGTTCAAGAAACAGACGTAGCTAAAGATCCGTTGATGCCTGTTTATCAGTCGTTCATTCCTGCCCTCATTCAGCAACAAAGTATGCACTCCGTCGCACTGATAGGGCTCGACACAGTTCTCTACGGCGCAGAATCCATCGCACAGCAACTCAGAGAGAAAATCGAACACGGAAACCGAATTATCGTGATCGATGCCGTCAATGACGAACATATTGAAACGATTGCCTTTGCGATGACGAAAATCAAAGAAAAAATTATCGTCCCAGTTGATCCTGGCCCTTTAACAGCATATTATGCAAGATTATACTTTCACCAGCAACTTCATGCAGATAAAATACTAATGGTCATTGGAAGCGTGACTCCCTTGACCGGTCGTCAACTTCATTATCTGTTAGCTAAAACAAATGCTAACCCCGTATACGTCAATCCAGAAAAACTGGCAAGCTTCTCAAACAGCTGGAACGAGGAAGTAGAACGCGCAACAGCCGTTAGCCTAGAGCGACTCGAAACGGAAAGTATTTTGATCGTTACAACTCATCACCCCGCCAACAGTCTAATCGATTTGAAAGCGCTGTCTGCTGTTGAGCAAGTATCCGAAGATGCTCTGGCCAAACGAATCACAGACGGCCTTGCTGTCATCGGCCGAAAAATCATTGAAAATTCCAAATACCCAATTTGCGGATGCTTCACAAGCGGTGGGGATGTTACGGCATCTCTTTGCGCCGTAGGAAGGGCTAACGGTATTGAAATTGAAGACGAAGTTCTTCCGCTGACCTCATTCGGATACTTTTCGGGGGGATACTTGGATGGGCTCCCTGTAGTCACAAAAGGAGGAATGGTCGGCGATCAACGTTCCATCTACAAAAGTCTTCGCTTTTTGCAAATGAAGATTAGCAGCCAAAGGAGTGGAAAACATGTCAATGCAAATTAAACCTATTATTGCAATTCCAATGGGAGATCCGGCAGGAATCGGCCCAGAGATTGTCGTAAAAGCCCTGAACAATCAAAAAATCTATGAGGTTTGTCAGCCTCTTGTTATCGGTCACAGTGAAGTATTGAAAAGAGCAATGGGCATTGCTCATATCTCATTGAACATAAATGAGATCAAAGACCCTTCGGAGGGTAAATACGAACACGGCACGATCGATGTCATTTCGTTAAACAATGTAAACATAGACACTCTTGAAATAGGAAAAGTCCAAGCACAATGCGGCAAGGCAGCCTATGAGTATATTGAAACAGCTGTTCATTTGGCATTAGACAGAAAAGTATCGGCCTTGGCAACAACGCCGATCAACAAAGAGTCATTGAAGGCCGCCAATATTCCATTTATCGGACATACGGAAATCTTAGCTGCTTTGACCAATACCAACGATCCGTTGACAATGTTTGAGGTAAAAAATATGCGTATTTTCTTCTTAACAAGACATTTGTCCTTAAAAGATGCCATCGCCGCAATGACGAAAGAAAGAGTTTGTGACTATTTAATTCGTTGCGACCAAGCCCTGCAGCGTCTTGGGGTGGAAAGTCGTAAAATCGCTGTTGCTGCATTAAATCCACATGGTGGAGAAAACGGGTTGTTTGGAAGGGAAGAAATTGACGAGATTCTTCCAGGCATCCAAATGGCACAAGAAAAAGGAATTCACGCATTTGGCCCTGTTCCTGCTGATTCGGTGTTTCATCATGCTTTAAATGGCCGTTACGACGCTGTATTGTCCCTTTACCATGATCAAGGGCATATCGCAGCAAAGATGGCGGATTTTGAAAGAACCATTTCAATTACAAATGGACTACCATTTTTGCGTACATCTGTCGACCATGGCACGGCCTTTGACATCGCTGGAAAAGGAATAGCAAGCAGTGTTAGCATGGAAGAGTGCATCAAAGTGGCCGCAAAGTATGCTGGAAAGTTCCATTCTTTGCAAACCGTATAAATTTCTCAAAGACCTCGAAGCCGTCGAACAGTGATTCTGTTCGATGCTTCCATATATAAATTTGGAAACGATTACTTGAAAACCTATCGCTTTATAGAACGGGGGGAACTGCTATGAAATCAAAATGGTTGCGAATCATTCCTGTCGCTTTTGTTATGTACATGCTTGCTTACATGGACCGCATTAATATAGGAGTTTTAATGCCCTACATCCAAAAGGATTTGAACATTTCGGCTTCAGCTGCTGGAGACATCGCCGGCATCTTCTTTATTGGCTATTTATTGTTGCAAATCCCTGGCGGAATCTTAGCCACCAAGTGGTCAGCCAAAAAGTTTATCTTTATTCTAATGATCCTTTGGGGATTGGCAGCTATGGCCTCTGGTTTTGTCCAGACAGAAGGACAGTTAAAATTAGTGAGATTCTTGCTAGGCGTTGCCGAGGGAGGGGTTTGGCCGGCTGTTCTTGTCTTACTTGCCAACTGGTTCACTCTTCAAGAACGAGCAAGAGCTAACGCATTTTGGATGGCTTGTCTTCCCGTTTCGGCCATCCTCATGGCGCCCATAACAGGTATGTTGTTGCATCATTTCAGCTGGAAAACAGTGCTCATTCTGGAAGGCATCCCGCCTATTGCTTGGGCGTTTGTATGGTATGCCATGATTAAAGATAAGCCGGTCGAAGCTGAATGGATGGTTGAAAAGGAAAAGCATCAGTTGCTGCAATTGCTAGCTGCCGAACAAAGCCAATCTTCAAAATCGGAAGGATATGCAGCAGCATTTAAAAACAAATCCGTTTGGGGTCTCGTCATGATGTATTTCTTATGGATGACTGGATTTTACGGTTATACAATGTGGGTCCCCAGTGTGGTGAGCGAATTTACCAATGATCCTTCTGTCATGGGGGGGTTGACGGCCATTCCGTTTACATGTGCTCTCATCGGAATGATAGTTAACTCCTCTTGGTCAGACCGTCGTATGAACCGTATCCAACACGTCGTCATTCCTCTATTTATAGCAGCTTGTACCATGGTCATTGGGCAGTTTGTAGAAACACCTGTATTAAAAATGATTCTCTTATCAATCACAGCGATCGGTGTGTATGCACCATATGGGCCACTTTGGGCAATCCCAACGGCCATCATCCCTGCTGAAGTAGCTGGTGCAGCCATGGGCTTGCAGAATGCCATAGGCAACCTTGGCGGCTACAACGGACCAAAATTTTTTGGCGTACTTAAAGACTTAACAGGAAACTACCATGCCGGCTTTTATTTCTTAGCCCTGTCACTTGCCTTGGCAGGAGTTTCCACTCTACTTTTAGGAAAAGCAATACCCAAAAAAGAAATATCTACTGTCCCCACTAGCAATCCAAAAACAGTAAATTCAAACTGATAGACACCTGACTACGAGTTTAGAAAGAGGATAAAGGAAAGGTCATACGCAACTCCCATCCGCTTTATAGCCTCCATCCCTTATGCAACAGGGGTAGGAGGCCGCCTGTTTTCTCACTGAAATTCTCTGGAAAGCCGTTGATTTAACGAAAAATGTGCCTCAACAACGTTTTCCTCCATTCGAGAAGCTCCACGGACTCAGCTCTTTACTCCGGTGAAGAACAATGGGGTGAAGAGAGTGCTGTTTTTCACCGTTCTTCTAGGAGGGCGGTGAAAAACGGTCGTTTCTCTTGAGCAATGGGGGAACGTTTGAAAGGCGCTCTTGACAAGGCTTATCTGTTTGAGAAACGGACTTGATAAGCGGCTTGCTTCCTTAAAATCACCGGCCTTCTAGAAGTTCTCGAAGAAGGGCAAAAAGGCAAATCTCACCGACATCCATTCTCTTATTTTCTCTACTTTCTGTCGCTCTATGCTTGTCTGCTTATGCTTTAGTCAACCGAGAACTATCTGACTCAAAGACGGTTTCCCCGAGCAGCAACTCTGAAAAACGAAACAACGGGAACAGTCAACAGCCGCAAGCAAACAAACCGACAGAACCAGACGGCCAACAGACGCAACCAAACGAAAACGGCTCATCCCACCAAACAACCATCACCTTTTTTGAGCCGTCGTCCGATCAAAACGAAAAAATTGATCGTATCATGAAGACAATGAGCCTTCGAGAGAAAATCGGCCAACTGGTCATGATCGGATTTCCATCGACCGAGCCTGATGAAAACGTGAAACGAATGATTCGTCACTATCATGTGGGCGGGGCCATTTTATACGATCGCAATATGAAAACACCGGAACAAGTCGCCACCTTGACGAATGATTTGCAGCGGGTGGCCTTGGAAAACCGATTCAAAATCCCGCTCGTCTTTAGCGTTGACCAGGAAGGCGGAAAGATTGTCCGAATGCGGCAATACATTTCCCCGATTCCTTCCCAACAACAGCTAGGGCAAAGCAAAGACGATGCCAAAGTGTATCAAATCGCCCACCGAACGGGAACCGAACTGGCCGCGATGGGCATTCAAATCAACTTCGCGCCAGTGCTTGATCTCTCTGCGACTGACAGCCGTTCGTTTGGGGAAGACCCTGTGTTGGCAGGACGGTTGGGGAAACAAGCGGTGACGGGGCTGACGGATGCGGGTGTGACAGCTGTCTTGAAACACTTTCCGGGAAACGGGCGCAGCCAAGTTGATCCGCACCATGACAGTTCTTCCGTTGAGGCCGGGATGGAGGATCTTGAAAACAAAGACATTCTTCCATTTCGACAAATCATCAAAAACATCAACCATGACCGTTTCTTGGTAATGGTCACACATATTAAATACCCGGTATACGACAAAGAACATCCAGCCAGCCTTTCCTCTGCGATTATTCAACAATTGCTGCGGGAGAAATTGGGCTATGAAGGCATTGTCGTAACAGACGATTTGGAGATGGGAGCAGTAAGCAAGTATTTTACCTATCGGGAACTCGGTTATCGCGCCATAGCGGCTGGCGCTGACTTATTGCTTGTCTGCCACACGTTTGACCACCAAAAAGAAGTGATCGACGGCATATGGGACGCCGTCCAAAACGGAAAACTGTCAGAAGAACGAATCAACAAATCCGTGAGAAAGATTTTAACCTATAAACTGTCCCAGTTCCCTTCCATCGAAAACGTTTATGTCGATCCCGCGAAAGCGAAGCAAGTGGTAGGAAACTAATTGCTCCCTCTGATCCATCACGCAAACGTGAATCATCCCCCCACCTGCACAACGCGAAGGGGTGGGGGATTCTTTTTCTACAAATTGCCACAAAATGGTCTAATTAAGAAAATGGACAAAGAAACACATAGCGCGATCAAAAGGGCGGTGGAAAGATATCCAAAAAGAAGAGGGGGCAGCGAAAAAGAGGATGAAAACCGCATGCTCGCTTAAGCCAAAAGACCAAACGCAGCGATTCCCCTTCGGACTCGCTCGTGAGACATCGGGCACAAACCAAGGTGTCTCGGCCGAAAAATTAACAATTGCATATAAAAACAAAATATCGTATATTTATAAAAAGGAATCTATGATCATACGATAGTGAGGGAGCCCGATGCACATTAGTCATGCCGTCACGAGCGATGTAAAAGAAATCCATGCGTTAATTCAACACTTTGCGGAAAAAGGATTGGTGTTGCCCCGCTCGTTATTATCGATCTATCAGCACTTGCAATGCATGTATGTGGCAAAGGAGAATGATCAAATCGTCGGCACAGCGGGGCTGCATATCTTGGGGCACGATCTCGGGGAAGTCCGTTCGTTAGTCGTATCCCCTGATCATATGGGAAAAGGAATCGGCCGCATGCTCGTTGACCATATTACGAACGAAGCCATCCGACTCGGAGTGAAGCGATTAATCTCCTTCACATACCAAATCGAGTTTTTTCAAAAATGCGGATTTGAAATTGCGGAAAAAGCAACGCTGCCTGAAAAAGTATGGATCGACTGTGTCAATTGCCCGAAACTCGACTGTTGCGATGAAACGGCCATGATTAAATACCTTTGATCCTTCTCCCGCCTGCGCAAACGCGGAGAAGTGGGAGATTCTTTTTTCGCCCCCCCACCCTGCGGCAGGCGGTGAATGGGGTCATCCCCTTCCAAACAATCCCACCTGCAGGCGGCGCGGGGAGAACATCGATGATGAGGACGCCGATTCCCCGTTTCCCTCCCACTCATGTTGAGAAGCAAAGCCCTTCTCGCTTGAGAGGATGAAACAACCGCCCCTCGATGAAGTCAGCTTGTCTTGCATATCCCCCTTTCAATGAACCCTCTAAATATTTATCCGCTCTCCATGCCCCCCCACTAAACCACTAAACTTTGGGATAACTCCAAACCTACAACTCAGGAATTAGATCGAATCCGCTCACTGTTTCCAGTTGTATTCTTATGACAAACACTCTATAATCGAGTTGATACAATTGAAAACTCTATAAAGGAAGAGTGTCGATGAGGACAAAGCGGCGAAAAAAGAAAACATGGCTTCGATGGTTGCTCGGAATATGCGTCGTGTTACTCATAGGAGGAGGAATATTCGCCTATTCAATTTATCACCATATGAAACAAACGGCAAATCAAATGCACGAAGACGTCAACTGGAAATCGGAAAAACGGCAAGAGGATGTATCATTCGAGCGGAAGACACCGATTTCGATCTTGTTGATTGGTGTTGACGAGCGGAAAGGAGACCGTGGTCGTGCGGATACGCTCATCGTCATGACGGTCAATCCGAACAAACAGTCGATTGAGATGGTCAGCGTCCCGCGCGATACGAGAACAGAGATTATCGGAAAAGGGACGAAAGATAAAATCAACCATTCGTACGCCTTTGGCGGAGTGGAGATGACGATGGCGACGGTCGAGCATTTCTTGGACATCCCGATCGACTATTACATTAAAGTCAATATGGAAAGCTTCCGCGATATCGTTAACGCGGTCGGGGGAGTGACAGTGAACAACCCGTTTGCCTTTACGTACGAAGGAACGTACTTTTCCAAAGGGAAGATTACACTCAATGGGGACGAAGCGCTGAAATATTCGCGCATGCGGTACGACGACCCGCGCGGCGATTTTGGACGCCAAGACCGCCAGAAACAAATCATTCAAGCCATTATTGAGAAAGGGGCAAGCTTCTCGTCGCTCACGAACTATAGCGATGTGCTCACGGCGATCGGGAAGAACATCAAAACGAACTTAACGTTTGAGGAAATGAAAGAAATTCAGGCGAACTACAAAGATGCCCGTAAACAGATCAAGCAGCTGCACATCACCGGTCAAGGGACGAAAATTAACGGAATCTATTATTTAATCGTGCCGGAAAGCGAGCGGTTGGCCGTTTCTAATGAGTTAAAAGAACATCTTGAATTGAAGACGACAGCAGTAAAATAAATACACAAAACAGGGATGCCCAAAAAGAGACCATTCTCTTTGGGCACCCTTATTTTTCTCACTCGTCTTTATTGTCTTTGTCATTCGCATCCCGCCGATCCTCGACCGGGTCTTCGCGGTCCGGCACGGTATCGTGTTCGTCATCGCCCGGTCCGTTGTTCGTGTCGTCTCCCGGCGGGAGTTGATTGTTTTGATTGTCATTCAAATCGGTATCGCGGTTGTCCGGGATGCCGTCGTTGTCTTTGTCGTTGTCCACGTTGTCGTTTTGGTTGATGTCATCGGCCGGGTTCATGTCTCGGTCGTTGACATCGTTTTGGTTGTTTGGCGGCGGCGGGTTGTTGTTATCGCGGTTCATATTGCATCCAGCCGCCAAAAAGAGGGCGACAAGGGCGCTGAACAGCCGGATCAGCAACGCTTTTTTCTTCATCCTCTCTGCTCCTTTCCATCGGTTGTAGTGACCTTATGTAAGACCGGTCCTTGCTTATCTTTCCCCGAACGGATGATTTCATGCATGAAATGCGGAGGGATCCGTTTCTGCGTTGCTTTTCGATGATCTCTCGGAGGCTGGTGATTTCATCCTAGATACGGGTTTCCATGTCATTTCTCAATTAGAAAAACCTTGTTGCATCGGCCCCGAGCGTTCTCCCATTGATGAAGGGAGTCACTGGTTTTTCACCACAGCCTTCTCGGCCAAAAACGAAGAGGATGTCCCGAACGGAACGGGACATCCTCTTTTCCCACTATATACGTAACATATTCTTCCTATTTTGCCTATCTTGAAGACGGGCCATCTTTTCGGCCCGCGCGGGTTCCATTTAACGAGACGGTTTGTCCCCCAAAGCGAACATGAGCTCTGTTTCGCAAACGAGCTCGCCGTCGACAGTGGCGACGCCTTTGCCTTTGCCGATGGCGCCGCGGGCGCGGAGAATTTCCACTTCGAGGCGGAGCTGGTCGCCTGGTTTCACTTGCTTTTTAAACCGGCAGTTGTCGATACCGGCGAAAAAGGCGAGGCGGCCGCGGTTTTCCTCGCTTTGCAAGAGGACGACCGCACCGACTTGGGCGAGCGCTTCGACGATCAACACGCCAGGCATAACCGGGTATTCGGGGAAATGACCGGCGAAAAACGCTTCGTTGGCGCTGACGTTTTTGAGGCCGACGGCTCGTTTGCCTTCTTCCATTTCAACAATGCGGTCCACAAGCAAAAACGGGTAACGGTGTGGGATGATGGCTTGAATTTGTTGGACATCAAGCATCGGAAACGCTCCTTTCTGCTGGAATCAAGAAGGCTGATGATGGAAGGGAGCCGTCCGCTTCCTAGCATCATTTCTCCAATTGAACATGTAGCACCGATCCTGCTTTGCCCAGTTCACTCATCGCTCACGGTTTACCAGCCTTCAAGGAGGGGGTCTTGTCTCTACGCCCCTTTTTGGACAAAGTCAAAAATGTGCTGCCATGTCGACGGACGAAACACGTCAAGCCAGTGCCCGTCGCCGATGACGCTGTAGCCGACAGCCACTCCCACCGCTAGGCAGATGACCATCAGTGCGATGACCATGATCAGCCGCAGCAGCACTGAAACGAACCGGGCGCGCGCAAAATGGCGCGTTTCCGATGTTGTTTCCACCTCAGACGGCGGGGAGGTTTTCGTCACCGGCGGCCGTTCTTGCAAGGCCGCGGCGCTCCCGTCGGTCGAAAACGCGGCCAAGCGCGCTTTCCTTCGCTGTTTTCGCCGTTCGCTGCGAGAAAGCGGCTCGTTTTTCGTTTCGTTGCCCATGTTCATCTCTCCTTAAGAGGAGCGCACGTTGTTAATGAGCCCGAGCATTTGTTCGGAAATGGAAATGGCGCGGGCGTTGAGCTGATAGGCACGGCTCGTTGTCATCAAGCCGACGAGTTCCTCGCCAAGATCGACGTTCGCTTGTTCGAGCGCGCCTTGCTTGATGCGGATTTGGTTGCGCAAACCGCCGTTCAACTCTTCACTGGCGCCTGGAACGGCGGGCAGAGTGAAGACGTTGTCGCCTTGGGCCTCAAGGAGCTGCGGGCGGCGAATCGCCGTGACACCCAAGTTGACGCGGGCGACGACCGCTCCATTGGCGTTGATGGCGGTCAACGTTCCCGTCGGTGACAGTTGCACGTCATGCGTATTCGCTGGCAGCACGATCGGTGCGTTCGTTTCATCAAGCACGAACAGGCCGTCACTTGTCGTTAACGCGAGCTGGCCGTTCATCGGCGTCAGCGAAAAGTTGCCGGCGCGCGTGTAGCCGATCGCAGCGGCGCCGCTGCCGTCGACGGTGCGGACGCGAAACCATTGGTTGGTCGCGGTGAAAGCGAAATCGAGGGCGCGGCCCGTCTCAACAAGCGGCCCTTGCGCAGTGACGAGCATCGTCGAAGCGAGTCCGGCCCCGTTTCCGTAGCGCACCCCCGCCGGCGTTTGCCGGGGCGCTTCGTCGTTTGGCAGGCGGTCGACTTGCTGGGCCAGCAGCTCAGCGAAGCTCGCTTCGCGCCGTTGAAAGCCGACGGTGTTGCTGTTGGCGATGTTATGGCTGATCGTATCAAGCCGCTGCTGCAACGCGTTCATCGTATTGGCAGCGGTGAACATCGAGCGGAGCACAGGCTTGTCCCCCTTTCATCATTTTAGGCGGCCGACTTCGTTGACGGCCTTGTCCAAACTGCGGTCGTACGCTTGCACGATTTTTTGGTTCGCTTCAAAGGCGCGGTAGGCGGCGAGCAAGTCGGTCATCGTCCGCTCGACGTCGACGTTCGACCGCTCAATGAAGCGCTGCTTTATGGTATACGTCACATTGCCCGGCGCCGGCGGCAGCGGACCTCCGGTGCTGCGGAAGAACCCGTTTCCTTCCTTCACTAAGGTGTTCGGATTGGCGGCAAACGCGACACCAAGACGAGCGGTTGCCCCTGTTTCGTCGATGATCGTTCCATCGTCACGGACGGAAAACTGTTCGCTTGACAGAGGGATGCGCTCACCGCTCGCATCAAGCACATACCAGCCGTTTTGAGTCGTCAAATAGCCGTCTGGGCTCAACGTGAAATGCCCGTTTCTTGTGTAACGGATCTCGCCTTGACCGTTTTCAACGGCAAAAAACAGCGCGCCGCGCTCACCGCTCGTTGGATCGACCGGAACTTGTCCATCTATTAAGGCGACATCGGTCGAAAGCCCGGTTTCTTTGATATCCCCTTGGCGAAAGTTCGGAATCAGTTCTTGCATATAAACACCGGTATTGAGCGGGCCGATCACGGTTTGGGTCGGAATGGCGCGCGGAGGGTTGGCTGGAACGGAACGATCGGCAAGCCGGCTCATCAATAGCTCCGGAAACGCTCTCATCGCTCCAACGTCCGCTTTATACCCCGGCGTTTCGGCGTTCGCCAAATTGTTCGTCAGCCAATCGACGCGGCGCTGTTGCGCGAGCATGCCGCTCGCGGCTGTATACAATCCTCTCAACATGGCTATCACCTCGCTTGTCCTCATTTTTGGCCTTCGTTCGTCGCAACGTTCGGACGCCGTAGCCTTATTTTGTCGCTTTTCATCATTCGCTGGCCCTTCGCGCTCGTTGGGCGACCTAAGAGACCGGTGATGCAATCGTGCATACCACTTCCTGTCATCGTTTCTCAAATAGAAAAGCTTTGTCGCATCAGGATCGTCTTTCAAACGATCCCCCATTGCTCAACAGAAACAACCGTTTTTCACCAACCTTCTAGGAGGTTGGTGATTTAGTGAAAAATACCGCTGAGTTCCACCCTTTTCTCAATTAGAGAAACATCGCAGAATCAGCTTTCTTTTCTGAATGAAAGTGCCGTCAATTGATGTGTGACAGCAGTGTTTCACCAGCCTTCTAGGAGGCTGGTGATTTCATCCTAGATACGGGTTTTCCATTTCATTTCTCAATTAGAAAAACATTGTTGCATCGGCCCCACGCGTTCCCCCATTGATGAAGAGACTCAGCCTTTTTTCACCGGTTTTCTAAGCCATCTCGGTTCGCGGCCTCAACCGAAAAGGCCGACAACCTTCCGCAAGGCAAAAGAAGCTGCGCGGTCTTGGCGACACAACCAACGGCCCTTTTTCTTTATTATAGATGGGCAAAAGCGGCCGCCGCATCCCCCGCCTTTCCTTTTTTCGCGCATCTTCTGTCCGCCCGTGGGGCGCTGGCGATGAATCAGCCGTTAAAGAAGCTGCGTTTTCGGCGCGCGGTCGATGTTCTCGAGCATCAATCCGGTGCCAAGAGCGACGCAGTCCATCGGATTCTCGGCGACAAACACCGGGAGCTTCAGTTCTTCCGCCAGCAACAAATCAATGCCATGAAGCAAGGCGCCGCCCCCCGTCAAGATGACGCCGCGGTCAATAATGTCCGCCGACAGCTCCGGCGGCGTGCGCTCAAGCACGCTTTTGGCCGCTTGGACAATCAATGACACCGGTTCGCGGAGCGCGCGTTCGATTTCATCGGAACGGATCGTAATCGTGCGCGGCAGCCCGGTGACGAGATCGCGGCCGCGGACGTCGATTTCCTCGGTCCGTGCGCCTGGGAATACCGTTGCCACTTTGATTTTGATTTCTTCGGCCGTTCGCTCTCCAATGAGCAGTTTATATTCACGCTTGATATAGTTTAAAATTTCCATATCAAACTTGTCCCCGGCCATTTTAATGGAAGAGGCGGTGACAATGTCTCCCATCGAGAGAACTGCGACATCGGTCGTGCCACCGCCAATATCAACGACCATGTTTCCGCACGGCTGAAAAATGTCCATTCCGGCGCCAATGGCAGCGACTTTCGGCTCTTCCTCCAAGTACACTTTTTTGCCGCCGCTTTTTTCCGCCGCTTCTTTGATCGCTTTCCGCTCGACGGATGTCGTGTTCGTCGGGCAACAAATCAAAATGCGCGGTTTGGCGAAAAAGCCTTTGAGGTCGAGCTTGCTTAAAAAGTGCTTCAGCATCGCTTCCGTAATGTCAAAATCGGCAATGACGCCGTCTTTCAGCGGCCGAATGGCAACAATATTCCCAGGAGTACGTCCGACCATTCGTCGTGCTTCTTCGCCGACTGCCAGCACCTTGTTTGTATTTTTGTCGATCGCCACGACGGACGGCTCATTGAGCACGATGCCTTTGCCTTTGACGAAAATGAGGACGTTCGCCGTGCCTAGGTCAATACCGATATCTCGTGAAAACATACCTTGCCCTCCTTGCCTCTGCCCTAAAAAATCATTCCTAATAGGTTATTTTACCATATGGCGACCGCAAACGGCAGATGGCAAGGAAAAAAGTCAGTTATTTTTTACCGCCTGTTTTTTATACTTTTTCTTTGTCGCTTCACCGCCGCGCAAATGGCGGATCGATTTATGGTAATCGAGAATTTGTTTGACTTCTTGGGCCAGCTCCGGGTTGATTTCCGGCAGCCGCTCGGTCAAGTCTTTATGAACGGTGCTTTTGGACACGCCAAATTCCTTCGCGATGACGCGAACGGTTTTCCTCGTCTCCACGATATACTTGCCAATCTTGATCGTACGCTCTTTGATGTAATCGTGCACACCACTCGCCCTCCCTAAGTTGGATGTGAGAAGTGAGAAGTGTGAAATGAGACTCGTCTTGCCTATGATGAGCGCCGCTTTCGTTGGATGTCTCGGAAGCGTCTTCGCCGCGTCGCTTGCCGGTTGTGAACGATCCCCACCTCAACCACTCTCATTGCTGTTCAATTTGTAACATTTTATTAGACAAATCGGGCATATATACCAGAAACATCAAGGCGGACAACGGTTTTTTCACAATTTTTTACGGTTTGTAACGAACGGAAAATGGGAAACGACTATAATAGAAAGAGGCAGAAGGAGGAATCGATGATGGGCAAAGGAAAAGCGTTCGGCATTGCGGCGGCATTGGTCGGGGCGGCGGCGGCCAGCGCGCTGTTTATGTATACAAACGGCGGTGAGCGCTCGCAAGCAAAAGATGACTTGCTTGGCCCCGCCCCAGCCGGTAAAGCGGAACAGGCCGGCAGGAAGGGAATCATCGCCGGGACGCTCGAACCGTCGTTGACGTACGAAAAAGAGAACGGGGCCTACGTATTTACGTTTACCGTCAAAAACCAAACCGAGCGCGTGCAGACGGTGACGTTCACCAGCTCACAAAAGTATGACTACATTTTGTACCGCGAGGGCAAAAAGGTGAAGCAGTTCAGCGAGGGAAAAATGTTTGCGCAAATTTACGAAGAACGGACGTTAAAACAAGGGGAAGAGCTGTCCTTTCAGGAGACGTTCCGCGATTTAGCGCCCGGAACGTACACGCTTGAGTGGTGGCTCGCCGACAAAAACTGGCCGAACGCCCGGGCGAAGGTGACGTTTACGGTCGAATAAAAAGCGAGCGAAAGAGGGGGCCAAGGAGCAGAATCCCCTCTTTCGCCGCTACACATGCGTGCTTTCTGATACGTTGCGCCGATCTTCGAGTCAGACGGCCTTTTAGGTCAGCCCCGCCGTGTGGCGCGTCCGGCTTCACGCTCTATGATAAAAACACCGCCCCATAGACGAGCGCCAAGGCGATAACGTACGCCGGGTGCAAGCGCCATTGGCCCAACAGCAAAAAAGCGCTCGCGGCGGCTAGTTTCACCAAGCGGCGACCGCTCCATCTGTGCGCGGCTCCGTCCCGGCGGCGAGCACGCCAGTGTCAGGATCGCGCCAAATGATTTGCCCGCGCCCGAACGGGCCGCCGTCAAGCGCCATGCGGATGTCATGCCCTTTGCGAGCGAGCGCTTCGGCGATATGACGCGGGAAGTGCGGCTCGACGAGCACGGTTTTCCCTTCTAGCCACTGCCAACGCGGCGCATCGAGCGCCGCTTGCGGATTCAGCGCGAAATCGACCGTGTTCATGATCACTTGCATATGCCCTTGCGGCTGCATGAATCCGCCCATGACGCCAAACGGGCCGATCGGTGTGCCGCCTTTCGTCAAAAAGCCCGGGATGATCGTATGGTACGGCTTTTTCCTTGGCGCGAGCCCGTTCGGATGGCCGTCATCAAAGACGAAGTTATGGCCGCGGTTGTGCAGAGCGATCCCTGTGCCCGGCACAACGAGGCCGGATCCGAAGCCCATATAGTTGCTTTGGATGAACGACACCATATTGCCTTCACCGTCAGCGGCAGCCAAATAGACCGTTCCGCCTTTTGGCGGCGTTCCCGGCTCCGGCGTGAGCGCCTCCTTGCCGATTTGCGCCCGGCGCATGGCGGCAAACGATTCGGATAACAGCTCATCGACGCGATAGTCCATATAGCGGCGGTCGGCGATATACGCTTTTCCGTCGGCAAAGGCCAACTTCATCGCCTCGATTTGCCGGTGATGCGTCTCGACATCCGGCATGCTTGGGACGTCAAAACCGTTCATGATGTTGAGCGCCATCAACGCGACAAGCCCTTGGCCGTTCGGCGGAATTTCCCATACGTCATAGCCGCGGTAGGAAATGGAAATCGGCTCAACCCATTCCGGTTCATACTCGGCGAGATCCTCGAGCGTCAAAAAGCCGTCGTATTGCTTCGAGAAGGCGGCGATTTTTTCCGCCAGCTCGCCGCGGTAAAAGCTTTCCGCCTCCGTTTCGGCGATGGAGCGCAGCGTCGCCGCATGATCAGGCGACGCCCACACTTCCCCGATCTTCGGCGCGCGGCCGCCCGGCGCAAACGTCGCAAACCACGAAGCGAACTCCGGCCCGCGAAGCGCCTCTTTGTATGTACGAAACGCCGCGGCCCAGTACTTTCCGAGCACCGGCGACACCGGGTAGCCGTTTTCCGCATAAGCGATCGCCGGCGCGAGCGTCTCCACAAGCGGCAAGCGGCCGAAACGCTTTGACAGCGCCGCCCACGCCGCCGGCGCCCCCGGCACCGTCACCGGGGCGAAACCGTATGTCGGCATCTCCGTATAGCCGCGCTCTTTTAGCGCGTCAAGCGAAATGGCAGCCGGCGCATAGCCGCTCGCATTCAGTCCGTACAGTTTCCCGTTCGTCCACACAAGGGCGAACGCATCGCCGCCGATGCCGTTCGAGGTCGGCTCGACGACCGTTAAGCAAGCGGCCGCAGCCACCGCTGCATCGATGGCGTTGCCGCCTTTTTTCAGCACCTCAAGCCCCGCTTGCGCTGCGAGCGGCTGTGATGTCGCCACAACACCGTTTTTGGCGAACACCGTCATCCGCTGCGAGGGGTGTGGGTGGTATAAGTAGTCCATGGCCGCGCTCCCCTTTCTTTTGTTCAGGAAATAGAGTCAATAGTATGAATTTTCCTTTTGTTTTATTTTAAAAGAAAGAGGGTGGTGATTTCTAGTCATATTATGTAAAAAAAGGAATATTGAAAAAAATAATTCTTGCAGCTTTAACCCCACCCCGGAAAGCGATGCACGGCTCGAGACGGAAAAGTTCCATGGACAGCGCGGCCTGCCGCCCACCCGAGGATGGTCCCGCCTTTTCACGCAAAAGATCCATGGGCAACGTTTTGCCCTCCACTTGGGGATGAAAATCCGCGCCAGCTCGGCATGTTCACGAAAAAGACCTGTCCGCTTGCTGGGCAAACGGACAGGTCTTTTCGCTCTCGCTGTCAGACGCCGTGGCCGGTTACGCTCTGGCCATGCCAATGGAGGCGTCTGGCGTTTTGTAAGGGGAAGCGTCCTCATTTTGTTGGGAATGATCGTCGCTTGGCGCCGTGGTGTTGTCATCAGCCGGTGTTTGTTCGGTTTCGGTCGGCGCTGTTTCATCGCTTGGCATCAATTGCTTTTCTTTGTTGGTGGCGGCGCGGTCATCACCGGCGCGATCTTTCGCTTGATCAGTCAAAGCGGTCAACGGTTTGTCAATGTAGTCGATCGGATTGACCGGTTTGCCGTCTTTGCGGATTTCAAAATGAACGTGAATGCCGGCTTCCTTGTTGAACTCGCTTTGCCCTGCCTTGCCGATCACTTCGCCTTGTTTCACCGTATCGCCGGCTTCCACTTTCACATCAGCGAGCGATTGATAGACGGTCGTGACCCCTTGTTCATGATTGATTTCGACAACATAGCCTAAAATCGGGTCTTTTTCCGCTTTCGTCACCGTGCCGCTCAGCGCAGCGGTCACGTCAAACGTTTTGCCGTCTTGGCGCGCCAAGTCGATGCCTTGGTTCGGGTGGTACGTATGATCATAAAAGACAAGGGCTGCTTCCTGTTCTTGTTCCGATGCGTCGTCATCATAGAACGGCGTTTTTACTTGCACCGCGTTCGGATCGAGCACAGGCATGGCGATGTTCTCTACCGTCTCATTGACCGGGACCGCCGGGTTTTCTTGCTGAGCGGCGCCGTTTTCGGCGACGTTGTCTTTGCCTGTATTCTCATCTTTGCCCAGTTGGAACCAAAGCGCGCCAGCGATAATCAATGCGGCCGATGATAAATAAATCGCCGGAAATACCCAACGTTTGCGGAACAGACGCTTCAGCGACGATTGTTTTTGTTCCTCTCTCATGTTCATCACCTCAGCAACCATTTTGAACAGAAAGAGGAAAAGATATACACGCCGAAAGCAATTTTTTGCTTATTTTTTGACATTCCTGCTGGTTTTATGCAAAAAAAACAGGGCGTTCGCCCCGTTTTCATTTTTTCGCAGTCAGTTTGTTCAAAAACGCCGTGGCTGATGAAATATGAACGCCGCGGTAATAATGTTTGACGATGTCGGCGTACGTTTTCCCTTCTTTCGCCATAAAATTGGCCCCGTATTGGCTCATGCCGACGCCATGGCCATAGCCTTTGGTCGTAATGACAATGTCATCGCCTTGGCGCACCCAAGTAAAATCGGCTGACGCTAAGCCGAGCCGTTCCCGCACTTCACGGCCGGTGAACGTTTTGCCGCCGATGTTCACCTCACCGACGCGGCGGCCAGGGGTGCGGGAGAGGATGACGCCGACCGATCCGTTCTCGGAAAGCGTGACGCCAAGCCGGCGTTCAAATTCGGCCACCGACATCCATTTGCGCTGGTAAAACTTTGGGGATTGCCGATCCCATGGGCTGGCCACGCTTTTTAAATACGGAAACTCATTTTTCCAGTAGGCTTCGGAGTTTTCCGTATAGCCGTTGCTTGTCGAAAAGAAAAGCGCTTCAATCGGCTCATTGTTGTACGTTATAATTTGTCCGCGCGTTTCCAACACCGCTTTCGTCACTTTTTTGATTTTCCAGTCATAATCGCTTCCCCATAACTTGCGCAGCTCGTCATCGCTGTAATACACTTGGTGGGCCACCGTATCGGTCACATTCGCCCCTTCCGGCAGGCGAAACGGTTGGTTGGCAAGCAATTGCTTGACGATGTATGTTCTTGCTGTCAACGCTTGCGCTTTTAACGCTTCCAATTCAAATTCCGCCGGCATTTCTGCCGCAACGACGCCGATGACATATTGTTCAAGAGGAATTTTTTCGACGCGTTGTTCCTTGCTTCGGTAGACCGCCACTTCGACGGACGGTCCTTCGGCTGCCTGTGATCGCTGCGTTTGATTTTGCTTGTGCAGTTGTTCGGCCAACTTTGCCACCTTCCCATCGTAAAATGGCAAAACGAGCGCCGCTGGAATAACAAGGATGGCGACAAACAGGCATAGTGCGAGTGCGAATACTGGTTTTAATCGTTTGACCATAGCCGAGCCCCCAATATGCATTTTTCAAGCACCAGCGGACATCTTCCATCAATGCCTGCTTTGGCTTCAGTTCGTTACTATAGTTATGGGCTCGGACAAGTATATATGACTGTTTTCTTTATGATAAAGGCCGGTGATTTCGCCGCTCGTTCCGCTTCCCGGCATCATTTCCTAAATCGGGAAATCTTGCAGCACCGATGGTTCTTTTGACACGCTCACCCACCGTTTCGTGAAAATCGCCGTTTTTCCCCCTCGGTCACAAAAAACGGCCGCTCCCTGCCTTGAGGCAGTTCACCGCCGTTTTTCGCTCTTTATCCGTTCCATTCCACCGCTTGGATTTCACTAGGCGATTCGGTTTCTTCATGGACGCGTTCAATGTCAGCCCCGAGCGCGGCCAACTTTTCATGGAAACGAACATAGCCGCGGTCAAGATGACGAAGCTCCGTCACGCGCGTATAGCCGTCCGCCGCCAGACCTGCCAAAATCAGCGCCGCAGCCGCGCGCAAATCGGTCGCCGCCACCTCGGCGCCTTGGAGCTGACACGGGCCATTAATAATGACGGAACGCCCTTCGATTTTAATATCGGCGTTCATGCGGCGGAATTCTTCGACATGCATAAAGCGATTTTCAAACACCGTCTCGGTGATCATGCTTGTGCCTTCCGCTTTCAACAAGAGAGCCATCATTTGCGACTGCATGTCAGTCGGAAATCCAGGATACGGCATCGTTTTCATATCGACGGCTTTCAACTTTTCCGGGCCGATGACGCGCACCCCATTTTCCTCTTCGATGACCGTCACACCCATCTCTTCCAGCTTGGCGATCAGCGAACCTAAATGTTCCGGCACCGCCCCTTGCACGAGAACGTTGCCGCCGGTGATCGCCGCCGCCACCATGAAGGTGCCCGCTTCGATGCGATCGGGAATCACGGTATGCGTCGTGCCGACAAGCTCATCGACCCCTTCGATGCGGATCGTGCCGGTGCCGGCGCCGCGAACTTTGGCGCCCATGGCGTTCAAAAAGTTGGCCAAATCGACGATTTCCGGCTCTTTGGCGCAGTTTTCGATCACCGTTGTCCCTTCCGCCAGCACGGCGGCCATCATAATATTTTCCGTGGCCCCGACGCTTGGGAAGTCCAAATAAATTTTGGCGCCGCGAAGACGGCCGTTCACTTCGGCATCGATAAAGCCGTTGCCCACTTTCACGGATGCACCCATCGCTTCAAACCCTTTCAAATGCTGGTCGATCGGGCGCGACCCGATGGCGCAGCCGCCCGGCAGCGCGACGCGGGCGCGGCCGTTGCGCGCCAGCAGCGGCCCCATCACCAGCACCGAAGCCCGCATTTTTCGGACATATTCAAACGGCGCTTCCACCGTCAATGGGCCGGTGGCATCCACCGTGACGACATCGCCGGCGATGTGAACGTCGGCGCCTAAATAGCGAAGCACTTCACTGATTGTATATACATCGGAAAGAGCAGGCACGTCATGGATCGTACTTGTTCCTTTCGTGGCCAATAAGGTGGCAGCGATGACAGGCAAAACGGCATTTTTTGCGCCTTCGACTTTGACGGTGCCGCTCAACCGGTTTCCGCCACGGACGATGATCTTTTCCAAGGTATTCCCCTCCGCGTCCAATTTCTCTATATTAGTATTCAATGGTAATGATTGGGGTTCCAACAACGACGCGCGTCTTGCCACCCAATCTTTCTCTCATGGCGAGTTGCAGGTTGATGCTTTGATGATTGGCGGCCGGGAGAACGTTCTTCCACTGCCCAGTATATGCAGACAGGGAAACGAGTGACTCTTCCTTCAACCACTCGACCGGCGTCGCTTGCAAATCATGAAGCAGTTGAGAGGCTTGATCAAACAAACCACCTTTCATATTACCACTGAACTCGCCTTCCATACAAGCAAAAAATGTAGGATTGTTCACAAATAGTTCACTCGTCTTTGTTTGAATGCGCTGCGCTGCTTCTTTCCACCTAGCTTCGCTCCACGCGGAGCCGGCCGCTTCATAGAGGAGATACGTTTGCGGTCCTCTGTTTGTGACGGTCATCACGAGCTGAATTTGTTCGCGAAAGAAAGGACGTTCATTGATGCCGATCGCTTTTGGTCCATGGCTTGTCCTCACCAATGACCAGCGAAACGAACGGTTTTGCCGTTTCAGCTCCGCCATTTTTTTGAAAAAGTCCGCATCATTTTCAATATCGTGGGCATACTCTCTTGTGTACACGACCCAGCGATCAAGCGAAGCGCCATGCCGCTTCAGCGTCTGAGCGATTGTTTCGAGCGGCTTCGACCACTCGTCCCCTCGTGCGCCTTCTGTCCGATTTTGCCATCCGGCCCAAACCAAGCCCGTCAGTACAAGCGCGGCCAGCCATGCCGTCCAGCTTTTTCCCATCTTTCTCATCTCCGTTTCCTTCCTCTCCTTAGTTGTTATTGTTGCCACCAGACAAGGGAACATACGTCAAAAAAATCGACAAAAGCAGTTTTTGAAATCGTTTTCATAAACAAACCAACGAGCAGGACGAGCTGCTCGCTGAAGTGGAAACACACCCGCGGTCGAACGCACGGCGAGACGCGGGCGGAAAGCTGAACCAACACGGTACGGGCGTCAATGGTAGCGGCCGCGTTCGAAACGGCGGATCGGCGCCGGGCGGACGGAGGTCGCCTCCCTCCTTTAATCGCGGAACAAATACGGCAAATCCGTTGACCATGTCCAATAATCAAGGAAAAAGTTCGCCACGGTCGAGCCGATGGCGATCGTCAACAAAATGTACAGCAGCCGTCCTTGGACGACGCGGTTCGGCTTCAGCAACACCTCGATGCGCACCGCCTGCAGCGTCCACCATGTCACGGCGATCAACGCCAAATGGACGATAATGGAAATGAGCGCTTGTTGGCCCATGATCGGCATCATCTCATTCACCTCTTTCCTGCACACATCGTTCGTTTCGTCTGTAGGCCGGCACAACTCTCATTCTTTTCAAATTGGCGGCAGTGGGACTACGTTTATTACTTGGGGGTCTCCAACAACATCCTCTTTCACCAGCCGTCTAGTGGTCATACTGGCGGCAGGAAACAGCGAGAACAGGTGGAACCACGCCAAACCTCTTCCGCTTTGCTGTTAAGTTCGGTCCCCTCTCACCCGCCGTCCAACAAAAAAGAGGAGAGGCGTTCCTCTCCCCTTATTGTAACGCTACGGCAAAAAATCGCCAAAGTGGTCAAACTGGGCGAGCACATTGTATGCAAGCCCCGGTGCCCAGCCGAGCGCCAGCGTCCCGAGCGCGCAAAGAACGACGGCCGCCGACAACCCGGCCGACATGCGGCCAAGCGGTGCCGAAGAGAACAGCGGACGGAAAAAAAGCTGGACGATCAAGTTGAAATAATACACATAAGAGATGACGGTCGTAATGGCCATCACCGCAGCGAGCACGTAATGGCCCGGCTCGGTGACGACAAGGCCGATGAACAAATGGAGCTTGGCGATAAATCCTGCCGTGCCCGGAATGCCAGCGAGCGATAGCAAAAACAGGCCGAGCGCCGCAGCCAACAGCGGGCGATGGCGGTACAGCCCCGTGAGCCCGTCCCAGTCGTCCGAACCCGTTTCATCGACGATATGCGACACGATGGCGAATGCCCCCATGTTCATCAACAGATACGCAAGCAAGTAAATCCAAAGCGAGTCGATCATCGCCCACGACATCGCGGCAAACCCAGCGAGCAAATAGCCAGCGTGGGCGATGCTGGAGTAAGCGAGCAGCCGCTTCAAGCTCCGCTGCCGGAGCGCCACAACGCTTCCGATGATCATCGTCAGCCCAGCGAGCACAGCGATCGCCGGCTGCATCGACAGCAGCAGTGATGACGGATCCCGCCCTTCCGCCGGCGCCGCAGCAAACATCGTCACCAGCAGGCGGAGGAGAAGAACAAATCCGGCTGTTTTTGAGACAACGGCAAAAAACGCCGTCGCCGGGACGGGCGCCCCTTCGTATACGTCCGGGGCCCACATATGAAACGGAACGGCCGCCAGCTTAAACGAAACCCCAATCAGCAAAAGAAGAAAGGCCAAGGCCAGCATGTACGGCTCATTCGTCTCTTGCAGCCGGCGGGCGATTTCATCAAGGTTCGTTGTCCCGGTCAAACCGAACACGTAGCTCATGCCAAACAGCATGACGGCGGTGGCGATGCCGCCGTTGATCACATATTTCAGCGCCGCTTCATTGGATGCCGCAACGGTTTTGCGCAAACCGGCCAAAATGTAGGACGACACTGTCAGCAGTTCCACGCTGACAAACAAGGTAAGCAAATCGCCGCTCGATGCCGTCATCATCGCGCCAAGCAACGCAAACAGCAACAGATAGGCAAACTCGCCGCCATAACGGCTACCCTCTTTTGGATTCCATCCCGCCACGATCAGCAAGGCCAGCGCCCCGCCGGCAAGCAGCAAAAGCTTGAACGCTTTCGCAAAGCTATCGAGCCGAAACGTCCCATGCAAAATCGAAGCCGGTTCAGCCGGAATGAGCGCCGCCGTCGCCCCGAGCGCAAGCACCGCCCCGAGCGCCGCTCCCCAAGCAAGCGGACGACGGCTTCGCTCGTCTGGCATGGCCACATCGATGAGCAACAAAACCACAGCAACGGCGAGCACAATCCATTCGGGCGTCATGAGACTCCAATCCGATTGCCATACGTCATTCATATGATCACCCTCCTAACCCGTTCATCATCGTCTCGAGCGCGGCGGCAAGCTGTCCCGCCAACAGCTGCGGATACACGCCAACCGCCACAATCAACGCGACGAGAATGAACGCCGGAACGGCTTCGTTCATCCGCAAATCGGCGATCGCCTCCCGCGGTTCACTTTGCCCCTCCGGAGGCTGCGACCCGCGGGCGCCGCCGAACGTCACGTTCAACACCGCCTTCAGCGAGTAGGCGGCGGCGAAAATCAAACCGAGCGCCCCTACCGCTGCCAAGATCGGCTTCTTTGCAAACAAGCCGAGAAACGCAGTGAATTCGCCGACAAATCCCGCCAAGCCCGGCAAGCCGAGCAAAGCGAGGGCAGCGGTGAGCAAATATCCGGAAAAGACGGGCATGGACGCCGCGAGTCCACCTAGGCGGCGAATGTCGGTCGTTCCCCATCGGTTGGCGAGAACGCCGACGAGTAAAAATGACAAGGCGGCGATGAGCCCGTGGGCGATGGATTGGAAAATCGCCCCTTGAATGCCGGCCTCATTGAGCGCGCCAAGGCCGACGAGCACAACTCCCATGTGCGACACGCTCGAATAGGCGAGCACATGTTTTAACTCGTGCTGTCGAAGCGCCAACAGCGCGCCGTACAGGATGTTGACGACCCCGAGCGCGGCGATGACCCCGGCAAAGGCGCGAAACTCATCGGGAAACAAACCGATCCCAAAGCGGATCATCCCATACGCCGCGATTTTCAACAATACGCCGGCGTGAAGCATGACGACCGGCGGCGGCGCTTCGACATGGACGCGGATGAGCCAGCGATGAAGCGGAACGGCTGGCAGCTTGAAGGCCAACGCCAGCAGCAACCCGCCAAGCAGCCAGTGCCGCGCCTCCGACGTCAACGGGGCGATCAGCTGTCCTTCGGCGACCGGGTGATGCAACATGTCGCCAAGCAAAGCGAAATTCGCCGTTCCGGTGCGGGCGACAAGCACGGCGATCACGACCAGCAGCAGCGCCGACCCGAACCCGTTGTACAGCAAATAACTGTATGCTGCCCTCTCGCGCTCAAAGCCGCCCCATTTGCCGACAAGCAAGAACATGGCGACAAGCGTCACCTCTAAGAAGAAGAAAAACCAAATGAAGTTCGCCGCGGCAAACACGCCCAACATGCCGACCTCTAGCGCGAGCAACCACATAAAATACCCTTTTTTCTCCTCGTTGACAAGCAAGGAGGCCACCGCTGCCAACGTCCCGAGCACGGCGGTCAAGACGATAAAGAGAAGCGACAGCCCGTCGATGCCAAGTTCATAGCGGATGACATACGCCGCATCGGTCAAAAATGGGAAATCGGCAAGACGAACCCAATGATGCGCTTCATCCAACCGCTCAAGAGGAAATCCGCGCACCGACTGGATGAACGCAAACAGCGAGAGCAGCAGCGGCGGCACGGTGGCAGCCGTTCCGATCCATTGGATCATGTTCGTCTCCGTTTTGCGAACCCATGCCAACAGCCCGATGCCTAACAACGGCGAAAAGACGAGCAGCGACAAAAAGGTCATAACCAGTCCCCTCCTGTCAAGGCGAAGATGACGACCAACATCGCTAAGCCGGCCGCCGCCACCAACCCATACGTCTGGGCTTGCCCGTTTTGCCCGCGCGATCCGGCCGCGGCGATCGCGTTCACCGTGCCGGTGACAAACTGAACGAGCCCTTCCACCAAGTAACGGTCGACATACCCCAACAGGCGGCTAATGGATGACACAAGCGCCACAACGGTCGACCGGTAAAGATCGTCCATGTAATAGTGGCGGCGCAACAATTCGTATCCGTACGGCGCGCGCGCGGACAACCAGTCGCGCGGCACGGTCCGCTTTCCGTACATGAGCCAAGCGAGGAGAATCCCGGCCAGCGACACGCTCGCCGCCACAACCGCGATCCATCCTGGCGCCGCTTCATGATGGTACGCCCCATCGGTCAACCACTCGCCGAGAAACGAGCCGAACCAAGGGGTTTGAATGTACCCGGCAGCGACCGATAAAACGCCGAGCACGACCATCGGCGCCGTCATTGACATCGGCGCTTCATGGACGGCGCCGTCATGGCGATGTCGCGCCTCGCCGGCAAAGACGAGGAAAAAGAGCCGGAACATGTAAAACGACGTCAACAGCGCCGCGGCGACTGCCAGCCAAAAGAGCCCGACCGACCCGTTCGTCCAAGCGGCGGCTAAAATTTCATCCTTGCTGAAAAAGCCGGCAAACAGCGGAACCCCGCTGATCGACAGCGCCCCGACAAGAAAGAGCGGCGCGGTCCACGGCAACCGTCGCCAAAGCCCGCCCATTTCCTCGATGTTTTGCGTATGGACGGCATGAATGACGCTGCCGGCAGCCAAAAAGAGCAACGCTTTAAAAAAGGCGTGCGTCGTTAAATGGAAAATGGCGGCGACATAACTCCCCGAGCCAAGCGCGAGCATCATATAGCCGAGCTGGCTGATCGTCGAGTAAGCGAGGACGCGCTTAATGTCCGTCTGCACCAAGCCGATCGTCGCGGCAAACACCGCCGTCCCCCCGCCGATCACCGCCACGGTCATCATAGCGGCCGCGCTTGCCTCGTAGAGCGGAAACAAGGCCGCCACAAGGTACACCCCAGCCGCTACCATCGTCGCGGCATGGATGAGCGCCGACACCGGCGTCGGGCCTTCCATCGCATCCGGAAGCCACGTATGGAGCGGGAACTGCCCGGACTTGCCGATGGCGCCGATGAAAATGAGGATGGCCGTCAGTGTCGTCATGCCGGGCGACAGCGTGCCGTTGCCAACGGCGCGGAAAATGTCGTCGTAATCAAAGCTTTTCGTCTGCCAAAACAAGAGCAGCACGCCGATCAAAAAGCCGACATCGCCGATGCGGGTCATGATAAACGCCTTTTTCGCCGCCGCTTTCGCTTCTTCTTTGTAGAAATAAAACCCGATCAGCAAAAACGACCCAAGCCCGACGAGCTCCCAAAACATGTACGCCTGCAGCAAATTCGGCGACAGCACAAGCCCAAGCATCGCAAACGTAAATAACCCTAAATACGCATAAAACGTCGAAAACCGCTCATCCCCAGCCATATAGCCTTGCGAATAAATATGGACAAGCCAGCTGACCAAGGCGACGACAACGAGCATCCAAGCGTTTAACGCCGTAACGGAAACCCCGACCGTCAACGTAGCGTCACCGATTTTCATCCACGTCCAATTCGCTTCATACGTCGCTCCGCCGAGACGGCTAACCAGCACGCCGAACGCCGCGAGCAGCGACAGAAGCGTGGCAGCGATGCCAACATAGGCGCTCGCTTGTTTCCATTTCCGCCCGAACCACAGCAACAAAACAAACGAACAAAGCGGGAACAGCGGCACGACCCAAGCTAGGTTCATCATCTTTCCCCCATCCCCTTTTCTAATGTTTCAGCGAATTGGCTTCATCGACCCGAACCGTTTTCCGATTCCGATAAAAGGCGATGAGCGCTGCCAAACCGACCGCCGCCTCCGCCGCCGCCACGGCGATCGCAAACAGCGCAAACACGTGCCCATGAACGCTGGGATGGGGGCCGTATTTGGCAAAGGCAACGAAGTTGATGTTCACCGCGTTCAACATCAGTTCAATACAGATGAGAACAATGACCGTATTCCGTTTCGTGAGCGCCCCGTATAGCCCGATGCAAAACAAGATGAGCGAAAGCGCTAAATACGCCGATAATGTCATTCGTCTTCCGCCCCCTTGCCGTCTTTTTTCGCCAGCACGATCGCCCCAATCAAGGCGACGAGCAAAAGGACAGACACAATTTCAAACGGAATCGTATAATACGAGTACAGCCATTGGCCGATGGCCTTGGCGTTATCGGCTGGAAGCGCGCTGCCGTCAGCGCCGAAATCAAGCGTACGGATGCCGGCGTACACGGCAAGGCCAAAAGCGAGAACCGCGAAGGCGGCGGCCGCTTTATGCCCAACGCCGCCAGTCGTCTGCCGCTCCTTGTCATCGGCGTGATGGCGCGTCAACATGATGGCAAACAGCATGATGATCGTAATGGCCCCGGAATAAATGAGCACTTGCACGACAGCGACAAATTCAGCGGAAAGCAAAACGTACAGCCCAGCGATGCCCAAAAACGTCATGACAAGGGAAAGGACCATATGGACGACATTCGTCAACTGGAGCATCATCACCGCACCGGCGATCGCCGCGAGGGCGAGCAAGAAAAAGGCGATGTCCGTTCCGCTCACGGTTTATTCTCCCTTCTTATGTTCGTGTCGTTTTCATCGAGCCAGGCCAAGTCCTTATACAAGGCATCGCGGCTATACTCGGCGAGCTCAAAATTGTTCGTCATAACGATCGCTTCCGTCGGACAGACTTCAGTGCACAAATCGCATAAAATGCAAATTTCAAAGTTGATGTTGTATGTTTCGATCACTTTCCCTTTTTTCGTCGGGTCCGGATGCTTTTTCCCGGTCAGCTGGATGCATTCGGTCGGACAGATGTTCACACACTGGTTGCACACGATGCATTTTTCCGGATAAAACTTTTGAATGCCGCGGAACCGGTCAGGAAGCGGGAGCGGCTCGTGCGGGTAACCGTACGTCACTTTTTCGCGCGTCAGTTCTTTTAATGTATACGCCAATCCTTTCATCAAGCCGATCATCAGTCCAACCCCCTCTCCAATAAAAACGCTTTGGCATCGGTGCCGCTTTTCACACGTCTCCCGGTCGCTCAAAGGAAACCGATGTTTTTCACCAGCCTTCTAGAAAAACCATGCCTTCACCACCGCCGTCAGCACAATGTTGGCGAGCGAAAGCGGAAGCAACACTTTCCAGGCGAACTCCATCAGCTGGTCGGCGCGCACGCGAGGGAACGTGGCGCGAAACCAAATGAAGACGAACACGACCGCACAAAACTTCAAAGCAAACCAAACCGCTCCGGGAATCCAGCCGAGAAAGGCGACCGGATGCCAGCCGCCGAGGAACAAAACTGTGATCAAGGCGGCCATCGCAAACATGTACACATACTCAGCAAGCATAAAAAACGCCCAGCGAAATCCGGAATATTCCACATGAAAGCCGGCGACCAGCTCGGACTCCGCCTCCGGCAAGTCAAACGGCGTCCGGTTCAACTCAGCCACCGCGGCGATGAGGAAAATCAAAAACGCCAACGGCTGGGCGAAAAGGAACCAGACGTCTTGTTGCGCGTTGACGATGTCGACCAAATTCATGCTTCCGGCCAAAAGCACCACGCCAAGCGCCGACATGACGAGCGGAATTTCATAGGAAATCATTTGCGCCGCTGCCCGCATCCCGCCAAGCAGCGCATATTTGTTGTTGGATGCCCAGCCCCCGGTGATGACGCCGACGATCGTTAATCCGGAAACGGCAATGTAATACAAAAGGCCAACGCCGAGATCGGCGAACCGGAACGCATCGGTAAACGGCACGACCGCCAACACCATAAACGACGGCGCAAACGCAATCACCGGGGCCAGCACATACAGCGGGCGGTCGGCCGCTTTCGGGATCGTATCCTCTTTCAAAAGCAGCTTCAACACATCGGCGACAGTTTGTAAAAGCCCGAAACGGCCGCCGACTTGGTTCGGGCCGATACGCCCTTGCATAAACCCCATCACTTTCCGCTCCGCCAAAATGCTGTAGGTGACAAAGGCGAGCACGACCGCCAACAGCAGCGCTCCAAGCCCGAAAAAGAGGGCGATGTTCGACCAGCTTGGGGCGGATTCAAGCCATTGCTCCATCATCCGTCGACCTCCCCGAGCACAATGTCAATCGAGCCGAGAATGGCGATGACATTGGCCAAGTTTTCCCCTTTGAGCAGCTTCGGGAGTATTTGCAAGTTATAAAACGATGGGCGCCGAAATTTCAGGCGGTACGGCTCTTTTTTGCCGTCGCTCGCAATATAGCAGCCGATTTCACCGCGCGGCGCTTCGATGCGGACGAACGTCTCGCCGGGCGGCGCTTTAATGATGCGGGGCACTTTTCCCATGATCGGCCCCTCAGGTGGAAATTGCTCGCACGCCTGCTCGATGATGCGAAGCGACTGTTCGATTTCCGCCATTCGGCATTCATAGCGGGCTAGACAGTCGCCGCCTTCGCGCACCGGAACATCGAAGTCAAACCGGTCATACACGGAATACGGCTCATCTTTGCGCAAATCCCATTTCACGCCCGTCGACCGCAAGTTGACGCCGCTTAACGAATAGCTGATCGCTTCTTCTTTCGTATACCGCCCGACACCGGTGACGCGTTCACGGAAAATCTCGTTGCCGGTAACAAGCTCATGGTAGCCGGCGAGTTTCTCGCGCATGTACGGAACGAACTGTTTCACCTTGTCGATCCAGCCGTCCGGCGCGTCCCACTTGACGCCGCCAATGCGCATATAGTTGAACGTCAGCCGCGCCCCGGACAGCTCATTTAAAAGATTAATAATCATTTCGCGCTCGCGGAATGCGTACAAAAACGGGCTTGTCGCACCGAGGTCAAGCAAATACGTCCCCCACCAGACGAGGTGGCTGGCAACCCGACCGAGCTCCATCGCAAGAACGCGCAAATACTCGGCCCGTTCCGGCACTTCAATCCCCATCATCGTTTCGACCGCATGGCAAAGCACATAGTTGTTCGTCATCGCCGACAAGTAGTCCATCCGGTCGGTATACGGGATGATTTGCGTGTATTGCAGCCCTTCGGCGATCTTCTCCGTCCCGCGGTGCAAGTAACCGATGACCGGCGTCGCCTCTTGAATGATCTCGCCGTCAATTTTTAAAATGAGGCGGAACACGCCATGGGTGCTGGGATGTTGGGGGCCGACGTTTAAAATCATTTCTTCTGTGCGCAGCATCGCTCACACCTCCGCATCGTACGGCTCGTAATCTTTGCGCAGCGGATGACCGACCCATTGCTCGCCTAGGAAGATGCGGATCAAGTTCGGGTGGCCGCGGAATCGGATGCCAAGCAAATCATACGCCTCGCACTCCGGCCAGTTCGCCCCCGGCCAAAGCGGGACGAGCGAATCAATTTCCGGGTTGTCGCGCTCGATTTTCACTTTCAGCGCCACCGGCTGCCGGTTTGGGTACGAGTACAAGTGGACGTACACTTCCATATGCGTCTTGTAATCGGTGCCGTGCAGCTCGGATAAATAGTCAAAGCGGAGCTGTTCATGGCTTTTCAACAACTCAGCGACTTTGTAGTACGCCTCTTTTTTTACGACAAGCGTCGGCACATCTTTCGCCAGCCGGTTGATATACGCGTCTTCAAGCACATCGGGACCAAGATGCTCACGAATGAGACGAACGTAGTGTTCAAGCAGCGGATCGTTCGGCGACGAGGTGGTCGGCTGTTCCGTCCCGCCGTCAGCGCCAGTGGCTTTCGCCTTCGCCCGGGCGGCGGCCGGCGCCTTTTGTTTCGCTGCGTCATCGGCGACGTCACCTTGTTGCTTCGCCATGGCGGCAGCCCGCGCTTTCGCCGCCGCGGCCGCTTTTTTCTTCGCGAGTTCCAAGTCCTCGTCCGCCGCACCATCATTCGCCGCCTCACGTTGTCGCCGCAGCTCGGCCGCCTTCGCCCGCGCTTCTTCGGCTGCCTTCCGCTTCGCCGCCTCAAGGTCGTCACCGGTCACCGCACCAGTCGCCGCCTCACGCTGTCGCCGCAGCTCGGCCGCCTTCGCCCGCGCTTCTTCGGCTGCCTTCCGCTTCGCCGCCTCAAGGTCGTCACCGGTCACCGCACCAGTCGCCGCCTCACGCTGTCGCCGCAGCTCGGCCGCCTTCGCCCGTGCTTCTTCCGCTGCCTTCCGTTTCACCGCCTCAAGGTCGTCACCACTCGGCGCTCCAGTGGCTGCCTCACGCTGTCGCCGCAGCTCGGCCGCCTTCGCCCGCGCTTCTTCGGCTACCTTCCGCTTCGCCGCCTCAAGGTCGTCACCGGTCGCCGCACCATCGTTCGCTGCCTCACGTTGTCGCCGCAGTTCTGCCGCCCTCGCCCGCGCTTCTTCGGCTGCCTTCCGTTTCGCCGCCTCAAGGTCGTCACCACTCGGCGCTCCAGTGGCTGCCTCACGCTGTCGCCGCAGCTCGGCCGCCTTCGCCCGCGCTTCTTCAGCGGCTCGTTTTTTTGCGGAAGCGAGATCTTCTGCGGAAGCCGGCGGTTCCGTTCTCGGCGCTTCTTTTATGGGGCCGGGGGGCGGAACGGCGTCCGCATTCGTCTCATTCGTTGGCCGCCGGCCTTGTTCAGCGGCTGGCTGGGCCTGTTCGGCGGCCCGCTTGGCGGCGAGCCGTTCACGCGCCAATTGTTTCGCCCGCTCGGCCGCTTCCTTTTTTCGCTGGGCCAAATCTTTTTCCTCGTCCATTGGTTACAGCACCTTCTTCCCTGTTTTGGCTTCCAAGCGAATTTTTTCTTTCAATTTATGAATGCCGTAAATGAGCGCCGCGGGGTTGGGTGGACAGCCTGGTATGTACACGTCGACGGGAACGATCTGGTCGACCCCTTTGACAACGCTGTACGACTTGACATACGGTCCGCCGGCTGTCGCGCATGACCCCATGGCGATCACCCATTTCGGCTCGGGCATTTGATCATACAGCCGCCGCAAAAGGGGGGCCATTTTTTTCGTCACCGTGCCCGAGACGATCATGACGTCCGACTGTCGCGGAGAGGCCCGAAAAAACGAGCCGAACCGATCAAGATCGTAGTGAGCTCCACCCACCGCCATCATCTCAATGGCACAACAGGCCAGTCCGAACGTGAGAGGCCAAAGCGAGTTGCTCCGCGCCCACCCTTTTAGCTGCTCGAGCGTCGTCAAAAACACGCTCCGCTTGATCTCCTCCATCTCCGCCAACGAAAAACCATCCCATTTCACATCCATCGTAACACCTTCTTTTTCCAAGCATAAATAAGACCAAGGGCAAGCAACGTGATGAACAGAACCATTTCCACCAAAGCAAATAAGCCGAGTTGATCGTAGACGACCGCCCATGGATAGAAAAACACCGTCTCAACATCGAAAATGACAAACAACAAGGCAAACAAGTAATAGCGGACTTGAAACTGGATGCGGGAATCGTGGAACGGATTGTTACCGCTTTCATAAATGGTCTCCTTTGCCTCACTCGGCACGTGCGGCCGCAGCCAGCGTCCAAGCGTAAGCGCTCCAACCGGAAGCAACACCCCAAGACAAAGGAAGACGAAAACGATGGCATAACTATTGGCATAGATGTTGCTCAACGAGCTCGCCCCCTTCCTGGTTTACTACATACGTATGATAATAATGATGAAATTTTTCAATAATTCCCTCGATTCCATTATAACATTTATATCCAGACGTGTCAGCAAAACTTCAGAGGATCGCCGCAACAACATTACAAGCCGCGGGATGCGCTGCCGCTAGCCAATTTCCGCCGCTGGTGGCGAAGAAAAGCAAAAAAAAAGCAGGGGAATCCTCATTCCCCTGCTCTTACTTCATTTCCGCGACATTCAAACGGTTCAAGGCGCGTTTTAACGCCAGTTCAGCCCGCTTGAAGTCGATGTCATCCTGCTGGCTTTGCAGGCGGCGCTCCGCCCGCTCTTTCGCCGCTTGGGCGCGCAGAACGTCAATGTCTTCGGCCCGTTCAGCCGCTTGGGCCAAAATCGTCACTTTGTCCGGCCGAACTTCCAAAAAGCCGCCGCTCACGGCGATATATTGCGTTTTGCCGCCTTTTTTCAGCCGCGCCGCGCTGATCTCCAGCGGGGCGACAAGCGGAATGTGGCCGGGCAGAATGCCGAGCTCGCCGCTTTTCGCCTTGACGCTGACCATCTCGACATCGTCCTCGTATACCGGGCCATCAGGAGTGACGACGCTCACATGGATCGTTTTCATTGTCCAACCCCCCTATCCCGGGTCACACTTCGACACCCATCGCTTTCGCTTTTTCCACCACTTCTTCAATGCGGCCGACTAAGCGGAACGCCTCTTCCGGAAGGTGGTCATATTTGCCCTCTAAAATTTCTTTAAAGCCGCGCACCGTTTCCTTCACCGGCACGTACGAACCCGGTTGGCCCGTGAATTGTTCCGCCACGTGGAAGTTTTGCGACAAGAAAAACTGAATGCGGCGGGCGCGATGGACGACAAGTTTGTCCTCATCGGACAGCTCATCCATCCCTAGGATCGCAATGATGTCTTGCAGCTCTTTATACCGTTGCAGTGTTTGCTGCACTTGGCGAGCGACTTGGTAGTGCTCCTCGCCGACGATTTCCGGCGCCAATGCCCGCGAGGTCGACGCAAGCGGGTCAACGGCCGGATAAATCCCCATCTCAGTGAGCTTCCGCTCAAGGTTCGTCGTCGCATCCAAGTGCGCGAACGTCGTCGCCGGGGCCGGGTCCGTATAGTCGTCGGCCGGAACGTAAATCGCCTGAATCGAGGTGATCGAGCCTTTCGCCGTCGAGGTGATCCGCTCCTGCAATTGGCCCATCTCCGTCGCCAATGTCGGTTGGTAACCAACGGCTGACGGCATGCGACCCAACAGCGCCGACACTTCGGAACCGGCCTGCGTGAAACGGAAGATGTTGTCGATAAACAGCAATACGTCCTGGCCTTGCTCATCGCGGAAGTATTCGGCCATCGTCAAGCCCGTCAACGCCACGCGCATCCGCGCGCCCGGCGGCTCGTTCATCTGCCCAAACACCATGGCCGTTTTGCTGATGACGCCGGAATCTTTCATTTCATGGTACAAGTCGTTTCCTTCGCGCGTCCGTTCGCCGACGCCAGCGAAAACGGAAATCCCGCCGTGCTCTTGAGCGATGTTGTGGATCAGCTCTTGGATCAAGACTGTTTTTCCGACGCCAGCACCGCCGAACAAACCGATTTTTCCACCTTTAATATACGGGGCCAACAAGTCAACGACTTTAATGCCCGTTTCCAAAATTTCGACTTCGGTCGCCAGCTCTTCGAATTTGGGCGCCGGACGGTGAATCGGGTCGCGGCGGGCGTCAGCCGGAATGTCGCCTTCCAAATCAATCGGTTCACCTAACACGTTGAACACGCGGCCAAGCGTCACTTCGCCGACCGGCACCGAAATCGGCGCGCCGGTGTCGATGACTTCCATGCCGCGGATGAGGCCGTCTGTGGACGCCATCGCGATCGTCCGTACGGTATCATCGCCAAGGTGCAAGGCGACTTCCAATGTCAAGTCGATGTCGACTTCGTTTTCATTGCGCGCTTGATGTTGAATTTTCAGGGCGTTGTAGATCGCCGGCAAGTGGCCGTTTTCGAACTTGACGTCTACAACCGGACCCATGACTTGGATAACGCGTCCTCTTGTCATCGTTTTCCCTCCTAACTTGCTAGTCCGCTATTGCAAGGCGTTTGCTCCGGCGACAATTTCCGTAATTTCTTGCGTGATCGCTGCTTGGCGAGCACGGTTGTAGGAAAGCGTCAGCGTGCGAATGAGCTCGTTCGCGTTGTCAGTCGCGTTCTTCATCGCCGTCATCCGGGCGGCATGCTCGCTCGCTTTCGCATCAAGCAACGCGCCGTAAATCAAGCTCTCCGCATACTGCGGCAGCAACACGTCCAAAATTTCCTCTTGCGACGGCTCGAATTCATACACCGTGCGCTGTTTGTTTTCCGCCAAATCGGTGAGCGGGAGCAGCTTTCGTTCCGTCACCTCTTGCTGGATCGCACTGACGTAATGGTTGTAGTACATATACAGTTCGTCAAAGGTGCCATCGGCGAACAAGCCGACCGTTTTGCTGGCAATCTCTTTGATGTCGGCAAACGAAGGTTGATCCGGCAGGCGGGTGATATCGAGAATGACCGGCATATTCCGTTTGCGGAAAAAGCTCAACCCGACGCGGCCGATGACAATGATCGCATATTCATCGGGAGAAGCGTGGCGCTGTTGAATCGTTTGATAGACGAGACGCAACACGTTGCTGTTGTACGCCCCCGCGAGACCGCGATCGGATGTAATGACGAGATAGCCCGTTTTTTTCACCGGGCGCGAAACGAGCATCGGGTGCGAAGCGCCGCCGGCCCCGAGCGCCACATTGGCTACGACCTCCTGCATTTTCTCCATATAAGGAACGAACGATTTCGCATTTTGCTCCGCGCGGTTCAATTTCGACGTCGAGACCATTTCCATCGCTTTCGTAATTTGGCTCGTTTTTCTCGTCGCATTGATGCGCGTTTTAATATCGCGTAACGACGCCAAAGGTTTCACCACCTTTTTGCTGCACGGGATCTACAGGCGCAAGGGGGCAAAGCAGCCCCCATCGCCTTATTGGGAAACGACAAACGTTTTCTTGAACGCTTCGATCGCTTTGTTGATATCTTCCTCGTTCGGAAGGTCTTTCGTCGTGCGGATGTGTTCAAGCAAGTGCTGGCCGTTTTGATCGAGCCACAAGTAAAACTCTTTTTCAAAACGGCGCACATCTTCAACCGGAATGTCATCCAAAAAGCCGCGCGTCAATGCATAGATGATCAACACTTGTTTCTCAACCGGAATTGGTTGGTGCAAGTCTTGTTTCAGCACTTCCACCGTGCGCGCCCCGCGGGCGAGTTTCGCCTGCGTCGCTTTATCGAGGTCGGAGCCGAATTGGGCGAACGCCTCTAATTCGCGGTACGCCGCCAAGTCGAGACGGAGCGTCCCCGATACTTTTTTCATCGCTTTGATTTGCGCGGCCCCACCGACGCGCGAGACGGACAGCCCTGCGTTGATCGCCGGGCGGACACCGGAGAAGAACAAGTCCGATTGCAAGAAAATTTGCCCGTCCGTAATCGAGATAACGTTCGTCGGAATGTACGCGGAAATATCGCCCGCCTGCGTTTCAACGAACGGAAGCGCAGTCAACGAACCGCCGCCTTTCGCATCGCTCAATTTCGCTGCGCGCTCAAGCAGACGGGAGTGCAAGTAGAAAATATCCCCCGGATACGCTTCACGGCCCGGCGGACGGCGAAGCAGGAGCGACAATTCACGGTACGCCGCCGCTTGTTTCGACAAATCGTCATAGACCACGAGCACGTGTTGGCCTTTGTACATGAAATACTCGCCCATCGATACGCCGGCATACGGCGCCAAGAACAAAAGCGGAGCCGGCTGCGATGCCGAAGCGGTGACGACGATCGTATAGTCGAGCGCGCCGTGTTTGCGGAGCGTTTCGACAACCGTCCGGACCGTCGATTCCTTTTGCCCGATGGCGACATAAATACAAATCATGTTTTGATCTTTTTGGTTGATGATCGTATCAATCGCGACAGACGTTTTCCCCGTTTGCCGGTCGCCGATGATGAGCTCGCGCTGACCGCGGCCGATCGGCACGAGCGCGTCGATCGCTTTGATCCCGGTTTGTAGCGGCTCATGCACCGATCTCCGGTCCATAACGCCCGGCGCCGGGCTTTCGATCGGGCGCGTTTCGGTCGTTTCCACCGGACCCAAACCGTCAACCGGCTGGCCGAGCGGGTTGACCACGCGGCCGATGAGCGCCTCTCCGACCGGCACTTCCATGATCCGTCCGGTACGGCGCACTTCGTCCCCTTCTTTAATGCCCGTGTACGGTCCTAAAATAACGATACCGACGTTGTTTTCTTCCAAGTTGAGCGCCATGCCCATGACGCCGTTGGCAAACTCAACGAGCTCGCCGGACATGACATTATCGAGCCCATGAGCGCGGGCGATCCCGTCACCGATTTGGATGACGGTGCCGACGTCGCTCACCTGAATTTGCGATTCGTAGTTTTCAATCTGCTGCTTAATGAGCGCGCTGATTTCCTCCGCTCGAATGCTCATGCCTTTCACCCCTATCTCCAAATGTTAGCCGATCAACTGCCGCCGGATCCGTTCAAGCTGTCCGCTGACACTGCCGTCGTAAATGCGGTTGCCGATGCGCAGCTTGACGCCGCCGATCAATTCCGGGTCAACGATATTTTCAATGTGAAGCGTCTGTTTTCCGACTTTTTTCGCAAAAACGTCAGAGAGCGCCCGCAGTTCCTCATCCGTCAATGGCCGTGCCGAATAGGCGACCGCCTTGGCGATGCCGCGCGCATCGTCGACGAGGGCGAGAAACTGTTTCGCCAGCTCAGGCACAAGGCCGAAGCGATGGCGCTCTAGAAGAAGGAGAAGCGTGTTTTGCACCGGAGTGGACACGCCGGCGAACGCTTCGCGGACAAACGCTTTTTTCTTCTCTAGCGAAAGCTTCGGATGCGAAAGAAGCGATAAAAACTCGCCGTTTTCCGCCAACGCTTGGCGCACGGCGCTGATATCCTCCTCGATTCGGTCAAGCTGCCCTTGTTCGAGCGCGATTTGAAACAGGGCGGCTGCGTACCGTTTGGCGATCGTTTCGTTGTTCATCGCGCTTCTCCTGCCTCTTGAACGTCTTTGAGATACGCTTCGATCAGCTTGCGTTGATCTTGCTCCGTCAGCTCTTTTTCAATCACTTTCGAGGCGATGAAGACAGACAAGGAAGCCACTTGTTCGCGAAGCGCAGCCATCGCCTGTTCTTTTTCGCGCTCGATCTCTTGCTTCGCCTCTTCTTTTACCCGTTCCGCTTCGGCGCGAGCCGAGGCGACGATTTGTTCCTTCTGCTCTTCAGCGAGCTTGCGTGCGTTTTCAATGAGCGCTTGCGCCTCTTGGCGCGATTGCTTCATCAGTTCACGCTGTTCTTCAAGCAGTTTTTCCGCCTCTTGGCGATGTTTTTCCGCTTGATCGATTTCGTTGGCAATATGCTCCTCGCGCTGTTTCATGATATTCATTAACGGCTGCCAAGCGAATTTGCGCAATAAAGCAAGCAAAATAATAAACATCAGCAATTGGTAAATGATCGTGCCGCCGCTGATGCCATGCGCCGCTTCGCCGAGCACCCATGCATTCGCGTTCCACAACACCGCGTTTCACTCCTTTCGACAGCTGCCGCACTGGCGCGATCGTACAACATCGCACATAAAGGAATGGCGAAGGTGGTCGTTGACACGAACTTCGCCATCACTTTCCATCATCCAATTTCTTATCGACCTAAGTAAATGAACGAGAAGACGACACCGATGATCGGAAGCGCCTCAACCAAGGCCACCCCGATGAACATCGTCGTTTGCAAAACCGGACGCAGTTCCGGTTGACGCGCGATTCCTTCGATGGTACGGCTAACGATCAAACCGTTGCCGATACCGGCACCCAACGCTCCCAAACCTACCGCAATTGCAGCTGCAAGCACACCTAAACTCATGTCTACATATCCTCCTTATAATTTCAGTAGTAAAATGATTCTGGAGATTAATGGTCATGGCTGACTTTATGCGCCATATAAACCATTGTTAACATCGTAAAAATAAACGCTTGAATACAGCCGACAAAGATGCTGAACGCTTGCCATACCATCATCGGAATGGCCGCGCCCACCGCCCCAAGCACCCCATAGTTCGTGCCGAGGCTTGCCAGCAAGCCAAGCAAAATTTCCCCGGCGTAAATGTTCCCGAAAAGACGCAAACCGAGCGTCAGCGTGTTGGCAAACTCTTCGATGATTTTCAGCGGGAACAACCAGCCGACCGGACGGGTAAAATCGCGAACGTACTCGGCCGCTCCCTTCATTTTGACACCGTAATAGTGGGTCAGGGCAACGACCATGACGGCTAGCGTCAACGTAACGGTCGCATCAGCGGTCGGTGATTTCCACCAAAGCTCGCCGTTCACATGGACGGAGAACGGCAATCCGAGCATGTTGGCCACAAAGACGTACATGATGAGCGTCACGCCCAACGTCAAAAAGCGGCCGCCGGTTTGCCAGTCCATCGTGCTGTTGATGATGCCCCTGACAAAGTCAAACACCCACTCAATAAAGTTTTGCATTCCGGTCGGGCGCAATTGGAGCGAGCGAGTAGCCGCCACAGCAATGATGAAGACGATCAAGCTGGTGATCGTGATCATCAACATATCGGATAAATTAAAGGTAAGGCCTAAAAATTTGACAAGCGGCGCTTTATGCTCCATCATCATTCACCTCGCTTTCATGCGGCTTGTCATGTTTCCATTTGTGAAAGAGGAAATCTATTACAATGACAAGATAGGATGTCATTAATCCCACGATCGTCGGCACGGGGGCGAAATAGCGTGGATAGGCCCATGCGATGACGGCGGCCAACGCAGCGAGCGAAAACCGCGTCAACGTGCCCAATGTGCGCACTTTCTTGCGCGCTGTCACCGCTTGCCCAAATTTTTCGATTTTCCAGCTTAAATTCCAGATGATCAGAAGTCCGATTGACGTGCCGAGAATCAAGCTCAGAAAGGCGGTTTTGTACGGCGTCCATCCAAATCCAAGCGTATAGATCGCGAGCAAATACAATATGTACTTGACATGCCGCAAGCGCATTGCTCGAAAATGATCCATTCCTTTACTCCTCAGAGAAATATTGGTTGATAAACCGCAGCATGGCATAAACACCAGCTGCAAGGCCAAGCAAGAGACCGGCGATCAGAAAGATCGGCTCCGTGCCTAACTTGCCATCGAGCCATCGGCCACCAAACACACCGATGACGACGCAACCAACCAATTGGGACACAATCGCCGACATCAACGCCATCGCTTGAAGGGGGTGACGCCGCTTTGGGGACATAAGTCTGCACACCCTTTAACTGCAACATGAAAACCTTCTCAATCTACCCCTTGTAAAGAATACAATACCGCTTGGTCAATGTCAATGTGTTCCCACATAAAACCTTGTTTCCACAGGGCAAATATTAATAATTTGTGACAATTTCTCATCTTTTTCTCACAATTGTCTTGTATAATGGTATATTTTATTTTTGGCCTCTTTGCGATGGTCGGATGGTCGGGGAAAACGCTTACGGTTTCCATCGCGAACAAAACCCCGCTCCGCGGCGGGGCGCTTAAGAGCCTTATTTCGTCCCGAACAACCGGTCGCCGGCATCGCCGAGGCCGGGAACGATATAACCGTGGTCGTTCAGCCGCTCGTCGAGGGCAGCAATGTAAATGTCGACGTCCGGATGCGCCGTTTCCACCGCGTTTACTCCTTCCGGCGCCGCGATTAGGCACATGAATTTAATGCTTTTCGCCCCCCGCTTCTTGAGCGCGTCGATCGCCGCCACTGCCGAACCGCCGGTTGCAAGCATTGGATCGACGATGATAAAATCGCGTTCTTCCACATCGCTTGGCAGCTTGACGTAATATTCCACCGGCTTGAGCGTTTCCGGATCGCGGTACAGACCGATATGGCCGACCTTCGCTGCGGGGATGAGCTTCAAGATGCCGTCCACCATGCCGATGCCGGCGCGCAAAATCGGGATGACGCCGAGTTTTTTGCCAGCGATCACCTTCGCTTTCGCCTTGCTGACGGGAGTTTCAATCTCCACTTCCTCAAGCGGAAGGTCGCGGGTAATTTCAAACGCCATCAACGTCGCCACTTCATCCACCAATTCGCGAAACTCTTTCGTCCCTGTATGTTTGTCGCGAATGTACGTGAGCTTGTGCTGAATGAGCGGATGGTCAAATACGTACACTTTTCCCATGGGTCATCTCCTCTTCCGTATGTATGCGGTACACTTCTATACATTCTACTGAAAAATCGGCGCCTGTTCAACTGGCGAAAGCGCTCGCCATCCGCGGCGCGGCAACGGTCGCGGAGCGCCGGCTTGCCTCGGTCGTTCACCGCTATCCGCACAAGAAAACGCCCGCGTCCCAACAGAGGGACACGGGTTGTGCACCGTCGTGCCCGCGGCCGGTCTTCGGAAACCGAGGGACCCGTCCGCGGCCTTCGCCGCTAGTCTTGGTAAAGCGGGAATTTTTCCGTCAGCGCCGCCACGCGTTGGCGCGCTTCCTCAAGCGCCTGTTCGCTGTCGCTGTTTTTCAGGGCGAGCCCGATAATGGCGGCGATTTCATCCATCTCTTCCAAGCCGAAGCCGCGTGTGGTGACGGCGGCCGTGCCGATGCGGATGCCGCTCGTGACAAACGGGCTTTCCGGATCGTAAGGAATCGTGTTTTTGTTGACGGTAATCCCGACTTCATCGAGCACTTTTTCCGCCGTTTTCCCGGTCAGCTGCTGCGGGCGCAAGTCAACAAGCAACAAATGGTTGTCCGTGCCTCCGGAAATGAGAGTAAACCCTTCCTTCTGCAAAGCGGAAGCGAGCCGCTTGGCGTTTTCTACCACGCGTTTCGCATACACCTTAAAGTCATCCTGCAGCGCTTCACCAAGCGCGACGGCTTTGGCGGCAATCACATGCATGAGCGGGCCGCCTTGGATGCCGGGGAAAATCGCTTTGTCGATCTGTTTGGCGAACTGCTCTTGGCATAAAATCATTCCTCCGCGCGGGCCGCGCAGCGTTTTGTGGGTCGTCGTCGTCACAAAATGGGCGTACGGCACCGGATTCGGGTGAACACCTGCCGCAACAAGACCGGCAATATGAGCCATATCCACCATTAAATACGCACCGACTTCATCGGCAATCTCGCGGAACTTGGCGAAGTCGATGACGCGCGGGTAAGCGCTGGCGCCGGCGACAATCAACTTCGGCCGATGAAGACGCGCTTTCTCGCGCACATCGTCATAGTCGATGACATGCGTTTCCGGATCGACACCGTATTCGACAAAGTTGTACTGGATGCCGCTGAAATTGACCGGACTGCCATGGGTCAGATGGCCGCCGTGCGACAAGTTCATGCCAAGCACGGTGTCGCCGGGCTCGAGGACGGTGAAATAGACGGCCATGTTCGCCTGCGCTCCGGAGTGCGGCTGAACGTTCGCGTGCTCCGCCCCGAACAGCTGCTTCGCCCGCTCGCGCGCTAGCTCTTCAACGATGTCCACGTATTCACAACCGCCATAATAACGGCGGCCCGGATAGCCTTCGGCGTATTTGTTCGTCAGCACCGACCCTTGCGCTTCCATCACCGCGCGGCTGACGAAATTTTCGGACGCGATCAATTCGATTTTGGCGTGCTGCCGCTTCCGCTCCTGTTCGATGGCGGCGAATACTTGCGGATCTTGCTGTGGCAAGTGATTCATCACTAGCTCCCCCTTATGCGCAATGAATATTCGTTTTTATTTTATCAGCTTTCGCTCGGCAAATCCAAAGGAAAAGTGAATAAAAGATCTAAAAAGAACATGAATCGTTCGGATTTTCCAACGAGTAGACAGCCCGCGCGCCGCCGATCAGCTTCGGCCGTGTTTTCGCCAACGTCACGCACGCCGAACCGACATGCTTGATTGGCACCCGAACGGGGACCGCTACCGGCTTCAAATGCATGCCAATCAGCGTATGGCCGATGTCGATGCCGGCATCGGCGCGAATGGTCTCAACGACAACGGGATCGGCGAACTGCCGATAAGCGTAAGCCGCCATCGCGCCGCCCGCCTTAGGGACCGGAACGACCGAGACGATCTCCAAGCCGTGCGTTTGGGCCGTTTCGCGCTCGACGACAAGGGCGCGGTTTAAATGTTCACAACATTGGAAAGCGAGGGCAATGCCGGTGTCGCGCCGCCATGCCTCCAGTTCGGCAAACAGCATAGCGGCGACGTCCATCGATCCCGCCGTTCCGATTCGTTCCCCCAACACCTCGCTTGTGCTGCAGCCAATGACTACGAGATCGCCGCGCCCAAGCGGCACCTGCTCGCGAAACGCCCGCAAAACCGCTTGCCATTGCCGCTGCCATTTGGCAAGCTGTGCCTCCACGCTATTTCCCTCCTTGACGGTCTTCATACTCAGCGATTTTACCGATCCGCCGCGCATGGCGCCCACCTTCAAATTCAGTCTCCAGCCACGCCTTGGCGATTTCGCGCGCCAAGCCGGGGCCGATGACGCGCTCACCCATCGCGAGGATGTTGCTGTCGTTATGCATGCGCGTCAATTTGGCGCTGTATACATCATGACAAAGGGCGCAGCGCACGCCTTTCACTTTGTTCGCGGCGATCGTCATGCCGATACCTGTGCCACAAATTAAAATGCCCCGGTCAAACTCGCCGCGCGCTACCTTTTCAGCGACCGGAAGCGCGTAATCCGGGTAGTCGACAGACGTCTCACAGTCGCAGCCAAAATCTGTATACTCAATTCCCATTTCATCCAACAGCGTTTTAATTTCCTCACGGATGCGGATTCCGCCGTGATCGGAAGCAATGGCAACTTTCATCGTCGTTCTCCTTTCTGTTCATGGGATCGGCCGTCGCCGCGGGAATGGAAATGGCCGCCGTTTCCCGGACAGGCTTTTAGCGAAACCCTCCATTGCCAGCGATTAGGCGGCCAAAGACATCGGTTGTTTTCGTTCACGCACGTTGCTGCCAAGCATGCCTAACGAGCGCGGAACCGGGTGATCGCTTCGTGCAGCTGTTCCGCCTGTTCCACGAGCTCGCCTGCCAGTTGATGCACATCGCTGACCGCTGCGGTCTGCGCCTCAGTGGCCGCCGTCACTTCAAGCGCTCCGGCGGACGTCTCCTCGGCGATCGCCGCCACCTCTTGCGTCTGCGCCGCCACTCGCTCCATGTGGCTCATTTGGTTTTTCGCCAGCTCGGCGATGTCATGAACGGCGCGGATCACTTCGCCGGCCGATGATGCCATAGCGGCGATCGCCTCATTCGTCTGTTTCCCTTTCGCCGCTTCGGCCGACGCCGCGGCGGCTTGCTCGTCCATTTGCACGACGACCCGGGCAACCTCGGTTTGGATCGTATTCACCAATTCGGCAATTTGTTTCACCGCCGCCGCGCTTTCATCAGCCAACTTGCGCACTTCCTCGGCGACAACGGCGAATCCCCGCCCGTGTTCGCCGGCGCGGGCCGCCTCGATGGACGCGTTGAGCGCCAGCAAGTTCGTCTGTTCGGCCATATCGGCGACAAGCAACGTAATGTGGCTGATTTGTTTCGCGTGTTTTTCAAGCTGCTTGACCGCTGCCCGCGACAGCTCTTGATCGTTGGCCAGCTGCTCAATGCCGCTGATGAGGGAATGAGTCAGCTCACGGCTCGCCTTGAGCGTCTCCGCCATCCCTTGCACGGATCGTTCTGCCCGTTCAGCGGTGTCTTTCACTTTCAAGGCAATGGCAAGCACGTCTTCAGCCGCCCCCGCTGCTTCTTGAACCGCCTCAGCCGATGCGGAAGCCCCTTTGGCAATCTCATCCATCGTCGCCGCAATCTCCCGGGCGCGGCCGGCCGCCGCTTCAGACGCCTGCTTCATTTCCGCCGTCTTTTCATTCGTCCGCGCCGCATGGGTTTCAATGTTGACGATGACGGCGCGCAAGTGATCAAGCATGCGGTTGAAGGCGACAGCGAGCGAGCGGATTTCATCGTTGGCCGAAGGCAGTGGCACGTCTTCTTCGATGCGCCCGCTGGCCGCTTTCACCGCGGCTTCCTCAAGCTGCTGCAGCGGTTTGGTGATCCAGCCGGCGGCAAAATAGGCGAGCGCTCCGGACCAAGCAATGCCGAGCGCTAAAATGACGATGGTGAACGCCCCTTTGTTGAAGGCGGAAAACCACCAGTCATACAACACATACAAATACAGAGCACTTGTCGAATAAGTGATAAGCGCCAACAGCGTCACAAATATGACGAGCTTCAAGCGCAAACTAAACCGGCGCTGCGTCTTCCCCATCGTTCTCCCCCTTATCCGTCGTCCTTTCACAGCTCTGTCCGCCATTTTTCCGCCAAGCGGTCAATGAGCGCCTCCAGCTCATCGCGCGCTGCCCGATACGCTTCGAGCGGCCCGCCGAACGGATCGGCGATGTCTCCGTCCGTTCCCGCCGCGAATTGCTTCAATGTAAACGTTTTGTCTTTCGCTTCCGGAAAACGTTGAATGATCATCTCCTTATGGCCGGATGTCATCGTCAGCACATGGGTCGCCCAATCAATGTGCTCTTTTTTCAGCAATGAAGAGCGGTGCTTCGCTTCAATGCCTTTTTCCCTCAACGCCATCTTCGCATGATCGGACGCTTCGCTCCCTTCGGCGGCAAATACACCGGCTGACTTGACCTCGACGCCGGGCAGCCGCTTGTTGGCCAAAAGCGCCGCGGCCATCGGGCTCCGGCACGTGTTCCCTGTACAGACAAATAAAATGCGATACGACATGCCATCACCTCTTCCCCTTCCATCACTTATCATCAATATATCATAGGCAAAAGGGCAAAAAAAAGCAGGCAGTCCGTTTTTTCCCCGCCTGAGGTGAAAAACGCCTGCCCGAAAACCGGTGGGCAACGCTCCGTCGGGACGGCAAAATCGCGGTTGACAAGCGTCCCTCCTAGAAAGCTGGTGATTTAAGGGGGCAAGCCGCTGATCAAACCTGTTTCTCAAATGGATAAGCCTCGTCGCATCAGGAGCGCCTCTCAAACATTCCCCCACTGCTCAAGAGAAACAACCGTTTTTCACCAGCCTCCTAGGCCGGTCACCAGAACAACAGCTTGAACCCAAACGCCAGCAGAATGCTGCCGCCCAGCGCCTCGCTGTATGCGCCAAGCCATTGCTGAACGCGGCGACCGACAATCAGGCCCATCCACGTCAATCCCATGCTAAACAAGCCGAACAGGAAAATTGTTGCCATCGTCCGCGCCCCGAAAATGCCGAGGCTCAACCCGACCGAAAAACTGTCCAAACTGACGGTAAAAGCAAAAAAAAGCAGCCCTGCCCCGCGCGGAAACAGCGGTGAGCCGCCCTCGTGCCGAAACGAGGTGACAATCATTTGTCCGCCGAGCCATAACAGCAGCGCGCCTCCCGTATACGTCGCAAAGCTTCCTAATTCGCGTGACAACAGGCGGCCGACGGCCATGCCGACAAGCGGCATGACAATGTGAAACAAGCCGACCGTCAGGCCGATGTAAAAGATTTGCCGAAGCCGAAGACGCAGCATCCCCATCCCCAAGGCGACCGAAAATGCGTCCATTCCCAGTGCGAACGCCATCATCGACAGCGCCATCATTTCTCCGACTAGCGCGCCCATGTTTCTCCCCTCCCGGACTGGCCTTACTGCTAGCATATGCGCGCGCAAAACGGTTTAGACATAGGGCGGGAGCTAAAAGGGACCTCCCCCAATGCCAGGAAGCTTTCATGCGGGCGTCATTCCGGTGCAGCAATCGCACTAACACTAAAAAACAAGGGCGCCTCACCAATGCGATGAAACCCCCACGACCGTTTTCCTATATAGCGCCTCCCACCAGCAGCCTGTTTCTCATTCCGACTGCGTTGCTGCCGGACGCGCGGCTTCCCCGCATCGTTGTCGCCGGGGCGGAACGCGAAACGGGAACCCCGCGCCTCATGTCATGATTTAAAAAATCGTTTTAGTCGTTCGAGTTTCGCCTTGATCTCCTCAAAAGCCGCGCCTCGCTCGTCCCCCCCAAACTCGGCCGGTTGGAGAGGCGGAGCGCCAAGACGAACCGGCTTCCGCTTCACTCCGGTTGCTCATGGATGACACCTCTGTTCGAACGATCGATGTTCGCATGCACCCGTTGAACTTCACTCCTGTTGTTCATGGATGACCGGAAAATCCCGATGACTTTTTTGAAAAGAAGGAAATGAACTTCACTCGTGTTGTTCATGGATGACACGCCCCCCGGCAGCTTTGCGCAACCGGTTCATCAAGGCGACGCCGATTCCTTCTTCTGGAAACGCCTCGCTGTAAATCAGGTCCACATTCGCGTCATCAAACCGACGCAGCGCATCATATAATTGACGGGCGACCGTCTCAAGCGCCCGGCGCGTCCCGCACGAAATGACGATATCGGCCGCATACTGTCCGCGGTGTTCTTCGGTCGTCAACACCCCGACCGCTTTTCCTTCCGCCCGGCTTTCCTCAACGAGCCGCTGCAAAAACGCTGGCGAACCGGCAACGATCCAAAGCGGCGCTTTCGGTGCATAGTGCGTGTATTTCATCCCCGGCGCTTTCGGTGCCCCCGGCTCATGTTCTTGACCAGCCGCTTCAGCCACATGACCGATCACCTTCATGAGCGCTTCTTTCGTCACTCCGCCGGGGCGCAAAATCGTCGGCACTGTCTGGCTGCAGTCAAGCACCGTCGATTCGACGCCGATGCCGGTAGGTCCGCCGTCCATCACCCCGGCAATGCGCCCGTTTAAATCGGCGAGCACATGGGCCGCCGTCGTCGGGCTCGGCCGGCCGGAACGGTTAGCGCTCGGAGCGGCGAGCGCCAACCCACTTTCCTCGATCAAGGCGAGCGCCAACGGATGCGCGGGCATGCGCACCGCCACAGTCGGAAGCCCGGCAGTCACGCGCTCGGACACGGCTCCTTTCCGTTTCGGCAACACGAGCGTGAGCGGGCCCGGCCAAAACCGCTCCATCAATGTCCTGGCCAGCGGCGGAATCGCCGCCACTACGGACTCCGCCTGCGCCATCGTCGCGACGTGAACGATGAGCGGATTGTCACTCGGCCGGCCTTTGGCGGCAAAAATTTTTTCCACCGCCTCCGTATTCGCTGCATCGGCCCCTAGTCCGTACACCGTTTCAGTCGGAAACGCGACAACCTCTCCTGCTCGCAGCCACTCGGCCGCTTCCCGTATTTGTGGATAAGGCCGTTGTTTATCAACAATATTATCCACAACCCAAACACGCGTTTTCAATCGTTTTCACCTTCTTCATCGCCGTCGTTCGTTTTGAAATCAAGCCGATTTTCGTTCCTTGCCAGATCCCCTTCCCGGCTTTTCTTGAAAGTTATACACAAAATGTGAATAAGTTTGTTGTTTTTGTGGATAACTATGTGGACAACTGCCGTCAGCGTGCCCAACCTAACGCCGGCTAGGGTGGAGGCCACGGCCGCCGCAACGCTTTTCAAACGCTCTTCCCCTCTTCGCTCACCGGCCGTGACCGCTTTTACGGAACGAGGTGGTCGAGCCATTCTTTGAAGAAAAATCTCACTTCGACCGGTTGCTCCGCCTCGGTTACAGCCAAGGAAGACTTTCGCTCCTCGCCATCATCGGTTTGAACGGAACCTGCGTCGCCGTTTAACCCGGCTTGACTCGCTCCTCCGGCCGTCTCCTTGGCCGAACTAACCGTTTCCCGTCCGCGCGGCTCCACCTTTTCTCCCCGAACCGTCCCATCCTCGCCGTTCGGCTGGCCCGGCCCGTGATTCGGCGTCTGGCTCGCCATCATCATAACGGCATCACCGTTGGAAAAATCAAGGAAGCAAAGCGGCGGAAACAGGACGCACCACCAGTTCGCCCCTTTTCCCTCCCCAAGGGTAATCAAGACCGCCTCGTACGTGCCGGCTGGGTATACGTAATCGCCATACACTTTCGTCGGAAAACGAACCGGCCGAAACTCCACTTTGTACGGCTGGTGGCTTCGCTCATCACGAAGGACGCGAGCGACGGTTTGTTCAATGTCCGGCAAATGGGAGCGAATGACGCGCTTCGCTTCGGCCAGCGATGTCAATTCGGCCACCCACCCGTTGATTTGCGCGTTGACCGCATCGCGCACTTTCCGTTTCAGCTCCTGGTCTTGCGCGGCATCGCTGTTCGCCAAAATGCGCAGGCGGATCGCGTCATTGGGAATGACGACCGCCGCGTTCGCCCCGGCGTTCGTCTGCTGGCCATACAGATGAACGAGCACACCTGTCGCTAATAGAATCATATATAAACATACGGCTATCGCATTTCCTTTTATCCGCATGATTGGCACCGTCCTTTCATCATTCATTGTGGACGGTGCCGCTTTGTTTTAAACCTATGAATCTAATTTTTTCTTGTCATATAAACCATTCGATCCTTGCCGTTCAAATCAAAGGCCACTTCGACCCGCGCCTCGGGAAACGCTGCCGCTAAAAGCGCAGCGACCGCTTCTCCTTGTCCGGCGCCGACTTCAAACGCGACAAGCGCCGGGACGCCGAGCACAAGCGGCAAATCGCGGGCAAAGCGGCGGTAAAAATCCAAGCCGTCGCGGCCGCCGAAAAGGGCCGTGTGCGGTTCGTAGTCTCTCACCACCGGGGAAAGCATAGCGGCGTCCGTCTCGGCAATGTACGGCGGATTCGAAACGACCACATCGACGGTTCGCCCTTGTTCGATGAGCGGTTGCAACAAGTCGCCGCGCAAAAACGAAACGTTCGCCCCGAGCCGCCGGGCATTTTCCCCGGCAATGGCGAGCGCCGCTTCGGAAATATCGGTGGCGGTCACCGACAACGCCTTGTTCTCGAGCGCCAACGTCACCGCGATCGCTCCGCTTCCGGTACCAACATCGACGACATCGATCCGCTCGCGGCCGGCAAATAGGCACGGCACGCGCTCAAGGACGCCAAGCACCAACTCTTCCGTTTCCGGGCGCGGGATGAGCACATGGCGGTTCACAAGGAACGGCCGTCCGTAAAACCGTTCGTGGCCGATCAAATATTGAACCGGTACATGGTCTACGGCATGGCGGCGCACATCGGCCGCGAACCGCTCGTACACCGCTTCCGCGACCGGCTCGCGCCAACGGGCGAACAGCCCGGCCCGATCGGTGCGCAAATGGTGGCACAACAGCCACTCCGCCGCCCGCTCCTCTTTTCCGTAGGCGCGCAAAAAAGAAGAAGCCCAAGCGAGGACTTCATGCACGTTACGACGCATCGTTCGCTTGCTCCAATTTTTTCGCCTGGTCATCCAAAATAAGAGCCTCAATGATTTCATCCAAATGCCCATCGAGCACTTGGTCGAGCTTTTGGATCGTCAGCCCGATGCGATGGTCGGTGACGCGGTTTTGCGGAAAGTTGTACGTGCGGATGCGCTCGGAACGGTCGCCGGTGCCGACCGCTTGCTTGCGCGTTTGGTCGTATTCAGCGCGCGCTTCTTGCTGGTATTTGTCATAAATGCGGGCGCGCAACACTTTCATCGCTTTTTCTTTGTTTTTGATTTGCGATTTTTCGTCTTGGCACGTGACGACAATGCCGGTCGGAATATGGGTGAGGCGCACGGCCGACATCGTCGTGTTGACGCTTTGCCCGCCGGGTCCGCTGGAGGCAAACGTGTCGACGCGAATGTCTTTTTCGTTGATTTCGACTTCAATGTCTTCCATCTCCGGCAGGCAGGCGACCGTTGCCGTTGACGTATGGATGCGCCCGCCTGATTCCGTTTCCGGGACGCGCTGGACACGATGGGCGCCGTTTTCAAACTTCAGCTTGGAATACGCCCCTTTGCCGTTGATCATAAAAATGATTTCTTTATAGCCGCCGAGGCCGGTCGGGCTCGCTTCGATCACTTCCGTCTTCCACCCTTGCGATTCCGCATAGCGCGTATACATCCGGTACAAGTCGCCGGCAAACAGCGCCGCCTCTTCGCCACCGGCGGCGGCGCGAATTTCCATGATGACGTTTTTCTCATCGTTCGGGTCTTTCGGCAAAAGCAGCACTTTCAGCTTGTCAACGAGCGCCTCTTCTCGTTCTTCGAGCTCAGCAATTTCCTCTTTCACCATCTCGCGCAGCTCGGGTTCCAGCTTTTCTTCGAGCATCGCTTTCGCTTCCAAGAGCTGCTCGCGAACCGACTTGTATTCCCGGTATGTTTGCACCGTTTCCTCCAAATCGGCTTGTTCTTTCGAATAATCGCGCAACTTTTTCGGATCGTTGATGACGTCGGGGTCCATCAGCAGCTCATTCAATTTTTCGTACCGTTGTTCGACAGCTTCCAACCGGTCAAACACATGATTCACCTCTGTTTTTGCACACAGTCTAATTTTAGATTATACCACGAAACGCGGCCAAACAAAAACCCCCGCCTTCGGCAAGCGGGAGCTGTCAGTTGACGCGGACGATGATTTCGTATGTTGGAATCGCTTTGGTCAACAGCTGGTCAATGCGGCGCGCTTCGTGCTGTCGCTCTTTAGCGGACAGCGTATCCGGCGCATCGACCGTTACATACAGATTGCTGCCATGAAACCAAATGGAATCGACGCGGTCGTCGGTATGACGTTCAATCAGTTGCACCGCCTTGCGCAGATCGGCGCGCTGGTTTTCGCTTCCTTCCGTTAAACTGATGAAATTCGGGTTTTGCCGCGTTTTCTCCGGGTCGTCAAAATGGTTGTACAAGTCGCGATCCGCGTCGATGTTCGGCCGCTCCTCCGTCATGAGGCGCGCGCCGTTTTTGTCCTCGCTTTGCTGACGATACGACGGATGATCCGGACGCAGCGAACAAGCGGAAAGAAGCAAAGCACATCCTAACAGCCCAATGCGTTTCATTGATTTCGCCTCCTTGCTGTTAGGATGTCCATGACCGACGGCAATATTTCTTCCATCATTCGCCTGCTTGTTCACCGGCAGACAGCAAAGGCGCGCCGGCCGCTTTTGCCGCGACCTGCGCCCGCTATGGTCCCGGCATGTGCCGGTTTGACAGCACCGCTTCGTTTCCCGTGAAAATGCCGAACTGACGCGGATTTTCATCCTCTGGTGAAGGGCAGATCACACTGCTCATGAAACTTTTCCACGAAAATGCTGAACTGACGCCGATTTTCATCCCCGAGTGGAGGGCAGACCGCGCTGCCCATGAAACTTTTCCGTCTCACTCACCGGCATGCTCAGCCAAGGAGTGGGGGCGTTTGGGCGGTTTGCCCGGCACTTCATGGTGATGGCGGCAGCGCGGCTCATACGCTTCGCTGGCGCCGACAAGAATGACGGGATCATCATAAGAGGCCGGGACACCGTTAATCAACCGCTGCGTCCGGCTGGCCGGGGAGCCGCAGACGGTGCATACTGCCTGCAATTTCGTCACCGATTCCGCGATCGCCATCAGCGTCGGCACCGGCCCGAACGGCTCGCCGCGGAAATCTTGGTCGAGCCCAGCGGCGATGACGCGATACCCGCGGTCGGCGAGCGTTTGCACGACATCGATGATGTCATCGGAAAAAAACTGCACTTCGTCAATGGCGACCACATCGGTCGCGGCGGTAATGTAGCGGAACATTTCCTCCGGCGTCGCGACCGGAATGGCGATCACCGAATTGCCGTTGTGCGAAACGACCGCATCATCGCTGTAACGGTTGTCCATCGTTGGCTTGAATACTTTCACTTCCTGCCTGGCGAACTGGGCGCGGCGAACGCGGCGAATCAATTCTTCCGACTTGCCGGAGAACATGCTGCCGCAAATGACTTCCAGCCAGCCGGACTGTGTCATCACATACATGGAGGCCTCTCCTTTCACACCACACTATCATCTAGACGGGCGCCGAAGCAAACGCGAGCAACAAGCGCCGGCATCCGTTCTCACGAAAAAGCAGGCAAGTGTCCGCTTGCCTGCTTTCGCTCGTCCTTGTTATTGAAGGCCGTATTTTTTATTGAATTTGTCCACGCGGCCCGCGGCGGTGACGAATTTTTGTTTGCCCGTGAAGAACGGATGGCACTCCGAGCAAATCTCCACGCGCAGTTCGTCTTTGACCGAACCGCTTTCGAATTCGTTGCCGCATGCGCAGCGGACGATGACTTTTTTGTACGCTGGATGGATCCCTTGTTTCATCGTTTTCATCTCCTTCCGCCCTGGATCTCGTCGAAACAGAGTGATTCATTCATGGGGCGCTTCCACCTAGCCGGGGAAGCGCTGCGTTCAGAACGGCCGGAGCGCATCCACAGACGCCCGCGGCCGACAAAGACCGTTTTACGTACAACCTTGTGATGGCCCAGTCGAAACACACATGACAAGATTATAACAGCTTTTCTGAGGTTTTGCAACGGGCAAATCCCGACAAATACAGGAAACCCCGCTGAACCGCGGCGGCAACGGAGCGAGGCGAAACGCGCCGGCGCCAACCAAGAGCCAGACCTCGTCCTGACCGCGCCGCCCGCTTGTGTTGGGCCTCCTTAAATGCGGAGTGGACCTCCGTTTTTCCACTCTTGATCGAGCAAGGCGAAAAACTCTTCGTTGGACTTTGTGCGGCGCAGCTTGTTCAAAAACCGCTCAATAAAGTCCGGCGAATCAGCCATCGTTTTGCGGATCGCCCACAATTTGTCCAAATGCTCTTTCGGAATGAGCAGCTCCTCTTTGCGCGTTCCCGAGCGGCGAATGTCGATCGCCGGGAAAATGCGGCGCTCGGCGAGCGACCGATCGAGGTGCAGCTCCATGTTGCCGGTGCCTTTAAACTCTTCGTAAATGACATCGTCCATGCGCGATCCGGTGTCGATGAGAGCCGTTGCCAAAATCGTGAGGCTGCCGCCTTCCTCAATGTTGCGCGCCGCGCCGAAAAACCGCTTCGGCCGGTGAAACGCCGCCGGATCAATCCCGCCCGACAGCGTGCGGCCGCTCGGCGGAATGACGAGGTTGTACGCCCGGGCGAGGCGCGTGATGCTGTCCATCAAAATCACGACATCGCGCTTATGTTCGACTAGCCGCATCGCCCGCTCCAAAACGAGCTCCGCCACGCGGATATGGTTTTCCGGCACTTCGTCAAACGTCGAGCTAACCACTTCGCCTTGCACCGACCGCTCAATGTCGGTCACCTCTTCCGGCCGTTCATCAATGAGGAGAACGATGAGTTCGACATCCGGATGATTGGTCGTGATGCTGTTGGCAATTTCCTTTAGCAGCATCGTTTTCCCAGCTTTGGGCGGCGCGACGATCAATCCGCGCTGGCCAAAACCGACCGGGGCGATCAAATCAATGATGCGGGTCGACAGCTTGTCCGGGGTCGTCTCCAATTTCATTTGCCGGTTTGGATATAACGGGGTCAGCGCCGGAAAGTGAACGCGTTCCTTGGCGATCTCTGGATCCTCGCCGTTGACCGCCTCGACGTGAAGCAAGCCGAAGTAGCGCTCATTTTCCTTTGGTGGTCGCACTTTTCCAGACACTTTATCCCCGTTGCGCAAATCAAAACGGCGAATCTGGGAAGCGGAAATGTAAATGTCTTCCGAGCTCGGGGAATAACCGACAGGCCGCAAAAAGCCAAACCCTTCGGACGGTATGATTTCGAGAACGCCTTCCATGAAAGAGAGGCCGTCTTGTTCGGCACGCGCTTTCAAAATGGCAAAAATAAGCTCTTTTTTCGTCAACTTGCTATAGTATGATATTTTGTACTGTTTGGCGAGCTCATACAGCTCTTTTAATTTCATGTTTTCTAAGGCCGCTAACGTTAGTTCCATCTCGACACCACGCTTTGCAAAGTTTCCTATTCTCCCATCGTGCGCATTCGGATATATCGATCATCAATTTCCACGGGCGAAGGGATCATTCGTTTCGAAGATAATGAAGGCTGAATAAAAGGAAAGTAGAATGGCAGAGCTTATTTTTGCACAGGCAACACGACTATTTTACCCCTTTTTCTCCCTTTTAATCAATCTTTTTTTGTTTTTTTCGGCGGGGCGCGGCGCGAGGGGCCGGCGCCGCCGTCAAGCCGAGATGGAAGGCAGGTCACTTAATGACCAAATTCGGCTTTTTCTTCAAGCTATGTCGCCCTTCGATGAAGCGAACGGTGCCCGACTTGGCGCGCATGACGACCGAGTGGGTGAGGCCGTATGCTCCCTTCAGCTGCACGCCGCGCAGCAGTTCCCCGTCGGTGACACCGGTGGCGGCAAAAATCGCGTCGTCCCCTTTCACGAGGTCGTCCATGCGCAGCACTTTGTTGACGTCGATCCCCATTTGTTTGCACCGCTCAAGTTCAGCATCATTTTGCGGCAGCAGTTTCCCTTGCAGCTCGCCGCCAAGGCATTTCAGTGCGACGGCCGCAAGCACCCCTTCCGGCGCGCCGCCGGAGCCGAACAAAATATCGACGCCGGTATGGTCAAACGCCGTATTGATGGCAGCAGCGACGTCACCGTCATTGATGAGCTTGATGCGGGCGCCGGCCTCGCGCAGCTCGTGGATGAGACGCTCGTGGCGCGGGCGATTGAGAACAACGGCAACGACGTCTTCAATGTCTTTATTTTTCGCTTTCGCTACCGCTTTTAAATTGTCAATGATCGGCGCTTCGATGTCGATCATCCCGACCGCTTCCGGGCCGACCGCGATTTTTTCCATGTACATGTCCGGGGCGTGAAGCAGATGACCGTGATCAGCGACGGCGACGACCGCCAAGGCGTTCCATCCCCCTGAGGCGACGATGTTTGTCCCTTCCAATGGGTCAACCGCGACATCAACACGCGGACCGTAGCCGTTGCCAAGTTTTTCCCCGATGTACAACATCGGCGCCTCGTCCATTTCTCCTTCCCCGATGACGACCGTCCCTTTCATCGGCACGGTGTCAAATACGTCGCGCATGGCCGATGTCGCCGCCTCGTCGGCTTCATTTTTTTTCCCGCGCCCCATCCAGCGAGCGGCGGCCAGCGCCGCCGCCTCGGTGACGCGCACGAGTTCCATTGACAAGCTTCGCTCCATCGTTGTTCTCCCCTTCCCCTTTGCCCTTGGTGTTACGCGTTTTTCACTTGTTCCACTTCTTCATCGGTCATTTTTTCACGCCAAATGACAGCGCCGATGTCGGACAGTTTTTCCACCAAGCCGCTGTAGCCGCGGTCGATATGCTCAACGCCGGTGATTTCCGTCATCCCCTCCGCCATCATCCCGGCGATGACAAGCGCTGCCCCGGCGCGCAAATCGCTCGCTTTCACCTTTGCCCCTTGCAGCTTGACCGGGCCGGTGACAATGGCCGAGCGGCCTTCGACTTTGACGTTGGCGTTCATGCGCCGCAACTCGTCGATATGCTTGAAGCGGGCGCTGTAAATCGTATCGGTGACGACGCTTGTCCCGTTCGCCTTTGTCAGCAATGCGGTAAACGGCTGCTGCAAATCGGTCGGAAACCCTGGATAGACGAGCGTCTTGACGTCAACCGCTTTCAAAACCTCGGTGCCGGCGACCAAAATCTGATCTTCGCCCGTCTCGACGCGCACGCCCATTTCGCGCAATTTCGCCGTCAGCGACTCAACGTGCTGAGGGATGACGTTATCAACGATGACCTCGCCGCCAGTGGCCGCAGCGGCAATCATATACGTTCCGGCTTCGATCCGGTCCGGAATGATGGCGTGTCGGCAGCCCGATAATTTTTCGACGCCGTCAATGCGAATGACATCGGTGCCGGCTCCTTTGATTTTCGCGCCCATGTTCGACAGCAATGTCGCCACATCGATGATTTCCGGCTCTTTCGCCGCATTTTCAATGATCGTCCGCCCTTTGGCGCGCACCGCCGCCAGCATGATGTTGATCGTTGCCCCGACGCTGACGACGTCCAAAAAAATGCGGGCCCCGCGCAGCTCCTCGGCGCGCAAATAAATCGCGCCCTGCTCGTTCGTCACCGTGGCGCCGAGCGCCTCAAACCCTTTAATATGTTGATCGATCGGGCGCGGTCCAAGGTGGCAGCCGCCCGGCAGGCCGACGACCGCTTTTTTGAAGCGGCCGAGCATCGCTCCCATCAAATAGTACGAGGCGCGCAGTTTTTTTACTTTCCCGTTGGGGAGCGGCATGGACACCATATCCGTCGGGTCGATGACCGCCTCTTTGCCGTCAAATGAAAACGCCCCGCCGATTTCTTCGATTAAGCTTCCTAAAATGCGCACATCGGAAATATCCGGCAATCCCTCGATCGTCACCGGCGACTCGGCCAAAATCGCGGCCGGAATCAAGGCGACGGCGCTGTTTTTTGCGCCGCTCACTTTGATCGTCCCGCGCAGCCGCTCCCCGCCGATGATTTTGATTTTATCCATCGTCGTCTCCCTTCTTTGCACAGAAGTTGGCTTCCTTTGCAGGCCGAGAATGCGGCGCGGCGGGCCGAACGCCCAGCGCAAGGCAAAAAAGGCGGGCCCGCTTCACCGGGAAAACGAATGGCTTTCCTGTTATTGTTTCCGATTCCAGTCGGCAAGAAACTTCTCGATCCCTTGATCGGTCAGCGGATGGTGGAACAGCTGCATCAGCACTTTGTACGGCACGGTGGCGATATGCGCTCCGCGCAGCGCGGCTTCTGTCACATGGTGCGGATGGCGAATCGAAGCGGCGATGATCTCCGTCTCAATGCCGTGAATGTTGAAAATGTCAGCGATGGTGGAAATGAGCTCCAAGCCGTTGTGGCCGATGTCGTCGAGGCGACCGAGAAACGGCGAGACGTAGGTGGCGCCAGCGCGCGCAGCCAGCAGCGCTTGGTTGGCGGTAAACACGAGCGTAACGTTCGTTTTGATGCCTTTTTCGCTGAATGTTTTCACCGCCTTTAGCCCTTCCGGCGTCATCGGCACTTTAATCGTGATGTTCGGGGCGATTTTGGCCAACTCCTCGCCCTCTTCGATCATGCCGGCCGCATCGGTCGAGATGACTTCGGCGCTGACCGAACCGGAAACGATCGATGTAATTTCGCGGAGCCGCTCGTGGAATGACACGTTTTCCTTTGCCACAAGGCTCGGATTGGTCGTCACCCCAGCCAAAATCCCGAGTTCATGAGCATGTTTAATTTCTTCCAAATTGGCCGTATCAATGAAAAATTTCATGGCGGACCCTCCTTCGTTCATGATGAGACGGAAACAAGCAGGCCAGTCCAAGCGGCGGGCGAACCCGCCGGTTGGACAAGGTTATTGCGCCGCTTTGCCAGACGAACCGAACTCGCGCATTTTGCCAATGACCGTCGCTTTGATGGCATCGCGACCCGGACCGATGATTTTGCGCGGGTCGTAAACGTTCGGGTCGCTAGCGAGCAGCTCGCGGACGACTTTCGTGAACGCCATTTGGTTTTCGGTATTGACGTTGATTTTCGATGTGCCAAGGGAAATGGCGCGCTGAATTTGTTCGGTCGGAATGCCGGTGCCGCCGTGGAGCACGAGCGGGACGCCGGTCAGGTCGCGGATTTGTTCCATTTCGGCAAATCCGAGCTTCGGTTCCCCTTTGTACGGGCCATGCACCGAACCAAGAGCCGGAGCGAGACAGTCGATGCCCGTCCGTTTGACAAGCTCTTCACATTCTTTCGGGTCGGCGTAAATAATCCCTTCGCCGACGACATCATCTTCCTGCCCGCCGACGATGCCGAGCTCGGCTTCAACCGACACGCCGCGCGCATGGGCATATTCGACGACTTGCGAGGTGATGCGGACGTTTTCCTCAAACGGATGATGAGAGGCGTCAATCATGACCGAGGTGAATCCAGCGTCGATGGCTGCTTTGCATTTTTCAAAACTCGAGCCATGGTCTAGGTGAATGGCGACCGGAACCGTGATGTTCATGTCTTCCATCAAGCCTTTCACCATGTTGACGACCGTTTTAAACCCGCTCATGTAGCGGGCCGCTCCTTCGGAAACGCCGAGAATGACCGGCGATTTTTCTTCTTCGGCCGCCGCTAGAATGGCTTGCGTCCATTCCAAGTTGTTAATGTTGAACTGGCCGACCGCGTATTTGCCGCGCAGCGCGTCGTTGAGCATCTCCTTCATTGATACTAACGGCATGGTTCTATCCTCCTTCGCTGATCATCGCCCTTGCCACCCAAGCGGAACGTGAACCGGCAGGCGCAAAGGGCATCTACGTTATAAGCATACCAACTTGCCGGCAAAACAGCAACATTTCCATTCGGAAGCCGGCAGCTGGCAGCCTGCGAAGCCTCTCTTTACAGCGCCAAGCATTTTTTGACCGCCGCGCGCAAATCATCGATGTCAAACGGCTTGGCAAAATGCATCAGCGCTCCGAGCTCTTTCGTTTCTTGAATCATATCCAGCTCGCCATAGGCGGTCATGATGATCACTTTCATATCAGGGTCGATGTCTTTGAGCCGCTTTAAAATCTCAATGCCATCCATGCCGGGAATTTTCATGTCCAAAAGCACTAAATCGGGGCGGTGCTTGCGGGCGATTTCGAGCGCCTGCATGCCGTTGGCGGCCTGATAGGTCGCATATCCTTCCCGCTGAAACACTTCGTTTAACAAAATGCGGATGCCGTATTGGTCATCAACAATTAAGATTTTGCTTTCCACCGCTATGCACCTCTATTCTTTTGTTCTTTCTATTAATCTTTCGCATTTCCCGAACGTATTTCCTGCCTGCTTTTCTTGACATTTGCATGTTTTGTATAATAACGGCGAAAGGAGGCCGAACAATGAAAATTTTGACGACCCAAACGATCGGACTGCTGCAAAAAATCGCGGCTGACGAGGAACCGGCCATCGAAGACGGGGCGCGTCTGCTCGCCCAGGCCGCTATCGGCGATGGACACATTTGGCTGTATGGCAGCGGTGAACTCGATGCGGTCGCCGCCGCCGCGCTTCTTGGCCCTGATCCGTTGCCGAAAGCCAAACGGCTGGAACCGACGGCAACCAGTGATTGGCGGGAAACGGATCGCGCGCTTCTCTTCGCTCGCTTTTCCAATGATTGTGAGGCCATTCGCCTCGTCGAACAGCTGCAGGCACACGGCGTCGATGCAGTGGCCGTCGCGGCGCTCGTCAAGGATGACCCCGGACTGGCCGATATAGCTACCGTCTTTATCGACAGCAAACTTTCCCGTCCGCTCGTGCCGACCGAAGACGGCCGCCGCATCGGCATGCCGACGATCATCACCGCTTCCTTCGTCTACTACGGGCTGCGCGTGTTGCTCGATGAAATTTTATCGGAATATGAATAACGCTCGCCATCCAAAATGAGCGCTCTCCCGTCGGCTGAAGGAAAAAGGAAGAAAAGCCGCACCTAAGCGGATGGGGAAAAATGGTTGTTTCTTTTGAGCAATGGGGGATCGTTTGAAAGGTGATCCTGATGCGACGAGGCTTTTCTATTTGAAAAACGGGCTTGATAAGCGGCTGGCTCCCTTAAATCACCGACCTCTAAAAGGTTGGTGATTTAAGGAAAAATACTGCTGAGTTCCACCCATTTCTCAATGAGAGAAACCTCACAGAATCAGCTTTCTTTTTGGAATGAGAATGCCCCCAATTGGTGTGACAGCGGTTTTTCACCGGCCTTCTAAGAGGCTGGGGAAAAACCGCTCATTCCCTTCAGCAACGGGAGAATGAGTGAAAAACAGAACCGGTGCAACAAAGTTTTTCGACTGGAGAAATGAAATGGTAAAGCTGTATCCACGATGCAATCACCAGCTTCCTCAGTCAACGGGCATCGTGCTAAAAAAAGAAAGGGAGCTGAACCCAAAAAGGCTGTTCGGTGGCTTTTTGGGACAGCTCCGTTTTCGTCATTGTTTCAGCGACGCTCTGACAAACTCGCGGAACAGCGGCTGCGGCCGCGTCGGGCGCGAGGTGAACTCCGGGTGAAACTGCGCAGCGACGAACCAAGGATGGTCTTTCAGCTCGATCACCTCGACCAACCGGCCGTCCGGGCTCGTGCCGGAGAAAACAAACCCGTGCTCTTCCATGATCGAACGGTATTGATTATTGAACTCATACCGATGGCGATGGCGCTCGTAAATGACTTCGTCACCGTAAGCCGCATAAGCAAGCGTACCTTCCTGCAGCTTGCATGGATACAAGCCGAGCCGGAGCGTGCCGCCCATGTCCTCGACATCTTTTTGTTCCGGAAGCAAGTCGATGATCGGATGCGGCGTGTTGGCATCAAATTCGGAGGAATGAGCGCCGGAGAGGCCGACGACATTCCGGGCAAATTCGATCGACGCGAGCTGCATTCCTAAGCAAATGCCGAAAAACGGCACGCGCTGCTCGCGGGCGTAGCGAATCGCCTCCATTTTCCCTTCAACCCCGCGATCGCCAAACCCACCCGGAACTAAAATGCCGTCCGCTTCTTTCAACAGATCGGCCACATTGTCCCGCGTCACATGCTCGGCATTGATCCACTGAATATCGATGTCGGTGTCAAACGCATACCCCGCATGACGGAGCGCCTCAACAACCGAAATATAGGCGTCCGGAAGCTCGACGTATTTGCCGACGAGAGCGATTTTCGTCGTTTTTGACAGGTTGCGCACTCTTTCCACGAGCGCTTTCCATTCGGTCATGTCCGCTTCACGGCAGTTGAGGCGCAAATGTTCGCACACGATTTGGTCGAGCTTTTGCTCCTGCAGCATGAGCGGCACCGCATACAGCGTGTCGGCATCGCGCGCTTCAATGACCGCTTTTGGATCGATGTCGCAAAAGAGGGCGATTTTGTCTTTCATTTCTTGCGGCATCGGCATTTCCGTGCGCACGACGATGACGTTCGGCTGGATGCCGAGGCTGCGCAATTCTTTGACGCTATGCTGCGTCGGCTTCGTTTTCATTTCCCCAGCCGCCTTGATGTACGGCACGAGCGTGCAGTGGATGTACATGACGTTTTCGCGGCCGACGTCGCTTTTGATCTGGCGAATCGCCTCTAAAAACGGGAGCGATTCGATGTCGCCGACCGTGCCGCCGATTTCCGTAATGACGACATCCGCGTTCGTTTCTCGTCCGGCACGGAAAACGCGTTCTTTGATCTCGTTGGTAATGTGCGGAATGACTTGCACCGTGCCGCCCAAGTAGTCGCCGCGCCGCTCTTTGCGGATGACGGCGGAATAAATTTTCCCGGTCGTGACGTTGCTATATTTGTTCAAATTAATATCGATAAACCGTTCATAATGCCCTAAATCCAAGTCTGTCTCCGCACCGTCGTCAGTGACGAACACCTCACCGTGCTGGTACGGGCTCATCGTCCCTGGGTCGACGTTGATGTACGGGTCAAACTTTTGGATCGTCACGTTCAGGCCGCGGTTTTTCAACAGCCGCCCGAGCGATGCCGCCGTGATCCCTTTTCCGAGCGAAGAAACGACGCCGCCGGTCACAAAAATGTACTTCGTCATTTTGTCTTCCCCCTTGCCGAAATTACCATGACAGTTTCAGTGTTTGCGAAAGCTGCAAATAAAAAACGCTCCGCTTACATCCGTAAGGGAGCGATCCATCCGTGCGTTTTCAAGAGCCCAACACACATTGTACCGGCTTCGTCCGGCAAAGTCAAGCGGTTATTCGTCTTCTTCTGTCTCTTCGAGATCGAGCTCTTCATCGAGCGGCTCATCGTCGAGCTCAAACTCTTCGTCGCCGAGAATGTCATCGTCAAACCCGACATCTTCATCAAGGTCAAACTCTTCATCCTCGAGCAGCTCATCCTCATCGAGCTCCAGCTCTTCGTCCTCGTATTCATCCAAATCGTCGTAATCGAGAACTTCTTCGTCAAGCAACCCATCGTAGTCATCGTATTCATCATCAAGCGCTTTTTTCTTCTTCTTCGGCTTGACGATCGTCACCGTCTCGTCTTCCGTCTGATCGAACGGATACCATGCGCGCAGCCCCCAAGCGTTCTCCCCGACGCAAATAAACCGTCCGTCGATATTTAAATCCGTATAATATTGGGCAAGCCGCTCCGCCATTTCTTCCTCTGACCGGCCGGCCAACGCCGCCACCTCACGGACGAGCTGATCGAATGGCAGCGCCTCCCGCTTGTCAAGCAAAATGAGGTTCGCCAATTCGACGAACGACATTTCCTGCAATTCCTCTGGCGAGTATTGCTGCTGCAGGCTCAAATTCAGCACTCCCCTTCTATATAATAAAACCAATGAATGCAAGTGTGGAATACATACCATTCATTATAAACAAATTGTCGGGGTTTATGCTACCCATTTGCCGAAAAAAGCGAAAGAGGGCCCCCGTGTGGCGAGGGCGGCCCTCCTTCCGACATATTCGTTGCGTCCGCGTCTGTTTGGTCACACCGCTTCGCTTTTTCCTTACGAATCTCATTCGTCTTGGCCCCATCCGCGTTCTGCCCGTTTCGCTCCCGGCCGGTACGCCAACAGCTGCTGCCGATCGTTCTACCGACCTGCTAACGTGCAACAGGTCGTGATCCATTGTGATCGAGGCCGCCCGCTGAAAGCCGAACACGGTGAAACGCGCCGGAATTACATATTCCGTCGATATTGTCCGCCGACTTCGTACAAGGCGCGGGTGATTTGTCCAAGGCTGGCGACTTTCACCGTTTCCATCAATTCCTCGAAAATGTTGCCGCCGCTCACGGCCACTTGTTTTAAGCGCTCGAGCGCCGGGCCGGCTTTGTCTTTGTTCCGCTCTTGGAATTCGCGCAAGTTGCGGATTTGCGTCTCTTTTTCTTCATACGTCGCCCGGGCGAGCTGGATGTTGTTCAGCTCCTCTTCCGACGGCGGGTTCGGGTTCAAGAACGTGTTGACGCCGATGATCGGCAGTTCGCCGCTATGTTTCTTCGTTTCATAGTAAAGGGATTCGTCTTGGATTTTGCCGCGCTGATACTGCATTTCCATCGCTCCGAGCACGCCGCCGCGGTCGTTGAGCCGTTCAAACTCTTGCAACACCGCCTCTTCGACCAAGTCGGTGAGCTCCTCAATAATGAACGAGCCTTGCAGCGGGTTTTCGTTTTTCGCCAAGCCGAACTCTTTCGTGATAATGAGTTGGATCGCCATCGCCCGACGGACCGACTCTTCGGTCGGTGTGGTGATCGCTTCATCATAGGCGTTCGTATGCAGCGAGTTGCAGTTGTCATAAATCGCCAACAGCGCCTGCAAGGTCGTGCGAATGTCGTTGAAGTCAATCTCCTGCGCGTGCAGCGAACGGCCGGACGTTTGGATATGGTATTTCAATTTTTGGCTCCGTTCATTCGCCCCGTATTTGTCACGCATCACAACCGCCCAAATGCGGCGCGCCACGCGGCCGATGACCGAGTATTCCGGATCAAGGCCGTTGCTGAAGAAAAATGACAAGTTCGGCGCGAAATCGTCAATGTGCATGCCACGGCTCAAGTAATACTCGACGTACGTAAAGCCGTTGGCAAGCGTAAACGCCAGCTGCGTGATCGGGTTCGCCCCCGCCTCGGCGATATGGTAGCCGGAAATCGACACCGAGTAATAGTTGCGGACGCGGTGCTGAATGAAATATTCTTGAATGTCGCCCATCATCTTCAAGGCAAAGTCGGTGGAAAAAATGCACGTGTTTTGCCCTTGGTCTTCCTTCAAAATATCGGCTTGCACCGTGCCGCGCACCGTTTGCAGCGTCCATTCCTTCACTTGTTCGTACTCTTCCGGCGTAAGCGGGCGACCGAGCTCGGCTTCTTTTTTCTCGACTTGCTGGTCGATCGCCGTATTCATAAACATCGCCAGCAAAATCGGAGCCGGACCGTTGATCGTCATCGACACCGAGGTAAGCGGGTCGCACAAATCAAACCCTTTGTACAGCTTTTTCATATCATCAAGCGTACAGACGCTGACACCGCTTTCTCCGATTTTGCCAAAAATGTCCGGCCGGTAGTCCGGGTCTTCGCCGTAGAGCGTCACCGAGTCAAACGCCGTGCTGAGCCGCTTCGCCTTGTCTTCTTTGCACAAGTAATGGAAGCGGCGGTTCGTGCGCTCCGGCGTCCCTTCGCCGGCAAATTGCCGTTTCGGATCTTCACCCTGGCGCTTGAACGGGAAGACGCCGGCCGTGTACGGAAACGAACCCGGGACGTTTTCTTTATACACCCAGCGCAAAATCTCCCCGTAGTCTTTGAATTTCGGCAAGACGACTTTCGGAATGTCCAAGCCGGACAACGTTTTCGTCGTCAGTTCGGTGACAATTTCTTTGTCGCGCACTTTCGTGACAAATTGTTTGGCCGCATATTTCGCTTTCGTTTCTTCCCACGTCGCCAAAATGCGCTTCGATTCCGGCGTCAACTTGGCCTCATAATCGGCTTTCAGCGTCTCGAGCGCGCGGATGACGTCTTCCGCTTCGCCCCGTTCTTTCGCCGCTTCGATGGCCCCTTCCACTTGGAACAGGCGCCGAGCCACTTCGACTTGCTGTTCGGCGCGGCGGTGGTACGAGCGGACCGTCTCCGCGATTTCACGCAAATAGTAGCGGCGTTCGTTCGGAATGATGACATTATGTTTTTCGACGTTGGCGACCGTTTTCAAGCTGGTCTTCCAGTTCATCCCTGTTTTCCGGTTGATCGTGTCAACGAGCGCGACAAAGAGCGTATTCGTGCCGGGATCGTTAAACTGGCTGGCGATCGTGCCGTACACCGGCATTTCCGAAACGTCGCGGTCAAACAGCTGATGACTGCGCTGATATTGTTTTTGTACTTGCCGCTTTGCATCTTCCGACCCTTTGCGCTCAAACTTGTTAACGACGATCAAATCCGCATAATCGATCATGTCGATTTTCTCCAACTGCGTCGGGGCGCCGAACTCGCTCGTCATGACGTACATCGACACGTCGCACACGTCGGTAATGGCGGCGTCGCCTTGGCCGATCCCGCTCGTTTCAATGATGACAAGATCAAATCCGGCCGCTTTGACGACGGAAATCGCATCGCGAATCGCCGGCGACAGTTCCGTGCGGGAACGGCGCGTCGCCAAGCTTCTCATGTACACGCGCGGCGAGTTGATCGCATTCATCCGGATGCGGTCGCCCAACAGCGCCCCACCCGTTTTTTGCTTCGTCGGGTCGACGGATAAGATCGCGATTTTGATAGCGGGAATTTCGTTTAAAAAGCGGCGGACGAGCTCATCGGTGAGCGAGCTTTTCCCCGCCCCGCCCGTGCCGGTAATGCCGAGCACGGGGACGCGCTTTTCCATGGCTTTGACTTGCGCTAAGGCCGCTTCCGCCGCCGCAGCCGCTTCGCTGTGATCCGCCTCAGCGCGATATTCGCACAGCGTAATCAGCCGGGCGACCGCCTGCACATCGCCGGACGGGAGCCGCTCGAGTTCATCGGTCACCGTCGTCACAGTCGGAAAATCGCACTCCTCAAGCATGACGTTGATCATCCCTTGCAAGCCGAGGCGCCGGCCATCTTCCGGCGAAAAAATGCGGGCGATGCCATATTCGTGCAGCTCTTTGATTTCACGCGGGATGATGACACCGCCCCCGCCTCCGTAAATGCGGATGTGAGACGCCCCCCGCTCTTGGAGCAGGTCGTACATGTATTTAAAAAATTCCATATGTCCGCCTTGATACGAGGAGACGGCAATCCCTTGGACATCTTCCTGAATGGCGGCATTGACGATTTCCTCCACCGAGCGGTTATGGCCCAAATGAATGACCTCGGCGCCGCTCGCCTGCAAAATGCGGCGCATAATGTTGATCGCAGCATCATGGCCATCGAACAAGCTCGAGGCCGTCACAAAACGGACGTGATGTTTCGGACGGTAAATGTGCGCCATCGTCTCTCCCCCTTTGTTATACCCGCTGTTTCTCCATAATCCCCTTCAGCAAAAACTCCGTCTGCCATTCAATATATTCATCGAGCGTATACATTTTTCGCAGCGCCCAGCGACGGAACGCCCACATTTGCCCAAGCACGATGATATTGTGGGCAAAAAGGCGAACCTCGCTTTCGGAAAGCGCCAACGCCCCGCTTTCCACACATGTGCGCAAAATCCGCTCGAAAATGGCCGTCATCTCCAGCTCTTTATTAAGCACATACGGGAGCGACTCTTTGCTTAGCGCTTTCACTTCTTGATACATAACCAACACTTCATCGTCAAGCTCATCGACAACCCGAAAATAATGAGCGATGGCCCGCCGGAGCCCTTCAATCGTGCCATGATGGGCGCCGATATCTTGCTCCGTCCGCTCCCGCACCTCATCGTAAATGCGGTCGCACACCAAGTAGAGGACGTCTTCTTTTTTGCGGATGTACTCATAGAGCGTGCCGATGCTGAACCCCGATGCCTTGGCAATCTCTCTCGTTGTCGTTTGGTGAAACCCTTTTTGTTTAATCAAGGAAATGGCACCCTTGATCATTTCGTTGCGCCGCTTTTTGACAAGCTTTTCATCTTTGACCGATGCGATCACTTCCCGTTTTTTCATTCGCGACTCCTCTCCCCCGTTCTCTGTTGACCTACCTACTCAGATCGTCTTGGTTCGGTTACCTGCGCGACTCCTCTTGCCCCGTTCTTGTTGACGAGGGTGTCCCAAATGGACCGGGACGCCCTCTTTCATCGCTATATATACGTACTGACTGCTTCTGCCGCACTATATGTTGTACCCATCTTGAAGGAAGGCGACCTTTTGGGTCAGCCCCTAAAGTCGGCCGCCGCGCGGCGTTTAACCGCGCGTCAACATGCGCGAAATGACAAGGCGCTGGATTTCTTGCGTTCCTTCGTAAATTTGCGTAATTTTCGCGTCGCGCATAAACCGCTCAACCGGATAGTCTTTCGTATAGCCGTTGCCGCCGAAAATTTGCACTGCTTCGACCGTCACTTTCATCGCTGTGTCGCCGGCAAACAGTTTCGCCATCGCCGATGCTTTGCCGTACGGCAAACCGTTTGACTCGAGCCATGCCGCTTGGTATGTCAAAAGCCGTGCGGCTTCAATGGCGGTGGCCATGTCGGCGAGCTTAAAGGCGACACCTTGCTGCTCAGCGATCGGTTTGCCGAACTGGACGCGCTGTTTGGCGTAATCAATCGCCGCATCCAATGCACCTTGAGCGATGCCGACCGCTTGGGCGGCGATGCCGTTGCGGCCGCCGTCTAACGTCATCATGGCGATTTTAAACCCTTCTCCCTCTTGGCCAAGCAAGTTTTCTTTCGGAATGCGGCAGTCTTCAAAAATGAGTTCCGTCGTCGGCGATGAACGGATGCCGAGTTTCTTTTCTTTTTTGCCAAAGGAAAAGCCTGGCGTTCCCTTTTCGACAATAAAGGCGCTGATCCCTTTATGCCGCTTTTCCGGATCGGTGACGGCAAAGACGACGTAAATTTCCGCCTCGCCCCCGTTCGTGATCCACACTTTCGACCCGTTTATCACGTAATGGTCGCCGTCTTTGATGGCGCGCGTTTTCATCGAGGCGACATCCGATCCCGCCCCCGGCTCGGACAGGGCGTATGCCCCGAGTTTTTCTCCGGTCGCCAAAGCGCGCAAATACTTCTGCTTTTGTTCTTCGTTGCCGAACTTGTAAATCGGCCAGCTGGCGAGCGAAATATGAGCGGAAAGCGTCACCCCGGTCGAGGCGCAGACGCGCGACAACTCCTCAACCGCGATGACATACGCCAAATAATCGCTGCCGATACCGCCGTATTCTTCCGGCCACGGAATGCCTGTTAAACCGAGTTCAGCCATTTTGTTGAAAATACCGCGGTCAAACCGCTCCTCTTCGTCACGCTCAGCGGCGGTTGGCGCCACTTCGTTTTCGGCAAATTCGCGCACCATTTTTCGCAGCATTTCATGTTCTTCGCTCAATTGAAAGTTCATCGTTTCATTCCCCCGTTTCTGAATCTATGCCAGATCCTCGTCCCCCGGCGGTCGTTATGGCTTGGTCAGGTGTTTGCTGATGACAATGCGCTGGATTTCGCTCGTTCCTTCGTAAATTTGTGTAATTTTCGCATCGCGGAACAGCCGCTCGACCGGGTAGTCTTTCGTATAGCCGTTGCCGCCGAAAATTTGCACCGCTTCAATGGCGTTGTCCATCGCCGTTTGTGAAGCGAAAAGCTTCGCCATCGCCGCCTCTTTTCCGCACGGCAAGCCTTGGGCGCGCAGCCAAGCGGCGCGGTAGACGAGCCATTTCGCCGCTTCCGCCGCCGTCGCCATATCGGCAAGCTTAAAGGCAATGCCTTGCTGCTCGGCGATCGGTTTGCCGAATTGGATTCGTCCTTTTGCGTACTCCGCCGCATGTTCGACCGCGGCTTCTGCGATGCCGAGCGCTTGGGCGGCGATGCCGATCCGGCCGGCATCAAGGTTGGCCATCGCGATTGTAAATCCTTCCCCTTCTTGGCCGAGCAAGTTTTCCGCCGGCACTTCAGCGTCTTCAAACGTGATGGTTACCGTCCGCGAGCCGTGCAGCCCCATTTTCTTTTCATCTTTGCCGATCGCCATCCCCGGCGTTCCTTTTTCAACGATAAACGCGGAAATGCCGCGGCTGCCGCTTTCCTCCGGATTCGTGCGGGCGAACACGATGTATGTGTCCGCCTCCCCCCCATTGGTGATAAATATTTTTGAACCGTTCAGGATATAATGAGCGCCGCGGCGCACCGCTCTCGTTTTTACGCTTTTCGCATCCGAGCCGGCGCTCGGTTCGGTGAGACAAAACGCCCCTAAATAGTCGCCGCGAGCCAGTTTCGTCACGTATTTTCGTTTCTGGTCTTCCGTGCCGAAATACAAAATCGGGTTTGTGCCGACTGACGTGTGCACCGATAAAATGACACCGACCGTCGGGCTCACTTTGGAAATTTCATGAATGGCGATGATGTACGAAATAAAATCCATGCCCGCGCCGCCGTACTGCTCCGGGACAGTGATCCCCATCAGGCCAAGCTCGGCCATTTTCGTTAAAATCGGGCGCGGAAACTCCCCTTGTTCCATGCGCTCGACAAACGGGGCGATCTCCGCCGCGGCGAACTCGCGCACCATTTGCCGCATCATTTCTTGTTCTTCCGTCAACCGAAATTGCACGGGACATCCCCCTTTGTCATGTTGCTCGTCACCGTTGCCCCGAGCTGCTTACTCGTACGTGTAAAATCCGCGGCCCGTTTTGCGGCCCAGCCAACCCGCCTTGACGTATTTGCGCAACAGCGGGCACGGGCGGTACTTGTCATCGCCGAACCCTTCATGCAGCGTTTCCATAATGTATAAGCACGTATCCAATCCGATAAAGTCAGCGAGCGTGAGCGGCCCCATCGGATGGTTCATGCCCAGTTTCATCACTTCATCGATCGCCTCTTTGGTCGCCACCCCTTCGTACAAGGCGTAAATCGCTTCGTTGATCATCGGCATGAGGACGCGGTTGGAAATAAAGCCGGGGAAGTCGTTCACTTCGACCGGCACTTTGCCGAGCGTCCGGGTGACCGCTTCAATCGTCTCATACACGTCATCGGCCGTCGCCAAGCCGCGGATAATTTCGACGAGCTTCATCACCGGCACCGGGTTCATAAAGTGCATGCCGATCACTTTCTCCGGCCGCTTCGTCGCGGCGGCGATTTCCGTAATCGGCAGCGACGACGTGTTCGACGCCAAAATCGTTTCCGGGCGGGCGATTTCATCGAGTTCGGCAAACAGCTTCGTTTTCACGTCCATGTTTTCAACGACTGCTTCAATGACGAGATCCGCCTTCTCAGCGTCATGCAGATCCGTCGAGCGGACAAGCCGCGAAAGCGCTGCGTCCTTGTCCTCGGCGGCCATTTTCCCTTTTTCCACTTGACGGGCAAGGAGTTTTTGAATATTGGCCATTCCTTTATCCAATTGAGCGCTGCTAATATCATAGAGCAGCACCTCATAACCGGCGACGGCGCACACTTGGGCGATGCCCGAGCCCATCTGTCCGGCGCCGACGACCATGATCGTTTTGACGTCCATGTTCCTATCCCCCTGTCTATGTGTATTTCGTGAAAATGCCGAACTGACGCGAGACTTTCATCCTCGGGTGGAGGAGAAAACGTTGCCCATGGAACGTTTCTTTGAAAACCCCGTCACCAAGCTGTCATTTTCATCCCCGGTTGGAGGGAAGATCATGTGCTGTCCACGGAACGTTTCCGAAAAATGAACGCGCATCACATCCACCAGCTTCGCGTCGCCAATGAGGCGGGGCCGGCAGCGAGAAGCATCGCGCCGGCACACCGATTCCTTCCCGCAGCGGCTCGACGGGGTGCACGGCTCCATCTTGCGCCGTGACGTTGTTCTGGAGACCGCTCCGGTTCATGGACGCGCGGCCGGCACCATGCCGCGTTCTCCGCCGTTTTGGCGCCATCGCCGAAGGGCGGGGCGGCGACACGTTCCGTTTCGCGCCACGTCACCAAGGGACAGGATCGCAACAAGTCACTTCCTGCATCTTGGCGACAGCCGGCGACACGCGTCTTGGCGGCGGGCTGTCGTGCGAGGACAGGCAGCGACAGCCATGCCCCCGCAAGGCTACAGGTAAGACGCGCCCTTGACTCCTCTTATACCTCAACCAAGATGGCATCGCCTTGGCCGCCGCCGCTGCAGATGGCCGCAATGCCGAGGCCGCCGCCGCGGCGTTTCAGCTCATGAATGAGCGTGAGGATGATGCGCGCACCGCTCGCGCCGATCGGATGGCCAAGGGCAACCGCGCCGCCGTTGACGTTCACCTTTTCCGGGTCAAGACCGGCGATTTGAATGGCCGCCAATGCGACAGCGGCAAACGCTTCGTTCACTTCAAACAAGGCGATGTCATCGACCGTTTTTCCTGTTTTGCGGAGCAACTCGTTGATTACAAGCCCCGGCGTCTTCGGGAAATCTTTCGCTTCAACGGCAATGGCGGTGTGGGCGACGACCGTCGCCAGCGGCTCGAGCCCCTCGCGGGCAGCGCGCTCTTCGCTCATCAACACGAGCGCGGCGGCGCCGTCGTTGACGCCCGGGGCGTTGCCGGCGGTGATAGTTCCTTGTGGGTCAAACACCGGCGGCAGTTTCGCCAATGCTTCTAGCGATGTATCCTTGCGCGGCGCCTCGTCGCGTTCGACGACAAGCGGCTCCCCTTTGCGCTGCGGAATCGTCACCGGAACGATTTCTTCCCCAAGCCGACCGGCTTCGATGGCAGCAATGGCGCGCCTATGGCTGCGGTACGCCCACTCGTCTTGCGCCTCTCTGGTGATGCCGAGCTCACGCGCCGTATTCCCGCCGTAGACGCCCATATGGACGCCGGTGAAGCTACATGTGAGGCCATCGTATACCATCAAATCTTTGACCGTGCTGTCGCCCATCCGCAGCCCCCAGCGCGCTTTCGGCAACACGTACGGCGCGTTGCTCATCGACTCCATCCCGCCGGCGACGACAACATCGGCATCGCCTAAGCGGATGAGCTGATCGGCGAGCGTGACGGCGCGCATGCCGGACGCGCACACTTTGTTCACCGTCTCGGTGCGCACGTGCCACGGGATGCCGGCATGGCGCATCGCTTGACGCGACGGGAGCTGGCCTTGTCCGCCTTGCAGGACCGTGCCCAAAATGACGTGATCCACTTGTTCTGCGCTCACGTTGGCGCGGGCGAGCGCCTCTTTCACAGCAATGCCGCCCAACTCCGGGGCTGACAGCGCCTGAAGCGCGCCGCCCAACTTTCCAAACGGGGTGCGCACCCCGCTAACAATCACGGTTCTTCCCATCGTTCCTCTCCCCCTTTGATCAAGTAAGAAAGCGATTACAAAAATGCAGACTGAACGCTCGCTCGATAGCGGTGCAAAAGAGAAGGTGCGCCACCGACACCTCCTCTTTCATTATACTTACTATTTTAAAAAATAGAAATTGTCTTGGCAACTATTTTTATGACGCGACTTCTTCTTTTTCCTCGCCGAACACCGATTTCGCCAACAGTTCCGCGACATCGTACGTAAAGACGCGGTCTTCCACCTCTTTCGCCTTCGTGCCGTCCGACAGCATCGTCAAGCAGTACGGACAGCCGGAGCTGATGACGGTCGGGTTGACAGCGAGCGCTTGCTCCGTGCGGGCGACGTTGATCCGGTTGCCGGTCGTCTCCTCCATCCACATGAGGCCGCCGCCGGCGCCGCAGCACATGCCGCGCTCGCGGTTGCGCTCCATCTCAACAAGCTCGACGCCCGGGATGGCGCGCAAAATTTTCCGCGGTGCGTCATAGACGTCATTGTAGCGCCCTAAGTAGCACGAGTCATGGAACGTAATGCGTTCATTCACCGGATATTTCGGCACAAGGCGGCCTTCTTCGATGAGCTTGGCGAGCAGTTCGGTATGGTGGTACACTTCCGCCTCAAGCCCGAAATCCGGGTATTCGTTTTTGAACGTATTGTAGGCGTGCGGGTCGATCGTCACGATTTTCTTGACGCCCGCTTTTTCAAACTCGGCGATGTTGTTCGTCGCCAGCTCTTGGAACAAAAATTCATTCCCTAACCGGCGCGGCGTATCGCCCGAGTTTTTCTCCTTGTTGCCTAAAATCGCAAACTTGACGCCCGCTTCGTTCAGCAGTTTGGCAAAAGCGAGGGCGATTTTTTGGCTCCGGCTGTCATACGACCCCATCGAGCCGACCCAGAACAAGTATTCGATTTCCTCTCCCGCTTTCGCCGCTTCTTTGACGGTCGGCACATGCACATCATCGCGCAGCTCGCGCCAGTTTTCCCGCTCTTTTCGGTTCAAGCCCCACGGATTGCCTTGACGCTCGATGTTCGTCATCGCCCGCTGCGCATCCGGATTCATCCGCCCTTCCGTCAAGACAAGGTAGCGGCGCAAATCGATGATTTTGTCGACGTGTTCGTTCATGACCGGGCATTGGTCTTCACAGTTGCGGCACGTCGTACAGGCCCAAATTTCTTCTTCGGTGATGACATCGCCGATCAAGCTCGGCATTTCGATCGTAGCGGCCTGCTCCGACGCAGCGGCGAACGCGAGCTGGTTGCCCCTTGTGTTTTTGAAAGCGAACGTCGGCACCCACGGCGCCCGCGACGTGACGACCGCTCCTTTTTCCGTCAAATGGTCGCGCAACTTCAAAATCAAATCCATCGGCGACAACATTTTCCCGGTGCCGGTCGCCGGACACATGCTCGTGCAGCGGCCGCACTCGACACAGGCGTACAAGTCGATCAACTGCTTTTGCGTAAAATCTTCAATTTTGCCGACACCAAACGATTCCTGGCTTTCGTCTTCAAAGTTGATCGGCGAAAGCTTCGGCCGTGTCAGCCGGCTGAAAAAGACGTTGATAGGCGCCGCGATCAAATGGGCGTGCTTTGATTGCGGGACGTACACGAGGAACGTCAGCAAAATCAACAAATGCACCCACCAAGCAACAAAGAACAGCACCGCGGCCCCCGTTTCGCCGACCCAGGAAAACGCGCCGGCAATGAGCGAGGCAACCGGCTCGCTCCATGTCGCCTCTTCGCCGTGCCAAATCATGCTCATCCCGTTGCCAAACAGCACGGACAGCATCAGTCCAGCGATGAAAATCAGGACGAGGCCGGCTTTAAAATCGCGCTTTAAGCGGACGAGCTTTTCAATGTAGCGGCGGTAAAAAGCAGCGAGCACGGCGATTAAAATGAGCAACGTGACGATTTCTTGGAAAAACGTAAACCCCGGATACAGCGGCCCGAGCGGCAAATGCGCTCCGGGCGCGAGCCCTTTGATGATGAAATCGATCGCGCCAAACTGAACGAGAATAAAGCCGTAGAAAAAGACAACGTGAATGAGCCCGCTTTTCTTGTCCTTGAGCAGCTTTTTCTGACCGAACACGTTGATCCAAATGTTGCGCAGCCGCTCGTTCACCTTTTGGTCAAACTCGACTTTTTTGCCAAGCTGAATGTACATCGCCCGCGTTTTGACGACATAGGCGAACAAATAGACGGCGTAAGCGGTTACAAACAAAAACGCGAGCCAGTTCACCAACGATAAAGCGTTCATCTTTTCTCCCCTTCCCCCCGCTTCCATTGTCTTTGCCATAACAAAGGAAATTTTCAGAATTTGCTTTACGTCTATTGTACATAATGAATGAGCATTCAGTCAATAGATTTTTTCGCGTTTTTCAAAGCCGACTTCCCTCGATGATTACCGGGCGGCGGGAGCCGAGGCCGCCTGGACGGGCGCTCGCGCCATTCCATCGTTCCCCTTTGCTATTTTGAGTTTTCCCGGGCACATTAATAAATACTGAAGTGACACAGGAGGAGACAACATGGCCGTCATTGCCGTCATCGCTAGTTTCATCGTTATTTTATTCGCTCTCATCTACCTCGATGACAAGCTCGGACAACTCGTCTTTCGGAACGGACGCAAAAGCGTCGTCTATCCGCAGCGACGAAGCGATCTTTCGCTGTTTGTCAACGGGAACCATTTATTTTCCGATTATTTTGCCGAGCTGGGCCGCGCCCGCGACCATATTCACATCTTGTTTTACATCATCAAAAACGACGAAATGACCGCGCCGTTTTTCCAACTTTTGAAGAAAAAAGCGGCTGAAGGGGTGAAAGTGCGGGTGCTGGTCGACTGGGTCGGTGGCCTTGGGCTTCCAAGGGCGCTCGTTCGTTCGCTTGCCAAAAGCGGAGTGGAGTTTGCCTACGCGCGCCCGCCGTGCTTTCCGTTTCTCATTTATCGCCTCAACCGCCGCAACCACCGCAAAATCACCGTCATCGACGGACGGGTCGGCTATATCGGCGGCTTTAACATCGGGCGCGAATATAGCGGGAAAGACGCCAACTTCGGCGAATGGCGCGACTATCACATCAAAATGAGCGGCGAAGGGGTTTGCGACTTGCAAAAGCAGTTTTTGCACGACTGGGAAGAAGCGACGGGCCGAACGGTCCCTGACAACAGCCGCTATTTCCCGGCGCTTCCTGCCGGCGCCGTTCACCACCAATTGATCGCCACCGATGGCTCGACGCTCGAAGAACAATACATCGAGGCCATCCGCCGCGCTAAAAAGGAAATTATGATCGGCAGCCCGTACTTCATTCCAAGCCGGTCGCTGTTTCACGAGCTGATGAAGGCGCTCGAGCGCGGGGTGCGCGTCACCGTGCTCGTACCGCTGAAAGCCGATCATTTGTTTGTCAGGGAGGCCGCCTATCCGTACTTTGCCCAGCTGCTTGAGGCCGGTGCGCACGTCTACCGTTTTTACCAAGGATTTTACCACGCCAAAACGCTTATCATTGACGATGAATGGTGCGACATCGGCACCGCCAATTTTGACCGCCGCAGCTTGTTTTTCAACAGCGAAATTAACTGCTACGTGTTTGATCGGGCGTTCACTCATCTCGTCAAACAGGCGTTCAAACGCGACTTGACGCGCTCCGAACCGCTGACGCTCGCCTTTTTGGAAAGGCGTTCGCTCCTTGACCGCGGCAAACAATCGATTTCCCAGCTGATCTCCGCCTGGCTGTAATCCGCTCAAAACGAATGCGCCCCATCCGGCCCGGCGTATAACGCCGTTGATGTCACGCCGAACGGGGCGATGGTCCGGTTAGGATCGCCAAAATATCGCCAGCCATTGAAACAGCCGCATGCCGAGATACACCCCGACGATGCCGGCGATGCCGGCCAACGCTGGGGGAGCCGGAATCGGCAGACGGAACAGCGTAAACAAAAACCCGACCACCATGCCAGTGACAAGCGATAATACGATTTCTTTCATAGGTTGCATCCTCCGCTGTCATTTTTCCTTAGAATGCCCAAACGAAAGAGGGGGTAGCCGCTCCCCCTCGATGATTACATCTGCTCGGGCGCTGAAACGCCGATCAGCGTCAACGCGTTTTGCAGCGTGATTTGCACCGCCTTGACAAGCGCGAGGCGGGCTTTCGTTTTTTCGATATGGTCTAGGTCAAGCACTTTCTCCGCATTGTAAAAGCTGTGAAGCGCCGATGCCAACTCAAACGCATAGGCGGTGACGCGGTGCGGCATCCGCTTGAGCGCCGCCTCGGCGACGACATCGGGGAAATCGCCGAGCACTTTGAGCAGCTCGACCTCTTTTTCCGTCCCGACAAGATGATGAAGAGCTACATCGCCATCGTAGGAAAGGTGTTGTTCCTCCGCTTGGCGAAGAATGCTGGAAACGCGGGCGTGCGCGTATTGGACGTAGTAAACCGGGTTTTCATTCGACTGTGACACGGCCAAATCCATGTCAAAATCCAAATGCGTATCGCCCGAGCGCATGGCAAAGAAATAGCGAACGGCATCGACACCGACCTCTTCCATCAGCTCGCGCATCGTCACCGCTTTGCCGGTGCGCTTGCTCATTTTGACGCGCTCGCCGTTTTGATATAGATTCACCATTTGAATGACTTCGACTTCGAGCGCCTCCGGGTCATAGCCGAGCGCGGCGATCGCCGCTTTCATGCGCGGAATGTAGCCGTGATGGTCCGCTCCCCAAATGTTGATGAGCTTTTGGAACCCGCGCCGCAGCTTGTCTTGATGGTAGGCGATGTCCGGGAGCAAGTACGTATACGTACCGTCCTGTTTAATCAACACGCGGTCTTTGTCATCCCCGAACGCCGTCGAACGGAACCATGTCGCTCCGTCCTGCTCGTAAATATAGCCGCGCTCACGCAGCGTAGCGAGCGCCTCGTCGATTTTGCCGCTTTCATAAAGCGATGTTTCCGAATACCAGACGTCAAACGGCACGCGGAAGTCGGCCAAGTCTTTCTTGATTTTCTCAAGCTCATAACGGAGCCCGTAGTCGCGGAAAAAGGCAAGCCGCTCGTCTTCCCCCACTTCGACAAACCGGTCGCCGTATTCAGCCGCAAGCTGTTTGCCGATTTCGACGATATCGTCGCCGTAATAGCCGTCCTCCGGCAGCGGCATATCGACACCGAGCGCCTGAAAATAACGGGCTTCGACCGATTTCGCCAAGTTGTAAATTTGCTTGCCGGCGTCATTGATGTAATATTCGCGCGTCACGTCGAACCCGGCTTTCGCTAAAATGTTGCAAAGCGAATCGCCGACCGCCGCGCCGCGGGCATGGCCTAAATGCAAATCGCCGGTCGGATTGGCGGAGACGAACTCGACTTGCACTTTTTCCCCGTTGCCGACGTTCGACTCGCCATACGCTTGCCCCGCCTGCAAAATCGCCGGCACGACCGCCGTCAAATAGCGGTTGTCCATATAAAAGTTGATAAAGCCCGGCCCTGCTACCTCGATGCGCTCAACCGACACCCGCTCGCGGTCAAGCTGCCCGACGATGGCTTCAGCGATCGCCCGCGGCGGCTTTTTCGCGATGCGGGCGAGCTGCATGGCGATGTTCGTTGAGTAGTCGCCATGCGCCTTGTCGCGCGGCACCTCCAAGAGCACGTCCGGCAGCTCTTCGGCAGCTGTCAGACCGGCTTTGACCGCCGCCTCGCGAATTTCCTCTTTCAGCTTTTCTTTCATCTGTCCGACAATGTTCATCGGCCTATACCCCCTTAAATGTTAGCGTCAACGTATGGCGCCCGCTCCGCTCGTGCTCTAGCATCAGCTCATATGAGAGAAAGAGCTGCCCTTGTTTCCGTCTTTCGTCATATCGGAACTCGATCGCCTCCGTTTTTGTCGCCAGCCCCCACCGTCCAAACACCGTTTGGTAATGGCCCGGCATTTCCTGCTGGCAGCGGAACGTTTGCCGCATCTCAACCGCCCCAGAACGGAGAACGGTCACCTCGTCAGGCGCGATTTTCACAATGTTGTTCACCCGTCCGAGTTCGTTTTCCTCGACAAACTGCAAATACACCGTTGTCCCCTTTATGTAATACATGCCGTCCACTTCAAGCGCGATCGTCTCTTGGTGCGCACCGTCGCGGATGACGGCCACTTGACGAAGCCGCACCGGAATCCCGTTTGTTTCGTTCATATTTGCTGAACACACCTTTGCGAACCCAGTCATAACAATAAGTATAAAGAACTGTTCCGCCCGATTCAAGGGGCGAGAAAAAGAGAAGGCCCAAAGCAAGCGCTTTGAGCCTAGTCATCTCAGCTTGACGATGAGGCGCGAACGCGTTGCAGCACGGCAATGGCAAAGGAAATGACGCCGAGGACAACAAGTACTCCGCCGAAGGCCGTCAACGGTACGAACGCCTCATGACCGTACACGACAAAAATAAGACCGATCATCATGAGCGGCAGGCCAATATTGTGCAGCCAAAAATGGACTTTCGCCCATTTCGTCGCTGCTGCCTGTGGGAATAAATGATAGATGATGCCCGCAAGCGTCAAAGCCGTCCAACCTAACAGGTTGATATGGACGTGAACCGGTGTGAGCACAAACGAATGGGTCATCGACATGCCAAGTCCAATCAAGACACCGATGACGAAGTATACAACGGAAATTTTGATCAGCCTAATGCCCACTTTTTCCTTATCCCCTTCCTAATGGTAAATTTGTTAAGTGCATTGAATATTATTCCATATGGCACGTCCATATTCCTGCAACCTTTCTCCTACAAAAAAAGCGCCCCCGCCTATTTTGAACATATCCCTGTCAAGTAGACAGTGTGAAAAATACCCACCTTCTTCAGCTGCTTGTTAGGATAGTGGAATGAGGAAACGTTGTCAAGGAAAGCACTTGACAACGTCTCCTTCATTCCACTTCATCGTTGGCAAGCTGAAGAAGGAGACATTCTCAGCCGTTCGTCTGCTAGGCTGCTTGGGCAATTCGGTATTCCACTGGGCTGAGGTAGTCTAGTTTTTTCTGGCACCGTTCATAATTATAAAAATACATGTACTGATCGATCGCCTCGATCATTTCCTCTTCCGTTTCAAAGGTGGGAAGGTCCACCATTTCCGATTTCAAATGCCCGAAAAAATTTTCCATGCAGGCATTGTCTAAACAGTTTCCTCTTCTGGACATACTAGGAATGATATGATGAGCCTTCAGCAGTTGATGGTACTGGCGGGATGTGTACTGGGAGCCTTGATCGCTATGGAGAAGGACTCCTCGCGCATCCCGTTTTTTGATGGCATCCTTGACAGTTTCGATCACCAATTTTAAGTCATTCGAACGACTGATGCGATACGCAATGATTTCATTGTTGTACAGATCTTTAATAGCAGACAGATACAAATAGGTTCCTTGAAATGGCACATAGGTAATATCCGTCACCCATTTTTGGTTGGCTGCAGTGGCCACAAAATCACGGTTTAACACGTTCGACGCTACGATATTCTCCTTTCCCGCTTTATACTTCGGCTTTTTTCGACGGATTTTGGCCTGAACCCCCAACTCTTTCATCAGTCGGTACACTCGCTTATGATTCACGGTCTTCCCATAATTTCGTTTTATCCATGCTTTCACGCGGTAGTATCCATAGATCCCATTGACCTTTTGATGGCATTCGAGGATCATTTGTTTGATTTGTTCATTTTCCTTTTGCTTCTCTGTGACGATTCCCTGCTGGTTCATCCATCGATAGTATCCACTTCTTGACACACCGGCCAGTTGGCATAGCCAGGCAATCGGATAGGTGTTGGATAACTCCTGAATGATCGAGAACCGCTCTTTCGGTTTCACCTCCTTGCCAGCTCTCGTAACTTTTTTAAATAATCATTCTCTGCTTTCAGTCTTCGATTCTCTTCCTCTAAACTGCACTCTTTTTTTCGAGGCCTTCCCTTGAATGGAGACTTGGATGTCCCGCGCCGTTCTTCGAGCCCTTTTAGACCATGTTCATGGTAACGTTTTACCCAAAGTCTGATCGTTTTCGTGCAGGGAATCCCTAACTCTTGGCATATCCGCTTATATCCCCATCCTTCTTCGATGTACATCTGGACAGCCCTCCATTTAAACTCCACGGAATAAGTGGTCTTCCCTTTCGGTGTTTGCTTGGTCTCGAACATAAACAAATCCCTCCAGTGTTTTTACTGACAGTATGGGCATTTTCCCAACTGTCTACACTAGAGGGATAATATCATTTGCGATGGAGACGCTTTTTTCTCTATTCACTTGGCCACCCAACCCAGCAGCATTTCCCGCACAAGCTTGCTCGCTGTATTGGCGGTTTGTTCCGAATGGTCGTAAATCGGTGCGACTTCCACCAAATCGGCGCCGACGACGCGGACGTCGGAGCGGGCGATCTCATGGATGGCGGCTAATAGTTCTTTCGATGTAATCCCACCGGCATCGACCGTTCCCGTGCCTGGGGCGTGAGCGGGATCAAGCACATCGATGTCGATCGTCACATACACCGGGCGGCCGGCGAGCTTCGGCAGCACGGAACGGAGCGGTTCAAGCACCTCAAACTTGGCGATGTACATGCCGTTTTCTTTCGCCCATTCAAACTCTTCTTTCATGCCGGAACGGATGCCAAACGAAAAAACGTTCGTCGGTCCGATCAAGTCAGCGACCTTGCGGATCGGCGTCGCGTGCGACAGCGGCTCGCCTTCGTAATGTTCGCGCAAGTCGGTATGCGCGTCCATATGAATGACGGCGACATCCGGATAATAGTCGTACACCGCTTTGATCACCGGCCAAGAGACAAGGTGTTCACCGCCAAGACCGAGCGGAAATTTTCCAGCATCGAGCACTCTTCTGACAAACTGCTCAATCAGCTCCAAACTGCGCGCCGCATTGCCAAACGGCAGCGGGATATCACCGGCGTCAAAGTAGCGAACGTCCTTGAGTTCACGGTCCAAATACGGGCTGTACTCCTCAAGCCCGATCGACACTTCGCGGATGCGAGCCGGGCCGAACCGCGAGCCGGGCCGGTAGCTGACCGTCCAGTCCATCGGCATTCCGTAAATGACGGCTTCGCTTTCTTCAAAATTCGGATGGCTGCCGATAAACACGTTGCCTGAATAGGCTTCATCAAATCGCATCGCCTGCGCCCCCTTACTTCGTTAAATCGGCGACAAATTTCGGCAAGACAAAACACGCTTTGTGCAGCTCTTTCGTGTAATAGTTCGTCTCAATGTCATGGAAACGGTCGTCGCTCACCGCAAGCGGGTCGTATTTTTTCGAACCGAGCGTAAACGTCCAGAGCCCGCTTGGATAGGTCGGAATGTTCGCCGTATATAGACGCGTAACCGGGAAAATCTCCTTTACATCACGGTAAACGGTGCGAATCAAATCCGCCTTAAACCACGGATTGTCCGTTTGGGCAACGAAAATGCCGTCCTCTTTCAATGCCTTGGCAATGCCGGCGTAAAACCCTTTTGTGAACAAGTTGACCGCCGGACCGACCGGTTCTGTCGAGTCAACCATAATGACGTCATACTCATTTTCGCTTTTCGCGATATGCATAAACCCGTCATCGACTTTCACTTCGACGCGCGGATCGTCAAGTTGGCCAGCGATTTCCGGCAAATATTTTTTCGAGCATTCGATCACCTTGCCGTCGATTTCAACCAGCGTCGCCTTTTTGACGCTTGGGTGCTTCAACACTTCACGAATGACGCCGCCGTCGCCGCCGCCGACGACCAGCACGTTTTCCGGATGCGGGTGGGTAAACAGCGGCACATGGGCGACCATCTCATGGTAGACAAATTCATCTTTTTGCGTCGTCATCACCATGCCGTCTAGAATGAGCATGTTGCCAAACTCCGCCGTTTCGACCATATCGAGCTTTTGAAACGGCGTTTGCTCTGTATGTAAAGTGCGGATGATGCGTGCCGTGATGCCGAAATGTTCCGTCTGCTTTTCCGTAAACCATAGTTCCATTCGGTAACATCCTTTCTCCGAGCGTTTGCTTACTATCAAGTTTCCCTTGCCAACAAAAAACTAAACATGAAAAAGTATAGAGCAATCTAGCAAAAATGCAAGGGGAACGAGTTTAAAATAACAAAATTTTTTTCATACTAGTAAGAAAAGCGGAAAGCGCCTCCCTATCAAGCAGGCGCCTGCGTCAAGCACCGCTGAAACCGTTGGGGGGATGGGCAATGGAACCGATCCCGAGCAGCCGTTTTCGGGGCACGTGGAAATATGTGCGCGCCGCCGTCTTTATCACCGTGTTCCTCGCCGTTTTTGCTTTCGCTGCTCTCGGGGGCTTTATTTTGTTTGCCAAAATGGCAGGAGCACCGCCGGTCGCTGTGCCGCAGACGACATTGTTTTATGCCGATGACGGCAGCAAAATCGGGGAAAGCGACCAAGGGCAGAAGCGTTACTGGGTTCGTCTCGATGACATCTCGCCGCACGCCATAGAAGCAACGATCGCGGTGGAAGACCGAAAGTTTTACAGCCACCACGGCTTTGACTTTAAGCGGATCGCCGCCGCTGTCATCGCCAACGTGCGGGCGATGGCGAAAGTCGAGGGCGCGAGCACGATCACGCAGCAATACGCGCGCAACTTGTTTTTGACGCATGAAAAAACGTGGTCGCGGAAAATTCAAGAGGCGCTTTATACGATCCGCCTTGAAACCAACTACAGCAAAGACAAAATCTTGGAAGGCTACTTAAATACGATTTATTACGGACACGGAGCTTACGGCATCGAAGCAGCAGCCCGCTACTATTTCGGCAAGCACGCGAGCGAGCTGACGCTCAGCGAAGCGGCCATGCTAGCCGGCATTCCGAAAGGGCCGTATTACTACTCCCCGTTCGTCAATGAACAGCGAGCGAAAGCGCGGCAAAAAATCGTCCTTCTCTCCATGGCGGAAGCCGGCTACATCAGCCGCCAAGAAGCGGAGCAGGCCTACCGTGCCAAACTCGTCTACGTTCGGCATCATGAACGCGAGCAGCCGATCGCCCCGTATTTTCAAGATGTCGTCAAGCAGCAGCTGCGCACGAAGCTTGGCCTTGATGAGCGGACGATCGAGCTTGGGGGGCTGCGCGTCTATACGACGCTCGATCCGCGTCTGCAACGAATTGCCGAGGAGCAAATCGCGCGCATCATCAACCCAAACTCGGCCATTCAGGCGGCGCTGGTCGCCATGGATCCGCGAACCGGAGAAGTAAAAGCGCTCGTCGGCGGGCGAAACTATCAAGAGAGCCCGTTCAACCGGGCGGTGCAGGCGGAACGCCAGCCGGGGTCGACGTTCAAACCATTTTTGTATTACGCGGCGATCGAGCAAGGATTCACGCCATCGACCCAGCTGCGCAGCGAACTGACGACGTTTACGTTTGATGACGGCCGGGCGAGGTACACGCCTCATAACTACAATGACTATTATGCGAACGGCCCAATTACCCTCGCCCAAGCGCTCGCTGTATCCGACAACGTCTTTGCGGTCAAGACGCTGCAATTTATCGGAGCCGACAAACTCGTTGACACAGCGAAGACGCTCGGCATCACGAGCAAGCTAAAAGCCGTGCCGTCATTGGCGCTCGGCACTTCGCCAGTGAGGGTGATCGACATGGTCGCCGCCTACAGCACCATCGCCAACTACGGCAAACGAAACGACCCAGTGTTCATTAAAAAAGTAGTCGACAGCGCCGGCAACGTGATCTACGAGCACCAGCCGGCAAGCCGGCAAGTGCTCGACCGCGACGCGGCGTTTGTGACGGCCCATTTAATGACCGGGATGTTCGATCCAAAGTTAAACGGCTACACCACCGTCACTGGACAGTCGATCGCCGATGACATCACACGACCCTACGCCGGCAAGTCGGGAACGACAAAAACGGACAGTTGGATGATCGGGTTCGCCCCACAACTAGTCGCCGGCGTCTGGACCGGCTACGACCGCGGCGAGCCACTAGATCGCTTTGACGAAAAACAATACGCCAAACAAATCTGGGTTCACTTTATGGAAGAAGGGCTCGCCGATGAACCAAAACGGTCATTCAAACCTACGAAAGGAGTCATCGGCGTCGACATCGACCCGCAAAACGGCAAGCTGGCCACCGACGCTTGTCCGGTGAAGCGAAAAACGTATTATCTCATCGGCACCGAACCGACTGACTATTGCACCGACCATCTGGAAAAGAAAAAGAAGAAAAAAGAAGACGGAAAAAGCTGGTTTGAGAAATGGTTCCCGTGGTTTTAAATCAGAAGCCCGAGTTCGACAGTGACTAGGCAAACAAAATGCCTCTCATCCCTTGATACCAAAGGGACGAGAGGCATTTTGGCATATTTCGGGCGTGTACCTAGGAGGAGGGGGATGAAATCGTGCACACTGCTTCCTAGCATCGTTTCTCAAATAGAAAAGCCTTGCAACACCGCACACTTTTATTCATCGACCAAGGGAAACCAATGTTTTTTACCAGCCTTCTAGGAGCATTCCTGTTAGAAGCTTTTCCGAGGACTTGAACAAAAAAAGCCCTCTTGGTATGATGCAGGGGTGTCAACCAACAAATGGACCCTGAATTCATGCCAAGGAGGACTTCAGATGAATTGTACACAAAATCACAAGATCAATCAAGTCACGGATGAAACACTCGTGGTAGGGATGGACATCGCCAAACGAAAGCACTACGCCTGCTTCGTCGATGCCCGAGGACGCGTGCTCCAGAAATCGTTTCCCGTCATCCAGTCGAAACAAGGCTTTGAGCAGCTGGATCAGCGCATTCGACAAGCGATGAACGAGTTTGGGAAAACCAAGGTCATCGTGGCGATCGAGCCGACCGGGCACTACTGGTTGAACCTGGCCTATTTCCTTGAGGAAAAAGGGATCCCGTTGGTCATGGTCAATCCTGCGCATGTGCGCCGATCGAAAGAGCTCGATGACAATCTGCCGACGAAACACGATGCCAAAGACGCACTGGTCATTGCCAGACTGGCGAAAGACGGGCGGTTTAGCTTCCCTCGGCTCCTTCGCGACATCGAAGCGGATTTACGCGTGGGGAGCACGCTGCGGGAGAAGTTCATGAAAGAGCATACAGCCGTGCGCAACGCGATGATCCGTTGGACCGACCGGTATTTTCCTGAGTTCTCCGCCGTCTTCTCCAACTTTGGGAAAATGGCGCTGGCCGTGCTGGAACTCACCCCGTTTCCGGAGGAGATCACCGGCCGCACCGTGGAGGAGCTTGTGGAGATCTACCGGCAAAGTGAAGGGCTGAAAGCGCCCCAGAAACCGAAAATCCGGAAGCTGCTTGAGGCCGCGAGCCATTCCATTGGCGTGACGGAAGGACAGCAGATGGCCCGTTTGGAGATCGCCGCGCTCGTCCGCCGATATCGCCAATTGGAGGAGGAAATCGCCGCGCTGGATGCGGAACTGACGGCATTGGCGCAAACGACCGTGGAATATCAGTGGTTGAAAACGGTGGATGGTCTGGGAGATGCCACGATCGTTGACCTGTTGGCCGAGATCGGGAGCTTTGCCCACTACCGGGACCCGCGGCAACTGATCAAATTAGCGGGCCTGACGCTCAAGGAGAACTCCTCCGGCCAGCACAAAGGGCAAAAACGGATCTCGAAACGGGGACGAAAACGGCTGCGTTCGGTTTTGTTTCGGACGATGATCCCCCTGATCCGCCATAATGAGGCGTTTCGCGAGTTGCATAATGATTACACGACCCGGGCGGTGAATCCGCTGTCCAAAAAACAATCGATCGTGGTGTTGTGCGGCAAACTGCTCAAGGTGTTGTTTACCATCTGCACGAAGAAGCAAGCGTTTGATGGAGAACGAATGAGGCAAGATGTCTTTGCCCATGTTCAAGTCCGGGCCGCCTAGTGCCTGTCTTCTCGCGTAAAACGGAATTCTCTTGACAACAGGATGACACCGGAGAAGCTGGCGCGATATCATCCATTCGACCTTGAGTCCCTGTAGGAGCTTAGCCGGCCTCTGCCTGATGAAGAGACCGAACGAGGGAATGTTGGCGCGAAGACGCCCGGAGACATGGGAGGGTTCGTCCTCATCAGCGATGCAGAGATCCAAGGGTGCATCGAATACGCTTCTTCCCACTGCAGTAAAAAATACCCAGCAGTGGCCGCGAAGCGCACCCTAGGTCTGTAAGATATCCACAAAACTGAAAAAGGATGTAAGGGATTTTGTCGAAAAATATTTTTTTGACACCCCTGAGAGGCCGCAAAGCCTTGATACATCAATATTTATAGAGGGAGGGAGGATGGTGATGGAATCCTAAGAGGCTGGTGATTTAAGGGAGCAAGCCGCTTGTCAGGTCCGTTTCTCCAATAGAAAAACCTTGTCACATCAGGATCTCCTTTCAAACGATCTCCCATTGCTCAACAGAAACAACCGTTTTTCACCGGCCTTCTAGAACGGTTTCGTTTGCGTGTATTTCTGGAGTGTACACGGAACACTACAGGTAGTCCTACTTACAACATTTTATACAATTGAACGGCTATGTATACAGCCACTCCCCATATGATCAAAGCTGATAGTTTATTTACCATTTTTAAAAGTGTTCCCGTTGTATCGAAATTACCGACTATTCTTCCGGCAATGGCAAGACATAAAAACCAAATCCAAGAAACCGAAATGGTCGCAATAGTAAACACCACTTTGTCTAATCCATTGTAATTCAGCGAACTAGTTCCAATCACCCCCACTGTATCTAGGATGGCATGTGGGTTGAGAAGGGACACCGATAATGCAAACATAATCTGTTTTTTAGGAGTCAACGCAACTTCATTCTTCCTTAAGCTTGCAGGGTCGCTATTCCAAATAGACCACCCCATATAAATCAGAAGAATAACCCTAAAGAAAAGAGTACAGTTTGTAGTAAAGGAACCGTAAAAACAAGAACAGAGACTCCAAAAACAGCTAACAAAATGAGTAAAGTATCACAAAGCGAAGCTGTAATGATTACTGGAACTGCCCCTCTGAACTTTGGCTGTGAGGCCCCTTGGTTGAAAACAAAGACATTCTGCGCACCGAGGGGTAGAATTAATCCAAAAGCTAATGCAATCCCATGAAGCAATGCTGTCAACATGATGCTCCCACCTTTTCATGAACCCATTAACTAATGTTACCTTTACTTCGATCAAAAGAGATGCCACATATATCCTCAATGACACTATAAAACCCTGGTAAGAATGATTGAAAAAATCCCGTACAATGATGAGCCTCTCTGTATGCAGCGTCCTCCATTAGGATTAAATGTGCCTTCTTTAAGTTATAGTGGGGAATCGCAGGAAACAAATGATGTACAAGGTGATAATTGTCATGATGTGGATGTAAAAAGAATCTTCCTATTGGGGTACAAAAAGTATGTCTAAAACTATGAACCAATCATAACCAATTGCCAAGAAGTTATACCAATTATTCCTAGCGTACAGTTTTTGGATTTTTGAACGCAGTTCCGGAGAAAAATTTGCTTTTATCCTTTTATGTTTCTCTGTCTGCATATTCACCCTCCTCTTTTTTATATATAAACCAACATATAATGAATAATAAAATATTTATAATTTTTTGTAAATATTTAGATGAGCAAATTCCCTAACATAAATTTACAAACAAAAAAGGAGACATGAACCCGATTCCTTGGTTAGAATCAATGTACCACCTCATCTACAGTATAGAGTGAAGTCTCCCCCTTTGATATTTACAGCTTATCGATTTCTTATTGAAATATTATTCGGAAAATGAAGAAAGGTGAGCCGTACAGTGAAATCGACAAAGATGACGTTGCATGTCAACATTTGTAGAAAATAGTCGTATTTTTTAGAATGAATTGTTTTGTAAATTCCCTCCTTTTAATTCATAATGTAGTTGTAAACGGAAATTTTAATAATTTAATAGCTTCTTAAAATTAAAATAATAAAAATATTATCAGCTATCATTGGTGTTTTTAGCTTGGCTTTTGCAATAGTTGCTTTGACTGCAAGTGACAAATACGATGGTTATTTTACTACTTCCGTCATGACAATCGGGTCACTGGATGTATCGGATGAACCATATCTCCTGTTACCCACTCTCAACAAATATACTTTAGAAAGAACTGTTTCTATAGAGGCTTACCGCAAGGGTTTTCTTGGTTATAGTAAGGAGAAACGATTAGTACAGTATCTTCTGATGGAACCAACAAATCGTTACGAACAAGTGGGCTTCCAGATGATAACTACAAGTTAAAACTTGTCGAAATAAGTGGAAAACGGCTCTTCACCAAAATTTGTACTTGATTTTTTCATCATATACCTTACTTAATACAACCAAGAAAGAGCAGGAAACAAATCATTTTTTGCATACACTTGTTCAGAGAAGTATACCGTAATGTTGTGGTAATAAGCCACTTTCTTACCTTATGATCAATTTTAAAAAACATAACAACCTATGGAAGAAGGGAATAGAAAGAGAAAAACTCGAAAAACAACAAGTGGAAGTCACTGAGGTAAAAGTTTGTCACTCCTTTGTTTTGGCTACTGAGTGTGCAGCTGCCTCAATGATGGCCGAAAACAATGTAGGTGGTTAGCTTTTTTCTACCGACCGTTGAAATTCAAGGAAAAATCGTGAGTGTGGAAGACAAACTTTTGACAATATCACATTTTATAGGGAGGTAAATTGCATATTATGGTGAAATTTAGTATAAGTTTAACAACTTGTATTTCAATATTGGTTATTGGATTAAATAATGATGTATTTGCTGCTGGATCTGAGAGACTTCAAAACTTACAACCTAGTGACCCAGGTTACGTAGGTGCTTTAAATGACCGTCCATCCAATGGCCCTAGTGAAACAACTGAACCAACTACTGGGACAATTAAGCCTTTAAATGCCGATTATTGGTATCAATATGAACCTAGTACAATAAAAGTATTGATGAGAGAAAAAAATGATCCAACTGCTACAGGACCAGTAAAATCCTATGATTTTGGCTATTATCTTCAAAATGTACTACCGAATGAATGGTTTGCTTCTTGGCCTAGCGAGGCATTAAAAGCTGGCGCTGTTTCTGTTAGAAGTTATGCTTGGTACTGTACAAACCATTATAAATACCCAAATATAGGCGCGGCATTAGATAACACGATAAATTCTCAAGTTTTTAAACCTGGCACAGCAGTTTCAAAGACTAATAGTGCTATCAGTGCTACATCAGGTGAAGCACTTATTTACGGAGGGACCGAAATCCCAGGTTATTACAAAGCGGGCTCCTATGGACCGGATAGGGATTCCTCAAGTTATAATATAAACAACAATGCATATCAAAATGGAGAGCATTATTGGGCCGATCAAGGAAAAACGTATAGATGGATGTTAACTTATTACTACCCTGGAACATCTATCATTACAGGTAATGGAGATTAAATTTACAGCCGTATATTGGAAGGGGAAGAAACAATGAAAAAACTTATGTTTGTAGTAATCACTTTCGCTTTATTTTTATTAGCTTCATGTGGTGATAGTGCAAAGAAGCCTTTACACCAAAAGGAGCCACAAACGGCTCGTTCTAATATTGTTAAAACACCTGTCCCAGAGGCACAAAAGGTGATTGAAAAATTTTATCAGGATATCAACAAACAAAAATATCAAGATGCGGCATCGCTTCTAGGCCCGCAATTGAAATTTGAAGGGCAACCAGAGTATAGTAAATACCTTAAAAATATGAAGCAGGTTACCATCACTAAGCTTGTTGATATCTCTAATGACTCAGGCCCCATTGACCCGAATTATAAACAATATTTTGCGCTCAAAGTCTATTATGGGGAACTTAACATTAAGGTACAAGATCCTAATTTGGTTCCCACTTTAGGCGGGAAAAATTATCGAAGATTTATTCTCATTAAGGAAAATCGAGATAGTCCTTGGCTAATTGATACTGATGAAAATACACCTAAGAGAGAGTCTTAACAAATAAAACTGCTGAACAAAAACTGTAGATGAACATTCCTCTCACAAATATCCATCCGTCTGGGGCATTCGCTCGTTTGGCGGATGGTGCACACACCTTCACGCAAGCGTTTCATCTGTATGACAAAACAGCGGGAAGAAGCAAGATCGACCTAGCGATCGAGAGGTTTTCCTCGCTCAAAGCAAAGTGGACTCGGCCGATGTGCGTGGTATCCATCCCAAACACTCATCGAAGCCTGCCTGAAACAAGGATTCCAGTCATCGCCATACTCAAGACGAACCGGATTCTCTATCCGAAAGGCATCGCCGTCCAAGCGAAGGAGTTTGCCCGCTATATCGAGTCCAACGCCCCCCCGCCTCGTCACGGTGGGGAACGAACGTTACCGCGTGTATCGCTACGAGGGAGCGATCCATGGCCTCGATGACGCGGTGGTGCGGCTGGCTTGGAAGGCGGATGAACCGATGGCACCGGATCATCTCCATGTCATGTCGTTGTGAGCACCGACCGGGAGCTTAGCGATGAAGAGATCTTGCGTTACGATGCCCAGCGCTGGACGATCGAATGCGTTTTCCAGCAGGCCAAAGACCAGCTGAAGTCAGGTGGTACCGTGTTCGCCACGTTCGGACAGTGAAACGGTATGGGGCAGTGGTGCTGTTCGCCTGCGTATCCAGCATCGCGGAATCTCACCAAGACCTCTCTTCCGGCCTGGAGCTTCTTCGGTCTCGGAAAGGACACAGCATCGTCGAGTTCATCTACGATGCCGCAAAGCAAGAGATTCCCATTGATGTGATCAAAAAACAGCTCCATGTTGCCTAAGGGATACCCTGTTTGTCTCTTAGGGAATGAAAATTACTGTAATGAAAAATGCTCATCTACAGTAATAAATTTAGAGATGCACTTTTAAGATTAGGTTCTTTTAGATTGTCTTCATAACTTCATTTGATTTCCCCAGTTTATGTTTTTTAAGAGTAGAATTCACAATCCAATAAACGGGGATTGAAATCACCAACGAAATGATAGACATGATTAACCAAGCGTTTCCTATCCCATAAAAATCCGAAAAGAATCCATTTAACAGTAAAGCCAGAATCGTTGCTCCAGCTTCTAAAGTGTTGAAAAATGAGAGTAAAGTAGACCTGTTCTCATTTTTGATATTTTGATTCAAAAACGTATATCGAATGACTTCTTCTGAAGCAGTAATGACCACATGTAACAAAAATAATAGTAAAGCAATTCGATCATCGCCTGTTAAAACGCAAAAAATAATGGAAAACGTATTTAATATGGTACTTCCTATGAGGATATAGATTTTGTTTTCAGACAGAGATGATATTTTTCTGGACAAATAAGCCCCGAAAATACTACAGAGATTCAAACCAATCCATAGATATCCTGTATGGATATCTTTTGTTCCATTTTGGAAAAAGAGTTGCCATTGATTTCCCGGTCCGCTAACAATGAATGACAAAGGTAAAAAGGACAGGCAGATTAGAAAAAATGTCTTATCATTTCGTAAAAAATGAATTCCTTCTTTTGTTGTTGCCTTCAACATGTTAAAACTTCGACCAATATTTGTTAAACGGGAGCTTTCTTCCCACTTCCGTTTAGGCTCTTTCATTTTCAATATCGCAACAATCATCGAAATAATTAACAGTATAATCCCTGCCAAAACAGGATAACTCAAATCAACATTACCTAAAACTTGCGCTCCCAAATATCCACTCAATAAATTAACTGTCGTGCCAGCCATGCTATTTATTGAAAAGACTTTATCAAATGTGAATGTTTCATCTATAGCTAAAATACGATCTATCATCCAAGAATCCAACGTACCCGACTTTAACGATTCACCTATTGCAGTAAAGATCGCTCCTAAAATTAAAAATGTAATATTCCCCCAATCTATAAATAAAAAAAGTAAACCGATACTTCTAATTATACAACTACTAATGATGGTGTTCTTCCTGCCGAATGTATCAGCAATAATTCCAGAAGGAGTTTCCGTTAAAAAACTTACGATCCAAAAAAGGGATAAAAAAATGTTCATTTCCGCATAACTGTAATGCAGTGATTCCATATATAAATATAGTGTTGCACCAAACACAGCTATACCCATACCATATAAAATATTAATGATATAGTATGTGTTTATGATGTGTTTAATCTCTTTCATTTTTCATCATCACTCCTGCTAAAAGGTCTACTATGGCATGGGCAACTGTTGAAGCTTCTATCTCATCGCTAAAATGCAAATTTATGTAAAAAATCTTATTCATCTACAATTATTTACTGTACTGTAGATGAGCAAATTCCCCAACATAAATTTACAGCCAAACAAAAAAGGAGACATGAACCTGATTCCTTGAGTAAAATAGATGTGCTCAAACCCATTCACACAAGGAGGTTCATGTCTTAGGAATCGATGAGCACATCATCAAGGAATCCATCCATTTTTCATGACGCTGGGGGTGGCGCTTGATTTCTTGAAGCCGGTCATCAAGCATCTCGTTCATCTTGTCGATGCCCTGTACCAAGGGATGTTCGGGGACATTGATGGATGTCGGGTACTGGAGTTTTCACCCGAATCATCGAACGACATTGAGCCACTTTTTCACGAAAAGCCCTTGGAACGAGGGAAACCTGCTTGAGAAGTTTCAAGAAATGAAAAAATGCTCATGTACAGTTTTCAAGAAAATCCCCTGCGCATGGGCAGGGGATTTTCTTGTCCTAGTTTTCCTGTGTTATACATGTAGATTTAGTTTATCCTTTTTTCCAGACAAGAACAAGCCCTTGCCCAAATATGTTCACAAAACCGTCACAATTCGCCTTCAAGCCCTTTTTTCAGCTCATCGCTCGAACGGTTCCACATGTCGATGTCGTGGCCTTTCAAAAAGTCGGCGAGCACCCGTTTGGATTTCGCATCCATATGATCGACAATGATGTGCCGCTTCAGCGATTTATCGAGACGGTTCACATGTTCCGGCAATAGCTTATAGCCGCGGCGCGCCTCGCGGTCAACGGTCATTTCACACGCCGTCACCCCGGCGTAATACGGGCCGTCCTCGCGGCGTTCAATCGTCACCCAGACGATCCAATACGGCTTGCCGTTCGGCACGGCCGCACGGTCAGGCAAAAACTTAATGCCGCGCTCGACGGCGCTGCGCGCATGCATCGCCCCCATATCGACGAACGCTTCGCCCGCCTCGACGTCAATGATGACCGGCGAGACGTTTTCTAAGCTCAACGCCCCGGCGCCAAAACCGCGGTGCCCGTCGGTCGGATCGTCTTTGATGATGTTAAAGCCGATCGTTTTTTTCTTTTTTTGCTCCATGCGCGGTTTCCTCCTTCCTTACATAAACAAACGAGCAACAACCGATTGCAGACTCTCAAGCACAAACGGCAGCGCCAGCTGAAACACCGGCTCAATCGTATAGCGGTCAAGCGGCGTCAGCACAAGGACTAGAAAAATCAACGCCCCGTAGCTCTCCCATTGCGTCATCTTCGCCCGCAAACCGTCGGGAGCCAAATCTTCGATGATCCGATACCCGTCGAGCGGCGGAAACGGCAACAAATTAAACAAAAACAACACCGCATTCAGGCCGATAAAAATTTGAAAAAACTGGTCAAACCCCGCAGCAAACCAATCCGGCAGCGCCCGCATGATGCCGAAATCAACCATCGCATACCAAATGACAAACCCAAGCCCGGCGAGCACAAGATTGCTGAGCGGCCCGGCAACCGAAACGAGAATGCCGGCCAGACGGGGATTTTTAAAATGGAAGCGGTTGACCGGCACCGGCCGCGCCCAGCCAAATCCAGCGAGAAAAATAAGCAAGGTGCCAAGCAAATCCAAATGGGCCAACGGCGATAACGTCAACCGCCCTTGGTTTTTCGCGGTCGGGTCGCCGAATTTGTAGGCGACGTACGCATGGGCGAACTCGTGCACGGAAAACGCTAACGCCAGCGTCAAGAGCACGTACGGAATTTCACTTAATGAATATGGAAAAAAATGTTCCACTTGATTAACTCCCTTTCCCCTATATTCACCACTTTTAGTATACATGATTTGCCGCGAAAAGTGGACTGAACTTCATCATTCCATGGTATAATAAGCGCGACAGCACTCGACAAGGAAATGGGGGAACCATGATGCCGTATGTCACGATCAAAATGCTCGCCGGCCGCACGGACGAGCAAAAGAAAGCGCTTGTTGAAAAAGTGACGGACGCCGTTGTGGAAACGACGGGAGCGAAAAAAGAGAGCGTTGTCGTTTTCATTGAAGAAATGACGAAAGATCATTACGCCGTCGCCGGAAAACGGCTGAGCGACGCGGAGTGAAGAAGCGATGGGGGCGCCTAAAACGCCCCCGTTGCATTTTTTATAAAAAACGAATATTATTATAATGGTTTCTAACATTGTTCGTTTTTAGGAGGTCGCCCATGATTCGTTTCGCCGAAAAACAGACTGACCGCAAGACGGAAATGCTCGCCGGGTTGACCACGTTTCTCACGATGGTGTACATCATCGTCGTCAACCCGGTCATCTTGTCGGACGCCGGCGTCCCGTTTGAGCAGGCGTTTACAGCCACCGTCATCGCCACGATCATCGGGACGTTGTGGATGGCGGTTTTCGCCAACTATCCGATCGCCATTGCCCCTGGTATGGGACTGAACGCCTATTTCGCCTATTCGGTGGTTGGCTCGCACGACAACATTTCGTACGGAACGGCGTTTTCCGCCGTGTTTGTCGCCGGGGTGCTGTTTTTGTTGTTGTCGCTCACCCCGCTCCGCAGCAAGCTGATTGAAGTGATCCCCGACAGCTTAAAGCACGGTATCACCGCCGGCATCGGGCTGTTTATCGCCTTCATCGGCCTGCGGCTGACCGGGATCATCAAAGCTCACCCGCAAAACTTGGTGGCGCTTGGCGACTTGCATGCCCCGTCGGCCGTGTTGACGCTTGTCGGCCTCGCCGTCACGCTTGTTCTTATGATGCGCGGCGTCAAAGGAGCGCTCTTTTACGGCATGGTCATCACCGGGATCATCGCCTATGCGACCGGGCAACTGCACTTTGACAAAGGCATCGTGTCGCTGCCGGCGCTGCCGGACGGGGTGATCGTTGCCAATCCGTTTGCGGCCGTTGGGGATGTGATCAGCCATCATTTGTACGCCGTCGTCTTCTCCTTTTTGCTTGTGACGCTGTTTGACACGACCGGCACGATGATCGGCGTCGCCCAGCAAGCGGGATTGATGAAAGGGAACACGCTGCCGCGCGCCCGCGAAGCGCTCTTGGCTGACTCGGTCGCGACTACGGTCGGGGCCATGCTTGGCACAAGCCCAACGTCAGCGTACATCGAGTCGTCCACGGGGGTCGCTGCCGGCGGGCGGACCGGATGGACGGCGCTCACCGTCGCTGTCCTGTTTGTCATCGCCGCCTTTTTCAGCCCGCTGGTCAGCGCGGTCGCCGGGTTATCGGCCATCACCGCCCCGGCGCTCATCATCGTCGGCAGCTTGATGATCAGCCATATCGCCCATATTTCGTGGCATCAGCTCGACGAGGCGTTTCCGGCCTTTCTCATTCTCTTAAGCATGCCGCTCACCTCGAGCATCGCGACCGGCATCGCGCTCGGCTTCGTCTCGTACCCGCTCTTAAAAATCGCTCGCGGCCGCTGGCGCGATGTGCATCCGCTCCTGTACGTGCTGGCGGTGCTGTTCTTTTTGCAGCTGGCGTTTTTGCCGCACTGATGGAATCAACCCGATGCTCGGTTTTCAATGACTAAAAAGCCCGCTTATACGCGGGCTTTTGGATTGCATCGGCTGCGCAGCGCTTCAATATACGCATACGCCTCTTCGATTTCTTCCGCCGTATAGCGCTGCTTGCTTTTGACGACGGCGATTTTCTCTTTTACTTCCTCTTTCGACAAATGTTCAAAATAGAGCACTGTGGAAACCAGTTCCAAGAAACGCGCGTTTTGTCCGTTCATCACCTGCATGCATTCGTCAAGACCCGGCATGTCCCAGTCATAATGGCGCAAAAACTGTTCGCCCGCCTCGGTCAGCGTATAGCGATATTGCACATAGCCGCTCTTTTTCTCTTTCTCCTCCTGCAAAAAGCCGAGCGCGCACAGCTCTTCAATGCGGCATGTGAGCTCTTCGGAATACGGGCCGTAAAAATGGAAATCGAACTTCTCGTAAAACGGAAAGTCGAGCTTTTTCGCGATGTAAATCATTTTTTGCAGCTTTTTGCGGCCGACAATTTCCCCGGCGGCCGCCAACGCCTTCATCACTTTCGCATGCTCCGTGAGCACCCTCCGTCATCTCCTAACCCTTTAAAATTTCGAGAATCGCTTTCTTCACCGTTCGCTTCGCCGACAAGTCTTCTAGGAAGTCGGCCGGGAAATACAGCTTATGGTCGGTGCGCCGCTTGCCGGAAATGGCGTCAACGAGCACCGATTCGCGCGACAGCTCGCGCAGTTCCCCGTTCGGCATCAGCAAATAAATCGGCAGGCGTTCGCCTTCTTCTCCCGGTCGATAGAAGTCGTACGGCAAATCTGACGAGGAATCGACAACCAAATAATAGTCCGGGTCAATCCCCGCTTTGCGAAACAAACCGGTCAGTTCGATCAACTTCGCCATTTGATCGTTCGTCGGATGGAATTCAGTATATTTGAACAGGCGACGGCGCACAAAGCGACGGCATAAATCGCGCAAAATCGGATCTTGTTCTTCTTGCCATTGTTGAAAATAAAACAAAATGATCGACTCATCGAGCGCCAAGTAATCGTCAAGCGCTACGTTTCCAGCGAAAAACGACAAAAAGTGAACCGGCTTCGTTTGAAACGAGTAGCCGTCTTCGTACAGTTTTTTCGCCCGATGCAAAATTTTCGTCAAAATGACTTCCGCGCTGCGTGTGACCGGGTGGAAATACACTTGCCAGTACATTTGGTAGCGGCTCATGATGTAATCTTCAACCGCATGCATGCCGCTCCGCTTAATGACGACTTGGTCCTCGCGCGGGCGCATGACGCGCAAAATGCGCTCCATGTCAAAATAGCCGTAGCTGACGCCGGTGTAGTAAGCATCACGCAACAAGTAATCCATCCGGTCAGCATCAATTTGGCTCGAAATGAGGCTGACGACAAGCTTGTTCGGATACGTTTTGGCAATCACTTCAGCGACCCTTCGCGGAAAATCGTCATCCACTTGGCGAAGTGCGGCGTTCACTTCCGTATCGCCTAAAATGATAGCACGTGTAAAATCTTCGTGATCAAGGCGAAACACCTTCTCAAACGAATGGGAAAACGGGCCGTGCCCTAAATCGTGCAAAAGCGCCGCACATAGGCAAAGAAGTCGCTCGCTATGGTCCCAATGGTCGCGGCCGACAAACACGTCATCAATGATGCGGCGAATGATTTCGTACACGCCGAGCGAATGGTTGAATCGGCTGTGCTCGGCGCCGTGAAACGTCAAATACGTGGTGCCGAGCTGCTTGATGCGGCGGAGGCGCTGAAATTCCTTTGTGCCGATCAAATCCCAAATCACTTTGTCGCGAACATGTATGTATCGGTGCACCGGATCTTTAAACACTTTTTCTTCGTCAAGCTGCCCGCCGGAATACATCGCATCCTCCTCTTCCGTCTCGAACATACATTTATTATACGCCGTTTCGAGCCGTAAAGAAATAGTTGACTTTTTTCTCCGTCTTTCTCCAGTATTGACGAAAAACAGGTTTATCACCACAACGTGTACTTGACAGACGGTGCACTTCTCTGAACAAGTATAGGCTGATTGGTTTCCTGTTCTTTCGTGGATGCATAAGTAAGATGTATGGTGAAAAAATCAAGTACAACTTTTGGTGAAGAGCCGAAAAACATAAAAATCACCTTCTTTCGGCAAAGAAGGTGATGCAGTCAACGGTTTTTCAGCCGTTCGGCAATTTTATCGATCAATTCGTCCTCGGTCAGCGCCGCCACCGGGCGGTTGTTGACGAAGGCGAACGTTTTTTTTCGCCCTGGACCGCAATACGACTGGCAACCGATTTTAATGACGGCGTCCGGGTCCAGCTTTTTCAAACGCGGCAGCAGCGTCTTCAAATTCGGCGCCTTGCAGTCGTCGCAAACGCGAAACTCATTCGCCATCATTCGTCATTCCTTTCTGTGGCGTTTGCCTTGTGTATTCTACCCCTTTTGCAGGAAAATTGCAAGTTTACCGCTTTTATTCTCATAACTTGTCAATCCTGTAAACTGGAAATGTATAAACAGTGACGCTGTTGCCTATCCTTTTTACTAGTATCGAAAAAGGAGTGGGGAACAATGAAACAACGGCAAGATGCTTGGACAGAGGAAGACGATTTATTGTTGGCTGAAACGGTGCTTCGCCATGTGCGCGAGGGGAGCACCCAGCTCAACGCGTTTGAAGAAGTCGGCGACAAGCTAAATCGGACAGCGGCAGCGTGCGGCTTCCGCTGGAATGCGGTCGTCCGCCATCGCTATGAGGAAGCGCTGCAGCTGGCAAAACAGCAGCGCAAAGAACTTATGCGGCTGCTCGCCAAACAAGGGGGCGCGAAAAAACGGCGCCTCTATGAACCACCAATGCCATCGCTTGAGGAGCTCGGCGAGGTGATGCAGCTGCCGGCCGTCATCCCGCCTGCCGCTTCGCAACAAGTGACGCTCGACCAAGTGATCGCCTTCCTAAAAACGTTTCAGTCCCATGAGCGGAAGCGGGAGGCGCTCGTTAAAGAAAATGAGCGGCTGCGCCGCGAAATTGAAGAATTGAAGAAAACGAATCAAGAACTGGAAGAAAAAGTGGCACAGTTGCAAGCAAACTCGTCCACCGTTCAGGAAGATTTCGAGACGTTGGTCAACATTATCAATCGGGCGCGCAAAATGGTGTTAAAAGAGGAAGAAGAGCGGGGACTGACGTTCCGCATGGACCCGAACGGAAACTTAGAAAAAATCGCCGAGTAATGAAACAGGATGCCGCACTGTTTGCGGCATCCTATGTTTGTCGGCCAGTCCCGCTCTTCTCCTGCCGCCCCTAAGAGGCTGGTGATTTAATGGCGTATACGGATTTACCATGTCATTTCTCCATTAGAAAAACCTTTGTTGTATCGGACCTGTGTTTCAATCATTCTCCCATTGATGAAGGGAATCAGCGGTTTTTCACCAGCCTTCTAAACATCGGCGGCCACGTCCCCCGTTCCGCTCGGTTTTTCGAAAGACACGACGGCATTCCGTTCCACCATGCGGGCCCAATAATATTCGTACCACTCCCATTCTTCCCCCTCGAGAGCAGAGGAATACAGCTGACCGCCAAACGATTGCAGCGTTCGCCAGAGGGCAACCAACAGCTCAGCGACGGACAACGGGCGGCCGGTAAGTTCGGACAGCGAGGCCATGACTGCCGGGTCGACAAGGGGATAGGCGAAAGTCGTTTGTTTTCCTTGCCGCCCGAGCTCATAAAAGCGGCGAATCAGCTCCGCGCGCGCCGAGCCGCTTCCCGTAACGCAAAGATAGATCTGCACAGCAACACCGCCGCGCACGCGCCGTTGGGAAATGCCAGCGAACTTTTGGCCGCCGATGCTCAAGTCATAGCGGCCCGGGCAATACGAACCGACGACCTCCCCTGCTTCGATGGTGACGCCGTACGGGGCGAGCATGGCAGCCATGAGCGCACACATGGCTTCATACCCTTGCTCAACGGCAATGGAACGGCCTGTTTCCGGGAAAACAAGAGAAATGTTCAGCACCCCGCTATCCAACACGACAGCGAGGCCGCCGGAGTTGCGGACGACGACGCGGTAACCTTGTCGGCGCAAAAACGACACCGCCTCGGCGATGTGGGGAAGCTTCGTATCCGCCGCCCCTAAAACGACGGTATGCTCGTGCACCCAAGTGCGCACGACCGGATCCGACCGCCCGGACCCGACCGCGGTGCATAGCGCGTCGTCCGTCGCAAACGACTGTTTCGCATCAAACAGCGGGCCGAAATGAGACTGGTCGATCACTCTCCACTTCGGCTGCCGCAACAATTCATGGCTCATCACGGTTAGCTCCTTACGTTGATCATTCCGCCCCCATTATAGCACAATCGATGGAGATGTTGCGCAACCGGATCGCCGAACAACAGCCGGCCTTTACACGAGTTGCGCTTCGCCCAATCGTTACTAATGCATCAGCAATGGACGTTTCCCCCACCTGCGGCCGCGCTGAGAAAAGCGTTCTTCCCGGTCAGCATGAAAGAGGGTGTCCCGAACACGCAGGGCACCCTCTTCTGTCACTATATCCAAAAATATCTTCTCTTCGCATCAAGAAAGGGCGAGCTTTTCAACCCTTTCCTGCCGTCATCCGGTCGGTCTCGGTGACCTTTTGAGCGAATCCGTTTTTCCCTTCACCGGCGCACGCGAGCCGCACGACGGCCTTTTCTTTTTCCCCTCACTCTCCAAGCGACTGAGCGGCGGTAATGAGGGCAAGCTTATACGCATCTTCCGCGCTGCAGCCGCGTGAAAGGTCGTTAACCGGTTTGTTCAACCCTTGCAAAATCGGTCCGACCGCTTCAAAGCCGCCAAGGCGCTGGGCGATCTTGTAGCCGATGTTGCCCGCCTCAAGGCTCGGGAAGATGAACACATTCGCATCGCCTTGAATCGGGGAATCGGGGGCTTTCTTTTTCGCCACTTCCGGGACAAAAGCGGCGTCAAACTGGAACTCGCCGTCAATGACGAGCCCCGGCGCCATCTCACGCGCCAGCCGCACCGCCTCTGCGACTTTTTCCGTCTCTGGCGAGGAAGCCGATCCTTTCGTGGAAAAGCTGAGCATCGCCACCCGCGGCTCAAGGCCGAACATTTTCGCCGTCTGAGCGCTCTCAACGGCGATTTCCGCCAAATCCCGGCTGTCGGGGGCAATGTTGATGGCGCAATCGGCGAACACATACTTCTCCTCCCCGCGCACCATAATGAACACGCCCGATGTTTTGCGGATGCCCGGTTTCGTCTTAATGATTTGCAACGCCGGTCGGACGGTGTCGGCCGTTGAGTGGGCCGCCCCGCTCACCAAACCGTCAGCGGCTCCCGTGTAAACGAGCATCGTACCGAAATAGTTTTCATCGAGCAGCAGTTCGCGCGCCGCCTCCTCGGTCACTTTTCCTTGACGCCGTTCGACAAAGGCCGCAACCAGCTCATCAAACCTAGCATAACGGCGCGGATTGACAATCTGTAGACCTTCCAGTGACAAGCCAAGCGCCGCTGCCTTCACCCGCACCGCTTGTTCGTCGCCAAGAACGATCGGCTGAAGCACTTGCTCTGTCACCAACCGGCTGGCCGCCGCCAAGATGCGGTCATCCATGCCTTCTGGAAACACGATTTTCCGTCCCGTTCCGGCCACCTTTGCTTGTAACGCCGCAAACAAATCATTTGCCACCAGTTACGCCTCCTTCATTTTCGCGGTTGGCGTGCGGCCGCCCGACCGCTCCCTTTCTCCGGCCTCCTAGAGCGACGGTCATCACGCCATCCTGTCCTTCTACTTATAAGCATACCTCTTTTCAGCGGAAACGCAATGAAGGAAAGCCCTTCCAACCAATAATTCATCTTTTGGAACAATTCCGTACATTTGCTTTCATGCGCCATGCACCGCGTTTTTGGCCAGACTATGGTATAGTAGTGATGGACATACTCGATGATAAGGAGTGACCGATGATGAGCGAAGCGGCCCAAACGTTGGACGGCTGGTATTGTTTGCATGATTTCCGCACAATCGACTGGAGCGCGTGGAAAACGCTGCCGAGCGAGGAGCGCGAAGCGGCGATCGCTGAGTTTTTGGCGCTTGTCGACCAATGGGAGACGACCGAAAACGAGAAGCAAGGAAGCCATGCCATCTACACGATCGTCGGGCAAAAAGCAGACATTCTGTTCATGATTTTGCGCCCGACGCTTGATGAGCTTCATGAAGTGGAAACGGCGCTCAACAAGACGAAACTGGCCGAATATTGGCTGCCGGCGTATTCCTACGTCTCGGTTGTGGAACTGAGCAATTATTTGGCATCCGGCAGCGAAGATCCGTATCAAATTCCGGAAGTGCGCCGTCGCCTGTACCCGATATTGCCGAAAACGAACTACATTTGTTTCTACCCGATGGACAAGCGGCGCCAAGGCGAGGACAACTGGTATATGTTGTCCATGGAACAGCGGCGCGACCTGATGCGCGCTCACGGCATGACAGGGCGAAAGTACGCTGGCAAAGTAACGCAAATCATCACCGGCTCCGTCGGTTTGGATGATTTTGAGTGGGGCGTCACCTTGTTTTCCGATGATGCGCTCCAGTTCAAAAAGCTCGTTTATGAGATGCGCTTTGACGAAGTCAGCGCCCGTTTTGGCGAGTTTGGCTCTTTCTTTGTCGGCACTCGCTTGCCTGCGGAACAAGTTTCTTCGTTCTTCCATGTATAACGAGAAAGGGGCCTTACCTGCAGGCCCCTTTGCTTATTTTCCCCGGCTTCAAGCCGCACGAACGCCGACCGGCAAGCACTCGCGGTCTCCTTCTAGGAGGCCGGTGATTTAAGGGAGCAGGTCGCTTACCAACCTCGTTTCTCAAATAGAAAAGCCTTGTCGCATCAGGATCGTCTTTCAAATGCTCTCCCATTGCTCAAAAGAAACAACCGTTTTTCACCAGCCCTCTAGGGTGATGGTGATTTCATCGTGTATACATACGTCTTTACCATGTCATTTCCCAATTCGAAAACCGTTGTTGGTTTTAGCCAACAGTGCTCGTTTCGGTCATATACAGGCAAACTACCCCATACATATAAAATCAGAAATTCCGTTTTAACCGTTTGTCCGCCTGTCACCATTTTCTCGTTCCGCCAATAGCCTATTACTGTCGAAATTCACAACGACTGAGGTGACGATATGGCCGTTGTAGCCCACACCGAAGAAGACGTAAAGCTGCTGGCTCGGCTCATGCGGGCAGAAGCGGAAGGAGACGGGCGGCTTGGGATGCTCATGGTCGGCAACGTCGGCGTCAACCGCGTCATCGCCGACTGCCTTGATTTCCGCGGTATCCGCTCCATCCGGCAAATGGTGTTCCAGAGCCCCGGCGGCTTTGAAGCGGTGCAAAAAGGGTACTTTTACCAACGGGCGCGCGATATTGATATTGGGTTGGCACGCCAAGTGATCCGCGGCTGGCGCTACCATCCCGCGACCAATGCGCTTTGGTTTTTTAAGCCGCCTGAAGGCGAGCCTTGCCCGCCGCAATGGTTCAACCAATGGAACGTCGGCCGGTATAAATCACACTGCTTTTTTGCGCCGACCCAATCGGACTGCCCGCGCGTTTATTGACATTTTTTCATATGAGGAGGGGTTCCTATGTCCAACTATACAGACTATCACTTTTATTCGGAGGAGGAAGAGCAGCGGCAACAGCCATCCACGCCGTATCCATACGGCTATGCGTATCCGCAACCGTATTATCCAGCTTGGTCCCCATATTCGTACTATCCGCAAGCGGTCTCCGCTCCGGCGATGACGCCGCCGACATTCGGGCTGCAAACGCCAACCTTCACCGCACCGACACCGACTACCGCCGCTGCGCCTGCGGCGGCAGGAGCGGCAATTCCGGGGATGTTGCCGCTTGAAGAGTCGTATATTGAAAACATTTTGCGGTTAAACAAAGGGAAAGTCGCTACGGTGTATGCGACGTTTGAAAACAACCGTGAGTGGAACGCGAAAGTATTCCGCGGCGTGATTGAGGCAGCGGGGCGCGACCATGTCATTTTGAGCGATCCGCAAACGGGAACGCGCTATTTGATCCCGATGATTTACCTCGATTACGTCACCTTTGAAGGGGAAATCGCCTACGAATACCCGTTCGCCGGTGCGACAGCGGCACCGCTTTCCTCCTATTCTCCGCGCTGAGCGGCGTCCCAAGCTGTCCCTTTATGCCAGAGGGTGTCCCAAAAACTCGGGACACCCTCTCTTATCGCTATATAAGCGCCTGCCGCTTCCCTGCCACACGGGATGTTGCGTCTTTCTTTAGGGGGAGATCGCCTCTCCGGTCAGCCCTCTCTCTCATCGGTATAGACGCACCGACCGCTTTTGTCACACGAGGTGTTGGTCGGATCTGAACGATAGATCGCTTTGGGGATCAACCCCTTGATCATCGCTAGATACGAACGGGTCGCTTCCTCCACACGATATGGCCCGCAACCGATTTCCAGCTTACCGATTAAGCTGGCGATCGTTGTCAGCTTCCGCCAAACCATGCAGCCCGCCACCGGCCTTTTCGTTCGCCTCCGCGTTACAGCCACTTCAACGCCGCATATCCGATCATCACCCAAGCGATTAAAAAAGCAATACCGCCCAATGGGGTGATGGCGCCAAGCGGCTTGAGTTGCGTAACGCTTAATACGTACAAGCTGCCAGAAAACAGAACAATCCCCGCCAGCATCACCCAGCCCGCGGCACCGATCAGCCCGACATTTGGCGCCTTGCCAAGCAACAGGCCGACGACCAACAAGCCTGCCGCATGAAACATTTGGTATTGCACCGCCGTTTTCCAAATCTCCAAATACCGATCCGGAATTTTCCCTTCCAACCCGTGTGCGCCAAACGCTCCTAACGCCACGGCTAAAAACGCATTGAGCGCGCCGAGAAGGACAAATGTTTTCATAACTGTCCCGCCTTTCTAAATGGAAGATTATTTTCTCTCAATTCAATGGGAATGTTCCATGACAACCAATGACTAATCGATCGGAACCTATCGATGAAACCGGGCGATCGGGAGCGCCACTGGCCAGACCTGCATTCAGGCCGGAGAACCGCTTCTTGCCCTCCGGCGCCAAACAGAACAAGCTATATGAACATCTCCTACCTACATTCCATTTCGAGGTGGGAGACTTCTCGGTGAATGTGTTAAAAGGAAAGAGCCGCTTCACAGGTTTTCCTTGTCTTTCCCTCAAAAATCTAACAACGACTCCCCGTTCGCCTCGTCATCAATGTCAGGGGAGCGCCCCCGGCCGGAAACGGATCCTAACGACAGCCCACCAGCAACCGACATCGGCCCGCCGACGACAAGCGGCCCTGTTGAGAGAGAGGGAACGGCCGGCTGCGGTTGAGCTGTTGTTTCCAGCATTAAATCGCATAAGGCACGAACAGCGGCGATATGTTCGCGCATCCGCTGCGGGTCATGAGCCGCCTTCGCTTTGCGGAGCTCATCTTCCATTTTTCCAACAATGGCGGCAAAGGAAATGGACATACTTCTTCCTCCTCGCTCACTCGGCGCGGGCGCCGATGTTTTCGATTTGCCAGTCAATGGGTTCACGTCCGTGCTTGGTTAAAAACGCGTTCGTCCGCGAAAAGGGGCGGTGGCCGAAAAAGCCGCGCGCGGCGGAAAACGGGCTCGGGTGCGGCGCCTCGATGATATGATGGCGCGGATTCGTAATCCGTGCTTTTTTCTCTTGCGCATTCCGGCCCCAAAGCAAAAAGACGACCGGATCGTCTTTTTCATTGACGAGTTCAATGACGCGGTCGGTGAAATGTTCCCACCCTTTGCCGCGGTGGGAATTCGCTTGGCCGCGGCGGACGGTCAACACCGTGTTTAACAACAGCACCCCTTGCTTTGCCCATTTCACAAGGTAGCCGTTATCCGGGATGTAGCAGCCAAGATCGTCATGTAGCTCTTTGAAGATGTTGACTAATGACGGCGGCACCGGCACGCCCGGCTTGACGGAAAAACTCAACCCGTGCGCCTGCCCCGGGCCGTGGTACGGGTCTTGCCCGAGCAGCACGACTTTGACGTTCGCGTACGGCGTATAATGAAGGGCGTTAAAAATATCGTGCATATCCGGATAAATCGTCCGCGTCCGGTACTCCTCTTTTAAAAACTCGCGCAGCTTTACGTAATACGGCTTTTGAAACTCCTCTTCAAGCAGCGGAGCCCAGTCGTTTTTCAGAATCGGCATTTTGAGCCACTCCTTTGCCATCGGCTTTTTCCTTTATCATTGTAACCAAAAACACACCAACGGCAAAGCGAAGTGAACGGCAGCCATCGGGGAAGCTCGCTTTCCAACCAAAAGCACCAATCCTTTGCCCCCGCCATCAAAGGCGCCCTGAAATCAGCCACCGGAGCAGGCCAACAGCAAGCAGCACGTACAAAAGCAGGATCAGCGCCCCGGCGGTCCAATTCGTCGGTTTGCCGCGCCTAGCGAGCTCTTCCGCCCGCGCCCGATGTTCGGCGACAATGTCTTTCGGCAGCCACTTGAGCGCCAAGTAAATGCCAAGCGGCACAAGCAGCAAATCATCCACGTACCCGAGAACCGGAACGAAATCGGGGATCAAATCGATCGGGCTGAACGCGTACGCCGCGACAGCCAGCATAAAGAGACGCAGCCAGACCGAGACGCGGCGGTCGCGGCTGGCCGAATACAAGACGAAAATTTCCCGTTTCAGCCTCTTTGCCCATGACTTCCATTTTTCGAACACGGATCATCCCCCTTTTCTGTTTCAAATAGTATAAAATAGGGGTATAGTCATTGTAAACGCCTGATTGGTGGACAAGAGCATGCGACCGTAAAAACAAACGAGCGATCATTTGAGGTGAATGGAAATGGAAAAGAAACAATTTCATCTCGTTCATGACGAACAGTCAGACCGACACGTGGTATACATAAAAGGGGAGCTTGATTTAGCGGCGGCCGAACAGTTTCGGCGTGCCATTGAACCGCTCGCCCATGACGCGGCCAAAACGCTTGTCATCCGCTTAGACGGGTTGACGTACATTGACAGCACCGGCATCGGCATGTTTGTGGCGCTGCTGAAAACCCGCAAAAAGCAAGGAGCTCCCTTTCTGATTGAAAACGTGCCGCCCAAAGTACAGCGTCTGTTTGATTTAACCGGCGTCTCTCACTTTTTTTCCGAAACAAATGACACGACAGAAAGGATCGAGAGCCAATCATGAAAGAGCACGAAACGATCGTACAGCTGTCGATTCCAGCCGATGCGCAATTCATCGATATCGCGCGTCTGACTTTGTACGGGCTGGCCGCCAAAATGGGATTTTCGTATGAGGAAATAGAGGATATGAAAGTCGCCGTCTCCGAAGCATGTAACAATGCGGTGCTGCATGCCTACAACGGGGCAGGCGGCGTCATTCATCTTCGCTTTGAGATAAGCACCGACGCGCTGTCGATCATCATCAAAGATCAAGGCAAAGGGTTCGATTACAAACGGGCGGCCAAGCAGGCGGCACCCCTGTCCACGAAACCGCTTGAAGACGTCAAAGTCGGCGGCCTCGGCCTCTTTTTAATGGAAGCGCTCATGGACGACGTCACTGTCAGCACAAAAGGCGGAACGGAAGTCCGCCTGACGAAATTCCGCCATCGCGGAGAAGGAGAGCATGCCCATGACTCTATATCCCCCTCCTCTGTCCAAGAGCAAGCTTGACGCCTTGATTGCTGCTTACCAACAAACGAAGGCGGAAGAAGCGGCGACGGCGTTGCTCGTCCGCTTTGAACCGCTGATTGTGGCGGCGGCGAGAAAAATGGCGCGCAGCCGCCCCGACTTTTACGAAGATTTGTTTCAAGTCGGACGGTTGTCGTTTTTGCGTCTCCTTGAGCATTACGATCCAAACCAAGGGACGAGCTTCGAATCGTACGCGATGAAAAGCTTAATTGGCTATATGAAAAACTATTTGCGCGACAAAGCGTGGTACATTCAAGTGCCGCGCAAGGTGAAAGAAAAAGGAAGTAAAGTGCAGCAAGCCATCGACGAGTTGACCATCAAGCTGGAACGTTCGCCGACCATCGATGAAATCGCCGACCATCTAGGCTTATCAGCGGAGGAGACGATTGAAATTTTGGCCGGCCGCGACCATTACCAGCCTGTTTCGATCGACGCCCCCGTGCAAGACAGCGAAAAGGACGGAACGACCATCGGAGAATTTATCGCTGATCAGACAAATGAGGTTGAAGCGCTGATCGAACGTTTGGATTTGCAGCAGGCGATCGACAAGCTGAGCGAGCAGGAACGGCTCGTCATTGACGCCGTTTTCCGCCGCGGAGAAACGCAGCGCTCGCTCGCCGAACGGCTCGGCGTCTCACAAATGACGATCAGCCGCATCCAAAAGCGAGCAATCGACAAACTGAAACGGCAGCTTGCCGCCCATCCGTCCTGATCTTCACACCGTCAAGCCAAACGAAGGAAGAAAGAAAAGACGGCGGCTGCGCGTTGCTCCGCATTCGAACCATCGCTCGCCGAACCAAAAACGGCGCCGCCGAGTGCGGACAGGCACTAACGGCGGCGCAGCAGCAGCAATGTCTGGTCATCCTTTTGTTCGTATCGGTGATATGCTCGAATTTGCTCATATAGCTCGTGAACGATTTGCGCAGCAGGCTGATCGAGATTGACGCGGGCGAGCATCGAAGCGAGAACGGAAAACCCGTCATCGATTTCGGCGTTGCGTTTTTCGGTCACTCCGTCCGTGTACAGCAACACAAAATCCCCCGGCTCTAGCACGACCGACTGAGTTTCAAAGGAAAATTGCGGAAATAAACCGAGCGCGCATCCTTTGGCGCGGAGCGGCACGCACTGTTTTGTTTTCGCCTTATAGAGAAGCGCCGGCTCATGCCCCGCGCACGCGTAGGAAAAAGCGTGCGTTTTCTCATTGTAGTTGCCGACTACCATCGTCACAAACATGGACGGTTCCGTGTAATCGTAGGCAAACCGATTCAACAAGTCGAGATACACATGCGGCTGCGTCCCGTAATGAACGGTCCGGTCTAGAATAAACTTCATTAACGTCATGATCATCGCCGCCGGAATGCCCTTTCCCGACACATCGGCAATCCCAACGGACACCGACCTCTGGTGGACCGCGAAATGATAAAAATCCCCGCTAAGTACGCGAGCAGGCACGCTGAGAACCCCAATGTCCACATAGGAAGGCAGATCGGCTGCAGCCGACGCTTGCAAGAGCGACCGTTGCATATTGGCGGCCAACGACATTTCAAAATCAAGCTGCTCGCGTTCGCGCTCAAGCCGCTCCTTTTCTTTTTTCTCGGTCATGTCGCGCAAGACGGCGACGAGCCCGGTCAACGTTCCGTTTTCCATCACGGGCGCGAGCGTATAACCGACCGGCAAGCAAACGCCGTCCCGCCGCCGAAACGGCTCTTCCTCGACGCGAATCACTTCGCCGCTTTTCAAACGTTTCACAACGCGACGCAGCTGCTTCCAATCCCAGGCAGCCCCATCCGGACGCGCCAGCGAGACAAATGAAAACAATGGCTTTCCTTTTGCCTCACCCGGAGCGGCGCCGATCAAGCGGCCCGCCGCCGGATTCATCCAAACGATGCGCCCGTCCCGATTGACCATCAGCAACCCTTCACCGAGCGCATTGGCCATCATCTCAAGCTGCTGTTCGCGCTGCTTCAGCTCGGTGTACGGCTTTTCCACCGTTTCCGCGTACATCGCGCGCACCACATACAAGAAGCCGGCCATCTCATACAAAGGCCCCCAAAGCCGTGACCCGTCGCCAACCAGCAGCAACGCCTGTCCAAGGGCAAACAACAAACAAGCCGGCGGCCAGTATAAAAGCGAAGAAGAGCCGCCTTGTCGCCAGCGGCGCCACACGAGCACCCCCGCCGCCACGTCAAGCAAGCCGGTCACACCGGTTCCGACCTGCCACCAAAGTCGCCAGCGGCTTGTCCCGTCCTCCGCTCCCACCGTCGCCACCATATGAATGAACAGCCCGACGACAGCTGTGTAAGCAAAAGCGGCCAAAAACGCTTGCCACCGCTGTCCGCTATGCCGCTCCATCACTTCATCCGGGCGCGAAAACAGAAAAAGAAAACCCGCGGCCAACGTCAAGCGGGCAGCAAGCGCAAACAGCGCCGCCGACACGCCAGTCGCTGTAAACGACCACACCGTTGACCATGAAAAAAGCGCTCCCGCTGAAAAAAATAACGCCCCCATAATCAACCGTTCCATTGACAATGTATGCGGGAACACCGCCCACCCTTGCACAGCGACGAGCCAACAAGCAACAACAGCGGCAAGCCCCAAAACAAGGTCAAGCGAATGGTCAAGGCGGGGCGGAAGCGGATTCCAACCGCCCGAAAGCAACAACCACCCGAACCAGACAGCGGCCAATACAGCAGTTGCCGCGTGCAAACGCACCCGCTCATTTGGCTTCTGTTCGTTCACAAAAGAGAAACCTCCACTCCCTCGTTGATACGGTTATTATACCATACTCACATTTCACACCTCCATTTCGCACCTTAGCCGGATCCAAAAAAGATGTTCCGTTCGATCAGTGGACGATCCATCAGCTCATTGAGTGAGGCGGAAAACTTTAATTAAAACGTATGAGCCAAGTCTTTCGCCCGAGCGATGGCGTTCGCCCTAATTTCTTCCGCTTTTTCCGGCACGGCCGCATGTCCCTCAATGAATAAGCCTTCAAACGACGGCACGCCGAAAAATTGCATAATGACGCTTAAATAGCGATGTCCCATTTCCATCGCTGCCGCTGGGCCTTCCGAATAAAAACCGCCGCGCGCCTGAATGTGGAGTGCTTTTTTGTCCGTCAGCAGCCCGACCGGTCCTTGTTCGGTATACTTAAACGTTTTTCCGGCCACCGCCACCGCGTCAATGTACGCTTTCAATACCGGCGGGAAAGAAAAGTTCCACATCGGCGTAACGAACACGTATTTGTCCGCAGAGATGAACTGATCGCATAGCTCGTTCATCCGTCCGACTTTCGCTTTTTCCTCGGCCGAGAGCTGTTCAAACGATTGGCCAGAACGGAGCTTGCCCCATCCACTGAATACGTCGACATCGATTTCCGGAATGTATTCTTTATACAAGTCGAGATGAATCACTTCATGATCCGGATGCACTTGCTTGTACGTGTCGATAAACGCCTTCCCGACCGCCATGCTGTACGATTGTGTATCGTCGTGGGAATGGGCGGTGATGTACAATACTTTCGTCATGATGCATACTCCCTTTCTTGATGATCTCAGCATGTTAGTGTTTGCCGCTTGCCACAACGGCATGCATTTATCTTTGTCCCAAATATCTCGAACGAGAGATAATTATAGAAGGAGGAGACGAATTTCGCAAATCATTTGCCCAAAAAAAAATTGCCCTAGAGGCAATTGACGTGCGGATCGGTTATTCGCTTTGCTCAACAACAAACGGATTGCCGCTGATTTGTTTTCGGATCTCATCCGTGAGCGTAAACGGCTCGCTTTTGACACCGCTTTCATTTTCGCTAGGCAGATGGCCGCTTCCATCGTAGTAGATCGGTTTTTCTTCCATCATGGTTGGCCCCCTTGATTCACGTAGGATACAGGAACTAGTCTATACTTCCATTTTACCATTTATGCGGCGGGAATTCGATCGTTTTTTTCAAATTCGAGTCGGCCAAGACTTGGTGGAGAACGTTTTTTGGCTCCCTATGGAGTTTGGAAATCACGGGTGATTGGGCCATTTTCAGGAGTTTATATCCGTAAGCGCTTTTGTACTCTCATCCCTCATCAAACAGAGGAAGGAGCGAAACAGGGGCCGCCAACACCAGCTGACGAATCGCCTCATGGCTGAGAACCGCATCCCCCACGATCGCCTCCAACGTGCGGGCTGCTTTGCGGTAGGAAGAGCACTCTACAGCCAACTCGACCGCCGTTTCCTCAAGGCAAGGACTGATCGATTGGGCTCCATCAAAGCCCAGTTCGGCATCCAACAAGAAGGTATACACCCCTGCCTGCCGATCATAGTAGTAGTTCCGTCGAAACGTCACGTCTCCAAACAGCGTTTGGAGGGTGGTCGGCCGTTTGTCTTTCAGCTGATCGCGGCGCTTGTCCCTAGCTTCCGCCAGTTGTTGATCGATTTCCTCCAAAGGGCGGCCAATAAGACAGCGAACACCTTTTGAAGAGTTCTTATCCATTGTTCCTCCAACTCTTTTACTAAAAGCTATTCTGTGGTAGGATGTTTCGCGGACTCTCTCCCTCTTGTTTTCGGTTGATGTTGACAACCACCATCTTAGCAGGGAGAGAGTCCTTTTTGCATGAAATTCGCTTTTTACCTATTTCTCATGGTAGCGTCAAAAGTTCTATGAAAACTCCACACAGACCATCCCATTGAGCATCGTGGGGCATGCAGAGAGCCGGATTCGCCCTTGACCAACACCCGCCAAAGGTGCGGAAGAGTCGTCAAGGGCGACGGGGACAAAAAAGAAGGCAATAGGAAAGCCGCCCTTGTTTTTACCGAATTTTACCTTTGGCGGTGTTCGGTTGGTCAAGGGTTCGCTTCGCCGAATCCGGCAGGAGTTCTGTTCAACGGGCTCTGGAGGACAAAAAAGTTAGGCTGCCTCGTTTTGAAGGAAGTCCTGAGCCATGGTGATGAGCTTCGTCCACCGGGCCGGCATATGCGGCAGTTCAGCGAGCTCCGGGATGACGACCGGTACCCGGCCTTCGAGCGCGCTATGCGGGCGCAGAAAGTTGAAATACGCCACAAACAGCGTCACAAAGGACACCGAGCCTTCCTCGGCGCCAAACCCATGGGTCGGGCGGTAGTTGCCTTTAAAGGTCCGGTTGAATCGCTCGATGATCTGCTTGAGAGGGCGAAACTCTTCCGAGACCGGATCTTCGTTGGTTAGGCCGATCACCTGGCGGACGTCAAACGAAATCCCGTGCTGGGCAAAGAAGTGTTGCGCCAACAGGTAAATCGGGTTGCCATCCACGACGAACGACAAGTCGTCTGGAAGGGACGGCAGCTTCCTGAGGACATCATTGATCGCCTTGATGGCCGAGAGCGTGTCCCGGTTGGGCGAGACGCGATAGGACAGCACGATCTTTTTGACGGCGTCAAACAGAAAGAACAGGTAATGCCAGCGCCCTTTGACGCGAATATACGTCTCGTCCCCACAGAACGAACCGGACAGCTCATACGGGAACCGGTCGACAAAGGGCTTGATCCAAAGCGCGACGCTGTTGGCGTAGTTGAGCACCGTCTGATGGGAGATCGAGACGCCATGGATGTCCTTCAGGGCGGCGGCGGTTTCCCTCGAGGACATCCCAAAGTTGACGTAGTACGTCAACACGAGCCCCAACACGTGCGGCGACGCAGCCAGCCGGGACAAATCGACCTTCGGCTTGATGGGCGACGAGGAAGCCAACGGGAGAAAGTCAAACAAGAACTTCCGAAACCAATACCGCACCTTGAAGGCTTGAGGATCCTGTTGAAACGGTTGGCGCTCTTTCTTCGTCATCCGGCGAAGGTTGGCCTGGTAAAACGGGCAATCGTTGTTCTTGCACTTATAGACGTTGTATTCTTTGCGTTCCTTGATTTTTTCCAACGTCTTTTTGCAGTGTGGACAACGAAAGACTACTTGCTTGGTGAACCAATTTCGGTGGTTGAATCGGCATTGGCACACTTTGCATTGGTATTGCCCTTTTCCGCCGTTATTGGCGTACAGGTAAGAAGAGGGAGCCTGGCAGCGAGGGCAGGTCAACGAATCCGGCACACGGTGTTTCGCCTTCGCGCGGCGCTGGATGGGCCGTAAAGGACGTCTGTGCTGGGCTTCATAGTCTGCCAACAGCTTTCGGTAATCAAGGGTTTCCGGCACATCGATGAGCGGAAGGTCATCGACCTGAAGTTTCCGGTACGGCTTTTGGATGGTTCGTCCCAGTCCTCGAGATGCAAGGATTTCCCCAATATCACACCCATTAAATACACAATGATTTGATATTGGGTCTTGATGATTTCGAGCAAATAGGCGAATGTGTCGTTACCTCAATGATGGCCGAAAACAATGGGGGGCAAGCTTTTTTTCGTTCAACCGTTAAAACTCAAGGGAAAACCGTGAGTGTGGAGGATAAACTTTTGACAATACCTCTATGATTCTGGTAGTGGAAAATATTATTACTACAATTACTGTGGAGCCAAGTGTGGAAGTGGAACACCAATTAACGCATTAGACCGATGCTGCCAAGCTCACGATCGTTGTTGGGCTAATTTTGGGAAAGGAGACGATGGTTGCGATTACCAATTATACGTCTGTGCGAACACTACTTCTGATCCGGGTTGGTGGATGGTTGCTGAGTTTGGATTATTGTGCTCTCAAGGAAAAATAGGGAAAATTTGCTAAATATCTTTGTGAAAAGAGAAGGTCTATTCTAACCTTCTCTTTTCGTGCTCTTATCCTCCCATAACACGAGCTAAATAATAATAAAAACTCCAAAGACCTAAAGAACTAAGGCTACTTAACAAGACAGCAAGTGATAAAAATAGGTTGGCATTGGATTCCTTTCTATAACGAACTAGAAACGTAATGGACAGGATAATACCAGCAACGAAAAAGGGTAGCCATACCAGCCATAAAGAACCGAAGGGGAACCCGGTATCTATAAGGTAACCCACTATAAAAACAAGATTGATAAATAAAATTACAGGAAGAATTATTTTCTTCATTTACACTTTCACCTCTTACTGGAAAATGGATTGAACAAAATCGTTTATATAATTTTAACAAAAAATAGAAAGGTTTTAAATAGTTTGGTTCTTCACCGAAAGATGTACTTGACTTTTAGGAAAAAATGATATAATCCCTCTCAGTTGAATGTTAAATAACAAAAGATGGTAATTAATCTTTTTGACATCCCTATAACGAAAAACTTTTTTTGTCAAGTGCATTTTGTGGTGAAGAGCCAATAGTTTTTTCATCTGTAGATGAGTATTTTTCATTATAATAATTTCCATGCTCTAGGAGACAAACAGGGTACCCCCTAGGCGACATGGAGCTGTTTTTTGATCACATCAATGGGAATCTCTTGCTTTGCGGCGTCATCGATGAACTCGACGACGCTGTGCCCCTTCCGAGTCCGAAGAAGGTCCAGTTCGGAAGAGAGGTCTTGTTGCGATTCCGCGATGCTGGTACGCAGGCGAACAGCACCACGGCCCAGTACCGCTTCACCGTCCGAACGTGGCGAACAATGAATATAAAGCACTCAGAGTGATTTGTTGGGTTTTCTACTCGCATCGATTGAACTTCCCCGCAATTGAACATAGCATACCAAACTCCCGAAGTTGATGCAAAACTTTGCGATCAAAGCATTTTGGCTCTTTTCATTGGATTGGCCAAGATGACCTCAAACCGTCAAGCTCAGAGAGGGGAAGGATCAAAAAAACGGAGGCTGTCTGCGAAAGCTCGGTTTCACGATCTTTTGAGACAGCCTCCGTTCTTGTCATCAAAAAGCGATCTTTTCCTCCAAAAAGGCTTTGAGCTCGCCGATCGGCAGCCGCACTTGTTCCATTGTGTCGCGGTCGCGGACGGTGACTTGGCCGTCTTGTTCGGACTCAAAGTCGTACGTAATGCAAAACGGCGTGCCGATTTCGTCTTGGCGGCGGTACCGCTTGCCGATCGAGCCGGTTTCGTCGTAGTCAACCATGAAATGTTTCGCGAGCTCTTCGTAAATGCGGCGCGCGCCGTCACCAAGCTTTTTCGACAGCGGCAAGACGGCCGCTTTGTACGGCGCGAGCGCGGGATGCAAATGCATCACCGTCCGGGTCGTGCCGTCTTCGAGCTCCTCTTCGTCATACGCGTCAATCATAAATGCGAGCGTCACACGATCGGCGCCAAGCGACGGTTCAATGCAGTACGGGATGTAGCGTTCGTTCGTTTCTTGGTCGAGATAATGGAAGTCCTCGCCCGAGTATTCCATATGCCGCTTTAAGTCGTAATCGGTGCGTGACGCAATGCCCCACAGCTCGCCCCAACCGAACGGGAAGCGGTACTCGATGTCAGTGGTGGCGTTGCTGTAGTGGGACAGTTCTTCTTTCGCATGATCGCGCAGACGGATATGGTCTTCGTTCATGCCGAGCGACAACAGCCACTCCTTGCAAAATTGCTTCCAGTAGTCGAACCATTTCAGCTCTTCGCCCGGTTTGCAGAAAAACTCGAGCTCCATTTGTTCGAACTCACGCGTGCGGAACGTAAAATTCCCTGGCGTGATCTCGTTGCGGAAGCTTTTGCCGATTTGCGCGATGCCAAACGGTAATTTTTTGCGCATCGTGCGCTGGACGTTTTTAAAGTTGACGAAAATGCCTTGCGCCGTCTCCGGGCGCAAATAAATTTCGTTGGCGCTCGACTCGGTGACGCCTTGGTACGTTTTGAACATTAAGTTGAACTGGCGCACGTTCGTAAAGTCGCGGCTGCCGCATTCGGGACAGGCGATGCCATGCTCGCGGATCAGCTCATCCATTTTCGCTAGCGGCAAGCCGTCAACGATCATCTCGATCCCTTTTTCCTCAAGCGCCTGCTCAATCAGCTTATCGGCGCGATGACGCGCTTTGCACTGTTTGCAGTCGACCATCGGATCGTTGAAGTTGCCTAAGTGGCCAGACGCTTCCCACGTTCTCGGGTTCATTAAAATGGCGGCGTCCAAACCGACGTTGTACGGCGACTCTTGGACGAATTTTTTCCACCACGCCCGTTTGATGTTGTTTTTCAGCTCAACGCCGAGCGGGCCGTAATCCCACGTATTCGCCAGCCCGCCGTAAATTTCCGAACCCGGAAACACGAAGCCGCGATGTTTCGCGTGGGCAACGATTTCTTCCATGGTTGCAGCCATGTTATCATCCTCCTTCACATGTGTATGGTGCCAACAAATCAAAAACGCCCTCGCCCCTAGGCATGACGCCTAGGGACGAGAGCGTAGCTCCCGCGGTTCCACCCTAGTTGATGCGCAAACAGCGCATCCCCTTTTTCCATTTCCGCTCCGGACTGCCGTTTCATTAACCGTCTTCACCGGGCTTCCACCATCCCCGGCTCGCTTTGGAAGAGAGGGTTAACTACTATTGATCCGTCATCGCGATTCGTTATGCGATTTTGCTCATTATAATAACAAACCCGCAAAACCTCTGTCAATAGTTGCCTCCCTTTTTTTGCGCCCAAAATCGCGACACGATCGGCTTTCCGTCCCAGATGACTTCACTGTCCGCCCGGCGGCGCGCGACTTCCGGCTCGTCAAGCAAAAGCCAAAAGTTTTTCATCGGCAAATCGCCGAGCCCATGCTTCTCGCAAAGCCGCCGCAAATATTGGCGCCGCCTGTCGTCGAGCTGTCGCGACATGTTATCGCCATCCGCGCTGAACGCATACAACACGGTCGCCGCCGCGACACGGGTGACGCGACATACAGAGGCAGCACGCAAAAAGAAGTCCCAATCCCAATAGTTGTGGATAGACGGGTCAAAGCTGCCGATTTCGTCATGGAGCGACTTGCGATACACGCTCCCGGACGGGACGTACGTTGAAAACGTCCGCATGGCTTCCAAATCGTACTCATAGGCAAATAAGAAGCGAGCGAACGGGACGCGCTGATCGTTTTCGACCCGATACTGGACAATTTCCGCATCGGCATAGGCGAAGTCCGCATGCTCGAGCGCCGCGACCATCCGCTCGAGATGACACGGCAACACTAGATCATCGTCGTCGCAAAGCATGATGAGCTCGCCACGCGCCGCTTGGACGCCTGCGTTGCGGGCCGCGACATGTCCTTCGTTGTCGCGGCGGTCAATGACGCCGATGTCCAGCTCCGGATACAAGGCGACGACATCATCGACCGACTCGCCGCCGTCGTTCACAACGATGACCTCAAACGGCTTGTACGTCTGCCGACTTAACGCTTCAAGCAGCTCGGCAAGCGGATATGGGCGATTGTACGTTGGGATGACAACGGATACAGACGGACACAACGGACAATCCACCGCCTCTCTCATTTTTCCCAAACCAAAAGGGGCTTACCCTTAAGGTATAGCCCCTGTTTCTGTTTGTCAACTTAGGCGAGTTCCTGTTGCTTCGTCTCTTTGCCAAGAACAGTGACCGAGAGGACGGCGACAAGGACAGACAGGCAGAACAGGGTGAAAATCGCTGTCACGGACACCCCTTTGGCGACAAGCGAGCCAACGAACAGCGGGCCGAAGATGCCGCCAATGCGGCCAAACGCCGCCGCCATGCCGGCGCCGGTCGCACGAATCGACGTCGGGTATTGCTCCGGCGTGTACGCATACAGCGCTCCCCAAGCGCCTAAGTTGAAAAACGACAAGAAAATGCCAGCCGCCATCAACCCCGCAAGCGACTCGGCCGTGCCGAAAAAGTAGGCGCTTGCCGCCGTGCCAAGCAAGTACGTGACCAAGACAAATTTCCGCCCGGCCCGCTCGATCAGCCATGCGGCGCTGAAATAGCCGGGCAACTGGGCGAGCGTCATCACAAGCACGTATTCAAAGCTTTTAATTAAGCTGAATCCTTTCATGACCATGACGCTTGGCAGCCATAAAAACATGCCGTAATACGAAAAGACGACACAAAACCAAAGAAGCCAAAGCATCGTCGTTTCCTTCCGGTACGGCGCCGACCATACGTTGGCGATATTGTCCCATACCGTTCCCTCTTTTTTCGTTGCCATAAACCGTGGCGAGTCGGGCAGCCGGAGGCGTAAGTAAATGGCGTACAGCGCCGATGCGGCCGCCAACCATAACGCCGTCCGCCAGCCGTAAGCCGGGATGACAAAATAGGAAATGAGCGCCGCCAGCAGCCAGCCGCCGGCCCAAAAGCTTTCAAGCAGCACAACGACCCGGCCGCGATCCTTAGCTGGCACCGCTTCCGAGACGAGCGTTGACGCGACTGGCAGCTCGCCGCCAAGCCCCATGCCGATCAAAAAGCGAAGTGCCAAAAACGCCGCCAACGTCGTCGTCAGCGCCGACAGCCCGCTGCCGATCGAGAATAATAACAATGTGACAAGAAAAACATGTTTCCGGCCGATCCGGTCGGCGAGCAACCCAAACACGAGCGCCCCAACGGCCATGCCGATCGAGTTGACGCTGCCGATCCAGCCGACTTGTTCGGCTGTCAAGTTCCAGTCTTTTTGCAAGGCGGCCATCAAAAACGACAACATGCCGACATCCATCGCGTCAAACAGCCAGCCAAGGCCGGCAATGCCTAACAGCTTGCGCTGGGAAATCGTCGGTTGATTCATGTGTATCCCCCTGTCATTATCGATGTAAAGACATATTTATTATAAAAGAAAACCAGCCGTCTGTGTACTATACGGCTGGTGATCCTAACGAAAAAACTATAAAGGACTGGTGAAAAACGAACGATTTCGCCGAACCTGTCGCTTTCAGCTGAAAGAGAAGTGCTTATTTCACAAAAATACTATATTCTAGTAATCATCGGTCTTAAACCACTTTTCTCATTAAATCACTAGCCTTATAAGTAACCGACCAACATCTTCCGATAGGAGATGTTGTCACCCATTCGAAGACTGAACACCGCCCCAATAGATCTATATTTAGATTGGAAGGGGCGTTATTCTTACTCCCGACAGCCAAGAAAATGCCTAGCGAATTCATAAAATATAAAACCTTCCACTTTAATCAAATTATAGCTCTTCTCCATTTGTTTCAATTACTCTTTTATACCAATAAAACGATTTCTTTCTTCGTCTCTCTAATGTTCCCTTTCCTTCATTATCTTTATCTACATAGATAAATCCATAACAGGCGTGTTGATTATCCAATAAAATCCAAAGGGTATAGAAAAAAGAGCACCTTTCCTGTAGAATGTGAGTAGCGACACAAACAAACCCAGGAGGTGCTCTCTATGAACAAGCATACCACACTCCCGAATTTGATGCAAAAACTTGTTTCGGATGAAGAGATTCAACTGATTGCCGAAGCGGTTGGGTATCGTGATTCGTCTCGAACCTTTACGTTGCGCGAGTTGATTCACTTCTTCCTGCTGGCCGCCATGCATCAATGGAAAAGCTTTCGCCACGGAGCCGATGTGGGGCCTCTGTATGGATTGCCGCGATTCCATTATTCAACTGTATCCAAGAAAGCGAAAGAAGTTCCCTATGACATCATGAAACGCTTGTTGGCGTTGATCATTTCCAAGTGCAACCGCCAAACCCGCCGTTCGCTTCGGTTTCCCAAACCGCTTCGGGTGGTGGATTCGACGACCGTCACGGTCGGGAAAAACCGCCTGCCATGGGCGCCGTATCACGGCGAACGCGCCGGGGTGAAGCTGCACGTCGCGTATTCGCCGGAATCCTCGTTGCCGGCAGACGTGGTGGAAACCATCGGACTGCGTCATGATGGCCCGGTGGGAGAACAGTTGACGAACGCTCAACAAGTGCTGGTGGAAGACCGGGCGTATTTCAAAATCGAACGCCTCGATCGATTTGTGGAGCAACATCAGCTCTTTGTCATTCGGATGAAGGACAACATCGAACTCCATCAGAAAAAAAGCTTGAAACGCCTTTCCAGCACATCCTCATCGGTTCAAGCCGACTTCACGTGCCAGTTGGGGACGAAACAATGCCGCTCCACCAAGCGTCACCGGGTGGTGATCTTTCGAGATGCGAATGGCCGCGACATTCGGGTCGTGACGAACCTCTTCCATGCGTCTGCGGAAACCATTGCCGACATGTACCAACAACGTTGGACTGTTGAGGTCTTTTTCCGTTGGGTGAAGCAATATCTGAATGTCCCGACCTTGTTTGGCACGACGGAAAATGCGGTATACAACCAACTGTTTGCGGCGTTCATCGCGTATGTGTTGCTGCGATGGCTGTATGATCAAACCAAAAAACAGACGAACGTCTCTCTTTCCTTCATTTCGTTCGTTCGCCGTTTTTTCTCTGGGCAGCTTCCTCTCGATTGGAAATCCGGGATGGCCGCTGCTTTGTTTGAGTATGCCCAAATTTATGGAAGGCGTATGTATAATTTTGGATAATCAACACTCGTGAATCCATAACGTTTTTCCATTTCCCCTGTTCCAGCACTTACTAAGTCAATACATCCCCATGGAGTATACCCTATGACATTAACTCCATCTAATTGGATTGCTTTTTTCATTTCCTGAATATGATCACGAAGGTACTGAATACGGTAGTCATCGTTAATCGTTCCATCCTCTTCAACGACATCCTTAGCTCCTAAACCGTTTTCCACAATAAATAACGGAAGTTGATATCGTTCATACAAAACATTTAATGACTGTAGATGAGCATTTTTCATTACAATAATTTCCATGCCCTAAGAGACAAACAGGGGACCCCTTAGGCGACATGGAGCTGTTTTTTGATCACATCAATGGGAATATTTTGCTTCGCGGCATCGTAGATGAACTCGACGACGCTGTGCCCTTTCCGAGACCGAAGAAGCTCCAGGCCGGAAGAGAGGTCTTGCTGAGATTCGGCGATGCTGTATACGCAGGCGAACAGCACCACGGCCCAATACCGTTTCACCGCCCGAATGTGACGAACACGGTACCCATCGAGCTTCAGCTGGTCTTTGGCCTGCCGGAAAAAGCATTCGATCGTCCAGCGCTGGGCATAATAACGCAAGATCTCTTCATCGCCTAGCTCCCGGTCGGTGCTCAAGACGACATGGAGATGATCTGGCGTCATCGGTTCATCCGCCTTCCAAGCCAGCAGCACCACCGCGTCATCGAGGCCATGGATCGCTCCCTCGTAGCGATACACGCGGTAACGCTCCTTCCCCACCGTGACGAGGTGGGTGTCGTTGGGCTCGATATAGCGGGCGAACTTCTTCGCTTGGATGGCGATACCTTTCGGATAGAGAATCCGGTTCGTCTTGAGCATGGCGATGACATGGAATCCTTGTTTCAGGCAGGCTTCGATGAGCGCTTGGGACGGATACCAGGAATCCATGAGCACATACACCGGCTGAGCCCGCTTCCCCTTGAGCGAGGAAAGCATCTCGATCGCCAGGTCGATTTTGCTTCTTCCCGCCGTCTTGTCATACAGACGAAAGGCGAACGGAAACGCTTGCGAGAAAGTATGCACCATCAGCCAAACAAGCGAATGCCCCCAAACGGATTGATGATCTTTGTGCGAGTAGTGCCAATCACACCCTTGAATGGCGCGGGCAGCCCGTGACGAAGGCTTCGTTTTTTGGCAAATCGTATCATCAATCGAAACAAAAAGGGGTTGATTCTCCCGTTTGGCTAGGCGTTCGATCTGGCGAAGAATCCATTCTTGAAGCTTCTCAAGCAGTTTTTCCTCGTTCCAAGGGCTTTTCGTGAAAAAATGGCTGAGCGTGGTTCGATGGTTGGGATGAAAACTCCAGTACCGGACATCCGTCAATGTCCCCGAAAATCCCTTGGTAGTCAAGGCGTCGACAAGGTAAACGAGATGCTTGATGACCGGCTTCGAGAAATAAAGCGCCAATCCCAACGTCATGAAAAACTTGTGGATTCCTTGATGATGTGCTAATCTATTCATGAGACATGAACCTCCTTGTGTGAATGGGTTTGAGCACATCTATTTTACTCAAGGAGTTGGGTTCATGTCTCCTTTTTTGTTTAGTTGTCAATTTATGTTAGCAAATTTGCTCATCTACAGTAATGAATACCTCAGCCCTACAGGGTCAATTTGCCATCCCCAATCACTTGTTTTCACATACGGATTTCGGACAATGCGCCCAAATTCCCCATCAAATTCACTTCCCTCTACTTCACGGGCACTCACGACTTTTGACATGTAATAACTAAACCCGATATAATCGACTGTACCTTCCTTTAAAACTTGCACATCTTCTTCTGTATATTCAATATTGAATCCCTTGCGATCCCAATATTTCTTTATATAACTAGGGATTTCCCCTCGAACATGCACATCTCCAAAAAACCAACGATTACGCATAGCCTCGGTAGCAAGCATGACATCATCTGGATGGCAAGAATATGGGTATACAGGTACAAAAGCTAACATACAACCTATGCGAAAATCAGGATTGATGGCATGCCCCAATTTCACGACTTTTGCGCTTGCAATCAATTCATGAAGGGCTGCTTGATACATCGTTTCTTCCCTGTTTTCTCCATCCTCATATATAATCCCTGAATTCGTGAAAGAAAAGAAGTCGATGCTTGTATCAGCCTGATTGTTGATTTCATTAAAGGTCATCCAATATTTCACTTTATCTTTATAGCGTTTCATCACTGTCTCAGCAAATCGTACAAAGAAGTCAATACACTTTCTATTTCTAAAGCCTCCATATTTTTTAACAAGGTGATAAGGCATTTCAAAATGAGACAATGTAATAACGGGTTGAATGCCATACTTGAGCAGTTCATCAAACACAGCATCATAAAAATTTAAGCCTTCTTCATTTGGCGTTGGGTCATCTCCATTAGGAAAGATTCTTGTCCAAGCGATCGAAGTCCGAAAACATTTAAACCCCATTTCAGCAAACAATTTAATGTCTTCTTTATAACGAGAATAAAAATCAATGGCTTCATGGTTCGGATAATAATGCCCCTCTAATACCCCATCTGTAATTTGACGAGGTATGCCATGTCTCCCGGCTGTCATAACATCAGCAATACTCAGACCTTTTCCTCCTTGATTCCATCCACCTTCAAACTGGTGTGCAGATACTGCCCCTCCCCAAAGAAAGTTTTCCGGAAAAGCATGTGTTGACATCATGAATCAGCTCCCCACTCAATATATATGGAATTGAATACTCCTAGGAGGCTGGTGATTTAATCTTAGATACGGCTTTGCAATGTCACTTCTCAACGAGAAAAACCTTGTTGCATCGGTCCCGATTTGCACGCGTTCCCCCATTGTTGAAGGAAATCGGCGGTTTTTCACCGGCCTCCTAGACCTCTTCTTGCAATTTAAACATGGAGAAGACGGCTAAGACATCCGTCTTCTCCCCATCATGAAACCTCATTCTTGTCCGACTTTGAGGACAAATCACAAAACAGGCTCTTCACCTTTTTCTTGCTTAAACAATTTGTTGTCGTATAATTTAATAAATGGTAAATAGATAAGAAAGGCTACAATTCCGCAAATTAATGCGACAACAACCGCCATCAAATCTCCACCCGTACCAATGAAGGCGCCTATACCAATCGGAGATGGCCACGGCACTTGTGCAATAATCGGATTAACAAAATGGAGCTTAATGGCCCAATAACCAATTGTTGCGGTGGCCATAGGGGCCAAAAAGAATGGGATAGCCAAGTATGGGTTATACACGATCGGCAAACCAAATAAGATTGGTTCATTAATATTAAAAATTCCCGGCGCAATGGAGGCTCTTCCTAAAATTCTCAATTGCTGCGATTTCGCTAAGAAAGCGATAAAAAGTGTCAATCCTAACGTTGAACCCGAACCGCCCATAATAACAAATGAATTTTGAAACTCACCGGCAAACGGAATATTCGCTCCATGCATATTGGCCTCCATATTGGCTAAAACAATCGGCGTGGTAAAAGCAGAGATAATATTCGCTCCGTGAATGCCCACGATCCAAAGTGCATGGATTAAGAAGTAAATGATTATCAGTCCTAGCCAACTATTTGCTATATTGACAACGAAGCTGAATGGAACAGCCACAACCTTGAATATATCAGTACCTAAAGCCACTAAAATCCCATTAATAATCAATACAACAAAAGCCACGAAAAAGGCAGGAATTAACGCTGTGAACGATCTTGATACTCCTTCAGGCACCGCTTCCGGCATCTTAATAACCCAGTTTCGTTTCACACACAATCGGTATAGTTGCACAGCTACGACAGCCATAATAATAGCGGCAAAAATCCCTGTTGTACCTAAACGGCTTACCCCATTATCAACCATTTCCCAGCCGCTAATAATTTTTGTATGATCATCAATCTGTTGCACCAACGAAATTTTCCCGTCTTTTAACATCAATTGTGGAATTGTCATGAAAAAAGCAAACATCGACAATAAAGCGCCATTTAACGGGTTTACATTCAATCCTTCTTCCTCAGCAAATAGTTTCGTATACTCATATCCAATGACAAGGTTAAAATACAACGCCAAGATGCCCATTGTTGCTTTAAAGGCCAACATATACAAATCACTAATTCGGAAGAAAGTACTGTTAAAAAACCCCTCTAAAAATGTCATGGTTTGCGGCAAAACATTAAGAACAAGGAACATAGATCCTACAATGGTGAACGGAATGGATGCCATTCCCGCCGCCATGACAGCCCTTACAAATCGAAACGATGCCACTTTTCCCATAGGGCCCATTAGGTATTTTTCAAGCAAAGCAAACAGCCTATTTTCTGACGACATTAGAAACTCCCCCTTTTCCGTTGGAGCGTTTTCTCATATTGCTGAATACGATAATAATGTTTATCTTCATTGCTGTAGATGAGCATTTTTCATTACAATAATTTCCATGCCCTAAGAGACAAACAGGGGACCCCTTAGGCGACATGGAGCTGTTTTTTGATCACATCAATGGGAATATCTTGCTTCGCGGCATCGTAGATGAACTCGACGACGCTGTGCCCTTTCCGAGACCGAAGAAGCTCCAGGCCGGAAGAGAGGTCTTGCTGAGATTCGGCGATGCTGTATACGCAGGCGAACAGCACCACGGCCCAATACCGTTTCACCGCCCGAATGTGACGAACACGGTACCCATCGAGCTTCAGCTGGTCTTTGGCCTGCCGGAAAAAGCATTCGATCGTCCAGCGCTGGGCATAATAACGCAAGATCTCTTCATCGCCTAGCTCCCGGTCGGTGCTCAAGACGACATGGAGATGATCTGGCGTCATCGGTTCATCCGCCTTCCAAGCCAGCAGCACCACCGCGTCATCGAGGCCATGGATCGCTCCCTCGTAGCGATACACGCGGTAACGCTCCTTCCCCACCGTGACGAGGTGGGTGTCGTTGGGCTCGATATAGCGGGCGAACTTCTTCGCTTGGATGGCGATACCTTTCGGATAGAGAATCCGGTTCGTCTTGAGCATGGCGATGACATGGAATCCTTGTTTCAGGCAGGCTTCGATGAGCGCTTGGGACGGATACCACGAATCCATGAGCACATACACCGGCTGAGCCCGTTTCCCCTTGAGCGAGGAAAGCATCTCGATCGCTAGGTCGATCTTGCTTCTTCCCGCCGTCTTGTCATACAGACGAAAGGCGAACGGGAACGCTTGCGAGAAAGTATGCACCATCAGCCAAACGAGCGAATGCCCCCAAACGGATTGATGATCTTTGTGCGAGTAGTGCCAATCACACCCTTGAATGGCGCGGGCAGCCCGTGACGAAGGCTTCGTTTTTTGGCAAATCGTATCATCAATCGAAACAAAAAGGGGTTGATTCTCCTGTTTGGCGATTCGCTGGATGCGATGAAGGATCCATTGCTGGAGTTTGCGAAGCAACGTCTCTTCATCCCAAGGGCTTTTCGTGAAAAAATGGCTGAGCGTGGTTCGATGATTGGGATGAAAACTCCAGTGATGGACATCGGTCAATGTTCCCGAAAATCCCTTGGTAGTCAAGGCATCCACAATATGAACGAGATGCTTGATGACCGGTTTCGAGAAATAAAGCGCCAATCCCAGCGTCATGAAAAACTTGTGGATTCCTTGATGATGTGCTAATCTATTCATGAGACATGAACCTCCTTGTGGGTAGTTTGAGCACATCTATTTTACTCAAGGAGCTGGGTTCATGTCTCCTTTTTTGTTTAGCTGTCAATTTATGTTAGCAAATTTGCTCATCTACAGTTCATTGTTTTTAATTTGTCGCAAACGATTGAGAGATACAAGTATTAGACATATTTGAAGGAACAAGATTGCTAGAACCAATCCCCTTGATTTGTTCTCATTTAGCAAAAACGGATACAATTGGCCAAACGGGGCAGTGAAGCAAGCCATCACTGCCAGAAGAACATTTGTCCAAAGCAAAACAAGAAAGACGTATTTTGTATATATCGCACCATTAGTAGGAGCACTATAGATTTTAACCTGCTCTGCTATGCTTATCGCTAGAATCATTATCAATAACAAAGGAATAACATACAAAGAGGAATGGGCCATGATCATGCAGATGAACCAGTATAAGTTAGCAAAAAATATTACTGCCATAACGTACCGAATCAGGAGATAACGGTTATAATACATTGATTTCACACTTTGTTCTTGTCGCCTTCTCTCTAATAAGGCTCTTGCACTTTCATTCATACCAATTCCTCTTTCTTCCCATCATTATAATTGATTGGAAAATTCATTTAATATTAGGTTTCCCAGTTTTTCAATTCCCATTGGAACAGGAATATACGCTTGAGGAGGAATATTCACGACTGGTTTCCCTACACGGTCTCCCGTTTCTTTCAGTTTTTGATAATACATTTTCGTTTGTGGACTAACTAAAAACAAGTCGAAATCACCTTTTTCAATCATTTTGTTGCCTTCATTAGCGGAAACAGCGTCAACTGTAATATCGTAACCTTTCGATTTAAAAAATTCCGTTGTTTTTTTAGCCATTAAAGAGGATGACATTCCCGCTGCGCAAATAATCAATACTTTTTTCATGATCTATCCTCCATCTAAAAATATTTTAGAAAATCCAAAACAGAAACCACCTTAGGTGTCTCTAATCACGCATAATTTGGAAACGATTGTTTTTCCGGTAATTTTCCGTTTACCATCACAACATGTACTTGACAAATAAAGATTTTTTTCTCATGTCCTTCTGTATGAAAACCGTTCATTTACTGATTTTAGAAAGAAAAGCCAAGTACAACTTTTAGTGAGGACCCTAATTTTCATTCTTTAAGGAACTTTTTGTAAACATCAATCATTTCTTGCGCTAAGTCAATCACAGTCATGGCATTCATCAAATGATCTTGTGCATGAACTAACAAAATGCGAATTTCTATTTTTTCTCCGCGTGCTTCTCCCTGAATGATCTCCGTTTGAAAGCGATGAGCTGCCCTCATTTCCTCATGGGCTTCCTCAATTTTCTGTTCAGCTAGGATGAATTCACCATTCTTTGCGTGTTGAATAGCTTCCATGGCTAAATTCCTTGCATTTCCACCATGCAAAATAATTTGAAAACTGATTTCCTCTAAATTCACTTGAATCACCTTAATCCTCCTTATGTTTATTTTTCCCCAATTAGAATTCTAACTAATGGAAACAGAACATTGCGATCCTCCTCCATACCCCCCATCATTTCTCATTCTCTTCATTATGCAATTTCCTTTCTGTCTTTATACTAATTTGAAAGCGCTTCAAATTTAAGAATAAGTTTTTCCGTTGCTCAACGGAAATGTTCTATACCTAATTCATTTTTCAAAAACAAAAAAGCACTTCACGAAGAATCTTGAAGCGCCTTTCTAAAATAAATCCAAATTGATTTATCTATCCCTTCATCGAGTTAATAATTTCAATTATTTCTTTAGGGGATTGACTTTTAATTATTTTTCGCACAATGGTCTTATCCTCTAATATATCCAGTAGCTTTTGATACATTTTTTCTAAATTACCCGTAGGGCCTTTTTTAATATTGAGCAGGCAAACAACTTGAACCTTTTGCTCTCCATGCCATTCAATAGGTCGCTTTAGAGTGCACATCGCCCAAAACGTTTCCTCGGTTTCAGGGATTAAAGGATGTGGAATCGCTACAAGATTCCCAAAGTTGGTTGGAGCTAACGATTCTCTTTCAAGTACAGAATTCACATAATGTTTGGAAACAAGACCTTGTTTATATAACTCCTGGCATATAAAGCGTATGACGCTCTCCTTATCTTCAAAATCTTTGTGAATAAACACCCTAGATTCATCTAAATAATTTTCCCTGTCACTTACTTTAATAGACAACAATCTTTGGCGAATCTCTTCAACGTCTTGCTCATTTAAAAGTGGACTCACCACCTGAACGGGAATCCCTATACTTTCTTGAATAGGAATTGTGCTGACAATAAGATCAATGGGAGACAGATCCCAGTCCTTCAATTGGTAGTAATTAGCAGAAGCGACGATTTCTATTTCATCGTTGAATATTCTTTGCAAACGATAAAAAAGCAACTTGGCACTGCCAACGCCCGAAGCGCATACAATCATGACTTTTAACTTTTTCTTTTCATTGTTTTTTCGTTTTTCCAAAGCAACTCCTATATGCAACGCAATATAGGCTATTTCATGTTCCCCAACTTCCATACCTAGATAATCGGAAATGCATTTGCTAGCGATAACGGCTCCTTCAAATGCACTCGTATACTTTGTCTTCACTTCATCTAGAAGCGGATTCCTTATATTCATCTTGTACCGCAATCTATTCATCGCCGGACGAATATGCAGCGTTAAGCCTTGGATCAATTCTGTATCATCTGAAAAATCCCAACCTAGTTTATCTTTTAATTGCTCCAACATACATTGAACAATCGATTTTACCTCATCATATTCACTAAACTCTTCCAGTGTCTCTTGTTGTATGAGCTTGGTTCCCAGTAAATGCACGATGACGTAGTTGATTTCAGACTGTGGAAAAGTTAAGCCCGTTAGGTGTTCTACTTCTTTTATGATTTCATTCGCAACAAGATGTTCCAGCGGATACTTTCGATTCATACTATGTTGGATATCTCCAATGATAAATCCCTCTTGGATTCGTTTGCAGGCAATAGCAATGTGAATGGTTAAGTTTTCAAGAGCAATATCCGATATCTCAATGTTATACTCATTTACTTTTTTGATAATGATCTCCTTAATGCCAGTGAATATGTTCTGATCAAAAACATTCTCGTTCCCTAAAAAAGAAATTTTTTCGTCGCGATTATAATTACGATGCAGAATATAATTAGAGAGGCAAAGCCTCTTCATATATTCTTCTCCTTCGACAACCATGCCATGATGAGGACGAACTTTTAATTTCAGTTTATACTTTTGTAAAATTTCACGTACTATTTTTAGATCGTTTTGGATGGTGGGCTTTGATACAAATAGCTCTTCTTCTAAGCTTTCTATCTTGATGGGCTTTTTTTCTAACAGAAATTTTTTTAATATATAGATAACACGATCATTTTGCTCTAAAAGATAAGTCTGATTTTCAGCATGATCGTTTTTTATCACAAGACAGCCCGTTTTCTGAAATCGTTCAACATCTTGAATCACCAGTTTGTACCCTTTTCCTCTAGCGGATTCAATTGTGATACCGAGCACATGACTTTGCAATCGAAGTTCTTTTAATTCGTCTCGAACTGTGCGATCGCTTACTCCCAATTGCTTCGCCATCCACTCGGCAGGAATGGGGTCCTTGCTGTGAACTAAAAATGATAAGATCTCTTTTTGACGTTTAGTAAACATACCTCCTCCTCACCGCCCTTATTTCGTTTTCACCTGAAATAAGACCATCTCGCCTTTTGTCACCGATGTCTCAGCTTTTTTCTCCAAACTTTCAAGCGCATCGCCGTTCGTGATAATGATCGGCGTGACCGCACTTTTCGCTTTCTGGCGAACGAGCGAAACGTCAACGGAAAGAAGCCGCTCGCCCCGCTGCACCCGATCGCCAGTCTTCACATAGGCGGTAAACCCTTCCCCGTTCATCGAAACGGTGTCAATGCCGACATGGATAAGCAGTTCAACCCCCACTTCCGAGCGCAAGCCGACGGCGTGTTTCGTCGGAAAGAGCTGAATGATTTCGCCGTCCACCAGAGCGACGACGTCCCCGTCCGTTGGGTCAATGGCGATGCCGTCGCCCATCATTTTTTGTGCAAACACCGGATCAGGCACGTCCTCAAGCGGCACGATTGTTCCACTCAGCGGCGCAACGATCGTTTCTTCCTTCGGTGGTTGTTTGCCAAACCATTTTTTGAACAAGGTTTGTCATCCTTTCTTTCCCTACTGTAGATGAGCAAACCTACTAACAAAAATTTACAACTAAACAAAAAGGAGACATGAACCCGATTCCTTGATTAGAATAGATGTGTCACCAACTACCCACAAGGAGGTTCATGTCTCAGGAATAGATTAGCACATCGTCAAGGAATCCACAAGGTTTTCATGACGTTGGAGGTGACGCTTTATTTCTCGAAGTCGGGCATCAAGCATCTGGTTCATCTTGTCGATGCCTTGACTACCAAGGGATTTTCAGGGACATTGACAGATGTCCGGTACTGGAGTTTTCACCTGAATCATCGAACCACGCCCAGCCACTTTTTCATGGTAACTATTCACCCCGACAGTAGTATGTAAAGAAACCCAGCACAAATAGGGCATTTCTGTTGCTGTGTTTTTCGTGCGTGCTTCCAGCTCTTGAGTGCGACCTCTGAGTCGTTCATTTTCTTTGCTCAAGTAATCGCAAGCCATTAAAAAATTGCTCGACTTTGTTGAGGACTACGGCAGTAAAAAGATAGCAGATACTATCAGGGAATATGCCGATCATATTGCCAATACCTTGCGAACCATAGCTTCTTGGAAAGACCTTTCATCTGAGTACAGCGAGACAGGTTGGTTGGATCATTTCAAAATTTGTAGACTGGGTATTACTATAGTACAAGGAGGATACTTATGGACGAGGAAAGAATCAAGGATCTTGAAGCAAAATTAAGTCTAGCCACCGACGCCATTACGTTACTCTTAGATATGGTGAACAAGGAGCACAAAAGCTTTGCGATTCTGGCCTTAGCCACTGGCTTTACTGCCGACGAGTTGGAACGCCTAGAAAAACTGTTTTATCACGCTGGCAAATCACAGTGGGACAAGGACACATTTGTGGCAGAGTTCGAGAAGCAGCTTCCCAAAAGAAGTGCAATGTTGCGAAGCATTTTGGAAGGGCTAAAGTCAGATGGAAAGTTTGTATCGTTATGCGAGAAGTATTTGGATTGACAGAAAAAACCCGCCCATGTCGAGGCGGGTTTATTTTTCTTTAAAACATCCAAATCTTCACCAAATGATTCTCGGAAATTCTTTATTGCAACTTATATAGAAATGCGTTGCATAGTGAAATTAACAACGAAAACACAAAATATTAATACACTTTAAATAAAACAAAATATTCCTTTTACACTTTTCTCATATAATCGTTTATGCTTAGGAAAAATTTCTTAAATCCTTTGAATGGAAAGGAGGGTTGCTTTCCATCAAACAATGAAACCCGCTTCTCATGCAAAAGGAAAAATAGAAAGGAGAGGCTCTCGTGAAACAAATCATTGCCGGAACTGTCATGGCGACAGCTTTGCTGGCGGCTTCCCCCTCATCATGGACGGCTCTCGATGGCCATGCCTATGCCGCAGCGGAAAAGAATACAGCCGCATCTCACTATATTGTCAATGTCAACGGCAAATTGATGACGATCCGTTCGCTCCATCGTTCGGGAACTGTTTTATTGGCGGGGAGCGATATGGCCAAGCTGTTTTCAGCCGATTATCGGTATGATCAAAAACACCAATATTATGAAATTCGACGTACATCTCCCAATGTACGGATCGTGCTTCAGACGGGGAAAAAAGCGGCATTGGTGAATGGCAAATCCGTTTCATTGTCTGTCGTCCCACAGCGTTTTGGTCAAGAACTGTACGTCGATGCCAAGCAAATCGCCGCTCTCTTAGGCGGACAATGGAAAGCAGAAGCTGGCGTTGCCATCGTGTCAACATCCGGCAGCTTTCACCCATTTCGCGAGACATGGCAAGTGAACGGCTCCACTGCCACGATTCACGGTCTCGTGTTAGGACAGACATCTTTTTATTCAGTCAATGATGTTGCCGTTGCTTTTGGCGCTACTGTGCACGTTGACAAAAAAACGAGCATGGTTAAGGTGGAAAAAGGAAACCGGACAATTCTCTTCCACCCGTTTAGTTATGTATTGAACGCCGGCGGCAAAAAAATCTCTTTGCCGACCGCGCCATTCATTCAAAACGGGGTGCCGTACATCAATCTGTCCGCCCTCGTCTATGCACTAGGGGGAGAGATCGAGAAGGAAGATCGATTTATCGCCACGTCTGGTTTCATCAAAGGAACGAGCATCAATCCACAATGGATCGATCAAAATACATTGCTCATCAGCCGACCGGATGAAGCCTCTTCACTGCTTTTGGACATTCGCTCGCGAACGGCCATCCGTTCCATCAACGAAATGGATCTTACGTTATCACCTGATGGAAAAAAAGCGGCTTACGTCGATGAAAACGGCCATTTGTTTATCATCGATTTATCCTCCAACGTCGTCAAACAAATCGGCGACGATGACGAAGTGAAAACGGATTTCGTTTGGTCCAACGACGGCCGCTCACTCTATTGCATTTACGGAAGCAACAATGAAGCAATCGCTGTTGTGTCCTTGGAAACAGGCAGCATCAACAAATTGATTGATGACAAAGTGAAATATAAAACGGACCTTCGTCTATCCCCGGATGGAACGAAGCTGTTGTACACCGTTGCCAATGAAGGAAAAACAAACTACACCGACGATCAAAAAACGGATGTTGATTCCATTGATACAAGCGGGACAGATCCGCAGCTGTTTCTCGTGGATCTCTCCTCCGCGAACAAACAGCCGACGCCATTAACCTCGTCGCCGGACAATAAAGTCAACAGTGCATTTCTTTCGAACAGTGAAATCGTCTATGTAAGTGCAATCGACAGTGAAACCGCTCGACCGTCATTAAAACGGACTAGAAACGGAAATGAGCAAACACTGCTTGCCGACCAGAACATCATTGACGCGGTCGTTGTCAAAAGCCGGATCTATGTCGCTATTGAAACGAACGGCATCTACACCATCCGTATCTTCGACCCGTCCACAAGCTCATGGACAACGATGGGAAGTACGAAAAACGAAATCACGTCGATCGCGCCGTCACCATATGACAATCAAATCGCCGTGACGATCGCGACCGAGAACGGGGAAAAAATATCGATTCTCCGCAACGGACGCTGGATCGATATGACAAAATGATCATGAAAAAGCAAGGGCCGCCTAGGTCCCTAAAAATGAATCCATGGAGGGATTTGCTATGAAACGAACTACGCTATGGAAACGGATGGCTGCCGCTGTTCTTTCGTCAGCTTTGCTAATTGGCGCTGCCTTCACGACTCAATACCGTGCTGACGCGGCCGAAGTATCCGGAAAAATTGTGGTCGCCGGCTCCACCGCTTTATTGCCGTTAACCCAACAGGCAGCAAAGGAATTTAAAAAGCATCATCCGAAAGTGAAAATTGTTGTCTCAGGTTCCTCGTCCATCGCCGGTCCACAATCCGTCGCTAAAGGCGTCGCGACCATCGGCGCCTGCGATTGGGATGCGACCCGCGCAGTCGGTGGATTTCCTGCTTACAAAGAATTAAAAGCATACAAAATCGCCAAAATTCCGTTCGCTGTCATCGTTAACAAAAACAATGCCGTGAACAATCTATCAGTCCAGCAAATTCAAGACATTTATGAAGGCAAAATCACCAACTGGAAACAAGTCGGCGGGAAAGACGAAGAAATCGTGGTCATCAACCGCGCAAAAGGCTCTGGAACGCGCGTTAACTTTGAAGACAAAATGATGGATGGACATGCCATCAAAACATCCGGAGACAACTACAAAGAAGTACAAAAGTCAGGGGATATGGTCAATGCAGTTTCTTCCAATCCAAACGCCATCGGATTTGTCGACTTGGCCTATGTCAAAGGCGGAATTAAAGCGGTGAGCATCAACGGTGTAAAAGCAACAACAGCCAACGCCGCCAGTGGGAAATACGTATTCTACGGCTATGGCTACTTATTGACAAAAGGCGAAGCGAAAGGGGCCGACAAAGCATTTATCAATTATATCCTAAGCCAAAAGTTTCAACACGGCTCTTTGAAAAAACTGAAGTTTATCCCTGTGAAGTAACAGAACACCAATCAGCCTCTCCACCGGGAAGGAGAGGCTGATTTTCCGCCAACAGAGGGAAGGAGGAGGCACATAATGGAGAAACAATCGCCCGATTGGACTGACGCAATGAACTTGTTAACAGCCCATCGTCAAAGCCGATGGACCGTCAAATATACTGCCGACCGCTTTTTCCGTTTTCTATGTCTTGGAAGCGTCATATTCCTTGGCGCCGTATTGGGCGCCATCGTCCTATTCGTGAGTGAAACCGGTTTTCTCGTGTTTCGGGACGTATCACTTTCGGAATTTTTCTTCTCCCCCCATTGGGACCCGGAACACGGCAAATATGGAGCCGCCGTTTTTATCGCCGGTACATTGTATTTAACCTTGGTGACTCTGTTGATCACAACGCCGATTTCGATTTGTGTGGCTGTGTTTATCGCGGAAATCGCCCCCCCATGGCTGCGGCAATGGCTTCGCACGCTGCTTGATTTATTGGTCGGCATCCCTTCGATCGTCTATGGCTATTTGGGAGCCACCTTGCTCATTCCATGGATCCGCGAGCACACGGGAGCCCCGGTCGGCGACGGATTTCTCGCCGCTGCTCTCGTTTTATCGATCATGATTTTGCCGACCATCACCCGTATTACTGATGACGCCCTCTGCGCCGTTCCAAACGAATGGCGGGAAGCAAACTATGCGCTTGGGGGAACAACATTCCAAATGATCGTTCGAGTGGTGCTCCCTGCTGCGAAATCAGGCATCGCCGCCGCTGTCATCCTCGGAATGGCACGCGCTATCGGCGAAACGATGGCTGTAGTGATGGTCATCGGCAACGTAGCGCAATGGGGATTTGATTTGGTCACTCCGTCAAGCGTGTTGACTAGCCATATCGTCATGCAAATTTTAAATGTCGATTTTCAATCGACGACAAACCATGCCCTTTATATGATGGCGCTTTTGCTGCTTATGATCTCGATTTCGCTTATTATGCTCATTCGCCGGTTGCGCCTGAAAGGAGGAGCATCATGAACGACCAAGCTACCCTACTTCATGAAAAAACGAGCCGGCTCCACATCCGGCGTCTCATGAATCGACTCATACTCGGTGTGGTCATCATCATTTCTTTAGCCGTCTTTTTTGTCATTTTAGCCCTTCTTTATACGATTGTGAAAAAAGGACTTCCAAATATTAATATCCATTTCCTCATTGGACCGCCGGAAGAAATTGACGCTGGAGGAGGAGTCGGGCCGTTTTTATGGAACTCCATTTATATTCTCGTGCTATCTTTGCTCTTATCATTGCCCATAGGGATCGGGGCAGGTATTTTTCTAGCTGAATATGCTCCGAACAACCGAATCATGGAATGGGTTCGGGGCGCCATTGAAAGCTTGGCATCCGTCCCATCGATCGTGTTCGGTTTATTCGGCTATGCATTGTTCGTGGAATATTTTCAAATCGGCGTCACTATTTTAGGAGCATCCATTACATTGGCATTGCTCAATCTTCCTGTGTTGGCCCGTGTCTCGGAAGAAGCCATCACGGCTGTTCCTTCAACATGGAGGGAAGCCTCCTTTGCTTTGGGCGCGACGAAAGCACAGACGATCATCAAAACCGTACTCCCCGCCGCCAAGAAAGGCATCCTGACCGGCGTCAGCCTTGTCGCATGCCGGGCATTCGGCGAATCAGCAATCATTTTGCTAGTCGGCGGAACATCGTCATCTGGGGAGATGTGGGATTTCCACCTGTTCTCTGAAGGGGCGACTCTTCCCGTTCACTTGTGGTACATTCAATCCGAAGCGCTGGTGGCAGACGCACAACAAATTGCCGAGAAAACATCCGCTCTTCTCGTGCTGATGGTGCTGTTCCTTAGCTTCATCATCCGTTTTCCGCTATGGCTTAGCCAGCGAAAAAAATGATATGAACTCGCATTCGCATCCTGTTGCTGAAAATTGAAAGGCTTTTTGTTTTCATCTCCCCTTTCGCACCTTAACAAGGTCAAAACAACGGACGCTTTCTTTCATTTTTCCAATATTTTTTGCCAACAAAACGAGCGATGGCAATCTTTTTACCATCGCTCGTTGTTCTGGATGATAGAACACTATGATAGTCAAATAGGAACGTTCATCAATTGCACGGAGGATCGAAAGCCATACGCTTTGGATTGCCAGCCGCTCCGAGAAAAACCGCAGCAACATTTCGCAAAGTTGACAACCCGTCATCCGGCATCATTTGGCCATGTTCAACATAGTAGTCGCAGCTCCACGGAAATTCGGTGAACGAAAACGCTATTCCCCCATGGACATCGGCGACCGCCTGCAGCACGTCAAGCGCTGCTGGCACCACTTCCTTGTCGATAGGAATAACAGCGATCTCCCATTGTTTCACTGTTGTCCCCCTCCTTGTCGAATCCGGTATTGTCAAAAGTTTATCCTCCACACTCACGGTTTTCCCTTGAGTTTCAACGGTTGAACGAAAAAAAGCTTGCCACCCCCATTGTTTTCGGCCATCATTGAGGTAACGACACCCAACAGCCAAAACAAAGGAGTGACAAGCTTTGTTACCTCAATTATTAGCCTATTTGCTCGAAATTATCAAGACCCAATATCAAATCATTGTGTATTTAATGGGTGTGATATTGGGGAAATCCTTGCATCTCGAGGACTGGGACGAACCCATCCAAAAGCCGTACCGGAAACTTCAGGTCGATGACCTTCCGATCATCGATGTGCCGGAAACCCTTGATTACCGGAAGCTGTTGGCAGACTATGAAGCCCAGCACAGACGTCCTTTACGGCCCATCCAGCGCCGCGCGAATGCGAAACACCGTGTGCCGGATTCGTTGACCTGCCCTCGCTGCCAGGCTCCCTCTTCTTACCTGTACGCCAATAACGGCGGAAAAGGGCAATACCAATGCAAAGTGTGCCAATGCCGGTTCAACCACCGAAATCGGTTCACCAAGCAAGCGGTCTTTCGTTGTCCGCACTGCAAAAAGACGTTGGAAAAAATCAAGGAGCGCAAGGAATACAACATCTATAAGTGCAAGAACAACGATTGCCCGTTTTACCAGGCCAACCTTCGCCGGATGACGAAGAAAGAGCGCCAACAGTTTCAACAGAATCCTCAAGCCTTCAAGGTGCGGTATTTGTTTCGGGAGTTCTTGTTTGACTTTCTCCCGTTGGCTTCCTCGTCGCTCATCAAGCCGAAGGTCGATTTGTCCCGGCTGGCTGCGTCGCCGCACGTGTTGGGGCTCGTGTTGACGTACTACGTCAACTTTGGGATGTCCTCGAGGGAAACCGCCGCCGCCCTGAAGGACATCCATGGCGTCTCGATCTCTCATCAGACGGTGCTCAACTACGCCAACAGCGTCGCGCTTTGGATCAAGCCCTTTGTCGACCGATTTCCGTATGAGCTGTCCGGTTCGTTCTGTGGGGACGAGACATATATTCGTGTGAAGGGCCGTTGGCATTACCTATTCTTTATGTTCGACGCGGTGAAAAAGATCGTGCTGTCCTATCGCGTCTCGCCCAACCGGGACACGCTCTCGGCCATCAAGGCGATCAATGATGTCCTCAGGAAGCTGCCGTCCCTTCCAGACGACTTGTCGTTCGTCGTGGATGGCAACCCGATTTACCTGTTGGCGCAACACTTCTTTGCCCAGCACGGGATTTCGTTTGACGTCCGCCAGGTAATCGGCCTGACCAACGAAGATCCGGTCTCGGAAGAATTTCGCCCTCTCAAGCAGATCATCGAGCGATTCAACCGGACCTTTAAAGGCAACTACCGCCCGACCCATGGGTTTGGCGCCGAGGAAGGCTCGGTGTCCTTTGTGACGCTGTTTGTGGCGTATTTTAACTTTCTGCGCCCGCATAGCGCGCTCGAAGGCCGGGTGCCGGTCGTCATCCCGGAGCTCGCCGAGCTGCCGCATATGCCGGCCCGGTGGACGAAGCTGATCGCCATGGCTCAGGACTTCCTTCAAAACGAGGCAGCCTAACTTTTTTGTCCTCCAGAGCCCGTTGAACAGAACTCCTGCCGGATTCGGCGAAGCGAACCCTTGACCAACCGAACACCGCCAAAGGTAAAATTCGGTAAAGGCAAGGGCGGCTTTCCTATTGCCTTCTTTTTTGTCCCCGTCGCCCTTGACGACTCTTCCGCACCTTTGGCGGGTGTTGGTCAAGGGCGAATCCGGCTCTCTGCATGCCCCACGATGCTCAATGGGATGGTCTGTGTGGAGTTTTCATAGAACTTTTGACGCTACCTCGAATCCCGCTTTTTGTTCATTCGACAAGAAATACAACCATCCCACTTCATCAGAATACATTATGATAAAATGAAACTACCATCACATGGACGATGCGGGGGAAACGATATGCGTAACGATTATGATCCGTTCCGCGGCGAGTTTGACAGCCTTGAGGAGTTTGCCGACCGCGTCAGCGACGTGCTGCGCTGCCCGGTGACGATCGAAGACGCCAACCATCGCCTCATCGCCTACAGCGCCCACGATGACTACACCGATCCCGCGCGGACGGCGACGATCATCAGCCGGCGCGTGCCGGAAAAAGTGATCAACAGCTTATGGAAACAGGGCGCCATCCCGGCGTTGCTCAAAAGCCGCGAGCCGGTGCGCGTGCCGCCCATTGAAGATGTCGGCCTCGGCAGCCGCGTCGCCGTCTCGATTTGGAAAAACGATGAGGTGATCGGCTTCATTTGGGTGCTCGAAACGAACCGGACGCTCACGCCTGAGGAAATGGAATGGCTGAAGCTGGCGGCCAAAGCGGCGAAAAACAAAGTGCTGCAGCTGTATATGCGCAAAAACAAAAAAGAAGAGCGGGTTCAAGAGCTGTTTTGGAAGTTGCTCACCGGCCATATCGCGACCGAAGACGAGATCCGCGCCCATCTTGCCGCGATGCAAATGACGGCAGCGCCGCCGTTTGCCGTTGTCGTCTTCCGCTTTGCGGCTGATTTGACGAATGAAATGGAGCGGCAAATCTCCTACCTGCTGCAAACGACCCAGCAGCTTCCGCTCCCTCTTTACACGACCGACGGCCGCGACGTCATTTTGCTGGCGGCACCGAAAACCGAACAGCCGTTGAAAGAGCTTCAACGGTTCATCGAGTCATTCGCCGCCAAAATGAAAGAACGGTTTCACATCCATGATGTGCAATGCGGGTTTGGCGGCGTATATGGCGGCTACCGCCTCATTGAAAAAAGCTACCGCGAAGCGCTCGCCGTGCTGGCGCTGAAAGAAAAACTCGGCGATGAAATGAAGTCCATTTACGGCTATGCCCAGCTTGGCATTTATCAATTTTTTGATTTTTTGCTTGAACAAAAGCGGCAAGGGGAATGGACCAACCCGGCGTTAACAAAGCTGCAATCGTACGACCAGAAACACCAGAGCGACTTGGTGAAAACGTTCGAAACGTTTTTTGACCATAATGAAAACGTGCAAGAAACCGCCGACGTTCTCAATGTTCATCCGAACACGCTCACGTATCGACTGAAGCGGATCGCTGACATCGCGGAACTGGATCTCCATAACATGAACCAAAAAATCAAATTATACATCGATATTAAATTGGCCAAGTATGAAGCGCGCGGTTGAATTTGTGGAAATCCACAAAAACCGGGCGCTTCTTTCTCTTTTTTGAACAATGCCGGGCTCTTGTTTCCTCTTTTATACTATAAGTAAGGCTACTTTTGACGAGGAGGAACGGTACTGATGATTATTGGAGTGCCAAAAGAAATTAAAAATAACGAAAACCGCGTTGCCATTACGCCAGCTGGCGTGTTGTCGTTCGTTCAGGCAGGACATACGGTGCTGATCGAGAAAGAGGCAGGTATTGGAAGCGGTTTCAGCGACAGCGATTACGCCCGGGCCGGGGCGCAAATCATCGAGCGGGCGGAAGATGTTTGGGCGCAAGCCGATATGGTGATGAAAGTGAAAGAGCCGCTGCCAAGCGAATACGGCTATTTCCGCCCAGGTCTCATTTTGTTCACCTATTTGCATTTGGCCGCTGATCCGGAATTGACGCGCGCCTTAAAAGAAAGCGGCGTCATTGCCATTGCCTATGAGACGGTGCAAGTCGGCCGCACGTTGCCGCTGCTCACGCCGATGAGCGAAGTCGCCGGGCGGATGGCCGCGCAAATCGGGGCGCAATTTTTGGAAAAACCATACGGCGGCAAAGGCATTTTGCTTGGCGGCGTCCCTGGCGTCGCCCGCGGCAAAGTGACGATCATCGGCGGCGGGGTTGTCGGCACGAACGCAGCAAAAGTCGCCGTCGGCCTTGGCGCGGACGTGACGATCATCGACTTGAACGCTGATCGTCTCCGCGAGCTTGACGACATTTTTGGCAACCAAATTACGACGCTCATGTCCAACCCGATGAACATCGCTGAAGCGGTCGCCGAGGCTGACCTTGTCATTGGGGCGGTTCTCATCCCGGGCGCACGGGCGCCGAAGCTCGTCACCGAGGACATGGTGAAAGCGATGAAACCGGGTTCGGTCATCGTTGATGTCGCCATCGACCAAGGGGGCATCGTCGAGACGAGCGATCACGTCACGACCCATGACAACCCGACCTACGTGAAACATGGTGTCGTCCATTATGCGGTCGCCAACATGCCCGGCGCTGTCCCGCGCACCTCGACGATCGCCTTGACGAACGTCACGATGCCGTACGCCTTGCAAATCGCCAATAAAGGCGTCGCCCAAGCCATTGCAGACAACCCGGCGCTCGAGCTTGGCGTCAACGTCGCCAACGGCGAAATCACGTACGAAGCGGTCGCCCGCGACCTCGGCTACCACTACGTCCCGGCCCGCGAAGCGCTCGGCAAAACATTGGCCGCCAACTAACCGCTGGTTGACGCGGCCAGTAGCGCCCTCGGTCAGCCGCCTGCTCATCGCCATCACCGACGGGGCTGACCGAAAAGGTTGTCTGCCTTCCAGATCGGCACAACCGATCGTGCGGCCGAAGCAGTCAGCACGTATATAGTGCAACGAAAGAGGGTGTCCCGATCCTTTTAGGACACCCTCCTTTTTTATATCCGTTTGTCATGCCAAATCGTTTTCGTTCGGCAAAGCGGACCGTGTATAATAAAAATAACAAGCCATGAACTTTCCGGAAAAACAAGCGGTGTCGCTTGAAAAATGTTACCGCCCCCGGAAAACAACCGATCGCGTTTGACGAATCCTGTGATGGGGACGGGAAAACGGAAGCCAAATCGCCCTTTGATGGAATGGGAAAACGAGAGCACAAAATCGCCTCTTTGCCAGTGGCGAAATCTTGCCAAACGGCGTTGGTTTTCCTACTACGAACCTTGGGAGGCTGGTGATTTAATCCTAGATACGGCTTGGCAATGTCACTTCGCAATGAGAAAAACCTTGGTGCATCAACTCTGCTTTTCACGTGTTCTCCCATTATTGATGAAGGGACTCAGCCGTTTTTCACCGGCCTTCTAGAAGGTTGGTGAAAAACCACTGTTTGCCTTGATGAATGATTGAAGTGTAAACATCAGGGCTGATGGAACAAGTTTTTTCTACTTGAGAAACGATTCGGAAAAGCGGTTGAGCAAGTAAATCACCAGCCTTCTAGTGATTTCGCAAACAGGAAAGAAACCGCGTCGCACGTTCGCTCAAGTTTGGCGATTCTTGCTTCGATGGAGAGCAACGATTTCGTCCTTGAAGTCGGCTTCCTGATATCATCTTTTGAAACAAAGGAGTGATGACGATGACTATGCCAAAAGCATTAACCATCGCCGGTTCGGACAGCAGCGGCGGCGCCGGGCTGCAGGCGGACTTGAAAACATTCCAAGAGCTTGGCGTATACGGCATGACGGCGATCACGACCATCGTCGCCATGGATCCGCACAACCGTTGGGCGCATCAAGTCTTCCCGGTGGACTTGGCGACGATTGAAGCCCAGCTGGAGACGATCATCGTCGGCGTCGGAATTGATGCCTTAAAAACAGGCATGCTTCCGACAACCGATATCATTGAATTGGCGGCGCGCACCATTGAAAAACATGGATTGAAAAACGCGGTCGTCGACCCAGTGATGGTGTGCAAAGGGGCGGATGAGCCGCTCCATCCGGAAAATACGGTGTGCTACCGGGAAACGCTCGTGCCAAAAGCCGCCGTCGTGACGCCGAACTTGTTTGAAGCCGCGCAACTGTCCGGCCTGCCGCGCCTTGAAACGATCGAGGACATGAAGGAAGCAGCTGGGCGCATTCATGAACTCGGCGCCCGATATGTCATCGTCAAAGGCGGGCGGAAAATTCCGCATGACTATGCCGTGGACGTCCTTTATGACGGCAAAACGTTTGAACTCCTCGAATCGGAACGGATTGACACGACGTATACGCACGGGGCCGGCTGCACGTTCTCGGCCGCCATTGCCGCCGAACTGGCCAAAGGCCGTCCGGTGAAAGACGCCATTGCCACGGCCAAAGCGTTCATCACCGCCGCCATTCGCCATTCGTTCCCGTTAAACGAATACGTCGGGCCGACGCATCACGGCGCTTACCGCCGCTACGGGGAACAATAGGCAAGGCTTCTTCGGCCTTGTCTTCCCCCCACCGCGGAATGAAGCAATGCAGGGACTCGCCGGAAAAACAATGCCATATGTGCTAGAAAGGAGGGGACGACCATGCGCGTATCCGCTGTCCAATATCATCTTCACACCATCCGCTCGTTTGACGAGTTTGCCGCGCAAGTGACGCATTACGTCAAAACGGCGCAAGAGTTTGACGCCGAGTTTGTGTTGTTTCCCGAATTTTTCACGACGCAATTGCTTTCCATTCCAGTTGAGGGCGGACGGCCAGCGACGATTGATGATTTGCCGGACTATACCGAAAAATACACCGAACTGTTTGTGTCGCTCGCCAAAGACACGGGCATGTACTTGATCGGCGGCACGCATGTCATCCGCCAAAACGGGAAGCTGTACAATGTCGCCCATTTGTTTACGCCAGACGGAACGATCCACCGCCAGGCAAAGCTGCACATCACCCCGACCGAGGCCAACGAATGGAACATCGCCCCCGGCGATGGGCTTCGCGTCTTTGCAACGGACAAGGCGACGATCGCCATGTTGACGTGCTATGACATCGAGTTTCCGGAAATCGTCCGCATGGCGCGCGCCAAAGGGGCGGATGTCCTCTTCTGTCCGTCGTGCACCGATGACCGGCATGGGTTTTACCGCGTACGGTATTGCTGCCACGCGCGGGCCATCGAAAACGAAGTGTATGTCGTCACGACCGGTACGGTCGGAGCGTTGCCGACGGTCGATTTTATGCGCGCCAATTTCGGTCAAGCAGCCGTCATCACGCCCAACGACATCCCGTTCCCACCCGGCAGCGTGCTTGCGGCCGGCGAGATCAACGACGACATGGTCATTACCGCTGATCTTGATTTGGCGCTGCTTCGCAAAGTGCGGGAAAAAGGATCGGTCGCGACATGGCGCGACCGGCGCATCGACTTGTACCCGGATTGGAATCCAGTGAAATAGTTCGAAACAACAAAAAGGGTGCCCCTGCGCTGAAGGGACACCCCTTTTTGCCTATTTTTTAGGACAGCAACTGCTTGAATCGATCAAATTGTTCCGCTACTTTCCCTTCTGGCTCCTTCGTCAGCAAGCTCACAACAACAATCGCCAGCAAACTCGCCGCAAACCCCGGGATCATTTCATACAGCAGCCCTTTTAAGTAGGCGGATTGCGTCCAAAGAATCACTGTCAACGCCCCGGCGACCATGCCGGCGAGCGCCCCCCATTTCGTCATCCGCCGCCAGAACAAGCTAAGCAAAATGACCGGTCCAAACGAGGCGCCAAATCCAGCCCACGCATAGCCGACCAAGTTTAAAATCGTGTCGTTTTTCGTGTACGCCAGCGCCGTCGCCACGACCGCGACAAGAAGCACCGACAGACGCCCGACAAAGACAAGCTCCTTATCCGAAGCCGCGCGGCGGAACACGACTTTATACAAGTCTTCGGTCAGCGAGCTCGAGGTGACGAGCAGCTGGGATGAAATGGTGCTCATAATCGCGGCTAAAATCGCCGCCAGCAAAAACCCAGTAATAATCGGATGGAACAAAATGTGCCCAAGCTGAATAAATACCGTTTCCGGGTCATCAAGTTTCATACCGCGCTGCGAAAAGTAAGCGATTCCAAAAAGCCCTGTCAACATCGCCCCGACAACCGAGAAAATCATCCACCCCATGCCGATGCGGCGAGCGCTTTTCATTTCTTTGACCGACTTGATCGCCATAAAGCGGACGATAATGTGCGGCTGGCCAAAATACCCGAGCCCCCAAGCGAATAACGAGATGATGCCGAGGAAGCTCGTTCCTTTCCACAAGTTCAATAAATTCGGGTCAATGTCACGAATGGTGTCAACTGTGTCCACAGGCCCGCCCGTATGGAACAGCGTCACCGCCGGCACCAAAATCAATGCAATGAACATAATCGTTCCTTGTACAAAATCGGTCCAGCTGACCGCTAAAAAGCCACCAAACAGCGTATACGCAACCACAACGCCGCCGACGATCCACAAGCCCGTATGATAGCTGACGCCAAACGAATTTTCAAACAGCACGCCGCCCGAGACAAGGCCGGATGAGACATAAAAGGTGAAAAAGACCATGATCACGATTCCTGATACCATTCGCAACAATTTCGTTCGATCACCGAAACGGTTTTCCAAAAACTCCGGAATCGTAATCGAATCGTTCGCCACTTCTGTATAGACGCGCAGACGCGGCGCAACGAACAGCCAGTTTGCATAAGCGCCCAGCGTCAAGCCAATGACGATCCAGGCAGCGCTCACTCCGCTCATGTACATGGCTCCCGGCAGCCCCATCAACAGCCAGCCGCTCATGTCAGAGGCTCCGGCGCTTAACGCCGTGACCGCCGGCCCGAGCGTGCGGCCGCCAAGCATATAATCGGACAAATTCGACGTCCGTTTATACGCCCAATAGCCGATCCACAGCATGCCGATTAAGTAGACAATGACTGAAAATAAAACCATGCTGATTCCCCTTCCCTTAGCTGTCTTGTCACCACTTTCATCATAACGAAATTAATAGTATTTACACAATAGTATTTATTTTTTTCCATCCAGCAACAAAAATGGTTCATTACCACAACGCGTCCTTGGCAAGTGAGACTTCTTTTCGAGTCGCCATACAATTGTTGATTCGTTAACAGAAGGAAAGATGGCATGGGTTGAACCAATCAAGCACAACTTTTAGTGAAGAGCGGTAAAAATACCGATCAATAAAACCATTGCTTGCTGGGTTTTCTTTTGATATAATATTCAGTAAAGTTTGACATTTATCTTTTGCCGTCTTGTCCAACTAAAAGTTATTTTATAAAAATTCATTTTCGATCCTGTTCCCGCGATCACCTTTTAAAAAACCAAACAAAACACTTGAAAAAAGCACGATTTTCCCCATTTATACGGGAGTACCAAAATGTTCAAACAATTATTTTTATAAAACCTATTGCATAATCAAAAAAATATTGATAGTATGATAATCGTTCATCGACCATGATTCCAAAGGGGGATTTTTATAAGATGTGGAAGAAGAAAAGTTTGTTTGCAGCCATCGTGGTTGCGCTGATGATGGCGCTCGCCGCGTGCGGCAGCAAGTCGAAAGAAACAAGCTCACCGTCGGGAAGCGAAGGGGAAACAAAGAAAAAAATCGTTGTCGGGACGGACGCGGCGTTCGCACCGTTTGAGTACATGGAAAAAGGAAAGATTGTCGGATTTGACGTCGATCTTCTTGACGCAGTCATGAAAGAAGCGGGGTTGGACTATGAACTGAAAAACATCGGCTGGGATCCGCTGTTCGCCGCGCTGCAAAGCAAAGAAGTCGATATGGGCATTTCCGGCATCACGATTACGGATGAACGGAAACAATCGTACGATTTCTCAGCGCCGTACTTTGAAGCGACGCAAGTCATCTTAGCCAAAGAAAACAGCCCGGTGAAAAACGCCCTTGATCTAAAAGGAAAAACGATCGGTGTGCAAAACGCAACTACAGGGCAAGAAGCGGCTGAAAAATTGTTTGGCAAAGGCAACCACATCAAAAAGTTTGAAACGACCGTTGTCGCGATTATGGAAATGTTAAACGGCGGTGTGGAAGCGGTCATTACAGACAACGCCGTCGCTAATGAATACGTTAAAAACAACCCAACGAAAAAGCTGAAAGTCATCGAAGATCCGAACAACTTTGCGTCGGAATATTACGGAATGATCTTCCCGAAAAACAGCGAGTTAAAAGCAAAAGTGGACGACGCGTTAAAGAAAGTGATCGACAGCGGCAAATACGCGGAAATTTACAAAAAATGGTTTGGTAAAGAACCGAATATCCAACGCCTAGGTCAATCATCGTGAACAAACGAACCTGAAACATGCGTAACTGCCAGCAAGTTACGCATTTTTCGTAGAGAAAGGTGAGATCAATGGATTTCCGTTTTGACATTATTGTTGAGTATGCGCCCTACTTTTTCCAAGGGCTGCTGGCGACGATCGGCGTATCATTGGTCGGCATCATCTTCGGCCTCATCCTCGGCCTGTTCATCGGCCTTGGCAAAATGGCCCATCATCCGCTCGTCCGCCTTCCCTTTACTTGGTACATCAACTTTTTCCGCGGCACGCCGCTCGTCGTGCAAATTTTGCTCGTCCATTTCGGCGCCATGCCGCTCTTGCTTGCCGAACCGAATGCCATCGTTTCCTTAGCCGTCTCGCTGTCGCTGAACTCGGCTGCCTACGTCGCAGAAATATTCCGCGCCGGCATCCAATCGATCGACAAAGGACAAATGGAAGCCGCCCGCTCGCTTGGGATGACCCACGCGCAAGCCATGCGTTACATCATCTTGCCGCAGGCGTTAAAGCGAATGATTCCACCGTTTGCGAACGAGTTTATCGTTTTGATTAAAGATTCCTCGCTCGGGATGGTCATCGCCGCTCCGGAAATGATGTACTGGGGAAAAGCGGCCGCCGGCGAATATTATCGCGTCTGGGAGCCGTATTTGACCGTTGCGTTCGTTTATCTTGTTTTGACATTGTCGTTAAGCAAGCTGTCACATTATCTTGAAAGGAAGTATTCGACCCAATGATCGACGTACGCCAGCTGAAAAAATCGTTTGGTTTGCTTCAAGTATTGAAAGGAATCGACGTCCATATCCGCGAAGGAGAAGTCGTCGTGGTCATCGGCCCGTCGGGTTCGGGGAAATCGACGTTTTTGCGCTGCTTAAACCTCCTTGAAGATTTCGATGAAGGTGAAATTATTATTGACGGCATCAATTTGAAGGCGAAAGGCACGAATTTAAATAAAGTGCGGGAAGAAGTCGGCATGGTGTTTCAACGCTTCAACTTGTTCCCGCATATGACGGTGCTCAACAACATTACGCTCGCACCGATGAAAGTGCGCCAATGGCCGCGCGAAAAAGCGGAAGCGAAAGCGATGGAGCTGCTCGCCAAAGTCGGCTTGCAAGATAAAGCGCACGCCTATCCGGATTCCCTTTCCGGCGGACAGGCGCAGCGCGTCGCCATCGCCCGCGCGCTTGCCATGGAGCCGAAAATCATGCTGTTTGACGAGCCGACGTCAGCCCTTGACCCGGAAATGGTCGGGGAAGTGCTCTCCGTGATGAAGCAGCTGGCCAATGAAGGGATGACGATGGTTGTCGTCACCCATGAAATGGGCTTTGCCCGCGAAGTCGGCGACCGCGTCTTGTTTATGGACGGCGGCTACATCGTCGAAGAAGGAAAGCCGGAAGAGTTGTTTGATCGCCCGCAGCACGAGCGGACGAAAGCATTTTTGTCCAAAGTATTGTAAACGCGTCTTGCCCCATTGAAGGCAAGACGCTTTTTTACGGCGGAAACGCCGTGCTTTCGCCTCGTCTTTTAGGTCTTTTAGGATAGAAAAAAAGCTGGCCGTGGACTCGGCCAGCTTCGCTCTACAACACAAACTGCATGACCCAAATCGAACCGGCGACAACGACAACCGCGATAAAGAAACTGTACATCATATTGAACGTCTGCATGCGGCCGCTGTCGCTTTCGTTGACGTGCATGAACATAAACAGCTGCAAGCTGGCTTGGATGACGGCAAACAGCACAATGATGCCAATGACCGCCTTGAGCGGCAGCCCGGACGAGAGCGCCACCCAAAGCGCTGCAAACGTCAAAACAAGCGACAACAAAAACCCGATGATATGTTTCCACGGAAATGATTCTTGATGGCTGTTCGCGCCCATGTTAGATCACCATCCCTAACAAATAGACGAGCGTGAAGATGAAAATCCAAACGACGTCCAAAAAGTGCCAATATAAGCTGACGATAAACACTTTGCGAGCCGTTTTCGCCGTCAACCCTCGCTGGAGGAGCTGAATAATGATGAGAATCATCCAGGCGATCCCTAAACTGACGTGGGCGCCGTGCGTGCCGACAAGCACAAAGAAGCTGGACAGAAAGGCGCTCGTCTGCATCGTCGCCCCTTCATGGACGTAATGGATGAACTCGCGAAGTTCAAATGTGATGAACCCCGCGCCAAGCAGCAGCGTGACCAACAGCCAAGCGATCAGCCCGCTCATGCGGCCGCGCCGCATTTCAAAAATGGCCAGCCCGCACGTAAAACTGCTCGTTAACAGCAACAGCGTTTCAATCAAAACGTCTTTTACCTCAAACAGCTCGCCTGCCGTCGGTCCGGAGCCGGTCCGTTGAAACAAGACGAGATACGTCGCAAACAGCGTCGCAAACAACGCGACTTCCGCCCCGAGAAAAATCCAAAAGCCCAATATGTTCAATCGACTCTCTTGTGTCCGATACTCCAATGGCATTGTTTCATCATAACGATGTGCCGCTTCTCCCATTCGTTACGCCCCCTTTCGCGCCGCCCGTTCCATCCGTTTAATCTCATCAACCGGAATATAGTAGCCGTCATCGTCTTCAAACGAGCGGAGAATCAATCCGAGCACAATGAACAGCGCACCTGCTATCGCTAGCGCAAACCATTTGAACACAAGGCCGAATCCGGCGACGAAAAACGCCACCGACATCCAAAACGGCCGTCCCGAGTTGCTTGGCATATGGATCGGCTTCAAGTCCTCTTCTTTCACGTGGAAGCCGCCATATTTTTTCTTCATCACCCAATATGCATCGATATCTTCCACCACCGGCGTCACCGGGAAGTTGTAATGCACCGGCGGCGATGCCGTCGCCCACTCGAGCGTCCGCCCGTTCCACGGGTCGCCGGTCATGTCGCGCTCGCCGTAGCGCGCGCTGTAATAAATGTTATAGCAAAGCACGATAAACCCGATGCCCATCAGCACCGCCCCAACGGTCGCGACAACGTTCAGCGGCGTCCAGCCGAGACCGTCCGAGTACGTGTACATGCGGCGCGTCATCCCCATCAGCCCGAGGAAATACATCGGGAAGAAGCAGACGTTAAAGCCGATCATAAACAGCCAAAACGTCCATTTGCCGAGCCGCTCGTTCAATATATGGCCAAACATTTTCGGATACCAGTAGTGCAAGCCGGCAAAGCAGGCGAACACCGTCCCCGCGATCAACACGTAATGGAAGTGGGCGATGAGAAAATAGCTGTTATGATATTGGTAATCGGCTGCCGCCATCGCCAGCATCACCCCTGTCACACCGCCGATGACAAAATTCGGAATAAACGCCAGCGACCAAAGCATCGCCGTCGTAAACCGAATTTTTCCTTTACGGATCGTAAACAGCCAGTTAAACACTTTCACCCCGGTCGGAATGGCGATCGCCATCGTAGTGATCGAGAACGCTGAATTCACCGCAGGGCCCGCACCCATTGTAAAGAAATGGTGCACCCAAACGATAAAGCTCAAGAAAGCGATCCCGACGATCGAACCGACCATCGCTTTATAGCCAAACAGCCGTTTTTGCGCAAACGTGCTGACGACTTCCGAAAAAATGCCGAACGACGGCAAAATCACGATATACACTTCCGGGTGGCCCCAAATCCAGAACAAGTTCGCCCACAGCATCGACATACCGCCGTTGGCCATCGTGAAAAACTGCGTGCCAAATACGCGATCGAACGTCATTAGCGCCAAGGCGACCGTCAAAACCGGGAAAGCGAAAATAATGAGCACGCACGTAATAAGAATCGTCCACGTAAACATCGGCATGCGCATCAACGTCATGCCGGGCGCGCGCATTTTTAAAATCGTGACAAGGAAGTTGATCCCGGTCATGAGCGTCCCGATCCCGGAAATTTGCAAGGCAACGGCGTAGTAGTTGTTGCCGACGCCATGGCTGAATTCGTTCCCGGCCAACGGGAAGTACGCCGTCCATCCAGCATCCGGCGATCCGCCGATGACGAACGAAATGTTAAACAGCAACGCCCCGAAGAAAAAGAGCCAAAAACTCAACGCGTTCAAATACGGAAACGCGACGTCGCGCGCCCCGATTTGCAGCGGAACGACGATGTTCATCAAACCGATGATAAACGGCATGGCCATAAACAAAATCATAATCGTCCCGTGCGTCGTGAAAATTTCATTATAGTGCTGGGCATCAAGAAATTTCATGTTCGGAGCGGTCAGCTGCGCCCGCATCAAAAGCGCATCGACGCCGCCGCGGAACAGCATGAGGACGGCGCAAATAATGTACATAACCCCGATTTTTTTATGGTCAACGGTCGTAAGCCATTCGTCCCACAGCCATTTCCACTTTTTAAAGTACGTCAATACAAACACAATGCCGATCATCGTTAAAACGATCGCCACATCGGCCGCATAAATGAGCGGCTCACCGGTGACAAAAAACTCGCTCCACTTCATCGGTTCGCTCCTCCTTTCCTACTCTCCGTGATGGTGGCCTTCAGACATGCCGTCATCCCGTTGATGCTCGCGACCCTTCGAATGACCGTTTTCATGGTGGCTGTTTTGCTTGGCATGGTCAATCCACTCCAAGTGGGTGTTCGAAAACGTCATCCGCCCAACAAGCCCCGGTTTTAAAATTTGCGTATATGTTTTCTCATCGAGCTTCGGTGCAGTTTGTTTCACTTCCTTCACCCATTTGCGGAAGTCAGCTCCCGTTTGCGCGACGACCTCAAACTCCATATGGGCGAACTTTTCCCCGGAAAAGTTGGCGCTCCGCCCCATGTAAGAACCGGGTTTGTCCGCTTGCAAAATCAGCTCGGTCTCCATGCCATCCATCGCGTATTTTTGGCCGCCCAATTCCGGCACCCAAAACGAGTTCATCGGCCCGACGGAAGTCAGCTTAAACTTGACCGGCACACCGGCTGGAATATGAACGTAGTTGACCGTCTCGATGTTTTCTTCCGGATAGCTGAAAATCCACTTCCAGTTTGCCGCCGTTACATGAATCGTGATCGGCTTCACTTTCTCCGTCGGCGGCTTTTCCAAGGCAAACGTCGCCTTCACCGTCGGAACAGCGAGTGCAGCGACAATCAAAATCGGAATGGCCGTCCAGACGATCTCAAGCAGCGTATTCCCTTCCTCATCCGGCGGCTCATAATCAGCGTTTTCCGGCTTTTCGCGATAACGGATCAGAAAAACGGCAAACAACGTAAAAACAACCACAATAATCAACAACATAAAACCGATCGACCACATGATCAAATCATACTGCGTGCGCGCCACCGGCCCTTGCGGATTGAGCACAGCTGTGCGCTCCACACAGCCTCCAAGAAAAAGGAAAAGCGGCACCATCAGCAACGCCCGCCATTTTGCCCGTTTCATCGCTGTCAATCCCCCTTTATCCGCTCCGATCAAACAGAGCGATTCGATGTCACTTCTTCTTTGTTTCTACCATATCAAAATTGAAAATCGTTGAAATGAACAAAAGGAAAAATTCATAAATCAGCAAAACATTTGTCACAAACTGTTCAATCATTGTTCAAGAAATCGCCACTTCTTTTCCTCTATTAGGCAACATGGGAAAGGCGGACAAACTTGAACAGCCGTTTTCCTCCCGTGCCTTATATGGGCAATTTCCCAACGCGAACAGGACAAATGCAGAGGCCGTCCAAAGCAAAACAGCCGGGTATCCTTACTGAAAGGAACCCGGCTGTCCGCCTTTCCCCATCGTATATCCTCGTTGTTCCAGCTGTTTGCGGATGCGCGGCTGCAACGTCTGCCACATCCATTGTTCATAAAGCGCCCGTTTCTCCTCAAACGACAAATAGTAGCGCTCACCGACTTGGCGGCGCGCCCGTTCCGTGACATCATAGAGCGCCAACGCGGCGGCGACGGAAATATTAAAGCTTTGCACAAACCCGTGCATCGGAATGACAAACGTTCCGTCCGCTAGGCGAAGCGCCTCTTCCGACACGCCGCGGTGCTCGTTGCCAAACAGCAGCGCCGTCGGCCGCGACAAATCGATGGCGGAGAGCGGAACCGCTCCATCGCCCAAATAGCTTGCGTACACTTGATAGCCGCGCTGTTTCAAGTCGGCGACCGCCGTTTGCACATCCGGCTTTTGATGCAACGTCAACCATTGATCGGCATAGCGCGTCACAAGCCGGTTCGGAGCAAACGGCGCCCTTCCGGCTACAATGGAAACATCTTGGACGCCAAACGCTTCCGCCGTCCGCAGCACCGCAGCCTGATTGTGCGGATCGTCAACCGCCTCCATCATCACGGTAATGTAGCGGGTGCGCTTGTTCAGCACCTCATGCATCCGCTGAAGCCGACGCGGCAAAATCATTTCCCAAACCGGGCGCGTCGATTCGGTGAGCAGCCCTTCTTTTTGGAGCTGTTCAACGATCACCTTCGCCTCCCGTTCTTCCATCTGCCTAACCTCCGCTTCTCTTTTTGTGTTTTCCATTGTACAAAAGAGGGCGCGAAGGGCGCAATTCCATTATTTTTAAATATTATTCAAACTATTTTTTAAATATCAATTAGAAACCATTGCCCGTTTACAAATAGTTATTATATCAATTAATATTTTATTGTAAGCGTTTTAATAATCATTTTTTAGAAAATGATTTTGCTATTCTTAGTTTTAAGGAGGGAAAAGAAATGGAACAAAAACAGCCGCAATTGCATCGCGGATTGGAAGAACGGCATATCTCACTGATGTCGCTCGGCGCCGCCATCGGCGTCGGCCTGTTCCTTGGCTCGGCCTCGGCGATTGAAATGGCGGGCCCGGCGATTTTACTCGCTTATGCGCTAAGCGGTGTCGTCATGTTTTTCATTATGCGCGCGCTAGGGGAAATGGCCGTTGACCATCCGGTCGCCGGCTCATTCAGCCGCTACGCTTACCAATATTTAGGCCCGCTGGCCGGCTACTTGACCGGCTGGAATTATTGGTTTTTATGGGTCGTTACGTGCATTGCGGAAATCACTGCCGTCGGCATTTACATGCAATTTTGGTTTCCAGACACGCCGCGCTGGGTGTGGGCGCTGGCGGCATTAATGGTCATGACATTGGTCAACTTTCTTGCTGTCAAAGCCTACGGGGAGTTTGAGTTTTGGTTTGCTTTCATCAAAATTGTCACGATCGTTGCCATGATTGTCATTGGTTTTGGCATGATTGCTTTTGGTATCGGCAACGGGGGCGTTGCCACCGGCATCAGCAACCTTTGGAAACATGGCGGCTTTTTCCCGCATGGAATCAGCGGCGTTTTGATGTCACTACAAATGGTGATGTTCGCCTATCTAGGCATCGAAATGATCGGCGTCACCGCCGGCGAAGTCAAAAACCCGCAAAAATCATTGACCAAAGCGATCAACAGCGTTTTTTGGCGCATCTTGATCTTCTATGTCGGCGCCCTGTTTGTCATCATGTCCATTTATCCTTGGAACGAAATCGGCGAAAAAGGGAGCCCGTTTGTGCTGACATTTGAAAAAATCGGCATTCACGCCGCGGCTGGCATCATTAACTTTGTCGTCCTAACGGCCGCCCTGTCGTCGTGCAACAGCGGCATTTTCAGCACGAGCCGAATGCTGTTTAACCTCGCCGAACAACAAGAGGCCCCACAGGCGTTTGGCCGCCTAACGAGCCGCGGCATTCCCGGCGTTGCCTTGATTGTCACCGCCGTGGCGATGCTGGTCGGCGTTTACTTGAACTATGTATCGGAAAAAGTGTTTCAATGGGTGACAAGCGTGGCGACATTTGGCGCGATTTGGACGTGGGCGATGATTTTGCTGTCGCAGCTGAAGTTCCGCAAGCAGCTCAACGCCGAACAAGTGAAGCGGCTCGCGTTCAAGCTGCCGTTTTATCCGTACAGCTCGTACGTCTCGTTGGCCTTTTTGCTCGCGGTGGTCGCCTTGATGGCATACTTCCCGGATACACGCATCGCTTTATTGGTTGGTCCGGCCTGGCTCCTTCTCTTGACAGCAGTATATTTCGCAAAAGGCATGCATCGTCGTCAGCACAGCCGTGAATCGAAAAAACAAGCCGGCTGAAAAACGAAACGCCCCCTCGAACGGCCTCCTTGGACAGACGGAGATCGTAGCGCCGACCGTTTCGCCGGCATCATTCAGAAAAACGAGACTGACCAAAACGGTTGACTGTTCTCAAAATAGTCACCACATGCCGTGCAGCAGCCGCTGTATATTAGCAATGAGAGGAAAGCTTGGTCCAAAAGGTTGACTGTCTTCAAGATAACTTCCTTGATGAACCAATTTCGTCACCATCAGAAGGATGAAAAATCCCTTTGCCGATGTTCGAATGGCAGGTATTTTCACGATAGACACAACATGTCGTGCAACAGAAGCAGTCAGCACGTATATAGCAACGAAAGAGGGTATCCCGATCCTTTTGGGACACCCTCTCCTTTTCGCTTTTCTTACACTTCGTTTGCGCGATCGACGCTTTCGTTTCCAAGACGATGAGTTGTTGCCACCGGCGGCACTTGTCGGCTTTTTCGTTCCTTTCCAATCGTTCACCGACCGATCCGATTTTCAACCTTCTTCCGGCACATCGGTCTGGTTTTCTCACTCATGCCGACCAAGTTGCTTCTTGTCGGCTCCGATGTACGCCTGACGCGGGTGATTGGGCTGATCCGGATATTGGAGACGAATTTTTCCTTCCTCTAATAGTTTCCCTAAGTAGTTGTTGCGCAGCCCGTCCGGCGTTCGCTCCAACAGCGCCGCCAGTTCTTTTAAACGAAGCGGCCGTTCATGGCATAAACGAACGATCAATTCCTCCATCACCGCTGGGGCGAGCCGCTTTTTTCGCCGCGCCAATTCCGCCATCTTCCACAACCGTTCATCAACCGCCTCTTCTTCTTCATCCATACCGCCGATGCCGATTTCGTTACTTACGAAGTCGAGCGCACTGTTTACGGAGTTGGGCGGTTTAGTTACGGGGTTGGGCGAGATATTCATGGAGTCGGCATCGCTATTTACGGAGTTTTCGGCCTTGCTTACGGAGTTAGGTCCGCTATTTACGTAGTTTAGTTCGTTATTAACGAAGTTGAGCGGTTTAGTTACGGAGTTGGGAGTGTTATTTACGAAGTTTTCATCGCGAGCCAACTCGCCTGATTCCATCCATTCTTGTTCGATCTGTTGCACAACTTCGTCTATCCCTGTTTCAATTGTGGCGCTCGTTTCTTCTGGAAACGGCAACAAGCATAGTGTCACGATCGTCCGGTCGGGAGCGGTTTGTTGCGAAATATCGACCGGAGCGGCGAGCGTCCGTCCGCAGCCGTCACTCATCCGTTTCAAACCGGAGCCGGCCCGTTTGCACACGTCGATCAGCAAAAACATTTTAAAAATATTCGGGTTGCGCAAGTTGCTCATTTGCCCAGCCATCGCCGCCTCAATCGGAATGCGAAACCGCCCGGGATTAGCAAAGCGAAACGAAGCGCCGTCCTTCTCTACGATGATGCCGCCTTCCTCCCCATAATCCGCATGGACAAGCGCGTTGACCAACGCCTCCCGCAGCACCATCCGCCCTTCTTCTGACCAAACGTGGCGCTCCGCTTCAGCGAGCACGCGAAAATAAAAATCGTAGACGTTTCCCGACCACGTTCCGTCCTGCGAGGTGAAGCGCTTCGTCCAACCGGCTTCCGCCCGCTCCGCATGCTCCCGATACTCCAAAAAGTACTGCGGGAGCACCTCGGTGATGATCCGCTCTTCACTGAACATCAACAATCCGGCGAGGGTCAACCCTTCTTTGCTGCTGTCGCGCAGTTTGCCCCACGCTCCGATTTTGTATAAAAATTCTTTTGTCTCGAGGCCGTTCCACGGATGGTCGGGCTTCACCCGCGCAAACCGCTCCCGATAGTGATTGACGGTCTCAAAGTTGAGCTCGCTTACGCTGTAATGTTCCAAAATCAGACTGTCGGCCCATGAATGGGCGCGATCATGAAACGGGTTTGTATATTTATTCACTTCTGATCTTCCTTTAACATTATTTTCGCAAAATCTTTTTTCTCTTTTCTTTCTATTGTATCATCTTTTCCCGCCGTTGCGGACGGTTGCGAAAAAAGAAACGGGTGTGGATAGGTGGAATAACGCGCCATAACCGAGAGCAAACTACCAAAAACGAGACTGTGGACAGTCAAGGAGGTTTCATCCATGTCATCTCTTCCTTCAGCTGTGGAACCATACTGGCGCGATTCCGTTCCGCTTCCGTCGTTCTCAACGCTTGACGAAGACATTTCCGTTGATGTTGCGGTGATCGGCGGCGGCATTTCCGGAATTACGACCGCTTATTTGCTCGCCACGCAAGGAGTCCGTGTCGCTCTTGTCGAGGCCGATCGATTGCTCAACGGAACAACGGGCCATACGACGGCAAAAATCACCGCTCAACACGATCTTATTTACGATGAACTGATCAGTCACTTTGGCGCGGAAAAAGCGCGCCTTTATTACGACGCTTGCATGGATGCGCTCCGCTTCATCCGCCTTACCGTCGAAAGCCGGGAAATCGATTGCGATTTTGGCGAACAAGATGCCTACGTCTATACAACGTCTTCCTCCTCTTTACCCAAACTTGTGAAAGAGTGGGAGGCGTACGAACGGCTCGGCATTGAGGGTGCTTTTGTCGATTCGATTCCTCTGCCGCTGCCAGCGACAGCGGCGGTCGTAATGAAAAAACAGGCGCAGTTCCATCCGCTTACGTATTTACTCAAGCTTGTTGAAGTCATCGTCAACGCCGGTGGCGCCATTTATGAACATACGCCCGCTGCAGACATCGAACAAGGGAAGCGGTTGGCTGTCATCACCCGAAACAAGCGGCGGATTGCGTGCGACCATGTCGCTATTTGCTCCCACTTTCCGTTTTACGATGGGGGATTTTACTTTTCGCGCATGTACGCCGAACGTTCATACGTATTGGGAGTCACGGTCGCCGAGCCGTATCCGGGCGGGATGTACTTAAGCGCCGACGATCCGAAGCGCTCCATTCGTTCCGTTGCCGCCAACGGTGAGACGCTGATTTTGATCGGGGGCGAGAACCATAAAACCGGCCAAGGTGTACCGACAATACATCATTACGAGGCGCTGTCCTCATTCGCTTCTCAGCTGTTTACGGTGAAGGACATCCGTTATCGCTGGTCAGCCCAAGACTTGACGACGCTCGATAAAGTGCCGTATATCGGCCCGATGACAGCGGACACACCGACGATTTATGTCGCGACAGGATATCGAAAATGGGGAATGACAAACGGCACCGCCGCCGGACAGCTGCTGTCCGATCTCATTCTCGGCCGCGACAACCGGTATCGCGATTTGTATTCCCCATCGCGTTTTTACGCCGACCCGAGTGTGAAACAATTTTTCACCACCAATTTAGATGTCGCCAAACACTTGTTGGCTGGGAAAATGGAGCCAGTCAGCCGCCGGCCGCAAGATTTGGCGCGCGGCGAAGGGGCCGTTGTCGCGATCAACGGAAAACGAGCTGGCGCCTACAAAGACGAGGCAGGAATGCTCCATGTCGTCGATACGACATGCACCCATATGGGCTGCGAATTGGAGTGGAACGGCGGAGATCGAACTTGGGACTGCCCATGTCACGGTTCACGCTTCTCGGTCGATGGCGCCGTCATCGAAGGTCCGGCAACGCGCCCGCTGCGCCGCATCGAATGGGACGCGACATGACAAATGGAAAGCCGATCCCGATTCACGCATGCCCTGCAGTCCAACGAGCTTACCGTTTTCATTTGCTGCTGGCGCCATTCATGGTAAGATAAAAATGGATAAAGGACGGCATCGGCATGACGTTTTCGGGAGGGATGACGCATGGATTTTGAACCGATTTTTCTCACTCCTGTATTCCAAGAACGGATTTGGGGCGGCACAAAGTTGGCCGAACGATTCGGATATGAGATTCCATCCGCGCAAACGGGGGAATGTTGGGCGGTATCGGCTCATCCGCATGGCCAGACCAAAATCGCCCGGGGATCGTTTGCCGGAATCACACTGGGACAACTTTGGGAGGAACGCCGCGACTTGTTCGGCCATTTTCCATCGGACCGTTTTCCGCTATTGACAAAAATTTTGGATGCGAACGCTGATTTATCAGTGCAAGTTCACCCGGATGACGACTACGCGAAGACACATGAGGGCGGGGAACTCGGCAAAACGGAGTGCTGGTACATCATTGACTGCAAGCCGGGGGCCGAGTTGATTTACGGCCATTATGCGGAAACGAAGGAACAGCTGCGCGCCATGATGGAGGCGGGGGAGTGGGACCGCCTGCTCCGGAAAGTGCCCATTCAGCCCGGTGACTTTTTCTATGTCCCGAGCGGCACGATCCATGCGCTCTGCGAAGGAACGCTCGTTCTCGAGACGCAACAAAGCTCCGACACAACGTACCGCGTCTATGACTACGACCGCGTCGACAGCCAAGGACGGAAACGCGAACTCCATCTGGAAAAAGCGCTGGACGTCACCACGGTTCCGCACCGCGACGCCGATGTTCGCCCCTATGTCGCCGAGTTTCCGGGGGCAACGGTGACGACCTTCGTGGAGGGGGATTACTTTGGCGTCCAAAAATGGAACATCCATGACACGTTCACGTCAGCGCAGACAAAGCCGTTTCTCATCGTCAGCATCCTCCGGGGCGAAGGCGAACTCATCCACAATGGGCGCGCTTATCCGCTTCACCACGGGGACCATTTGATTTTACCGCACCAATTTGGCCGCTTCACGATCCAAGGGACACTCGAGGCGATCGCCTCATGGCCGCGGGCAGGCAAATAAACGGGCCGTGCTCGCCGCGCCTAGCACGATCTCTCTGCTGGATAAGGAACAGGCGCTCCGTCGTTTCGCACGGGCGCCTGCTTTCTTTTTTCCCTAGTCCTCATCCTCTGCTTTGGCCAAGACGATACACCGCAGCGATGTGTCGCGCCGTCTGCACCACATACTGCTCCGCCTGCTCCAGCGCCTTGTCAAGCGGCACGACGCCAGGAACAATCGTAAACAATGCGTCAATGCCGTGATCCAACACGACATGACTGTCTTCCCCCAATGACCCGGCAATGCCGATGACTGGGACACCAAACCGTTTCGCTGTTTTCGCGACACCGATCGGCGTTTTGCCGAAAACCGTCTGTCCATCGATCCGTCCCTCGCCCGTGATCACCAAATCAGCGTCTTTGACGCGTTCTGCTAGTTGGACGGCTTCGATCACAATATCGACGCCGCGCCTCAACCGCGCCTTTAGAAACGCCAGCAATCCCGCTCCTAAGCCACCCGCCGCACCAGCGCCCGGGATGTCGCCGACCCGCCTCCCGAGTTCGCGCTCGACGACATCCGCATAATGCGCCAAATTCCGGTCGAGAACGGCGACCATGTCGGGCGTCGCCCCTTTTTGCGGGCCAAAGATGACGGACGCGCCGTTCGGCCCCGTAAGCGGATTCTCGACGTCACAAGCAACCTCAATGCAAACGTGTTCAAGGCGTGGATCCAGCCCAGAAAGGTCAATCGCATATAGATCGGCCAAAGCGCCTCCTCCCGGACCAATGTCGCGGCCGTCGCGATCCAACAGCCGTCCACCTAGCGCTTGCACCATGCCCGCTCCCCCGTCGTTCGTCGCACTGCCGCCAATGCCGATCACCAAGCGAGTCGCCCCGGCATCGAGCGCCGCACGAAGTAATTCCCCTGTTCCGCGCGTCGTCGTCAGCAGCGGATTGCGGCGATGGCGCGGAACAAGGTGGAGTCCCGAGGCGGCCGCCATTTCAATCACCGCTGTCTTTCCGTCGCCAAGCAAGCCGAAAAACGCCGGCACAGGGTCGCCTAACGGTCCTGTCACTTCGACGTTTATCAAGCGGCCATTCGTTGCGTCAACCAACGATTGTACGGTTCCTTCCCCGCCATCGGCCATCGGCACTTTCACATAGTCCGCTTCCGGAAACACGGCGCGAAACCCGCGCTCCACCGCCTCAGCGACTTCGAGCGCTGAAAGACTTTCCTTAAATGAATCAGGAGCAATGACAATTTTCACATTTTTCCCCTCCTTGGCTTTGGTGTTCATGTCAAATTTCGCGAAAAAAGTCGAAAAACAATGCCATTTTGTCTATTTTCACAATTATGTATATAGTACTATAATAGACTTAACTGCTCGTTTGTTTGTTCCAAATAAGAACATATTCATGCCTTTGGGCGCCGTCTTCACCGCCCGCTGCCGCCTGCCGCCGCTCAAACGGTGACCGGGAACGCGCTGCCATGGTGGTTGGCCATCCTTTTCTTTGGCGTTGTTTCGCCAGCACAAAAGTTGTCAGAGGTCAGATCATAGGAGAGAGTTGAGATGTTATTTCAAGCGCGACCAGTGATTTTCATCCTTTTTTTCGTTTCGATCATCATCGTTGCTGTGTCCGAGCCGCCCGTCCTTGATCGCACTTATGCCGTTGCCTTGTTGTTTTACTGGGTGTTTTCGAGCTTATATTCGCATTTGCGCGTCGTCGACAAAACGAAAAACAACATTCCGGTCGACTACGGCATCAACTATAGCCTGTCGTTCGCCTTGTTTGCCGGCCCGCTCGGACTGTTTCTGTTCGAGGTGTTGCTTCGCTTGACAGAGCATGGGACGAAAAAGTACTTGAAAACCGCGGAGCCTGATGAATGGCTGCACACGCTGTACAACATCGGCTCGTTTGTGACATTCAATTCGCTGGCATTTGCCATATACAGCTTCTTGGCTCCACTGTTTGAGACCGTTCCGTTCATCGGATTTTGGCTGCTGATCTTCCTGCTTGTTGCGACCGTTTCCTTCTTGACTGACTGTTGCTTAATCGTCATTTTCTACATAACGGGCGACATTCAAACAAGGCGCGAAGCTCTCGATTTTATTAAAACGAGAAGCTGGGCTGATATGGCTAAAACCGCGCTGACCAATGGCTTGCTGTTTCTCTTTTTGCAAGAGCAGCGCTGGGACATGCTTTTAAGCTTGTTTCTGCTCAACTATTTCGTCAGCCGCTCCTTTTTTTCCAAGTCACAAAGCATCCAGCATAAGCTCGAGCGCGACCATTTTGAAAAAATGGCTTATACCGACTTTTTGACCGGCGTCCACAACCGCGCCTTCATGGACCAAACGATTGCCAAGCTAAACGGAACAGGGGAATGGATCGGCGTTGTCGTCGCCGACATCGACAATTTTAAGAGAATTAATGACACATACAATCACGCGGTCGGCGATGAAGTCATCCGCCACTTCACCTCAATCTTGAGACGATTTTTGCAAGAAGAAGATTTTCTATTCCGCAGCGGCGGCGAGGAATTTACGATGTTTTTGCGCCATCGCACCTTTGAACAATGCATCCAACTTGTGGAAGAAATGCGAAAAGCGGTGCAACGCAGCACGGTGTTTGTCGATTATGGGACGGGCAAACAGACCGTATCGTATACATCGTCCTTTGGTCTTTACTTTTTTCGAGCCGAGGGGACGATGTCAATCGAAAAGGCGTACATTTATGCCGATCATTTATTGCTTCGCTCAAAAGAAAGCGGCAAAAACAAAGTGTCTGCCCAATGTGGGGGAGCTGCCTAGTCAGGCCGCTCCTTTTCCGTCCCCTCGCCAGCGTACCGGTCAACCGGAACAAGCGAAAAACCCGGCTATCACCCAGGGCGAACGCCGAGCTCAGCCCGCTTTGTTTACGAAGCGATCTGTCTTACTTATGGTACGGCTCCCCCCGGTTGATGCGGAAGGCGCGGTAAATTTGCTCGAGCAAAATGAGCCGCATCAGCTGATGGGGGAACGTCATTTTTGAAAACGACAGCGCCTCATCGGCACGCGCCATCACTCGTCTGCTCAAGCCGAGCGAGCCGCCGATGACGAAAGCGATGTTGCTTTGCCCGTAGGTCGCCAGCTCATCGAGATGGGCAGCAAACTGCTCGGACGATTTCATCTTCCCTGCGATAGCCAGCGCGATCACATAGGCGCTGTCAGGGATGTGAGCCAACAGCCGCTCTCCCTCTCGCTCTTTGATTCGTTCCTCTTCAAGCGGACTCGCCCGCTCGGGAGTTTTTTCGTCCGCCACCTCGATGATCTCGATTTTGGCATACGGGGATAACCGCTTTTTATATTCATTCACTCCGGCAATTAGGTAAGTCTCTTTCAACTTACCCACAGCGGCAATGCAAATATGCACAATCCATCCCCACCTTGTAAACACTTTATCAACAACATTTATCCACATATACACAATATATATCCACATATTGTGTAAAAATATTAGCTTCCTACTACATATATGGCCTTCTTCCCGCAAAACCAACACCTGTTTTCATCGTTATCCACAGGGGCCAAGTCAGGGGCTCGTTCCGTTTCATCCACATATTCATCAATGGCGGCATCGATATGTTCTTCACATGTGAATATCATCGCTTCCCCTCCTTATCGCCCGTTTATGAGCAGGAATCCGTGCCAGCCAACCGGTTCGTTCATGGAAAAGTTCCATGCGCAGCGATCTGCCCTCGACCGTGCCAGCGCGGCATTTTCACAGAAACGTTCCATGGGCGGCGCGCCCCGCCCTCCACCTAGGGATGAAAATCCGCACCAGTTCGGCGTTTTCACGGAAAGAAGGAGCAGTCTCGCTCCTTCTGCCTTGTTTACTTTAATACGATTCACGCGCCAGTTTTAAAGTAACTGTCCGTTTTTTCCCATCGCGGTAAAACGTTACATCCATCCGGTCTCCAATCGACTTTTTCGTGTACAAATACTTGCGCAGATCGAGCACGTTGCGAATCTTCTCGCCGTCAAGCGCCACAATGACGTCGAATTGCTGCAAGCCGGCTTGGGCCGCTGGCGACATCGGCACGACTTGAATGACGGCGGCACCTTCGGTTACGTTTGCCGGCAAATGAAGCGTCGCTTGCCAATGATATGACGGAATGTCGCTTAACGAGCGAAGTTCCACGCCCATATATGGGCGGCGCACTTGACCATATCGCTCCAAATCGGAAATGATCGGGATGGCGGCATTGATCGGGATGGCAAATCCGATGCCCTCGACGGCCTCTTGGGCGATTTTCATGGAATTAATGCCGATGACTTGCCCTTTAATATTCACAAGGGCGCCGCCGCTGTTGCCCGGGTTGATGGCCGCATCGGTCTGCAATACTTCGGCATTCCAGTCGGGATTGCCGTCTTGGTCCAAATCCACTTCCACCGTCCGGTTCGTTCCGGAGATGATGCCTTGCGTCACTGAGCCTGCAAACTGCAAACCGAGCGGATTGCCGATGGCGATGACCGGCTCTCCCGGCTTCACGGCGTCAGAGTTGCCGAACTGGGCGACTTTTTTCACATGTTTCGCCTCAATTTCCAGCACGGCCAAATCCATCAGTACATCGCTCCCGAGCAGCTTCGCCGGCACCCTCGTTCCGTCCTTCAAGCTGACTTCCAGCTGGCTTGCATTTTCAACGACATGATGGTTTGTGACGATAAACGCCCTTCCTCCCGCCTTTTTGTAAATGACCCCCGATCCAACGCCGGTTTCTTCACCTTGTGACCAGAAGCCTGCCGCTTGAATATTGACAACGCCAACAACGGCATCCGACACTTGAGCGATGGCTTTCGTGACCGCTGTGGTCACATCAACAGAAACGCTTTGCTGGATGGGAGGGGTGCCATTGTCCCCTGCCCGCTCTTCTCCGCCAGCTTGCTCGGAAGGGGCAACATCGTATGGGAGAATGTCCCAACGGGAAAGCGCTGGAATCGAAAGGAGCACGAGCCCGCCTCCCAGTATGGCGCCGACGAACGCCGAGGCAAACGAGCCGCCGCGCCTTGTTCGTCTCGTTTGACCGTGCGATTCATAATGATCATCGTAATATCCCATGCCCATCACCACCTTTTTCTATATTTCTCTCCATCCCTCATTATAATCATGAACAGAGAAAAAAATCCAATCGTTGCCCGTTGCGCAGCCAAAGTCGCACCGCCATTAGACGCAAGCGAGCGCGGTCGCCTGATGCGGATCGGTATCGTACAGATGAAAGCGGCCGCCGACCGCGAGGCCTTTTTGTTCCAGTGTTTGCGCTACGGTCATGCGCGCCAGCTCCTTCATATTGTTGTCTTGGCTCAGATGGGCCAAATAAATTTGCTTCGTCCGGTCGCCGATCACATCGGCCAGCGCCAAGCCCGCCTCCTCGTTCGAAATGTGGCCGACATCGCTTAAAATGCGGCGCTTGACGTTCCACGGATACCTTCCCATTCGCAACATGCCGATGTCATGGTTGCTTTCAAACACGAACACATCGGCGTTCTCCACTGTCTTTTTCATCCGCTCGCTCACATAACCGGTGTCGGTGAGCAAGGCGAGTTTTTTTCCACCGCAATGGAAGACGTAAAACATTGGCTCGGCAGCGTCGTGGGAAACACCGAATGATTCTACATCAAGATCGCCGAACGTCTTTACCGCGCCGAGCGGAAAAACGAACTTTTGTTCACTCGGGATTTCCCCAACCGCCGCCTCCATCGCTCGCCATGTTTTTTCATTGGCAAAGATCGGCAAGCGATATTTGCGCGCTAAGACGCCAAGCCCCTTAATGTGATCGCTATGTTCATGGGTGACAAGAAGCGCATGCAGTTCGCTTGGGTGGCGGCCGATTTGCGCAAACAGCGCCTCCAGTTGTTTGCCGCTCAAACCGGCATCGACAAGCAGACGCTGGCGATCCGTTTCCACATAAAAGGCGTTGCCGGTGCTGCCGCTGGCCAGTACGCTAAATCGCATCGTCATGTTCGTTTTCACTCCAAAACATTTCCTTGGTCATTGATGACTTGTCCTTCAAAGGCGTTGACGAAATAATCTTCCTTGCGATTGACAACAATATGCCATGTCGGTGTCAATACTTGAGAGGCGGTGAATTGGACAAGTCCGTAATAGCCGAGTTCGACCTTAGTGACGCGGTCCCCCGGCTGCAAATACCCTTTTCGATACAGCGTTTCAAGCGCCTTGATCGCCGGGACGATGTCTTGTTTTCGTTCATATTTTTCCAAGTCGTCCAACATCGTCTGTTCATAGGACAATGCTTCCTGTTCTTTGTTTACATGGATGACCAGCTTGCTGTTTTCGTTGCCATAAATCATTTTGCCGTCGTACACTTGATAGCAGATAACTGTCCCTTCATTTTCATTGAACGACCAAAAGGCATACTGTCCCCCGTTGACCATGTAATGCTGCAAAAACTCGCGCAGTCGATACGGGTCATCGACCGGCAAAACAAGCGGACGGGAAAATGTTCCTTTGATTTTCGTTTTTCCTTCGATTTTCACTTTTTGGCTCGGCAACTTTTTCACATCGGCCTCGGTGAATTGACGACTTTTGCCGCTGACATACGCCGCCTTCGTCACTTCTTTTGGCAGCTCGACATACGTAATGCCATTGGCCTCAAGCTGCTCTTCAATCGTTGTTTCTAAAATGACGTCCAGCTGGCTGCTACTTCGTTTTTCCATAAATTGATAGCCTAAAAAGCAGTCGAGAACGAGGAAGACGATGATAAAAATGGTCTTCGTTTTACTCCAATCCATGCGCTTCCCCTCCTCGTTCCGTTCCGCTCGGTGCCACCTTTTTCCACGTTTGCCCGTATAAATAAAACCATGCCGGTTCAAGGCGGATCACTTTTTCCCGATCGGGATCTTTCACGAGCTCATAGCCGATGACAATATTTTTGATCAGCGACCGGCGGACGCCTTTCATTTGTTCGAGCTGTTTGACGGCTTCGCGGCCGGACGGCAGCGTTTTCGGCGTGCGGCTACGGTCAACGATTTCTAAGCGAAAGAGCGGGCGTTGATACTTCATTAAGTCGCTCGCCCCCCACGTTTCCACAATTTCAGACATGCCATAATCGTTAAAGACCGGATAGCCGTTGACAACGAGCCGGAACACGACTTTCCGATCTTCTTCGTTCCAGCGGGCGAAATGGTACAGATCCGTCCAACCGCCATGTTCGTTGACAAAATCGATGCTTTTTTGAATGAGATGGGTTTCCGGCTCTGTCTGTCCGCTGTTTAAGACGCGCGCCGCCGGATTGACGTATAAAAGCATGCGTTGCAGAAAATCGACATCCATCAGCCTTGATCCGTCCGTATACTCTTCACCGAACGGAATGAGATCTTTTTTGACGAAGCTGGGGTCGCTAAACAGCGCCTCTTTAAACTTATCAGCGTCCAGCTCATCTGTGTAATATTGCAGGCTGTTTAACGTCACTTCGTTTTCCGGCAAATAAAGTTGCTTCATTTCACTGATCGGGTAGGCGAAATACCGAGGAAAACGGTTCGCCTCCCTCGCCAGCCGGTTGATGACGGATAGCGAAGCGTCGGTGGCGGTCGCCCGGTAAATTTTCCGCTTGTCGGTCGCGATAAAGTATACAGGAAACTCGTCCTTTCCGCCAAGCGGAACAACGAGACGATCAAACGCCAATCCTTCCGTTTTTTTGTCTTCAATCGTAAAAATCAAGCGGTAAATATCCATCGGCACTTCGTCGGGATAAATGACTTCCAGCCGCTCCTTGCCGCTTAAAAACGATAAAAACTTCCCTTGTGGGACAGAAGAAGAAATATCTTCGAAGTCATCAAGCGACCATTTTTTGATCTCTTTTAGCGCCTCATTTTTTTCCTCTTCTTTCACGACCGCATAGTGGATCCCGTTTTTATGAATCAGCACTTGTTCCGGCTGCACAACCATTGCCGTGTCCACTTGCGTATTGCTTACGGAGACGTGTTGAATGTATTCATCGCTGCTTTGCAACACGTCATATTTCGGGTGGTATGTCCATAAAGCAAACGTCAGCATCACGCTGATGAATACGAGCGCCGTCAACACGATGGTTTTGATCGTCTCATACATCGTCCCAGTCATCCTTTTGTTCTCGTTCTACCGGCAGCGTAAAATAAATCGTCGTTCCTTTATGCTCTTTGCTTTCCGCCCAAATCGTCCCGCCATGGGCAAGCACCACTTCCTTGGCAATGGCCAGCCCGAGGCCGGTCCCACCCAGTTTGCGCGACCGCGCCTTATCAACGCGGTAAAAACGTTCAAATATTTTGCCTAAGTCAGCCTTCGGAATGCCGACCCCTTCGTCGCTAACGCTGACGATGATTTCATCAGCTAGCTGGCGCACGCGGAACGTAATCGTCCCGCCTTGGGGAGAGTATTTCAACGCGTTGGAAATGATGTTGTCCAACACTTGCGTAATTTTGTCCTCATCCACTTCAATAAAAATCGCCTCACGGGGAATTTTGCGGACGAACCGGATGTTGTCGCTTTTCGTCAGCTCAAACCGGTCAATAACTTTATGAAAATAGGCTGAAAAATTGATCCACGTTTTCTTGAGCTTGTAGTCTTTGCTGTCGAGCTTGGACAGATGAAGCAAATCGTTGACGAGCCGGATCATCCGCTCGGTTTCATTTTGCACGACTTGAATGAACCTTGGCGCGATGTCTTTATCTTGCCAAGCGCCGTCGGCGAGCGCTTCTAAGTAGCTTTTCATTGTGGTAAGCGGCGTCCGCAATTCATGCGACACGTTGGCGACAAACTGCCGTCGCTCGCGGTCGATTTTTTCCTGTTCGGTAATGTCGTGCAAAACGACGATCAATCCGTTGACAAATCCGCCCTCTTTTTGAATCACTGACAACGACGCGCGCAAAATGTACAGTTCCTCATCCGTGCTGAAATCTAAAATGAGCGAATCGCGCTCCTCTAGCAGCGTTTCAAACGTATACTGGTCGGCAAGGCCGAGCACGTCGACGATCGAACTCGACAGCACTGTTTCACGTGAAACATTCAAAATGTTTAACGCTGCATCGTTAATGAGAATGACGCGCCCCCGACGGTCGGTCGCGATCACGCCATCGGTCATATGCGTCAACACCGACTCGAGCTTGCGCCGCTCCCCTTCGGTGGTCGCCTGCGCCTCTTGCAATTTTTTCGTCAAATTGTTGAACGTCATCGCCAATTGGCCGATCTCATCGTAGCCGTACACTTTGACCTTGCGGGAGAAGTCTCCTCTTGTCATCGCCAATGCTTGCCGGCGCATATCGGAAATCGGGCGAGTGATCGTGCGCGACAAAAAAATGCCGAGCACGGCGGTAATGGCGAGAGCGATCCCCGTTCCGGTCGCCAAAATCATATTGATTTGCCGCATTTGCGAAAAAACGTTTTCCATCGAAGCGATGACGTAAATAACGCCCTTAATTTCCCCGCTCGTTTTGATCGGTGTCGAGGAAATATACATGCGATGGCCCGTCTTTTGATCGAGCATCATTTGATCAACCATTTCTCCCGTGACAAGCGAGCGTTTGATGTAAATTTGCGTTGTCCGCTTTCCGACGATGTTTTGCGTATATGGGTTGGACGTCGCCAGCACTTTTCCTTTGTCATCAATCACTTGTACTTCGGAAATGTCTTGAGAAACGAAGTCATGAAGAAGCGAGCGGATGTCTTCTTCTAATGTCGGGCTCTTCTCATCCCGCTCCCGATTCATCGCCTGCTCGATATTATAAGCGAGCAGCGTCACCCGCTCATTCAACGAGTTTTTAAAGTTTTGCACGAGTTCGGTTTCCAATTTGCGGACGAAGTAGACGCCGATAATTTGCATGGCGACGAGAATCAACAGCACATAAATGATGACAAACTTAAAATGAATGGAACGAAACGGCCCTACTTTTTTCATGTTCGTTCATGACTCCTGTTCCGGGTTGCGCAAATAGTAACCGACCCCGCGGCGGGTGACGATCCAATTCGGATGGGATGGATTGTCTTCAATTTTTTCCCGCAACCGCCTTACCGTCACATCGACCGTGCGCACATCGCCGTAATAGTCGTAACCCCAGACCGTTTGCAGCAGATGTTCGCGCGTCATGACTTGTCCAATGTGTCTGGCTAAATAGTGGAGAAGCTCAAATTCGCGATGGGTCAGTTCGATCGTTTCGCCCCGCTTCTGTACGACATAGGCGTCCGGGCGAATGACGAGCGGGCCGATGGCAATTTCATTCGTTTCGCTTCCCTCTCCTTCTTGCGCGGCTGTTTGCGCATGACGGCGCAAGTTCGCCTTCACCCGCGCGAGGAGCTCGCGTGTGCTGAACGGCTTGGTCACATAATCGTCCGCGCCGAGCTCCAACCCGAGCACTTTATCAATCTCGGAATCTTTCGCCGTCAGTATAATAATCGGCATGTCGTATTTTTTCCGCACTTCGCGACAAACTTCCATGCCGTCTTTTAACGGCAGCATAATATCCAATAAAATCAAGTCCGGCATCGTTTCTTCGACTTTTTGCAGCGCCTCTTCGCCGTCGTAGGCGCAAATGACTTCATATCCTTCTTTTTGCAAGTTAAATTGCAAAATATCGGCAATCGGTTTTTCATCGTCGACGACTAAAATGCGTTTTTCCATCTCGCACACATCCTTCCTTTTGCGATGGAATGCTATCATTACTAATTTACCATGTTATGACCATGAAATCATCCGTTGCCGGCTGCCATTTTGAGGAGTCGAGCGAAATTGCGCTGTCGTTTTGCCGCCCAATGACGAAACAGGCATAGACGCCATGCATCTATGCCTGTTTTTCCTATGGTCTGCTGCCGCTGTTTACGCGTAGACGCTGCGAACGACATTCGTTTGCGAGCGATCCGGACCGACGGAGAAAATCGAAAGCGGAATGCCGGTGAGCTGGGAAATGCGCTCGACGTAATGGCGGGCGTTCGCCGGCAGTTCATCAAGGCTTTTCACGCCGGTAATATCCTCTGTCCAACCAGGCAGCTCCTCATAAATTGGTTCGCATTCGGCCAACACTTTTAAGCTTGCAGGAAACTCTTCAAGCACTTGGCCGCGGTAACGATAGGCAACGCAAATTTTCAACGTTTCGATGCCGGTCAACACGTCGATCGAGTTGAGCGACAAGTCGGTAATGCCGCTCACCCGGCGGGCATGGCGGACGACGACGCTGTCAAACCAGCCGACGCGGCGCGGCCGACCGGTCGTCGTCCCGTACTCGCGGCCGACTTCGCGAATGCGATCGCCGATTTCATCATGCAATTCCGTCGGAAACGGCCCATCGCCGACGCGCGTCGTGTACGCTTTTGCCACTCCAACGACATGTTTGATCTTCGTCGGGCCGACGCCGGCACCGATCGTCACCCCGCCGGCGACCGGGTTCGACGATGTGACAAACGGATAGGTGCCTTGGTCGATATCGAGCATGACACCTTGCGCCCCTTCAAACAAGACGCGGCGCCCTTCATCCAAGGCGTTGTTCAATACGACCGAGGTATCGCAGACGTACGTAGCGATTTGTTGGCCGTACTCGTAGTATTGTTCGAAAATGTCTTCCAGCCGGAAGCCTTCCACTCCGTATACCTTTTCAAACAGCACGTTTTTCTCTTCCAAATTGCGAGCCAACTTTTCGGCAAACACCTCGCGGTCAAGCAAGTCAACGATGCGGATGCCAACCCGGGCCGCTTTGTCCATGTATGCCGGCCCGATTCCTTTTTTCGTCGTGCCGATTTTGTTCGCACCTTTCCGCTCTTCTTCCAGCTCGTCCAGCTTCAAGTGGTACGGCAAAATGACGTGGGCGCGGTTGCTGATGCGCAAGTTGTCGGTCGCAACGCCGCGCTCGTGCAAGTACGAAAGCTCGGCGACGAGCGCCTTCGGGTCGACGACCATCCCGTTGCCGATGACGCAAATTTTATCTTTATAGAAAATGCCCGATGGGATCAAATGCAGCTTATACTTCTCTCCATTGAACACGATCGTGTGCCCGGCGTTGTTTCCCCCTTGGTATCGGGCAATGACCTCTGCGTTTTCCGATAAAAAATCCGTAATTTTTCCTTTCCCTTCATCGCCCCATTGCGTGCCGACAACAACGACTGACGACATGGCGAGCACCTCCAGTTTTCCTCGGTCTGAACATTGTCAGTGTATCAGTTTTCAGCCGCAAAGTCAATGAAACACGAACATTCAAAACATCCTTATCTTGTTTTATTCGTCAATGATTCACTGGAGGCATCGACAAGGCGACGTTGCGCAGGCACGGCAGAATCAGAGGCAACCGCCGGTTGCACACCGTTACGCTCCGGGCGGAATGTGCGCCTCATCGAAGCGGCGTTCTAAGTTGACAAATTTGTTGTACTCTTTAATAAAGGCGAGCTGCACGGTCCCAACCGGACCGTTCCGCTGTTTGGCGATGATGATTTCAATGATGTTTTTATGCTCTGAATCTTTGTTATAGTAGTCGTCGCGATACAAAAAGGCGACAATATCCGCATCCTGCTCAATGCTTCCCGATTCGCGAATATCGGACATCATCGGCCGCTTATCTTGGCGCTGCTCTACGCTCCGCGACAGCTGCGACAAGGCGATGATCGGCACCTCAAGTTCACGGGCGAGCGCCTTTAACGAACGGGAAATTTCCGATACTTCCTGTTGGCGATTTTCCCGATTGCGTCCGCTTCCTTGAATGAGCTGCAAATAGTCAATGACAATCATGCCAAGGCCGCTTTCTTGTTTCAGTCGACGGCATTTGGCGCGAATGTCGCTGACGCGGATGCTCGGCGTATCGTCGATGTAAATGCCGGCATTGGATAAGCTGCCCATCGCCATCGTCAACTTGCCCCAATCTTCCGGCGTCAGCTTGCCCGTGCGCAAGCTTTGTGCGTTGATGTTGCCTTCGGCGCAAAGCATCCGCATCACAAGCTGCTGGGCGCTCATTTCCAAGCTGAAAATCGCCACGTTTTCGTTTGTTTTCGTTGCGACATTTTGCGCGATATTCAAGGCAAACGCGGTTTTTCCAACTGACGGCCGGGCAGCGACGATAATCAAATCGCTGCGCTGAAAACCGGACGTCATCCGGTCCAGTTCGGTAAACCCCGTCGGGATGCCGGTGATATCCCCGTTCCGATTGTGGAGCATTTCAATATTGTCATAGGTCTGAACGAGAATATCGCGAATCGTTTTAAAACCACCGGAATGTTTCCGTTGGGAAACTTCCATAATTTTTCGTTCCGCCTCGTCGAGCAGGATGTCAATCTCATCTTCGCGGGTGTATCCGTCTTGGGCGATCGATGTCGCCGTGCGGATGAGGCGGCGAAGCACCGATTTCTCTTCAACAATGCGGGCGTAATATTCGACGTTGGCCGCCGTCGGCACCGAATCCGCCAGCTCGCTTAAATACGAAACGCCACCCACTTCCTCAAGCTGCTCGGAGGCGGCGAGTTCCGCCGTCACCGTCACTAAATCAACCGGCTCGCCTTTATCGGCCACCCGGAGCATGGCATGAAAAATTTTTTGGTGTGCCACACGGTAAAAATCTTCGGGAATCAGTCGTTCGGAGGCGAGCGTCAGTGCGGTAGGATCCAAAAATACGGCGCCAAGCACAGCCTGCTCGGCTTCGATGCTTTGCGGAGGAATTCGTTCGGAAAACAGTTCGCTCATCGGTTTCACCACCTTTTCCCCCGTGTTTTTCATTCCACGCCAAACCTTTAAAGCTGAGAAGCAAGGAACCCCGCCGCAGCGGGCGGGGGCATCCGACAACAGCTGTTATTTTTGCTCGGTGACGTGCACTTTCAACGTGGCTGTCACTTCCGGATGAAGCCTTACTGGCACATTCGTATAACCGAGAGAACGAATGGCGTCAGCAAGTTCCATTTTCCGCTTATCAAGCTTTACGCCATGTTGATCGTAAAGCGCCTCGACGATCTGTTTGCTTGTGATCGAGCCAAACAAGCGGCCGCCCTCGCCCGCTTTCGCCGCGATTTCCACCGTCAGTTTTTCGAGCGTTTCTTTCAGTTTTTTGGCATTGGCCAGCTCTTCCGCAGCCTGGCGACGCTCTTTTTGCTTTTGTGCTTCGAGCGCTTTAATATTGGCCGGGGTCGCTTCAATAGCGAGTCCTTGTTTGAACAAAAAGTTGTTCGCATAACCGTCAGCCACGTCTTTGATTTCGCCTTTTTTCCCTTTTCCTTTCACATCTTTTAGAAAAATGACTTTCATGATGGCTTCCCCCCCTCAAAATAGTCATGAATCGCCTCACGCAGCTGCCGCTCCGCCTCTTCGACCGTCGCGTCAGACAGCTGGGCGGCAGCGTTCGTTAAATGCCCGCCTCCGCCGAGCCGCTCCATGATCAATTGCACATTGACATCGCCAAGCGAGCGGGCGCTGATGCCGACCGTTCCATCCGCCCGCTTGGAAATGACGAACGAAGCGACGACACCGCTCAATGTCAGGAGCGTGTCAGCCGTTTGCGCGATCAACACTTGATCATGCACCTCATGTTCGTCCCCACTGGCAATGGCAATGCCGTGCTCATCGATGGTGGCCCGTTCAATCAGTTTGGCGCGTTTGACGTAATTGGCGACGCTTTCCCGCAGCAGCTTTTGCACGAGCACCGTGTCCGCTCCCTGAGAGCGCAAGTATGAGGCGGCGTCAAACGTCCGCGAGCCGGTGCGGAGCGTAAAGCTTTTTGTATCGACAACGATGCCGGCAAGCAAAGCGGTAGCTTCCAACATCGACAACTTCATGCGCCGCGGTTGATACTCCAAGAGTTCGGTAACGAGCTCGGACGTTGAGGAAGCGTATGGCTCCATATAGACGAGCAGCGGCGCCTCGATAAACTCTTCCCCGCGGCGATGGTGGTCAATGATGACAATGTGGTCGGTGCGGTATAGCAACCGCTCCTCAATGACAAGCGACGGTCGATGGGTATCCACGACAATGAGCAGCGTATCTTCTGTCACCAACTCGAGCGCCTGCTCCGGCTTCAAGCACCTTGACCATAAATCGGCCTGCTTTTTCATTTCCTCAAGCAGCCGCTGCACCCCGGCATCCGTTTTCGCCGGGTCAATGACGATAAATCCTTCCTTTTGGTTCGATTGAACGACTTTTAAAATGCCGATGGCCGCCCCAAGCGCGTCCATATCCGGATACTTGTGGCCCATGATGAGCACTTTGTCGCTTTCGGCGATCAATTCGCGAAGCGCATGGGAGATGACGCGGGCGCGGACGCGCGTCCGTTTTTCCATCGGATTCGTTTTGCCGCCGTAAAATTTCACTTTCCCGGTTCCTTGCTTAATCGCCACTTGGTCGCCGCCGCGCCCAAGCGCCAAATCGAGGCTTGATTGCGCGAGCGCGCCAAGTTCAGGAAGCGGAGACACACCGGCGCCGATGCCGATGCTCAGCGTCAGCTGAACATGATGCTTCGCCGTCTGTTCTCTCACTTCATCAAGGATGGAAAATTTGCTTTTTTCCAATCGGCTCAAGATCTGCTCATTCAACACCGCAATAAACCGGTCGGACGATGTCCGCTTTAAAAAGATGCCATAATCATTGGCCCACCGATTCAGCACAGAAGTGACGAGGCTGTTCAGTTGGCTTTTCGCTTGATCGTCCATCCCTTGCGTAATTTCATCATAATTGTCGAGAAAAATAATGGCGAGCACTAAGCGTTCCGCCTCGTATTTTTGCTTCAATTCCATATGCTCAGTGACATCAAAAAAGTAAAGAAGCCGTTCAGAGCGGCGAATGAGCACCTTGAGCCGCTTTCCATGAAACTCAAAGATCTCTTCGTCCGTTTTTCCTCTTTTGACGAAAGCGGCCAATGGCTCGGACAGTTCAGCGAGAGAGCGGCCGACTAACGTCTGCTCTTTGAAGCAGGCGGCCAGAAAGCGATTGGACCATTCGATCTCGCCGTCTTCATTCACAAGCATAATGCCGACCGGCATTTGCATGAGCGCTTCTTCTCCGACTTTTTTAACGCGGTGCGATAAATTAGAAATATAATGTTCCAGCTCTTGATACAAAGAGCGCTGCGACCAGATGACGCTGTACAGGACGAATCCAATGCCGAGAAGGGCGACCAGCCCGATCAGCCATTGGAAATAAAACAGGCCAATCGCCATTAGCACCGCCATGGCGGCCAACGCATAAAGCGGATAGCGATACGCTTTCCTTTCATAAAAATGCATTCAAGTCAGCTCCTACTTCGGAAGAAATGACTCACCTTATCCAATTATCATATGCGGCGGCGCAAATCAAATCCTAAATCAATTATACCGAATATCGCCACAAGATAAAGTAGAAAAGGCAGGAATAAGCAAAGGACCGTCCCCGCTACCGCCACGCCTTTGGCGATTCCTTTTTTGTAGGCAACAGCGTACAAAAACGAAAAACCTTGCACGATCATGGCTAGGTGTAACACATACGATACATTTAGCACCGCCATATAGGCAAACGATCCTTCTTCCAGCGGAAACAAGGAGAGAAGGAGGACGACAACATAAATCCATAGCACGCTTTTGGGCCACGTCAACTCACGAAACGGCGGCCATGAACCGACCGGCAGCTTTAGCCTTTTCATCACTGGCAGCGAGACGATGATTGTCACGTACGCCAGCGCCAACGCCGCGATGACAAACAGCGTCGGAATCATATAGCCGATCAGCTTCAGTCCTTGTTCGATCTGCCTTTGCATCTCCAAAGATGGCGCTTGCCCTATCCCTTCCATGAGACGCATCGCGGTGTCAAACGATTCACGCACGAGCGCAAGCGTATCTTGGATCAGATCGACGTGCAAAAACTGAATCGAGATAATGTAATCAAGGACGATATTGACCAAAAATACAAACGTACCGACAAGAAGAACAACGTACCGGTTTCTCTGTTTGGAAAGCAGCGCGCCAACCGCGATGCCAAACGTGCCGAACATCAACGCCATCGGCAGCGCCAAAAGCGAACCGATCAAACCGGAGACGACAAGGGCCGCCGCCAGCAGCAACATAGCAGGAATCCATCCGTGGCGCATCGTGAACACCATAAACGGAAGCGCCAAAAACAGAGTAGCAACGATCCCGACGACCGGCACGTACAGCGCAAACAAAAACAAAACGGCAAACAGCGCAAGCTCGATCGCCGCCTCGGTGAGAACATGCGTGTTTCGCAAGGAATGTTCCCCTTTCTTGATCAGATATAAAAAAAGCAGTAAGGTTCCCCTTACTGCCCTTTTCCGGCTCATTCATCCGCAACGTACGGCAAGAGCGCCATTTGACGCGCGCGCTTGATCGCTACCGTCAGTTTGCGTTGATATTTTGCGCTCGTTCCCGTTACGCGGCGCGGCAAAATTTTTCCGCGTTCAGAGATGAACTTTTTCAGCAAATCGACATCTTTGTAGTCGATATGCGTAATGTTATTCGCCGTGAAGTAGCATACTTTGCGGCGTTTGCCGCGTCCGCCTTTCCGTCCTGCCATTTCCATTTCCTCCTTTCTTTCTTCGCTTTCCGGACCGCCGCCCGCCCATGCGATCAGCGCTCTTCCCATTTTTCGGGCGGAGGACGGTGTTTTCAGACGATGAACTGCCCGCCACCTACGCTTCGCTTAGAGGTGGAGGCTTCCAACGACTTGGGCGTGTTCGCCAAACTAAGCCACACCCAAGTCCCCTTTACGCCTTCCTTCGCTCCGAAGGCGTCCGTTCGAACAATCGATGACCACATCCGTCGGCGATCGCCGACATTCCTCTTCCACCTACTCATTAGGCTTTGCCCTGTGCACATTCCTTGAGGTGGCAGACTTCTGTCAGAAATAACGTTAAAACGGCAAATCGTCATCGGAAATATCGATCGGCTGACCGTCATCGGCGAAAGGATCTTCATCGATGCGGCCCGCCTGTTTGTCGTTCGGATATCGGTGGTTCTGATCTTGTCCGAATGGGAATGGATCCCCGTAGTAGCCGCCTGCTGCTGCCCCTCGCTGCTCGCTCGCACCTTTGGGCTCTAAAAATTGGACGCTGTCAGCCACCACTTCCGTGACATAGACGCGCCGGCCTTCTTGATTTTCATAGCTGCGGGTCTGCAGCCGGCCATCGACTCCAGCCAAACTCCCCTTTTTGAGGAAATTCGCCACATTTTCCGCTTGGCGGCGCCAAACGACGCATTGAATAAAATCCGTTTCCCGTTCGCCTTGCTGGTTTGTAAACGGCCGGTTGACGGCAAGCGTGAACGTGGCAACAGCCACTCCGCTTGGAGTGTAGCGCAACTCCGGATCTTTCGTTAACCTGCCGACTAAAATGACGCGGTTAATCATCAGAACCACCTCTTGCCATAAAGAAAAAATTATTCGTCTTCCTTGACGACGATATGACGGATAATGTCTTCGCTGATGCGCGCTAAACGGTCAAATTCCTGCACCGCTTTCGGCTCCGCTGTGACGTTGATGATCATATAATAGCCATCGCGGTATTTTTGAATTTCATAGGCTAAGCGACGCTTACCCCAATCCGTCACCTTTGTAATCTCCGCGCCGTTTTCTTTCAACACGTTGTTGAACCGTTCGACGAGAGCTTGTCTCGCCTCATCGTCCATGTTCGGGCGGATGATGTACATAATTTCGTATTTTCTCACGCTCGTCACCTCCTTTTGGTCTGAACGGCCCTTCCGCTGAAGGGCAAGGAGCAATGAACATTACTCACATTTGTTGATTATACCATGATGGACAACGATAAGCAAGGCAGTTTGCCGCATTTGCGCGGCACAAACATTTGCCATCCTCATTTCGGTTGAACATAGCGGCCTTGCTTCTTTCGGGGGAATGCGAAACGCTAGAAGGCCGGTGATTTAAGGGGGCAAGCCGCTGATCAAACCCGTTTCTCAAATGGATAAGCCTTGTCGCATCAGGAGCGCCTTTCAAACATTCCCCCATTGCTCAAGAGAAACGACCGTTTTTCATCAGCCTCCTAGACGTTGAATCGGAAATGAATAATGTCGCCGTCTTGCACTTCATAGTCTTTTCCTTCGAGCCGCACCTTGCCCGCCTCGCGCGCTGCCGCCATGGAACCGGCAGCGACTAAGTCATCGTATGAAACCGTCTCGGCGCGGATGAAGCCGCGCTCAAAATCGGAATGGATGATGCCCGCGCATTGCGGCGCTTTCATCCCTTTTCGAAACGTCCACGCCCGCACTTCCTGTTCACCGGCAGTGAAAAACGTCGCCAGCCCAAGCAAACTGTAAGAAGCGTGAATCAGCTGGTCAAGGCCGGACTGCTCAATGCCGAGCTCCCGCAAAAACTGCTGCTTTTCTTCCTCGCTGAACTCGGCAATTTCCTCTTCAATTTTGGCGCAGACGACGATCACTTCCGCGTTGTCGCGCTTCGCAAACTCGCGCACGTCCTTGACAAACGGATTGCCGTCAGGATCGGCGACGTCTTCCTCGCCAACATTGGCGACATACAGCATCGGTTTGATCGTCAACAAGTGCAGCTGCTTGACGACTTTCATCTCTTCCTCAGAGAATTCGAGTGTGCGCGCCGGTTTGCCGGCTTCGAGCGTTTCTTTCAATCGCAGCAAAATCCCGTGCTCAAACGCCGCCTCTTTATCTTTTTGCTTGGCGATTTTGCCGACCCGCTCGATTCGTTTGTCAACCGTCTCTAAATCGGCCAACACAAGCTCCAAATTGATCGTTTCGATATCGGCGAGCGGATCGACTTGGCCGGCCACGTGCGTAATGTTTTCATCGCTGAAACAGCGCACGACTTGGCAAATGGCATCGACTTGGCGGATATGGGACAAAAACTTATTGCCAAGCCCTTCTCCTTTGCTTGCCCCTTTGACAATGCCCGCAATATCCGTGAATTCAAACACGGTCGGCACCGTCCGCTTCGGCTGAAACATGTCAGTTAATACTCGAAGCCGCTCATCGGGCACTTCAACCACCCCAACGTTTGGCTCAATCGTACAAAACGGATAGTTCGCCGACTCGGCTCCGGCTTTCGTAATAGCGTTAAACAACGTCGATTTGCCGACGTTGGGCAAACCGACGATTCCTGCTGTCAATCCCATGGATTCCACTCCTCTTTTCCCGTTCGCATCTTCCCTCATTATATGGGCTGGCGTGAAAAATGACAAGCGCGGCTAAAAGGGACAGCCGGCGTACAGGCGCTTTTCAAAGGCCGCCGACACGCGCCTTCATCGGCCGTCACGGCCGAAACTCGAAAAGGAAAACGGATGGTCGGGAACCCCATCATTGATCCAAACAAACGACACGTCAGAAGTGGATCAAGTTCTTGTCGCAGCGGGAGACCCATCACTGATCCAAACAACCCCTTGGCTAGGTAGCGTTGAAAGTTCTATGAAAACTCCACCCACATCATCCTATTGAGCATCGTGGGACATGTAGAGAGCCGGATTCGCCCTTGGCAAACGCGGGGTTCCGTATGAAAAACAGTCGCAGCCCGGCCGGCGGCGTTCGCGGCCTCCTTCCAGTCAGGTTAGCGTCGTTTGCCAATCCGCCACGGCCCTGCCTTCTTCCCGCGGCGCCCATTTTTCAATGTTGACCAAGCAGTCATACAGCGTGCTGCCGCAACCGTTGTCCGACTCCAAATCGGGGGTGAGCACGTTGACCGGCCCTCCGAATGCCCCCCACTGCCCTTCGTCAATGTTGATCGTTCCCGGATGGGCCCGTTCGAGCACACGGACCGTCCCGACAAGCGACCCGCGACCATTGTAAACACGGGCGCGGTCACCATCGGCAAGCCCTTTTTCCGCCGCAATATCGGCCGACACTTCGATGCGCACGGTTTGGAGCGCCGGAAGCAACGGGTAATGTTGCGAATGATTGGAGCGAAGCGGATGAATCGTCAGCAACCGGTATGGATACTTGGCCGCCAGCAGCGGATTCGTTTCCGCTGATTCGGCTGGATGCATGATCGTTAGCCGGCCGTCCATTCCTTTTTGACGGGCGATGCTGGATGTAAACTCATATTTGCCGCTCGGTGTTTGAAAGCGGCGATGGCGCCATGGCACCGGCTCAACCGGCAAAAGAACGCGGTGTTCGGCGCGCAGCCGCTCCAGCGTAATGCCGTGCCGCTCCAGCGGACGGAGCGCCATGTTTAGAAACTGCTCGCGCGTATAGGCAAACGCCTCGCCAAAGCCGAGACGTTTGGCGAGCTCCGTCCAAATCCACAAATCAGGCTTCGCTTCACCGGGCGGCTCCACAAGCTTCGGGCCATAGTTGACATACGCGTGATACATAGATGAACAGTAGACATCTTCCTCTTCAAACGAAGCGGCCACCGGAAGCACGTAATCCGCCACAGCTGCCGTATCGGTCATGAACTGCTCAAACACAACAACCGTTTCCGCCGAGGCGAACGCCTTTTTCACCAAATTCGTGTTCGGCACTTGGGCAAGCGGGTTGCCACAAGTGACGATCACCATCCCAATCGGCGGATCGTTCGCCCGCAACATTTCCTCCGCCTGCTTCATCATCGTCCATGCGCGCGATGCCGTTTTCCGCTCGGGAAGGGTGAGCGCAGCCCGATCAAACCATTCGCTCACTTGCAAGTTGCCAAAATTCGCCCCTCCGCCTGGAATGCCGACATTGCCGCTGGCGGCGACAAGGGCGTCAATCCAGCGAATCGTGTTCCCGCCATTGGCATAACGCTGCATGCCAAGCCCAAGGTACGTGGCGGTCGGACGGTCGCTGTAAATCCGGGCCAATTCCGTCGCAGTATGGCGGCTCACACCGGTATATTGCTCGATTTCCGCAAGCGAAATCGTCTGCAATACTTGCTCGACGTCGGCAAACCCAACCGTATGGTGCTCAATAAAGGCACGGTCTTCGAGCCCGAGACGGAGCAGCTCTTTCATGACCCCCATCGCCAAAAAAGCGTCCGTTCCCGGCTTAATGCAGATGTAATGGTCGGCGATGCGCGCGGTCGGACCAAACAGCGGATCGATCACAACGATTGTCGCGCCGCGCTTTTTTGCCGCCAAGAGCCGTTCAAACAAATGGATGTTGGTGCGGGCGACATTTCGCCCCCAAATGACGATATGACGGCTGTTGTCGATATCTTCCGGCGCATGGCTGTAGGCGTTGCCAAAATCCCATTTTTGCGCCTCAATGCCCGCTCCCCAGCAAAGGCTGCCGACAAGCTCGGTCACGCCGCCATAGCAGTTGAAAAAGCGCTCGTCCAAATGTTTGAGCAGTCCATTGTTGGCATAATCATGGCTGTGAAGCACCGCCGTCGGACCAAACCGGTCTTTTAATCGCTGCATGTTTTCGGCAATGTCATCGAGCGCCTCTTCCCAAGAAATGCGAACAAACCGGCCGTTTGCCTTTTTTAGCGGATAGCGGAGGCGCCCGTTGGCGTTCACCCGTTCTTTCAACATCCGGCCGCGTCCGCAAATCGTTCCTTTGGTGATCGGATGCTGTTCATCGCCGTCTACACGGACGACTTTTCCCCCGTCGACCGTCACCTTCAACCCACATACGTCCCAACAATTGAGCGGACATGAAGTCACATGCGTCGTCCCCATCGCCTTTCTTCCCCCTCGCCCACCGCTAGAATGGAAATTTCCCCAGTCCCGTTCGGTTATTCTTCATGCTTGACAAGCACTTTTTTCATTTTGCGGACAAATTCCTTCCGCGGCAGCAACACACTGTGAGCGCAGCCCTCACATTTAATGCGAATGTCAGCGCCTAGACGAATCACTTTCCATCGGTTCGTCCCGCACGGATGCGGTTTTTTCATTTCCACGATATCATAAAGACCAAATTCTTTTTCTTCCATCTGTCCACCTCCTCGCGATCACAGCTGTTGTTTTTGCGGCTTGGCGTCCAGCTGTTCCTCCCCGCCGCGGCGATGCAGCACAAGCCGAGGATACGGAATATCAATGCCGCGTTCATCAAGAAGCTTTTTGACTTCTTTGCGAATCGCGCGAGCCACCGCTACATGACGCATCGGCTTCGTTTCGCACGTAATGCGGAGGACCACTTCCGCGCCGGTGACGTTTTGCACGCCGAGCAACTCCGGTGCGGCGGCCATATCTTCGTATTTCTCCGGCAGCTGCGGAAGAAGCTCGCGGATCGCTTGTTCCGCCTCTTCAATATCTTCTTCATAGGCAATGCTGACATCGACAACAGCCAAGCTGTTATGCAACGAAAAGTTCGTCACTTCGATAATGCTGCCGTTGGGCAAAATGTGCACTTCTCCCGTCCAGCTTTTAATTTTTGTCACCCGCAACCCGATTTCTTCCACGTATCCTTCAAAGTTGCCGATGCGCACATAGTCACCGACAGCAAACTGATCCTCAAAAATAATGAAAAATCCGGTAATGACATCTTTGACTAAGCTTTGCGCCCCGAAGCCGACCGCTAATCCAACGACCCCGGCCCCAGCAAGCAATCCTTTCACCGGAACACCAAATGTATCTAAAATCATTAAGAGCGCAATAAAATATAGTACATACGTAATGACATTGTCGAGCAGGCGAACAAGCGTCGCCTCCCTCCGTTCGGAAATGCGGATCGGCGCCTTTTGCCGCACGCGAAACATATTATGGACAGCCACTTTTAACAATTTCACGGCCACGGCGCACACGAGGAAAATCAAAACGATCTTCAGCGCCCCTTTTCCTATCTCCAGCCACAGCGTTTCATCGGTCAAAAACGCCAACAGTTCATCGACCATTTTCTCGATCGTTTTCAACGTTGACAACACCTCGATCTTCTTCGTTCTGCGCTTTTTATTTTAACAAGACAGGCCATCGATTGGTAGCCCGATGTTTTCGCCATCCGCATCACTTGAGAACAAGAGCGGGAAAATAGGGGAAGAAACGTATATCATTCTTTTATTTTCCGTATACTGTTAATACTTTTGGATGGAAAGTAGGAGTGAAAGGAATGAGCATACCATCGATTTTTTTCTCTTCCAAGGAGGAAAGAGACCGCATTTTTTACGATGAGCCAGGGGCGGTATCATTGATCGCTTGGCGGATCGCCGCGCTGCTTCCGGATCCGCTCGTCCAGCCGGTCGCCATCGTTTGCATCGGCACCGATCGATCGACGGGCGATTCGCTCGGACCGTTAGTGGGCACGATGTTGAAAGAAAAGCCGTTATCCCGCTTTCATGTATACGGAACACTCGAGGAGCCGATTCACGCCGTCAATCTTGAGGAAAAAGTGGAGGCGATTCGACTGACTCACGATGAACCGTTCATGATCGCGGTGGACGCCTGCCTTGGTCGGCTGAAAAGCGTCGGCGCCATCACCGTTGCCAAAGGGCCGGTTCGCCCCGGGGCTGGAGTCAATAAACAGCTGCTTCCCGTCGGGGACGCCCATATTGCTGGGGTAGTCAATGTCAGCGGATTTATGGAATTTTTTGTCCTGCAAAATACGCGCCTTCACTTGGTCATGAACATGGCCAAAACCATTGCCAACGGCATTTACGAAGCAGAACGGTTCGTCGTTCGCAAGGAGCGGCTTGGCGCCCCTCCGCTTTCGAAAGATCGGCGGTCGTTGTGGTAAAAAAAGGGTCCGCTATTGGAGCCCGTGCACCGCTTCGCCTAAAAGGTTGGTGAAAAATCGCTGTTTGCCTTGATCGATAGTGGAACGCGCGAACATAGAGGCTGAGGCAACAAGTCGTTTCCACTTGAGAAACGATTCGGAGAAGCGGTTGCGCGCGTCAATCACCAGCCTCCTAAAGAGGGCGGTGAAAAACCGCTGATTCCCTTCATCAATGGGAAAGCGCGTGAAAAGCAAGACCGATGCAACAAGGTTTTTCTCGTTGAGAAATGAGATGGCAAAGCCGTATCCACGACAATCACCGGACTCCTCATGATTGGCGATGGCGGACGGCCAATCCCCCTCTTTCTCAGTCTCAACTGTTGAAAGAGGGGGTTGCACGCGGCTTGCCGTCCCACTACCAGAACGAAAGAAGAAAAACAGCGCCCGCCGTGACAACAATGCTCGGCAGCAAATTCGCCACCCGAATGTTCGTTACCCCGAGCATATTGAGACCGATCGCCATAATCAAAATCCCTCCGGTCGCTGTCGACTCGGCGATAAAGGAATCGAGCACGCTCTTTGGCACAAACCGCTCGATTTGCGTCGCCAATAACGCGATGCTGCCCTCGTAAACCATCACCGGCAGCGCGGAAAATATGACACCGATGCCAAGCGTCGTCGTCAAAATGACGCTGGCGAACCCATCTAAAATCGATTTTGTGTAGAGGACGCTATGGTCGCCGCGCAACCCGCTGTCCAGCGCCCCGACAATGGCCATCGCGCCGATGACAAACAATAACGTCGCGCTCACAAATCCTTGGGCGATGCTTCCCCCGTTCCCGCCCACTTTTTTCTCGAGCCATCGGCCGAGCCGGTTCAGCTTTTCCTCCCAGTCCCACCACTCTCCGAGAATGCCGCCAAACACAAGGCTAATGATGACAACAAGAACCTGCTCGCTTTTCATCCCCATCTGCACGCCAAGAAGCGCCACAGCCAGTCCGATTCCTCCCATCACCGTTTCTTTGACGCGGTCGGGGATGCGGCGAAACGCCTTGCCGATCAATGCTCCAGCTACAATGCTCAGTCCATTGACGATCGTCCCTAGCAATACCATGATGAACCACTCTTTCCAACGAATTGAACATCCTCGATCATCGGCCTACTCATCAAACCGCACATCGAGCAGTTCTAATATTCTCTCTAAATCTTCCGGAGAAAAAAATTCAATTTCGATTTTTCCGCGTTTTTTCGTTTGTTTAATGGTGACGTTCGTTCCGAATTTTTCGCGCAGCAATGATTCGCTTTCGCGAAGAAACACGCTTTTTTCTTGCTTTTTTCGCTTCAATGTTTCACGTGGAACATCGGCATTGGCCTGCTGAATCAGCTTTTCCAGCTGGCGGACGTTCAGTCCTTCGCGAATCACCCGTTCCACAATCGGTTTCATTTTGCTTTTTTGCTTCAGCCCCAAAAGCGCGCGGCCATGCCCCATCGAAAGAGTGCCATCGATGAGCAGTTTTTGCACATCGGAAGGGAGGGACAACAAACGCAAATGATTGGCGATGTGCGGGCGGCTTTTCCCGACGCGGCTGGCGACTTCCTCTTGGGTCAAGTGCAGCTTGTCCATCAACATTTTATACGCCATCGCTTCTTCGATCGGGTTCAAGTCTTCACGCTGCAAGTTTTCGAGAAGGGCAAACTCCATCATTTGCTCGTCGGTCAATTCGCGAACTACCACTGGCACTGACGACAAATTCGCCTCTTTCGCCGCCCGGTAGCGCCGTTCGCCGACAACGATTTCAAACCCTTTCGGTGCGCGCCGGACGATGAGCGGCTGCAAAATACCATGCTGCAAAATCGATTGCTTCAGCTCCTCGATCGCCTCGGGTTGAAACGTTTTCCGCGGCTGGTACGGATTCGGCCGAAGATCGTGAATGCTGACTTCCCGCACAGTTTCTTCGTTTCCGTCCATTCCGTTGAGCGGAAAGTTGTCAAACAGCGCGCCGATGCCTTTGCCAAGCCCTCTAGCCACGTTCAAGCACCTCCTTCGCTAAATCCAAATACACTTCGGCCCCCCTCGACTTGACATCGTACAAAATAATCGGTTTGCCATGGCTTGGCGCCTCACTCAGCCGCACGTTTCGCGGGATGATCGTCTCGTACACTTTTTCGCGGAAATATTTTTTCACTTCTTGAATGACTTGAAGGCCTAAATTCGTTCGTGCATCGAGCATGGTCAGCAACACGCCTTCAAGGCGCAAATCGTAGTTTAAATGCCGCTGCACAAGCCGGATCGTATTGAGCAGCTGGCTGAGCCCTTCCAGCGCGTAATATTCGCATTGGACCGGGATAAGGACAGAATCGGCCGCCGTCAACGCATTCAGCGTCAGCAACCCGAGCGAAGGAGGACAGTCAATAATGATAAAGTCATACTTGTCTTTTAGCGGTGCGAGCGCGTTTCGCAACCGAATTTCGCGAGAGATAACGGAAACGAGCTCAATTTCCGCACCAGCCAGCTGGATCGTTGCTGGAATGACGTATAAATTTTCGATGTCTGTCGGCCGAATGACGTCTTTCGCCTTCATGTCACCGATGATGACGTTATAAATGCATTCGTCGACATCTCCCCGTTCAATACCGATGCCGCTTGTCGCATTTCCTTGCGGATCGGCGTCAACCAACAGCACTTTTTTTCCGAGATGGGCGAGACAAGCTGACAAGTTGACCGCTGTCGTTGTTTTTCCGACGCCACCTTTCTGGTTTGCAATAGCAATGACTTTGCCCACGATGCCACCTACCTCTATCTCTTCCTCATAAACTTTATTTTATCATGAAAAAAGGAAAATGACTTTGTTTTCTGAAAGAAAAAACCCCATCAGCCGCGCGTGATGAGGCAAACGATGACCAGTTGATTATTTTTTGGCGATGCGAATCGTAATTTGATAGTAATCGTCCAATTCTTCCTCTTCCGATTGAACGGACACCCCGCTATTTTCCACCATCGAAAGCGACTGGCGAATCGTATTAATGGCGATGCGCATATCGCGGCTGAACGCCTTGCGCTTTGGCTTCGGCTTTTGTTCCCGCGCTTCAAGCAGCTTGACGACCCGGTCTTCCGTCTGCTTGACGTTCAGTTGCTTGTCGATGATTTCCTGCAGCAACTTCAGCTGTTTTTCTTTGTCTTTCAACGCAATTAGGGCGCGCGCATGACGCTCCGTAATCGCCCGCTGCAACAGCGCTTCTTGAACTTCCTGCGGAAGTTTGAGCAGACGCAGCTTGTTGGCAATCGTCGACTGCCCTTTGCCAAGCCGCTGGGCGAGCGCTTCTTGCGTCAAATCGTGCAGTTCGATGAGCCTAGCGTACGCCATCGCCTCTTCAATCGGTGTCAACTCTTCACGCTGCAAGTTTTCAATGAGGGCGACGGAGGCGGTTTCTTTGTCATTTAAGTTTTTGATGATCGCCGGGATTTCCGTCCAGCCGAGCTTTTGCACCGCCCTCCATCTCCGTTCGCCGGCGATGATTTCAAACTGTCCGTTTCCGCATTCGCGGACGACGATCGGCTGGATGATGCCGTGCGTGCGAATCGTCAACGCCAATTCATTGATTTTTTCTTCATCAAACATCGTGCGCGGCTGAAAGCGGTTCGGGATAATGCTTTCGACCGGAATGTGGCGAACTTCTTCCCTCTCTTGTTTTTCCCCCGCTTCTTCCAGCTCTCTCTCTCCAAAACTGAACAAGCGCGAAAATGGATGCTTCATCCCCCTACACCACCTTTGGACGTACTTAGCAAAACGCTCTCTTTGCCACCCGGCACGCGCGACCTTCTCCCTAGCTGTTTCCCCGTCATGAGACACGGGACGACGGAGCCGCCTTTGCGCCGTGTCCGCGGCCGGCTACTGAATGGGCTGCTTGCTCGGCGTTCCTGGCTTGCGCGGATATTGGGCCGGCGTCTTTTTCGTTTTATGAATGAAAATGATGGTCCGCTCCCCCTCCGCAAACGGCAACGCGAACGTTTCCGCCGCCGCGACTTCCCCGCCGAGCACCGCGATCGCCTTTTTTCCCTCTTTCAATTCTTCAGGCGCCGAAGCAGCCTTCATGGCGATCAATGTGCCTCCAACTTTGACAAGCGGAAGACAAAGTTCGGCAAGCACCGGCATGCGCGCTACCGCCCTAGCCGTGACAACGTCAAACGATTCGCGCATTCCCTTTTGACGAGCGAACGTCTCGGCCCGATCATGATAGAGCGCCACTCCCTCAAGTTGCAGCGCGGCGACGAGATGGTCCAAAAAACGAATGCGCTTTTGCAACGAATCGACGATCGAAACGCGCAGATGCGGAAAGCAAATTTTGAGCGGAATGCTTGGAAACCCCGCTCCAGCGCCGACATCGCACAGCGAAAGCGGCGCGGAAAAATCGTAGTAAAAGGCGGGGGAAACCGAGTCAAAAAAATGTTTCACATAGACACCGGGCTTGTCTGTAATAGCGGTCAAATTCATTTTCTCGTTCCATTCGACGAGCAGTTCGTAATAGCGCTCAAACTGCGCAAGCGCTTGGGAAGAGAGGGAAATCCCCCTCTCTTCAAGCATGGCTTGAAATTGTGTCGCCTCCATAAGCCAATCCTTTCCCTCATGTTTATTCATTCGACACGCGCGCGATTCTTCCTTGTTCCAAATACACTAATAAGATCGAAATATCGGCCGGATTGACGCCGGAAATGCGCGACGCTTGGGCGATTGAGAGCGGGCGCACTTGTTTCAGTTTTTGCCGCGCTTCGGTCGCCAGACCTTGGATGGCGTCGTAGTCGATATCTTCCGGGATTTTTTTGTTTTCCATTTTTTTGAGCCGCTCGACTTCTTGCAGCGATTTTTGAATGTAACCTTCATATTTGATTTGAATTTCGACTTGTTCCGCCACTTCTTTAGCGATCTCTTCATCGGAAGGCGCCAGTTTTTGGATGTGCTCGTACGTCATCTCCGGACGCCTGAGCAAATCAGCGGCGCGAATCCCGTCTTTCAGCTCGCTTCCGCCCGCCTGGCGGATGACTTCCTGCACCTCTGGCGTGGGTTTCATGATGACCGTTTGCAGCCGTTTTTTCTCCCGTTCGATCGCCTCTTTTTTTGCCAAAAATGCTCGGTATCTCTCTTCGGAAATCAGGCCGATCCGATACCCGAGCTCAGTGAGGCGCAAATCGGCGTTGTCGTGGCGGAGCAACAGCCGATATTCGGCGCGCGACGTGAGCAGGCGGTACGGCTCGTTTGTCCCTTTTGTCACCAAGTCGTCGATCAAGACGCCAATATAAGCGTCCGAGCGGCTTAAAATGATTTCCTCGCGGCCGAGCGCGCGGTGGGCGGCGTTAATGCCGGCCATGATGCCTTGCCCCGCCGCTTCTTCGTAGCCGGATGTGCCGTTAATTTGCCCGGCGGTGTACAAATTTTTCACCAGCTTTGTTTCCAACGTCGGCCAAAGCTGTGTCGGCACGATGGCATCGTACTCGATCGCATAGCCGGCCCGCATGAGCTGCGCTTTCTCGAGCCCTGGGATCGTCTCAAGCAGCTTGCGCTGGATATGTTCCGGCAAGCTTGTCGACAGCCCTTGCACGTAGACTTCTTCCGTTTCCCGCCCTTCCGGCTCGAGGAAAATTTGATGGCGCGGCTTGTCGTGGAACCGGACGACTTTATCTTCGATCGACGGGCAATAGCGCGGCCCGGTTCCTTTGATCATGCCGGAGTACATCGGCGACAAATGCAAATTTTCATCAATGATGCGGTGCGTTTCCTCTGTCGTGTACGTCAGCCAGCACGGCAGCTGATCGGTGATGTAAGTTGTCGTCTCGTACGAAAACGCCCGCGGCTCTTCGTCGCCCGGCTGAATTTCTGTTTTGCTGTAGTCGATCGTCCGGCTGTTGACGCGCGGCGGCGTGCCCGTTTTGAAGCGGACGAGCTCGAACCCAAGCTCTTCTAAATGCTCGGACAGCTTGATCGACGGCTGCTGGTTGTTCGGTCCGCTTGAGTATTTAATGTCACCAATAATAATTTCTCCGCGCAAAAACGTCCCGGTTGTGATGACGACGGCCTTCGCGTAATAATGAGCGCCCGTTTGGGTGATGACGCCTTTGCAGACGCCGTCTTCAACGATGAGCCGCTCGACTTTCCCTTGCAGCAACGTCAAATTTTCCTGATTTTCGAGCGTTTTCTTCATTTCCCGCTGGTACAGCACTTTGTCAGCCTGGGCCCGCAGCGCGCGGACAGCCGGACCTTTGCCCGTGTTTAACATCCTCATCTGGATATACGTTTTGTCAATGTTTTTCGCCATTTCCCCGCCGAGAGCGTCGATTTCGCGCACGACGATCCCTTTCGCCGGGCCGCCGATCGACGGGTTGCACGGCATAAACGCAATCATATCGAGGTTGAGCGTAATGACGAGCGTTTTTGCCCCGATGCGCGCCGAAGCAAGCGCCGCTTCGCAGCCAGCATGGCCGGCGCCGATGACGATGACGTCATACGTTCCTCCGTGATACTCCATTTCGTTTCCTCCTTGCTTATTTTCCTAAACAAAATTGGGCAAACAGCTGATCAATCAAACTTTCGTGCACTGTATCGCCAACGATTTCGCCAAGCAGCTCCCACGCCCGGCGCAAATCGATTTGAACAAGATCGACCGGCATGCCGGCGTCAATGCCGGAAAGCGCATCATCGACCGCCTGCTTCGCTTGTTCAAGCAGCGCGATATGGCGGGAGTTTGATACATAGGTCAAGTCGCCCGCCTCAAGTTCGCCGCCGAAAAACAGATCGGCGATGGCTTTTTCCAATTCATCGATTCCCTGTTCATGAAGCAATGAAGCCGTCACGATCGGTCGGCCGGCCGCCAATTTCTCGACCCGTTCCATATCCATTCGTCTCGGCAAATCGGTTTTGTTGACGATGATGATCGCGTCCATCCCTTCAATCATCGCAAACAGCCGCTCATCCTCTTCCGTCAGCGGCTCATGGTTGTTCAGAACGAGCAAAACGAAATCAGCCCGCTTCAGCATTTGCCGCGAACGCTCAACACCGATTCGCTCCACGACATCTTCCGTTTCGCGAATGCCGGCCGTATCAATCAAGCGGAGCGGTACGCCGCGGACGTTGACATATTCTTCAATCACATCGCGCGTTGTCCCTGGAATGTCGGTGACGATCGCCCGGTTTTCATGGGCGAGCGCATTTAACAGCGATGATTTTCCGACGTTCGGCCGCCCGATAATGACCGTTGCCAAGCCTTCGCGCAAAATTTTCCCTTGATTGGCGGTCGACAGCAGTTTTTCAATCTGTCCGCGCACATATTGCGCCTTTTCTTTGAGCAGGCGCGGCGTCATCTCTTCGACATCATCGTATTCTGGATAGTCGATGTTGACTTCAACGTGCGCCAACGTTTCTAAAATGGTCTGCCGCAATTCGCCGATTAATTTCGACAACCGCCCTTCCATTTGCTGCAAAGCAACGTTCATGGCGCGATCCGTTTTGGCGCGGATCAAGTCGATGACTGCCTCCGCTTGGGATAAGTCGATGCGCCCGTTTAAAAACGCCCGCTTCGTAAACTCCCCCGGTTCAGCAAGGCGCGCCCCATTAGCCAGCGCCAACCGCAGCACCCGGTTGACGGAAACAAACCCGCCATGGCAGTTAATCTCCACGACATCTTCACGGGTGAACGTCTTGGGGGCCCGCATCACCGACACCATCACCTCTTCAACGATTTGGCCGCTCTTCGGATCGACGATATGCCCATAATGGATCGTATGCGTCGGGACCTCTTTGAGCCGTTTCCCGCTCGGACTGCGAAAGAGCCGGTCGGCGATCTCCACCGCCTCATCGCCGCTCAATCGGACGATCGCGATCGCTCCTTCTCCCATCGGCGTCGAAATGGCGGCAATCGTATCAAATTCTGTCATGGCTCGTTCACCTCGCTTTTTCCCTGTCTTTTCTATATCCACAGCCCGTTTCCGCTGTCGCTTTGCGTGTGCATCGTTGCTCAGTTCAATTTTAACTTATCCACATGTGAATAACAATATGGCATGCTCATGTTGAAAAAAGACCATATGTGCGGCCGCGGTTTTGTTTCAAACCATCCTTTCCGCTGCCAGCGCCACCACGACAACAAAAAAAGGCCTTCCTCTCCTCATTCAGAGAGGGGCCTCTTTCGTCGGCGCTTTCGTTTCCATCGCCGGGGCCACGACGATTGATCGATGCGGATCGACCCCGACCGAATAAGTGGAGACCCGCTTATGGCGGGCCAGCGCGGCGTGAATAATTTTTCGCTCATGCGCCGGCAGCGGTTCGAGCCGGATTTCCTTCCCCGTTTTCACCACCTGAGCCGCCAGCTTGTTCGCGAGCTCGATGAGCGCTTTTTCTCTCCGCTCTCGGTAATGTTCAACATCGACGACAATGGACACATATTCATCGGCATAGCGGTTGGCGACGAGCTGCGCCAAAAACTGGAGCGCATTCAACGTTTGTCCATGTTTGCCGATCAGCAGTCCGACCGGTCCCCCGTGAACGTGAAGCGTCGCTTGTTTGCCGCGCCGCACAACTTCAATGCTTGCCCCTTCCGCTCCCATCTGCGCCATCACCCGTTCGAGAAAGCGCACCGCTTCCTCGATGGGATCGACCTTCAACACCGCCTTCACCACTGCCGGACGGCCGCCAAACAAGCCGAACCAGCCTCTTTTTCCTTCATCAAGCACGACGATGTCGACGCGCTCCCGAGGTGCACCGAGCTGGGCAAGCGCCAACCGCACCGCCTCTTCGGCCGTTGCCGCAGTCGCGGTGACTTCTTTCACTTTTTCGCTCCTCCTGAATGGGCAGAAACGTTCGGCCCTTTAATGAAATACGTTTGCACAATAGAGAAAAGATTTCCGACGACCCAGTAAAGCGACAAAGCAGCTGGAAAATTGATGGCAAAAATGACGATCATGATCGGCATCACCCAAAGCATCATCGCCATTTGCGGATTTTGCTGAGCGGAGCCAGCCATCATGATTTTTTGCTGAATGAACGTCGTCACCCCGGCGATGACCGGCAAAATATAGTACGGGTCTTTTTCGCCAAGGTCAAACCAGAGAAAATTGTGCTGCGCAATCTCTCTCGTTCGCATGATGGCGTGATAGAAACCGATTAAAATCGGCATTTGAATCAAAATAGGAAGGCAACCAGCCATCGGGTTGACGCCGTGCTTTTGGAACAAAAGCATCATCTCTTGCTGGAGTTTTTGCTGGGTTTGGGCGTCTTTCGAGCTGTATTTTTTGCGCAGCGCCTCCATCTCAGGCTGAAGCGCTTGCATGGCCTTGGCATTGCGCGTCTGCTGGATCATCAGCGGCAAAATCAACAAGCGAATCAACACCGTGACGACGATGATCGACAACCCAAAGCTTCCACCAAGCAACCCGGCGACATGTTTGATCAGCCAAGAAAGCGGATAAACGATATACTCATTCCAAAACCCTTTGCTCTCCGGAGTGATCGGTTTGTTGATTTCCGTGCACCCCGCCAAGACAGCCATCAATGCACAACCTAAGACTATCCATACAATTCGCCTTTTCACCTTCTTTTTCCTCCCATATGTACGAGTTCACGTCTGTATTTTACCATCTTTTTTGGCTAGATGGGGCATCGTGTCAAACCGAGGGCCGCGACTTTGTCCCATTTTTCAGCGCGCCAGCTTTCCTAAGCACATGAATGAAACTTTTTTTCACTTCCGTGTAACTCATCTCTGAAACGGGCTGTCTAGCGATGACGACATAGTCCTTGCCGGGGACGATTTCCTCTTTCAACTCGAGGAAACATTGGCGGATGTAGCGCTTGATCCGGTTTCGGGTGACGGCCTTGCCCAGCTTTTTGCTTACGGAAAGCCCAATGCGGAAATAAGGCTGCCCCGGGCGGTCAAGCGTGTAGACAACAAACTGGCGGTTGGCTGTCGAAACCCCTCGCTGAAACACTTCTTGGAATTCATCGTTTTTTTTGATTCGATGCTTTTTTTTCATTTTCCGTAAACACTCCATTTGCCCTCATTTCCAGGCGACCAATCACCACGTGAGAAAAAAGACCACTGAAACTTCAGTGGCCTATTATGCAGACAATACTTTTCTTCCTTTGCGGCGGCGGCGCGCCAGCACTTTTCTCCCGTTTTTCGTGCTCATGCGGGCGCGAAATCCGTGCACTTTGCTGCGTTTCCGTCTATTTGGTTGGTACGTCCGTTTCATCTATGACACCTCCCTAGGGAATAACTGTTACGGGCAGTCTTTCTCATTATATTGAACAATCTCAGCAAATGTCAACTGCCTCTTTGTTTCGCTCCTTCGACGCAACGATGTGGATAAAATTTCGCCACCAAAGTAACAATTCACAACATTTATCGACATTTTTTTCACATCTTCACCCGTGTGGATAACGAAATTTGCACAGTCTGTCCGTTTTGTGGATAAGCAAAAAAGCCGTTGCAACAACTTGTTTTATTTGCTATTATTATTGTGTTTTCACTATGGACAACTGTGTGGATAAAGAAAGATATCCACATTCTGTGGATAGGTTGTGGATAGTATTTTTCACAGACTGTTGATCGTTTTGTCCACAGGTGGTGGATTTTGTCGAAAAGCCGCCTTTTTTCCTTAATATTGTTTTTTCCACAAACTTATTTTTTTAACCAAATGATCATCCGCTAACCAAGGGAGGGGCAACGG